>NZ_WQDY01000001.1 GCF_013033355.1 Ruegeria lacuscaerulensis
TCTTTGCGTAAACTTGCACGATACTTTCATACTGGAAGGAACGGAGTTACCTCGGTCTGCTTGTACCTTAAGAGTGTTGTTGCGAAAGGCCATTTTGTCGGCATTCCGGTCGTTCACGCCGAGTAAAGCGAATGACCGCATTGAGCCCAAAGTTCCCTTTGACATTCTCTGCCAAGAAACCGCGAAATGACGTTGGAACGGCAACTAGCTCGTAGCTTGATAGACGAATATTCGGGCGATCACGTGAGATGCGCTGATTGTAAAAGGTCTGAAGGGATCGCTTTTCTCAGAAAGATTCCAAAGTCCGTTGGCTTCAAGGTCGTCCATTTTCTCGCGGAAGCCATGATTTTGGTATATGTCTTCCCGAACGTTTAAGACGATGTGGCCACCTGGTTTCACGATCCGGATCAATTCATCGAAACTGGAGTGCGGGGCATGGCCTTCGGTAAAAACCCCAGTGACGATAGCAGCGGAAAAGGCATTCGACGCAAAATCCAGTCGTTGACCCATAACCATCCTGCGAAGGTCAGAAAAAACGCCTGTTTCACGCGCCCTACCGAGCATTGCATTTGATAGGTCGATCCCAACCAGATCGCGATAACCCAGAATGTGAAGGTTTTCGGAGGCCAGACCTGTTCCGCATCCGGCATCTAGGACCTTTCCACCGATCGGAACCCATCGCGCAAAGAAAGCAGTTGCAAGAACCGGGAGCCGAAATCCCATTGCCGCATTGTCCTGATCGTATGTATTTGCCCAGTCGTCATACTGCGTTTCAAGCGCCTCGTTTCCGCGAACCGCAAATGCCGACGACAAGTTATTGCTGGCTTCCTGATCGGGCATTGTTCTCTCCTGAGTGTTGTCAAACAGAGGCTCGTGTCGAACCTTGCTTTCCTACAAAGGGCCAGAGAACGATTACACTCGTCTAGTTCACCGATGGTGCAGTAGACCATTCACAGTTCAAAACACATTGTACCACGACATATGCGCGGCGCTCGGGGGCTCTCACAATGAAATACCAATCTAGGACCACGGGTTCCTCGAAAAGAGATCAAATCCTTGATGCGGCAGAACGCGCAATTCTTCAGAAAGGTGTTTCAGCAACGACTATCGAGGAATTGATCTCCGAAGTGGGCGTGTCAAAGAACGGTTTTTTCTATCATTTCCAAGATAAAACGGAGATGATTGAGGCCATTCTAGACCGCAACCTCGAGATTGACAAAGCGTGGTTCGCGGACCTGATCAGTCGGTCGCAAGAAGTCTACAAAGATCCGCTTGAACAATTTCTTGCATTCTTGGAACTACTTGCCGAAGAAATGAGCGGCATGCCTGAGGGGCATCCAGGATGTATGACGACCGCGTGTTGTTATCAGGATCGCCTTTTGAACAATAGCGTCCGGCAAGTTGCATCCGACATCCTGCTTCAGTGGCGTAAAATTTCGTTGGAACAATTGAACAGGATCGCAGCCAACCATCCGGCGAGTTTCGATGTCGATTTGGAGGAATTGGCGGATATGTTGCCTGCTCTGATAGATGGATCGATCATTTTTTCTAGGGTTGTCGTAGATCAGTCGATTCTGCCTCGTCAAATCCGATTGTATCGCAAGATTATCAAAAACACGTTTGAATGCGCTGTGCTTTAAAAGTGGCAGACTTACGCTTGCAGTGCTTGTGCGGACAAAATGCAACGTCCGCTTTGTCCGCATAGCGGTCATTGACGATGCAATCGGCTGATGGTTGCTTTCACCAAAACCGGCCATTCGTACAAAGCGCAGCGACCGACGGCTTCGAGCCTAAAGTTACAGTTAACTAGTAACGGTGACGTTTTGGGTTTCACCGGACCGATCGTTTGAACGTTCTGGTCTCGATTCTAAAGTTTTCTTGGGGGCCACAGGTGATCAGGTCGCGTTGAATTCGACACAAGTACGCTGGTTGCGCTCACACCTGTTGCGGCATTAGAAGCCCGGCTGCAATGAGGGGCGTAGAGTGACGGCGGGTAGGTATCGGTGATTCCTCGTTAACTGACAGCAATCTTAGATCGAGCGTGCCTTTCAAGCACTAAATGATATCGCGATCTTGGTTTCAATAATTGCCTTGACGTGACATGAACTAAGCTAACGGTATCCGCGCAAAGCCCTTGTTTGTAGAAGAAAGGAACGACTCATGACCTCAGCCAAACCAAATGTCGGCGCGCAAATCGAGCAAATGAGTTTTTTAAGGCTGGGGTCTGATGACCAGGTTACGATCGGTCAACAAAAAGACCGCTGGACCATGTTGTTTGTTTATCGAGGTAAGCATTGTCCACGCTGCAAGCGCTTTTTGAACAAGTTGAATGCGGCGCTGTCGGCATGGGCTGACGTTATGGACGTTATTGTTGTCTCTGCCGACACCAAAGAAAAAGCTGCGGCAGACAAAGCAGAATTCGGCTGGGATTTTGATCTTTGCTATGGAATGACTGAAGCGCAAATGCGCGCGCTTGGTCTTTACGTGTCATCGCCTCTATCTGATGCAGAAACGACGGGTCTGTTCGCCGAGCCTGGCGCGTTTGCCATCCGTCCGAATGGAACACTGATGCTGGCCGATATCTCTAACGGCCCTGCGGCACGTCCCGATTTGGAAGAGCTTTTGGACGGCATGAAATTCAATATTGATAATGATCGTCCGGAACGAGGAACGGCCTGAGACCACCAGATCGCATGGCCTCGGTTACTCAAAATAGCCTGGGTGCGTCTTGTGGATGAAGTCGATGGTTTCGTCGAGGCGGGACAGGTGTTTTCTGACAGCGGCTTGCGCTTGGTCATGGTCTCCTGCCGCCATGGCCTGTGCAATCTCTCGGTGATCGGCGAGGATGGCGTCTGCGGCACTGCCCTTTTCAAGACTGAGCATACAAAGCCGGTCAACCTTTTGCTTGGATTCTAGCATTACATCAAATGCCATCGGATTGCCGCTGAGCACGTAGATCAGTTTGTGAAAATCATAGTCCAGCGAGTGAAACGCCGATAGATCACCGTCACTGATCGCCTGCTCTTGTAAGGCGAGATTTTCTTCAAGTTTTGCTTCACTTGCTGCGTCCCAAACTTCCATTGCTCGATGGACGATCTCTAGCTCCACCGCCATTCGAACCAATCGCGCGAGAGCCACACGCTCCATAGAAAACCCTCGAACTACGGTCGCCTTTTGTGGTCGTATTAAGAGCAGATCTTCGTTACCGAGCCTTGTGAATGCGTTGCGAACAGGTTGGCGTGATACGCCGAATCGGCTGGCTACCTCTGTTTCGGATAGCTTTGTACCGGGAAGAATTTCAAGCGAAACGATCTCGTCGTGTAGCGCTTCATAGACCGCATCGGTTGTGGTTCGTCTGACAATTTCTTCCACGGTATGTTGCTTGCGCCCTCTGTCTTAGTCACGTTTCAAATTACAGATCCACTGTTATGGCATTGAAACAAATAGAATATTCTATTTTGTTTTGCTTGAGTGAACCAATGTAGGCCTGTCACCTATCAAATGCCCTGCGCTTTCGACTGTCAAGCAATCTGACATACTAAAAGCCTACAGTTGACATAACTTGGATACTAGTGTCCCTTTAAGGGCAGCAGCGATTCTGGTTCTTGGGGGAAATCGAAAGCTACGTGGCTTACGGTCTCTGAAATTCCATGAAAGCCAAATCCTGTCCAAAAATAACCGGGGAGGAGAACCCATGACTTTCACGAAATCGTTCTTTGCAACTGCGACCGCTGTGGCATTCATTGCAACGTCAGCTTCAGCCGAAAACTGGCGAGCCTGGAATATCCACAACGACGGCCATCCCAACACGGCTGCAATGGACAAGTTTGCCGAACTGGTTGACGCCGCTACAGACGGCGAAGTTACCGTCGATGTGTTCCACGGTGGTGTTCTTGGTTCCCAACCGGATGCCCTAGAACAGGTTCGTATCGGCGCAATCGAGGTTGGTAACTTCAACCTCGGTCCTATTGGCCCAATGGTGAAAGAAGCTAACCTTGTATCGCTTCCTTTCATCTTCAAAGATGTGCCGCACATGTTCCGCGTGCTGGACGGCGACGCCGGTGAGGTTGTTTCAGCTGCGATGGGTGAAGCAGGTGTTCTGCCACTGGCATGGTTTGATGCCGGTGCGCGTTCTTTCTACAGCCAAAAGCCGATCAACACGCCCGCAGATGTCGAAGGTCTGAAAATCCGTGTGATGAACAACGATCTTTATACATCTATGATTTCAGCTATGGGCGGTAACCCGTCTCCAATGGCATTCTCCGAAGTTCAGCAAGCGCTGAAAACCGGCGTTGTTGATGGTGCGGAGAACAACTTCCCGTCGTTCAAGAATGTCGGTCACTATGAAGTGACCACAAATTATTCTTTGTCCGAACACCTGATTATCCCGGAGTGCATCTGCGTTAACACGGCCAAATTCAATGCGCTGTCTCCTGAATTGCAAGCCGCTGTGCGCGGTGCAGCAGAAGAAGCCGCATTGGTCCAGCGTGAGCTTTGGGCAATTGGTTCTGAACAAGCGCGTAAAGATGTTGAAGCGGCCGGCATCACCGTCAATGAAATCGCCGACAAAGGCCCATTCCAGTCCGCAATGGATTCGGTTTATGCAGACTACTTGGCTGCAAATCCTGATATGAAAGCGTTGGTAGAAATGGCGCAAGCCACTGAATAAGTTGTCTTAACAGTTCAACTTTGAGCGCCCGGCTCCGCCAATTGGATGCCGGGCGTTTTGTCTCAGAGGAAATCCAATGCAAGAGCCCGATACCGCCCCTGCCGCCATGCGCAACATGGACAGGATTCTTGATCTGCTCGCACGAGTTTGCATGTTGCTGTCTGGCATCGCCATTGTCGTTATGACTGCGATCTTTGCCTGGCTGGTGTTCGGTCGCTACGTTCTGAACAACACGCCCACTTGGGTTGAGCAGGTTTCACTGCTTTTGGTTATGGTCATCGCGTTTCTCGGAGCGGCTGCGGGTGTGCACAATCACACGCACCTCTCTGTTGTCGTGTTCCGCAATTTAGTCCCACCCTCTGTGCGAACGGTTTTCGTCGTGCTCACTGATGTCCTGATGGCAGGTTTCGGTGGCATGATGTTTTGGTACGGGATCGAGCTGACAATATTCAAATGGAACACCCTGATCCCGCTCATCCAATGGTCAGAGGGCTTGCGCTCCTTGCCACTGACAATCAGCGGCGCGTTGGTGTTCCTTTTTTCCACTGGCCATCTGATCCGCCTGTTTCAGGGCCGAGACGAACGCCAAGACAACATAGATCAGGGATAGTCATGGGACTCATGATTCTTTTGGGGGTTTTTGCCCTATGTGTCATCATCGGCGCTCCAGTGGCATACGCCCTTGGTATCGCTGCATTGGCTTCCTTTTGGTTTGAAGGATTGCCGATGTTTGTTGGGTTCCAGCGTATCGTGTCCGGGATCAACGTCTTTTCCCTAATGGCGATCCCGTTTTTCATCTTTGCGGGCGAGCTGATGTTTCACGGTGGAATCGCGATCCGGTTGGTTCGGTTCGCGCAGGCCGCCGTAGGCGCTGTGCGCGGTGGGCTTGGTATCGTCAATGTCTTCTCGTCCATGTTGTTTGGTGGCATTTCCGGATCGGCAATTGCAGATATCTCGGCGCTTGGGTCAATTCTGATCCCAGTGATGAAAGACAAAGGTTATGACGCCGACTATGCGGTGAACGTCACAGTGACATCATCAATTGCCGGGATCATTATCCCACCCAGCCACAACATGATCATCTTTGCCCTCGCAACAGGCGGTGTAGTTTCAATCTCAAAACTGTTCTTGGCCGGAGTTGTGCCCGGTGTCCTTATGTGTTGCTGCCTTGCGATTGCCGCCTATGTCGTGGCGGTCAAGCGCGGCTATCAGGCCGAACAGTTTCCGGGTTGGACCGCACTGGCCATCGCCTTTGTTGGATCGATCCCTGGCTTGTTGACGGCCGTGATCATTGTTGGAGGGGTCTTGTCAGGCGTCTTTACGGTCACTGAATCCGGCGCGTTCGGGGCAATGTATGCCTTTGTGGTGACACTTGTTGTCTATCGCAGCCTGTCCTGGGAAAACTTCAAAACCGCCGTTATCTCTTCGGTGCGCACAACGTCTATGGTGATGATCCTGATCGCCTGCGCCGGTGCCTTTGCCTATATGCTGACGTTCAACCGGGTGCCGACAAAAACAGTCGAATTCCTGTTGGGTATCACAGAAAACCCGATCCTGATCTTGTTGATGATCAACGCTGTGCTGTTGCTCTTGGGGATGATCATGGATATGGCCGCGTTGATCCTGATCTGCACACCGATTTTCCTGCCGGTGATGAACATGCTGGGCATCGATCCGCTACAGTTCGGCATGATCCTTTTGGTGAACCTCGGTCTTGGTCTTTGCACCCCACCTGTCGGGACCTGTCTCTTTGTGGGTTGTGCTGTTGGAAAACTACCGATGGAGAAAGCGGTCAAAACGATTTGGCCTTTCTACCTCGCCATCTTTGCCGCGCTCATGCTGATCACTTTTGTACCGGCAATATCGCTGACGCTGCCGAACCTAATCATTGGCCCCTAAATCAAAGGAGAATGAGGCGATGCTGACAATAAGACGCCTGGACATCGATGACGCGGGCAAGTTGATCGCAGGAGCGCGAGCCAAAGCGCAGGAAATCGGCGTACCGATGTGTATTGCCGTCACAGACGAAAGCGGCAACCTCATTGCCTTTGAGCGGATGGATGGTGGCAAGATTACCAGCATCATTTTGGCCATCGACAAGAGTTTCACTGCAACCGGCATCCAAAAAGGAACCGATGCTCTTGGTGAAGCAAATCAGCCAGGCATGGCCGCACACGGAATATCCTCAACGCTGGGTGGGCGAATGGTGACCGTTGCAGGTGGCCTTCCCGTGACGGTCGACGGACAGGTGGTTGGCGGGATCGGTGTCAGCTCGGGCTCGCCAGCTCAGGATCTCGAAGTTGCGCAGGCAGGGGTCACGGCGCTCTGCGAAGCCCAATTGGAAAGAGTTTAAGGAGTCAGATATGACAAAACCCGTCATCGGTTTCATCGGCCTCGGTCTTATGGGCGGTAACATGGCAAAGTGCCTGCAAAACAACAGTTTTGATCTGGTTGTTATGGGTCGGAACAAGGAAGCCGTCGCAGCCACTGTCAACCGCGGTGCTGTAGAGGTTACAACGCCACGCGAGCTTGCTGAAAACAGCGATATCGTGATGCTTTGTGTAACAACATCGGATGTCGTCGAAAGCCTGATCTACGGCGATGACGGCATCCTGGCAGGCATCAAAGATAGTGCTGTGGTCATTGACTTTGGCACCTCGATCCCAGCGTCCACACGCAAAATCGGCACAGACTTGGCCGCAAAAGGTGCTGGTATGATTGATGCGCCGCTGGGACGCACACCCGCGCACGCCAAGGACGGTTTGCTGAACATCATGGCAGCGGGCGATATAGCCACCTTTGAGAAGGTGAAACCTGTCCTGGATGTACTGGGGGAAAATGTCTTTCACCTCGGCGAACTGGGTGCGGGCCATGTGACCAAGCTCATCAACAATTATATGGGCATGACGACAGCTTGCACCATGAGCCAAGCCTTTGCTGTGGCTGAACGCTCAGGGGTAAACAAACAGCAGCTTTTTGACATCATGTCAGCTGGACCGTCCAATTCCCCCTTTATGCAGTTTTGTAAGAACTACGCGGTGGATGGTGTCAGCGATTTGGGGTTTTCGATTAACAACGCCAACAAGGATCTTGGATACTTCCTGAAGCTGGCCGAGGACGTGGGCACTCGTGCCGAGATCGCTGAAGGAACCGCGAACAACCTTCAGGCAGCAGCGGACGCAGGCATGGGCGACGGCAACGTGCCGGAAATCTTCGACTATTTTGCCAAGCTTTAGCGTCAGATCCATCAGTCACGCATAGCAGCACCAATTGAACGGGAAAGAGCAACCATGAGACTTCAGGGAAAGACCGCAATTGTCACGGGTGGTGGCCGCGATATCGGGCGCGCCTGCGCTGTCAAACTCGCCTCCGAAGGGGTAAATGTCGCGGTGAACTACTTCGCCAGTAGTGCCGGCGCCGAGGAAACCGTAGCCGAGATCAAAAAGATCGGTGGACAGGCGTTTGCAATGCAAGGCGACCTGAACAAACCCGAAGAGGTCGATGCGTTGATCGCCAAGACGGTCGATACCTATGGCAGCCTGAACATTCTGGTGAACAATGCCGGAGGTTTGATCGCGCGCAAGAAAATCGCCGAGATGTCGCTTGAGCATTGGCAGGCTGTCATGGATCTCAACCTGACCAGCACGTTTCTTATGGTCAAAGCGGCACTGCTGCATATGAAATCCGGGGCCATTGTAAACATCGCCAGTCAGGCGGGTCGCGACGGTGGTGGCCCGGGTGCGTCGGCTTATGCAACGTCAAAAGGCGGGGTCATGACGCTCACCCGTAGTCTTGCAAAAGAACTGGGTCCGGATATCCGTGTCAACGCAATCTGCCCAGGCATGATCGACACGGATTTCCATAACATCCATACTCCCGATGCAGGCCGTCGGGGGCTAGAAGCTGCTGCGCCGCTCAAGCGGCAAGGCCAGTCTCAGGACGTTGCGAACCTCGTGGCGTTTCTGGCAAGCGAGGACTCGGCTTATCTGACCGGGACCAATGTCGATATCAATGGTGGGATGCTGTTCTCGTGACCACTGCAGAACAGGTTACCTAATTGTCGAACGCTACCGTTTGCCAAACTTCGAAGTACTGGAAACCGGAATATGCGAATTCTCGCGATAGGTGAATGTATGGCCGAAATGGCCCCAACTGACGCGCCAAGCACGTATCAAATGGGGTTCGCCGGAGACACGTTCAATACAGCTTGGTATCTGGCCCAACTCACACCCGAAACGCCCTTGTCCTATTTTACAGCCGTCGGAGATGACGCCATCTCATCACGGATGCTGAGTGTCATGCGCGAAAGCGGGGTCAACACCCAGAAGGTGCGGATCGTGCCAAACCGTTCAGTGGGGTTGTATCTTATCACGCTAAACAACGGGGAACGCAGTTTTACCTATTGGCGCGGCCAGTCGGCCGCACGCCTATTGGCCCAAGACAAGCAAGCACTTGCCCACGCCATGACGCAATCTGATCTCATTTATTTCTCGGGCATCACTCTGGCAATCTTGAACCCTGAAGGGCGCGCTGCCTTGCTTGACGTTGCTCGGTCAGCGCGGCGTGCCAGAAAACGGATTGCCTTCGACCCCAATCTGCGCCCGCATCTTTGGGACAGCCCCTCTGAGATGACCGAGAACATCATGCAGGCGGCCGCCGTTAGCGATATTGCCTTGCCATCATTCGAGGACGAGGCACTTTGGTTCAGCGACATGAACCCCGCGGCCACTTTGCAGCGCTATGCAAGGGCGGGTGCAGAAACGATCGTTGTCAAGAATGGCGCAGAAACGGTCATTTTTCGTACTCGCGGCGCAGAGGGCTCTGTCCATGTTCCGCCTCTGGCCTCGGTTGTGGATACGACTGCTGCAGGCGACAGTTTCAACGCTGGCATTCTGGCGGGGCTGGCAACGGAAAAATCCTTACCTGACAGCATAGCACTGGCCTGCAAACTGGCAGGGCATGTCGTGCAAGGCAAAGGTGCACTTGTTCCCGTCAACCAAAGCCTGCTCGATAGTTGCCAACAGCCTTAGCAGAAGGATCCAGCCCTTGCCGAACCCTCAGCCTGCCGAAACGATCAAACTGCATCCGGATACGCTTGATCGCTTGTCAAAGGTCAGCACAGCGACTGTGGCCACGCTGCTTTACAAACGCGGTTATCAAAACGCCTATGTTCAAGGCGTTGCCCCATTGGGCAAGGGCAAGCCCTCCCTTGTCGGCCCGGCTTTTACACTGCGCTACATTCCTGCTCGGCCTGACACCGACCCGATCGAGGCGTTTCGTGAGCCAGATCACCCGCAGCGCGTGGCCGTGGAAACATGTCCTGAACGCGCGGTATTGGTCATGGATTGTCGGCAGGATGCATCGGCGGCCTCGGCAGGTTCGATCCTTTTGACGCGACTGGAAATGCGCGGAGCAGCGGGCGTTGTCACGGATGGTGGAATTCGCGACGCCGACGGTGCCGCAGCACTTGAGATGCCAGTCTTTGCTGCAAAACCGTCTGCCCCAACCAACCTTACGAAACATCATGCGGTAGATATCGGTTTGCCAATCGGGTGTGGCGGCGTGGCGGTCTATCCTGGTGACATCGTTCTGGGTGATGGCGATGGTGTCATGATTATCCCACGCCACCTCGCCGATGACATTGCGATCGAGGCAGGCCCAATGGAGCTGTTCGAACGCTTCGTTCTGGAAGAGGTGCGAAAAAGCACCCCCGTAATTGGACTTTATCCTGCAACCGACCCAGACGTTCTCGAACGATTTGAGGTCTGGCGCGCGCGGCTCTCTGACTGATGTCTGAATCGCTGCAATGTAGGTTTTGTCAGAAGAACTTGGCTTGAGGCGGGCAAGGGGGCATTCATAGCCTTTGTGGATGGAAAGACGATCACCATTTAAATGCTTCAAAACCAGTCCCGAGATCATCCACTTTGCGGTGATGCTGTACATCCTTTCCCGCTCTCGCTTCGGAATGTCGAAGATCTGGTGCACGAGCGAGGCATCGACGTGCGCCACGAAACTGTTCGATTTTGGTGGCACAGGTTTGGCCCGATGTTTGCTGCTGATATAAGGCGGAAGCGTGTTCAGCTGCTGCGCGCGTTCTCCAAATGGAAGTGGCACGTTGACGAGGTTTTCGTGAAGGTAAATGGCAAGCGGCATTATATTTGGCGGGCCGTTTATCAGGAAGGCGAGGTACTGGAAGCTGTTGTCACCAAGCGCCAAAACAATGCTGCAGCATTGAAATTCCTTGAGAAATTGATGAAGCGACACGGCAAAGCGGAAACTATCGTCACGGATCTCTTTGCCTCATACAGAGCCGCTCTCAGAGAGCTTGGCGTTACCGAAAAACAAAGGACGAGCAGGTGGCTCAACAACCGCGTCGAGAATTCGCACCTGCCGTTTCGACGACGCGAACGCGTAATGCAGCGGTTCATACGGGTGCGAAGTTTACAGACATTCGCCCCCGTCCATTCCTCCGTCTACAACCACTTTAACGAGGAGCGATCTCACCAGCAGAGATACATTCAAGCTGACCCGCGCCGCCGCCCTTAGCGAGTGGCGTCAACTTTGTTCCGGATAGGTTCGCGGTTTCCGCGGCAAACTGAGGCTAGTTCGAATTAGTCGGAAAACATCTAGGGAAATCCGTTTTCGGTCGGGCGGGCAGCGCGACGCCATTTTTTGCGCCAGAAATCGGATCAATGACGGACGACGCCGCAGCTTAGGTTAAGAATTGCGTCCCTCGCGTGCTGATCCGATGCCAAGGATCAGGTCGGCGCATCGTTCGCCAAGCATCATGGCAGGTGCGTTTGTGTTGCCGGCGTTGATGTCAGGCACTGCGGACATGTCGCAAACCCGTAAGCGCTCGATCCCGCGCACACGCATTCTGGCGTCCAGCACTGCCATTCCGTCGCCGTCCCGACCCATTTTCGCAGTGCCCGCCGGGTGATAGTTGGTTTTTACGAATCTCTTACAATGTGTTCGCAGCGTCTGTTCGTCGTCCGCTATCGGAATGACGATTTCGCGAACTCTTTGAGCAAGCGGGCCCGACGTGAATGCCCGGCGAAAGAACCGCTGCCCCCGGATCATCTCTTGCATGTCGTCTTCATGCTTCAGAAGGTTGGGCGAGACCACTGGCATGGTGTGAGGATCGGCCGAGCGAAGTCGGACCTCTCCGCGTGATTTCGGTTTGACCACGACGGTCGTAACGGTCAGGCCAAAGTCATCCTGCACCTCGTCCAGAGCGTCGCGATCCAGATAAACAATTGGCACGCAAAAGGCTTGGATGGTCGGTTCTCCATCAGGAATCGACGGATTGACAAACGCGCCGGCTTCGACTCCGGCGGAAGTCACCGGTCCGCTGCCGAACAGTTTGAACTGGATGCCGTTGCGAAGCATCCGCCAGCCCTCACCTTGTTTGAAGTATCCGTAGGGACCGTTGGCAAAGGCGGTAATTGGAACTTCGGGGTGGTCAATCAGGTTCTGGCCAACCCCCGGCAATGGGCAGATCACGGGAATACAGTGATCGGCAAGATGTGCATCAGGTCCGATGCCTGATAGCATTAGGATTTTTGGCGTCACCAGAGCGCCCGCCGCAACGACAACTTCACCATCGCACCGGACCGTGTGGGCTCCGCGTTTGTCTCGATACTGCACGCCGACGGCCTTATCGTTTTCGATGATGACTTTGCTGACCGTTGCGCCAAGCCGGATGGTCAAGTTCGGGTTCGTCTCGAGAGGGGCGAGAAAAGCATAAGCCGACGAACTGCGCTTACCGGCGCGATTGGTGAACTGATAGAACCCGACACCGCGCTGCGTTGCGCCGTTGAAGTCCGTGTTGAATGGTTCGCCAAGGGCCTGCACCGACTGAACGAACCAACGTGACATGTCGTCGATGTGCCCCGGATCCGAGACCTGCACCGGACCGTTGCTGCCATGCAGGTCATTGTGAAGCCTGTTGTTGTCTTCCATCCTGCGGAAGTAGGGCAGCACATCATCCCATCCCCAGCCGACTCTGTCGTTGGTCTGTCGGAGCAGGTTTTCCCACGCGTCATAATCAGAAGGGCGGCCACGCATATAGACCTGGGCATTCACAGACGACCCGCCACCCAGCACGTTGGCCTGCGGAATGTCATGCACGCGACCGTCCAGGTGGTCCTGCGGTTCGGTCTGGTGGTAGGTCATGAACTTGGACCCGTTGATCATCTTGAAGATACCCGGCGGCATGTCCAGCAACGGATGGCGGTGCGAATGCCCGGCCTCCAGCACCAGAACCCTGCACTTGCCCTGGTTGACCAGTCGCGCTGCAGCGGCTGCGCCGGCAGAGCCGCCGCCGATGACGATATGATCGAAGGTTTCCGTCACGAGTTCGCCTTCAGGCCCGGCGTTTGGGTTCGCTGATCGAGTCGCGCTCCACCAGTTCGCATTCAAGCTTCACGAGAGGGTGTCGCTGACCATCCGTCGGACCGTGGAACAACTGTTCGATGACCCAGCGTCCCATCGCCCTAGTTGGAAGGATCATCGAGGTAAGGGGTGGCGACAGGTGTCGCGCGGTTTCGTCATCGTCGAATCCGATGACCGAGATGTCCTCGGGGATGGATAGGCCAAGTTCCTTGAGCGCCTCATAGCAGCCGATTGCCATTCGGTCATTCTGACAGAAAATGGCGGTTGGCGGAGAAGGCAGGTCCATCAATTCGCGCGTGGCAGCATAGCCTGCGCTGGGCAGCCAGTTGCCCTCGATGACCAAATCCTCGTCAAATGGGATGTCGGCGGAAGCAAGGGCGTTTCTGTACCCGGTCGTTCGCCCTGCGGCGCATTCCATGAACGGCTCGCCGGTGATGGTGGCGATTCGTTTGTGCCCCGCCTTGATCAGGGCGTTGGTCGCCGTATGTCCAGCGGCGACTTCACCGGGGATCACCGCAGGAAAAGAGAGGTCGTCGCAAAAGCAGTTCAGCAGCAGAACCGGGGTTGCGGTCTGCCTGAGGATTTCCGGAACGACCACCCGCCGGGTGAAAACGGTTGCGTAAATGATGCCCGCAACCTGTTGGTCGAGGAAATACCTAAGCGTTCTGGGTTCGACCTCGGGGTCGTTTTGGGTTTCTGCCAGCAATACAAGATTTCCCGTGTCCCGAACGGCCTGTTTCACGCCATTAAACGCGTTTACCATTTCGGGGCTCGACGCCAGATCGTCCACGACAAAAGCGATGGTGCCGTCTAACGCCGAGGGCCGAGGCGCGCTGTTCTGTGGTTTCCTGAGTTGAGAGGGCATGGCGTATCCAAGCGTGTTGGCGGCGTCCAGGACTCTTTGCTTTGTGTCCTCGGAGATTTTGACGGAATCGTTCTTGTTTAGAACCAGCGATACTGTCGTCTGTGAGCACCCGGCGACGCGTGCAATATCATGCATCGTTATGCGCTGCCGGCCCGCGACTCGTCCCACGCCCCTGTGCTGCCCGGCCTTGTTCGCTTGATCGTTCATCGCTCAACCTTTTTGTTCGCTTCCTTTTTATCGACTATACGGAGGACGCGCAACTAATATTAGTGAATAGTAATTAATATTAGTGTTGACGAAATAATATTATTAGTGTTTTGATCGATGGTGGGGTCGCCAATGTGGTCTGACCGAGTAAGCGCGGGAGGCGAAATTGCGGTCTGTAGTGGGGGAGTTGGGTCAGGTGGTTCGGCATTCGATGTTCATCGATGGCCGCTTTACCGACTCTGACGCGGACACGGTTGGTGTCGAGAACCCTGCAAATGAAGAGATCGTTGCGCAAGTTCCAGATGGCGGTGCCGCTCATGCGGATGCGGCCGTCGAGGCGGCCCATCGTGCTTTTGGCTCGTGGTCCTCGCGCCCGGCGATCGAGCGGGCGCGACTGGTTCAGCGGTTGGCCGAAGCCATCCGGATTGACGCCGGGCGTCTGGCCGCTCTGATCACGGTCGAGCAGGGCAAACCCGTCACGCAGGCCCGAAGTGAAGTTGATGCCGCTGTTACCTTTCTTTGCCATGCGGCTGAAGAGGCCCGGAGGATTTCGGGTGACATAGTGGCATCGGACAACAAGTCCGAGGAAATCCAGATCCGGCGTCATCCTTATGGCGTTGTTGTTGCGTTGACGGCTTGGAACTATCCGCTGGCATTGGCCGCCAGGAAAGTCGGGCCTGCGCTGGTCGCGGGCAACACTGTTGTTCTGTTGGGACACGAAATCACGCCGCTGTCCGGTCTCGCGATCGCCGAGCTTGCCGAAAAGGTCGGGTTTCCGCCCGGTGTTCTGAATGTTCTGACAGGCAAGGGGCCGGTGGTAGGGCAGCGGTTGGTCGAACACCCCGATACCTCACTGATCACAATGACCGGCAGCACACGAGCCGGTAAAGAGATTTTTCGCGCCGCGGCCGACCGGATCAAGGTTGTCCGGCTCGAGCTTGGCGGCAAGGCGCCGTTCATCGTGATGGAGGATGCGGATATTGACGCTGCTGTTTCGGCCGCCATTGCCGCCCGGTTTGCCAATTGCGGCCAGATTTGCACCTGCAACGAGCGTATGTATCTGCATCGCGGTATTGCGGATCAGTTCTTGGAAAAATTCGTGACAGCAGCCCGCGCATTGTCGATCGGAGATCCGATGGAGGACTGCGACCTGGGGCCCAAAGTCAGCAAGGTCGAAATGACCAAGGTCGCCGAAATCATCCAGCGCAGCATCGCCGAAGGTGCCACGGTCCATCTGGAAGGCGGGCCTTTGACGGACGGCGCGCACCGCGAAGGGCACTGGATGTCCCCAACGGTTCTCGAGGTCTCCGACAACGGCAATGCCGCGATGCAGGAGGAGGTCTTTGGACCCGTGGCGACAGCCATGCGAGTCGATGATTTTGATCAGGCGATAAGTTTTGCGAATGACACGTCATTCGGGCTGTCCGCCTATCTCTTTACGGCATCGCACCGGCGATTGATGGAGGCCCCGAGCCGTTTGAAGTTCGGCGAATTGTACCTGAACCGCTCCAATGGTGAGGCCGTACAGGGATTTCACACCGGTTGGGGTTTGTCCGGGGTTGGGGGCGAAGACGGCGCGTATGGCTTCGATGGCTATCTGAGGAAACAGACGACTTACATGAATTGGGCATGACCTAAAACTCGCGGTCAAAACGGAGGCGACCGCACCAATGGAGGAGGAATAACCATGAAACGCAGAACTCTTTTGATCTCGACGGTTGTCGCGGGTGCGCTGTTGGGCACGACTGCGATAGCGCAGGATCTGCCACCGCTTGAGCAGAAGGATCGCTACAAGGTCGGCTTTGCGCAGATGGAGTCGAACAATCCGTGGCGCATTGCCGAGACAAAATCGTTCCATGACACGGCCGAGGCCTGCGGCTGGGACCTTATCGCGACGGATGCAGCCGGATCTGCAGCAAAGCAGGTTGCGGATGTGGACAGCATGATCGCCCAAGGCATCGACGTTCTGTTCCTGCCCCCGCGGGAAGAAAAGCCGTTGATCCCAGCCGTTATGAAGGCCCGTGCCGCGGGAATCCCGACTTTTTTGGTGGACCGCTCGGTTGATCCGGCCGTTGCCAAGCCGGGCGAGCATTTTGTGGCGTTCCTTGGGTCGGATTTCATTGATCAGGGCAACCGTGCCGCACAGTGGCTGATGGAGAATTTCGACGGCGACAATGGCGTCATCGTCCAGTTGGAAGGCACGACTGGTTCTTCACCTGCAAATGACCGCAAAAAAGGTTTCGACGACGCGATTGCAACGGATGACCGCTTTGAGATCGTGGCTTCTCAGACCGGTGACTTTGCGCGCGACCTGGGTCGTCAGGTGATGGAAACCCTGCTGCAGGCGCACCCCGATGTGAACGTGGTCTACGCCCACAATGACGAGATGGCAATCGGTGCGATCCAGGCTCTGGAACTGGCCGGCCGCAAGCCTGGCGAGGACGTGACCATCGTTTCGATCGACGGGACACGCGATGCACTTCAGGCTATTATCGATGGCAAGATGGGGGTGACGGTGGAAAGCTCACCCTTCTTCGGCCCTCTGGCTTGTGAAGTCATGAATAAATACGCGGCTGGCGAGGCGATCCCGGAATGGGTGAAAGTCGAAGATCGCATCTTTACCAAGGACAATGCGGCCGATCACATCGACGAAGCCTATTGATTCTCCCTGGTGGGTGGTGCTGGCCTGTGGTCGGCGCCACCTGCAAGCAATCGGAGGAAGACATCTCATGAATGCGCTCGTCTCGATGTCGGGAATTGAAAAGTCCTTTGCCGGCGTGCCGGCACTTAGCCAGGCCAACCTGGAAATCGCGCCCGGCGAGGTTCATGCGCTGATCGGCCAGAACGGTGCGGGCAAATCGACGATGATCAAGGTTCTGACCGGAGTTTACGATCGGGATGCCGGCGACGTTCATCTGGCGGGTGTGCCAAGCCGCATTTCCACTCCGCGCGAAGCGCAGGAATCCGGAATTGCCACCATCTATCAAGAGCTCAACCTGGTGCCGCTGCGGTCAGTGACTGAAAACATCATCATGGGGTACGAGCCCAAACGTCTCGGCTTTCTGGTCGACTGGCGCGAGGGCAACATGCGCGCACGCGAGGTTCTTATGCGCTTTGGCATAGATATCGACGTGACCGAGCCGCTAGGAAATTTCTCGACAGCGATCCAGCAGTTGGTTGCGATTGCGCGGGCTGTTTCGCTGGATGCGAAACTTGTCATCATGGACGAACCCACGTCGTCGCTGGATGCCAGCGAAGTCGAGGTGCTGTTCGGTGTTGTGCGCGAGTTGAAGAAACAGGGCGTGTCTGTTCTTTATGTTTCGCATTTCCTCGATGAGCTGTTCCAAATATGCGATCGAGTCACAACGATGCGAGATGGGCGCACCGTCAGCACACGTAACGTCCAGGATACGACCAAACTGGAAATGATCGCGGACATGCTGGGCCGCAACAAGGATGAGATCGCGGCAGACGGTTTGACGGACTTCGCAGGTGCCAAGGCCAAGAAAGGCGATATCGTTTTGCGGGCGGACTCTGTTTCAACAGGCCCGCGGCTGACGCATTTCGACCTCACTCTCCACCGCGGGGAAATCGTTGGGCTGGGCGGATTGCTGGGCTCAGGCCGGACCGAGGCGGCGCGCGCTTTGTTCGGAGTGGACGGGAAACGCAGCGGCGCAATCGAATTGCATGGCGTGGTCGGGCAACCGTCCGGACCGGGTGACGCGATCGTAAACGGCGTCGGCTTTCTGACCGAAGATCGCAAGGCCGAAGGGATCATTCCAGACATGTCCGTGCGCGAGAACATGACGCTGGCCCTGCTGCCGAAACTGGCCAGTCGTGGTCAAATCGACTTTGCCCGCGAGCGCGAGATTGTTCAGGCCTTTATCGACGATCTGGGCATCAAGGCGGCGCATATGGACCAACCCATTCGCGAATTGTCCGGCGGCAACCAGCAGAAGGTGCTGCTTGCCCGTTGGCTGGCGACGCAGCCCGACATCCTGATACTCGACGAGCCGACCCGAGGCGTGGATGTTGGCGCCAAGCGAGAGATCCAATCGTTCATTCGGTCTTATGTCGAGAAGGGGTTTGGCGTCGTTCTCATCAGTTCGGAATTCGAAGAACTGGTGGAAGGCGCCGATCGCATCGTGGTCATGCACGAGGGACGCTCGGTCAAGGAACTGACCAACCCCGGGGTCACCGAGAACATACTGGTGCGCGCGCTTGCGCATCATGAAGAAGGAACTGGTTCATGGAACGCGCAATGAAGTTGCCGCAACGGGTCGCATCAATGCCCTTCCGCTTTCACGGCGGCATCGCCGCGTTAGTCGCCCTGCTGGTGTTCAACGCGTTTTTCACACCTAATTTCCTGCAACTGCAAACCCTGTTCGTAAATATCAGCCAGGTCGCTACGATCGCCATCGTGGCCATGGGGATGACGCTGGTAATCGCCACGGGTGGGATCGATCTGTCGGTTGGGGCGGTCATGGCGCTGGCGGGGGCGCTTGCTCCGTTGATCTTTCTGTCGGATCTGGGCTCTGCCAATCCGATGCTAGGCGTCACTTTGGCCATTGTCCTGCCGCTGTTCATTGCGGGGCTATGCGGGGTATTCAACGGCGTGATGGTTGCCGTGTTGAACGTGCAGCCCATCGTTGCGACGCTCATTCTCTTCATCTCTGGTCGCGGTATTGCCCAAGTCCTGACGAACGGGAACTTGCAGACGTTTTCAAACCCTTCATTCAGTTATCTTGGAACTGGTAAAGTGCTTGGATTGCCGTTCCAGGGCTGGCTGGCGCTGGCCATTGCCTGTGTGCTGTTTTGGGTGATCACCAGAACCACATGGGGCCGTTACTTGCTGGCCATAGGGGGCAATGAACGCGCGGCCTATCTGTCGGGTGGTCCCGTCCGACGGGTCAAGATCGGGGCCTATGTCATCTGCGCGGTGCTTGCGGGCCTAGCCGGTTTGATCGTGGTTGCAATCAACTCGGCCTCGGACGCCGCGCGCAACGGCAATCTGATGGAGCTTGATGCCATCGCGGCCGCGGTTGTTGGCGGGGCTCTTTTGCAAGGCGGGCGAGCGCCGATCTTTGGTGCCATACTGGGTGCCGTCATCATCCAGTTGGTCAAATATACATTGTTGGCCAACGGGGTAGAGGACGAAGTTGCACTGATCGCCAAGGCCGTTATCATTATCCTGGCCGTTTGGGTCCAGCAGTTTCGGAGGGCTTAATCGATGTTGGATGAAACGGCTTTTGACCTGCGAAAATACCTTCGGCGTAATTCGGCCTCGGTGACGGTTTGGATCGCACTGCTGGCTTTGATTCTGTTCGGGCTGATGCGCTATGACAACTTTGGCAGCGCCTACAATTTCTCGTCTTTCCTGAATTACAACGCGATGTTCATCGCGATTGCGCTGGGCATGTGTTTTGTGATCATGACCGGCGGGATTGATCTGTCGGTCGGATCAGTGGCGGCCTTTACCTCGGTTGTTGCGGCCTATCTCAGCCCGTATGGGATTCAGGTTGCGTTGCCGGGGGCCGTTCTTGCCGGGGTTGGTTTCGGGGCGATCAACGCCTTTTGCATAATCATCCTTCGGATCCCGCCCTTCATCGCCACGCTGGCCACCATGCTGGCCGCAAAAGGCGGCGCATTGGTGATTTCGGGCGCCCAGACAATTTCGGTCGATTGGGGGTCGAACTTCACCAAGCTTGGCATGGGGCAGGCGTTTGGCCTGTTTCCATGGGCAATCGTCATCGTGGCCGGACTGACTCTGGCACTTTGGCTGGTGCTGGAAAGAACCACCATCGGGCGGACCGTCTTGGCGATCGGTGGCAGCGAGGATGCCTCGAACCTCATGGGCCTGAAGGTCAATCGCGCCAAGGCTTTTGTCTACCTGCTGTCGGGTGGCTGTGCGGGGCTGGCCGGAGTCTTTCTGGCCTCGGGTTTTGGAGCTGGGCAACCCCTTGAAGGCATCGGATGGGAATTGTCAGCTATCGCTTCCGTGGTTGTAGGCGGCACTTTGTTGACGGGTGGGATGGGATCGATCCCTGCGACGGTCGCCGGCGCGTTGTTGCTGGGGCTGGTTTTCAACGTTCTAAACTTTGAAAACGGTCAGGGCACCATCAGTTTCAGTGCCTATTGGCAAATGGTCATACGTGGAGGCTTTCTATTTGCGGTCATCCTTTTACAGTCTCGGGTTATTGCCAGGCAGCAGAAGGTCTTGGGTTAATGAATCGCATAGAAAGTGTATCAGCGCGGCTGTTCAACGTTCCGCTCGCAGAGGTCCTGGTCGACGCCAAACATGGGGATCACACGTTTTTTCAATTGATCACGGTCACCATTCAAACCTCGGATGGGGTCGAGGGGGTCGGGTATACCTATACCGGGGGCAAGGGTGGTCACGCCATTCTGGCGATGATCAAGCATGACCTGTCACCGTTCCTTGTTGGACAAGACGCCGAACAGATCGAAAGCCTGTACGATGCCATGCAGTGGCACGTGCACTACGTCGCACGGGGCGGGATCGCCTCGTTTGCCATCTCGGCCGTGGATATTGCACTGTGGGATATTCGCGGCAGAACGCAGAATGCGCCATTGTGGCAGATGGCCGGTGGAGCGTCGAAAAGGTGCAAGGCCTATGCCGGCGGGATCGACCTGAATTTCTCGTTGGAGAAACTGCTGCGTCAGACCGAAGGGTACCTTGCGCGTGGGTTCAACGCAGTCAAGATCAAGGTCGGTCAACCAGACCTGGCCGACGATCTTGCACGTGCCCGGGCGGTGCGCGAGATGCTAGGGCCGGACCGGTTCTTCATGGTCGATGCGAATTACTCTATGAGTGTCGAACAGGCCATCGTCGCTGCCAGAGGGTTCGCCGACTGCGATATCCTGTGGTTCGAGGAACCGACAATTCCAGACGACTACAAAGGTTATGGCCGAATTGTCGAAGCGACGGGCGTTCCCCTTGCCATGGGTGAAAACTTGCACACCATGCACGAATTTGAATACGCCTTTGATGACGCGAAACTGAGTTTTATCCAGCCCGATGCCTCAAACTGCGGTGGAATCACCGGCTGGCTGCGCGTGGCCGCGCTAAGCGCACAACACGGCATTCCGGTTTGCAGTCATGGGATGCAGGAACTGCACGTCAGCCTTGTTTCTGCGCAACCCAACGCAGGGTGGCTGGAAGTACACTCATTTCCGATAGACCAGTACACGACCCGTCCGCTGGTTGTGGAAGACTGTCTGGCCGTAGCCCCGGATACCCCGGGAACCGGAGTGGCGTTCGACTGGGAAAAATTGAATGCGGAACACAAGGAGATGCAATAATGACGACCCAGACGATCTCTGCGGCATACTACAGGGGCGATAAGAGCTTTGCTGTAGAGCAAGCCCAAGCGACTGCTCCGGGCCCAGGCGAGGTTGCCGTTCGCGTTGCCTATTGCGGGATTTGCGGGACGGATATGCACGTCTACCACGGCAACATGGATGCCCGCGTCGGCCTGAACCGGGTGATTGGGCATGAGATGTCAGGTGTCGTCGAAGCGGTGGGCGAGGGCGTCGATACGGTCGAACCCGGCCAGAAGGTCGTTGTCCGACCGCTTGATCACTGCGGAGAATGCCCAGCTTGCAAGCGGGGGCATCAGCATATCTGTCAGAATCTCAAGTTTCTCGGCCTCGACACCGATGGCGCGATGCAAGAGATCTGGACTGTTCCGGCCCACACGTTGCACGTTCTGCCGGATGACTTGCGCATGGATCACGCGGCGCTGATCGAGCCGGTTGCCGTTGCCTGCCACGATGTGCGGCTGTCTGACCTGCAACCTGGAGAGGACGTTGTCGTTATCGGCGGCGGCCCGATTGGCATCCTGGTTGCCATGGTTGCGCGGGACGCGGGTGGAAATGTCGTAATTTCCGAAGTGAATCCGAACCGTCTTGCGATAGCTGAAAAACTTGGCTTTGACACGATCAACCCAACCGAAACCGACCTAGTGTCCACAATCAATGCGCGCACGGGCGACAAAGGGGCAGATGTGGTTTTCGAGGTGTCAGGAACGCAGCCCGGTGTCGATGCAATGTCCGCCGTTGCCGCGACTCGGGCCCGGATCGTAGTGGTCGCGATTCATGCTCAAAAACCTCAGATAGACCTGTTCCAGTTCTTCTGGCGAGAGCTGCAACTGATCGGTGCTCGGGTCTATGAGCCAGAGGATTACGAGAGAGCCATTGCAGTTGTCGCCTCGGGCGGAGTGGACGCGGATGTTGTGATCACGGACGTCAGCCCACTGGCAGACATCCAGGCCGCGTTCGAAGCACTGGATCGCAGCCCAGCCGCGATGAAAAGCCTGATCGAAGTAGGACCGCGTTCATGAGTGTTTTGCAAAGTTTCGACCTGACGGGAAAGACGGCCCTTGTGACCGGGTGCAAACGCGGTATCGGGCGCGGTATGGCCGAAGCATTGGCATCGGCCGGAGCCAATATCATCGGAGTGTCCGCCTCGCTCGAGCTGTCTGGCTCGGATGTCGAAAAAGCCGTGACGGCGATGGGACGCAATTTCCGGGCCTACCAATGCGACTTCTCGGATCGCGCCGCGCTGCATGGGTTCATTGATCAGTTGAGGGCCGACGGACAAATCCCTGATATACTTGTCAACAATGCCGGCACGATCAAACGCAAACCCGCCGCCGAACACCCGGACGACTGGTGGGACGAAGTGATGGAGGTGAACCTGTCCTCGCAGTTCGTTCTGTCACGCGAGATCGGCAAGGACATGCTGGCTCGCGGCTCGGGGAAGATCATCTTCACTGCATCGCTGCTGACATTTCAGGGCGGCATCACCGTTCCGGGCTATGCGGCCTCGAAAGGCGGGATTGGACAGCTGACCAAAGCCTTGGCCAACGAATGGGCCGGGCAGGGCGTAAACGTGAATGCGATCGCGCCTGGCTACATCGCGACCGACAACACCCAAGCCCTGCGGGATGATCCGGTCCGGTCGAAGTCGATCCTGGAACGAACACCCCAAGGCCGTTGGGGTACGCCCGTTGATTTTGCCGGACCGGTGGTCTTTCTGGCCTCTGCTGCGTCGGACTTCGTCAACGGTGAAATCCTTGTAGTCGACGGGGGCTGGATGGGGCGTTAGCACTGCCAACGCTCCATGTCATCCAAGGCATCACGTCCCGATGTAGTGCACCTTCAATCGGCGTGCATTGGGTGCTTCCCGATGTTCGAACAGGTACAGGCTTTGTACGCGACCCAGCGGAAGCTGCCCCTGTTCGACCGGGATCGATACCTGAGTTTGCGTCAACAGCGCCCGCAGATGCGATGGAGCGTTGTCGTCCTCGGTCGGGCGGTGGTGATACTTGCCTGGTGACTTGGGTACGAGTTTCTCGAAGAACGTCTCGATATCCTTGAGCACTTCGGGATCGGCATTGGCCTGCACCAACAGCGCGGCACCGGTGTGGGCGCACCAAAGGGTCAGCAAGCCCGAGACAAATTCGTGTTCGAACACCGCACGCTGAACGATCCCGCTGATGTCGATGAGGGATTTGCCCGGCGTTTCAATGGACAGGTCAAAAAACTGTTGTTTCATCCAGCAGGCCCTTTCCTTGATTTCACGCGAACGCGCCCAGCTTTCTACATCTCACTTGGCATTCAGCAATGGGGGTCAAACTTTTGATTTTGAACGCATATTGACTGCATTTTCATGCAAACAGGCTTTTAAACTGGTCCACACACAGACGAAAACCATCTTCGAAGTTCCCGTTGCCGGGTTGATAAACGCTTTCGAAAGAAATGACGCCATCATAGCCGTCGGATCTGAGCGCGTCCGCGATGGGTTGGAACAAAGGCGCAAGCTGACCTTCCCCCATGCGGCGCACTTCCAGCGTTGCCCGCGGCGTGTCGACCTTTACGTCCTTGATGTGAATGTGACCCAGGTAGCCGCCGCGCAGTTCTTCATAACCGTCTGGGTATGCCAGTTCATGGCACCAGCAGTTGTTTCCGGGGTCCCACAGCACTTTCAAAGAGTCTTTTGCGTCTAACTCGTCAATCAGCTTGCGGGCTGTATAGTTGGAATTGACCAGCGTGCCGTTTCCGGTTTCCACGACAAGCGTCACGCCCTCAGCTCTTGCCAGTTCAACCGCCGGCGCGATCAGCGGCGGCATCGAGTCCCATACCCCATGCGCCACGTTCCACTTCTCGGCGCCGTTTTTTCCCCAGAGTATCTGCTCTTTTCGTTGCGTCATGATCCGAACCAGCGGAGACGCAACAACATGCGCCATGTCGATCACGCGTTTCAAGGCGTCCATATGCCGAGTGTGCAGGTCGTCGCCGGGCCTGTTGGCAGCTGTCATCCCCGCAAAGATATGGCGCGACAGACACGACACAGGCTTGCCCCGGTCGCGCAAAAGCGCGTCGATCTCGGCAATTTCCTGCGGGGAATGGTCTCCGACCTCTGAATCGCCAACGAATTGAAGCTCTGCATAGTCCAGACCGAATTCGTCCATTACGTCCACGGCATGCCGCAGATCGCGGGAAATGCCGTCGCAAATTACACCTAATTTCATGTCCGGTCCCCTCAGCGATGCAATTCTGCGCCAACGATCTCTTCGATGACGCGAGTACACACCCAGTTGTCGCCATTCGGGTACTTGGTTTTTCCGGCGTGAAAGATCTGCATTGCGGATGACGCTGTGTGCATGGGAACGCCCAATGCACCGGCCAGTGCTAGAGAGATCGTCAGGTCCTTATGCATGGTTGCGATATGACTACCGGTGGCTTCGAACTTGCGATCAATGATGTTTTCAAGGGCGGTATTCACGACGCCGCACCCCGCGCTGGATGAGGAGAACACATCAAGCAATGCCTGACCGCTGACACCGGCTTTGGCCGCCAGGGCCGCAGCCTCGAATGTGGCGGAAAAGATCGATCCGATAAGGGATTGCAGGCAGGCTTTCACGGTTTGCCCGTCGCCGGCGTTTTCTCCAACCCGATGAATGGTTGCCGACACTGCCTGCATGACTTCGGCATTTTGGTCCAGCACATCCGCAGCGCCGGCAGCCATCATCGTCAATGTGCCGGTCTGCGCGCCGGGAAATCCACCCGAGACCGGAGTGTCGATCAGGTGGATGCCTGCGCCCTCCATGTCTTGCCCGATAGCGCTTGCTTCGGCCGGGGTAATGGTCGCCGATAGGATGACAGTTCCGCCTTTGGCCATGTTCGCAACCAAGCCATTTTCACCCAGAATGACATCGCGGGCCTGATCTCCGTTCATCACCATGACAAACACAGCGGCGGCGTGACGGCCGACCTGTCCCACGCTGTCCTTGGCCAAGCCGCCCATGTCGGTAAATGCCTTCATGCGCGTCTCGCTCAGGTCGAAACCTGATGTTTCAAAGCCATTCTTGATCAGGTTCTTGGCAAGGCCGCTGCCCATGTCGCCAAGACCGATTACGCCTGCAGTTTTCATAAATAATCCTCCCGTTTTCCGCCATTTCCGTATGGCAGACGTTTCGAAAAATGATGCCCAATCGCATCGGTTTTCGCGGGAGTTTCACGCGTCTTGAACAGACGTCGGGCGAGTCCGGAAGACACCCCGCTGCCCGTATACGTAATGTAAGTAAACGAAGAATGCGGCGCGCAGGCAAGCAAAGAAGTGTTGCGGGTGGAAAGAAACTGTCTGATCCGACGCGTTAGGAAAACGCCGCCATGATGCCGCGCAGTTCCGCCAGCCCGCGCATTCGTCCGATCAGCGGATAACCGGGAGTACTGTGTCCGCCCAGATCGCTCAGCAGTTCTTGTCCGTGGTCAGGCCGCATCGGAATTTGCCAGTCGCCACGCCCTTGGGATTTGCGGCAGCGCTGTTCGTTCATCAACTCGCGAATGGTGCCGACCATGTCGGTGTCGCCCTCCAGATGCGGGGCCTCAAAGAAGTCTGGCTTCTGGCTGTATGACCCCGCGATGCGTCTGGTGTTCCGCAAGTGAACAAAGTGAATCCGGCCGCCATGTCTACGCACGAAGTCCGGCCCATCGAATTCGGGGGACACTCCCAGCGAGCCGGTACACAACGTTGCGCCGTTCGCCTGCAAATCAACCGCATTCAGAACGGCGCCGTAGTCATCGGTGCTGGACATGACCCGCGGCAGACCGAGCAACGAGAACGGCGGATCATCCGGATGACAGCACAAGCGTAGATCTAGTTCTTGGGCCTCTGGGGCGACCTCGGAAAGGAAGTCTATGAGGTTTGCGCGAAGCTGGTCACGGCCTATGTGCGCATATGTCCGCAACAAAGAGCGTACGTCCTGCACGCTCCACTGATCGTTGGCGCCGGGCAGCCCCGCAGTGACATTGTGCTGCAACTGGGCTTTGGATTCATCCGACATGCGCAAGAAACGATCCTTGGCCGTTTGCTGGACGTCGCTGGAATAGTCTTCCGACGCACCTGGACGTTCGAGAATATATATGTCGAATGCAGCAAAATCGGTCAGGTCGAACAGCATGGCCGTTCCGCCATGCGGCTGCGGGGCGCGAAGGGCGGTGCGTGTCCAATCCAGGATTGGCATGAAGTTGTAGCAAACGACTTTGACTCCACGGGCGGACAGGGCTCTGAGGCTGGACTTGTAAGCCTGGAGATGTTCGGCCATGTCTGTGGATTGCGTCTTGATCGCCTCGGAGACGGGCAGGCTTTCGACAACGTCCCAACTGTACCCGTCAGCGGTCAGAACGGCCTGCCGGTCGGCGATGCTCTGTTCGTCCCAGGGCTGTCCCGGTGGGATGTGATGCAGCGCGGTGACAATGCCCTGAACCCCGACTTGATGGAGATCGACCAGGGCGATCGGATCTTCGGGTCCGAACCAACGCCAGCATTGTTTCATGGCAGCCATCCTTCATACAGAGGGTGATCGGGCTCGATGGGAAGGGCAACACGCTGCCCGGTGCGCGCCGCGTGATAAATCGCCGTCACAAGGCCGATGGACGCAGCACCGTCCTGCAGTGTAACGCCTGAATTTGCCTCGGACCGTAGCGCCTTGCCGACTTGGGTAAAGAACCCTTCGAAACCTGTTGGCTCCATAGCGGAGGCGGCAAGAGCGTCGTCGATAGTGGCTTGATCCAACGGGTCCCGCGCGACGAATGTCCAAGGCATTTGACCCGGGGCATAGGGTTCCGTGCCAGAGGTGGCGGTCACTTTTTCAAAGACGAACCGCAGGCGGGTTTCGTCCTTAGCGGCGCCTAGTGTGATGTTGCTTGTGCACAAAGCTCCAGAAGTCATGCCAAAGCAGATCGCAGCGCAGTCTTCCGTCTCGATCGGGTTAACTCGCGTTGTGGCCATTGCGGACACCCAGGCGATATCACCCGCAATATGAGTCAGCAGATCATGGTTGTGGATGGCATGGCCCAGCACTGCGCCGCCGCGTTCACCGGCCCATGTTCCCCGCCACGGCACCGCGTAATAGTCTGCCCCCCGGGACCAATGAGTTTCAAGCGCGGCAGTTTGGACCGCTCCGGTGAGGCCTGAACGTTGCAACTGGCGCAATTGGGCCAGTGACGGGCCCCACCGGTATTGAAAGACCGGAAACACATGCTTGCCCGTGCTGCGGGCGGTTTCCGTGATCCGATCTACATCCTGCATAGAGGTCGCAAGGGGCTTTTCGCATACAACGTGTTTTCCTGCGGCCAGTGCCGCAAGGGTGGTCGGTACATGCAGATGGGGTGGCAGGCAGATGTCGATGACATCAATCGCCGGATCATCCAGAGCGTCTTGAATGTTGGTCAGTGCTTGAAAATCCGAGTTTTGTCGAATCTGCTCGATCCGGTCCGTATTCTGGTCGACGACGGCGGCTACGCGGAAGGTGCGGTCAAGCCGTTCCAGTGCGCTCAGATGTTGCGCACCGATACCTGCGCCAAGGATCGCAACGTTGATCATCTTCGTTCCGCCATTTCCTGTGCACGCAGCGCCAGTTCCATGACCGTAAAGCAGTGGGTCTGCGCCATTGCGGTTTCGGTCCGGTTACGGACGTCATCGGCGAGGCGCGAAAAGTAGGGAAGGTCGGCGTTGGTTGCGTCGATCTTTTGGCAGGTTTCACCATTGACGAGGATCAGATGGTCTGTTCCCGAGGCACCACCCACATCGACGTATTTCCGCAACTCGATATAGCCTTCGGTGCCTAGGATCGTCAGGCGACCATCCCCCCAGTTTGGCAAGGCATCCGGAGTGAACCAGTCAACCCGGATGTACCCGGTGCCATTCTCGCTTCGAAGATTGAGCTCTCCGAAATCCTGCAATCCGGGATCATTGGGGTTTGCGTAGTTCGCTACATAGGCGTTTGTGATTTCTGCGGTTTTCGAACCTGTGTAGTGCAAGAACTGATCGATCTGATGCGAGGCTATATCGGTCAGAATGCCGCCATAGCGGTCACGCTGAAAAAACCATTCCGGCCGGGTTGCCCGGTTCAATCGGTGCGGGCCAAGTCCGACCGTCTGGATCACGCGCCCGATGGCACCGGCCTCGATCAACTCGGTCGCCCGGGTGCTGACCGGCGTTTCAAACCTTTCGGAAAAATCCACCGACCAGATTCGACTGGTGTCCGCAACCGCCCGTTTGATCTGGTCGAGTTGCTCGAACGACGTGCAGCCCGGCTTGTCGCTCATGACATCCATACCGTTCTGCATGGCACGGATCGTCAACGCGGCCCTATCTGCCGGAATTGCGGAAATCAGCGCCAAATCCGCCCCGCAGGCTAAAGCGTCTTCCAGTCGGGCCAATCGTGGAATATCGGGAAACCTTTTGACGTAGCCCGCCAGCGTTTCGGGTTCGCCTTGTGTCCAATAGCCAACGCAGTCCACGCCGATTTTGCGCATGTTTTCCGTCATGCCATAGATATGGCGGTGGTCCAGGCCAAGGGCGACGCAGGTTAGGCTCATGAGATGACTCGTGTTTTCTGGCCGGTTCGATTGGCGACCTGCATCGCGTCTATGACGGCGTGGGTCAAAAGGGCACTGCGTCCGGTGGCCATGGGTCGCGTTCCACCGGCGAGTGCGTTGGCAAAATCCTCTATGACCGCCTGGTGCCATTCATGGGTGAACGCCATGGGATCGGCCCCGCCGCCTGTGGCGGACGTTTCGCCAACCGTGGATTTCTGACCGTCGAAAGTGGTCAAGGTCAGAACACCTGATTCCAGATGCGCTTTAGCGTGCGTGCCCTGGATCGTGATAGATTCAGCGGCCCCGGGAAATACGGCGGTGGTTGCCATCAACGTTCCCACCGCGCCGTTATCCATTTCAAAGATTGCACCTGCCCAATCCTCGGCCTCGAGATCGTGCAACGGAGTTTTTCTCATCATGGTTTGAATGTCCGAGATCGGCCCCAGCAGCCACATCGCGAGGTCAAGCGTGTGGATTGCCTGCGAAATCATGACACCGCCTCCGTCGCGTGCATAAGTGCCGCGACCTGGCTCGTCATAGTAGCTCTGATTGCGCCACCAGGGGACACGGATTTCCACCGTGGCGATCGCGCCCAACTCACCCTGTACAATGGCTGATTTCAGCGCCTGCGAGGCGGTGCGAGCGCGGTGCTGAAAAACGATGCCCAGCAGCACGCCAGACACCTCGCACTGCTCGACTATGGCTGTCGCGGCGCCCAGCGTTCTTTCGATAGGCTTTTCCATTAGGATCGGTTTCGAAGCGGTCGAAAGAACCCGCACCAACTCTGTGCGCTGATCAGGCGGGGTTGCGATGATCGCAAAGTCGACGTTTGAGTCGTTTGCGATTTCCTCAACCGAGCTGAACGCGCGGGTGTCGTTTCGCTGCGCGAACTCAGCTGCTTTTTCAGGATTGCGCCCTAGGACGCCAGCAAGATTGAGACCTCGCTCCGATGCCTGAATGGCAGCAACATGCGTTCCCGAAACCATCCCCAAACCAATCAGCGCAATATTCATTCATTCCCCCGGATCACCCGGTCAGTCTGCGGGTTCGAACGGGAAAGATGCAACCATTAAAAACTGTGTTAACAATTGCGGGCAGCAGTATCGGAGGCAGAATTGACTGGTAATTTGAATGGGATGGCAGAAGGCCTGTACCTGGGCATCAAGGACCTCCCGATCGTGTCTCCGCATGGTCACTGCGATCCGGGGTGGTTCGCAACCGATGCGCCGTTTCCCAATCCGGCAGAGCTGCTGGTGGTTCCCGACCATTACGTGTTCCGAATGCTCTATTCGCAGGGTGTTCCCTTGTCCGAACTTGGCGTTGGGGAAGAGGGGCGAAAGAATGATCCTCGCGACGTGTTTCGCACCTTTGCCGAGCACTGGCATCTGTTTCTGGGAACGCCATCCCGGATCTGGGTGAACTACGTGCTGCATGAAACGCTGGGCGTGTCTGAGGAGTTGTCTTCACGCACAGCAGACCTGATCTATGATAAGATCGCCGAAAAGCTGGCGCGACCCGAATTTCGCCCGAGGGCTTTGTTCGACAAGTTTGGGATCGAGGTTCTGGCCACCACGGATTCCGCTCTCGACGGCCTCGCGGAGCATCGGGATATCCGTGCAAGCGGTTGGGGCGGGCGAGTTATTCCGACGTTCCGCCCAGACGGGGTTTTGGATGGGGCAGACCCGGAGTTCGTACAGAACCTGAACAAGTTGGCCGAGCTGACAGGCTGCGATCTGGGCAGCTATGATGGCTACCTCAATGCGCTGCGAATGCGGCGGGCTTATTTCATCCGGCTGGGCTGTACGGCTACCGACCACGGTATCGAACGTGTGCAGACCGAGTGGCTGGAAGACCCGGATGCGCTGTACCAACGGCTGAGACGGCGGGAAGGGGCCGAACAGGATGCTCGCCGTTTCTACGGGCATATGTTGATCGAAATGGCGCAGATGTCTGTCGATGATGGTCTAATCATGCAGATACACGCGGGCAGCAAGCGCAACACGAACGACGCGGTAATGCGGGACTTCGGACGGGACAAGGGGGCTGACATTCCAATCGCGATGGATTGGGTCACGGGCCTTGAGGCGCTGTTGAACCGGGTCGGAAACTCGCCGGAACTGCGGATCATTCTCTTCACATTGGACGAAAGCACCTATGCCCGTGAACTGGCGCCAATGGCGGGGCATTGGCCGTGCCTTCGGATCGGGCCGCCTTGGTGGTTCCACGACAGCCCAGCCGGGATTGCGCGGTATTTCGATCAGGTCGTTGAAACGGCCGGATACTACAATCTGGCCGGATTCAATGACGACACGCGGGCTTTTCTGTCCATTCCAGCTCGTCACGACCTGTGGCGACGAGGTGTTTCTATTCATTTGGCCGAGCAGGTTGCGCGCGGCTATTTCGACCGGGACAGTGCCGAGCATCTGGCGCGATTGCTGGCGGTCGATCTGGCGAAACAGGTTTACGGGTTGCAAAGCTAGATGGGTACCATTCTTCACTTCGGTCTTGGAAACTTCGCCCGGGCGCATTTGCTGGACTACACCGATCAAGCGGGCGGATGGGACGTTGTCGGCGTTAGCCTGCGTTCATCCTCGGTTCGGGATGGATTGGCCGGCCAGGGTTTCGAGTACGATTTGTGCGTACAGGGGCAGGGCGTCCGGCGCATAAAAGCTCTGCGGGACGTTCTGGTCGCGCCCGAGGATCGCGCCGAGATTCTCAATGTGATGGCGGATGCCGAGATCATCTCGGCGACCGTCACCGAAAAAGGTTATCACTTGGACGCAGCGGGCAATCTGAACCTTCAGGACCCAGCGATTGCTGCCGATCTGGCGGGGCAGGGGCCCGCAACGCTGATCGGGTTTCTCGCTTTTGGCCTCGCGGAACGGCGCAAGCCAGTGACGGTGCTAAGCTGCGACAATCGCATGGAAAACGGCAAAACGCTTGAAACGGCAGTTGCCGATTTTGCAAATGCAGCCGGTCTGGACGTGAATTGGGACGCAGTTCGCTTTCCCAACGCGATGGTCGACCGGATCACCCCGGCTACCACGGACGCCGTTCGCGCAATCAGCGGCGATCCTATGGCTGTTCCAACCGAGGCGTTCTCGGAGTGGGTGGTCGAGGACAATTTCGTCGGGCCACATCCGGATTGGCCGGGCGTGCAACTGGTCGATGACGTGGCCCCGCACGAGATGCGAAAGCTACGCATGTTGAACGGTGCTCATTCCCTCTTGGCTTATGCCGGGTTGGAGCGAGGCCTGACCTACGTTCACGAAGCGGTTCAAGACCCGGTTTTGCGCCCGCTGGTTACCGAGTTGATGAAGGATGCGGGCGCAACGCTGCCCGCAGCACTGCAAGTACAGGTTCCGGACTATGCCGAGGCTTTGTTGCGCCGCTTTGAAAACCTCGAGCTGGCGCACCGTCTGGACCAAATCGCGATGGATGGCAGCCAGAAGCTGCCGTATCGGTTTGTTCCCACACTCCGTGAGACCGGCTCTCAGGCGGTGATCGCAGGGATGCGGGCCTGGATCTCCTTTTGCATGTCCGAGATCGCCAAGGGCAGGACGCTGAACGATCCTTGCGCGTTGGAAATCGCCTCGGCTGTCACACAGCCAGATCCGGTAGTGCGGCTTTTGGACCTTGTTGGCGCTGAGGATCTCGCGTCACTTATCCGGGAGTGATCGCGCCGCGGAACTGAACAACGGTGGACGCCAGATTGTGTCCGGCCATCAGGGCCTTGGCCTGCGATTTTCCTGTCAGCAGGGCTGCGAGGTACCCACCGTTGAAACTGTCGCCCGCCGCTGTGGTATCCAGCACGTTTTTGGCAGGCTCATAGGTTTGGTCAATGTTCTGACCAATGGACAGAGGGCCATCCTCTCCGCGTTTCAATGCACCGACACCGTGATGATCGGTAAAGCGTGCCGCCACTTGATCCGCGCATTCCCCGAACAGTGCCATCTCGTCGTCGATAGATGGTAGGGCAATATCTGCACGCTGCCAAAGCCGTTGGTTGATCTGCCGGGCGTGTTCGGCGCTGTCCCAAAGACGCGGACGAAAATTGCTGTCATAGACCAACCGGACTGAAGAGCCTTCGAGCCAGTCCAGAAGCGCAAGCCTTACTGAATGCGGAAGAATGGCCACGGAAATCCCTGACAAGTACAGCACGTCGTAACCTTTCAGCGAGCTGAAGTCATGATCGGCAAAAAGCTGGCGGGCGGCCGCCTCGCTGCGCCAATAGGTGAAGCTGCGTTCACCGTCCGCAGAGGTCGTGATCGCGTATAGTCCCGGAGAAGCGTTGGGAATGATGCGGATGCCGGATGTCCCGATGCCATGGCTGGCGATAAAGTCCGCGATGCGCCCTGAGAACGGGTCGTCGCCCAGACATGTCACATACTCCACCTGCAGATCAGGAGCCGCGCGGTGCATGTAGATGGCTGTGTTCAGCGTATCCCCCGCGACGCCCACCTTCGCGCCGGTCTCCAGCATGGACAATTCGATCATTGCTTCACCGATGCAGGCAATTCGCGTCATTTCTTTTCTCTTTTCCAGATGATGAGCCCGGCGACCATGATCAGCGCAGCCCCTGCCAACGTGAATGCGTCCGGTACTGTGTCAAAGAACAGATAGCCCCAGATCGCAACGTAGATCAGGAACGAATAGGTGAATGGCATCAACTGGTTCGCCGTTCCGAACCGATGCGCGTTCGTCAGCAGTTGATGCCCGCACCAGCCAAAGACGCCTAGGCTGATCAGGACTATCAGGCTCCACATGTTTTCCGGCCGAACCCAAAACCAGATGGCGAAGGGCAGCAGGACCACCGTCCCGGTAAGCCCGAGGTAGAATTGCATGGTGTCCACGGCAACAACCCCGGACAGCCTGCGCGTCATGATCGAGTAAAAAGCCAACGCGGTGGCGTTGTAAACGATCAGCAGCATGGTCGGATGAAAGGCCGAACCAAAGGGCCGCACGACAACCAACACCCCCAGAAAACCCAGGATGATAGCCGCCCAACGCCATGGTCCCACTCTCTCCTTCAAAACGAAAACGGACAGGAAGCACACGATGACCGGGCTTGAGAACATGATTGCCGACACGACGGTCAGAGGCAAAAACCGCAGGGCAAAAAAATTGAAAACGGTCGCCGAGATCAGCAGCAAGGCCCGGCTAATGACCTGCCATGGATGGTCGGTCTTGAACCGGCTGGCCTCAATCCCGCCCTTGGCGATCACGCCCACAGAGATCACGAAGTGCCCCGCGTAGCGCATGAACGCCAACTGAAATGCCGGCACGCCGGCCAATGCCAACCACTTGGCCCCAAGGTCCACCAGCGAAAAGAATAGCCACGCCGTCAGCATCAGCACGATGCCAAGGCGCGGCAGGTCCGCATTGGGGTTGGCGGTGACAGCCATCGATCAGGTGTTGAAACGCTTGACGTAGTAGTCAACCATCTGGCTGACCATATCATCCGCCTGACCGTGGTCGCGCGCGTCATTCAGCGCCGAAAGCGCGCCCTGCGACATCACGCTGGCAACGCCCGCCTCGCGCGCCATTCGGTCATAATACCCGAGGTCTTTTGCCGCATTCTTGATGGCAAAGGCCAGCTGATTTGGGTCGCTCTCAAGGCCGTAGGCTTTGACAAAATCCATCATTCCGGAATGCAGCGGCCCTGCGGCCATAACGTCATACAGCTGCTTGCGGTCAACACCGGTGATATCTGCCATGGCAAAGGCTTCGGCCATCGCGTTCGCGACGGTCATTCCGAAGAAGTTGTTGATCAGCTTTACCGTGTGCCCGGACCCAACGGGGCCAAGGAAAAAGACGTTTTCGCCCAAATCCTTCAGTGTCGGCTCGGCTTTGTCGAAGGCAACCTTGTTGCCGGAAGTCATTATGTTGAGCTTGCCTTCGTGCGCGTGCGCCGGCGTCCGGCCAAGCGGCGCATCAAGATAGCTTCCACCGGCTGCGGCAACCTCTTCGGCCAAGGCGCGTGTACTGCCTGGGAGAGAGGTGCCAAAGTCGATGACGACCGCCCCGGGTTTCAATCCCGCAATCACTCCATCTGTACCCCGCATACGACCCTCGACCTGTTCGGAGGTGCCCATGCACAGCATCACGATGTCGCTGGCTTCAGCCAGTTCTTGGGCGTTTTGCATCTCGCGGGCGCCTCGGTCAATCGCGGCGTCCAGGTGCGTGCGGTCGCGGTTTCCCAGTACAGCGACCGAGTATCCTTGGTCCAACAGTCGGCTCACCATGGCGCCGCCCATTAGTCCCAAGCCGATAAACCCGATTGATGGTTTGCTCATAGGTCTCCCTTTCCGTGAATGTGTAAGGTTTCCATTCTTGTGTCTGGTGCGGGCGGCTTTTCAGTTTAATTGCTCATTTTGCCCGGTGGAATATCATTGATTTTTGAGTGGTCCGGTATTTTGCCGGGCCGCATGTCCATCAGGCCGGCGCCCGCGCTCGAGTTGTTCGCGCCTTTAGCCCCTCTTCTATCCATGATGTGACCTCGAGCGTCCGGGCTGCATCCTCGACGTCGATCAGTGGAGGGGCGCCGTCGATCACGTCAAGGAAATGATCCAGTTGCACCTCCAATGGTGCGCGTTGCTGTTCCGGTCGTGTAAGCTGGTCCTTTTGGGCCGCAGTCCCCCAATCCTTTCCACGCCACAGAGTCATGGAGGGAAAACTCACAGCACCACTGGTTCCCGTGATCCACATCATGTCCTGGTGGGTCGTGCCGATGTTCGGGTTCTCGCCGGTTCCAGCCTCAAACCCCCAAGGGCTGGGTGCTGTGTCGGCAAAGCTGATAGTGCCCGTCGCGCCGTTTTCGAACGCGGTCGCGATAGCCCCACTTTCTATCCGATCCGATCCGCGGATCGACGCGCCGGGCAGGGCGACGACATCCGAGATTTCTCCGATCACAAACCGCAGGACATCGATATCATGCACCAGATTGATCATGACTGGGCTGCCATCAGAAGTCCGCCAGTTCTGTTCAAAATAGCTCTCGGGTTTACGCATGGCCCACAGCAACGAGACGTTGATGACTTGTCCGATCGTACCTTGCGCGATCACCTCTTTCAGGTGCTGCAAGGTTGTATGATACCGCCGATGGTGGCCCACAAGGCTGCGGACATCGGCCTGGCGAACGGCCGTTCTCAGGCGCAGGGCATCATCGACCGATGCGGCAACCGGCTTTTCGATCAGCATGTGCCAACCGCGGGATGCGGCTAGAATGCCATGTTCGGCATGCAGGCGGGTGGGCGTCGCGATGATGACGCCATCTACGGGGCTCTGCACCTCGTCCATACTGGCAAAACGCGGCGCGTCGATCTGGATCGAACCATCTGGATCGGCCAACCCGACCAACATGCAGTCGGGATGCTCAATCACGGCGCGGACGTGGCGGATGCCGATCAACCCGCCGCCAGCTACAAGGATCCGTTTCACATCACCGCTCCGATTTGCCAAGGTACGAATTCGTAGTCACCCAGGCCCTGCGCCTCGGACTTGGTTCGCGCGCCCGAGGCGACTTGGAGCAGCCGCCGGTATATTTCCTGTCCTTTTTCTTCGACGCTGGCACCTTTGGTCAGAATATCACCCGTATCCACGTCCATGTCTTCAGGCATGCGCGCTGCCAACTCAGAGTTGGTAGCGATTTTCAGCGTGGGCGCTGGTTTGGACCCAAAGGCAGAGCCGCGCCCCGTGGTGAAGCACACTAGGTTGCACCCGGCCGCGATCTGCCCGGTCACCGAGGCCGGGTCATATCCGGGGCTGTCCATGAAGGTGAAGCCTTTGGCGGTGATGGGTTCAGCGTATTTGAATACACCGGTCAAAGGGGTGGTTCCACCCTTCGCCGCTGCCCCCAGCGATTTCTCAAGGATGGTCGTCAGCCCCCCGTGCTTGTTGCCGGGGCTTGGGTTGTTGTCCATCGAGCCGTGATTGCGAGCGGTATAGTCCTGCCACCAATCGATCAGTCCGATAAGTTTTTGCCCAGTTACGCGACCAAGGGCGCGGCGGGTCAAAAGATGTTCGGCTCCGTAGATTTCGGGCGTTTCCGCAAGGACACCGGTGCCGCCTTGGGCAACCAACAGGTCGCAGGCGTGTCCGAGCGCAGGGTTTGCGGTCACGCCTGACCAAGCGTCCGATCCACCGCATTGCAGCGCAACTATCAATTCAGACGCCGGGGCTTCGCTGCGCCTCACCTCATTCGCAATGGGCAGCATCTTGTTAATCTTGCCGATGCCCGCTTCCACGGTCCGGCGCAATCCGGCGACGTTCTGGATGTTCATCGTCTGGAAGGTGGGACTTTGCTTCAGACCATATGCGTCCAGCAGCCAGTCGATCTGGTTCATCTCGCAGCCCAGACCGACCATTAGAACGGCAGCGTGGTTGGGATGTTTCGCAAACCCCCACATGACCCGTTGAAGTGCTTCGAAACCGTCGCCGGAATCGGCCATTCCGCAGCCCGTTCCGTGGACAAAGGCCACCACGCCGTCGACGTTCGGAAACTCGGCCAACTTGTCAGGCGTGAAGTGGTTGGCGATCATACGGGCCGCAGTCGCCGAACAATTAACTGTTGTCAGAACCGCGATGTAATTGCGCGTGCCGACCCGACCACTGTCCCGGTGGTAGCCCATGAACGTATCGACCGAGGTGGCGGGTTTCATGGGCCTGTGATCCGTCGCAAACTCGTAGTCCACACTAGTGTTGCGGAACTCGATATTGTGGGTGTGCACATGGTCGCCAGGTTCGATCGGTTGGGTGGCGTAACCGATAATCTGGGCGTATTTTCTGACAGGATCGCCGGGTGCAAGATTCCGCGTGGCGACCTTGTGTCCCGAGGGGATGCGCGTATTGGTCATGACATCCTCCACCATACTGCCGGCCTCCAGGGGCCGAGTTGCAACAACCACGCTATCCGTTCGATCTAAACGTACAAAAGTCATAATCAGCTTTCCTGGCGGCAGCAGCTAGGCGCAGAACGGTGAGTCCGATGTCCATCGGTGAATATCTATGTGCGGTTGTCCGGACAGCCTTGCTCGCGCCGCTTCCCAATTGGAATTGCAGACACGCCAATCTCGCAGTTCGGTTTCGGGGTGCGATCTGGACCTCGCGATGAAGCTGGGGAAATGGTCTCGACCGGTGGGCTGGCCTGCCGCACTGAAGCGAACGTCGAACGACCAGCGGAACCGGTCCGTTTCATTGACCAGCGAAGCATGTGGCGTCAGAGGGTGAAACAGGATGATCCCGCCCGCCTTGACAGGAAGGGGCACAGCCCGGCCTTCGTCAATGAATCCGTCGGCAATACCAGTCTGCGTCCGCGCGCAATGCGGTAGGATGGATTGGTCCTGCGCCTTTGGCAGCACTTGCAGGCAGCCGTTTTCGAGCGTTGCATCGTTGACGGCAATCCACACCGTGACCATGTCGGTCTGATCCGCATCCTCCAACGCAACCGCCCGGTCCTGATGCCAGTCCGTCGCTGTGATGTGCGCGCGCACCTCATCCTTGGACAGCTTGAGAGCGGGGGGCTTCAGCCGAACGTGCTGGATTGGATTGCTCACCAACTCTGGCCCGATCAACTGCTCGACAATGTCAAGCATGGGCCGGGCCGTTAGCAAGTCGAACACTGCAGGCCCGATATGGAACGGTGTGTCCGCCATGATCCGATCGCCGGGCAACGAGATGTCCAGCGGCTGGAAATAGTCGCAACCGGCCTGATAAGCGGACAGAAGTTTGTCCCAGAAGGTCATTCCAGACGGTTCGTCCTTGACCAGCCCTTTTTCGTACCAACCGTCATAGAGCCGGCTCAGGACATCCGAGTATTCGGTCTGTACACGATCAAGGACATCGGCAGGGATAACATCCTCGACCACGAGGTATCCGTCCGTCTGGAACTTGCCAATCTGATCTTGTGTCAGCATGGGTGCGACCTCACAACAGCAGCGCGATTATGCCCGGCCAAATCAGAAGAACGGAAAGCGCCAGCAACTGGATCCCGATGAATGGCAGGAAGCCGCGGAAGATATCCGTCAGACTGATATGTGGCGGGGCCACCGACTTCAGGTAGAACGCGGCCGGGCCAAATGGGGGCGAGAGGAAGCTGACCTGCATGTTCATACAGAACACGACGCCGAACCAGATGGCGACATGACTCGGCTCCAACTGGCCAAAGACTCCGATTTCTTCGATAGGAAGGCGCAGGACGATCGGCAGAAAGACCGGAATAATTAACAGCACGATGCCGACCCAATCCATGAATGCGCCCATGAACAGCAAGATCAGCATCATCACCAGAATGACCAGCATGGTTGGCAGCTCCTGGCCGACGATTAGGTCAGCCACGTATTGGGGCCCGCCAGCAATGGTGTAGGCACCCGCCAGCGCGGCGGCCCCGATCGTAACCCAGATGATGGTGCCTGTGGATTTTAGGGTTCGCATCAAGCTGTCCCAAACCAGCTCGAACGATCCTTCGCCCCGCAGGATGGCGATAATCAGAACGGCGAAGGCGCCCATGCCCGCAGCCTCGGTGATGCCTGTGATCCCGCCATAGATCGAGCCGAGCACGACGCCGATGACGACCAGCGGAGCGACGAGGCCTTTGCCCATTTCCCACCCGATTTTAGCGCGCTCTCTGCCAAAGACGAAGAAGATCAGCAGAAGGGCAACGATCGTGATGCCGGCAAACCAGGGCATGTAGTCAGCCGTTCCCAGCCTCGCGGGCTCGCCCTGGCTGGCAGCGTTCGAGCCTGAGAGCTCGAAAAACGCGGCCCGGATAAACAGAACGGTGGAAAATCCGGCGACGACGATGCTCATGAAGGCCCCAAACAGTTTGCGTTTTTCGGCCGGTTCGGGGTCGTTCGGATCCGGTTCCGGCAGCGGAGCGTGATGAGGATTCAACTGCGTGCGGATGATGATGTACAGGATGATCATCGAGGCCAGCATGAAGCCGGGAATGAAAGACGCGGTGAACAGCGACTTGATCGAGGTTTCGGTGATCAGCCCATAGATGATCAGAACGATGGAGGGAGGGATCATGGTGCCCAGCGAACCCGAGGCGCAGATGACGCCGATCGCGAGATTTTGATCGTACCCTAGGCGCAGCATCTGGGGCAGGGCGATAAGTCCCAGCAGGACAACCTCACCACCGATTATGCCGGACATGGCTGCCATGATCACCGCCATGATCGAGGTCACGATCGCGATGCCGCCGCGTGTTCTGGACAGCCAGACATTCAGCGACGAATACATGTCACGCGCGATCCCGGACCGCTCTAGCAGCGACGCCATGAAGATAAACAATGGCACTGATATGAGCACGTAGTCCGTTAAGAGCCCGTATATTTTCTGTGCCAGGATATAGAGCGGCCCAGTCCCTGGCCGACCGGTGAGAACCCCGTCGCCGAATGAAAACGGGTTCAAAAGCAGTGTCGGTTCGAACTTCAGGACAAGAACCAGAACCGCAAGCGAAGCCGAGGCCAGACCCAAGGGCATTCCGATCGCCAGAAGCACGATCAGGGCGACCATCAGAATGAGTGAGATTGTTCCAATATCCATCAGTCTTGTCCCACCGCTCGTTTGATCATTTCAATTTCGTCTTCGTCCGGTTCATCTGTGTGGATTTCCGGTTCTTTGTTCCAATCAGCGATCAAGTTCAAAATTGCTTGCATTGCGACGAGCGTAATCACGATCAGCACCATCGGCTGCAACGTCGCCGGGATCGGAGGATTGAAGGCTGAGCCATAAAGCTCCCATTTATAGAGCTTGTTGACGAACACCTGTTTGTAGCTGCCGTAGACCAAAAAGAAGGCAAACAGCACGATCAGTATTGTCGAAACCGTATCAAAAACGCGTTGAAGCCAACGTGGAACTGCGTCGTAGAGCAGGAATATTCGAATGTGACTGCGTTGCTGCATGGCGTAGTAGCCGGACATCAAAAACACAAAGCTGGCGAACCAAAGTGTCATTTCGTTGGCCCACTCGGTCGGCTTTTCCAGGATATAGCGCATGAAGACTTCGTAGAGCATGACGACAGTCATGATTGCGATCATCATCATCGTAACTCGTCCTATGAACAGGGCGAAACGATCCATAACCGTCGTGCCTTCGAACTCCATCGTCGCTGGGCGCACTGTCTTGGTGCCAATCACTGCAAGAAACGGTAGAAGGACGAGCGCGGCGACGTCGATGATGTCGACATAACCCCCGAACACGCCAGACAATTCGGGCGTGATGTCGCTGCGCAGATATATTTCTGTTACCTGACTTTTGAGGGATTCAGAGGTGTAGGGCAGCCAATCCAATAGGAATGCAGGGAGATGCCAAACAAGCCAACTGGCCGTCGCTACGAAGGCCAACGGTATGAGCCATTCAATTGGTCCGCCTGAATTCTTGTGCATCGCGTAACCCTCGTCCCTATCCTTCGATCCTGTAGTGATCGATAAAGTCTCGATCCGGCTCGACACCCAGTCCGGGCCCAGTCGGTATCATGACACGACCGTTGTTGGCCTTGACCTGATTTTGAATTCCCAGCGGTACGGTCAGCAGATCGTCCCGAAACTTGTTGTCCGTTGTGTCGAACTCCAGCATCGGCTCCCACGGATGCAAGCCGCCTGGAGTCGCTGGCATGGCCGCCAGTAACTGCAGATTAGTTGCGACAGCGATGGCGCTACCCCAGACGTGATTTACGACCGGAGTGAAATGTGCGTGGCATAGGGCCAGTACCCTGAGATACTCTGAAACACCGCCCAAAGCGCAAACTTCTGGCTGCGCTATATCGATGCCGCGATTTTCAAGAAGACTGCGCCAGGCCCAGCGATTGAATACCGTCTCACCGCCCGAAATGTTGACTTTCAGCGAAGTGCGCAATTCGCGGTATCCGTCAATGTCTTCTGGCGCGACGGGTTCTTCGAACCAATATGCGTCCAGTTCTTCCAGCGACCGACCGACGTAGAATGCGTCCGAAGTCGTATAGGCATGGTTTGCATCGACCATAAAGGGAAAGTCGTCACCAACCCCGCGTCGAACGGCTTCGCACAGCTTCACATCAGGCTTCGGGCCAAAGCCCGTTTTCATTTTGGTGGCGGTGAATCCCATCTCCTTGATCTTTGAGGCTTCATCCTCAAAACGGCTGGCCAGATTGGAAATCGGTTCATCCCTGAGCATCATGCCGTAGCCGTAGCAAGGAACGCTTGCGCGATGTGCGCCGCCGACAAGCTTATGGAGGGGGAGGCCAGAGATTTTGCCGGTGATGTCCCAAAGTGCGATGTCCACACCGGACAAAGCCTGTATTGGCATTCCGCTTTGGCCATGGTCTCGCAAAAGGTTGTACACCTTGTGCCAGATCACGTCTTTGTCCAAAGGGTCCATGCCAAGAACCATTGGTTGGATGACCTTTTCCACGATGGATTTGTTGGCAATGGCTACGTTTCCGGGACCAAAGCACTCCCCCCAACCAGTTACCCGTTCATCTGTCTGAACCTCGACCAGATGAGTTGTACGCTTGTCATAATACTGTTGCGAGTAGCCCAGAACTTCCGGCATGTCGTACTGCAGTACGTGACTTATTATTCTGGTGATTTTCATGAAGCTCTGGATCCCGGCGCCGAACCGGAGAGGCCGCTAGTGCGGCCTTTCCGTGTGTCGTAAGTCGGTCGCAGCCTGACTACTGCATCGCGCCCAGGTCACGCAGGAAGTTGATATGGCTTTCCAGCAGCGCCTGTGCTTCAGGGGTCGTTGCGAACTCAGTCCACCCGACTTGAACGGCCGCGCGATAGGCTGCCAGATCTTCAGGCGACCATTCGTACAACTGAACGCCTTTTGCTTTCAGGTCTTTTGCAGTCTGAGCGTTCTGCACTTCGTTGATGGTCGCATTGTGCAATGCCAGGCTATCCATTGCGACTTCCATAATCTTCTTATGGTGCGCGGGCATTGCTTCCCAAACGTCTTTGCGACAGGCAAGGTGGTCCGCGGGCATCGAGTGGAAACCGGGATAGTTTGTGTGACCTGCGATCTCGTACAGGCCCAGGCCCACATTGTTCGTCAGGTTCGCAGCATCCGCACCATCAATGATGCCGGTTTCCAAAGCTGTGAAGATTTCGTTGAAGTCCATAACGATCGGAGAAGCACCAAGTTCCGCGAACACTTTGGTCGCAAGGCCTGGAGGGGAGCGGAATTTCCAATCTTTGAAGTCGTCCACTTTTGCAATCGGCTTGGTCGAAGAAAGCGACTCCGGCCCGGGAATCCACCATCCGATGAATTCCATGTCGTAGCCGTTGTATAAATCATTTACAGCTTCTCTTCCGCCGCCATGAAGAAGCCAAGCCATTTGCTGATATGGGTTCTGATATCCGCCGAGCAGGTCGCCCGCAAACTGGAAGGCCGGGTTTTTACCGGTCTGATAGCCGCCGCCCGTCATGTCGCAATCCAGAATTCCGGTAGCTGCGGCATCGAAGGTTTCAACTGATTTGACCACCGAAGAGGAATAGAACATTTCAACTTCGATTTCGCCGTTCGACATTTCCTGAATGTCTTCAACGAATTTTGCAGCCATCTGGCCTGACAGAGTTTCGGGCGAAAAATGGGTTTGAATTCTAAGCTTCGTTGTTTCAGCCATCGCGAAACCGGCTGCCATTGTCGTGGCTACGGCCGCCAGGGCCGCTGTCTTGACTATTTTCATATTGTCCTCCCAGACGTTGAGCGTGCGCGGTGTGGAAGATCTTGCCGCCTCCTTTGCTGTCGCGCAGGTAAACGTTAAGCCGACGAATCGAATGCAACAAGAAAAAATTGAAATTTTAAAAAAATTCGAGATTCTTGCGATAATTCGAAAATAAGGTTAGGACGCTACTTGGACAAAACTTGAAGGTGCATACTGGAATGAACGACGAAATAGATATTTATCAAGATCTTAAGATGCGCCTGATCTCTAATGGATTCGAGCATGGAGCCAAGGTGCGGGCTGAAGAACTTCGTAAAGTGTATGGCTGTTCTGCGAGCGCCGTTCGTGAAGTCCTCTTTCGTTTGGCCGCTGTTGGTTTGGTGGACTTTCAGGAACAAAAAGGTTTCCGCGTGCCAATGCGTTCGCCGCAGAAGCTTATCGAATTGACGCACGTCCGTGTTCTGTTGGAGGCCGAAGGCACCGCAATGTCGATCCGTAATGGCGGGGTGGATTGGGAAGCAAGATTGACGGCCGCACATCACAAACTTAGCCATATCGAAAAACGCATTCACGCCACAGACGACCCGAGCGGCCTTATCGAGATATGGTTTGCCTCGGAAAAGGAATTTCACGAAACACTTATTTCTGCCTGTGGCTCGGAAACTTTAAAACAAATGCATAGCCGAGTTTACGCGCAATTCAGACAGCAGTTGATGGTGGCAGACCGGAACTTTGAATTCATTTCTCAGAACATAAGACACCATGCCGATATACTTGAAGCAGCATTGTCAGGGGATGAGCAGTTAACACGAGAGAAAATTCACGACCATCTGGAACGCCATCTAACTGGAAAGACGATGGGCGACTAAAGCCGAAAATCGTCTTCCAAATACACGCGAATGATTTCGTCGAAGCTTGATTCCGCCTTGAACCCCAAATCCAGAGCGCGATCTGTTTGAAAGTCTCGCGGCCAATTCTTGACTATTCGTTCGATTGTCTCGTCGGGTTCTTGCCTGATTAGGCCAACCGCTTCTTGGCCGGCCACTTTGCGCAGAGCTTCGATTTGTTCGGCGACGGTGCAACTTACGCCAGGCATGTTCAATGCGCGTCTGTCATTCAAAAGCTGCGTGTCCATTGTTGCTGCGTGGGTCAAAAAAGTCGCAGCGGCGCGGGGGCTGGCGTGCCAGTGGCGAACGGTGTCGGCAACTGGCAAGACAGCCTCATCCCCATTCAATGGCTCTCGGATTATACCTGAAAAGAAGGACGAAGCGGCAGCGTTGGCTTTGCCCGGGCGCACACACAAAGTGGGCAAGCGCAAGGAAATACCGTCGATATATCCTTTCCTGCTGAAATCCGTGATCATCAATTCAGCCGCCGCTTTCTGCGCTCCGTAACTTGTCAAAGGTGCCGAGAGGAATTCATCGCTTATCTTTTCGGGGAATGGTGACCCGAAAACTGCTATGGACGAGGCAAAAACCAGGCGAGGTGTGTACTCGCTTTCTGAAGCTTCGTCTTCATCCTTAAGTGCGTTCAGCAGTGCCCACGTTGCCATAAGGTTTACATCCCAACCCAACGCAAAGTCTGTTTCAGCTTGGCCTGAAACGATAGCTGCAAGATGAAAAATGACGTCTGGCCGCTGCATAGCAAAAGACTTAGCTATGCCTGTCGCAGTCAAGTTCCCCACAATTTGATTACCTGCCGCACTGTCGGGCGGGAACGAGAGATCGAACAGTGAGACTTGGGCATCGGCTCCAAAGGTTTCTTGGATCGACACGCGATGGGCCAGTTTCTGGCCAAGCATTCCTCCGCCGCCTATAATCAGGATCCGCGTCACAGCATTCCGTTCCGTTTTTTGAGTTCTAGATACAAAGCCGAATGATCCAGTTCGGCCCCATCCATTTCGTCTATCAGATATTCGAAACGGTCGCGCACAGATCGGGTGCTAGGTAGCTCAACGCCAAGGCTTCCCGCTTCCTCTAGCGTATTGTCCAAATCCTTTAGTTGAAACTTAGACAAACCCCCGGGTGTAAAATTTCCATCAGACATGCGTTCGCCATGTTGTTGCAAGATAATACTATCCGCAAAGCCCCCCTTTAGTGCGGCCCTCAACGCGGTGGGGTCCGCACCGCCTTGCTGAGCCAGTAGAGTCGCCTCGGCGACTGCCGATATTGTTACAGCGACAATTGTTTGATTGGCCAATTTGCACAATTGACCAGAACCACTTGGGCCAACATGCACAGGCCGGCCCATTGCTGTCAGAACCGGTCGCACGCGCTCCATAACGTCCTGACCGCCACCGACCATGATCGCAAGGGTGCCAGCTTCGGCACCTTTGGTGCCACCGGAAACCGGGGCGTCCAGATGCAGCACCCCCATCGAGGAAAGCTGCGCGGATTGCTCTCTTGCGTGTTCGGGTTTGGCGCTCGACATATCAATCCAGATCATCCCCGGTTTGAGTTGCTCGCGGAAAGCCTCGTCAGCAAGTAGCGCGCCGGTCGCGTATCCATCCGAGAGCATGGTTATTATTACGTCTGCACCCGAAACCGCCAGCGGGGCAGTTTCCACCAATGTCGCGCCTTCTGCTGCCAACGGGTTTGCCTTTTTCAAGCTGCGGTTCCATACAGTGAGCGGAAACTCGGCGCGCAAAATATTCCGCGCCATAGGAGCTCCCATCAGGCCGGTTCCCAACAGAGCCACTTTGAACTGCTTGCTCATCATCTACTGTCCTTCCGAAGGTGCGCCACGCATGGTTATGGCCAAACCAAAATCTCTGTCATACGCTAACGGCTCTGTGCCCACATGCCAGAAGTCGTTGCAAATCCGCCAAGGTTTCTTTGCTTCTCGGTTGATCTGTGGGACGACGTAACACTTGTCCAGTCGCCACTTTTGAGGTCGGAATATTTATATGTCAGAAAGACTTAAGGGAAAAAGCGTCCTGGTCACAGCCGCCGCACAGGGGATCGGACTTGCAAGCGCAATTGCAATGGCAAGAGAGGGTGCAAAAGTCTATGCGACGGATATTAGCCCCAAAAAACTAAATTTGATTCGCGGTCAGAATCTCGAAAATCTCGAAATTTTCGAGATGGATGTGACGAATAATGACAGCATTCATCATGGGGTCGCGCGAGCGAAGCCGGACGTTTTGTTCAACTGCGCAGGGTTCGTGCATCACGGAACTATTCTGGATGCAACCGATGAAGAGTGGGATTTCGCCATGGACCTTAATGTGCGCTCAATGGTGCGCACGACAAAGGCTGTATTGCCGGGAATGCTAGAGCGCGGAGGAGGCTCGATAATCAATATGTCTTCCGCACTGGGTTCCATAATCGGTGCGCCAAATCGTTTTGTATATGGAACGACAAAAGCCGCTGTTGTTGGGCTGACGAAATCGGTAGCCGTGGACTTCATAACAAAAGGAATCCGGTGCAATTGCATTTGTCCGGGAACAGTCGACAGTCCCAGTTGGCGTGACCGCGTAGATGCGTTGGGCGAGCAACTGGGCAGCAGAGAAGAGGCCCTTGCACAATTTGTGGCGCGACAGCCTATGGGGCGTGTAGCGAAAGCAGAAGAGATTGCTGCATTGGTCGTCTATCTGGCGAGCGATGAAAGTGCATTCACCACTGGACACACGCACATAATTGACGGGGGTTGGTCAGGCCAATGACAAAAGTATCAAAAAAAGATTTGCGATCTCGCAAGTGGTTCATGAATTCTGAGAACCTTGAGATGACGGCATTGTATCTGGAAAGATACCTGAATTACGGATTGACCCGTGAGGAACTGCAATCAGGCAAACCGATCATTGGCATTGCTCAGACCGGCAGTGATTTGAGCCCCTGTAATCGGCATCATATCGAATTGTCAAAACGTGTTCGCGATGGAATCATCGCCGCCGGGGGAACGTGCATCGAAATACCGGTCCACCCGATACAAGAGACAGGTAAACGGCCAACGGCGTCACTCGACCGCAACCTGGCTTATCTGTCCTTGGTTGAGAGTCTATTCGGGTATCCGATTGATGGCGTTGTTCTGAACATTGGTTGCGACAAGACCACGCCCGCGCTTCTTATGGCCGCTGCGACCGTCAACATCCCGGCGATTGCCCTGTCGGTCGGTCCCATGCTCAACGGCTGGTTGAAAGGTGAGCGCGCCGGATCGGGAACGGTTATTTGGAAAGCGCGCGAAGACCTTGCGGCTGACGAAATAGACACCGATGAGTTCATGGAGATCGCAGCCGCCGCAGCACCTTCGGTGGGTTATTGCAATACGATGGGAACAGCAACGACCATGAATTCGCTTGCTGAGGCCTTGGGTATGCAATTGCCCGGATCAGCAGCCATTCCAGCCCCGTATAGAGAGCGCGGTCAAATCAGTTATGAAACGGGTAAACGCATTGTGGACATGGTCTGGGAGGATCTACGCCCGAGCGATGTGATGACACGTCAGGCTTTTGAGAATGCGATTGTTATCAACTCTGCGATTGGCGGATCGACGAACGCGCCGATCCACCTGAATGCAATCGCCCGGCATCTTGGTGTTCCGTTGACCAACGATGACTGGCAGAAACTTGGCCACGACGTTCCACTGTTGGTTAACATGCAGCCTGCGGGTGAGTACCTGGGCGAAGATTACCAACAGGCCGGAGGTGTACCCGCCGTTGTCGGAGAGCTTCTTGACGCTGGATTGCTGCCGCATCCCGATGCGATAACGGTGAACGGCAAGACGATGGGCAATAATTGCTCGGCGCGCCGGTCTCAGAATAGCAAAGTAATCAAGACTGTTGATAGCCCGGTTAAGCAACAGGCGGGGTTCATCAATCTCTCGGGTAACCTGTTCGAGAGTGCGATTATGAAGACATCTGTGATCTCACAGTCATTTCGACAGACCTACCTGTCGAACCCGGATGATCCTAGTGCATTTGAGGGCAGGGCGGTTGTGTTTGATGGGCCTGAGGATTTTCACCATCGGATCGATGATCCCGAAGAATACATCGACGCAAACTGTATTCTGATTATGCGCGGAGCAGGACCAAAAGGTTACCCAGGTGCCGCAGAGGTCGTGAACATGCGTCCGCCCGCATATTTGTTGAAACAAGGCATCGAAGCCCTTCCTTGCATCGGTGATGGACGGCAATCCGGAACATCAGGAAGCCCGTCTATCCTGAATGCTTCACCCGAAGCTGCAGAGGGTGGTGGGTTGGCCTTAGTGCGAAATGGTGACCGACTGCGAATCGATCTTGGCAAAGGCACAGCAGATATGCTGGTTTCGCTCGAAGAACTGCATGAACGCGCCCGCGATCTGGAGGCAAAGGGTGGGTATTTAATGCCGCCCAACCAATCCCCGTGGCAGGAAATTTTCCGCGAAAAAGTAGATCGGTTGGATCGCGGTATGACGCTCAAGGGGGCAGAAAACTACCACGATATCGCGCGAGGATTCATGCCACGCGACAATCACTAAAAGGAACAGAAATGAAACTTGTTCGTTACGGAGTAGAGGGCTCGGAAAAGCCTGCGTTGGTCGACGCTGAGGGCCAATTGCGGGATCTGTCCGCTCATATCATTGATATTACGGGTGATATGTTGGATGACGGAACGCTTGATAACCTGCGCTCATTGGATCCGAACAACCTGCCAATTGTAGAGGGTGACCCTCGTATCGCACCGTGTGTCGGTGACATCGGTAAATTTCTTTGCATCGGTTTGAACTACTCGGACCATGCAGCAGAAACCGGCGCAGATATTCCCGAGCATCCGATACTTTTTTTCAAGGCTAACTCAGCGGTCATTGGGGCATATGACGAAGTTGTCATGCCGCGGGGATCTACACACACCGACTGGGAATGCGAACTGGGCGTCGTCATAGGCAAAACAGTCAAATACGTTTCCAAGGCCGACGCGCTCGAATACGTTGCCGGCTATTGCATCGTAAACGACGTGTCGGAAAGGCATTTTCAAACTCAACTGACCGGTCAATGGACCAAAGGCAAGTCTTGCGACACATTTGGCCCTACTGGCCCTTGGCTAGTGACCCGGGATGAGGTGCCGGATCCTCAAAGTCTTGGTATGTCACTGGATGTAAACGGTCAGCGCATGCAAACCGGGAATACTGCTACGATGATCTTTTCCGTTGCCGAGATCATTGAACATCTAAGCCAACTTTTCACACTGCATCCCGGCGACGTCATTTCAACTGGAACACCGCCCGGTGTTGGAATGGGGATCAAACCGGACCCAGTTTACCTGAAAAAAGGCGACGTCATGGAGCTTCGTATCGATGGGCTTGGCGTTCAGCGGCAAGAGGTCGGCCAAGATGACTGACTTATTGCAAATCGGAGGGATCACTGAACGGATGCGAGAACGCCTGGCCACAGTGTTCAATATTCATCAATTGGACGATTTCAGCGCGGATAGTATAACACATATCGTTACAAATGGGCATGATGGCGTTCCGCATGACCTGATGACATCACTCAGCAGTTTGAAGATGATCAGCGTCTATGGAGTCGGTTACGACGCCGTCGACGCAAATGCCGCGGCTGAGCGCGGGATTGTCGTGACGCACACACCGAATGTTTTGAACAAAGAAGTCGCAACCACCGCCGTTTTGCTGTTGCTGTCATGTTATCGAGAGCTCGTACGTGACGACGATTACGTTCGGTCCGGACGGTGGGAAGTTGAAGGTAATGCCCCTTTGACACGATCAGCGGACAATCAAAGAATAGGCATTCTTGGTCTTGGTCGCATTGGTCAGGCGATCGTTGATAAGTTGGAGCCGTGGGCCCCCGAAATCTCTTATAATACCCGCAATCAAAAGGATGTCCCGTACCGATATTTCGACAGTTTGGTTGAAATGGCAGAACATGTGGATGTCCTCATATGCATCACGCCCGGCGGCCCGTCGACCAACAGGCTGGTCAACGCTGAGGTGTTGCGCGCGTTGGGGGCAGGGGGCACTCTTATAAACGTTAGTCGAGGTTCGGTTGTCGACGAAACTGCCCTAATCAATGCATTGCAAAACGGTGAGCTCGGGTGGGCAGGGCTTGATGTTTTTGAAGACGAACCGCGCGTTCCAAAAGCATTGCGCGAGTTGTCTAATGTCGTTCTTCTCCCTCACGCTGGTAGCGCGACTATTGAGACACGTGCAGCTATGGGTGAACTAACTGTCGACAATCTCCTGCAACACCTTAAGGACGGATCGGTGATCACAGCTGTGCCGGAATGCAGAGATCTGTAGAAGGCCAATCTGAATAGTGTTTGAGTTTGCCGTTGCGGTTTTCTTTCTGCTGATTACGCCTGGCCCAGGTGTTTTGACAACTGCGGGTATTGGATCAGCATTTGGTTTTCGAGCTGGGCTCGCTTTTGTGGCCGGTTTGATGCTGGGCGGGTTCATCAACATGATGTTTGTTGTCTCTGGAGTCGCTGCAGTAGCTTTGGCTATACCGGTACTTAGAACTTTGCTGCTATTTGCCTCTGTTGGGTATTTGGGATTTCTTGCCTGGCGTATTGCAAGAGCTGGCTCAAAGGTCGGGTTTTCCCCCGCGGTCTCGCCACTTGGTTTTGCGAACGGGCTGACACTTCAGTTCATTAATCCCAAGGCTTACGTGGTTGGCACTGCATTGTTTTCAGGGTTTGCCTTTTTGCCCGATGCGCCCGTTTGGGAGGTCGTCATAAAAATCGTAATATTCAATATGGTTTGGGTGCCAGTGCACATGATCTGGCTGGGTGCTGGCGCAAAGCTAGGCAGCCTTGATTTAAGTGAGAGATCACATCAAAGGATCAACTTTGCGATGGCGGCTTCATTGATGGTTGTTGTGGTGACTGCTTTGGCGTCGGCGCTTTAAACAAAGCCTGCGTCAGTCGTACCTAGCAGACGGTTGAAAGACACAAATCAAAGTGACGCCGTTATTCCGCCATCAACGTAGAGAGTATGTCCATTAACGAAACTGGATGCAGGGGAGGCAAGGAATATGGCGGCGCCGACAAGTTCTTCCACATTGCCCCAGCGACCGGCCGGGGTGCGTTTCTCGAGCCATGCACTAAACTCAGGGTCAGCAACCAATGCGGCGTTCAAAGGTGTATCGAAATATCCAGGCGCAATGGCATTGCAGTTTAGGCCATACTTAGCCCAATCAGTCGCCATTCCCTTTGTAAGGTTGGTCACGGCACCTTTTGTCGCCGTGTAAGGCGCAATACCCGGTCTTGCCAATGCGGATTGAACCGACGCAATGTTAATGATCTTGCCTGACTTTCTTTCAATCATGTGCCGTGCCACAGCCTGACCGACATGAAAGACGGACGCTACATTTGTCTGTAGTAGGTGCTCGAAGGCATCAGCGGGGAAATCCTGTAGCTCCGTCCTGTATTGCATTCCGGCGTTGTTTATCAGGATGTCTATGGGGCCGACATTGTCTTCAAAGTTGTCCACGGCAGATCGGACACCTTCATGATCGGTTGCATCGAACGAAAGTTGACGTACCGAGGCGCCTGTTTCGCTCAACTCGGATGCCGCTGCCGCTAGTTTCGCGGTGTCGCGCCCGTTCAAAACGACTTGCGAACCGGCGGCAGCCAAGCCACGGGCCAACGCAAATCCAATGCCTTGGCTAGAGCCTGTTACTAGTGCGCGTTTTCCCTCTAGGTTGAACATTTCAAGCATCATGCAAAAACCCCTTGGTTGTCAGCACCGACTATCCGTATCTTTTGGCAATATGTATAGGGAGTCTGTGCAATGTCTTCGGCCAATGTTGCTGTTGTTATCCATGCCGCAAAAGATCTGAGGTTGGAAAACCGGGACGTACACGACGTGGGGCCAGACGAAGTCTTGATTGCCATGCGCGCGGGTGGGATTTGCGGCTCTGACCTGCATTATTATAACCACGGTGGTTTCGGTGCGATCAAGTTGCGTCAGCCGATGGTGCTAGGACATGAAGTCGCCGGAGAAATCGTGAAAGTCGGGTCAAGTGTGCAGGGGCTGCACTTAGGCCAACTGGTTGCAGTTTCTCCATCCCGCCCTTGCCAAGCCTGCATTTATTGTCTGAACGGGCAGCAAAACCACTGTCTTGATATGAAGTTCTATGGCAGCGCGATGCCGTTCCCGCATATCCAAGGCGCTTTTCAAAGCAAACTCGTGGCGAAAGCCAGTCAATGTGTTCCGGCAGATGGGTTGAGCCCTGCGCAGGCCGCTATGGCCGAACCTCTGGCTGTCTGTTTGCACGCGATTAAACAAGCCGGGAACCTCTTAGGCAAAACGGTACTTTTAACGGGATGCGGCCCGATTGGCTGCCTCACGATCTTGGCGGTACGCCGTTCTGGAGCGGCCAGAATAGTGGCGACGGATATCTCGGACCAGACCCTCGCTCTGGCGCGTGAATGCGGGGCAGACGATGTCATCAACACCTACGCCGATCCGCAAAAACTGGAGCAGTTTGAAAACGACAAGGGCCAGGTTGATATCCAACTGGAGTGTTCTGGGGCTCAATCGGCTCTGGCTTCTGGCGTCGCATGCTTGCGACCGGGTGGAACATTGGTTCAGCTTGGTCTGGGTGGAGATATGACTGTGCCAATGCAGGCGTTGACTGCAAAAGAGATAGTGCTTCGCGGGTCTTTCCGTTTCCATTCCGAGTTCTCAGTCGCGGTCGAGATGATGCGAAGCGGACTAATAAACGTCGACCAGTTGGTGACGCATTCCTTCGAAGTTGGCGAGGCTGTTACTGCCTTTGAGGTCGCGTCTGATCGAAGCCAATCAATGAAAGTGCAGTTAACGTTTCCGGAAAATGACGATGGATAGGCGAATGCGTGATATTGCAAAGACTTATGAAAGAGACGGTTTCGTAGCTCCGCTGGATATCCTGACAGCTTCCGAGGTCCAAACGCTGCGCGATGATTTTGAGAAAGCAGAGCTCATTCTCAGAGACGACCCAGAGAAACTCAAGCTTCTATATTCTTATCCAGACAGGCTGATACCATCATTCGATGCACTTCTTCGCCATCCGAAGCTGATTGAGGCTGCTTCAACAGTGTTGGGGCCGGACCTCATGGTTTGGAGCGGTGCACTTTTCGTAAAAGAAGCGCGATCATCGAAGATAGTCTCGTGGCACCAAGACTTGACCTATTGGGGTTTGGATGATGCTGAAGAGGTAACCTGTTGGGTTGCGATTTCAGAAGCGTCTGAGCAAAGCGGGTGTATGAGGTTTGTTCCTGGCAGCCATAAAAGCCGGATCGTGCCTCACGTGGACACCTTCAGCGAAAACAATCTTTTGTCACGTGGGCAGGAAATCGCAGTCGATGTGAACGAAAAAGATGCAGTTGCTGCCGAATTGCGTGCAGGGCAGGCATCCATGCATCACGGGCATCTCTTTCACGCATCAGGGCCCAATAACACGGACGATAGACGCATTGGTGTGGCGTTGCGTTTCATAAAGCCCTCAATGAAACAGCAAAACGGAGTGAAAACTTTGGTTGCGCTAGTCGCAGGGCGAGATGATTTTGGGCATTTTTTAGTTGCGTCCTCTCCTCAGGGCTTTTTGCATGAGAACGATTTCGTTTTGTGTCAAAGGGATGCAGATCGCAAGAAACAAATACTCTTCGCCGGAGTGTAATGACTCCCTTCTCGAGCTCAGACCCATTGCTATATCGACCGGGAAACCGCCCTGAATCGCGAAAACTAGTAGACAATTAAAAGTTAACATAGTCGCTAAGCTTTTCTTCCACTGGGCGAAAAGTTGCAGAGGAAGTCTACGGGGTCTTGTCAGATTAACTTTGCTTGAGCGGGGCAGGGCGGGTGCATAGCAGTTAGGAATGACCAAACCTGCCACCTTCAAGTACTTCAAAACCAGTCCTGAGATCATCCGCCTGGCGGTGATGCTGTATATTCGGTTTCCACTCTCGCTTCGGAATGTCGAAGATCTGCTGCATGAGCGAGGCATCGACGTGAGTCACGAAACTGTCCGATATTGGTGGAACAGGTTTGGCCCAATGTTTGCTGCCGAGATCAGACGAAAGCGTGTTCAGCAACTCCGAGCCTTTTCAAAATGGAAGTGGCACGTTGACGAGGTTTTCGTGAAGGTAAATGGCAAACGCCACTATCTCTGGCGGGCTGTTGATCACGAAGGCGAGGTGCTGGAAGCCGTTGTCACGAAGCGCCGAAACAAAGCTGCAGCACTGAAATTCCTCAAGAAATTGATGAAGCGATACGGTAAAGCGGGAACCGTTGTCACGGATCGCTTCGCATCGTACCGGGCCGCTCTCAGAGAGCTCGGCGCTACCGAAAAACAAAGGACGGGCAGGTGGCTCAACAACCGCGTCGAGAACTCGCACCTGCCTTTCCGACGAAGAGAGCGCGCGATGCAGCGTTTCAGGCGCATGCGAAGTTTACAGAAATTCGCCTCCGCCCATTCCTCCGTCTACAATCACTTCAACCAAGAAAGATCGCTAACCAGCCGAGACATCTTCAAGCTGACCCGCAGCGCTGCTCTCGCCGAGTGGCGTCAACTTTGTTCCGGATAGGTTCGCAGTTTCCGCGGCAAACTGAGACTGGTTCGAATTCGTCTGACAGCACCGCCACTTGCGCACATAGGTTGAAGCGTTGGTCAAACGCGCGCCTAATCGCAATCTGCACACCTTATTATTAAACCACTCGGATTTCTGATTAACCGCAACATCCAATGCGGCCCGATTTCGCGTGATCATAACTCCGTTGGAAGTTGTGTGGCGATATAAGGTGTCGGACCAACCGGTCATTCTTCGGTCTTTTCCAGACAGCACAGAGCGGTCGCCTGCATCGGTTATGCCTAGCTTGTCTATGAAAACACTGGACGAACCATTCTTGGTGACCAATGATAGCGCTTACAGTCCATCGGCAGAGATCAGGGTGACGATGTCATTTTTGCTTTGAAGCGCCCGCCGTTCAGAAGCGGGGCCTGATGGATCAAAGTCTGGTTGAATTGACCTCATAGGGCCAGTCAGACGCGGGAGGGACAGCGGACATGACTTGTTCGTTTTGTCTTCGAGGTGAGTTGGGCGATCCTTCGTCCCGGCGATGTCTGGGACAGTTGGGTAATGCAACATGTAAGACAAAGGGCCTGCAAAAGGTCCGTTCAACGATATCGCATTTAGGGAGGAAACAAGAATGCGTAATCTGCTTAAGACGAAGTCTCTGATTGTGGCAGGGCTACTGGCTACGACCAGCCTGGCGCAAGCTGAAGAGGTCGAGGTTCTGCACTGGTGGACCTCAGGCGGTGAAGCTGCCGCACTGAACGTACTTAAGGACGACCTGTCTGGGCAAGGTATCGGATGGACCGATATGCCGGTTGCTGGTGGCGGCGGTGAGCAGGCAATGACCGTTTTGCGCGCCCGTGTCACGGCTGGCAATGCACCGACTGCCGTTCAGGCCCTGGGCTTTGATATTCTGGATTGGGCCAATCAGGGTGCCTTGGCAGACCTGAACGAAGTCGCCGCGAAAGAAGGGTGGGACGATGTGGTCCCGGATGCGCTTAAAGCCTTCGCCAAGAGCGACGGCAAATGGGTTGCGGCTCCGGTGAACGTGCACTCGACCAACTGGGTCTGGGCGAACAAGGCGGTTCTGGATGCAAACGGTATCGCGCAACCCACCAACTGGGATGAGTTCGTTTCGGCGGTTGAAACCCTGAAAGCGGCCGGGGTCACTCCGATCGCGCATGGCGGTCAGGCGTGGCAGGATGCAACCGTGTTTGACGCCATTGCGATGTCCACTTTGGGGCCGGACGGCTATAAGGCCGCCTTTATCGATCTGGACGAGGATACGCTGGGCGGTGACGCCATGAAAGAAGCCTTCGACCGTATGGCCTTTGTCCGCGACAACGTGGATGAGAACTTCTCGGGACGTGACTGGAACCTGGCCACCGCCATGGTCATCAACGGAGAGGCTGGTTTCCAGATGATGGGTGACTGGGCCAAAGGTGAATTCCTAAACGCCGGTAAAGTTCCGGGGCAGGACTTTTTGTGTTTCCGTTTCCCAGGAACGCAAGATCAAGTCACCTTCAATGCCGACCAGTTCATGATGTTCGACCAAGGCGGTTCGGTTTCGGCCGAACAGGCCGCGTTGGCCAGCGCCATTCTGTCGCCGAGCTTCCAGATTGCGTTCAACAAGGTGAAGGGTTCCGTCCCGGCCCGGACCGACGTGGATGGCAGCGATCTGGACGCTTGTGGTCAGCAAGGCATGAAAGATCTGGCTGCCGCAGCGTCTTCTGGCAACCTGTTCGGTTCGATGGCGCACGGCCATGCAGCACCTGCATCGGTGAAAAACGCGATCTATGACGTGGTGACCGCGCATTTTAACGGCGAATATGACAGCGAAACCGCTGTGACCGAGCTGGTCGACGCTGTCTCGATCGCCAAGTGATCCACCTCTGATCCTTTCGATAGGGCGGCCTGAAAATCGCCCTGTCGTACCGTGGGTGACAAGCCCCCGGTTCCCCAATACGCCAAGCAGGAGGGCGCGCCATGGCTTCATCGGCCGACGCGGATTTCAAAACTCGTCTGCAGAACTGGATACCCAAGCTGGTCTTGTCGCCGTCGCTGGCGATGATGCTGGTCTTTGTCTACGGGTTCATTCTGTTCTCGGTCTACCTGTCCTTTACCGATAGCCGTATTCTGCCGACATATGGCTGGGTTGGTTGGGAAAACTACGACAAACTGTGGCGGCTAAGTCATTGGGAAATCTCGTTGAAGAACATGGGGATTTTCGCGGGGCTTTATATCGTGATCTGCACCTGTATAGGGCTTGGGCTGGCGATTTTCCTTGATCAGAAAATCCGTGGCGAAGGGTTGCTGCGCCCGATCTACCTGTACCCCATGGCGCTGAGTTTCATTGTCACCGGCACCGCGTGGAAGTGGTTTCTGGACCCCGGTATCGGGCTGGAAAATGTCATGCAAACATGGGGCTGGACCAGTTTCGAGTTTGACTGGATAAAGAACCGCGACTTTGCGATCTATACTGTTGTGCTCGCCGCTGTTTGGCAAACCAGTGGATTTGTTATGGCGATGTTTCTGGCCGGTCTTCGAGGCATCGACAATGAAATCCTGCGCGCGGCGCAGATGGACGGGGCCTCGAACTGGAACCTCTATCGCCGGATCATCATCCCGCAATTGCGCCCAGCATTCCTGTCGGCCTTCGTGATCCTCAGCCACCTTGCGATCAAGACCTTTGATCTTGTGATTGCCCTAACCGGTGGTGGGCCGGGCCGGGCGACCGAACTGCCCGCGACGTTTATGTATTCCTACACTTTCACGCGGAACCAGATGGGCATCGGCGCGGCTTCGGCCACGATCATGCTGATGACAATTGCGGCGATCATGATCCCCTATCTCTATGCCGAATTGCGGGAGAAACGCTGATGTCTCAAGCCTCGCAAGATACCGCAATTCGCACGGGCCGCGTCACCCGCACGCTGATCTATCTGGTGTTGCTGCTGTTTGGTCTGTTCTACCTGCTGCCGCTTTATGTGATGCTGGTGAACTCGGTCAAACCGCTGGAAGAGATCACTGGCGGCGGCATGATGAACCTGCCGCAGGTCTTCACGCTTGAGCCTTGGCTCAAGGCGTGGTCTTCGGCCCAGATCGGGGTCGATCCGACCGGGCTGAAGCCCTATTTCTGGAATTCGATCAAAATGGTGGTACCGGCGGTGATCGTCTCGACCATTTTGGGAGCGCTGAACGGTTATGTGCTGACCAAATGGCGGTTCAAGTACGACACCATCCTGTTCGGACTGATGCTGTTTGCCTGTTTCATCCCGTTTCAGATCGTACTGATACCCATGGCACGGATGCTGGGCCTGATGGGTCTGGCGGGCACCACATGGGGCCTTGCTCTGGTGCATGTGGTTTATGGTATCGGATTTACCACGCTGTATTTCCGCAACTATTACGCCGTTTTCCCGACCGAGCTGATCCGGGCGGCACAAATCGATGGCGCAGGGTTCTTTCAGATCTTCTGGCGCATCCTGCTGCCCAGTTCAGGACCGATCGCCGTGGTCTCGATCATCTGGCAGTTCACAAATATCTGGAATGACTTCCTGTTCGGGGCCTCATTCGCGGATGCCAACAGCCAACCTATGACCGTGGCACTGAACAATCTGGTGCAGTCATCCACGGGGGTAAAGGAATACAACGTTCATTTTGCAGGTGCCATTCTGGCCGCCATGCCAACTCTGCTCGTCTACATCGTGGCCGGTCGATACTTCGTCCGCGGCCTGATGGCGGGTTCGGTGAAAGGATAAGACCTCATGGGTTTTCTAGACATAGACAACGCGACCAAATCCTATGGCGCGGTCGAGGTTTTGCACAAGGTCGATATCTCGGTGCAAGAGGGCGAGTTTCTGGTGCTGGTTGGCCCTTCGGGTTGCGGCAAGTCGACCCTGCTGAACATGATCGCGGGGCTGGAAGAAATCACCAGCGGTGAAATCCGCATTAAGGATCAGGTGATGAACGGCGTCCACCCGTCGAACCGCAACATCGCGATGGTGTTCCAAAGCTATGCTTTGTACCCGAACATGACCGTTGGGCAGAACATCACCTTTGGGCTTGAGATGCACGGCGTGCCCAAGCCCGAACGTGAAAAGGCCATGGCCGAGGTCGCCAAGCTGTTGCAGATTGAGCAGTTGCTGGACCGCAAGCCCGGCCAGTTGTCGGGCGGTCAGCGGCAGCGCGTTGCAATGGGGCGGGCCTTGGTGCGCAACCCTGATGTGTTTCTGTTTGACGAGCCGCTCTCGAACCTCGATGCCAAGCTACGCGTGGACATGCGGACGGAAATCAAGAAACTGCACCAGAATCTTGGCACGACCATTGTCTACGTGACCCATGACCAGATCGAGGCAATGACGCTGTCCAGCCGCATCGCGGTGATGAACGGCGGCTACGTTCAACAATTGGGTACGCCGCAAGAGATCTACGACACACCCGCCAATATCTTTGTAGCAACCTTTATGGGGTCGCCCGCGATGAACGTGGTGCCGGCCAAAGTGGTGGTGCTGAACGGGCGACCCCATGCCGAGGTGGCCGTCCATGACGGGTCCATGACACAGCTACCGTTCAGTCAAGATAACCTGGCCGCGTGGGACGGGCGCGAAATCCTGCTGGGCATTCGCCCTGAAACGATCACTGATATGGATGGCGCGGATCGCAAGTCCTCGAACATTGCTCAGATGGGCAATCGGATTGTTGTGACCGAACCGGCGGGCTCGGACACGTTCGTATCGATGCAGTTGGGTGGGCGGGACGTAATCGCTCGCATGCGGTCGGACGCCGAGGTCGCGCCGGGGCAGGATTTCACTTTTGCAGTGAACATGGAAAAGGCTGTGGCGTTCGATCCCGAAAGTGAGATGCGGATCACGCCGTGATGCCCGAAGGGTATGATTTCATAGTGGTCGGCGGGGGCTCGGCCGGGTCGGTGATAGCGGCGCGTTTGTCCGAAGAAACCTCGGCCACGGTCCTATTGCTTGAAGCTGGATCGTCGGATCGGCACCCGCTTTTTCATCTGCCTGCCGGGTTTGCCAAGATGACCAAGGGCATAGGCAGTTGGGGATGGACCACCGTGCCGCAGAGGCACATGCTGAACAAAGTGTTTCCTTACACCCAAGCCAAGGTGATCGGGGGCGGCTCCTCCATTAACGCGCAGATATACACCCGCGGCGCGGCGCAGGACTATGATGATTGGCGACAAATGGGCTGCGTCGGATGGAGTTACAACGACGTTTTGCCGTATTTTCGCAAGTCCGAAGACAATGACAGTTTCGAGGATGAGTTCCACGGCAAAGGCGGGCCGTTGGGGGTCTCCAGGCCTGTCGCGCCCTTGCCGATCTGCGATGCCTTCATCGAGGCCGCCGGGCAGGTCGGTATTCCCAAAACGTACGATGTTAATGGTGATCATCAGGATGGGGCAGGCTATTACCAACTGACCCAGAGGAATGCACGTCGGTCTTCGGCGGCGATGGCGTTTCTTGCTCCGAACCGCAACCGTCAAAACCTAACCATTCGTACTGGCGCGCAGGTTCACCGACTGGTGGTCGAAAATGGACGGGTGGCCGGGATAGAGATGATGGATGGCTCGGTCCTGACCGCGGCGCGCGAGGTGATCCTTTGCTGCGGGGCCATTGGATCACCGCGTCTTCTGCAACTGTCCGGTATAGGCCCCGCCGATCATTTGGAGTCTTTGGGGCTTAAAGTCACATACGATCAGCCACAGGTTGGTGCGAACCTACAGGATCATCTGGATCTATACGCAATCTGCGAGGTCACCGGTCCGCATACGTATGATCGGTTTGCCAAGCTGCCCTTTTCGGCTCTGGCTGCGTTGAAATACGTGTTCACGCGAAATGGCCCTGTTGCGTCGAGCCTGTTCGAGACTGGCGGGTTTTGGTATGCAGATTCACAGGCTCGTTCACCCGACATACAGATGCATCTGGGCCTGGGGACGGGGATTGAGGCCGGGGTTCAGGCTATGCCGAACGGCGGCGTCACACTCAACGCATGTTTCTTGCGTCCACGATCACGCGGGACAGTGCGTTTGCAAAGTTCGGACCCTATGGCGATGCCCTTGATCGACCCGAACTATCTGGCGGATCCTTATGATCGAGAAATGTCGATCCGTGGGTTAAAGCTGGTGCAACGCATTCTCGCCCAAGACGCTTTGAAGCCCTTTATTCTGGCCGAGCGACTGCCAGGGCCGGATATTCGAACAGATCAGGATTATTTCGACTTTATTTGCGTGCACTCAAAAACATCGCACCATTGTGCCGGGACGTGCCGCATGGGGGTGGATGACGGTGCGGTTTTGGACCCACGTCTGCGCTTCAATGGGATCGATGGATTGCGGGTTGCGGATGCGTCAATCATGCCCACGGTGAACTCATCGAACACCAATGCCCCTTCAATCATGATCGGTGAGAAAGCTGCCGACATGATCAAACTGGATCACGGTATGTCCCTTTAACCGCTCGCGCAGCTGCGAACACGCGAACTTTTAGTGCATTTTGGAAATGGCTTTCCCGGGCTCGGCTTGGATTAGCCGAACCGGGCAACCGGAGTATTTGGAATGTCTGCCAGTTCAACGGCCTTGTCGATCAGGAACAAAGCTTCCATCTTTGACGAGGCGCGCAATGCGACCACTTCGCCAACATGATACGAGAAATCTCGACCCGAAACACTGCCATGCGAGCCTTTTACGAAGCGATTGGCAAGTTTGTGCTGCAACTCGGCAGCGGAAACACCCGGCTTGCTTTCATGTATCAGTAGGAAAACGCCATTGCCCCAATAGGTGGCAAAATTCCGACCTTCCTGCGAGACAGTCAGTAGTTCATTGCCAGCGGTCGCCATGGCTTCGCGGAATTCCACCGAAGTTGCGGTTCGGAAGATGTCTTCGACCTCAGCCACTTTGACGGCCATCATCTTGGACGCGCGTGAGTGCATTGTCGACAACTGTACGACATAGTTCTCAAACTCGGCCAAGCCGATACAACCGGGCAGGTCACCGAAATAGAGCGGATCGCTAAGGCGGAAATTGGTGTTAATCTCGGAATCGTTGACGGCATACACATCCGCTTCGATCACTTCGATGGCTGCGCGTCGTTCAGCTGCCAGCCTGTAGGCGTCGGAAAGCCGTTGTTTCAGGTCAGCAAACTCGAACGGTTTCGTCACGTAGTCTGTGGCGCCGACCTCAAACGCTTCGTCGATGTACTGCTTTTGCACCATAGCAGTGATCATGATGATCGGCGTAAACTGATAGTCAGGAAGATTGCGCGCATGCTCGCAAAGTGTGATGCCGTTCATTTCGGGCATTTGGACGTCAAGCAAAAGACAATCGAAAATCTCGGTCGTTTCCGCAAGGATGTCGAGCGCCTCCTGACCGCTGCGAGCAGTCACTACGTCTTCGTACCCAAAAGCCCCCAGAACGCAAGTCAGAAGCTCCAGGATGCTGGGGTCGTCATCTACGGCAAGTATACGCATAAACAGTCACCAATCTTTGCCACCATACTGACCTTGAGGACTCAAAAAGTGCCGCACAAAGGCCGGAGGGGCGTTGAATATCGCTTACACGCAGGCTGTCCGAGAAAAACGGCAAAAGGATGACGTATGCTGGGCGCGGAAGTGACCGAATATTTTTTTTCGGGTTCAGTCATACTAGCCGCAGAAACTGACATGTTTGGCTCGTTAGGGCCGGTCGCGGCAATCACAGGTTGGGCGGCGAAGTGATGCAGAATGACAGTTTCACAACCACCAGCCCGCGAGAGGCTAAATTTTACGATGGTGTAAGCTCTAGAACTGGCGAATTAAGGAATACAATGATGATTCAAGACGTTGTCTAATCAGGTTGAAACCACGATGCAGTGCATTCTTCGCAAAACCGCATGCTAAATGTGCCAAAAACTCGCCCTGAATGCTCAATGTTTTGTATGGGATGTGAATTCGCCACACAATGACGCGATTACCGGAAAAAACATCATTTAGTTGTAGACGCAGCGATTCATATCTTGTCATAAGTGTGTCTAAAATAAGAGCAAAATATGGACCGACCACTCAGGTATGAACAGGCATACTCAGCGTCCAAGGTATTTCCGGACCTGGAGCCAGCCAATACGGCCCAACCCGTGCCCCAACCGTCGGCACGGCGTAAGCTATTTGCGTTCAAGCGCGACACGCCTGATCGCAAGCGCGAGCTAGGGAATGTCCGTGCGACCGCAATGAGCTTTCGCAACATGCACGAGCACGGCACATTGTTGGCAAAATATCTCGAGACTCGAAAAACGATCTTCATCGATCGCCTGCACTGGAATGTAGGTGAGGCGGATGGGATGGAGTTTGACCAATATGACACACCGGCCTGCCGGTGGGTCGTTCTGCATGAATTCGGCGAGGTTTTGGCGGGCGTTCGCCTTTTGCCGACGAACGCACGGTGTGGGGCCTACACCTATATGCTGCGGGATGCACAGAAAGGTTTGTTGCGCGATCTTCCGACGGACATTCTGTTTTTCGAGGCACCGGCGAACCCCAAGATCTGGGAAGCCTCCCGGTTTTTTGTCACCGAGAGCGTACCGGCTTCTCGCAGGTTGGCCGTACAGCAAGAGCTGTTTTTCAGGATGACCGCTACGGCAGAAGAAAACGGCGCGACCCGCATCCTGGGCATCGTTCCTTCAGTTTGGGCACGTTGGTCGCGCAGATTGGGTGTTGGGGCTGCTCCGGTCGGGGCAAAGTTCTCGATAGACGGTACAGTAAGCCAGTCGGTTTTGTTCAATATCCACAGCACGTCTTGACGCCGATCCGAGCCCTCGATCGTAGGACCGGTAAAACAACTTGAGCGATTTGTCCGCGACTGGTAGATTGTGTCAGGGTTTGATTTGACCCCAAGCTGGGTGATATGCTGCTAAATCGTTAAAATTAAACATAAAAACCTTTTAAGTCTCGGTGCTCGGCGACATTAGATCTGAGAGTTTTCGCCAAAATAACGCCAAGAAAAAACCCAATTTATCCAAGGTTTTTGCGATTTTTGCCGCTGTTTCGTCCTAGTCGTTTTCTATTCTGAGCCTGTTTAACAGGTTGAAAGCGGTTGACTAGTCATGAAGCATACGACTCCGACAAGTGATGAATTCCAGCGCAAATTGGACATGCGCGCGTTGAAGCGGACGCCTCTGAAAGTGCTGGCTGTTGACGACGAACCCGGAATTCTTGAGCTGTTGCAAACAGCTTTGGCCGAGTTTGAAAGCTGTCAGGTCTCTGTTGCCAGTTCCGCCAGCCAAGCGCTGCAGGTTATTAAAGAGGCGGAAACACCGTTCGATTGCCTTCTATTGGACATTCAGATGCCCGGAACCAACGGGATCGAATTGCTGCGGCAGATACGGAACACACCCGGAAACTCGGAAACGCCTGCCATAATGCTGACCGCCATGAGCGACCGAAAACATGTCGAAGACGCTTTTGCCGAAGGTGCGTTTGACTACGTTACCAAACCGTTTGATTTCTTCGAATTGCGCAGTCGCATGAATGCGGCTCATCTGTTGATGCAGGAAAGGGTCCGCAGCCGGATTTCATCGGTTTCGGTCAAGAACCTGCAAAACGTTCTCGACTACAACCAGCAGTTCAGCTTTGAGGACCCTCTGTCTGTCGACGGTCTGAAACGGTGTCTGCGTTATGTCGAATTCGACAACTATATCGAACAACTAGGCCGCAGTCGTTTATTTGACTCGTGGGTGACCGCCATCAGGTTGCAAGATGCAGCCTTTCGCTTTGATCTGAACGACTTCGGAGAGTTTCGTCGCATCATCGCGGATCTTGGAAAAAGCATTCAGACTGGGACAGCCGAGGCCGAAGCTATTTTCTCATACCGTGGCAGCGGCATCTATTTGGTCGTGACGCATGGACGGTATTGCGCAGCGAAACTGCCAAGTGAAGATCAACTCAATCAAGAATTCGCTCAGATTTTAGCGCAGCGGAACGTATCAGGCGATATCCGCACGGTCATGAGTACACCAATCTCAATGAGGGCGTTGTCTAAATCGGGTGCTCTTGCTGCGTTCGACAAGGCCGTCGCGAAGCTGGAACTGCGCGAAAAGGGCGCTCCGGCCGGGCAGCAGGTGACGCAAGAACAGACGCCACATTCGTCCAACAAGACCAAGCCACGAGGCAGCTTGTTCGAAACGGTGTTGCGAGAGATGTACGGTAGCCAGACTTACCTGAACCGGGGTTGAGCCAACAATGTCCTGCCTAGACAGGTGAGGCATTCAAAATAAGCGGGCCGCTTGTGCGCATCGTAAAAGTTAAAACCGGTTCTGGCAACGGTTCGTCTGACAGCGAAAACGCGACTTTGCGCAGCACTGAGGCCATGAGAACCATGATTTCCGTCTCGGCGTATTGAGCGCCAATACATATGCGCGGTCCGGCACCAAAAGGTATATATTGCCCTCGGGGTATGGTCCCGCCAAGAAAACGTTCAGGACGATATTGATCAGGTTCGTCCCACAGTTTCTCATTCCGATGTAACGAGTATACGGGGAAGAACAACGCGTCACCGTCTTCGATCTTAACACCGTTTATGTCCAGTTCAGCGCCTGCGTCCCTGGCGAAAAAGGCGGCTGATGGATACAGCCTAAGCGTTTCTTTGATGTGGGCCCTCAGCAGCGGCATGTTTTCCAAATCGGAATACTCCACAGGGCCATCCGGTCGAACCGACATGATCTCGTGTCGGACGCGGTTTTGCATTTCTGGGTGCAGCGCCAGCAGGTAATACCCCCATGCAAGCGCATTGGCCGAAGTTTCGTGTCCCGCGACCACGAAGGTCAGAAGGTTGTCCACTGTCGTCTCAGCATCTTCAAAATCCGACTTTAAAGCCTCAATCATCAGATCCAAAAAGTCTTCAGGCTCATCGCGGCTTTCAGCACGACGCAGGTCGATCACCTGGCGGGCCAGATCGCGCATAGTAGTAACTGGCGCCTTGCTGCTGAGCCATTTCTTGCGCGGTAACCATTTCGGAAGGCCCATTAAGTCAAACAGGGAAAGGTCTGAAATATAATTAAAATATGCGATCAGCCCAACGCGGATCTGCTCGGCGCTGACTTCTTCATTGCCCGAAAAAATGACGCGAGAGATATTGGTCAGTGTTGAGGCAGGCGCAACCTGGGCCACATCGACTGGCCCGGGATGCTCGGCCAATGAATCCGCTACTTCGATCCCTGTTGCGGCAAAATGGCGTGCCAGAACCGGCAAGTTGCGTGCCGCAAATAAGGGCGAGTAGCGATGCCGCTGCTTCCGCCATTTCTCTCCCTCGGACAGGATGAGACCGTTCCCGACAGCTGATCCGATGATGTCCTTGGTGAATTTCGCTTTGGGGAAAGCGCGCCCCTGACCGACCAGCAACTCGGTGATCATTTCGGGTTCGCAGATATAGTGGATATTCAGCGGACCCCGGACGTAAGTTTCGCGCAGCGTTTCTGCGGGAATGACCTCAAGCATGTTGCGCCCTGCCGAGCGGGCGAATTGAAGCAATGTGACCGGCTCTTCAGCAAGCTGTGCCGAAACGGGTGTCACACCCTCGTGATTGGCTTCTATCTTTCCAATAGCGACCACAACCCCACCTCTTTGTTTGTCTCGCTAGCCTGTTCTTGCATTAAGGGGTAAGGGGGTCAAAAAGGCAATAAAATCGTTAATTTATAACGCACAGTGTTGTGTCTTTACCGGCATAGGCCAGCGAAGCTATTCGACAATAATTCGGCCCGATGAAAACTATTGCCAAACTGTGAACGAAATTCCGACCAACTACGTCCTCATTGTGTCGATAAATCTCCTCTAACTGATCAGCAAAAAAGACTTTACGATGACCGCCATCGAAGCACCCCAACTAGACGGGGCACCCCAAGACAGCGACAGCAGGCTGCTACAGAATATCAAGGATTACACTGCCATGAGCTTTGCGCTGCTTTGGCAGCGACAGGCCATTTTCCTTGCAACCACGATCCTGACAGCGTTTTTCTTCAATCCGCTGAACGCACTGTTTTTCTACGGGACAATATTGATCTGCGAGGCGCAAGACCTTTACCTGGCTAAGCGGGTAGCACGCCTTACGCCCAAGGAACGCCGGTCTATCGCAATGATGGTGGCGTGGATTTTGTTCAATACGGTCCTGAGTTCTACCGCTATCTGCCTATACGCGGTGTCTGTTGCGCTGAAACAACCAACAGGCGGTCACTTCACCCCGCTTTTTTTCTTGTTCGCCGCCGCCCTATTTGCGGCCATGAACAACCACCAATTCGTTTGGGCCATGATTGTGCGCCTCGCCATGTATGGCATCTCGTTCATGGTGATCGTGGTCAAAGACATCTGGATCGAACAGCCCGACCTTTCATCGGACTTGTGGCTGCATTTCTTTACCGTCGTTTTCGTGATGTACTTTCTGATCGATTGCTCGCTGGTGTTTCTCAAACTGTACCAGACCAACTTAGAGCAGCTGGAAAAGCTCAGGGAGGAGCATGAGCGGACCAAAGCGGCTTATATTGCGAAGACTCAGTTTATCTCGACGGTCAGCCATGAGCTGCGTACGCCATTGACGTCAATCAAGGGTTCTTTGGACCTAATCAAGTCAGGCGCCGTGGGTGAGGTACCAGACAAGATGCAAAACCTTGTAGAGCTGGCGAGTAAGAACAGTGAGCGTTTGGCCTCTCTGATAAACGATGTTTTGGACATCCAGAAAATGGAAGCCGGCGAGATGGTCATCAAAGAGACGCGGATCAACGTGAACTCGCTTGTGGATGAGGCAATCGCTTGCAACCTAGGATTTGCCAGCGCCCACAATGTCGAACTGGTCGAAGAACGTTCGTCCGAACAAGATTTGTTCATCAAAGGTGACGCCTCGCGGTTGATCCAGGTTCTGACCAACATGATCTCGAACGCGGCGAAGTTTTCGTTTGAACGTGGCGTCGTCACTGTAGGGTGCGAGGTCGTCGGATCGCGGGTGCGGGTATACGTGAAAGATCAGGGGATCGGCATCCCCGAGGGTAGTCGCGACAAAGTATTTGATCGTTTTTCGCAGATTGATTCATCAGATGAACGGCACGCTGGAGGAACCGGCTTGGGGATGAGTATTTCGAAGGAGATTGTTGAGCATTTCGGCGGGACAATTGACTACGAAAGCACACTAGGTGTCGGCACCGTATTCTTTGTGGAATTCCCGTTGCTGGAGGTCAGCAAGAAAAAGGCACTGTCTGAACAGCGCCTTTCACTGGGACAGAATGCGCTGGCCGGAGAGTAGGGACAGTTTCTAAACTCGCCCGGCCATATTCGGATATCACCAGTCCACACGCTCGTAGGCATCGCTTTGAATGCTGGTGATCTCAGCTTCGGGTGAGGTCTGGACAGTCTCTGCCATGACATCGGTTTCGGCGCCATCGTCCGCAGGAGAAGAGTGTGCATCCCACGCCAGTAACTCGTCTGTTTCGCTTTGAAGCAGGTTAGACAGATCTTGCCCCTGCTGCATCATCGCGCCTTCTGTATCGTCAGCTTGCCCGACAACAAGATCAATCTGAGTTTCCGAGGAAATATTTGCGCCATTGAAACCTTTGTCTGAGACAGTGATCTCGGCTTTTATCGTGCCCTCAAACCCTGGCGGAGGCGAAATCTCAAGCATGTCCAGGTTCCACCCCTGAAGCTCTACCGAGCCACCATCTGACAGGGCTGCGTCTTCGCCACTAAGTATCATGGTGTTTGGGGGCAAACCTTCCAGCGAAACGGATGCTGTCGGACTCGCGTGGCTAAGGTCTATCCCAAGCTCGAAACTGCCATCTTTCTCTATGGTCGTCCCGGCATCGGCTTGAACGAATTCCCGTCCGTTGGTGTCGGGGCCTTCCCATTCCAGTTTCAGACCAGCTCGGCCACGGTTCTCGAAATACCGGACTTCGATGTCATACGTTCCGGTCTCGAGCTCGATCTCACCAGAACGGGTTCGAAACCCATGGCGACCGTCGTTGTCAACTACCTCGACGCCATTGATATAGACAGCGACACCGTCGTCCCCTCCGGCAAAAAAGGTGTAGGACCCGCCTTCTTCGATCGTAATTTTTCCTTCGAACTGGGCGCCAAAAGTGTCTTTTGACCCATCTGCCCAGAATGAGCCTTTGGTGGTTTCGAAATTTATTTCCGATATCAGCTCTTGATGGCTGGGGTCTGCGGACCAGTCTACGTCGTCTAAGTTTTTCAGTTTATGGTCGACGTCAAAATAGCGCGCAGTGAAACCGCCAAATATTTGGGCCGATGGAAGGGTTTGTTGTGCTGCATTAACGTCGAAAGCAATCATTTCCACGCCATCATAGCTAGTGTTGCCACCCGTTGGGGTGGAATGGTGCAACGTTGCCTGCACTGGTCCCGTAAACTCTGCAGGAGGCGTGATCATAAGAGCTTGCACATTCCAGCCGCTCAGTTCGACGGTGCCGTCAGGGCCTGCAATCACTGATCCGGACTCTGTCTCGACCTGTGTGCCCTCTGGCAAATCACTCAGCGCGAAGTGAGACTCTTCCGTAAAGCCGACGGCGCCTGCGCTGATTTCAAAGGTAATCGGCATTCCCGATACAGTCTGTGCATCCACTAGGTCCGGCGCCGTGACTGGCTGTCGCCCAACAAGACCGGGGCCTTCCCATTCCAGGGTTGGCCCTGCGGCACCGGGTGTGCCGACATTTCGAACTTCAATTACATGCGTGCCGGGCGCAAGGTCGATTTCGCCTGTTTGCGCAGAGCCATTCGGAATGACAGTCACGCCGTCGACAACCAGTGTCGCTGAGTTGTGGTCATCCAGATGGAATGTAAAAAGTCCGCCTTCTTCAACGTCAATATTGCCAGAAACTTCGATGCCGAATGCATCGTTTGACCTGCTGTCCTGGTGAGGGACCTGTCCAAAGTCGGTGGTCGAAACAACTTCTGTATGGACCGGAGCAGCGTTCCAGTCGACGTCCCTCAGACCGTCTTGGGAGGTGGTTCCAAAAAATTTAACGCTGAAACCACTGGATACCGAGACGTCGGGCATATCGGCGACGTTCACTTGATAGTTGACGGTTTGGCTCAGCCCTCCCGCGTCAATCACTGTTACATCGACACTAACAGAGGCGGCTTCCTCGAAATCCAACGAAACACCTTTTTTTAGGCGCAGAAGGTTGTCGACGACTTCAAATCGGTCATCCGATACTTCGAACCGGTGAGTGTCCCCTTGATCGGGGTCGTCAAAACTGATTTTTCCGACAATGGCTCCGGCGACATTTTCGGCAACCGTTTGCATGGCCGCCGTCAGGGTGATGTTGTCGATCAAGGCCCCGTAGCTGTCGTTCTGACCCTCGGGTTCGCGGAGCTCCAACGTATCCTGTCCTGTCCCGACGACCTGTAGTTGAAACGTCTCCCAATCCGATGACTGGGGATCCAACTCGGCAACGAGGTTTCCGTTCCAATAGACTTCGACCGTATCGGTGCCGCCGGCAAGCCGCTCGCGAAGGTCCAGCCCCAGATCATAAAGCTGGCCGTCCACTGTTTGGATCACTTGCGAAATACTGTCTACGCCGTGACCGTGGTCCAATTCCATCAATTGGTCGCCATCCGAGGCTTTGGTGCCGCCGAACTGGTCCCAGATTTCGATGCCGTGTGAATCCGTCCAAGACCCCGACGGGTCATTGTTAAATCCACGCCACCTTCCTTGATCGAGGTCGAATTCTTCAAAGCTGCCGTTGGAAACCAGATTGTCTGTGTTGATGCTGAGGGTCAGGTTTTCAGGACCTTCATTCATGTTCTCAATGGAGATGACGAAGTCTTTCGTTGTACTCAGGCCACCAGAATCTGTAGTTGTGATTTGCAGCTCGATCTGGTCAGTCTCTTCGTGGTCGAACTGTACATCTGGTTTTAGCCGAAGCTCACCATCAACCACCTCAAACCGGTCGTCCGAGACGTGATAAGCATGGTCTTCTTTGATGTCGGGATCCAGCGTCGATAGATTTCCAATCACAGTTCCAGCGGCGTTTTCTGCGACCGAGTGGTTGTCCAGGGTCACATCTTGGGGTGCTTCGTTAATGTCTTGAACGTCGATTGTGAAGCTCTCGGTCAGGCTTAGCCCGCCGGTGTCCGTCGCGGTCACGTTGACTTCGACCTGGGCGGCGTCTTCGTAGTCCAATGAAACGCCGGGCTTTAACTGCAGAACTCCGTCGACCACTTCGAATCTGTCATCGGAAACACTGATGTTGTAGTTATCATCCGCATCTGGGTCGGTAACCGTAAGAGCTCCAATAATTGCGCCTGCCGCGTTTTCCGCGACAGCAACGCCGTCTAACTTGATAGTGTCGGGCGCTTCGTTGACGTCCAATACTTCGACGGTGAATCGTTCTGTGAGTGTCAGGCCGCCTGAATCCGTAACGGTGACTTCGACCTCGATCTGGGCTGCCTCCTCGTGATCCAAGGTCACTTCGGGTTTCAGTTGTAGCTGTCCGCCCACAACCTCGAACCGGTCGTCGGACACATGAATTGAATGCGTGTCTGATGTATCAGGATCTACGACCGTCAGTGTTCCCACCACAGCTCCGGCGGCGTTCTCACTGACTTCTAGGGCATCCAACAGGATTTCTTCGGGGGCGTCATTTTCATCCTCAGTGGAAGTGACGAAGTTATCACTCGGAGTGCCTGGATTTAAGGGGGAGGGCACGAAGGGAGTTGGTCCTGAATCATACTCGACCGTTTGATGTGTTTCGTGCGTATTGCTTTGAATTTCGAATCGCGCGGTGTGATCCCCGGTATCTGGCCCAAGTTGCGCTTCCGCCTTCGGTTTCGTATCGGCCGTTGGCCCGGTTGCCAAAGTTTGATCCACGGTTTGTTCTGTTTCGGGTGCGGCGTTGCTTTTGTAAGGCGCCTGTTCCTGCACGGAATGAACCCGCCCAGGCTGGCCGCCCGGTGCGCCGTCTGGTCTGAGCCGCGTCTCAAGGGAACCTGCCCGGTCTTCACCCGTGTGCAGTGCGGATCGGGTGGGATCATTCGAAACCTGCGGTGTCCCATGGGAAAACTGCGCCGCGAATTCCTCTTTTTCTTCCGTCTCTGACAGCTGGGATTGCGCGAAACTTGAAATTTCGTGTGTGGATTTGTTCATTGCGCTACCTCGATTCATCTGTCGGTCCGAACGATAGATATCATGAAGGGTGCTACAGATAGGTTTCATAAATATCTGCAATTTAAAGGAAATTATTCACGACGGCATCTGGGTTCTTTACCATTCCTAAAGCGGCGGTCGCGCAACCTTCTGGGACAGGAAAGGGTGATAGTGCATCATGGAACCGCAACCGCTTGCTGGAAATTTGTCCCGATCTGGATTTGGATTGCCAATCTGGGCTGCATCGTTTTCGTTGAATGTTCTGGCGCTTCTGATGCCCTTGTCCATTCTGATGATCTTCGATCGGATTATTCCGTTTCAATCCACAGATACGTTGCGGGTACTAACCGTCGTATTGATCATCAGCGCCGCGGCAGAACTTGTTTTGCGCCAGTGCAGAACAATTATGCTGACCAGCACCGCCGAAGGCACGGCGATAGGCAACCGTCGGCGGTTTTTGAAACAGGTTCTAAATGCGAACACCCGGTCATTTTCGCAAAATACTGACAGCACTTATTTTGAACGGTTTGCCGCCATTGATCAGTTGAGGGATTATCAATCAGGGCAAAGCCAGACGCTTTCTATTGATTTACCCTTTACTGTGTTGTTCGCGGTGTTGATCGGGTTGATCGGAGGCTGGCTGTTTCTTGTTCCTCTCGGCGCGTTTTGCATCGTGCTTGGTTTTGCCTTTGTGATGAAGCGCGCTCAGTGGGTGTTGTTCGAACGGCGCAAATCTCTGGACGCCCGAAGATACGCCTTTTTGTTAGAAACTCTGTCCAACGTGCAGACTGTAAAAGCTAACCGGATGGAACCGCAGATGGCGCGCCGGTTTGAAATGCTCGAAGAGCAAACCGTAAATATTAGTAACAAATTAATCCAATTTGCGGGGATTGCACAGAGTTTCGGAGCGATTTTTTCACAAATGATGGTCGCGGCAATGGGGCTTTGGGGGGCCTGCCTCGTCATCCAGAACCATATAGGCATTGCCGAGCTTGCAGCCTGTATGTTGTTGAATGGTCGTATCATCCAGCCTTTGAACAAGTTGATGACATTGTGGGTTCAATCCGAAAATGTCTCGGTTGCACGAGGGCGGTTAAATGACATGGAGGAGTTGGAAGTCAACGAAATACCTTCTGGCCAAGTACCTGAAATACTGGGGCAAATTTCGGTGCGCGAGATGGCTGTCGAGCGCACGGATAGTACAGGCGCACTCATGGCTCCGGTAAGTTTTTTAGTACCACCCTCTGGTTGCGTTTTGTTGGAAGCCGAACAGAGTTGGATGGTTGACTACGTTTTCGATGCGATCTCTGGTCAACGGCTTCCCTCGAACGGAGAGGTCTTGATCGATGGCTTTTCCGGGGCCAAACGTGTCAATCAAAAAGGGCAGGGCGCGACGATCGTGCTTGAGGCGGACCCTGCAATGTTTTCAGGCACTTTACTTGAAAACCTGAGCGCATTTGGGGACGCGCAAGTCGTTGAGAAGGCGAAAAAGTTTGCTGCTGCGTTGGGATTGGAAAAACGCATTCACCGGCTCCCCGCAGGGTACAACACCGTCATGACTGCGCGAACAAGTTTCGAGAAAGACCCAGTCAACCGTCACTTGGTTTCTTTGACACGGGCATTGGCGTTGCAACCCAAAATTTTGCTCATGAATGAGCCGTCGGCGGCTCTGGACACACCAGAACGCCAGGCTTTGGCGGATTGTTTAAGAACCCTTGCGCCGCGGCCGACTATTGTTTTGTCCAGTCCGGACCCGCGCTTACGACAACTGGCAGATCAGGTCGTTCATCTAAAGGCAAAGCTGTCTGACGAGATCACGTCTTGGAGGGATGATGCAGAGCTGGATCGCCAGGCCGCGCTGCTTAAACAACGGGGGGCGGCATGACAAGTCTAAGCCCGCAAAGCGCAAGGGGACTTCTACAACGACTTCTATTGGCGGAGGGTTGGAAAAATGGAAAGGACACTATTGCCGAAGCGTTCCCTCATTTGTCGTCCGAACTGCACCGCGACGACATAATAGAAGCGCTTGGCAACCTGAATATTCCTTTCTGGAGAGTCAGGTGCAGGGAAAGCGAGATAACTGATCAAGAATGTCCCGCGCTTGTCTTTCCCAAGTCCGGCGGGTGTTACATTGCCCTTGGGCGTTCCGCGCGGACGATCAGGGTCAGTGACAGCCAAAACCCCGACCTGCGTCACTATCTTCCAGGTTCAGGCCTTTGCACCGTAATCAAGTTGCAAACCGCGACACCAGGGATATCGGAGAAGAAATTTACATCTGTACGTTCGGCTTTCGCGGGTATGCGCGCGATGCTGCCTTGGTTGTTGGTTACGTCGCTGCTTACAAACGTTTTGGGCCTGCTGACTCCATTGTTGATCATGGCGATCTATGATCGTGTCATTCCGTCGGGATCCATTGATATGTTGGTTTCATTGGCAGTCGGTGTCGCCATAATCGGAATATCGGATTTCGCCTTCCGTCTTGCGCGATCTCGCGCGCTTGCTTACGTCGGATGGCACGGTGAGCGTCAGTTGATGATCGCCCTGTTTCAAAAACTGATGTCCCTTCCGCTTAGCCAGCTGCAAAAGTCAGATGTGACGCAGCAATTGACTCGATTTCGCCAATTCGAATCTTTGAGAGAAGTTTTCACAGGTCAGGTGATGCCAGCCGTTCTGGATTTGCCATTTGTGTTGATTTTTCTGACCCTTCTGTTCTTTCTCGCACCCGAAGCCGGATTGTTGTGTCTCGGCATGGTTGTCGTGTTCATTTTGGTCGGTTGTCTTACCATTCCGCGTCAGCGCAACTTGGACCGCGCCGCTGCCGAGGCCGCTGAAGTCGGCCAATCGTTGGCGCAGGATGCGATCGTTCATCAGAAAGTAATTGCAAACCTGGGCTTGCAGGAAAGATGGATGCGACGTTCGACGCCAATGATCGGAGTCGCCGAAGCCGCAGCCCGTCGCGCCCGCCAATTTCAGGCGTTTACCCAGTCGCTTGCGCAAATTTTGACCGCTTTGACGGTCGTCGGCTCAATCATCCTGAGCGCCCATGGGGCGGTAACTGCCGATCTGAGTTTTGGCGCTTTGATTGCGGCCATAGCCCTGGTTTCCAAGGTGCTGACTCCGGTGCAGACTTTGTATGCCAGCTTCCCTCAGATGTTAAATTCAGTTTCCAGCCGAGCGCAGGCGGACCGGGTCCTGGGATTGCAGGAAGAATTGGAACTGCGTTTGGCCCAATCGCATCGAAAAACACTTCGTGGAGCGATTTCACTGTCCTCGGTTACGTATCGGCCGGACCCGCTGAATGGCCCGATTTTGTCGCAGGCCAGTTTGAATTGCGAACCGGGTGAAATTGTTTTGCTCATGAGTAGTGATGCTACCAGCCGGACTGCGGTTTTGGATCTGATCGACGGGCTGCACACGCCATTGGCCGGTACGATCGAACATGATGGCATCGACATTCGTCAGATAGCGCGGGATGAGCTGCGTAAGTCAGTCACCTACGCCCCTTATGAGAAGTCTCTGTTTTACGGTACGGTCGCGCAGAATTTCCGTCTTGCATGTTCGTCGCTTTCGGATGCCGAAATCGTTGCCGCCCTGGATCATATGGACTTGTTGAATGACACTGGGTTGTTGGCAAAGGGGCTGGAAACGCGCCTGACGGACGTGACACTGGCGCAATTGTCAGATGAAACCGTCAAAGCGCTGACCTTAGCGCGCAGTATCGCGCGCCCGTCTACTGTCTATCTGTTCTCCGAGCCTACAAACGGTCTTTCGGACATGCGCCGTGACGGGTTTAAAAGATGGGTTTGGGAGCAAAGAGGGCGAAAAACGATACTCATTTCCAGCGCGGACCGCTCGTTCCTCAACATTGCAGACCGTTTCGTTTTTCTGAACGGCGATAGGGTCGTTGTAAATGCAACAGGGGATGCCGGGTTAAAGAAAATCCAAGCTGCTCTGAAAACTGCTGAGGGTCGATCATGACACGTAAGGAATACACCAATACCAAGCCGGGACCGATGGCCAGGGCGGTGGAAAGAAGGCGCAAAAAACCTCCTCGTTTTGCGGCTTTTTTGACTTTGGTCTTTTTTTTGATGATCTGTGGCCTCGTGACGGTAGCCGGGCGAACAATGATGCCACAGATCACGCGCGCCCCGGGTACGATCATGCCAATTGGGGACTACCCGCAGATTGAAACTCTACATGGTGGAATCGTAAAAGAGGTCCACGTCCGAAACGGTCAAAGAGTTGAGGCAGGCGATGTACTGGTAGAGTTGGAGCATCCGGATCTGACGCAAGAAAGGGATCTGGCTGCAGAACAGATCGAGGCAATCCAGCGAGATCTGGAAAATGCGATGACCGTACTTGCGATGCTCAACAGGGCTGTGCCTCCAAGCGTGTCCGAGATCAAAGCGCTCGAAGCTCAGGGGCTTGTGACGGCGTCATCCAGATTGCAGCTGTTCTTTGAACGTCAGAGAATCCAACAAACATCATTGGAGCAGCAAAAGGAAACGCTGGATATTTTGCGGCAGGCGGCGGACCTTGCCAATAGGCGTGTGGTCAAGAAAGAGGAGCTTCTGGCGAAGTATGCTCAGCTTCAGGCTCAAGGTTTCAAGTCGCTTAGCGATTATCTCGAAGAGGAAGACGAAGTCGACGCGGTACGCTCAGCCGCATCTGCAGCTTCGGTGCGTCTTGCCGAGGCGCAAAGTGCGCTCATCTTGGCAAGTTCGACATTGCAAGAAGAGACACTGTCTTTGCGTGATGACGTTCTCACCCGGATTTCCGAATTAGAGAAGGAACGAGATCGTCTGCGTGTGTCCCAACAGATCGTAGCGGGTAAACTCGCCGGGCTCCGCATCGTTGCGCCAGCGCGTGGAGTTATTCAATCGGTCGCATTTCCCAACCTAGGAGAAGTGATCGCGCCCGGAGAAACCATCTTTGAGATCCTACCAACCAGACAGGCGCTGATAGTCGAGGCACGTATTCCGAATGCCGAGGTCGGGCATGTCAATGCCGACGATCCGGTGTCGATCAGCGTGGACACATTCGACGTGCGCCGTTTTGGCAAAGTCGAGGGGCAATTGAACTCGATTTACCCCTTGCCATTGACAGATGAAAAAACGGGCGAAACCTATTTCCGCGCCTCTTTGGCGTTGGCGCAGGTGTCGGTCGGAACCGGGTCTTTCGCTCGACCACTGCAGGCAGGGATGACCGTGGTTGCCGAAATGAAAACCGGAGAACAGACGTTGCTGGCCTATCTTCTCAAGCCGGTCCAGACAACATTGGATCGCGCATTCAAGGAAAGATAGCCGGCTGACGTCGAAATGGGGCCGTAAGACTGCCGCGATCCATCTCTGCGGCGGGCGAGGCGCAGCGGTCTTGCACTGCGGTCACAAAACCCATCATGTTCGAATTTAGGGAATATGAGGCGGGAGCTCCTGAATGGCTGATACCATGCTGCAAGAAACGCGGGTTTTGGTCGTCGTCGCGCCCAGTTTCAACATCGCGACAACAATGGGTTTTATCGATCCGCTGAGGGCGGCGAATTACCTCGACGGCTCGGGTCATTTCAAATGGGAATTTGCGTCCGAAGCCGGAGGATCCTGCACGTCCAGCAACGGGGCCTCAATCTGGACACGCGCCTTGAGCGAGGTCGCTGCATCCGAAGTGGACATCGTTGTCGTATCGGCCAGTTGGGCCCCGGAAAAGCATGCGACCGATCGCACCGAAAAGGCGCTTAGGAATTGGGCGCGTCGAGGCGCGAGTATGATCGCGCTGGATACTGGAGCATTCATTCTTGCCCAGGCAGGGTTGCTACGGGGGCGTAAGGCGACAGTGCATTACGAACATATCGACGCGTTCCAAGAGCTTTTCCCCGACGTGGAAGTTGTCGAGAACTTGTTTGTTTTGGACGGCAACCGGATCACATGCTGTGGTGGCGGGGCTTCGGTCGATCTGGGGTTGCAAGTGTTACAGGGTCTGCATGGAAGCGCGCTTGCCAATGCGGCGGCCCGGTACGTGTTCCACGACACACTACGCGGCCCGGCCAACAGGCAGCAACCCGACGGCGCCGAGCCGCTGGGGGCAACGGTTCCAGCGAAACTGCGTCTAGCAATTCAGGCTATGGAGGCAAATTTGGAAGACCCATTGCCTGTGCCCGAAATATGCAAAGTCGTCGGTATCTCGCATCGGCAACTCGATCGCTTGTTTGCGGTTCATGTCGGAAAGACACCAGCCTTGTATTACCGGGATATCCGTCTTGATCGGGCGCGGGGCCTTGTGACGCAGACGCGCCTTCCCTTGGCCGAGATTGCCATTGCATCAGGCTTTGCCAGCCAGGTGCATTTCAGCAGGTCATACAAAGACAGGTTTGGCTTGCCACCCAGCGTGGATAGGGTCGAAGGCAGGGTGCCATTTGAATTTCGTGCTTGGCCAATGCACAGAAATCCCAAGGACCGAGATGGCTAAAAAAATAAAAAATATGGCAAAAAAAGTTAAGGAAAAAGTGTTTTTTCCACGGATCATGAGCCTGATGACCCAATTGGCGGGCCAATTTACGGCCCGATTTCGCGGAGAGAACGATGAGCGAGCTACCCTCAAAAGCGCAATTTGATACGATTTGTGAAGGCTTTAGCCCCGATCCGTTCAACTCAAGCTCGCTCAAAGCTGACGCCTATGTGGATCCTCGTTGGTACCAGGCAGATGTGGCAGCGATTCTTGCGAAGACATGGCAATGGGTGTGTCATGTCGAAAAGCTGCGTCGACCGGGATCTTATTTGACGACTGAGATTGCAGGCCGACCGATTGCGGTGGTTCGGGATCGTCAGGGGGTATTGCGTGCGTTTTATAACGTCTGCAAACACCGGGCGCATCACTTGTTAACCGGCGAAGGCGAAACGACGCGCATCATGTGCCCATATCATGCATGGGTCTATAAACTGGACGGTCAGCTTGTTCGGGCGCCCGAGACCGAAAGCCTGACAGGTTTCGATACTGCGGATATCTGCCTGGACCAAGTTGGAGTGGAAGAGTTCGCCGGTTTTATCTTTGTGAACCTCGACCCCGGGGCGCGCCCGTTATCCGAGGTCTCTGGCGATCTGCAGACTGAAATCCGCCATTGGGCGCCCGATATCGATAATCTGACTTTTGGTCATCGACTGACCTATGACATCAAGTCGAACTGGAAGAATGTCGTCGACAACTTTCTTGAGTGTTATCATTGTCCGACTGCACACAAAGATTTCTGTGACCTGGTCGACATGGACACCTACAAGGTCACGACCTACGGGATCTATTCCAGCCATATGGCAGAGGCGGGCAAGGGCGCAAACTCGGCCTATGACGTGTCCAACGCGACCGTTCGTACGCATGCGGTCTGGTGGTTGTGGCCCACGACCTGCCTGATGCGCTATCCGGGAAGATCGTCGATGATTGTCTTGAACGTTATCCCGGTAGGCCCTGATCGCACGCTGGAAACCTATGACTTCTTTTTGGAAACTCCTGAGCCTGACGATATGGAGCTTGAAGCGATCCGCTATCTTGACGAAGTACTGCAGCGCGAAGACATAGATATTGTTGAAAGTGTGCAGCGCGGCATGAATACCCCGGCTTTCTCGCAGGGGCGGATCGTTCACGACCCCAGCGGATCGGGTAAATCCGAGCATGCGGTTCACCATTTTCATGGTCTTGTGCTGGACGCCTATGAAATGGTTGCGCCGTGAGGCGGCCCAATATCGTCGTCATCATGGCCGATCAGCTAGCACCGCATTTTTGCGGCGCTTATGGCCATCCGACGGTGAAGACACCTCATATTGATGCGTTGGCGGCTCGGGGGATGCGGTTCGATGCGGCGTATTGCAATTCTCCGCTGTGCGCGCCGTCGCGGTTCGCATTTATGTCGGGACAACTGATCAGCCGGATTGCAGCCTATGACAATGCCAGCGAGTTCAAAGCTTCGGTCCCCACCTTTGCGCATTACCTAAAGGCGCTGGGATATCGGACTTGCCTGTCCGGTAAAATGCACTTTGTCGGCCCCGACCAGAAACACGGGTTCGAGGATCGGGTGACGACCGATATCTATCCGGCTGATTTCGCCTGGACGCCGGATTGGGAGGCTCCGGATGAACGGATCGACAAATGGTACCACAACATGCAAACCGTCAAAGAAAGCGGCGTGGCCATCGCAACCTTCCAGACAGACTATGATGACGAGGTCGAATTTGCAGCTCGTCGATGGCTGATTGATCGGGGCAGGGATCGGGCCGCGGGGGATGCCGCGCCGTTTTGCATGGTCGCAAGTTTCATCCACCCGCACGATCCCTATGTGGCAAAACCCGAATGGTGGAACTTGTACTCGGACCTGGACGTTCCGATGCCGGATTACACGCTTACACCAGAGGAGCAGGATCCGTACTCACGCCGCGTGATGGACGGGATCGAAGCAAGCTATGTGCCGTTGAATGATGAGGAGGTTCGTCGTGCACGCCGCGCTTATCTGGCAAATGTCAGCTATTTCGACAGCAAAGTCGGTGCCATCATCAAGGCGCTGGAAGATATCGGAGAACGCGACAACACAATCGTCATCGTGACCGCAGACCACGGCGACATGCTGGGCGAGCGCGGGCTTTGGTACAAGATGAACTTCTTTGAACACTCGGCACGGGTGCCGCTGATCATGGCGGGGCCAGAGATCGCTTGTGGGGCGGCCGCGAGTGCGTGCTCTTTGGTGGATCTGTTGCCGACCTTCATTGATATTGCCGGTGGAACAGATGCCATTCTGGGCGAACCGATTGATGGCCGATCGTTGATGTCTCTGGCGCGAGGGCAGGTCGACACGGTGGATGAGGCCATCGGCGAGTACTGCGCCGAGATGACGCCCTATCCTGTATTCATGATCCGTCGGGGGGCGCTCAAGTACATTCATTGTGACCCCGATCCGCCGCAGTTGTATGATTTGGAACAGGATCCCGGTGAACGGACGAACGTCGCGAATGACCCTGCCTACATCAAACAAGCCAGGGCTTTTGCGGCCGAGGTCGCCCATCGCTGGGACAGCGAGGCGTTGCGTAAGGATGTGATCGCGACCCAGAAATCGCGACGTGCCCTACACGCCGCAATGGAGGCCGGTGCCTGCGAAGCGTGGGACTATACGCCTCGGCGCGACGCGACGCAGGAATACGTCCGTAATCATATGGACTGGACTGCGGCCGCCGCAAGATATCGGTACCCGCCCCGAAAGGAGAACAGTGAATGATGCTGAAAGGCAAAACCGCTTTGGTCACCGGCGGACGCGGGGGGATCGGACGCGCCATCGTTTCGCGTTTCCTGCGCGAAGGGGCCCGCGTTTACGCTGCAGATCTTTCACCCGAGGGGTCGCTGGCGAAACATAATGAAGATGGCAGCATCTTCATAACACTCGACGTCACGCAAGAAGCTGACGCGGTCGCGGCGATGCAGAAGGTCGGGGCAGAATCTGGACAGTTGGACATTCTGGTCAACGCGGCAGGGATCGAGATTGAAAAGACGATCGAGGAAACGACACTGGAAGAGTGGAACCTGTCGTTTGCGGTCAATGTCACCGGGACATTTTTGACATCGAAACACGCGCTGCCGCTGATGCGTAAGGCAGCACAGGGAACCACGGCGTCTATCATCAACTTCGGCAGCTATGACGGCTTTATAGCCGACCCCGGTCTGGCTGCTTATTGTGCGACCAAAGGCGCGGTTCATGCGTTGACTAGGGCCATGGCCTGCGATCACGGCCCTGAAGGCATTCGCGTGAACGCGATTTGCCCGGGCTATGTCGACACTCCGATGTTGCAGAGCTTTTTCTCGGGTGACGGTTCAGGCGGAGGTGGCAAGTCGATCGACCAGTTGCAGCAGGCGGTTCGCGACGTCCACCCGATGCGGACCTATGGCACACCTGATGATATCGCAAACCTCGTGAATTGGCTGGCCTCGGACGAGGCGCGTTACGCCAGCGGACAGCTTTGGGTCTTGGACGGGGGCTTGAGCGCTCAGGTTCAGCAGATGAAGTTATGACGGCCCCTGATCTTAGGGACGAACCGGGCATGCCGTCGACAAGCGGGGTTGCGGTAGGGATAGACGCCGCCTTGCAAAGCAGTTCAGGAGAATAGTGATGCGTTTGGCTGGTAAAAGAGCGCTGGTGACAGGCGGTAGGCAGGGTATCGGGCGCGGGATCGTCGAGGCGTTTGTTCGCGAAGGCGCAGCTGTCACCACGTGTGGTCGCGGTACCCGTCCGACAGATCTGGGCAAGGAGGTGATCTGGTACACGCTGGACGTAACCGATGCTGCTGCCGTTGCGGAACTGGCCTTCACAACCGACGGTACGGATATTCTGGTAAATAACGCCGGTGTGCAGGTGGAAAAGACTGTCGCGGACAGTACGGACGCGGATTGGAAGGCGGTCATAGGGACAAATTGCCGGGGCGTATTCAATCTCTGCCGCGCTTACATCCCCCGCATGCCCGAGGGCGGTTCGATTATCAATATTGGTTCTATTTCTGGCCATGTCGCTGATCCGTCTATGGCGCTGTACAATGCGTCCAAGGCATTTGTGCATGGGTTGACACGGTCCATTGCTGTGGATCACGGCCCGCGCATTCGCTGTAACGCGATTTGCCCGGGGTGGATCGAGACAGGAATGCTCGACGCCGGTTTCGATTTGGCTGGCGATCCGGATGCCGCGCGAAAAGATGCGCTGACCCGGCACGCGATGCGCCGTTTTGGCAAACCCGAAGATATCGCATCCATGGCCCTTTGGCTGGCCTCGGACGAGGCCGGGTTCGCAACAGGGCAATTGTTCACAGTGGACGGCGGCATGACCGCTGCCTCCCCACTCAATCCGGGGCTGTTTTGATGGATGTTAAACATACGGCTTGTCTTGGCGGTGGCGTCATCGGTGCCAGTTGGGCGGCGCTTTTTCTGGCCTCTGGCCGCTCGGTCGCGATCTATGATCCCGCTCCGGATGTCGAAGGTAAGGTTCGCGCCTATATCGAAGAAGCGTGGCCGACGCTGGCCGCGCTTGGCTTGACTGAAACCGTCGGGCCTAACGCGATCACCTTTTGCACAGACCCGGCAGCAGCCGTTGAAGGCGCAGATTTTATTCAGGAAAACGTCCCCGAAAGGCTAGAGGTCAAACACGCGACCTTTGCCAGTATTGAACCTTCGCTTTCAGCGCATGCAATCGTTGCCAGCTCGGCGTCCGGTTTGACGTTAAGCCAGATGCAATCTGGCTGGAGAGACCCCTCTCGGTTTGTTCTGGGGCATCCGTTCAATCCTCCGCACTTGATCCCCTTGGTCGAGGTGTTGGGAAATGACAGGACGACATCGGGAGTGGTCGAAACCGCCCAGCGGTTTTACGAGAGTTTGGGTAAGACCACCATTCGCCTGAACAAGGAAGTCCCGGGTCACGTCGCCAATCGCCTGCAGGCGGCTTTGTGGCGCGAGGCTATCCATCTTGTGATATCGGGCGTCGCGTCGGTCGAGGATGTGGACAAAGCTGTTTGGGCCGGGCCGGGCCTGCGATGGGCGGCGATGGGGCCGACAATGCTGTTCAACCTTGGCGCGGGCGATGGTGGGTTGGATGCGTTTTGCGATCATTTTTCCCAGACCTTCAACCGGTGGTGGGATGATCTGGGTCAGGTCTATTTGACAGATGATGTAAGGCAGCAGCTGACCGCAGGGATAAAAGCGCAAACACAGGGAATGCCGCCTGCGGCCCTGTCGCGAGAACGCGATGCACTGATCGTGGCACTGCAAAAGTCGGTTTCGGATGTGCGCCGAAATCAGGCTTAACGGCAGGCACACCCACCGGCTTTTTGCCTACGTAAGAACAGATTTCCCAGATATGCGCGCCCTCCGAAACATCGCCCAATCCGGCGTAGTATGGAAATATTTGAAATTCTGGTGTGTTCCGCCTAGCATTGATGACATGTGGCCCTCGGGTGTTTGCTTTACCCGTGTCAGGTCTTCGTAGTGTGAATGAGTTTTCTAGTTTGCGGTGACTGAAATGAATCTATTTTCCAGCCGTCGGCGGGTCCTTGCGATGCTTCTTTCTGCGGTTGCGGTGGTGCCAGTCGCGCGGATCGGCTTGATGAAACTTAAAGACAATCCCCTTCCACAGGTGCCAGAGCCGCGACTGACTCTGGTCGACGGATGGCTGCTGGATGAAAGTGACCCCGGCGCAGGAGAAGCGTCGTGATCCTTGATGCGCGTTCCGAAATTCCAAACCTCGACGGGACGTATGATTGCTGTGTCATAGGTTCGGGGCCGGCGGGTTTGTCGCTGGCATTAAAAATGGCCGAGGCGGGCAAACGGGTGCTTGTACTAGAGGCCGGTGACAGGGACATCGAGTCAGAGTCGCAAGACCTTTACGAAGGTCAGGATCTGGGCGTTGAGTACGGATCTCTTTCTGCCACGCGCATGCGGGCCTTGGGTGGGTCGACGTCTGCATGGTATGGCCGTTGCCCTATGCTTGATCCCTTTGACTTTTTGCCTCGTGAAGATGTGCCACTGAGTGGTTGGCCTATCGGCTTTGATGACCTGCAGCCTTATCAGGCGGGCGCAGAACGTATGTTGGGCACGGGTAAATTCGGCCCTCGACTTCGCAAACCAGCAGACGAAACCGGACAAATCGACATCGTCGAGCAAAGGTTCAGTTCGGATCGCGAGTTTTATGACGTGCGTGATGACGAAGCAGCCCGCTTTGGAACCAAATACTTGTCGGATCTGGAGACTTCGGAGAACATTGATCTGGTCCTGAATGCCAACGTCGTGGGCTTCACAGTTGATGGCGACAGCGGCAACGTCACTCAAGCACATGTTCGAAACTATGCTGAAGGTGAAGGAAAAGTTCAGGCAGACACCTTCGTGCTGGCGATGGGTGGCGTTGAAAACAGCCGTATGTTGCTGCATTTGAATGCGCAGGAAAACAACCGGTTTGGCAATCAGAATGACATGGTCGGTCGCTGTTTCATGGAGCACCCGATTGTCGTGTTTGGTGCCTACTTTATCACCAAGCGCCTATACTCTCATTCAGCGTCATGGGAGTTCGAACGCCTTCTGCGTCGCTCGGTTCCGGAACTGATGTTAAGTCCCAGCCAAGAGACAATGATGGCAAATGGCTGGTTGAATTCCAGCGTCAGGCTGGAACGTCTGAAACAGCGTCCGATTGCGAAAGCGCTGGTAGGGGATTCTGAGTTCATCAAGGGGCTGACCTACGATCAGGACTATTTCTTTACGGGTGATTGTTTCGTTACGGGCGAACAACAGCCCAATATGGACAGCCGTATCGTTCTGACCGAACAACGTGATCGCTTTGGGCTGAATGTTGTTGGGCTTGATCTGCAATTCACTGACAAAGATATCGAAACCATGCGCGGTTCGGCAGGTGAGGCGGCTAAGTTCTTGATCCGAAATGGACTGGGGCGGATGCGGATGGTGCCTGAGCTTTGGGACTTAGCGCCAGTTGAAGAGATCGGGCTGGGCTATTCAAACCATCACATGGGCGGGGCGCGGATGTCTGCGACGGCTGAAACCGGGGTCGTGGATTCTGATTGCAAAGTGCATGGGGCCACTAATCTCTACGTCGCGGGTTCTGGTGTATTTCCGACATGTGGACAGGCGAACCCCACTTTCACCATCGTGCAATTATCGCTGCGTCTGGCCGACCATTTGATCGCACGGAGTTAACGGGCACTGGTTTCAGCGATGCAACGGTCAATTTCGGGTTGCTCAGATCGGTTGTGCGTTGTCTCTGTATGACAACAAATGGGGGCGGGAAATCCAATGGCAAATCAAGCGTCCGGTAGGGCGGTCTTTTTGACAGGCAGCCTCATGCGGCATGTGACACGCATGTCCTTGACCACAAGTATTGGCTTGATGGCCATTTTCGCTGTCGATTTTGTGGATATGGTTTTCATCGCGATGCTCGGGAATGATGCGTTGGCTGCGGCGGTGGGATATGCGGGAACGCTGTTGTTCTTCACCAATTCCGTCAACGTGGGCCTGTCCATCGCGGCCGGGGCGCTTGTCGCTCGCGAACTTGGTGGCGGTCGGGGCGATCGTGCCCGCCATTACGCCACCAGCGTCGCCATGCTGGGGGTCATGTTCGGGATTCTGGTATCCGGGATTGTCCTGTTCAATCTCAGCTTTTTCCTCTCACTGCTGGGGGCAGAGGGCGAGGTCCTACGGCTGGCTGCACGCTATGTTTCGATAATTCTGCCAACGATGTGGGTCATGGCTTTGGCCATGGCGGGTATGGCTGTTCTGCGTGCCCATGGAGATGCGCGTCGTTCCATGATGGCGACGATTTATGGCGGAGTAGCAAATGCCGTGCTGGATCCGATTCTGATCTTTGCTGTCGGGTTGGGACTGGACGGTGCGGCTATTGCATCGGTGATCGCCCGTCTCTGTATGTTGGTTTTTGCGCTTGGGCCGGCGATCAGGGTACACCGCGCTTTTGCGCGGCCTTCGATGCGGCAAGTCGCCCAGGATTTCCAGGCGGTGCGCGGCATCGCCGTACCTGCGGTGCTGACCAATATCGCAACACCTGTGGGCAACGCTATTGTCATACGCGAAGTCGCTCAATTCGGAACAGATGCCGTGGCGGGCATGGCAATCATCGCGCGGCTGATGCCTGTTGCGTTTTCAGTCGTGTTTGCGTTGTCGGGGGCCATTGGTCCAATCGTCGGTCAGAATTTTGGGGCCGGGCAGTACGATCGCGTCAAGGAAACTTTTCTGGCAGGGGTGAAATTTACCGGCGTCTACGTCCTGTTGATGGCCGCAGTTTTGTTCGTGCTGCGCGCGCCCATCGCCGATCTGTTTCAAGCGCAAGAAGAGACGCGGTCTTTGATCTACTTGTTTTGTGGGCCGTTGGCGCTGGCGTCGTTTTTCAACGGCGTGATCTTTGTCTCCAATGCCAGCTTTAACAATCTGGGGCACCCCATTTATTCCACTTGGGTGAATTGGGGACGGCATACACTGGGGACGTGGCCGTTTGCAGTCGCGGGCGCATATGTTGCCGGAGCACCGGGAGTGTTGTTGGGCCAAGCCTTTGGTGGGGTCATATTCGCTTTGGTCTGTTGGGTGCTTGTGCGCCGCGTTGTGTCCGGCCTGAAAGCGCCACAGCGTGTTGATCCTTTTGCAGGGCAGAACCGCCTGCAGGCCCTGTTTGGCCGCCGGGGGTGGTAGCCCCCGGATCAGTTGCCAGCGTTGCGGGCCTCAAGACGCTCCAGATTGACGACCGTGGACAGCATAAGCCGGTCGTGGCTCCAGTCTTCGGTCTGCTGGACAGAAGCAGCGCCCAAGCCCAGAACGGCGGCGAATGTCAGCGTTAGGACAAGGAAAACGACCGGTGCCGTGGATTGCACCGACGGGGCCTCGGTCAGGGCCAATACACGTTGGCGCAGGACTCGCTTGGCTTTTCCACCGGTCACAAGCGCGACGTTCAGAACACGCGGGCTGCCGCGGCTGATCGTTTTGGCGCAGTAGTCCAGCAGGCAGTTCGTATAGTCGCGCGCGTCGATACCCCTGCGGGAGACCACCGACTGGTCACAAGCCAGTTCGCGCAAGCGGTCGAATTGATATTTCAGCGCAATATAGGCTGGATTCCAGAACAGCAGGGGGCGAAGCAGTTCAAAACCCAATTCCCATTCCACATCGCCGGCGCGCACGTGTTGCAGCTCATGCGCAAGGGCAAATCGCAGCTCGCGCGGGGTGTCCAGCAGGTGGCTGGGCAAAACGACATGACGGCGGAACAGGCCGCGAACCGCAAAGGGCACGGTAATCCGGTCCGACAGACGAATGTCTACTTTGGCCGAGCGACGCCAAAGAAAGCTGTTTTGAATAGTTTGGCGGATCGCTATCCCATCGCGGACGGCCCGCAATAGATAGACAACCGCCATAACCGCCAAAAGGGACAGAGCAGCAGACACCAATGGATAGGCGCCCGAGAGCAATATTTCGACCCAGCGTTCACGCGTGTTCAGAAGCGCTTCAAACTGGGTTGCAGGCATTGCGATTTCTCCGCGCAAGTAGGCCGCTACGGCGATGTCGCCTATTGCGACTGTCCCGTTAGACGACGTTTGCGCCGCAAGCGCGCCTATACCCACAGCCAACACTGGGCTGATCAAAACGCACAGGCACAACGCTTTGAGCGCCCTCAACTGCGCAACAAATCCATATTGCATCGGAGTTTTGGTCAGAGCCACCCGGGCGGCCATCCAAATCAGGGCAGCAAGACCCAGCACGATGTTTAATTCCAGATATACGTCGAGAACCGGTTTAACCGCTGTCATTTTGCAGTCTCCTCTCTACCAGTGCCCGAATATCCTCCAGATCGGCTTCGCTCAGGCCCGCATCGTCAACCAGACGCGCCACCAGCGAGGCAGGCGTGTCATCGAACAATGTACGCGAGAGGTTCTGCAACGACCGTGCCTGATACTTGTCCTTCTCCAGCAGCGGCGTATAGATCAGCGTCTTGCCGTCCTTGCGGCTTTCGACAAAGCCTTTCTCGTCGAGAATCCGCAGGATGGTTGCGCCAGAGGTATAGGCCAGATTGCGTTCTGGTGGCAGACGATCAAGCACGTCACGGACCGAGCCCTGACCAAGTGCCCAGAGCTCATTCATGAACTCCAGCTCTACCTCGGTCAGAAGGTTTGTTGTCTTTTTCTTTCGCATCGGTCTTTCGTGTCGCATTTTTTAGTATGCCTGACAGACAAGCATCCTTTCGCTGTTTCGCAAAGCTCAAACTTTCCAGAAGACGAAAATCCCCCAGCCGATCGACAGGAATAGCGGGGTCCAGACGGGCTGACCGACGATCCCAAGCCAAGCGAGGAAGATATAGGCCGATCCCAGCAGGGTGATGAACAGCCGGTCGCCTAGGGTGGTCGTCAGGCCCAGCACGCCGCGCCGTTCGATCCCGTCGCGGAACTTGAACCCTTCGAGCACGCCAATCAGGGCGATGGCCGAAAAGATGCCGACGAACAGCGCCAGCGTTGCGGGCGTCCAGGCCATCCAGAAATCGGGCCACAAGGGATCGGTCCAGGAAAACCCTTTTTCCTCTTGCTGGCCGACACTGCCCCAGCCCGCCTGTTGGGCCGCCGCCATCGACGGCAGGAAGGGGAGGGTGAGAAGTAGTTTACGCATATCGAACCTCACACACGGCCCATCGCGAACCCACGCGCGATGTAGTTGCGGACAAACCAGATGACGATGGCACCGGGGATGATGGTCAGCGTACCGGCCGCAGCCAGCAGGCCAAGCTCATACCCAGCGCTGGAGGCGGTGCGGGTCATCACGGCGGCGATGGGTTTCGCCTCGACCGCCGTGAGGGTTTTGGCCAGCAGCATTTCGACCCATGAGAACATGAAGCAGAAGAACGCCGCGACACCCACGCCCGCTTTGATGTTGGGCAGGAAGATCGTCACGAAGAAGCGCGGGAAGGAATAGCCGTCGACATAAGCGGTTTCGTCCAGTTCCTTGGGGATGCCGCGCATGAAGCCTTCCAGAATCCAGACCGCCAACGGGACGTTGAACAGCGTATGCGCCAGCGCCACGGCCAGATGGGTGTCAAACAGCCCGATCGAGGAATAGAGCTGAAAGAACGGCAGCGCGAACACGGCGGCCGGGGCCATCCGGTTGGTCAGCAGCCAAAAGAACAGCTGCTTGTCGCCCAGAAACCGATAACGCGAGAACGCATAAGCCGCAGGCAGGGCCACACAGACCGACAGCACCGTGTTCAGCGTCACATAGACGATCGAGTTGATATAGCCCCAATACCACGTCGGATCGGTGAAGATGGTAATGTAATTCTCCAGCGTAAAAGTCTGGGGAAACAGGGAAAAGCCCGACAGGATCTCGTTCGTGGTCTTGAAGGACATCGCGACCAGCCAATAGATCGGCAGCATCAGGAACGCGACATAGAGAATCGGGATGATGGAGCGCTTTTTCATTCTGCGTCATCCTTTGTCATCAGAGTGTAGAAGACCCACGACACAAGCAGCGTGATGGCGAAATAGATCAGGCTCATTGCCGCCGCAGGGCCAAGGTCGAACTGTCCCAGCGCGATCTTCACAAGGTCGATCGACAGCAAGGTGGTTGAGTTGCCGGGGCCACCGCCGGTCAGAACGAAGGGCTCGGTATAGATGTTGAAACTGTCCATGAACCGCAGCAGAACGGCGATGGTCAGGACGGTTTTCATCTTGGGCAGCTGGATATAGCGGAACACCGACCACGGGCTGGCTCCGTCGATCTTGGCCGCTTGATAATAGGCATCTGGGATCGACACGAGGCCCGCATAGCACAGCAGGACAACCAGCGAGGTCCAGTGCCAGACATCCATGACAATGACCGTGATCCAAGCCGACAGCGGCTGCTGCGTCATGTCATAGTTGATGCCCAGAACGTCATTCAGGAAGTATCCCATCAGGCCGATTTTCGGCAGGGTGAAGATGTTCCACATCGAGCCCACCACGTTCCAAGGAATAAGCATCGGCAGGGCCATCAGCACCAGACAGACTGGCACCCAGAACCCTTTGCGGGGCATCGATAGGGCTACAATAATGCCAAGAGGCACCTCGATCAGCAGGATCAGGAAGGTAAAGAGGAACTGCCGACCGAGGGCTGCTTGGAACCGATCTGAGCGCAGGATTTGTTCGAACCAGCCCAGTCCTTCCCAGAAGAACTGGTTGTTGCCAAAGGTTTCCTGCACCGAGTAGTTGACCACCGTCATCATCGGCACCAGCGCGTTGAACGCGACCAGCGCCAGTACCGGCAGGACAAAGAACCACGCTTTTTGGTTTTCCGTTCTCATCAGCTGCGCTCCTCGGTTGCGATCCAGCCGTCGCGGTATACGCGGGATTGTTCTGGTTTGAATTGCAGGAAGACCTCTGAGCCCGGTTCAGGCACAGAGTGTTCGGTCACGGCCTTGAGGGCCGTGTTGCCGACCATCGCGCTGACCACATAGTGGCGGCCGATATCGGACACTTTAGTGACATGCGCCGGAATGCCTGTATCGCCAAAGCCCACATATTCCGGGCGGATACCCAGATCAGTGCGTCCTCCGTCGCCATGGGTTGGGCCTTCCAGCACCACTTCATGGCCCTCAAACACGGCCCGGTCGCCCTTGGCCTCGCAGGGTAGAACATTCATGCCGGGTGAGCCGATGAAGTGACCCACAAACGTATGCTGAGGGCGCTCGAACAGTTCAACCGGCGTGCCGATCTGCACCACTTCGCCTTCTTGCATGACAACGACTTCGTCGGCGAAGGTCAGGGCCTCGGTCTGGTCGTGGGTCACGTAGATCATCGTGGCTTTGACCCGCTGGTGCAGCTCTTTCAGCTTGGACCGCAGTTTCCATTTCAGATGTGGGTCAATCACGGTCAGCGGTTCGTCAAACATCACCGCGTTCACGTCGTCGCGCACTAGCCCGCGTCCCATCGAGATTTTCTGCTTGTTATCCGGGCTGAGGCCGCTGGCGCGGGTGCTCAGCATATCCGTGACATCCAGCATTTCGGCAATCTCATCGACTCGGCGTTTGATCGTTGCCGGGTCAACGCCTCGGTTTTTCAGCGGAAAGGCCAGGTTTTCGCCCACAGTCATCGTGTCGTAGATCACTGGAAACTGGAACACCTGCGCAATGTTGCGCTGGTCGGGGGGCAGGGTGGTCACGTCCCGATCATCGAACAAGATTTGTCCTTCGGACGGGGTCAGAAGGCCCGAGATGATGTTCAGCAAGGTGGACTTGCCGCAGCCCGACGGCCCCAGCAGCGCATAGGCTCCGCCATCGCGCCATGTGACGTCGATTTCCTTTAGCGCATAATCTTCGGGGCCTTTCGGCGCGGGCATATAGCTGTGTCGCAGGTTCGAAAGTTTTATCTGTGCCATGTCAGGCCACCCTTTTGCCGTCTTGGCTGAAATACCGGCAATGCGCCGGGTTCATGTAGAAACTGTGATCTTCGCCAACTTGGTAGGGATGCACCCCCGCCGCCAGCGAGACCCAATCATCTGATCCATGCCGGAAATGCGCGCTGGAATCTGAGCCAGACAGCTCGGTCACAATGACCCGGCCTGTCAGTTCCACATCCGCATCAGATGTGCGGAACGGCGTCACCCGGTGCGGGCGCACGGCGACCATGTAGTCTCCATCGTCCATGTCCGAGACGGCCCAGCCTCCGCCACCTGCCAGTTGCGCTTGAGCGCCCGATACGGTGATGTGGGCCACGTTGATCGGTGGGTCCGAGAACACACGCGCGGCGGCGATGTTTTCAGGATTACGATAGATATCTGCTGTGGGGCCGAACTGCGTGACGCGGCCATCCTCCATCAGGGCGGTGTAGCCGCCCAGCAGCAGCGCCTCTTCTGGTTCCGAGGTCGCATAAACCACCACGGCCCCGCGCCCCGCGAACAAATCGGGCAGTTGCTCGCGCAGTTCTTCGCGCAGTTTGTAGTCGAGGTTTGCCAGAGGCTCGTCCAGAAACACCGCGCGGCTTTCCTTGGCAATCGCGCGGGCGAGAGCTGTACGCTGTTGTTGACCCCCCGACAGCTCATGCGGGCGGCGGTGCAGCATGGGGCGCAACTGCAGCAGGTCGGCGGCCTCTTCCACGCGGCCTTCGATCTCGGATTGCGCCATGCCCGCCACGCGCAGGGGCGAGGCGATATTGTCGAAAACAGTCATATGCGGGTAGTTCACAAAGAACTGGTGCACCAGGCTGATCTGTCGCTTTTGCGTGTTCAGCCGGGTCACATCCTGCCCATCTATCAGCACTGTGCCCGAGGCCATCGGATCCAGCCCGGCCATCATCTTGATCAGAGAGGTCTTGCCCGATCCCGTAGCCCCCAGCAGCACATTGAAATGGCCGGTCTGCAGCTTCAGGTTGGTAGGCTTGATATGAATAACGTTGCCAACCCGCTTGGTGGCGTCTTGAAGTTCGATCATGTCCGTGGGTTCCGGTCCTTCAGTGCAGCGCACTGGTCGTGGGGTGGGGATGCCGCGCACGGCACCCCCGGTTGCATTGGCTTAGTTGGCCTGCCAGCGCGCAACCAGTTCGTCATAGTTGACGGTCTGGCCCTGCGGCTTTTCGTTGTCCAACTTGGCCTTGGGCGAACCCGCTTTTTCCAGCCAGAAGGCAGGGTCCTGCGGCTCGTTCAGGCGTGGGCCACAGCCGCCATAGACGTTGGCGGCCTCATCGGCGGCCTGCATCCGGGCCATGGTGATGTCCATCTCCTCGGCCAGACGATCCATCGCCTCTTGCGGGGTGAAGGCGCCCGAGTTCACGTCACCGATCTGCTGCCACCAGATCTGGGCCAGCTTCGGATAGTCCGGAACATTGATGCCAGTCGGCGACCATGCCACACGATCGGGCGAGCGGTAGAACTCGACCAGACCACCCAGCTTGGGTGCGCGTTCGGTGAAGGACTCGTGGTTGACCGAGCTGTCGCGGATGAAGGTCAGACCCACGTGGGACTTCTTCACATCGACAGTCTTGGACGTCACGAACTGAGCGTAAAGCCACGCGGCCTGGGCACGATCCGAGGGGGTCGACTTGAGGAACGTCCAGGAGCCCACGTCCTGATAACCAACTTTCTGACCTTCTTCCCAGTAGGGGCCATGCGGGCTGGGCGCCATCCGCCACAGCGGCGTGCCTTCGTCATCCACGGTGTTGTTGCCTTCGGACTTCGGCTTGACCATGTCGGCGGTAAAGGCGGTGTACCAGAAGATTTGCTGGGCCACGTTGCCTTGGCTGAGCGCCGGCAGCGACTGGTAGAAGTCATAAGACGCCGAACCCGGAGGCGCATAGTTCCGCAGCCATTCGTCCCATTTTCGGATCGCGTAGACCGCAGCCGGACCGTTTGCAGCACCACCGCGCGACACAGACGCGCCAACGGGGTTACAGGTGCCCGCTTCCATGCGGATGCCCCATTCGTCGACCGGAACACCGTTCGGCTCGCCCACGTCACCGGCACCGGCCATCGACAGCCAAGCGTCGGTCATACGCCAGCCCAGGTCCGGCGCGCGCTTGCCGTAATCCATGTGGCCATAGATTGCGACACCGTCGATTTCTTTCACGTCATTGGTGAAGAACTCGGCGATGTCCTCGTAGGCTGACCAGTTGACAGGAACACCAAGGTCATAGCCATACTTCTCTTTAAATGCGGCCTTGTTGGCCTCATCATCGAACCAGTCCTTGCGGAACCAATAGAGGTTCGCGAACTGCTGGTCGGGCAACTGATACAGGTTTCCGTCCGGGCCAGTGGTGAACTGAATGCCCATGAAGTCATCCAGATCCAGCGTCGGCGATGTGGTCGCCGCCCAGTCACCTGCCATCTGTTCGGTCAGGTTATAGGCCAGTTGAAGGCGCGAGTGCGTACCGATCAGGTCACTGTCGTTGACATAGCCGTCATACAGGTTCCGGCCCGTCTGCATCTGGGTCTGAACAGCTTGAACCACTTCGCCTTCGCCCAGGATCTGGTGGTTGACCTTGATGCCGGTGATTTCCTCGAATGCCTTGGTCAGAACCTCGGATTCATACGAGTGCGTGGGGATGCCTTCGGACAGAACGTTGATTTCCATCCCGGCATAGGGTTGTGCAGCTTCGATGAACCACTTCATCTCGCCCATCTGTTCGTCTTTCGACAGGGTCGATGGCTGGAATTCGTCGTCGATCCAACGTGTTGCTGCGGCTTCGTCGGCCCAAGCAGAGCCGTGGCCCGCAATGACGGCCGCCGCCGCCACTGCGCAAAGTAGATGTCTCCGCATCTGTCTCCTCCCAAAGATTATGTGATCCGGTGCGGACCGGATAGCGCTCAGCATCAGCGATTTTTTGCATATGTGTCAAACTAAATTTTTAGTAAATGAGATTGGTCACCTTACAGCCTTAAAAACATGCGCTTTTTGATGATGAGGGCCTTTGACGGACGGATTCGCGCGTCTTGTCGGGTAACTCATTCGTTGATCGGCATCTATCCTTGCCAAGTTGTTGATTCTTAGTAAGCTGCTTCCACGTACAAGCCCCGAAGCGGTGCGCGCCCGGGCGACAAATTTTATTTTTATGACTGAGGATGTTTCATGTCCCAAAGTCTTTTGAAGTACACACGCGTTCTGGAAATTGTCGGCGACACGATCAAGGTTCGGGTGCCGCTGGACGGGTCGGCTGACGCCGCTGTGCGGTTCAACGATCTGGCGGTGATCGAAACCATCGACGGACACAAAACGCTGGCGCAGGCGATTTTCATCGACCGGGATGTGGTGACGCTGCAGGTGTTCTCGGGCACCAAGGGTATCTCGACCGAGGCGACAGCCACTTTTCTGGGTCATCCGATGCAGACGCCGTACTCGGCGAATATTCTGGGCCGTGTTTTTGACGGGGCAGGGGTGGCAATCGACGGTGGGCCGGACCTTTCGTCCGAGCCGCGGATCGAGATTGGCGGGCCGACGGTGAACCCCTCGGAACGTGCAGTGCCCAACAAGATGATCCGCACCGATGTCCCGATGATCGACGTGTTCAACACGTTGGTGGAAAGCCAGAAAATCCCGATCTTTTCGGTCTCGGGCGAGCCGTTCAATGCCTTTCTCAGCCGGATCGGCATTCAGGCGGATGCTGATATCGTTGTCTTTGGTGGGCTGGGGCTGATCTTTGACGACTATCACACGTTCCGGACGTCGTTCGAGGATGCGGGCGTGTTCTCGCGCACGGTGATGTTCGTCAATCAAGCGATGGACCCGCTGGTGGAACGGCTGCTGGTGCCGGATATGGCGCTGGCGGTGGCCGAGAAATTCGCGGTTGAGGAAGGCAAGCGGGTGCTGGTTCTTCTGACCGACATGACCGCCTATGCTGATGCGATGAAAGAGGTGGGGATCAGTCAGGAACGCGTGCCCTCGCAGCGCGGCTATATGGGTGATCTTTATTCGCAATTGGCGCGGCGGTATGAGAAGGCGTGCGATTACGCAAAGGGGGGCTCGGTCACAGTGCTGACCGTGACGACAATGCCCGGCAATGACGTGACGCACCCGGTGCCCGACAACACGGGCTATATCACCGAAGGCCAGTTCTACCTGCATTCGGGGGTGATTGACCCGTTCGGCAGCCTGTCACGCCTCAAGCAGAACGTGATCGGCAAGACCACGCGTGAAGATCACGGGCAGATCATGAACACGATGATCCGCTTCTATTCCGAAAGCCGCGATGCGGCGCAGAAACAGGCGATGGCCTTTGATCTGTCGGATTACGATCACCAGTTGCTGAAATTCGGCGCGCTGTTCCGGGCGCGGTTCATGGATATCAACGTCTCGATCCCGCTGGAGGACGCGCTGGATCTGGGGTGGAAGACGCTGGCCGAGTGTTTCCAGCCTGAACAGTTGCTGATGAAGCAGGCCTTGGTCGACAAGTATTTCCCAAAGGATACCGATGGCGCGGTTGCAGCTGAATAAATCGTCGCTGGCGCGCCAGCAGACCCAGCTGAAAAGCTATGAGCGGTTCCTGCCGTCGCTGGACCTCAAGCGCCAGCAGTTGATGGCGGAACGCGCCAAGGCGCGCGAAGATGTCCAACGCCTTCAGCGAGAGGTGCATGATCTGGCGCAGCAGGTCGGGGAAAAGCTGCCGATGCTGGCACAGCAGGGGGTCGACCTGGACGGGTTGGTCGAGTTGAAGGATTACCAGTTGAAAGAGGTCAACGTGGTCGGCGTCAAGATGCCCGATCTGGACCGGATCGAAGTTGCCGTGCGACCCTATTCGCTGTTGGCCAAACCCCATTGGGTCGATGCTACCTCCAGCCTGTTGCACGACATGATCGAGGCGCGGCTGCGTGTGAAGGTCGCCGAGGAACGGGTGCGCATCTTCGATAAGGCCGTGGCCACGATCACGCAGCGGGTGAACCTGTTCGAGAAGGTTCTGATCCCGCGCGCCAAGGCCAATATCAAGAAGATCCGCATCTATCTGAGCGATGAACAGATGCAATCGGTTGTGCGCTCGAAGATCTCCAAACGCAAACATGCGCAGGAGGCACTGACATGAGCGTTGCACGGCTGAAGAAACTGTCCCTCGTCGGACCGGCCGCGCATAAGGGCGACACGTTAGAGGCGTTGCAGGAGCTAGGTTGTATGCATGTACTGCCGCTGGCGCCTCCACCCGCCGAGCCGGAAAAGATCAGCGAACGTGGCGCGCATGACGCCTATAAGGCGCTGCGCTTTTTGACCGACGTGGCCGACCCGCGCCGCCAGATACAGCGCGATCCGGCCTTCGACATGGACCAGTTCGTGCGCGACGTGCTTGACCTGATGCAGCGCACCCGAGAGGCAACAGATCGGCGGGATTTTCTGGCGCATCGGATTGCGCAGGTGCGTCCGTGGGGGGACCTGGACTTTCCACCCGATGACGTTCTGGCGGGCAATCGGCTGTGGTTCTACCAACTGCCGGTGAAACACCGCGAGGCGCTGTCCGAGGTCAAACTGCCCTGGGCCATTCTGGAACAGGATCACCGCTATATTTACGCCGTGCTGATCGCGCCCGACGATCCGGGCGACGATATCCTGCCGGTGCCGCGCACCCATACCGGGTCACTGCCGATCCATGAGCTTGAAGCGCAGCTGGAAGAGGCCGAGATCGCCATTGAGGCGCTGGAGGCCGAACGCATCGCCCAAACCCGATACCTGACCCTGATGCGCCGCAACCTGTCGGCGGCGGAAAGCGCAGCGGAACTGGCCCACGCCACACAGAAGGTCCGCGACGAGGGCGCGATGTTTGCCCTGCAGGGCTGGGTGCCCGAAGATCGTGTGGATGCGGTGCTGGAGATGGCGCAAATGCGAGACGGTGCTGTTCTGATCGAGGAACCGGGCCCGGATGACGCGCCGCCGACGCTGCTGGAGCAGCCCGAAAACCGCAGCGCGGCTGTCGATCTGGCGCTGTTTTACCAGATACCGGGCTACAAGGATTGGGATCCAAGCATCATTGTTGCGGCCTCATTTGCGATCTTCTTTGCAATGATCGTGGCGGATGCGGGTTATGGCGCGGTGATCCTGCTGGGCCTGCTGGCCTTCTGGAAAAAGATGGACAAGACCCCGGCGCAGCGGTCGTGGCGGCTCTATGGTGTGATCATCGCGGGTGCGACGGTGATTTATGGGGTCATGGTCGGCAGCTATTTCGGCGCGTCCCCGGCAGAGGGGTCGATCTGGGCGCGGCTCAAGATACTGGATCTGAACAATTTCAACGCGATGATGATGATCTCGATCGTGGTGGGGGTGTTCCATCTGGTGCTGGCCAACGCATTGGCCGCGCGGGCGGCGTGGGGACGGCGCCGAGCGGTTGCCAATATAGGTTGGATCGGAGTGCTAATCGGCGGGTTTGTTCTGTGGTTGGCCTACATGAACGACGGCGCGACCCTGCCCGGAGCGGTCCTGATGGTCGCAGGCTTTCTGACCATTCTGCTGTTCACTAGCGAGCGACAGATCACCAAACCAACCGACTGGCTGTGGCGTCTGATCGAAGGGCTGCAGGGGCTGGCGGGTGCGATGGGGGCGTTTGGCGATGTCCTGAGTTACATGCGCCTGTTTGCGCTGGGGCTGGCCTCGGCCTCGCTGGCGATCACGTTCAACGATCTGGCGGTCCAAGTGATGCAGGCGCTGAAAGGGCCGGGCATCCTGTTCGGGCTGCTGATTCTGATTGCCGGGCATCTCCTCAATTTCGCCCTCGCGATGATGAGTGGCGTCGTCCACGGGTTACGTCTGAATTACATCGAATTCTTTAAATGGGGTCTGCCGGATGAAGGCATCGTCTTTCGCCCGTTCGCCCGCAAGGAGGTTCAGGAATGAATGAGCTTGTATTGACACTGGGTTGGCTGGGAATCTACGCACCCATGGCTTTGGGTGCGGCGTCCAGCGCCATAGGTTGTGCCATCGCGGGGCAGGCCAGCATCGGCGCGATGACCGAGACCGAGGGCGGCTATGGCCGGTTCATCGGCGTTTCGGCGTTTCCGTCGACCATGGTGATTTATGGCATTGTGATCATGTTTACGCTGAACCGCGATGTGACCCCGGAAAACGCGGGCGGGCTGTTCGGTATCGGCATCCTGTCGGGGATTGCGCTGATGTATTGCGGCATCTGGCAGGGCCGGGCCTGTGCGGCGGCGATCAATGCCACCAAGGAGAAACCGGAAATCTTCGGCCTGTCGCTGGCTCCGGCGGCGATCATCGAAGGCTTTGGCGTCTTCGCCTTTGTCTTTGCGTTGGTCATTAGCGCGGGGATCAGCTGATGGCACAGGACGGGATGATCTCGCACGGGGTTGATGCGCTGATCGACAAGCTGCGCAGCGATGGCGTGGCAGCGGGGCAGGCGGATGCGGATAAGCTGCGCAACGACGCCAGGGCCGAGGCGGCGAAGATCCTCGCCGATGCCAAGCGCGAAGCGGATGAGTATCAGAAAAAGGCCCGTACCGAATCCGACAATTACCGCGCCGCCGGGGAAGAGGCGCTGAACACCGCCATGCGTGATGCGGTGTTGACCATGAAGGCGGGTCTGACCGATCGGTTCCGCGAAGATGTCGAACGCCTTGTCACCAAGGAAATGGCTGATCCCGAGATGTTGAAACAGATGATCCTCGAGGTCGTCGGGCGCGCGGCGGAAGGGGCCAAGCTGGACGGTAAGGTGCAGGTGATCCTGCCCGCCAAGGTGGCCACGCAAGAGGATATCAAGCAGAACGCTGACGATATCCAGTCGGGCAAGCTGACGAAATATGTGCTGGGCCTGACCGCCGACATGCTGCGCGAACAGGTGGAACTTCACGCCGCAGACGGCACGCAGGACGGTATCCGGGTGCGCGCCGAGGATCAGGGCGTGGTACTGGATTTGACGGATAAGGCCGTGGCCTCATTGCTGATGGAGCATCTGCAACCCCGGTTCCGTGCCGTGTTGGAAGGGGTGATCCGGTAACATGTCGGACCCCGACGCCTATATCGCGCTGATCAGCAGCCTTCCGGGGTCAGAGCGGTTGTTTGTCGCCAAACAACCTCCGATCTCGCGTCTGCGGTTGGACCGGCGGCTGCGCGCGTTGACGCCCGAGGATGTGAAGGTGCTGCAGGTGTTGGAGCACGCCCTGAACTGGGGCGATTACGATATGGACGTGACAGACGTGCAGGCCATCGAGCGGTGCAAGGCCGCGCTGGGCGATATCCCGCAGCCGACGCTGCAGAAGCTGTTTCTGGAGCGGATGGATTTGCGCACCGCCGTAGCCGCATTGCGCCTTCGCAAACAGGGTGGCAGCTCGCCCGCCGGAACCTTCGGCATGGGCCGCTGGGTCCGCCACATCCCGGCCAACTGGAGCGATCCGACCTTTAAGCTTGAGAGCTCGATGCCGTGGCTCAAGGAAGCGCATCAACTGCTGGAGGCCGAGGACCCGCTGGGTCTGGAGAGGCTTCTGCTTTCGGTTAGCCATAAGCAGCTGAAACGCCACGCCGCCCGCCATCTGTTCGATTTCGAGGCCGTAGCGATTTACGTTCTGATCTGGAATATTTTCGACCGCTGGGCGCAGAGCAATGCGCAGGATGCGGCAACGCGATTTGAAAAACTGGCACAACAGGCAATGGCCGACGTCGCCGATATCGACTTTGAGGGAGCCTACGCATGACCGCCCCAACCCCCGTCACCCAAACCGCCACTGCCCGCGTTGTCGCGGTGCAAGAGGGGCTGGTGCAAATTCAGGCCAACGCAGATGCCTCGGGCGCGCCGGGGCAATTGGTCAAGAACGAGGTGGTCTTCATCCTGCCCACGCGCCCCGGCCCCGGTGGCCGTCAGGAGCGTTTGAAAGCCGAAGTGCTGCGCGTGCGCGGCGACACTGCGGATGTGCAGGTCTATGAAAGCACCGATGGTGTGGCTGTCGGTGACCCTGTGGAACAATCGGGCCAGTTGTTGTCGGTTGAACTGGGGCCGGGTCTGCTGGGTCAGGTGTTTGACGGGCTGCAATCGCCCTTGCCCAAGGTCGCCGCTGAGTTTGGCACTTTCCTGCCGCGCGGCGCGGACGTGGCCCCGCTGGATACGCTGGCGAAATGGTCGTTTACACCTTCGGTAAAGGTGGGCGACACGGTGACAGCGGGCGACAGCATCGGCACGGTGCCCGAGGGGCGGTTCGAGCATAAGATCATGCTGCCGTTCAACTGGGTTGGCGATTACAAGGTCGTCTGGGTGCAGAAAGGGGCTGCCACGATCCACGACATCGTGGCCCGGCTTGAAGATGAGCAGGGCGGCGAACACACACTGACATTGTCGCAGAAATGGCCTGTCCGGCGGGCGCTACCAGAAAGCATCCTGAAACGCGCCTTGTCTGAACGTCTCTATCCGACCGAACCGGTTCTGACCTCGCAACGCCTGATCGACACGTTTTTTCCCATCGCGCGCGGTGGGACGGCCTGTATTCCCGGCCCGTTTGGCGCGGGCAAAACGGTGCTGCAGAACCTGATCGCGCGGAACTCCAAGGTCGATATCGTGATCGTTGTAGCCTGTGGCGAGCGCGCGGGCGAGGTGGTGGAAACTATTGCAGAATTCCCCAAAATGACTGACCCGACCTCGGGCGGCAGCCTGATGGACCGGACGATCATCATCTGCAACACCTCGTCCATGCCGGTTGCAGCGCGCGAGGCGTCGATCTTCACCGGCATCACGCTGGGCGAATATTACCGTCAGATGGGCTATGACGTGCTGCTGATTGCCGACAGCACCAGCCGATGGGCGCAGGCCATGCGCGAGACCTCGGGCAAGCTTGAGGAAATTCCGGGTGAAGAGGGCTTCCCCGCCTATCTAGAAAGCTCGATCAAGGGATTATACGAGCGCGCGGGTGCGATGAAGACCAATGATGGCGCGTTGGGCAGCCTGACGCTGATTGGCACCGTGTCCCCCGCCGGGGGCAATTTTGACGAGCCAGTCACGCAGTCGACCTTGTCCACGGTCAAGTGTTTCCTCGGCCTGTCATCCGAGCGTGCCTACAAGCGATTCTACCCGGCGGTGGACCCTATGCTCAGCTGGTCGCGCTATCTGGATCAGCTATCGGACTGGTATGACAAGAACGCCGAAGCCGGTTGGACCGGCAAGGTCCGCGATCTGCTGGCGCTTATTGAGAAGGGCGAACAGGTCGATCAAATGATGCAGGTGACGGGCGAAGAAGGCGTCACGATCGAAGACTTCGTCACCCAGCAAAAGGGGCTGTTTGTGGATATGGTCTATCTGCAGCAGGACGCATTCGATCAGGTGGACGCGACCGTCCCGCTGGAGCGGCAGAAGATGACATTCAAGCTTGTCTATGGCGTGACCCAATCCACCGCCGATTTCAAAGATAAGGCCGAGGTGCGGCAGGTTTTCACGCAGCTGACAGGGTTGATGAAAAACTTCCACTATGCAGCGGAAAACACGCCAGAATTCAAATCCACGTGGGGGCAGATCGAAGACCTGTGCCGCGAGAAATTCGGAGTGTAAGGAAATGGTAGCCCGTAGGGGAATCGAACCCCTCTTTCCAGGTTGAAAACCTGGCGTCCTAACCGATAGACGAACGGGCCATTTAGGCAAAACAAGCACAAGTGGTAGCCCGTAGGGGAATCGAACCCCTCTTTCCAGGTTGAAAACCTGGCGTCCTAACCGATAGACGAACGGGCCACGCTGGCTTGTGGAGGGCCTTTTACGGTTTACCTACCACCCCCGCAAGCCGAAAAATGCAGGGAGGGACAAGTTTTTTGCTGGGGCCGGGGACGGGCTCAATTTGCATCGGCGGCATCTTCCAACCGAAGCTGCACGGATTGCCGTCCGCCCCATGTATTGACCTCGAGCCGACCGGCGAAATGGAACCGCGCGCCGCCTTGATTGGACAGCTTTTCGCCCATTGGCCCGTCGAACGCACCGAAGGCTATGGCGTCCAGACCGCCGCCCACGCCATCGGACAGGGACAGTTTCAAATGAGATTCGCCCACGCGTTTGGCAAAACGCACCTGTAGATCGGGCAGGGCATAGCGTGGGGCAGGGGCGCTGGCCCCGAACGGTCCTGCTTTTTCGATCTGTTCGAACAGGTCCACTGTGGCCGCACCCGGCATCAATGTGCCGTCGAGTTTCAGATCCGCCGGGCCGCCTTCGCCCGCGCCTTGTTTGGCCAGCAGTTCCGAAAGCCGCGCCATGGCCGGTTCCAGCTGATCGCGCATCACTGTCAGCCCGGCGGCCATCTTGTGCCCGCCACCTTTGACCAGCAGCCCCTCAGCCGCCAGCCGTTGAATCGAGGCCCCCAGATCAACACCGCTCACAGATCGGCCCGAGCCTTTGCCCTCATCTCCATCAAAACCGATGACGATGGCGGGGCGGTTCGCAGCCTCCTTCAGGCGCGAGGCAACGATGCCCACGACGCCGGGATGCCAGCCCTCACCGGCGGCCCAGACCAAAGGCGCGTCCAGCCCGCGCTCCTCGGCCTGTTCGATGGCGGCCGCGCGCACGGCGTTTTCGATATCGCGGCGCTCGGTGTTCAACTCATCCAGCCGTTGCGACAGGGCCTCGGCCTCGTGCATGGAATCGGTGCTGAGCAATCGCGCGCCCAGATCGGCCTGACCGATCCGCCCCCCGGCATTCACTCGGGGGCCCAGCAGGAACCCCAAATGATAGCTGTTCGGGGCCGAATCCATCCGCGCCACGTCGGACAGGGCCACCAGACCGGGCCGCTGCCGCTGGGCCATCACCTTCAACCCCTGACGCACCAGTGCGCGGTTCGCCCCGATCAGAGGAGCGACATCTGCCACGGTCGCCAGCGCCACCAAATCCAGCAGCGAGATCAAGTCCGGTCCCTTAACCCCGGCCTCACGCAGTTGCCGCCCGGCCTCGACCAGCATCAAGAACACCACGCCAGCCGCACACAGATAGCCCAGATCGCCGCTTTCATCCTGCCGGTTCGGGTTCACCACGGCCACGCATTCGGGCAGGGTCTCACCCCCCAAATGGTGATCCAAAACGATCACATCCGCATCCTTGGTTGCCGCGATCGGTTCATGGCTCAGCGTGCCGCAATCGACACAGATAATCAGATCGTGCTGCGCCGCCAACTCCTGCATTGCGGGCACATTGGGGCCATAGCCCTCATCAATTCGGTCGGGCACGTACAGCGTCGCCTGCAACCCCATCTGACGCAACCAGACCAACAGCAACGCAGCTGAGCTTCCGCCGTCCACATCATAGTCCGCAAAAACAGCAATCCTCTGTTTGGCGCGCACCGCCGTCAGAAACCGGGTTGCTGCGACCTCCATATCCTTCATGTCTCGCGGATCGGGCAGCAGCTCTTTAAGCTTGGGGTCCAGGAAACCGGGGGCCTCCATCGCGGGAACGCCACGGCGCGCCAGTACCTGACAGACCGCGCGCGGCAGGCCTGCCTGTTGCACCAGCATCTCGGTCGCGCGTTCCACATCCGCCGAGGGGCCGACCCACCGCCGCCCGGACAAAGACTGTTCAACCCCAAGAAAGCTCATGACCCGCCCCTGATATGCCAAGGCCGGATACCTTTCGGACCCGGCCCTTCTTCTCGTTCAAAATACGACCGCCGGAGGCCGCGGCGCAAGCCGCTAGTTGTCGTGAGACCACAGCGGGGTGCGGTAGGACATGCGCCGAACCGATCCGGTCTTAGACCGCATCAGCAGGGTGGTGGTTTCCAGCCAACCCGGCTCGCGCTTGATGCGCGGCAACAGCGACCCACCGGTCACGCCGGTTGCGGCGAAGATCACGTCGGCTGTCACCATCTCATCGCGTTCGTAGATACGGTCCAGATCGGTGATGCCCGCCTTGGCCGCGCGGCCGCGTTCGTCATCGTTGCGGAACAGCAGGCGGCCAAAGATCTGACCACCCATACATTTCAAGGCCGCTGCAGCCAGCACACCTTCAGGTGCGCCGCCTTGGCCCATATACATGTCGATGCCGGTCTCTTCACTTTCGGCGCAATGCATCACACCGGCCACATCCCCATCGGTAATCAGGCGGATCGAGGCGCCGGTCTCGCGTACTTCGGCGATCATCGCCTCATGCCGGGGGCGTTCCAGAATGCAGACGGTAATGTCGGCAGGTGCGCAGCCCTTGGCTTTGGCCAGAGCCTCGACCCGTTCGCGCGGGCTCATGTCCAGATTGACGACGCCTTCGGGATAGCCCGGACCAACGGCCAACTTGTCCATGTAAACGTCTGGCGCATGCAGCATCGAGCCGCGCGGACCCATGGCGATCACGGTCAGGGCGTTGGGCATGTCCTTGGCGGTCAAGGTGGTGCCTTCCAGCGGGTCCAGCGCAATGTCCACGCCGGGGCCATTACCTGTACCGACCTCTTCGCCGATATAAAGCATCGGCGCTTCGTCCCGCTCACCTTCACCGATGACCACGACGCCTGCGATATCCAACAGGTTCAACTGTTCGCGCATCGCATTGACCGCCGCCTGATCGGCCGCCTTCTCGTCACCGCGTCCAACCAGCGAGGCAGAGGCCAGAGCAGCCTGTTCCGCAACCCGCGCCAGGCCCAGCGACAGCAGTCGGTCGTTGAAATCAATCTTGGCAGCACTCATTTTCACTATCCTCAGGTCAGTATAGGCGTTTTCTTGGGCATAGCCTGCGGCCTAGGCAGGCCGCAAGGGTCAAACCTCTTCTATGCGCAGCGCGACCGGTTCGCCCGAGACCACATCGGTGTCGCGGAACCCATCCAATGCCACGTCCAAAGTGGCCCGTGTTGTCTTGTGCGTGACGATCAGGACCGGAGCTGTGCTGTCCGAGTGGCCATATTGGCGCATCCGGTCGATCGACACACCAGCATCGCCCAGAATGGCAGCCACTTTCGCCAGCGCGCCGGGTTTATCGAACAGCGCAAGACGCAGGTAATAAGGGGCAGGCAGGCCGGTGATCGCCGGTGCCGCATCCTGCAACGAGGTCGCGGGCCGGCCAAAGGTCGGGATTTGCAACCCGCGCGCCAGATCGCAGACATCGCCCATCACGGCACTAGCCGTGGGGCCTTCGCCCGCGCCGGGGCCGCGCAGAACGACTTGATCAACTGCGTCGCCCTCGATCACCACCATGTTGGTCCCGCCTTCTAATTGTCCCAAGGCCGAGCCACTGGGCACAAGGCAGGGCTGCATCCGCTGGACCAGCCCACGCGCGGTTTTCTGTGCGACGCCAAGCAGCTTGATGCGATAGCCCATGTCGTCGGCCTGATGGATGTCATCGAGACTGATTTGCTGAATGCCCTCAATCTCGATTCCGTCGAAGTTGGGTTTGGTGCCGAAGGCAATCGACGACAGCAGCGCCAGTTTATGCGCCGCGTCAATACCGCCGACATCCAGATTAGGATCGGCTTCGAGATACCCCAATTCAGCGCATTCTTCGAATAGGGCGTTATAGCCCAGCTCCTGCGATTGCATCCGGGTCAGGATATAGTTGCAGGTGCCGTTCATCACGCCCATAACGCGGGTGATTTCATTGCCGGCAAGACCTTCGGTCAGGGATTTGATCACCGGGATACCGCCTGCTACGGCGGCCTCGAACCGGATCACGCGCCCGGCGGCCTCGGCCTTTTCGGCCAGCTCTTGCCCGTGGATCGCCAGCAGGGCCTTGTTTGCGGTGACAACATCCTTGCCACTGGCCAGCGCCGCCTCGACCGAGGCTTTGGCGGGGCCGTTCTCACCGCCCATCAGCTCGACATAGACGTCGATATCGTCCCGTTGTGCCAAGGCTACAGGGTCGGTTTCCCAGGCATAGCCCGACAGGTTCACGCCGCGATCCTTGGACGCGTCGCGCGCTGACACGGCGATGATTTCGATTGGGCGACCAGTGCGCGCTTGCAGCAAATCCGCATGTTGCCGAACGATCTTGACGACACCCACGCCGACCGTTCCCAAGCCCGCAATTCCAAGCCGCAGCGCCTGTGTCATCCCGTGGGTTCCTTTCGCTCGAATTTATCGCCTTTTGGGCCTTGCCCATTCCCGGGTGCCTTACCGGGTTCGGCGCATGGGCGCAATGCGTTGCAGGCCGGCCTGAACCGGGAAATGCAGACGGTCAGTTAATTTCTTCGCTTTGTAGCTTGTCCGCCTTTTTCTGCAGCGCTTCTCGTCGGGCAGACAGGTCTTCTTCGACCTCAGCGGCCTCGCTCACTGGGTCGATCGGGGGGCCAAGATTCTCTTTCAGAGGGATCAGTTTTGGATACCGTGTGGTTTTCAGGCTTTCAGGCTCGCTGCCTTCAAGTTCAGGAAAGTCGACACAGCTGGCGCAAAAACTCAAAACAATCAGCAATGGCAGGGGTTTCATGCCGAACCCTTTCGATGGCGGTTCTGCATGTGATGCACCTTTTGAATAGCGCATTCAAGCGGGGTTCTATCTGAACGGACGCTCAGATACATTTGCAATATGGCGCGGACACAAGGTTCACACTCCGATATCACTGGCCCCCGTATTCGCAAGGCGGCCCTGTCGTTGTTTGCGCGCCACGGCTACGCGGCGGTTTCCATGCGCCAGATCGCGGCCGAGGTCGGGGTGCAGGCTGGCGCGCTTTACAACTACACGCCGGATAAGCAGAGCTTGCTGTATCGCCTGATGAACGACCACATGCAGGAGCTGCTTTCTACATACGCGAAATTGACACCCGCGGACTCGCCAGTCGAAGCCTTGCGGCAGTTCGTGAGCTTTCACATTCGATTTCACATGGAGCGCCCGGACGAAGTCTTTATCGCCTATATGGAACTGCGCAACCTAAGCCCCGAAAACTTCACGGAAATTGAAGCGGTGCGGCGCAAATATGAAGACTCCTTAGAGGCCATTTTGAAAGCCGGACAACAGCAAGGGCTGTTTACTGTTGCCGATACCAAAATCGCCACACTTGCGGTTATCGCCATGTTGAATGGCGTGATAACTTGGTATCGCGCAGGGGGGCGTTTGTCGCTGGACGCCGTCGAGCAAATCTACTGGGACATGGTTCTGAGATCGGTGACAGCTTGATCAGTGCGTTGGGCGGATAAAGGTGCCGTTCCGCAATTCTCGAAACGCCTGTTCCAGTTCAGCGCGGGTGTTCATCACAATAGGGCCGTGCCACGCGACGGGTTCATCAATCGGCGCGCCCGAGATCAACAGGAACCTGACGCCACCGGGACCGGCCTGAACCGTGACCTCATCGCCCGTTCCGAACCGAACGAGAGTTCGATCCCCCGACATGTCACGAATGTTGACCTCTTGCCCTGCAACCTCTTTCTCTAGCAGTACCCCCGTCGGTTGCGAGGCGTCTGCGAAGGCGGCCTGGCCCTGAAAAACATAGGCAAAGGCACGGCGATACGTGTCAATGCGGAATGTCTTTTTCACGCCGGCCGGGATCGAGATATCCAGATATTGCGGATCTGCAGCGATGCCGTCGACTGGGCCGGTCTTGCCCCAGAACTCGCCGACGATGACTCGGACAGTTGTGCCGTCGTCATCGGTTATTTCCGGAATGTCCCTGCCTTGAACATCCTGATATCGCGGTGCTGTCATCTTTTGACTGGACGGCAGGTTACCCCAAAGCTGGAACCCGTGCATTTGACCGGTCGCGTTTCCTTTTGGCATCTCTTGATGCAAGATGCCGGACCCGGCCGTCATCCATTGAACGTCTCCGGCACCCAACGTGCCAGTATTGCCTAGCGAATCTGCATGTTCGACCGTGCCGGACAGCACATAAGTTATCGTCTCGATGCCTCGATGAGGGTGCCAAGGGAACCCCGCCATATAGTCTTGCGGGCGTTCGTTTCGGAAATCGTCAAACAGCAGGAACGGGTCCAGCTCGGACGGATCCTGAAATCCGAATGCACGATGCAGCTTGACCCCTGCGCCTTCCATTGTCGGGACAGCATTCCGGGTTTCCAAAGTGGGTCTAAGGGACATGAGGGCCTCCTGCTTGCTTGGGCCATACTTAGCCGTTGGATGACATGCGTCAATTTGCGGAAAGGCACCGCCTATGTGCAAAAAATTGTAGGTCGCGCCCCTCTGTCTTTCAGCGGGGAAAGGCGCTAAACCCTGACCACATCGAACGGGGAGAGAAGATGCAGGAAGAAGTACTGGCTCGGGTCAAGGCTTCGACACCACGGCGGTGGCTGGGTGTCGGAATGTTGACGGTTGTAGGAGCGATGGTTCTGTATGTGGCCATGGCAACGCCGCCCGAGCCTGCGTGGCTTGTGTTTTTGCTGGTCGTTGGCGCTGCAGCATTCTGGCTGGCGCATCGAATGTGGTATGCCACGAGCGACAGCATCGAATTGACCGATACAGTGGTTCGAACCGGGGCAGGGCGTGTGATCGCCCGGGTTCAGGATATCGAAGCCGTAGATCGCGGAGTGTTTGCGTTCAAACCGTCAAACGGTTTCTTGATCCGCACGCGGACCAAGGATGCAAATGCCTGGGCCCCGGGGCTATGGTGGCGCCTCGGTCATCGGGTGGGCATCGGCGGCATGACAGCCGCCGCTGAGACCAAGTTTATGTCGGAAATGCTGTCGGTTAAGCTTGCGAGCAGGACTGAGGACCAAGGTTCTGAGCAATCTCATTCGTAAATCGTGGGCGAGTAAACACGAAATTACGGAAAGTGTGATCTTCAGAAACCCACGATCCGACCACCCAGTTCGAGCCGAAAATGGGCTGATACCTATTGGAGGTCTCGACAATGATCAGCGTGTCCTGATCGGGCATCGGGGGCAGGTTATCCCGCATGTTACCGATGTTGTCGTTAGTCCAGGCCTCACAATAGCCGCGGATGGCTGACCATCTCACGTAGTGCCGATCATCTTCGGCATCGTAGACAATCAGCGAAATACGCAGTTGAATATCGTTTCGGCTGTTGACCATTCGATCCAAAAGCTCATGCATGGAGTCGACGTAGGTGTCGGTCACAGTCCCGGTTTCACGCGAGATGAGGTCGCCGACCGTGTAAGCAGCCTTTAGGTTAGCCGCGCTTTGCCGGAACCCATCGAAAAAGGCAAAGGCGCCCGTGATCGTCCAAACCAGCATTGGGAAAATCAGGATTGCTTCGACAGTTAGTATACCGCTTTCATCCCGTTTGACCGAGCGAAAGAGATTTCTGAGTCTATGGATAATAGTCATAGTCTTACGAAGGCTCCTGAACGAAGGCTGTGGTCGCCGTTAGTGCGATTTGTCCGGTGTCATCTACCAGCGCCCGCCCCATGGCCGAAGTCGGAAACAGAGGATCAACCCTGGCGCACGCGCGCAGAATCATAAGCTCATTCGACAGACCGTTTTGGAAGGTCCGAACAGGGCGTACTTCCTCAGTGTTGTCGGTGCAGTCTACGGTTTCGGGCAGATTGACACCGGCAAACGCGCTCTGTTGGATCATTTCCAGTCGCAAATTTCGCGAGCAGTTACGAACTAGCAGCGTATTCTCACAGATCGAGTCCTTGATTGTATCGTGGTCCGGGTTTGTTCCGGTTCCCAGTCGAATCTCGCGAACTGTTATGTCCACCGCGCGTTCCAGCATAGATTGCTGGACCGTAACCACCGCGTATTCCATTGCGCTGAGGATAAAGAACATGAAAACCGGGAAAATGAGGACAAATTCCACAACGACGTTGCCGTCCTCAGATGCCTTGAGTTTTCCTAGATATGTTCGAAGATTTTGGATCATTGGGTCAGCCTCAGCTTCTTGATCGACGATGCGATTGACGCAAATGCGTCTTGCAACGAGATGCCTTCGGGGTCATCGAACTCGTCCACTTCGTAGACGTGGCTGTCCGAACTTGCACAGTTCTTGATGGTCGTCAGGCCCGCATTGGGTGCTTCGAACGCAATTCCATAGATGATCACACCATTATTCTTTGCAGCGCCGCAAATGCTGGTTGTCCGTGAATTCTTGGTTGTTGGTCCGACACTTATTCGAGGGTTCTGGAACCAGTTGAACACGTGATTGCTCTGCCAGAAGTAGTTGTTGGTCGCGTTCCAGTACAACGAGGCCTGATTGAACAGCTGAGGGAACGTCATGCGCGTCGCTGTTCCCGGCTCATTGTTAAAAGAGTTCTCGTTCGGAGGGTTGCCATAAGGATAGTCGGCAGTAATGAATCCTCCGCCGAACTGCGCGCCGTTTTCGATGCTTTGTTGCATCCACACGTAGCGGTCCGGGTTGCGCCGGAACCGAACGCTATATTCCCCTGTGGACCCATCGTCGCGGGCGTATTCCGGGTTGAACCAAATGTCCGAAAAGCCTGAGCGGTACTGGTCTTTCAGCATGTATTGAGTGGTGTTCTGTCCGTCGGTCATGACGATAGCGACCTTTAGCACCTCTGAGTCATAGGCTTCGGGTCGATCTTTAAACTTATCCGGAACGATGTTCTCTCTGGCCAGTTCTCCGACAACGTTCTGGAATTTGGGATCCAGCATGCCGACACCCCATTTCATGCCCACGTCGATCGAAGTGTTGCCGTTGGCCGTAAGCGCATCGATGCGGTTGTGCAGAACATCGATATCGTCGGTCACGGCGGTAATGTCACTGCCTGCGCGGACAGGACAAACAGGGAAGCGGGGGAATTGCTCTGCGTTGTTGGTGTATTGGAAGGGGTCGAACGGAGCGGTTCGGTCATAGGAAATCGTGGGATCCAATGCCGAACTACCAAACTGGGCCGAAGTAAAGTTGATACAGTGAGAAAAATCATGCTCGGACGATACATTGCTGAAGTGCTTCAGTATGTCGTCACCCGCGCTGACCTGGGTTGCGTAAGGAATGATGGACATCGAAATTTGGCTTTCGCCGGGCTTGTCCAGCATCAGGGTCACGAACTCTTTGGCGGCAGAGCGCAAGACCTCGATTTTCGTTCTTCCCGCTTCCGCAGACGCGCGATTCATCGATCCGGACATGTCGAGTACGAGCGAGATTTCGACTGATCCAATCGATTCCTCCGCTGTACTTGCCGCTTGTGCAGTCAAGGTCTTGTGACCCGAAAAGCGCATGAAATTGGTGTTCACGATCGTTTCTGCAGTTGCAGACACGGTCCGGGACCCAAATCCTTCCTGCACGTTGACCGATTTCAGTTTGTCACTGAGGCCGGCTTTGTCCAAGTATGACTCGACCACCTGTCGCGGCGGGAGCGTTTGGTCAAGGTCGGCAGCGGCAAGAACAGCGCGGTCCAAGGTCGACTGCAACGTCGCACGGTCGCGTTCAAAATTCATGACGTCGACCCCAATACCTGTGGTCGCAAAAATCACCAGCACGCCAAGCAGTACGAAAATGGTGAACGACCCGTCTTCTTCGCGCTGGAAGGCCTCGGGCGTTGGTAGTTTTTTAAAGCGTTTAGTAATGCCGCTTTTGAAACCGCGGTTAATCATATTGCCGTCCTCACTGAACAGTCATCCACTACTGCTAAGGAAAAGTTAACGTTGAGAAATTAACGCTCAAACGTGGCGGGAATTGGGCGAAACCGCCTTGGATCAGGCCCATTTCTTGTCAAACCTGGAATAATATGATCGGCGCTCGGGTTCTGTTGTCTTCTTGTCGACAATGCACGCGCGCGTGATCGCATTCAGCGACTCAGTTTTTCGAAATTTATTTTTGCTTAAATATTGATCGTTTATCCAATGGGTGCGACAAAACGACAGAACGCAAGTCGTTCGTTGGCACGGAGGTATAGATGACGGCCACAAAAGAACCCAGCTTTCGCGAAAGTGTTGACCTGATGTTCAACAGGGCGGCGTCCCTGATGGATCTGCCTCCGGGGCTGGAAGAGAAGATCAGGGTTTGCAACGCCACTTACACGGTGCGGTTCGGTGTTCGCCTGCGCGGTGATATTCATACGTTCACCGGCTACCGGTCTGTTCATTCCGAACACATGGAGCCCGTTAAAGGTGGCATCCGCTACGCTTTGGCCGTCAATCAGGATGAAGTTGAGGCGCTGGCAGCGCTGATGACCTACAAATGTGCGCTGGTTGAAACTCCTTTTGGCGGCTCGAAAGGCGGGCTGTGTATCGACCCGCGACAGTATGAGGATCATGAGCTGGAGCAGATCACGCGCCGGTTTGCGTACGAACTGGCCAAGCGGGATCTGATCAACCCGTCCCAGAACGTTCCAGCCCCCGACATGGGGACCGGCGAGCGTGAGATGGCGTGGATGGCCGACCAATATGCCCGGATGAACACGACGGACATCAATGCGCGGGCCTGTGTGACCGGCAAGCCGTTGAATGCGGGTGGTATCGCCGGGCGGGTCGAGGCCACTGGGCGCGGTGTACAGTACGCGTTACGAGAGTTCTTTCGCCATCCTGAGGACATTCAGAAAGCCGGGCTTACTGGAAAGTTGGACGGCAAACGCGTGATCGTCCAGGGCTTGGGCAATGTGGGCTATCATGCCGCAAAATTCCTCAGCGAAGAGGATGGCGCGATTGTCACCGGCATCATCGAATGGGATGGCGCGCTGTATAATCCGGAAGGGATCGACGTTGAATCCGTTCGGCAGTGGATCGTCAAACATGGTGGCGTTAAGGATTACCCGGACGCGACCCATTCTGCCGAGGGGGCGGTGGTGTTGGAAGAGGACTGCGATATTCTCATCCCGGCGGCGCTGGAAGGCGTGATCAATCTGTCAAATGCCGAACGCATCAAGGCCCCGCTGATCATCGAGGCTGCGAACGGTCCTGTGACGGCGGGTGCGGATGAAATATTGCGCAAAAAGGGCACGGTGATCATTCCTGACATGTATGCCAATGCCGGCGGTGTGACGGTGTCGTATTTCGAGTGGGTCAAAAACCTGAGCCATATCCGCTTTGGCCGGATGCAGCGCCGTCAGGAAGAAGCCCGGCATGAGCTGATCGTCAGCGAGTTGGAGCGTCTGGATCGGTATCTGGGCGATGCGTGGTCTATGTCACCGGATTTCAAGGCCAAGTACTTGAAAGGTGCGGATGAGCTTGAGCTGGTGCGCTCGGGCCTCGATGACACGATGCGGATTGCGTATCAGTCCATGCGTGAGGTTTGGCATAGCCGCGATGATGTCGAAGACCTGCGCACAGCCGCTTATATCGTGGCGATCGACCGGGTCTCGAAAAGCTATCGGGCCAAAGGACTTTGAGGAAAATGCAGGGGCGGAAATTGGTCGCCCCTGCGCAACACGAAGGCGCGAGGTTCAAAACGGCAATGGCCGGTTGGCTTTGCGGCGGATAAGCTGCTGCGACAGAAACGAATCCCGGAGACCCTCATGTTGCGTATCGCCATAGCGGCCATTGTTCTGGCTACTCCTCTGGCCGCTCAAGAAACCAAGGAACAGAGCTGCAAATTCCAGTCAGACGTCGTGGCTGCCGTCCAGCAGGCACGGCTGGACCGGGTAAAGGAACGGGACGTGGCACAGGCAGTGGCAGAGTCAGGGCCGACATGGCCCGAGAACTACAACGCGGCGATTCCCCTGATCACTCCGTGGGTCTATGAGCAAAAGATGCGCGATGTGAGAAAAAAAGACCTCGGCGCTGCTTGGCTGGAGCTGTGTCTGCAGCAGTAATCCACATCCATTGCATTTCGCTGTGGATAAGCGCAGGCCATCCCCTTGGCCTGCGTTTTCATTTCTGGCAGGTTTGTCCCCATGTCTTTGCCCCCCGGATTTCTTGACGAATTGCGCACGCGCCTCAGCCTGTCTCAGGTCGTCGGCCGCAAGGTCATGTGGGACCCGCGAAAGTCCAATCAGGGCAAGGGTGACATGTGGGCACCGTGCCCATTTCACCATGAAAAGACCGCCTCGTTCCATGTGGATGACCAAAAGGGGTTCTACTATTGCTTCGGCTGCCACGCCAAAGGCGACGCGATCAGTTTCGTGAAAGAGACCGAGAATGTCTCGTTTATCGAAGCGGTCGAGATTCTGGCGCGCGAAGCAGGGATGCCGATGCCACAGCGCGATCCCAAGGCGCAGGAAAAGCAGGACCGCCGCGCGCAACTGGCCGAGGTGATGGAGCAGGCAGTGCAGTTCTTCCGCCTGCAGCTCAAAACTGGGGCAGGGAGTGCCGCACGCGATTACCTGACCCGTCGAGGATTGGACGCGCAGGCGCTGGACCGGTGGGAGATCGGATTTGCCCCCGATGGGTGGCAGGCCCTGTGGGATCATTTAACTGGTAAGAATGTGGCGGAAGATCTGATCCTCGGGGCGGGTCTGGCCAAGCCGTCGAACAAGGGCAAAAAGCCCTATGACACGTTCCGCAACCGGATCATGTTCCCGATCCGCGAGCCGCGCGGGCGCTGTATTGCGTTTGGCGGGCGGGCGATGGACCCGAATGACAATGCGAAATACCTGAACTCACCCGAGACCGAGTTATTCGATAAGGGCCGCAGCCTCTATAACCACGGCCCCGCGCGGCAAGCGGCAGGGAAGGGGCAGCCGCTGATCGTGGCCGAAGGCTATATGGATGTGATCGCGCTGGCCGAGGCCGGTTTTGGCGCTTCGGTGGCGCCGCTGGGTACCGCGATTACCGAGCACCAGTTGCAACTGCTTTGGCGGATTTCCAATGAGCCGATCATCGCGTTGGACGGCGACACGGCGGGCTTGCGCGCCGCGATGCGCGCGGTTGACTTGGCCTTGCCACTGCTTGAGGCCGGGAAATCCTTACGGTTTGCGTTGATGCCCGAGGGCAAAGACCCCGATGACCTGTTACGTGCCGAGGGGCCGGGGGCCGTTCAAACGGTGTTGGAAGGCGCGATCCCCATGGTCAAACTGCTGTGGCAGCGCGTGACCGAAGGCAAAGTCTTCGACAGTCCCGAGCGCAAAGCGGCGCTGGACAAGGCGCTGCGCGACAAGATCAAGCTGATCCGTGACCCTTCGATCCGCTTGCATTATGGGCAAGAGATTAAGGATCTGCGCTGGCAACTGTTCCGCCCGCAGCGTCAGCCTCAGAACCGATCGTGGCAGCCGCGCGGTAAATGGCAACCTAAGCCGACGGCGACACCGGGCGCGCGCGCGTCATTCTTGGCGTCGTCCGAAGGTGCGGAAGTCCAACTGCGCGAGGCAGCGATTTTGGCAATTGCGGCGTTGAACCCGCAAGTGGTTGTGCAGTTCGAAATTCAGTTGGAAGAGATGGAGTGCCGTGACCCTGACCACGCCGCCCTGCGCCACGCCATTTTGCGTCATGCGATTGACGACCCCGAGAACCTGAAAGACCACATAGCCGAAACTTTGGGGGCTGAGGCCCTTGAAAACCTGCTGGCCCTTCGCCATGTCGCAGTGATCCCTTGCGTGCATAAACCGGGCGATGTCGAAAAGGCCGAAATGACACTGGCCGAGGAACTCGCAAAGATCAAAGCTCTCAGGGGGTTGGACGCAGAGATTGCCGAAGCGGAGGAGGAGCTGTCGGATCTGGCAGATGAGGCGTTGACATATCGGCTGGCTCAGGCGGCCGAAGAGCGCAACCGCACAAGCCGTAGCCAGAATGAAGACAGGGCGATTTTCGACGTGGCCGACAATGGCGCGCGAATCAATCGTGACGAGAAAGACGCGTTTGAGGCAATCATGTCTGGGATCAATTTTGAGCGGAAACGCCGGTAAACTGGTGTTTTCGTAAGGCACTGGAAAAGAAAAACGGGTAAACGGGTAGCCGAATCACTTCTACGCGCTAATGATTCGGTTCAATCGAATCACCCATCCCTGCAGGAGCATTGAATGGCCGCCAAAGACACGACCGAAGATCGCAAATCCGACGAGCAGGAACAGGAAATCTCGCTGGACATGAGCCAGGCCCAGGTCAAGAAGATGATCGCTGAGGCCCGCGAGAAAGGGTACATCACCTACGACCAGCTTAATCAGGTTCTGCCGCCGGATCAGGTCAGCTCGGAACAGATCGAAGACGTGATGTCGATGCTGTCCGAGATGGGCATCAACATCATCGAAGATGAAGAAGCCGAAGAAGAAGAAAACAAAGGCTCGACCGAACTGACCACGACAGAAAGCAACCGCGAGGTTGCGCTGGCCGGTGCGGGGACCGAAAAGCTGGATCGCACCGACGACCCTGTGCGCATGTACCTGCGCGAGATGGGCAGCGTCGAACTGCTGAGCCGCGAGGGCGAGATTGCCATCGCCAAGCGGATCGAGGCTGGTCGGAACACCATGATTGCCGGGCTGTGCGAAAGCCCGCTGACGTTCCAGGCGATCACCATCTGGCATGACGAATTGCTGTCCGAAGACATTCTGCTGCGCGACGTCATTGATCTGGAGGCCACCTTTGGAAACCAGATGGACGAAGACGGCGATGTCGAGGAACCGGTAGTCGATACCTCCAACGTGCAGGCCGCCAAGCCTGAGAAAGAAGACAAAGGCCCCGAGCTGGATGCTGACGGCAACCCGTTGAACAACGACGACGATGATGACGACGATGATCAGGCCAATATGTCTCTCGCCGCGATGGAAGCCGCGCTGAAGGATCAGGTTCTTACCACCCTGGAACGCATCTCGACCGACTTCTCGATGCTGTCGGAAATGCAGGACAGCCGGATTTCGGCCACACTGAACGAAGACGGCACCTTCAGCGAGCAGGATGAAGCAACCTATCAGAAGCTGCGCGCCGAGATTGTTGAACTGGTGAATGGACTGCACCTGCATAACAACCGGATCGAAGCGCTGATCGACCAGCTTTACGGTATCAACCGCCGCGTGATGTCGCTGGACAGCTCAATGGTGAAGCTGGCGGATCAGGCACGCATCAACCGTCGGGAATTCATTGACGCCTATCGCGGGCGCGAGCTGGACCCGAACTGGTTGTCGGATATGGCTGAAAAGCCGGGCCGGGGCTGGCAGATGTTCATCGAACGCTCGACCGCAAAGGTCGAGGAACTGCGCAATGATATGGCTCAGGTCGGTCAGTATGTCGGCTTGGACATCCCCGAATTCCGCCGCATCGTGCAGCAGGTTCAGAAGGGCGAGAAAGAGGCGCGGCAGGCCAAGAAGGAAATGGTCGAAGCCAACCTGCGTCTGGTGATCTCGATCGCCAAAAAATACACGAACCGTGGCCTGCAATTCCTTGATCTTATTCAGGAAGGCAACATCGGCCTGATGAAAGCGGTGGACAAATTTGAATACCGCCGCGGCTACAAATTCTCGACCTATGCGACATGGTGGATTCGTCAGGCGATCACGCGAAGCATCGCGGATCAGGCGCGCACGATCCGTATTCCGGTCCATATGATCGAAACGATCAACAAGCTGGTGCGGACCGGCCGCCAGATGCTGCACGAAATCGGCCGCGAGCCGACACCGGAAGAACTGGCCGAAAAGCTGCAAATGCCGCTGGAGAAGGTTCGCAAGGTGATGAAAATCGCCAAAGAACCGATCTCTTTGGAAACGCCAATTGGCGACGAGGAAGACAGCCAGCTGGGCGATTTCATCGAGGACAAGAATGCCGTGCTGCCGCTGGACAGCGCCATTCAAGAAAACCTCAAGGAAACGACCACACGGGTTCTGGCCTCGCTCACCCCGCGCGAGGAACGGGTTCTGCGGATGCGGTTTGGCATCGGCATGAACACCGACCACACGTTGGAGGAGGTTGGCCAGCAGTTCAGCGTGACCCGCGAACGTATTCGCCAGATTGAGGCGAAGGCGCTAAGGAAGCTGAAACACCCAAGCCGGTCGCGCAAGTTGCGGTCATTCTTGGATCAATAGACAAATAGGCGCCTCATCTGAGGCGCTTATTTTTTGCGCGGGTGGTGAAAGTGGCCAGTCCAAAATTCAAATTGGCAGAAAGTCACAAGTGTCATCTGGCTTGGTCGCCTATTTCCGTTTTGTCCACTCATGGGACGGGCCGGGGAGAGGCGACGGTGCCGATGACCCCCGGTCTCAGGCCCCGGAAGTAAAATCCAATCTGCTGCGGAATGTGCTGGGTGCCTGACCTGTCCAGCGTTTGAATGCTGTCGAGAACGCTGGTTGATCAGCGTATCCAAGTGAAAATGCGATCTCTGACAAGGGCATGCCGTTGGTGATAAATGTTTGCGCCAGATCACAACGAAGGTCATCGACAATCTCGCGATAACTGGTTCCTTCGTCTTTAAGACGACGTGCAAAGGTGCGCGCGCTGAGGCCAAGGTTGGCGGCAGCGTCATCCGCCTGAATGATCGCTCCGGGCAGAGAGCGGGTGATCAAGCCTTCAACCCGAGCACGTAGTTTTTGCTTGGGCTGTCGGTGTTCTGCGATGACTCGGTCTCCGTATTCCAACAAATGCGCGCGCAGCTTGGGGTCATAAGTTGGGACAGGTAGATCAAGCGATGATAGTGCCAGCACGATTTCAATTCGTTCCGCCCCAAAGATGACTGGAAAACCCGCAAGCTTTTGGTACGCGGTCCGATTGCCTCCTGTTTCATGTTGAAAACGTATTTCCATTGGGAAGAAATCAATCTGAGTCAGGTTTCGCATCCGTGCCAGACCTGCAAATACTAAAAACTCTGTGCGTCTGTGGTATCGAGCAAAGCTGGCATCTTTCCATTCAGCCTCGATCGACGCGAAATTCCCTGCGACGCGCAAACTGAACATCAGAGCCGGATCAATGATCCCGTGAAAACGCGAGGTATTTTCTAGAACTTGTTTCAAATCTCGCGAGTATTTGCTGATGTATGCGGTAAGGCTTGAGGAAGATCGGTATTCTAGCCCGGCCGCTGCGGCAAAAGTCGGGTCCTCAAGAATATCGCAGGCATATCTGGCAAAGAGGGCTTCTGTGTGGGCGCTACAAGTGCCCGCAGAAACCGTGATGTCATCGCGCTGTATGTTACATTTTTCCAATACTCGATCTGTGACAGCAGGATTCTGTGTCTTGTGATCAAGCATGCGCGTCAAAAGCTGAATACGTGAGATATCGACGTCCATGCTGTATCTTATCGCGATATCTGTTTGTTTGCACCCTTGCTGAGAGGTGTGGGACGCATCCGCCGTGACATAAATCCGTAAAACGTTGGCAAAAAGTCACAAGCGCTTTGGGCGGCAAACCCGTATTTCTGTCACGTTGCCGGGTCAGCGCCTTTTTGGGGATGGGGCCAGAGCCCAGACGATAATTCGAGCAGGCATACTGTGGCTCCCCGGCACGCCCATTCCTGCTGTTGCCTGTGTCGCATTGTGGCGTCGTGTTTGCGGTGTCACTTTGGTGGAAATTACGGCAAAGGCGATTCTAAGATGCACGACATTGCATTGGACGAATTGGTCAAGATCCAAGATTTTATTGTGTTTGATGGCGAATGCGTGCTGTGCACCGGCTTTTTTCGTTTCATGCTGAAACGGGATAGGGCGCAAAGGTTCAAGTTTGTAACTGCGCAGTCCGAGTTGGGGCGAAATCTCTATTCAGATCTTAAATTACCGACACAGGATTTTGAAACGAACCTCGTCGTGTTGAACGGTCAAGTTTATCAACGGTTGGATGCATTTGCTGCAGCCATGCAGGCTCTGCCAGGGATGTGGCCCGTCGTGTCCCTGTGCAAATATCTGCCTGGGGTGGTTAAAGACCCGATATATCACGTTTTGGCGCGCAACAGATATGCCGTGTTTGGTCGGGCTGATACCTGCTTGGTTCCGGACAAAGATCTAATGTCGCGCTTTCTTCCCAAAGGGTACTAGATGCAACCTGATCCGTTTTGGCAGGCGTTGCCGGCGCAGTCAGTTTTGCCCGACGCCTTGCGGCACCTGCACGGCCGTCAGGGAACCTATTCGGGTTTCTGCGATATTGAGCGTGGCCGCGGCCTGTTAGTGCGTATGGCTTTGTGGCTTGGAAGGTTCCCCACTGGTGGCCGCAATGTTCCTGTCTCTTTATCCGTAACAAAACGGGACAGGGCATGGATATGGGTCAGGAATTTCAACGGCCAGACGACCAGGTCGAGGATCGGCTATAGGTCAGGCTACGTACTCGAGCGGATGGGCCCATTGACCTTGTGGCTGAAACCCGTGCTTTTCGATGGGCAGTTGTCCATTCATCTTCACCGGTTACGCTTGTGGGGAATCCCGTGCCCAAAGCTCATAGTACCCAGGTCTAATACGTTTGAGTGGCAGGATGACGAAGGGCGCTTTCGGTTTGATGTGTCCGCTCGGATGCCTGTTTTGGGGTTGCTGATCCGATATCACGGATGGCTAACGGCTGATCACGCAAAACAGGACGTGGGCTGAATTGATCGTGAACCCGCTTTGCCGTTGGGCGGGTTATACTATTTCCAGTCTTACCTCGTAACAGGAAAGAGTATGATTATGAAACAGGTTATGACTTACGCTGCGCTTGCCGCAGTTGTTCTGACTACACCGCTTTCGGCCGCTGGCTTTGCGCGATTTGGGTTTCAGACGGTTTCGGTCAATGCCAACGTCTACGAAGTGATCCCGCGTGGGCGCAACGATGTTGATGGGTATTGGTGTGCCGCTGCCGATTATGCCCGCAGGACTTTGGGCGCGGGTTGGAAACAGCCGATCTATGTAGTGCGCGGTTATGGACCCAGCGAAGCAACTGGACGCCGGACTGCTGTGCAGTTTTCCGTCAGTCCTCCGCCTGGTGTTGATTTGAACGTCAAGTCAATCAACGTCGGCTTTGTTGCTGGTCAAAGCAGATCGGTTCAGAGTGCGAACGCACTGTGCTATCGTCGGCAAATCTTTGACGACTAAGCGAGAATGAGCACCTGTTGCAGACCGAGTTTATTATTTCGACACGCGGACCGGGGTTATATGAATTCACCCCGGACGTAGGTAACTGGCTAAACTCGGTCAAACGCGACGGGCTGCTGACGTTGTTTGTGCGCCATACGTCCTGTTCTCTGGTGATACAAGAGAACGCGGATCCCGAGGTGCAAACTGACCTGAGTGCTTTCTTTGAGAGGCTGGTTCCGCCCTCGGATCATCCATCGATGTCCTATTTACGGCACACTTATGAAGGGCCAGATGACATGCCAGCACACATAAAGGCTGCCTTGCTGCCGGTATCATTGACGATCCCAGTGGCAAGTGGCCGTCCGGCTCTGGGCACATGGCAAGGGATCTATTTGTTTGAACATCGTTCAGCGCCCCACCACCGAAAGGTCGCTGCGCATTTCGCGTGACCCCTTTATCTTGCGGTGAAAAATTCCGACTACCCAAATCCTAGCGGCTGCCCTATAGTTGTGGATAAGTAAGCCACAGCGCTTACAATTAGAGGCGGAATTAGGGACGAGGAGACGGCGGATGCGCTGCCCGTTTTGCGGAAATATTGACACTCAGGTGAAAGATTCACGCCCCGCAGAGGATCACGTCGCGATCCGCAGGCGCCGGTTCTGTCCTGCGTGTGGCGGACGTTTCACAACCTATGAACGGGTGCAACTGCGCGATCTGGTTGTGATCAAAACCAATGGCAAACGGGAAGACTTTGACCGCGACAAACTGGAACGGTCTATCCGTATCTCAATGCAGAAACGTCCAATCGACCCCGAACGTATTGATCAGATGATCTCGGGGATTGTGCGCCGCCTGGAAAGCATGGGTGAGACCGATATCCCGTCGAACAAAATTGGCGAGATCGTCATGGAAGCGTTGGCGCGCATTGACACGGTTGCTTATGTGCGCTTTGCAAGCGTGTACAAGAATTTCCAGGCGGCCGATGATTTCGAGGAGTTTGTCCACGAACTGCGCCCGCCGCAGCCTTCGTCTGACGAGTGAACGACACAGATAAACGATACATGGCGTTGGCCCTGTCTTTGGGGCAACGCGGTCAAGGCACGTGTTGGCCAAACCCCTCGGTGGGTTGTGTTATCTTGCGCGATGGTCGGATTGTTGGGCGAGGTTGGACCCAACCCGGCGGACGACCGCATGCGGAAACCGTTGCGTTGGCACAGGCTGGTGAAACGGCCAAAGGCGCGACGGCCTATGTCTCGCTGGAGCCTTGCGCACATCATGGGAAAACCCCTCCTTGCACGGATGCGCTGATCGCAGCGGGGATTGCGCGCGTGGTTTCACCGGTCGAGGACAGTGATCCGCGTGTTGCAGGGCAGGGCTTCGCCAAATTGCGCGAAGCCGGAATCGAAGTCACGACAGGTGTTTTGGCCGCGCAGGCCGAACGTGACCACGCAGGTTTTTTCTTGCGGATGGAGCAGGGGCGCCCGTTCATAACCCTTAAATTGGCGAGCAGTTTCGATGGCCGGATCGCGACGGCCAGTGGTCACAGCCAGTGGATCACCGGTCCGCAGGCGCGGCGAGAAGTCCATGCGATGCGCGCGCGTCACGACGCGGTTATGGTTGGCGCAGGTACTGCGCGGGCCGATGACCCTTCACTGACCGTCCGTGATCTTGGTGTGGCGCAGCAACCTGTCCGTATCGTTGTTTCGCGCCATCTTGATATCCCATTGATGAGCCAACTGGCCCGATCCGCCAAGCAAGTTCCTGTTTGGCTGTGCCACGGCCATGCCCCCGATGCCGAGCGGGCCCGGGCATGGGAGGGGCTAGGGGCCACATTGATCCCTTGCGCATTGCAAGATCACCAGATTGATGCTGCGGATATGTTGCAACAACTGGGGCAGGCGGGGCTGACACGTGTTTTCTGCGAAGGCGGCTCGGCGTTGGCGGCATCTTTGTTGGCGCAGGATCTGGTTGACGAACTGGTCGGATTTAGCGCGGGTCTGACCATCGGTGCAGAAGGTTTACCGGGGATCGGAGCATTGGGACTGGAGACGCTGGAAGCAGCCCCTCGGTTTGAATTGATGGAAACGCGCGCTGTTGGCCCCGACGTCATGCATCGCTGGCGGCGGTCACTGCGCTAGCGTCGCCATAGATGAGCATGTGTCGCAAAGGCGCCCTGCAGTTTAGATAGCAATCGTAACATCGGCGGACCTTTCATTCCTTCACGGTCGGTCAGGCGCTGCAGCGCGACCTCGACTGGGCAGGGGTTGCCTGTGATCGGGTCCAGATACCGCGGGTAGTCGATCAACGCGGCATGGACCAAACCCAACACTGTGGGATGTGCGCCACGCCGGGCCGGGACGGTGCCGAGGTCCTGCGTCAACCCCCAACCCGCATAGAAGGGGGCACCGACAGTGGTCACAGGCAGGTTGCGGATTAGCGCCTCGAACCCAAGCAAAGAAGTCATTGTCCAGACTTCATTGACCTGAGGCAATAGCTGGGCCGGATCCGTATCACGTATGATGACATCAGCGAGGCCGTCGGCATCTATCGCACCGTCTCGTAGACCGGCCTCGACATCTGGGTGGGGCTTATAGATCAAAACAGCGTCCGGGTTCTTGTCCCGTACCATCTGTAACAGTTCAAGGTTGGTACGGATCGTTCCGGTCCCTAACAGGATCGAGGCGTCGTCCTCTACTTGTCCGGGTACAAGAATGCGATGCCCCTTGGGCAAGTCCGGTACTTGGCCGCCGATATTGTATTTGCTGATCTGCCCCGAGGTGATTTTCTCAACCAGCCTGTCTGCGCGCAGTTCCTGATCCGGGCGCAGAGTTTCCCGTTGGGCGATCAGCTGTTCAAGCCGACTAGCTCGCGTCGGGTCGTAATATATGCCCAGATCATCGGCGACCAGCGAGACGGGCGGAACCAAGGCAGCGCCCAAACCACGGGACCGCAGGAAACCATCCTCGATCCTAACAACACTCTCTTGCCCTTCGGCTCGGCTGGCCCAAACCATATGTGGTTTTTCGGAAGACGCAGGAGCGCTTTTGGTAAAGCGAATTTTGGTCTCACGCCCAAACATCCTTTGAAGATGACCACGTTTCCACAAGCGCATCCCCGAGGCCGTCCAGCCCGCGTGATCCTGACGCCATGCGCGTGTCTGCGCCTCTAACGTATCCAGAACCATTTCCAATTCGCAAAGTTGATCCCGATAGGGGTCATACCAAGTAGGATAAAGGATCATGGCGGCCGCAAAAAGCTGGGCTGGTGTCAGGCTGCGCTGACGGCGGGGCAGGTATTCTTCGTCCTGCGTTAGGCCCCAGCCCGCATAGAAGGGTTGACCAAAGACGCGGGGCTTGTGGCCTGCCAAAATGGCCTCGAACCCGAATTGCGAAGACAGGGTGTAGACGCCCACTGCACCTTCAAGCAAGTCCCACGGGCTGATCGGTTCTTCAAACAAGGCGACACGACCTGATTGGTCCAGGTCAGAGAAATACCCACTGCGATGACCGCTAATGGTTTCGGGGTGGGTTTTGATCAATACGCGCGCGCCTGGGTGCTCTTCTTGCGCCATGACCAACATTTCGCGGAACCGGGCCGCGTCGCCTTTGCTGGCAGTAACCGATGCATCGTCTTGGGCCTGATCGACAACCAACACATACCCCGGCGCCGGCAGAGACTTAGTGACTTCAAACCCCGAGTACTTGCTGAGATGCAGTTCCTTCATCCGCGCAATCGCACCGCGCGCCCGGTTCAGCAGGGCCGTATCATCCAAAGGGTGCGTCGCCAGCAAAGTCTCAAGATCGGATGGGCGCGTAGGGTCGAAGTGTAGACCGGACCGGTCCAGCAATAGGCCTAGCGGCGGTTCGCCATCCCGACCAGGATGCAAAGATCGCAGAAAAGCATCTTCGACACGCAAGACAGGGGATTTGTGTTTTTCTGCGATATTCAAGCCGCGGTGGGCGGTTGGACTGTTGCCCCATATGGCAACGGTATCTCCGTCTTTGGGTAGACCCAGCCGAATGTCGTAGCCCGCAAGCTTAAGAATGCGACGAATACGGCGGTTGGTCAGGAAACCGCCATTGTAGACACGCAGGCGGGTACGCTGTTCCTCGACCATCGCCGCAGCCGACATCACCCGCCTGTCAGGGTCGTAACGTTGGCCAGCGGTGTAAGCCCGCCCGCGATCAGCGATATCGACTTGCTCCACTGCGCATAGGGCGCTTCGGTAACGTAAATCGTGTCGTCGTCGCGGATGACGAAATCACGGGCCACGAACAGGCCGTTTGGTGCAGTAAGGTTAAGCAGGTAAATCACCCGCTGTTCGCCCTGTAAGTCCGAGCGTCCCATGACCGAACGGGCAATGTCCTGTCGTTCGTTTCGCAGCACGAAGATGCCGGTAGGGTCCGAGGACAGGGACTGTAGCCCTCCGACTTGGGCCAAAGCTTCGAGTGCAGTCAAATCTTGACTGTCGAACGCAACACGCGACTGGCCGGTAGCCCCTAGGGCAACATAAGACCGACTGTCGGCTTCGACCAATATGCGGTCACCGGCGCGCAGTGCGATATCCAGCTTAGGATTGGTGAACAGGTCATTGTACCAGACCGTTCCCCGTTGATTGCCCCGAATAACGGTAACAAGCGCGATGTCAGACCCGACTGAAACGCCTCCGGCTTGGGACAGCATGCCAGCCAGAGTGCGGGTCGGGCTTTCGATAGGGTATATACCTGGCGAGCCAATCTCGCCGTTCAGCGTAACGGTTGAACCGTTTCCGGCTGTCCGCCGGACCTCGACCTGTGGATCTGGTGTTTGGTCTTGCAGTTTGCTTGTGATCAGTTGGCGCAGCTGTTCTGGGGTATTCCCAGAGGCCCTGACGCGACCGGCATAAGGAACAAAGATAAACCCTTCACTGTCCACTTGAATTTGATCCAGCGTCGTCGCGCCGCCGATATCTGAAGAAAGCAGCCCGTCATCGACGTTCTCCCAGACCGACAGGCTCAGGGAGTCACCGGGGCGCACTGTATCGGCGGCCAGGTTTGGCGCGCTGAGGAAAGACTGCGAAAACCCGAATTGGGGAACAGCGGACGTGACCTCTGTGATACGATCATCCACTTCGACTATGAACGCATTGCCACCATTCTGAACTGAGCCAGCCAAAATTTCATTCTTGCTCGGGCCAGATTTGGGAAGCTGACACCCGGCCAAAAAGCCAAAAACGGCAACAAGGAAAAATCCCCGTGCCCATTGGAGCGGAAAGCACTGCACTGCCGAATATCCTCAGTCTTCTTTTGTTTGTCTTAAGTTAGCTTGTCATTGCGTTGACTTCCAGCATCAAGCCGTTTGTTTCCTTCAACGATCTTCAACTGTGGCGTCTGCGCCGCGTTACCCGGCAGCAGTGTCTCATAGGGGTCGCATTGGGCAAGCAACATATCCGTTACACGCCGCAGCAACTGCCGCCGACCACGTCTGGAGTAAAACCCTCCGGGCACCTGACAAGTTTTAAGCAGGAACTGGCGATAAGCCTGATACGCGGCCGTGTCAGGAGGGGTGGGGTTGCCAAAAAACTGGGCAAATGTCTGTCCCGAGATGAACTCGGGCTTGTTGTAGACGGACCGCCCGAAACTGCGCAGCGGAATTCCGCGCCACAAAACTTGCTGTCCGGCGGTCGAGTTGATGGTGACAGCGGAATTCGCTTCGTTCAACAGCCGCGCAAGCTTTCCACCCGGCACATAGTGGACACGGTCGCCGACACCATGGGCGTTGGCGATTTGACGGGTTCTGCGGTTCAGGGGTTCTCGGTGGTTTTCAAGCGGATGTTCTTTGATGACAAGCTGGTGGTGACGCGGTGCCCCATCAGCAAAGCCCTTGATGGCCTGTTCCAGAAATTCTGACATGTTGGAATAGTCGGAATGCGATTGAACCGAGCTGTCATGCCCCAATTGCAGCAGCACAAGATGATATGGCATACCGCTTCTGCGAGCGCGAAACGTCGCCCAGCGTCGTTGCAAGCGGTGAAAGGGCATCAGCATAAGCCGTTTGAAATACAGCGTAAATTCCTTGGAAACTGGCAGCTCTCTGTGCCGCTGGAAGTTGCGATACCTCTGATTGAGGAACAACAAAAACCAATGATATAGCGCACCATAAAAGATGTGCTGCCGCATGTCGCCCCAATGCGAAGGCGGCGGGGGATCCTGAGTGTCCGAGCGTTCGAGGGCTTGTTCCATCTGCGGGATCGTAAGCGACATCAGGCGAGAGTTCCCGTTCGATCCCATGCGTTCATAAGTGACCCACCACGGACGCAGATAACCTTCTTCGAACACATGCACGGTTATGTTTCGTTCGCTGGCAATCTTGATTGCTTGGGCATGTATTGGGCGTGCGTCGCCGTATAAGACGAGGTCGGTCACACCAAGCGTCTCAGTCAGCCCGCGGAAACTTTCAGGCCATTGCTCAGGACGGTCGGTAAAGGGAATATAGCTTGCACGGTCGAACCAGAACGCGCGGTCACCGGCATTGAAGCCCACACGCCGAACCTCGGCACCTGTTTTGCGCAGCACGCGTGCGAGTGCATTGAAAAACGGTCCGTGCGGTCCCTGTAGAAACAGGAAAACACGGCGCTCAGAGCCTTTTGTGAGTGGTGGCATTGGTGCTGCTCTTGCTCGTTGGTGCGAAATTTATGCCTTTTTGTGCTGCGTCCGGCAAGGCGGGCCTTGCCCGGAACCGCCGATACGCTTACCTCGGCAAGTAGACTGGATGGAATATTAGGAACCGAAGGGTAAAGGAAATGTTCACAGGTATCGTCACCGATGTTGGCACCATTGCCGAACTTGACCAACAGGGCGACCTGCGGGCGCGGATCAAGACCGCCTATAAGACATCCGGCATCGATATAGGTGCCTCAATCGCGAGCGATGGGGTGTGCCTGACCGTCATCGCCTTGGGGGACGACTGGTATGATGTTCAGATCAGTGCCGAGACGGTATCCAAGACGAACCTGTCCAACTGGTCGGTCGGCAAACATGTCAATCTGGAACGCGCTCTTAAAGTCGGGGATGAGTTGGGTGGTCATATCGTGTCTGGGCACGTGGACGGAGTCGCTGAGGTCGTTGCTATCGAGGATGAAGGCGACAGTACCCGTGTGACCTTGCGCGCGCCCAAGGACCTTGCGCGCTTTATCGCACCCAAGGGTTCGGTTGCGCTGAACGGGACGTCTCTGACCGTCAACGATGTGGACGGCAGTGACTTTGGTATCAACTTCATCCCTCATACCAAAGAGGTGACGACATGGGGCGATGTTGCGATTGGAGACAAAGTCAACCTCGAGATCGACACCCTGGCCCGCTACGTTGCCCGCCTGGCCGAAATGTCCTGAGTTAAACGCCGCGTTCTGACCGGTTCGGGACGTTTGCAGACTGGCCTTTGCGCGCGGGGTGGTCTATCCACCCGTGCAAACATGCTCTGCGAAAGGCTGCCCAATGAGCTTTGAAACCCCCGGACCCGTCGAAGCGCAACTGCGCGACGCGATCAGCCCGATTGAAGAGATCATCGAAGAGGCGCGCAAAGGCCGGATGTATATTCTGGTCGACCACGAAGATCGTGAGAATGAAGGCGATCTGGTCATCGCCGCCGAGTTTGCGGATGCCGAGGCGATCAACTTCATGGCCACCCATGGGCGCGGCCTGATCTGCCTGCCGATGACCGCGGAACGGGTGGATGCGCTGGGACTGCCGATGATGGCGGTGAACAATTCCTCGCGTCATGAAACCGCGTTCACCGTTTCGATCGAGGCGCGCGAAGGTGTGTCGACCGGGATTTCCGCCGCTGACCGCGCCCTGACTGTTGCGACGGCCATCAATGAACAAAACACGATGGCGGCCATTGCCACCCCGGGCCATGTCTTCCCATTACGCGCCAAGCGGGGCGGGGTGCTGGTGCGTGCGGGCCATACCGAGGCTGCGGTTGATATCTCGCGCTTGGCCGGGCTGAACCCTTCGGGCGTGATCTGCGAGATCATGAAGCCCGACGGCACAATGGCGCGTCTGCCCGATCTGGTGGAATTCGCCAAAACCCATGACATGAAAATCGGTACGATCAGCGACCTTATCACCTATCGATCCCGCAATGACAATCTGGTGGTCGAGACGTCTCGTGAAACCGTCAATTCGGAATATGGTGGCGAATGGGAGATGCGGCTGTTCACTGACCAGCTTCATGGCATCGAACATGTGGTCATGATCAAAGGCGACATCACCACGCCCGAACCCGTTCTGACCCGCACCCATGCTTTGCACGAAGCGCCGGATATCTTGGGCCTCGGGCCTAAATCTTCGCGCGAACTGCCGCGTGCGATGGAGAAGATCGCCGAAGAGGGGCGCGGCGTCGTCTGTCTGTTCCGCCAACCGCGCAACTCGCTTTACGCGGTCGAGGATGAAGGCCCTAGGACCATCAAACAAACAGGACTGGGGTCTCAGATCCTGTCCAAATTGGGCATTCACGAGCTGGTGCTGCTGACCGACTCGCCCGAAACCGTATACTTGGGGCTCGACGCGTTTGGCCTGTCCATCGTCGGCACCCGTTCCATCCTCAAGGAAGACTGATCGTGGCTGAACAAGACAAACACGGCGTCCTGCCGACTCCGACATTCGACAAGCCAGTGAAACTGCTGCTGGTGGTGGCCCCGTTCTATCGTGCCATTGCCGACAATATGGTTGCCGGTGCCAAGGACGAGATCGAGGCTGCGGGCGGCACTTGTGACGTGGTCGAGGTTCCCGGCGCGTTGGAGATACCCACCGCCATCGCCATGGCTGACCGGCAGTGCAACTATGATGGCTATGTCGCGCTGGGCTGCGTTATTCGCGGTGAGACGACGCATTATGAAACCGTCTGCAATGACTCCAGCCGCGCGATTCAGTTGATGGGCCTGCAGGGCCTGCTGATTGGTAACGGCATCCTGACCGTCGAGAACGACGAACAGGCCGAGGTTCGCGCCAATCCAGAAAAGATGAATAAAGGGGGCGGGGCAGCCGCTGCGGCCTTGCATCTGATCGCGCTCAGCCGTAAGTGGGGCTCTTCCAAAAAGGGCGTGGGCTTCAAGCCACCGTCCGAGTCCATCCTAGTGGCGGGCGACAGCAACGGACCCACGACAGCATGACCCAGACAGACGCGCCGAAACCGGCAAACCAGAAACGCCTGATGAAATCCGCCGCTCGGCTTTACGCCGTTCAGGCGCTGTTCCAGATGGAACAGTCAGGCCAGACGACCGAAGCAGTCGTGAACGAGTTTCTGGATCACCGGTTCGGTGCCATCTATGAGGGCGAAGAAATGCTGGACGGCGATATCCGCCTGTTCCGCAAGCTGGTCGAGGACGCCGTGAACTATCAGGCCCCGATCGACCAGATGACCGACCGCGCGCTGGTGGCCAAATGGCCCATCGCGCGCATCGATCCGACCCTGCGCGCTGCGTTCCGCGCCGCAGGCGCCGAACTAACCCAAAGCGACACGCCGCCCAAGGTGGTCATCACCGAATTCGTCGACGTGGCCCGCGCCTTCTTCCCCGAAGGAAAAGAGCCGAAATTCGTCAACGCTGTACTGGACCACATGGCGCGCGAAGCCCAGCCCGAGGCGTTCTGACGCCTTTACTAGGTGCTCTGGCAGACTAAGCTTCTTGCAGAACAAGGAGTGCCGCAATGCCCAAGCTCATCCGTCTTTATATCACTCAGGTTATCTGGGGCTTCGTGATCTCAGCCGTGTTTGTCGGTGTGCTGTTGGCGGTGAACGTGGCTAACCTGCGCGGGCTGATCTGGGGTTCGGACGTTGGGCTGGTGGCGTTGGTTATGATTTGGTTCATGAACGGGATTGTCTTTGCAGGCGTCCAGTTTGCTTACAAGATCATGAGCATGGCCGAAAAGCCGGGTGGCCCACGGCGCGGCTCGCCGGTCGTTAATCTATTCAAACCGGTTCCGGTCAAGCAGGATTCCAGCGCAGAACGCTGAAATTAAAAGAAAATTGTGGCGGGACCACCAGTCAACCGTGCGGTGTGATTCCCGAGGACCTGTATGTACAGGTGGGCGCCAGGTAATCAGGCCAGGACCTGAACAGAGCCAGCCCCCTCGGAATTGCTTAAGGCCACCAGAATGCTAACAGTCACAAGAAGGGCAGAACCCGCCAAGCGCTTAGTTAGGGCGTCTTACGGGCTGGCACAAGGGGTTAAGCGTCAACAGTCTCGTGCAGGGCTTTGCGCATCTTGCCGAAATGCTCGTCCCACCCGTTATCCAGCGCCAGGATCAGGCCGAAAGCCTCTGCGCCTTGTGGCAGGCCTTCGTGCTCCAATGACAATCGCGTGCCGCCGTCTATGGGTTCTAACGTCCATTTGACCACGCTGACAGCGTCCCCCATCGGTTTCACCGTGAAGGTATATTCAAGATACTGCGGCTTGCGCGCCTCACGCACCTCTCCCCAGATCAACAGGTCGCCACTTGTGGTCCCGAACATCTCAAGCCTTTGTCCTGCTGCCAGTGGGCGTTCGGGCTTGTGAAACCATTCGGCAAGATGTTCCGGTTCGGTCAGATAGGCCCAGACAGTGTCCGGTTCGGCGCGCAGGAAGATGGTCTTTTGCAAAACTGCGTTGGTCATGTCTCTTTCCTCTCAATGGCTTCTTTCAAGTTACGCAGGCGCTCGTCCCAGAACTGATCAAAGAAGCTCAACCAATCCAGAACAGGGGCCATTCCCTTGGGTTCAAGACGGTTGATGCGTTCTCTCCCCCGAGCTTCGACCCGGATGAGGCCCCCGTCCGACAACACGGTCAGGTGTTTCTTGACGGCTGCTCGGGTCATGTCGAAGCAATCTGTCAGTTGCGCGATTGTCATATCCTGCGATGCAAGCATCTGAACGATGTCCCGGCGCGTGGGGTCCGCAAGCGCGCGAAACGCGTTTTGGATTTGGTCAGGCATCCGTTTCCTCATATTCGATACCATTTGGTTTCATATTTATCCAATACCATATGGTATCATGTCAACGGCAATCTCACCCTTGCAATTTGTTCACGAATTGTTCACATTTTCCCAATGACATTGGATCTACAACCCGGCCAGAAGCTAGCACGCGGCGTGGCGCGTCATCTCAGCGCGCACGGTTTTGTTTCTGTTGAGGAATTCGTGCCGGCGCGCGGGTTGCGTGTGGACGTTATGGGGTTGGGCCCCAAGGGTGAATTGTGGGTAGTGGAATGCAAATCCAGCCGAGCCGATTACCAATCGGATTCCAAGTGGCAGGGCTATTTGGAGTGGTGTGATCGGTTTTTCTGGGCCGTGGATACAGATTTTCCGACCGAGCTGTTGCCGCCTGAGACGGGGCTAATTATCGCCGATGCCTACGATGCTGAAATAGTTCGAATGGCACCCGAGGATAAACTGGCACCAGCACGTCGCAAAAAGATGATCCAGAAATTCGCCACAGATGCGGCCCGGAGACTACACGCGTTGCGCGATCCAAGGCTTTGATACTTCAGCCTTTAACAGCCCGAGCAGCCTGAGCAGCAGCACGGATTTCTTCCGCAATTTCTTCGGCTTCGTCCGGTTCAAAGTCCATCGGAATCTCGACGCCATCCGCCTCAATGAACAGGCGTACCATACCTCGATCGGTTGGGCCGATCTGCAGATTTGCCTGAATGTCACGTTCGGTGTTGATGCTCATTTGCGCCTCCGGGGATGAGGGTCTGTGCTAGCGCGCAAAGACTTGAGAATCAAGACAGAGATGCGCTCAGATACAGTATGAACGATGTAGCAATCAGACTCTTTCGCGCGTCAGATGTGCCTTGGTTGGTAGAGCAGCACGCAATCCTATACGAGCGCGATGAAGGGTTCGACAAAAGCTTTGCCCGGTTGGTGCGCAAGATACTTGACGAGTTCGTGGCCAGTCATGATCCCAAATGCGAATGCGGTTGGGTGGCCGAGCAGGCAGGTGATCGCCTTGGGAGTATTTTTTGTGTCCGGCTAGATGAGGACACAGCGAAACTGCGGCTTTTTTTCCTGGTGCCAAAGGCGAGGGGGAAGGGGCTTGGCAAACGCTTGTTGCGCACCTGTATGAACCACGCGCGTGCTGTTGGTTTCACGAAGATGTCACTATGGACCCATGAAAGCCATAGGGCGGCTTGCGCGCTTTACAAAGCTGAAGGGTGGCATTTGACGGACAGCAAACCAGTGCATTCCTTTGGGGTCGATCTTGTCGAACAAAGCTGGAAAATTCGGCTTTAATCCTCTTGCATTCCCCCGGCGCGTTCGGTAAATCGCCCCTCACGAGTGCCGCCTTAGCTCAGTTGGTTAGAGCGCTGGATTGTGGATCCAGAGGTCCCCTGTTCAAGCCAGGGAGGCGGTACCATTTACTCGAAAAACGCGAATAAAGAAACGCACAGGGCAGAGCCGTGCGCGTGTTGTGTTGCGAAAAGGTGCGCCGGGGTCAGCGCACCAGATTCAGCCTCAGTTTCATTTTACTGCGTTTGGCAACCGGCAGATGCCGGTTCAGACGCTTGTTGACCATTCCAAATCCCCAGATCACGGCCAGAGTCAGCAAGATGAAATAAAAGGCCAGAATCGGGTAGGGGACAAACGGATTGAAAGTCTTGTCCGCGAAATATCCCGCGTAATACAGAGCGTCCCCGCGCTGCTGCCAGACCGGGAAGGCCGAGAAGAAGACCAGCGTGGTTGCGTGGAACAGAAAAATCGCCTCGTTGGTGTAGGCAGGCCAAGCCAGCCGCAGCATGGTGGGCCAGATGATGCGGCGGAACCGTGGCCAGCCGGTCATGCCATAGGCGTCTGCGGCCTCGATATCGCCCTTGGGGATCGAACGTAGCGCGCCATAGAAGATCTCGCCCGAATAGGCTGCCGTGTTGCAGAACAGCACGATCAGCGCGCCCAACCAAGCGGATGTCAGGGCGTCAAGGAAGGGAAAATTCTGTTTGAGGGAGAGGAAGAAGAAATAGGCAAAGAAAAACTGGATAAACAGTGGCGAGCCTCGGAAAAGGAAGATGAACCATTCCGAAGGTTTGCGCAGCCATTTCTTTGTCGACGCTTTTCCCATGGCCAGTGCAGTGGCCAGAAAGAACCCGGTGATCAGCGCCATGATGCCGAAATAGATATTCCAGATCATGCCCGAGCCGATCAGGGTGAAATGTTCGCATAGCGTGAAACCATCGCGTGGCAGCAACCGCTCACCAATCCCGATCGAACGCAGGCCGTAATCCTGAATAGTCTGAAGACAACTCATGCCGTCGTCTCCTTACGCAGCAACTCTCCGCCTGAGGTGGCCTGACCGTGCGACAGTCGGCGCATCAGGCGTTCCAGGCCAATCTCGGACACACGGGTCATTCCAAGGTAGAACACCAGCAGAGCAAGGAAGTACCACATACGCCAGTCACCATGGGGGTATTGGGTGAATTTCGGGTTCTTGATCGCGCCCAGCTCACGTGCCCAGTACACGATATCTTCGATGCCTAGCAGGAACAGAAGCGGCGTGGCCTTTATCAACACCATCCAAAGGTTGGATAAGCCGGGCAGGGCATAGACCCACATCTGAGGAACCAGAACGCGCCAAAAGGTCTGGCGATTTGTCATGCCATAAGCTGCGGCCGTCTCTAGTTGTGCATGGGGAACCGCGCGCATACCGCCAAACAAGACGTTCGCTGCAAAGGCACCAAAAACGATCGAAAAGGTAATAACGGCCAGAAAGAACCCATAGGTTTCGTGGACCCATTCAGGGGATGTGCCCAGCGGCAATTTCGCAGCCTGACAGACGATAAAATCATTGCCTTGCCTAACCGGGTCCGTCCATTCGGGGCACAGAACTTTGTGTCGCGTCCATTCGAACGCCTGATCCAAAGCGATTACGAAGAACATGAAAAAGGCAATGTCAGGGACACCGCGCACGACGGCGATATAGCCTTTGCCAAGCCATGCCAGCGGCAAAAAATGAGATCGGGCCGCCATCGCTCCAAGAAAGCCGAACCCCAATGCCACAGGCGCGGTGATTGCCAGCAGCAGCAGAACCTTGAAGAAGGACAGGTAGAACAGCCAATGGACACCGTTGGTCAGGTAACAGGAGAACCAACGGACCGTGCCGAGCGTTTCGGGATCAGTGCAGAACGAGAAAATGGCGGGCCTCTTTGACTTGCAAGGGCTCAGATGCGGCGCGCCCTGTGATCGGGCGCTCCGCTGAGGTTTGGATTAGAAGGTCGAAGACACTTCCCATTTGGTGATAAGCGCGTTCAGGCTGCCGTCATCCTTCATGGATTGGATCGCCGTGTTGAACTTTTCTTTCAGCTCACCGTCGGATTCGCGGATGCCCATACCGACACCGCCGCCCAGCGGCACTTCGTCACCAACGAATACCATGCCCGAGCCGTCTTCGGTGAAGGGCGCCAGGAAGGATTTATCCGCCAGGACTGCATCCGCCTCACCGTTCTGAACGGCTGCGATTGTTTCTTCGGGGCTGGCGAATTCGACCAGAGTCGCGCCGGAATCGGCGACATAGCCCGCCTGAATGGTGCCGGTCTGCGCAGCGATCACACCACCGGCAAGATCAACGCCATCGGACATCGCAACATAAGCAGACGGATCCGGCGGCGTGTAGTTTTGGGTGAAATCGATGACTTCGTCACGTTCGTCGGTGATCGACATACCGGCGATGATGGCATCGTAGTTGCCCGACACCAGGTTCGGAATGATCGAATCCCAATCGTTCTTGACCCATTCACATTCCAGGTTGGCGCGTTTGCACAGCTCGTCGCCCAGCTCACGCTCAAACCCGTCGATTTCGCCTGCATCGTTGACGAAGTTCCACGGAGCATAGGCGCCTTCCGTGCCAAGACGGACGGTATCCGCCATTGCCATACCAGCGCCGAGCGCCAGGGCTGCTGTGGTCAGAATCAGTTTTTTCATTGGTTACTCCCCAGTTTGGTCCTGTCCGTTTATTAGGCCGCCTGTGTGGCGGATAGAAAGCCCTGAAGCCTCTTGGATTCAGGGGTGGTGAAGATGTCCTCCGGCAGACCTTCTTCTTCGATGAGGCCCTGATGCAGAAAGACGACATGGCTTGAGATATCAGCCGCCATCTTCATGTCGTGGGTCACAATGATCATAGTACGCCCCTCGGCGGCCAGATCCTTGATCACCTTAATTACTTCTTGCTCCAACTCGGGGTCCAGCGCCGATGTCGGTTCGTCAAACAACAGGGCTTCAGGCTCCATGCATAGCCCGCGCGCGATAGCAGCGCGCTGTTGTTGGCCGCCAGAAAGCTGGGCCGGGTAGACGTCGCACTTGTCGCCAATGCCCACTTTTTCCAGATACTTGCGGGCGCTGTCCTCAACCTCGGCCTTGTCACGCCCCAAAACGGTAACAGGGGCTTCCATCACGTTTTGCAGAATGGTCATGTGAGACCACAGGTTGAACTGCTGGAAAACCATCGACAGGTTCGTGCGGATACGCAGAACCTGCTTAGGGTCTGCGGGTCGGCGGTGATGGTCGCTACCTGTCCAGCGCACGGGTTCGCCCTTGAACAGAATCTCACCCTGCTGACTGTCTTCCAACAGGTTGCAGCAGCGCAGCAAAGTGGACTTCCCGGACCCGGACGAACCGATAAGCGATACGACGTCGCCCCGTCTTGCCGTAATATCCACCCCTTTCAGCACCTCAAGATTGCCGAAACTCTTGTGTAGGTTTTTGATCTCGATGACCGGAGTGGAATCTGTCACGGGCGACCTGAGTGTTGTTGGTGTTGGTGCGGTACTAGGGCTTAAATTTCAGCTCAATGCAATGCGCAAATGACACGATTGGGGGGCGAAACCGTCAAATTGACCAGACGTTCTGGTCAAATCGGTCAGGGAATAAGCTGCTTGACCATGTTCGGAGAGGGGTTTGGAATAGCAAGATAGTCTTGCGCAGGTATCGTGATCAGGTCCAGCAGATGCAGAGCATTGCGGTCGCGGGGCGGCAGAGCGTTGATTGCGTGTCGAACGGCATTGGCCACAGCGGTCGCGTCCTGTGTGCCCGAGGTGACATAGGGCAAGGCAGGGGTTGGTTCTGTCGCGTCGACATCGCGCAGTTCCGTTCCCAGTTTTGTATGTTCTTTCAGCATCAACCACGTGAGCGCATCCAGTGCCGCAAAATCGGCTTCGCCTTCAGCCACAGCGCGGGCCGACATGGCGTGAGATCCGGTTTCCAGACCGGACAGAGGACACAATCCCATTTTTTCAAGATGAACCAAGGGGCCTGCCCAACCGGACTGAGACGTCGTCTCGTTATAGGCAAAGGTACCTCGGGAAAGGTCAGCAAGCCCGCGTGAATCCCGTGCGCGTGCCACAAATACCGATCGATAATGACCCGGTGGACAGCCAGACAGACCATAATCGGGCGTACCAACCAACTGAACGTGACCATATAGCCGCGTGCGAAAAGGCATACCGCAGGCCTGCGCGAACAACAAGTCAGGGTTTAGCCAGATATCCCAGGGTTCCGCATCGCGCGTAAGTTCAACCGGGCCGTAACCCAAAGCTGAGCGAATCAACGACCAGTAGCGGTCGTTGGCCGGCCGCAGGCTGGGCAAGTCATACATGCCCAGCGCAGCGATCACGACTTAGCGGCCTTCTGTCGGGCCAGTGCCGAGTCTACGTCACTGACGCCCAAAAGACTTACCACGAGCCGTAAGAGTGAATCTTCTTCACCCGTCCGGTGTCCATCCGCCAAAGCAACCGACCACAGGGCCTGAACGACCGCGAGCCGTTCATCATAGGCAACCGCTTCTTTAATGGCACGTGTAAAACGCACAGTGTCCGGTGCCTCGGCTTCAAGATCTTCGGCACGGGCGCGCAAACCGGCGGCCTCGAAAGGGGACAGGCCATAGCGTTCCATGGATATCCGGTCGATGCGGGACATCTCGCTATCGGCATAGTCATTGTCAGAACGTGCGATCCGCACCAAAAGGGCCGTAAGCGCCAGGCGCGCATCATGATCGGGCAGCGGATCGGGCTGCGGGTTTGTCAGGCGGGACAGAAAATCACTAAACATGCGCCAGATATAAAGCGCCGTCAGGTCTCTTCCAAGCGTCTTTGCACGCGGCCACGGGCGGCTTGGCTGTCATTATAGCTTAGACCCATCGCAATCCGGGCCTCTTCGACGATTTTCATTTCGCCTTCGTCCGAGCTGCCATCGGCCAAAACGACTTCCCATAGTGCGTCTAAGGCGGCGAGACGTTCATGCAGATCGGTGGTCTCACGGATCAGCTTGCCGAATGTGTCCGTCTCAGGAGCGGCGGCGTGCAGTTTCTCGCAGGTTGCGCGAACCTTGGCGGCCTCGATCGCGTTGTGCTGATATAACCGCGCCAGAATGCGGTCGATCAGGCTGATTTCTTCCAGCTTATAGTCCCTATCCGCCTGCGCCACGCGCACCATCAGCGCCCCTAGCGCAAGCTCTGCATCAGGGTCAGGCAAATTGTCGTGTTGTGGCGGTCGGAACGCCAGAAAAAACTTTTTCAACATATCGCGAGGTTATTCCATATTTGGTAGCCCGCCAAGCACGGACTACCTGTCATAGCCATCCGTGATCATCAAACCACCATTGACGATCACAATACGCGAAAAAGCGCCAACAAAACTCGGTTTTCAGCCGCCTTGCTGTAATGCCGCGCTTGCTTGTTCCTGCAACCAGCGCAGCATTTGGCGATAGGGCACGGGGCCATAGCTGATACGTGCCACACCAAGCGAGGCCAGAGTCGCCGTATCAGGCGTTCCGGGCAATGCGATAATGTTCACCGGCAGTTCGGTCGATTCGCAAAGCCGAGCGATCAATCCTTCGTCCTTAAGACCCGGTGCGAAGAACCCGCTTGCCCCTGCATCTGCGAAGGCACTGGCCCGTGCCATGGCTTCATCCAACATCGCATTGTCATGCTCTTCTGGCTTGGCCTTCAAAAACAAATCTGTGCGGGCGTTGATGAAAGCCGGAACGCCTGCCACGTCGCTTCCTTCACGCATCGCAGTCACCCGCGCGGCCTGGGTTTCAATGTCATAAAGATCATTGGTTCCAACAATTTGATCTTCGAAGTTAAAGCCGACAATCCCAGTCTCCAATGCACGCTGGACGTTGGCCGCAATTGCTACAGGGCTTTCGGCATAGGCACCTTCGAAGTCCAAGGTCACAGGCAAATCGACAGCTGAGACGATGCGACTGACATTGTCCAGCGCAAAGTCCATCGGGATATTCTGACCATCGCCGAACCCTTGAGCCATTGCGACCGGTGCACTGCCTGTCGCAATTGCCTTGGCACCGGCATCGCGCACGGGACCGGCGCTACCAGCGTCCCAGATATTGTAAAGGATCACCGGTGTGCCTTTTTGGTGCAGGGCAGCGAAACGTTCCGCTTGTTTGATCTGATCGGTCATGGCCGGTCTCCTGTCTCGTGTTCCACGGACAGTTAACCCTGTAAACAGGTGTTTCGAACAGAAAAATCCGAAACACCCGTCACGTTAAGGTGACTTAAACCAAGCGAGAAGTGTCCTTGGCCGCGCGGACGAAATCGCGAAACAAAGGGTGCGGATCAAACGGCTTCGACTTGAGCTCGGGGTGGTACTGAACGCCGATGAACCACGGGTGATCGGACCACTCGACAATCTCGGGCAGACGGCCATCGGGCGACATGCCCGAGAAGTTCAAGCCCGCTTTTTCAAGTTGTTCGCGATATTTGATGTCGACCTCATAGCGGTGACGGTGGCGCTCCTCGATATTTGTGCCGCCGTAGACTTCTGCTACCTTTGACCCCTCGGCCAGAACCGCATCATAAGCGCCCAGACGCATGGTGCCGCCCTTGTCGTCACCCACTTTGCGTTCGACCTTGTGGTTGCCCTGCACCCATTCTTTCAGGTGATAGACAACTGGCTCAAAACGCTTTTTCCCGGCCTCATGGTCGAATTCCTCGGACCCGGCTTCGGTGATGCCCGCAGCGTTGCGGGCGGCTTCGATCACGGCCATCTGCATTCCCAGACAGATACCCAGATAGGGGACTTTATGCTCGCGGGCATATTGCGCCGCTTTGATCTTGCCCTCGGTTCCACGTTCGCCAAAACCACCGGGCACGAGGATGGCGTGGAAGCCCTCAAGATGCGGGGCGGCGTCTTCAGTATCGAAGACCTCGGCATCGACCCACTCGACCTTGACCTTGACGCGGTTGGCCATGCCGCCGTGGGTCAGCGCCTCGGCGATCGACTTATAGGCGTCTTCCAACTGGGTGTATTTGCCGACGATGGCGACTTTGACCTCGCCCTCGGCATTGTGGATGCGGTCGCTGACATCTTCCCACTTCGCCAGATCGGGCTTGGGGGCAGGGCTGATCTGGAACGCATCAAGAACCGCCTGATCCAGACCTTCGCGGTGATAGGCAAGCGGAGCGTCATAGATGGTCGACAGATCCTGCGCCGCGATCACGCTGTCCGGGCGCACATTACAGAACAACGCCAGTTTTTCGCGTTCTTTCTTCGGAATCGGACCTTCCGAGCGGCAAACCAGAATGTCGGGGGCCAGACCGATCGAACGCAGTTCCTTGACCGAGTGCTGGGTCGGTTTGGTTTTCAACTCGCCCGAGGCCTTGATGTAGGGCAGCAGCGTCAGGTGCATAAACATGCACTGACCGCGCGGCTTGTCCTGACTGAACTGACGGATGGCCTCAAAGAAGGGCAGACCCTCGATATCGCCCACGGTGCCGCCGATTTCACACAGCATGAAATCGACCTCATCCTCGCCAATGGCAATGAAATCCTTGATCTCATTGGTGACGTGCGGGATCACCTGAATGGTCTTGCCTAGGTAGTCTCCGCGGCGTTCTTTCTCGAGCACATTCGAATAAATCCGACCCGAGCTGACCGAGTCGGTCTTGCGAGCAGCAACACCTGTGAAACGTTCATAGTGGCCAAGGTCCAGATCGGTCTCGGCCCCGTCATCGGTGACGAACACTTCGCCATGTTCAAAGGGCGACATCGTGCCGGGGTCAACGTTCAGATAGGGGTCCAGCTTGCGCAGGCGAACCGAATAGCCTCGCGCCTGCAACAAAGCGCCCAAAGCCGCCGAAGCCAGCCCCTTGCCCAAGGACGAAACCACACCACCGGTGATGAAAATAAAACGCGCCATGTTGTTCGGCTAGCTCCCGTGAGACGTCAAAATCAGCTGCCCGACGGTTTACGAAAAACCGCTGCATCACGGGACTTCACACATAAAGGATTCGCGCCCAAAGCGCAAGAGAACCGCAAGATGCTGTTGCAGTTCTCTTTCAGATTTCTAGGTTTTGTGGATCAGTTCGCTTGCGGGATCAGCGGCGCGTTGTCGCCCTGCGCCGGAGGCAGCAGATCATCTGCCGACGGAACCGCCGGTGTGCTTTCCTCGACCGGGGCAGGCGCCGGAACGCCCAGACGGTCGATGACCGAGCTGCCCGAGGATTTTTGCGCGGCGAGAATGGTCAGCGTGATCGAGGTGACGATAAAACACGCTGCCAGAATCCATGTGACCTTGCCCAACGCGGTTGCTGCTGCGCGGCCGGTCATGGCGCCGCCACCGCCGCCACCCATACCCAGGCCACCGCCTTCGGACCGCTGCATCAGAACAACGGCGATCAGGCCCAGAGCCAGAAGAAGATGGATGATGAGAACGACGTTTTCCATGGTGGTCCTGTACAGCGTGGCGTGTATCGCGTGGTACTTATGCAAGTTTGGTTCCGGGGGCAAGTCAGGACTTTGCATCACACCCCATGATGTGTCCTATCACAGCAAAGGGACTGGACAGATCGGCGAAAGCTGGCGCACCCTGCCGCCATGCCTCATGACGATCACGACCACCCGCACGCCCTTTTGCCACCCGAACCCGCTCTGCGCGTCAAGGCGCTGGAGACGATTCTGACCCGCAAAGGGTTGATTGATCCGGAGGCGCTGGATGAGATCATTGATACCTACCAGAGTAAGATTGGCCCTCAGAACGGGGCACGGGTTGTTGCAAAGGCTTGGCTGGACCCGGATTTCAAACGTGCTTTGATTGAAGACGCCACGCCCGTTGTCGCCGATCTTGGGTTCTATGGCCGTCAGGGCGAGCATATCGTGGTGGTCGAAAACACGCCCAAACAGCACAACATGGTCGTTTGCACCCTTTGCAGTTGCTACCCTTGGCCGCTGCTGGGAATCCCTCCGGGCTGGTACAAGTCTGACGCTTACCGCGCCCGCGCTGTGCGCGAACCGCGTAAGGTGTTGGCCGAGTTTGGCGTTACCCTGTCGGCTGAGACAGCCGTGCGGGTTTGGGATTCAACGGCCGAGATTCGCTATCTGGTCCTGCCGCTGCGCCCCAGCGGCACCGAGGGGCTGGACGAAGATGCACTCGCCGCGCTTGTGACCCGCGACAGTATGATCGGGACCGGCTTGCCTAAGGTGCCCGCATGACCCGCGTACATGATATGGGCGGCCGTTTTGGGGATGGGCCGATCAACCCCGAGCCTAACGATGCCCCGGTCTTTGCCGAGGATTGGCACGGCCGCGCGCTGGCGGTGACGCTGGCCGCCGGGTTTCTGGGTCAATGGAACATCGATACTTCTCGGCACGCGCGCGAGAGATTGTCGCCCAAGGATTATGCTCGGTTCTCCTACTACGAAAAGTGGATTTCCGGCCTTGCCGATCTGTTGGTGGAAAAGGCCGTTCTGACTCGCGAGGATTTGTCAGAGGCGGGCTCAAACGATCCGCACCCTCTGGCCGCACGGATGCTGAAGGCTGAGGCGGTGGCTACCGCGCTTGCTAAGGGCGGTCCGGCAGATCGCCCGTCGGACGTGCCTGTCGCGTTCGAGATCGGGCAACAGGTGCGCACCGCCCATCCTGCGGCCAATCGCAAGGTCGATGGCGGGCACACGCGCCTACCGATTTACGCCTCTGGCGCAACAGGGCGCATTCTGCGTCTGCATGGCACCCATGTTCTGCCGGATTCCAGCGCGCATGGTTTGGGCGAAGCGCCGGAACCTCTCTATGCGGTGGTTTTCTCGGCGTCAGAATTGTGGGCGGACCCGGAGAACCAAAGGGATGAGGTCGTACTGGACCTGTGGCAAAGCTATCTGGAGCCGGCATGACCAATTGCCCAAACCTCAGCGCCCCTGAACCTGTCTTCTCTGAGCCTTGGCACGCACAGGTTTTTGCCGTGACCGTAGCCCTGAACGAGGCCGGGCGACTCGACTGGCCCGATTGGGCAAGTATGTTCTCACGCACCCTCAAACAACACGGTCTTGAACGAGAGCTTGACGGGGGCGATGACTATTTCAACGCGTGGCTGGAGACGCTTGAGAACTTGCTTGCCGATCAGGGCACAGCGGCATCTGATGAGATATCGAACCTGCAGTCAGCATGGGAAGAAGCGTATCTGACAACGCCGCACGGGCAACCTGTGCATTTACGGCAAAGCGGGTAGGGGGCTCTGCCCCCGCCGCCCGTTCCGGGCGACTCCCCCGAGGTATTTGGGGCCAGATGAAGCAGGGGATCCGCTCTTCATCTGGTTAAAAATAACTCCGCCGGAGACAGCGCGCGCAGCGCGGTTCAAAACTGCGGCGAATTATCGGTTTCCCTGCCGCGTTCTCCTCGCTATACGAGCGAGGTTTGATAATTCAGCGCAAAAGGACCGGGTATGGCCAATGTGGTTGTTGTCGGCGCCCAGTGGGGTGACGAAGGAAAAGGCAAGATCGTCGACTGGCTCAGCGAGCGGGCAGACGTGATCGCGCGTTTTCAGGGCGGGCACAATGCCGGGCATACTCTGGTCATCGAAGGCGAAGTCTATAAGCTGCACGCACTACCATCGGGCGTTGTGCGGGGCGGCAAGCTGAGCGTGATCGGTAATGGCGTGGTGCTGGACCCGTGGCATCTGCTCAAGGAAATTGGCACCATTCGCGCGCAAGGTGTCGAGATTTCGCCCGACACTCTGATGATTGCCGAAAATACTCCGCTGATCCTGCCGATTCATGGCGAGCTGGACCGGGCGCGCGAAGAAGCCGCCAGCAAAGGTACCAAGATCGGCACCACCGGCCGTGGTATCGGCCCAGCTTATGAAGACAAAGTGGGTCGCCGCTCTGTCCGTGTTGCTGATCTGGCCGATGAGGCGACGCTGGAGGCCCGAGTAGATCGTGCGCTACAGCATCATGATCCGTTGCGCAAAGGACTGGGTATCGAACCTGTGGACCGTGACGCGCTGATTGCGCAGTTGAAAGAGATCGCGGCGGAAATCCTGCCCTTTGCGGCTCCGGTCTGGAAAGTGCTGAATGAAAAGCGCAAAGCCGGCAAGCGCATTCTGTTCGAAGGTGCGCAGGGAGCCCTGCTGGATATCGACTTTGGCACCTATCCGTTTGTGACCTCTTCCAACGTGATTGCAGGGCAGGCCGCCACGGGTGTTGGTATCGGCCCGGGTTCGATCGACTTTGTTCTGGGCATCGTTAAAGCCTATACAACCCGCGTGGGCGAGGGTCCGTTCCCGACCGAGTTGGACGATGCAGATGGGCAGCGTCTGGGTGAGCGTGGACATGAGTTCGGCACCACCACCGGGCGTAAGCGCCGGTGCGGCTGGTTTGACGCCTGTCTGGTCCGCCAGACCTGCGCGACCAGCGGTGTGAACGGTATCTCGCTGACCAAGCTGGATGTTCTCGACGGGTTCGAGACACTGAAAATCTGCGTCGGTTACGATTTGGATGGCGAACGTCTGGACTATCTACCCACCGCCGCGGATCAGCAGGCACGCTGCACACCGATTTACGAAGAAATGCCGGGTTGGAGCGAATCCACCGAAGGCGCGCGCAGCTGGGCCGACCTGCCTGCAAACGCGATCAAATATGTGCGTCGGGTCGAAGAACTGATCGAATGCCCGGTTGCCCTTTTGTCCACCAGCCCGGAGCGGGATGACACCATTCTGGTGACCGACCCGTTTGCCGACTGATGAGCGATAACGAGAAAACCGGCCTTAGCTATAAAGCCCGGCGGCGGTGGTCGCTGGTGCTTTTGCTGGTTGGGCTGCCACTGTACATCGTCGCAGTTGTGACTGTGGTCAACTGGTTGGACCGCCCACCGATTTGGCTGGAATTCCTGATCTACGTGGTGCTCGGTATTCTTTGGGCGTTGCCATTCAAATTCGTATTTAAGGGCGTCGGAAAAGAGGATCCGGATAATCCGTCTGAATAGGGCGGTTCTAACGGCCGCCCCTGACCTCAATTCTCGGCCAGGTCAGGATGGCCCGAGCGAGGGCGTGGTATTCGCCCGAGATTTCTTCGACCAGGCTGAAAGGCGTGGGCCATGGGGGGGTCAGGGTCGCCTCGACCTGACCCGTGACCAGTTTCAGATCGGCTTTGTGTTTAGACGCCAAGCGGCGCATTCTTTGGTTGGTCGCCAAACACATCATGTGAACTTCTCGAAACCCGCGATTTCGGGCGGCGGCAATGATCCGGGATAAAAGCGCGTCGCCGATGCCTCGGTCCTGCCAGGCGGTTTCTACGGTAAAGGCTAGCTCAGCCACCTGATTTTGGCGGTCTGGTACTGTTCGCAATTCCCCAACGCCGCGCAAACAGGAGTCGGGAAACGCACCGTACACCAAAGCACCGTCATCAAAGATCCGGCTTAGGTAAGCGTCCAGGAAGGTGCGGCTAACCGGAGCACCAAATCGCGATGCGAGTGCATCGGTGTCCAGGCTGTTGAAATGGCTTGTAACTTTCGGCGTATCGTAAATTCTTAGTCGTCGAATTGGTAGTTCATACATGGCTTAGCCTCTGCTTGAACAGTGTCTATAGGACTAGTTTCTACAGTTTCGATACTATCATTTTTCTGCACTGCAGCATAGCTGACGTTTCGTCATTCCCGCATTAATCCGCCGAGGATTGGAAAAGGCATAAAAAAGAGGCCCGAGAAAACTCGGACCTCTTTCATCTTTGTGTTTACTGGCCGTCAGCCCGCAGCGCGCTCGTCATCATCGGGTCGGAACCCGATCTGAGTAGAGGCCGCGAACCGACCACCCCCGGCTTTTTCGATTTTGCCGTCGCGCAAAAGCTGCCCAAACGAGCGTAGGCTCTCTTCTCGATTGAACTCATCCTGCTTCAATGAGCGGATTTTGTTCATAAGCTGCGGACGCGAGAATTGTTCCTGACCTTCGACAAAGGACAAGTAGGACGCTGCGGCCTCTAGAAGGTCCGGCAGGGATTGGGCACCCTGTTCCTGAGCATAAAGAGCAAATCCGCCTTCTTCGGTCGCGTTGTCTTGTTCCTGCGCTCGGACGCGGCGTGGGGTTACAGGGTCGTCAGATGATGCTTGTGTATCAACGCGCTGTTCAGCGACCAGTTTCAGTGGGGCCAGTGCCTCGGGCTGCGGACGTGTGCTTGTTACCTCAACCTCAGGGCGGCGGGGGCTGATGGACGAGGTCATATCCCGGTACTCGTCCTCATCGGCGTCCGCCAGAGTCCTTTCAGGTGCTTTGCCACTGCGTTCGGCCTCAGTAGCCGCGACGGCAGCGCGCAAATGCGAATAGGTCTCGCGCTGGTCGCTGGCTGCGGGGTCGTCCATTTGGACGTCGGCTTTGTCCATCAACCGCGACACGTCCTGGTCCATGCCGGATACGTCCGCGCCAGAGTCTGCAGCGCGCCGTGCCAGGAACTCTTCAACGTTCGAAATCTCGCTCAGTAGGTCTTCTTCGTCGTTTGCCGTCAGGAAACCTTCGGGAAGTACCTCTTCGTCTTCATCCTCATCCTCATCCTCGGTCGCGGCCTCGTCATCCATGGCGTAATCACTGAGGATGTTCACGATTTCTTCGTCTTCCTCAGGCGCATTGTCTTGAGAGGACGGTTCGTCCTGAAGATCAGTTTGTTCGAATCCGACGGCTAGTTCGGTCTCTTCTTGTGCCTCCAGCGGTTCCTGCGCTACGGGCGGTTCGTTCACCCTAGCGGGTTCATCCATCGCAGGTTTCTGGTCTGGTTCCGCATGGTCTCCGAAGGCCGGTTCTTGTTGGAAAGCGGTGGGGTCTTCCTGTTTGGGTTCCTCCAGGGTTTCCTCGAAATCGGCACCTTGAAAATCAGGGGCTTCAGTCTCAAGAGTCGGGGTGTCATGAACCTCTTCTTCGAAATCCGAAGAGCTCAGGGTTCCAGCCGCAAACGCGGCCGCGACAGCGTCGCTGGGGCCGGCATCGGCATTCATCAGCGACGTTTCTTCGTCCTCGGCGTATATGACTGTGTTTTCGTCGGTATGAGAAACCACGGCCCGAATGCGCTGAAGCTTGGCGGCAATACTGTCTGCTGCGAGTGGTTCTGCATTTGATGACGGGTCAGTTTCGGGCACAGTTGGTTCTTCCGCCTGTGCCATGGGCGTTGGGAGCGGGGCAGAAGCGATAGGTGCGGGCGCGGGCTGATCTGTCGAGCGTAATACAAGACCGTGATCGTCATGGCTGGCTTCGATCCGCCGCGCGGCATCACGCTGCGCAATACGCGCCAGCATTTCCGCATCCGGCTGAGGGGGCTCCGATCCGAAATAGCGATCTTCCGCAGCCAGGTCGCGGAAGTACTCTGCAATCGCCTTCATCGTCTCGAAAGAGTCGTCGAAGCCTTCCAATGTGCATGAGAAGGTGCCGTAGGAAACGGTCAATACCTTGTTATTCTGTACCATCAGACGCACGTCCTTTACAAACTACGAGAGCCAACCCACCCGTCAGAAGGTATAGCTGTTGACCCAGAACTATGCCCATGAACCTATCATTTTGTGGTCTCAATGTGTCCAAATCCGGGAAAAATGATCAATCTAGGAAAAAATATACCGATTGTGCGTACAAACGAGCCAGTTTTGTTGGTCGGCGGTGGACAAATCGGGTCGGAGGATCTGAATCAGACGCTGATTCGCGCCAAATGCGTCGTCGCTGCTGATGGTGGGGCAAATCATTTGATGCGATTTGGACTGGTTCCCGATGCCGTAGTTGGGGATTTTGATTCGCTCGAGGCCGTTGCAGAGGCTCAGATTCCACCAGATCGACTGTTTCGAATTTGTGAACAGGATAGCACGGATTTCGATAAGGCCCTGCGCAGCATAGATACGCCATTGGCGCTGGGCGTCGGCTTTCTGGGAGGGCGACTGGATCATCAGCTAGCGGTGCTTAACACTCTGTCTGTTAGGCAAGATCGGCCTTGTATCTTGATTGGATCGCATGAAGTCGTATTTCATGCGCCGCCTCAGATCTCGCTCAATTTAGGATCGGGCGATGTGGTTTCATTGTTTCCATTTCGGCATGTAACGGGGCGGAGTCAGGGGTTGGAATGGCCCGTAGACGGTTTGCAGTTTGCTCCGAATGGGCAGATTGGGACGTCCAATCGTGCGGTGTCTGATGTGGAGTTGCAGATGGACGGGCCGGGTATGCTTGTGATGCTGCCGCGCGACGCTTTGGATCAGGTCATGCAGGCGTTTCTGTCGGGGCAGACCGGGCGCTGGCCCGCTCTCTTAGAATGACGTAAAGCCCCGAAGCGATCGTTATGGAGATGCCAACGGCGGCGATGCCGTTGGGCAGGTCACGGAAGATAAACCAGCCGAACAGGGTGGCCACCGGTATCTCAAGATATTGCATTGGGGCAAGTGTGGCCGAGGGCGCATAGCGCAGTGACCACGTCATGAACAGATGTGCCACCGTACCCAGCAGTCCAATGGCCCAAAGCAACACATACGTGTTGCCGGTCGGTGCGATCAAAGACAGTTCCCATGCACCCGCGGCGGTTCCGATCAGAAGAAACGGTAACATGATCACCGAGGCCATTACGCCAGACACAGCTTGTAGGGAAATCGGATCGGTCTGTTTGGCGATTTGCCGGGTGACCAGCATGAACAAGGCGAAGACAACGGCAACCACAAGCGGTAGCAAAGCTGCTGCACCGACTTGCGCAAAGCTTGGCTGGATGACCAGCAAAGTACCAATGAACCCTACGATACACGCGATCAGGCGGCGCAGGCCCACTTCCTCTCCCAGCACGTATTTACCCAGCAAAAGCATGATGAAAGGCATAACAAAGACAATGGCGACCGCGTCCGCCAAAGGCAGGTATTGCAGAGACGTAAACATCGCGCTGATGCCGATGATGTGCAGAATTGTCCGCACAACCGTCAGCCGCAGCGCGCGGCCTTGCATCTTCCAAGCACGTCCAGTCAACGCAACCAGAGGTGCCAGCACCGACGCCTGAACGGCAAACCGGACGAAGACCAGCATCGCGACCGGTGTTGTCTCGCCCAGCAGTTTGGCCATCGCGTCGCCTGCGGGGGCGAGGATGCAAAAGCCAAGCATCAGCATGATGCCAAGAACGGGGCGATCGACTGTCATATCGATTACGCTAAGCCGTTTAAACGGCCGATGAAAGCCGAAGCGTCAGCAGTTCGGTACGTTAACAGCAAGACCGCCCAACGAGGTCTCTTTGTATTTCTCGTGCATGTCATGGCCGGTTTGGCGCATGGTCTCGATCACCGCATCCAAGGGCACAAAGTGATGACCATCCCCGCGCAGCGCCAGTGACGCTGCCGAGACGGCCTTGATCGCCCCAAGCCCGTTACGTTCGATGCACGGCACCTGCACCAATCCTGCAACCGGGTCACAGGTCATGCCCAAATGGTGCTCCAGTGCGATCTCGGCGGCGTTTTCGACCTGTTCGGGCGTTCCGCCCATAACCGCGCATAATCCGGCAGCGGCCATGGCAGACGCGCTGCCCACCTCGGCCTGGCATCCGGCTTCAGCCCCAGAAATCGAAGCGTTGAACTTAACCAGCCCTCCGATGGCCGCAGCAGTCAGAAGAAAGTCCTCGATACGGCTTTCCGAGGCGCCCGGCACGTGGTCCAGGTAATACCGCAATACGGCAGGCAGAACACCGGCAGCGCCGTTGGTTGGGGCGGTGACCACCTGACCTCCGGCGGCGTTTTCCTCGTTCACGGCCATGGCGTAAACGCTCATCCAATCGTTGATTGTATGAGGCGCGTTCAGGTTCATGCCGCGTTCGGCCTGCAGCGCATCGTGGATACCCTTGGCCCGGCGACGCACATGAAGACCGCCGGGCAAAATGCCGTCGGTGGTCAGGCCGCGCTCGATGCAATCATTCATCACTTGCCACAGCCGCGCAGTGCCTTTGGCAAAACTGTCTGCACAGCCGCGCGAGATTTCGTTGGCGCGCTTCATTTCGGCGATGCTTTTGCCGCTGGCCTTGGCCATGTCCAGCATCTCGACCGCCGACTTGAACGGGAAGGGTACAGGAGCACCTTCGTCTGTCGCTTTGCCCTCGGCCAGTTCTTCTTCGGTCAGAACAAAGCCGCCACCGATCGAGTAGAAGACCTGGCGCAGGATGACGTCGCCTTGGGCATCGGTGGCCATCAGGATCATGCCGTTTGCATGACCCGAAAGGTGATGTTTATAGTCAAAGACCAAGTCAGTCTTGGGATTGAAATCAAGCGTGGGCAGCCCCTCGGGGGAAACGCTGTGCGTCTCATGGATCTCGGCCAGCGCGGCCTCAGCCATGTCGTGGTCGTAGGTATCGGGCACAAATCCAGCGAGGCCCAGAATGGTTGCCCGGTCAGTTGCGTGCCCTACGCCGGTGAACGCCAACGAACCATGCAAAGACCCACGCAGCCCTGTAAATTCGAAGGGCGACGCCCGCATCTGGTCTAGAAACCGCGCAGCGGCGACCATCGGCCCCATTGTGTGCGACGAAGACGGGCCGATGCCCACTTTGAACATATCGAAGACTGACAGGAACATATCAGATAGCAGAGCCTTCCGGAGGGTTAGCGTATGTGGGTGAGGTAAAGGGTGTGACCCCCAACCCCTCGGCCGCGATTGCGGCGCGCGTTGCAGGGCGGGTTTCCAAATTCATCAGGATGTGTTGCAGGTGCGGTGTATCTGCCAGTTGGAACCAACTGTGATCCGAGCCCGTAGGATACAGCGCCATCCATCTCATCATACACGCAATGTAATAGGTCAGGGCAGATGGTGCGTCTGCTCGAAACCACTCAGGCGCGCCTTCGGCCACGGATTCAAGCAATTTCAGGTGATGGCGCAGGCGAGGCCGGATGCCTTCGCGCAGTGTTTCGGACTGAACTGCATCAATGTACTTGTCCGCGTAGAACAGAATCCGCATGTCGGCATGCAAGGTGTTCGAAGCGAAGAATAGCCATTTCAGAAACGCGGCGCGGTCCGGATTGTCGGCGGCGGGAGCCATCTGCTTGTGTGTGTCAGTTAACCAAAGCAGAATGGCGGCGGTTTCAAAAACCGGCCCTTGGGGCGTTTCAAGAACAGGGATCAACCCGTTGGGATTAAGCGCAAGATATGCGCTGCTGGCTTGCTGATTTCGGGCGCGGTCAACCAATACGGTATCGTAGGGAAGGCGCATCTCCTCCAGCACCAGCCGGATCACCAGCGAGGCGTTGTCAGGGGCGTAGTGAAGGCGATATCGCGTGTCCATGAAACCTATCTATACCGTACATCAATTCCCGAAAGTCTCGATTGCGACGTTTCCCATAGGAAACGCGTAGTTTGGCATTGGTTCGCTGAGGAATTGGCGGATTCGGTCTCGCAGTTGGTGCAGTCATTCCGTATAAGTTTCGGCAGCAAAACAGGGGGATGCTGCAATGACCGTAGGGATGTCACCCATCGACACGGCAAAATACGTCGCCGCGCGCCGCGCAGCCGACATGGTTCAGGATGGCATGCGGGTTGGGTTGGGCACCGGGTCGACAGCTGAATGGATGGTCCGCCGGTTGGGCGACAGGGTGCAGAAAGAGGGGTTGAAGATCAAAGGTGTTCCAACTTCGACCCGGACAGCCCAACTGGCGCGCGAGGTCGGGATCGAGGTTGTCTCGCTGGATCAGGCCGGATGGCTGGATATGACTATCGACGGTGCCGATGAGTTTGATCGGGAATTAAACCTAATAAAAGGCGGCGGTGGCGCGCATTTGCAGGAAAAGATCGTGGCGACTGCCAGCGATCAGATGGTGGTTATCGCGGATGCGGGCAAACAGGTCGAAACGCTGGGCGCTTTTCCTTTGCCCTTGGAAGTTATCCCCTTCGGCTGGCAAACGACCCGAACTTTGGTGGAGGAGGTTTTGGACACGATGGACGTCCTTGGAACCTCGACGACCCTGCGACTCAATGGTGAAGCTCCGTTTGTTACAGATGAAGGCAACCATATCCTTGATTTGCACCTGCAACGTATCGGAAACGCCCGACAGTTGGCGTTGGTTCTGAACCAGGTGCCGGGCGTCGTCGAGAACGGGTTGTTTATTGATATCTGCGACAAGGTTGTAATCGGGCATGGAAATGGTCGAGTAGAAATCCGGGATATCAATGAAGGAACGGTCGAGACCGAGCATTCGCCAGACAACAGCGAGAACTTATTTCTGGATATAGCGGACTAAACTTGGCCCGGTGATAGATTTTTTGGGCGACCAAGGGTTGGCAGTGCGGTATTCGACCCCAGATACTCAACGAATTTTGGCCTGACAAAAAGGAACTCAGGATGAGCTTTGACTATGATCTTTTCGTCATCGGAGGCGGCTCGGGCGGGGTCCGCGCAGCGCGTGTGGCGGCGGGCGAAAACGGGGCCAAAGTGGCCTTGGCCGAAGAAGATCGCTATGGCGGCACCTGTGTCATTCGGGGCTGTGTGCCCAAAAAGCTGATGGTCTTCGCCAGCGAATTTTCGAGCATGGTCGGCGACGCGCAGGCCTATGGTTGGGATATCCAACCCGGCGCGTTTGATTGGGATACGTTCCACGGCAAGCTGGTGACAGAACTGGACCGGCTGGAAGGTATCTACCGCAATATCCTGAAAAACAACGGCGTCGAAAGCTTTGACCAGCGCGCACATATCGTTGATGCACATACGGTTGAACTGGCCGACGGTACCCGCAAGACCGCCAAACACATCCTGATCGCCACCGGCGGTCGCCCGGTTGTGCCGGACTTCCCCGGGTCAGAGTTGGCGATCACATCGAACGAGATTTTCCACCTGCCGAAACTTCCCGAAAGCATTCTGATCGTTGGCGGCGGTTATATCGCCAGCGAATTTGCCGGGATCATGAACGGGTTGGGTGTGAAAACGACTCAGTTTTATCGCGGCGCGCAGATTCTGCGCGGCTTTGACGAAGAGGCGCGCGGTCTGATCTGTGAAGAGATGCGCCAGAACGGCATCGACGTGCGTCTGGGCACCAATGTGCTTGAGATGACGAAAGAGGGCGACAAGATCCGCGTCAAGGCCACCGACGGCACCGAGGATCAGTTCGACGTGGTCATGTACGCCACCGGTCGTGCGCCCAATGCAGATAACCTGGGGCTTGAGGCCGTAGGTGTTGAGCGTGGCCGTAAGGGAGAGATCATCGTTGATGAATACAGCCAGACCGGCGTGCCCTCGATTTATGCCATCGGGGATGTGACTGATCGTGTAAACCTGACCCCGGTTGCGATCCGCGAGGGCATGGCTTTTGTGGAAACCGTGTTCAAGGGCAACCCCACGCCCGTGGATCATGACCTCATCCCCACCGCCATTTTCACCCAGCCCGAAATGGGCACTGTGGGCCTGAGCGAGGAAAATGCCGCCGCGCAGGAGCCGATCGAGGTGTATGCTACTTCGTTCAAGCCAATGCAAAAGGCGTTTGCAGGTGGTACTCAGAGGGTTCTGATGAAGCTGATCGTGTCTCAGGCGACACGCAAGGTTCTGGGCTGTCACATTGTCGCCCCCGGCGCAGGTGAAATGATCCAGCTGGCCGGAATCGCCGTAAAAATGGGCGCGACCAAGGAAGATTTTGATCGGACGGTTGCGGTTCACCCAGTTATGGCCGAAGAGCTGGTGACAATGCGGCAACCTGTGCGCACTGCTTGATTTGCAACCGCGCGCACACAAGTTACAAGGGAACCCGTGATCACACGGTCCAACACAAGGGAATAGATACACATGGCGGGCAACAGCGGTGGCCCCTGGGGGGGCGGAGGCTCTTCTGGCGGCGGAGGAAATCGGGGTAACAACGGGAACGGGCAACGCCCGCCCGAAGGCGATGGCCCGCAGATCCCCGAGATCGACGAGCTGATGAAAAAAGGGCAAGAGCAACTGCGCGTTCTGATGGGCGGTCGTGGTGGCTCGGGCCGTGGCGGCAATGGTCAGGGCAGCGGGGGCGGCGGTCCCATCTTTACCAAAGGGACCATAGCGATTGGCGCGCTGGTCGCGGCCGGACTATGGGCGGCTGCAAGTTTTTACACAGTGAAACCAGAAGAGCAGTCGGTAGAACTTTTCCTGGGCGAGTTCTCCTCTGTCGGGAATCCTGGTCTTAACTTTGCCCCGTGGCCCTTTGTAACTGCCGAAGTCATCCCGGTTACGCGCGAACAGACCGAGGACATGGGCGGTGCACGCGGTAGCGATGATGGTCTTATGCTGACCGGCGACGAAAACGTGGTAGACATCGACTATCAGGTTGTCTGGAACATCAACGATCCGGCAAAATACCTGTTCAATCTGCGTGATCCGCGACAAACCATTCAGGCTGTGTCGGAATCGGCGATGCGTGAGATTATTGCTCAAAGCGAGCTGGCGCCGATCCTGAACCGGGATCGTGGTATCATCGGTGAACGCCTGCAAGAGTTGATCCAGTCCACGATGGACAGCTACGATTCGGGCGTAAACATCATCCGTGTGAACTTTGACAAAGCCGACCCGCCGCAAGACGTGATCGCCGCCTTCCGTGACGTTCAGGCTGCCGCGCAAGAGCGGGATCGATTGCAGAACGTTGCTGACGCCTATGCCAACCAAGTTTTGGCGGAAGCCCGTGGTGAGGCCGCGCAGGTTCTGGAACAGGCCGAGGCGTATCGCGCTCAACAGATCAACAGCGCACAGGGTGAGGCCAGCCGTTTCAGCGCGGTTCTGGAAGAATACAGCAAGGCACCTGAAGTGACGCGCAAGCGCCTGTATCTGGAACGGATGGAGCAGGTTTTGGGAGATGTCGACAAGATCATCCTTGATGAGAACTCGACCGGTTCGGGGCAGGGAGTTGTACCTTACCTGCCGTTGAACGAACTGCGCCGCAATTCTGGGCAGGAGAGCAACTGATGCGTAAATCACCCATTATCCTCATCATCCTTGTAATTATCGGCGTCCTTGGACTGTCTTCGATCTTTATCGTCGATGAGCGCGAACGTGCTCTGGTTCTGCGGTTTGGCCGAGTTGTCGATGTCAAGGAAACGCCGGGCCTTGCCTTTAAACTGCCGATCTTTGATGAGGTCGTGCGCTATGACGACCGCATTCTGTCGATTGACGTACAACCGCTTGAAGTCACGCCTCTGGATGATCGACGTCTGGTGGTCGATGCCTTTGCCCGGTACCGGATCGCGGACCTGAACCAGTTCCGTCAGGCTGTTGGTACCGGTGGCATCCCGGTTGCCGAGAATCGTCTGGATAGCATCCTTCGTGCCGAGACCCGTGAGGTCCTGGGTTCGGTGTCGTCCCGCGATATTCTTAGTTCGGACCGGGCCGCACTGATGCTGCGCATTCGCAACAGCGCGATTGCTGAAGCACGCGCGCTGGGTGTGACTGTTATCGACGTACGTCTGAAAGCAACAGATCTGCCGCAGGCCAACCTTCAGGCGACCTTTGACCGGATGAAAGCCGAGCGGGAGCGTGAGGCCACCGATGAGCGCGCCCGTGGTAACGAGGCGGCGCAGCGTGTGCGGGCGCAGGCCGATCGTACTGTGGTTGAACTGGTCTCGGATGCAAACCGAGAGGCCGAGATCATTCGTGGTGAAGCCGACGCCGAACGCAACGCGATCTTTGCCGAAGCCTATGGTGCGGATCCTGAGTTCTTTGAGTTCTACCGTTCCCTGTCGGCCTATGAACAGGCGCTGCAGGGGGGCAACAGCTCGTTAGTTCTGAGTCCAGACTCTGAGTTCTTTAACTATCTGAAGTCGCCTTCCGGCCAAGGCGGTCGGTAATGGGCATGATCCTTCTGGCCTTCGGGCTGGTGTTGATTGTCGAGGGGCTGGCCTATGCGCTGGCCCCTTCGCTTATTGAGCGTATGCTCGAGGCGCTGCGTGCGTTGCCCGAACAAGCACGGCGACTGGCGGGGCTGCTTTGTGTGGTCAGTGGATTGGTGCTGCTGTGGGGCGCGCATCAGGTCGGGTTTTAACACAGGGTTTTCACTTGCCGGTGATTTCTCCGCGATCCTCAGTTGCGGGCTTGGCCAAACCGACTACATTGGTTGCCAAGGAGGAACGCCTAAGGGCGATCCAGTTAGAGTTGACGACAAGGAGTTCCCAAGTGCAGGCACAAGCGCGCAGTATTTCCGTCCGGCGGGACGAGGTTGTTGGTTTCACGCGGCTGATGTGGTTGGCCTTTGTCGGGATGCTGTTGGTTCTGGCGCAGACCGTCTCCGCGCAAGCACGGGGCGAAAGCCTTGCTCCTCTGGCCGAAAAGATCAGCCCGGCGGTGGTCAACATCACAACGTCAACTCTGATCGAAGGCCAATCCGGTCCTCAGGGGATCGTACCCGAAGGGTCTCCGTTTGAGGATTTTTTCCGCGAATTTCAAGACCGCGGGAATAATGGTCAGAACGCCCCGCGCCGCAGTAATGCGCTGGGCTCGGGATTTGTGATTTCTGAAGATGGGTTCATCGTAACCAACAATCACGTCATCGCAGAAGCCGATGAAATCCTAATCGAGTTCTTCCCCGGCGATGGCCAGCCTGTAAAAGAGCTGCCCGCCAAAGTGATTGGCACCGATGAGAAAACCGATATCGCGCTTCTTAAGGTCGAGGCGTCGGGGCCACTGCAATATGTGCAGTTCGGTGACAGCGATGTGGCTCGCGTGGGCGATTGGGTGATTGCAATGGGTAATCCTTTGGGTCAGGGATTCTCGGTCTCGGCCGGTATCGTATCTGCGCGCAACCGGGCGCTCAGCGGATCGTATGATGACTACATTCAGACGGATGCCGCAATCAACCGGGGTAACTCGGGCGGTCCGCTTTTCAACATGGAGGGCGAGGTAATCGGAGTGAACACCGCGATCCTTTCCCCCAATGGCGGCTCGATCGGGATTGGTTTTTCGATGGCGTCAAACGTCGTGATCAAGGTCGTGGACCAGCTGCGCGAGTTCGGTGAAACGCGCCGTGGTTGGCTGGGTGTGCGCATTCAGGACGTGACCGAGGATATGGCCGAGGCGATGGGTCTGGACAAACCGGGCGGTGCGCTGATCAGTGACGTGCCGGATGGTCCGGCCAAGGACGCCGGGCTGCTGGCAGGCGACGTGATCCTCAGCTTTGATGGGGTCGAGGTCGAAGATACCCGTGGTCTGGTCCGTCAGGTTGGAGAGACCACAGTTGGCAAAGCAGTCCGTGTTGTGGTGCATCGCGACGGCGGAACGCAGACCGTTCTGGTGACGTTGGGCCGACGCGAAGACGCTGAGCGGTCTGAGAGCAGTGAAGAAGATGCGCCCGAAGCGCCGGTTGAAGAAAACGCCGATATTCTGGGCCTGACCATCTCACCACTGACGGATGAGCTACGGTCAGATTTGGCCTTGGATGCAGAGGCCGAAGGTCTTGTGGTGACCGAAGTTGATGAAGCGTCGGAAGCCTATGCCAAAGGTTTGCGCGCTGGTGACCTGATCACTGAGGCCGGGCAGCAAAAAGTGACATCGATCGAAGATTTCGAAACGCGCATGGTGGAAGCAGGCGAAGCAGGGCGCAAATCGTTGCTTCTGCTGGTACGTCGCGGCGGAGACCCTCGCTTTGTCGCGCTGAGTCTGGAACAGTAATCAACTTGCAAAAAACAGTGGAAGGCCAGAGCAAGCGCTCTGGCCTTTTGTTTTTCGCGCTTTTTTAAGACTGACCAATAGAAAGAGCCACGCGCCGGGGAAGGCACGTGGCTCTGATACAGGGAGAGGTCAGTGGACAGATATCGGGGATGATTCTCTGACCTCCTACGGTAACAGTTATTAAGATAGTCTTAACGACTGGGAGAGTATGTGAAGCAGGTCACAGCCCGTCAGATCAAATCAGAATCTGCAAGTTCCCGCAGCGCGTCAAAGTCGTGGATCTTAAGGCCGCCGCGCGATGCCTCGACCACTTTGTCCCGCTTCCAGGTCGAGATCGTCTTTGACACCGCCTCTCGCGTTGCGCCAACGAATTCAGCCAGTTCGCTTTGCGACAGAGTGATGCGATTGCTTGCGTCGCCTTGCAGGTCAGACAGGTGCAGCAATTTACGTGCCAGACGGATCGGCATCGGCAGAAAGACCTGTTCGTTCAACTGAGAGCCCATCCAACGCATCCGCAATCCGGCCAGCCTGATCATATCAACCGCAAGGTCGGGGTGCTGCCGAATCTGGTTCATGACGTCCTTGCGTCGGACTCGAAGAACGCGAGACGGCTCGGCGGCGGCAATGGTGGCGGTGCGTGGGCCGTTGTCGAACAGGCCGATCTCACCAAACACTTCTCCGGGTTTCATAAGGGTCAGAGACAGCTTGCGGCCGCTCATCGCCAGAAAGGAGACTTCAAGCGTTCCTTCAAGGATCGCATAGAGAGCGTCGCCCTCGTCCCCCTGTTCAAAAAGTACATCTCCTTGGGTCAAGGAGATCTCGGTCGCCTGAGCCGATAGCATGGTTCTAAGCCGGTCAGATGCCTCGGCCAGAAAGCCGGTGTTTGGAAAGGGCGTCATATTGGTGGTTTAACCCGAGGGATTGTGAGTGGTCCCACAACTTTTCACAGCAAACGCCTTTAGCCAAGGTTTTTGTGCACTTATTTTATATCAGAGCGACGTCCGTGACCTTCTGAACCTTCAGCCGTCCTGATTTTCATTTTGGTCGGGTTCTTCCATATACGTCTGCAACATGCTGAATTGCAGCATTAAAAACGCCATCAGCGCGATTGGAAACGCGAAGGTTTCGATTTTCACCCATAGATCAGTCGATAGGGTGCGCCACACCAGTTCATTCGCCACAGCAAGAACTGCGAAGCACCCGCACAGACGGCGGGTCAGTATCATCCACCCTTCGTGCCGCATCGGCAGCATCTCGTCCAGCACATAGGCCAAATAGGATTTGCCCTGCAGCAGGCCTATGCCAAGGATCGCGGAGAAGAACCCATAGACCAGCGTGGTTTTCATTTTGAAAAAACGCTCGTCGTTGAACCAGGCCGTCAAGCCACCGAAGAAGATCACCATGAACGCGGTGAATATCTGCATTCGGCTGAGTTTCCCGGTCAGTACCCAAAGAACAGCCATTGCCCCTAACATAAGCGGGACAAAGATAATGGTGGCCACGATGAACCCCGAGTATTCGGTTCCCGCGAATTCAAAGCTGTCGTCGCGCAGACGCAGGTAGATGAAAAAAAAGGCCAGCGGAGGCCCAAGCTCCAGCGCCTGTTTCAGGAAAGGGTTGATCTCTTTTTTGCCTGTCATCACGGATTCCTGCTGCTTACCCGCCCATTTCAACTATTACGGCGCCAAGTGCAATCAATGCCATCAACGCAATCCGTCTGGGGCCGACGGTTTCTTTGAGGATCAACCAACCGATCAGTGCAGCAAATACCGTTGAGGTTTCACGCAGCACAGCGGCTTCGCCGACCTTGTCCAGTCGGGTGGCCAGCATGATCGAGCCAAATGACAGCGGCGCGATGATACCTCCGGCGAGTCCGCGCAGCATTAAAGGTCCAAGAGCCGGACGATGGATCATGGCCCGCCATCTGAGAAATGCGTAGAATGGCATCGCAGCCCCGTCGATCATGAAGAACCACGCCAGAAACGTGAAAGGATCCGCCGTGGCGCGGATGCCATAGGCGTCATAGGTTGTATAGAGCGCCACGAACAGCCCCGTCGCGATGGCCAATGCAAGGGCAATGCCCAACGTCTCACGATTTGTTTCGAGAAATTTGAAGTTGTAGGCGGCCAGACCGAAGATACCGGCAAGTAGGACGGCGACTCCGAACCATTGGGTTCCGGTGAAGGTTTCACCGAACAAAAGGTAAGCGCCGATGACGGTGAACAGTGGGCCGGTGCCACGTACCACAGGATAAACGACCGTGTAAGATCCCTTGGTATAGGCCAACGCCTGAAGCGTTTTGTACAAGATATGGATCACCCACACGACGGCAAAGATGGGCCACATGTAGGGTTCAGGCCAGGGCACGACAAAAAGCGCAAAGGGGGCAGCCATCAGGCAATAGGAGGCGTCGATAGCCCCGCGCGACATCCAGGGGTCGTGGCGTCCCTTTTGTAACGCTCCGAAGGCTGCGTGCAGAAAGGCAGCCATAAGCGCTAGCGCCAGTGCCAACTGGTGGCCTGCTTCGGTGCCTTCCAGTGATATCAGCCAGTCGCTCAATACAAGTGCTCTTTCACGGGTGGTGAGGCCGGGGGTTTTCCACCCCCGGATCCCCGAAGGATATTTTTAGCCAGATGAAGGGGCGGATCAGTTTTCCAGCCCAGTCAGGGCTGCGGCAAACTCTTCGGGATCGAAAGGCGCGAGGTCGTCGATCTGCTCACCAACTCCGATTGCGTGGATCGGAAGACCGAACTTGTCGGCCAGCGCGACCAAAACCCCGCCCTTGGCCGTTCCGTCGAGTTTCGTCATCACAAGCCCCGACACATCCGCCAGCTTGCGGAAGGTTTCAACTTGGCTGAGTGCGTTTTGCCCGGTGGTGGCGTCCAGTACCAGAAGGGTGTTATGCGGAGCGGTTTCGTCGACCTTGCGGATGACACGGACGATTTTGGCGAGTTCTTCCATCAGGTCTGTGCGGTTTTGCAAACGACCCGCCGTGTCGATCATCAGAAGATCCGCGCCTTCCTCTTGTGCTTTGGTGAGTGCGTCAAAGGCAAGAGAAGCAGGGTCCGAGCCTTCCGGAGCAGTCAGGACCGGCACTCCGGCGCGATCCCCCCAGACCTGCAGCTGTTCAACTGCGGCAGCGCGGAAGGTGTCTCCGGCGGCAATGACGACCTTTTTCCCGGCAGTTTTGAACTGGCTTGCGAGCTTGCCGATGGTTGTGGTCTTGCCGGATCCGTTAACGCCCACGACCAGCACCACCTGCGGGCGTTTTGGGTAAATAGGAAGGGGTTTCGCCACCGGCTCCATGACGCGGGCGACTTCTTGCGCCAGAAGCTGTTTGATTTCTTGCGTCGAGAGTTTGCGACCGTACCGCCCCTCGGCCATGTTCGAGGTTACGCGCAGGGCAGTGTCGACGCCCATATCCGAGGCGATCAGCAGTTCCTCGAGCTGTTCCAGCATGTCGTCATCCAGCGCACGGCGGACAACGGTCTTTGGCTCACTTCGGCCAAACAGACGCCCCAGCACGCCTTTGGAAGACGTAGCTTCGGGAGGGGGTGGCGCGGGTTGTGGATCGGCAGGCGACGGGTCGGGCGTTTCGACCGGCTGCGGCGTGGGTACAGGGGCGGGTGTTGGTTGTGGTGCGGGTACTGGTTCCGGCGTTGGTTGAGGTACTTCCGGAACAGGTTCAGGCTGCGGTTCGGGCTCTGGTATGATCGGGTCCGGGGTTGTTGTTTCCTCGCCGCCATCCTCGACGATTGCGTCCAGCCCCTGTTCAAGGCGGGACGAGGATTTGAAAAGCTTGTTCTTTAGCTTTGAGAAAAACGCCATTTTTGGTCTCCGCAGGTGTTCCCCTCACCTAATGCGGATTCGCAGCGGTTGCAAAGGGTCAGGCAAACGCCAGCAGTAACCCCACCTGCGCCCCCCAGTACAATATCCAAATCGGATAGGGTGTAACTTTCCGAGATGGGTGGTTAGGGGGCAAAAGGAATTTCTCGGTGGCCAGGATCAGGTCTGAGGCGATGAAGGCAAGGGCAGCGGGCAGGGCCAACCACAGCGCGTCTGTATCCGGTAGGGTCAAAACCGCGATCCCCATCCCCAAAATGATCGGAATATAGGCAAGCACCGGGCCTTTCAGGTCACCTGCGCGCGGGGTCAGCAACGTGGCGGCAATAATACCCAAAACGATCAACGACCAGAACATGGCCGGTCGTTCCCAAATCAGGCCCGGGTCGCTGGACGGATGCGTGAGAAACAACGCAATATAGGCCAGATGCCCGGCGGCAAACGCTCCGATGCCGGCCATGAAGGTCTGGTCCGTTTCGCGTGACAGTAACGCATCCCCGATTGCGCAAAGGGCAAGTGCCGTCGACAAGAGCAATGGCGCACCGCTGAAAACCGCAATGACGGCCAGTGTGCCAACTGAAGCGGTCTTAAAAAACGTTCTCGCCGTGCTGACAGGTTTTGGGGCCATTGGCATGTAAGCCAGCGCACAGGCGGATGCGAAAATCAGCAGAACAGTGGTCACGCGTTGGTCTCCGGGTTGGTGATCAAACCAGAACGCCATGATCATGCGGTCAATTCAACGGGTTACGTCAGGGCAGGGTGGTCTGACGCAATGGTAATTGGCCTTGTCTTCCGGCTTCTGACAGAATGACTGCATGCTGAGACACATCGTGATTCTTTTAGCCCTTTCCGCGCAGGCGGTCGGTGCCCAGACGGCCCTGTCCGGGTCCGAGTTCGATGACTATACACGCGGTAAAACCCTGTTTTACGGGTTTCAGGGCGAGGTTTACGGTGTCGAACGGTACCTGCCGAACCGTCGGGTGATTTGGTCCTTTTTGGATGGCGACTGCAAAGAGGGCGTCTGGTATGAGCAGGAGGATCAGATCTGTTTCCTCTATGAAGACAGGCTTGATCCACAATGCTGGCGCTTCACCCGGTCTGGCGCTGGGTTGATTGCTCAATTTGAAGGAAATCCCGACCAGACCGAATTGTATGAGGCCGAGGACATCGACGAAGAGATGATATGCCTCGGGCCAGAGGTCGGAGTTTAAGTGTCACTTAGAACAATGAGCCTTGATCCGGTGCGTCTTTTTTAGGCGATTTTTTTGGTGCCGGTCGCGGCGCCTGCGGCTGTCCCGTGGTGAGCATACCATCGGCAAATTCAATCTCTAGTGCGTCGTGTTTTGCAGCCTGCTTCTTTGTGGTTATCACTTGATCGTCGGCTCGTACCACGGCGTAACCACGTTGCAACGTCGCCTTGTAGCTGAGCGTTTCGCGCAGGCGGTCCGTGGCCTCTAGCTGTTGCCGCATCCGGTCCAAACGCAGGGTGTGGGCCGCGCTCATCCGTTCGCTTAACCTCGAGAGAGTTTGGCGCTGCACCTCGATCTCGCGCTGGATGGGGCGCAGTGACAGGCGCGAGGACAGGTTGCGCGCCGCCTCTTGTCGGCTGCTTACAAGATTGCGCAGGGTTGAGGGCCGCAGATGGGCAGAGAGCCGCACCACTTGCAACTGGCGGTTTTGCACGCCGCGCTCCAGCGCCGGGGTCAGGCGATCTGCAATCAAATCAAGTCGTTGGCGTGGAGAGTTCAACAAGCTGTCCGGGCGCGGCAGGGCGCGGGACAAGTCGCGCAGGCGTTGGCTGCGGCGTTGCACGGTATCGGTCGCGGCGCGGGACAGGCGCGCGCCTTGCTCGCCGGTCCAGGCCAGTAGCTCCAATCGAACGGGCACAGCCAGTTCGGCGGCTGCAGTGGGTGTGGGCGCGCGACGGTCCGAGACGAAGTCGATCAGCGTTGTATCAGTTTCATGCCCCACAGCCGAGATCAGCGGGATCTCCGAGGCCGCAGCCGCCCGCGCGACCGCTTCTTCGTTGAAACCCCACAGGTCTTCGATCGATCCTCCGCCGCGGGCAACGATGATAAGGTCGGGGCGCGGCAGGGCACCTCCGGGCGAGAGTTGGTTGAAACCGTTGATCGCGTTGGCAACCTCGGGCGCGCAGTTCGATCCTTGCACGGCGACAGGCCAGATCAGCACCTTGCGCGGGAACCGGTCGCGCAGGCGGTGTAGGATATCGCGGATCACCGCGCCAGATGGTGATGTCACTACGCCGATGATCTGCGGTAGATAGGGCAGGGGTTTCTTGCGTTCAGGCGCGAACAGCCCTTCGGCCTCAAGCTGTTTCTTGCGCTTTTCCAGCAGCGCCATCAGCGCGCCTTGCCCGGCGACGGCGACCTCATCGACGTTGAGGTTGTATTTCGATTGCGCGCCGAATGCGGTCAGGCGGCCGGTGACGACGACCTCAAGCCCTTCTTCGGGCACAACGGACAGGCCCGAGATCTGCCCCTTCCATGTGGTGCAGGCGAGCACGTTCTTGTCGTCCTTGATGTCGTAATACAGATGACCCGAGCGCGCCTTGAACACGCGACCGACCTCGCCGCGTACACGGATTCGGCCGAACGTGCCTTCAAGCGTGCGTTTCACCTCACCCGAGATGTCAGAAACTGTATATTCCGGGGTGTTTTGGCCGGGAATGGGGTCGTCAAGCAGGTCGGACATTTCAGCGCCTTGTGTCAAATGCCCACCCAGCTTAGAACGCGCGGAAGGCGAGGCCAAGCAGATCGGAGAGCAGTCATGAATATCCTAATTCTTGGAAGCGGTGGGCGCGAACACAGCCTGGCTTGGGCGGTGATGCAAAACCCAAAATGTGACCGTCTGATTGTGGCTCCGGGTAATGCAGGGATCGTGCAGATCGCCGAGTGCGCAGCGCTGGATATTGAAAATGGCGGCGCGGTGGTCAGCTTTGCCGAGGAAAACGCGATTGATTTCGTGATTGTCGGCCCTGAGGCCCCGCTGGCCGCTGGTGTCGCGGACCGTTTGCGCGAAGCAGGTGTGTTGGTCTTTGGCCCCTCGGCTGATGCGGCGCAGTTGGAGGCATCCAAGAGCTTTACCAAGGAAATCTGCGACGCCTCGGGTGCGCCGACCGCCGCCTATGGGCGCTTTACCGAGGCCGAGCCTGCCAAGGCCTATATCCGCGAACAGGGCGCGCCGATTGTGGTCAAGGCCGATGGTCTGGCCGCCGGCAAGGGCGTGATCGTGGCGATGGACGAGGCCACCGCGCTGGAGGCCATCGACGACATGTTCGGTGGTGCTTTTGGCGGGGCCGGGGCCGAGGTGGTGATCGAGGAATTTATGGAGGGCGAGGAAGCTTCGCTGTTCGTGTTGTGTGATGGAGAGGATATCCTGTCCGTTGGTACCGCGCAGGATCATAAGCGCGTGGGTGAGGGCGATACTGGGCTAAACACGGGCGGGATGGGGGCGTATTCTCCGGCCCCGGTCCTGAGCGCCGAGGTCGAGGCTCGCGCGATGGAAGAGATCATCAAGCCGACCGTGGCCGAGATGAAAAAGCGCGGGATGCCGTTTCAGGGGGTTCTCTATGCGGGTTTGATGATCAAGGACGGGCAGCCGCGACTGGTGGAATACAATGTGCGCTTCGGCGATCCTGAATGTCAGGTGCTGATGATGCGCCTGGGCGCGCAGGCGATGGATCTGATGCATGCCGCAGCCGAGGGCCGTTTAGGCGAGGCGCAGGTGAACTGGGCCGACGATCACGCGCTGACCGTTGTGATGGCGGCCAATGGCTATCCCGGTTCTTACGAGAAGGGCAGTGTGATTGGCGGTCTGGACGCGTTGCCCGAGGACAGCAAGAACATGGTTTTTCATGCCGGGACCAAGGCGGCAGACGGGCAAGTACTTGCGTCGGGTGGTCGGGTTCTGAACGTCACTGCTCGGGGCGAGACACTGCAGGACGCGCGCGACCGGGCTTATGCGATGGTTGACGGGATTGACTGGCGCGGAGGGTTCTTCCGACGCGATATCGGTTGGCGGGCTTTGTGATCTGATTGCCGGGCTGCGCCCGTCTTGATTTTTTGCGGAAGGGGTTTTGCCTTCTCGGCCTTTCGGCCTCACCCCCAAGGTATTTTTGGCCAGATGAAGGGCGGATCAGCAGTTTAATGCGTCGGTCAGGTCGCTGCGTCCTCTGAGCGAGCCAAGGTCGGTGGTTTTCCAACCATCTTGGAAATAGACGCCTTTGACGCGAGACCAGTCTGCACTGGCCACAACGAGTGCCGAGCGGGCACCACAGCTGCGGATACCGCCTGAGATGAAGTCTTCTCCGATTTTATGGTTTGTCAGGCCGGGAAGCGCGGCAATCTCAGTAAGAGCACCATCCTTGAATCGCCAGATGCGCAGGGTTTTGGCCAGATGAGGGCGGTCGATATAGGCGATTTCGACATGGCCGTCGCCGTCCAGATCAGCTGCGCCGATTGGCGCGAGCCAGCGGAAACGGGTGCCTATATGCGGGGTGGCGGCTATCTTTTCTCCGCGCGCGTTATAGATGGCGAGTTGTGCGCCTTCGTGAACGCTGGATTCGACAACGATCACCTCGTTCGTACCGTCAAGATCAACATCGGCAAGTCGAGGCTCGAGGTCTTCGAATACGCGGTCCGGGGGAAGCTTGATGGAGTGTGTTGTCCATTCGTATACCGGTTGCAAGCGGAGTGGGGCTTGCGATGAGGCGTCTTCGATCCGCATCTCCAATCCGCCATATTCGACGAAATCGCCCAGGACACCATGGGCATAGCGAGTGGTTGGATCGGTGAAATGGGCCCTTGTAACCGTGTCTGCTGCTGCAAGCGGCATTGTCCCTACCAGCCACAAGCACACCGTCAGCAGCGCGCCGCGAGACCTGCCTTGCCAGAGGCGAGAGGGCCGGCGCGGCGCTTTGGAGATCATCAGATCTGCTTCTCAGGCATCTGAACGACCAGACCGTCCAATGCGTCGGTGACTTTGATCTGGCAGGTCAGGCGGGACCGCGCTGGGTCGGGCTCAAACGCAAAGTCCAGCATGTCCTCTTCCATGTCGTCTTTGGCAGGCACTTTCTCGACCCAGTCAGGGTGGATATAAACATGACAGGTCGAGCAGGCGCAGGCGCCGCCGCAATCGGCCTCGATGCCGGGGATGTTGTTGTCACGGGCCCCTTCCATGACGGTCAGTCCGTTGGCGACCTCGACAGTGTGCTCGGTACCGCCATGCTCGACATAGGTGATCTTTGCCATTGCGTGCGTCTTCCTTTTACGATGTTCGAAACCTTCCTTAGTCAAGCCATTTAGGTCTTTCCACCCTCATTTGCGACTCGGGATGCCGCGACTGGACATTCCTGTGATATGTTCTATCTTTGTTCACATGCTTGTTGCCCCTGTTCGCCGTGCAGTTCCAAACCGAGACTGGCCGCGCCCACCGGCCTGCCTGCCAGCCAATCGGCTGGACGATCCCCCCGATAACGCCCGTGTGACCGTGGCCGGGCTGGTGATCTTGCGGCAGAGACCGGGAACCGCCAAGGGGGTGATCTTTCTGACGCTTGAGGACGAGACCGGTATCGTGAACGTGGTGGTCTGGCGCGCGATGTACGAGGCGTTCCGTCGCGCGGTGATCTCGGGGCGGTTGTTGCGGGTTACGGGGCGGATGCAAAGGGCGCATTCCGTGACCCATGTGATCGCGGAAGAGATCGAGGATATCTCGGGGATGTTGGACGTGTTGGTGCGGGGGGAGGGAGCCTAGGCGCTGCCATACACTCCTGCCTTGTCCAAACGCCAGCGCTGATGCACAATTTCATCATTAGATGTTGGGCGCGCCGACAGACCACCACGCCACGCTTTGGGAGGAACGTGTCATGCCATCCAAAACCGCAGATTCCACACCGCCAGAGGACCTGACGCCCCAGCAGCAGGACAGGGCCGACGTCAATACAATCACTGTCGACGATATAACCGCCTCGTTAAAAGCTGGCTTCTCTGACTTTCTGGCGCGCCCGGTCATGAGCGGCTTTTTCGGTCTGTTCTATGCGGTGTTCGGAATTCTTCTGGTTTGGGTCATGGTCTGGCTGGGTAAGATCTGGATGATCATTCCGGCCATTGTCGGCTTTCCATTGATTGCACCATTTGCGGCCGCTGGGCTGTACGAAATGTCACGCCGGTTGCAAAACAGAGAGGACTTCGGATGGTCTGAAATCCTAACCGTCATGGCCAATCAGCGAAAGCGTGAGATGGGCTGGATGGCCTTTGTTACCCTTTTCATATTCTGGGTGTGGGTTTACCAGATTCGGCTATGGCTGGCGATTATCCTACAGGACGCCTCTTTTTCGGACTTGGACGGGTTTCTGAACACCGTATTTTTCACTCCGCAGGGATGGACGTTTCTTGCTGTCGGCACGGCCATAGGGGCATTTCTGTCAGCGGTCCTGTTCTCGACAACTGTCGTTGCCATGCCCATGCTGCTGGATCGCGAGACCAATTTCGTCTCTGCCATGCTCACATCAATCCGGGTTGTCACCGAGAACCCCGTGGTGATGCTGAGCTGGGCTGCGATCATCTCGGTCACGATGCTGCTGTCGCTGGTTCCGGCGTTTTTGGGCCTGATCTTTACACTGCCGATTCTGGGGCACACGACGTGGCATCTGTACCAGCGGGCTGTCCCGCCGGTGGCGGCTAATTCGCCCGCTGTCAGTACAAACCACGCATCATCCGCAGGTTAGCTAGGCTTTTGACCTAATTTACCGCTTGAACAAATTGCTCTGCGACTGCTTGTCTCGATGGTCCCCGCGCAATTCGGCATGTAGCGCCCGACCGGCCTGAACACCGGGGCGAGCACTGACGGTTTCCAGCCAGCGGGTGAAATGTGGCTTGTCCTCCAGCACCTGTTGCTGGCCTTCCCACAGACTGGCCCAGCCCCAGATCGACATGTCTGCAATGGAGTAGAAATCGCCCGCGACATATTCGTTCTCGGCCAGCCGCCGATCGAGCACGCCGTAAAGCCTGCCAACCTCGGTGCGATAGCGATCCTTGGCATAGGGCAGGTCTTGTGGCGGGTCCAGTTGCGGGGCGTATTTCAAAAAGTGGTGCGCCTGACCGGCCATGGGTCCGACCCCGCCCATTTGCCACATCAGCCATTCCTCAACAGCGATCCGGTCACGATCGGTCTTGCCGTAGAACCGCCCTGTCTTGCGTGCCAGATACATCAGGATGGCACCGCTTTCGAAAACCGAGATCGGCCTTCCATCCGGGCCGTCGGGGTCAACGATGGCGGGCATCCGGTTGTTGGGCGCGATTTTTAGGAATTCTGGGTCGAACTGGTCACCTTTGCCGATATTGATCAGGTGGGTGTTGTAGGGCAGGTCCATTTCTTCCAGCGCTATGGACGCCTTCCAGCCATTCGGCGTCGGCCAGAAATACAGATCGATCATAATGTCTCCTCAGCTTGAGGGGATCATGAGGCTTTCTGCGCAAAGGGCAAGAGGGCGTGTGGCCGGGGGAGCACAAACAACCGTGACCAGCGTGGCGCTGGCAGGTCGGGCAGGCCATTCTGCAGGCAACCCAGACACAAACGGTCGTCGTGGCGCAGCAACGCGTTATACAACCGCAAAACGCCCGGTCGAGTATAGCTTGACCAATGACAGATGCGACGCTGGGGCATGCCGACTGGCTGTACGACGCGGGACAGATGGGCCAAAGTTTGCGGACAATCCAGTTGTAGCGTGACAGCGTTTGGGGCTTGTAGCCCTGTTCCTATGCTACGGTCTCCACGTCGGGGTGGCTGGATCAGCCATTCATAAGCCATGTCAAACAGATCGTTTTCCCGGCTGGTCACATTAACGAATTCCGCAGATCGACCGGCCGGTGTGTCCAACGCAAAAAGCGCTCGGCTTTGGTAGCCTGCCCCCGTCAACGAGACAATGCGGTTCAACGCCCCGGATCCAGAGTGGTGCAAAGCCTCAAGCGCCAGTTCGACACCCATTGAATGGCCGATGAAATGTATCGGTCTTCCCGGGTTCAACCGACGCAAATCGCGGATCAGCCCGGCCAATGCGCGGCCGGCCTCGACGGCGCGACGACGGGCCGCCCATACTGGCCCCTGGGCGTTCCAGCCAAATGCGATCCCCAGCCCTTCATCAGCGAACCCCGCGCCGAACCCAAGCTGCTGTGGCCAGCTTGGACAACCAAAGTACGTACCATCCGGATTCAGGGCCAAAATATGTCGATGTGGGCAGGCTTTGGCGTCGTCGGGCCTGTATTTATACCCGTGGGTCATGATGACGACAGGGCCCGATACATCCCTTGTACGCCGCAGTACGCTATAGACGGGACGGGGGCTGCGATGGAGGGAAATCTGGTCGTCTTCGGCGTTGATCCTGACTATTGGCATCTGCTCAGCCTCACACAAGATGTAGTGGTGCTCGTCTGTCATGACGCTATGACGATTGGGTGAAAGACAGGTTACAGAACCGTGACGTTGCACCGGTCAGGGTTGACGCCTTTGCAACTGCGGCGTAATGGCATCAAGACCACGTGGCGATTTGATACCGGATTGCGGGCCACGCTAAACAACACCGCTAAAAGGTCAGGATGAAGGGCCCCTTTCGCTTGACCGCGTCTGGGGTTTTTTATTTGCGCGCCCAAACCGGGCCGAAAGGAATGACATGAGCGAGAACTGGAACAAACGCACACAAGCCGTCCATGGTGGCATCCGCCGCAGTCAGTATAACGAGGTGTCCGAGGCGATCTTTCTGACGCAGGGCTTTGTATATGATACCGCCGAGCAGGCCGAGGCCCGTTTTATCGAGACCGGCCCGGATGAGTTCATCTATGCCCGCTATGGCAACCCGACTGTGTCCATGTTTGAACAGCGTATTGCCGCTCTGGAAGGGGGCGAGGACGCCTTTGCCACCGCATCGGGCATGGCGGCTGTGAATGCGGCGCTGACCTCGATGCTGAAGGCGGGCGATCATGTCGTGTCGGCCAAGGCGCTGTTCGGCTCATGCCTTTATATTCTGGAAAACATCCTGACCCGTTTTGGGGTCGAAGTGAGTTTCGTAGACGGCACCGATCTGGACGCGTGGCAGGCTGCGATCCGTCCCGATACCAAGGCGGTGTTTTTCGAATCTATGTCGAACCCGACGCTTGAGGTGATCGACATCGAGGCCGTCGCCAAGCTGGCACATGCCGTTGGCGCGCTGGTGATTGTGGACAATGTATTCTCGACGCCCGTGTTCTCGCGCGCGATTCAGCAGGGTGCGGATGTGGTAGTCTATTCCGCGACCAAACATATCGACGGGCAGGGCAGGGCGCTGGGCGGCGTCATCATCGGCACCAAAGACTTCATCCGCGGCACCGTTGAACCTTATTTGAAACACACCGGCGGGGCGCTTAGCCCGTTTAACGCCTGGGTGATGCTGAAAGGGCTTGAGACGATGGCGCTGCGCGTCAACGCGCAGGCTGAATCCGCGCAGATCATCGCCGAGGCGCTTGAGGGGCATCCAGCGTTGGAACGCACTTTGTACCCTGGTTTGAAAACCCACGCGCAGAATGCGCTGGTACAGACGCAACTGGGGGGCAAGGGCGGCACGGTTCTGTCGCTGGATATCAAGGGCGGCAAGGACGCGGCCTTCAAGTTCCTGAATGCGCTGACGATCCCGGTGATCTCGAACAATCTGGGTGATGCCAAATCAATCTCTACGCACCCGGCGACGACCACGCATCAGCGTCTGAGCGATACGCAAAAGGACGAGTTGGGCATCACACCGGGTCTGATCCGTTTTTCGGTCGGGCTTGAGGATGCAGATGACCTGCTTGCCGATATCGGGCACGCATTGGACGTTTCTCAACAATAGCGGTGCGTCAAATCAGGTATTCCCGGGTCAAAGAAATGTGTGTGGGGTAGTAAATCGCTCATTCCGCACCAAAATTCGATCCGGGCTGTGTTTTCCGGCGTATACGGATAAACTGGAAAACGCGCCGAGCCCGTATATACTCCGGCGACCAACCCCGAGGAACTCTGATCGATGAACGTGCATCCCCGTGACATTGACGACGCCCCCAACCATGATCAGGCCGAAGCCGCGCTGAAAGTGCTGCGCAAATGGGCCGAAAGCGCGACAGAGGCCGAAATCAGCCAGCTTGATCCGGCGATCGCACGTCTGGTTCCGGGGCTGGTACCGGTGAACTATCCGTCGCTGTCACGTGAGTATCTCGAAGGGTTCGAAGTGGATGCTGCATATCGCGCCACGCTGCCCGACCTGCAAAACGGCCCCTCCAGCCTGATCCGGGGGGCAAAGCAGCAAATTCAGCATGTGGGCATTTCCAATTTCCGCCTGCCGATCCGCTTTCATCGCAAAGAAGGTGAGGATTTGACCCTTGAGACCTCGGTCACCGGGTCAGTCAGCCTTGAGGCGGAAAAGAAGGGTATCAACATGTCCCGCATCATGCGGTCCTTCTACAAACACGCCGAGCGCACCTTCAGCTTTGAGGTGATGGAAGCCGCGCTGGATGATTACATGACCGATCTGGACAGCTTTGATGCGCGCATCCAGATGCGGTTTTCCTTTCCTGATAAGGTGCAAAGCCTGCGCTCGGGTTTGGAAGGTTATCAATACTACGACATCGCGCTGGAACTGGTCGAACAGAACGGCGTGCGCCAGAAGATCATGCATCTGGACTATGTCTATTCCTCCACCTGCCCTTGTTCGCTGGAACTCAGCGAGCATGCGCGCTCGACGCGGGGGCAGTTGGCGACGCCTCATTCACAGCGCTCGGTCGCGCGGATTTCGGTCGTGGTGGACTGCGACGCCGATTGTCTTTGGTTCGAAGACCTGATCGCTCTGTGCCGTCGCGCAGTGCCCACGGAAACGCAAGTCATGGTCAAGCGCGAGGATGAACAGGCTTTTGCCGAGCTGAACGCCGCCAACCCGATCTTTGTCGAGGACGCCGCGCGTTTGTTCTGCGCCGAATTGCTGGCCGATCATCACGTCGGTGATTTCCGAGTGGTCGCCAGCCATCAGGAAAGCCTGCACAGCCACGATGCGGTTTCGGTCCTGACTGAAGGCCCGACCTTCGTATCCGCCAGCATTGACCCGAAATTGTTTGCGACCCTTTTCCACGTAGGGTGAGGTCAAAAAGTCTCAACTTCAAACTTACGGCACGTTTTTGCCGCAGCGCAGCAAAAAATGCTGCAAGCGCACGGTCTTTCAAGTAGACTGAGGCCGAATGCAGCCGTGACTGCGCCGTTTGATTGCGGCAAAGGTCACTTCTGAAGGAAGCCGACACGTGCAACGCCTGAATCAGAGCGACACCGAAGGGTGCCCGAAACATCGCGGCGTCTCTGGCTTCTTCCCGTCATGTAGGCTGCGTCGTTTTCAGAGGAGTAACTACGTATGAATCCGATTACCCAGCCGCTGGAATTTCAGGCTGCCGCCATTCGGATGGCGGGCTATGCGGTCAGCAACCAGATGAAAATCATGCACATTCTGGCGTGCTCGGCGATGGAGCTGCCTTTCGTTCCCGTTCAAGCTTTGCAAGCGTCTTCATCGGTGCCCGCGCCTGTTGCGCCGAAATCTGCGACCAAGACCACAGCACCAGCTTCCAAGGCAACTACAGCTCCGGTTGCTAAGCCGAAACCGGCTGCAAAGGTCAAACCCGCAGCGAAGACAGCGACCGAATCACCGAAACGTGTTGTCTCAAAACCGGCCCCCGCCAAGGCGGTGAAACCGGCTCAGACACCGGTCAAGCCTGCGGTTGCGAAAACAGCTGCAACTAAGGCTCCTTCCGCCGCCAGACCTGCGACGAAATCTGTTGCGCCAAAACCTGCGACAGCGAAAGCGGCACCGAAACCGGCGGCTACCAAGCCTGCGGCTGCGGCATCCAAGCCGGCCGCGCCCAAAACGGCCCCGACCAAAGCGGCGTCAGCCAAGCCGACTCCGACCAAAGTAGCCCCCAAAGCTGCGGCGCCTAAATCCGTGGCCGCAAAACCGGCTGCAGAGAAACCGGCGTCTGCGCCTGCTGCGCGCCGGCCTCGTGCCCCTTCGAAGCCGCCTGCGATGCCGGCTGCTGCCAATAAATCCGATAAGTAAATCGGGGCATCCGCTTGACACAGTCGTGCAGGCGCGCCAACGCTGCGCCTCATGACGGATATACGCCCGGTTGGATATGTGATTGGCCTGTTGGTCGCCATTCTTGGGGCGACCATGGTGCTGCCTTTGATCGCGGACCTGATTGAAGGGCGCGACGAATGGCATGTTTTCCTTGAAAGTGGGATCATTACGGTCCTGACCGGCGTTATTCTGGCGATGAGCTGCTCGAACGGTGTGGGCGAAGGTCTGACGATCCGTCAGACCTTTTTGCTGACAACAGGGGTTTGGGTCGCGCTGCCGTTCTTTGGTGCCATCCCATTTTTGTTTGGGGCGACCGAGCTTCGTTTCGTCGATGCTTATTTTGAGGCGATGTCGGGGCTGACGACCACCGGTTCGACCGTGATCACGGGGTTGGATGCTCTGCCGCAGGGATTGCTTTTGTGGCGCGGCGTCCTGCAATGGCTGGGTGGCATCGGGATTATCGTTGTGGCTATGGTGTTTTTGCCCGAGCTCCGGGTGGGCGGGATGCAGATTTTCCGCTCGGAAGGGTTTGAGACCATGGGGAAAATCCTGCCGCGCGCGCAGGAAATCGCAGGGCAGATATCACTGATTTATGTGTTTCTGACCTTTGTCTGCGTTTTGGTCTACGCCGGTTTTGGAATGAGCTTTTTTGACGCCGTTGTGCATTCGATGACAACGATCGCAACTGGCGGGTTCTCGAACTATGATGCGTCCTTTGCAACGTTTTCCGGGCCCACCGAATATGCAGCATCGGTATTCATGATTTTGGCAGCGCTGCCGTTTGTGCGCTACGTCCAGCTGGCGAACGGCAATACAAGCTCATTATGGAAAGACAGCCAGATCCGCACGTTTCTAGCGACCATTCTGGTGCTGGTCGCCGTGATGACGGTCTTTCTGCTTTTGGTCTTTCCGCATCATTGGGAACAGGCATTTCGCGAGTCCTTGTTCAACATCACCTCCATTATCTCGGGAACCGGATACGCCAGCGTCAACTACATGACATGGGGCAGCTTTCCGGTGATGGTGTTCTTTCTGATCGGTCTGATCGGGGGGTGTGCGGGTTCGACAGCCTGTTCGATCAAAGTCTTCCGCTATCAGTTGCTATTTGCATCCATCAAAACGCAGATTCGTCGGATCCGGTCTCCGCACGGAGTCTTTATGCCTTTATATGATGGGCGCCCCATCAGTACGGATGTTCTGACCTCGGTCATGAGCTTTTTCATGTTCTTTGTGCTGTCGATGGGCGTTCTGGCTTGGGCTTTGGCGCTGACGGGTCTGGACTTTATCACCTCTGTCTCGGGCGCGGCGACGGCGTTAGCCAATGTAGGGCCGGGGCTTGGCGATCAGATCGGCCCGGCGGGCAATTTCGCGGGGCTGAGCGATACGGCCAAGTGGCTGCTGTCCATCGGGATGTTGGTTGGGCGGCTTGAGCTGCTGGCCGTCTACGCTCTGTTCACTGTTCAATTCTGGAGAAGCTGATGAAAAGACCCCTCGGCGCGCAAATCTCGCATATGCTTCGGGATCGAGGTGTGGATGTGATTTTTGGCATTCCCGGTGTGCACAACCAGGAAATGTATCGTGGGATCGAAGAAGCAGGTATCACCCATGTTCTAGCCCGGCACGAACAAGGGGCCGGGTTCATGGCCGACGGCTATGCGCGGGCAACTGGCAAGCCGGGGGTGGCCTATGTGATTACCGGGCCGGGCCTATGCAACATCATGACACCGATGGGGCAGGGATATTCGGATTCGGTGCCGATGCTGGTTCTGTCCTCATGTCTGGACGAGACCGAGGCGTCAAAGGGCCAGTTGCATCAGATGAAGGACCAGCGTGGGGCCGCCGATACGGTTGCGGATTGGTCGGTGCAGGCAAATTCGGCCCAAGCCGCTTACGGGCTGGTCGAGCGCGCCTTTGAGGAATTCGAACTGTCGCGCCCGCGTCCCAAGCATATTCAGGTGCCGATCAAGCAGCTTGAGGCCGAAGCAGATCCGGCCCCGTTTCCCAACCAACCGGGGCTGCGCACCAAAGCCGCGCCGCCGGACGTCGCGTCGGTTATGTCGATGCTGAATATCGCCCGCAGGCCCTTGTTCATCCTTGGGGGCGGGACGCGGTCCAACCTGTGGCGGCAGATCCTGACCCAACTGGGGGCAGCCTGTTTCACCACCTATGCGGGGCGTGGCATGGCCGGGTTGAACTATGCGCTTGATTTTGGTGCCTATCTGCCCCGAACCAGCAGCGCAGAGGTCATTGCCTCGGCCGATCTGGTTGTCGTGGTTGGGGCCGAGCTGGGCGAGGTCGATCTGTGGCGCGACGATCTGGGGCATTCTGGCAGTCTAGTGCGCGTCGACCTTGACCCTGCTGTCTTGTCCGACCGCCAACGGGCGGCGGTTAAGTTGCAAGTGGACGGGGAAAGTTTTGCTCACGCACTTTGGGCCGCAATCGACCATGTGAAACCAGCAACCGGCTGGACCGAAGACGAGGTCGCCCAAGCCCGCGCGAAATGGCGGATCGAAGTGGACGCCGAACGCCCCGGCATTGTCCCCGTGCTGGACGCGCTGCGCGAGGCAATGCCGGCAGAGACAATGATCTATTCGGACATGACCCAGCTTGCCTATGTGGGCAAAGAGGTCTGGGATATGACCTTCCCTTACCACTGGCACCATCCCACCGGGTTTGGGACGCTGGGCTATGCCCTTCCCGCCGGGATCGGAGGCGCAGTGGCGCGGCGCGGCAAACCTACGGCGGTAATCGCAGGAGATTACGGGTTTCATTACACGATGATGGAGCTGGGCGTTGCAGTCGAACTTGGCCTGTGTCTTCCCATTATCCTTTGGGACAATGGCAAGCTGAGAGAAATCGAAGACAGCATGGTTCGCACTCAGATCGCGCCGAACGCGGTTGTGGCACGGAACCCCGACTTTTGCAAGCTGACCGAAGCCTTCGGTGCCCGGTCCGCAGAGCCAGTCAGTCTTGAAGACATGCAGGCTGCCGTCCGCGCTGCTTTTGATGCGCAAGGCCCTACGCTGATCCGGATCACGCCAGATATTTTGTAACTAAAAACGCCGCTCCTAAAGGCGGCGTTGAATTGATTGAGGCGGGATCAGTCCCAACACTGGACCAGCACCGTCATTCCGGTTGCCCGACGGTTCAGCTCGTTAGGTGTGATCTGAGAGGACGGTTGACCGGATACGCCGGATACGCCTGCTTTGTCCAAAATCTGGTTCAGGCTGGATACCGTCGCCGCCAGACTGACCGAAGCGGGCAGGGTGCGACCGTCGGATGGGGTCGGCAACAACATACCAACCACTTGACCGTTCCCGTCGAATACAGGGCCTCCGGCGTCACCGGGCTGAGCCGCGAGGGCTAGGCGCTTCACGCCTTCTTCCCCGTTCAGCCCGCGCACATCGGCGATCTGGCCGTAAGTCAGCGTGGGCGCGCCCAATGCGCCTTGGTATGAAAAGCCGGACACTGCTACTTCAGCCTGAATACGGGGGGCGTTTGCGCTGAATTCAGCAACGCTTAGCGGGGCCAATGCGCTGCGCGGTTGCAGAACTGCGATACCTAGGTCGGAATCCCGCCAGGCGACCTGAAGTTCCTGATCTCCGTCCAGCGTCACGCGGGCGCAGCTGTCTGCCGCCTCGGCCACAGTAAGTACGGTGCCATTAGTGTCGGCAAAGAACCCGGACCGTGACAGGCGAGGCTTGCGTATCTGAAGGCCAGACACAAGATCGATCCGCTGTTCAGCATCTGCGCCAGCCGCGGCGTCGAGAACGGCGTTGTTCGTTGCAAAGCTGGCTTTCATCGCGTCCAGTACCCGCATCCGCCGGGCATCATCTCCATCAGGCCAAACCAGCGTGAAGCCCTTGATCTGCCCATTGTCCAGACGCGCCTCGGTATAGGAAACGACATCGTTTCCACGTCCTTCAAGGGTAAATCTATTGCCACTTAGTTGACGCGGCCCTTCCAATGGGACGATCTCTAGCGATTGCATGACTTCGTACAAAGCGCGCAGCGTGTTCTTGTCGCCGGTCTGGCTGATCAGCAGCGCCTTTGCGCCCAGATCGGTACTGTTCGTGAAATGCACGAATGGCGCCTCGTAGCGGTCAAACGAGACCACGCCCAACGGCAGATCCAGATCGATCCCCGCCTTCATATCCGAATGGCGTGCCATCCCGACGTTGATCAAAGGTGCGTTATAGGCGTCCAACAGGGCTGCGCGCTGTGCCGTGGTTAGAACGCCCGTCGCCTCGAAACCATTGAAACGCTGCCAATCGGCCATCGAACGCCGGGTGCCTTGCCCGAATGCGCCGTCGATTGTTGCGTTGTAGAAACCGGCGGCTTGCAAAGCGGTCTGCAGATTCCTGCGTTCCTGAGCCGTCAGACGGCGCTCTGATTGCAATGCCTGAGACCGTGTTTCGTCCGAGGCTTGCGGTGTCAGCCCGGCAACGGGCTGATCGGGCTGTTGTTCGACTGGTGGCGCTACAGTTTCCGGTTCTGACAGGGCCGCATCGGTGGGCCAGAACTGCTGCCCCAGAATGTTGGAGAACGTGATGTAGCTGTCCGCGGGGATTTGCCCTTCGGACCGGTAAACATTCAGAACCTGTTCGGCATCGCCGCGTAAATAAGGACCAATAACAATGGCATACCATCCAGAGTTCAAGCGAAAGCCGTTCACATCAGGTAATACTTCTGCGTACGCCCGCGCGCGCTCTTGTGCTGCGGCCAAAGTCGGGCGGGCTTCAACCTGAACCCAGACCCCAGTGTCTTGTTGCGCGTATGAGGCGCGAAGGCCGAAGAGAATTAGAAACAGAATTGCCGTAAATATGCGTGTCATTGTCTGCCCATGTCCGCAGTGTTTTTCTGCGCCGCAGACTACGCGATCAGGGGTGTGGATTGCCATGCCCCGAATACGGGGAATTTACAGTGTGGCTGCTCAGTGACAGGCGAGACCACTTGTGCCGTTGACGCCCCCCGGCCCCTTGCATAGGAAAGGAAAAACCCACCGGAACCGGCGCCCAAGCGTCCAAAGGGAATGTCATGACCGATCAGTCCAGTACACCTCGTTCTTTTCAAGAGATTATTCTGCGGCTTCAGACCTATTGGGCCTCGAAAGGCTGCGCGATCCTGCAGCCCTACGATATGGAGGTCGGTGCCGGCACCTTCCATCCGGCGACCACATTGCGCGCCTTGGGGTCCAAAGCTTGGGCAGCGGCCTACGTTCAACCTTCGCGCCGCCCGACCGACGGGCGATATGGAGAGAACCCCAATCGATTGCAGCACTACTATCAGTATCAGGTGTTGATCAAACCTAGCCCACCGGACCTGCAAGAGCTGTATCTGGGTTCGCTTGAGGCGATCGGTATCGACATGGAGCTGCACGACATCCGTTTTGTCGAGGATGACTGGGAAAGTCCCACCCTTGGGGCCTGGGGTCTGGGCTGGGAGGTTTGGTGCGACGGTATGGAAGTCAGCCAGTTCACCTATTTCCAACAGGTCGGCGGCCACGATTGCGCGCCTGTCTCGGGTGAGCTGACCTATGGGTTGGAGCGTCTGGCAATGTATGTGTTGGGCATCGACCATGTAATGGACATGCCCTTCAACGACCCTCAATCGCCCAGCCCGTTGAAATATGGCGATATCTTCAAACAGACCGAGGAAGAATACGCCCGCTGGAATTTTGACGTGGCCAACACCGAGGTCCTGCTGCGCCACTTTGAAGAGGCCGAGGCAGAATGCGCCACTATTCTGGCGCAAGAGCATGATGATCCAAAGACGGGCAAGCGCATCGTGATGGCGCATCCGGCTTATGATCAGTGCATCAAGGCCAGCCATATCTTCAACCTGTTGGACGCGCGTGGGGTGATTTCGGTCACCGAACGGCAGGCCTATATCGGGCGGGTGCGAGCGTTGGCCAAGCAATGCGCCGATGCGTTTGTCATGACCGAGGCTGCCGGGTACGAGGCTTGATGGCCAGATCACGCCAATCCGGGCAGCAAAACCTTGAGGCCATCGGCGATCATGCTGATGGCGATGGCCGACAGGATCATGCCCATGAAGCGGCTCATAATAACGCGCGCGTTTGCGGACAAGCGTTTGGCCAGCGCCGATGCGTTCCAGAAGGTAACGAACAGCAACAGCAGGACGACCAGAAATACGCCTGCATAAAGCATCGCATCCACTGGTTTGGTGATGTGATGAGCGTAGAGGATCAAAGTCGTGATCGTGCCCGGACCGACCAGAATGGGAAAGGCCAGCGGATAGAACGCTACGGTGTCGGGTTCGGGGTAGGACTGTTTTTCATCCTCGGTCCCATGATGGGTCGTGCTTTGGTTGCCGCTCAGCATGTTGAGGCCGATCATCAGAACGACCAGCCCACCCGCGACACGCAGGTCGTCGACCGAAATGCCAAACAACCCCAACGCCTGATTGCCGATGGCTGCAAAGGCGCCACCAAGGATCAGGCAATAGACCGTCACTTTCGCGGCCACCTTACGCTGATCGGCGGGGGACAACCCTTCGGTCACACTGAGGAAAACGGGCAGGTTGGTGATCGGGTTCATGATCGCGAACAAAGCGCCGAAGAATCCGACGGTAAGGGTGGAGTCCATTCGATAAGCCTCGTATCAACCTGTTACGTGCCGGACCCTGTCCGATTTCCCGCGCATTTGAAAGGGGTTGCGTAAACAATGACCGGAAAACTGCTTGCTCTTCTGTTGCTTGGCTCGGCTGTTTTGGCCGGTGTGGGAATGTATTATCTGCAGGTCTATGGGTTTTACTACACGGTCGAACCGCAGCCGGGGCGGGATGTCAATCTGGTGGTCGTTGAGACCGATCAGCCAGAACCGATCACCTATTCTGCGTTTCAGGCAATTGATGCCAATAGCTCTCCGATCCGGTATCGAGCGTGTTTTGAAACCGATCTGAGCTTGGACCAGTTGTCAGGCTTCGTGGCGTTGGACAATGCCGAACCGTTGACCGCGCCAGGATGGTTCGACTGCTACAATGCCGTTGCCATCGCGGATGCGTTGAAGACCGGGCAGGCACAGGCATTCATGGGGCAAAAGAACATTCACTATGGCGTCGATCGTATCGTTGCAGTCACACAAGACGGCAAGGGCTATGTTTGGCACGCGCTGAACAATTGCGGTGAAAAAGCCTATGACGGAACGGTCGTAGGCGAGGAATGCCCGCCGCGCCCGCAGGAATGAAGCAATGATCCAGCAAATGTTGCAAGTTCCCGACTTTCTGACAGCTACGATGGGGTTTGCCGTTTATTTGGTCGGGGCCGAGATCAACGCCCGTGTCGAGGTGTTGCGGCAGTTCAACATCCCCGAGCCCGTGACCGGAGGGTTGCTGGCCTCGGTCTTTCTGTTGGCGCTGTATCTGGTCTTCGGCATCGAGATGTCGTTTGGACTGGCTGCGCGCGATTTCCTGTTGGTTGTATTCTTTGCCGGAATTGGGCTGAACGCCAGACTTTCTGATTTAGTTGCTGGTGGTAAGCCGCTGTTTTTGCTTTTGATCCTGACGCTGATCACAATAGTTCTGCAAAACGGAATCGGCGCTGTTGGCGCAGCGATCTTCGGTTATCCGGTACAGGCCGGGGTCTTGTTCGGGTCGGCAGCATTGATTGGCGGGCATGGGACTGCCATTGCCTGGGCACCCGAGGTTGGCGCAGTGACCGGTCTGGAAGGTGCAACTGAACTGGGTGTTGCCGTGGCAACTCTGGGTCTTGTTCTGGCAGCTTTGGTCGGCGGTCCGATCGCGCGATTTCTGGTCGAAGGCAAGAACCTGACACCAGAACGTCCCGACGAAGAACATACGGTCGGTTTGCCCGACAAACCCACCGAGGCAGAGGCAAAGGTGGACCACCTAACCATCATGCGGGTGATGCTGTATCTGAACATCGCGATCGTTGCGGGGTACTTCCTGCACCAGGCGATCAGCGCGGCGGGGCTCAAGCTGCCGTTGTTCGTCCCTTGTCTGATCATGGGTATCGTCATTGCCAACTTACGCTCGGCGCTGTTTCCAAACGCGCAACCTGTTGCGCGTACGCCTTCGCTTGCTTTGCTTTCGGAATTCTCGCTGGGTGCGTTTCTGGCAATGTCATTGATGAGCCTGCAGCTATGGACGATCGCTGAGCTGGGGCTTGCGATTGTGGTGATCATGACGGCGCAGACGCTGCTGGCCGTTGTGTTTGTAATCTGGGTGCTGTTTCCGGTCATGGGTGGCAACTACCGGGCCGCTGTTCTGGCCGCCGGGTTCGGCGGGTTTGCCTTGGGTGCAACTCCCACCGCTATCGCGAATATGACCGCTGTCACCAAGCGATATGGCCCTTCGCCTATTGCCTTTATCGTGTTGCCCCTTGTATCCGCCTTCTTTGTGGATATTGCCAATGCCATCGTCATCCAGACGATCGTGAACTTCTAAGGACCGACCATGCCCGACCTGCTGATCGAACTGTTTTCCGAGGAAATCCCCGCCCGCATGCAAACCCGTGCCGGCGAAGATCTGAAAAAGCGGATCACCGATGGTCTGGTCGAGGCCGGTCTGACCTATGCCGGGGCTGCCGCTCTGACCACGCCGCGTCGCCTGACGCTGGCGATCGAGGGCCTGCTGGCGGAAAGCCCCACCATCCGCGAAGAACGCAAGGGCCCCAAGGTCGGCGCGCCCGACAAAGCGATCGAGGGCTTCCTGCGCGGTGCGGGACTGACGCGCGATCAGTTGGAAGAGCGAGAAACGCCCAAAGGCTCGGTTTATTTCGCCACCATCGAAAAAGCGGGCCGTCCAGCGGCCGAGATCGTGGCCGACGTGCTGGAGGCCACCATCCGTAACTTCCCTTGGCCCAAGTCGATGCGTTGGGGCAGCGGTCCGCTGCGCTGGGTGCGCCCTTTGCATTCAATCCTTTGCATCCTGTCGAATGAAGCGGGCGCTCAGGTCGTACCGCTTGAGGTCGAGGGGATCAAATCCGGGGATACCACGGGGGGGCACCGTTTCATGGCTCCGGATCGATTCTCGGTCATGTCTTTCGAAGACTACGCCGCCAAGCTGAAAGCAGCTTTTGTAGACCTGAACCCTGTGGACCGGGCCGAGCATATCTGGAATGACGCGCAGAACATGGCGTTTGCTGCCGGTCTGGAAGTGGTCGAGGACAAGGGCCTGCTGGCCGAGGTCGCGGGTCTGGTCGAATGGCCCGTGGTGCTAATGGGCAAGATCGACGACGAATTCCTGAACCTGCCGCCCGAGGTTCTGCAGACCTCGATGAAAGAACATCAGAAGTTCTTTTCGGTGAAGAACCCCAATACCGGTCGGATTGAACAGTTCATAACCGTCGCCAACCGCGAAACCGCCGACAATGGCGCGACCATTCTGGCAGGTAACCAAAAGGTGCTGTCCGCCCGGCTGGCGGATGCGAAGTTCTTCTGGGAGAACGACCTGCGCATTGTCAAATCCGACGGGTTCGAGCCGTGGGTCGACAAACTGAACTCGGTGACCTTCCACGCAGAACTGGGCTCGCAGGGCGAGCGGGTTCTGCGCATCGCCGCGCTGGCGCATGAACTGGCCTCTGCGACCGGTGCAACGCCAGCCTTGGCGATGATGGCGGCGCAAGGGTGCAAGGCGGACCTGTCATCCGAGATGGTGTTCGAATTCCCCGAATTGCAGGGCCTGATGGGCCGCTATTATGCCGATGCAGCCGAACTGCCTGCGGAAGTGGGGCAGGCAAGTGAGGAACATTACTCGCCGCTTGGCCCGTCGGATGATGTGCCGACCGCGCCGGTTTCCGTGGCTGTGGCGCTGGCCGACAAGCTGGACACGCTGACCGGATTCTGGGCGATTGACGAAAAGCCCACTGGCTCGAAAGATCCGTTTGCGCTGCGCCGTGCGGCGCTTGGGGTGATCCGGTTGATCCTGATCAACGATCTGCGCCTGTCGTTGAATGACACCTTCGCATCGGCATTGGGAAGCCTGCTGAAACTGCCCGAATGGCAGGCAGCCCTGCTGGAAGCCAAGGCGAAACAAGCCAAGGCCGAGGATGCCGAGGCCGCCGCGCAAGAGGTTCACGGGCTGGCACATCAGGTCGAAGCCGCGACTGCGATTGTCACAAACGCCCCGGCGGACCTGCTGTCCTTCTTCCATGACCGCCTTAAGGTGTTCCTGCGTAATGAAGGCATCCGCCACGACATCATCGACGCCTGTATCGCGATGGACGGCAATGATGACCTCAACCTGTTGGTCAAACGCGCTCGTGCTCTGAACGCAGTGATCGCGACCGAGGATGGTGAGAACCTTGTTCAGGGCTTCAAGCGCGCCAACAACATTCTGACTCAGGCCGAGGAAAAAGATGGGGTAGAATATTCCTACGGTGCGGATGTGAAGTTTGCCGAGACCGACAGCGAAAAGGCGCTGTTTGCGGCGCTGGAAAACGCGCAGGGCCAGATCGAAGCCGCGCAGAAGGCCGAGGATTTCCCCGCTGCCATGACCGCCATGGCCGCACTGCGCGGTCCGGTGGATGCGTTCTTCGAAGATGTTCAGGTCAATACCGACAATGACATCCTGCGGCGCAACCGTCTGAACCTGCTCAGCCAGATCCGTCAGGTTTGCGCGCGCGTGGCGGACCTCAGCAAGATCGAAGGCTAAGCCAGATGGCCCTTGCGCCATTGGTGCAGGGGCTTATGCTGCGGTCAAACCAAAAGGTGCCGCAGTGCAGAATAACCCGCATACCACGCTGATCACATCCACCGCGCCTGTCACCACGGCGTCGCATGGTGGCCGCGCGAAATGTTTACAACGGCTTGTCCGTCTGGATTTACCGGTGCCGCGCACAGTGGCGTTATCCTTTGATGCTGTTCAGGCAATCGCCAAGGGGCAGGTCCCTGATATCGACGCTATTCTTGAGCAGTTCGACCAATCGACACTGTTGTGCGTGCGACCCAGCTCCGAGGACCCTGATTGGGGCGGTCCAGGTGCGATCCTGAATATCGGAATGAATGATGCGCGATATGTGGACCTGTCGGATTCGATGGGCGTCGAGGCTGCGGCCGCCCTGTATCTGCGTTTCGTGCAAAGCTACGCGGTTCACGTCGCGCGGTTGGATGCAGACGTGTTCGACGATATCGACGCCGATGGGCGCGAAGGTCTGCAACAATCGCTGCGTGCCTACGAAGATGAAACGGACGAAACCTTTCCGCAGGATCGCGGCGAGCAACTTGTCGCCGTTTTACGGTCGATGGCACGAGCATGGGATGGGACTTCGGCACGCCTTCTGCGACAGGCTAAAGGTGCGCCTGTGGATGCCGGATTGGGCCTTGTCATTCAGGAGATGATACCGGGTGTCGGTCAGGGTGAGTGTGGCTCGGGTGTTTTGCAATTGGTGGAGCCTACGACCGGGATGCCTCAGCTGACCGGGCGATACCTGAGCCAGAGCCAGGGCCGTGATGCGTTGGGCGAGGGTGTTGCTGCGCTCTATCTGGAAAAGGATCCGCGCGGTAAGTCGCTCGAGGAAGTGGCGCCCGAAGCCTTTGCGGAGCTCAAGGCGCATGCCGCGCTGATGCGGATCAAGCTGCGCGAGGAAATGCAGGTCGAATTCGTGATCGAAAACGGCCATGTCCACATTTTGGACGGTGTTCGCGTGCAACGCAGCGCGCGGGCCGCGATGCGCATTGCGGTGCGTCTGGCCGAAGACGGAATCATTCCGCCGCAAGAGGCGGTGATGCGGGTTGATCCGCATTCGCTGAATGAATTACTGCACCGTCAGGTCCACCCCGAGGCGAAGCGAGATGTTCTGACGACCGGAATCGCCGCCAGCCCCGGTGCCGCGACTGGCAAGATAGTGTTTACCGCCGCCGAAGCGCAGGCCAGCGCTGCTCGTGGAGAGCCGTGTATTCTGGTGCGACGCGAAACCGCTCCCGAGGATGTGCGCGGGATGCACGCGGCCGTCGCGGTTCTGACTGAAAAAGGCGGGATGACCAGCCACGCCGCCGTAATTGGTCGGGGTCTAGGTCTGCCTTGTATTGTCGGTGCGTCCGAGATGCGTTTTCAAACCAAGAAACGGATGTTGACCGCACCTGACGGACGTGTGTTCAAAACCGGAGATACGCTGACTATCGATGGCAGTTCGGGGCAAGTCCTTGCTGGGAAACCTGCGATGCTGGAAGCGGCGTTGGATGATTGTTTTCAGACACTTATGGCCTGGGCCGACGCTGAGCGCGACATTGCCATTCGCGCGAACGCCGATACGCCTGCCGACGCGCAGACGGCGCGGAACTTTTTGGCGCAGGGCATTGGGCTGTGCCGGACCGAGCATATGTTCTTTGATCCCGGCCGCCTGATTGTCATGCGCGAGATGATCTTTGCGCAAACCTCATCGGGTCGCGAGGCGGTTCTGGAACGTCTATTGCCGATGCAGCGCGAGGATTTTGTCGAACTGTTCCGGATTATGGAAGGGCAGCCCGTCTGTATCCGCCTGTTCGACCCGCCTTTGCATGAATTCCTGCCCACCACACGCGGCGGTCAACGCGAATTGGCCGAAGCGCTGGACCTCCCGGTCTCGGATGTTGAACGTCGCGTGGCGGCGATGACGGAATACAACCCCATGTTGGGGCTGCGCGGTGTCCGCTTGGGTGTCACTGTGCCCGAGATTTATGACATGCAGGCCCGCGCGATCTTTGAGGCGACGATCGAAGCCAGCAAAAATGGCGAACCTGTCGTGCCCGAGGTGATGATCCCGCTGGTTTCCGCGAAACGCGAAGTTGAGCTGGTCAAATCGCGGATCGACTCTGTTGCGGCTTCGGTTGCGGCCGAGCGCGGGCAGGAATTCGAATACAGGTTGGGTGTGATGGTTGAAACACCGCGCGCCTGCCTGCGCGCAGATGAGATCGCGCCACAGACCTCGTTCTTGAGTTTCGGAACCAACGATCTGACCCAGATGACCTACGGGCTGTCGCGCGATGACGCGGGGCGGTTTATGTCCGCCTATGTCCGACAAGGTGTCTTTGCCGAAGATCCGTTCCATGTATTGGATGCGGACGGTGTTGGGGAACTGCTCAAGCTCGGGGCCGAGAGGGGGCGGCAATCGCAACCTAACGTGACCTTGTCTGTGTGCGGTGAACACGGTGGAAACCCCGAATCAATCGCCGTTTGTCGAGATCTGGGATTCGACTATGTCTCATGTTCTCCCTTCAGGGTGCCTGTGGCTCGGCTGGCTGCCGCTCAACTGGCGATTTCGTCCAGACTTGGGGGTTGACAGCCTTCTGAAACCCTAAGAATAGTAGGAAACAACAAGCTTCGCCGTGGGTTATTTTTGACGTAACGGCGATTTTCCACTTGCTTTTTTCGACAAAACTGGACGTTTCCGATTCAATTCGGTATGAGCCTCGTCGCGCCCGCCGGGGGAGGGTTTGGCGCATTATGTGCCTATGCGAGGTTATCTGAATGCTACGTTACATAATGGCTGTTGCCACGATGGCAGCAACCGTGCTGCCAAGTGTTTCCGTCGCTGAGAGGGAAGCCACCGATACTGCAAAGCGTGAACTTGTGGCCCGGACTGAACTGCCCGGTCAAAACTTCCGCGAATACCTGAATTTGTTCAAGCCCCGAAAGGCGGCTGAACCACAAAAAATATCCTACTCAAAGAACTGGCTGGACCAACAGCCCAAGGCCACTGGGGACGAGCACTTCAAGTGCCTGGCCGAAGCACTGTACTTCGAGGCGCGTGGCGAAAGTGTGCGCGGACAGTTTGCCGTGGCCGAGGTCATCCTGAACCGAGTCGACAGCGGACGTTTTCCCGATACGCTGTGCGGCGTGATCAAGCAGGGGACAGGTAAGAAATACCAGTGCCAGTTCACCTATACCTGTGATGGCCGCAAGGAAGTAATCCGCGAGAAAAGAGCCTATGAACGTGTTTCGAAAGTCGCACGTGCGGCCATCGACGGTGACGTGCCTGCGTTGACCGAAGGTGCCACTCACTACCACACAACAGCCGTTCGGCCCTCTTGGGCGCGTGTCTATACGGAAACCGCACGGATCGGCGTGCACATTTTCTACCGGCACAAACATCGCACGGCGAGTAACTAACTGACGCACCCGCGCTGGAAGCTGAATGGCGCGGGGCGTTTTTTGATCTATGTTGCGTGCCAGGAGGCACGCAATGTTTTTGAATCGTCGACAATTCCTGGGCGCGTCTGCCGCGCTATCTGCGTTTCCCAAAGTGGGTCTGGCCGCGTATCCTCAACTTGTGGCACGCGAAGCCGTGCAGCAGATCGCGCCGTCCGAGTTTCCGGAAACACCGGTTTGGAGCTTTGGCGGGACTGTACCGGGTACAGAAATCCGTGTGCCGCAGGGTGGGCGTGTGCAGCGCCAGCTTTCTAATGCTCTGCCTCAGGCCACGTCGGTTCACTGGCACGGCATTCGGATTGACAACGCGATGGACGGTGTGCCGGGCCTGACGCAGGACGTCATCGAGCCCGGATCCACGTTCGACTACGATTTCGCCGTGCCTGACGCCGGGACGTATTGGTATCATTCCCATAACCGCACAATCGAGCAGGTGGCGCGTGGACTTTATGGCCCGCTGATCATCGAGGAATCCGATAAACCCGACGTGGATCGTGATCTGACGCTGATGTTGGATGACTGGCGGCTGGACGCTGAAACAGCCCAGATCACCAATGATTTCGACAACGGGCACGATCTCAGCCATGCCGGACGATTGGGCAATATCGTTACGGTCAACGGTCAGTTCGACCCTTCGTATGAAGTCAGAGCTTCCGAGCGTCTGCGCCTGCGCCTGATCAATGCATCCAACGCCCGAATATTTGATCTGGGCATAGATGGGCTGACCGGTTGGATCGTGGCGCTAGACGGGATGCCGCTGGAAACTCCGCTGGAGATAACCGATCGTTTCCCACTGGGTCCGGCGCAACGGGCGGACATGATCGTGGACGTGCGTGCCTCCGCGTCCGAGGCCGCCAGCCTTGTGAGTTTTGAGCGGGACGGGGGCTTTGGCCTTGTGCGTTTTGATGTATCTGGCCCAGGCCGGGCGGTGCGAACCGGTATCGCGGCGCTACCACCCAATCCGCTGCCTGAAATCTCTGTCGAGGATACGCCTTTGCATAGGATGTCGATGCAAGGCGGCGCGATGCGTTGGTTAAGTTCAGCCAAACTGGGCGAGACCGAGTTGTCAGGGCAAGAACTGGCGCAGCTGGGTCGTTTCTGGGCACTGAACGGGTATGCCGAGCGCCCAAAGGATCCGTTTTTGGACGCGCGATTGGGCGAAACGCATCGGATTGAATTTGCCAACGAAACAGCCTTTCCTCATGCTATGCACATGCACGGTCATCACTTTCGCATCGTTCTGTCGGATGGCAGCCTTGGTCCGTGGCGCGATACGGTTCTTTTGGGGCGCGGGCAATCGCGCCAGGTTGTTCTGGTTGCAGACAATCCGGGCAGCTGGCTGTTGCATTGTCACATGCTGGGTCATGCCGCGTCGGGTATGATGAGTTGGTTCCGCGTGACCTGACGACGCATTCGATGGCTGGAAAGGCGTTTGTTGCGGTGCTATACGCGCCCGCAACGTCTAATTTGGGCAGATCAGTCCCAAAGCCCGAAAAGGTCCGACCTATGAGTTCTGAAATCCGCCTTGCCTTCGCGCATCCTTCGGAGCGTTCCGAGGCTACCGCGACCCGAGGTCCCTTGGATCGCATTTCGTTGCGGGATCATATTGTCGAGGTCGAGATCGGTGCCTTTCAGGCTGAACGCGGCACAACGCAGCGAGTTTGTTTTAACATTGTGGTTGAGGTGCGGCCACTGACAGACCCGATTGACGATGATGTTGACCGCATCTTGTCTTACGATCGTGTGACCGAGGCGATCGCCTTTGAACTGGCTGCTGAAAGGTTGAACCTTCTGGAAACACTGGCCGACCGGGTGGCAGAACGTATTTTGCTAGAGCCACAGGCTGTAAGGGCTTTTGTTCGCATCGAAAAACTGGATCGGGGTCCCGGTGCTTTGGGGGTCGAGATTGTGCGCGGCAAGGACGCAGTGCACCATGATGTGGTCGAAGAAGAACGCCCGCATCCCCGTCTGGTCTTTCTATCGAATGAGGCGATTGCGTCGGGCAACCTGACTGGATGGATCGATCAGTTGGAAAATCGTCAGCGCCCGCTGATCCTGTGTGTGGGTGCAGCTGACATGGCTGTTCCGCAAACGGGACATGCGATGACTCAACGCCGGATTGACTTGCTGGCGATCGAGCAAAACGCCTGGGTTCTGGCTGCACGGGATCACCGCTGCGTCGTCGTCTCGACGCGGACGGAATTGGATTGGGCAATGAAAAACGGGCAGATTTGCGTCTGGGCGCCGTCCAAGATTGTTCTGGATGCGGTTGACGGCCCTTCGGCTGCGCCATCGGACGCCGTGGCGCTGGCGGCTTGGTTTGCAGCGACGTTCGAAGCCAGTGAGATGTTGGTCATCGGTGGTGCGTTGCCGGGCGATCCTGAAACACCACTGCGAGCAATCTCTGTGGAGCAGGCGCAACTGTGACAACCTATTACCGTCCGCTGGTCCAGAACGGCGCGCGGCGTCCCGATGGCGCCGTGTCTTTGGCGGGGCAAGCGCTTTGGTTTACCCATGCGGAACGGCTGAGTCGCTCGGAATGCTCTTCCATTGTCGCGGCACAGGACATACCCGACGATATCCTGGAACCTCTGTCCCATCCTCGCGCGCCGATAGCGGGGTTGGACATGAATCGGGCTCAGATCATGGGTATCCTCAATGCCACTCCGGACAGTTTCTCGGACGGTGGGATGCATAACTCAGTCCAGTCTGCACGCCGTGCGGCCGAACAGATGGTCGCGCAGGATGCGACGATCCTGGACATTGGTGGCGAATCTACCCGGCCCGGGGCTGCTTTCGTCCCGGAAGATGAAGAGATCGCCCGGACGGAGCCTCTGATCCAAGCGATCCGAGAACAAACGCAGGCACTGATCTCGATAGACACGCGCAAAGCGAGCGTTGCCAAAGCGGCGTGGCGGGCAGGCGCGGGGCTGATCAACGATGTCTCGGGCTTTACCTTCGATCCAGATCTGGCCCCGTTTTGTGCGCGGGTTGGCGCGCCGGTCTGTGTCATGCATATGCAGGGCGATCCCGCCACGATGCAGGATGAACCACGCTATGATGACGTGCTGCTGGACGTGTATGATTTTTTGGGCCAGCAGGTACAGAACCTCGAAGTCCTCGGGCTGCGTCGAGACCAAATCATTGTCGATCCCGGCATTGGTTTTGGTAAGACTGAGGCCCATAACCTGACGCTGCTGCGCAATCTCAGCCTGTTTCACGGGTTGGGCTGTCCGATACTACTGGGCGTATCGCGCAAGGGGTTCATCGGACAGATCGGCAAAGAGACGCGCAAGGACGCCCGTGCGCCGGGTTCGATTGCAGTCGGGTTGGCCGGTCTGGCACAAGGGGTGCAGATCCTGCGGGTTCACGACGTGGCTGAGACCGCTCAGGCCTTGCGTCTGTGGGCTGCCGTCCGGTAATCCGGTCGCAGGCAAGAAACGACGGAGACATATCAATGCGCAAGCTGTTCGGAACCGATGGGGTGCGGGGCACTGCCAATACTCATCCGATCACGGCCGAAATGGCCCTGCGCATTGGCGCAGCCGTAGGTCGGTATTTCCGTCGTGACCAGTCTGGCGCACATCGCGTCGTGATCGGCAAGGACACGCGTCTGTCAGGCTATATGCTGGAAAACGCGCTAACGGCGGGGCTGACTTCGACCGGTATGAACGTTTTGCTGCTTGGGCCGGTTCCGACCCCTGCGGTCGGGTTGATGACCCGGTCGATGCGGGCGGATCTGGGCGTGATGATCTCGGCCAGCCACAACCCGGCCGAAGACAACGGGATCAAGTTTTTTGGCCCCGATGGGTTCAAGCTATCGGATCAGGCCGAGATTGAGATCGAGCGTCTGATTGAAGAAGGTGTCAAACCTGCGCAAGCCCAGAACATTGGTCGTGCGCGCCGCGTTGATGATGCCCGCTTTCGATATGGCGAGCGGGTAAAGTCCTCTCTGTCCCGCGATCTGCGGCTGGACGGCCTCAAAGTGGTGGTCGATTGCGCCAATGGTGCGGCACACCGAACAGCCCCCGAAGTGTTATGGGAATTGGGGGCAGACGTCATCCCTGTCGGGATTGCGCCAAACGGAAAGAACATCAACTTGAATTGCGGCTCGACCAAACCCCAGTTGGCGGCCGAGACTGTGGTGGCCCATGGCGCGGATGTCGGCATCTGTCTGGACGGCGACGCGGACCGTGTGGTGATGGTTGACGAACATGGCAAGGTGGCCGACGGCGACCAGTTGATGGCGCTGCTTGCTGGCAGTTGGGCAAAGGCGGGACGCTTGCAGGGCGGAGCGCTGGTTGCGACGGTTATGTCGAATCTGGGGCTGGAACGGCACTTGACCGCGTTGGGTCTGCGCCTTGAACGAACGGCGGTCGGCGACCGCTATGTTGTTGAGAGGATGCGTGAAGGCGGCTTCAACTTGGGCGGAGAACAATCGGGCCACATCGTCATGAGCGACTATGCCACCACGGGCGACGGGCTGATGGCCGGGCTGCATTTCCTGGCCGAGATGGTGCATTCGGGCCGTAAAGCTTCTGAATTGGCCGTACAGTTCGAGACGGTTCCGCAGCTGCTGAAGAATGTGCGCTATGGTGAAGGTCAAACTCCGCTGGAAGTCGCCAGCGTGCAGGCTGCCATTGCTGATGCCGAGGCGCGGCTCAACGGACAGGGCCGTTTGCTGATCCGTAAATCGGGGACGGAACCCTTGATCCGTGTGATGGCCGAGTGCGAGGATGACGCGCTTCTGGCGCAGGTCGTCGACGGCATCGTGGCCGAGGTCGAGGCTGTGGCTGGTTAACGCCCGATCAGCATCCGGCGCAGGCTGAACCATTGGCTGATGGCCAACCCGGTGAGGATCATGGCCAGCGCTATGAAGAATCTCAGTGGCAACGCCTCGGACAGAATCCACGCACCAAAGACCATCGACCAAATGGGCACCTGATAGTTGACCAGCGTCAGGAACACTGACCCCGCGCTGCGGATGATGGACACGCGTAAAAGGGTGGCAAAGGCGGTGGGTAGCAGACCAAGTGCGATGATTGCCAGGCCAGGGCGCGTGCCCTGCCATTGCGGGACGCCCTCGGTCAGTAGCATGACGGGCAACAATAAAACCGCCCCGACCATCAGCGACAACGCCGCCAACGCGACCGGATCAATCGGTGGACAACGTCGGGTGAAGATCGACGCGCAGGAATAGCAGAGTGCTGCCCCGATACAGGCCAGTTGCGCTAGGGGTTCGGCCCCTTGTCCGATCTGCGCCAGACCTGGGCCGATCAGCACCAAAGCCCCGGAAAAACCCAGCGATACGCCCAGAAATCTGCGCAGATTTAACGGCTCGTCCGAGAAGAAATGCGCCAGTGGCAATACCATTAGCGGGATCGCTGCCATCGACAGCCCTGCAAAGGCCGAAGGTACATATTGCTGCCCCCAACTCAGCAGCAGAAAGGGCAACGCGGTCGATAACAGGCCGATGATCGCAATAAAGAACCACAGCCTGGCATCGCCCGCAGGCAGTTTGCGACCGGTCAAAGCCATCATTGCCAACAAAGTGACTGCCCCCAAAGTGGTTCGCGCGGTTGCAACCGTGACGGGGCCGTACCCTTCCAACGCCATAGACACGACCATGAAGGTGCCACCCCATATCAGGCCAAGTGCGATGACGCCGCTCCAGTCGCGGGATGTGGGTTGATCGACCATGCGCGGCCTCCGATTGGGACAAAAAAGGCGACCCGAAGGCCGCCCTTTCGCGTGATCCCGTGGGGATCAGTTCTTTTCTTTGTCGACCATTTTGCCGGCCGAGATCCAGGGCATCATAGCGCGCAGTTTTGCACCGGTTTCCTCGATCATATGCTCGTCATTGGCGCGGCGCGACGCTTTGATGGTCGGCTGGCCTACGGCGTTTTCCAGCATGAAGTCGCGAACGAATTTACCCTGTTGGATGTCGTTCAGAACTTCTTTCATACGCGCTTTGGTCTCGTCGTATTTCAGGATACGCGGGCCGGTGACGTACTGGCCGTACTCAGCCGTGTTCGAGATCGAGTAATCCATGTTCGCGATGCCGCCTTCATAGATCAGGTCCACGATCAGCTTCACTTCGTGCAGACACTCGAAATAGGCCATCTCAGGCGCGTAACCGGCTTCGACCAGAGTTTCAAAACCGCAGCGGATCAGTTCGACCAGACCACCGCACAGAACGGCCTGCTCACCGAACAGGTCGGTTTCGCATTCCTCGCGGAAGTTGGTCTCGATGATGCCCGAGCGACCGCCGCCGATGGCGGAGCAATAGGACAGACCGATTTCCAGCGCCTTGCCGGTTTCGTCTTTGTCGACGGCTACCAGACAGGGCACGCCGCCGCCTTTGACGTATTCGCCGCGCACGGTGTGGCCGGGCCCTTTGGGGGCCATCATGATGACGTCGACGCCTTCCTTCGGCTCAATCAGTCCAAAGTGGACGTTCAGGCCGTGGGCGAACGCGATGGCCGCGCCGGGCTTGATGTTGTCATGCACGTATTTCTTGTAGGTTTCGGCCTGCAGTTCATCGGGCATGGTGAACATGATCAGGTCACACCAGGCGGCGGCTTCGGCGATACCCATTACGGTCAGACCTTCGGCTTCGGCTTTCTTGGCCGAGGCCGAGCCTTCGCGCAGCGCCACAACAAGGTTCTTCGCACCCGAGTCGCGCAGGTTCAGCGCGTGGGCGTGGCCCTGCGAGCCATAGCCCAGGATTGCCACTTTCTTGTCTTTGATCAGGTTGATGTCGCAATCGCGATCGTAATAGACGCGCATGTCGCCGGTCCTTTCTGTTTTCGATTGCGGATGGTTCTACTGGCTTGCGATGGGGAATGCGATGGCATTTTTCTTGAAATTCGCACACTCAGATGAGAAATTATTCGTAATCAGTCAGAAAATGGAAAAAATCATGCTCGACGATATTGACCGGCGTCTTCTGCGTCACTTGCAGGCGGACCCCAGTCTGGCGACTTCGGAATTGGCCGAGCGAAGCCGGATCAGCGCCAGCCTCTGCTGGCGACGTCTGGAAAAAATGCACGAGGCTGGGATAATTCAAGGGCAAGAGGCCGTGATCGACTGGGCCGCGCTTGGATATGCAGTTGAAGTGTCTTTGCGGGTTACTCTGGACAAGACGCAATCCCGCGCCTTTGATGAATTCACTGCGGCAGCGCGAGGTGTGGCAGAGGTCATCGAGATACAGACCTTTCTGGGGCGCGTCGATGTACGGCTCTCGGTTCTGGCACGGGACATGTCGCATTACCAGCAGGTCTATCGGGAACAGATTCTGACGCTGCCGCACATCGCGGATATCGAAGCGCTGATGCATATAGCGCGCGTCAAAAGTGATCTGGTGTTGCCGGTATGATTGAACTGGACGAACTTGACCGCAAAATCCTACGGGCACTGGTGCAGGATGCCGGTCAGAGCGCCGGAGCCCTGGGGCGAAAGCTGGGTCTTTCTCAACCAGCGACGTGGCGCCGCATTAGACGACTGGAGCAGGCCGGTGTGATCAAGGGGCGTCGGCTACGCCTGAACGCCGAAGCCCTTGGGTTCGGGGTTACGGTTTTTCTTGGGGTAAAGCTGGCTCGGAAAGGGCAAATCAGCTTGGAAGATTTCGAACGTGCCGTCAGCGCCATCCCCGAAGTGCAAACGGTCGAGCACGTGCTGGGGCTTTACGACTATCGCCTTCGAGTTGTCGCGCGCGATCTTGCCGATTTCGAACGCGTGCTGCGTCGCCGGATCATGACACTGCCGGGCGCCGGGGATGTCGAGGCCAACGTTCTGCTCAGCGAAGAAAGGTTGCCGGGTCCAATTGGCTGATCAGTATTTGGTTCGGATGCAATAGCCGGGATGATGCGTCATGCGCGCAAAAGTCATCGGTTGGCCATCTCGCCATGTCGTACGCTCAAGCTGTATCATTGACGCCCCGGTCGTGGTCCCCATGAATTCGGCAAGGCGACCATCCGCCGAGACGGCGCAAAAGGCGACCTCGGCCTCGGTAAACGGGGCGGCCTTCAACAGCCATTCATGCGGGCCATGCTCATTCAGGTCTGCAAACTCGACCTCTGGTACCGCGGCGATATTGATCCAGCGTTCCTCTAGCTGAAAGGGACGGTTGTCGGCGTAATGCATACAGATCACGTGCAGAACGCGTGCATCGTGAGCCACGCTCATTTGCGATGCCAGCCAACCCGGGCTATCGACCACGTTTCGTTCTACCAGCGAATACCTGTAAGTGGAGTTTTGTCTTTCGACCGTTTGGCGGGCCAGTGAAAACTCCAGTTTGGCATGTTTGCTGGGTTCTTTCTTAACCCGCGTTCCGCTTTTGCGCTTGCGTTCCACAAAGCCTTGATCGGCCAGTTCTCGCAACGCGCGGTTGACGGTCGCGCGCGCGCAGTTGAATTCCTCGGCAAGCTGCGTTTCGGTGGGCAGCAACGCTCCCTGCGGCCAGATGCGGGTTTCTATCCTCCGCTTCACCTCGTCCCGAACAACTTGAAAACTGATCCGCTTAGGCGCCGTCACGTTAGGAAATACCTTTCTTCCGTAAAGTGAATGTATCTGGCCAGAAACACGTATGAGTGTAAAGAGCTGGTGACACTAATTGGCGTCATTTATTGACCTATTGCCACCCAAAAAAGTAAATTTTTTGTTGAAGTTACTGGGTTCCCTTGGGTCAATTTTGAAGGTTACATTGCCGCTGATCCGAACTGGCCCAACTGGTTGGTCAGCTGGTTTATTTGAAAGGAACACTCATGGCAGCGCTTTTGGACACAGTTGACCCAGATGGGTTTGAAGAGTTTTCAGTGGTATTCACCGATCGTTCGCTGAACCATATGTCGGCTAAGTTTCAACGGGTCATGCTGGATATTTCTGACATGCTGAGGAACGTCTACAATGCAGATGGTGTGGCTGTCATACCCGGCGGCGGCACCTATGGGATGGAGGCTGTCGCGCGGCAGTTTGCCCGCAACGCCAATGTGGTCGTCGTACGTAACGGCTGGTTCTCGTATCGCTGGAGCCAGATCATCGAGGCCGGAGGGTTGACGGCTTCGGCCACCGTGCTCAAGGCGCGGCAAACCGGGAATTCCACCCCATCCCCTTTCGCACCTGCACCCATAGACGAGGTTGTGGCGACCATTCGTGATCAACGCCCGGATGTGGTTTTTGCCCCGCATGTGGAAACCTCGGCGGGGGTTATTTTGCCGGACGATTATGTGAAGGCCATGGCTGAGGCGGCGCATGAGGTCGGTGCTTTGATGGTGCTTGATTGCATCGCTTCTGGGTGTGCTTGGGTCGATATGAAAGCGACGGGCGTGGATGTATTGATCTCGGCTCCGCAAAAAGGATGGAGCGCGTCGCCCTGTGCGGGTCTGGTCATGCTGTCCGAGCGCGCCGAGGCGCGACTGGAGGAAACAAGTTCTGACAGTTTTGCCGTGGACCTGAAGAAATGGCGGCAGATCATGCAAGCGTACGAGGCGGGCGGGCACGCCTATCACGCCACCATGCCCACCGATGCGCTGAAGGAATTCCGCGACACGATGGTCGAGACCCGCGACTATGGGTTTGAAAAACTGCGCGAGGCTCAGTGGGCACTAGGAAATGGTGTTCGGGCGATGCTGAAGGACAAGGGCATTGTCTCGGTCGCGGCTGATGGGTTCGGAGCGCCGGGCGTTGTTGTCAGCTACACTGACGATGCCGAAGTGCAGAACGGCAAGAAATTTGCGGCTTTGGGGATGCAGATTGCGGCGGGCGTGCCCCTGCAGTGTGATGAGCCCGAGGGGTTCAGTACTTTCCGTCTGGGCTTGTTCGGGCTGGACAAGCTCTATGATGTGGATGGCACGATCGCGCGTTTGAAGCGGGTGCTGGATCAGGTGATCTAGGTGCTGATCAGCGCACGCCCAGGCCCATCTGCATAAGCGTCTTGCGCACCGGCGGCAGGGAATAAAGCGCATTCAACCCCATCGCCCGCGCATCACGCAGCGGTCTTGCCTCGATCATCGAGGCGCGGTTAAGTAGATCGATGCCTTTAACACGCATCTCTATCTCGGCGTGGCGGGACTTGTGATAGGCGTCCAGCATCTGCGCGTCGCCCAGCCCCTCGGGGCGGGCTGTCGCGAGATCCAACAGGCTGCGCAGATCACCCAGTGACATGTTCAATCCTTGCGCGCCGATGGGTGGCACCACATGGGCGGCCTCGGCCATCAGGGCGATGCGTTCGCCCGACAGACGCTCGGCCGATTGGCTGATGATCGGCCAGATCGTCCGGCGCGAAGCCAGTTTCAACTGCCCGAACAATCCGCACGAACGCTCGGTCATCAGCGCCTCGAACGCGTCGGGATCAGAGTTCAGTAATTCAACTGCGCGCGGCCCACGCTCCATCCACACAATCGCTGACGAAGGCTGACCCTGCCAGTCGGGCAGGGGGACTAGCGTGAACGGCCCGCCCGAGCGGTGGATCTCGGTCGAGACATTTTCGTGCGGGACTGGATGCGTGACGGCAAAGGCCAGCGCCTTTTGGCCATAGCGGGTGGTGTGGACACCGATCCCCGCCGCCTCGCGCATGGGGGAGCTGCGCCCGTCTGCGGCGACCACCAGCTTGCATCGGATGCGGCTGCCGTCGCTCAGGCCCACGCGCGCCTCATTGGTGCGAGTGAACAGGCTGACCGTGCCAGTGCCGGGACGGAAATCCACGTTGGGCAGTTCGGCCAAACGCGCCACCATCTCGCGCCGCAGCAACCAGTTGGGCAGGTTCCACCCGAAGGGCTGGTCGGAGATATCGGCGGCGTTGAAATCACGCACGACGCGAGGTTCGGGCAAATCTCCGCCCGCGTCCACGATGCGCATGATCTGCAGCGGGGCTGCATGCTCGTCCAGCCGCGCCCAAAGCCCGCATTGATCCAAAAGCCCGTGCGCCGGTTGCAGAAAGGCCGTGGTCCGCATGTCGGAGCCATCCACATCGCGTTCCGTCACCGGAGGGGTGGGGTCGACGCAGATCACGTCGAACCCGGCTGTTCCGAAAGCCGCCGCAGCGGTCAACCCGGCGATTCCGCCGCCGGAAATCAGGATGTCACAGCTATCTGTCATGGGCTTGGCCTCCGTTTGGGCAGAACCTAGTGCGGTTCCACGCGGGGTGCCAAGTGACATCCTGTCTCGTGTCTTACCCGCGTGAAATCAGGATGAGGATCAGGAACATCACCGGCACCATCATCACGGCAGGGATGTAGAGACCCGGCAGGCCGAATAGCAGGATGGAACACCCCCACATGCTGAAGATCGCCAGGGCTGTATAACCCCAATCGTCGCCGTCGCTCTGGGCGACGTCCTTGGCCATCCAGCCAAACAGGGGAATTGCAAACAACAGGCGCTGCCAGATGGGCAGGCGCCGAGGGGCCTCGATCGCGCTCATGGGTTTCTCCGATTCTGTTCGTCGCTGAGGCGCATATAGGGGCGATGCTGCACCCGCGAAATACACAGATGGTCGCAGTGTGACAGCCTATCGCAGGCGGGCCAGAAATGACGTCAGGTCGTCGGTGTGGTGGTGGATGTGATCGGCCCTGTGCGGCTCGGGCGCGACGTGGACAGTGCGCATTCCCATCGCGTGCGGCGCGGCCAGATTGCGTGGGTCATCTTCGAACATGGCGGCTTGCTTGGCGTCGATTCCGTCTTGGGCAAAAATCGCCTCGAACGCGGCCTGTTCGGGTTTGGGGCGATAGCCCGCATGTTCTACCCCGTAGATCGCATCGAACAATCCGCTGAGGCCGCGCGCTGCCAAAACGCGCTCGGCATAAGGTGCGCTGCCGTTGGTATAGACGATCCGGCGGCCGGGCAGGGACCGAATGTGATCAGCCAGCTCGTCGTCGCGGTCCATATGGCTTAGGTCAACTTGATGAACCGCGTGCAGATAAGGGTCGGGGTCCAGATCATGCTCGGCCATCAACCCGGCCAGCGTGGTGCCGTATGCGCGCCAGTAGTGCGACCGCAGCCGATCCGCCTCAGCCCGGTCGACGCCGATGGCCTGCACCACGTAGTCGGTCATCAGCACCTCGATCTGATCGAACAGGCGCATGTGAGGCGGGTAAAGCGTATTGTCCAGATCGAACACCCATTGGGTGACGTGGGAAAAGGCGGGTTTGACCATGGGGTTGGGTTTAGGGCGTGGCGAGTTGGTTTTCAATGCCGCACTTGATCCGAAGGGCCGGAGGCGGATAGACATGTTCGAACCAGGAGATGAACCACCCGATGCCACAATCCAGACAGCCGTCCAAAGACGCCTATAGCCTGATACTCGAAGCGATTGATGTGGGCGTTTACAAGCCTGGCGACCGGCTGGTGGAAAGCGAGCTTGCCGAACGGTTTGGCGTGTCGCGCACCCCCATCCGTGAGGCATTGCAGCGGCTAGAGACGCAATCGCTATTGGAACGGGACGGGCGTTCACTGATCGTAGCTTCGCTGGACCATAACCAGATGGCTGAACTTTATGTGGTGCGACGCGAGTTGGAAGGGCTGGCCGCAAGCCTGGCCGCCAAGCATGCGACCGAAGAGGAAATCCGGGTACTACAGGATATGGTCGCCGCCGATGATGCGCTGGTCGATGATCCCACCGCACTGTCGCGCGCCAACCGTCGGTTTCATGAGCAGATCCATTTGGCCTCGCATAACCGCTATCTGGTGCAGCAGTTGGACCTGGTGCATCGCACTATGGCGTTGATGGCAACGACCTCGCTGGCTGTTCGCGGGCGCGGAGAGATTGCCCAAAGTGAACACAAGGCAATCGTCGAGGCTATCGCTGCACGCGACGAAGAGGCTGCCGCACGCGCGTTGAAAGAACATATCTCGGTCGCCTTCATGACTCGTCTGAAACAGGATGCCGTTCGGCGCGAAGCCTAAGCGTCAGGGCAGTTTCACGTCTTCTCCTGCCTGTCCGTGCTGTGTTTTGTCCCAGAAGAAAGGATTGTTGACCAACTCCCGCAAGGCTTTGTAGGCCGCCAGAACGCCCAGCGGAAAATACAAGGGCATGGTGGGAACCCAGGGCAGCAGAAAACGTCTTTCCTTGGCTGCTACAGCCAGAATTCCGACGACCAGATTGGTGATCTCGGCGGCGACGAAAAGACAAATAAGACCGAAAATGACATTGTTTGACAGGATCTGATCCAGCGGGCCGGGCTGACCCAGGGTTGTCAGCCAGAACAACCACAGGACCGGGGCTAGTAGAAACTGTCCGACTGTACCCAGAAAGAACGCCTGCACGCCCAGAAACCGTTTTAAACCCAGATCTTTGAGCAGGCGCAACGGCGCGCGCATGTGCACAAGATAAGTGACCATGAACCCCTTGAGCCAACGCGACCTTTGCTTGACCCAGGGCCAGGCGCGGAAATTCGCTTCTTCAAACGTGGTGGTGTCGACCATCTCGGTCCGGTATCCAGCGCGGCTGAGCCTTACTCCAAGGTCGGCATCCTCGGTGACGTTGTGTGCGTCCCACCCACCCAGTTCGACCAGCTTGTCGCGTCGAAAGAAAAAGGTTGTGCCCCCCAACGGAACGACCAGACCCATACGGGCAATCCCTGGCAATATGACGCGGAACCAACTGCTGTATTCGATCGTAAAACAGCGCGAGCGCCAGTTTGTTCTGGGATTATAATAATCCAGTACGCCCTGAAGGCAGACTACGTCCTCGTCCATGCGCGCGAATGTGGAAACGACGCGTTCAAGTTGATCGGGCTGCGGTGCATCTTCGGCGTCCCAAACCCCTAGGATTTCACCTCTGCAAAAATCCAGCGCGTAGTTCATGGCGCGAGGCTTTGTCGTCAGCCCGTTCAACGCGGGGACTTCAACTATCCGGATCCAACTGGGCAGGTCGACACTGGAAAGCGCAGTACGCGTGACCTCGTCGGATTCCTCTAGCACAAGAATGACGTCCAGCAGCGCTTTGGGATAGGTCAGGCGATGCAACCGTTTGATCAGAGCGTTAGCGATTTCGCGCTCCTTGTACAGAGGGACTAGGATCGATACGCAAGGCCGTTTGCCAACTGACGTATGTTTGTCGTCAATGTCGTGGTCGTTTTGAGGTTTCGTTAGAAAGGCTATCAATCCCGCGACGCGAAGCACCATGAACAAGATTAGCGAGAGCGTCGCTAAGGTGACTAGAAGTGCTAATCCACTAGCGGGGAAGACTGCGAACAGGAACGCAATGGTGATCACGCCGACAACAGGTCTCATCCGCGCGTTTAGCGTCCATGAACGGCAGCTTTGTTCAGCGGGGACACGAACCTCTGCGGCTTGTGCAAGGTGGCTTGAATGTACACGAGCGATTTCCCGGTCAATGTGTTCGGCCGGCGCTAGGACAGGTATTACGGTGTAATCTGTGTTTTTGAATGCAGCGCGTACCGTATCAAAATGGTCGGGCCGAGATGTCGCTATCAAAAGGATCGGACCAACGTGTTTCCATGGGACGACATTGTTCTGTAGCCAGAAATCCACGGGTTTCAGGCGGCACGCGTCACTTTCCGCGGGAAAAAGATTCAAATCCGCGATTTGCAGCCCGGACTGTTCCGCCAGTGCATGTAGGACATCCTGCCTGTCCACCCAACCTTCGCCAACCAGTATTTCGCCCAGTGGAGCGTTCTGCCGGGTCTGAAGGTGCAACGCTTTTTCCAACTGATTGTGGGTAATCAACCCACGATCCAACAGGCAGGCGCCCAAGGGTTTCCTGACCTTTGGCGGTATCGGTCTTGCCCGCGCAAAATGCTGCCGGTTCAGTACGACCATGAAAAAACCCTGACACGTTTGACCGTTGTCAGGGTTCATCTATTAAGGTTAACAACCGGTTAACCTTGTTCAATGCAGTCTTATGCCTGTGCTTTTTTGTCCGCCATTGCCGCGGCGAAGCGCTCGAACAGGTAAAAGCTGTCCTGCGGCCCAGGCGAGGCTTCGGGGTGGTATTGCACCGAGTAGACAGGCCGGTTGGTCATGCGGATACCACAGTTGGAGCCGTCGAACAGCGAGCGATGCGTTTCAACCACGCCCTCTGGCAGTGTTTGCGCGTCAACAGCAAAGCCGTGGTTCATCGAGGTAATCTCGACCTTGCCGGTTTCCAAATCCTTGACCGGGTGGTTTGCGCCGTGGTGGCCGTGGTTCATTTTGACCGTTTCACCGCCCAGTGCGAGGGCCAGCATCTGGTGACCCAGGCATATGCCGAAAACTGGTAGATCTGTGGTGTCCAGAACCTCTTTGATCATTGGTACAGCATATTCGCCCGTCGCTGCCGGGTCGCCTGGGCCGTTGGACAGGAACACACCGTCAGGACTGTGGGCCAGTACTTCGGCAGCAGTGGCTGTAGCGGGCAAAACAGTCACGTCACAACCGGCCGAGGCCAGACACCGCAGGATGTTGCGCTTGGCACCAAAATCCAGCGCCACGACCTTATGGGCAGGCGCTTCTTGCCGTGTGTAGCCATCGGGCCAAGCCCAACGCATTTCGTCCCAACGATAGCTTTGGGCGCAGGTGACATTTTTGGCCAGGTCCATTCCTTCCAGCCCGGCAAAGCCACGGGCAGCAGAGACTAGTGCTTCAATATCGAAATTGCCGTCGGGATCATGCGCCAACGCAACATGAGGGGCGCCTTGCTGCCGGATTGCGCGGGTCAGGCGGCGGGTATCTACGCCACCGATTGCGATGCGTCCACGGCGCGCCAACCATGTCTTCAACTCTTCCGCCGAACGCCAGTTCGATGGTTCGGTCGGATCCCATTTTACCACCATGCCAGCGGCGACAGGATCGCCGGTTTCGTCATCCTCGGGGTTCACGCCAACATTGCCGATATGCGGGAAGGTGAAGGTAACGACCTGACCTGCGTAAGATGGGTCGGTCATGATCTCCTGATACCCGGTCATAGCGGTGTTAAAGCACAGTTCAGCCACGGTTTGACCTGTGGCACCGAAACCCATCCCGTAGAACAGTGTTCCGTCGGCCAAAGCCAGACATGCGGTGGGCTTGGACGGGGCGTTCTGGGCCATGGCGCGACTCTCCTGCAAGGTAAACCGGCGCATACCTAAGAGGGTTAAGCGCTTGGGTCAAGCCTGTTCAAATTTTGGGCTATATATAAAAATCAATAACTTAGAGATATTCACCCCCTGTTGTATCACGCTTTTTGTTTCGATATGGTCGGGGTTCCTTTTCCATGGGGATGGACAGATCATATGGATATGCGATCACGGGTGAACTCTGCCCTGAAGCAAGCAATGAAAGACAAGGAGGCCGAGCGTCTGTCGACGCTGCGGTTGATCAATGCTGCAATCAAGGACCGCGATATTGCATCGCGGGCCTCGGACAACGAAGAGGTCAAGGGCTGCGGTGATGCCGAGGTTCTTGAAATTCTTGGGAAAATGACCAAGCAGCGCAAGGAAAGCGCCCGTGCCTATGAAGAGGGTGGACGGCTGGACCTGGCTGAACGTGAACTGCGTGAGGTTGAAGTCATCGAAGAATTCCTGCCCAAGCAGTTGGATGATGATGAGGTCTCTCAGGCGATTCAGACGGCCATTACGACCACAGGTGCTGGCTCGATCCGGGACATGGGTAAGGTGATGGGCGAGCTCAAGACGCGTTACACCGGCCAGATGGATTTCGGAAAGGTCGGACCGATGGTCAAAGACCATCTTTGTGCGGCATCAAGCAACGGCTGCTGATCTTTTTCTGGCATAGAGCAACAATTACTGCGCGACAGGTTCGCGCAGTTTTTGCGTCAGATCACCGTACAACGCTATGCGCTCTTCTTCTGAGAGAAACGCGCCAATTTCCACTTCTCTACCGTCGCCTGTCAGGGTTACGTAGTTCGGAACCGGGCCGCCGTGTTTGTGCATCTCTGGCCGGGCCCAATAACGGTTGCAAACCCATTCCTGCTGGCCGGTGCGGGGGTTGTGGTGCACAAGACGCGCCTGAGTTCCCGTCAGAGTGAATATTTCGAAAACACTGCGAGATCTGTAGTTCGCCTGAATGGCCAGCCAAAGCCCCAAAACCGTCACCAATAGGAACGGCAACAAGCCCCACAGCACCGCTGAGCCAAGCACAGCCATTAGCGGAAGCAGTCCGAATATAAAAAGCGAAAACACAACTCGGATCGCCCAGCGAGGCGGCAGAGAGTTATGCGGCCAAAGTCGCAGCTCTTGATCGGTATTTGAGGTTTGATTCCACTGGTAAGGCATAGATCGAAAATAGCGCGGCAGCTTTTGGTGTCGACGGAAAATGCTCAGGTCACGTGCCCGACGCGGGCCCATGACAAAGCGTCGTCCAAGCGATCATCACCCCAGAAAACCTCACCGCGGACGACGAGGCTTGGGGCACCGAAAATGCCGAGCCGAAGGGCCTGATCCGTTTCAACTTCTAGCGCGGACACGATGTCCGGACTGCGCGCACGGGCCAGAACGATGCGAGGATCCTGCTGGCATCTGTGCAGGGCTTCGGTCAATGCGGCTTCGCTGCCAGCTTCGATTCCGTCCTCGAACCAGATACGGTAGATGTTCTGTGCAAAGGACTTACCCCAACCATCTCGCATTCCCAGCAACGCAACCTGATTGGCCAGCGCCAGATCGGACACGGGATAGGGCGCGGGCAGGTTGGCATGCAAACGGTACTTGGCTGCACGACGCTCGATATCGCGCCACATATAGGCGGATTTTGCAGGTTTCCCGGCGAACGGGATGTTCTTCTGTTCGGACATAATGGCGCGTACATTGAATGGACGCCAATTGACTGTTGTGTTGTTTTCAACGCACCAGTCATCCATCCGCATGATGGTTAGAAAGCTATATGTACTGCCAATCGAAAACCAGAAATCAATCTTGGACATTGGATTCCTCCGGACCTGTTGGATAAGGAGTTGCCCCTAGAATAGCCTGTCCTGCAGGTTCTGGCGAATATTCTGAAAACAAGGGAATGCAAAATGAAAAGCCCCGCCAATTTGGCGGGGCTTTCTTTAGATCTTATGGGATCAGTGGGCGTGGCCCTTGTCCCAGTCTTCCTGCTTCGGCAGCTGTTCGAACGTGTGTTCGGGCGGAGGGGTGGGCAGGGTCCATTCCAGCGTATCCGCATATTCGTTCCACGGGTTGTTCCGCGTTTCCTTAGCGCCACGGAACAGGGCGTAGAACACGATGCCGAAGAACAGCAGGAACGAGGCGAACGAGATGAACGCACCAATCGACGATACAAAGTTCCACTGGGCGAATGCCTCGGGATAGTCGATATAGCGACGCGGCATGCCCTGACGACCCAGGAAGTGCTGCGGGAAGAACGTCAGGTTAGCGCCGATGAAGAACATCCAGAAGTGGATCTTGCCCCAAAACTCGGAATACTGACGACCGGTCATCTTGCTGAAGTAGAAGTACACGCCTGCAAAGATCGCGAACACGGCCCCCAGCGACATCACGTAGTGGAAGTGAGCAACCACGTAGTAGGTGTCGTGATAGGCGCGGTCGATACCGGCCTGCGACAGAACCACACCGGTCACACCGCCGACGGTGAACAGGAACAGGAAGCCAAACGCGAACAGCATCGGTGTCTTGAACTCGATGGAACCGCCCCACATGGTTGCAATCCACGAGAAAACCTTAACGCCTGTCGGAACCGCGATGACCATCGTGGCCAACATGAAGTAGGCCTGCTGACGCAGCGACATGCCGACGGTGTACATGTGGTGCGCCCACACGACAAAGCCCAGAACACCGATCGCGATAATCGCCCAGACCATCGGCAGATAGCCGAAGATCGGTTTGCGCGCGAAGGTCGCAATCACGTGGCTGATGATGCCGAAACCGGGCAGGATCACGATATACACTTCCGGGTGGCCGAAGAACCACAGAATGTGCTGATACAGGATCGGATCGCCGCCACCGGCCGGATCAAAGAAAGTGAAGCCAAAGTTGCGGTCCATCAGCAGCATGGTGATCGCGCCTGCCAGAACCGGCAGGGACAACAGAATCAGCCACGAGGTGACGAAGATCGACCAGCTGAACAGCGGCACCTTGAACAGTGTCATGCCCGGGGCACGCATGTTCAAGAAGGTGGTGATCATGTTGATCGCGCCGAGGATCGAGGAGGCGCCCGATACGTGTACGGCAAAGATCGCAAGGTCCATGGACATGCCGCCCTCGGTCGTGGACAGCGGCGGGTAGAGAACCCAGCCAACACCCGAACCGAGCTGATCGTTACCACCGGGGCTGAGCAGCGAAGCCACACCCAGCGACGTACCAGCGACGTACAGCCAGAAGGACAGGTTGTTCATCCGCGGGAACGCCATATCAGGCGCGCCGATCTGCAACGGCATGAAATAGTTGCCAAATCCGCCGAACAGGGCCGGGATGACTACGAAGAACATCATCAAAACACCATGGTAGGTGATCATCACGTTCCACAGGTGACCATTCGGGGTACACGGATCAGCCATGAACCCTTCGAGGCACATATACTGCACACCGGGGTGCATCAGCTCGAGCCGCATATAGACAGTCATCAAAACCGAAATCAAACCGGCCAAAGCCGAGAAGATCAGGTAAAGAATCCCGATATCCTTGTGGTTGGTCGACATGAACCAGCGCTGGAAAAAGCTGCGCTCGTCTTCATGATCATGACCATGAATGGCTGCGTCTGCCATTAGGTGCCTCCTGTTACAATTCTACCGCGCAGCCGAAAGTCTCCGACGCGCGGGATTCCTGCTGGTTTTAGATTGCGAATGGGGCGCCTTCAATGGTCGAGTTTGATCTGGATCAAGAATAATTGTCGCGGGTCGCGGGGCCACTCGCTTATTTTCGACCAAAATCAGCTGTTAGCTGGGTATCACGTCAGGATTTTCAAGGGCTCGGCCTTGGGTTTCAATTCGTCGCTTGACCCGCGCTGGGGCGCACAGCAGAACTGGTGTCGATATCGCGCTTGGAGAACAAACATGACCGCTTACGATACCGACAACATCTTCGCCAAGATCTTGCGTGGGGAAATCCCTTCGACACGTGTGTACGAGGATGACGACAGTTTGGCGTTCATGGATATCATGCCTCGGTCTGACGGGCATTTGCTGGTGATCCCAAAAACTCCGTGCCGCAATCTTCTTGACGCAACGCCTCAGCAGCTGGCGGCAGTCATCGCAACAGTTCAAAAGCTATCGAAAGCTGTGATGAACGCATTTGAGGCTGATGGCGTCACCGTACAGCAGTTCAACGAAGCCGCCGGAGGGCAGGAAGTCTTTCACCTGCATTTCCACGTTCTGCCACGTCACGAAGCCGTGCCGTTGCGTGCGCCGGGAAAAATGGGGGATTTCGATCTGATCGCGCAGCATGCCGAAAAGATCAAAGCCGCATTGGGTCAATAAATCGACCGAGCAACTGCAAGCGTCTGACCGTAGAACAAAACCGTTTCTGGAATAGAATTGCCGTTCCGATTTGGGGTCGGAACGGCAGACTCGTTAACAAGAACTTTTCCGATGCACTGGGGGTTTCCGGTGCTGACCGGTTAACACACCACTCACTCTAGAACGGTGAATACATCTTACTCTTGAAACGGTCTCGTGTATTCATTTGAGTGGTTTTTGGGTAAATTTTAGCTTTTACATCGGGCTACGCCCTAAAGATCAAACCTCTTTTGGAAACAGTGACGCTGTCACGAAACGAATTGTTTGTGATCTTCCCGAGTGTTGCGCGATTCGGGTCTCTATGGGATTGGCGCGATCGGCTCGAACACGCGAGCAAAGGTTTTTTGCAGCGCAATGTCCACGTCAGCTGTTGTAACGGGCAGCCCTAGATCGACCAGCGAGGTGACGCCGTGTTCACTGATGCCGCAGGGAACGATGCCTGAGAAGTGTTCGAGGTCGGGTTCGACGTTAATCGAAATACCGTGAAAGCTAACCCATTTGCGCAGGCGCAACCCAATGGCGGCAACCTTATCTTCGGCAGGTTGACCAGTCGGGGTCAGCGGTTTGTCATCCCGACGCACCCAGACACCAACACGCCCGTCGCGGATTTCACCGGTGACATTAAACTCGGCCAAGGACGCGATAACCCATTCCTCAAGCTGCTTTACAAAGCGCCGCACGTCCTTGCCGCGCTTGTTCAGGTCAAGCATCACATAAGCAACCCGTTGGCCAGGGCCATGATAGGTATATTCGCCGCCCCGCTTTGCCTCGTAAACAGGGAACCGGTCGGGATCGGTCAGATCACTTGCTTTGGCCGAGGTGCCAGCCGTGTAAAGCGGCGGGTGTTCCAGAAGCCAGATACACTCATCCGCGTCGCCGGCTGCGATAGCAGCAACGCGCTTTTCCATAAAGGACAAAGCCTCGTCATAGTCGGTCAAGCCGTCTGTGATCTTCCATTCCATGAGGGCCTCATACCCCGCAGACGAAGCGTTGAAAAGAGGTCAGGCGGCCTCGGTCAGGCACCGCTGTACTACTTGGGAATAGGTCTCGGAGCCCTGAGCGCCTGTTAGCAAGTATTTGCCCCCAAAGACCATGGATGGCACGCCCGAGATTCCACGGCTGGTCCAAAACTGCTGCTTTTCGCGTACCGGCCCTACATGCGCACCCGATTCAAGCGCTGCCTGTGCTGCGTCACGATCCAACCCTGCAGCTTGCACCGCATTCAGCAGTACCTCGGTGTCTGATACATCCAGGCCATCCGTGAAATACGTTTTGAACAGTGTCAGTTTCAGCGGGTGTTGTTTGCCGTGTGACTCAGCCCAATCCAAGAGTTGGTGGGCTGCGAATGTGTTAACGATCCGGCTGTCGTCGTTGAAGTTAAAGGTAAAGCCAAGTTCGCCGCCGATTTGAACCAAGCGCTCGCGGGCCTGTTGGCTTTGTTCCGCCGTCGAGCCGTATTTCTCGGTTATGTGCTCCCGCAGGTTTTGGCCCTCGGGAGGCATATTCGGGTTTAACTCGAACGGGTGCCACCGGAGGCGTGCCAGAACGTTTTCCTGTTGCAACGCGATGTCCAATTGCCGAAATCCCACGATGCACCAGGGGCAGACCACGTCTGATACGATATCCACCTGAATGACGGGGCGTGGGTCTGGTGTGGTCATGTCGGAGGGCTCCTGTTCAGGGCGGTAAGCAAAGAATTCACCGGTACAGATATGAGCTGAAAAAAGGAATTCAATCCGGCGTGTTTTTGAGTCTTCACATCCCGTTCCGCACCGTCTATATGCCCCTCTACCAAGTCACATACAGTGCGGTCGTGGCGGAATTGGTAGACGCGCAGCGTTGAGGTCGCTGTGGGGTAACACCCGTGGAAGTTCGAGTCTTCTCGACCGCACCATCTCCCACTCAGATGTCAGTCGTTTCTTAAGGAAATCTTGTGTAGAGATGCACCAGTTCGGACCGGACTGTGCAAACCTCTATTTCCTGTCTCGCCCGTGCGGTTAGGGATGTGTATGAGTCGGAGGCAAGACCATTCGGGAAAGGTGCAGATGTCTCAGGCCATTACCGTCTTCACGACTATGAAAAACGAAGGCCCCTATATGTTAGAGTGGGTGGCCTTCCATAAATCCCTTGGGGTGGAACACTTTGTGATCTTCACCAACGCCTGTGAAGATGGCACGGACGACATCGCACGCAGGCTTGAGGATCTGGGCATTGCCACACACGTTCCCAACGAGGTGAAAGAAGGTGGGAACCCTCAGCATCAGATGTTGCGACGTGCACGGCGGCAACCCAAAGTCAAAGAGGCTGATTGGCTGTTATGCCTCGACGTGGACGAGTTCTGGAACATCAGATGCGGTGACAATGGATTCGGGGCTTTGATCGCCGAAGTTGAGGACCGGGCTGGTCAGCCTGTCGATGCTATTTCGTTTGCCTGGAAGCTATTCGGCAGTTCAGGCAATATCAGTTTCGAAGATAAACCGGTGACCGAGGCGTTCTCGATGGCAGATCAGCCTTATCCGTACCATTCGGGTCGGGCGTATGGCCTGAAAACCCTGTTTCGAAACAATGGAAAATTCACGCGTTTCGGGCCGCACCGCCCAAAAGGGTTCGAAGACGAAGCCGCGGCCGACATTGCGTGGTCGGATGCTGGCGGCAAACTGTTTCCAGCAGATAAGGTGGGGTGGCGGGCCTGGCGGGGGTTTGACCATTCGCTTGGGCGTTTGCACCATTATTCGGTTCGGTCTTTGGACGGGTTCCTGATCAAGCGTGATCGGGGAAGAACCAACCATATCCGCGTGGACCAAGGGCAATCCTATTGGACGGACATGAATGCCAACAAAGAGGTCGACCAATCGATCCTGCCTGCCGCTCGCAAGGCTGCTCCGGTTCTTGAGCAACTGAAAGCGGATCCTGAATTGAACAGGCTGCACCAACAGGCCTGCGACTGGCATCGGGCCAAGATCGCGGAAATCAAGCTGCGCCCCGACTGGGTCGAGTTTCGCGGCTGGCTGGCTGAGAACCTGATCTGATAGCCATGGCGGACGACCTTTCAAAAGAACAGCTTCAACCCGAGCATCCCGAGCGTAAGACGGGGTATGAGCGGATCCTTACAGATCCGCCGCCACCGTGGTTTGTCGAGCTTTACCCGGGTGGCGACGGAACGGGGTTCTTGCAGAAACTCGACCGTCATTCGATCCTGTTTCACCAACGCTCGGCGTCACAACTGGTGATCAGCTTTGACAATATCGCTAACGCCAACGACCTGTCTTTTGCGCGCGAACCCTGGGGTTGGAAGTTCTTCCGGGATGAAGGGTGGTCGCATATGGGTGTCTTTGCGCGCTCTAAGGCGTGGTACCGCGATCCTGAAATCATCTCATATTTTCAGGGTAAGGCGGCCGAGGGGTTCTTTGACAGGTTCGACAAAGTTGTATTTGCCGGGGCGTCAATGGGCGGGTTCGGGGCGCTGACCTTTTCCGCACTGGTGCCCGGTGCGACGGTTATTGCCTTCAATCCTCAGACCACGTTGGATGAACGTCTTGTGCCTTGGGAAACCCGATACCGGTTTGGTCAGGTTCAGGATTGGGATTTGCCACTGGGGGATGCTGCGCAAACGGTAGTAAGTGCAGGTCGGGCCTACGTTTTCTATGATCCGTTCTTTGATCTTGACCGTCGGCAGGTCGAACGGCTGCAGGGCGACAATGTTTTTCTATTAAAAACCTGGTTTTCAAACCATTTTGCCGCACCGATGTTGCGCAAGCTGGACATCCTGAAACCTGTTATGCTGGGGGCGATGGATGGATCGTTAGAGCCCGCGGCTTTTTACAAGATGATGCGCGCGCGTCGCAGGCTTCCGATGTTTATGCGGGGCATCGAGGGTATGGCAGGCGACCGTCATGACATGTTGGTTCGGCAAGCGCGTCAGCGGTTTCGCAGGTTGCGCCGGGCTGCAATGGCTGCGGCAGACGACGCATCATGAGCGCTGCGCGTGGTGTCTTCATCGGTCAGCGCCGCGACCGTATGGGTGCGCGCTTACTTATGATTCTGACCTGTATCCGCCTGGCCGAGGATTATGGTACCGACTACCGTGTCAACTGGTTCCCGCAGGGGGCGGACGCGCCAGAGTTGGACCACCCGCACGAGCTGTTCACGCAACAATGGATGGATGTTCATTTTGCAAACGCCGACGACTTTGACGCGCTGAGCAAAGACGCCAAACCGATCTGGGCATTTCAAGGCGATGCAACCCCGGACAAGTTGATCGCGCATCTCGACGCAGGCCGCTCGGTGCTTGTGGAAGAAGGGTTTGAGGTGCTCGCCTTCCCGTGGGAGGATATCGAAGCGATCCGCCCTCGCTATCGTGACTTCATTCACCGGATTGGCTTCACGGATGAACTCCGTTTGATTATGAACCGCGCAGATGAGCGGTTATCGGGGCAGGGGGTTTCAGCCTATCATATCCGGCGTGGTGATATCCTGAATGGCCTACCGTGGAAGCACACGACCTGGCCTGCCAAGATCGAACCCGAGGAGTTCTACGAGGCGCATCTTGAAAAAGCGGCTGGTCGTGCGGCGATCATGTTCTCAGACCAGCCAGAACTGATCACGCGGTTTCAAAGGCGGTTTCCGAACCTGTTGCAAATGTCGGATATCGCGGACGTCTCGGGCATGACACGGGCACAGCGCGACTTTCTAGAGCTTTACACGATGTCGCGCGCAGATCAGGTGGTCGCACCCGTAATCAGCGCCTTCTCAATGGCGGCCGCGCGCATTTCAGGGCGACAGCGCAAAGTGTTTCGCGACGTTCTGACCGAGGACGAGATGTCCGAAGCCTATGAGGCTGCGATCACCCGATTGAACGGCCCCTTGGATAAGTTTTTGAACCCGTCCGAGGCGGCGCATATCTATTCCAAAGTGTTATTCCACTTTAATCGCCTGAATGCCGAAGATCGTACCGAAGAGGCGTCCAGCTTGGGTGATAAGCTGTTACACGCAGGCGCCGATAACGCATTCCTACCGCTTTTGCAGGCCCTGAACCTGTTCTACCAAGGACAATGGGATGCCGCTTTAGGACTTGTGGACGCTGTCTTGCAGGATCCAAATGTGTGGCCCGAAGACCATGCCGTTCTGTGCGCTCTTAAGGCTGCTGCGTTGGGCGAAAAACGCAAGCGCTGGCAGGCGGCGCAAGCGTTCAGCCAGGGATTTTGGGCAAAGCCGATCCGGCCCGACGTTTTGGTGTTTGGGTCGAGGATGGTGTATCGGGATCACATTTCACTTCGGCTGTTCCCTCCGACCGATTGGGAGTTGCAGAAGGTTATTCGCAGGCCATGGTTCAACTTCAACGCTCACGTTGCACAACGAAAAGTCCTCGTACGGCTGCCATGTAACTTCGATTTCCTGCTTATGGACTGGTGGGATTTGTCGCTGGACCAGAAAGCCCGCAGATTGTTCAGCAGCACACCGCGGTTGCAGCGCCTTGTGGATGGTCTTGCCCGCATGACGGATTTTCCGAACACAGATGTCCGAGTGCAGAGCTTTCAAACCGTGCTGAGCGTGCATACAGGGGAAATCACCGCAACCAAAGCGATCGACTTGATGCGTCGCGTTGTTGCCGAAGCGCCCGAGAACCCTTTGTATCACAAACGACTGGCCGGGCTCTTTGAAGCCGAAGGAGACGCGACCAACGCTCGTCTTGCGATGGCAGATGCATTAGCTTGTGATCCAGGTAACCCATTTCTTGTCTTTGCGATGGGGCGCTGCCTTCAACGGATTGGTGCAACAGAACAGGGGCACAAGCAGATTATTCAAGCCGCAGACAAGGACAAGAACACGGCAGCTATTCAGGGCGAAGCCGGGCGCATTCTTCTGCAAAGGGGCGAAAGGAAAGCGGCCCGGCTTTATTTGCGGGCTGCGAAAGACTTGTGTCCGACATATCAACGCTTTTCCAACCAACTGCAGCGCGCAGGAGGAGGAGCATCTTGATTTTGCTTGGTTACACTCGGAATTGAACGTAGGAAGTTTGAAAGATCAAAAATGATATGTTCAGCCAAAACAAGGTATCGACAGGGCGATTGGGGCACCCAGGAATGAGCGACGAAGAATCACGGTTTATCAGCATCACCCCAATGAAAAACGAGGGGCCCTTCGTGCTGGAATGGGTGGCGCATAATCGGGCGATTGGCGTTGATCAGATCGTCGTGATGACCAATGATTGCACCGACGGTACAGATGCTTTGTTACAGAGGCTTGATGAGATGGGTGTGGTGACCCATGTCGACAACAACTCTCGTCGCCGGACAAGCCCGCAAAAGCGCGCTTATAACGCGTTTCTTAAGATGGAGATTGTGCGCCCGCAGGACTGGGTGATCGTGATCGACGCGGATGAGCATATCAACGTCAAGACGGGCGACAACACTCTGCGTGCGCTGACACAGGCTATTCCGGATGCCAAAACGATTTCGATGACGTGGCGGTTGTTCGGAAATGCGGGAATCGTCCGATATGAGGATCGGTTTCTGTCCGACCAGTTCCGCAAAGCCGCGCCCGAAAGGATTATTCGCCCGCCACAGGCATGGGGCTTCAAGACGATGTTCCAGCGCGGGCTATGGGACGCGCTGGGCGTCCACCGGCCGAAACGCGCGACCGTCGAAACGATGGAAGAGTGTCACTGGTACAACGGTTCTGGCCAGAAAATGCCCGAGCATTACTATGACAAAAGCTGGCGGTCGACACGCGCGTCTGTTGGGTATGAATATGTTCAACTTAACCATTATGCCCTTAAATCCTGTGAAAGTTATCTGGTCAAAAAGATGCGCGGACGGGCGCACCACTTGGGCGAGAGTCTGGGTCTGGAATATTGGAACATGATGAACCAGAACGCGACGACCTGCACATCCATTGACGCTGTTCTGGAGCGTAAGCGCGCGCTGTATTACGAGATGCTGGCTGACCCGGAAATCGCGCGATTGCACCACATGTCTTGTGATCTCCACAGGCAGCAGATCGCGCAGCTACGCGAGCAGCCTGAAATGCAAGAGTTGATGCAGCAAATGACGTCTGTTTCGGCCGAGAATACGGCCTCATGATGCAGTTGTATCCTGACGTCGGAGACATATGATGCTGTGGCTGCATTTGGGTATGCCCAAAACCGGAACAACAGCGCTGCAGGGGTTCTTGCGCGGCAACCAGCCCGTCCTTGATCAGATCGGCTTGCGTTACATGGAAACCGGCCGACGCAGGCTGGACGGAAATCCTCGACTTGCGGTCAGCCATAACATCATCGCGTTCCACATGAACCAAAGCGATCAGCCAATGGATCCATTCCGGGCAGGGATGACCTCGGAATTTGATGCGCATTCAGGGCAAACCTGTGTCGTGTCATCTGAGATGTTTTATTCCTGCGATTTCGACAAACTGGCGCAGGTATTTGCTGAAATTCCGGCGCGCGACCTGCGAATTGCATTTTACTGCCGCCGGTACTCGGATTTTTTCGAAGCCGATTACAAACAACGCGCCAAGAACGGACGCTTAGCCATTGTCGGTACTGATTACATCCGTTCCCAATTGTCCCGAATTGAAGCGGACCCTGCAGCCTTTAGCTTCACGTCACGGGTCGAGCAAATCCGAAAGGCGTTTCCGGGCGTGACGATTGTTCCCTCGGTTTATGAGCGCGAACAGATGACCAATGGCCATGTCGTGGACGATTTTCTGTCGCGGATCGGAACGCCATTGCCAGAAGGATATGTTACAGGGGCACCATCCAATCCGTCGCAATCGCGCGCCGCAAGCGAAGCCTTTGGGGTTGTCACGCGGGCGCTGGGGCGCAAGAAAAGTCGCCAGCTCAGACGATTGATATCCGAAGACCCAGTCATGGTGCGCCGCCACGACGTTTTGGAGCCGGACGAACGGGACTGGTTGGATACCCTTATGTCAAAGCAGGATGTTGCGTTTCAGCAGGAGTTCTTTCCCGATGCGTCGCAGGTGTTCGCACCGAAACAGCTTAACGAGAGTGAGCTTGAGTTCCGCCGGGACACTCCGCAGGAATATCAGGCGTTCAGCAAAGCGTCCGAGATCGTCTTTCGAATGGCGCTGGAGAGCTGATCGCGACCTAATCCAGCTTGATTTCCTGACGCTGGCGTCCGGTCGTCTTGTCAAAAATCAGAATGCGGTTGTCATTTGTAACGACGGCGTACCAGTTGCTGCCGATTGTCAAAGCTTGGGCCTTGGCACCATCGGGCAAGGCGATCTCGTCAGGAAGGGTGGGGGTTCTGTCCGTTAGCCGGATGACAATCAGTGCGAATGTCACTAGAACGCCGCCAATCATCACCGCGGTCAGCAGCATGACCATCCGCCGCAGCAGTCGAATCTGCGGCGTTTCCAGCGGTTCTTGAGGTTCGGAAGGGACAGTCATGGGCACTCGCCAGATTGAATTTCACATCGCGGACGATCCGCCGCCTCGTCTTGATAAAGCGCTTTCGCGTGATGTTCCACCCGAGGAAAACCTGTCTCGCACCCGTTTGGGCAAATTGATCGAAGAGGGCGCTGTCCTGATCAACGGGTCCGAGGTGCGCGACCCCAAGGCCAAGGTGTCCGCCGAGGCGGTTGTGGTGATCACAGTAGCCGAAGCCGAAGACAGCCATATCGGCCCCGAGGATATCCCGCTGGATGTCGTTTACGAAGACGCCGATTTGATTGTTGTGAACAAGCCCGCAGGCATGGTGGTGCATCCGGCCCCGGGATCGCCCAGCGGAACTTTGGTCAATGCGCTGCTGCATCATTGTGGCGATGACTTGTCCGGTGTCGGCGGGGTAAAGCGCCCGGGGATCGTACACCGGATAGATAAGGAAACCAGTGGCTTGCTGGTTGTTGCTAAATCGGATGCTGCACATCATGGGTTGGCGACCCAGTTCGAAGCCCACAGCGTCGAGCGTTATTATCGTGCGGTGTGTTACGGTGTACCCGACGCAAACGACCCGCGCTTGCGTGGCGTAAAGGGCGTGAGTTTCGAGCCCGGCAATGTCATGCGTCTGACCACGCAACTGGCGCGACACAAAACCGACCGTCAGAAACAGGCCGTGCTGTTCCACGGAGGCCGCCATGCGGTGACGCGGGCGCGGCTGGTTGAAACTTTTGGCACTCCGGCGGGTTTGGCGTTGATTGAGTGCTGGTTGGAAACGGGTCGTACGCACCAGATTCGCGTGCACATGGCCCATGCGGGCCACGGTCTGGTTGGCGATCCGGTCTATGGCGGTAAGCGAAAACTGGCCGCTAAGGCGTTCAGCATGGAAACCGCAGAGCTTGTTCGTGCATTCCCACGTCAAGCGCTGCACGCCGCTGTTTTGGGTTTCGAACACCCGGTTTCGGGCGAAAACCTGCGGTTTGAAGCGGATCTGCCCGCCGATATGGAAAATCTGATTGAACAGCTGCGCAAGCCATTGTCATAATGCGCAAACACTTGTGAGTAACACGTTCTTATCTTTCCTTTATCAATCGTTAATCCCAAACTGTTAACGGTACCTCTTGAACGGATGGGGATGACCTCCCATATCCTATGTTAACAACTTAAACATTTGTCGGAGGGACATGAATTATGGCAAATTACGCAAATCTCCCCGCGCCGACGCCGGAAGGCGGACTGAACCGCTATATGCAGGAAATTCGCAAGTTTCCCCTGCTTGAGCCAGAAGAAGAGTACATGCTCGCCAAGCGCTGGGTTGAAGAGCAAGATACTGAATCGGCTCATAAAATGGTCACGTCGCACCTGCGTCTGGCGGCCAAGATCGCCATGGGCTATCGCGGCTATGGTCTGCCGCAGGCCGAGGTGATTTCCGAGGCCAATGTCGGCCTGATGCAGGCCGTCAAACGGTTCGACCCGGAAAAAGGGTTCCGTCTGGCGACCTATGCGATGTGGTGGATTCGCGCCTCGATTCAGGAATACATCTTGCGGTCTTGGTCGCTGGTGAAACTGGGCACGACCTCGGCGCAGAAAAAGCTGTTTTTCAACCTGCGCAAGGCCAAGGCGCGTATCGGCGCGTTGGAAGAGGGTGACTTGCGCCCCGAGAATGTCGCTCAGATCGCCAATGATCTTGGTGTGACCGAAGAAGAAGTCATCAGCATGAACCGCCGGATGTCCGGTGGCGATGCCTCGCTTAACGCGACCGTCGGTTCCGAAGGCGAAGGCACCATGCAGTGGCAGGACTGGCTTGAGGATGAAGACGCTGATCAGGCAGGCGACTATGAGGCGCGCGACGAGCTGGACGCTCGGCGTGAACTGCTCGCGGCCGCGCTGGAGGTTCTGAACGACCGCGAGAAGGACATTCTGACCCAGCGCCGCCTGATGGATCAGCCTGTGACGCTGGAAGAACTGAGCACGCAGTATAACGTCAGCCGCGAACGCATTCGTCAGATCGAAGTACGAGCGTTCGAAAAGCTGCAAAAGAAAATGCGCGATCTCGCGCGTGAGAAGGGAATGCTGGGCCAGATGTAATCAGGCCGGTGTGATTAAAAGCCCGCCTGTCTCGGCGGGCTTTTTTATTGGGTCAACTGCTGGCGAAACACGCGAACCATGTTCTCGCCCATAACCTTGCGGATTTGCGCCTCGGTCAGACCTTCGCTCAACAGGCCCGAGGTCAGCGCCGCAAGTTCAGATGTGTCGAACGCGGTCTCGACCGACCCGTCGTAATCCGACCCAAGTGAGACGTGATCTTCCCCAACAGTATCGACTGCCGCCTTGATCATCTTGGCCACGCCTGCAGGGGTGATTTCTCCGCAGGTTACGTCGGCCCAGTATCCCATGCCTATTACGCCTCCGGTGGCCGCGATCTCTTGCATCAGATCATCGGGAAAGTTCCGTTTGACGGCGCAGAAGCCGTGTAGCCCGCCATGGCTGACGATCAGTGGAACGTCCGTCATCGCGATCACATCCCGTGCGACCAGAGGGCTGGAATGCGCGAGGTCGATGACGACGGGCATTTCGGCCAATTGGGCAACAACGTCGCGACCGAATTCCGTCAGTCCGGTATTCGCCTTTCCGTGCAAAGATGCGCCCAATTCATTGTCAAAGAAGTGCTGAAGGCCAAACACCCGATGTCCGGCGTCAAACAGGGTATCCAGATTTGTCAAATCCCCCTCAAGCGCGTGGGCCCCTTCGATGCCGAGGATACCCCCAACAACGGCTTGGCCGCTCGCACGAGCGGCCAGCACGTCCTCTAGATCACTACGGGATTTGACAACTTTCAGCTTTCAATCCGAGGCCGCCTCGAACTGATGCAGCTTTTCAGCTTGATAGACTGCGCGCTGCATCAGGCTGTCCCAGGTTCGAAGCGGCCAAAGCTGCCCGATCGCCAGGAGGGTGATATTGTCGAACGCATCGGCCGAGTTGGCCTCATAGTTCTGACCAGCAGGGGATTTCGTGACCGCGGTGAAGACCTGCAGGGCAACGTTTCCTTCGATCAGTCGGGGGATGTCCACTTGTCCGCGCGTCCCGCGTTCGGTCAGGTCGCGACTCCATAGCAGGGGGTCAGCGTGCAGGTCGCCTACGATCAAAGTTTCGTGTAACGCGGCGGCTGCATCTGTCACCGGGTACGGCGCGTGGTCGATAACGTTGTTGCGTTTGCCTTCGATGTAGGGCGGCAAAAAAACAAAGAAAATCAACAAGCCAGCGGCCATTGCTGCTCCTGTCAGCCCGCCGACCCATTTAAGAAATCTGCGCATTCCCGGTTCCTTTCAGTATGCGATGTCAGCTTACGTTCGTTTGAAGCAGATAAAAGCCTGACTTCGCGTCCAGACGTTGCTAGAACAGCAGAGAATTTACCGTTAGCGATAACGATGTTGCGAGAATGTGGGAGGGATCAATGCAAAAACCTGTTCAATGGGGTGTACTGGGCGCCGCGAATTTCGCGCGTCGGTTCATGGCACCGGCCATTCATGCAGCGGACGGGGCGCGGTTTGCCGGATTGGCGACGTCCAGCCCGGAAAAGGCCGAACCTTTTCAGGCGTTTTGCCCGGACCTGACCGTTTACGACAGTTATGATGCGATGCTGGCTGATCCGCAGATCGAGGCGGTTTATATTCCATTGCCGAACCACATGCATGTAGATTGGTCTTTGAAGGCGCTGGACGCTGGCAAACATGTGTTGTGCGAAAAACCGATGACCATGCAGGCACATGAGTTTGACGCCTTGATTGCTAAACGGGATGAAACCGGGTTGCTGGCGGCCGAGGCTTATATGATCGTGCATCATCCACAGTGGCAGTTCGCGCGCAAGCTGATCGCAGATGGCGCGATTGGTAAGCTCGTGCATGTGACGGGGGCGTTCAGTTTTGACAATCGTGCAGAAACCGAAAACATCCGCAATCGTGCGGAAACCGGTGGCGGAGGGCTGCGCGACATTGGTGTCTATGTGATTGGCAGCGCACGGTTCGCTACCGGGCAGGAACCGGCGTCGGTGCAATCTGCAATCCGGTGGGAGAACGGTATTGATGCCTTCACCGAAATTCGTGCTCAGTTCCCTGATTTTACATATTCCAGTTACGTTTCGATCCGTATGCATCCCCATCAAGAGATGGTCTTTCACGGCGAGGGCGGCGTTATTCGCTTGACGGCACCGTTCAACGCGCGGGTCTTTGGCGAAGCACGCGTCGAACTGCATCGTCCGGGGCTTGAGGTTCAGGTCACACGGTTCCCCGGCGACGATCACTATAAACTGCAGGTCGAGGCATTCTGTCGTTCAGCGCGTGAAGGGGCGGATTATCCTTGCTCACTTGAGTTTTCACGAGGGACGCAAGAGGTGATTGACCGCGTGTTCGAAGGTGCAGTGCCGCTCTGACTTGCCACACATGGGCCCCGTGACTTAATCTGGTCGCCACCCAAACAGGAGGCGACCAATGGCTGGCGGCTGGGCGCGTGACGGCGCGGTGAGTGAACAGATCGAGGCGTCGATATCCGACGAACTGGCCCGGATGCAGGCGCAAAAGCGCCCTCAGGGCGAAAGCCTGACCCATTGCGCAGAATGCGAAGAGCCGATCCCCGAGAAACGCAGACTTGCCTTGCCGGGGGTGAAACTCTGTCTGGATTGCCAGCAGGATAGGGACGGTGCGTTTAAAGCGCGGTCCGGGATCAATCGGCGCGGGTCCAAGGACAGTCAGTTGAAATAGTCCATGCCTGAGCCCATGCCAAAACAGCCCCTGTTGCAGAATGGATTGGTTCTTGGGTTCCTGGCTGCGTTCTTGTGGGGTACGCATAGCGTCATCGTGCGCTATCTGACCAGCGATCTGGGCGGGTTGCAAATCGCGGTCTCGCGCCTGTTCATCGCGGCGTTGGCGATCTGTTGCATGTTGCGTCTGATGCGGGTTTCCGTCTCGATCCGGTTGAGTGACTGGAATTTCCGTCTGGCCGTATTGTCGACCGTTGTGAACTATATCCTGTTCCACATCGGGCTTGAACATACCGGCGCGGCCAATGCGATGGTTTTGGAGAACACAGCGCCCTTTTTCGTGCTGGTTTTCCTTTATTTCTTTGCGGATACACCGGTCACGCGAACCGATGTTCTGGCCACAGTTTTGGCAATTCTGGGCGTTTTTCTGACCGTTTTCCGGGACTTTCAAGGAGGTGGAGAGCCCTTATTCGGGGATCTTCTTGAAATCGGTGCCGGGCTAAGCTGGGCGGTCTTCCTGATCTCAAGCAGTCGAGCGATGCGCAATTCGAAATCGACCGGCGAGCGGCTGAACTTCTTGTTCGGCATCTTCTTGTGTTCTGGGGTTCTTCTGCTGCCGCTTGCCGCGTTTTCGATGCAGGTTCCAACGGTGAATGACGTCGTGTTCCTGATCCTGCTGGGCGTGCTGCCGACCGCCTGCGCCTATTACCTGTGGTACGAGGCTGCTGCGCGGGTTTCGACCTTGACCGCAACCTTGATGTTTGCGGCCTCGGTCGTGTTCACCTTTATCAATTCGGCACTGTTTCTGGGGGCCGCAATCACGCCGATTGCGGCCCTTGGGGGTGTGCTGATCGTGCTGGCCGTGTTTCTGACCACCAAAAACCAGAAATGATCAGCCCTCCATCGCTTCCAATTCGTCGATAAAGCCCGAGATCATCGACAGGCCCTTATCCCAGAACTTGGGATCGCTCGCGTCCAACCCGAACGGGGCCAGCAGTTCCTTGTGGTGCATCGAACCACCGGCGCGCAGCATGTCGAAATACTTGTCCTCGAACCCATCGGACCCGCTTGCGTAGACGGAATAGAGGGCGTTCACCAAGCCATCGCCGAACGCGTAGGCGTAGACGTAGAAGGGCGAGTGGACGAAGTGTGGGATATAGGCCCAGAAGGTCTCGTACCCGTCCATGAATTCGAACGCGGGGCCAAGGCTTTCGGCCTGAACGCTCATCCACAGGGAGTTGATGTCGTCGGGCGTTAACTCACCTTCGCGGCGGGCGGCGTGGAGTTTGCATTCGAAATCATAGAACGCAATCTGGCGGACGACCGTGTTGATCATGTCCTCGACCTTGCCCGCCAATAGCACTTTGCGCTGTTCGGGGGTTTCGGCCTGATCCAGCATCTTGCGGAAGGTCAACATCTCACCAAAGACCGAGGCCGTTTCGGCCAGTGTCAGCGGGGTAGAGGACAGCATCTCGCCCTGACCGGCGGCCAGTACTTGGTGGACACCATGACCCAGCTCGTGCGCCAGGGTCATCACGTCGCGCGGTTTGCCCAGATAGTTGAGCATCACGTAGGGGTGCACGTCGGTGACGGTCGGGTGGGCAAATGCACCCGGTGCCTTGCCCGGCTTCACCGCGGCATCAATCCAGCCTTTGCTGAAGAAGGGGGCGGCGATATCGCCCATGCGCGGGTCAAACGCGTTATAGGCATCCATTACGGTCTTTTCGGCCTCGTCCCAACCGACGATGCGTGTGTCTTCCATCGGCAAGGGCGCGTTGCGGTCCCAGACCTGCATCACGTCCAGCCCCAGCCATTTGCGCTTGAGCTCGTAGTAGCGGTGACTCAGTTTAGGATAGGCGGCGACGACGGCTTCGCGCAGAGCCTCAACCACTTCGGGTTCCACGTCGTTTGACAGGTGGCGACCGGTTTGAGCGGTTGGCATATTGCGCCAGCGGTCTACGATTTCTTTCTCTTTGGCCTGTGTGTTGTGAACACGGGCAAAGGTTTTGACGTTGTCCTGAAACACCCGCGCCAATTCCCGAGCAGCGGTTTCGCGTTTGCTCCGGTCCTGCTCGGTCAGCAGGTTCAGGGTGCCTTCGATGTTCAGCTCTTCGCCTTCGATGTCAAAGGTCAGGCCGGCGATGGTTTCGTCAAACAGACGTTCCCATGCATCGCCGACAACACCCAGATCGTGCAGGAACTTCTCCAACTCATCAGAAAGTTGATAGGGCTTCATCGCGCGGATGCGGCGGAATACGGGTTCATACCGTCCCAGATCCGCATTGGCGTCGAACCGGGCTTTCAGCGCATCATCGTCGATACGATTGATCTCAAGCGTGAAGAACACCAGCGGCGTTGTGAAGATGGTAATCTTTTCCTGCATATCCGACAGGAACTTGGCGCGGTCCGCATCGGTGGTCAGCTGGTAGTACCGCAGACCGGCGAAGGACATGATCCGCCCGGCAATGGCGTTGATCTTTTCGTTACGCAGGACGCATTGCAGAAGGCCATCGGCATCCAGATCGGCCAGCTTGCCCTCGTAGTCTGCGGCAAAGGACGCACATTCGCCTTCCAGCCAGTCCAGATCGCGCGGCAGTTCCGGCGCCTCTTCCGAGCTGTACAGGTCCGTCAGGTCCCATTCCGGTAGGTTGCCAAGATTGTCGGACCCGCCGACTGCGTTTGCGTCACGGAAGGGAAAGGGAAGGTCGCGCATGGATCACCTCGAAATAACAGCTTTCGCCAACATCTAGGCGTGCCGGGCAGGGATCACAAGCGGGGTGTTAGTCAGACAGGGCAGGTTCACGTTCGGCAGCCATGAAATGCGCCGCCAACTGGTCGAAAACGGGGCCGCGGACCTCAGGCGCTTCCATCAAAACCTCGTGTTCGCCGTCGGGGATTTCCACCAGCGTGCCGCTGGGCCAGTTGGCCATACGGGCGCGGATCGCCTTGCGGTCGACGATCTGTTCATGGGTTCCAAGGAAAGTCAGGCACGGAATGGTGGGGGCAGTTTGCTCCATCAACCAAGCGCATTCGTCCAGCGCCTCGCGCAGCCAGATTGTTGAGGGTGCGCCTAGCACCAACTCGGGATGGACGTTGAGCTGATCCTGCATCATCTGATACATCGCTGGATCACGCGTTAGCACGTTGCCTTCAAACGGTTGCGACAGGACGTAGCTTTCCAAAGATGTCGTGGGCGGGGTTTTCTCACCCAGCCCGAACCGAGGGCCCCAATAGGCGGTCAACCTGCTCAGCGGTTTCATCAATGGGGTGAAGAATATTCCCCACATGGGCCCGGTAAACGCGCAGGTGGCAAAATTGTCAGTTTCAAGTACAGCCCGCAGGCCAATGGCACCGCCCATCGAGTGACCGATGACGTGCCACGGTTTGGGTAGGTCCAGCTCTGTGGCCAGCGCAAAAGCGGCCTGAGCATCCATCTGATAATCCGGTATCGTATCGACATGTCCGACACGCGGGTCGTCCAGAGGGCGATCGGCCAGCCCCTGACCACGCCAGTCGATCGCCAGAAATGCAAATCCACGCCCGACAAACTCAGTCGCGGCATTGCCGTACTTCTCAATATATTCTGTACGGCCAGGAAACATGAACACTGTCCCGACCGCATCACCCTGTGGCAGCCAGTGAGCCACTCGGATGCGAACCCCGTCAGAGGTCGTCAGCCAATGGGCCTGTCCACCGGCGGGTGCGCCGGCCACGTCTTCGAACAAAGGGGCCGACGACATTTCCATCAGGCCAGCGCCGATGCCAGTTGCATGGCGACACCCATGTCACCATCGACGGTCAGCTTGCCGGACATGAAAGCACCGGTCGGGTTCAGCTCACCGCTCAGGATTTGTTCGAACGTGTCGACATCCGCGTTCATGGTGACGTCAGCTTCTTCGTCGCTGACACGCGCGCCGCTGCCGTCCAGAACAATCGAACCCACACCTTCAATGGCGAACTTGGCGGATGCGCCAAAGCCGCTGTCGGCCAGTTTTTCGTTCAGCGCCGCTGCGGCTTTTTCCAGAGTGTCGCTCATGGTTCTCCTCACTTTGATTTGAGCACAGGGAATGGACATCCTCCTGCGCTACGCTACACTGACCGTTGTTATGAGCATTGCAAGCACCAATCTCAAAGGTATCGTCGCGGCAACCGCGCTGCTAGTCACGTTTTCCATCCCTTGTCTTGCACAGCAGGCAGATTCACGGGATGAAGCCGAGCTATTGCAGCAACTGGCGCAATCAACACCCGATCAAGCGATTGGCATTGATCGTCAACTCAAGTCTCTGTGGTCGCTGTCGGGTTCAGCCTCGGCTGATCTTTTGCTGGAACGGGGACGTGAGGCGCTGGATGACGGTGATACAAAGGCGGCTATCGAACATCTGACGGCGCTGACCGATCATGCGCCTGACTTTGCAGAAGGGTGGCACGTACGCGCGTCGGCATTTTTCGGGGTTGAACGGTTTGGCTTGGCCGCCGCTGATCTGGAATATGCGCTGACACTTAACCCGAACCATTACGAAGCGATCTACGGTCTTGGCCTGATCTTTGAGATTGTTGGCCAACCGGACAAAGCGCTGGCTGTCTACGAGCGTGCATTGGCTATACATCCCCATCATGAAGAAGTAACCAATGCGGTGAACCGACTGAAGCCTCAGGTCGAGGGCTCGTCCCTCTAAGGGGCAGGGGGCAAGAGTGAGCGGGTCATCCCGAATCGTGGCCGTACTGGGCCCAACCAATACAGGCAAAACTCATTACGCGATCGAGCGGATGCTGGGCCACCGGACAGGTGTTATCGGCCTGCCGCTGCGTCTGCTGGCGCGCGAGGTTTATGACAAGATCGTCGCCATTCGCGGGCCGTCCGTCGTGGCGCTTGTTACGGGCGAAGAACGGATCGTGCCGCCGCGCACCCAATACTGGGTCTGCACGGTCGAGGCGATGCCCGAAGGCATGGGTGCCGATTTCGTGGCAATCGACGAAATCCAGCTCTGTACCGACCCCGAGCGCGGCCATGTTTTCACCGACCGTCTGCTGCGGTCTCGCGGTACAAGCGAGACGCTGTTCCTAGGCTCGGACACCATGCGTGGTCCCATATCAGCGCTGGTGCCCGAGGCACAGTTTGTGCGGCGCGAACGGATGTCTCAACTGGTCTATGCCGGGTCGAAAAAGATCAGCCGGATGCCTCCACGCAGCGCCATCGTCGGGTTCTCGGTTGATAACGTCTATGCCATCGCCGAACTGCTGCGTCGTCAAAAGGGCGGGGCGGCCGTGGTCATGGGGGCACTCAGCCCGCGCACGCGGAATGCGCAGGTGGATCTCTATCAGAATGGCGAGGTGGATTATCTGGTCGCCACCGACGCCATCGGTATGGGCTTGAATCTGGACGTGAATCACGTGGCGTTTTCTTCGCTGACCAAGTTTGACGGTCGGCGGATGCGGCCCTTGGCCCCAAACGAACTGGCCCAGATCGCGGGCCGGGCCGGGCGTGGGATGTCGGATGGCACGTTTGGCGTCACGGGCGAGGCCCCGCCGTTGGACGAAGGCACAGCACAAGCGATCATGGACAGCCGCTTCACGCCGATGAAAAAGCTGAACTGGCGGAATGCTGCCTTGCGGTTCGGATCCATCGAGGCGCTGATCGACTCGCTAGAAGTCAGTCCCGACAACGAAAACCTGCTCAAAGCACGGCCCGCCGACGATCTGAACGTGCTGAAATCGCTGTCACAAGTGACTGAGGTCATGGCCCGCGCCAGCGATCCTCAATCCGTGCGCTTGCTGTGGGATGTGTGCCGAATCCCCGATTTTCGCGGCATCAGCCATTCGGAACATGCCAGCCTGCTCGAGGTGATCTACGGGCATCTGCACGAACGCCAGTCGATCCCCGATGACTTTATGGCGCGGCAAATCCGCCGGATTGATCGGACGGACGGAGATATTGATGCGCTCTCCAAACGGCTAGCATATATTCGCACCTGGACATATGTTGCGCAACGAAACGGATGGGTGCGTGACGAATCCCATTGGCGTGAGGAAACGCGCACTGTAGAAGACAGGCTGTCAGATGCATTACATGACCGTCTGACCCAACGATTTGTGGACCGGCGCACATCCGTTTTGCTGCGGCGGCTCAAACAGAAGGAGGCCCTTTTGGCCGAAGTAAATGACAAGGGTGAAGTGACCGTCGAAGGCGAATTCGTCGGTCGTTTGGAAGGGTTCCGGTTTAGCCCGGACAAGGCTGCGCAGGGGACCGAGGCGAAAGCTTTGAAATCGGCGTCCTTGCAGGCCCTCGCGCCGCAATTCCATCTGCGCGCCGATCGCTTTTACAACGCGCCCGATACCGAAATTGATTTCACCGAACAAGGTGGCCTTATGTGGGGCGAATATGCCGTCGGCAAGCTGGTTGCCGGGGCAGAACCGCTCAAGCCCATGGTCGAGGTCTTCGTGGATGAAGCCGCAGGCCCCGACGTCGAACAAAAAGTGCAGCGCCGCTTGCAGCACTTCATCGACCGCAAGGTGGCCGCGCTGTTTGAACCGCTGCTGAACTTGTCACGGGACGAGGAGCTGAGCGGTCTGGCCAAGGGCTTCGCCTTCCGCATGGTCGAGGCATTGGGCATTCTGCCTCGCGCGCAGGTCGCGCAAGACGTGAAGGATCTGGATCAGGACGCCCGCGGCGCGCTGCGCAAGCACGGTATCCGGTTTGGCCAGTTCACCATCTTCATGCCGCTGCTGTTGAAACCTGCGCCGACGCGCCTTCGTCTTGTTTTGTGGGCGCTTGCGGGTGGCTTGCAGGAATTTCCCGAAGCGCCACCTCCGGGCCTGGTCACCGTGCCCGTCGCCAAGGACGCGCCGCGGGGCTATGACACAATGTGCGGTTACCGCGATGCCGGTGAGCGTTCGATCCGTATCGATATGCTGGAACGTCTGGCCGACATGCTGCGGTCTGAGGACAGCCGTGGTGGGTTCGAAGCCAAGCCCGACATGCTCTCGATCACCGGTATGACGCTCGAGCAATTCGCCGACCTGATGCAAGGCTTGGGTTACAAGGCCGAGCGTGGCGAGCGTCAAAAGGTCAAAGCCGCTCCTGCTGAACAACCTGCGGCAGAAGCGTCCGAGCAACCTGTGATTGAGGAAACCTCGGCCGACGCAGGTGCGACGGATGAGGCCGCCGCACCCGCCGAGGCGCCAGCCGAGGCCACCGAAAGCACCGAGGCGGCAGCCAAGGCTCCGGTCGCAGGACCCGCAACTGATGAGCCCGAGGTTGAGGTGTTCTACACCTTCACATGGGGCCGCCAGCGCCAGCAAAACCGCGGTCCGCGCCGCGAACAGGGGCAGGGCAAGGGCAAGCCGCGTGGCAAACCTCTGGACAACCGCCGCCCGCAGGGCAAAAAGGGTGGCAAGCCGCAAGGCGCGAAATCCTTCTCGGCCCGTCCGCCCAAGAAAGAGAAAGCCATTGATCCCGACAACCCCTTCGCCGCTGCGTTGATGGGTCTGAAGGACGGCAACTAAACGCGCATGTCCGAGGCCAAGCTGCGGATCGACAAATGGCTGTGGCAGGCGCGGTTCTTCAAGACCCGCAGCCTGTCGGCCAAACAGGTCAGCGGCGGCCTTGTGCGCTTGAACGGCAACCGGGTGCTGAAACCGGCGACAGCCATCAGCCCCGGAGCCGTTCTGACCTTTCCGCAGGGCCGCATTGTGCGTGTTGTGCGGGTGGAAAAACTGGGTGACCGCCGCGGCCCGGCCCCCGAGGCACAAACGCTATATACGGATTTGACCGAAAAGCAGGACAAGCCGCCGCGAAATCCAAGCTTTGAAGGAAAAGGTCGTCCAACCAAGAAAGATCGGCGCGCGCTTGATCTTTCTCGCAATCTCGATAGCTGATCCTATCTTGAAGCTGACGCCATACTGATTTAGCTAGACGTCCAAAGCGCAAACGGGAATCCGAACATGACCTACGTTGTCACTGAAAACTGCATTGGCTGCAAATACACCGACTGTGTCGAAGTGTGCCCGGTGGATTGTTTCTATGAAGGTGAAAACACGCTGGTCATTCATCCGGACGAATGCATTGACTGTGGCGTTTGCGAACCCGAATGCCCCGCCGACGCCATCCGCCCCGACACCGAGCCGGGCATGGACCAATGGGTCGAGTTCAACCGGAAATACTCGGAAATGTGGCCGGTTATCATTACCAAAAAAGACCCGCTGCCCGAAGCCGAAGAACGCGACGGTGAAGAGGGTAAAATGGAGAAGTATTTCTCGGAAGCACCGGGTGAAGGCGGTTAAGCGATTCGCCGCCTAAACTCTTTAGTTTAAGAGCAAGAAATCCTCTTAACATTTTGTTTTTAGTTAAATTTAATGCTTTGTCTATCCACGCTGCTTTCGTGTGTCGCATTTTTGTGATATACTTGGTAGCTGAATGATGACTGAGCTGGGGATGACTCCGTAAGTATGTACGCTTTGGAGTTTTGATTTTTAGACAAACAAACCGCCTGACCGGGCCAGAGTGGCGCGGGTTGGGGCGTATTGTTGTCTGTTGTCCAGCTCATTTAACCAAGGATGAACCTGTATGTCTAAGTCGAAAAAGCTTGAGTTCCGCCCGAACGATTATGTTGTCTACCCAGCCCATGGCGTGGGACAGATCATCTCGATCGAGGAGCAGGAAGTCGCGGGATATTCGCTCGAGCTGTTCGTGATTTCTTTTGAAAAAGACAAGATGACCTTGCGCGTTCCGACCAACAAGGCAACAGAATCTGGCCTTCGGTCGCTGAGTTCACCGGACGTCATTAGCCAAGCGATGAAAACCTTGAAGGGTAAGGCCAAGGTCAAGCGCGCAATGTGGTCGCGTCGGGCGCAGGAATATGAACAGAAAATCAACTCAGGCGACCTGATCTCGATCGCCGAAGTTGTCCGCGATCTGCACCGCACCGATGATCAGCGCGAACAAAGCTATTCCGAACGTCAGCTGTACGAGGCTGCGCTTGAGCGTCTGACCCGTGAAGTTGCCGCCGTTTCAGGGGCAGGCGAGGTGTCTGCGGCCCAACAAGTGGACGAAGTCCTGACATCGCGCGCCGCCTAATCGACCTACTACAAATTTCGATGGGCCGCCTGTATCACAGGCGGCCTTTTCCGTTTGACGGGCTTGGTGAACTGAGGAAAATCCGCTAATTTCCGTTTTGGTAGAGGCGGATAGATGGCAAGGATAAAGAAAACTCTCAGGTATCTATATATCGGCCACGATCCGGTGTCGGTCTGGTTCCGATATTGTCTGATCCTGTTCGACGCCGGAACTATCGTTTTCTTTATTGCCACGGCGCATATTCCTCATGGTCCCGGAATTTCAGCCGCCAGCATGATCGTGGGCTTTTTGATCCTGTTGGATTTTTCTGCCCGTCTGTGGATCGCAAAGAAACCCTGGCAGCTTTTCTTCAAGGTTTACACACTGGCGGATGTGGTAGTCATTCTGTCTTTGATGCTTGACCCCCTGATCACTGGTAATCTGGCGTTTTTGCGTATTCTCAGGGCTTTGCGCTTGATTCATTCGTATCACTTGCTGCGAGACCTGCGCCGTGACAGCTCGTTTTTCCGCACACATGAAGATGCGGTGATCGCGGCGATCAACCTTTTGGTTTTTGTGTTCGTGACCTCGACAGCTGTTTTGGTATTCTTCATCCCTGAGAACAGCCAGACAGCCTATATCGACGCGCTGTATTTTACGATGGCAACGCTGACCACCACTGGCTTCGGGGACATCACATTGGCCACTCCGGGTGGTAAACTCTTTTCAGTTTTCATTATGGTGGTCGGTGTTGCGCTATTTGTGCGTCTCGCGCAGGCAATTTTCATGCCGCAGAAGGTGCGCTACAAATGTCCGAGTTGCGGACTTTTCCGTCACGACCCCGATGCAGTTCATTGCAAACACTGCGGCGAGGTGCTGCGGATTGAGACAGGTGGCTCGTCCTAAAGCAAAGTAACCAATGTCAGCAGCATAGCGATTTCAGAGATTTGCTGAGTCGCGCCCAGTACGTCGCCTGTCTGACCGCCGATCTTGGACCTTGCGACCATTGCCAGAGCCAAAACTGCCAGAGCGCTCAACAGAACGGCTGCTAACGCGGAAATCCCGATCAGAACTGCGCAAATGCCAAACGCCAATCCGACGCCGCCTGCGACAATAGATATCTTTGGGGCGCCAACCGATTGGCTCAGCCCCGATCCTCGTGCATTCGGTAAGCTGGCCATAACAGGAGGCATCATCGCGCGCGACCAGACACTTGCGGCCAAAATTGCCGAGAAATACTGGGCCGCGAGCAGCGTCTCGATCAAGGTGACGCGTAAGAACAGCGATAGGATCAACGCCAAAACGCCATACGTGCCAATGTGGCTGTCCTTCATAATCTCCAGCCGACGTTCGGGGGTGAAGCCGCCCCAAAACCCGTCAACTGTATCTGCCAGGCCATCCTCGTGCATGGCGCCAGTGGACAGAATTAGTGCGGTTACCACCAAAATGGCGCTGGCCGTGGCGTTCAGCCCGATCGACATCGCAGCCCAACCTACACAGCAGGCCAAAGCGCCAAGAATGGTTCCGACGAAAGGAAAGGCCCATGCAGCGTTGGCCTGTCGCGCAAATACCTGCGAAGGCAGTTTGGGGACGGGCAAACGCGTCAACAGGACAAAAGCCAGCGGAATATCCCACAAGGAAATGGGCACCGTGTCGTTTTTTGCCATTTCCACGCCTTTCAGGGTCTTGTTGGATGGATAGCTTCGGTTAAACACACAGGACCACTCTGATGCAACGAGGCTTTGGATGCTGCCTGAACTTAAAGACCTAAATTCCTTTCGAGATGCCCTTCTTCGTGCGCCGGGCCCTGATCAGGACGCTGTGAACGGAGCCGCAGACCGAAATGGGCAACTGACCAAGCCACCCGGCGCATTGGGGCGGCTTGAGGATCTGGCCATCTGGTATGCGGGTTGGCGCGGGGATGCGCGGCCACAGATTTCGGCACCGCAGGTGATTGTTTTCGCCGGAAACCATGGCGTAACGGCGCAGGGTGTGTCTGCATTTCCACCGGAAGTCACCGTTCAGATGGTGATGAACTTTGAGCATGGCGGAGCGGCCATCAACCAGCTTGCCAAGTCGGCTGGAGCGACCATGGATGTACATGCGCTTGAGTTGGACCGTCCAACAGCGGATTTCACCGCGGGTCCTGCGATGTCTGAGGCCGAGGTGTTGGCCGCGCTTCGCACAGGGTGGGACGCGGTAGACGCAACCGCCGATCTGTTGGTGGTTGGCGAGATGGGAATTGGCAACACCACCCCGGCTGCCGCAATTGCCTGCGCCTTGTTTGGCGGTGACGCTGCGGACTGGACGGGCAGGGGCACCGGTGTAGACGACGCTGGTCTTGCGAATAAAACCCGTGTTGTGGCCGAGGGCGTTGCGCTGCATGGCGGCACGGGTGATGGGATCGAAATTTTGCGCCGTCTCGGCGGACGCGAGATCGCCGCCATGGCTGGAGCGATCGCGGCAGCGCGGGTACTGCGCATCCCGGTCATCTTGGATGGTTTCATCTGCTCCTCCGCCGCTGCGTGCTTGGCGGATATCGCCGATGGCGCGTTGGATCATTCCGTCGCTGGACATCAAAGTGCCGAAGGCGCCCATGGCGCGGTTTTGGCAAAGCTGGGCAAACGGCCGCTGCTGAACCTTGGTCTGCGACTGGGCGAAGGATCGGGTGGTGCTCTGGCGATCAATATCCTCAAAAGCGCAGTGGCCTGTCATTCCGGCATGGCAACTTTTGCCGAGGCGGGCGTATCAGACGGTTGATCTTATGGCCTGACCCTTTGGGTCAGGCTGACTTTTTGGCGTGTTTTTCCGCCAGTTCCAACAGCTCGGTTTCGAGATCCTTTTCGAACTGGCGGGCCCGTTCGATGTATTTCTTGTTCTCGGCTGTCGGCATTCCGGGAATCCAAAGCTCGGCCAACTCGCGTACCGACATCCTGTCGTGATGATAGAAAGTCTGTTCGGCCTGCGCGGCCTCGTATTCGCTCAGGCCGATGTTTTCCAGAACATACCGACCAGCACGCAGTGATCCGTCAAACATTTCGCGCACGATATCATTGGCGCCAGCCTGATACAGTTCATAGACATGGGTTCTGTCTCGGGCGCGGGCGATAATGTGCAAATCGGGTCGCTGACGACGTGCGAACCCCACCAGACGAGTAACCTGTTTGGGATCGTCCATTGCAGCCACCAAAACAGCAGCTTTTTCTAGGCCAGCGGCGCGCAGCAGTTCAGGACGGGTGGGGTCGCCCAGAAACCCTTTGACGCCGAACCGACGCATCAGTTGGACCGTCTCAATGTCGTGGTCCAGAACGACCGTCTTGGTTCCACTGGCCTGAACCAGCCGGTTGACGATCTGACCGAAACGGCCAATCCCGGCAATGATCACAGGACCTTTTTCATCTATCTCATCGGGTTCGGGTGTCGGAGCGCCGTCGCTCATCCGGCGCGACAACAGGTCATAGATGATGAACAGAAGCGGCGTGATCAACATGGTCAAAGCGATGATCATCAGCAGCTTTTGTGACAAATCAGGAGGGATGACGTTCTGCTGGGTCGAAAAGGCAAGTAGAACAAACCCGAACTCGCCCGCTTGCGCCAGCCCCAGCGTGAACAGCCAATGATCGCGACCACGTAATTTAAACGCGCGGCCGACCAGAAACAGAATGATCCCTTTGACGAGGATGACTAAAAGGGCCAGCCCGATCAGATCGAACGGATCATTGAAGAAATAGGCGACGTCAATTCCGGCCCCGACGGTGATGAAGAACAGGCCCAGAAACAAACCCTTAAAGGGTTCCAGATCGCTTTCCATCTCATGCCGGAATTCCGAGCTGGCCAGCACTACCCCCGCCAGAAACGCACCGAGGGCCGGGGAAAGGCCAACCAACGTCATCAAAAAGGAAATCCCGACAACGATCATCAATGCCAATGCCGTATACATCTCGCGTAGGCGCGTGGCGTGGATAAAGCGGAATAGGGGGCGGGTCAGGTAGACACCAGCCAGAATAACAAAGGCAATGGCACCGATAGTGACCAATGTGACGGCCCAGCCCGGCAGGCCTTCGACCAGTGACAAGCTGTGATGCGCCTTGTCGTGAAGGTCCGTTGCGGCCCTGTTTATGGAACCGTCATTCTGAATTTGCGGAATCGCCGGCAGGGCCAGCAACGGTAGCAGCGCAAGGATCGGGATCACTGCAATGTCTTGCGTCAAAAGCACCGAGAAAGTCGCGCGCCCTCCGTTCGTTTGCATCAAGCCTTTTTCGGACAAGGTTTGCAAAACGATCGCTGTTGAGGACAAAGACAAGGTCAAACCGACTGCCAGTGCCACGGACCACGGATGATTGGCGTAGATGGCAACGCCCGCGATCACTCCGGTAGACAGCAAAACCTGAAGGCCACCCAATCCCAGCAAGCGCTCGCGCATGTCCCACAAAGCGCGGGGTTCCAGTTCCAGCCCAATCAGGAACAGCATCATGACCACGCCGAACTCGGCCACATGCTGCAGGCTTTCGGTTTCGGCGCCGACCAGTCCAAACATGGGCCCTATGACGATCCCTGCAGCTAGGTATCCCAAGACCGAACCAAGCCCCAGGCGCGCCGACAGCGGCACAGCGATCACGGCGGCAGCCAGATAGATCGAAGCCTGGTAAAGGAAATCGTCCATATTATCCTCTTTGGGTCAGGTAGGCAGGGGCGCGTCGCGCTTGAGTTGGTCCATAACGATCTGGCTTTGCACACGTGCTACCGCAGGATGCGGCAGTATCACCTGATGAAGCAAGCGATTGAGGGCGGATAGATCGTCGCAATAGACATGAAGCAGGTAATCTGCCTCACCTGTCATCGTCCAAGCGCTGGTGATTTCGGGCCGGGTGTCGACCATGCGGGCAAAGCTTTCGGATTGTTCCGGACCGTGAGTGCCGAGATGGACCTGAACAAAGCCTTGTACCTGCAGCCCCAGCTTCAGCGGGTCCAGGCGCGCGGCGTAGCCGGTGATGTATCCTTCAGCCTCCAGCCTTTGACGACGGCGGCCGGCTTGACTGGGCGACAGGTTCAGCATCTCACCCAGCTGATGCGCCGTCAGATGCGCATTTGTCTGAAGTGCTGATAAGAGTCGCGTATCGGTGGAATCCAGCATATGCGGACTTCTTTCGTAAAAATCTGTTTTGGTGCGGACATCGCGCGTTTCCACCTAGTTTACTCGAAAACAATGCGCAGAAACAGCGCCGAATAAGGCGTATTTTGGAATCAGCAAAGAAATTCCTGTTTTCACGGAGACGCGCCATGGGACCCTTCCCGCATAACGCCCCGAAATCTGCCATCAGCAACGAAAACCCCGCCGGAACCGACGGTTTCGAATTTGTCGAATTTGCCCATCCCAACCCGCAAGAGCTGCGTGATCTTTTCACCAAGATGGGATTTGAGTTGGTCGGTCACCATAAGACGAAGCCATCGGTCGAGCTTTGGCAGCAAGGCGATGTGACTTACATCCTCAATGCGGATGCGGACAGTTTTGCAGCTAAGTTTGTTACAGAACATGGCCCTTGTGCACCGGCGATGGGGTGGCGCGTCGTGGATGCGCAAAAAGCCTATGAACACGCGGTCAGCAAGGGCGCCGAGCCCTATGATGCTGCGGACAAAACGATGGACGTACCTGCGATCAAAGGGATCGGCGGGTCTTTGATCTATTTCATCGACCAATATTATGAGACGTCTCCCTACAACCAAGAGTTCAAGTGGACCGAACAGTCCAAGCCGCGGGGTGACGGGTTTTATTACCTCGATCACCTCACCCACAACGTCTACAAGGGAAATATGGACAAGTGGTTCAAGTTTTACGGCGATTTGTTCAACTTCCGTGAGATCCGCTTTTTCGATATTCAGGGTAAGTTCACAGGGCTTTACAGCCGCGCGCTGACATCGCCCTGTGGCCGTATTCGCATCCCGATCAACGAAGATCGCGGCGAGACCGGGCAGATCGTCTCTTATCTGAAAAAGTACAAGGGTGAAGGCATCCAGCATATCGCCGTCGGCAGCGAGGATATCTATGCGTCGACGGATGCGATTGCCGAAAAGGGTTTGAAATTCATGCCCGGCCCAAACGAAGCGTATTACCATATGTCCAAAGACCGCGTGGTCGACCACGAAGAGCCACTGGATCGGATGATGAAACACGGCATTCTGATCGACGGCGAAGGCGTTCTGGACGGTGGCGAAACGCGGATCTTGCTTCAGATTTTCTCAAAAACAGTGATTGGGCCGATATTCTTCGAGTTCATCCAGCGCAAAGGTGACGATGGATTTGGCGAGGGCAACTTTCAGGCGCTGTTCGAATCCATCGAGCGCGAGCAGATCGAAAGTGGTGAAATATCAGCGGCTTGAGCTGGTTATCAAATGCGTAAATTGGGCGGCGCATCACCTGTGCCGCCTTTAACTTCTGGGCATTTTCAGCGTAACGTTCTGACCGCGTTTTTGATATCGCAATTCGCTGTCACTGATCGCGACAACGTTGCCGCCATCAAGACGATCCCCAACCTTCAGCTTTTTGTAGCGCCCGCTGGGCAACCGCACCAACGCTCGACGGTTTGCTGGGGTGCCATACACGCCTATGAGATTCAGTTTTCGCAGGTTGATTGCGTTGTCGATGGTTGCCTGCCGCGCAACCGACGCCGATGACGGAATTTTCGGGGCCACCGCCCGCGGTTGGAAAGTGTCAGGTTCGTTGGTGCTGCGCTCTATCGCGGCGGTCGACCCAAGACTGACTGCGGTGGTGCTTGCAGGTCGGTTAACACCGGCAGGGCGCGGTTTCGGGCGTGGGACGCGAACAACCGCCAGCGCGGTTGGTGTTTCGTCTACCTGTGGGCTTTGTTGCAACGACGCCGGACGTAGCTTGGGCCGAAGAACCGCCAATTCGGCAAGAGTTCGACCGCCAAGTTGCTGCCGTTCGAACCGTTCTATCAGATCGGATGGACGAGGGTTGGGCCGCAGCTCTGCCAGTCTGGTCGTTGGGTCTTCTTCAATTGGTTCCTGTTCGAAACGGACTGGTACTTCTGGCGGGACTTTTGACGGTCGGCCAAGGAAAACTAGAACACCGTCCGGATTCAGCGTGCCTTCTGCTGTTGCGCTCACAAGTCCGCGTTCGTCCAGATCAAACCGCGTCCCTGAGGCGCTGGGTTCGCTCGGTTGGGAGTATACGTCTCCCATCGCAAAGCTGGCCACCAATGGCGGAGCCACGGCATCGCGCGACAGGTCTGATCGATCGGTTGACGCTATAAATTGGGCATCAGGCGATTCCGACGCAGGACCAGACAGAGGCTCAACCGAGCCTATTTGCGCGCCAGCATGCAGCTGCTCTGGTTCGGGGGTTGTTTCAATCGGCTCGACTTCGGTGGGTGCAATCTTCAAAGCCTCAAGAATGGCGGCATCGGTCGGAGAAACCTTGGGCGCTTTGGGATCGGTGTCTTCAACTGAGGTTTCTGGTGCCGGTTCGACAACGGTCAATTCCGTTGGCTTTTCAGCTGGTTCGGGTTCGGCTGTGATTGGGGACGATTCCGGGGTTTCTGCCTCAGACACGGCGGTTTTGGGTGGTGTCTCCTGCGTTGCTTCTTCGACAAGTGCCGTTTCCGGTAGAGTGGCATCATCATCACCCGACCCAAAGAAGGCCCACATCAAAACGGCGGCGATACCCAGAGCAGCCGCGGCGCCGATAGGTATACCGTATCCTTCAAGACGGTTTGAAAGTGACACCTCATGGTGCTCTGCGGCCGCCGCTGCGCGGAATTCCATTGGCTTTTCTTCGGCCGCGATCGCGTGCACCGGAAGCGCCGAAACGGGAGTCTCTTCTGAGGGGGCCGGGTTTCTTGGTGCCAGGAATTCAGGCTCGGATGGGTAGTCCTGTCCGTCGGTGTTGGTCGTGACTTGGGTCGGAACAAAGCCGTAGTCGTTGGCGAATGCCAATGCCTCATCCAGCGTCTGCCGGGCGATCGCTGCCACATGTATCAGCGCGCCGTCGGTTGCGGTGTCGAATCTCAGGTCTTCAAGCGTATAGGGCGTCGCATCCGTTAACGCGGTCTGAACCAATAGGCTCTGTCCTTCGGCATCTTCATCGCCGGTTCCAAGGCTAAGGAACCGAACCTGATCGGCCGGCAGGACCAGCTTGCAATTCAGGTCATTTTCCAGCGCGAATCCTTTGTCGCGCAGTGTTTTGACCTGATCCGAAAAATCCGGGGCATCCAGCGAAACATCACCAACGCAGAACCAGTCACCATCCGAAAAGTGGTGCAAAGAAATTCCGGCAGTAGAAAAAGACAGCGCAAAAGCGGGTTTCATAATCCGGAAGAACCATAATTGTCATCGTCTAAGCAGACAGTCATTCTGTCCGCAGACTGACATTAAAGCAGGATCTTGCCGAGGGAAAGAAAAAGCCGGGTTTCCCCCTTGTTCGGCAGACCGTTGCCACCCCATGTTTATGACAAAGAGATCGGAGGGAAGACCTTGAAGAAATACGCTTTTTTAGCGGCTTTGATGGCTGCAACGGCGGCAGGGATGGCCCATGCGGAAGAACGTCGCATTACTGTCGATGCCCTTGGGACCGCTCTGGCGGTGCCCGATATGGCGACCATAACACTAGGAGTGACACATGAGGATGCCGAGGCCGCGGACGCGATGCAGGCGACGTCCGACGCGGTGTCGGCAATATTGGCGCGTCTGGAGCAGATGGGCATTGAAGCACGGGATGTCCAGACAAGGGATCTGTCGCTCTCGCCGGTTTGGTCGGGCCGAAATAACCCCAATGGCGACCGACCCGAGATTTCGGGCTTTTCGGCTTCAAACCGAGTATTCGTACGGGTTCGTGACCTAACACAACTGGGTGCCGTAATGGATGCCGTCATCCAAGATGGCGCAAATGATTTCGGGGGGCTAAGCTTTGGTGTTCAGGACCCTAAACCGCTTGAGGCGCAAGCCCGCGCCAAAGCTGTGGCAGAAGCAACTGCCAAGGCAGAGCAATTGGCGCAGGCTGCCTCGCTGACTTTGGGACCTGTGCAACAAATCAACGAGCATGTCGGAGGTATCCGCCCTGCCGCGCAGATGCGCGAATTCAAAGTTGCGGATTCGGCGGGGGTTCCGGTGGCAGGCGGTGAGATTTCAGTCTCGGTCAATGTCACGATGGAATTTGCGATATCCGAATAAATACTACTCAGCCGCTCGGGCCTGCAGTGTGTGACGCTGCTGGCCCGATTGGTCGAAGTTTTCTGGCGATAGCCATGTTTCGAACGCACTCTGGATGCGTGGCCATTCACTATCCAGAATTGAATACCACGCGGTGTCCCGGTTGCGCCCCTTGTAGTGGGTTGCCTGGCGAAAAACACCTTCGAAGGTAAAGCCCAACCGCTCGGCCGCACTACGTGAGGGGGCATTCAGGGCGTCGCATTTCCACTCATAGCGCCGATAGCCAAGCTCATCAAAGACGCGGCGCATCATCAGATACATGGCCTCGGTGGCCAGAGGGGTGCGCTGCAACAAGGGTGAGAAATGAATGTATCCCACCTCGATGACCCCTGCGTCGGGCTGAATGCGCAGATATGTGGCATGCCCAACCGGAGCTCCATCGCCGTCAAGCACCGTGTGAAACAACGGGTCTGCGCTGTTCTCAGCCCAAACCATCCAATCTGCGAAAGCCACTTCAGATGTTATTGGTTCTTCGGGCAGATAGGTCCAGTTTCGACCGTCCTTGTCTTCGGCAAACGCCCGGTACAGACCTGACGTATGCTGTTTCGCGTCCAAAGGCACCACTGAACAGAACCGACCCTGCATGCCCGTGCGAGCCGGCGTCGGGCGAGGAAACTCACCCGAGACCGGCATGCCCACGGGTTGGCCAAGTGCGTTCACCGTGTGCTGCGGCATGATTTAGGCATTCGCCTTTGCCAAAGCCTGGTCCAGATCCGCGATCAGGTCATTGACGTCTTCGATCCCGATCGAAACGCGAACAACCCCCGGACCGGCCCCTGCGGCCTCTTGCTGTTCGGGTGTCAGCTGACGGTGCGTGGTCGAGGCCGAGTGGATGATCAGCGACCGCGCATCGCCAAGGTTCGCGACGTGGCTGAAGATTTCTAGTGCGTTCACAAGTTTGACGCAGGCGTCATAGCCGCCCTTTACAGCAAAGGTGAACAGGGCACCGGCACCCTTGGTGTATTGTGCCTTGACCCGGTCGTGATAGGGCGACGAGGGCAGGCCCGCATAGGTCACATAATCGACGCGGTCGTCCGCCTCGAGCCAGGCCGCGATCTTTTGTGCGTTCTCGACATGACGCTCCATCCGCAGCGACAGGGTCTCGATCCCCATCAGCGTGTAGTGGGCGGCTTGCGGGTTCATGGTCATGCCCAGATCGCGCAGACCGATTGCTATGCCGTGGAAGGTAAAGGCGAGCGGGCCAAAGGTCTCGTGGAATTTCAACCCGTGATAGGCTGGCTCGGGCTCGCTGAGCGAGGGGAACTTGTCATTCGCTGACCAGTCGAATTTGCCCGAATCCACGATGCAGCCGCCGGTGACGGTGCCGTTCCCGGTCAGGTATTTGGTGGTCGAGTGCACCACCAGTGTCGCGCCCTGTTCGATGGGGCGGCACAGGTAAGGTGTTGCCGAAGTGTTGTCGACAATCAGCGGTACGCCGGCTTCGTCGGCGATGTCAGCCATCGCCCGAATATCGGTCACATAGCCGCCGGGGTTCGAAATGGATTCACAAAACACAGCACGGGTGTTGTCATCAATCGCGGCTTTTACCGCCTCGGGATCGTCCATGTCGACGAATTTGGCGGACCAGCCAAAGCGTTTGATGGTCTGGCTGAACTGAGTGACCGTGCCGCCATAAAGGCGGGTCGAGGCAATGACGTTACACCCCGGTCCCATCAGCGGGAACAGCGCCATGATCTGCGCGGCGTGACCCGAGGAACAACACACAGCCCCAACGCCGCCTTCCAGCGTGGCGACGCGTTCTTGCAGAACGGCCACGGTCGGGTTGGTCAGGCGGGAGTATATGAAGCCCACTTCTTGCAGGTTGAACAGCGCAGCGGCGTGATCGGCGTCGCGGAACACGTAAGCGGTGGTTTGGTAGATTGGCGTTTGGCGCGCACCTGTCGCCGGATCGGGACGTGCGCCCGCATGAATCTGAAGCGTGTCGAAACCGTAGCTTGGGCCGTCAGACATTCTGGAAATCTCCCGTTGATTTTTTGGTTGCAGACTCTGTAGGCGATTGACGGGCTGCGCACAACAATCCTGTCAGCGCATCCATAGGCCCTTTGCCTTGATTTTGTTACGTATAGCCTGCTCGCGTTGGGGCAGGTTGTCTCGGTCGAACATCTCGCGGATCTTGTGACCCTTGCGCTGAATGACCAGCTTTCGGATCGGCTCATACCCTTTGAGCACTTTTTTGATGCGGTTTGGCGCTACCACCGTCTCCAGCAGCTCGACCACATGGTCGCTTTCACGTGCGTAAAGCAGTGGGAACAGGCGATAGTGACAGCTCACGGTACCATCCAACAGGCCGTGGGGCAGGGCGTCTCGCCCCCCGCCAAGGGAATGGATCACCAAGGGCAGAGCGATCTGGTCAAGCCAGGGGTCCAATGTCTGGCCCGCCAGCTCTGGGATATCTTCATCACGGATAGTGCGCGCATAGTCACGGAACCTGTCGCCAAAGATGCGAGGGCAGGAATGGAAGAAATAGCCAGCGTTAAAGTACAAATACCGCCGCCAATAATCATGCGGTTGGCTTGTGTCGACCGAACTTTCGAAATCAAGATTGAACCTGTGATAAAGCGCCTTCCAGATACCATCATAACCGGGCCCATAAAGCGTTGGGCGTGGCCATGTCCCCTCGACTTTCAGCGATGCACCGGGGTGGGCAAAGTCGAAGGGAACGGCGTTCAAATCTCCGGTGATCAGCGTGTCACTGTCGAAGAACACAAACGGCTCGCCTTCTGGCAAAGCCGACAACGCCTCAATCTTGTTCCCATGCGGGTAAGTCTGGCCAAAGACCTGATTTTCAAAAGGCAGCAGCTCGGCATCCAATTGGCGCAGCGCTTTAAGGATATCTTCGTCCTGGATGCTGGGATCTTGTGACCAACGTTGGCTGGGTTGTGGAACAGCGATAAACAGGCGGCCGGCGAAATTGGGGCTGCTGTGGCGCAAAGAGGCGGCAAACAGCAATGCCTCGTATTGCAGCCGGTTGTTCTGGCCAATGATGACAATATTGAATTTCGAAGGGGTGGCCTGCATCGGTCGGTGGTCGTCGCTCGTATTATCTATTGGCGGCACAGTACGCAGGGTATGCAGACAAAACCAGATGTGAAGACGATCGCATGATGCAAAAATTGAAAACCGGCGTGATGCCCCCATCTTAGGCTGAGATGTCCAGAAGGAGATACCGCATGAGGGTCAACGCAGATTTCACAAAGCGCGTCGCCGTCCACTTTGATCAGAACGAATGGGTCGCGTCCCCCGCAGCCGGGGTCGAGCGAAAAATGCTGGACCGTATCGGTGAAGAAGTTGCCCGCGCCACTACAATCGTACGATTTGCGCCGGGCAGCGCGTTCGCTGCGCATACCCATGATGGCGGCGAGGAATACCTGGTTCTGGATGGAGTGTTTCAGGACGAAACAGGCGACTTTCCGGTCGGCAGCTATGTGCGCAACCCGCCGACGTCCTCTCATACGCCCTCGGCCAAGGACGGCGCGACGATTCTGGTCAAGCTGCATCAGTTCGACCCTGCAGACAGAACCGAAGTGCGCCGGTCAATCGAGGGGGCAGAAAAACTCCAGCTGTTCAAGGACGACCTTGAGGACGTACGGGTTCTCAGTTTGGCGCCGAATGAAGCGCTGGATTTGAATGCCGAAAAGGGGCTCGAGTTGTTTGTCATCGAAGGCACTGTTCGGGAATCGGATGAGGCGTTTTCCGATTGGGATTGGCTTCGCTTGCCGCCCGGCACCCACTCCGTCGCCACGGCAGGAGAGGCCGGCGCACGGGTCTGGATCAAGTCTGGGCATCTATCGCAGATGGTTTGAATTTCGCTGCTGCATCAAAAACAGGCATATTTTTCCGAAAACCGGGCCGCTGAGCCCGGTTTTTTGATTTTTTGACCATTTGGCAAATTTTACCAATTGATAAAATTTCAGACTGTGGCAAGCTGATCCCATAACAACCATATCTACAGGGAGTAGAGCGATGGCACAGGGCCAGATGGCCCCCGGCATTGTCTCCGGGCGGCTTTCCAGCGATGAGCTGACCTCGAATTTCACGGATCTGCATCCACCACTGGCCCCGCACGAGGCTGCCGTGGCTGCTGATCGGTGCTATTTCTGCTATGACGCGCCGTGTGTGGCGGCTTGTCCGACCGAGATCGATATCCCGCTGTTCATGCGGCATATTCAGGCCGGGCAGCCCGAAGCAGCGGGCGAGACCATTTTGGCGCAAAACATTCTGGGCGGTATGTGCGCCCGCGTATGTCCGACCGAGACACTGTGTGAAGAAGCCTGTGTACGCGAGGCTGCCGAAGGGGCTCCGGTCGAGATTGGGCGCTTGCAGCGTTATGCGACCGATAGTGTAATGGCGGGCGGGGCGCATCCGTTCGACCGTGCCGCGCCGACCGGAAAGACCGTCGCGGTGATCGGGGCAGGGCCCGCTGGGCTGGCCTGCGCGCATCGGCTGGCGATGCTCGGGCATGACGTTGTCATTCACGAAAGCAAGCCCAAGCCCGGCGGCCTGAACGAGTACGGGATCGCAGCCTATAAATCGACCAACAACTTCGCGCAGGCCGAGGTGGATTGGCTGATGCAGATCGGTGGTATCACGATTGAGACGGGATCGGTTCTGGGCGAGACGATCTCGCTGGATGGGCTGTCCACTAATTACGACGCGGTGTTCCTGTCGATCGGTCTGGCAGGGGTGAATGCCCTGCGCGCCGGTGGCATCGACAAAGACGGCGTGCGCCCGGCGGTCGAGTTCATCTCGGACGTGCGGCAGGCCAGTGATCTGGCGGCATTGCCCGTGGGGCGCAATGTCGTTGTCATCGGTGGTGGCATGACCGCTGTTGACGCGGCGGTAAAGTCCAAGCTGCTGGGGGCCGAGCATGTAACCATTGCCTATCGCCGGGGGCGCGACGCTATGGGCGCCAGCCGGTACGAGCAGGACTTGGCGGCCTCGCATGGGGTCAAGATCATGACCAATGTGCAACCCGTGGCTGTGCACGGAAACGGCGCAGCGGCTGAGATTGAGCTGGAGTATACATCTAGCGAAGGTGGGCAACTGACCGGCACGGGCGAGGTAATCCGCCTGCCAGCAGATCAGGTGTTGAAAGCGATTGGTCAGACGCTGGAGGGCGCGCCCGAAGGGCTGAAACTCGACGGTAACAAGATCGCTGTCACGGGCGCGGGGCGTACCTCGATCACGGGTGTCTGGGCCGGAGGCGACTGCGCTGCCGGCGGCGAAGACCTGACCGTGACCGCTGTAGCCGAGGGCCGCGATGCGGCAATGGATATCCACGCAAATCTGACCGCGTGAAAACTGGATTTGGGATGCTGAGTGGCATCAGGAGGGCCGGATAAATGGCTGATTTAAAAACGAACTTTCTGGGAATCGAAAGCCCGAACCCGTACTGGCTGGCCTCGGCGCCGCCGACCGACAAGGAATACAATGTCCGCCGCGCGTTCGAGGCCGGATGGGGCGGTGTGGTCTGGAAAACGCTGGGGTCCGAGGGGCCTCCGGTGGTGAACGTAAACGGGCCTCGGTACGGCGCGATCTATGGCGCGGATCGGCGGTTGCTGGGTCTGAACAATATCGAGTTGATCACCGATCGTCCGCTTGAGGTGAACCTTGAAGAGATGGCGCGGGTCAAGGCCGATTACCCGGATCGCGCGCTGATCGCTTCGATCATGGTTCCGTGCGAGGAAGAGGCGTGGAAAGCTATTCTACCACGGGTCGCCGAAACCGGGGCAGATGGGATCGAGCTGAACTTTGGCTGTCCGCACGGCATGAGCGAGCGTGGCATGGGATCTGCTGTCGGGCAGGTGCCGGAATATATCGAGATGGTCACGCGGTGGTGCAAAAAATACTATGACCGCCCGGTGATCGTGAAGCTGACGCCTAACATAACGGATATTCGCAAACCTGCCGAAGCCGCAAAGAATGGCGGCGCTGATGCCGTGTCGCTGATCAACACGATTAACTCGATCACCAGCGTCAATCTGGATACGTTCAGCCCTGAACCGTCGATCGACGGCAAAGGCAGCCACGGAGGGTATTGCGGCCCGGCGGTGAAACCGATTGCTCTGTCGATGGTGTCCGAGATTTCGCGGGCTCAAGCGACGCATGGCCTGCCGATTTCCGGCATCGGGGGCGTGACTACATGGCGCGATGCGGCCGAGTTTATGGCGTTGGGTTGTGGTACAGTTCAGGTCTGCACTGCTGCGATGACCTATGGCTTTAAAATCATCGACGAACTGACCGCCGGGCTGTCGAAATGGATGGATGAAAAGGGGTACAAAGACGTCTCTGAAATTGTCGGTCTGGCTGTGCCAAACGTGACGGATTGGCAGTATTTGAACCTCAACTACGTCGCAAAAGCAAAGATCGATCAGGACCAGTGCATCAAATGCGGCCGTTGCTACGCTGCGTGCGAAGACACCAGCCATCAGGCGATTTCAATGTCTGAAGACCGTGTTTTTGAGGTGATGGACGATGAATGCGTTGCCTGCAACCTGTGTGTGGATGTGTGTCCTGTAGATGGGTGTATTTCCATGGAGCCGATGGCCGCGGGAGAGGTAGACCCACGCACTGGCCGCGAAGTGCAGCCCAACTATGCGAACTGGACGACGCACCCGAACAACCCGATGGCCAAAGCGGCTGAGTAATCACAAAAAAGGGGCCGGCAATCGGCCCCTTTTATCAGGGCGTCAGAAGTTTGCGATAAAGTGTATCGATAAAGGGTTCAGCGCCTTCGAACGGGTCTTCATCAGCTAGTATCGCACGGACCTGAACATCAAAATCCGCATAGTGCTGAGTCAGTGCCCAGATCGAAAAGATCAGGTGATAAGGATGCAGTTTTGCAATTTTACCCTGCTCCATCCATCTGATCAGAATAGCGGTCTTTTCATCGACCAGCGACTTGAGGTCACTCGACAGAGCCGCATGAATTCTGGGGGCACCCTGAACCAGTTCGTTGGCAAACAAGCGGCTTTCTCGCGGCAGGTCGCGGCTCATTTCCAGCTTGCGGTGGATGTACGAGAGCATCTCTTGCATCGGATCGCCCGCTTCGTCCAAATCGTGCAAAGGGGCCAGCCAGACGTCTAGCAGGCCGGACAGCAGGGCGGTATGAATCGCTTCTTTCGACGGGAAGTAATATAGCAGGTTTGGCTTGCTCAGACCCGCTTCGGCCGCGATTTGATCCACGGTTGCACCCCGGAATCCGTGCGCTGAAAACACGTTTAATGCGGCCTCGAGAATCGCGGCGCGGTTCTTTTTCTGAATACGGGTCGGGGCGCGGTCTTTAGGCATGTTTTCAGGCTGTCTCTTTTTCCGGCATTCGGGCGTGAAATAGGTCAAAAAATCTGGCGGTGTCCTGCAATTTCTTGACTGATCTCGAACCCGTGATAGCGTGAGTTTGACCAGATGGTCAAATCAAGACACCAAAAGCGAGCCAAATCGCAAGCGACAGGGAAGAACAAGATGGCAGCTCCGGCGCAGAACCTACGGATTAATGGCGACAGGTTGTGGGACAGCCTGATGGAGATGGCCAAAATCGGCCCCGGCGTAGCAGGTGGCAACAATCGTCAAACCTTGACGGATGAGGATGCCGAAGGCCGCGCCTTGTTTCAAAAATGGTGCGAGGATGCGGGCTGTTCGATGGGGCTCGATCAGATGGGCAACATGTTCGCCCGGCGCGAAGGGACAGACCCGGACGCGCTGCCGGTTTACGTAGGCTCGCACCTGGATACGCAGCCGACGGGCGGCAAGTATGACGGTGTGCTGGGGGTTCTGGGCGGACTGGAGGTCATCCGCACGCTGAATGATTTGGGGATCAAGACGAAACACCCCATTGTTGCAACCAACTGGACCAATGAAGAGGGTACCCGGTACGCGCCAGCCATGCTGTCATCGGGCGTGTTTGCCGGAGTGCATACGCAGGATTGGGCGTATGCGCGCGAAGATGCCGAAGGCAAGGCTTTTGGTGATGAGCTTCAACGGATTGGCTGGCGTGGAGACGAAGAGGTAGGCGCGCGCAGGATGCATGCGTTCTTTGAGCTGCATATCGAACAGGGCCCGATCCTTGAGGCCGAGGGTAAGGATATCGGTGTGGTCACTCATGGTCAGGGCCTCAGCTGGACGCAGATCACGGTGACGGGCAAGGATGCACATACCGGTTCGACTCCGATGCCCATGCGCAAGAATGCCGGGCTGGCGATGGCGCGCATACTTGAGAAAGTGGATGAGATCGCGTGGTCCCATGCGCCTCATGCCGTTGGGGCGGCGGGGCATATCGATGTCTTCCCGAACTCGCGCAATGTGATTCCGGGCAAGGTTGTTTTTACTGTAGATTTCCGCTCGCCCGATCTGGAGGTGATCAAGGATATGGAGGCGCGTCTGCGGGTCGCGGCTGAGGATATTGTGGATGAAATGGGCCTGCAGATCGAGTTCGAGAAGGTGGGTGGGTTCGATCCGGTGCAATTCGACGAAGGGTGCGTGGCCGCAGTGCGCGATGCGGCTGAGCGGCTGGGCTATTCGCACACGGATATCATCTCGGGCGCCGGGCATGATGCGTGTTGGATCAATCGTGTGGCACCGACGGCCATGGTGATGTGTCCGTGCGTGGATGGGTTGAGCCATAACGAGGCCGAAGAGATCAGCAAGGACTGGGCAGCAGCCGGGACGGATGTTCTGTTTCATGCGGTCGTTGAGACGGCGGAGATCGTGGAGTAGGGGGCGCTGCCCCCGTCGCCCGCTGGGCGACTCCCCCGAGGTATTTTTTGCCAGATGAAGCAAGCGGCGCAGACCGCGTCAGGGAGATTAGAATGAGCACTGTTATCAAGAATGGGACCGTCGTAACCGCGGATCTTTCCTATAAAGCAGACGTCATGGTCGAGGACGGGGTGATCACCGAAATCGGCTTGGATCTGAAGGGCGACAAAGAGCTTGATGCGACTGGCTGCTATGTCATGCCGGGTGGGATTGATCCGCATACCCATCTTGAGATGCCGTTCATGGGCACCTATTCCAGCGACGACTTCGAAAGCGGGACGCGGGCGGCTTTGGCCGGAGGCACCACGATGGTGGTGGATTTCGCGCTGCCCAACCCGGGTGAAAGCCTGCTGGATGCGTTGAAGCGTTGGGACAACAAGTCGACGCGGGCGAATTGTGATTACTCGTTCCACATGGCGGTGACCTGGTGGGGCGAGCAGGTGTTTGACGACATCAAGACCGTGATCGAGACGCGCGGGATCAACACGTTCAAGCATTTCATGGCCTATAAGGGTGCGTTGATGGTGAATGATGATGAGCTGTTTGCCTCGTTCAAACGTCTGGCTGAGCTGGGCGGGATCGCCATGGTTCATGCTGAAAATGGCGATGTGGTGGCTGAGCTCAGTGCCAAGCTGCTGGCCGAAGGCAATACAGGGCCCGAGGCGCATGCCTATTCCCGCCCGCCTCAAGTTGAGGGCGAGGCCACGAACAGGGCCATCATGATCGCCGACATGGCAGGTGTGCCTTTGTATGTAGTGCATACCTCTTGTGAAGAGGCGCATGAGGCCATTCGTAGGGCCAAGATGAATGGCAAGCGGGTGTGGGGCGAGCCTCTGATCCAGCACCTGACCTTGGATGAAAGCGAGTATTTCCATCAGGATTGGGACCACGCGGCGCGTCGGGTCATGAGCCCTCCGTTCCGGAACAAGCAGCATCAGGACAGCCTGTGGAACGGGCTGCATTCAGGAACGCTGAGCGTGGTGGCCACCGACCATTGCGCCTTTACGACCGATCAGAAACGCTATGGCGTGGGTGATTTCACCAAGATCCCCAACGGGACCGGCGGGTTGGAAGATCGGATGCCAATGCTGTGGACCTATGGTGTAAACACCGGGCGTCTGACGATGAACGAATTCGTGGCTGTCACTTCAACAAACATCGCTAAGATTATGAATTGTTATCCGAAAAAGGGTGCGATTCTGGTTGGGGCTGACGCGGATATCGTTGTTTGGGATCCCGAAAAAACCAAGACGATCAGCGCCGAGACGCAGCAGTCCTCGATCGACTACAACGTGTTCGAAGGCAAAGAGGTCAAGGGCTTGCCTCGCTTTACTCTGACACGCGGTCAGGTGGCCGTGCATGATGGGGAAATCCGTACGCAGGAAGGTCATGGCGACTTCGTAGCGCGCGAGCCGAACGGGCATGTGAACCGGGCGCTGAGCACTTGGAAAGAGTTGACCGCACCGCGTCCGGTCGAGCGGACGGGTATTCCGGCGACGGGGGTTTAAGAGTTGACGCAAAGCACAGAATACCCAACTGCGATTCAGTTTATTGCGTTCGCGGTTCTCGCCACGCTAATCGCTGTGCTCGCGTTTTGGGTAATTGGTGCAATGTTCGCACCGCCCGAAATTGGGCTAGCGAACTTGCTTCCCAGCCTGCCGTCCGTGTTAACTCTTACTTTGCTGCTCGGATGGCCAATATGGGGTCCGATACTGCTTTGCGCGCTATTCCCGGGTTGCGTTGTTTTTGTGGCGATGCGTCGCGTCGCCACCAGACTTCCAATCGGTCGCCGCGGGCCTACACTGATCGCGGCAGCAGCTGTATCCGTGTTTTCCTGGACTGGCGCTGGCATACTGTTTTGGGCTTTCAGTTCAGCTAGTCAGCCCTTTGGGAATGCCTTCCTGTTAATTTTCGGAGTCCCTGCCGCAATGATTGCGGCGTGTGTCACACTGCCTATTCCTGAGTAAGAAATGCCAACCGATCCAAACAACAATTCCGCAGTCGTAGAAGCTGCCAATCTCGACCTCACCTTCCAAACCAATGATGGCCCGGTTCACGCGTTGAAAGATGTGAACCTGACCATCGACAAGGGCGATTTCGTCAGTTTTATCGGCCCCTCGGGCTGTGGCAAGACCACTTTCCTGCGCTGTATTGCGGCGCTTGAGACGCCAACCGGGGGAACACTGACCGTCAACGGCATGACCCCGGATGAGGCGCGGCGGAAGCGGGCCTATGGCTATGTGTTTCAGGCCGCTGGGCTGTATCCGTGGCGGACCATCGCCAAGAACATCAAACTGCCGCTTGAGATCATGGGCTATTCGGCGGCCGAACAGGAAGAACGGGTCAGCAAGGTTTTGGAACTGGTCGATCTGGCGGGCTTTGGTGGCAAATTCCCGTGGCAGCTGTCGGGCGGGATGCAGCAGCGGGCCAGTATCGCGCGAGCGCTGGCCTTTGACGCCGATATCCTGCTGATGGATGAACCCTTTGGCGCGCTCGACGAAATTGTGCGCGATCACTTGAATGAACAGCTTTTGGCGCTGTGGGCGCGGACGGGCAAGACCATCGGATTCGTGACGCATTCGATCCCCGAGGCGGTCTATCTCAGCACCAAGATCGTGGTGATGAGCCCGCGGCCGGGGCGGATTACGGATGTGATCGACAGTCCTCTGCCCAAGGAACGCCCCTTGGATATCCGCGACACGCCCGAGTTTATTGAGGTCGCTCATCGCGTGCGTGAAGGGCTGCGGGCGGGGCATTCGGATGACTAGCGGCCTGAAAGCCTTTTGGGCGGTGCTGACCGTCCTGACCGTGATCGTTGCGTTCTGGTACGCGGCCTGCGTGCCGATGAACATCAAGGGCGTGTTGACCGAACAAGAGCGGGCAGGGGCCAAGGTGCAGCCGCCCTCGGCTAAGGATCGGCGCGACATGTCCGAGTTCGGCCTGGTGCTGAACAACAGCTTTGCCATCCCCGCCACGTGGGAGCAGGACCGCCCCCGTCTTCCTGCGCCACATCAGGTCGCCATTGAGATGTGGGAGACGACGGTGCAGAAAAAGATCACCTCGAAACGGTCGCTGATCTATCATGGCTGGGTGACGCTGAGTGCGACGATGCTGGGATTTGCCATCGGCACCGGGTTGGGCATTTTGCTGGCGGTGGGGATTGTGCATAGCCGGGTGATGGACCTGTCGGTGATGCCATGGGCCATTGTCAGCCAGACCATCCCGATCATCGCGCTGGCGCCCATGATTATCGTGGTGCTGTATTCGGTGGGCATTCAGGGCATCATTCCCAAGGCGGTGATCTCGGCCTATCTCAGCTTTTTCCCGGTGGTCGTAGGTATGGTCAAAGGTCTGCGCAGCCCCGACGCGATGCAGCTGGACCTGCTCCGCACCTATGGTGCCAGTCGGTCGCAAGGCTTCTGGAAACTGCGCCTGCCAGCCTCGATGCCGTATCTGTTCACTTCGCTGAAAATCGGCATCGCTGCTTCGCTGGTCGGGGCCATCGTTGGTGAGCTGCCGACCGGGGCCGTCGCTGGCCTGGGCGCGCGTCTGCTGGCGGGCAGTTATTATGGTCAGACGGTACAAATCTGGTCGGCCCTGTTTGCAGCGGCCATTCTGGCGGCCGGTCTTGTGGCGCTGCTGGGCTTGATCGAACGGACGGTGCTGAAACGAATGGGAATGGCGCAATGATCTTGGTTATTGGTGCAATCCTTCTGTGGCTGCTGGGCTGGTGGGTGAATGGCCGTCTGGCCAGCGGGCCTTATGCTGACACGCGCATTGTGGGCGTCGTGGCCCCGCTGATCTTTGGCCTTACGATCATCGGTATGTGGGAGCTGCTGGTGCGTGGGCTCGAAGTGCCGCTGGTCATCCTGCCCGCACCCTCGGTGATTGCGGTGCGCTTTGTGGACAGTCTGCCGATCCTGTGGGCGGACTTCGTGCAGACAATAGTCAAAGGGGCGCTTAGCGGTTACATCATCGGGTGTGGTGCCGCGTTTCTGATGGCGATCGCCGTGGACCGCTGGGATTTCCTGCGTCTGGGTCTGCTGCCCGTGGGGAATTTCGTTGCCGCTCTGCCCATCGTCGGCACGGCCCCCATTCTTGTGATGTGGTTTGGGTTCGACTGGCATTCCAAGGCCGCAGTCGTCGTTGTGATGGTGTTCTTTCCGATGCTGGTGAACACCGTGGCCGGCCTGCGCGAGGCCACGGCGATGCAGCGCGACCTGATGGAGACCTATGCCGCAACCTATTTGCAGAGCTTTCTGAAACTGCGCCTGCCTGCGGCGATGCCGTTTGTGTTCAACGGGTTGAAGATTTCCACCACATTGGCGCTGATCGGCGCTATCGTGGCCGAGTTCTTTGGCTCTCCGACCCTTGGTATGGGCTTTCGGATTTCCACCAGCGTCGGTCAGCTTTCGCTGGATATGGTCTGGGCCGAGATCGTGGTAGCCGCACTAGCCGGAACCGCATTCTATGGCGCGGTCGCGATGATCGAAAAGGCGATGACCTTCTGGCACCCGTCACAAAGAGGATAACACTTCAACAGACCCCGAAAACGGGGCACCAACAGCAACTAGGAGACATGAAGATGAATAAGCTACTTAGCGGGGCGCTTGCTGCCTTTGGACTTACAGCCGGTGCGGCATGGTCGGCGGATGAGGTGACATTGCAGCTGAAATGGGTCACGCAGGCGCAGTTTGCGGGTTACTACGTGGCGGCAGACAAAGGGTTCTACGAGGAAGAGGGGCTGGACGTCACCATCCTGCCCGGCGGCCCCGATATCGCACCCACGCAGGTGATCGCAGGGGGCGGCGCGGATGTAACCGTTGAATGGATGCCCGCCGCGCTGGCCGCGCGCGAAAAGGGGCTTCCGCTGGTCAATATCGCCCAGCCCTTCAAAAGCTCGGGCATGATGCTGACCTGCTGGAAGGATGCGGGGATCACTTCGCCCGAGGATCTGAAGAACCGTACGCTAGGTGTCTGGTTCTTTGGCAACGAATTTCCGTTCATGAGCTGGATGAGCCAGCTGGGCATCGACACCAGTGGCAAGAGCGAAAGCGGAGTTGAGGTTCTGAAACAGGGCTTTAACGTGGACCCTCTGTTGCAGCGTCAGGCCGATTGCATCAGCACCATGACCTACAACGAGTATTGGCAGGTGATCGACGCAGGCGTTAGCCCTGATGAGCTGGTGACGTTCAAATACGAAGATCAGGGCGTCGCCACGTTGGAAGACGGTCTCTATGTGCTTGAGGAAAACCTCAGTGATGCGGCCTTTACGGACAAGATGGAACGCTTTGTGCGCGCATCGATGAAAGGCTGGAAATACGCCGAGGAAAACCCGGATGAGGCGGCCGAAATCGTGCTGGAAAACGACGCGACCGGTGCCCAGACTGAAGAGCACCAAAAGCGCATGATGGGTGAAATCGCCAAGCTGACCGCTGGTTCGAACGGTGCGCTGGACCCTGCGGATTTTGAACGCACGGTGGGCACACTGCTGGCTGGCGGGTCGGATCCAGTGATCACCAAGCAGCCTGAGGGCGCTTGGACACATCAGATCACGGATGCAGCCCTGAACTAAGTCGTCTGTCAGACGCATTTGACGCGGTCCCTTCGGGGGCCGCGTTTTGCGTTTGAGATGCCGGAAAAGTGTGTGCCATTCGTTGAAAAATGCCTTAGTATTACTATGAAATTAAACGCATTTGGTTCCGATTGCGTGGGTATGGGGAGATTATGCAAGGATTTGCAGCAGAATTTACATCGGCTTTGGCTCTGATCCTGAACGGGGATGCCGAGTTGTGGGCGATTGTTCTGTTGTCCCTGAAAGTTTCGATTTTTGCCGTGCTGATCGCTGCATTGATCGGGATGCCTGTTGGGGCAGCGCTGGCCGTTGCGCGCTTTCCGGGGCGGAGGGCGATGATCGTGTTGATGAATGCTTTGATGGGGTTCCCTCCGGTCGTTGTGGGGCTGTTGGTTTATCTGATGCTGTCGCGCTCAGGGCCATTGGGTGTGCTGGAACTGCTGTATACGCCCACGGCCATGATCATCGCACAGGTCGTGCTGGTGACACCGATCGTAGCTGCTCTGACACGACAGGTGATTGAGATGCTAGCCGAGGAATATTCGGAACAGTTGCGATCGCTGGGCGTGTCGCGTCTGGCCTCGGTCCCGGTGCTGCTATGGGACGCGCGGCTGGCGTTGATCACGGCGCTGCTGGCCGGGTTTGGCCGCGCTATCGCCGAGGTGGGCGCGGTGATCATCGTGGGCGGCAACATCAATCACGTGACGCGGGTGATGACCACGACCATCGCGCTTGAGACCTCCAAGGGCAATCTGGCGCTGGCATTGGCGTTGGGCGCGATCCTGATCGGAATTGCAATCGCTGTAAACGCTATGGTCAGCGCAGTCAGCCTACGCGCTGAACAGGAGGGGCTGCGTCATGCGTGATATGCTATGTGATACAGCCAGCAGCCTGTTTGTGCGAAATTTGCGCGTTGTTCGAAACGGCAAAGCGCTGCTTAATGTTTCGCGCCTTTCGCTGGACGGGCCGGGTCCGACACTGATCCTAGGGCCGAACGGGGCTGGTAAAAGCCTACTTTTACGTTGTTTGCATGGCTTGATCGAACCGGATCAGGGACGGGTTGAGCAGGACGGGACTCCGCTGACCGATAGGCACAAAGCGCAACAGGCGATGGTGTTTCAACAACCTGTGCTGCTGCGCCGCTCGGTTGCGGCCAATCTTGATTTCGTTCTGAAACGTCAGGGGCTGCCGCGCGGTGCCCGCAAGCTACGGATCGAAAGCCTGTTGGCTGAGGGCGGGCTGGAAGGCAAGGCGCGTCAGCCCGCGCGATCCTTGTCCGGGGGCGAGGCTCAGCGGCTGGCCATCCTGCGCGCGCTGGCGCTGGACCCCGAGACGCTGTTTCTGGACGAACCCACCAGCGCGCTGGACCCAAACGCGACCCAGATGATCGAGCGGATGATCCTGCGAGCATCAAGTCGCGGCGTGCGGATTGTCATGGTGACCCATGACATTGGGCAGGCTCGCAGACTGGCTGCGGATATCGTCATGATGCAGGGTGGGCATGTGGTTGAACATGGGTTGGCTAAACAGGTCTTAAACGCGCCTCAAAGTGATGCCGCACGCCGCTATCTGGCGGGCGGGCTTGTGACTTAATCAATAAGACGGAGATCGAAATGATCCGGAATTTTCTTCGGGCAGCATTGCTTTCGCTTGGCCTGGCCGCACCTGCGTTCGCCGAGGAGCCCTTTATTGTCGTGCAATCGACCACGTCCACGCAGAACTCGGGGCTTCTGGACTATATCCTGCCGGGGTTCGAGGCCGAAACTGGGATAGACGTGCGTGTGGTGGCTGTGGGCACCGGGCAGGCGATCCGCAATGCGGTCAACGGGGACGGAGACGTTCTGCTGGTCCATGCCAAACAGGCCGAGGATCAGTTCGTCGCCGATGGTTGGGGCGTCGAACGCTTTGACGTCATGTATAACGATTTTGTTCTGGTTGGGCCGAAATCCGACCCGGCCAAGGTGAAAGGCGGCGCGGATATCGTGGCGGCTTTGACCGCTGTGGCCGAGGCCGAGGCCCCCTTTGCCTCGCGCGGGGATGACAGCGGCACGCATAAGGCCGAGATGCGCCATTGGACTGCGGCCGAGGTTGATCCCACGGCTGCATCGGGCGCATGGTATCGCGAGACGGGCTCGGGCATGGGGGCGACGCTGAATGTGGCCAGCGGGATGGATGCCTACGTGCTGACCGACCGCGCCACGTGGCAATCCTTTGGCAACAGGGGCAATCTTGAGGTGATGGTCGAGGGCGACCCGCGTTTGTTCAACCAATATGGCGTCATTCTGGTGAATCCGGACAAGCATCCACGTGTTCGGGCTGCAGCGGGCCAGCGGTTCATCGATTGGCTGACCGGGCCAGACGGGCAGGCGGCGATTGCGTCTTACAAGCTGGACGGCCAGCAGTTATTCTTTCCCAATGCCAGCGGGTCTTAACCGCTGGCACCGTTGTGATGGATCGTGCCCAGATGGCTTAGGTCATAGCCACCAAACTCGGCAGCGCGGGCGGCAAATCGGTCGGATTGCACAAAGGCCAGCAGTTTGAGCATTGGTTCGTCGAAATAGGTCCGCCGCCAGATGGCCAGGTCCAACCGTTCAGCATGGGTCGGACAGAAGCCCAGATCATACAGCCCGGCCAGCGCGCCCAGACCAAACCCGGCCTCTGCTTTGCCGTCATGCAGCGCGATGGCCAGCTCTTCCTCGGTACGGGCGCAGGTGGGCAGGGCGTCCAGATCCGCGCGGGTGAGGCCATGTGCCTCCAGTTGCCCGTCAAACAGGCGCTGGCTGGCGGCCGACTCCTGCCGCAGGATCACGCGGCGGCCTTTCAGGTCGGCAAATCCTGAGATGTCACTCACACCCGGAGCCAACAGCAATCCACGCTGACGATGCGCAACTTCATACAAAACCACCGGCGCCTCGCCCAACGCACCGCGCAGAGCCCCAAGATTGAACCCGCCGTCTTCGTGAATATGCAGCGCGGCGGCCTGCGCAGTCCGGTCTTTCAACCGGTTCAGGCCATCGAACGAGCCGTCATAGTACGTCGCCAACCCCGAACCGCTTTCGCGCAGCGCCCAGTCCAGAAGTGGATCATGGCTACCCGCGACAATCGGAGGCAAGGGCGGTTCTGCCACCTGCGGGCCACTGCGCGACGCGTTCAGCCAGGCGATGACCTCGGCGCGGGGAAACAGCAGCTTTCCCATGGCGCGTACGCAGGGCACCTCGCCCGACGAGGCCAGATCATAGGCTTTACGCTCGCCGATACGCAGCAGGTCGGCCAGTTCCTTTGTGGTCAGGAATTCAGGCATTCAGTCGAGGCGCACCGCTGAACCGGTTCCAGCATCGGCGGCACTGAATCCGATCTGATTCAGCACAAAAGGCGCCGCTATTGCAATGACGACCATGGCGGCCACGGCGGCAAGGAAGGCTTTCATCTGTCTCCTCCGGTCTTTCAGTTTTCCGGTGCCGTGGCGCGGCGCAGAAAGGCGATCAAATCGTCCCGGTCGCTGGGCTGCGTGATCCGCTGCATCGGCATCTTCGACCCCGGAATGTAGTGGTCTGGCCCCTCGTCGAAAAGGGCATTTATGGTCTCGTCATTCCAAATGATATCAGAGTCTTGCAGCGTGTCCGAGTAGAAATATCCCGGCAGTGACCCGGCCTTGCGTCCGAACACCCCATGCAGCGTCGGCCCGGCGCGGCGCTGGCCGTCTGGTGTCAGGCTATGACAGATTGAGCATTTACGGGCAAACTGCCGCTCACCATTGCTCATCTGATCGGGGTTTTTCAGGAAACTGGGCTCTGCGGCGGCCATCTGTTCCTGTTCGCGGAGGGTGGTGATGGGCCAGCTATACATAGCCTCGTCAATCCCGCCTGCATGGATGTTCTGGCCGTCCGGCGAAAAGGCCAGCGCCCAAACTGGCCCGCGCAACGTCGCGCGGAAATCCTGTGCGATGCGCCAATCGACCGTGTCGATGAGCATGATATAGCCTTCGCCATCCCCGACCGCCAACAAGCTGCGATCCGGGCTGAGCGCCAGCGCCAGAATAGGACGGCGGTCGAGGGTGAAATCTCGTTCCTCACCCGTGGTCAGATCGCGAATGCGGGTCACGCCATCGACCGCGCCATAGGCGATCCAGTTGTCTTGCGCGTTCAGGACCAGCTCATTGATGCCAAAGCCATGCTCGACCACACGCAGAGTTTCCTGCCCGCTTGCGACATCCCACAGGCGCAACGCCCCGTCGACCCCGGCGGAATAGAGCTGTGATCCGTCGGGCGTAAACACAACCGCATTGACGCCGCCGCCCGCAGACAGAACCGTGGGGTCCGACCCATCCGCCGGCCAAAGGCCAATTGTGCCGTCCCAACTGGCCGTCGCCACATGGGTTTTCGACGCTGCGATGTGGACGATCTTGCCCTTGTGCTGGCCCACAACCTCTCCGCCCGGCCAGCGGCGCAGGGTGAAATCATCACCTGCGGAATAGATCGCGGTGCCGTTGAAGGCGACTGCGTTTACCGCCGCCTCGTGGCCTTCCAGCCATTCGGGCATCTGGTCGAACCAGAGGCCGACCGAGTTGTCGAAGCTTGCCGTGGCGATCCGCCCATCCGGGGCCGTCGCGATCCCCATGATCGGCCCGCCATGGCCTTTTAGCGTAAAGAACTCGGACCACGCGGGCAGGGGGATCAGCGCAAGGATCAGCGCCAGTACGCGCATCTATTCGGCAGGCGAGGCTGCGCCCTTGGCAGCCTCTTTTTCCTGCACCTCTGCCAGCCACAGCGAATGGTGTTCACGCGCCCACTGTTCTTCGACCTCGCCGGTTCCCATGGCGTCGAACGCGCCCTCCATCCCCACCGAGCCCAGATAGATATGCGCGATAATGATGGCGATAAAGACATAGGCGATCATCACGTGCCAGACTTGGGCGTATTGCATTTCCTCTTGCGGCGACATTTGCACCGGCAGATTCAGTCCCATTGCCTGAGGCAAACCGGTTGCATTGGCGATCTGGAAAGTTTTGGCAAACAGGGGCATCTCGAACGGAAACAACAGGGACAAACCCGACAGGCTGATCGACACGCCCAGTAAAATGCAGGCCCAGAAAATGACCTTTTGCCCTGCATTGAATTTCTTGGCTGGAGGATGACTGTTTTTGGTGAAAAGCCCACCGCCAGCGGCCAACCACTTTAGGTCAGTACGGTTTGGGATGTTATGGGCGATCCAGTTTACAGTGACGATGACGAGGCCCAGCATGAAGGCCCATGCCAAGTTGTTATGAAGCCATTTGCAGGCTTGCGCGATCGTCGCAAAGCCTTCTTTTCCAAAGATTGGGATTAGAAAGTCTCGACCGTAAAGCGTCAGCAATCCAGTGAGCCCGAGGATCAAAAACGATCCGGCGAAAAGCCAGTGGCCAAACCGTTCGAAACCGTTGAAACGCGTGACTGTGCGGCCTGTTTTTTCGCCATCAATGCGGATTTTTCCGCGGATCAGGAAAAACAACAAGATTACTGCAGCCATGCCTGCGATGATGTAAGTGCCGTATTCGCGCAGAGGTCCGGTGCGGAAAGCCCACCACCACATGCCACCGTCTTGGATCAAGACGCTTGCAGCAGGTCCTTTTGACGAAACGGTCACATCCGCCGAACCGTATCGAAGAGCGCGATAGACGTCACTGTCGGACGCCACGCCGCGTGTTCCAAACTGGCCCAACAACCCTTCGACGTTACCCTGTCCAGTGTTTTCAGACCGATAGGTATTGTCGATTTTCTCACCACGTTGACGGGCAAGAATGTCTTCAAGCGTTGTCGCTCCACCGGTCGACGTGCGCTCGTGCGCGGCAGGAGCGTCGGCGTCACTTGATTGTGCAATGGCTATGTTTGCCATCGTAAAAGTTAGCAACAATGCGGTGAGTAAGCGGAACATCTGAACCTCGGTCATAAATCCAGTTCAGACGACCCACGCATGCGGGTCGTCTGTTTGGTTCAATAAGACGAACTTAGCCGTCTTTCTGGTCGTAGGCGGTGCCCCAACCCCACGCGCCCGAGCCAAAGCCGCGCGCCACAACGCGTTCGCGGTAGATGGCCGAGACCACGTCGCCGTCACCGGCCAGCAGGGCTTTGGTGGAACACATCTCGGCGCAGATGGGCAGTTTGCCCTCGGCGATCCGATTGCGACCATATTTGGCGAACTCTGCGGTCGAGTGCGTTTCCTCGGGACCGCCGGCGCAGAAGGTACATTTGTCCATCTTGCCGCGTGACCCAAAGTTGCCCGCCTGCGGGTATTGCGGCGCGCCGAACGGGCACGCGTAGAAGCAATAGCCGCAGCCAATGCACAGGTCCTTGGAGTGCAGGACGACACCTTCTTCGTTTTGATAGAAGCAGTCGACCGGGCACACCGCCATGCAAGGCGCATCCGAACAATGCATACAGGCCACCGAGATCGAGCGTTCGCCCGGGTTGCCGTCATTGATCGTCACCACCCTGCGGCGGTTGATGCCCCATGGCACCTCGTGTTCGTTCTTACACGCGGTGACACAGGCGTTGCACTCGATGCAGCGTTCAGCGTCGCAGAGAAACTTTGCTCTAGCCATTTTCGTCCTCCTTTACGCTGCCGAGATCTTGCAGAGAGTACACTTGGTCTCCTGCATCTGGGTTACTGAGTCGTAGCCATAGGTCTGGGCGGTGTTAGAACTTTCACCCAAGACATAGGGGTCTGCACCTGCGGGGTATTTGTGCCGCTGGTCCTCGCCCTGGAAATGGCCGCCAAAGTGGAACGGCATAAAGGCCACGCCGGCGCCAACCCTGTTGGTCAGCATCGCCATCACCTTGACCTTTCCGCCCTCAGGACCTTCGACCCAGACCTGTGATCCGTCACGAATACCAAGGTTGTTGGCATCGCGGGGGTTGATCTCGACGAACATGTCCTGCTGAAGCTCGGCCAGCCACGGGTTCGACCGGGTTTCATCACCACCACCTTCATATTCGACCAGACGACCTGACGTCAGGATTATCGGATAATCCTTTGAAAAGTCGTTCTTTTGGATCGAAGCATAAAGGGTGGGTAGACGATAAGCCTGACGGTCCTCGTAGGTCGGATAGTCCTCCACCAGATCGCGCCGGTTGGTATATAGCGGCTCGCGGTGCAGTGGGATCGGATCCGGGAAGGTCCAGACGACCGCGCGGGCTTTGGCGTTCCCGAAGGGCGCACAGCCATGCTTGATCGCAACCCGCTGGATACCGCCGGAGAGGTCGGTCTTCCAATTGGTTTCAGGACCCGCAACAGCGTCAATCGCCGCGCGTTCCTCGGCTGTCAGATCGCCATCCCAGCCAAGATCCATCAGCATCTGCATCGTGAATTCCGGATAACCATCCTGAATTTCCGATCCAACGCTATAGACCCCTTCGGCCAGCAGGTTGTCACCATCGCGTTCCACACCGAAACGGGCGCGGAAAGTCAGGCCGCCTTCGGCCACCGGTTTGGACATGTCATAGAGGTTCGGTGTCCCCGTATGACCCATCTCCGGCGTGCCCCAGCAGGGCCACGGCAGTCCGTAATACTCGCCGTCGTTGGGTCCACCGATGGCTTGCAGCGTGGTTCTGTCGAACGTGTGCTGGTTGGCCATGTGGCTTTTCAGACGTTCCGGCGACTGCCCGGTATAGCCGATGGTCCAGAGGCCCGAGTTGAATTCACGCGTGATGCTTTCAACATTCGGGGTCTCGGCATCTTCCATCTCGATATTACGGAAGAAGCGGTCCGCCCAGCCGAACTTGTTGGCGAACTTGGCCATGATGACCTCGTCCGGCAAGCTTTCGAACAGCGGATCAACCACCTTGTCGCGCCACTGCAGCGACCGGTTCGATGCCGTGGCCGAGCCACGTGTTTCGAACTGCGTACAGGCAGGCAACAGGTAGACGCCGTCGGTGCGGTCATGCAGCACGGCCGAGACGGTGGGGTACGGGTCGATCACGACCAGCATGTCCAGCTTCTCCATCGCCGTCTTCATTTCCGTCATCCGGGTCTGCGAGTTGGGCGCGTGGCCCCACAGAACCATGGCACGGACATTATTGTCCTGATCCATGTTGGCTGGGTCTTCCAGAACACCATCGATCCAACGGGAGACCGGGATGCCGCGCTCGTTCTGAAGCGGCTTGTCCTTGCCTTCCTTGTCCTTGATCGTGGCGAACTGACCCGCGAGCCATTCAGGGTCTTCACCCCAGACACGCGCCCAGTGGCCCCAAGCACCCTTGGACAGGCCATAGTAGCCGGGCAGGGTGTGGGACAGAACACCAAGGTCTGTTGCGCCCTGCACGTTGTCGTGGCCGCGGAAGATGTTGGTGCCACCACCCGATGTGCCCATGTTGCCAAGCGCAAGCTGAAGCACGCAGTACGCGCGGGTGTTGTTGTTGCCGTTGGTGTGCTGTGTACCACCCATGCACCATACGACGGTTCCAGGGCGGTTGTTCACCATGGTCCGGGCGACGCGGCGCAGCTGCGAGCCGGGCGTACCGGTGACGCGCTCAACCTCATCCGGGTTCCACTTGGCAACCTCTTCGCGGATCTGGTCCATACCCCAGACACGGGTGCGGATGAACTCTTTGTCCTCCCAGCCGTTGTCGAAGATGTGCCACAGGATGCCCCAGACCAGTGCAACGTCGGTGCCAGGGCGGAAACGGACATATTCATCCGCGTGGGCCGCGGTGCGCGTAAAGCGCGGGTCGCAGACGATCAGGGGCGCGTTGTTTTGCTCTTTCGCACGCAGGATATGCAGCAACGAGACGGGGTGCGCCTCGGCCGGGTTACCACCGATGATAAAGATGGCCCGGCTGTTGTGCATGTCGTTGTACGAGTTGGTCATGGCGCCATAGCCCCATGTGTTCGCAACGCCCGCAACAGTGGTCGAATGGCAGATACGGGCCTGATGGTCCACGTTGTTCGTGCCCCAGTAGGCGGCGAACTTGCGGAACAGATAGGCCTGTTCGTTATTGTGTTTCGCAGAACCCAGCCAGTACACGCTGTCCGGCCCGGATTCCTGGCGGATGTTCATCATGCCGTCGCCGATCTCGTCGATCGCCTGTTCCCAGCTGATGCGCTTCCACTCTCCGCCTTCCTTTTTCATCGGGTACTTCAGGCGGCGCTCACCATGGGCGTGCTCGCGGACCGAGGCTCCCTTGGCGCAGTGTGCGCCCAGGTTGAACGGGCTGTCCCAGCCGGGTTCCTGCCCGACCCAGACGCCGTTTTGCACTTCGGCAACGACGGTACAGCCAACCGAGCAGTGGGTGCATACGGATTTGATGTTTTCAACGGCCGTGTTCGCCGCTGTTTGGGCACTGGCTGGCGTCACGGTTCCACCCGTGGCGCTGATCGCGGCAAGGCCGCCGATCGTCAGGCCCGAGCCACGCAGGAATGCGCGGCGATCGACGGTTTTCTCGCCGACCTGGGACAGGATACTTGTCCGCTGGGGGCGTCTCGCAACCCCGTTGGTCTTTTTCCTAAGCATTACTTTCCTCCCTTGCGTGCCGTGTCAGCCACGGCTGCTTGGTACTTCGCAAAACCGACGTCAGGGCCAATCGCAACCGTCTGTCGGGTGGTGAAAACGTCCGATCCTAGAACCGGGTGCTTTCCAGATATGCGCGTGTATGCGCGGTGTCCTGCATCCGGGTTTCGTCCGTGGGCAGCGCGGCTGCTTCGGCCTGTCCGGTCAGGCTGGCTGCGGCGACAGCAGCGGGTGCTGCGGTTCCGGCCAGTTTGAGGAAGTCGCGGCGCGTTGCACCTTCTTCCTTGGTCTTGCTCATGGGGTTCTCCTTTCCCATTTGCAGTTTAACGCCCCGCAAGGGACGCTGGCGAATGACAACGTCTCACGCTGCCGACATTCGGAAAGCTTCGCGCTCGATCTCCATGAAGACCCGACCGGCAGTGCCGACCGAGGCATAGAGGACCGAGTTCTCGGCGCCTTCCAAATCCGAATAGAAATGCGTGGCCCAAGGGCCGATATGTTTGTTCCAGAACGCTTTCTGGTCTTCCAAAGACGCGGGCGTGCCGAACCGGCCGACGATCATCCCCGCCATCATCTCCATCAACGAGGCGATGTTGTCTTCAGGTTCATAGACGTTTTGCGCCCGGGTAATACCGCGCACGGCCATGTCATTGCGCAGCTGAGCCAATGGTTTCTCGTTCAGGAATCCGGTCAGGTAAAAGCTGGCATAGGGCAGAAGCTCTCCGCGTCCCAGCCCAATGAACAGTGCGTTGAACTCACGTTCAGCAGCCGCAGGTTTGGTGACTTTGGCCACCCGCGCCATCGCTTGGATGGCCTGACCCAGATCGCTGTCATCGCCACTGAGGCCCACCATCTGGTCCAGCAGCATCTGACCTGGCGGACCGGCCAGCAGCAGGCCCAGAAAGTTGTAGAAATCCGCGCGCAGGCGATCCTCGGCCGAGACATCCATCTGTTGCGCTTCACTTGCTGTCATTCGGTTATCCTTCGAATTCAAATTTCATGCGGCGCGGGGCAGGGGCGGCTTCCGCCTCCTCCGGCGCGTCTGGTTCTATTTCAGCCAAGAGAACGGGCTCTGGGTCGGGGGTGTCGATCTCTTCGGGTTCAGGCTGAGGCTCCTCGGCCTCGACCTCGATATCGGAGTCTTCCGCCTCGACTTCGGCCTTGGCGGCCAGCGCTTCGACATGAGCCAACATGCCCTTGCCGACCTGATAGGCGGTCTGCAGGTTTTCGATCACACAGGCCGCGTCGGTATAGTCTTCGCCATAATCGACCAGCCCATCGACATTGGCCAACACCGGGTTAAGCCGCCACAACCTGCGCAGGGCGCGGCGGCGCAGACGATCGGGAACGGCTTTGGCCATAAAGCCCGAGACGTCATCGCCCGCTTGTAACTGATCGGGATCGGGGAGGTTAAGCTCGGCCAGAATCTCGACGTCGGTCTTTTCCTCAAGCTCGGCGCGCTGGTCTGCGATCACCTGTTCTTCGGCTGCGATTACTTCGGCCTGAGCCTCGGCCTGAACGGCGGCTTTGCGGCGGGACCAGAAATCGCGGGCTTCAGTCATTGGATGATCCTCCGCGGGGCGCGGTAAACATCGGACTCTTGCCGTATGCGCGCATCGCCTTTGCCATCTTCGACCAGATCAGTGCGTTTCTTGTCGCGCTTGCGTTTAACGAAGACTTCATCGCGGTGATGTTCCAACGCAAAATCCCGTACCCAGGCGATCAGCCCGTCGGTCATTGGAATTTTCTCGACAATCTCTTCACCGGTATCCGCGTAATCCTGCCCTTCATAGGGTGAGGCAGTAACCAGCACAGCATCCATCGGGCGCTGCCCGTCCAGCGCATCGCGCAGCACAAGGTATATCGAGGGCGTGCCGTCGGACAGGTTGACCATATACGCCTCGGTCTCATCCGCCCACAATGTGAGGGGGAGGGTTGCAGCGTGGTATTCCACAGCTTCGCCTTCCCGGCGCATTTCGTGCCAATCGGCAGGGCCCGCACCGGGCAACACCGCAATCGCACGCCAGTTCCATTTCGCCCAGCGAGTGACACCGGGTGTTTTGCGCACAACAACGCCTATCGGCATTTCAATCTGAGTAGCGGCCTTCGCCACGTAGATCCTCCCCGGAAGGCTCTCCCCTGCCTTCCCCGTGTCCACTATGGTACACAAAATGATCTTCTGCCAAGTCCAAGCACTACGACTTTAGTCGCATACGTCGATAGCGAGTTCGTGAGGGGCCTTGTTCCCGGGTAGAAAAACAGGGTTGTGTAGCGCGTCCGGGGGTTGGATTTGGCGTGTTTGCGATGGGGTTTACATTGCCGTCCCCCGAATACAGCCTACTGTGCTGTGAGATGGCGCGACATCCGGGGAGGGGATATGAGCACCAAACTACTATTATGCGACTGCGCGGGCACTCAGCGCGTGGACGCAGACAAGATGGCATCCGCCTGCGATGCGACATGTTCCAAGGTCCACACAGCGCTGTGTACGCGCGAGTTGGAGACAGCTGCGAAGCTTATGCAAGACGGTGATGTGATCGTCGCCTGTGGGCAAGAGCAGGAAGTTTTTCGCAACTTGGCCGATGAGCTTGGGGTCGAGGCACCGGGTTTCGTCGATCTACGTGACCGCGCGGGATGGTCGGATGAGGGCGCGGATGCCGCCCCCAAGATGGCAGCGCTGGCGGCCGAGGCGCTGTTGCCGCAGCCGATCACGCCCAGCGTGGATGTCGTCAGCGAAGGCACGTGTTTCATCATCGGCCCCGGCGCGGTGGCGTTTGATCTAGCCGAGCGTCTTTCGTCGACCTTGGCCGTCACGGTCCTGAGCATCGACGATAGCGAGCCGATGTCGCGCGCCTATGATGTGGTGCGCGGGCGCGTTCGGTCGCTGACTGGTGCTTTGGGCGGATTTTCTCTGCGGCTGGATGCACTACAACAGTTAGAACCCGGCGGGCGCGGAGCCTTTGCATGGTCGGAACCGCGCGACGGGGCGGGCTCCTCCTGCGATATCGTGCTGGACCTGGCCGGGGATACGCCGTTCGTGCAGGCCCCCGCCAAGCGCGAGGGGTATCTGAGAGCCGATCCCAAGGATACGGTTGCCATAGAACGTCTGGCCTTTGAGGCCGCGCAACTGGTCGGCACCTTTGAAAAACCTCTCTATGTGCGGATGGAGGAAACCCTCTGCGCCCATTCCCGCGCCGAACAGGTAGGGTGTTCGAACTGTCTGGACATCTGCCCGACTGGTGCGATCACCTCTGCGGGTGAACATGTGGCGATCGATCCTATGATCTGCGCCGGATGCGGAGAATGCGCGGCGGTTTGCCCCTCGACGGCGATCACCTACGAAGACCCGCCGGTTGCAGCACTTTTGTCCCGGATGCACATTCTGGCGCGTACTTATCGACGGGCCGAAGGACAAGCGCCCCGGCTGCTGGTTCATGATGCCCACGGGGCTGAAATGATCCGACTGTCCGCCCGCTTTGGCCGCGGTTTGCCTGCCGATGTGATCCCATTGGAACTGAACGTGATCTCGGGGTTTGGCCATTCCGAAATGCTGGCCGCTCTGGCCCATGGATTTGCTCGGGTTGATGTATTGCTGGCGCCAACGACCGAGCGGGATGCGCTGGATCGTGAACTGGCACTGGCCGAGGCCATCGCAGGCGCTGGGAAGCTGGGCCTGATTGATCAGGCCGATCCGGATGCGATGTCTGACGAACTATACGCACAGCACGTACCAGAGCCTTTGGCTGATCCGGTGCTGCCCTTGGGAAACCGGCGTCAAATCGCACGCTTGGCCGCGCAGGCGCTCAACCCTCAGGCCGAAGCTCCGTTGCCATTGCCCGAAGATGCGCCTTACGGAGCGGTGGCGGTGAACACAGACAGTTGCACGCTGTGTCTGAGTTGCGTGTCGCTCTGCCCGTCGGGGGCGTTGATCGACAACCCCGACATGCCGCAGTTGAACTTCCAGCAGGATGCCTGCCTGCAATGCGGTATGTGCCGAACAATCTGCCCCGAGGACGCGATCACGCTGATCCCGCAACTGGACCTGAGCGATGCGGCCCTGTCTCAGCAGGTGTTGAACGAAGAAGAACCCTTTGCATGCGTCGAATGTGGCGCGCTGTTCGGTGTGAAATCCACAGTTGAAAGGATCATGGAGAAGCTGTCGGGCACGCATCCGATGTTTGCCACCTCGGACAAGGCGCGGATGATCCAGATGTGTGACAATTGCCGTGTGAACGCGCAGTTCCAGCAACAGGACAACCCGTTCCAGTCTGCGCCGCGTCCCAAGGTTGTTACGACCGAGGATTATTTCTCAAAGCGCAAAGATCATTGAAGCTGCAACGGTGCGCCCAGATCCGCGGCTTTGATGACCGATACAAAGGCCAGTATCGCCTCCAACTCGTCCAGCGTCATCTGGACGGGGTGGATGGGCGAGGGGCGTTCGGGGTCAAAGGGCAATGTCAGCCCGTCGATCTGGGTAAAGGCGGGGTGTGGGTTAAGGGCAAAGAACGCCTCGAATCGTTCCGACCAGTCGGGCATGGCGCGCAGGACTGCAAAGGATGGCGTCGAGCCCAGCCCATTCATGCGGTTTTGCGGGCCGATCACGTGACACCGCCCGCAATGAGTCATCGACAGTTCTTCGCCCCATGCGGCGTCGCCATCAACCACGACCTCTTCCTGCAGCGCCGCAACTTCGAATTCGGCCGAGAAGGGCGCGCCGGTTTCCGGAGCAAACCCTTCAACCGTGCGCTTGCCGATATCGGACAGCAGCCAGTCGCGGAAACGTTCGTGTTTGGCATCCTCGCCGATCCTGAGGTGATAGATCACACCGTCGCGGGCAAAGACCGGATCACCCGGCGGGCCGCTTTCCAAAACCAAAACGCCGGTATCATCCGCAATAACGCGTATCCCGGTCTTGAGTGAGAAGCGCGGAAGAATATGTTGCAACAGACCAGAGTCGGCAACCTCGGGCGGGGCAGCCAGTCCCAGCGCCTCTTGCGACCAAGAGGGGGTGGCGGAGAGCGTCAGGCTCAGGCACAAAAGGATAACGCGCATGGGGTCAGCCTAACGGCAGCGCCCCGATTGCGTCAAATAAACTGAATGAGACGGAGACACATGCAATGAAAATCAACCACTTGGTTGGATCGACACACGGAGAAAAGGCATGAGTGTTCGTGACGCAGTTCTGGCGAACCTGAAGAAAATCACCGATCCCATGTCCGGACAAGACATTGTCAGCGCCGGGATCGTGCGTGCCCTGAATGTCGAAGGTGACACCGTACGCTTCGTGATGGAGATCGACCCTAAGAACGCCGAAAAGATGGAACCCGTGCGCGCGGCGGCCGAGCAGGCTGCTCAGATGGTTGATGGTGTGTTCAAGGTCTCGGCCATGCTGACGGCGCATTCCGACAAGGCGCCGCCGGATCTGAAGCCGAAACCCAAACCCTCGCAAACCGGCCCGCAACCGGTGGCGGGCGTGGATCGCATCATCGCCGTGGCCTCGGGTAAGGGGGGTGTCGGTAAATCGACCGTGTCCGCGAACCTCGCCTGTGCGCTGGCCGCCGAGGGGCGGCGCGTGGGTCTGTTGGATGCGGATGTGTACGGCCCTTCGCAGCCCCGGATGCTGGGTGTCTCGGGGCGTCCGGCCAGCCCGGATGGCAAGACCATTCTGCCGCTGCGCAATCACGGCGTCACCATGATGTCCATGGGGCTGATGACCAACGAAGGGCAGGCGGTTGTCTGGCGAGGTCCGATGCTGATGGGCGCGTTGCAGCAGATGATGAACCAGGTGCAATGGGGCGCGCTGGATGTGCTGATCGTCGACCTGCCGCCCGGCACAGGTGATGTGCAACTGACGCTCAGCCAGAAGTTCCAGGTGGATGGCGCGATTGTTGTGTCGACCCCGCAGGACGTAGCCCTGATCGATGCCCGCAAGGGGATCGACATGTTCAACCAGTTGAAAACGCCCATCGTCGGCATGATCGAGAACATGTCCACCCATATCTGTTCGAATTGCGGGCATGAGGAACATGTGTTCGGCCATGGTGGCGTGAAATCCGAGGCTGAATCTCTGGGTGTGCCGCTGCTGGGGGAAATCCCTCTGCATCTGGACATTCGCGTGGCCGCTGATGGGGGTGCGCCCATCGTGGTCAGCAAACCCGACAGCCCGCAGGCCGACGCGTTCCGCAAAATCGCCCGCGACTTGATCGCCAAGGGCAACGCATGAGCGAGCCGGTTTTTCCCCCTCTGTTGGTCGGTCACCCGGTGCAGGGGGGACAAGATCCGTTTCAGCGCGCGCAGGCCATGGCCGCGCTGGGATGTGATGCGGGCACCGTGGTTTACAACATTCAGGCTGACCGCTTACGCGTGGCTATCGTCTTTGCACCCGAAGTTCCGCTGCAGGACGCGATGGCGATGTTGCCGCTCTGCGCCGTGGGGTTTCAGAACGCTCTGGGCGCGCTGGCCCCGCCCGAGGTGGCGGTCCATCTGGACTGGGACGGCCCGATCTGTGTGAACGGGGCTAAATGTGGGATGTTTCAGGTCGCGGCCTCAAGCACCGCGCCCGAGGAAGAGCCCGATTGGCTGATCGTCGGCTGGGAACTGGCACTGCTGCAAACCAGCGATGCGCCCGGCGAAAACCCAGATATTACAGCGCTTTACGATGAAGGTTGCGCTGAGGTGTCGCCGACTCAAATGGTTGAAAGCTGGTCAAGGCATATGCTGACATGGCTCAACCGCTGGCAAGAGGACGGAAATGCGCCGCTTCATGCCGAATGGATGGGGCTGCTACGCGGGGTGGGCGAACCCTATGACACAGGTGTCTTTCTGGGCGCCGACGAGCGGTTCGGAATGCTGATCCGCGACGGTGCCGAAACAACCCTGCGCCCCTTGACGGATCTACTGGAGAACTAAAGATGAAACTGGCCCGCGCGATCCATTTCGACGAAAGCGACATGAACGTATTTCATTCCCCGGCCCGCACGGGCGAGTGGTGCATCTCGGGCGGGTTCGAGTTTTCGAACTGGGGCGAGGGCGATCTTGAGGGCAAGGCCCGGCAGGCTTTCGCGAACGGATGGCTGGGTGTCGAGACCTTTGGCCGGGTGACATTCGTGGCAGTGACGCAAGTGGAACCAGCCGAGATCGACCAGATTGCGCAGAACCTGGCCGAGCATTTCGTACAAATCTACGGCGCGCCTTCGGTTGAGGCGGCGATGGGCGTCGCGCAAGCCGAAATCACTCATATGTCCGAGCTATGCGAAGAACATGCGCCAAACACCCTGCTGACCGTCGCGCGTGAACTATCCGAGACGGGTGTGCATGAGGCTTTCCGCATCATCACCCCGCAGGAAACCCAACTTGAGGCACTGGCCGTGCATGGGTCGCTGGACGAGTGACTAAATTGGTTTCAGCTTAGGGTGCTTCAGCAACTCCATCTGGTCTATGGATTGGTTATTCGGATCAGTGCTGTAGCCTAGTAAGTTGAAATCCGAGCGGAACGTTTCGACGACAATATCTATCATCTCGGAGTTGTAGTGATCCGCAACTACCCTTGATCTATTGGACTTGTTTTGGTGGCTTAAACTGGCTTGGATGTCGACTTTCGCACAAAAACTCTGGAAGTTGGTGCCTAGGTTTTCCATTCGGCCAACATAGCTGACAAGACATCGGTTCTGTTCGTCCAACAGAAAACTTGTTTGTCTGTAAGGTGAAAGCTCGCCTCCGCAGCGCGTCAATATAAACTCTTCAAAAGAAATACCTTTGACCGCCTGGTGGTCATGATGAATTTCGGTTTGTTGGATGTAGCTATAAAGTGAAATCAACAAGTCGAATGGATTACGAACGAATGCAACCGAGCGCATTGTCCAATACACTGGGCCCAAGCGTTCCAGATAGTCTATCGCCTTGGCATGATCTGGAAGCGGCTGGAACCGCGACTTTTGGTAGATGCCCCTGTTTATCGTTCGACCGTCCAAGCTTTTTAACATCCGCTGCAACGGATTCGGCCGATCAAATTCCTTACGTAACGCCCATGCGACCGAGCTTCCGCCGGTTTTGGGTATGTGGACGAAGACTATTTTATTCCTGGTGCCGATCATCGCACTACATTGCTATATTATTCAGATATAGCAATGTAATTTGGGCTTATTGATCTATATTAGATCGGCAAATCCCCCAAATTGTCCACGCTTGAAAATCAACCCCTTGCCTGTGCGGTACATCACCTTTTCGACCTGGCCAATCAGGATAAGGTGATCTCCGGCATCGTGTTGGGCGTTTAGCGTGCAATCAAACCGAGCAAGGCAATCAGACAGGTGCGGACGCTTGGCATGGTCAGCTATCCAATCTGCGTGCGAGAAGTCTTCGCCATTTTCGGCAAACTTCAGTGCTTGATCCTGCTGATCTTCGGCCATGACATGGATCGAATAATGCTGGCAGTTATGGAACGCGCCGAACCGGTTTGAGTTCTTTGCAAGGCACCAAAGAACCAGAGGTGGGTCCAGCGAGACCGACGAAAACGAATTCACCGTGATCGCCCGCGGCCCCATTTCGGTATGTGTTGTCACAACGGTGACCCCTGTTCCGAAACAGCCCAAGGCTTCGCGGAAAGCGATGCTTTGGTCGGGGGATGGGGTGAAAGTGGTCTCGGTCATCACGCGCTCATTCAGTGGCCGCGCCTCAGGTGCCACGGCCCAGTGAAATTGTCCACGAAAAGCTGCGCTTGAAACTGTATTTTTCAGCCTAGTTCAGATCTTCCAGTAAGCGTCCGTGCTGACGGGTCGCCTCGATCACCGCGCCAAAGGTGGTCATGCCGCGCGCCTCAAGCATCGGTAACATACGAACCAGCGCCTCGGCCGTTGCGACCGCATCCCCCAGCGCCGTATGGCGCAACTCTGGCGGGATAGTGATGTCGAGCCTGTCGCACACGGCGTCCAGCGTGTGTGTGTCACTGGCACCGAACAGAACGGCGGACAGCAGGACAGTATCCAAAATTGGGTGGTTCCATTCAACACCCATCCGGTTCGCATGACGGCGCAGAAAGGCCATGTCGAATGGCGCATTATGGGCCACGATCACCGCGTCCTGCGCAAATTGATGAAAGACCCTGCCAGCCTCGGCGATTCCAGGCGCGCCCGAGACCATATTGTCTGTGATCTTGTGAACCTTGGTCGAGGCAGCAGGGATTGGCATACCGGGGTTGACCAATATATCCAGCCGTTCGCCTTCAATGATCCGGCCATTTACGACACGCACTGCTCCGATCTGCACAATTTCGTCCTTGTGTGGCAGCAGCCCCGTGGTTTCGGTATCGAACACAACAAAGCAAAGCTCGCGCAGGTCAAGTGTACGCAGTTCCTTATTGGCAGCCGAGTTCAATAGGGCAAAGTCATAGACCAGCGGCCGCGCGGCCTCGGGCGCGATGTTTGTGGCACTGTCGTCAAAAATCAGCATGTAACCTGGTGCGTCGCCCAAGGGTTTCATACGCGTCATATAGTTTTGTGTGCCGTCGATACTTGTAAGAGTGCAACCGACCTCAAGCCCTGTTTTGGTAAGTTTGGCAAAGGCTTGTTCCAAGGGACCAATCTGAAAATACTCGGACATCGACGCATTCAGGCGGGGATGTGAAATCTGCGCCAGAACTTCGGCCGCCTGACCATCATAGAGCACGATCTTATGCGTCGGGCTGGCCAGCAGCATGGCCACCGGAATGTCGGTCAGCAAGGCTGTCAGCTTCTGCTTTTCGGCAGCCAGATGGGCGGTTTCAGCAGCGACGGCTTCGGCTACGCTCATAGTCTTCTCTGACAGTTGGTCGGCCAGACCAGCCGCAGCAGGGGCTAGATCACCCAGGTAACGCGCGGCCTGAACATCCATTTCCCGGTTGACGCCTGCGTGCGCGCGCGCGCGCAGCTCAGCCGAAAGACGCTCGATCGGCTTGGCGACGTTGTCATCAAACAGCAACCAAACGGCGGCTATCAGCGCCACAAAGCCAAAAGCCATAAGGATTTCAGCAAAGATGAAGGCGTTGACCAATTCAGGATCTGCAACGCGCCGATAACTGATCCACAAGGCGAGAGAACTGACAGCTAACCCGCCAACAGCCAGCAGGCAAAAAAACAGGAAGATGCGTAAGCGCAGGCTTAACCGGGTCAGCATGTTACACTCCGCAGGTGGCCTCGATGATGGGGTCGTTGGTTTCTGCGTTGATCCAGTCGGCGTTCAGCAGCTGACCTTCGGATCCGAATTCGGCCCCGTCCGCCAGATTGGCGCGCTGGTTTCGTGCGCAATCCACAGCGACCGGCAGCTTGGAAACCGGGGACCAGCGCCCAAAAAAGTAAAGGTCTACCAACCGTTGCTCGGGCACCTGTTCGTTGGTCCGAACCGAGGCTGTGTCAATCGCGGCAAAACGTTCAACAAAGGGGACCGCATAGGTCCAGGGGCGATAAAACGCGCGACTTTCGATTTCTTGAATAATCGCCATGCCTTCAGGCAGCGTATCTTTGGTGCGGTCATACCAGGAATACTCACTGGAAATGGTCATTCCGATCATCCCCAAACCGGCTGCAACAGGTGCAGCCCACCTTGGCAAGCGACCGCCCGTCACCTTGTTCACCAGCATCACGACGCCTGCAAATGCGACGCCTGCGAAGAGTGTGGCGATCAGTTCCAGGAACATTGCGTTTCTCCCAATTTCGGCTGGTTCAACCCAGCATACCTTTTCCGTGGCCCACCGCCGATTGCATCGTCTTGACCACGACGAACGCGTCCCGAAGATGGCTGCGTTCGAAATCGGACAGGGCCGTGGGTGGCATGAAGTTGTCCGGCTTTTCGCCACTTTTTACAAGCCGCACCTGGTGTTCCAGACGGGTTTCAGCAATCAGATCATATGCATCCAGCAGATCCCGCGCTCCTGACTCGCTTAGGATACCAGCCGCTCCAGCCGCCCGTAAACGCGCGCGCGTGTTCGCCTCGGGAAGCTCGCCCTGCAAACTGTAAATCCGGGCCAGATCGACGACGGGAACGACACCGTTGTGCTTTAAATCCAGTGTATTGCGGTGCTCACCTGACCGGATCGTCGCAAATCCCCGTAACAAGCCAAGCGGAGGCGTATGTTTCAATGAGTTTGAAATCATGTGCGCCACAAAGATCGAATTCGCCCGGGCTACAGCCAGCGTATCGGCTTGCAGCTTGTCGAACAGCTCGAATGCGCCACCGATCGGGCGTAGGTCAAACATGACTGATGCCAGCATTTGTGCTTCGGGGTTCGGCTTGGCGATCCAACCTTTGAAATAGTCGCGCCACACCTGTACCGGTTGGCACCAGCGCGGGTTTGTCGCCATCATGTCGCCGGGGCAATAGAAGTATCCGCATGTGTCCAACCCGTCCGATACAAACTGTGCCATCGCATGGAAATAGGGCATGTCACCGTCGGTCACGTTGTCGTCCAGCATCAAGCAATTGTCCTGATCAGAGACACCAGTCTGTTCCTGCCGCCCTTGCGATCCGCAGGCCAGCCACAGATAGGGCACGGGGGGCGGGCCAAGCTTGGCTTCGGCCAAGGCTAACAGTCGACGGGTGGCTGTGTCAGCGATATCCGTGATCAGGCGCGTGACGATCTCGTGCCGGTTTCCAGCGGCAACAAGCTGTACCAGAAGCTGTGGAATTTCATCGGTCACAGTAGCCATTTGTTCCGCTGTCTGCGCGGCTGCAATCTGGCGCACAAGTTCGGCCGAATTGACGGCCTGATAATGGGTCAGGTCGGTTTGAGTAACGATACCGACTAACCGTCCACCTTCGGAGATTGGAACATGGCCAATCCCTCGTTCCATCATGATATGCAGAACATCCGAGCCGATATCGGAAGGTGACAGGGTAATCGGGTTAGCGGTCATGATTGAGGCAACGGGCGTGTCCGCTGGCATTTCGTCCGCGACAAACTTGCCAGACACGTCGCGCAGGGTCGCGATGCCAAGAAGAGTTTCCTGATCCGTCACGCACAGCGATGAGATATGCTTGTCACGCATCAGCTGCGCGGCTTCGCGGACCGGTGTATCAGGCGGGCAGGTGGCTGGGTTGCGCGCCATCAGAACGTCGATCGAACTGGTGGCCAGACTCTGTGGGCCCGCGCGTGTGGTACGGCTGCGGTTGAAGAACTTTGCGACGACTTCATGTCCGGCGATCAATTCGCGCACCAGATCCGGAGGCAAAAGCAACAGCACCGATGAGGCGTCGGCGCGTGCCTTGGTGATTGCCTTGCCATCCTTCAAAAGCCCGCGTTCACCGAATGAGTTTCGTAGACCAAGATGCGAAACGACGACATCGTTCCGGTCTTTGATCTCAATCTGTCCCTCATAGATCACAAAAACACCGGGTAAAGAATGACCCAATTTGTAGACTGTGAAGTCCTCTTCGACCTCCCACACCTCGATCTGGTCTGCGATGGCATCCAAGACATTAGCTGGCAGGGCGTCATAAGGGTGTACGGATTTCAGAAACCGGGTGATCTCATCATGGGACAGGGGCATGGAATACTCCTCGGTTTCCGGTTTAAAAATCCCGCCCGGTGGAGTGCCGGGCGGGAGTAGTCAGTCGAAAGACGCGGCCTTTGGCAAGTAGGCTTTGGGCCGCATCGTGCTCATTTATTCTGAGCTGCACCCGCGCCACGGGGAATGCGGACGCTTTCGACCAGATCTTTGATCTCCTGCGGAGTTTCCTTGGTCGCACCGGCCACGAAGTAGGCGACGGCAAAGTTGACCATGGCACCGATCGCCCCGAACGAGGTCGACTTGATCGGACCAAGCAGCGGATCAGCATCAGTGAAAGAGTTGGTGCCCGGAATGAACAGCCAGCCCTTGTGCAGGAAGATGTAGATCAGTGTTACAACCAGACCAGCCAGCATACCCGCGACCGCACCGGTGTTGTTGATGCGGGTCGAGAAGATACCCATCATCAGCGCCGGGAAGATCGAGGCTGCCGCCAAGCCAAAGGCCAAGGCCACCGTCTGCGCCGCGAAGCCCGGAGGATTCAGGCCCAGCCACGTTGCTACAGCGATGGCTACAGCCATTGCAATACGCGCCGACAAAAGCTCGCCTTTTTCCGAGATCTGCGGGTTGATCGCACCCTTGATCAGGTCGTGGGACACCGCCGACGAGATCGCCAGCAACAGACCCGCGGCGGTCGACAGCGCGGCCGCAAGACCACCAGCCGCGACCAGACCGATCACCCAACCCGGCAGGTTGGCAATTTCGGGGTTGGCCAGAACCAGGATGTCACGGTTGAACTTGGTCAGCTCGTTTCCAACCCAGCCTTTTTCCTCGGCAATTGCCTGCAAGTCGGCGTTTGCGTCGTTGTAGTACTGGATTTTACCGTCACCGTTCTTGTCTTCCCAGTCCAGCAGACCGGTTTTCTGCCACGTGGCCATCCAGTCGTAGCGCGGGTCGGTGTCGATTGCTTCGACAGAAACAGCGCCGCCCTCGATACCACCATTAGGCCACATCATGTCGGTGATGTTCAGACGGGCCATTGCGCCAACCGCAGGGGCGGTCAGGTACAGCAGTGCGATGAACACCAGCGTCCAGCCAGCGGACCAGCGGGCGTCAGACACTTTGGGAACGGTGAAGAAGCGCATGATGACGTGCGGCAGACCCGCAGTACCGATCATCAGCGACAGGGTGAACAGAACCATGTTCAGCGTATTCGAGTGGTGGGCTGTATATTCGTTAAAGCCCAGCTCGGTCACGATGGCATCCAGCTTGGTCAGCAGGGGTTCACCGCTTGCGGTGTCACCAAACAAACCCAGCGCCGGAACAGGGGTGCCGGTCAGCTGCAGCGAGATGAAGATGGCCGGGATGGTGTAGGCGGTGATCAGCACGCAGTACTGAGCAACCTGAGTGTAGGTCACACCCTTCATCCCACCAAACACCGCGTAGGCGAACACCACACAGGCACCGATCAGCAGACCGGATGTGTTCGACACCTCAAGGAAACGACCAAAGGCCACGCCAACGCCGGTCATCTGACCGATCACGTAGGTCACAGACGCAACGATCAGACAGATCACCGCAACGATACGGGCAGTCTGGCTGTAGAAGCGGTCGCCGATGAACTCGGACACGGTGAACTTGCCGAACTTACGCAGATAGGGCGCAAGCAGCAGAGCCAGCAGCACATAGCCACCGGTCCAACCCATCAGGAAGGTCGAGTTGTCATAGCCGGTAAAGGCAATCAGGCCCGCCATCGAGATGAACGAGGCCGCGGACATCCAGTCCGCCGCTGTCGCCATACCATTGGTGACCGGGTGAACGCCGCGACCGGCGGCGTAGAATTCCGATGTGGAACCCGCACGGGCCCAGATCGCGATGCCGATGTATAGCGCGAAGGACGCGCCAACAAACAGCAGGTTGATGGTAAACTGGTCCATGGGGTTTACTCCTCATCCACGCCGTATTCGGCGTCCAGCTTGTTCATGCGCCAGGCGTAGTTGAAGATCAGCACCAAGAAGACCAGGATCGAACCCTGCTGAGCGAACCAAAAGCCCAGATCGGTGCCGCCAACGGAAATGCCCGACAGCAGCGGACGCAGCAGAATGCCGAATCCAAACGACACCAGCGCCCAGATCACAAGGCTGATGTAAATTAGGCGCAGGTTGGCCTGCCAATAGCCCTTGTCGGACTCGGCAGCCTGCGCGGAGTTTGATGATTGATCCGCCATTGCGGGTTCCTCCTTCGCTTTTTCGCCGTACGGCCTGGCACACAACTCCTCATGCGCGTCAGGTCGCTTTGCGATTGTGCCCAACGCCCCGTGACGTCAGGTAAAACTTCTCGGTTCTGCCAAGGCAGTTCCTTCGAAGTATTCTGATTTAGGATTAAAGCCCTGCGCTTTGATCCACCCTTTAAGTCATGACCTCTTGCACATACCCTTGCAGGTCGATTGAGATGTCATCTATCTGGCCCATTGCGTCGATACCCTTCAGCACTCCCTGGGCCTGATAGTAGTCAATCAGCGGTGCCGTCTGCGCGTGATAGGCCGTCAGCCGGGACGCAACAGTTTCAGCGTTATCATCTGCGCGCCGTTTGAACTCTGAGCTGCCGCATTTGTCGCATTTTCCTTCAACCGCGGGCAGCTTGAACGTGTCGTGGTAGCCTTCACCGCACATGCCGCAGGTGTAGCGACCCGAAATCCGGATCACCATTTCAGCGTCTTCTACCTCGAGGCTGATGGCCGAATTGATCTTTTGCCCAGATTCGGCCAACAAAGTGTCCAGCGCCTGTGCCTGAACCGTGGTGCGGGGAAAGCCGTCAAGGATGATTCCTTTCGCGCAGTCCGGCTCGGCCAGTCGATCGCGCAGGATCGCGATGACAATATCGTCGCTGACCAGATCTCCGGCCTCCATCACGGCTTTGGCGGCCAAACCTGCTTCAGTCCCGGCCGCGACGGCGGCACGCAGCAAGTCTCCGGTGCTGAGTTGAACCAACCCGAACTTCTGTTCAAGCATACGAGCCTGTGTACCCTTCCCGGCACCCGGAGGGCCGAGAAGGATCAGGACGACGGGTGTGGTGATCGTGGCAGCGTCCATCACATCCTCACTTGTTCGCGCGGTTTTCAATCAGGTCTTCGACCACCGACGGATCGGCAAGCGTCGAAGTGTCCCCTAGCGCGCCAAAGTCATCCTCGGCGATTTTGCGCAGGATGCGGCGCATGATCTTGCCCGAGCGCGTTTTCGGCAAGCCCGGTGCCCACTGGATCACATCCGGCGAGGCAATCGGTCCAATCTCGGTCCGCACCCAGGTGCGCAGTTCTTTCAGCAGCTCATCCGAGGGGGTGCGATCATTCATCAAGGTGACATAACAATAGATGCCTTGTCCTTTGATTTCATGCGGATATCCCACCACGGCGGCTTCGGCCACAGCGGCGTGGGCAACCAGCGCGCTTTCAACCTCGGCGGTGCCCATGCGGTGGCCCGAGACGTTGATCACGTCATCGACGCGGCCTGTGATCCAGTAATCGCCATCTTCATCCCGACGGCACCCATCACCTGTGAAGTAGTAGCCTTTGTAATCCGAGAAATAGGTCTTTTCGAACCGCTCATGATCACCCCAAACGGTACGCATCTGACCGGGCCAGCTATCCTTGATGCACAGCACGCCTTCGACCCCGTTGCCGCTGATTTCCACACCCGATTGCGGGTCCAGAACCACTGGCTGAATGCCAAAGAACGGCTTCATTGCCGCGCCGGGCTTCATAGCGTGCGCACCGGGCAGGGGGGTCATCAGATGACCGCCGGTTTCGGTTTGCCACCAAGTGTCCACGATAGGGCATTTGCCCTTGCCGATCACCTCATTATACCAGTTCCAGGCTTCTGGGTTGATCGGTTCGCCGACAGTGCCCAGAAGGCGCAGGTCGCTCAGGTCGTGCTTCTCGACAAACTCGTTGCCCTGACCCATCAGCGCGCGGATCGCGGTGGGGGCTGTATAGAATTGGTTGACCTTGTGCTTCGCGCAAACCTCCCAGAAACGGCCTGCATCGGGGTATGTTGGGACGCCTTCAAACATCAGCGTTGTAGCGCCGTTGGCCAGCGGACCGTAAACGATGTAGCTGTGGCCTGTGACCCAGCCGACGTCCGCAGTACACCAGTAAACATCACCCTCGTGATAGTCGAATGTTACCTCATGGGTCAGCGCGGCGTAGACCAGATAACCGCCGGTCGTGTGAACGACGCCTTTGGGCTGGCCGGTCGAGCCAGAGGTGTAAAGAATGAACAGCGGGTCTTCGGCATTCATCTCGGTGGGGGCGCAATAGTCGTCGGCCTCCAGCGCCATTTCGTTGTAGTCGTAGTCGCGACCGTTGATCCATGTGGTTTGACCGTTAGTCCGCTTGACGACGAGGCATTTCACCGTGTCCTTACAATGCAGCAGCGCCGCATCTGCGTTGGATTTCAGCGGGGTCTTGCGGCCGCCACGCGGGGCTTCGTCCGCTGTGATGATGACCTTGGCGTCACAGCCATTGACCCGTGCCGCCAGCGCATCGGGCGAGAAGCCGGCAAACACGATCGAATGAATTGCGCCGATACGGGCACAGGCCAGCATTGCGTAAGCAGCCTCGGGGATCATCGGGAGGTAGATGACAACTCGATCACCTTTGCGCACACCCATTGATTCCAGGATGTTGGCCATTCGGCAGGTGCGACGGTGCAGTTCGGCATATGTAATGTGCTGAGCGGGATCAGTTGGATCATCCGGCTCCCAGATGATCGCGGTTTGATCTCCACGGGTTTTCAGATGGCGATCCAGGCAGTTGGACGAAACATTCAGAGTGCCGTCGGCGTACCAGTTAATACCGACCGAGCCGAAATCGAAGCTGACGTCCTTGACTTGGGTATAGGGTTTGATCCAGTCGATACGCTTGCCCTGTTGGTCCCAGAAGGCAACAGGATCGTTGACGGAGGCTGCATACATCTCGTTGTATTTGTCGGCATCGACATGTGCACGGGCAACAGTGTCTGCTGATGGCGGATAGGTTTTGGCATCTGCCTGGGCAGCGGTTGTCATTCTGAGGCTCCTCCCTCTGGACTAAATTTCGTGGGGCCGAATTTTGCCTGCTAAACTGACAATGTCGACCCGCTTCCTCCCCATACCGAATAATACGGAGAACAGAAAACAAGGGAATAAATTACCGGAAACTATGGATTAGTTTGTAAAAAAATTTCTCTAAATGCCGTTGCGGTGAAAACATTTTTGGAAAAAGGTGGTAATTATATATTAATATCAATACGATAATTGTAACGGATTTCGATCCTCGTGTTTGCGTTGGTTCGGCCCAAAAATGGCATCGGAAATTCATCTTTAGCGTGTTAGCGGTCACTTGATCTGATGATCTTGGTTCCGTGAAATCTTCCGGGGGTTGGCACACTCAGATGTTGGCGCTAGCTTTGGCATCAAGCGCTTCGACAAGGGGCGCAGATAAGGGAGAGATCATAATGAAAAAGATGCTGAGCGGTGCCGCTGTCGCCGCCCTGACCGTTGCCTTCGTATCCGAGGCCGCGGCAACCGAATGGAGCGCCTCGGTCTGGGGTAAACGCCGCGCCTTTACCGAGCACGTTGAAAAGCTGGCCGAGCTGGTCAGTGAAAAAACCGGCGGTGAATTCACTATCAATGTAAGCTACGGGGGCTTGTCCAAACCGCGCGAGAATCTGGACGGCATTGAAATCGGTGCGTTCGAGATGGCGCAGTTCTGCGCGGGCTATCACCGGGACAAAAACCGCGCCATCACTGTGCTCGAACTCCCATTTCTGGGTGTAAGTAACCTTGAAGAAGAGGTTGCTGTTAGCCACGCGGTTTACGATCACCCGGCGGTGAAAGATGAGATGGCACAGTGGAATGCGCGCATCATCATGACCTCACCCATGCCACAGTACAATCTTGTCGGCACAGGTGACCCGCGCGACGAGCTGGCCGATTTTGACGGTATGCGTGTGCGCGCCACCGGCGGTCTGGGGCAGGCGTTTGAAGCGGTTGGGGGTGTCCCGACCTCGGTTCCTGCGACTGAGGCGTTCAATGCGATGGAATCGGGTGTTGTGGATACTGTGGCTTTCGCCCAGCACGCTCATCTGTCCTTCGGCACCATCAACGAGGCGGATTGGTGGACCGCGAACCTCAATCCCGGCACGGTGAACTGCCCGGTCGTGGTTAATATCGACGCTTATGAAGCGCTGCCTGCCGAGCACCGCGAGGCGCTGAACAGCTCGATTGATGAGGCGATTGACCATTACCTCGCCAACTATGGCGGCCTACTGGAGCAATGGGACAGCGTCCTGTCCGAGAAAGGCGTCGCCAAAGTTGAAATCGACGATGCCGTAATCGAGGAGTTCCGCACAAAAGCCGCGGATCCGATCCGCGAGCAGTGGATTGCGGATATGTCAGCACAGGGTCTGCCTGCGCAAGACCTCTATGATCTGGTTCAGGCAACGCTGAAGCAACAGCGCGGCGGTAACTGATCACTAAGTCCGGGTGCCTGTTCGGCGCCCGGACACCTATAAAGACAACAGGGGAACACCGGCATGGCAGGACAGGCCACGGTGCTTGAAGACGGCAGCCGTCTCAGCCGTCTGGATCATCATCTATTGCGATTGGAGAAGCTCCTAGCGCTCATCAGCGGGATTGCTGTCTTTGGGCTGATGGTTCTGGCGGTGGTATCCGTCAGTGGGCGCAATGCGTTAAACGCGCCTTTGCCGGGCTATGTGGATTGGATCGAACAAGCCATGCCGCTGATCGCGTTCCTTGGCATTTCCTTTGTCCAACGGGATGGAGGTCACATCCGAATGGATATCGTCATCTCACGCCTGCACGGGCGTGCGCTGTGGCTGTTTGAGCTGATCTCGGTCGTGTTGATCCTTGTGCTTATGCTGGCGCTGGTTTGGGGCAGCTGGTCCCATTTCGACCGCTCATTCGATTTCGGCGCACCGTTGTGGAGCCGCGACAGCTCAATCGACATCGGTATCCCGCTTTGGCCTGCGAAACTGTTGGCTCCGGTTGCGTTTTCGGTCCTGTGTCTGCGGCTGATCCTACAAATCTGGGGCTATGGTCGCGCTTTTGTATTGGGGCTGGAAAACCCCGTAGCTGTTCCTCTGATACAGGATGTCGCCGCCCAGGCGGCTGCCGAGGCCGAGCAATTCGAAGGGCAGGACTAGATGGACACGATTGATATCGGCCTGTGGGTCACAGGCGGCCTTCTGGTTCTGGTCGTCACTGGAATGCGCGTGGCCTTTGCAGCAGGTTTGGCAGGTCTGGTTGGGTTGGTTTGGATTTTCTGGGCCAAGTTCGGCTATGACCCCGACCGCTTTGGCAAAGCACTGACCGTGGCGGTCAAAACGGCAGGGCAGGTGCCGCATTCCAAGGTTGCAGCCCATACGCTCAGCCTGATTCCGACCTTTATCCTGATCGGATATCTGGCCTATTACGCAGGCCTGACCCGCGCGCTGTTCGAGGCTGCCAAGCGCTGGGTCGCGTGGGTGCCGGGCGGGTTGGCCGTGTCCACCGTCTTTGCCACGGCTGGCTTTGCGGCAGTGTCGGGCGCTTCGGTCGCCACTTCTGCCGTGTTTGCGCGCATCGCCATCCCCGAGATGCTGAAGGTCGGCTACAACAAGCAATTCGCGGCAGGCGTCGTCGCTGCTGGCGGAACGCTGGCCTCGCTGATCCCGCCCTCTGCGATTCTGGTGATCTACGCGATCATCGTCGAACAGGATGTGGGGAAATTGCTGTTGGCGGGTTTCATTCCGGGCGCATTCTCGGCAGTCATATACGGCCTGTTGATTGTGGGTATCGCGGTTGTTTTCAAATCTGTCGGTCCGCCCGTAACCGGGTTCACCTGGAAACAGCGCTTTGCCGCTTTGCCCGGCGCGTTCCCCATCGTCGCCGTGATCCTCATCATCATCTGCTTCGTCTACAACCCGTTCGGAGATAAGGCTTGGGGCACCCCCACCGAAGGCGGCGCTATCGGAGCCTTCATCGTCTTCTGTTTTGCCCTGTTTCACGGAATGCGTTGGACTGAACTGAAATCCGCTCTGCTGGAAACAGCCAAACTGACGGCGATGATCTTCTCGATCATCTGGGGGGTTCTGATCTACGTGCGGTTCCTTGGTTTCGCTGATCTGCCCGGCGCATTCTCGGATTGGATCACATCGCTTGAGATGTCGCCCATGCTGATCCTAATCTGCATCCTGTTGGCCTATGCGGTTTTGGGAATGTTCATGGACGCCATAGGGATGCTTCTGTTGACCTTGCCGGTGGTTTACCCTGCGGTGATGGCCTTGAACGGGGGCGAGACAGTCAGCGCGGCTGACAGCGCTTTTGGTATGTCTGGTCCAATGTGCGCGATCTGGTTCGGGATACTGGTTGTAAAAATGGCAGAGTTCTGTCTGATCACGCCGCCCATTGGTCTCAACTGTTTTGTTGTCGCCGGAGTACGTCCAGATTTAAGCGTTCAGGATGTATTCAAGGGCGTGACACCGTTTTTTATCGCGGACGCAGTCACTATCGCGCTTCTGGTCGCGTTTCCCGGTATCGTGCTCTACTTACCATCGTTGGCGGGATAGAGAGCTCTTTGCGAGGCTCTGCCTCGCGCTTCGGGATATTTGCTGCCAGATGAAAATAGGATCCCTAGCTTCATCTGGCGAAAAATATCTCGGGGGAGTCGCCCGCAGGGCGGCGGGGGCAGCGCCCCCGGTTTAGCCGGCACGCATCAACATGCCGAACAGATCTCTGGGGTCGTCCGGGTCCGCCAACATGTCCAACGGTTCATAGAAATTCGTGCCTTCGATGGCTGTTTTGATAAACCTTAGCGCCGAGAAATCCTCGATTGCGAAGCCGACACTGTCAAACAGGGTAATCTGCCGGTCGTCTTTACGGCCTGTGGCTTGACCGGTCATGACCTGCCACATCTCTGTCACGGGATGATCCGAGGCCAAGGCCTGAATTTCTCCTTCTATCCTTGTCTGCTCAGGATACTCGACAAAAATCTCCGAGCGGAGAAGGATATCCCGGTGGAGTTCGGTTTTTCCGGGGCAATCTCCTCCGATTGCGTTTATGTGAACGCCGGGCCCAACCATGTTATCTGTAAGTATGGTTGCGTATTTCTTGTCTGCTGTGCAGGTCGTAATAATCTGCGCGCCTTCGATGGCATCCTCGGGCGTTTTGCAGAGAACAACGGTCAGTCCTGAATTCTTGAGGTTCGCGGCGCATTTTTCGGTGGCGTTGGCGTCAGTGTCGTACAGGCGAACGGTGTTGATGTTGCACATCGCCTTGAAGGCGAGGCATTGGAACTCGGATTGCGCACCGTTTCCAATCATGGCCATCGTTGTGGCGGATTTGGGGGCAAGGTAACGACCCACAAGGGCCGACGTGGCCGCTGTTCGCAAGGCTGTCAGCAATGTCATTTCCGTCAGCAGGGTAGGGTACCCGGTGTAGACATCTGCCAGCAGTCCAAATGCTGTGACGGTCTGAAGGCCCTCAGATGTGTTTTTGGGATGGCCGTTGACGTATTTGAACCCATACGCCTCGCCGTCAGAGGTGGGCATCAACTCAATAACCCCATGCGGAGAATGGGCGGGAATGCGTGGGGTCTTGTCGAAGCTTTCCCACCTTTTGAAATCAGCTTCGATCTGCGCCGCGATCTGAGTGATCATGTGTTCCACTCCGATGTGGTGCACCAGTCGCATCATGTTGTCGACAGATACAAATGGAACGAGGGCTTTATCGGACGGTTGGGTCATCAGAAACTCCGGGTCGGTCGGTCGAAGATGCGCCGCCCCAGAAGGGACGCGGCCAGATCGACCATCAATTTTGCAGTGCGGCCGCGCTCATCAAGAAACGGGTTGAGCTCGACCAGATCAAGCGAACAGACAAGGCCGCTTTCGTGCAGCAGCTCCATGACCAGATGCGCTTCGCGTTCGGTCGCTCCGCCGGGTACGGTCGTTCCGACAGCCGGCGCGATGGAGGGGTCCAGAAAGTCGACGTCTAGTGACACGTGCAGCATCCCGTTTGCGGCGCGAACGCGTTCGAGAAAGGCCATAAGTGGTGCTTTGATGCCGTGTTCGTCGATGCTGCGCATGTCTGCCAACATGACGTGATCTTTTTCCAGCTGGGCCCGTTCGGCAGGGTCGACCGAGCGCAGCCCAATCATGCCAACTCGGTCCGTCGGGACTGGTGCAGTGATCGGTGGGAAAGCCTCAAAACCCGATTGGCCGGTGAAATAGGCAACAGGTGTTCCGTGCAGGTTGCCACTGTCGGTACTCTGCGGCGTGTGAAAATCGCTGTGTGCGTCAAGCCACAGCACGAATAGGGGGCGGCCAAGCTTCTGTGCGTGTTCGGCCATACCAGAAACGGTCCCCATCGACAGGGCGTGATCTCCGCCCATGAATATCGGCATGCCCTTTTGCGCCGCCGCCTGAGCGGCCCGGGTCAATGCACGGGTCCAACCGATACATTCAGGCAGCGCGAATAGGTGCGAGTGTTCAGCCACATCCAATTGGTCGGGGACGACGTCGCCAATATCCTGTACAGCATGCCCAAGACTGTTGAGAGCGGTCTGCAACCCTGCGACCCGATAGGCGTCGGGGCCCATCCGACAGCCCTGTCGGCGTTTGCCCGAATCCATGGGGCTGCCAACCAGTATGATATTTGTGTTTTTCATGTGCTTATTTACGCAGTCATAGTGGGTTGCGAAAAGTCATCAAAATGCTCAAAAAGAACTTTGATATCTCGAAATGGGAAGTTGATATGGACGAACTGGACAATCGGTTGTTAAGTGCACTGCATCGCGATGCGCGCGCATCCTTGTCTGAACTTGCTGAAACGCTTGGGGTAACACGCACGACTGTTCGCAGTCGATTGCAGCGGCTCAAGCAATCGGGCGAGATCGTGGGTTTCACAGTCCTGACCCGACAGGATGTGGCCCAAAGTCCGGTTCGCGGGTTAATGATGCTTGAGATCGAGGGCCGCGGCACCGAGCGTACGATGGCCCGTATATCAGCCATGCCCGAAGTGCGCGCCGTTCATTCAACCAACGGTAGCTGGGACCTCATAGCTGAGATCAGCACAGATACGTTGGCCGAGTTGGACGAAGTCCTGTTTCAAATCCGCCGGATGGAGGGGATCACCCGATCGGAAACCAATCTGCTTTTGTCCACACGTAAGGGCCGGATGTAAGAGCCGTAGTGCTTTGAGGTTCAACGAATTTGTGTAAAACTGCTACAGCACGCAAGCAACCAAAACCTCAAGAGCAGAGAACAGATATGACCGATCAGGATACCGGCCACGACCTCTGGGCTGTTCGTTTGGCTGAACGTGTGGCCGGGTTTCTGGAACGTCCCTGGATTAAAATCCTGGTCCCCGTTCTGGTTATGCTGGTGGCTTTGACTGTCCTGCACGAGTTGTCTTCGCACGTAAAATGGTCCGATGTGCAGTCGGATGTAGCTAACACTTCTTGGAAATTGATGTTTTTTGCGCTGTGCTGGACGATGGTCAGCTTCCTGTCGCTGTCGCTCTATGACGTGTTTGCTGTGCAAAGCGTAGCGGATGGCGAAGTGCCGTTGCCAGTGGCGGGAATGGCCGGGGCTTGCGGATACGCAGTGTCGAACTGCCTAGGGTTCTCTTATATTACAGGGACCGCGATCCGGTATAGGATTTATGCATCTTTGGGTCTGGATCTGAGCAGGGTTGCGGGGGTCATCGCGACCTCGTGGATCGCCTTCTGGTCAGGCATGGTGCTTCTTCTGGGCATCCTTTTGACACTGCATCCTGATGGGATATCCAAGGTTATTCCGATAAGTGACACAACCGAAACGGTGATCGGCCTGTGTATGCTTGCCGCATTGCTGGGTCTGTTCCTGTGGCTTGCCAATGGTGGGCGACGTCTGGCCTATGGGGGCGTAGGCTTCAACCTGCCCAACGGCAAATTGGCCAGTCTTCTGACGCTTGCTGCGCTGGGGGATTTGTTTGGTGCGTCGATGGTGCTTTATTCGTTGATGCCCAGTGATCTGGGCGTCGGTTTTCCGTATTTTTTCACCATATTCATTGCGGCAATCGCAGTCGGGATTGTCAGCCACGCTCCCGGCGGTATCGGCGCGTTTGAGGCCACCATGATCGCGGGTTTGGGGGCCTCGGGTCGTTCGGATGTGATCGCCGCATTGCTGCTGTACCGTCTGGTTTACACGTTTCTGCCCTTCGTGATCGCCAGCCTCTCGATTGCGGTCGCCTCGGCGCTGAGCCACCGGCACCACATCACAGGTGCCGCCACGTGGGTGTATCGCGTTATCCGACCCATCGTTCCAATGGTCGCAGCCGGCGTTGCTGCGGTTGCAGGTGTCATTTTGCTGGTGTCTGGTGCTCTGCCAGCCAGCAGTGAGAACCTTGGGGTTTTGCGGGATGTCCTGCCGCTGTCATTTGTTGAGGCATCGCATCTGGTCGGTAGCGCGGTGGGCGTATTGCTTTTGCTGGTGTCGCGCGGCCTGTTCCGCAAGCTGTACCGCGCGTGGGTGGTTGCGATGTTGCTTATGGTGGCCGGCTTTGGGGCCTCGATTGCGAAAGGGTTGGATACGCATGAAGCGATCAGCATGTTGGCCACGATTGGGCTGCTGGCCATGTTCCGCGATGCCTTTTATCGGGTAAGCGGCGCGTCGATTTTTCGTTTGAATATTCCGTGGCTGGTCAGCGTCGTGGCCCTGTTGGCCGTGATTTTCTGGATCGGTCTGTTTGCCTATTCCCATGTCGAATATCAGAATGCCCTATGGTGGGAATTCGCGTGGAACGGCGACGCCTCGCGGTTTTTGCGCTCTAGTCTTGTGGTGGCATTAATCCTTGGGGTCGTGGCCGTGACCTCTCTGTTCGGACGCGAAATTCCTGTGCCGGAACGCACCGAGATCCCCGCAGTTGTTGAACGGTTGGTGATGGAGAGCGAGGATACCGAGGCGCAGATTTCCCTGACCGGGGACAAGCAGTTCCTGATCGCCCCCGATGACAGCGCGTTTCTGGCCTATGCCGATACCGGCAACGCACTGATAACCAAGGGCGAGCCGGTGGGCGATGAAAAAGCCGGACAGCAACTGATCTGGCAGTTGCGCGAAATGGCCGACCGCGAGGGCAAGCTGTGCGCATTTTACAGTGTGTCCACGAAATACCTGCCGACCTTTCTGGACCTTGGCCTGTCGATCCTGAAAATAGGTGAGGTCGCGCGCGTCCCGCTCAAGGATTTCTCGCTGGATGGTAAATCGCGCAAACGGTTCCGGCAGGCGAAAAACCGAGCTGAGCGTGAGGGCTGTGTCTTTGAGATCATTCACAAGGAAAACCTTGCGCCGATTCTGCCAGAGCTGCGGAAAATCTCGGATGACTGGCTGGCCCAGAAGGCCGGAGAGGAGAAGGGGTTCGCGCTTGGGGGATTCGATGACGACTATCTGTCCTATTTCGACCACGCCGTGCTGCGTGAAAGCGGAGGCGGGCGGATCGTGGCCTTTGCCAACCTGTTTCAGGGCGGCCATAAATCGGAGCTGTCACTGGACCTGATGCGATATGAACCTGACAGCGCCAGCTTCGTCATGGACGCGCTATTTGCCGAGATGATGGCATGGGGTGCCGAGCAGGGGTTCCAGTGGTTCTCATTGGGGGCTGCACCGTTTTCAGGGATCGAGAACCGGCAACTGGCGTCATTCTGGAATCGCGTCGGTGGGTTTGTCTATGAACATGGTGAGCAATTCTATCACTTCGAAGGGTTGCGCAGTTTCAAACAGAAATTTGACCCGGAATGGAGCCCGAATTATCTGGCCAGCCCCGGTGGGCTGGCGGCTCCGCGCATCTTGTACGAAGTGAACATCCTGATCTCGGGCGGGTTGCGAGGGCTGACGAAATAGCCCTTAGTTCAGGCTGGCGCGCGTGGGGTCTTGTTCCAACAGGTCGCCCCAATCGGTGCGATAGGCCATTTCAGCTAGTACCGTTTCAGGCAGGAATTCCTGAGTTTGCCGGATCTGCCAGCCGCCGCCCAGACCTTTGTAAACAGCGACCAGATTGCTGGACACCTGCTGGCGTGCCTCGATCAGATTGGCTTGCGAATTCAGCAATGCCGTCTGCGTGTTCAGGATGCGGGAATAATCCACGATGCCGTCCCGGTATTGGTCGACCGCAATCTCGGCCGCGCGGCGCGAGGCGGCGACGCTGTTTTCAAAAAACCCTACCTGCTTGCGCGATTGGGTATAAGCGACCATGGCGCTTTCAACCTCGGAATAGGCGGTCAGGACGGTGTTCTGATAATTCGCGATCAACGCTTGATAGGCGGCGTCCTGCGCGCGGACATTATTCTTGATCCGCCCATAGTTTAGCACGTTCCACACCACGCCCGCATTGGCCAGACCGGTTGAACTGGCTGATGTGAACAGGTCACGCCCACCGGACGCCTGCACGCCGATCGAGCCTGACAGGATAAATTGCGGATACAGGTCTGCGATCGCGATCCCAACCTGCGCCGATTGTGTGGCTGCGGCCAGTTCCGCTGCGCGCACATCGGGACGGCGGCGTAGCAGTTCGGCAGGAACACCCACAGCGACGTTTGACCGGGCCGAGGGGATACGCCCGGAATTGCCCAACAGACTGGTCATGCGCGATGGTGTCGTGCCCAGCAGAACCGCCAGCGCATTCTTGGTCTGTTGCAGATCGCTTTCCAGCGCGGGCACCAGCGCTTTGGTGTTGTTCAAAAGGGCCGTGGATTCCTGGACGTCCAATTCGGTCGTGACGCCATTGTTGAAGCGCAATTGGGTCAGGTCGGCCGATTCCTGTTGAAGCTGGAGATTGTCCCGTGCGACCGCCAACGACTCCTGCAGGGCGCGAATATTGACATAGAGCGCGGCCACATCGCCCGTCAGCGTCACCAGCGCATCATCATAATTGGCCACCTGCAACGCAAGATTGGACCGCGCCGCCTGCACGCCGCGCCGTTGCTGGCCCCAGACGTCCAGTTCCCACTGCGCGTCAAACCCGGCTTGCGATGTTGAAAATTCGGTGTCCAGCGGGATGATCTCGCGAATATCGGCAATCGGGCCGAGGTTTTCGCTGACCTGACGCCGCTCGATCGAGGCGCCGATGGCTTGTGATTGCGGGTACAACTCGCCAAATGCGATGCCCAACTGCGCTCGGGCTTGCAACACGCGAGCCCCGGCAACCTGCAGGTCGAGGTTTTGGGCATAGGCCTCGTTGATCAACCTGTTGAGAGTGGGGTCATTGAATGTCTCCCACCATTTGACCACGGGCGCGCTGCGCGAGGTCAAACCGCTGGGGCCGACTCTGGGGCTGTTAACCTCGATCCATTCCTTCACGACCGGAGAGTTCGGGCGCACAAAATCCGGCCCCACCGGTGCGCATCCGACCAAAAGGGCGGCGCATAGCGCGGTGCCCATCATCTGGCGGGTCAGGCGGGTTCGTTTCATGCGCTATGTCCTCAGATATCCAGCGGGCGAATGAAGTTCGCAAATGAGTATAGGCGAATGTTGATGCGCCGCAGGAACTCAAAGCTTTTGCCCTGACCGGTATAGATCGCGACCGCCGCGTGGCCGCCTGCGGGGAAGGTGTGACCATCAGGAATATCGACCGAGATTTGCACCGCAATGCGACCCGGCAGCTTGGGCAGCTCAAAGCCGGGCAGGCGGCCCGAAGGTAGGTATTGCCCCTGACGAGTGGCCCACCAGATCGCCTCGACCTTGCCGGTGAGGATTTCACCGGGATAAAGGTCCAGTGCCACCTCAACCTCTTGCCCCGGTTCAACGAATTTCAGGTTCTGTTGGCGGTAAGTGGCCAAAATATAAGGATTATCCGTGGTGACGAAACTGGCAATAGCGCCCAGCCGGATTTCCCCCACAACCATGCCAGGACGTGCCTGCTGCGAGACGATCATGCCGTCTTCAGGGGCGTAAATCGTCGTGTTGTCCAAGAAATACTGCGCTTTGTCCAGCTGCGCTTGCGCTTGCAGAATGCCTGTGTTGACCCCGTTAATTTGGGAATCCAGCGCCAGTTGGGCTTTTTCCAGATTGGCCTCGGCCTCTTTGATCTGGGCCTGATCCTCGGTCACCTGTTCATTCCAGCGGTCCAGCTCATCCTGCCGTGCGCCACCTGCGGGCACCAGGTTTTCATAGCGGGTCTGCTGCGTCAGTGCATAAGCCAGCTGCGCATTTGCGCGCTCGACATTTTCGGCGGCGACGATCACGTCCTGTTCCAAAATTTTCGCGTTTTGCTGGGCAGCGACCAACTGCGCTTTGGCTTCATCGACCTCAAGCGAAAAGACAGTATCGTCAAAGCGATAGAGTGGATCGCCTTTTTTGACCTGCGTATTCGGCTCGACCAGTACCTCGGTCAGGATGGTCGGTTGCGTCAGGCGGGGGACGATCTGAATGGTCGAGCGGATCACATGGCTGTCGATGGAAAACGGCTGAAAGAACCGCAGGGCCACCAGAAAGATCAACAGCAGATGCGCCCCTACCCAGAACGAGACGATGCCCCAGGCGATATTGAATTTGAGCCATTGCAGTTTGAAAAAGATCAGCCAAACAAAAATGAGGTAAAAAAGCGTAATGCCCAGGGCGACAAACATAGTGTGAGAGTTCCTTTGGCCTTAGCTTTTCTGACTGTCTTCAGGATCCAGCGTGTCGCGGTATTCTTCGGTCAGAGTTCCGCCTAACCGTTTGATTTCCTTGCGCACCGCATCGCGTTCGTCGTCGGGCATACGGCGGATATCGACGGTGGTGCCATCGTGGAACGCCCAGATAAACGCGTGAACCCAAGGCACGATGGCCAGAAACCCCATCCACCCCATGATCTTAACGGCCTCGGCATGGGGGTGGTTGCGCTTGATAGCAATGCGCCCTGGCAGTCCCATGATGAACAAAAACAGTGCCATCACTGCAGCCAGCAGCAAAATGAGCGCGACAAATGTCAGGTAGTCATAGTAGCCTAGTGGCTGCCCCAATAATCCCATGCTCGAGCCTCCTTATGGGAAGGTTGACCCATCCTCATTTGTTAGCATCCACTTCGTCAATCAATTTATAGCTTGTCGGAGGGTCAGCGCAGATACCGGGACCACATTCCAGCAGGGCCGACACTGTGTTTAGAGCTCCGAGGCCCAATAGGGTAAAGAATGCGACTTTCGCCAGTATATTGCCGCCAAATCGGGGTTGCTCATTCGGCACGTCGGTGTATTGGCGCGAAAACAACAGCATAATGGCGGTTCCCAGCAGGATCAGGAAAAAGCAGACCGCGGCCCATGTGTAGTAGTGGTAGCCGAGAACCGGCGACCCGTAATGGCCGGTTCCCGGCACGATGTGCAGAAAGATCTGTCGGATCGAAACACTGATTCCAAACAGCGCCGAGATCAGCATTAGCGCATAGTGTTGCGGTTGCGCGCCGTATATCAGGTTTAGCGCCAAGCCGACCCCGACCGCCATGAATCCCACGCGCTGCAACAGGCATAAAGGGCAGGGCAGTTCGTACAAGGCTAACTGATAAACGAAAGCCAGCAACAGTATCAGGCTAACCGCTAAGGCCCCAATCGCGTTTAGGCTGCGAGACAGTTCGGGTGTCACTGCCGTCTCCTAAAGCTGAATGGTCAGTTGACTGGTCGCGTGATAACGAAACCAGTAGACGCTTAGCGCCAGGGTTAAGAAAAAAACCGCGTTGGCAGCCTTTTTCATCCGGTAGTAGATCAGCCCCATAGCGGTTGTAAGCAGCGCGAATAGTAGTGCGATCATGTCTCGCACCCCTCTAATCATAAGAATTGCAATATGTTTAAATATTGTCAGCTTAGCTCGCGTCTGGCAAGAACTTGACGGTCAAAGTTCGCCTAAAGTGGAAGTCAGGCGCAGATTTCCAATCGCGTGCCCCAGTCAGCGCATTTCTGGACCAAGCTGCGTTGCAGCTGAGCATCGGTATAGAAGACATCCACGTCAGACAGGGATGCGATGCGCGCTGGTGCTGAGCGCTGGAATTTCGAACTGTCTGCCGCAAGCATGACATGCCGCGCCTGTGCTATGATCGTTTGACTGACATGGACCTCTTGAAAGTCGAAATCCAGCAAGTCGCCCTCGGCGTCAAGCGCAGAGCAACTGATCACAGCGTAGTCAAATTTGAATTGCTCGATCGTCGAGGTCGTAAGGTTGCCAATCAGCCCTCCGTCCGACCGGCGCAGCACGCCACCTGCAACCACGATCTGACAGTGCGCGTTTTCGACAAGTATGTTTGCTACGTTCATGTTGTTCGTCACCACCATGAGGTCTTTGTGAGACAAAAGTTGGCGCGCGACCGCCTCGGTCGAGGTTCCGATGTTCATGAATACCGATGCACCGTCTGGAATGTCACGCGCGCAGGCCTGCGCGATCCGGGTCTTGATCTCGGCATTTAGGGCGCGTCGATCCTCGTAGCCGATGTTTGACACGCCGGACCGCAACACGGCGCCACCGTGAACGCGGTCCAATTTCCCCATGTCCGCAAGATCGGACAGGTCGCGTCGGATGGTCTGAACAGTGACCTCAAAACGCGCGGCAAGGTCTTCAACCGCGACACGGCCATCTTGCTTGGCGATTTCCAGAATATCGGATTGTCGAAACGAAAGGGACACGTGATCCTCCGGTTGGAATGCTTTTTCGGTTTTCTTCTCTTTTTGAAAAATATCAACCTTTGAAACAGGCCAGTGTGCAATTTGTACAGAAATGCGACAAATAAGAACGAGCCAAAACGAACATAAACGACAAATATCGTTGACGACCCAAGGTCACACCGGGTTAATGGCGGCAGATTTTCAACATCGGGACTCACCGGGTATGACAGTGCAAACAGACGATGTGGCCGACCTTTTCATTATCGGCGGAGGGATCAATGGTTGTGGCATTGCCCGCGACGCGGCCGGGCGCGGATTGTCGGTTACTTTGGCCGAGATGAACGATCTGGCGTCGGCCACTTCGTCAGCCTCGACCAAGTTGTTTCATGGTGGTTTGCGATATTTGGAGTACTTCGAATTCCGCCTTGTACGCGAGGCGCTGATTGAACGCGAAACACTGCTGCGTGCGATGCCGCATATCAGTTGGCCGATGCGCTTCGTCCTGCCGTATCACGAGGACATGCGGTTCGACTCGGATACGCCGACTTCGCGGCTGTTAAGCACTGTAATGCCATGGATGCGGGGGCGTCGTCCGGCCTGGCTGATCCGGCTAGGCTTGTTCATGTATGATCACCTTGGAGGGCGCAAGATTTTGCCCGGCACCTCCTCCTTGGATCTGCGATCTGCGCCTGAAGGTGCCCCGCTGAAAAGCAAGTTTGAAATGGCCTATGAATACTCGGACTGCTGGATCGAAGATTCCCGGCTGGTTGTATTGAACGCCCGCGACGCCGAAGCCCGAGGTGCAAATTTCATGGTGCGGACCGAGGTTCTTTCGGCCGAACGTGTTGCGGACCTCTGGCACGTCACGATCCGCAATAAGGGAACCGATGAAACCCGCGTCGTCCGCGCGAAGATGTTGATCAATGCGGGCGGGCCGTGGGTCGGGGATATCATACAGACCAAGATACGTGTGAACTCTCGCGAGGGGGTTCGTCTGGTCCGAGGCAGTCATATTGTAACGCGCAGGCTGTTTGACCACGATAAGTGTTACTTTTTTCAGGGCGAAGATGGCCGCATCATCTTTGCCATACCGTATGAGAGAGATTTTACCCTGATTGGAACCACTGATCAGGACCACCCCAATCCATCAGAGCCGCCAGTCTGCACCGAGGTCGAGCAAGAATACCTCTGCACCTTTGCGACGAAGTATTTCGAGCAGCCGATCACGCGTGACGACATCGTCTGGACCTATTCCGGCGTGCGACCTTTGTATGACGATGGGGCCAGCAGCGCCACTGCTGCGACCCGTGATTATACGCTTAAGGTCGATGCGACAGGTGGTGCCCCGGTTTTGAACGTGTTCGGGGGAAAAATCACCACCTATCGACGGCTGGCTGAAAGCGCGATGGAGAAGGTGGCAGAGCATTTCTCTGATCTGCCGGGGCCATGGACGGCTGGTGTGTCCCTGCCAGGAGGTGACTTTCCCGTTGATGGTGTGCAGGATGTGATAGCAGGTTTGGAAGCTGATTATGCCTTTCTAGACAGGGCATGGGCAGAACGCTTGGTTCGCGCGTATGGCACTGAGGCTCGTACAATTCTGGGTGACGCGCAAATCGCCGAGGATTTGGGAGAAGATTTCGGCGCGAATCTGACCTCGAAAGAGTTGGAGTGGCTGGTCGAGAAGGAATACGCGCGCAGCGCCGAAGACATCGTCTGGCGGCGCAATAAACTGGGCCTAAGACTGACGCAGGATCAGATCGCCCATATCCAAGACTGGATCGAAAACCGCTAGAAAAAAAGCCCCGCTCAAATGGCGGGGCTTTTGGGTTCAGGCGGTTTCCTCAGCGGGGCCAGGATCATCCTTGGTGCCCTTTAACCATTCTCGCAAGCCTTGCAGCAGGGCGTAGAGAACTGGAACGAGGATCACGCCGATCAGGGTAGCGGCCAGCATTCCGCCGAACACAGCCACACCAATCGCTTTCTGGCTGGCTGCACCTGCTCCGTTAGCGGCCAAGAGTGGAACGACCCCCAAAAGGAAGGACAGCGCTGTCATCATCACCGCGCGGAAACGCTGATGGGCAGCTTCGGCGGCGGCTTCTTTGACTGATAGTCCTTTGGCGCGCTGTTCCATCGCGAATTCCACGATGAGGATGCCGTTCTTAGACGCCAGCCCCACAAGCATGATCATCCCGATCTGCGTATATAAGTTGATGTCGCTGCCAACGATAGCTACGGCAGCAACCGCTCCGAAAAGCGCGACAATCACAGACAGCAGAATGGAAACTGGAAGCGACCAGCTTTCGTATTGTCCGACAAGGAACAGGTATCCGAACAAGATCGCCAGTCCAAGGATCACGATCACCAGACCGCCCGAGGCCAGCTGCTGCTGGGCCGTGCCGGTCCATTCAAACGCGTATCCAGGGGGCAGGGCGCTCGCAGATTCTTCGGTCATGACAGAGATGGCGTCGCCGGTCGATAGCCCCTCGGCGGGGACAGCCGTGACCGTGGCCGAACGGAACAGGTTGTGACGTTTCAGCAAAACCGGGCCCAGAACGTTTTCAACGTCGATCAGAGTGCCCAGAGGAACCATTTCACCCTTTTGCGACCGCACATACAGGTTCGAGATATCGTCGACATTGTCCCGATACGTCCCGTCCGCCTGGATCATCACACGATACACCCGTCCGAACAGGTTGAAGTCATTGACGTAGTAGGATCCCAATTGCGCTTGCATGGTCTGGAACACTTCGGCGACTGACACTTGCAGTGTCTTGGCCTTTTCACGGTCCAGATCGACGAACAGCTGCGGCACGTTTGCCCGGAAGGTCGTGTAAGCTTGCCCAATCTCGGGGCGCTGGTTCGCGGCATAGACGAAAGAGCCAACGGCCGAGGCTAGGTCCTGAGGAGTACCCCCACCGGTTTGCTGGACTTCCATCTCGACCCCGGCCGAGTTGCCAAGGCCCTGAATGGGGGGTGGGTTAAAGGCCACGATGGATGCAGCGGTCTCGCCATATGCAATGGCCAGCACCTTCTCCAGAATGGCATTTGCGCTCAGGTCGTCTTCCTGACGTTCGTCCCAGTTGTCGAGGTTCACAAAGATCGCAGCACCGTTGGTCGACGTCCCGTTCAGGATCGAGAAGCCGTTAATCAGAACCGTGTTGGCCACACCCGGAATTTCCCGGATTTGGTCATCCACGCGCTTGGTGACAACTTCGGTACGTTCCAGAGTTGCCGCATCGGGCAATTGCACATCGACGAACAAATAGCCGTTATCTTCAAGCGGCAGGAACCCGCTGGAGGTTTTGGACATGATTGTCCCGGTCCCCATCGCCAAAGCTACGATGATCCCCAGCGCAACGATCGGCAGGATCAGCAACCGGCGTACGATGGCGACATAGCCCGAACGTACCGAACCGATGAACCGCTCGAACACAGCCAGCAACCCTGTCGGTGGGCCAGATCGTGCGCGCAGCACAAGACCACAAAGCGCTGGCGACAGCGTCAATGCGTTGATCGATGAGATCACAACCGCAGTCGAGATCGTAACGGCGAACTGCGAGTAGAGCCGCCCCGAGATGCCGGGCATGAAGGTCACGGGGACGAAAACCGCCAAAAGAACCAGCGTTGTCGCGATGACGGGACCGGTGATCTGGCCCATCGCCTTGCGGGTCGCCTCGGCCGGAGGCAGGCCTTCTTCTGCGATGATACGCTCGACGTTTTCGACCACCACAATGGCGTCATCGACCACGATCCCGATGGCCAAAACCAAGGCGAACAGCGAAATCGTGTTCAGGGACATTCCAAATAGCAGCAAGAAGGCAAAGGTCCCGATCAAAGACACGGGGATTGCGACCGCTGGAATGATGGTTGCTCGCCAACTGCCAAGAAATACAAACACCACCGAGATCACCAAAATGAATGTCAGGATCAGGGTGGAGACCACATCGTTCAGCGATTGTTCAACAAAGTCGGTGGTATTGAACGGCACAGCATATTCTACATCCGTCGGGAATGACCGAGACAGCCGGTCAAGTTCAGCCTGCACCCGTTCCGAAACAGCCAGCGCATTCGCGCCGGGGGCCTGATAGATGCCTATTACGGTCGCAGGAACGCTTTGGAAATAGCCCGAAGCGGCGTAGTACTGTGCCCCAAGCTCGACCCGGGCGATGTCTTTGACACGCACGATGGCGCCAGCGTCTCCGGTGCGAATGACAATCTCACCGAATTCGTTGGCGGATGTCAGGCGTCCCTTGGTTTTGATGGTATATTGAAACGTTTGCCCTTCAGGCACCGGAGGTGCGCCGATTGAGCCTGCCGAAACCTCGACGTTTTGTTCACGAATGGCGCTGATCACATCGCCGGGTGTGATGGACAGGCCGGCCATTTTGTCAGGGTCCATCCAGATCCGCATCGCGTATTCCAGATTGGTCAGAACATCCGCCTTACCGACCCCCTGAACCCGCGCCAGCGCGTCTTTGAGATTGATTGAGGCATAGTTGGAGAGGAAAACACTGTCATATGTCCCGTTTGGCGACGTTAGCGTCACCAACAGCAGCATATTGGTGGATGCTTTTTGGGTCACCACACCGGACGCGGTCACTTCCGTCGGCAACGACGACATCGCTTGCGCCACGCGGTTCTGCACGTTGACAGATGCGATATCGGGGTCGGTGCCGACCTCGAATGTGACATTCAACGAGTAGGAGCCGTTATCCGATGAAGTCGACGTCATATAGATCATGTCGTCCACACCATTGACCTGAGCCTCGATTGGCGCGGCGACGGTGTTTTCTACGGTTTCGGCATTGGCGCCGGTGTACGTGGTCGAAACGCTGACCACAGGCGGTGTGATGTCAGGAAATTGCGCAACCGGCAGAACCAGATAGCCGATACCGCCCATGATGGTCAGCACCAACGAAATAACAAGTGCCAGCTTGGGCCGGCTAATGAACAGGGCAGAGAACATTCTTTATTCTCCCGGCTGCTGAGAGGCGACTACAGCATCTACAGCCACGCCGGGACGCACGCGCTGGAGGCCCTCAACGATCACGCTTTCACCTTCACGCAGACCATCCTTTACAATGATCGCTGTCTCTACGGTCGTGCCTGTGGTGATGTAGCGCTGTTCAACCATCTGCTGGTCATTCACCACCAGAACAAAGTCACCACGCTGATCGCGCTGCAAAGCGGCTTGCGGGATCAACACCTCAGTCGTTGGTTTCAATGCCTCGATCTGTACGCTTAAGAATGCACCATCGACGATCAGACGCTTGGCGTTGTCGAATTGAGCGCGCACCCTGATCGCCCCGGTCAGCGGGTCTATTCGGTTGTCGACAAAGACGATTGTACCTTCCTCATCCAGTTCGGTCCCGTTGGGCAGGACAACTTTCACCACTGGGCTTTTATTGCTTTCCGCAAGCGAGGCGGCGTTTTCACCCACCGCTTGCAGAACCGACGTGAATTCCTTTTCGTTCAGCGAAAAATTCACATAGATCGGGGCTTCGCTGACGATATTAACTAGCGGCGGGTTATTCGGCCCAACAACATCCCCGACACTTGTCGTAGCGCGACCGATACGTCCGTCAAAGGGAGCGTGGATTTCCGTATAGCTGAGATCAAGTTTGGCTTGTTTAATCGCGGCCTGCGCGGACTTGACCTCGGCTTCGGCCACCAGTTCGTTGGCGCGGGCAATGTCGCGTTCAGATTCCGGGGTCGCGTCACGCTCGTACAATTCCTGTTTACGTGCGAGCTCCACCTTGGCCAGTTCCAGATTGGCCTGCGCCCGGTCCAGATCGGCATTTCTGGCATCCAATGTCGCTTGGTAAAGGTCGGGTTCAATAGTGAACAGCAGATCGCCTTCGTTTACCAAAGCCCCGTCTTCGACGTTCTGGCTGTCCAGAAAACCACCGACGCGGGCAACAATATCGGCTTTGTCCAGCGCCTCGGCGCGGCCGATAAACGTCGCTTCCTCGGTTATTTCCTGAGTGTAAGCCGCAGCAATAGAAACCTTAGGCGGCGGGGCTTCGCTTTGGTCTTGCGCCGTGGCTGTTGATGCCACCCCGATCAAAGCCGCCGCTGTCGCGCGCCGCACGAAAGCCGGCGTCACGCTGGATAGGCAGAGTCTGGAAATCGTCTGTGAAAGGGGCATTGCAATCGCCTCACTGAAGTAAACTTTACGCGCCTCGGCACTTGCAGGGCGGCCGAGTCGACTAAACTCTCTGTGAGGATGGCGGTTTTAAGTTGATTTCTCAAGCATGTTGAACGCTGCGACCCGGCTTTTGGTTGCGGAAATTATGCTGATGATCCTTATATTTACTCACTGATGCGCCGAATTGAGGCGACCCTAAACGAAAAAGGGGCCATCAAGGCCCCCTGTGTTCTTGTGATGTCGTGAACCGTCAGTCGCGGGTGCCAGCAAAACGAGTTTGCCAGTCTTCGCGCTGTTCATCCGTAATCTTGGCGAAAAGAACATCTGGAACAGCAAATTCATGACCAGCGGGCAGGGCGTTCAACGCGGCTGCGATGTCTTCTGGCCAATCGGTGTCCAGCGTGTTCATCGCGCTCAGCATCCGAGCCGAGGTGATCGGGATGAACGGTGCGCTTAACACGGAGTACAGTCGGATCAGGTTCAGACCAAGGCGTACTTGTGCGGCAGCCTGTGCCGGGTCTTCCTTGAAGGTTGCCCACGGTGCGGCGGATTGCAGGTATTCGTTGCCTGCGACCCAAATCGCACGCAGTTCTTGCGCTGATTTGCGGACCTCCATCGATTCCATAAAGCCTTCATAGGCGCGCACCCGGCGGGTAAGCTCTGCGATAAGCTCCTGTTCACGCTCACCAAAAACGCCACCCTCAGGCACGGCCTCACCGAATTTCGAACGGCAGAACTTGGTGATCCGGCTGACAAAGTTGCCCAGCACGTCGGCCAGGTCCTTGTTCACCGACTGCTGGAAGTTTTCCCATGTGAATTCGCTGTCGCTGCTTTCGGGCGCATGGCTCAGCAGCCACCAGCGCCAGTAATCGGCGGGCAGGATCTCAAGCGCCTGATCCATGAACACGCCACGACCCTGAGAGGTCGAGAACTGGCCGCCATCATAGTTCAGATAGTTGAAGGATTTCAGGTGATCGACCATCTTCCACGGCTCGCCTGATCCCAGAATGGTGGCCGGGAAGCTGAGCGTATGGAAGGGCACGTTATCTTTGCCCATGAACTGCACATAGCGAACGTTATCTGCGCCTTTGTCGGTGCGCCACCAGCGTTCCCACTCGGCATCCGGTTTTCCACAGGCATCGGCCCATTCCTTGGCACAGGCGATATATTCGATCGGCGCGTCGAACCAGACATAGAAGACTTTGCCTTCCATTCCCGGCCAGTCCTGATCGCCTTTCTTGACCGGAACGCCCCAGTCCAGATCGCGGGTGATACCACGATCCTGCAGGCCGTCTCCGTCATGCAACCATTTCTTGGCAATCGAGGTGGTCAGGATTGGCCAGTCAGCTTTGCTGTCGATCCACGCATCCAGCTGATCTTTCATCGCGGATTGACGCAGATACAGGTGCTTAGTCTCGCGGACTTCAAGATCAGTCGAGCCGCTGATCGCGCTGTGTGGCTCGATCAGGTCGGTGGGGTCCAACTGTTTGGTACAGTTCTCACACTGATCGCCTCGTGCGCGGTCATAGCCGCAATTGGGGCAGGTGCCCTCGATATAGCGGTCGGGCAGGAACCGGCCATCGGCGTTGGAATAGACCTGTTTTTCGCTAACCTCACGGATCAGCCCGGCCTCGTCCAGTTTGCCCGCGAAATGCTGGGTCAGGTGCTTGTTCTGATCGCTGGACGACCGGCCAAAGTGATCAAAGCTCAGTCCGAACCGGTTCGCGATATCGGCCTGAACGCCATGCATCTCGGCGCAGTATTCGGCCACAGGCTTACCCGCCTTGGCGGCCGCGAGTTCCGCCGGGGTGCCGTGTTCGTCGGTGGCGCACAGGAACATCACCTCATTTCCGCGGCCACGCTGATAGCGCGCGTACAGATCAGCCGGCAGCTGCGAGCCGATCAGGTTGCCGAGGTGCTTGATCCCGTTGATGTAGGGGATCGCCGAGGTGATGAGAATCCGAGCCATTTTGCGTGTCCACGTAACTGTCTGCGCGCCCGTCTACCTTATGTAACCGGGCAGCAAAAGCCCGGCTTTTGCGTGTGGTGTTATTTGTTAACTCAATTCGACCGGTTCAGCGGCTGTTTTTATCGGCCTCACGTGACCGTTTCAGCAGTCGCCCAATCGTGAAGGATGTTCGTGGAGCGTAGACATAGTTTGTTCGCTCATCCGGTGTCGGACGCGACCGCATTCGTGCCAGGCCAAATACGATCAGGAAGACATGACCCAAAGCAACAAAAGCAAACAACGCGCCGGGGCCGAACTGCTGAATCAGGTTAGACGATACATAGGGTGAGGCAATCGCACCCAGCGCAAACCAGAACATCAATGCGGCTGAAAGCTCGACCCGTTCTTCGGTTGTGGCAAAGTCGTTTGCGTGCGCAGACGAGACGGAAAAGATCGGGAAAGTCGTCAATCCAAAGATACCCGCAGCCAACATCACGCCTATTGTTCCCGCCCCGCCGGCTGCCATTGTGATGCCGCAACTCAGGACCGCTGCGGCAGACAGCCAGATCAACACCCAGCGACGGTCATACTTGTCTGCCAACCAACCTACCGGGTATTGCGCCAGTGCCCCGCCCAGAACGAAGGACGCCAGAAAGAAAGCAATCTGGTCGACGCCAAGTCCGACCTCTTGTCCATAGACCGGTCCGACCATACGGAAGGATGCCGAACTGAGCGCCGCGACGATCACGCCCGCCACAGCCAGCGGCGAACTGCGCCATGCCAATTTAGGACGCAGCCGAGGGGCGTCGGGCGTTTTAGGTTGGCTGGCCTTGGTCAAGGTCAGCGGCAACAGCGAGGCACAGCATAAAATGGCCAGCAAGTTGTATGAGACATAAGATGCGGGCGGCAGCACGGCGATGATCAACTGGGCACAGAGCGACGCGCCCAGATCGGCGATGCGGTAACTGCCCATGACACGGCCACGCGACTCGTTGGTGACCTTGGCGTTCAGCCAGGCCTCGATCACTGTATAGCACCCAGCGACACAGGTGCCTGACGCGATCCGTAGCACGGCCCAGACGTTCGGGTTTTCTGTCAGAGTATGCCCCAGCAGCCCCATGGCGCCCAATGCCGTACAGACAGCAAAGGCGCGGGAATGCCCCACGCTGCCCATAAGACGAGGCGCCCACCAGCAACCCACAAAAAAGCCAATGAAATGAGCCGATCCGAGCATACCAATCTGCTCGGTTGAAAAGTCCAGCGTCAGTCCCGAGATGGCGTCAAGCGGCCCCACGCCGCCGGTCGACAACTGCAGCAGAATAACCGAAAGAAACAGGGCGGCAAAAGAAATCATCGTGCGCATAACGACACCACCTTGGGACATCCGCAGCTAGATGCGCGCAGCTTATCGACCTTGACGCGTCGTTTTTCGGCTATTGTGAGCTTTGGATTTCCGCCCGGATGTCCAAGCCTACGGTGTCCTGTACAAGATCAGCATAGCCTGACGCTCCGAAATCGTGCCGGTTCAACTCTCCGGTCAGGCGGATGGACAGATCGTTCAGATTGTCAGCGGCACTGCCGGGTGGGCGAAACAGATCGGCTTTCAACTCGATCGGGCGGGTGACCCCACGAACGGTCAAATCCCCGCTGATCTTGGCACCCTGAGAGATGCGGCCGCTTTCACCAAGTTGTATGCTTGTTGACACAAAATGGATGGTTGGAAACCCTTCGGCATCCAGGACGCTCTCGCTCAGCATGGGTTTGCGGGCGAATGGCAGCTTGGTCCGCGCTTTGGCGACGTTCAGGATCACGTCCACACGGCTGTTCAGCAGGTCGTTCAGGTCGATCCGAATGTCGGCGGATTCGATGGGCATGGTGCCGGATTGTGAGATGCCGGAAAGGTCAAAGGTGAAATCGACCGATGTTCCATCCGGCACCAATTGGTACGTGCGTGGCGCAGCCAGTGCTGAACCCGCAAGGGTCAGTACAGCCAAGCCTGCCAGGACGGCGCGTCGTGTTACTTGGGTCATGCCATGACCTCCTGCCTGCGGGGGCGCGAGCGCTTCAGCAACATCAGCAGGATTGCGATGTTCAGCCCGTTCCAGAGAATGCCGTTGATAAAGGCCAATTGATAATTTCCGGTTACGTCGTAAATCCAACCTGACATCCAGCCGCCCAGAGCCATCCCCATGATGGTCATCATCATCACAAAGCCCACGCGGGCTCCGGCCTCATGCGGGGGCATGTATTCGCGCACAACCAGCGCATAGCTGGGCACGATCCCGCCCTGTGCCAGTCCGAACATGAGGCTGATGATGTAAAGCGAAACCATCCCGTCATAGGGCAGGAACAGAAACAGGGCGATGCATTGCAGTATTGACCCGATCAGCAGGGTCATCAGCCCGCCCAGCTTGTCGGCCACCATCCCGGAAATCACGCGGCTGACCACGCCACCTAGCAACATAAGTGACAGCATCTCGGCCCCGACGGCGGGCCCATAGCCCAGCCCGACGCAGTATGAGACGATGTGAACCTGCGGCATCGACATCGCCACGCAGCACCCGATACCAGCCAGACCCAGTATGTACTGCAACGCGCGTGGTGAGATCCCGACGCTGCTTGCCTTGATGCTGGCGCTCGCGGCTGCGGTTTGATGCGCCTCGGCCGGAACCTGACGTCGCAGCAAAAGGGACAGGGGGATGACGATCACCGGAGTTATTAGAGCCAGCGTCAGATAGACCTGCTGCCAGCCGTCGCGCGCAAGAATATCGGACAGAAGGGTGGGCCAGATCGCGCCCGACAAGTAGTTGCCGCTGGCCACCAGTGCCACGGCAATGCCGCGCCGCTTCATGAACCAGTGCGAGATATCGGCGATTAGCGGACCAAACCCGATCGAGGTGCCTAGTCCCACTAACAGATGTGCCAGCGACAGCATGACCATGTTCGGCGCTAGGGTTGCCAGCACATAGCTGACGGTGCTGAGCACGGCCGCTCCGATCAACGCTTTGGTCACACCCAGCCGATCGACCAGTTGCCCCAGCCACATGTTCCCCAGCGCAAAGCCGATCATGGTCAGAACGTAAGGCAGCGAGGCTTCGGCCCGCCCCGCATCGAACTGTGTCTCAATCGCGGGCATGACCACGATGACCGCCCACATGCCCACATTCGCCACCATCGCGATGGCAAGCGTGATTGCAAGGCGTAGCCAAGAATAGCGGCTGTCGTGGATTGCGTGGCTCATTCCCGGAACGCTAGGGCGCAGGTTAGGGGTTGGCTAGTCACTTCTTTCGTGATCACGCTGTGGTGTCATGTTGATACCTCGTCGGTTGCCGTTCTTTGCAGGTTCAATCCGGCGCGCGGTTTGGTCTGGGTGGCCTGCCATGTGACCGGGGGCAGGGCGCGGGCACGGCGGCGGGTTAGGGTCCAGCGGCGGGCCTCTTGAGTATGGTTCGCGGCCATGTGCCAGCGCGTCTCAACCCCCTGCGCGCCGCCATCACCCGGTGTCAGCAACAGCCCCAGCGGAGCCCGCCCCAGCGTGCCCCCCTGTTCGGCGGCCAGATGCATTCGGCGCACGGGCGTCAGGCTGGGCGCACCAGGCAGGTCACCGATGATCAGCGGGATCGCCCCGCTGCGCAGGGCCTCTTCCAGACACCATAAAATATCCTCGGCGCGGGTTGGGTGGACAAAGATGAAGCGGCCGGGATCGACAAAGGGCATCATGCCGTCAGGGTTTAACTGGCCCGGCTCCCACGCGGGGGAAATCCACAGCACGGGACCTTGCGTCTGACCGGCCAGCCAGGTGGCGAAACTGCGTCGAGCAGGGCCACAGGCTTCGTGCACGCGGCCCAGTTGTAAGGTGATCTGAGGATGCAGTGCAAGGCCCGCTGCTGTGCGTTTGGCTTTACGATCAAGAAGATGTGCAGACATGCATTCATGTTAGCATGTTCTTATTTTGTTCTCAATGGTGGATTGAAGTCAGCGAGACAGGATCATGCGCCCATCCGCAAACTGGATGTTCGAGAAAAGATGCAGATAGTCCATGCCCAGCAGCGACTGGAACAGCTCTCCTTCATTTACCCAGGCCGAGACATTGCGATCTGTAACCGGGCCCAGCGTCAGCGTATCCAGACGCACCGGTGCCGTCCGGACCTCGCCATTCGCCGTTGCGGCGCGGCCGATATAGTTCAACTGATCAGTATCAATGCCCAGACGTTCGGCGTCGCGCTGGGCCAGCACAATCTGGCTGGCTCCTGTATCAACAAGAAAGGTGATCGACTGGCCGTTAACCTCGACCGGCAGATAGTAGTGACCATCATACGCACGGGGGACCTCGATCACCTCGCCGGTTACGGTCATCTGAGGAGACGGACCAACAGTTGAGCGGATATCTTCCCATAGGCCGACCACGGCGATAACGCCAATGAAAATGAACACCCAGGCCATCGCCTGTTGCAAGGTTTTGTTCAGGGATTGCCGGTTTTGCGAAAAAAACCACGCCACAACAGCCGCGCCAAGCAGGCTCAAATATGCCAAACGTGCAAAGCTGTCGCCGTCCATACCATCATCCTATCCAATTCTATTGAAAGATATATGGGGGTCAGGACGCAAAACCAAAGGCTTTGAGACCATCCAATATGAACTGAACAGACAGAGCCGCCAGCAGCATTCCCAACAAACGGGTCAGCACGTTCAAACCGGTTTTGCCCAGAATGCGCGCGATCACGCCACCCGACAGGAAAAAAATGAAAACAACGGCCATGACGGCCAGCATGACGATGCAAGCCTCGACGATACCCAAAACGCCGGGGTGCTGCCCGGCCAGCAGAATGATCGTGGCAATCGAGCCTGGCCCCGCGATCAACGGAATGGCCAACGGGAACACGGACGGGTCGGGGTGTTCCTCTTCCTCGGCCCGGTCCTCGCGCCGTTTGGTACGGCGGTCAAACAGCATGTCCAGCGCGGTCAGGAACAGCAATGCGCCACCAGCGACGCGGAACGCCTCCATCGAGATGCCAACAAAGCCCAGCACCGCCTCGCCAAAGGCCGCAAAGGCGATCAGGATGCAAACGGCGGTCAGGCAGCTACGGATCGCGGTTTTGCGGCGGGTTGCGGCATCCATATCCTGTGTCAGCGCCACGAAGATGGGCGTGGTGCCAAAGGGGTCGATCACCACGAACAGGGTGGTGAATGCGGTGACGAAAAAGGCTAGGTCGATCATTCTGTGGCACCGCCCTGAAGTTCTGTCAGGATTGCCACGGCCTTATCGGCCTGATCGCTGGGAACATAAACATGGTCATGGTGATACCCCGCAACCATGTTTGCCGGAATGTCAGCTTGCGCAAGCGCACTTGAGACGGCAGCGGTTAGGCCGACACCTTCAAGCGAGGAATGCACCTGCAGGGTAATGCAGCGCATAGGTACAGCGCCGTTCTGCGCTGCCTCGAAGGGAACGATCAGCGAAAGGCCCTCGGCCTCGATACAGCTGGCCCGTGTGCCCCTTGGCCATTCTGCGTCGGGCGGCCAGACAACAAAGGCATATTCACCGGGCTGAAGCGCGGGGCGCATACCGGCAATCATATCTTTAGTTTCGGTGACTGGGGAAGTCATGACGCTTCGGCTTCCTCCAGACGTTCTGCGGCGGACACCCAAAGGGCTTCGGCTTTTTGCATCGCTTCAACCACCTCGGCGAATTTGCGATTCCAGGTTTCCAGATCGTTGATCCGATCGTCTTCATACAAGGCCGGATCGGCAAGTTTTGCAGACAGCTTTTCATGCATATCCGTCAGCTTCTCAATCCGGTCTTCGCATTTGCGCAGATCGGCGCGAAGGGCCAGCATAGCATCCCGCGAGGGGCGTTTTGGTTTCGCGGCGGCAGGCTTTTCCTTGACCGGCTTGTCGCGGGCCAGCAGCAGGGCACGATAGGATTCCAGATCGCCCTCGAACGGCTTGACGGACCCGTCCGAGACCAGCCACAGCCGATCCGCAACCAGCGACAGCAGGTGCATGTCGTGGCTGACCAGAACCACCGCGCCGGAATAGGCAGTCAGCGCCTCGACCAGTGCCTCGCGGCTTTCGATATCCAGATGGTTGGTCGGCTCGTCCAGGATCAGCATGTGCGGCGCGTCGATGGTGGCCAGCAGCAGCGACAGGCGTGCTTTCTGGCCGCCCGACAGACGCCCGACCTCTGTATCCGCCTGGTCGGCATTCAGGCCAAACCCGGCCAGACGGGATCGCCACTTGCCCGGTGCTTCATCCGGGCGCAGGCGGCGCAGGTGGTCCAGAGGAGTTTCGTCCACATACAGCTCATGCACCTGATGCTGCGCGAAATAGCCGATCCGCAGCTTTGAACTGCGGGTCATCTTGCCCGCCATCAGGGGTAGGCGATCGGACAGCAGTTTGGAGAGCGTCGATTTACCCTGACCGTTCTTGCCCAGCAGGGCGATGCGATCATCCTGATCGATGCGCAGGTTCAGGCGGCGCAGCACTTCGGTGTCGCCATAGCCTGTGATACCGCCCTCAAGGTGAATGATCGGGGGCGACAGCTCCTCGGGCTCAGGGAAAGAGAACGCGCGCAGGGCGGCCTCTTGCGGGGTCGAAACAAGCTGAATACGCTCGATCATCTTCAGGCGCGACTGGGCCTGCACCGCCTTGGTCGCCTTGGCGCGGAAGCGATCCACGAAGCTTTGCAGATGGGCGATGCGGGCCTTGGCCTTGGCGTTCTCCGATTCCGCCTGAGCAATGCGTTCGGCGCGGCGTTCGGCGAATTTGTCGTAAGGCACCGCGTAGTAGGTCAGCTTGCGATCTTCCAGATGCAAGATCGACCCCACCGCGCGGTTCAACAGCCCGCGATCGTGGCTGATGATGATGACCGTGTGCGGGTATTTGGCCAGATAGCTCTCCAGCCACAGAGCGCCTTCGAGGTCCAGATAGTTGGTCGGTTCGTCCAGCAGCAGCAGGTCGGGCTGCGAAAAAAGCACCGCTGCCAGCGCAACCCGCATCCGCCAGCCGCCCGAGAAATCCGAGCAGGGTTTCAGCTGATCCTCATCATCAAACCCCAGGCCCTTCAGGATCGAGGCTGCGCGGGCTTCGGCGGACCAGGCGTCGATATCGGCAAGGCGAGTCTGAATCTCGGCAATTCGCGAGGGGTCGGTGGCGCTGTCGGCCTCGGCCATCAGGGAACTACGCTCGGTATCAGCCGCCAGAACGGTATTGATCAGCGAGACATCGGACGAGGGCACCTCTTGCGCCACACCGCCGATCCGCGCGCGTTTGGGCAGCACGATATTGCCCGATTCCAACGCCAGTTCCCCTCGGATCAGGCGGAACAGAGTTGTCTTGCCGGTGCCATTTCGGCCCACAAGCCCAACCTTGTGCCCATCGGGAATGGTTGCACTGGCCCCATCGAACAAAGGGCGGCCTTCGACGGCGTAATTGATGTCTTCGATCCGTAGCATGGGCCGCTCTTAGCAGAGCCGTGATGCCGCCGCCAGCGGCTTGGCATGTTCATCATGCGATCAGTGTGATAGCGCTGACATGTTTGAGTGAACTGGAACCCTCGATGAAGCCCGCGCAGACACCACCGTCGATGATCACACTGGTCCTGTTGACCGGGTTGTCAGTGCTGTCACTGAACATGTTCCTGCCGTCTCTGCCCGCCATAGGCGTATCGCTTGAGGCGGACTATGCGTTGGTGAACTTGTCGGTCGCGGGTTATCTGGCGCTGTCGGCGGTGCTGCAGTTGATCATGGGACCTTTGTCCGACCGCTTCGGGCGCAGGCCGGTTTTGCTGGTCTGCATGGTTATCTTCGTGGTGGCCTCAATCGGCTGTGCGCTGGCAAATTCGATCTGGGTGTTTCTTGGGTTCCGAATGCTGCAGGGCGCGGTGATCGCGGGGCAGGTGCTGGCCCGCGCCGCGATCCGCGACATGCACCCACCTAATGAGGCTGCCGCCAAACTAGGCTATGTCTCAATGGCCATGGCGCTGGCCCCCATGCTGGGGCCGATGCTGGGCGGTCTGCTCGAGATGCTGTTTGGCTGGCGCGCGGGGTTTGTTTTGTATGTTCTTCTGGGCACGGGCCTCTTGGCGTTGATCTGGGTCGATCTGGGCGAGACCAACACAAACACAACTGCCACTTTCGCCGCGCAGATGAGGCTTTATCCGCAGCTCTTCAACTCACGCCGGTTCTGGGGCTATTCCTTCTGCGCCGCGTTTTCGATTGGCGGGTTCTACGCCTTCATCACCGGCGCGCCCTTAGTTGCGGCGACGTGGTTCGACCTGAACCCCGCGCTGCTGGGATTGGGGATTGGGATCATCACGCTGGGGTTCATGGCGGGCAGCTACCTGACCGGGCGTCTAGCGGCGCGGATCCGGTTGAACTCCATGATTTTGACGGGGCGGGTGATAGCCTCGGTCGGGCCATTGATGGGGTTCGTGGTTTTCGCGGCCGAAGGCGGCAGCGTTTGGACCTTTTTCGGCTCGGCTATTCTAGTGGGGTTCGGCAACGGGTTGACGGTGGCCAATGCGACTGCCGGGCTGATGTCAGTGCGTCCGCAACTGGCGGGCAGCGCGGCGGGATTGTCGGGCGCGATGACCGTGGCGTTGGGAGCCGTCCTGACCATGGCCACTGGGGCCTTGGTTACTGCCGAGAATGGTCCTTATCTCGTTCTCGGCATGATGTGTCTCAGCAGTTTCGCCGGGCTTCTGTCCATCCTCTATGTTCGCAGGGTCGACCAGTTGGACCCATTGCCGGACACGATCTGAGTGCCGCGCCATATAACACTTTTCTTGGGCCACATACCGTGCTAGGCGGCGCGCGATGGATTTCGGCGCACACCACGCGCCACATTGTAAGGAGAGGCCGATATGGCACTGGAACGCACATTCTCGATCATCAAACCCGATGCAACCCGCCGCAACCTGACTGGCAAGATCAACGCCAAGTTTGAAGACGCAGGCCTGCGCATCGTTGCGCAAAAGCGCATCCACATGACCAAAGAGCAAGCTGGCAAGTTCTACGAAGTTCACGCCGAGCGTCCGTTCTATGACGAGCTGTGCGAATTCATGTCGTCGGCTCCGGTCGTTGTTCAGGTTCTGGAAGGCGAAGGCGCCATTGCCAAGAACCGCGAAGTCATGGGCGCAACCAACCCTGCAGACGCAGCGGCCGGCACCATCCGTGCCGAGTTTGCTGAATCGGTTGGCGAAAACTCTGTCCACGGTTCCGACGCACCTGAGACCGCAGCGGTAGAAATCGCCTATTTCTTCTCGGGCATTGAACTGGTCGGCTAAACCTTAGCCACAGTAGAATTCAGGGCCGCTCCCGTCACCGGGGGCGGCCATTTTCATTCGGGTTTGAGGTCCGCAGCCGAGACCCGCACGCCGATCACATCCAGATCAGCGATGATCTGCATCTCAGGCGCGGTACTGACCCCGGCCTTGATCGCATCGAACCGTTTGCGCAGCGCCTTCTTCTCCTCGCCTTTGCAGTCGTTCCATGGACGCCCCTGCAGCCCCATCACCAGCACGTAATAGCCGATGAAATGTGGGCGCGAGCCATTGCGCAGCAGGCGCGTATAAGCTGCATCCGCACCCAGATCGCGCAACTGCTGTGCCGAATGGATGCCGGCGCGGGCACAGGCTTGTTCGAATGCAGGGCCAAGGTTTCGGATCGAGGAAACAGGATCAGACATAGTCTCGTCTTAGCCCGATGCGCCCGCTCTGTCATCGGCAAGTTCTTCAAGCCCAGTGCAGTCGTGAGAAAGGGTTGATTTCGGGGCGGAATCGCCATCTCCTGACAGTGTCTTGTCTCATCGGGCAGGGGTTGTTTGCGATGACGGATACTGACGCTGTTTTCATTTTGGCAGGCGGCTTCGACGCGCGGCGTATTTCGTCACGCCTAAAAGGGTATGTTTTATCGGTCGAAAAAGGGCTTTCGCACCAGACTTTTCATGTCTTGGATTGTCACGACCAGTCAATCCGGGCCTCGGGTCGCGTACTTTTCCAGATATCCGATGAACTGAAATTGGTCGGCGACGGTATGGTCTTGGCGCAGAAAGGTCGGGCAGAAGGCTGTTTTCTAAGCGATCTTACTGCTGGCCCCGTTCGCGATGCACTGGGTGATTTTCCGAAACTGCGAGCGTTTATGCGCATCGGATCAGGTGTGATGTCGACCCAAGATTTATCTGTCTTAGACGACCTGCAAAAAACGCAGGTGCGGGGGGTGTTGACAACGTTGACGTCGGAGCGCGGCCAAGCCTGTATTCTGACATTTGGGCGCATGAAAGGCTATGATCGAACATTTAAATTATTGCGTAATAACATAGATTTGGACGTGAATGTTGGACTGAAAACTCTGTGCGTTACCCTCTTTCCAGACGCTGTTCCTTACCGGGCAAAGCCAGAAATAAGACTGGGAAAGACCGAGCCTTCGGTCGAGGTGGCGACTGACCTGATCCATACCTTCCTGACCGTCGCGCGGCAGAATGAGGCGGGGTTGCTTGCGAACATCGACACCGAGTTTCTTCACGACTACCGCGTATCCCTGCGGCGCGTGCGGTCAGTTCTCAGCCTGTTTAAAGGCGTGTTTTCCGAGCGGCAAACCATCAAGTTGAAACGAACGTTTTCTGATCTTATGGCGCCAACCGGACGGGTGCGGGATCTGGATGTCTATCTGCTAGAGAAATATAATTATTTCAAATTGTTACCGCCAAGTCTTCATGAGGGTGCGGGTATCATGTTTACAATGCTCGAAGACGAGAGAAAGCAGGTACAGGCCGCGTTGTGTAGGCGTTTGCGATCGGCGAAATACAATAAACACGTCAGCGCGACTTTGAAGCTGTTTTCAGATGCATCCAACTTCGAGCTCGGCCCCAACGCGCAGCTCGGCGCTTACGATTACGCCTGTGCGTTGATTTGGAAGCGTTATCGCAAAGTCTGTAAACGCGCACGCATGATCACTGGGGAAACACCAGACGCTTTGGTTCATGATCTTAGGATTGACTGCAAAAAGTTACGCTACCTGATGGAGTTTTTTGGCCCGCTCTTTGATCAAATTGCTTTCAAAAGAATCCTCAAGCCTCTGAAAAAATTGCAAGATAACCTAGGGTTTTTCAATGACGCCGCGGTTCAGCAAGAGGCGTTAATTGACTTTATCCAGCAGCGGACAAACACCCAGCACCGAGCGGATGCGCAATTGGCGATGGCAGTCGGAGGCCTTATTGCGGTCTTGGATCAAAGGCAAAAAGTCGAGCGCGCGCGTGTGATTGCTAACTTCCAGAACTTCGATAGCCCACAAGTCAGAAACACGTTTCGCAGCCTGTTTCACCAAAAGGAGGATTAGGGCGTGAAAATCATTGCCTGTTACAGCAACAAGGGCGGGGTTGGTAAGACCGCGACGTCAGTTAACCTAGCTTACGCTTTTGCCAAGGACGGGAACACTGTTCTTTTGTGTGATCTTGATCCGCAGGGCGCATCCAGCTTTTATCTGCGCGTAAAACCGTCCAAAAAGCTGACTGAGGCCACGTTCTTCGAAGACGTTGAGAGGTTTACAAAATCCATCCGTGCCAGCGACTTCGACGGGCTTGATGTTCTGCCTGCCAACATGACTTTTAGAGACTTCGACGTGTTTCTGTCGCGTATGCGCAACAAGCGCTCGCGGTTGAAAAAGGCCTTGGTTGGTGCAGGGAGCGACTACGACGTAATCATACTGGATTGCCCACCGAACCTTTCGACCCTGTCCGAGAACATTTTCAAGGCAGCGGATCAGATCGTCGTGCCCGTTATACCCACTACTTTGTCTGAACGAACTTTCGATCAGTTGGTTGGCTTCTTTGAGCAAAAGAAGTTGCCCAGAAAGAAGATAAAGGCTTTCTTTTCGATGGTTCAGCAACGCAAGTCCTTGCACCAAGAAACGATGGAAAGCATGCGCAAACAGTACCGTAAAAGGTTTTTGCAGACCGTAATTCCGTTTGCCGCAGATATTGAACGCATGGGCCAGAACCGCGCACCGATCAGTATCTACGCTCCGCGCAGTCAAGCCTGTGCAGCTTATCAGGCATTGTTCGATGAACTGGAAGATGTATTGGTTTCAAAAAGATGAGCGCCGAGATTGAACGTAAATTCCTGGTGGCGGAACTGCCCGATCTGAGTAGGGCTGAAAGGGCAGTGGTGCGTCAGGGTTATTTGACTGCACCTGATGATTCCACCGAGCTGCGCCTGCGGCAAAAAGGCGACCGCTACTACCTGACGTTAAAGGGCGTTGGGTCATTGGTACGGATCGAACGTGAGGCAGAGATATCGGCAGAGCAATTTGAGACCTTCTGGCCTGAAACTGACGGACGTCGGGTCGAAAAAGAGCGGTACACGGGCCGCATGGAAGATGGTCGGGTGTTCGAGTTGGATATCTTCTTCGGCGATCTCGCCCCGTTGCGCCTGGTCGAGGTGGAATTCCCTTCTGAACCCGAGGCGCTAGCCTATGTGCCTCCGGACTGGTTTGGCGCGGATGTCACGGAAGATAAACGCTACAAGAACAAAATAATGGCGATTAATGGCGTGCCAGTTTGATTGTCGCCTCAAGGCCGGGGTTGCAATTACGCGCAGTGAAGGCACCGCCATGCATATGTGAAATCGCGGCGACAAGGGCCAATCCAAGCCCTGCGTTACGCTCGGTACGGGCAGGATCCAGCGTGACAAATGGTACCTGCAAGCGCGGCAGATCTTCTGGTGGAACTCCGGGGCCGTGGTCACGAACGCTAAGGATGGCGTTAGGGCCATCTTCGCTGACTGTTACAGTTATCGCTGTGTGTTCAGGAGCATATCGCAGGGCGTTCTCGAGCAAGTTGGACAGCGCCTGAGACAACAGTGGACGGTGACCCTGTATCGGAGCGACCGACCCCACAACTTCAAGATTTGACCCCTGATCAGCGGCGACCGGTTCATAGAGTTCCACAACATCTCCGACAAGCTGCTGCAGATCGACGGTTTCGAACTGTTCACGCCCGACACCGGCTTCGGCGCGTGAAATCTCGGTCAATTGACCCAGCACACGCAAAACATGGTCGATTTCAACGGATGCACGGGCGACATCGATTTCTCTTTCGTGATCCGTTTTAGCGGGGTCCGACAACGCCTCGACCCTTTGTTTGAGACGCGACAGAGGGGAGCGGAGGTCATGAGCAATGGAATTCGAAGTCGTGCGCAGATTGCTAATCAATTCCTCGATGCGGTCCAGCATCGTGTTCAGTGTTCCAGCCACCTGATCAAACTCGTCTCCGGTCCCGCGCATTGGCATTCTGCGGGACAAATCCCCAGAGACTATGTTTTCCGCGGTGCTGGCAATGTCGGACAGGCGCGAAAAGACCAACCTGGTAAACAACCATCCGGTCAAAACACTCAGCGCCAGGGCAATTCCCAGCGCTATTCCAACCGAACGTAACAAAACCCGGTCAAATTGTTGCCGCGCCAACGCGTCTCGACCGACCAAGAGCCGTTCTCCACCAGGAAGGCGGATCGAAGCCGCCGAAATCGGTACCAACTGGTCATTGTCCGCCCGGTGGAGCTCAAGTTCGACCCAACCGCTGCCCGCGGTGATATCGACTGGCCACTGTTTCAGGTTACCAGCAAGTTTCACGCCAAATCGGTCAGTTAGCAGGTAAAGCGCATCTCGTTCTGAGGCCGAGGGCAGGCGGCGCTCAATGGCTGTTAATAATCCGATCAATCCCCGACGCTCGTACTCATCCGCCAAGCCAGTCAATTCTGCAGACACAACCGACCGCGTTTCGCCCTCGATGCTTCGATTTGCTGTCACATAGACCAGCGCAAGCACCGTCGCCGTCAGCAATGTGCTGAGGATCATACTGGCCAAGACAAGGCGCGTCCTGGAATTGTTGAACGAAAGCCGTATGTTATCCATCAGATATCATGTAACCCGCACCGCGGACGGTTTCAATCAATGGTGTCCGACCGTCCTCATCCAACTGTCTCCGCAGTTTTGAGATATGGACGTCTACAACATTGGTGTTCGGGTCGAAATGATAATCCCACACACCTTCTAGCAACATGGTGCGGGACACCACCCTGTTCTTGCGTCGCAGGAAGTATTCGAGGATCTGAAATTCGCGCGGTGTCAGCGTGATCTCGTGTCCTTCGCGCGTTACTTTGCGGGTCAGCAGATCCATTTCGAGATCGCGACAGGTCAGTGTCGCGCTTTCCTCAGATTCCTGTGGTCGCCTTAAAAGTGCTTCAATGCGGGCATGTAACTCTTGGAAAGAAAAAGGTTTTACCAGATAGTCATCTGCGCCCGACCGCAGCCCTTTGACCCGCTCATCCACGGCGCTCATTGCGGTGAGCATCAACACCGGGGTTTTCATTCCGGCAGCCCGAAGGGAACGGATCAGAGATAATCCGTCCAGCCCCGGCAGCATTCTGTCCAGCACGATGGCATCGAACCCGCCATCGGTGGCATGGTACAGGCCCTCGCGGCCATCTGCGGCCTGTTCGACCACATAGCCTTCCTCGCCAAAGCCTTTGGCGATGAACTCGCGGGTGTCTGCGTCATCTTCGACGATCAACAGGCGACGGCTCATGATGCGAACTCCTTTCACTTTGAATTTAACCACAGAATGCCGGGTCACGCACTGTGTTTGGAGAAAAACGTGCCGGGTGCGTCGTTGCGCACCCGGCAGTCCCGGCGGAGAGCGGACAAATCAACCCGCCGGGGAGGCGCACGCCAGATATTCCCCATCACGTGGCGCGCGCGGGTGTCAGATCAGGCGATTTCCACCGCAACAAAGATCTGGTTGCCTGCTCGGTTGATCAGAACCAACGCAGGGCCGGTTTTTTCGCTGTCCAGTGCAGCCTTCAACGCATCCGGTGTGGTTGTGTTCTGACTGCCCAGTTTTACGATCACGTCGCCACGTTGCAGTCCGGCTTTGGCGGCTGGACTACCGGCTTCAAGCGCGGTGACCACAACACCGCTGACGTTTTCGCTTAATCCCATCTCGGTGCGGTTGGCATCGGTCAGTGGGGCAACCGTCACACCCAGAGCGGTGCCTTCGATCGCATCGTCTACAGACGTGTCGATGTTGGCCGAGGCGCTTTGATACTGGCCGACGGTCAGCTCAAGCTGCTGTTCCTTGCCGTCACGCAGAACGGTCAGAGTGCTGTCGGTACCAACCTTGGTTGTTCCAACAAGAATTGGCAGGTCGCTGCTGGATTCGACGGGTTCGTCGTTGAACGTCAGAATAACGTCGCCTTGCTTGAGGATACCCTCTGACGGGCTGCCATCAACCACGTCAGACACCAGCGCGCCTGTTGAAGCATCGATACCCATCGCGGCGGCGATTTCGGGGCTGACATTCTGGATCGAAACACCCAACCAGCCGCGGCTAACCTGACCGTCATCGCGCAGATCAGAGGCGATGTGGTCCACGATGTTGGACGTTACTGCAAAGCCCAAGCCCACCGATCCGCCGGTTGGCGAGTAAATGGCCGAGTTCACCCCAATGACCTCTCCATCCATGTTGAACAAGGGTCCACCCGAGTTACCCTTGTTGATCGCGGCATCCGTCTGGATGAATTCGGCGTATGGCCCCTGCGAGATGTTGCGACCCTTGGCCGAAACGATCCCCGTAGTCACGGTCGAGTTGAGCCCAAACGGGTTTCCGATGGCGACAACATCTTCGCCCACACGGATAATATCGCTGTCGCCCAGTTCGACGGCTTGCAGGTCCTCACCCGCGTCGATTTTGAGCACGGCGATATCCGTCAAAGGGTCGGTCCCGATGACTTCGGCCTCGAACGTGCGGTCGTCGCTTAGGCGGACGGTCACAGACTCGGCATTGTCGACGACATGGTGGTTGGTGATAATGTAGCCTGCCTCATCAAGTACAAATCCCGATCCCAGACCCTGTGTCGGACCGCGTTGCGGAGCATCGAAGCCTTCAGGCGCGCCGAAACGTTTGAAAAAATCACCGAACGGATGTCCTTCAAAATCAAAGTTCTGTTCCTGGGTCGGGATCTGGCGCGCTTTCTGTTCCGCGACAATGGTCACGACTGACGGCGATACGCTCTCGACCAGATCCGCCAGCGCTTCGTCTGCTTTGGAGGGCAGGGCGGTCGTCGCAAGAAGCGCGGCGCTTAGGGCGCTGACGCCAACCCAACTGGTTGTGCGCGGGATGAGAAGAGAAGATTTTCGGATGCTCATTTTGGTCTCCTGTTTATATCGCGCGGATGCGGTCGCGCGTTAAGACAGCAGATGCGGCACCAGTCTGATCATTTCCTTTAACAAAGGTTAAGAAATCTTAATTTTGCCATAAATCGGATGTCTTATTCGCCGATCTGAATGGATGGAAGGTGCAAAACGGGACGAATCAAACCAGCGAATCTTCCAAATTGTTTCCCAATGAGGGGCTAGAAAGAGAAAAGTGAAGAATTGAGACAAATTCGATAACAAATGATGCAAGGGGGTTTTTACATCCCCCAAGATCGCCCTTAGGTTGTGGGGTGTTCTCGTGAAGAGACCACTTAAACGCAAACAACCATGAACAACATAAATCAATTTTCATATAGATCTGATCATATTCGAATTTCCCTGCATTCATCGGGGGTTAATAAACATCTTTAGGTAGATTGCCGATTTCAGAGATGTTGCGGAAAAACCATTCTGATATGTCGAAAATTAACCGAAATTCCCGTTTTAGCGTTGTTTGCGCGGGGCGGATCGGTGACGATAGGCATGCCCAAGCGAGGGGAAGCTGATGGCACTAGGGGGTGCCAAAAGCTCGTCACTGTTACCAGAAGCGCTCAGCGGCATGTTAACGAGGGGGTCTTGTTTAGGTTCGGCAGCGGAATAGCCAAGGTGCTACAGGCATTTTTGGCTGCGCTTTTGGAACGTGTGAAACGTGGTAGTCCCGCTTTGGGTACCGGCCCGGTCTGGAAAGACCGGGCCGTGTTACTTTTGACTTAACGTTGATTGCGCCATCTTGCCCAATCCTCGGGTGTGTCCAAATCCAGTAACGCATGTTCGCCGGGTAGGGGCCGCAAGAAAACCTTGTCCAAATGGGCACGCACAACGGATTGGGCTCCTTCATCACCGGACAGGGTGCTAAGCTCGGAAAACAGACTTTGGTCAAAAACCACCGGATGACCGGGCTTACCCGAGGCTGTGGCTCCGCGCCAAATCAGGTGGTCAGGGTGATCGGTCACGGCGGACAAGACTGCGGTTATGTCCTGCGCCGTGATCTCGGGCAGATCGGCCAATAAAACCATGACCGCCGGGACATCGTTTGGGATTTGAGCCAATGCACGGCGTAAACTGGCATTCATCCCTTCCGCGGCATCGACAACCTCGATCCTGTGCAGGTCCAGCCCGTCCAATGCGGCATACCGATCATGTGGCCTTGGGGGCAGCGCGACGAACACCTCTCCGGCATCCATTGCAGTTAGCGCAGATCGGCGCATCAGGGTCATGCCGTCCACTGGTTGCAGCAATTTGTCCAGTCCACGCATGCGCTTGGACTGACCGGCAGCCAGCAAGATAATTGGTATTTTTTTCATGTGCCTAGAATGACGTTCTGGCTGGCTGATGTCATCCCCGCATTCGGGTTCCGTCACCATCAAACAAAGGCGTCGACACCATCCGGGCTTTACGCATTTGACCAAGAATTTCGATCTCGACCTCTGTTCCCTCCGCGATGTGTTCAACAGGAAGGAAACCCAAAGCAACCGATTGTTGCGCATGGTGGGAATACCCACCCGAGGTGCAGAAGCCCACAACCTCACCCTGTAGCCAAATCGGTTCATAAGCATTCACGTCGGCGTCTTCGGCATCAACGATGAAGGAAGCCAACCTGCGCGCAGGTTTTTCCGAGCGCTCTAGCTCTGCGGCGGCACGTCCGATGAAATCATCAGGTTTCGAGAATGAAATGAACCGATCCAACCCGGTTTCACCTGGGGTGTAGTCGGGCGAATATTCTCGCATCCACGACCCAAAGAACTTGTCCAGACGCAGGCTCATCATGGCCCGCATACCGAAAGGGGTCATGCCGAGCGGCTCTCCGGCTTGCCAGAGCGTCCACCAAAGCTGCCGCTGCGCCATCGGATCGCAGTAGATCTCGTAACCCAGATCTCCGGTGTAGCTTACACGTTGCACGATACAGTCAGTCATGCCGAAGGTCACTCGGCGGACATCCATGAAACGCAGGTCCGAGAGGTCGTCTCGGGTACACGCCGCTAGAACTTCCGTGGCCTTGGGGCCAGCAATCTGAAACCCGTTCAGGCGATCGCTGATGTTTTCGATGTGAACATCGCCTTCCTGATGCTGCAGGAACCACCGCATATGAAATGCTTGCGCGCCATAAGACGCGGTCAGGCGAAACTCGGTCTCATCCAGGCACGATACGGTGAAATCCCCGATCAGCTTGCCTTTGGGTGACAGCATCGGCGTCAGTGACAGGCGACCAGGCTGCGGGATACGCCCGGCCATGATCCGATTAAGCCATGTTCGCGCATCAGGGCCGGTGATACGGTATTTGCCGAAGTTGTGGACCTCGTTGATACCCACTGCATTGCGCACCGCATGCACCTCGCGTCCAGTGGCCGCAAATGCGTCAGACCGGCGGAACGAAGGTGTTTCGTATTCGGGCTCACCATCCTGGGCGAAATAGTTTGGAACCTCCAGCCCGTATTGCTGACCCCAGACCGCACCCAGATCGGTGAAGATGTCATACATCGGCGTGGTTCGATTGGGGCGCGCGGCGGGCAGTTCCTCGTTCGGGTAGGAAACGCTAAAGCGTTTCTGATAGTTCTCGATCACCTTGGGGCGAGTATAGCCGGGGCTGATCCAGTCGCCGAACCGGGCCACGTCCATTGCAAAGACATCGCGCTCGGGCTCGCCTTCGATCATCCATTGCGCCAGCGTCAAACCCACGCCACCGCCCTGGCTGAAACCCGCCATTACACCACAGGCAGACCAGTAGTTGCGCAACCCGGGGACGGGGCCGACCAGAGGGTTCCCGTCCGGCGCAAAGGTGAAAGGCCCGTGGATTACCGACTTCACCCCGGCTTCGGCCAGGACCGGGAAGCGGCGATAGGCGAACTCGATACTATCGGTGATCTTGTCATAGTCGTCGGGCAGTAATTCATGCCCGAACTCCCAAGGCGTTCCATTCACGGCCCAAGGCTTGCAGGGTTGTTCATAAAACCCGATGCAAAGCCCGCGCCCTTCCTGCCGCAAATAGCTTTCTCCGGCTGGGTCCATCACATGCGGATGCTCTCCGCCCGCATCAATAATAGCTTCTATCTGAGGGATCGTGTCGGTGACCAGATACTGATGCTCCATCGGGTGCAGCGGGAAATAAACGCCCGCCATCGCCCCGACCTCGCGCGCCCATAGGCCGCCTGCATTCACCACGTGCTCCGCGTGAATGATGCCCTTGTCGGTGACCACATCCCAAGTGCCATCCCGCCGTTGCAGGGTTTCGTGCACCATGCAATGGGTTTCAATCGTGGCCCCACCCAAGCGCGCAGCCTTGGCATAGGCATGAGTTGTGCCGGATGGGTCCAGATGCCCGTCCAGGGGATCATAAAGCGCGCCTATTATGCCGTCCGTATTGGTAATTGGCGCAATTTTCCTGATTTCATCCGGTCCGACGATCTCGGTTTCCAGCCCCATGAAGCGGTGCTTGGCGCGTTCGGCCAACAACATGTCAAACCGGTCCTGATTGTCCGCCAAAGTGATCCCGCCAACATGGTGCAGGCCACATGACATGCCGGTAATCTCTTCCAGTTCTTTGTACAGGCGGATCGTATAGCCCTGCAGCGCGGCCATATTGGTGTCGCCGTTCAGCGTGTGAAACCCGCCCGCCGCGTGCCACGTGGACCCGCTGGTAAGTTCCGAGCGCTCCAACAGCATGACGTCGGACCATCCCAGCTTGGTCAGGTGATAAAGGACTGAACAGCCGACGACGCCGCCGCCGATAACTGCCACTTGCGTTGTCGTCTTCACGTCCTCGCCTCCATCCGCATTTACCCGAACCTGCAAGGGCGGGTGCGGGTTTACTGTTCCGTTCCCGACACGAGGTGTCGCGGATTGTTCGTTACAACGGTCGGATTTTGAGCTCGGTGATCCGATTACCCTCGCGTGCGGTGACCTCGAAACGGAAGCCGTGGAAGGAAAAGACCTGACCTACGATGGGGATCATCTGCGCCTCGTGAATGACAAGACCCGCGACGGTGTTTGCCTCTTCGTCCGGCAGGGACCATTCCATTGCCCGGTTCACGTCACGGATCGTCATCGCGCCTTCAACCAGGTATTGACCATCATCTGTGCGCGTGACGGGGACATCTTCTTCCAGATCAAACTCGTCCGCGATCTCACCAACGATCTCTTCCAGAATATCCTCGAGCGTGATCAATCCGCGCAGCGAACCATACTCATCCACGACCAGCGCAAAATGGCTGTGCATCCGCAGGAATTCTCGCATCTGATCGTCAAGAGTGGTAGTTTCGGGCACGAAATACGGATCGTTGGCCACCTTCGAGATATCGAAACTCTCCAACTGGTTCGGCTGGCTTTCGCGATCCCCGGCGTGGGCATACATGGCACGAAACAGGTCCTTGGCGTGGACGACGCCTACGATGTTCTCGGGTTCGTCCCGAAAGACGGGCAGGCGGGTGTGAGGGCTTTTCAGACATTGTTGAAGGATCGCCTCGGGCGCGTCGTCTGCGTCAATCATCTCGATGTTCGAGCGGTGCAGCATGATCTCTTCAACTGCGCGGTCACCCAGATCGAGCGCGCCAAGAATTCGGTCGCGGTCTTCCTTTTCGACCACACCTTCCGAGTGTCCCAGTTGCAATGCACCGGCGATCTCTTCCCGGACAGCCAGAATGTTGCTGTCGGGATCGATCCGAACGCCGAAGAGGCGCAAAACGCCGCGCACCAACAGACGTACTGCTGCCACAACAGGCGAGAATACGGTGACGACAACACTGATAATGGGCGCCACCAAAGATGCCGCTTTTTCCGCGTTTGTGATGGCATAGGTTTTTGGTAGCACCTCGGCAAAAATCAGCACCAGAAGGGTCATCACCAGCGTCGCCAAAGCCACGCCACTTTCCCCGAACAGTTTGGTGAACAAAGCAGTCGCCAAAGATGCCGCCAGGATGTTGACCAGGTTGTTGCCAAGCAGGACCGAGCCGATGAGACGTTCGTTGTCGTCGGTGATATCCAGCGCCTTTTGTGCGCCGCGAGACCCTTTGTCGGCCTGCGCCCGCAACTTACCGCGCGATGAGGCGGTCAATGCTGTTTCAGAACCCGAGAAAAAGCCCGACAGGACAAGCAAAAGCAGAATAGCGCTAGTGGTAAACCAGAATGCGCCGTCGATCATAGAGGGTGAGGGTTCCATTGGTCCTTGTGGGTTGGTGTTGCTTCATTCGTTATGGGGGCGCGGCCCCGGCGGATCAAGGGGTTAGCCTTTGTCCTGCGGCTCTTTGGCAAGCGGGTGATGCTCCAACACCAACTCGGCAAGGCGTTCGTCCAATACATGCGTGTAGATTTCCGTGGTCGCGACATCGGCGTGACCCAGTAACGTCTGGATCGATCGCAGATCGGCCCCGTTTGCCAAAAGATGCGTGGCAAACGCATGACGCAGCGTGTGCGGAGTGACTTTTTCTGGCGACACGCCGCCCTGAACCGCAAGCTCTTTGATCAGGTGAAAGAACATGTGCCTCGTCAGATGACCCGATTTGCCGCGCGAGGGAAACAGGAACCGCGACCTTTGCCCGCCATCGGCCACCAATTGATCTTCGGCCTCGTCCCTCGTTTTCAGCCATAGCGCCAGCGCCTCGCGGGCTGGGGACGACAGCGGCACCATCCTCTCTTTCCCGCCTTTACCCAGAACCAACAACATTCGTGGGTCACCTCGTGCGGAAGACACCGGCAGCGAGACTAACTCGGTCACGCGCATGCCGGTTGCATAAAGGACTTCCATCAAACAAGTGTTGCGGATGCGGTCGGTTTCGGTGCGACCAGTTTCACGCGCGGCTTGCAGCAAACGGTCAACTTCCGGCACGTCCAGAGTTTTCGGTAGGCGTTTTTGGCGACCCGGTCCTTTTATTTGGATGGCGGGGTTGGTCTCACGCCAGCTTTCCTCGAATGCAAAACGGTAAAGCTGCTTGATCGCGGATAGCCGTCTTGCGCGGGTGGATTGGGACAATCCCTGCGCGTCACAATCGATCAGATAACGTTCGATTCTGTCGCGGTCCGCTTGATCAAAGGTGGTTTTTCGACGCTCGAGCCACGCGGCGAAGTCTTTCAGGTCGCGCCCATATGCCAGCAATGTATTGGGTGACGCCCCAAGCTCGGCCGCTTGCGCCTGAAGAAAGGTTGAAATCCAAAGGTCGTGCGAGGCCGGGGCTACCATGGTCACGTGCCCTGTAGGATCAAAAGGTTCAGCGCAGCGCGACGGGCCGTGTCTTCAAGGCCAACCCTCCGCAGGGTTGCGATGGCGGCTGAAAGGTCCACGAGGTTGCCGCGTGACCCATGTGCGAACAACTCCATCGTCTCAAGGACGGCTTCACCCAGTTGTCCGTCGCTTAGCAAACGGTCGATATCGGCGGGAACGGGTGCGGCCCAGGCAAAACCCTGCGCGACAGCATCTGCCAATGGCGATGGAGAGCGCGCGCGCCCGGGATCACCCTGAGCCAAAGCGGCGAGGAATTGGTTCTCTTCTCCTTGGTCAGGAACAGTCAGGGCAGCGGTTTCGTAAAGATCAGACAGCAACAGAATACGCCAGCGCAATTCCTCGGCGGCTGGGTCGGTCAATGTGACTTTTGACAGCCGGTTCGCAAAAAGCTCGGCGAATGGAACTTCAAGCCCCACGCTGCGCATCTGCGCCCACACGGTGGGCAGGGACTGCGCGATCGCGCCGGTTTTGCCGGAGTCCAACGCACTTTCGAAACGTTGAACAGCGGCGACGCGGTCCCAGACCGCTCCGGATGCAGCCGGAGAGCGTTCTGTATATAGCCCAAGCAACTGGTTGGGCGTCAAAGCACCGACGCGAGTCAGTCGTTCGGCTGCTTCGATCTGTGCTTTCCAACCGGCTACATCTCGCAGATCGGCATTGGCAAAGGCGCGCGGCAGCGAAGTCGAGGGCAAGCGCTCGCCAATTGCCTCATACAGTCGGAATGTAAGCGGGTCGGGGCGCTCGGGTTGCGGTAGGTATTCGGCGTCTTCGAACAGCTCGGGGCTGAGGAACCTGTCCAGCAAGGCAAGGTCCATTTCCGGAAGAATCTGCAACGCATGAGCTGCCTCGAGCGTCAGCGCGGCTGAGGTCCAATCGCCACGCCGGGCCTTGCAGAATATCTGGGCCTCGTAGTCCTGAGACAAATGCGGTTGCGCGATCAGCGCTGTGCAACTTCTATCTTCGTCTCCGGTCAGAAGGGTGGCATCAAACCAGCGTTGGAACCGGTCGCGGCTGTCCGTCGGACCGGCAAGTTGCACCAGAGACTGCGCGGGATCAGCTGCGCCAAGCTGCATCAACCGGTCCAGCCGCGCCAGCAGCAAGGTCTCTTCGGCATCGGGTCCGGATGGCGCACGAGCTTCGGTAAGCAACAGAGTGAAAAGCAGGCGTTGCATGGCCGGGTTGTATTTGACTGGCACGTGACCGATCAGTTCCGCCAACCGTGCGGGATCGCTGTTTTGCCACACATCCACCGGAAGGCCTGTCACCGACGACGAAACCAATCCCAAGGGCTGGGACAACGCTTCAAGCGGAGTGACTTCCACACCCGGTTGCAACCCGGAATCCGATACAGGCGGTTCCAGCAGAACAGTGCCGGGCAGGTTGTCCGGTGGCTGGCTCAACCAGTCGATCACAGATAAAGGTTCCTGCTGCGCCTGTGCCGCACTGGCCAGCAGCATCGCAGCCGCTGCGGCCTTAATCCACATTCAGAATGACCGGCTCGCGCACTTCTTCCTGCGGGGCCGAAAAATCAACGCCAAAGAAAGGACCTAGATACGCGTAGCCCACCAACCCGATAAAACACAGGCAGATCAGATATATCAGAAATTTTATCAGACGGCCCATCGCTCAACATCGCCTCATTTTTCTGTTTTGTCCCAGTTATAGCTGGCATTTTTCTTAAGATCACGTCATTCACGTTGAAATGAGCGAAATTAAGCATAATACCGATGCGAAAGTCCGTGCTCCGGGCCTTCTATTGCACAAAACGGTTGTTCTGGTGGGCATGATGGGGGCGGGAAAGACCGCGGTCGGCCGCGCTTTGGCGGCGCGATTGGCGGTTCCGTTCCTCGACAGTGATGCCGAAATCGAATCGGCGGCCAACATGACCATCCCCGAGATTTTCGAACGCGACGGCGAGCCGTTCTTTCGTGACAAGGAAAGTCAGGTGATCGGGCGGCTTCTAGACGAGGAAAAAGGCATCCTTTCAACGGGCGGGGGGGCGTTCTTGGCCGGGCATAACCGCCAGATGATCACAGAGAGGGGCGTATCGGTCTGGCTCAGGGCCGATCTGAACGTGCTCTGGAACAGGGTCAAGCACAAGGACACGCGCCCTTTGCTGCGCACCGCAGACCCTTATGCGACATTGCGTGCCCTCTATGAGGATCGCGTGCCTGTTTATGCGCAAGCGGATCTGACGGTCACGTCGGACGGAGAAATCTCGATAGATAATATGGTGGACCGGGTTGTGGACGCATTGCTGACGCGACCCGATGTTTTGGAACGGACTTAAATGCACCAAACCGTACATGTTGAACTGGGCGAGCGCTCGTATGACGTCGAAATAGGGCCGGATCTGCTGGCGCAATCCGGGACACGGATCGCTCCGCTGCTGCACAGGCCCAAGGTCGCCGTTTTGACCGATGAAAATGTGGCTGCCTTGCATCTGGATGCCCTGCGCGATGGGTTGGCCTCGGCGGGGATCGAGATGTCGGCATTGGCCCTGCCTGCGGGTGAGGCAACCAAAAGCTGGCCTCATTTTGAACGCGCGGTCGAGTGGCTGCTGGCCGAGAAGGTCGAGCGCCGGGATGTTGTCATCGCGTTTGGCGGCGGCGTGATCGGAGACCTTGCGGGCTTTGCCGCAGCCGTTTTGCGGCGCGGTGTCCGGTTCGTGCAAATCCCGACCTCGCTGCTGGCGCAGGTGGACAGTTCGGTCGGCGGCAAGACTGGCATCAACGCGCCACAGGGTAAGAACCTTATCGGGGCGTTCCATCAGCCTTCGCTGGTGTTGGCCGACACCTCGGTTCTGAGCACAATGACGGATCGGGATTTCTTGTCCGGATATGGCGAGGTGGTCAAATACGGGCTGCTGGGTGACGCCGATTTCTTCGAGTGGCTTGAAGAAAGCGGGACCAAGGTCTCGGGTGGTGATATGGCAGCACGTGTGCGTGCTGTGACCCGTTCAGTGCAAATGAAAGCTGATATCGTGGAAAGGGATGAGACCGAGCAGGGCGATCGCGCCTTGCTCAATCTGGGTCACACTTTCTGTCATGCGCTTGAGGCTGCGACTGGGTATTCGGACCGCCTGTTGCATGGAGAAGGCGTGGCCATCGGCTGCGCGCTGGCCTTTGAGCTGTCCTCTCGTTTGGGCCTCTGTTCGCAAGAAGACCCAAGCCGCGTGCGGGCGCATCTGCGCGCGATGGGGATGAAGACCGACTTGGCCGACATTCCCGGAGAGCTTCCGGGGGCCGAGGCATTGGTCAATCTGATGGCGCAGGACAAGAAGGTCATAGACGGCCAGTTGCGATTCATTCTGGCGCGCGGGATTGGTCAGGCTTTCGTTACGTCGGATGTGCCGCGCGACGCCGTGTTGTCGGTGCTTCAGGACGCGCTGGCAACAGCCTGATCAGCGGCTTCGGATCACCATCAACTCGCCGATATTTTCGCGCGTGATATATCCGACCATTGCTCCCGTCTGTGTACAGACCGCAATGGCCGGAGCACCTTTGTGCAGCCCATCCAACACTGCCTCAAGCTCGTCGGTCAGGCGGACTGTTGGAACGTCCGTCTCCATGATTGACGTTGCTGGGTTGGACCGGGGCGTTTCATCAGCAAGCGCGGCAAACAATCGGTTGCGTGTGACAAAGCCGAGTAATTCGCCGACGTCAGACAGTACCGGAAACTCGTGTTGCGTCGTGTGGATGACAGCTTGGGCGGCGGTCGCTAGCGTGTCGTTTGGTGATAGCGCGTGGAACTCGGTAATCATGGCGTCGCGCGCCTGTACCTGCCGCGCGACTGCGCGCATGGTCACATCCTGACTTTCTGCATTGGCGGCAACAAAGACGAACACTGCGATCAAGACCAGCAGCGGATTTCCTGTGCTGAGACCCAGAAAGCCAAACCCCACCGCAACCGCCTGACCAGCTAACGCAGCGACCCTTGTGGCTTTGACCCGGTCCATTTTTAGACACAACAAAGCGCGGAACACGCGCCCGCCATCCATTGGAAAGGCGGGGATCATGTTGAACACAGCCAGCAGCAGGTTCACATAGGCCAGACGGTTCATCAGACCCGGCGTCGTGCTGTCAATCTGCGCCATCGTTTCAATCGGCATGTTGGCACCAAGCAAGACCAAAACGATCCAGATCACGATATTCACCGCGGGGCCTGCCAAAGCGACCCAGACCTCTTGAAACGGGTTTTCCGGCATCCTCTCGAGACGCGCCAAACCGCCGATCGGTAACAGAGTGATGTCCGGAGTCTTGATCCCGTACCGCCTTGCCATCAGGGCGTGGCCAAATTCATGAGCGACCACACAGGCAAACAACGCCAACACGAAAATCAGGTTTTCAACGGCCGCCTCGAGGCCTCCTTTGGAGTACGCGGCGAAACCGACCCAGGCGAGCAGTAAGAAAAAGGTGACATGGACCCTCAATTCCGACCCCAATATCCGGCCGAGTGAGAAGGACCATGTCATGATATGTCTCCGTTTTACTTAGAACGGAATCTCGTCGTCGTCGATTCCGCTAGAGGCCGGGGCAGGAGCGCTGGATGGTGCGACGTACGGATCACCATAGCCGCCGCCAGCCTGACCGCCGCCATATCCACCTGACTGGCCACCACCATAGCCGCCGCCACCGCCACCTTCGCCTCGGGCATCAAGCAGGGTCAGCTCGCCCCGGTAGGGACGCAAGACAACTTCGGTCGAGTAGCGATCCTGACCCGATTGGTCCTGCCACTTCCGGGTTTCCAGTTGGCCTTCGATATACACTTTGCTGCCTTTACGCAGATATTGCTCGGCAATCCGTGCCAGAGGCTCCGAGAAAATGGCGACCGAGTGCCACTCGGTACGCTCGCGGCGTTCGCCGGTGTTGCGGTCTTTCCAGGTCTCTGAGGTGGCGATACGCAGGTTACACACTTTGCCACCATTCTGGAATGAGCGCACTTCAGGATCGCGACCTAGATTTCCTACCAGAATGACCTTGTTGACTGAGCCTGCCATATACGTCCCCGTTCTTTATCTAACAGTATGCGTCCGAATCTGACGCCAATTCTCACTGCGACCCTATACGGCCTGCGTCATGGTTAAAACACAGTTGATGGGTATTGAGATAAGCAGGAATTTACCAAGGCTGGATTAACCATGCTTTCATTATTGGCTGAAATACCTATACTCAATCGGGTTCGTGAAAATGCAGGACTGGCGTTAATGCGGTTTTTGGTGATTGGTTTTTCAGTTCTTTTTCTGGCGCTGGTTTCCGTTTCAGCATCGGCTGACACGTTGTCAACCAAGAGCCGGAAAGACATTTTTCTGAAACAATCCAAGGTTTTGGATGCACGCGCCGCGACACAGTACCGAGATTCAGAGCGTCTAAAGCCCAAAAGGCCCAAAGGCCAGTTCAATCAGCGTTATACCGGAAAATACAAAGGTGAATTTGTGTCACTCGCACGGCAAGCTGCGCGAAAGCATAACGTTCCGGAGGATCTGTTCCTACGGCTTGTTCAGCAGGAAAGCGGGTGGAACCCCCAAGCAGTGTCGCACAAAGGCGCGCTGGGGTTGGCCCAACTTATGCCCGGAACAGCACGGTTGTTGGGCGTAAATCCTCACGACCCGAAACAGAATTTGGAAGGCGGTGCGCGCTATCTGTCTTGGCAATACCGCAAGTTTAAATCCTGGCGCCTTGCGTTGGCGGCATATAATGCCGGACCAAAAGCCGTTGAAAAACATGGTGGCGTGCCGCCTTACAAAGAGACGCAGAACTACGTTCGCGTAATCTGGGGAAGTTAACTTTACTTCTCTATCCTAGCCTAGACCGGCATTGCTGCCGGTCCAATTGGGTTTATGATTTACTCCGCCGCAACTTTGATGACGGGTTCCATCCGCGCCAGAATATCTTCCGCCAGGTGACATTTGACCTGATGGCCTTCGGCCAGAGTTTTCACAGGCGGTACTTTTTCTTCGCACAAGCCGCCGGGTACTTCGGATTTCCAACGACACCGCGTTTGGAATGGGCAACCGGGGGGTGGGTTCATGGCTGACGGGATGTCGCCCTCCAACACGATATGCTGCTTTTCGACCGAGGTGTCCGCAATCGGAACCGCGCTCAGCAGCGCCTCGGTATAGGGGTGGTAAGGAGGAGCAAAAACCTGATCTGTTGTGCCCAACTCGACCACATGGCCCAGATACATCACCATCACCCGGTCGCTGAGATAGCGTACAATCGACAGGTCATGGCTGATGAACAGCAGGGTGGTTTTGTGTTCGCGCTGAATCTCCATCAACAGGTCTGTCACTGCTGCCTGCACCGAGACATCCAGCGCCGAGACCGGCTCATCTGCCACAACAATCCTCGCATCTCCGGCAAAGGCCCGGGCAATGCCCACGCGCTGTTTTTGTCCTCCTGACAACTGGCGCGGCATCCGATCTGCAAATGCGCGTGGCAGTTTCACAAGATCCAGAAGCTCGAGCATCCGCTTCTTGCGTTCAGCCTCCGAGTTGCCAACACCGAAAATCTCAAGCGCCCGAATGATCTGGCGACCAACAGTCATTGAGGGATTCAGCGTGTCGAACGGGTTCTGGAAGACCATTTGAACCTCGCCAACGGTCTTGGCATCGCGTTCCTCGATGGGCACGGCCTCGATATTGCGGTTGTCCAGAAGGATCTGCCCATCCGTCGCGGTTTCCAACCCCATCAGAACCTTGGCAAAGGTGGACTTACCGCAACCGGATTCTCCAACAATGGCAAGCGTCTCGGATTCATGTGCTTCGAAGCTGAGCGTTTCATTGGCTTTAACCACCTTTGTGGCACCACCACCAAACAGTGCATTCGCCGCAACTTCATAGTATTTCTTGAGGTTGTCCATCTTCAGAACGGTCCGACCGATTTCAGCCTTTTCCTTCTGCTCAGACACGGTGATCGGCGCGTTCCAGTCGATTTCCTTGAACTTTAGGCAACGTGTGTGATGGCGATCATTGCCGGGTACGGCCTCCATCAGAATGTCTTGTGCGTCGCAACGACCTTCTTCGAAATAATCGCAACGTGGTCCAAAGTTACATCCCGGAGGACGCTCATGCGGCAACGGGAAGTTCCCGGGGATCGCCACCAAAGGCCGCGCGTTCTTGTCTGCACCTGGCAGGGGGATCGACCGGAACAGTGCCTGCGTATACGGGTGCTGCATCTCGTCGAACACGTCATGGATTGAGCCGCGTTCAACCGCCTCGCCGGAATACATCACGCACAGACGGTCACAGGTCTCAAGCACCAGTCCCAGATTGTGCGAGATAAATAGCATCGAAGTGCCATATTTCTTGCCCAGATCCTTGACCAATTCGACTACGGCGGCCTCGACGGTCACGTCCAGTGCTGTTGTTGGTTCGTCCAGTATCAGCAAAGCCGGTTTAGACATCAGCGCCATCGCAATAACGATCCGCTGCTGCTGACCGCCTGAAAGCTGATGTGGAAAAGAGTTCAGCATCCGTTCAGGGTCGGGAAGGCGGACATCTGTTACCACTTCAAGCGCTCGGGCATAGGCCTCATCCGTGCTCACGCCTTCGTGGATCATCGGCACTTCCATCAACTGCTTGCCGATCTTCATGGCCGGGTTCAGCGACGCCATTGGTTCCTGATAAATCATCGCGATCTCATTGCCGCGAATGTCGCGTAACTCGTCCGAGCTCATCTCGGCTAGATCACGTCCCTTGAACTTGATCGTTCCACCCACGATCCGCCCGTTCTTGCCAAGGTCCTGCATAACACCCAGAGCCACAGTAGATTTGCCGCAGCCGGATTCGCCGACCAGACCAACCGCTTCGCCGGGCTGCACACTGACCGAGAAGTCCATGACAGCGGGGATTTCCCTCAGACGGGTGAAAAACGAAATCGACAATTTATCGATCTCAAGAATTGGCCCATCATAATCCGCCAGTTTATTCATCTTGTTTTCTCCTCGCGAGAGTCAGGGGATCCCCTTCATCTGGCTGAAAATGTCTCGGGGGGTCCGGGGGGCTGGCCCCCCGGCCGCTTTCACATCAATCCTTCAGACTTTCTTCGCGCAGACCGTCTGCCAGCAGGTTCAAACCGAGAACCAATGACAACAGCGCCAGCGCCGGAGGAAGGGCAGGGTGCAGATAGACCGACAACAGCTTGCGCCCTTCATTGATGGTCGACCCCCAATCCGGACTTTCTGGCGGCAGACCCAGGCCAAAGAAGCCCAAGGTACCCAAAAGGATCGTGGTATATCCTATCCGCAGACAGAAATCGACGATCAGAGGGCCGCGCGCGTTGGGCAGGATTTCCCACAGCATGATGTACCATGGTCCTTCACCCCGCGTCTGAGCCGCGGCCACATAGTCGCGGGTTTTGATGTCCATCGCCAACCCTCGCACGATGCGGAACACCGTGGGTGAGTTCACGAAGACCACCGAAACGAAGACCACAAGGATGCCAGCGGGAACGTCGAAAAGGTCCAGGAAGGTTGGCAGACCCCAAATGCCGTAGGCGTCGGTGTTAACCACATACCCACCTGTCGAAATCAGCGATAGGTACAGCCAGAGCGCGACACCCAGAACACCAATCAAAAGAGGCGTGCGGAATGTCGGCCGTGTGTAATAGCGCGAGTTCAATAGCACCCCAAGAAAGATGATCGGAAAGATGAAAAGAACAGCGGCCATGTAGTTTGGAACACCGGTTGCCACGATCTCGGGCGTCACCAGTAAGTAGAACAGCAAAATGACCGGGAAGGCGAGGATCAGGTTCGCAAGGAAAGACAGCAACGTGTCCAGCCGCCCACCGTAGTAACCTGCAGGCAAACCCAGCGTGATCCCGACCATGAAGGCAAACATCGTCGCCAGAGGCGCGATCTGCACCACAATCCACGCGCCCTTGACCATTCGGCTAAAGACGTCGCGGGCCAGGTTGTCGCCCCCCAGCAGGTACCACGCATATTCTCCGTCCTCCACGCTGGGCAAAGGCGTTCCGGGCACTTTGTTCTTCATCCCTGAGACTTGTGATAGCGAGTCATGCGTCACGATCAGGTCAAGCGCGCCAAAAATCCCGGTGAAAACCCAGAACATCACAAGGCCAAAACCGATCATGCCAATCGGACTGTCAAACAGCTTGCCATAGAGTCCCAATTTGCGTTTGAACGCGATGGACATTGCGTACAGCAGGATCAACGAAAACCAGACGGGCAGGAATTGCTGCATCATTGCGCCGATTATACCTGCGCTGGTTCCCATCAAAATGCCCAAGACGATATAGGCAACAGCAAGCCCGACACTTGCCAGAAAGCTGTATCGCATCAGGGCTTGGATTAGGTTTCGTATGCCAGATCCCGATGTCAGCGTTCCGTCGGGGTTCACCGTCATCTGAGGTTCGGGCAGAACGATACTGGCCAATATCCAAGCCAGGATCGATGCGGTCATAAGAACGAGCGCAATCGCCAAAAGCGGGTTCAGGAAGGCAATAGAGCCGGTCCAGGTTAATGGTTCCATGATCTCTGCCTCCTCACGAAATACGAATACGCGGGTTCAGGTAGACATAGCCGATATCGGATATCAGCTGGGTCACCAGCACCACAAAGACTGACACGACCGAAATCGCCAGCAGCAATTGGATGTCGTTGTTGCCTGCTGCCTGAACCAACGCCCAGCCAAAGCCCTTGTAGTTGAACAAGGTCTCGACGATCACCACACCGTTCAGCAGCCATGGGAACTGCAGCATGATGACGGTGAAGGGGGCGATCAGCGCATTGCGCAACGCATGTTTCATCACGATGTTGGGGAACGAGACACCTTTCAGGCGCGCGGTTCGGATGTACTGCGCCGTCATCACCTCGGTCATCGAGGCGCGGGTCATCCGGGCGATATAGCCCATCCCATAAAGCGCGATTGTCAGCACGGGTAAGAAGAAATTCTCAAACGTCGGATTCTCCATCGCCTGTGTGGCCGTGCCCTTGAACCATTTCAGCCCCACGGCAGAGGACGTGAAGATCGCGATGAAGATCACGCCTGATACGTATTCCGGCGTTGCCGTTGTTGTGATGGCAAAGGTGGAAAGCGTCCGGTCGGTGGCCGAGCCTTCCTTCATACCCGCCAAAATACCCAAGATCAGAGCTGACGGCACCATTAGCAGCATCACCCAGAACATCAGCCGTCCGGTCAGGGCAAGACGTGTCCCGACAACGGTCGAGACCTCTTCTTTGAAAACGGTGGAATAGCCCCAGTACCCCTGCAGAATACCACAGAAATTCGGAGACTCTTCGGCTGTCTTGCCGGGCAAGATACATCTGCCCTGAACTGTGCCGTCTTCATTCGTGTGCCGATAAGATGGCAGGATTCCCAACCATTCACCGTATTTCACGGGGGTTGACTGCAGATACCCACCTTTTTCCAGAAAGCTCTCGACCTGCTCGTCGGACATACGGAAGTTGCCCTGCGTCTTAGCAAGTTTTTCGAGGTTCGGATAAAGGTTCGTCAGGTAGAAGACCAGAAAGGTAAGGCACAGCGCTGTCAAAAGCATGATGCCGACGCGCCTTAAGATGAATAATCCCATGTTAGCCCCTGTTGGTAGGCTCGCGCATCGGTCGCCGGACCGTGCGCATCGCTGTTGTTTTGGTCGCCGTCGTCAGGATGAAAAGGCCGCGCCCGTCAGGCGCGGCCTTGTGTTGTTCGGCTTAGGAAACGAGGCCGAATTTATAAAGCTGCGGAAGGTCCGCGATGTGCTTTTCGACACCGACCATGTTGTCGCGATGGTGACGCATCGCTGTGCGCCAGTAAGGCTGGATGGTCACGCCTTCTTCGATCATGATCGCCTGCAGCTTGGCCATCACTTCGCGGCGTTTGTCCACATCTGCGATCGAGTTCGCCTCGGCCAGCAGTTTGTCGAACTCTTCGTTGGCGAAACCGGATTCGTTCCATGCAACACCCGACTTGTAGGCCAATGCCAGAACCTGCGTGCCCAGAGGACGGTGGTTCCAGTTGGTCGAGGAGAATGCGTATTTCGTCCAGTCGTTCCAGAAGGTCGAGCCCGGAAGGATCGTGTGTTTGGCCTTGATCCCGGCATCGTTAAGTTGTGCAACAACAGCCGCAGTGGTGTTCCGGCGCCAGTCATCGTCGATGGACTGAACTTCGTGCTCGAAATCAGCCATACCCGCTTCTTCCATCAGGGCTTTTGCACCTGCCGGATCATACGGGATACGGGTCACGGCCGAGTCGTACTCGGGGTGCATCGGACCCACGTGGCAGTTTTCCGCAGGAATACCATAGCCAGACATGCCCAGCTCTAGGCAGACCTCATTGTTGACGGCCATTGCCAGCGCCTGACGAACCCGCTTGTCGCCGTAGATCTTGTTGCCGCTATCGTCCTCGGCCAGCTGGTTCGGGCGGATGACGATGGTAAAGCCAGACGGGATTTCCGAGCGCACCAGGCCGATACCATCAAAGATGTCGACGAATTCGCCCACCGACTCCCAATTCATATCGATTTCTTCGGCTTCGTATGCAGCTAGAAACGCGGCAGGGTCGGTGCCGTAGTCGATGAACTCGATCCGGTCGATATAGCCGCCTTTGCCGGCCTCATATCCCCACCAGTCAAAGCCTTCGTTACGCACCAGCACGCCCTTAACGCCAACTTCGTGGCTTTCCGGGATCATAAATCCAGTACCGATCGGGTTGGCCAGCATGTTGTTTGCGTCAAAGCTGCTGTGAACAATGGCACCCGGATAGTCTGCCATGCCCGGGATGATGGTAATATCCGGGGCGTTGCATTTCAGTTTTACAGTGTGCGAGTCGACCACGGTGATGGCACCGTCCGCCGCCTTTTGGGTGGCTTCATCGACCAAAGACGCCATGCGTGACGCCATGGAATTGCCCTCTAGGGTCGCATCGCACCAGCCGGTGATATTGCGCGCGACGTCTTCGGCGGTGAAATCGTCACCGTTGTTCCACTTGACGCCTTTACGCACGTTCAGCGTGTATTCGGTCGCGTCAGCATTGGCTTCCCAGCTTTCCAGCAACATGGGTTTGAATGAGCCGTCATTGTTGTATTCAACCAGATATTCAAGCCAACCTGCGGTGAAGGTGGCAATCTGTGTCCAGTCGTAGGTGCGCGGATCTTTCAGCGCACGCACTTCCATCTGGTAGCGGATCGTGCCGCCGCGCTGTGGTTCTTGCGCGACTGCGGGTGAGCTTAGGCCGATCATTCCATAGGCGGCAGGAACAGCGACACCCAATGCCGTGGCGCGGGCCATGAACTCCCGCCGGCTGAGCTTGCCGTCACGAAATTCCTGTGCATGCATTTCCGCCGCCCAGTGCATCGGTGCTCCGGTCAAGGTTTGCTTTGTCATTAATGTCTCTCCCTGTGACATAGATTTTTATGATTGAATGTAGAACCGCTCAGGCCCGGCAGGCGCGGGTGGCAGGCTCTCGGGTTTCCGTTTTTGTGATACTGAACATCCCCATGCGTTCATTCGGCACCAGAAATCGGGTCAGGTCAACGTTCGAAATCGTCATTCAGGGTACAAAAACGACATTCGTCGGGGTCGGTTGCCGCTAACACCGATCGAGTCTGGACCTGCGTTACATTGGCTGATCGGTCTGAAGGCAGGGGATTCGACATATTCGCGCGGGGCACAAAACACGCCTGAGTAGTCAATCAAAAAAATGTGGTATCACTTTGAGAAATCAACGCGATTCCAGTCTTTCATGCGCGCACGGAACCATGTCCGCTGACGTTTGGCAAATTGTCGGGTCGAGATTGTGGCGCGTTCACGGGCGGCCTCGAGTGTCATGTTGCCGTCAAGGTAGGCCATAAGCTCGGGAACTCCGATGGCCTTGAAAGCAGAAAGCGACGCATCGTAGTGCGCACGCATGGCTTTGACCTCTTGCAATGCGCCGGTGTCCAGCATCAGATCAAATCGCAGGTTGATCCGGTTCAGCAACCACTGTTTGTCCACGTCGAAAACGATGGGCACTGTATCCGCGATGTTCAAAACCGGAGGCGGTGTGTCGTTCTGCCAGTCGCGTAGGCCGCGACCGGTCGCGCGCAGAACCTCCCACGCGCGCTGAACTCGTGCGCGGTTCTGCGTGTCGATCCCCGCCAGAGTTTCGCGGTCAACGCCACGGATCAGATCGGGTAGGGTAAGCTGATCCGCCTCGGTCCTGATGTCGGATGGGGTTGCCGGTATGTCAGCCATACCTTCTGTCAGAGCGGAGAAATAGAGCCCGGTTCCACCCACTATGATGGGGCGTTGAGGTCCGCTCAAAAATGGTTTGACCTCGCGTAGCCAATGGCCGGTGGAATAGTCCTGATCATAGGCGATATGCCCATACAACCGATGGGGTGCGCGCGCTTCGTCGTCGGCGGATGGCCGGGCTGAAATTACCTGCCAGCACGCATAGACCTGACTGGCATCGGCATTCACGATGACACCGCCGAAGGTTTCAGCGATCCGCAACGCCAGTTCGGATTTGCCCGAGGCTGTGGGCCCGGCAATTAGCACAGGTTTATCGGTGGGAATGGGGGGCAGGCGGTCCCAAATCTGCGATGTGTTCGTGTTGGCCATCCAAGAGTGCCTTGTTCCTCATGATCCGCATTGAACCCGCAGAGGTTTTGCTTCATTTTGCGGCGAAATAAAACCCGTGCCAGCCCGGAGCGCAACATGAGCCTTTCCCCCGAAACCGACACCCCGAAAACCAAATACAGTCGCGTGATGCTGAAAATTTCAGGCGAGGCGCTTATGGGCGATCAGGGCTTTGGCCTGCACCCGCCGACGGTTCAGCGCATCGCGCAAGAGGTGAAATCCGTGCACGATCTGGGGGTCGAAATCTGCATGGTCATCGGCGGAGGTAACATTTTCCGCGGTCTGAGCGGCTCAGCGCAAGGGATGGAACGGACGACCGCTGACTATATGGGGATGCTGGCGACGGTTATGAACGCGCTTGGGATGCAGTCAGCACTTGAGGAAGTTGGGGTTTTCACGCGTGTGATTTCGGCCATTCGCATGGATGAGGTTTGTGAGCCCTATATCCGCCGCCGCGCTGTACGCCACCTTGAAAAAAAGCGTGTGTGCATCTTTGCTGCCGGAACGGGTAACCCTTATTTCACGACAGATACCGCCGCCACGCTACGCGCGAATGAAATGGCCTGTGAGGCGATATTCATGGGCAAGAACGGTGTGGATGGGGTGTATGACAAGGACCCCAAGGAACACGCGGATGCAGTGCGCTATGACACGGTCAGTTATGATGATGTTCTGGCAAAGCGTCTGCGGGTCATGGATGCCTCGGCTATTGCGCTGGCGCGTGACAATAACCTGCCGCTGATCGTGTTCGGCCTGGATGAACCGGGCGGGTTCCGCGGTATTCTTGCAGGTGAAGGAACCTATACCAAAGTTCAGGGATAAGCCTCGTCCCCAAAGACCGGACATTCTGTATTCAAGTGCTTGACGCGGACGCGAACGCTGGGCAACTTGGCCTGGTCTTTGCGACCGCAGGGGCTGCCATCGCGAACGCGAAGGCTTGGCTGGAAGACCCGCCATGATTTCCGAGGTACCCGGAATCATGCACCGGTGTCCTCATGGATTGACGTGCATGATCTAAGGAGCCTCGTGCCATGAGCACTCTCGATATCGATTTCGTTCGGTCGCAGTTTCCGGCCTTTTCCGAACCTAGCCTTCAAGGGCAGGCGTTTTTTGAGAATGCAGGCGGATCCTATACCTGCAAACCGGTTTTGGATCGCCTGTTTCGTTTTTACACCCAGCGCAAAGTGCAACCCTACGGTCCTTACGAAGCAAGTCGGCTGGCGGGTGAGGAAATGGACGAAGCCCGCGTCCGCATGGCAGCGATTCTGGGGGTCGATACTGACGAGCTGAGCTTTGGTCCCTCCACAACTCAAAACACCTATGTATTGGCGCAGGCGTTCCGGCGCTGGATGCAACCCGGAGAGGCGATCATTGTGACCAATCAGGATCACGAGGCCAACTCAGGTCCCTGGCGCCGCCTTGCTGAGGAGGGTATCGAGGTCCGGGAATGGCAGATCGACCCCGAGACCGGATCGCTGAACCCGCATGATCTGGAAAACCTGTTAGATGAAAAGGTGCGTCTGGTCTGTTTTCCGCATTGTTCGAATGTGATCGGAGAGATTAATCCGGTAACCGAGATCACTGCGATCGCTCATGCCGCTGGCGCGTTCGTGTGTGTGGATGGTGTTTCTTACGCGCCGCATGGGTTCCCCAATGTTGGAGATATGGGGCCGGATATCTATCTGTTCTCGGCCTACAAAACCTATGGCCCTCATCAGGGGTGCATGGTCATGCGACGGTCGCTGGGTGAGTTGCTGCCAAACCAGGCGCATTATTTCAATGCGGACAGTTTGTACAAAAGGTTTACGCCTGCCGGGCCTGATCACGCTCAGATCGCGGCCTGCGCGGGGATGGCGGATTACGTCGACCTTCTGTGCGATCATCATGGCGGCCCACAAAGCGGCGCGACCGAGCGGGGTGCGTTTGTGCACAACTTGATGCGAGGGCAAGAGGTTGCAATGCTGCAACCTGTTTTGGACGCCGTGAAGGATCGCAATTCGGTCCGGCTGATCGGGACCTCTGACGCGACCTGTCGTGCGCCAACCGTAGCTTTGGCTTTGGAACAAAATGCCGAAGATGTGGCGAGCAATCTGGTCAAGCACGGGATCATGGCCGGGGGCGGAGATTTCTACGCAGTTCGCCCACTTGAAGCGATGGGTGTCGATCTGACCCGCGGTGTGCTGCGTGTCAGTTTCACTCATTACACGTCTGAGAACGAAATCAACCAGTTATTGGAAAGTCTTGACACCGTTTTGTGATCCGGTTTTCGCCCTGTTTCGTATAAAAGAAAATACAAAGGGCGATCATGGAAAACGAGCAGTCACCGATCATCATTTGGTACCGGCGGGACTTGCGCCTGTCGGATCACCCAGCTTTGAACGCAGCAGTTCAAAGCGGTCGTTCCGTCATTCCCGTTTACATACTCGACAATCTTGCTCAGACGCTGGGTGCTGCGCCTAAATGGCGACTGTCGCTAGGGCTGGAAGCGCTGCAGCAGCGTTTGACGCAAGTTGGCAGTCGGTTGATCCTGCGGCAGGGAAACGCCATCGAGGTTTTGCAACAACTTGTCCGCGAAACCGGAGCATCTGCAGTGTACTGGACCCGCGCATATGATCCGGACTCCATTGAGCGGGACAGCAGCATCAAGACAACGCTGAAGGACCAAGGGGTCGAGGCAAAGTCGTTTTCCGGCCATCTGCTGTTCGAGCCCTGGACAGTAGCGACGAAGAGTGGACAACCTTTCCGCGTGTTCACGCCGATGTGGAGAGCTGTGCAACACAGGGACGTTGACCCACCGGTGCCAACTCCGAACCGCCTGATTGCGCCGCCAGCTTGGCCAAAGTCGGATGACATTGGGAGTTGGGCCATGGGGGCGGCAATGAACCGAGGCGCCGGAGTGGTCGCGCAGCATGTGCGCGCAGGTGAAGAGGCCGCCTTTGACGTTCTCGAAGCGTTTGTTGGTCGTGTTTCTGACTATTCCAACGATAGAGACCGGTTGGATTACAACGGAACATCGGCCTTGGCCGAATATCTCTCACTGGGTGAGATAAGCCCACGGTCGATCTGGCATCGTGTTCGGATCTCTGAGATGAATGGCGTGTCGGGTACGGGTGCGTATCTGCGCCAACTTGTGTGGCGCGAATTCGCGTATCACCTGATGTTTCACACTCCGCATCTGCTTGGCGACAACTGGAAACCAGAGTGGGACGCATTTCCGTGGCGTTTCGATGAAGATAACCCAAAGGTAATTGCCTGGAAAACAGCAAGAACGGGTATTCCCGTCGTAGATGCCGGCTTGCGCGAGATGTACGTAACCGGGCGGATGCACAACCGGGCACGGATGATCGTCGCAAGCTATCTGACCAAGCATCTGATGACTCACTGGAAAGTCGGCTTGAGGTGGTTCGAGGATTGTTTGGTGGACTGGGATCCTGCATCGAATGCGATGGGATGGCAATGGGTGGCAGGCTCGGGGCCTGACGCGTCGCTCTTCTTTCGGATTTTTAACCCCGTGACACAACAAGAGAAATTTGACCCATCATCCGCCTATGTACGCAAATGGGTGGCCGAGGGCCAGACTGCTCCGCCCGATACCGCCTTGGCGTATTTCGAAGCGATCCCTCGGGCCTGGGGCCTGGAGCCAACGGATAACTATCCGGCTCCCATCGTTTCATTGTCCGAAGGACGAGCACAGGCACTGGCCGCCTATGAGCACCGGAAAACCCAGTAAGGAACTGAAAACTTGCCAGAAACACAAACTCGGCCTAGCCTGAAACAACAACCGCACAGGGGAGAGCGGATGATCCTGACCACCACAGACGGACAGAAAGGCCTGCCACGCTATTTTGGGCAGGTTGTAAAAATGCTGAACAAGATGGAATACGGCCGCCTGGATATCGCGCTGCCGGATGGCCGTGTTTTCCGAGCCGAAGGTACAAAGCCCGGGCCAATTGCGCGGGTCGATATTCACAACCCGGACGTCTTTGCCCGGCTGATCCGAGAGGGCGAATTGGGGTTCTCGGACGCCTATTTGGAAGGCGACTGGAGCACACCGGATTTGCGGTCTTTCATGGATTTGGTCCATTTGGGAACCGAGACCGTTTACGACGATTTCACCGGTAAGTTTCTGGTTCAAGCCTATGAGAGGCTTCGCTTTTGGTTGAACGGAAATAGCCGTAAGCAAGCCAAAAAGAATATCTCTTATCACTACGATTTGGGCAATGAATTCTATGCCATGTGGCTGGATGATACGATGACCTATTCCAGCGCGCTGTTTGAGACTGGGCAGGAAAGTCTTGAGAAGGCGCAAACCGCCAAATACGCCAGTATGGTTGATGAGATGGGGGCAAAGCCCGGTGATCACATCCTTGAAATCGGCTGTGGCTGGGGGGGATTTGCTGAATATGCAGCAAAAGAGCGTGGCCTACGGGTCACAGGCCTGACGATCAGCGAGGAGCAGTTGAAGTATGCCCGGCAACGCATTGATAAAGCGAGATTGTCCGATATGGTCGAGTTCAAGTTGCAGGACTACCGTGATGAGCGTGGCCAGTATGACGGCATCGCATCAATTGAGATGTTCGAGGCGGTTGGTCAAAAATACTGGCCAGTCTATTTCGAAGTTGTGCGCGAACGTTTGAAGCCGGGTGCTCAGGCGACTTTACAAATTATCACCGTGGCAGATCATCGTTGGGAGATTTACCGCAATGGTGTTGATTTCATTCAGAAATATATCTTTCCCGGCGGTATGCTGCCTGCACCTTCGGTGCTGAAAGAGCAGGTCGCTCAGGCAGGTTTGAACGTGGTGACGTCCAAGGAATTCGGCAAAAGCTACGATCTGACTCTGCGCCGCTGGTATGACACGTTCAATGATAAATGGGACGTCATTTCTGAGATGGGCTTTGATGAGCGTTTTCGCCGCATGTGGAATTATTATTTGACTGCCTGCGGCGCAGCCTTTGACACCGGCAATTGCGATGTGACACAGATTACTGTAGCAAAACCAATGTAATGAACGGACCCACCTGATGCCCACTGCTGCGCGACTTGTAGCCTCCATTTGTCTTTTGGTGGTGGCCTTTTTAGTTTCGAGCATGATCATCGCTAATGGGGAAGATGGTAAGGACTACGGTATCTTTACCTACGTGAACATGATCATTGCGGTTGCGTGCGGCTGGAAAATCATGGGAAAGCGAGCTGGCAAAGGGTGGACGTCCGGACTGAACAACGGTTTGACCGGGGTTGTCTCATTGGTTTTCTGGGGCCTGTTTGTTCAAGGGTGCAACGAAATGTTCCGATTGGCTATGCGCCATCGGTATGACGGACCATTTGAGGCACTGTTGGCCATTTTCCAGATTGGCATTGAATTTGGTCAGCAGTTGTTAGCACCAGAAATCCTGTGGACGCTCGGGATCGGTGCTGTGATCGCGGGTCTCGCCACGGAAGAGGCCAGTCGCCGCTGGCGGTGAGGGCTACTGGCACTACGAGGGTAATTTTGTGTCCGCATTGTTTTTCTATGGAACGCTTCGCCATCTGCCTTTGTTGGAGACCGTTCTGGATCGACCGCTCACCGACTTGCAGATAAGAGACGCAGTTCTGCCAGACCACGCGGTCTATGATGTTCGGGACGAGCATTTTCCGATGATTTGCTCTGAAACAGGCCATAATGCCCCGGGGCTGGTGGTTGAAGGGCTCGGGCCAGAAGACCTGAAGCGGTTAAAGTTTTATGAGGCCGGTTTCGACTTTGATATGGAGCCTCACACTTTGAACCTCACTGATGGTTCTCGCATTTTGGCAAGCGTGTTCTACCCGCAGCCGGACTTGTGGACCTCTGACGGTCCCTGGTCCTTGCAGGATTGGGTGGACGACTGGGCGGAAATGTCAGTGTCAGCGGCGCAAGAGGTGATGGGCTACTATGGCAAGGTCGACGCTGACCAGATTTCCCGCAGTTTTCCTGCCATTCGTACGCGGGCTTGGGCAAGGCTCGCCGCGCGCAAGCGGCACACTGGCGATCCGCGCGATGTGCGCAAAGACGTGGTCCTGCAACAACACGCGCGAGAGTATGTCGACTATTTCGGGATGGAAAGAATCGAGCTGCAGCATCGGCTGTATGATGGCTCGATGGGGCCGGTCGTACATCGTAGCGGGCTGATGCAGGGCAGTGCGGTTGTCGTTCTGCCCTACGATCCGATCCGCGATGCAGTCCTATTGGTCGAACAATTCCGGGCACCGGTCTTCATGGCCGAAGATCCGGAGCCTTGGATGTGGGAACCCGTCGCTGGAATGATTGACCCCGGCGAAACGCCGAAACAGGCGGCTCGGCGCGAGACACTTGAAGAGGCTCATGTAAATCTGTTGGTGTTGGAAAGCGCGGGATCAGCCTATTCGTCAAGCGGATCATCCACCGAATACCTTCATCTCTATGTTGGGCTGGCTGACCTAAATCAGACAGTCAACAATGGCGGCCTTGCTTCCGAGGGCGAGGACATTCGCACACAAATCCTGCCGTTTGTGGACTTCATGGACAGAGTTGATGCCCATGGGTTCAAAGATTTGCCGTTGCTGGCGCTGGCTCATTGGCTCGCGCGACATCGGAACCGTCTGCGCTCGTGATGATCGCTGCTTGTGGTTGGCGCGCTGCAACTGTAAATCTGCCTTGATCCGTAATGAAATGAGGGCGCCATGCGCATTGCGAAAGACCTTGCCGACGCAGTCGGAAAAACCCCGCTGATCCGATTGAAGCGCATTAGCGAGGAAACCGGATGCGAAATCCTTGGAAAGGCCGAGTTTATGAACCCCGGCCAATCGGTCAAGGACCGCGCGGCGCTCTATATCATCAAAGACGCCATCGCGCGGGGCGAGTTGAAGCCCGGTGGTACGATCGTTGAAGGAACTGCAGGCAACACAGGTATCGGTCTGGCTTTGGTCGGAGCTTCGATGGGCTTCAAGACCGTGATCGTGATCCCGGAAACGCAGTCCGAAGAAAAAAAGGACATGCTGCGCCTTGCCGGTGCGCAATTGGTGCAGGTGCCTGCCGCGCCCTATCGCAACCCTAACAATTTTGTCCATTACTCGCGCCGTCTGGCCGAGGAACTGGCGCAGACCGAACCCAATGGCGCGATCTGGGCAAACCAGTTTGATAACGTGGCCAACCGTCAGGCGCATGTGGAAACTACGGGCCCCGAGATTTGGGAGCAAACCGGGGGCAAAGTCGATGGCTTTGTCTGTGCCGTGGGTTCCGGCGGAACGCTGGCCGGTGTCGCCGATGCTTTGCAGCCCAAGGGCGTTAAGATCGGTCTGGTCGATCCGATGGGGGCGGGGCTTTATTCCTATTACACCACTGGCGAAATCGCGATGGAGGGCAGCTCGATCGCCGAAGGCATCGGGCAGGTGCGCATCACGAAGAACCTCGAAGGCTTCAAGCCCGATTACGCCTATCAGATGACCGACAATGAGGCGCTGCCGCTCATCTTCGACCTGCTGCGCGAAGAGGGGCTGGTCATGGGCGGTTCGACCGCGATCAACATGGCGGGTGCTGTGCGTTTGGCCAAAGACCTAGGGCCGGGCCATACTATCGTGACAATCCTGTGCGACTATGGAACGCGCTATCAGTCCAAGCTGTTCAACCCGGAATTCCTGCGTGAAAAAGAGCTGCCGGTGCCTGATTGGATGACCGAAGCCCCGCGCAGCATACCCGGCGTGTTCGAGGACGTGTGATGCTGCGACAGGTCCGCCTGCTCCTAGCGCTTGTCTCAGTTTGTCTGGCGGTTCTCTGCGGCCCTGCGGCTGCTCAGCTTTCCGACCGACAGAGCGAGTACTATCAGGGTTGGGTCAAAACGGCGGACCGAGCAGAAGTAGTGATCGAGGCCGACCGGGCCTCGAATGCATCGCTTGAAAACCTACGTTCGGAAATTCATGCCTATCGCGATGATTTCAATCGTGCGCGTGGTGCAAATACCGAACGCATACAGACGCTTGACGCTCAGATCGAGGCGCTTGGGCCGAAGCCCGAAGGGGATGCGAGCGAACCCAAAGACATTGCCGCCCTGCGCGCGCATCTTGAAGAGCAACTGAATGCGCTTCAGGTTCCTAGGATTATCTCGGAAGAAGCGTTCAGCCGCGCCAACGGTTTGATCGCAGAAATCGATCAGCTTCTGCGTAACCGCCAGACCAAAGAGCTGTTAGAGCGCGGTCCGTCTCCGATTAACCCAATCTATTGGGGGCCAGCATGGACAGATGTTACCGAAGCAGCCCGCGGCCTGTTCAACGAAGCCCGAAGGAATCTGCAAACTGATGTAGCCCACGGGAAGTTGCGCAATCAGGGCTTGGGTATTTTTGTACTGGTGGTTCTCGCCGGGGTACTGTTGTTCTACGGCAAGCATTGGTCCGAGCTTGCAGGGAGCTACTTGCGTAAGCTGGGCGGCCGAGGCAGTGGTGTTTGGACGTTCCTGACTTCACTACTGCGTATTATTTTACCCTGGCTTGGGGTCTGGTTGATCGTCAAGGCGATCGTAATGACCGGGGTGCCGGGCTTGCGTGGCACTTTGCTGTTGGAAAACATCCCGTATTGGGCTGCGATCATCCTCTACTATGACTGGATTGGCCGACAGGTTTATGTCCTGCAAGAGGCGCAGGGATTTAAGCGTCTGACCGCGAAGCGGGTGGCCGAACTGCGGGTCTATCTCGATCTGCTTGCAGTCCTTTTGATCCTGCACGAATTGGTGAATCTATTCGAGCAGATCGAGAATATCTCGGACGCGACGCGCGCGGTTGTGGGTTTCCCTGTGACAATCATTACGGCACTGGTTCTTTTGCGGGTGCGTCAGGTGCGCAGCACCGAGGTCGTCGTGGACTCGGATGAGACCGGCGCGACCCGAGGCGCGGGTTTGGCGCAGTTGATAGAATTCCTGCGTCGTGCCCTGTTTCTGCTGGGTATTGCCAGCCCGGTGCTGGCAGTGGTCGGTTATACCAACGCCGCCGAGGCGATTGTTTATCCTGCTGTCAAATCCCTTGTTCTCATTGCGGCTCTGGTCATCGTTCAGCGGTTCCTGACTGCTGTTTACGGGTGGGTCACGCGACAGGGCGACGCGGCCAAGGATTCCCTGTTTTCCGTCTTGATCGGCTTTGCGATGGCCATTTTCGCCATCCCTGTTCTGGCAATCTACTGGGGCGCGCGCCAGACGGATTTACTTGAGGTTTGGTCGCGTATCCTGCTGGGATTCGATGTCGGTGGCGTGACAGTTTCACCGAAGAATTTCTTTACCTTCCTGATCGTCTTCTTGATGGGGTATGGCCTGACACGGATGCTTCAAGGGGGGCTGCGCAGCTCTTTGCTGCCAAAAACCAAGATCGATCCCGGCGGCCAAAACGCGATTGTCGCGGGGACAGGCTATGTCGGCATATTCCTTGCCGCCCTTTGCGCCATCATGGTCGCCGGGTTCGACCTTTCTTCGTTGGCCATTGTGGCCGGTGCGTTGTCGGTCGGAATTGGTTTTGGCCTGCAGACCATTGTTTCGAATTTTGTTTCAGGCATCATCCTTCTGGTCGAGCGTCCGATCTCGAAAGGCGATTGGATCGACGTCAACGGGATGATGGGTTATGTGCGCGATATTTCGGTCAGGTCGACGCGGATCGAGACCTTCGACCGATCCGATGTGATCGTCCCCAACTCGGATCTGATTAGCGGTGTGGTGACCAACTACACCCGCGGCAACACAATCGGGCGGGTGATTGTTCCTGTCGGCGTTGCCTACGGAACCGATACTCGCAAGGTCGAAAAAATCCTGGGCGAAATTGCAAATGCGAACCCGATGGTTCTTGCCAACCCTGCTCCCAGTGTTGTGTTCCAGGGCTTCGGCGCGGATTCTCTGGATTTCGAAATCCGTGCTATTCTAAGGGATGTGAATTGGATGCTGTCTGTAAAGTCAGACATGAACCATGAGATCAACCGTCGCTTTGTTGAAGAGGGCATCGAGATCCCGTTCGCGCAGCGTGACGTGTGGTTGCGCAACCCTGAAACTCTGCGCAACACCGGTCCAGAGGTGAAGGCTACCCCCAATTCCGAAGAGGGCTCCGCAGCCAAACCTGCGCCGATTAAAATGACAGAAGCCGACATGTCGGATGGCGACGGGGACGAGATTTGATCGGTTTTCCGGTCCCGCTCAGGAAGGTTGAATTTTCACCCTATTGGGGCCTTGCAAATCTGCAAGCGATAGTCCAAATATCGCCCGCACGGAGAGGTGGCCGAGTGGTCGAAGGCGCACGCCTGGAAAGTGTGTAGGCGGGAAACCGTCTCCAGGGTTCGAATCCCTGTCTCTCCGCCACATACCTCAAAAGTTGATTGGCGATGCTTGGTCTAACAAGTTTAGACACCTATGTGCTTTTCGCTCACCTCGGACGTCAAGTCGGACATGGCGCCACTCCAGACTGTGCGCCCGCGTGCTAGGATGGTTGCGGTGTCTGATACAGTGGCTAATTCTTTCAAGGACTTGTCGATCAAAAGGATTGCGACGCTGGTGTTCTGCTTTAACTGCCGCATTGCAGCCCAGATTTCCTGTCGGATGATGGGTGCGAGACCCTCGGTTGCTTCATCCAGAACAAGAAGACGTGGGTTCGTCATCAATGCACGACCGATAGCCAGCATTTGCTGTTCACCGCCAGACAATGAGGCGGCTCGCTGGTTTCCACGTTCATCCAGCCTTGGGAACAGACTTGCGACCCTGCGCAGATCCCATTCTCCGGGGCGGGCTGCAGCGATTAGGTTTTCGTGCACGGTTAAGTCCATGAAACACCTGCGCCCTTCGGGAACCAGACCTACACCGCTCCGCGCAACTTTGTGACTGGGTAGACCCTGCAAGTTCTTGCCATCTAAGGTGATCGTGCCTGAGGAACGGATCATCTGACAGATCGCCTTGACGGTGGTTGTCTTGCCCATGCCATTCCGCCCCAGCAATGCGGTAACTTCGCCCTCAGCCACGCGCAGATCGACACCGAAAAGCGCTTGGCTTGGACCATAGGCTGCCTGAAGGTTCTCGACCGTGAGAAAACTCATACTTCTTCTCCCAGGTAGGCCTCTCGGACATCCGCGCTTTGGCGGATGTCATCTGCTGATCCTGTGGCGATCACCGCGCCATAAACCATCACGCTGATGCGGTCTGCCAAAGCAAAAACGGCATCCATATCGTGTTCGACCAGCAGTATTGGGGCTTCGACGCGAAGTCCGTCGAGTAGAGCAGTCAGGTTCCGGGACCCCTCTGCTCCGAGACCGGCCATGGGTTCATCCATGACAAACGCGCGGGGTGAAAGCGTAAGCGCAACGGCGACTTCCAACTGTCGGCGCTGCCCGTGGCTGAGGCTGGAGCACTGTGTGTCGCGAAAATTCGCAAGGCCGACACGATCCAGTGCACCTTCTGCACGGGACCGTAAAGTTTTTGATTTTTGAGCGGCCCCCCAGAACCGCCATGAGGCCCCTTCGATTGCCAGACAGCCTAGAATCGCGTTTTCTAAAACAGTGTCTTCCATGCATAAGTCGGAAATCTGGAACGTCCGACCCAAGCCAGCGCGTGCGCGAACGTGGGGGGGCAGGGCCGAAACATCCCGATCATCCAACAAAACACGACCGGAATCGGGGTGGATTTCACCGCATATCTGCTTGATCAGCGTGGACTTGCCCGCTCCGTTCGGGCCAATGATTGCGTGGATTTCCCCTGGGTTGAGGTCGATTGACACATCGTGTGTCGCTGTCAACGCGCCGAACTGTTTGCTAAGTGCATCAGTGGCAAGGATGGGCTTAGACATGCGCACCCTCTTTCCCCGTGAGTAGGCCGATCAGTCCACCACGCCCGAACAGGACAATGCACAACAGGACGACTCCAAGGTAAACATGCCAATAATCGGTCAATGCTCCTAAAAAATGCTCGAGTGCTACAAAGACACAAGCCCCGATTACCGGCCCCATCAGCCGTCCAACGCCGCCAATCACGATCAATACGATAAGCTCTCCGGACAATTGCCAGCTAAACATTGTGGGCGACACAAACCGGTTGAGGTCAGCGAAGAGTGCGCCCGCCAATCCAGTTATTGCGCCTGAAAGAACAAAGGCCAGCAAACGAATTCGCGTAGGGTTCAGACCGACTGCCTGAACACGTGATCTGGTTTGGCGCGTGGCGTTCAGTGCCAAACCGAAGGGTGAAGCCTGAAGGCGGGCAAACAGGAACAACACGATGCAAAGAAGAGTGAAACAGATGCCGAAGAACTGAATTGGCACCAGCGTGTTTAAGCCGGGAAAACCGTTGCGCACATAAATGGACAATCCGTCCTCGCCGCCATATTGCGCCCATGAGATAGCAAAGTAGAAAAACATCTGGCCAAATGCGAGGGTGATCATGATGAAATAAACCCCGGTTGTGCGCAGTGACAGCATGCCGATGAAAAACGCGACCAGCGCCGAGATGACCATAGCCGACAGCCAGATCAACGGCATCGACGTTGTCCCATCAGTGCTGAACAGACCAAGGTTTAAGGTTGAATACGTCTGCGCGTGATAGGCAAGAATACCCATGGTATAGCCGCCAAGGCCAAAGAACGCAGCGTGGCCCAAGCTGACCATTCCGCCCAGACCCAATGCAAGGTTCAACCCAACGGCTGCTAGTGCAAGGACAACCGCTCGGGTGGCCAACGTGATCGTGAAAGGTTCGTCCATCGCCAATGCCCAAATGGGTAATACGAGCAGGCCAGTCAGAACGACGCCATTGATGTATCTTTCCGTAACTCTCATGCGCGGGCTCCGAACAAGCCAGTAGGGCGCCAGATCAGAACAAGCCCCATCAGTATGTAAATCCCCATCGAGGCAATGGCTGACCCGCTTTTTTGCGCTGCACCGGGCTCCATGAACAAGCCAAGGAATTCAGGAAGGAAAACGCCGCCCAACGTGTCGGTCAAACCGACCAGCAATGCACCAATGAACGCCCCTCGGATCGACCCGATACCGCCGATTACGATAACCACAAAGGCAAGGATCAGAACGGGTTCACCCATGCCGACCTGCACCGATTGAATTGCTCCAACCAAAGCGCCGGCCAGCCCGGCCAGAGCAGCTCCTAGGGCAAAAACGAGGGTGTAGAGTTTTGAGATATCAACGCCAAGTACCGCGATCATCTCTCGGTCGTTTTCACCGGCCCTGATCTGAATGCCTATGCGTGTACGTTCGATGAACAGCCATAATCCGCCCGCGATTGCCACACCGATGACGATCAGGCTTAGACGGTAAAGGGGGTATTCGATACCGCCGGGCAGGGTGACAGGCCCCGAAAGAGCTTGCGGGATATTCAAAAACAAGGGGAAAGACCCGAAAAACCAGCGGGTTCCCTCCGAAAATATAAGTATCAGGGCAAAGGTAGCTAGAACCTGATCCAGATGAGGTGCATCGTATAGCCTTCGTATGACAACAATTTCAATGATCGCTCCGGCAAGCGCAGCTGAGGCGAGCGCCGCAACTAGACCCAGAAAGAACGATCCTGTGGCACCGGCCACAGCGGCTGCTGCGAAAGCCCCGACCATGTAAAGCGAACCGTGGGCAAGATTGATCAGCCCCATGACGCCAAAGATAAGTGTCAGGCCCGCAGCCATCAGAAATAACATGACGCCAAATTGCAGACCATTGAGGATCTGCTCGACAATCAGGATCGAGGACATGGGAACTCCGGTGGTCTGCCTGCCGTCTGGTTGACGGCGGGCAGCAGTCGTTTCTTACATTTTGCACTCGGCGGCGTAGGCGTCCGAATGAGCTTCAAGCGCGGTGCCGATGATCTTGTTGGTAAAAACATCACCTTCCTTGATCACTTCACGCGCATAGATCGTTTGTACCGGGTGGTGGTTCGGGCCAAATGCGAAATCACCGCGCGTACTGTCGAACTCAGCGGCTCGCAGGGCTTCGCGGAACGCATTTGCGTCCGACGGATCGGCTTTCTCCAATGCGGATAAAAGCAGGTTCGCGGTGTCGAAGCCCTGGCTGGCATAAAGCGACGGCAGGCGGCCGTATTCGGCCTTGAAGCTATCGACAAAAGCCTTGTTGGTTGGATTGTCGATATCTTTGTTCCATTGCGAAGTGTTCACAACACCCAAGGCTGCATCACCCACTGCCTGCAAGATACCCTGATCAAAGCTAAAGGCCGGGCCGACGACAGGCAGATCGATTCCGCTGTCAGCATATTGCTTGAGAAAGGAAATCCCCATGCCGCCGGGCAGAAAGAAAAAGACACTGTCGGCGTCACTCGCGCGGATTTGGGCCAGCTCGGCGGCATAGTCCGTTTGACCAAGCTGGGTGTAAATCTCTCCGGCCAGGTCGCCATCGAAGAAACGTTTGTACCCGGTCAGTGCATCCGTACCCGCCGGGTAATTCGGAGCCAGAATGAAAGACTTCTTGTGGCCAGCATCATTTGCGTATGCTCCGGCCGCTTCGTGCAGGTTGTCATTCTGCCATGCCACGTTGAAATAATTCTGATGGCATCCTTTTCCCGCCAAGGCCGAAGGGCCTGCGTTGGGGGATAAATAGAACACGTTCTGGTTCACCGCTGCTGGAACGACGGCCATGGCAAGGTTCGACCAAATAATGCCTGTCATGACATCGACGCGTTCTGATTGAATCATCTTGTCTGACAGTTGCACCGCAATGTCGGGCTTGCGCTGGTCGTCCTCGATCACGACTTCGATGTCGTCACGTCCTGACTGTTCAATCGCCAGAAGGAACCCGTCGCGCACGTCAAGACCCAGGCCGGCGCCGCCGCCCGAAAGGGTAGTGATCATCCCGACCTTGACCTCAGCGAATGCTGATGTGGCTAGCAGCGATGCAGCTGATGCAGCCAGCAATAGCTTTTTCATTTTTCTCTCCCTCGTTGGTTAGCCACAGTTGATACTAAAAACGCGGGTCATGACCAGCCGAAGGTTTGAATTTCGTTGGAAAAACTGTTCAGACCTGCAATCAAGTTGCGGTTTTGGGTCATCAGACAACGCTTTGTCTTAAGATGGGCTCATTGCTGCCACATCGTACAGGCAAGAACGGCGCGAATATTTTGCGTGCAGCCCGTCTGCACGGGTGATTGAATGTGTCGCATTGGTAACTACGGTCTGAAAACTGGAACTTACCGATTAGCGGCGACCGGGTGTTAAGATATCAAGGGTTCCGACCCAATACGAAGAAGCTAAACCAAAGCGACGTGTTCCAACAGAAGCGAAATATTCGCCACAAAATCGAGCAGGACAGATCGCGTTCGGAGGTTAAATGTTACTGTCTGTAGTCGTTCCATGTATGAACGAAGAGGACTCATTACCAGCTCTGGTAGAGCGCTTGATCGCAGCAACAGACGCATGGTCTGACGACACCGAGATCCTGTTGGTCGACGATGGTTCGACCGACGACACCTGGGATGGGATTTGTTTGCAAAGCCAGAAGCATCCGCGAGTGCGTGGTCTTAAACTGTCCACCAACAGGGGGCATCAAGTGGCTTTGACAGCCGGGTTGATGGCCGCAACGGGTGAGCGCATCTTTATGTTGGATGCTGACCTGCAAGACCCGCCCGAGTTGTTGTCTGACATGATGGCGATGATGGATCGCGGATACGATGTGGTGTACGGCCGCCGCAGCGAGCGCAAAGGAGAAAGCTGGTTCAAAAAGCTGACCGCTCATGGGTTCTATCGCATTCTCAACCGGTTGTCGGATGTCCCGATCCCGAATGACACAGGTGACTTCCGATTGGTCAGCCGCCGGGTGTTGAACGCGGTGTTGGATATGCCCGAACGTGCACGTTTCATGCGCGGGATGTTCGCCTGGGCTGGGTTCCGGCAGATTGGTATCGAATACGTGCGGGATCCGCGCGTAGCTGGTGAAACCAAGTACCCAATGTCCAAGATGATCCGCCTGGCCTTTGATGCATTGTCCAGTTTTTCGATCAAACCGTTGCAGATTGCCACGCGCCTTGCATTCTTAACCCTGATCGTTGCGGCGCTGATGCTGGTTTACGTATTCTGGTCGCTGATCCTGTACAACACCGTTGCTGGTTGGGCCTCAACGGTTTTGGTGATCAGCTTTTTCTCGGGTATCCAGTTGCTGACATTGGGAATTATGGGCGAATACCTCGGACGGCTTTACATCGAAGCCAAAGGGCGCCCCTTGTTTTTCATCGACGAACAAGTCGGCGGCGTGGTTGAGAACACGCCGGAAACAATGAGCAAACAAGCATGAGCGAACGCCGCCGGATAGTCCGCTTTGCTGTCGTGGGAGTAGGTGTGGCCGTCTACTATATCCTGGCGTATCTGGGGTTGCTCAGGTTGTTCGGATCGTCTTGGGTTGCCAACTTTCTGGCGTTTGGGTCGGCCATCCTTATCCAGTATGTCGGCCAAACCAGTTGGACCTTTGAAAAGAAGCTGGCCGTTCCGGCTCAGTTTGGCCGATTTATGTGCATGATCGGCATCGGATTGATCGTGTCTTCGGTTCTGACTTCGGTTCTCGGCCCCAGACTGAACATGTCCGAGCTTGCAACGGCTGGGGTGGTGGTCGTCGTTCTACCTGTCATCAATTTCGTGATCCTGCGGCTGTGGGTCTATCGCGAAGAGAATTCAATTTAGAGAGTTGAGATGTCACATATCTATTCCAACGAGTTCTTCGACTATATCGACCGCGGCGCAAGGCAGTCGGCTGTTCGGTTGATTAAGCGCCTGCACGCTTGGGTTAAACCAGAAAGCGTCGTGGATTTCGGATGTGGACGAGGTGTATGGTTGTCCGAATGGGCAGCTGCCGGTTGCCCGGATGTTGCCGGGGTCGATGGTGACTACGTTGACCGGGATCGGTTGGCTATAGCGCCCGAGTCTTTTTTTGCTGAAGACCTGAGCAAGCCCGTTGATCTGGGGCGAAAGTTTGGTTTGGCGCAATCGCTTGAAGTCGGAGAGCACCTTCCCAATGCGGCGTCCGCCAGCCTTGTGCAAAGCCTGACAACCCACAGCGATCTCGTACTTTTTTCGGCGGCAGTGCCCGGGCAGGGAGGGGAGTTCCACGTCAACGAGCAGCCTTTGGCATTCTGGCAGGGCCTGTTCGCCGAGCGTGGTTACACTGCCTATGACTGCTTGCGCCCCGTTCTGTTCAATGACAGCTCGATTGAGCCTTGGTATCGCTACAACAGCGTTCTTTATGCCAGTGAGGCAGGAGCCGAAACTCTGCCGTCCGAGGTTTTGAACACTAAAGTCGCAGCAGGTGCTCTGAAAGAGGTCGGCAGCTTCGGATGGAACCTGCGCAAGATGATCGTTCGCCAATTGCCGCAAAAAACCGTTACCTCGATCGCGCAGGCTCGCGCCTCGGTCATCGCCCGCGCTCACCGGAGTAAATGATGAGTACACAGTCTTTGGGACGCGATGTCATCCGGTTTTCGTTGCTGGGACTGGGGGCGCTTGTTTTGGTTTACGCGCCTTTAATGTTCGATCCGCTGGTGCGGCATGATGACTTTCCGGCTTTGCTTGGAACCAAAGAAATGGCGTATGTAAAAGCGCTGGATGAAGGGCGTTGGTTGAATTATTGGTGGCAGTTTCGCCCGTATCTTTGGCCTGCGCCCGTCAGTTTTGCACTTTACCTTGTCGCTTGTGCCGTTTTTGCGGCATCGACAGCCTTAATCTTATTTGGCCGGGATGCTCCGGGTTGGTACCGCGGCTACTTTACCTTGTTCGTAGTGCTATCGATCCCGACTTTTAAGATCAGCTTTTGGTTCAACACGTTGTTGCCTGGGGCTTGGGTTATTGCGCTTTTTGCACTTGCGGTTGTGTTTTTGCGCCATCGCATCGCGCTGACCCTGATGTTGATCGCAGTGCCACTGTCCTTCATGGCCTATACGACCTATCCGTTTCTGTTGCTGACGCTGCTGTTATTGTCGCACAAAGCGCCACAGACTTACGAAAGCATGGTCACCACGCTGTTTGTCTTTTTTGTCAGTCTCGTCCTGGCGGTCGTGTCGGTTTACTCGCTCAACTATCTCTACCACGGGGTTTTCGGTATCCCCATAGCCGAGTGGCGGGCCCCGACAGAAGCCAAAACGCTGGATGACCTGGTAGTAAATCTGGGCAAGCTAAAACGGTTTCTAATGATGACCGTCCGCCAATTCGGGGGTGGGACTGCAGGAACCGGAGCTGTGCTGTTGCTGTTTTTCGGTGGGGCATGGGTTTGCTTGTTTCGATGGCAACGGTTCACTGCCATAGCCGTTTTGGCCGCGGCGCTGGCCGGTCTTGCACCTTTGTTCGCAAAGACACTGATGTCTGGCGTGTTGGTGCCTGTGCGCGCCTATGGCTGGATTTGGATCCTCATCGGATTTACCTTTACCGCAGCAACCTTGCACATGGCCAAAACGCCAGGCAGGTGGGCGAGTATCGCGCGGATTACAATAATGTATGTGCTGTTGATCAAGTTGATCCTATTTGGACGCGCGACTTACCTTCAAATTCCGGAATGGCAAAAAACCACCCGCGATTTGGCAGCGTCCATTCCTGAAGGCACGAGCGCGATCCATATTTATGGTGAATTTCTTGGCTTGAACGGCGCGCGTTCGGCTGGAATCCAGTTTTCGCGTGGGCTGCAACTGCGCTTGGCTTATCTAACCGGGGCCGAGGTTTTCATCTGTCATAAGCAACCTGAAGATTGCGAAAAGGAAACGCCTCCTTTCGACCCTAGGGATTGGACACATGTTCCGGTAGTTGAAAGCCGGGGCGAGGTCAGCTTTCTTCTGTTGCCTTCGCCTCCGGTCGGGCCGTAACAGGACGGTATGAACTAACTACGCCCCGTATTTCCCGACGGGGCGTTTTTCGTTTGGTGTGGGCAAAAGTCATTTGTAACAATTCTAAGAAGGTTTTATTAAGCCAATTCCGGTTTGACACTTTATTCCGAATGACGCGACCGTCGTCTTCTATCATAGGGCAACACTAAATGATTGATCTCAGTGGGCGTAAGCCTTTGCGAGAAAGTCGCAACTACCTGATTTTCGAGCACCCGGATCACGAAGACGCGCTGCTAAAGGTCAGAGCGGACATTCCTGTCAGAAATCACGCTGTCCAGCGCTATGCCGAAAGACGATACGGCAATTTACGCCAATGGAACCGCGAGGCTAACGAATACCTCGCCGCGCTGCACAGGGGGTGTCCAGAAATTGAGCGCCTTGCGCTGTTTATGGGTTATGCACCAACCTCATTAGGGCCAGCCATGGCCGTAGAAAAACTGACAGGTCCCGATGGCGGGTTGGCGCCGACGGTTTACAGTGAGTGGCTGTTGGTCAAAGACGATCCCGTTGGTCTGAAGCGTTTGCACGATGATTTCGCCGAGCTAATGGACGATCTGGAACGTGGACGGATCATCGTCGGAGACATGAGCCATGAAAACGTAGTGCGCGCTCAAGAGCGTGGCGGAAAGTTGACTGTCATCGACGGCGTCGGTGAGAGGGTTCTGCTTCCGCTGGCTCTGGTCAGTGATTTAGCTTTTCGCAAGTCGATACAACGTCGACGTGAGAGGATGCTTGGCATGCTGCGCCCGTAATTCGTCAGGGTTATTTCCGTTCGTGAAGAATATGTTCACGGATGCGGACTTTCGGCCAGGATAATCCAATGTGCAGAGATGACAGAATCGAGATTGGTTTTCTGCTGTTTGATGGCTTTCCGATGGCTTGCCTGACTTCGGTTATCGAGCCTTTGCGTGCCGCCAACGAGATCGCAGGGCAGGAGACCTTTTGTTGGACGTTACTGTCCGAGCGCGGACAAAAGGTACGTTCTAGCGCCGAGGTGGGATTTGACGCAATGCGTGGCTTGCTGGATCACGGTGAAGTCGACATTCTGTTCCTTCTTAGTAGCCCGACCTCGAGGTTTGAAAACGCCAGCGCAGGAAATGCCGCTCTGCGCAGCCTTGGGCGACACGGTACAATTCTGGGTGGGATCAGCGGTGGTGTGTTCCCGCTTGTTCGCTCGGGCACGATGCAAGGGCAACCGGTCTCGGTCCATTGGTGCTATGAAGCGGCGTTCGAGGCCGAGTTTCCCGATTTTGATGCCCGGAGTGAAGTCATCGTCAGAACCGCAACGCGCTACACCGCCGCCGGGGCCGCAGCAGGGTTTGATCTGGCATTGCATCTGATTCAGGATCGTCTTGGAGCGGAAATAGCGCATGAGGTTGCGTGTTGGTTTCAGCACCCCATGATGCGTGGAGCCGGGGTGCGCCAACAGGTGCCCAGTGCCACACAACCGGAAACAGGCGACAGTCTTCCGCCGCTTGTCGCGCGTTGCGTTACGCTGTTTGGGCAGGATATGAGCGAACCAGTCTCGATCGCCGACGTCGCACGGGAAATAGGCGTCACGCCGCGCCAAATTGAACGTGCCTTCAAACGGGCAACCGGCAAAAGCCCCAGTCACTACTACAGGGCCATGCGTATGAAGGCCGCGCGGCAGATGGTGATGTATACAGCGGATCCGATCCCCGAGATCGCTGCATCGGTCGGCTATAGTTCCGCCGCGCCTTTGGTGACACATTACCGGGCTGCATTCGGACTCAGCCCGGCCGAGGATCGCCGTCGGATCAACCGGTTCCGGGTCGAGGGCAATGCGCCACTGCCATCAGTTTAGTAGACCGATCGCATCGAGGTCAGCACAGCGTGATGTAGCGACCCGGCTGAGGATCGTGGGCCGTATATGCTGTAATGATTTGCATCGCGGCACAAAAGGTAGCACCCGACATGGTGGATCGAACAGCGTGCTGCGGTGCCGGAGGACAGGCAGCGCAGGTCCAGTTGGCTTAGCAATTCTAACACTGACGGAATGCCATCACCGCGCAGGTCAAACCGTACCCAGGCGTCGGTCTGTTCGGTGACGGACGCCGTATTCCCCACGGCTGCCTTAACCTGATCCGCAAGGTCGTGGTGGCCATTATATGGGGCCTCGACCATCCATTGATCGGGGCCGGACCAAAAGGCGGTTTTTTCGCCACCTGCTATGCGCTGGATGTCGGGTGCAGGCGCGCCGATCACGTTGGCCAGTGCCTCACGTGCCTTGGCTTCCTGTCCCAACCGGGCCGCGACCGAGGTCAGCGCCACGTCGGGCACCTCGGTGAATGTTACCGGCCCGACCGTGTCGACGCGCGGCGCGGCCCCGCCGAGGGCGGTTATTGCTACAAGATCATGCACGCAGACGTTCTCCTTCGGGGTCTATGAAATGGGCCGAGACAATTTCGACCTCGACCGTCAGCGCGGTCAGTGGCGAAACAAGGCGCATCTTCTCACCCATCCGCGCATCACCGCGTTTCAGCAGGCCCAGCCCGATATTGCTGTTCAGATTGGGCGAATAGGCCGCCGAGGTCACATAGCCCTGATCATGCGCGGAATCGACCGGCCCATCCGTGTTCATCAAGTGGCCGCCAGCGGTGATCTTTTCCTCGGGGTTGACCGGTTTCAGCCCGACCAGTTTAAGCACATCGTGCGCGATCAGGGCCTTGCGTTCGCATAGAACCGATCCAATGCTGTCTTTCTTCTTTGATACCATCTTGCCCAGACCAAGATTCAGCGCCGTGGTGGTGCCGTTCAACTCATTGCCGACCGGGTGGCCCTTTTCGATGCGCATCACGCTCAGCGCCTCGGTGCCATAGGGGGTGACGTCGAACTCTTTGCCTTCGATCATCAACCGCCGCATCAGTGCGTCGCCATAGCGCGACGGGACGGCGATCTCGAACGCCAATTCGCCGGAGAACGAGATACGGAACAGCCGCGCCCGTAATCCACCACAGACGGTGATCTTGCCGCAGGCCATGAAGGGAAACGCCTCGTTCGAAATATCAAATTCCGGGTCCACGATCTTTTGCAAAAGCTTGCGGGAATTTGGCCCTGCCACCGCGTATTGAGCCCAGCCATCGGTGGTCGAGATAAGCTGCACATCCATATCCGGGAACAGGCATTGGCGCACAAATTCCATGTGGCGATAGACACTTACAGCATTTGCGGTTGTGGTGGTGACGACGAAATGATCCTCGGCCAGCCGTGCGGCGGTGCCGTCATCCATGACCATGCCATCCTCGCGCAGCATCAGCCCATAGCGGGTTTTGCCCACCGCAAGCTTGGCAAAGCCGTTGGCGTAGACGCGGTTGAGGAACGCGGCGGCATCCGTGCCCTGCACGTCGATCTTGCCCAGCGTGGTGCAATCGCACACTCCGACCGAGGCTCGGGTCTGGCGTACCTCGCGGTCGACGGACTCGCGCCAATGCGTCTCACCGGGCAGGGGGAACCACTGCGCGCGCAGCCAGTTCCCGGCCTCGACAAACACTGCGCCACGTTCCTTGGCCCAATGGTGTGACGGGGTCAGGCGGGTCGGGTGAAACTCTTTGCCCGTCATCCGACCGGCAAACGCGCCGATGGGAACGGGTGTGTAGGGCGGGCGGAAAATGGTGGTGCCGGTTTCGGGGATCGACTTGCCCGCAACCTCGGCCATGATCGCAAGACCCGTGATGTTGGAAGTCTTACCCTGATCAGTTGCCATGCCCAGCGTGGTATAGCGTTTCAGATGCTCGACCGAGCGGAAGCCTTCCTGATAGCTGAGTTTCACATCCTTGACAGTCACGTCGTTCTGTTGATCGACCCAGGCGCGTTTGCAGCCCTGCACATACCAGAACGGCTTTAGCGCAATGGGCGCGTCCTCGGCTTCTGGCAGGTCGGGCAGGGTGGTCAGGTCCAGCACGGCAGCGGCCGCTTCGGCTCCCGAGCGCAGTGCGCCATGGGTTGACATGACGCCATTGGCAGAACCCGCGACGGACATGCCAACCGGTAGGTTTTCTCCCGGAACGAAAGCAGCAAGGGCTTCGTTCCAAACAGGGCGTCCGCGTTGGTGGCAAGTCAGATGAACATTCGCGTTCCAGCCGCCCGACACGCCCAGCGCGCCACAATCCAGTGTCCGGGTCGAACCATCGGGCAAGGCGACCTCGACAAAGCTCAAGCCCAGACGGCCTTTGGTGTTCACGACCTGCGCGCCTTTCAGCACCTCATAGTCATAGCTGAGGGGGGCATCTTCGCGCACATCGACCACGGCGGCGATCTTGACGCCTTTGGCGTGAAGGTCCGAGGCCGTGCGGTGGCCGTCATCATTGTTGGTAAAGATCGCAACCCGAGGCGAAGCTGTAACCGCAAAGCGATTGACATAAGTCCGCAGCGCGCTGGCTGTCATGATGCCTGGTCGGTCATTGTTTTCAAACGCAATCGGCCTCTCGGTCGCCCCGGCACAGAGCAGCGCCTTTTGGCTATAGATCCGCCACAGGATCTGGCGCGGTTTGCCGGTGGGCAGCGAAGGCAGGTGATCTCCGGTGCGTTCGACGGCCCCGTATATGCCGTGGTCGAAAGCTCCGATCACCGTGGTGCGCGGCATCAGCCGGACGTTCGGCATTGCCGACAGTTCGGCCACAGCCTGTGCTGCCCAATCGGGCGCGCTGTGGTCGCCGACCGAGAAGGTCTCGCTGTTCAGACGTCCGCCCAGCGTGAAATCCTCGTCTGCCAGTATGACATCTGCGCCCGCACGCCCGGCGGTCAGCGCTGCCATCAGACCCGCAGGCCCGGCACCGATGATCAGCAGATCGCAGTGACGAAACCCTTTGTCGTATTCATCCGGGTCCGCCTGCATCGACAGTGAGCCAAGGCCAGCAGCGCGGCGTATGATCGGCTCGTACAGCTTCTCCCAAAACGCGGCGGGCCACATAAAGGTTTTGTAGTAGAACCCCGCCGACAGGAAGTTAGAAAACATGTCATTCACGGCCAACGCGTCGAACCGAAGACTTGGCCAGCGGTTTTGAGCGTTTGCGATCAACCCGTCGAACATCTCAATCGTCGTGGCGCGGGTGTTGGGTTCCTTACGCGCGCCTGCGCGCAGTTCCACCATGCCGTTGGGTTCCTCGGATCCCGCCGTCAGCAGCCCGCGTGGGCGATGGTATTTGAATGACCGTCCGATCAGCCGCACATTGTTGGCCAGCAGCGCAGAGGCCAGAGTATCTCCGGGATGCGCGGTATAGCTACGCCCGTCGAAATAGAAGTTCAGGGTCGAATTGCGGTCGATCTGCCCGCCGGTCAGCCGGTTCACTTGTGTCATTTCGTACGCCCCCGCGCGCGGGCCACATCGCGGGCCAGTTCAACCTTGGAAATCTCGTGGGTCAGAGTGTTGCGGGTGACAACCAACCAAGACCGGTCCCCGGCTTCGTGATACCACAGCTCGCGGTGTTCACCGGCGGGGTTGTCGCGCAGATAGGCATAGTCGTAAAACGCGTCGGCGGCATTCTCGGCCATCCCGTCGGGCCGGTCGATCAGGGATGCATCGCCCAGATAGGTGAACTCTGAGGCATCGCGAGGTCCAAGCAGAGGGTGGTTGATGATCATGTCCCTAAGTCCCCTCTAGTGCAGGTTGGGCTGGTTGCCCGCGCCTTTTTCGTCGATCATCCGACCAGTGCGGAACCGGTCCAGACGATAGGCGGTGGCAACGGGGTGTGGTTCATCTTTTGCCAGCAAATGCGCAAAGCAATAGCCCGAGGCAGGCGTGGCCTTGAACCCGCCGTAGCACCAGCCGCCGTTGAAATAGAGTCCTTGAACCGGTGTGCGGTCTATGATGGGCGAGCCGTCCATCGACATGTCCATTACACCGCCCCACATCCGCAGCAGGCGCGCGCGGCCAATCATGGGCATCAGGGCCATGCCGCCCTCGCACACATCCTCGACCACGGGCAGGTTGCCGCGTTGGGCATAGGTGTTATAGCCGTCGATATCGCCGCCAAAGACAAGCCCGCCCTTGTCGGATTGGCTGACATAGAAATGGCCCGCACCAAAGGTGATGACGCTGGGCAGAACGGGCTTCAGCCCCTCCGACACAAACGCCTGCAACACATGGCTTTCAATGGGTAGCCGCATCCCGGCCATGCCCATCACGCGGCCCGAGTTTCCAGCGACCGCACAGCCCACTTTGCTGGCTCCGATAAAGCCTTTTGAGGTTTCGACGCCCAAGCAGGTGCCGTTTTCAATCCGCAGGCCCGTGACCTCGCAATTCTGGATAATGTCCACCCCGTGCAAATCTGCCGACCGCGCATAGCCCCAAGCCACCGCGTCGTGGCGGGCCGTGCCCGCGCGGCGCTGGACGAGACCGCCTTTGATGGGAAACCGGGCGTCTTCAAAATTCAGATAGGGATGCTCGGCCCGGACCTGATCGGCGTCCAGCAGTTCCGCGTCCGCACCGTTCAGGATCATCGCATTACCACGCCGTATGTAAGCGTCGCGCTGGCCGTCCGTGTGGAACAGGTTGATGATCCCGCGCTGGCTCATCATAGCGTTATAGTTGACGTCCTGCTCCAGACCCTCCCACAGTTTCAGCGAGAACTCATAGAAGGGCTCATTCCCGTCCAGCAAATAGTTCGAGCGCACAATGGTCGTGTTGCGCCCCACATTGCCGCCCCCGATCCAGCCTTTCTCGACCACGGCTACATTGCGCTGACCGTAGACTTTGGACAGATAGTGGGCCGTGGCTAGCCCGTGACCGCCGCCGCCAATAATGATGACGTCGTAATGGGATTTGGGCTCAGGCTCGCGCCAGACCGGTTTCCAGCCTTTGTGGCCGGTCAGTGCCTCTTTGATGACTCGAAAGCCGGAATATCGCATGAATCGGACCTTTTTCGCCAGAATTCACTATTTTGGCGCGGTTTGATATCCTCGGATGCGACATAGACATGTCTGAATCAGACCCTTAGCAAGTCGTAAAACCACGCGGTGAAGGCGTCTATCTCGGCTGACCGGCGTTGGACGGCCAGAAAATACCCCTCGGTCGCGGGGGCAGTATGGTCCGAGGCCCGCACCACTTGACCAGAACCCAGCGCGTGGGCGGCGATCAGTTGGTTGACCAAAGCGACCCCGTTGCCGGACGCCGCCATCTGCAGCGCCAGACCATAGGAATCCACGAAATAAGTCGGGGTGCCTATGGTTTGGCCTGTTGTCTCGGCCCAAGTGACCCAGCTGTCCGAGGTGCCCACGGATTCGATCAGCGGCAGGGCCTCGCCCGCAAGCGCCGGGGATTTCACCGGCACAAGCCGATTAGGTTGTAGGGCCACCGCGTCCTTGCCCACCTGTTTCGCCGACCCAAAGCGGATTTCCACATCAGCACGCGCAGCGGCGTATTCGTCGGGCCAGATCGTGCTGACAAAGCGAACCGATGTCTCGGGGTGTTGCGCCTGAAACGCGGGCAGGGCGGGGGCGATCACCCATTCGATGATACTGATCGAGGCAGCAACTGTGATGTGGCGCGCTTTCTCCTCGGTCAGATAGGGAGAGGCCGCGGTTTCCAGCATCTCAAGCGCGGCCTCGACCTGCGGCAGCAATTTGCGCCCTTCGTCCGTCAGAGACAAACCGCGCGCGTGGCGGTGGAACAATACAACGCCCAGCCGCGTTTCCAGCGCTCGGATCTGCTGGCTGACGGCGGATTGCGTCAACCCGATCTCATCGGCAGCGGCGGTAGAACTCAGCCGCCGTGCGGCGGCCTCGAAGGATCTGAACCATGTCAGCGGGGGCAGTGTTTTGGCCATCGGTAATCTACCTAGTAGTGATGGTAATACCTAAGGCTGAACTTCTTTCATTTGTCAAAACATGACTCTGCCGTGGATATTCCGCGCAACACGCAGGAGGACACCGTGCAGCCAGAAATCCGCAAAATTGTGACGTATGACGAAGAGGTTCTGATCGAAGGCTTCCGCCCGGCGGACCGCCCGTGGCGGATGTTCGCCGTGGCCGCCGTGATCAAGAACCCCTGGGCCGGACGGTATGTCGAAGACCTGCGCCCCGAAATTCTGGCCTATGGTCCGGTGCTGGGCGAGATGATGACCGACCGGATGGTGGCGCTGGCCGGTGGCGGTGAGGCGATCGAAGCCTATGGCAAGGCGGCCGTGGTGGGTCTGGATGGTGAGGTTGAACACGCCTCGGGCCTGATCCACACGCTGCATTTCGGCAATTTCTACCGGCAGGCAGTGGGGGCCAAATCCTACCTGTCCTTCACCAACACACGCGGCCCGGCGAATACGCCGATCATGGTGCCGATGATGGACAAGAACGATGCGGGCCGCCGGTCGCATTACTTGACGCTGCAATTCTCCATCCCTGATGCGCCTCGCGCAGATGAGGTCGTGGTGGTGCTGGGCGGGGCGACGACGGGGCGGCCACATCATCGCATCGGAGACCGCTACAAAGACCTGAAGGATCTGGGACATGACGTGGACAACCCGGCCTCGGTCTGAGATCGGCGGCCTCGCCGCGATTGACGCGGGCGAGGGGCCGCTGGTCGTCTTGCTGCACGGTGTTGGCCTGCGGGCCGAGGCGTGGGGCGCACAGATTGGCGCTCTGGTCGCGGCGGGGTTCCGGGTGCTGTGCCCGGACATGCCGGGGCATGGGGCATCTGCGTTTCACCCGGTCGATGGATTGGCGAGCTATATCGCACCCGTGGCCGCGCTGATCGACCAACCGGCGGTTTTGATCGGGCATTCGATGGGCGCGCTGATCGCAACCCGGATTGCGGCAGAGGGTGGAAACGTCAAGGGGGTGGCCGCGCTGAACGCGATTTTCCAGCGCTCGGAAGAAGCCCGTACGGCGGTTCTGGCGCGGGCTCAGGCGCTGGATGGCGAGCGGGCCAATGACCCCTCGACCACGTTGCAGCGCTGGTTCGATGACAAGGCATCCCCCGAGCGGGACGCCTGCGATAGCTGGCTGCAACAGGTCGGGCCACGCGCCTACAAGGCCGCCTATACCGTCTTCGCCGAAAGCGACGGACCGACTGCTGAGCAACTTGCCGCGATCACCTGTCCGGCCCTGTTTCTGACGGGCGAGGATGAGCCGAACTCGACCCCGCGCATGTCGCGAGACATGGCCGCGCTTGCCCCGAACGGGCGGGCCGAGATCATCCCGAACGCGGCTCACATGATGCCGATGACACATGCCCAACAGGTCAACGCGGCTCTGTTGTCGTTTGTTAAGGAGTGCCACTCATGACGCTTGATCCCCGCGCGCTGCGCGACGCTTTCGGCAGTTTCATGACCGGTGTGACCGTGGTGACGACCCGCGATGCATCAGGCAACCCAGTCGGGTTCACGGCCAATTCGTTCTCGTCCGTCTCGCTGGATCCGCCTTTGTTGCTGGTCTGTCCGGGCAAGTTTCTATCCAGCTATGAGGTGTTTGCGGGCTGCAGCCACTTTGCCGTCAACATTCTGGCCGAGGGGCAGCAGGACGCCTCGAACACGTTCGCAAGCTATAAGGGCGACCGTTTCGCCAAAGTGGCCCACAGCACAGGGGCCCATGATCTGCCGCTGGTCGACGGTGCGCTGGCGCAGTTCTGTTGCTCGACTCATCAGACGATCCCGGCGGGTGACCATACGGTGCTGATCGGGCAGGTCACGGATTTCTCGCATGCCGGGGGGCGGGGGCTCGGTTATGTGGGCGGCTCGTATTTCAGCCTTGGGCTGGAACAGGAGATGGACAGCGATCAGCCCACCATCTGCGGCGCGATCATCCGGGCCGGCGACGCGGTTCTGATGGAGCGGCGGGGGACCACGCACAGCCCCTTCCACATCGCCGGTGCCGAGCCCGGCGGGCAGCGTCTGCGGTTGGCGCAGGGTCTGGCGGACCGGGGGATCAAGGCGCGGCTAGAGCAGGTCTATTCCTCGTTCAACGATGCGACGACCAAGCTGCATTACACGTTCTTTCTGGCGTCATTCGCCGGGGCAGCGATCCCCGAAGGGACCGAGTGGATCGCCATCGAACACCTGCCCAACCTGACATACGCCACCCCGTCGGTGGGCAAAATGATGAGACGCTTTGCGCTGGAAGCGCGCGAAGGGGATTTTTCGCTCTACCTTGGCGATGCCGACCGGGGTGAGCTGCACAGTTTCGACAAAGGAGCCGGTTGATGGAGTTTTCTCTCTTTGCCCATATGGAACGTCTGACACCCGATCAGCCCCATGACGTGTTGCATGATGAGTTCGTGAGCCTCGTGAAAATGGCCGATGATGGCGGCATGCGCGCGGTCTGGACGGGTGAACATCACGGGATGGAATTTACCATCGCGCCGAATCCGTTCCTGTCTCTGGTCGATCTGGCGCATCACACCAAGAATGTGCGCTTGGGCACTGGTACGGTGATCGCGCCGTTCTGGCATCCGATCAAGCTGGCCGGTGAGGCCGCGGCGGCGGACCAGATGACCAAGGGCCGGATCGAGCTGGGGATCGCGCGCGGGGCCTATTCCTATGAATACGAGCGACTGATGCCCGGCATGGACGCGTGGGAGGCCGGGCAGCGCATGCGCGAATGCACCCCCCTGGTGCCGCAAATCTGGCGCGGGGATTGTGCGCATGAGGGCGAGTTTTATTCGTTCCCGGCGGCCACCTCGGCCCCGAAACCGTATCAGGAAGGTGGCCCCCCGATCTGGATCGCCGCGCGTGATCCCAACAGCCACGAATTCGGAGTTCACAACGGGTTCAACATTCAGGTCACGCCGCTGTGGCAGGGCATGGAAGAGATTGAGACGCTGATGGGCCGTTTCAATGCCGCCTGCGAAAGCTATTCCGGCCCACGCCCCAAGATCATGCTGTTGCATCACACCTATGTAGGTGCGGATGAAGATGACGTGGCGCAGGGTGTGCAGGAATTGCGCCGTTATTACAACTACTTCGGCGCATGGTTCCTGAACAAGCGGCCCGTGCAGCAAGGGTTGATCCAGCCGATCTCGGATCAGGAGATGGACGCCAACCCGATGTATACGACCGAGAAACTGGGCCAGGATCTGACCGTTGGCACAACGCAGCAGGTGATCGACAGGATCAAACGGTACGAGGATTTGGGATATGATGAGTTCTCGTTCTGGGTCGATAGCGGCATGACCAATGACCGCAAGCGCGCCTCGTTGGCGCGGTTCATCGACGAAGTCATGCCAGCCTTTCAGTGAGGAACACCATGGGAAACCTTCCACATTTTCAGCTTTTCATTGACGGCGCATGGTCCGAGGGCGCGGATGCGCAGGTCATGACTTCGGAAAACCCGGCCACCGGGCAGGGCTGGGCCACGTTCGCCTGCGCCGCGCCCGATGACGTGAACCGCGCTGTGGCCGCAGCCAAGCGCGTGTTGGACGACCCCGCATGGCGCGACATGACGGCGACAGCGCGCGGTAAGTTACTGTACCGGCTGGCCGATCTGGTGGCGGAGCACGCGCAGAAGTTGGGCGAGCTGGAGACCACCGACAGCGGCAAACTGCTGGCGGAAACGGCAATGCAGACGGGCTATGTGGCCGACTATTATCGCTATTTCGCGGGGCTGGCGGACAAGGTCGAAGGCACTGTCTTGCCCATCGATAAGCCCGACATGCATGTGTTCACCACGCGCGAGCCGATCGGTGTTGTTGCCGCCATTGTGCCGTGGAATGCGCAGATGTTTCTGACGGCCACCAAGCTGGGGCCGGCGCTTGCGGCGGGGTGTTCGGTGGTGCTGAAAGCCTCGGAAATCGCCCCCGCGCCGATGTTGGAATTCGCGCGGCTGATCGAACAGGCTGGGTTCCCGCCCGGCGTTGTTTCTGTCATCACCGGCGATGCCCAGAACTGCGCGATCCCGCTGACCCGCCACGCGGATGTGGACCGCATCGCCTTTACCGGAGGACCCGAGACCGCCCGCCACGTGGTGCGCAACTCGGCCGAGAATTTCGCGGTGACCTCGCTGGAGCTGGGTGGGAAATCTCCGATCCTTGTGTTTGACGACGCCGATCTGGACGGGGCCGCAAACGGGCTGATCGCCGGGAATTTCGGGGCCTCGGGTCAAAGCTGCGTGGCGGGAACACGGGGGTTGGTGCATCGTTCGATCCTTGAGCCGCTAATCGAAAAGATTTCACAAAAGGCCAGCGCCATTCGGCTGGGCGATCCGCTGCAGCCCGACACCCATGTCGGCCCGCTATGCACCGCCGCGCAGGTCAGAAAGATTGAGGCGACACTGGCCACAGCCCAAGGGCAGGGGGCGAGGATTCGCTTTGGCGGCGCGCCCGCAGATCGTCCGGGCAATTACATGACGCCCACGCTGGTCGAATGCGCAGTGCCTGAGACCGAGACGCTGAAGGTGGAGATGTTCGGTCCAGTCATGTCTCTGCTGCCGTTCGAGACCGAAGAAGAGGCCATCGCGCTTGCCAATTCCACGCCTTACGGTCTGGGGTCCGGCGTCTTCACGCAGAACCTTGCGCGCGCGCATCGGGTGTCGAAACGCATCCGCGCGGGGATTTGCTGGGTGAATACCTATCGTGCGATTTCCCCGATTGCGCCCTTTGGCGGGTTCAATCAGTCAGGTTACGGGCGCGAGGCCGGGGTTGAGGCGATCCTGGATTACACCCGCACCAAAACCACGTGGATCAGCACCGCGCAAGAGCCGATGGCGAACCCGTTTGTGATGCGCTAAACCTGTGGAAACACAGGGAGAGCGCGCATGAAATTGAAGACACCCCACTTCCCAGCCCCCGCAGATGCGGGGGCGCGTAAGGACATTCCTCCGATCGTCTGCTATCCGCCGGATACGCTGCCCCAACCCGATATCGCCGGGCTGAACACCCTGCGGCAAAGCGCGGTCAAAACGTCTGAGGCCACGGCGGCCCCGCGCGATGCGGCCTGTATCGAGGTGCCCGCCGGGGCCTTTGTGCGCGTGGTGTCGGTGGATGGCCCGCAGGTCGGCGATCTGAACATGTGGAACAAGCATGACCTGACCGAGCGGTTCTATTCCGGCAAAACCCGCGCGTTGCACGGTACGCACCTTTCGACCGGCGACCGCATGTGGTCCAGCTTTCCCAACATGCGCCCGATGGCAACCATCGTGGGGGACACGCTGGATTGGTACGGGTTCGATGCCTATGGCGGCTCGGTCCATGATGTGATCGGGACGCGCTGTGATCCCTATACGGGGCGGCTGCTGTCGGGGGACGACTATCACTATTGCTGCCATTCCAACCTGACCCGCGCTTTGGCCGATCATTGCGATCTGCCGCTGCACGAGGCCGAGATGCATGTGCATGACGTACTGAACGTCTTTATGTGCACGGGCTTTACCCGCGATACCGGTCAGTACTTTATGAAGGCCAGCCCGGTGCGTCCGGGCGACTACCTTGAATTCTACGCCGAGATTGACCTGATCGTGGGCCTTTCGGCCTGTCCCGGCGGCGATTGTTCCTCCGAGCATTCCTCGGACGCCGCCGCCTGTTACCCTCTGTTGATGGAGGTCTATGACCCCGGAGAGGATGCCCGCGCGGCCCATGTTCAGCCGCCGCGATCCGCCTATGACCGGACCCACGGCACGGGCTAGGCGATCAGGCGGCGGCCCAATCGGTCGAGCATCCGGCAACACAGGTCCAGCTGCTCGATCTCGACATATTCGTCGGCCCTGTGCGCCTGTGTGATCGAGCCCGGGCCGCAGACGATAGCGTGAACGCCAAGCTGCTGGAACAGACCGGCCTCGGTGGCGAAGGCGACGGTGCCGGTGCCATTGGCGCCGGTCAGCTCGGCCACCAGTTTGCGGGCGGCGTTGTCCTCCATCGGCTCGAGCCCTTGCACCTCAGCCACCACGTCTTGGGTGATGCTGGCCTCGGGGTGGACGGCCTGCATCTCGGGCAGCAGGGTATGGGTCACGTAATCGCTGAGCGTTTGGTTGACGAGGTCCGCGTCACTGGCCTGCACCGGGCGCATTTCCCAACCGATCTCGGCTTTGCTGGCGATCACGTTATGGGCCACGCCGCCGTTGAAGAACCCGACATTGATCGTGGTCCATGGGGGTTCAAACAAGCTGCCCGCAGGGGCGCGGGACTTCAGAACATGGCGTAATTCCAACAGCTTGCTGACATAGCGCGCGGCGTATTCGGCGGCGTTCACGCCGTCATCCGGGGCCGAGCTGTGACCCTCCAGACCGGTAAAACGCGTGGTGTATTCAAAGCAACCCTTATGGCCTTCGATCACCCGCATTTCGGTCGGTTCGCCGATGATGGCAATGTCCGGAACAATGCCGCGTTCGGAGAGGTCATTGACCAAATTCTGCGCGCCTAGACAGCCGGTTTCCTCATCATAGGTAAAGGCGAAATGCAGCGGTTGGGTCAGTTTTTCAACGTCTAACGCTTCGGCAAAGGCCAGAGACGCCGCGATAAACCCCTTCATATCGCAGGTGCCGCGCCCATACAGGCGGCCGTTACGCTCAACCATTTCGAACGGGTCCGAGGTCCAGTCCTGATCGGCCACCGGCACCACATCCGTGTGGCCGGATAGCAGGATGCCGCCGGTCTTGTCGGGGCCAAGGGTGGCAAAGACATTGGCCTTCTTGCCCGTTGCATCGCGTGTTTCGATACAGCGCGCACCCAAGGCCTGAAGGTGGTCGGTCAGGTATCGGATGGCCTCAAGATTGCTGTCCGCAGATACAGTTTCAAAGGCGATCAGATCGGCGAGGATTTCGGTGGTTCTGGTCAGGGTCATGGTTTCACGAACAGTTTGCGGGGCCGGTTACACAGACATTCTGCACGGCCGGAATCGGTGATCAGGATGGTCTCAGTGATCTCAAGGCCCCAATCGTCCATCCAAAGGCCGGGCATGAAGTGGAACGTCATGCCGGGTTCCAGCACCGTCTCATCCTCGGGGCGCAAGGAGATCGTCCGTTCACCCCAGTCCGGCGGATAGCTGAGGCCCACCGGATAGCCGCAGCGCGCGCCGCGCTCGATCCTGGCGCGCTCTAGCGGCGCGGCCAACGCCAGCGCGATATCGCGCGCCTGATTGCCCGCACGGGCGGCATCCAGCCCGGCCTCAAGCCCTTCGACAAGCGCGGCCTCGGCCCGCAGCAGGTGGTCGGGCGGCTGGCCCAGAAAGACCGACCGGCAAAAAGGCGCGTGATAGCGGCGATAGCAGCCTGACAGTTCGAAAAACGTGCATTCGCCGGATTTGAAGGGCGCGCCGTCCCATGTCAGATGCGGCGCGGCGGCATCGGGCCCCGAGGGCAGAAGGGGCACGATGGCGGCGTAATCGCCCCAATCCTCACCCACGCCCGAGATCGCGTCATGGTAAATCTGCGCCACCAGTTCGTTCTTGCGCAGGCCGGGTTCGATCCGTTCTATCACCCCATCAATCACATGTTCCGAAATCCGCGCAGCTTTGCGCATCAGGGCGATTTCTTCACCGGATTTCACGGCACGCTGCCAGTTCACCAAAGCGTTGCCATCGACCAACGTGGCCTGAGGCAATTCGGCGGCCAATGTCAGATGCGCCTTGGCCGAGTAATAGTAATTGTCCAACTCAACCCCGAAACGCGCCTGCCCAAGGCCATTTTCAAGCAGCAACTTAGCAAGGTCTTGCATTGGGTGCCGCTCGGTCGATTGAACATAGTTATCTGCATAGCCGTGAATGCGGTCATCGCTCATCCAGACCGTGCGCCGCGCGCCGTTGGCGTCCTGATTGCGGCCCCACCAGATTGGATCGGCATCGTGTAGAACGACGACGCCCTGATGCACGTAGAAGGACCAGCCCTCATACCCGGTCAGCCACGCCATATTCGATGGGTCCTGCACAAACAGGGCATTTAAACCAGCGGCTGCCATTGCGGAACGCGTCTTGGCAAGCCGGCGATCATATTCGGCGCGTGAAAAGGCCGGATTGGCATGAGGCATAGCAGCTCCAGTCGTGTTCGAGTTATGTTGACAGAACTGGACGAATGCAGTCACGTCAATGGGCAACTCAGGAAAGACGCCCCATTGAAGATCACACTCAATCCACATCGCGGAGGCCGGAAACTTGCCGCTTCTGCTCCGTACCCGTCCATTGATGCAGCCCGCGTAGCCGATCTTCTGTCGCAATGCCCCGCTGCGGGTGAAACTCCATTGGTCGATGCAAAAGAGCTTGCCGACGTGGCCAATCTTTGGATCAAGGACGAGCGTGGCCGCATGAATCTTGGGTCTTTCAAGGCGCTTGGGGCGGCCTACGTAATCGCGCGACATGCGGCCGAGGCAACGGATGCGCCGGACTGCAATACATTGAACAGTCGAACCTATGTGACGGCCAGTGCAGGAAACCATGGCATGAGCGTCGCCGCAGGCGCGCGGGTATTTGGCGCGCAGGCGGTCGTCTATATCGCCGAAACTGTACCGGAGAGTTTCGCGGACCGCCTCCGTGCGCAAAAGGCGCAGGTTGTGCGGCAAGGCGTCGATTATGCCGCCAGTATGGAGGCCGCCAGCCAAGCCGCGCAGGATAACGGGTGGACGCTGCTGTCCGACAGTTCTTGGGACGGATATATCGAAATTCCGCATATGCTTATGGAGGGGTATCTGCAGATGGCTGTCGAGGCCGTGCGTCAATGTCCGGAAATGCCCAGCCATATCATGCTGCAGGCAGGGGTTGGCGGGCTGGCGGGCGCGGTGGCGGCCTATGCGCGCCATGTCTGGGGTGACGCGCCCAAAATCATCGTGGTCGAGCCCGAGTCCGCCCCCGCGCTACAAGCGAGTATCGAGGCCGGGGCCTGCGTTTTCGCGGATGGCCCTGACAGCATAATGGGACGTCTGGATTGCAAAGAACCTTCGTTGATCGCTCTGAACGGCTTGGCCAGAGATGCCGACGCGTTTTTGACTTTGACCGATGACGAGGTTGTTCAGCATTTGCCTGCGATGGCGGCGGCTGGGGTGGCAACGACGGCATCCGGTGGGGCAGGGATTGCCGCTGCCATGAATGCCCAAGTGCTGCAGCGTTTAGGAATTGGTGCGGACGCCAAGGTTCTGTGCTTTCTGTCCGAGATTGCGGAATGAGAGGGTTCGACACTGCTGAGTTCACCGCTCGGTTGCAGCGTGCGCAAAAGATGATGGTCCAAGCGGACTTGTCTGCCTTGCTGCTGACAACTGAACCCGAGATTCGGTACTTTACCGGCTACTTGACCCGGTTTTGGGAAAGCCCGACCCGACCTTGGTTTCTGGTGGTTCCGGTCAGTGGAAAACCGATTGCCGTTATCCCCTCTATTGGTGCTGCACTGATGGGGCAAACCTGGATCGACGATATCCGAACCTGGAGCTCTCCGGACTTGTTGGATGACGGCGTTAGTCTGTTGGCGGAAACCCTAATCGAGGTCACTCCGACGGATGCCACTATTAGTTTGCCTGATGGGCACGAAACCCATGTCCGTATGCCGATGGCCGATTTGTTGCGCCTTCAATCGCTATTGGGCTCGCGGAGGGTTGCTGGCGATGCGGAACTTATGCGCGGCCTTCGGATGATCAAATCAACGGCGGAGATCGCGAAAATCGAAACCGCCTGCGCGATTGCCGCGCGGGCTTTTCAGCGTGTTCCTGAAATCGCAGGATCTGGCATTGCCGTTGATGAGGTGTTTAGAAAGTTCCAAATGCTGTGTCTGGAGGTAGGCGCCGATTGGGTGCCCTATCTTGCGGGCGGTGCCGAGCAGGGGGGATATACGGATGTAATCTCTCCGGCCCGAGATACGGCGATGGAGGCCGGAGATGTCCTGATGTTGGACACTGGTTTGGTGTGGGACGGGTATTTTTGTGACTACGACCGAAACTGGTCGATTGGTCCGGCCTCGACGTCAGTGCGTTCTGCGTATGCAACCTTGATTGAGGCGTCTGATGCAGCATTCGAGATTGCAAAGCCGGGCGCGACCGCTTCCGACCTGCATCACGCAATGAACAGTGTTCTGTCACGTCAAAATGCGGATACGGGGGCTGGGCGTCTGGGGCATGGCCTGGGGATGTCCCTCACAGAATGGCCTTCGTTGATTCCCGACGATCATACTGTGTTGCAACCCGGCATGGTTTTGACGCTCGAACCCGGAATAGCCGTTGGCGATAAAATTCTGGTTCATGAAGAGAACATCGTGATTACCGAAGATGCGCCGCGGTTCATCAGCCCTCGGCTTGGGCCGGAGTTGCCTGTGATATGAGCTATTTACCCTATGAACTGGAAGAGGACGACCCGCAGCTCAACCCGATGGGCTTGATCGTCTTGCAGACGGACGAAACGATTGAACCGGAATTCAGCGCTTACTTCGCAAATTGCCACGCGCCGATTTACGTTTCCAGAATTCCCAGCGGCGCAGAGGTGACAACGGACACGCTGGCCCAGATGGAGAACGCCCTTCCTGCAGCCTCAGATCTATTGCCCAAAGTCCGGCCTTATAAGGTTGTGGGGTATGGCTGCACCTCGGCCAGCTCCGTGATCGGTTCAGCTATGGTCGAGCGCATGGTTCAAAAGAACTGCAACGTTGCGACCGTCACGAATCCGCTGCGTGCAGCTTCCGCCTGCGCTGCGGAAAAAGGTGTTTCCAAATTCGCTTTGCTGTCGCCCTATATCGAAGAAGTGAACGATCCATTACGCCGTGCCTTCGCAAAAAACGGAGTGACAATGGACGTTTTTGGCTCATTCGGTGAGTCCGAGGAATCCAAGGTTGTTCGAATATCCCGCCAATCGCTAGTCGACGCGGCGCTTAACCTGGGCTCTGATTCGGCAGTTGAGGGTGTTTTTATAAGCTGTACGAATCTAAAGACTTTTGATGCTTTGCCAGAAATTGAAAGTCGGTTGGGAAAGCCGGTTCTTTCAAGCAATCAAAGCCTTGCGTGGCACATGCGACGCTTGAATGACGCCTGAATATCAGGCGTGTGGCGCTTTCTTTGTCATTCTCCTGACATATTTTGGTTGCGTCGCCCGTCCTGCTTGTCCTTAAATGGGCTCTGACAGGTCCTTGAGATCCGGATAAACCGGGCAAGCAAGGACAGACAGGGGAGCCAAGTTGGTAATGTCTAATGACGCAGCGTTCGTCGAGTTTCAACGTGTCCAGAAATCTTACGACGGCGAGATCCTTGTCGTAAAAGATCTAAATCTTTCAATGCCTAAAGGTGAGTTCCTGACAATGCTCGGCCCATCCGGGTCAGGCAAAACCACTTGCCTTATGATGTTGGCCGGGTTCGAAACAGCAACCCATGGCGAGATCATGTTGGATGGTCGTCCGATCAACAATATTCCGCCCCACAAGCGGGGGATCGGCATGGTTTTTCAGAACTATGCGCTTTTCCCGCACATGACGGTTGCCGAAAATCTCGCTTTCCCGCTGGAAGTTCGAAAAATCGGGAAGGACGAGCGCGAAGAAAAAGTGAAACGCGCCCTAGATATGGTTCAGATGGGGGCATTTGGCAGCCGGCGCCCCGCTCAGTTGTCCGGTGGTCAACAGCAGCGGATCGCATTGGCCCGCGCACTAGTTTTTGAACCCGAGCTTGTTTTGATGGACGAGCCGTTGGGTGCGTTGGATAAACAGTTGCGCGAGCATATGCAGTTCGAAATCACGCGTCTGGCGCATGAGCTGGGTATTACCACTGTTTACGTAACCCACGACCAGACCGAAGCGTTGACCATGTCGGACCGTGTGGCTGTTTTCGACGACGGACGAATTCAGCAACTTGCGCCGCCCGATTTGCTTTATGAAGAGCCGGAAAACAGCTTTGTGGCTCAATTTATTGGTGAAAACAACACATTGGAAGGTGTCGTTAAGTCGATTGACGGCGACTCGTGTGTTGTTGCGCTGGACGATGGGTCTGAGATTGACGCTAAACCGGTGAATGTGACAGCTGCGGGTGAGCGCACCAAAGTGTCGATCCGTCCCGAACGGGTTGAATTCAACAAAGATCGTCTGCACGCTGATGCACATACGCTTAAAGCAACGGTGAAAGAGTTCATCTATATGGGCGACGTGTTCCGCTTTCGTCTGTCGGTTGCTGGGAACGATGACTTCATCATCAAAACCCGCAACGCGCCGGATGCGGTACGCCTGTCTCCCGGTCAGGAGGTCGAAATCGGCTGGCTGGCCCATGACTGCAGGGCGCTGGACGCCTGAGTCACAAATACCCCGAATGTTTGGGGTAAGAGTTGGCTGGTTTGCCCCGTGATCCGGCCTAAGCAAAGTAAAAGTAACGGGTATAACAGGGAGTTAAACATGAAAGTTAAAACCACTCTTATGGCAAGTGCGGTTGCTGCCGTAGCCGGTGGTGCGATGGCCGAAGAAATGACCATCGTGTCCTGGGGCGGCGCTTATTCCAAGTCGCAGCTGAAAGCATATCACGAGCCCTATTCGGAAAAGACAGGCGTCACCATCCTGAACGATGACAGCTCGGCTGAGGCGGTGGCTAAACTGCGCGCGATGAACGAAGCGGGCAACATCACTTGGGATGTAGTGGATGTTGTTGCAGCGGATGCGATCCGTTTGTGCGACGAAGGTCTGGCGATGGAGATCGATTTCGACAGCCAACTGGCTGCCGCACCGGACGGGACACCAGCATCCGAAGATTTCGGCGATCTGTTGGTCAGTGACTGCTTTATCCCGCAGATCGTGTACTCGACCACTTTCGGCTATCGTACCGATCTGGTGGGCGACACGCCTCCGACCGAGATCTGCGCCGTGTTCGATCTGGAAAACTATCCCGGCAAACGTTCGCTGGAAAAGCGTCCGATCAACAATATGGAATGGGCGCTTCTGTGTGATGGCGTAGCCAAGGACGACGTCTATGACGTTCTGGCGACACCGGAAGGTCAGGATCAGGCTCTTGCCAAGCTGGATACTATTAAGGACAGCGTAGTCTGGTGGTCTGCCGGTGCCGACACACCGCAGTTGCTGGCCGACGGCGAAGTCATCATGGGCTCGACCTATAACGGTCGTTTGTTCAGCGTGATCGAAGAGCAGAAACAGCCCGTCGCCATGCTGTGGGACGCGCAGGTATTCGATCTGGATGGCTGGATCATCCCTGCCGGTCTGAGCGAAGAGCGTCAGCAGCGCGCGCTGGACTACATCATGTTCGCAACTGACACCCAGCGTCTGGCGGATCAGGCCAAGTACATCTCGTACGGTCCGGCCCGTGCCTCGTCGGCGCCGCTGGTTGGTCAGCACGCCGATCTGGGCATCGACATGGCACCGCACATGCCGACCGACCCGGAAAACGCCAAGAATACGTTCCTGTATAACTACGAGTTCTGGGCGGACTACCGCGACGACATCGACGCCAAGTTCCAGGCGTGGCTGGCACAATAAGCCTTTTGTGACAAATGGTTGGGGCCGGTTTTGGCCCCAACCCACCAAAAGACCAAGGGACGCAGATGACTGACGCAACTCAATCAGGTCCGATGCTGGCCGCTGACGGCACGCCTCTGAAAAAATCGCTGGCGCGGTCGTTAAGACGTCGCAAACTTAGGGCGCTGGCCCTTATTGCGCCGTTGCTGCTGTTTGTGCTGTTGTCCTTTGTGATCCCGATCGTGTCCATGTTGTTCCGTTCGGTCGAGAACGGGATTGTGGCTGATACGCTGCCCCTGACCGTGGTCGAATTGAAGAACTGGGATGCGGAAAGCGGCGAACTACCGGATGAGGCATTATACGCCGCGTTCACGAAAGATATGGTCGTTGCCATTGACGAAAAGACACACACACGGCTTGGCTCGCGCCTGAACTATGAGCAGACGGGTATGTCCTCGATGTTCCGTCGCTCGGGCCGCCAGATTAAAAAACTTGACCCTGAAACCGATGGCCCGTTCAAGGACAGGCTGATCGACATTCACGACGGTTGGGGGGATGTCGAAACCTGGCGCGCCATCAAGACCCACGCTGTTCCGATCACCAACGGATATTTCCTGAACGCAATCGACATGCGCCGTACGCCTGAAGGTGCGCAGGCGCAGCCTGAGGACAAACAGATCCTAATCAAGCTGTTTGGGCGTACGCTGATGATGTCGCTGATCATCACTGCTTCGTGCATCCTACTTGCCTATCCGGTGTCATATATTCTGGCGACCCTGCCGATGCGGGTGTCTAACCTGCTGATGATCCTTGTGTTGCTGCCGTTCTGGACATCACTTCTGGTGCGAACGTCTGCGTGGAAGGTGATGTTGCAGCAGCAGGGGGTGATCAACGAAACGCTAGTCTGGCTGGGGTTGGTCGCGGATGACGCGCGATTGGTGATCATCAACAACCAGTTCGGCACTATTATCGCGATGACGCATATCCTGCTGCCGTTCATGATATTACCGATGTATTCGGTGATGCAGACCATTCCTGAATCCTACACCCGCGCTGCGAAATCCATGGGCGCAACGAACTGGACGACTTTCTGGCGCATCTACTTCCCGCAATCCATTCCGGGCATCGGCGCGGGGTCGATCCTCGTGTTCATCCTTGCCATCGGCTACTACATCACGCCGGAAATCGTTGGCGGGACCAAGGGTGTCTTCATCTCGAACCGGATTGCGTACCACATCTCATCCTCGCTGAACTGGGGATTGGCGGCTGCGCTCGGGACGATCCTGCTGGCGGTCGTTCTGTTACTCTACTGGTGCTATGACAAGATCGTAGGCATCGACAACGTGAAGCTGGGATAAAGACGATGGCAGCACTAACACCAATATCCCGCAAACCCATGTCGGTGGTTCTGCCCGCTGTGGCCATCGCCGGAGGTTTCGTCGGTATGTTCGTCGGCGCCGGGCAGGGCAGTGTCCTGCTGGGTATCGTGATCGGAGCCGCTCTGATGGCGGGTCTGGCTTGGCTTTACATGAATGTCCTGGACAATGAGCGTGTCGCCCGCTGGATCACGATCCTTGGGATGGGCGTGCTGGGCATTGTGTTCGCTGGGGCGACTGGCCTGATCATCGGCCTTCTGGTTGGGTGGTTTTTTGCCTTCTTCATCTTCTGGCTTTACGAAGGACGATACCGCCAAAAACTGCTGCCTTATATGACCGGTCGACAGGTGTTCTGGCACTATACTTTCCGGGTGATCTGCGGTGCGATATTTGTGTTCCTGATCACACCGATCCTTGTGGTTTTGCCACTGTCGTTCAATGCGCAGGATTTCTTTACCTTCACGCCTGAAATGCTGCGGCTGGACCCCGAAGGCTATTCGCTGAAGCATTACCGCGACTTCTTTACAAACAATGAATGGCAGCGCAGCTTCAAGAACTCGCTGATCATCGCGCCGATTGCGACGATCATCTCCGTGTCGCTGGGCACACTGGCGGCCATCGGCCTCAGCCAGAGCCACGTTCCGGGCAAACGGGCGATTATGGGTATCCTGATTTCACCCATGATCGTGCCGCTGATCATCTCGGCCACCGGCATGTTCTTTTTCTACAGCGATATCGGCCGGTTCCTTGAAGGAACGCTGGGCATGGACAAGAACTTTGTGGGCTATGTTAAGGTTGTTCTTGCGCACGCGGTTCTGGGCATTCCGTTCGTGATCATCACTGTGACGGCGACCTTGGTCGGCTTTGACCAGTCGCTCACCCGTGCAGCGGCGAACATGGGGGCAGGGCCGGTGCGGACCTTCTTCAAGATCCAGATGCCGCTGATCCTGCCGGGTGTAATCTCAGGTGGCTTGTTCGCCTTTATCACTTCGTTTGATGAGGTGGTTGTGGTGCTGTTCGTCGGTTCGGCCAGCCAGAAAACGCTGCCATGGCAGATGTTCACAGGTCTGCGCGAACAGATCAGCCCGACCATTTTGGCGGTGGCTACGATCCTTGTCGTGATCTCGATCGCGCTGTTGACCACGGTTGAATTGCTGCGCCGCCGGTCCGAGCGTCTGCGGGGTCTTTCCCCCGCTTGACGCGCGCCGCGGCGTGATTTAGCCATTGCGATATGCAGTCCGGTCACGATGGCGTCGTGACATCTATACGGGCGCATGGCTCTCGGTTCCCGAGGCCGCTTGTCCTGAACGCCGGGACTTGTGGCCGGGCACCTTTCGTCCGGCATTGCAGGAGAGAGCATGATGACAGACCTGACAAACCGCCCCGAGTTCTTCACCAGCCACAATGGCGATAAGGCCCCGCTGCCGTTCAGCAAAGCCGAATACGCCCGCCGCCTGTCGGGCCTACGCGCCATTATGGCGGCACGGGATATTCCGGCGGTGTTGCTGACTTCGATGCACAATATCGCCTATTACTCGGGCTTTCTGTATTGCGCCTTTGGCCGTCCTTATGGCTGCGTGGTGACGCAGGACGCATGTACGACGGTGTCGGCGAATATCGACGCGGGCCAGCCGTGGCGGCGCTCGGTCGAGGAAAACGTGATCTATACCGACTGGAAGCGCGACAATTACTGGCGCGCGGTGGCCAGCCTGATCGGGGGTGCCAAGCGGATCGGGATCGAAGGCGATCACATGACGCTGGCCGCGCGCGACACGGCGCTGGCGATGCTGGGGCAGCCGGAACTGGTGGATGTGGCCGGTGATACGATGGCCGCCCGCATGGTGAAATCGGCGGAAGAGATCGAGCTGATCAAGGGCGGGGCCCGCACTGCAGATGTGGGTGGGGTGGCCATCCACGCCGCGATCCGCGAAGGCGCGACTGAGATTGAGATCGCCATGGCCGGGCGCGACGCGATGGAGGCCGAGATCGCCCGCGCCTACCCGGATGCCGAATACCGGGACACCTGGGTCTGGTTCCAGTCAGGCCTGAATACGGACGGCGCGCATAATCCCGTAACCAAGCGGGCGCTGCAAAAGGGCGATATCCTGTCGCTGAACACCTTCCCGATGATCTCGGGCTATTACACCGCGCTGGAACGTACCCTGTTTCTGGGCGAACCCGACGCCGACAGCTTGCGCATCTGGAAGGCCAATGTGGCCGCGCATGAGCTTGGCCTAAGCCTGATCAAACCCGGCGCGACTTGCTCGGGCATCACCGCCGAGATCAACCGCTTCTTTGCCGATGAGGGGCTGCTGCAATATCGCTCCTTCGGCTATGGCCACTCGTTTGGCGTCCTCAGCCACTACTATGGGCGCGAGGCAGGGCTGGAGCTGCGTGAAGATATCGACACGGTGTTGGAACCCGGCATGGTCGTGTCAATCGAGCCGATGTTGTGGATTCCCGAAGGTCAGCCCGGTGTGGGTGGCTATCGTGAGCATGATATTCTGGTTGTCGGCGATGATGGGGCCGAGAACATCACCGGGTTCCCCTATGGGCCGGAACATAACACGATCAACTGACCCGAAGGGCAGGAGGGGCGCTTAGCCCCTCTTGCTACGTTCGTGGAAAATGAAGCCGATGAAATTCAGCAGTACCTGCGCCGCCAGAATCTGCGTGCTCTCAGTAGGGTCGTAATTCGGCGCGACCTCGACCAGATCAATGCCGACCACATCGCCGCGTTGCGCCAGACCTTGCAGGATTTCCAGCACGTCATAATACAGAAACCCCCCGTGGCTGGGCGTGCCGGTGCCTGACGCAATCGATGGGCAAAAAGCGTCGATATCAATCGTTACATAATACCGCGCGCCTTCGGGGATTCGGGCCAAGACACCCTCGGTTCCCAGTTTGCGGACCTGTCGCACAGACAGGATATCGGACCCTCGGGCGCGGGCATCCTCATAGCCTTCCTTTGCGGTTGAGGACACATTGCGGATGCCCAACTGCGTCATGCCCGAGACATAGTCTTTCTCAATCGCGCGCCGCATCGGATTGCCGTGACCGGCAGTGACCCCGTGGCGTTCATCCACGAAATCCAGATGGGCGTCGATCTGAACCACATGGATCGGACCATTTTCCGCGCAATCGTCAGAAAAAGCATTGATGCAGGGGATGTTGATCGAGTGATCTCCGCCGATGGTGACGGGCAGGGCGCCTGCGTCCAGAATCTTCTGGACCCCGAACTGGATATTGGTGTGGCTTTCCTCGGTCTTGGTGTGGATGATGTCCGCGTCGCCGATATCGACCATGCGGACCGAGCTATCCAAATACGTCACGTCATCCTCGTGATCATACGCCCCGGCATGGCCAAAGCTGAACAGTGTCGACGCCTCACGCACCGCACGTGGCCCGAACCGAGCGCCGGATCTCCATTGTGTGCCAAAATCGAAGGGTGCGCCTATGATCGCCACATCAGCGTCGATCTGGTCCCAATCCTCGACATAAGGTGACTTGCCAAAGGTCGAAATACCGACGAATGGCAGGTTCAGACGGCCACTTGCATACCCATGAGACGACATAGCGCGATTCCCGTTTCTTGTTTGTCCGTTGCAGCTTAGAAGCGTTGTCTTAAGCAGGATAGGTTTCTTTGAGGGGTGGATGGGTTGAATATCGTCCGCCAAGGGTGTCTATCTGAGCGAAGGTTGGAAAGGAATTGCCGTGGGACAGCACGAACTGCCACCCAAGACAGGTGTGTTCTACATCAATCTGGATCGTGTCCCCGCCCGTCGGGATTTTATGGATCGGCAGTTTGCGCATGCTGGCCTGTCCGCTGCCATCCGTTTCAGTGCCGTTGACGGGCAGCGAACCGGCGCGTTGGACCAGAACGGCTACGTTCCTGGCACTGGCAGCCGTTGGGGGCTGAAGCAAAGCGAGATCGCCTGTTTCGAAAGCCATCGTGCCGTTTGGCAAGCCGCCGTCGATCAGGACTTGAGGGCTGTGGCCGTTTTTGAGGATGACGTGGAAATGTCCAGCAGTGCAGGGCGCGTTGTGACCAATATTCTGAATGAAAGTTCCAAGTTTGATTTTGTGAAGCTTGATTATTCCCCCCGAGAGTTGCGATTTGGGACCCTTCAGACCGTTGGCGCAGTTGACGTGCGACCGATGTTGGAGATGGCACCAAGCGCTGCTGCGTATGTCTTGTCGAATGCCGCCTGCCGTAAGCTATTGGCCTGGTCCAACGCCTATTCCGACCACCTGGATGACTTCGTCTCGATCCCGCGTGCGGATTGGCGCATGTTTCAGTGCTTTCCGGCCGTCGGTGTGCAGGTTATCTGGTCTCAGCATCAGGAACAGACGCAAGAGGATGTTAAGGTCAGCGAACGCTCTAGGGATCGAAAAACCAACAGCGGCCTGGACAAAGGGCCCACTTGGTTCCGCTTGCGACGAGAGCTTTTGGCCGCACAGCGGAAACTGTATTGGCGGATGGGTGGCCAAAGGCGGCTGATCCGGAAAGGTGGCTTTGTTGGCTTTATTCCTTGTGCGGGCGATCTCAACGTTTAGACGCGTCGTTTTGTGGCGCCGCGAGCCTATTCGGTGCTTTCTGCACGTATTAGCGTTAACAAAACTGTCAGTTTGATATAACGTTGTGGTGTTGTTTACGGGTGGCGCACGGGTTCGCAGCATGAGTCAGACGATTTACGAACGCTACGGTGGGTTCAAAACGATCAGTCGGATCGTTATGACGTTCTATGAAATGGCCTTGGATTCCGATCAGATCGGAGGGCATTTTGAAGATATCGATATGCCACGTCTGATCGATCACCAGACCAAATTTGTATCTTCTTTGGTCGGTGGACCCGCTTCGTTCAGCGATGAGCGTATCGAGGCCGTGCATCGGCACCTCAATATTTCACACGAGGATTTTGATGAGATGGCTGCGCTGTTTGCGCAGGCGCTTGAAATGCACGGGATGGATGACTCTCATGTTAAAATCGCGCTGGGAGCCATTGAATCGAAACGCAGAATAATCGTTACACGCAGCGCGGCATGAGCATTTTAGCAATAAATGAGCAACTGTTGCGCGCTATCGGAGTCGGTGTTGCGGTTGTTCGCGCCTCGGACCTTGGCTTTGTTTTTTACAATGGTCCGTTTTCAGAATGGTTCGGCACACCGGCTGAGGGTCAAACTCTGTTGGACGTTTTCCCGACCCTTGATCAGCGTGAGTTGGAAGACGTCAAGCAATCGGGGTTGCGCTATTCCTTCGAAATGCAACTGAAGCCAAAGCGCAGGACTTTGGTCTTCGCGACGGCCATTTCATTGGCCAACGGCGCGGAAGAGCAACTTTTGGTCATTGAGTGCCAGAACATCACCCGCATTCGTGAACTGGAAAGCATGATCGACAGCTACTCGACCATGGTGGAACGCAATACGCGCGAATTGGAGCGGGAAAAAGAACGGGTCGAGCGGCTTTTGCTAAATCTGATGCCGCGCGCTGTGTATGAAGAATTTAAGACGTTTGGCGTTGTCACGCCTCAGCTGTACGATCAAGTTTCAGTTGTAATGCTTGATTTTGTCGGGTTCACAGACTTTGCCGCCAAGACGGATCCGACGGTTACACTGAGTGAATTGAACGACATTTTCACAGCTTTTGACCGCATCGTCGAACAATTTGGCTGCGAGAGGATCAAGACCATCGGCGACGCGTATCTTGCTGTATCCGGGATGCCGGATGCTACGCCGGACCATGCGACCGCAGTTGCACATTGTGCAGTCCGGTTCTTGCGGTACTTGGAACGTCGCAACGAAAGCCACCCGCACAAGTGGCAGGCAAGAATTGGTCTGGGAATGGGCCCCGCCGTGGGATCTGTGGTTGGGATTCAGAAATACGTCTACGATGTGTTCGGACCTGCGGTTAACATTGCGTCTCGGCTGCAAGTCTTTGCCAACCCAATGAATATTGTCGCTCCGGAAGAGATGAAATATGCGTTGATCGACGAGTTTCAGGTCTCCGACTTAGGACGCGTTGACATCAAGGGTATGGGCGAGATGGATCTGATCAATGTGACGTCGGGGTTGAGCATGCCACAGCCCCGGCATTTGTTTTAGTCATCGTCATTCGTCGGGTGGCACCAGTCCCAGTCCGCGCAAATAGATGCCTATCCCTGATTCCAACAAGTCCTCGGGCGGGAACGGAGAGCTTGCACCAGTATTGCGCGCAAACAGCTCTACCACCCCGTGGCTCATGGCCCAGATATGAGCGCTGAACATCGAGGCCGGAGGGCGCTTTTCTGGTGGGATATGTTGGGACAGGTCAGAGGCGGCCTTTTCAAGTACGCTTTTGGCGCGGTTCGCCGCCATTGACAGTTCCGGCGTGCGATTGAGTGAAATGCCACTTTCGAACATCGCGATATAGTGACCCGGATGCTTGCGAGCAAAGGCCAGATAGGCCCGCCCGGTGGCCTCGAACGCGGCCAAAGCTGACGGTTGCCCCTTGTCGTAGGCATATTGCATCAGATCCGCGAACATCTCGAAACCCTGACGAGCTGCCTCGGCAATCAGATCCTCGCGACCCTGATAGTGCCTATACACTGCAGCGGGTGTAACCCCGGCAGTCTTTGCGGCCTCGGATAAGGTGAAGCCGGTCGGACCCTTCTTTTCAATCAGCGACAAAGCAGCCTCGATCAGCGCTTGTTTTAGATTGCCGTGGTGATACCCGCGTTTCGTCATCTCCTGATCAGCTGCCTTTGTTGTCGTTGTTTGTTGTTATTTCGACATAATCCGTGACCGGGCTTCGTCCAATAGCAACCGTGGAACACTCATGCATCCCAGATGTCCGGACCGCCACAGATTTTCGGGTCATTTTCACCGATGGCATCTGCGTCTTTTTCATCATAGTCGACCGCGTGCAGAACCGTCCGGATTGCAGCCAAACGCGCGCGTTTCTTGTCGTCGGAACGAACGATCGTCCAGGGACAGTGGTCAGAATGGCTGCGGGTCAGTGTTTCGCTGATCGATTGCGTGTACTCGTCCCACTTACTAAGCCCAGCGACATCAATTGGACTAAGTTTCCATTGTTTGAGGGGGTCAGTTTCGCGCGCAAGAAACCGGTTCAACTGTTCGGCGCGACCGACATTCAACCAGAACTTAAACAACTGGATACCGTCATTTACCAGCCCGGTCTCAAGCGGCAAGACCTGTCGGAAAAATCTTTCGCGTTCAACAGCTTCGCAAAAACCGAAAACGTTTTCGACAACGCCGCGGTTGTACCAGCTGCGGTCAAAAAACACGATTTCTCCCGCCGCAGGTAGATGTTGGATATAGCGCTGGAAATACCACTGGCTGCGTTCCTGATCCGAGGGTTTACTGAGCGCAACATTGCGTGCCCCGCGCGGGTTAAGGTTTTCTCGGAACCGTTTGATTGTACCGCCTTTACCTGCGGCATCGCGGCCTTCGAAAATAAGCGCGATGCGGCTGCCGGACTCTTTTACCCAAGATTGCATTTTGACCAGCTCGACCTGCAGAGCCTCCATCTGCTTGTCATAATCCTTACGCTTCATGCGTTCGTTGTAAGGGTATGATGGATTGAGGATGTCGTCTTTGTCGGATTTCTCGATGGCCGAGCGGACATCCTTTGGCGCTTCTTTACGAAAGTATTTTTCAATAGAGCCTTTTTCAGACCGGGCCATACCTCACCTCACAATAAAACCCATAACTTACTATGGATTAGCCGGCGAATTAACGCAAACCTGCCCTTTGGGCTGCGCGATCAATGGCTGCGGCGACTTCGGGGGCTGCGACGACCTGCGGCATGTGGCCAATGCCCTCAAGCTCGATCAGCTCTGCGCCGGGAATCTGTTCGATCAAGCGATGTGAGTGCCAACCAAGACCCACGGTGTCATCCGCAGTGCCGTGTACGATCTCGGTCGGTACGTCGATGTTCTTATAGCTGGGTTGCAAGGCGCGCACTTCTTCCAGAAGGTTGGCACGTTGCTTGGCGTTGGCGTGCATCGAAGCACGACGGATCGTTAAGCCGGTGCCAAAATGGTCTGCATATCCTTCAGGGGCCGTTTGAGGCGCGAAGACGCGATCCAAAGTTTGTTCGACATACCATTCCGGAACAAACGCACTGATCAGCGGCAGCGCCAGCACATTTCCTGTTGGTGTTGACGCCATCTTGTTGAACCCATCAAGTGGTGTCTCCCACGGGATGGCAGCAGGCGCGATCAGGACCAGCGCTGAAAGGTTATCAGGACGCGTCACTGCCCATGCCAGAGACACAGCCCCCCCATAGCTTTGCCCCGCTACTATAGGTTTCTTGGCGCCAAGTTTTTCAGCCGCTTTTTGCAAGATTTCCGCTTGTTCTACAATAGTTTCCCCGTCGGGATTAAAGCTATCGCTATATCCCAGGCCGGGACGGTCGAATATGATAACCCGGTAATTTTTGGCAAGGATCGGCGCCAGCGCAAAGGTCATGTCCCGTGTGTTGCCACTCGATCCATGGATCAAAACAACATCGGGGCCATTACCCATTATGACAGAGTGAATGCCGATGCCATCAACGTCGATGATCTGGCCCTCTGGTGGGAAAGCAGTTTCCGCGCGCGCCTTGTTGTGCGACTCGCGCCAAGTGGTGATGACGGTAAGCCCAATGACGAGCAAAAGAACTGCTATAAGCGCTTTAACGGCCAATGTTTTCCATCTCGAACGGGGTGGACTGATAAATTTCGTTGACCCAGTTACCGTAGAGCAAATGCGCATGGCTGCGCCATCGGTTCTGCGGCGGGCGACTTGGATCGTCGTCAGGGTAGTAGTTCATTGGCACGTTGATTGGGGTACCGTTGGCCACGTCGCGGTCATATTCCTGTTTCAGCGTATCACTGTCATATTCGAAGTGATTGAAGATATAGATCGCGCGGTGGGCTTGATCCTCGACAAGGCACGGTCCGACTTCGTCACTGCCCAAAAGCGTTTTTAACCCCGAGGCGGTGTCGATTTCGGATTGCTTCATTTCTGTCCAACGGCTGACAGGGATAACGCAATCGTCCGAAAACCCCCGTAAGAAGGGCGACGCGGGTGCAAGATTACTGTGACGGAAACAGCCAAACGCCTTAGCGTCCAGGATGTGCTTTTTGACGCCGTGGAAATGATTGATCATCGCCATTCCCCCCCAACAAACGCCAAAAGTCGAATGGACATTGGTCTGAGTCCACTCAAAGACTTCGCTGATTTCGTCCCAGTAGGTAACATCATTGAACTCAAGATGTTCGATAGGTGCACCGGTGATGATCAGGCCATCAAATTTCTGATCTTTGACCTCCTGAAACGGGCGGTAGAACTCAGCCATGTGTTCGGCCGCAGTATTTTTCGTGCGATGCTCGGTCATGCGGATCAACGACAGGTCGATCTGCAAAGGCGTCGCGCCAATCAGGCGGGCGAATTGGTTTTCGGTCTGAATCTTTTTCGGCATCAGGTTCAGCAACCCGATCCGCAAAGGGCGAATATCCTGACGCATTGCCTGATCCTCGGCCATGACCATGACACCCTCTTTCGAGAGGACGTCAAATGCGGGCAGGTCGGAGGGAATCTTGATTGGCATCAGTGCAAGCCTTTGGAGTTACAGTGTAGAAGCGGTAATTAAGCGTGGTTAGCGCGGGTCTCAAGGGTACGTTCGATCAACTCATCGAAATCACCCGCGTCACGAACGCTGTGCATATCATTTGCAGTGACCGTCACGCCCCAATTGTCGGCCATCGCCTGATAGCGCGGTTGCCGATGCGCTAACGCGCGCGCATAGGTCCACCGAACAAAAGCATCTGGATCGACCTCGGTCGCGCTGCAGCCTTGTTCTGCAAGATATTCCTCCCAAACTCGTGTCAGGAACTCTGGCTGGTAGGACATCGGTTTAGGGGCTTTGTCAAACCTGCGGACCAACTCGGCGGTGTGATCCTCATCGCCTTTTAACCAGATCATCAATGTCTGGCGCGACAATTCCGACAAGACCGGATCGCGCGCATCATCGGGATCAACCCACTCGCAAATAGAACCGCCCGTGTCGCAAATGAAATGCGGATATTGGTACAGGCGCTTGGCACGATCAATGAAATACTCGGTGTCCAGAAGAGCGTGAATTTCGGCCAGGCGAAACTGCTCTTGTCGGCGGCGATACTCCGACAGCTCCAACCCGCCGAGCGCAGGATTGCCCGGCTTGCCCAGGTAAGCGGCAACAGGGGTCAGGTTTTCGAACGAGATATTCGAGCCAATGTAAATCGAATCCGACAACAGAAGATCGCGCAGAAAAGGGACCTTCATGGCTTGGGCTTTGGCGTTATCGATAATGTATTCGCCCATGTAGCGTGTGCCGATGCGATAATCGATCGAGTAGTGAAACCAGTCTCCAGAATCCCTCAGGACATTCGAGACATAGGTTTTGCCAAGCCCTGACATGCCGAAGAAAAGCACTTTCTTCCGCTCTGCGTCCCGCCACTCTTTCGCCGAATTGTAGATCATCGACCGCTATCCCTTTTTTCGACCTTGCTAATTCGGGGCAGCGGCGGCGTCAATCGCGCGCAGCGGATCGGTTAAGTATTAGCAGCCCAAGCCCGAGAACCGCAAAACCTAGATATGCTTGTACCGGAAGGGCTTCGTCCCTCAGGACACTGCCCAGCAGAATGGCGATGGGCGGAATGACAAGTGTTACTAACATCAGGTTTCCTGCACCCGCCATAGCCAGAACGCGGTAATACAAAAGGTACGCACCTGCGGTCGCGACCAGGGCGTAATATGTGATCGCGACCCACGTTATCGCAGGCAGATTGAGCACGGGTATCCCGTCGGTCATCAAGGTTATGGGAAGGATCACCACCGTAGCTCCAGTTAACATCCCCGCTGCTGCAACGGTTGGGGGAAGATGCGAAAGCGCAACTCTCGCCCATGCGCTGGCGAAAGCGTATGACAGGGCGCCGGCAATGATCGCCAGTTGGGCGACGTTTTGTATGTTAAAGCTCGCAAAGTTCCGCCAGCCAATGGCGATAGTGACACCCAGAAAACCTAACCCGACACCAAGGGCGCGGGCTTTAGTCAGCCTTTCGTCCCGGAACAGCATAGCGGCAACCAATACACCGAAAACCGCCGTGGCCGCGTTGAGGATCGAGGTCAGCCCGGTGTCGATATACAACTGACCCCATGCCATAAGGGTGAATGGGATAGCGTTATTCAGCAGCCCCATGACAAGAAACGCACCCCATGTACGCAGGTCGGTCGGGACGCTTTGTTGTTTTGCCCAGACTATTAGCCACAAAGCTAGCATCGCCCAGAACACACGATGCAGAACAGAAGTCATCACAGGGATTGTGTCCAAAGCGATGCGGATCGCCAAAAAGGATGCACCCCAGATCAGCCCCAGAAGTAAAAGCTCGGCCCATGCGCGGCCAGAGAGATGTTTTTGATCAGCCATATGTTTGTTTCTCATATCGCCAAGGCTGGAGGCGACCCGAAACATGCGAAAAAGCCCCACCGATTGGGCGGGGCCTTTGAATGGTTTGGATTAATCTGATTAGTCCAGCGCGTAGGTCAGCTGCAGACCGACGCTCCAGGCCGAGTTTCCGCTGAACTCGCCGCCAGTGGTTGTGGTCGCGTCGCCGATATCAGTGTAGCGAATACCGCCCGAGATCTGAGCTTTCTCAATCGAGTAGGTGCCACCGACGCCGACGCTCCAGAAACCGTTGGTCGGGCCCAGGTTGGACACCTCGGAGCCTGTGTCTCTTTCATAGCCCAAGGAGAATGCTCCGGAGAATTCATCCGAGAACTGATAGCCCACACCCAGCGTGTATGTGAACGTTTCGTCAGCAAAGCTCACAAGTGGATCACTGTTGGGCGGCAGCGCTGTGAACGCCTGAGGCGAAACGTCAGCCTGCGGCCAATCAACCCAACGCACGGAGCCGAAGACCAGAGTTTTAGGTGCAACGCCGGTTTGGAAATCCAAGTTGATGGACTGAGGCGTCTCGACTCTGGTTGTTGAGTCCTCGGTCAGGAGAACAACACCTGTCGGTCCCAACGCATTGAAAGATTCAGTAGTGCCTATGTCGTGGGTGATCTTAGAATTGTAGACCAAAGAAACACGCGCGGCAATTTCAGGACGCTCCCAAGCAACACCTACCAGATATCCAAAGTCCGTAGTGTTGTCGAAATCCACCTCGTAACCCAAGACGGCGGGAACAGCTACGTTTGCATCAATTCGCTGACCTCGGATACCACCAAGCGCGCTGAAACCGTTTCCAACTTTGTAACGCAGGACGGCGGTGATGGCATCAACATCGGCTTCTGCACGCAGAACATCAGTTCGACCACCAAACTGCGCCAATGGGTTCTGAGAGAGCGGGTAGTTCGATGGATATTCAACGTCTGCGCCAAAAGGTTGGTCGTAGATAAGAGCAAAATCCAATTTATCCGTCAGGGCCCGTTTGTAGCCCAGACCCGGAGAGAAAAAGCTTTCACCGACGTTTCCGGAATCCACACCATTCTGCTCACCGCTGATATCTGGGTTTGCGTAACCCAGGCGCGCCTGGACCACCGAACCGTCTTCGAAAATCAGGTTGATGCCCTGACCGCTGCGATCAAGTCCTGCAGCATGCACGCCAGTCGCGCCAACGCACAAAGCGCACGCCTGTAGAAGCGCCTTTTTCATGAAATTCCTCCCTTATACTTTCCTGTATGCTGCGCAGTGCTGTGATGTGAGTGCGCGCAGTGTGGTGTTTACTTATGATGCTCAATATTCACTCGGGGTTCATTTTAGCGTCAACTGGTGACGGTGCGTTACTTGCGCTGAGTGTCGCGAGGAACTGTTGCTAAACTGTTACGATTTTCGGCGTGAACGTTCAGAAAGATACCTGCAAAGATCACAACGGCCCCTAAAAGCGTCCAGTGATCCAGTGGTTCTTGGTAGAGAATCACCCCGACAATCGCGATTGTCGGCAGTCTGGCGAAGTCGAAAGGCACCACAACTGTGGCCGGAGCAATCGCCAGAGCGTTCGTAATACAGAAATGCGCAAGCAACCCAGCCAGCCCGACGAGCAGCAGGAAAGGGGCGGTTGATAATGTCGGCAAAGTGATCTGGCCATCGAATGCAGAAGCGGCAAACCCGAGGCCGGCCTGAATAACAGTCAGCCAGAACATAATGCACCCGATGCTTGCGAATTGGGTCAGTTTTTTTGTCGAGATCGTCGTCAGGGCAAAGAAGATCGCAGACATGGCGGCGGCCACTACGCCCGCGCTGAGGGGAACGGCCCCCGGACGCGCCACAATGAGGATACCGAGGAACCCGATCAGGGCCGACAGGACGCGAATTGTGGTCAAACGCTCACCCAGCAGGAGCGGGGACAACAGGATCACCCAGATGGGCTGCGTAAATTCCAGTGCAAACACTTGCGCCAGCGGAACTACCGAAACGGCGTAGAACCACAGATTTTGCCCGGTGAAATGCAACACGTTCCGAACGCCGTGCAGCCCCAGCCTGTGCGTTGAGACCTGATGCCAACTGCCGGTTGCCGTAAGAACAAGGCCGACCACCAAGATGCCGACAATGCTGCGGTAGAACATGATTTCGAACGTGTCATGCGTCACGCTCAGCTCGCGTCCGGCTACCGCCATTGAGGAAAACGAAGCGATTGCACCGAGCATCCATAAAGCGGCCTTGCCGATTTGCGGTCTGGAAGTTTCCATGCAAGGCCCTGTTAACTCTGATGTGTATTGTTCTGATACGTAACCGGAAATCCGTCGCGCAGAAACAAAAAAGCCGGGCGATGGCCCGGCTTTTTGCGTCATTCCCACTCGATTGTGCCCGGAGGCTTCGAGGTGATGTCATAAGTGCATCTGTTGATCCCCTTGACCTCGTTGATGATCCGCGTGGCCGTCTCGCCCAGGAATTCATGGGTGAAGGGATAATAATCTGCGGTCATTCCATCGACAGAGGTCACAGCCCGCAGGGCGCAGGCATAGTCATAAGTGCGCCCGTCACCCATTACACCCACGGTGCGCACGGGCAGGATCGCCACGAAGGCCTGCCAAATCTCGTCGTAAAGGCCATGTTTACGAATTTGGTCGATATAGACGGCATCTGCCTCGCGTAGAATTTCCAGCTTTTCGCGGGTGATTTCGCCAGGGCAGCGGATCGCCAGGCCGGGGCCGGGGAAGGGGTGACGACCGATGAAACTCTGAGGCAGGCCCAGTTCGCGGCCCAAAGCGCGGACCTCGTCCTTGAACAGTTCGCGCAGGGGTTCAACCAGCTTCAGGCCCATTTTCTCGGGCAGGCCGCCGACATTGTGGTGCGACTTGATCGTGACCGAGGGGCCGCCAGAAAAGGACACCGATTCAATGACATCCGGGTAGAGCGTACCTTGTGCCAGGAACTCGGCCCCGTCGATGGTGTCGGCGTGTTTCTGGAACACGTCGATGAACAGCTTGCCGATGATCTTGCGTTTGGTCTCGGGGTCGGACTGGCCTTCCAGCTCACCAAGGAACAGCTCGCTTTCATCGGCGTGGATTAGCTGGATGTTATAGTTGTCGCGGAACATGCCGACGACTTCCTCGGCCTCGTTCTTGCGCAGCAACCCATGGTCGACGAACACACAGGTCAACTGGTCGCCGATCGCCTCGTGGATCAGGATCGCAGCGACCGAGCTGTCGACGCCGCCGGACAGACCGCAAATGACTTTCTTGTCGCCCACCTGTTCGCGGATTTGTTCGATCATCTGCTCGCGATAGGCGCCCATGGTCCAGTCGCCGCTGAACCCGGCCAGTTTGACGAAATTCTCATACAGTTTCGCACCTTTGGGGGTGTGGTGCACCTCGGGGTGGAACTGTACTGCATAGAAATGGCGCGCGCTGTCGGCGGTGATGGCAAAGGGCGCATTTGGAGACGTCCCGAACACCTCAAACCCCGGAGCGATTTCACTGACGTGATCGCCATGGCTCATCCAGACCTGCTCGTCACCCTCGGCGAACCAACCGTCCAGAATGTCCAGCTGACCCTTGGGAGTGACGAAGGCACGACCGAATTCGGCAGTACCGTGGCCGCTTTCGACCTTGCCACCCAGTTGGTGCATCATCACTTGCTGGCCGTAGCAGATGCCAAGGATCGGCACGCCATAGTCGAAAATTTCTTGCGGGGCGCGGGGTGAGCCCTCGCGTGTGACGCTGTCCGGTCCGCCTGAGAAGATTACAGCCTTGGGTGCCATCTGGCGCACAAAGTCCATAGTAACATTCTGGTAGGGGTGGATTTCGCAGTAGACGTTAAGCTCGCGCAGGCGACGGGCGATAAGCTGCGTTACCTGGCTGCCGAAGTCGATGATCAATAGGCGGTCATGGGATGTCTGGCTCATGGTTGGCTCTTAGGTCGCGCGGCGGCTATGTGCAAGCGTTATGAGGTGTTTCTGACCAGATACGAGAGGGAGATTGGATCAATGACTGCCATTCGTTTCGCGAACGCGACTCAGAAAGACGCCACGGCGATCACTGATTGCATAAATGCGGCTTATTTAAGCGCGCGTGAATACCTTACCGATTTACCGGATGTGACTGCGGGTATTGATCAGGATATCGCTGACAATAGGGTGGTTATTGCCGTTTCAGATGACCGATTGGCGGGGGTGATCATTTTTGCACGGCATGGCGCCGAGATGAAGGTTTTCAATCTGGCCGTGTCACCAAAGGCGCAAGGGCAGGGAATTGCCGGAAAGCTGCTTGCCCGGGCCGAAGCCGAAGCGCGCGAAGCCGGATGCACCCTGATGGTATTGCGCACGCACCGGCTGATGCGAGATACCCGCGCGATCTATGCGCATCTGGGTTGGATTGAATCAGAAGTCAGCGGAAATTCCGTGGCCATGCAAAAAACGCTTGAAGCAGATTAGCCCATCGATTCCGATTTTTCGCGACCTCGATGAGAGGCACGGCTGACATCTGCCCGGTAACTCCAGATCGCGATGAGGGACCAGCAAAGTATGTAGAAAATGCCTGTGATAATAAGAAACTCACCGGGAATGGGGCCGACATCCGCTCGATCGAGGGCCTGATGAAAACTTTCAACTGGTGTCGGATGGACCGAAATCTTGACGCAAAAGGCAAGGCTCTGGATCAATAAAATCCACAGATAATTCCTTCGGATTCGCCGCCCGATCGCGATCATCAGGCTGACGTGGTAGCGTGGGTGCAAATAGTCCTGAGCCAAAACCTTTTGCCAGTTCTCTTCCATGTGAAGATCGCCGTCATACAGAAGTGGTGCGTAGAAATGGGTTTCCAGCCATCTGGCCCGGGCGCGCCAAACATTGAAATACCGGTAGCGCCGCGCTTCGAGCATCAGGAAAAGGATAATCAGTACGCCAACAAGTACCAGTGGAAGCGGCGAAGCCTCGGGCGATGAAAAAGAAATCGACAGTGCAACGCCCAACGTGACAACTGCCCAGTTGGTCGTGGTGTCCAGCCGTGTGCGCCAGATCGTGCTCCGGTAGACTTCGCCGCGGTATAGGTGCGCAACTGCACCAATCTCGGCCGCGTCCAGACTTTTTCGTTCCGCAGATGGGCCCGCGGCGTGAGGCGTTTCCGAATCCATGCTTACATCTTGAGCATTCGTGAAATTGGGTCAAAACAAAAGCGAATGGCTGATCATGTCGCTTTTACCCCTATTGCGACGTAATCCACGTCTGGTGACTCCGGCTGTTCCGGTAACACAATGTCCAACGTGAACATGTTTAACGGGATCATCTCATGACAGAGGCAAACACCCGACGCAGAGCCAGAAGCGGTGGCGGGGCCGCCCGCCGGGCCGAGCGTACCGCGGTTCGTATCGAAACGGCGAAGTATATCGAGCGCAATATTCCGAACTTTGAAGTTCTGAACGAGGAAGCGCTGGAAATTATCGAAAGCAACGCTGAAACCATTCTGGCCGAGGTTGGCGTCAACTTTGTCGACAACCCCGCTGCACTAGAGCGCTGGAAGAACGCCGGTGCCGACATTGATGGCGAGCGTGTGCGTATCCCCCGAGGGTTGGCGCGTGAACTGATCAAAACCGCGCCCAGCGAATTCACGCAGCACGCGCGAAACCCCGAAAAATCGGTGGTTGTCGGCGGCCGCAACTTGGTTCTTGCACCAGTTTATGGCCCTCCATTTGTGCGTGATGCTCAGGGTGGTCGTCGTTATGCGACCATGGATGATTTCAACAAGTTCGTGAAACTGGCCTACATGTCCAAGTGGTTGCACCACTCGGGTGGTACGGTCTGCGAACCAACAGATGTGCCGGTGAACAAGCGCCACCTGGATATGTTGATGGCGCACATGACTTTGTCGGACAAACCCTTCATGGGTTCGGTTACTGATCCAAGCCGCGCGCAGGACTCGGTCGAGATGTGCGAGATTCTGTTCGGTAAAGAGTTCGTGCAGGAAAACACCGTCATGACCTCGTTGACCAACATCAACTCGCCGATGACCTTCGACGATGTGATGATGGGCTCGCTGGAGGTGTACGCCGCGAACAATCAAGCCTGCATCATTTCGCCCTTCATCGTGGGCGGTGCGATGGCTCCGGTTTCGGTAGCGGGGACGCTGACGCAAGTTCTGGCCGAGGTTCTGGCCGGTGTCGCCTATAGCCAGATCATCCGTCCCGGCGCACCAGCGATCTTTGGCGCGTTTGTGTCGTCGATTGACATGAATTCGGGCGCGCCAACCTTCGGGACGCCTGAGGCGTCTTTGGTTACCTATGGTGCGGGTCAGTTGGCGCGACGCCTTGGGTTGCCATACCGGTCAGCAGGGTCGTTCTGCGGCTCGAAACTGCCTGACGCGCAGGCCGCATATGAAACCGCGAACTCGCTGAACATGGGGCTGATGGCCGGTGTTAACTTTATGCTGCATTCCTGCGGCTGGCTGGAAGGTGGTCTGGTGGCGGACTTTGAAAAGTTCGTCATGGATGCTGACCAGTTGGGTGTTCTGCACGGCGTGGCCAAAGGCGTCGCCTTTGACGACAACGCACAGGCGATGGATGCGATCCGCGAAGTGGGCCCCGGTGGTCACTACCTTGGCTGCGCCCACACGCAGACCAACTTCAAGGACGCGTTCTGGAAATCGGAACTGCTTGACTACAAGCCATTCGAAACCTGGGAAGATGAAGGCGGTCGGGATACACGGCAACTGGCCACTTCGCGGGTCGAACATCTGCTGGCAAACTACCAGCAGCCGCAGCTCGACCCGGCGATCCATGCCGCTCTGAATGAGTATATCGAGAAGAAAAAGGCCTCTATGCCGGATGCCTTTGCCTGATCACTTATATTGCGCGGCGCGGCTGGCCTTGTACAGCTGCGCCTCGCCCAGTAACGCGATCAACAGGTCCAGATGGCGGACCAGAGAATAGGCGGCGTCTTCGGCCAGCCTTTGCGCGTTTACATCTTTCTCCATTTCCATCAACTGCATGAGTGCCGCGCCAGATCCGGGCAGTGCACCATAGCCCAACAGACGTTGAAGATGACGATCTCGATCGTAGTCCTGCGCTCCGTGTTTTGCAGCCCGCGCAAGCAAACGAGGGCGGCGAAGGGCAGCTATCATGGTCGTCAGGTCCTGCATGTCGGGGTTCCTTGGTCCGAGTAAAAGTTGCCCTCTTTGTCACACAACCTAAGCGGGCGTTGCCTTAACAGCATTCCCTCCGAACGATGGTTTCATGAGTGTTTATGATTTTGAAGCAAATCTGGTTTTCGTCCCTGTTGGTTAACGAACGAGTAACGAAAGCGGCTCTAGTTAGAATTGGTTAACACATTTATCGGGGGCGATTGGGAACGGAATTGTTTTGTCGACGAGGGCAAGTAACTATGGAAAATAACGTGGCTTTTACCATTCCGGCTTGGGTACCCGAAGGGGCGCAGAGGTATCTCGCGCATACCGAAACCGGTCAGTCGATCCGCGATATAGCGCGGTCAGCGGGGTGCCATGCGTCGACCATACTCAGACAAATTCGCCGGATTGAGATGCGGCGAGACGATCCGCTGGTGGATGCTGCGCTTCAGACGCTGGCGGAAGCTCATTTTTCGGACACAGCTCAACAGAGTTGCACCTTTCCGGCCGCTCAGGAAGACGATCTTGCTGCGGCCGAGGAAAAATTCAATCGAGAGGCGATGCGCGTTCTCAGGCGGCTTTGCGAAACTGGGTCAGTCCTAGCCGTGGCCGAAGAAATGGATAAGGCCGTTGTGGTGCGCGATGCGGGTGACAGCGGTACCACGCGGACGGCTGTAGTGGATTGCAAAACCGCTCAAGCCTTGGCTTTAAAGGACTGGATCACGTGCGATAACCCCGGACGAATTTCACGTTATCGGATTTCGACTTCGGGTCGTGCTGCGCTAAGCCAGCTTGTGGCCGAGGCGGAAAACAAGGCACGTAACCGAAATGATTTCGGGTTGGCCGAGGCACAAGCGCCGTTTCAGCCGGCCTCATCCCTTGCGCAAGTGGGCGCTGCAAAGACAGAACGTCCGCGGCGCATACGGTACAGCGCCGCTGAAAGCCCTCTGATCGCCTTGGCGCGGCGTCGGGATCGGGACGGAAAACCTTTTCTGGACGAAGCACTGGTTCGGGCGGGTGAGAGGCTGCGTGAGGATTTTGAACTTGCTCAGATCGGTCCTCAGGTCGCGCAGAACTGGGATCATTTCCTGACGGCAGGAGGGCGCGGCGGTTTTGGCGCGGGTGTGAAGGACGGGCGGGGCTCGTCCGATGCGCGCGATCGGGTCGAGCGGGCTCTGTCCGATCTGGGGCCGGGACTCAGCGATGTTGCACTGCGCTGCTGCTGTTACCTGGAGGGTTTGGAACTGGCCGAGAAACGCATGGGTTGGTCGGCACGCTCGGGCAAAATTGTGCTGCGGATTGCACTTCAACGGTTGAAACGCCACTATGAGAGCCAAGCCGAAAAGAGCCGGATGATAGGCTAGCGCTATAATTTGCGGTTGCGAAAAACGGGCATTGAGATAATCAGGGGTTATGAATTTTACACTCCGACAACTTCAATATTTCAGCGCAGTGGCCGAACAGCGAAATTTCGGCAGGGCGGCGCAGAAATGCAACGTGTCACAACCCGCCCTGTCAGTTCAGATCAAAACGCTTGAGGAAACGCTGGGCGGCCCGCTGTTTGAACGGCAAGCGCGGGACATCCTGTTAACCCCGTTGGGGCGGGATGTTCTGGACTATGCGCAGCAGGTTTTGGGGGCCGCTAGTCGTCTCGACCAGTTTGCTCGGGATCATTCGGGCGGTCACCGTTCGTTGTCGATCGGGATCATCCCGACGATTGCACCCTATATTCTACCCGGTGTCTTAGCAGGATTGCGGACGATGGACGTTTCGTTGCGCGTTCAGATTCGCGAGGCGCGCACCGATCGACTGTTGGACATGCTACGGGCTGGTGACATTGATGCGGGGGTCATGGCTCTGCCCTCGGGCGGCTCTGAGTTGTTCGAGCAGCCTTTGTTCGAAGACAGGTTTTTACTGGCGGGCAGTGCTGGCCGGTTGCAAACCATGCAGCGCGACACCGAGGCTTTGCGACCGGTAGACCTTCAAACCACTCAGTTGATGCTTTTGGACGACGGGCATTGCCTGACAGATCAAGCGCTGGAGGTCTGCGGTCAGGACCGCAGCAGCGGCTTGATTAATATGGGGGCTTCTTCGCTGGCGACATTGTCGCGTCTTGTTGCCGAGGGATTTGGTTTGACCTTGATGCCGGAACTGGCCGCGCAGGCTGAGATTGGTGCTGTGCGAGGTCTAAGCTTAAAGCGTTTCGGCGCACCACAACCCTTCCGGACCGTAGGGTTGGTGCGCCGGATTTCCACCCGGGGTGAAGACTGGTTTGACAGTCTGGCCGGGGTCATCCGAGCTGTCGGAACGGATATCGTTTCGGCAACGCGGACATGAAAAGACCCGCCAACAGGGCGGGTCTTGCAGAGGTACTCAAAGTCGCGATCAGGCCAGAGTTAGTTCTTTCTCTGCTTCCAGATGCGTCATCAGATTTTCCGGAGATGACACGCCATAGGGGTCTTCGGGGCAGTTATCCATCAGTCCGGGCTCTTCGAACCACGCTTCGACGACGCCGTCGGTGATGATGGCCGCATAGCGCCACGAACGCATTCCGAATCCCAGATTGTCTTTGTCGACCAGCATCCCCATCTTTCGTGTGAACTCACCCGATCCATCGGGAACGACCTTGACGTTCTTCAAGCCCTGATCTTGCGCCCATTTGTTCATGACAAAGCTGTCATTGACCGACATGCAGTAGATCTCATCAATGCCGTTTTTCTTGAAGTCGGCAAAGCCGTTTTCAAAACCGGGCAGTTGGTAGGTCGAGCAGGTTGGCGTGAATGCACCGGGCAACGAGAACAGGATCACGCGCTTGCCGGCGAAGTAATCTGCGGTGGTCTTGTCTTCCCAGCGATAGGGGTTGGGGCCTTCGACGTCCTCGTCACGCACTCGGGTGCGGAAGGTCACTTTCGGCAGCTCGGTCCCGGTCTTCATGTTCAAATTCCTGTGATTCCTGTGTGAATTTAGGCGGATTTAAAACAGTTCTAAATGTGCTTCAATGCGATTGGTTTCGCAGATGCGAATTTTCTGATATTTAATGGAAGACGCTGAAATATCGCAATAATCGATTGAATCAGTACAGTCAGTATTCTGCGGATGCATGGTGCGCGGTCATGGCAGCTATGCACGGTTGGGCTAGCTTGTTACACAGGAATGTACTAAATCCCACTCAAGTGACCCTAAGTCAGGAAAGCCGCCGTGCGTGATCTGAAGATCCCCGAACAACGTCATCCCGAAAAAGCGCATCGTCAGGACAATGCGCAGCCGAAAAAACCGAAATGGATTCGGGTGCGGGCACCAGGGGGCAAGGGCTATGCAGAAACGCACAAGATTATGCGTGAAAACAATTTGGTCACCGTGTGCGAAGAAGCGGGTTGCCCCAATGTCGGCGAATGCTGGAGCCAGGGCCACGCCACCATGATGATCATGGGCGAAATCTGTACCCGTGGCTGCACCTTCTGCAACATCGCCACTGGCCGCCCGGATGAACTGGACGCGTTCGAGCCGGGCCGCGTGGCCCATGCGGTGCAAAAGCTGGGGCTAAACCACGTGGTTATCACTTCGGTGGATCGTGATGATCTTGCCGATGGTGGGGCCGAGCATTTTGCGCAGACCATCCGCGCCGTGCGTCATCGCTCGCCCAAGACCACGATCGAGATTCTGACCCCCGATTTTCTGAAGTGTGATCCTGCGGTTCTGGAAACCGTGGTCGAGGCCAAGCCGGATGTGTTTAACCACAATCTGGAAACCGTTCCCGGCCTCTATCCGCAAGTTCGCCCCGGTGCGCGCTATTTCCACAGCCTGCGCCTGTTGCAGCGGGTTAAAGAGATGGACCCCTCGATCTTCACCAAATCCGGTATCATGGTCGGTCTGGGTGAGGGCGAGCAAGAGGTTCGGCAGGTCATGGATGACATGCGCGCTGCTGATATCGATTTCCTGACCATTGGCCAATACCTACAGCCGACGCCAAAACATCACGGTGTTGACCGCTTTGTAACGCCCGAGGAGTTCGCTTCATACGAAAAGGCTGCTTTTGGTAAAGGTTTCCTGATGGTATCGGCGACTCCGCTAACGCGTTCGTCCTATCACGCAGGTGACGACTTTGCGCGCCTGCGTGACGCTCGTCAGGCAAAGCTCGAACAAGGGTGAGCCCCGAGGCGTTGGCCCGGCTGACCCGGCTGCGGCACGAATTGCATCAATATCCTGAATTGTCCGGGCAGGAGACCGAAACGGCCGCCCGGATCGCTGATGAATTGCGCGCGCGCGATGCCGATCAGGTATTGACCGGGATCGGCGGGCATGGCGTGGGTGGAATATTCGACAGCGGCCAGCCCGGGCCCACAGTGGCGATCCGGTGCGAGCTGGACGGGCTGCCGATTCAGGAAATATCGGATGCAAGCTATGCCTCGCGCGTGGTGGGCAGGGGGCATCTTTGTGGACATGATGGCCATATGGTCATGGTTTTGGGCGTAGCGGATCATCTGGCGAAAGCCCGCCCGCAAAAGGGCCGCGTGGTTCTGATCTTTCAACCCGCCGAGGAGACCGGGCAGGGCGCCGTAGCCTTTCGCGCTGATCCCCAGTTCGCGCCCATCGAGCCGGACCATGTATTTTCGTTGCACAATCTACCCGGCCTTTCGCTGGGTGAGGTTTTGCTGTGTGCAGGCCCTGCCAACTGTGCGTCACGCGGGATGAGAGTGGTGCTAAAGGGTAAGACCTCGCACGCAGCGGAACCGCAGGATGGAGTCTCTCCGGCAAAAGCGCTTGCGTCTTTGATTCCGCAACTGGCAGGTTTGGGATCGGGCGGCGCACTAAATGCCGATTTCGTCCTGACCACTGTGACCCACGCCCGACTGGGCGAACGCACGTTCGGCGTAGCCCCGGGTGCGGCCGAGCTGTGGGTGACGCTGCGTACCGTATCCGACGCTCGGATGCAGAACCTGATCGCCGAAGCCGAAGGGCTTGTCACTCAAACCGCAGAAACCCAGGGTCTTGCGGTTGAAATCACCTATGAGGACGTGTTCGAGGCCTGCACAAACAACGCGCAGGCTGTAGCCACTGTAGCTGAGGCCTGCGCCGCGCTCGGCGTTCCTTGTACTTTTACGACAGAACCCCAGAAATTTTCCGAGGACTTCGGCCAGTTTGGCAAAAGCGCCGCGGCGGCGATGTTTTGGCTGGGTGCCGGACAAGCGCACCCGCAATTGCACAACCCGGACTATGATTTTCCGGATGCGCTGATCCCTGTAGGGGTAGATGTATTCAGTGCGGTAATTCGATCTCTTGTAGGCTGAGCCCTCAGTTTACAAGATCACCGACGATTCCAACGGCATCAATAACTGTCTTTGTGTCATCGGATATCGACAGGATTTCGTCGTCTACGCGGATATACCTCTGACCGGCGGGCAGGGGTTTCAACTTCCAACCATCCAGATCGTCAAGATAGTCAAAATCCAAGTCATTAGGGATTTTCTGACCTCGTGTATAGCGCTTGATTTGTCCGGGCGGTACACCGACGCCTTTATTTGTTTTTAGCGACTTTTCAATTTTCGACTTGTCGGGGCCTTTACCTTTGCCTTTGTTGTCTTTTGCATCCGCAATTCCAACTGTTGCGCCTAGCGCGAAAGCCGCCAGAATCCCAATAGACAGTGTTTTCATATGTATAAAACCTCCCAAAGTACTCGAATGGTAGTCTCTTGCTGGGAGAAATGTCCAATAATATTCCGATAGATGAATTTTTAGGAAGCTTAACCACTGCTACTTGCACAAGATGGATAGGTCAGAAGGCCGCTCAGTCTTCGACAAATCGAACCTTACCGATAAACGGCAGGTTGCGATTGCGCTGCGCGTAGTCGATGCCGTAGCCCACGACAAACTCATCAGGTATTTCAAACCCGATCCAGTCTGAGCGGAAATCGACCTCGCGCCTGCTGGGCTTGTCGAGCAAGGCGATGGATTTCAGCCGCGCGGGTTTACGGCTGCGCAACAGTTTGGTCACGTGGTTCAGGGTATGGCCAGTATCGACGATATCTTCGACGACCAGCACATCGCGTCCTTCAATTGCGCCGCGCAAGTCCTTGAGAATGCGTACTTCACGGCTGCTCTCCATCGAGTCGCCGTACGAGGACGCCTCAAGGAAATCCACCTCAATTGGCAGATCCAGCTCGCGCACCAGATCTGCGATGAACACAAAACTGCCGCGCAACAGACCCACAACAACCAACTTGTCGGTGTTGCCGAATTCCTGCGTGATCTCGCGGCAAAGTTCTTCGATCCGGGCGGCGATGGCCTTGGCCGAGATCATCTCATCTATCACATATGCGCGGTCTGTCATCACTGCCCCCTTGATCTTTGGCGCGCAACATACGACATGACGCGCCATTGTCACCTGCAAATAGCGGACCGCCATGCCGACCCATTCCGAGACACGTCACCTGCCGTATACCGCTCAGCAGATGTATGACCTTGTCGCAGATGTGGCGAAGTATCCGCAGTTTTTGCCGTGGTGCGCGGCGGCCCGGATCAGGCGCACTTATGCGGCGGGCGAGGCCCAGGTGCTAGAGGCCGATCTTGTGATTTCCTTCAAAGTGTTCCGCGAACGGTTCGGCAGCCGTGTGACGCTACACGCCGAGGATCGCCGGATCGACACCGAGTACCTGGACGGGCCGTTCAAATATATGAAATCCGACTGGCAGTTCGAAGACGCGGCTGATGGGGGCTGCAACATCTCTTTTCATGTGGATTTCGAGTTCAAGAATGCCATCCTGCAGGGCATCATCGGCGTCGTGTTCAACGAGGCCATGCAGCGAGTGGTCAAAGCCTTCGAGGCCCGCGCCGCAGATTTGTACGGCTGAGGCTTTACCCATCCCCGGCGCACGCTAGACTGCGCCGCATGAGTGATTTTACCAACGCCTTGGCCGGGTTCGCGGCCAGTCCCGTATCCACGTCGCAGCAGGCTCGGATTGTAACGTCTTTGTCCGTTTTGGATTGGCTGGCCGTAGGGCGGGCTGGAGAAGATGAGCCCGTTTCGAAATCCGTACGCGCGCTGGTTCTTGACGAGGGCGGCGCAGCACAGGCGCATCTGTTCGGCGGTAGGGCCGCGCCCTTGCGAGGTGCGGCACTGGTCAACGGGACGGTGTCCCATGCGCTGGATTATGACGACACCCATTTCGCCCATATCGGGCATCCGTCCGTGGCTATTCTGCCTGCGGCCCTTGCGGTCGGCGAGTGGGATGACCGCATTCTGGTAGATGTCCTCGAGGCGGCTTTGGTGGGGATGGAGGTCTCAATCCGTTTGGGTCTCTGGTTGGGGCGCGACCATTATCAGGCCGGGTTTCATCAGACCGCGACTGCCGGGGCATTTGGGGCAGCTGTCGCAGCGGGCCGAATCCTTCGGTTCGATGAGGGTCAGATGCGCAAGGTTCTGGGTCTGACGGCCACACGTGCGGCAGGACTCAAGGCGCAGTTCGGGACAATGGGTAAACCCTATAACGCCGGGCTTGCCGCCTCGACCGGGGTCGAGGCCGCGCTGCTGATCGCCAAAGGGTTCGACCCTAACGCGGATGCGCTAGAGGGCCCCCATGGGTTCGGGGCTACGCATCAGGGGCAAGGTGACGCACAAACTGCGCTGGACGGATTGGGCGAGGACTGGCTGTTTGAATCCGTCAGCCACAAGTTCCACGCCTGCTGCCACGGTCTGCACGCGGCACTTGAGGCCGCGCGCGCTTTGGACATTGCAGAACCCGAAGTGGCTGAGATCACAGTCAAGACACATCCGCGCTGGATGAGCGTGTGCAATCAGATATCTCCGTCCACCGGGCTGGGCGCAAAGTTCTCATATCGGACAGTGATTGCGATGCAGGCGCTGGGATATGACACCGCCTTGCCCGCCAACTATTCCGAGAAAACCTGCGCCGATCCGCGCCTGACATCGCTGCGCGACCGCGTCACGGTCGAGGAGGATGAAACGCTTTCCGAGACGCAAGCCCACCTGACTCTGCTGCGCCGCGACGGCGCGCGGAAAGAGGCCAGCCATGACTTACTGGCCCCAATGCCTCTGTCCGAGCGTGAGGATCGGGTGCGTGGCAAGGCTGCCAAGCTGATCGGAGGTGACGAGGCGGACGCGATCTGGTCGATGCTGCGCACCGGAGGCCGCGCCCGCGATCTGGCGGCATTGCTAGCGGATTAGTCCACTCGCCAATGCAGCGGGAATCCTGGGTCGAACACCGTGACAGGCCCGTCACCAGAGTCGATTTTTTCGGGATACACGACCGGTTCGCCCTTGGTCAGTGTGATCGTGTCCTCATTCACCGGCAGGCCATAGAAGCCGGGGCCATTGAGCGAGGTAAACCCTTCCAACTTGTCCAACGCCCCTTCACGGTCGAACATCTCGGCCACTAGTGACATCGTGTTCGTCGCGGTGAAGCACCCGGCACAGCCACAGGCCATTTCCTTGTTCGCATCCGTATGCGGCGCGCTGTCGGTGCCCAAAAAGAACCTTGCATTACCCGAGGTCGCAGCAGCCAAAAGTGCCAGCCGGTGTTCCTCGCGCTTGGCGACGGGCAGGCAGTAGTAATGCGGCTTGATCCCGCCGACCAGAATATGATTGCGGTTGATGATCAGGTGATGCGCCGTGATCGTCGCGCCCAGATCAGTGTCATTGGCTTTGACATAGTCCACGCCGTTCGCGGTGGTGATATGCTCCATCACCACGCGCAAGCCGGGGGTCGACTTTCGGATCGGGTCCAGAACACGGTCGATGAACATGGCCTCGCGGTCGAAAATGTCGATATCCGCATCCGTGACCTCGCCATGCACACACATGGGCAGGCCAATCTCGGCCATCTTTTCCAGCACCGGGCGTATCTTGCCGAAATCCCTCACGCCCGAGGCCGAATTGGTCGTGGCCCCAGCCGGATACAGCTTGCACGCTTTGATCAGCCCGCTGGCTTGGGCTGCGGCGACGTCTTCGGCATCCGTGTCCTCGGTCAGATAGAGGGTCATCAGCGGCTCAAACGTCATGCCTTCGGGCAAGGCGGCCAGAATGCGGTCGCGATAGGCGGCGGCCTGATCGCCGCGCACCACGGGCGGCACGAGGTTCGGCATGATGATCGCGCGGGCGAAATGACGCGCGGTTTCGGGCAGGACGGCCTCAAGCATCGCGCCATCGCGCAGATGCAGGTGCCAGTCGTCGGGGCGGCGGATCGTCAGGGTATCGGTCATGGCCCCCGGCTAGCACAGTGCGCGCAGCCGTGAAAGGCCCCGAATGCACGGCTGCCCCTTGTCAACATGCCCGAACGTCGTAACTCCTTGCAAAGCCCCGGCCTTGACGCGCGCCCGCCGTCGTGACCTCTTGGGCGCACAGGAGGGGACCATGACGCAGCCAAATTCCATCGACGCCGTTCAGACTATGCTGGGCGATCAGGGCTATGTCTGCGGGCGGGCCTTGGCCACGGTCGTCTTCCTGTCGCTGAAACTGGGCCGCCCGTTGTTTCTGGAGGGTGAGGCCGGTGTCGGCAAGACCGAGATCGCCAAGGCGCTGGCCGCCGGGCTGAACCGCCGTCTGATCCGACTGCAATGTTACGAGGGGCTGGATGCCTCTTCGGCTGTCTACGAATGGAACTTTCCGGCGCAAATGGTGGCAATCCGCACCGCCGAAGCCTCGGGCGGCGCCGACCGGGGCGCGTTGCAATCCGAGCTGTTCTCGGACGACTACCTGATCGAACGCCCGCTGTTGCAGGCTATGCGCACTGATGAACACGGCGCGCCGGTCCTGCTGATCGACGAACTTGACCGCACGGATGAACCGTTCGAGGCGTTCCTGCTGGAGGCGCTCAGCGATTTTCAGGTTACAATCCCCGAACTGGGCACTGTTAAAGCGCCGGAACCGCCCATTGTCATCGTCACCTCGAACCGCACGCGCGAGGTGCATGACGCCCTGAAACGCCGTTGCCTCTATCATTGGGTCGACTACCCCGATTTCGAGCGCGAGATCGAAATCCTCCACGCCCGCGCACCCGAAGCGGCACAGGAACTCAGCCGCGAAGTGGTGGCCTTCGTCCAGCATTTGCGCACCGAAGACCTGTTCAAGAAACCCGGCGTTGCAGAGACGATCGATTGGGCCAAATGCCTCCTGGCGCTTGATGTGATCAACCTCAGCCCCGAAGTGATCGGCGATACGCTGGGCGCGATCCTGAAGTACCAGGACGACATCCAGAAACTCCAAGGGTCTGAGGCAAAACGTATTCTGGACGAAGCCAAAGCCACGCTCGAACCGGTGTGATGGCGGAGCAGCTTCCCCTAGATATCCCAGATGACCCCAAACTGGCGCAGAACATCACCCATTTCGCGCGGGCCCTGCGCAAGGCGGGATTGCCCATAGGTACGGGCCGTGTTGTCGATGCCATCCGCGCGGTGCAGGCTGCCGGGTTCTCGGAAAAGCAGGATTTCTACTGGACCCTGCACGCCTGTTTCGTGAACCGTCCCGAACATCGCACAGTGTTCGCGCAGGTCTTTCGCATGTATTGGCGCGACCCGCGGTATATGGAGCATATGATGGCCATGATGCTGCCTGCGATCCGTGGTGTTCAGGAAGACCGCAAGGCCGACGCGGGCGAAAAGCGCGCGGCCGAGGCGCTGCTGGATGGTGTCGAACGCGATCAGCCAGAGACGCAAGACACGGGCGAAGAAACTGAGCTTGAGATCGACGCCTCACAAACCGCCTCGACCGAGGAACGCCTGCGCAGTCTGGATTTTGAACAGATGAGCACCGCCGAGATCGCTCAGGCCAAGCGCATATTGGCCCGTATGACGCTACCCGTAAAACCAATCGAATCCCGGCGCGGTCAAGCCAGCCATGTTGGGCAAAGGATCGACCGCGCCCGCACCTTGCGCGCCGCCATGCGCCAGGGCGGAGAGTTGCACGAAATCGCCCGTCAGAAACCCCGAACCCGCTGGCCAAATCTGGTGGTGCTGTGTGATATCTCGGGCTCGATGAGCCAATACAGCCGTATTATCCTTCATTTTCTGCACTCGGTCTCGAACGCGAAGGGCGCGGGATGGGCCAAGGTTCACTCGTTCACTTTCGGGACGCGGCTGACCAATATCACCCGCCACCTGCATCAGCGCGATGTGGACGCCGGTTTGGCCGCCGCTGGGGCGGAAGCGCAGGATTGGGAGGGCGGCACCCGCATCGGCGAATGCCTGCACGCGTTCAACCGCGACTGGTCGCGGCGCGTCATGGGGCAGGGTGCGGTGGTTCTGCTGATCTCGGACGGATTGGACCGGGGCGAACCGCAAGCGCTGGGGAAAGAGATGGAGCGTCTGCACCTTTCCGCCCGCCGTCTGATCTGGCTGAACCCACTGCTGCGCTGGGACGGGTTTGCACCTAAGGCGCAGGGCGTGGCCGCGATGCTGCCGCATGTGGACAGCTTTCGGGCCGGGCATTCGATTGCCTCGCTCGAGGATCTGGCCGAGGTCATCTCGAAACCCGATGACATGGGTGAGAAAGCGCGGCTGATGACCGCGCTTTCGAGTTAGGGTTAACTCAGCTGTTCTTCATTGCACTTGCGGGCCATTTCCATGGCCTTGTAGGTGCCAGTCAGATCCACGGTGAAGGCAAATTCCTTCTCGGGGAAGACAAGCATCACCTTTTGCTTGGCAATGTCTTCAGCGAATTGGGGATCATTGGACAGAACGTAACCGCCCGAATACCCCTTGGTGATGTTGCCCTTCATGCCGGTGGCTTCACCGATATAGAGGTTGTCGCCCAGCAGAATTGCCACAGCCTCGGTATCGCCGCGCTTGATGTCGGTTTTTTCTTTGGTGAAGACGCCCACATAGCCAACGCCGCGATCTTCGGTTAGCCCCATCTGAACCACGTTTTCGGAGTCATCTATAGCCTCAATCAGGCAGGATTTTTTGTCCTGATCAATGAATACCTTCCAGCCCTCGACCTCGCCATAGCGCAGGAATGTATCTGCACTGACTGCCGTGGATGCCAAAAGTCCGATTGCTGTTCCGAGTGCAAAAATGCGTTTCAACTCTTTGTCTCCCTTGTGAAAATTAAATATGCGCATACTGGAATGCAGCAGATGTATGTGTAGGCTAGAATCTGCTCTGTAGACAATCAATGCTTTGCAGAAAATGGTAAAAACTCAGCCAATTCGCGCCGAAGCCTGACTGCGGCGTCTGACCTTAAAGTCGGGGTTCCTTTTCATCTGGCCAAACCTGCCTATGTTGGGTCAAAGCACTATGGGAGGGCGCAATGGACAGATTCGACAACAGCCCAGAAACTGCGCTGCGCTGGTTCAGCAATGGCAAAAAGGCCGCGCTCGCCACCGTGGTTGAGACTTGGGGAAGCGCCCCGCGCCGTGTAGGCGCGCAGTTGGTCATTGGCGGCGATGGTCGGATCGAAGGCTCGGTTTCGGGCGGTTGTGTCGAAGGCGCTGTGATCGTCGAAGCGCTTGAGGCCATAGATGAAGGCGAAGCACGTCTGTTGGAATTTGGTGTCAGCGACGAAGATGCGTTTGCCGTTGGTCTGGCCTGTGGAGGGACGATCCGGGTGCTGGTCGAGCCCATCGGAAGCGTTCTGCCCGAACCCATGCTTCGTGATCTGGTCGAGGCGCGGGCCGCGCGAGTACCACTCGCCTATGAGGTCAATGTCGAGACCGGCCACCGCGCGCTGCGTCGCAACGCGTATGCCGACCGGCTGCGCATGGATCGCTCAGGGTTCGAAGAGGACGGCAAGACCTTTGTGGCTGTTCACAACCCACCTTTGCGCCTGATTGTCGTGGGTGCAGTTCATATTGCGCAGGCGCTGGTGCCGATGGCACGGATTGCAGGGTATGACCCCGCGATTATAGACCCACGGGATGCTTTTGCGTCCAGCGCCCGTTTTCCGGGTGAAAACATACTGACCGATTGGCCGGATGAGGCTGTTGCCAAGCTGGGTCTGGATTCGCGTACCGCTGTGGTGTTGTTGACCCACGACCCCAAGCTGGACGACCCGGCACTGGAATCAGCGTTGGCCGCCGGGGTGTTTTACATTGGTGCTCTGGGCTCGACCCGGACCCATGCCAAACGCGTGGCTCGTATGACCGAGGCCGGGTTCACCGAAGATCAGATTGCCCGCATTCATGGTCCGGTTGGTCTGGATATCGGGGCTGCCGATCCGTCCGAAATTGCAGTCGCCATATTGGCACAGATGACCGCCGTGTTACGAGGCAAAGCGTGAAGTTCGGTCCTGTCCCCATTGCCGAGGCCGTCGGCACGATCCTAGCCCATTCGATCAAGGTCGGTGACCGTAAGCTGCGCAAAGGCATCGCGCTGAAGGCAGACCACATCGAAGACCTGACCGAGGCTGGCTTTGGCTCCGTCACTGTCGCGCGACTTGAACCGGGTGACTGTCACGAGGATGAGGCCGCCCAGATGCTGGCTGCCGCTCTGGCTCCGAACCCAACCGAGGCGGGTTTACGCGTGACCCAACCTTTTACCGGTCGCGTGAATCTGCTGGCGGATGGACCGGGCGTCGCCGTGCTGGATGTTGAGGCGTTGGAGGCCTTCAATCGCGTCAACCCGATGATCACCGTGGCGACTGTTCCGCAATACCAGCAGATGGGCGAAGGCGGCATGGTGGCGACGATCAAGGTTATCTCTTATGCCGTGCCCGGAGGCGATGTGATGCACGCGGCACGTCTGGCGCAGGCATCGATCCGTATGGTCTCGCCGATCCACAAAACTGCGGGTCTAGTGGTGACTGATATTCCCGGCGGCCCGTCGAATGACAAAGGGATTGCCGCGATCAGGGGGCGTGTCGAAGCCTTGGGGATGGAACTGTCAGACGTTCGGATCGTCCCGCATCAGGCGGAACCTTTGTCCTCGGCTGTGTCCGACGCTGAGGGGGATATCGTCATGATCCTGACCGGCTCGGCCACGTCTGACGTGTACGACGTGGCACCCGAGGCGGTACGCGCCGCCGGAGGGCAAGTGGACCGGTTCGGAATGCCGGTCGATCCGGGCAACCTTCTATTTCTCGGAGCGCTTGGCGAGCGGCCCGTGATTGGCTTGCCGGGCTGCGCGCGTTCACCTGCACTGAACGGGGCCGATTGGGTTTTGTCCCGCGTGGCCTGCGGGATCGAAACAACGGGGCTCGACATCGCAGGGATGGGTGTCGGTGGGTTACTGAAAGAGATCCCGACACGCCCGCAGCCCCGGTCTTCGCGAAAGCCCTGATGCGGTGGGCTTTCCCGACAATCCTCTGAACCGTCTCAGATTTTTGTTCTCAAATGAAAACCCGCGTGTTTAACTCGACCCGAGAACCAATATGAAACGGGAGGATTTCATGGCACAGGTTTCGATGACTGTGAACGGCGTAGCTGTGAGCGGTGATGTTGAGGGTCGGACGTTATTGTCTGGATTTTTGCGTGATCATTTGGGGATGACCGGGACGCATGTTGGGTGTGACACGGCGCAATGTGGTGCTTGTGTTGTGCATGTTGATGGTCAGGCTGTGAAGTCGTGCAACATGCTTGCGCTTGAGGCGGACGGGTCTGAGGTTGGTACGATTGAAGGTCAGGCGACTGCGGATGGGTCTTTGAACACCATTCAGCAGGCGTTTCAGGATCATCACGGTCTTCAGTGCGGGTTCTGCACGCCTGGCATGGTGATGAGTGCGGCGGCCTTGCTGAAGGACAATCCGCGCCCGACCGAGGCCGAGATCCGGCATTATCTGGAAGGCAACCTGTGCCGGTGCACGGGCTATCATAACATCGTCAAGGCGATCATGGCCGCATCGGGTCAGGACGTCGGCAGCATCGCTGCGGAATAAACGCCACTGCGGGCCTGTAGCGCCCGTGGAAGGACAAGGATGCGTTAGCATCCGTTTATGGGAGGAGAACAAGCAATGCCCAAAGACAGTGGCATCGGAGCCAGTTCCAAGCGGCGCGAGGACGTGCGCTTTCTGACCGGAGCGGGCAATTACACCGACGACATCAACGTGGCCGGACAGGCCTATGTGTATTTCCTGCGCTCGGATATCGCGCATGGCCGGATCACCAGCATTGACACTTCGGCGGCCGAGGCGATGCCCGGTGTGGTCAAGGTGTTCACCGGCAAGGATTTCGAAGGGGTGGGCGGCATCCCCTGCGGCTGGGAGGTGACGGACAAGCATGGCGCGCCCATGCAGGAACCGGCGCACCCCATTCTGGCACAGGGTAAAGTGCGCCATGTGGGTGATCCCATCGCGGCCGTGGTGGCTGACAGCCTGGAACAGGCGCGCGATGCCGCCGAGGCGATCGATCTGGATATCGAAGAACTGCCCGCCGTGATCGACATGAAGGCCGCCGCGCAGGATGGTGCAACGCTGGTCCATGACGATCTGAAGAACAACATCTGCTATGACTGGCAGCTGGGCGAGGCGGATGACGCCAAGGTCAACGAGGTCTTCGCCAATGCGGCGCATGTGACAACGCTGGATCTTGTGAACAACCGTCTGGTTGCCAACCCGATGGAGCCGCGCGTGGCGGTGGCGGAATACAGTCGCGGGACCGAGGACTATACGCTCTATACCACCTCGCAGAACCCGCATGTGATCCGCCTGCTGATGTGCGCCTTTGTGCTGGGCCTGCCCGAGCATAAGGTCCGCGTGGTGGCCCCGGATGTGGGCGGCGGCTTTGGCACCAAAATCTTCCACTATGCGGAAGAGGCGTTCGTGACCTTTGCCGCCAAGGCCTGCAACCGTCCCGTCAAATGGTCGGCCAGCCGGTCCGAGGCATTCATGTCCGATGCCCATGGCCGCGACCATGTCAGCAAGATCGAGCTGGCGTTGGATGCGGACAATAACTTTGTCGGTCTGCGCACCAACACCTATGCGAACCTTGGCGCCTATCTGTCGACCTTCTCAAGTTCCGTGCCCACATGGCTGCACGGCACGCTGATGGCGGGCAATTACAAGACGCCGGTCATTCAGGTGAACGTGAAGGCAATGTTCACCAACACGGTGCCGGTGGATGCCTATCGCGGTGCTGGCCGGCCCGAAGCGACCTATCAGCTGGAGCGCGTCGTCGACAAAGCCGCGCGCGAGCTGGGTGTCGATCCGATTGCCTTGCGCCGTCAGAACTTCATCACCCAGTTCCCCTATGACACGCCGGTCGCTCTGACCTATGACACTGGCGATTACCACGGGACCATGGACAAGCTTGAGGCCGCCGCCGATCTGGCCGGCTTTGCCGCGCGGCGTGCGGAAAGCGAGGCCAAGGGCAAGCTGCGCGGTCTGGGCATCAACTGCTATATCGAGGCCTGTGGTATTGCGCCGTCGAACATCGTTGGCATGCTGGGGGCGCGTGCGGGTCTCTATGATGCGGCGACCGTGCGGGTGAATGCCACCGGCTCGATCAGTGTCATGGTGGGTGCGCACAGCCACGGGCAGGGGCATGAGACCGCCTTTCCACAGGTTGTGGCCGACATGATCGGCATCGACGAGTCGATGGTCGAGATCGTGCATGGCGACACCTCGAAGATCCCGTTTGGGATGGGCACCTATGGCTCGCGTTCGCTGGCGGTCTGTGGCTCGGCCATGGTCAAGGCCACCGAGAAGGTGATCGACAAGGCCAAGAAGATCGCCGCCCACCTGCTGGAGGCCTCCGAGGCCGATATCGAGCTGAAAGACGGTCAGTTCAGCGTCGCGGGCACCGACAAGTCAGTGGCCTGGGGCGATGTGACCCTGACGGCCTATGTGCCGCATAACTACCCGCTGGAGGTCGAGCCCGGGCTGGAGGAGACCGCGTTTTACGACCCGGCCAACTTTACCTTCCCCTCGGGCGCCTATGCCTGCGAGGTCGAGCTGGACCCCGAGACCGGCAAGGTCAGTATCGAGGCCTTCACCGCCGCCGATGACTTTGGCAATATCGTCAACCCGATGATCGTGGATGGTCAGGTGCATGGCGGTATCGGTCAGGGTATCGGTCAGGCGCTACTGGAGAACTGCGCCTATGATGAGAATGGCCAGCTGCTGAGCGCGTCCTTCATGGATTACGCCATGCCCCGCGCCGATGACGTGCCCTTCTACGGCGTCGATCATTCCAGCCAGACGCCCTGCACGCATAACCCGCTGGGGGTGAAGGGCTGTGGTGAGGCTGGGGCTATTGGCTCACCCCCTGCGGTGGTCAATGCGGTTCTGGATGCGATGAACTCGGGCGGCAAAGCGGTGGATCACATCGACATGCCGGTGAGCCCGTCGCGCGTTTGGGCGGCGATGAACAGCTGAGAGGTTGGGGTAGCTGGGGGCTCTGCCCCCAGACCCCCGAGGTATTTATAGCCAGATGAAGAGCGGATCTGTGTTCTTCGGAAAGGAAAAGCGGAATGTATAATTTCGAGTTTGAGAAGCCCTCGACCATCGCCGATGCGGTGGCTGCGTTGGGGGCTGAGGATGCGCAGGCGTTGGGAGGTGGTCAGACACTGATCCCGACGTTGAAGCAGCGGTTGGCGGCGCCCTCGGCGCTGGTGTCGCTGAGCGGGATTGCCGAGATGCAAGGGGTTTGCATCGAGGATGATGGCTCGGTCGCTATCGGTGGAGCGACGACCCACGCCACGGTGGCGCGCGAGGCGGCGGCAAGCTATCCGGCGCTGGCAGCATTGGCCGGTCAGATCGGGGACCCGGCAGTGCGCAATCGCGGCACAATTGGTGGGTCGGTGGCCAACAATGATCCGGCGGCCTGTTATCCGGCAGGGGTGTTGGGTTCGGGCGCGACCGTTGTGACCAATACGCGGCAGATTGCGGCGGATGATTTCTTTCAGGGCATGTTCACCACCGCGCTGGACGAGGGTGAGATCATCACCCAGATCCGCTTCCCGGTGCCGCAGGCCGCAAGCTATCAGAAGTTCCTGCAGCCGGCCTCGCGCTTTGCGTTGGTGGGGGTCTACCTGGCACGGTTCGCGGATGGTGTCCGCGTCGCCGTGACCGGCGCCAGCGAAGATGGTGTATTCCGCTGGTCCGAGGCCGAGGAAGCCCTGACCAAAGAGTTCCGCGCCGACGCCCTGATGGGTCTCAAGGTGAACCCAATGAACATGATCGGCGATCTGCATGGCAGCAAAGACTATCGCGCACATCTGGTCAGCGTCATGACCAAACGCGCAGTCCAAGCCTGTAGCTAAATCAAACGTCAGCCCTGAAAAAAACAGGGCTGACTTTAGGATCGACGAAGTCGCGGGAGTTTGGACGGTTGCCAATACGCGCCGGTATCTTCGCGCGCTTTTTGGTAGCGCTCGACTCTTTTGCGCGCATCTTCGCCACCGGTTTCAAATAGATGCCCCAAAAGGCAATCCAGAACCGCCGTAGCACCCGCGAAGTTGGAAAAATGATGCCGAGATCGGGTGCTGACCTGAAAAACAACGTCAGGTTCGATGCCTGGGGCGATCACGTCGCTTTCGGAAATCAAAATGACCTTCAGCCCCCTTTGTGTTGCAAAGCGCATCGCCGCGATTGTTTCGGCGGAATAGGGATGAAACGTGATGGCGATCAGGCAGTCCCGATCATTCGAGTCCAACAGGTCATCGATGACGGAACCCGAATGTCGCGGAGCAAGCTGTATGCCAGGATGCGCCATGCGACCCGCGTATGAAAAATAGTAGGCTAAGGCATGGCTTGCCCGAGTTGCTGTCACAAAACATCTGTTTGATTCGGTGATGTAGTGAATGGCTTTTGAAACCTTCGCAGGCTGCATAAGTCTCAGAGAGCGGGTCACGACATTCAATGAATTGTGCGCGAACTTCGCTTGTGTCCGATCCAGTTCACTTCCGGACTCTGTGGTGTCCAGCCACTCTTGGCCCAGCTGGGATTCTTGGTCGGTGACCAGAGTTTTGCGGAAGGGTGTGCGGAACGCTTCAAAGCCGTCATACCCCATGCGCTGAGCCAACCGAACCAAGACGTTTGGGCTGACACCGATATTACTGGCCGTAATCCTAATAGAGGCCAACGCGAAGTCGCCGGGGTGATCGATAATATACTTAGCCGCCGCCTGAAGGCCCGGTGGCATTGATGAGATGTCGTCTCGCAGCTTGTGCGTAATTTGGGTCGGTGTATCTGGCATAGTGTAAAAAAACATTTGTTATGAAAATTGTAAATTAAAAACATGTTCGCACACAGCTAGAGTGAGCCCAAGCAATCAAGGCCGCATCGATGAAGCACACAGCCCGTCCTTACGTTTTGGTCGCGCCAAATGGCGCGCGTCGCACGTCGCAAGACCACGCAGAACTTCCTGTTGGGATCGACGATATAGTGTCGACGGCAAAGGCATGTTTTTCTGCCGGAGCACACGGTCTCCATCTGCATGTGCGTGACGCACAAGGAGCGCATTCGTTGGATCCGGGGCGATATCTCGAAGCGATAACCGAGTTGCGGCGCGCCGTTCCCGGCATGGATATCCAGATCACGACCGAGGCCGCCGGTATTTACGATGTTGCCGAGCAATTGGACTATCTTACCAAGGTTCAACCTGAATGGGTCTCAATCTCGGTGCGCGAAATCGCTCGATCACCGGAATTGGCTGCAAATGTGTATGCCGTGTGTGCGGAAATGGAAGCGCGCGTGCAGCATATCCTTTATGATGCTGAAGATGCAGCTCTGCTGTCCTATTGGCAGGCCGACGGAACAGTCAAATCGGCTCAGACAGACCGACTTCTGGTACTGGGACGGTATACGCAGGGGCAAGAATCCGCGCTCGAAGATCTGGATCAGTTTCCCTTGGGAGTGTCGCCCTGGATGGTCTGCGCATTCGGGAAACAGGAACACGCTTTTTTGTGTCTGGCGGCCTCGCGCGGGGGAGACGTACGGGTCGGGTTTGAAAACAGTTTGTACAGGCCAGACGGAACGGTTTGGGCGGACAATGCGGCGTCCGTGTCGACTTTGGTTACATCACTTAAGAAAGGTTCGTTATGAGCAACATATTTCCGAGACACACGAAGTCGAAACTGCCGGTCGCTGTCGCGGGTGACGGGGCGTATTTGATCGATAGTCAGGGACGTCGATACTTGGATTGCGGAGATGCAGCCGTGTCGTGCCTGGGGCATTCAAACCAGTCGGTCATCAAGGCCGTTCAGGATCAGGTTGAGAAAATTGCTTTTGCTCATACGGGGTTCATGACCTCGGAGCCGGCGGAAGCATTGGCCGAGATGTTGATACAAAATGCGCCGGGAAATCTGGACCGCGTCTACTTTGTATCCGGAGGATCCGAAGCGACGGAAGCTGCGATCAAGTTGGCCCGACAGTATTTCCTTGAGGTTGGTCAGCCGGATCGACGGCATGTAATTGCGCGGCGTCAAAGTTACCACGGGAATACGTTGGGCGCGCTGTCTGCTGGCGGCAACGCCTGGCGTAGGGCGCAGTTTGCGCCCATGCTGATAGAGATGACGCATATCGCACCATGTTACGAATATGCTGAAAAAACTGACGGAGAGAGCAGCTTTGACTACGGCCAACGCGTCGCCAACGAGTTGGAAGATGAAATTTTGCGCCTGGGTCCGGACAGCGTTATGGCCTTTATGGCTGAACCCGTTGTCGGGGCAACTCTGGGTGCTGTCCCTGCTGTTGACGGCTATTTCAGGCGAATCCGTGAAATCTGCGACAAATACGGTGTGCTTTTGATCTTGGACGAAGTGATGTGCGGAATGGGGCGCACGGGTCACCTTTTCGCTTGCGATCACGACGGAGTTGTTCCTGACATATTGTGTATCGCGAAAGGCCTAGGGGCTGGCTATCAACCGATAGGCGCGATGCTTTGTACAGATGGGATTTACAGCGCGATCCGGGACGGGACGGGGTTCTTTCAGCACGGCCACACCTATGTTGGCCACCCCGTCGCAACGGCGGCAGCTTTGGCCGTTCTCCAGGAGCTAACCTCGCGCAATCTGCCCGCCCGAGCCGGGGAGATGGGTCAAAAGCTCCAGTGTTCACTAGAAGACGCTTTTGGTCAGCATCCCAATGTCGGGGATATTCGAGGTCGGGGCTTGTTCCGGGGGATCGAGCTGGTCGCTGATCAGGGCAGCAAGCGTCCATTTGACCCGGCGAATGGACTGGCTGGAAAGATCAAACAGGCCGCATTTGCCGAAGGTCTGATCTGCTACCCTATGGCTGGTACTCGCGATGGACGTGTGGGGGACCACATTCTTCTGGCGCCGCCATTTGTCATTGAAGACACACAAATCGAAGAATTAACCTGGAAGCTGGGCAAAGCGATTTCGACCGTGCTATAACACCCTTGTGAACTGACTTTTCTTTTTAACTCAATAAAGTATTAGTCAAATTTTTTATTGGGGCGAGTGTAATGGTTAACGATATTTGGGTGAGTTTTCGAAGTCTTCCAACATGGGTTCAGATTTGGGTTCTCGTAGTTTTAATCCCGGTTAACCTTGCACCTTTGGCTTTTATGGATCAACCACACGGTGAGTTAATCGCCGTTTTGGCAGTAACCGGTATGGCCCTGAATATTCCGATCATGCTAGCCGCCCGAGGGATGAGCAAGGCGATGGCTTTGCCGCACCTGTTGTGCTGGGGGCCTTTGGTGATTGTCATCGCGATGGTGTTGTCCGCAGATTCGGCGCTTTCGCCTGAATACGCCGGTTTCCTGACGTTGCTTCTTATCATTGATACGATATCGCTTGGCTTTGACCTGCACGATTCATTCCACTGGGTCAAAGCCAGATCGCAAAACAAAAGCCCCCTTTAAAAAAGGAGGCTTCTTCAGGGTTTACGCGGTCCTGATTACTTCTGAGGAAGCGGCCCGATCATCATGATCATCTGACGACCTTCCATCTTGGGCATGTTTTCGACCTTGCCCAGTTCCTTGATGTCCTCGGCGACACGTTCCAACAATTCGCGCCCAAGGTTCTGGTGCGCCATCTCACGGCCACGGAACCGCAGAGTGACTTTGACTTTGTCGCCTTTTTCCAAAAACTTGAAAACGTTCTTCATTTTGACGTCATAGTCATGCGTATCGGTGTTGGGGCGGAATTTGACCTCTTTCACCTCGATGACTTTTTGTTTTTTGCGCGCCTCGGCTTCGCGTTTTTGCGTCTCGTACTTAAACTTGCCAAAATCCATGATCTTGCAGACCGGCGGGTTCGCATTGGGCGAAATCTCGACTAGGTCAAGGCCCGCATCTGCGGCAAGTTGCATGGCTTTGGCGGGATGAACCACCCCGACGTTATCGCCGTCAGCGCCAATCAGGCGGATTTCGGGGGCACGGATTTTTTCATTGACGCGCGGGCCGGTATCTCTCTGAGGCGGCGCGTTGTGAGGTCTGCGGGCTATGGGTTCATTCCTTTGATGATTGCAGAAATTCGAGCCCGAAATTTAGACCGCTCCGGTGCCTGATTCAAGCGTGATCCACGCCAAAACGATGGAATTTCGGTGGTTTCACAGCAGGTTTATGCGCCGGTCAGGGGTAACCCGGTGACCGGCGCGGTCAGTTTAGCCTACAAAGGCTTTTTCGATCACGAATTCCTTGGGCTCGGAATTGGCGCCTTCGCGCAGGCCGAACTCCTCCAGAATCTCTTTGATATCCAGATTGAAAGCTAGCGACCCGCAGACCATGCCGCGATCGGTTTCCGGTTTAATGCCACCTTCGATGCCCATATCAGCAAAGACAGTGCCGTCTTTCAGCAGGTCGGTGATGCGGCCCATTTTGGGGCTCTCTTCCCGAGTGGTGGTCGGGTAATACCGGATCTTGTCGGCGAAACCTTCGCCCATCAACTCGGCCAGCATCTCGTCCTGACGGATGTTTTCGATCAGTTGGCGACCATATTCCAGCTCGGCCACTTCGCGGCAGGTATGGGTGATGATGACCTCATCGTAATCCTCATAGGTCTGCGGCTCGCGCAACAGCGAGGCGAAAGGGGCAAAGCCGGTGCCGGTGGCAAAGAACCACAGACGTTTGCCCGGAAGCAGAGCGTCATGGACCAGCGTGCCAACGGGCTTGGGCCGCAGGATAATCTGGTCGCCGGGTTTGATGTGCTGCAGCTTCGAGGTCAGAGGGCCGTCCTGCACCTTGATCGAGTAGAACTCGAGCTCTTCGTCCCAGGATGGCGATGCAATCGAATATGCGCGCAGCAAAGGTTTCCCATTGTCGCCCAGCAAGCCGATCATCACAAACTCGCCCGAGCGGAAACGCAGCGAGGCAGGGCGCGACACCTTGAAGGAAAACAGGCTGTCGGTCCAATGTTTGACGTCGGTTACGGTCTGCGCGTCCGGCAGAACGGGGGCCTTTACGGCGGTTGCTTCGGTCACGGGCTTCATCTCTGTCATCGTTTCACTGCCGGTTGGGTAAACCGACATCTCCGTTTAATCTTTGATCCACGTCAGGAAAAGGGGCAGTTGCCCCAACGTCGCACTGACTGATGTAAAGTTCAGTTATCCGCGCAGGCGGGATTGATAATTGTTGTCCTGCCAGTTGGCGCGGGCCAACCACTGATCTTCGGGCTGACGTTGCGCCAAAGCCTGGTCGATCTCGACTTCGTCAAAGCCGCTGCGACGGGCCATCGCAAACTGATCGGCCAACACATGGCCGCGCGCGCGCAAACGCCCTGTATAGCCTTTCAGGCGCAGAATGCGCGCTATGGTAAACCCGCGCCCATCGGCCGAGGACGGAAAGTCCACGCGAACCATTCTGGCGCTGCCGAGGCGGTCATACAGTTCATCCGGGTTGGTGTCCGAAGCCACATCCAGCGCAACCACGTCATTGGCAGCGTCTTCCAGTGTGACAAACCCATCGGTCCAGTCGTCGGGGGCAAAGCCCTCATCAGTTACGATTACGTTCATGTTGTCTCTCCGGCGCGCACCATTTTGCCATCGACAAAATGGATGCCGCATTCTTCCTTGTTCTGATCGCGCCAGCGTCCGGCGCGGGGGTCTTCGCCCTCTTTGACCGGCGAGGTGCAGGGCGCACAACCGATCGAGGGGTATCCTTTGGCCACCAGCGGATGCCGGGGCAGGTTGTTTTCTTCCATATAGGCGCGCACGTCCTCGGGTGCCCAATGGGCCAGCGGGTTGACCTTGATCCGACCGGTGCCATCCTCGACCTCAAAGAAGTCAAGCGCGGCGCGGGTGCCGGATTGGAACCGCTTGCGCCCTGTGATCCAGCCGCAATAGCCCGTCAGGGCTTTTTGCAGCGGGAAGGTCTTGCGCAGGTTGCAGCATGCATCCGTATCGCGCAGGCGCAAGGCACCATAGGGGTCTTCGCGCTGAACGTCCTCGTCCTCGGCGCGGATGATCTGCACGTTTTTCAGCCCCAGACGTTCGCTGACCTCCTGCTGGTATTCCAGCGTTTCGGTGAACAGCATCTGCGTGTCCACAAACAGCACCGGGGTCATCTTGTCGACCACAGCCGCCATATGCAGCAACACAACTGACTCGGCCCCGAAACTGGACACCAGGGCAAGGTCTTCAATCTCTTCGATGGCACCATGCATCACGTCATGCGCGCTGTGGTGCCGGAACCGGGCGTTCAGCGCCTCGACCTTTTCGGTCAGTTCGCTGCGGTCTTTGCCCAGTTCCGTCTGGATCAGATCAAGCGGCATTCGCCTGAGCCTCGGGGTACAGAGCTGCCTTGAACGGAGCCATGCCGACACGACGATAGGTCTGCAGGAACTCTTCTTCGGGGCTGTCGCGCTGTTCCAGATAGGTGTTCACGATCCGCTCGACCGCGGGAACGATCTCATCATAGGCAAAGCCGGGGCCGGTCCGATCGCCGATGGCTGCTGTTTCGGTGCCGTCGCCGCCCAGAGTGATCTGGTAGTTCTCGACGCCTGCACGATCCAAGCCCAGGATGCCGATGTGGCCCACGTGGTGATGCCCACAAGCGTTGATGCAGCCCGAGATTTTGATCTTCAGATGGCCGATATCATGCTCCAGCTTCAGATCGTCGAAACGGGTCGCGATCTCCTGTGCGACGGGGATCGAACGTGCCGTGGCTAGCGCGCAGTAATCCATGCCGGGGCAGGCGATGATGTCGCTGATCAGGCCGATATTTGCGGTGGCCAGCTCGTATTCCTTCAGCTTGGCGTGAATTGCGGGCAGGTCCGATTTGTGGACGTGCGGCAGGATCACGTTCTGCTCGTGGCTGATGCGCAGCTCATCATAAGCGAACTCTTCCGCCAGATCGGCCATCACACGCATCTGTTCAGCGGTCGCATCACCCGGCGTCGCGCCGTGCTTTTTGATCGAGATCGTGACAATCGCATGATCCGCGTTCTTATGCGGCGCGATGTTGGTGTCGACCCACGAACGGAAGACCGGATCGTTGGTATAGGCGCTTTCAAAGGACGCTACGGAACCTTCGCGGAATGCAGGCGCTGCGAAGTGCGTCTTGATTTCGTCCAGCAGAGTCATATCGGCACCTTTGAACTGCGGGCGAACCTGCAGGAAGCGCTCGTTGACCTTGGCGCGGATGGTGTCGATGCCGTTTTCATGAACGGTGATCTTGATACGCGCTTTGTATTTGTTGTCGCGGCGACCGATCTGGTTCCAGACGGACACAGTGGCCTCAAGGTATGCCAGCAGATCGTCAAAGGCGACGAAGTCCGACAATTCCTTGCCGATCATCGGAGTGCGGCCCAGACCGCCACCTACGATCACGCGGGCACCCAGAACGCCGTCACGCTCGACCAGTTGCAGGCCGATATCGTGTGCTTTGATCACGGCGCGGTCGTTTTCGCTGCCGGTGATGGCGATCTTGAACTTACGCGGCATGAACTGGAATTCCGGGTGGTCGGTTGACCATTGGCGCAGCAGTTCGGCATAGGGGCGCGGGTCGGCGATCTCATCCGCCGCAGCACCGGCGAAATGGTCGGCGGTCACGTTGCGGATTGTGTTGCCCGAGGTCTGGATGGCGTGCATCCCAACTTCGGCCAGCGCGTCCAGCATATCGGGCACGTCGTTCAGCTTGGGCCAGTTATACTGGATGTTCTGGCGGGTGGTGAAATGGCCATAGCCCTTGTCCCACTTCTCGGCCAGCAGGGCCAGTTGGCGCATCTGTGCGCTGGACAGCGTGCCGTAGGGAATGGCGACGCGCAGCATATAGGCGTGCAGCTGCAGATACAGACCGTTCATCAGACGGAAGGGTTTGAATTCATCCTCGGTCAGCGAGCCGTCGATGCGACGCTCAACCTGTGCGCGGAACTGCTTGTTACGTTCTGCCAAAAATGCTGTGTCGAACTCGGAGTAGCGATACATGATTAGCTGTCCTTAGTTGCAGCCCCGAACCTGGGGCCTTGAAAGGGGAGAGAGAGGGCCTGAGCTCAGGCCCGGGGCTGCGTTGCTGTTTCCTGCTTGCCGTGGGCATAGTTGGACGGGCCAGTACGCCGGAAGTCCTCGCGGAAATGGGTGGGTTCTGGGCCGTTTTCACCAGCCACGGCATCGGCCAGATAGGCTCCAACAATCTTGTTGGCCTGACGTGCGGCGTCCAGCAGACGGACCTGTGCGTGGGCTTCGTCGGTGATCAGTTCGGCTTCGGCCAGATCACGCGACCAGCGGTCATCTTCAGTCAGGTAGATCACGTCGCCTTCCAGCAAGTCGTTTGCGGTGACGATTTTGGGGGTAAAAGCGCGGGCCATCAGGCGTGCTCCTTATTGAATTCGGTCAGGGCCTGGGCCGCTTGGCGCGGTTCAAGGCCAATGAATGTGAGGGTAGGGCCGTCCATTTCGGCGGCGGTCAGATCAGCGGGTAGGCGATCCAAATTGGTGGCCATAACGCGTTGGTCGGAACGCGATGCGTTTTCGATCAACGTAACGGGGGTTTCTCGATCCGCACTGTGCATGATCAGTCGGCCTTGGATGAAACGGGCTGACTTCTTACCCATATAAATTGCTGCGACGGAACCTGGGCGCGCCAAAGCAGCCCAGTCGTGATCGGCAAAACCCTTCATGTCGTGCCCCGTCAAGAACCGGACCGAAGAATTGCGGCCGCGCCGGGTCAGGCTTTGTCCGATCCCAGCAACAGCTGCGGACGCCGCAGTAATACCAGGGATGATGGTCCATGTGATGCCCGAGGCTTCAACGGCCTCGATCTCTTCGTCCAGACGCCCAAACACGGTGGGGTCACCGGATTTCAACCGGACGACGCGCTGCCCGTTCAGCGCATGTTCCACCAATAGTGCGTCGATATCCTGCTGCTTCCACGAGGGGCCGAACCCGGCTTTGCCAACATCAACCAGAACGGCAGTCTTGCCGGCCAATTCCAGAACTTCGGCGCTTATCAAGCGATCATGCAAAACCACATCCGCGCATTCAAATGCACGCAACGCCTTGAGCGTCAGCAATTCAGGATCGCCCGGACCCGCGCCGACAAAGTCGACATGTCCCGCTCCGTTATGTGAATGCGCGTTCTGCATGTTTGGTTCCGGTTCGTTTGACTTGACCTGCAATATAGGAAATATTCCCGGTATTGCGCCATATGGGTGCATAAATAAGAACAAATGTTCTTTCGACGGCGCGTTGGAGAACGTGGGTTTCGAAACAAAGGAAAAATTGGGATGTCGGTGCGAATTGACGACACAGATCGGAAAATTCTGGTTGAGCTGCAGCGCGATGCCAGCCAATCACTGGACGAAATTGCCGCGCGTGTTGGCAGTTCGAAGACCCCGGTCTGGAACCGAATCCGCAAGCTGAAGGGGGCCGGTGTGATCGGTCAACAGACCGTCTTGCTGGATGCCGAGGCATTGGGTTTTGAAGCGACGTTCTTCGTTCTTATACGCACGTCCGAACACGAAGCAGACTGGCAGCGCAAATTCCTTAAGGCCCTTCGCGACCGTCCCGAGGTGCAAGAGGCGCATCGTTTGGCGGGTGACATTGACTACATCCTCAAGGTTCGGGTCAAAAATGCGCGGGCTTACGACGAATTCTACCAAACGCTGATCTCGGAAGTGCGGGTTCACAATGTGACCGCATTGCTGTCCATGGAAGAGATCAAATCGACCACAATGCTGCCGCTGAACGCTCTGGTCGCAGAATAATCCGTCAGGTCGTGACCATCAGTCGGGTTAGCCCGTGAAAGTGGTACGTGTTGGAATAGTCCGGATCGCCCTCTAGGCGCAGGGATGGGCAATGATCGAACAGGGCTTTGAGGGCGATGCGCATCTCGAGACGCGCCAGTGGCGCGCCCACACAGAAATGCAGCCCTGCGCCAAAGCTGGTATTTGTTACGACGTCTCGGCTGGGTAAGAACTGATTTGGATCGGCCCAAACGGAAGGGTCGCGGTTTGCAGCGCCAAGCAACAAGGCGACCTCATCGCCGCGTTTGAAGCTGTGGCCGAAAAGATCAACCTGTTCATAGGCGTAGCGTGTGAACATGTGTAAGGGCGGGTCATATCTGAGGATCTCCTCAACGGTGCCGTCAATCCGGTTCTCATCCAATACGTCTGGCCTTGTTTCGGTCTGAAGCAGTGTCTTCACGCCATTTCCCAACGCATGGACCGTCGCCTCATGTCCGGCATTCAACAAAAGCACACAAGTCGCAATCAATTCGTCCCGCGATAGCTTTTCGCCGTCTTCCTCGGCTGCGATCAGCTTTGTGATCAGATCTGGACCCGGCTCGACGCGGCGCAGGTCGATATAATTGCTTAGGAACTCAGTGAACTGCGCTGATGCCTGCGCTGCCCGGTCTTCGGTCTGGCGGGTTCGGTTTGCCTGGTACATCGCGACCATATCGTGGGACCATTGCAGAAGGTCAGGGGCCATATGCTCGGGTACGCCCAGCAACCGGCAAATGGTGATCACCGGCACCTGCGTGCAATATGTCTGCAGCAGATCGAACGGTTCGTCGGGAAATTCGTGGATAAGGTCGCGGCACAGTTGTTCGATGTCTGGGGTCATCGCGGCAATAGAGCGGGACGTAAAGGCCTTTATGACCAGACTACGCAATCGCGTGTGGCGCGGAGGTTCCAGTTCGAGAAGAGAATGATCCTCGATCGCCTGCCAAGCTGCCAGATGATCGGGGCCGGGGGTTTGCAATTCGGTTGGCTTCTCGCGCCCAAATCGCCGATCTTTCAGTAATGTCTGAACGGCTCTGTGCGATACTGCGGCAACCTTGTTGTAGTCTTCCCAGAAAAACAGGTCTCCGAACCTGCGCGCATGGTCATAAAAAGGATAGGGGTCCTGAACGAATACGGGATCAACCGGCGACTGCGAGATTTTCTTCATGCCGCGCAGACTTGCCATAGGCCGCGCTGAATGCAAGACCCTAGGATATGCACAGAGCATTCGTCGTCATAGGTTTTCTGTTCTCGGTCGCGCTGCTGTCGGCGGGCGTCTGGTCCTACGGGTTCAGGCAGGCGTTGTCGCAGCTTAGCGAGAAGGCCGAGGCCGATTTGGAACTGGCCGCGGACCGGTTAAGCACTCAGATGCAGGTCTATCAGGAATTGGCCGTTCTGATGGCGGGCCATCCTGCGCTGGCTACTCTGGACACACCCTCACAACGTCAGGCGGCACAAGCCATGTTGCTGGACGTGGCCGATAAGACAGCTGCTGTCAACATGTTATATCTGGACCGCAATGGTCGGGTTCTGACCGCTGCACAGCCGATCGCGCAGGGCAGTCTGGCGGGTCACCCAGCGTTCGAACGCGCATTGCAGGGCGCTTTGGGGAGTGCGCACGGGGTCCTTCCCGAAAGCGGTGCGCGCATTTATTCTTACGCAGCACCGACATTTGATGCATTGGGTCGGGTGCAAGGGGCCTTGATGGTCGTCGCCGATGTTCAGGATGTCGAACAAACATGGCGCGGCAGTACCGAGGCCGTTTTCTTTGTGGATTCCGAAGGGGTGGTCTTTATCTCGAACCGGTCCGACCTTCTGTTCTGGTATCGGTCCGAGGGTCAGCAGGGCCTGTCTCCGCCAGAAGGGAATGCGACCGATTTCGCCTCGACCATGATCGGTGGGCACGAGCTTTGGCGATTGGGGTGGGGCAGGTATCTGCCTGAACGTGCGCTGCACCTGACGCTTGATTTGCCCGTGATCGACATGACGGCCGAGGTTTTGGTCGATGTAGCTCCGGCGCGGCGTTTGGCGGGGCTGCAGGCTGCCGCGGTAGCTGCGATCTGTTTTGCTTTTGGTGCCTTGTTGTTCCTGGCGACGGAGCGGCGCAGGACGCTGGCGCAGGCCAATGTCGTTCTGGAAAGTCGTGTTGCGCAGCGAACCCGTGCTCTGACGGCTGCCAACACCGCTCTCAGGCGCGAAGTTCATGAGCGGCAAGAGGCTGAAACCGCATTAAAGAAAGCCCAGGCCGAGCTGATACAGGCCGGAAAACTAAGCGCATTGGGGCAGATGTCCGCCGGGATCAGCCACGAACTAAACCAGCCGCTCATGGCGATCCAGCAATTTGCCGATAATGGCACAGCATTTTTGTCGCGTGGGCGCGAGGGGCGTGCGGCTGAAAATCTGACACGCATATCGGACATGGCGGCGCGGATGGCGCGCATCATCAAAAACCTTCGGGCCTTTGCCCGAAACGAAAGTGAACCTATGGGTAAGGTCGACTTGGTTCAGGTGATCGAAACGGCTGTCGAACTGACCGATGCGCGCCTGCGGTCCGAAGGGGTCGAACTGGAATGGCAGCTGCCTTCTGGTCCTGTTTTTGCTTGGGGCGGCGAGGTGCGGCTTGTTCAGGTGTTTGTGAACCTGATCAACAACGCCGCCGATGCCATGAGCCAGCAGGATGACAAGTTGATCAATATTGCGATCGAGACGGGTGACAAACTGGCGGTCACGGTGCGCGATATCGGCCCAGGTATCGAAAACACTGAAAAACTGTTCGAGCCGTTCTATACCACCAAGGCTGTGGGATCGTCCGAGGGGATGGGGTTGGGCCTCTCGATCTCTTACGGGTTGGTCCAGAGTTTTGGTGGTAACATCCGTGGAACCAACGCGCAGACAGGGGCGATGTTCACGGTCGAGCTTGAGTATTACCGGGAAGATGAGGTCGCATGACACGAAAGGTCCTTTTGGTCGATGACGATGCGGCGGTGCGCGAGGCTTTGGCCCAAACGCTGGAGCTGGCAGATTACGCGCCCGTGACTGCTGGGTCTTTCGTAGCCGCCAAGGATCACATTCGGGCTGATTTTGCAGGTGTTATCGTGTCGGACATCAGGATGCCCGGACGTGACGGGTTTCACCTGTTGAACTACGCGCGTGAGGTTGATGCCGATCTGCCGGTGATCTTGTTGACTGGCGAAGGTGATGTCCCCATGGCCGTTCGTGCGATGGGGACAGGTGCATTTGATTTTCTCGAAAAACCATGCGCTGCCTCGGACTTGCTCGAGGTTCTGGAACGCGCACAGGCGGCGCGGCGACACGTTCTGGAACAGCGTACCTTGAAACATGAGTTGGAAAAAGGAGATCCAGCCGCGCGGCTTCTGTTCGGCCTGTCTGCGCAAGCCGAGCGGCTTAGGGAACGGGTTCGTACGGTTGCCCGGACAGGGGTAGAGGTTCTGGTGACCGGCCCCGCAGGCAGCGGCATTTCAAAGGTGGCTGAAGTGGTGCATTTGATGTCTCCGCAATCGCAAGGCCCGTTTGTCAAGCGCCCTGCCTCGGGGTTGACGGTGCAGGAGTTACGACATGTTTGCGAGGACGCCGCGGGGGGCTCATTGTTTTTGGATGAGATTTCGGCGATGCCGACTGAAACCCAGTACGCTGCCCTTGAAATCGTCGAGCAAGGGGTCGGCGCGCGTATCATCGCCGGAACCACTGCTGATCTCGCGCGCTTGTCTGATGCGGGACAGTTTCATGCCGACCTTTTCTATCGTTTGGACGTGATGCGGGTTCGGATACCGTCGCTTGCTGAACGCCCCGAGGATATTCCGGTGATCTTTCGCCACTATGTTGCACAAGCGGCCGAGCAGGCCGGGATTGCTGCACCGGATATCACGTCGGAACATTTGGCGTCATTGATGACGCAGGACTGGCCGGGCAATGCGCGATCCCTGATGTCAGCGGCCATGCGGTTTGTTCTTGGGATGCCGGACGAGGTCGCTTCGGCCGCAGAACTGGGGCTGAGTGAGCAGATGGCCCAAGTCGAACGTTCGCTTTTGATTGCGTCTTTGGGGCGCCACAATGGCAAGGCCTCGGACGCGGCCAAAGCGCTAAAACTGCCGCGCAAGACCTTCTATGACAAACTAGCGCGTTATGGCATTCGCCCCGAGGATTACCGAAGGTAGGTTCTCCCGCCGCCTGTCACTCCATTTTCATGCAATTCAAGGCGTTGGGCGTGGCAGTCCGCTGGTACGGACTGCGGTGGCGCCGGTGTTGTCGGGTGATTCTAACCGTACGATTCGAAATATGTGCGAAAATCCGCACAAAGGCAGATTTCCTTGTGTGGAATTTCGCACGTAGTCCAGGTTGGTTCACGGCAGACTTAGTTGAAACGCTGATACATGAAATAAAAACAAAGGCTTAAAACGAATCTCGCGCATCCCCAACAAAAAGTTGAGCGGTGGCAGGCGATTCGGTTCACTGCCCGGCATAAGGCGCTTTGGCGGCGCTCTTGAGAAGTTTCTGAGAAGTCTGGGAGGAAAAGACAGATGAAATTCCTGACAACAGCCGCGACAGCAGTTGCTCTGACTGTGACGGCAACTGCCGGTATGGCAGCGTGTGACGATGGTGAGATCGTGGTGAAGTTCGCTCATGTGACGAACACCGACAAGCACCCCAAGGGTATAGCAGCTTCGCTGCTTGAGCAGCGCGTGAACGATGAAATGAATGGCGTCATGTGTATGGAGGTTTTCCCGAACTCGACCCTCTATAATGACGACAAGGTCCTTGAGGCTATGTTGCAGGGCGATGTTCAGCTGGCTGCGCCGTCGCTGTCCAAGTTTGAAAAATTCACCAAGCAATTCCGTCTGTTTGACCTGCCGTTCATGTTCAAGAACATCGATGCAGTGGATGCGTTCCAAGCTTCGGCCGACGGTCAGGCCATGAAGGACAGCATGCAGCGCCGCGGTCTGCAGGGATTGGCGTTCTGGCACAATGGCATGAAGCAGATGTCCGCCAACAAGCCGCTGGAAACACCGGCAGATGCTAATGGCCTGAAGTTCCGCGTGCAGTCGTCGGACGTGCTGGTCGCGCAAATGGAAGCGATCGGTGGTAGCCCGCAGAAGATGGCGTTCTCGGAGGTGTATGGCGCACTGCAGCAGGGTGTTGTGGACGGCCAGGAAAACACCTGGTCGAACATCTATGGCAAGAAGTTCTTCGAGGTGCAGGACGGTATCACCGAAACCAACCACGGTATCATCGACTATCTGGTCGTGACCTCGGTTGACTGGCTGGACAGCCTGGACCCCGAAGTGCGTGATCAATTCCTGACGATCTTGGGTGAAGTCACCGAGACGCGTAACAAAGAAGCCTTTGCAGTCAACGAAGCGGCCAAGCAGTCGGTTATCGACGCTGGTGGCACCATCCGTGAATTGAACGCTGAACAGCGTCAGGCTTGGGTCGATGCCATGAAGCCTGTTTGGGACAAATTCGCCGGTGATGTAGGCCAAGACAAAATCGACGCCGCTCAGGCGATCAACGCCGGGTTCTGATCCGGATCGCCGCGCGTCGGGGGACTGGGGAGTTATCGACGCGCAGGCCGGGCGGGCCGCATCAGGCCCGCCCCAATCAATCATCCTAAAAATGTGGGGACAGAGAGATGTCTGGTGCGAATCCCGGCCAAGGCGGGCTGATCGACCATATCGAGGAAACCCTGATCGCAGTGTTGCTTGGCCTGATGACGGCTGTGACGTTTGCCAACGTGATCGCGCGGTTTGCCTTTAATTCCAATATCCTGTGGGCACTTGAAATGACCGTGTTCATGTTCGGGTGGCTGGTGCTGCTTGGCGCGTCTTATGCGGTCAAGAAACATGCGCATCTGGGCGTTGATGCGATCCTGAACATGTTGCCACCTGCACCGCGCCGCGTGCTGGCTTTGATCGCGGTGGCTTGCTGTCTGGTCTTTTCGTTGCTGTTGCTGAAGGGGTCGTATGACTATTGGGCTGTGTTTGCGGATCTGCCACCCACGTCGGGGCGCTGGTTCCCAACCGGGTTTGATACCGGGGCGCGCAGTCAGAGTTTTTATGAGGTTGACGATATTCCGATGGTCGCGCCGCTGCGCTTTCTGGAAGACCTGATCAACTATGGTGAAGGGTACGAGAAAATCCCAAAGGTCATTCCGTATCTGGTGCTGCCCGTATCCATGCTGTTGCTGGTGATCCGGTTTACGCAAGCCGCCATTCAAATCTGGCGCGGAGAGGCCGACCGCCTTGTCGCCAGCCACGAAGTCGAGGACGAGATCGAAGAAGTCCGCGCACAACAAGGGGTGCATGACTAATGGACGTCGTTCTTCTTTTCTCAATGGTCATTGGCCTGCTGCTGATCGGTGTTCCGATTGCGGTGGCGCTTGGCCTCAGTTCGACCCTGTTCCTGCTGATCTATTCTGACAGTTCGCTGGCCTCGGTCGCAGGCACACTGTTCGAGGCATTCGAGGGCCATTTCACCTTGTTGGCGATCCCGTTCTTTATCCTCGCGTCGTCCTTCATGACGACGGGTGGTGTGGCGCGGAGGATTATCCGGTTCTCGATTGCCTGTGTGGGGCATCTTCCGGGGGGTTTGGCGATTGCGGGTGTGTTTGCCTGTATGTTGTTTGCGGCGCTGTCAGGCTCGTCCCCGGCGACCGTGGTGGCCATCGGCTCCATCGTGATCGCGGGCATGCGTCAGGTCGGCTATTCCAAGGAATTCGCTGCCGGTGTGATCTGTAACGCCGGTACTCTGGGCATCCTGATCCCGCCGTCGATTGTGATGGTCGTCTATGCGGCCGCCGTTGAGGTGTCGGTCGGGCGGATGTTCCTTGCAGGCGTTATTCCAGGCCTGATGGCGGGTCTGATGCTGATGATCACCATCTATGTCATGGCCAAGGTAAAGAACCTGCCCAAAGGCGATTGGAAAGGGTGGGGTGAGATCTTTGCCTCGGCGCGCGAGGCCGGATGGGGCCTGTTCCTGATTGTCATCATTCTGGGTGGTATCTATGGCGGTATCTTCACCCCGACCGAGGCGGCAGCCGTCGCTGCGGTGTACTCTTTCCTGATTGCCAGCTTTGTCTACAAAGATATGGGGCCGCTCAGCACCGAAGAGGGCCAACAGAACCTGCCTTTGATCAAAAAGCCTTATGCGCTGGTAACCGCGTTCTTTCACCCGGACACCAAGCATACGCTGTTCGAGGCCGGCAAGCTGACTGTCACGCTGCTGTTCGTGATCGCCAACGCGCTGATCCTGAAACACGTTCTGACGGACGAGCAAGTGCCACAGCACATCGCTAGCGCAATGTTGTCTGCAGGTCTGGGTCCTGTGACTTTCCTGATCGTGGTGAACGTGATCCTTCTGATCGGTGGTCAGTTCATGGAGCCCTCGGGCCTGCTGGTCATCGTCGCACCGCTGGTGTTCCCGATTGCCATCGAGCTGGGAATCGACCCAATCCATCTGGGCATCATCATGGTGGTCAACATGGAGATCGGGATGATCACACCTCCGGTCGGGTTGAACCTGTTCGTGACTTCGGGCGTGGCCGGGATGCCGATGATGAGCGTTGTGAAAGCGGCGTTGCCGTTCCTGGCCGTGCTGTTCGTCTTCTTGATCATGGTGACGTACATACCGTGGATATCGACCTTCCTGCCCAACACCTTCATGGGGCCAGAGATCATAACGAACTAAAGAAAAAGGCCGGACCCTCTTGGGCCCGGCCTTTCTTCTTACGTGCTGTATTTCTGTAGATATGTCTCAACCCAGCCAATGCTGCCAAAGCCACGGCGGCGCTTCGTTCCCCATTCCCCGACATTCTGCCCCGCCAGCCCAAGCGCTTTCGGGTTTCCTTTGAAGATAACGATTTTAGGGCGTTTTGGCAGGTTGCGGTACTTTCGGAAAATCAGATTGAACGGCCAATAGGGGACCAGGTGTATTATCCCGATACACCAATCCTTCGGGTAGCACCGACGCCGCCACGCCCGCCCTGAGATATAGTCCTGATCATTCTTGTAAGCCTTCAGGTCGCGGGCCGCGTCAAAGTCATCATACAGGTGGAACTGCTGCTTGGGTATAAATCCGACCACAGAAGAATTCCCACGCGTGACCAGGTTCATAAGCCCCGGAACACGATCCCAGAACGCTGCGGGTATCGCACGCCACACAAAGGCGCGAAACTTTGTCATAAGGTAAAGCCCGCCGCGTTCGCGTACGCTGAGCAACAGGGGCGTGAGTTCGCCGGTTACTAAGAGATCGAGGTCAAGGAACAGCGCTGTTTCGTAGCCTTGCACAATCCGTCTGTCGAACATAAGCAATTTGGGCCATTTACCGTGAGCCCATTCCGACTGATCCAATTGGGGAAAGGACAGGGCGTGCGTCTTGATGGCGGGATCAAGCCCGGTGGTGTCATCTGTGATGCAAATGAAGTCATGGTCTACGGGCAAATGATCCCGGACAGCCGCGAAAAGCATGTTGACATCATGTGCACTGAACGGCGTACCCCATTTCATGCACAGAACACAGGCTTTGCCAGAGGTTTCCGTCATCAGGTTTCCATCCGTTTTGTTGCGGCCACCGCGCGACTTCAAGTTCACGGTGCAAAAATGCGATTTCTGCATCTTTAGAGGCGGGATGTGACGGTCAGGCTGCAGTTTTGTGAAAGAAATGCTCTTGAATGAGGGATTTTTAGTGCCCAGATTGAGGCCCGAGGACGACCTCATCTAAACCTGTGTATCGTTCGGGACGACTCGAAGATATGAGAGGTGTCCCAATGCCTTGGATTTTTCTTCTGTTCGCCGGTGTTCTCGAGATTGGCTGGGCTGTTGCCATGAAGCAATCTGCCGGTTTCACCCGTCTTTGGCCAACCGCCATTATGGGTGTTTCCATGGTCGCATCGTTCGGACTTTTAGCTTTGGCAATGCGTGATTTGCCACTTAGCACAGCCTACACGATATGGACCGGAATAGGGGCCATCGGTGCTTTTGCCGTTGGCGTTGTTTTTCTGGGCGAGGCCGTGACAGCCCCGCGCCTTATCGCAGCCGCCCTGCTTGTGGCCGGTCTGGTAACGATGAAACTGGCGTAGTCTCAGGCGTTCTGCAATGCGTCGATAATGCCCGAAAAGTCGTCAGCCTTAAGGCTGGCGCCACCAACCAAGGCACCGTCCACGTTGGACACGGCAAAGATATCCGCCGCATTGCCGGGCTTGACCGACCCGCCGTAAAGCAACCGGACGGACCGCCCCACGCCTTCGCCAAACCGCCGTTCCAGACGCGCACGGATAAAGTCGTGGACTTCTCCGATTTCGTCCAATGTGGGAACTTTTCCAGTGCCGATGGCCCAAATGGGTTCATAGGCCACGATCAGGTTCTCGCCGGTGGATTGGTCCGGGATCGAGCCCGACATCTGGCCGCCAATGATGTCCAGCGTGTTGGCCGCTTCGCGCTGTTCAAGGCTTTCACCGACGCAGATGATGGCCTTTAGGCCAGCATCCATAACGGCACGCGCTTTGGCGCGAACATCTTCGTTCTGTTCGGCGTGATCTTCGCGCCGTTCAGAGTGGCCAAGGATCACCATTGATGCCCCGGCATCCATCAGTATCTGGGCGCTTATGTCGCCAGTATGGGCACCGGATGACGCGGCATGACAGTCCTGACCGCCGACCATGATCCCGGCTTCACCGACCGTTTGCGCGGCACGGTGTATCAGCGTTGCGGGTGGACAAATCAGCACATCAACTGATGGGGAAGGGTAGGTCCTTGACAGCGCCTCCAACTCGGCTAAATCCGCAGCCGTTCCGTTCATCTTCCAATTCCCTGCCGCAAGCTTGCGCCGCATCATAGGATCCCCCATTTAAGCTATTGTTTGCACATCGGATAGCACCGTGCGGACACACTGACAATTCTGGTTGCGGATTAGCGGCCAAAACGGCACAACTCCCGCGCAATTTCCGAGGCCCTCATGATCAACAACCTGGACCTAGAAAAACTGGACCGACGCGAGCCCGATGAGTTGGCCCGCCTGCTGCACGCAATCGGTGAGGTGGGTTTCCTGACTGTGTCCAATACAGGCTTGGATGCATCACGGTGCACGTCGGTCATTGAAGCCTATCGACAGTTCTTTCACTTACCCGAGGCCCAGAAAGCGCGCGTTGATATGGCTAAGACTGGGGCAAACCGAGGGTGGGGCGCTTCGCAATCCGAGCAGGTCGACCCGAGTGCCAACCCCGACTTTAAAGAGGTTTTCGACTGCGGATACGAACTACCAGCAGGAAACCCCTATGCATCCAAGGACCTGAGCGTTTATGCGCCGAACCAATGGCCCGAGGCGCCGGCCGGCTTCCAAGATACCATCCAGACCTACTACACCGACGCCAGTGCAGTCGCGATGCGCGTTCTAAGGGCAATCGCTGTGGCCCTGGGGCGAGATGCAGCCAGCTTCGACAGCGCATTTGAAACGCCCATGGCCTTGCTGCGCGGCAATTACTACCCTCAGCGCCCCGCCTGGGCAGGGCATCAGGATTTTGGAATCGGCGCACACACTGATTATGGGTGCCTGACACTGTTGGCGACAGATGGTACCGCTGGGCTAGAGGTTCAAATGCCTGACGGAAAATGGGAACCGGCCGAAGCCCGACCCGGAACCTTCATTATCAACTTTGGTGAAATGCTGGAATTCTGGACCGACGGTCGGGTCAAAGCCACGTTGCACCGGGTGGTAGGAGGGTCTGAGGAACGGATCTCGGTGCCGCTGTTCTTCAATCCGTCCTACGACACAAATGTTGCTCCGCCGAATTCAGACAAGGTTATTCGTGCCGGAGAACACCTGACGACGCGGTTCAACGAAACCTATGTTCACCTGAAAGAAGCGTCTTAACGCTGGGCCGAGAGCGTTTCGTCAAACTTGATCGACTCGCCACAACCGCAGGCATCGACAACGTTAGGGTTGCGGAACTTGAAGCCGGATTCCAGCAGCGAAACCTCATAGTCAATCTCGGTTCCGAACAGAAACATCTGTGCCATAGGGGCGATCATCACCCGTGCGCCATCCTGTTCTACGACCTCGTCATTGGCATCGGCTTCGTCCACGTAGTCCATGGTGTATTCCATGCCTGCGCAGCCACCTTTCTTGACACCGATGCGCAGCCCGGCATGTCCACCTGATTTCATCAGGCTCACAATCTGGGTCGCAGCTTTCGGTGTGATCGTCACCGCTTGTTTGCCGGGAATGCCGAACATAGTGGTCTCCGTTGTCGCGCGTTATCTCCAATTTAGTGCTTAGGCGAAACAGTCTCAAGACATAGCAGCCGTGCTTACCTAACTTTTCCAGTAAGGTTGCCGTCAGACGGAACCCATGCTTGCGTTCAGACAATGGGTCGGCCTAGCCTGCGAACAGGGTATGGCAGTGGATAACGAAAGGTGCATGGACATGCATAAACTCTCCAAGGTGTTGAAGGCGGGCCTGTTTATCTCGATTGCAATAGTGGTCGCAGGCGTTGCATCCGCAGCTGTGGACGGCAAGCGGCACCCGGTAAACTGTGCGACGGCCGAAGGCGACTTACGCGCCATCGCAGCAGAAAAGAAACATGCACAGGACCAGCAAGTTGAAAGTGTCGTGTCGATATTGCCCGCAGGTGCGTTGTTGGGGCTGGTGACCGGGACGGAGAAGAAGCGGTTATCAATGCTTTCAGGCGACTACGTAAAAGCGCTGGACGAAAGGGCTGCCGAGATCAGGTCAACCTGCGACGTCAAATAAAAAACCGCCCGGTCAGAGGGGCGGTTTTTCAGCAAGATATCAGGTCGTGCTTACATGAAGCCCAGCTCTAAACGGGCTTCGTCTGACATCATCTCCATTCCCCAGGGGGGTTCCCAAGTTAGTTCGACATCGACTTCCTTGACGCCCGCAACCGGCTCGACGGCTTCGACGATCCAGCCGGGCATTTCGCCTGCTACCGGGCAACCTGGTGCAGTCAGGGTCATGATCACTTTCACCGCGTTCTCGCCGGAAATGTCGATGGTATAGATCAAACCCAGATCATAGATGTTAACTGGAATTTCAGGGTCATAGACTGACCGGCAGGCCTCGACCACTGCGTCATACAGGGGGTGCTCAATTGTCGAAGGCGCAATCAATGGCGTGCCTTCAAACTGTTCGCTGGGGTGAGTCATTCGTGCCTCGGGTCTGTTTCCTGAGCTTTTATATAGGGAAAGCTATGGGCAGCGTCCAGAGGTGGCGTGGTGCCCAAAGCGGGCACCAGTGGGTTCATTCGTTGATGTCGTGCCGAAAGGTCTTCACTTGACCGTGGGGCAGGGCGAACATCCGTCGCAGAACCAGCCATGCTATCAGCGACAATGCAGCAAAGATCAGCAGCAGAACCGGCAGGGACGGCGCCACACCTGGGATGATCAGCAACAACCCAGTGATCGCCGCGCCGATTGCGAAGCCCAGAAAGATGAATCCCGGCAGCACAATCTCGAGGATGCCGAGGGCCAATGCCCCCGCCAACCAAATCCACCATGTCAGCCAGAACGGGTCTGCCATTACTTGCCTCCCTTCAGCATCTTAAAGGCATCGCCAAACGCTTCCAAGGCATTTGCAGGCACAACGATTGTCTGCGAACCATTGCCAGCGCCCAGCGCGTTCAGCGCTTCGACTTGTTTCAACGCGACCTGGTATTGCGCGGCCTCGATACCATTGTCCTGAATGGCCTTGGCCACAACACCGGTGGCATAAGCTTCGGCTTCAGCTTCAATACGACGAGCTTTGGCGGTTTGCTCGGCCGCATACAGCTCGGCGTCGGCGTTCAATTCGACCGCACGTTTTTGACCCTCGGCCTCGGTGACCTGTGCCCGACGGGCGCGTTCGGCGTTCAACTGCTGCAACATCGCATCGCGCGTCGCCTGATCAAGGTTCACATCCAGAATCTCGGCACGGGTCACTTCGATGCCCCAGTCATCTACGGCAGTTTCCACACTTTCCTGAATGCGGTTGATCAACTGTGCACGGTTCGACTGAACCTCATCCAGGTCCATTTTGCCGATCTCGGCCCGGACGATCCCAGCCACAGTGGTGGCAATCGCACCATCTACGTCGCGGATGCGGTAGACGGTCTTTTCAGGCTCAAGAATGCGGTAAAAGACCGAGGTGTCGATTTGCACCAACACGTTGTCCTTAGTAATCGCGTCTTGCGTCGCATTGGGCAATTGGCGTTCCAGAATGGATATCTTGTGACGTGCAACATCAAGAAACGGAACAATAAAGTTGATACCTGGCCCAAGGACCGAGTGCAGGCGGCCAAAGCGTTCAATCACGTATTTTTCCGACTGAGGCACGATCTTAATGCCCTTGAAGATAACAACGACAATCAGAACGGCGCCAAGAACGAAAATGATGTTCGACGAAAGCAATCCTATAATCTGGTCTTCGGTCATATCTGTCCTCTCTTTATTGTGTACTATAGTATACATTTGGGGATTGACTTGCCCAATTTCAAGTCAGGTATGGCGGGTATAGGATTAGATTCAAATCTATGAACGTTCGGATGTAAGGGGGAAATTTCCGAATGTGGCCGCTTTGCATCCCTTGGTGATTGCGCTATCGGACGTGCATGAAACTTATTATCGACACCGATCCCGGCATCGACGACGCCATGGCCATATCTTATGCGGCGGCGGCCTCGGAAATTGATCTATTGGGGCTGACCACCGTTTTCGGCAACACGCATGTTCACCAATCCAGCCGAAATGCGCGTTACCTTTTGCATCGACTGGCTGTAGAAGCACCGGTCGCCGAAGGTGCACCTTTCGCGCTGGGTAGGACCGATCACGCGCCATCCGAGCGTGTTCACGGTCCCGAAGGCTTTGGTGACTTGACGGATATTCCAGAGGTAGGGACAAACCATTCGCTGGACGCCGCCGCATTCCTTGTGGAAATGGCGAAAGCGCATCGTGGTGAATTGGTGGTCTGTGCCGTGGGACCGCTGACCAACATCGCTGCGGCAATGCGCTTGGACCCCGAGTTTTCAGGCAACATCAAGCGGTTGGTCATTATGGGTGGGGCCGTGTTTTGCCCAGGTAACATTACCGAACACGCCGAGGCTAACATTTACCACGACGCTGCAGCAGCGGATGAGGTGTTCTCTTCGCCTCCGGATACTGTTCTGGTCGGCTTAGATGTCACGCTTAAAACCCTTTACGAAACCGCCGATTTCGAAGCGTTGGCGAGACGATCTACGGATATTGGCGGGTTCTTGCGGGATATCTCTCGGTTCTATCTCAATTTCTACAAGGAAATTGGGGGTCTTGAGGGGTGTGGGCTCCACGACTCCACGGCTGTGATCGCCTGTACGCATGATGGGATGTTCGACATGGTTGACACCGGGGTGAAAGTTACCACAACTGGCTCTGAAATCGGTGCCACGCGCCCCGACCCCTCTCGCCCGCCAATCCGAGTTTGCCGCGATGTGGATGGGGCAGGGGTTGTGCAGCTGTTCACCGAGCGCGTCGCCTCTCTTCCTTGACGGGTTGCATTGGGCGCGCGGATCGGGCAAACGCTGCCCGGTTCAGCGACCCCGAGGCACCGAATGACCGAACGTTTCTCTTTTGACCTGAAGGCCACCGATGGCAAAGCCAGAACCGGAGTAATCCACACTCCGCGTGGTGAAGTGCGTACTCCGGCATTCATGCCGGTCGGAACGGCGGCGACGGTCAAGGCGATGATGCCGGAAAGCGTACGTGCGACGGGTGCGGACATTCTGCTGGGCAACACCTATCACCTGATGTTGCGTCCCACCGCCGAGCGGATCGACCGCTTGGGCGGGTTGCATAAATTCATGAATTGGGATCGTCCGATTTTGACGGATTCGGGCGGCTTTCAGGTCATGTCGCTTGCCGGGTTGCGCAAGTTGACCGAAAAGGGTGTGACGTTCAAATCGCATATTGACGGCTCCAAGCACGAGTTGACGCCGGAACGGTCGATGGAGATTCAGCGGCTTTTGGGCTCGGATATCGTTATGTGCTTTGACGAATGCCCTGCGTTGCCTGCTGACCGAGACCGGATTGCCTCGTCCATGCGTCTGTCGATGCGATGGGCGCAGAGATCCCGTGATGCCTTTGGCGACCGTCCGGGCCATGCGCTGTTCGGCATTCAGCAAGGCGGGCTAGAGCAGGATTTCCGCGAAGAATCTGCCGAAGCGTTGAAGGAAATCGGCTTTGAAGGTTACGCCGTCGGTGGACTGGCCGTAGGTGAAGGGCAAGAGGCCATGTTCGATGTTCTGGACTTTGCGCCGGATATGCTGCCGGTCGACAAGCCGCGCTACCTCATGGGTGTTGGCAAACCTGATGATATCGTTGGCGCAGTCGCTCGCGGTATTGACATGATGGACTGTGTTCTGCCCTCGCGTTCCGGCCGAACAGGGCAGGTGTTTACGCGGTATGGTGTGGTGAACATCAAAAACGCCCGTCACGCCGACGATCCGCGACCGCTGGACGAGCAATGCAAATGCCCGGCTTGCTCGAATTATTCCCGCGCGTATCTTCACCACGTGTTCCGTTCGAACGAGATGATCTCGGGGATGCTGCTAACGTGGCACAATCTGCATTATTTCCAGAATATCATGCAGGGAATGCGCGACGCCATTGCAACTGGAATATTCGAGGCATGGCAGGCCGAGTTCCACGCGCAGCGCGCTCAGGGCGATATTGAACCGATTTGATGCCGCACATTGCGTCAGTTGTGTTAAAATCGGTGGATATTCCGGCGCGGTGCCTTGCAGTCCAAAAAACCTCGGGTCATTCTGGATCACGACATACGGCGATGAGGTTGAAATGGGGTATTTGAACCCCACCTTAAGCGTCCAAACAGGAGACGGTCGGGCGTTGCCTTTATAGGGACCAGTACCGTCTTGCCAATGATAAGGATTGAGCATGCAAGAGCCTCTGAATTCCTCATACCCGGTGCTTCCGCTGCGCGATATTGTGGTTTTTCCGCATATGATCGTGCCGCTGTTCGTGGGTCGGGAAAAATCTGTTCGCGCACTGGAAGAAGTGATGCAGGACGACAAGCAGATTTTGCTGTCCAGCCAGATTGACCCAGGTGACGATGATCCCTCGATTGATGGGATTTACCGGTCGGGTGTGCTGGCCAATGTTCTGCAACTGCTTAAATTGCCCGACGGCACCGTGAAAGTGCTGGTCGAAGGTCAGGCGCGGGTGCAGATCACCGAATTTTTGGAAAACGAAGATTTCTTCGAAGCTCGTGCCGAATATCTGACCGAGATTCCCGGTGACGTGACGACGACCGAGGCGCTGCTGCGCACCGTCGCGGATGAGTTCGAGCGTTACGCCAAAGTCCGCAAGAACATCCCCGAAGAAGCGCTGACCGCCGTTGGTGAAACCACCGAGCCTGCCAAACTGGCCGACCTGGTTTCGGGCCATCTGGGCATCGAGGTTGAGCAAAAGCAGGAACTGCTTGAGACGCTCTCGGTTAGTGAGCGGCTGGAAAAGGTCTATGGCCTCATGCAGGGCGAGATGTCGGTTCTACAGGTCGAGAAAAAGATCAAGACCCGCGTCAAATCCCAGATGGAGAAAACGCAGCGCGAATATTACCTGAATGAGCAGATGAAAGCCATTCAGAAGGAACTTGGCGATGGCGAGGACGGCAGCAATGAAGTTGCCGAACTGGAAGAGAAAATCGCCGAGACCAAGCTGTCGAAAGAAGCGCGCGAAAAGGCCGAAGGTGAGCTGAAGAAGCTCAAGAACATGTCGCCCATGTCGGCCGAAGCCACCGTTGTGCGCAACTATCTGGACTGGATTCTGGCACTGCCGTGGGGCACCAAATCCCGCGTCAAAAAGGATCTGGGTCGCGCACAGGACATTCTGGATGCCGATCACTACGGCCTTGAAAAGGTCAAGGAACGGATCGTCGAGTACCTTGCGGTTCAGCAGCGTTCGAAAAAGCTGAAGGGCCCGATCTTGTGCCTTGTTGGCCCTCCGGGTGTGGGTAAAACGTCTTTGGGTAAGTCGGTCGCCAAAGCCACGGGGCGCGAGTTCATTCGCATCTCGTTGGGCGGTGTGCGCGACGAATCCGAAATCCGCGGCCACCGTCGGACCTATATCGGGTCGATGCCCGGTAAGATCATTCAGGCTTTGAAAAAGGCGAAAACCACTAACCCGCTGATCTTGCTCGATGAGATCGACAAGATGGGGCAGGATTTCCGTGGCGACCCGGCTTCGGCCATGCTTGAAGTGTTGGACCCGGAACAGAACAGCACGTTCATGGACCACTATCTTGAGGTCGAATATGACCTGTCCAACGTGATGTTCCTGACCACGTCGAACAGTTACAACATGCCTGGGCCTCTGCTGGATCGGATGGAGATCATTCCACTGGCTGGCTATACCGAGAAAGAGAAATCCGAGATCGCCAAGCAGCACCTGATCAGCAAGCAGGTCAAGAACCACGGCCTGAAGGCTAAGGAATTTGCGCTGACCGATGACGCGCTGCAATCCATTATCCGCACCTATACCCGCGAGGCAGGCGTGCGGAATCTGGAACGCGAGATCGCCAAGGTTGCCCGGAAGTCGCTGACCAAGATCATCAAGAAAGAGGCTGAATCCGTTACGGTGACGCCAGACAATCTGGATGACTTCCTAGGTGTACCCAAGTTCCGATACGGCTTGGCCGAACAGGATGATCAGGTCGGTGTTGTCACTGGTCTGGCATGGACCTCTGTTGGCGGCGATTTGTTGCACATCGAGGCGCTGAAACTGCCGGGTAAAGGTCGGATGAAGACCACTGGTAAGTTGGGCGATGTGATGAAGGAATCCATCGATGCAGCCTCGTCCTATGTGCGGTCAATCTCACCGCAGATCGGTGTTAAGCCGCCGAAGTTTGACACACTGGATATCCATGTCCACGTGCCGGATGGGGCGACGCCAAAGGATGGGCCTTCGGCAGGTCTGGCGATGGTCACATCGATCGTTTCCGTGCTGACGGGTATTCCGGTGCGCAAGGACATCGCCATGACCGGCGAAGTTTCGTTGCGCGGTAATGCGATGCCGATTGGTGGTTTGAAGGAGAAACTGCTGGCAGCTCTGCGTGGTGGCATCAAAACGGTTCTGATCCCCGAGGAAAACGAAAAGGATCTGGCCGATATTCCGGATAACGTGAAGGAAGGGCTAGAGATCATCCCGGTCTCGCATGTCTCGGAAGTGCTGAAACAGGCTTTGGTCAGCGAACCAGAGCCGATTGAGTGGGACGAAGCGGCCGAGGAAGCCGCTGCCGCTGCGGCTAAGGCTTCTGATAATTCGGCGGCTTCTGCAACGACACACTAAATTGAGAGTGCTGTGGAAAGGGCGGAGTGAAAACTCCGCCCTTTTTCTATTCGGATTACCAAAGCCCTGGGGCCTTTTGATGAATCGCTAAAAGGAAAAAATGGTGGGTGATAAGAGATTTGAACTCCTGACATCTTCGATATGTAATCGCCTATCAAGACCTAGTAGTTAGGGAAGCCCATACCCAATAACATCAAAGGGTTATGTCTGTCACAACTTGACCCTCCATACATCCAATACTAGATGTTGTGGTACATAAACCCACACAGGACAATTTGCCTTCCTTGAGATGAGTCAAAAGGAAAAAGGTCAGCGAAACCAAAACTCAACACCTCTTTTTTTGTGGAAAGCCGACACTGACTAGCGGACGTTTGGTTGCGAAGATGGTTGATGAAGATCAGCCTGAAACTGGTGTCCGCACACTTCTATCGTGATCTTCAACAAAGTTAGTTGGTAAGCCTTCAACATTTAGGACAGTCTCGCCCTCTCAACGACATGCACGCTAGTCGGGTGTACACAGCAATTGTGGTCTGATTGGCGTTGCTCGAGTAACGGCTATGGCATTCAGTTTTCCAGACGTTTGGTGCCTGAAAAAGTGTGTGTTCGGATATTGAGCCTATAAAGGAGGAAGTTTCCCTAAATCTTTCCTCTCTTTTTGAAACCGCCCAATACGGAAAATGTATGCGCAAAACAAACAACGACGTAACACGTCTACTTCGACACACATTCAACAAAGCCCGGTTTGCTTCGTTAGATCGGTCTACGGTAACCGAAGCATCGAAGAACTTTGTATCCGAGTTGATAAACCGAACTATTGCTTACGAAGCACAATACCACCCCCGAAAACGTGCCAGACGACAGAACGACTTGGACAACTTCAAATTGGCAGTTGGAGCGTTGGCTGCCGATCTAATCAAGCACAGCGCGAATGAGGCCGCCAAAGGCTACATGTATCGACCATCCGACAAAGACGAACTTGCACAGACCTTGGTGAGTAGTGATGCCTTTATCAAGCTTCGAACCTACTGGATGGGAATGGGGCTGATGGAAGAAACTGGCTTTGTGCATTTCCGAGCTTCGATTGACGACAGTGACCAAAACACAACGTACAAAAAAGCGCGGAGGTTCAGAGCCACACCAGCTCTGTTGGAACTGGCCCAGAGCTACCAACTCACAGCGGCCAACGTCACCGAGCACTTTGAACGCTGTCACAGTCACGCCAGTGTCTTGCAGGTACGCAGTACCAAAGACGGCGACTACAATTTCCCAAAAGGTGGCAAGCTCATCAAGCAGAGTGGCCCCAGATTTCAGGAGCGCAGAACCGAAGTAGAGACCCTGAACAGGTATCTCGCCCGTCACAAGTTTAACCTATCAGATCAACCAATGTTGCGACGTATCTTCAATTGCGGTGACCGGAAAGGGTTCGACTTCAATCTCGGGGGCCGTTTCTATTGTGCCTCTGACGACGATTGGATGCAGATGCCGAAGGAAAAACGGAAAGCCATTATGATTGATGGTGAACCAACGTGTGAAATTGATGTTTCTTCCAGTCAGCTATCCATTCTGTACGCAATCCAAGGTGAGACCCTCGCCTATGATCCCGATCCTTATCAGATCGACGGGATATCGAGAGAGGTCACAAAACGGATCATTGTCGCCTCTATCGGGCGGGGGAAACCCCCATCCCGCTGGCCGAGGTCTTTCAACGACGACTTCATTTCCGAACATGGCTACCACCCTAGGGATCGGTACAAGCTGAAGGACGTGGTTTCGTCGATCTTGGCCCGACACCCGGTTTTGTCCAGTCTCGAACCCGAAAAACTGGATTGGGCTATTTTGCAGTTTGAAGAAGCAGAGTGTTTTCTAAAAGCAATGCAGTGCCTCTATGAGTTGCAAGACATACCGTCCCTTCCGGTTCATGACAGTCTGATCGTGAAGCAACGGGATCATGAATTGGCGTCAACTGTGCTGAAGGATGAGTATAAAGAACGGTTGGGCTTCATCCCTCAAGTGAAGATGACCTTGGACAGTGGTTTTGCCATGGCCGCCTAAGGGCTATTTGAGGCTACCTTATGTAGTCCACTAGGTAAGGTACTTTATTGGGAGGGGGTACTATCCCCCTTATTGCAAGTCATCCGACACGTTGTCCTATAAGAAGTATCTTAGGCATTACTCTGAAGCGTAAGGACAGAAATGCTGTCACTGAGAACTTCGGGTTGCCTGAGCGTGTCTGGGACCTGAGCCCATCGGAATGACTAAAAAGCGGACGAAACTGACATCGCTTCAGCCGAACAAGCGTTCTCCGCCTAAGTGCTCTAGACTAATCGTTCGATATATGGCGCAATTCTGATGCTCAAGAACTTCGGTCTTTGGTGACACTGACTGACATACATCTTTGAAACTGCTAAGCGGTGTGACAACGTTTTGCTATACTGCAAAACTGTGTGCTACTTTGCAGGCTTCAACCATGAATTTTATTAGGAGAAGACATGCTAACTAAACTTCTTGTTTCTGCATTTTTCTTGATTATGCCTGCGTTCAGTTTTGCTCAAACAGCTGAGCGCAGCGTGACCATCGAAGCCGATGCGACAGTTAAGTCGGTTGACCCGGACACTCGGCTTATAGTGCTGCAAAACTCAGAGACAGGCGAAGAAGAGACCATTGTTGCAGGAGCGGAAGTCGTAAACTTCGACCAAATTGAAGAAGGCGACAAGGTCAAAGCGGTTTACACACTGGGGGTAGCTGCAAACATGGCATTCCCTGGCGAGGTCGACAGTATGGTTGAATTGGAAGGCCGGGCGGCAGAGGGATCAACACCGGGCGTAGCCGCTGGAACGATGGTCACGTTAATTCTGACTTTTGTTTCCTTCGACGCCGCGAATTCAATAGCCACTGTGACGGACAGCAGCGGCACAGAACAAATGATCGAGGTTGAAACAGAAGTTGGTCGTGAGTTTGTTGAGCAACTTAGCCAGGGAGACAGAGTAGCTCTGAGCTTCACGGAAGGTCTTGCTGTGGGAATTGTCGAAGAATAGGTGTCCGCAGCGCAGCCTCATCAGGCGTACGTCTTGAGATTGTTATATCGCCACCGTTGGAACAACTTGTCCAACCGCTTCAAGCGCCCCAACGAAGCCCACAGTTTTATCGTTGTGGCCGTTGTGGGGGCACGTTTGGTACAGTCGTTCCATGCGGAAATATGCAAAACAAGAATTCGTGTGGACAACAAATAACTTCGCCGCATTGCCGAAATTGACCTATTAACCAATTATGCCGCCTCTGCGGCGATTTCGACTGGTAACTGTGTCTTCGCGACCCGTTTTGTCAGTGTGTACATGTGGCGCAACTGCTCAATAAAAGTCATCAGTAGTCGAACACGCTCCAAGTACCGGGGTTCGTCGATGTTTAGTCGCTTGGCGTGCCTTTCGAATAGCTGGTCGGAAAGGGTTCTAATATCGTCTTTGAGCAAGAGCACTTCTTGGGCAGAGCGTTCGTCACTATTCCCCACAGCCTGGACTGCGAGTTCAAGACTTTCTCTCACACAAGTCCAAAGACCCTGCACCATATCTCGCGTTGTTTCACTACTTTCGGAAAAATCGCCATCGATGAAGATTTTGAGCAACCCAACCATATCCGCCTCAACGATGTCAGCTGCGCTCTCGATATTCATAATCGCGGCGACAAGTTGCTGATGGGTATCGCTCTCGCTTTCCGTGAGTGAATTTTGTCGTATTCGACCAAGATACTTCATGATTTCTGAACTTAGAATGTCCACTTCGTCGTCACGCTTTGCGACCGCATCCAACGCTCCTCTTTCGTAGCGTTGAGCCCCTTCACCCAACGCGTCCATCATTTCCAAGGCGATATGTCCGGCCCGCTCAATCTCTCTTCTGGCGTTTTCAAGTGCGATCGTGGGCGCTTCCAGCGCCGCGTCATCGAGGAATTCGGACTTAATGATTTTATCCATTGGCTCAGGTCGATCTGGGACCAGTCTTTCCGCGAGGCGCGCGAAGGCCGTTGTGAAACCAATAAATATCATAGTGTTGAGGACATTGAACATGGTGTTGGCATTTGCGATCTGCCGAGGAACCTCCGCCGCAAGTTTGTCTTTTCCAACCAGACCTTCCGCAGCGGCGGGCGAAACACTTACGGCTATGTCCGCAAGAATGCTCAGAAACGGAAGCCAAATTATGACGCCTGCAATATTGAACAAGACATGGACAACAGATGCGCGAACCGCTTCGACTGGCTTGCCAAGTGCCGCAAGCAAAGCGGTGACACAGGTCCCGATATTGGCTCCTAAGGCCAAAACTATCCCGGCCTGAAGAGACAGCAAACCTTCGCTTGCCATCGCAATTGCAATACCAACAGTGGCAGCGGAGGATTGAACCAACCCAGTGAATAGTGCTCCCGCCAGAATGCCAAAAAGCGGACGTTCCATGCTAGCAAGGATTTCCAGAAAGGGTTCATAGCTGCGCAAAGGCTTCATACCCTCACTCATCAGACCCATTCCGTAGAACACCAAACCGAGGCCCATTATCATCATACCCATGTATTTGGGGCGCTCATTTTTGCTGCCAAAAGTCATAAAAAAACCTAGTGCAACTGCAATAAGGGAATACGTAGAGAGGTTGAAAGCCAGCAGCTGCGCCGTGACAGTGCTGCCGATATTTGCTCCCATGATTACGCCGACGGATTGCGCCAATGTCATGACACCGGCGGTAACAAACCCCACGACCAACACTGTCGTAACAGAAGAAGAATTCAGTACACCGGTAACAAATGCACCGGTGGCGGCGCCCGTGAATCGATTCACTGTCAACTTCTGAAGAACATCGCGCAGGGTGTTTCCTGCGGCCTTTTTTAAGCCCTCAGACAAAAGATCCAATCCAGCTAAAAAGAGCGCCAAGCCGCCAAAAAGTCCCATCCCCAATTGGAGCCAATCTACTTGCTGCTCTGTTGTTTCTGTGGGCTGTGCATAGGCTGCATTGAAACTCAAGAAAGCGAAACTGATAAAAAGATATGGCAGCAAACGAACTATCGTTTTCGGCATGGGTCACCCTCCCGTTTTCATCCGAACTGCATAGACAGGATTTAAAGTTAGCAAACTGAAGCTGGATACCTTTCTCGCCTGCTTTCCGAATCCATAAACAACAGATTGGTCCTTGGTAGATAAAGTTGCAGGAATTCGGTCAGATTCCGAATAAACGTCGGCAGTCTGACGCAATATGCGTTTTGGACCTACTTTGTTCCAGACACGTCGACGGATTAAGTAATTTCCGCGCATTGCGAACAGCTTAGCAGACCTTCAAGCGAAGCAGAATCGCGCGGCATCAAGGGAACGAAGAGTTTGTGAAGAAAGTTCAACAGAACACATTTGCTTATTCAGCGGGGATGTATGGATCCTTAGTGCCAGGCTTAATTGGAGGCTCTTTTTGAAGTGAGATTGCGTGCTGAGTAAGTTGTTTCAGAGCTGCCTGCGGTACCCAAGTCTCAGGAAACAAGACATTCTGTGTCTCACCGGGGTCTTTATAGAGATTGTAGATCCGCGGCACGCCGTAACTTACGGTACCTGTCAGAATGTTCTGCTGCTCTTTGAGGTGTACTTTCCAGTTCCGCCATTTCACGCCCCAAACGTCGTTACCCATATAAACAATTACGCCTTCCCGATTTGATTTCTCCTTATTTCCAAGGAAAAACTCGGTCTGGTCGATACCATCTATTATCCGGTCGTCTGGAACTGAGCCGCTCGCTATATTGGCGAATGTGGGGAATAAATCCATTTCATGAATAATTTCGTCACTGGTTACACCAGCCGGAATTTTGCCTGGCCAACGCACTGCGAACGGCACTCTCAAGCTGCCCTCGAACCCGGTGAATAGCGAGCCGCGCCAAGGACCTGCATTGCCCGGTATGAAATATTCAACGGAGGGAGTATTTGATCCTTCAGGCAAGATTTCAGGACCATTGTCGGCCGTGAAAATAAAGATCGTGTTGTCTCGTATTCCGAGATCGTCAATCGCGTCTAATAGCATACCATTGTAAGCATCGATCTGTGCCAGCACATCTGCAAATCTACCGTTGCCGGTAGAGCCCGCAAAATCCGGATGGGGAATGAGGGGGTAGTGTGTCATTGTGTAAGGCAGGTAGAGGAAAAAAGGCGTTTCAGATGCGGCGTGACGAGCCATAAAGTCGATCGCGCGCCTAGTTAACTCACCGTCGATCAATGCCCGCTGCTCAAGATCATAGTCCAAAACCTGCTGCGGTGTTGAACCTCGAATGCCTTCATAAATGTGGGTTCCGGCAACACCGCTTTCGGAAAACCCATCAAGGATGGACCAAGGTGTTTCGTCGCTTGAGTTTGGGATTCCGTACCACTCCTCAAAACCCTGATCAGTAGGAAATCGACCTTCTGTATGACCAAGGTGCCACTTGCCGAACATGCCAGTTGCATACCCCGCATCAGACAGCATTTCGGCCATGGTAACTTCCCACTGCACCAAGCCATATACGCCCCCTCCTAAAGGGATTGTACCATTGCCGGTCCGAACAGCGTAGCGACCGGTCATTATCGCTGCGCGTGATGGTGTGCATTGAGACTCGACGTTGAAGTTTGTGAGTCTCAAACCTTCAGCAGCCAATTGGTCTAGACGTGGAGTCGCTGCACCACGCGTTATTCCGCCGCCATTAAATCCAGGCTCGCCCCAACCGAAGTTGTCCATGAACACCAAAACAATGTTGGGTTTCTCGGACGCGTAAGCCGCCGTGCCGAACAGAGTCGTGACTGCAACTGCAAATGCTATGAATGTTCGACCCATCATCTTGCTCTCCAAAACGAAATTTGAGTAATGCAGGGGCTCAGGATCAGAATATATATTTGACCCCGCCCTCGAAGTTCCAATCCAGTGGTTCGTCTGGTCCCAAGCCGACACCAGGGCGGCCGTAAAGAGTGACGCCGGATTTCCACGTGTATCCAACCTCCGCATCGAAAACACCGCCCTGGGTATCGTTTTCCCAATCCACAATGTATTGAGGATTCAAGAGCATATAGAGCTGCTGCTCAGGCCATTGCTTTAGGAAAAAGACATCAAATCGGGTCTCATTGACATCGTCGCCGACGTTTGATCCCACATTAAAAGCATGCTGTATGCCGGGGAAGAGCCCGGAACTCTTAATGCCGAACGGATTGAAGAACGCGTAAAATAACTGCGGACCCAATACAACGTCATCGTCGCCGAGGATGTCCTCTGACGCGGTGGGCAACCATACCTCTAATCCGTATGCGAAAGCTTGCCGAGTCTCGGGATTCAGATAGGGAACGGTCAAGACGCGAAAGTTGATATCCCCAAGGCCCGCCTCATCAAAAAAAAAGCCGGGGCCAGTAACATCAACTGATCGATGAGGAATTTTTATCCGAAACTGCCATTTACCTTTGGCGAACGGCGTTCGGTATTCAAACGTAGTAACGTTTCCCGTGTTTCCGCCTCCTAAATCTTGATATTCATGATAAAGGCGGACGTCTTTCTGAAAATTAATCGGGTTTGTTCCGGTTTTGTCATCTTTAGAACGGAATTTTTCGTCGGAAGCTTGTTCTGCTTCTGAAGCTTCTTGTGCCAGAGCAGGATTGATTGTCTGCAATGCGGTTAGGCAAACAGAAAACGCTAGGGACAAAAAATAATATTTCATGACGCACTCCGAATTCCATTGGGTTCGCCACTTTCTGAAGTGGCGATCAGGAAGACTTGTAGCGGTTACGCTACTATCCTTGGTCTTAGGAAGTCGTTGCCATTTCACGACAAAATTTGCGGCACTACCAATGCAGCTTTCGCGGTTTCACATGCTAAAGTGAAGAAAACTGGCCACGCAAATTGAATATTGAGTCAAACTCTGTGGAAAGGACTACAGGCATACTCAGAAGTGAAAATGAGAAAGCTAGCGAAACAGCTTATTGAACCGCGGCAATTGGGGATCATCTTCGCGGTTCTTGGATAAGCAGAGACGGAAGGCTCACAGCCTCGCTGCCTGCGACCTCTCCGAGAGAATTAGTCTCCTTCAAGCCTCGGCCAATAAGTTGAACAACCTTAGGCGACTCAGCAAATTTTCCGTGGCTCTTCGTTCCAACGTCGTCGACTTCGCTGAGATCAATTACTGAAACACCAAGGTCTTCCAATTGCTCAATGTTTGCTTGCCCAAGTCGTGTTTGTCGTCCAGCAATTAAGCTTGAAAGCTTCAACGCGTAGTCGGCCTTCGAAGTAAGGATGTATACGTCATCTACGACTTCGGGGATCAATTGCAATTGAGCACGAAACAGGTCGAGATCGATGTCCGGTGAAGCCAGAATAATGTTCTTCAGTCGGTTCTTACGATCAAAATGGCCAGTTGTCGTTGCGTAGACAATGCCTTCCATTATGGCAAAGCTGCCCATGGACCATGCTAAGATATCAACCCTGTTCGCATTGCTGCGCGTCAGCAAATCTGCGGCAGTCACCATTTGAACTCTAGATTGAAGTGCACTGTTAAGGTCGTAAACATATCGTGTGGCGCTAGCGTAAGATGCCCAGGAAAAAAGTACCGGAACGCCTTCGAAACCTGAGTCTTGCACGAATTGGGTTAACCTAAGTGTCGCGTCGCTCAGGGTCATATTATACCCGTGTACGAAACCTAAGATCGTTCGATCTTCTGGAGATCTTCTTTCCAATTCTCTATTCATACTTGATAGGAACTTACCGTCGGTTTCATACACCACAGGTTCAATTACAGTGAAGTTCTTGCGCGGGTCTGGTGGATTTGTTTTCGATCTCTCTATCTTTGAGGTCGTGTGGTTAGGGGGCACGGTTACAACGACTGACGAAAGGCCGAGTTGCCCTGATCGTTGACGAGAATATAGTTCAGCTTCAACGCCACTTCGAGCTCTGGATGTCATGATGAAAACTTTATGGCTTGTTATACCCGGCACCTGGGATGGCGACACATCCGGATTTTCAATGCCAATAAGATCCGGCGGACGCGTACAACTTAGTAGTGCAAGGCACAAAACTAGGGAGAACAATGCTTGCCGAAGTATGCCCATCAAAAAGCGCGCTCCCTGTTAGTAAATGAGACCTCCACATTCGGTCAGGAAAGTTCCGCAAGATTTTGCAAGCTGGGTCTACATCAATCGTGCTGACGCGGTTATTTCAGATCTGTATTTGCTTGGTGAAACTTCGAATACTCGTGTAAACGCGCGTGTGAAATGTGAAGTGGCGGAGTAACCAAGCTCGTTGCCAATGATCGCCACTGTCGCCTCACTTCCTCGTAAAAGCTCACATGCCCTTTGCATTCGAACTCGCTCCAATAAATCTCGGAATCCGATACCGTGTGCCTCAAGCCTACGTTGCAAGGTGCGAGGGCCCATTGCCAAAGCGCGGGCGGTTTCCTCAAGACCGCTCTTTCCATCCGGCAAGTGTATCTTGATCAGGTGAGCGACCGACCCAATAAAATCTAGCGGCAAATCTTCACCCAAATGCTTTAGGTCGGCGAGGGAAACCAGTGCATCGCCATTGGAGGCTTGAATGGCCCGTGCTTCTTCGAATTGATCCCGGTCCAAAACGAACGCAAAGCTGTCCGAACAAAAATGCACAGGCGCTTCGAATGTATCTTCATAGTCTTGCTCCCAAGGTCCACTTGAACACGCTAATTTTATGCTCTTCGGGCACCATTCAGGACCAAGATAGGCTCGAATAACGGCCTCAAGAATACGCAGGGTCATATCACCTGCTTGGCGAAAACCAACAATAGACTGGAAAAGGTTCTGATAACCTATAGTGCACTCATTTTCTGAGTACTGTACTGAGATTTCACTCCCACTTTCGTAATACGGTAGCCCGGTTTTAAACTTAGCGATCGCACCTTTCAGCGTTTTTGCGGAAAGGACAAAATCTGCCATTGCACCGTATTCGCTCAGTTCTATTCCTTCAGTAGCCTTAAGGCCAAAAGATCGAATGCCTGTTACTTCAGCGGCGTTTCGGTACAGCCCGATAATGTCTTTCATGGGGATGACAGCGTCACGGTCGTCCAAAATTTCGTAAGGAAGAATCTGCCGATCTAACGTGCGGCGCAGCGCTTCTTCTCCACCCCAAGCTAGAATTAACTCAGGTAGCCCATTTAAATCGCTAACGCGCCCAAACGTCATTTCACTCATAACTAAATATCATGGCTGCGGGAGCCTTATGTCAACTTGGCGTAGATTCAGCGCTTTCCTCTAGCTTCGAGACGGAACGCCGCCGCGCTGTGAGAAAACACGCGGCTTGATGACCATTGCAAAGCAAAGTTTTGCAATCGATCAAGCCATTGCCGGGATTTTGTCGTGAAATGGTAACGCCGTTCCTCAGAAAGATAGAGCAAGCGAAACTTGATCATCATAACATCGGCATGAGGCTACGATCTACCATTCCAGAAGCGGTGGACGGCGACAAAGCGTATTTGCTCAATGGTTGGATTACTCAGTCCAGCCCGAGCGATTGCAATAGGTTTCCTCCGGTTTGAGAGAAACTGGTCGAATGAGACACTTGTGGCTGGCTTGGAAAGCAATCCCAGCAAGTGAGCCTCCTCGCAAGCCAATGCAAAAGCAAGCGACGTTGGAGTAGTTATGTATTTAGGGAAAGAAAAGTGAACGCCCAAATTCTGTCACTACGCGCACTATTTGTTTCTGTTGGTGCGATACAGTTAGCAACAGCAGCCCTGGGAACGCTAGTCGCTCTTCAAATCGCGTCGATTGGAGGAACTCAAGAAGCCGCTTCGATTGTCGCTGCAGCTTATTCGCTTGGGTTTATGGTTGGCTGTTTTTACATCGCTAAGCCGCTAGCTCGGATTGGGCACATCCGGGCCTTCACGGCGGCCGCTGCGATTTGCACGCTTTTCACTCTAATTCTGTCGAGTACCCAAGAACCAGTCATAATGGTGTTTGTTCGGTTCATCACCGGGCTCGCGACGGCAGGTCTATACGCTATCGGCGATGCTTGGATCAATGACACTGCCGGACCTGAAAACCGAGGACGCATACTCGCAGTTTACGCAATCGTTCTCGGCATCGTGTCGGTTCTGAGCCAAGGGATTGTCATTAACCAATCAGCCGAGCTTTCAGAAGCCTTTGTTCTTGTCTCGATGTTCTATTGCTTCGCAATTGTCGTGCTTGCAACAACGCGGACCAATCCTGCGAGTCCCGGAGGAACAGCGAATATTAGGATTAGCGAAGTCTTCAGAGAGTCGCCCACAGCGTTCGTCGGCGCTTTTATAAACGGTCTTCTAGTCACTGTTATGTTAACAGTTGTTCCGTTTCGTGCCAGCGTGCTGGGGCTCGATCCCAGGACAATTGCTATTGGAATTGGATTGGCCTACGCGGGCCGCATTTTTTTCCAGTTCCCGCTCGGAAAAGCCTCTGACGAAATGGACCGTCGGATTTTGATTGCTGGCGTCTCTGTATTTACCGCTATGATACTGTTACTGTTCGTTGTTTTGGGCAAGGGCGACGCCGCGGCTGCCAAGGGCGACTATGGTATAGGGTGGCAGCTTTTTGGGTTTGCTTTGGTTTTCCTCTTGGGTGGCTTGCTTCTCCCAACCTATTCGTTGCTAGTCGCGCATGGAATGGATCGAACTGTGCCGGTCTACGTTCCTTCTGCAGCAGTAACGCTACTCTTCGTTTGGACGCTCGGCGGTGTGACGGGGCCTGTTCTTGCAGCAATTGTGAGTAAGTTATTTGGCGATGGAAACATATTCTTGATGTGCTTGGTCATCGCGCTCACGTTCTCACTGTTTGTCGTTTGGCGTAGGAATCGCCGCGATAGTGTACCGCAAGCTGCTCGAGCTACTCATGTGCCCGGTACCGCGACAAGCGTTGAGATGACGCCTGAGCAAAAGCGAGTACCGGTTTCTGCCACGATTTTGGGGGCAGAAGAGGAACTATGATACTTATTAGCTTCGCGAGCTTCAGCTTTGTTTCGGATAGGCGAGTGTGTCGGGTGCCGCTTGGTATCACATTGCGAAGTAGCCAAGATGAGGCCTTACACCCGCAGATACAAGCATCATCACGCGGTCACAATCCGATAAGAAAATTTTTGAAATGCAATTCACGTTAAGTGTTGGGAACTCATTGAGTGAGGAAAAAATGCGCAATAAAACAAAAGCTTCTGTATTTTATCTGTGCGTAGGTTTATTTGTAGGTTGGATGGTGTATCAACCTACGGCTCAGTCTTTCGCCCAAACCGCAAGCAGGAAATGTCCAGAAAACCCCGACAAATCAGGAACCTTCACATTGGAAGGCCAAAAGAGAGGAATATTCGTCGCTTTTAGACAGGGAGAAGGCGTCCTTACTCTCAACAACGGTCAGCAGGTTGAGTTTACAGTAAGAGGGTTGAAGTTCGGCGAAACGGGATCGAGCACCGTACGAATAAAGGGAGATGTATACGGGCTGCAGTCCTTGGAAGACTTCGTTGGACACTATGAAGGAGTCGCTGGTGGCTTCTTGCCGATGATAGAACGAAAAGACGTACAAGTGGTGAATTCTAACTGTGTGACTCTAGTTGCTAAAGTCGTTGAATCGGGATTGCGCTACTCTCTTGTAGCCGGACAGAGTTTTTTAATTGAATTCCCTGAAGAATGAGAAATGGATTTGAGTACAAATATTTACAATCGTCCTTCGTGAGATGGTCGACTTCCAAACAACAACAATAACAACACTTAAAACCCCCGATTTTTGAAGTCGCTTTCTGAAAACCCCCGCCCCCTCATTATTCGGATATGAATTCTGTCTGGCCAACTGCCCAGCGCTATACGGCTTGCTGGCCTCTGCCGATAAACCATGCCCATGTGTCAGCTTCAGAGCGTGGCGCAAATGTCTGTCCATGGAGTCGGTCTCGACTTTTGGCAGACACCCTGCCGCAACTTCTAAAACATCATTGGCAAACAAGGAGACCATCACATGATGATCGGATATGCTCGCACGTCGACACTGGAACAGAAAGCATCCCTAGAGGCTCAGAGAGAGTCACTGAGGGGCGTTGGGTGCGAGAAGGTGTACGAGGAACAGATAAGCTCTGTGGCCCTCAGAGAGTCCCTCAACGCCGCTATGGAGTTCTGCCGGGAAGGTGACGTTCTGGTAGTGACCAAACTGGACAGACTGGCCCGGTCTGTGAAGCATCTCGGGGAAATTGTGGACGACCTAGAAGCAAGGAATATTGGCCTTTGGGTGCTGAACCTAGGCTTGGATACGTCAAATGCCACCGGGAAACTGATGCTGAATGTTCTGGGTTCCGTGGCTCAGTTTGAACGGGAGATGATGCTGGAACGTCAACGGGAAGGCATCGCCAAGGCAAAGGCCGAAGGCAAGTACAAGGGAAGAAAGCCCACTGCCAGAGCTAAGGCAACGGACATTGAGCAGTTGCTTTCTGAGGGGCTTAGCAAACGGGCGATAGCCAGACACCTGAACATCTCCGAAAGGTCAGTCTATCGAGTCGTGACGTCGCTGTCCTGACACCTCACCACCTCAATCAGATCACTTAAAAAAACAATCGTCGTACGAGCCGCTTTGGATAATTCTGAGCGGCTTTTTTGTACGCCCAGCGCAAGAAAGACCAACTCATGAAACTGTACAAACGCAATGGTTCTTCATTCTGGTGGTATTCGTTCACCGTTGATGGAAAGCAATACCGGGGTTCAACAAAGCGGTTATCCAACGACAAAAAGGGGGCAAAGGCAGTCATGCAGAAAGCCTACCAAGATGCGCTTGACCGAGTTCAGTTTGCAGAGCTGCCTGAAATCAGCCTTGAGGACTGCTTTGAACATGCATTGGTTGATCTGGACAAGGAACAGTCCAGACGCATCTACAGGGCGTCCTATCGTGTCCTGTATGAATACGTTTCGTCAAAGGACATGAACGCTTCTGACTTCACGCAAGACATGCTGGAAGACTTTCTGGACTTTCGTCGTCAACAGGGCCGTAAGGAAAACACTCTGAAAGGTGATATTCGAGCGATCCGTCGTGCGTTCAACAAGCTTGAGCATCGGTACAACTGCCCGAAGCTGAAGTACCCGAGCATCAAAGGCTTTACCAAGACACGGTATCTGTCTGACCGTGAGGAAAAGATCATCTTCGATGTTCTGGCGCAGAACGAAACTATCACGGCACGTAAGGCGGAACAGCTTTGCGTGGTGCTGATTGACACGGGTTTACGCCTGATGGAAGCGGTAACTCTGGAATGGGAATTCATCGACCTGAACAGACGGGAAATCGAAGTCTACCGGACCAAGACCGGAACGGTATCGTTGGTGCCTATCTCGCAAAGGGTTCATGACCTGTTTCGACGGTTGCATAATCAGGACCAGCCTTTCGAGGGCGTAGAGGAAGCAATCAAACTTCTGCGTAAGGTGATCCGTGACAACTGCAACAAGTCGGAGCGGGTTGTCCTGACACGGGGTAGCGCCACGGTGCATAGCCTTCGGGATACTTATGCCAGTCGGATGGTCCAACGTGGCCTTTCGATACAGCAAGTCTCGGTCCTTCTGGGGCATTCAAATATCTCCCAGACCATGAAATACGCTCAACTTGAAAAGGTAGACGTGGTTGCTCAGGCACGTTTGGCGCTCGACGCCTGACGCGCAATCTTAGTACAAAAACCCACACAGTATGTGCGGACAATACTTCTGGGGTAGGAAAATCAGGCTGTAAAGGGCTGAAAAGTAAATGAAAAATGGAGTGGTGGGTGATAACGGATTTGAACCGCTGACATCTTCGATGTGAACGAAGCGCTCTACCACTGAGCTAATCACCCGTAAGGCGGCGTATTACAGCGACTTTGAAACTGCTGCAAGTGCCATTTTGGAGGCAAAAGCCCCGAGGTAAACTCGGGGCTTTTGGCTTTAAAGTCCCGGCAAACCCGGAAGTTGGGTCAACACTCCGCGACGACCGAATGTGGTGCCACGGTCGTTGCCAAAGTTTACGCGAACGCCGACAGTCACATAGGCTTCGTTTGAGCTGCCCGAAACAAGCGGGGACGAGACATGAGCCACGCCTAGGTTGCCATAAACTTCGGCATTGTCAGCCGCCGCGTAAGACGCGCCAATCGCGAAAAGGTTGAAGTCCAGCGCGCCTCCAAAGTTGTCGACGATGTCGAAGCTGGTGCTCAGTTCCCAAGCGTCGGTCAGCTCGGTCTTGGCCGAGATTCCGAACAAGGTGCCATCTAGGTCCGAAGCATTGGTCAGATCCTGGCGTCCCAGGTACCCTTCGATTTCGGCGGGTCCAGCATCAAATCCAGCTTCGATCCCGTAGAATTCGAAATCCGCATCATCTAGGTCCTCCTGGCCGTAGAACAGGCCAAAGGACGCGTTGTTGGCGGTGTGCAAGTTGCCGTGCAAAGTCCAGTTGGTTGCGGTTTCACTCAGGTCTTGGAATCGCTGTACGCCAAGGTCGAGTTGTGCGCTGAAGGCGCGGCTAAACGCCAATTCTGCAGCGCCGTTTAGGTTGTAGGCATCGCCAAAGTCGGTGTCTGTAAATGTCGAGTAATCCAAATTCAGGTAACCACCGGAAATTTCCGCGGCCTGTGCGGCTCCGATTGTTGTTGATGCTGCCAAAATGCTGTAAATAATACGTTTTTTCACGTTTCTGCTCCGTTTGCTTGTTTTGTTTGCTAAGGGTCACACTATGACCTGATGAGCAGTCGTCGCTTTATCTACGTGGTGCCTGAATGTGTATCTAAACAGACCGAATTTCAGCCTGTGTGGCGAGGGTGACACAGGTTCAGGTTGTGGAGATCATGAGTCTCCCGTTGGTTTGTCGCCAGTGATCAAAAAGCGGCAGTTTTCTTTGAAACAGGCAGAGTAAGGTCGACAGGGTTTCGCAGTAAAATTTCGCAATTCAGAAAAAACTTCAAAACGCCGCTTGACGCTGCCCGAGCGTAGCCATAATACACCCAAACGTTCAGCAACGAACGGGCAGCGGGCGGTTGTAGCTCAGTTGGTTAGAGTACCGGCCTGTCACGCCGGGGGTCGCGGGTTCGAGCCCCGTCAACCGCGCCATCGCTGCCATCCTTGGTCCAGGTTAAAGGCCACTAAAATAGATGCGCGGTTGTAGCTCAGTTGGTTAGAGTACCGGCCTGTCACGCCGGGGGTCGCGGGTTCGAGCCCCGTCAACCGCGCCATTTATTTGATCGAAATCTTCCCTGATCAGTCAGATAAGCACAATTCTCTGCGGACGGTTCGTGCGTTCTGTCAGGAGAGTTCGGCAATAATTTGTTCGTTCTCACTTTGTTCTAATTTTTGTGTTGGAGACTCAGCGCCGCTCGCCTATTTCTAGGACACTTACGTTTTGGGGGCCAAAATGGCTGAGCTGAAGAATATCGAGGTGCGCGGCGCGCGCGAACATAACCTCAAAAGCATTGATGTGGATATTCCGCGGGATCAGCTTGTGGTGATCACGGGGCTGTCTGGTTCGGGCAAGTCGTCGCTGGCCTTTGATACGATCTATGCCGAGGGTCAGCGTCGCTATGTCGAAAGCCTGTCGGCTTATGCGCGGCAGTTTCTGGACATGATGGAAAAGCCGGATGTGGATCACATCAGCGGGCTGTCCCCGGCGATCTCGATCGAACAGAAGACGACCTCGAAGAACCCACGCTCGACCGTCGGTACCGTGACCGAAATCTACGACTATCTGCGCCTTTTGTTCGCCCGCGCAGGCACGCCGTATAGCCCCGCCACAGGCCAGCCGATCGAAGCGCAGCAGGTACAGGATATGGTTGATCGCATCATGACGATGGAGGAGGGCACGCGCGGCTATCTGCTGGCCCCCATCGTGCGCGATCGGAAGGGGGAATATAAGAAAGAGTTTCTTGAACTGCGCAAACAAGGTTTTCAGCGTGTAAAAGTTGATGGCGAGTTCTATGAACTCGATACCCCGCCCACTTTGGACAAGAAATTCCGCCATGACATCGACGTGGTCGTAGACCGCCTTGTTGTGCGCGAAGGGATGGAGACTCGGCTGGCCGACAGCCTGCGCACCGCTTTGGATCTGGCGGATGGCATTGCGATTCTGGAAACCGCTCCGAAGGAGGGCGACCCGGAACGTATAACCTTCAGCGAGAATTTTGCGTGTCCGGTCAGCGGTTTCACCATCCCCGAGATAGAACCGCGCCTGTTTTCCTTCAACGCGCCATTTGGGGCGTGCCCCGATTGCGACGGGTTAGGGGTCGAGCTGTTCTTTGATGAACGCCTCGTGGTGCCGGACCAGACGCTCAAGCTGTATGACGGTGCCTTGGCCCCGTGGCGCAAGGGTAAGTCGCCCTATTTCTTGCAAACCATCGAAGCCATTGCGCGGCATTTTGAGTTCGACAAGAACACCCCGTGGAAAGACCTTCCCGCCAAGGTGCAACAGGTGTTCCTGCGCGGCTCTGGTGATGAGGACATCCAGTTCCGTTATGACGAGGGCGGCCGTGTCTATCAGGTGACGCGCAGCTTTGAGGGCGTGATTCCAAACATGGAACGCCGCTATCGCGAAACCGACAGCGCGTGGATCCGTGAAGAGTTCGAACGCTATCAGAACAACCGTCCTTGCGGGGCCTGCGAAGGCTACCGCTTGCGGCCCGAAGCGCTCGCCGTCAAGATCGCGGGTCTGCATGTGGGGCAGGTCGTGCAGATGTCGATCCGTGAGGCCTTAGCTTGGGTCGAGGACGCGCCGAACCATCTGAGCGTACAGAAGAATGAGATCGCGCGGGCGATTCTGAAAGAGATCCGTGAACGCCTTGGATTTCTGAATAATGTGGGTTTGGAATATCTTACGCTTTCGCGCTCAAGTGGTACGCTGTCGGGCGGCGAAAGCCAGCGTATTCGTCTGGCCAGCCAGATCGGCTCGGGCCTGACCGGGGTGCTTTACGTATTGGACGAACCTTCGATTGGTCTGCACCAACGCGACAATGACAGGCTGCTGGGGACGCTCAAGAACCTGCGCGATCAGGGTAATACGGTGATCGTCGTTGAGCATGACGAAGAGGCCATCCGCGAGGCCGATTATGTGTTCGATATCGGCCCCGGCGCGGGTGTGCATGGCGGGCAGGTGGTCAGCCACGGTACGCCTGAACATATCGCGGCGGATGCGGCCTCGATGACCGGGCAGTACCTGTCGGGCACGCGCGAGATTGCTGTGCCGGGTGACCGACGCAAGGGTAACAAGAAAAAGCTCAAGGTCGTCAAAGCCACTGGAAACAACCTAAAGAATGTCACGGCCGAGTTCCCTCTGGGCAAGTTCGTCTGCGTGACTGGCGTGTCCGGCGGCGGTAAATCGACCCTGACGATTGAGACGCTGTTCAAGACGGCTTCGATGCGGTTGAACGGCGCGCGCCAGACGCCTTCGCCCTGCGAGACGATCAAAGGGCTGGAGCATCTGGACAAAGTCATCGACATTGACCAGCGGCCTATCGGGCGAACTCCGCGTTCGAATCCAGCGACTTACACCGGGGCCTTCACCCCGATCCGCGATTGGTTCGCCGGCCTGCCCGAGGCCAAGACCCGGGGGTACAAGCCCGGTCGGTTCAGCTTTAACGTCAAAGGTGGCCGGTGCGAGGCGTGTCAGGGCGACGGCGTTATCAAGATTGAGATGCACTTTCTCCCCGACGTCTACGTGACCTGCGAGACCTGCAAAGGCGCGCGGTACAATCGTGAGACGCTTGAAATCAAGTTCAAGGGCAAGTCCATTGCCGACGTCCTTGATATGACAGTGGAAGACGCGCAGGAGTTCTTTAAGGCCGTGCCTTCAATCCGCGACAAGATGGATGCGCTGGCGCGTGTTGGGCTGGGCTATATCAAGGTGGGCCAGCAGGCCACGACCCTGTCAGGGGGCGAGGCGCAGCGGGTGAAGCTGTCAAAAGAATTGTCCAAACGCTCGACCGGGCGGACGCTTTATATTCTGGACGAGCCGACCACGGGTCTTCATTTCGAAGACGTGCGCAAGCTGTTGGAAGTGCTGCATGAACTGGTCGATCAGGGCAATACAGTTGTAGTGATCGAACATAATCTGGACGTGGTGAAAACCGCCGATCATATCATCGACATTGGCCCTGAAGGCGGTGATGGTGGCGGTGAGATCGTGGCCACCGGCACACCCGAAGATGTGGCCGCTGTTGACCGCAGTCATACCGGTCGGTACCTAAAACAGATGTTGAACCCGGAACAGGTTGCGGCTGAATAAGCTAGTATTGTGCGTGTCTGAGCATGTGCCAATGACGCAGCAAGGGTGGAAAGAACAGGAACACAAAGCCGAAGTTTTCGTAGGCGAATACTATCATAGGTAACCAAAGTGCGACCCCGATCAGTCCGACAAGCCCGGCAATTCGTGTCGCAGTCACAGGTTTGACCATGCGGTTAAGGACAGCGTGAAACAGACGGCCACCGTCCAACGGCATCAGGGGCAACATGTTGAATACCGCCAAAAACAGGTTCAATTGGGCGGTCACGACTAGAACCCAGCCCAGTTCGGGCGAGGTGACGAAAGGTTCCAGCAGTGAACACAATGCCCACAGCGTCAGGTTGACGATCGGCCCCATAGCGACGATCAATTCGTCTTCGTAGGATGAGGTCGAGCGGCGATGTTCGCAAAACCCGCCACCTCCATACAGGACGACGCGATTGACGGGGATACCCTGTATCAAGCACCCCCAGGCGTGTCCGAGCTCATGCAGCAGGATTGAGGTCAATAAAATGGCCACAAAACCAAGCGCATAGGGCAGGGATTCGGGATCAAAACTGAACCCCACTATGAGCAAAACTAGAAAAATCAGACTTTGGTTTAACTGAATGGGTACGTTCCACGGTCCGCGGAACTCAAAAATCGAATTGTCACTATGCATATTCAATCCTCGCAATAATGAGAATTGAAATGACGCTGAATTGCGTCAAAAGTAGGGAGCTAACGCAGAGGTTGTGTGACTTAGTTAAGGATATCCGCAACGGCGCCGATCAAGTTCAGCACTTTGCGGGTCTCGGGATCGACCCGGTAGACATAGTCCCCGGCGCGGACATATGACCCTCGGTTCAAGCCATAGCGGTACGGATCATTGATCCAGCGGTAATCGTTGTTGATGAAGTCACCGTTGCGATACAGCTTTTTTGCCTGTCCAGGTGGAACGCAGGGGACATTTTTCTTGGCCAATCCCGGAGGGCAATGCCCAGCCTTGCCTTTGGTTTGAATCACAGGTTGCGAGGGTACGCGAAAGACCTTGTCGGCGTTTTGACCGTTGCCTTTACCATTGCCTGCCATCACCGCTGCGGGCGCTGCGACAAACATGGAAGCAACCATTATTACTTTCAAAACACGGGACATAGAAACCTCCGGCACACGAATTGATATACGCCGATAGATGGCGGTCCGATCAGAGCGGGTCAACCCCGTGGGCAGTTTGTCGCCCACGGACGAAGGTTAACTTCTTCCTCGTTTTTCAAAACGGGGCAGCATGGCAGAGAAATCTTTGCCCAAACCGTCTTCGGATTCCACGAATTGCTGATAAAGAGCCGTAGCCGCCTGACCAAGTGGCGTATCCGCATCTGAACTTTCCGCGGCCTGTTGGCTTAGGCGCAAGTCTTTGAGCATCAGTTCGGCGGCAAAGCCGGGCTGGTAGTCATTGTCCGAAGGGCTGGAGGGGCCGACCCCCGGTGCGGGGCAATAAGCGTTCATTGTCCAGCTATATCCCGAGGATGTGCTGACTACGTCAAACATTTTCTGTCGGTCCAGACCCAGCTTGTCTGCTAATGCAAACGCTTCACAGGTGGCAATCATGGTCACGCCCAGAATCATGTTATTGCATATTTTGGCGGCTTGACCTGCGCCTGATCCGCCGCAATGCACGGCCTTTTGTCCCATGATTTCGAACAGGGGGGCTGCCTTGCCAAAAGCGACATCACTGCCGCCTGCCATAAAGGTCAAGGTACCGGCCGCAGCCCCACCGATCCCGCCGGATACGGGTGCGTCCACTGCCAAGACACCGGCTTGTGCAGCCTGATCGGCCACGGCGCGGGCGCTGTCGACATCCACGGTCGAGCAATCAATCCAAACCGAACCGGAATTCATCGCAGGCAAAATATCATCCGCCACGGCCCGCAGGATCTGGCCGTTCGGAAGCATGGTGATAACAATGTCGGCACCGCCTGCAGCCTCAGCGCCCGATGAGGAAAGGGTCACGCCTGCAACATCCACATCCGCCATATCAAACCCGACCACGTCATGACCGGCTTTCGCCAGATTGGCAGCCATCGGATTCCCCATGTTCCCAAGCCCGATAAATCCGATCTTCATTCCTCAATCCTCCTAGAATGTCAGTGCTTTAGCGTCCATCGGTTGAAGCATCCTCGATACCTCGACAATGGGTACGTTCTGGTCAGGGTGCCTCCAACGCGGAGTGCGGTCTTTGTCGATAATCTGTGCGCGAATACCTTCCAGAAAGTCACCGTGTTCCATCGCACGACTTGTAAAGCGGAACTCGTGTTCCAGCGCCTTCTGGATGGTAAGGCTGGGGGTGCGCAAGCGATGCAGGATCTCGATACAGCAGGCCATAGCCAGCGGCGAACCCCGGTTGATCAATTTAAGCGCGGCGGTTGCGAAGTCCGTTTCGCTGCCTTTGAGGCTATTGAGGATGTCTTGCAGCCGTTCGCCGTCAAAATGCGCGTCGATCTTGGTTTGCAATCCGGTCAACACGCCCTCCGGGGGTGTTTGGGCGTGGGTGGTCAGAAGGCTGGCGTCTCCGGATGCTTCCAACAGTTCGATCAAGTCCGACCATTGAGCCATAGGGATGAAGTGATCCGCGAAACCTGCGAAAATGGCATCATCCGGGCCCATCCGATGACCGGTCATGCCAAGGTATTCGCCGACCCGTCCCGGTGCGAGCGCCAGCATCAGCGAGCTACCGACATCCGGAACCAATCCGATCCCGCATTCGGGCAGGGCGATCTGGCTACTTTCGCCTACAATCCTGTGGCTGCCGTGACAGCCAATGCCAACGCCACCGCCCATGGTGAACCCTTGCAGAAAGCTGACGACGGGCTTTGGGAATTCAAATATCAGCGCGTTCAGGCGGTACTCATCGCGCCAAAACGTCTGGCCGTAAGCATAGTCACCGTTCTTGCCGGTCTCGTACAGTTCCGCAATGTCGCCGCCAGCGCAGAATGCCTTGTCGCCCTCGGCGTCCATAACAATAAGATCAACCGAGTCATCTTCACGCCAGTTGCGCAAAGCAGTGTCTATGGCCATGCACATGTCATAGCTGAGCGCGTTCAGGGCTTTGGTCCGGGTCAGTGTGATCCGTCCGGCGCGACCAGTGGTGCGAATGTCGATATCAGCCATGGCCCCCTCAGCGATTGGCGAGCATCTGGCGCGACACGATCACGCGCATGATTTCGTTCGTGCCTTCCAGGATCTGATGCACGCGCAAGTCGCGGACCAGTTTCTCGATCCCGTAATCTGCCAGATAGCCATAGCCGCCATGCAGTTGCAGGCATTGATCCACCACTTTCGATCCAGTCTCGGTCACGAATTTCTTGGCCATGGCGCAGAACTTGGTGGCATCCGGCGCGCCCTGATCCAGTTTCCAGGCCGCCTGCCGTAAGAACGTTCGGGCTGCCTGCAACTCGATCTCCATATCGGCCAGACGGAATTGCAGCGCCTGAAACTGGTCGATGGACTGACCGAACGCTTGCCGCTCGGACATATATTGCAACGTCATATTCAGCCCCGCTTGCGCGGCCCCTAACGAGCATGAGGCGATGTTCAGCCGTCCACCATCCAGCCCCATCATCGCGTATTTGAATCCATCGCCTTCGACGCCGACAAGGTTCTCGGCCGGGATTTTGCAATCATCGAACTGCACTTGTGCTGTGGGTTGGCTTTTCCATCCCATCTTCTGCTCCAAGGCGCCGAAGGACAGGCCGGGCGCACCGTCTTCGACATAGACCGTTGAGATTCCCTTGGGGCCGTCCTGTCCGGTGCGCACCATGCAGACATAAGCATCGGAATACCCGCCGCCCGAGATAAATGCCTTGGTCCCGTTCAGGGTGTATCCTTCATTGCTGCGGTCCGCGCGGGTTTTCAACGCAGCAGCATCCGAGCCCGAGCCCGGTTCGGTCAGACAATAGCTGAGAACGGTATTCAGGCTGAGAACATCGGGCATAATGCGCGCTTTCAGCGCATCCCCGGCGAAACTGTCCAGCATCTTGGCGCACATGTTGTGAATCGACAAAAACGCTGCAACGGACGGGCAGGCCATCGACAACGCCTCGAAAACCATGGTGGCATCCAGACGCGACAGACCAGAACCACCGCTGTCTTCAGAGACGTAGAGGCCGCCGAACCCAAGCTCTCCGACACGGGGCCACAGGTCTTTGGGGATGGTGCCTTCGGCCTCCCACTGTCGAGCATAGGGGGCGATGTTCTCCTGCCCGAACTCATAGGCCATGTCGAAGATCGCAGTCTGCTCTTCGGTCAAAGCGAAATCCATGGCTTCCCTCCCACGCCGACGGATGAATTGAACGAGTGTTTATTTCCTAATCCTTACAGAAATTTTTCACGGCCAGCAATTCTCAGCATCTGTCTCTTGGGGATTAAAGGTCGTGGTGAAATTCCTCGATCAGGTGTTGGACAACCGCTATTCCCGGATCTTCGCCACGGGCGGATGCCTCGGCATAAACGCGTCGCTGACGTGTGGCCGATGTTCCGTTCTGCGCGATTTGTTGCAACCGCGCCAGTTCGGTCATTGTACCAAGTGCCTCGGTGTCTTCGGCCAGTAGTCCCATCAGTTCGCCCATCAGTTCGGGCATAGGCTTGATCGAGCGGTCACCAAAGTCGATCATGCCCTCGCCGACGCCATAGCGCTGTGCGCGCCAACGGTTTTCTCCGATCAGGAACTGGTCATAGTTGCGCCAGCGTAAGTTTCTAGCTTTTAACCGGCATAGCATCCGGGTCAGCGCCTGGACCATCGCAGCCAAAGACAAGGCGTGTTCCAGCCGGGGCTGCACGTCCATTATGCGCGTCTCAAGCGTTGGGAAGCGGTGTGATGGGCGCAAGTCCCACCAGATTTTCGACGTGTCCTCGATCACACCTAGTTCGACCAAAATGCCCGTGGTGCGCTCATAGTCGGCCCAACTGGCCAAGGTCGGAGGCAAGCCAGTTCGGGGTAGGTTGTCGAAGACTGTCAGACGGTAGGACGACAGCCCCGTATCCTCGCCGTTCCAATAGGGGGATGAGGTCGAAAGGGCCAAAAGGTGGGGCAGAAAATACGAAAGCTGCGGCATAAGGTCGGCGCGCAGGGCAGGGTCATCAATTCCGATATGGACATGCATTCCACAGATCAGCATTCGTCGCGCTACGCCGCCAAGTGCATGGTGCAGGGCGTCATAGCGATCTTTTCGCGTATGGCTTTGCTTTTTCCAATCGGCAAACGGATGACACGATACCGCCACTGGGGCGAGGTTGTAGTCCGCTGCACGTTTGGCCACGCAAGACCGTAAGCGTTTCAGATCCTCGCGCGCGCCGGCAATGGTCGCATGGGGGCGGGTGCCGACCTCGATCTGACATTGCAGGAATTCGGGGCTGACCTGACCTTGGAAATCGGCCTGACAGGCCTCCATCAAAGCTTCGGGCGCTTCGGCAAGCTCGAACGTGTCCCGATTGACCAGAAGATACTCTTCTTCAATGCCCAGCGTGTATTCCTGCTGCATGGTCGCCCTCGTCGGTTATTCCAAACAGTGAATACGGAAATGACCGCCTTGCCAAGTGTTTGGCTTGCGAAGCCCCCGGCGCCGGCGATAAGAACCCTTCAGTAAACAGTCCAAACCCCGGAGCGTTCGCGTGAAACCCAGGAAATTCCCAAAGATCAACGACACGCTTTCGGCGCTTGGAGTTAAATTGGTCGACAAAGGACCAGAAGACGACGAGCGCGCCCGGCTTGAGGCATTTGAACGGGCAGGTGGCTTGACCCGTCCTGCTTATGCGATGTCACCTGGAATGGAGGGGTTTGATATCGCGCCTCTCATCGCAGAATACACCGAACATGCGGATGCGCTTGCGGCCCTCAAAGACCCCGAGCGCAATCAGACGGGGTATCGGGTCGGTAACGGTTACTACGATAGTCCCGATGCCGACGCGCTGTATTTGATGATCCGCCGATTCAAACCCCGGCGTGTGATTGAGGTTGGCTGCGGAAACTCCACGCGCGTTACCCGACAGGCAATCATCGACGGCGGGCTTGAGACGCAGATCACCGCGATTGATCCCTATCCGCGTGCTGATATCGCTCATGTGGTAGATCATTTCGAGCAGAGACGGCTGGAAGAAGTGGATCCCGCGCTGTTCGATCAGTTGGAGGCGGGCGACGTTCTGTTCATCGATTCCAGCCATGTAGTCCGCATGAGTAATGACGTCGCTCATCTGTTTTGCCGCATCATCCCTGCACTGAAACCCGGTGTGGTGATTCACGTGCATGATGTTTTTCTACCTTACGAGTATCCCAAGCGATTCTTCTATGACTGCCCTGGTTGGGGCGAGCAGTACATGTTGCACGCATTGCTACAATCTGGTTCGTTTTCAATGCTTTGGCCGGGGTATTACCTGCAACAGGATCGCCTCGATGCGGTCGAAGCTTTGCCGTTCCTGGGCGATGGTCGTGCGCAAAGCATCTGGGTGCAGATCAAAGAAAATTGAACTCAAAGTGATCCGCTGTGGCTGAGGCCCCGTACCCCTTTCCATAACACGCTGGAGAGGAGATACAGCCATGTTCCGCCAAACACTGATGGGCGCTGCCGCCGCACTTGCACTGACTTTGCCTGTCAAGGCAAAAGCCGCTGACATTGTGGATACCGCCGTTTCGGCCGGGTCGTTCGAAACCCTCGTTGCCGCCGTTCAGGCCGCAGGTCTTGTTGAAACGTTGAAAGGTGACGGTCCGTTTACTGTCTTCGCTCCGACTGACGAAGCTTTCGCAGCTTTGCCTGAGGGTACGGTCGAAACACTGCTTCTGCCCGAGAATAAGGACCAACTTGTTGAAATTCTGACATACCACGTTGTTCCTGCTAAGGTCATGTCTGGTGACATTGCCGGAAAACGCGCCAAGGTTCTAACCGTGCAGGGCGACCGTCTGAGCGTGAATGCCAAGCGTGGCGTCAAGGTGAATGATGCAGAAGTCATCCAGGCAGACATCGAAACCAGCAACGGTGTGATCCACGTCGTCGATGCTGTGATCCTGCCTGAATAATAAAGCCAAGCTTTAACAAAAAGCCCCGGTCCTTGTAGGCCGGGGCTTTTTATCAGACCAGACGGACTTGGGTTCCGACCTGGACCAGAGGGTACAATTCTTCGACATGCTGATTGTATAGGCCTATACAGCCAGACGAACTTTGCCGGCCAATTTTTCGCGTATCATGGGTGCCATGCACCAGATAGGCGGGCCAACCCAAATACATAGCGCGCGTTCCAAGTGGGTTCCCCGGTTCTCCGCCTTCCATTCGAATAGGGAGATCAGGATCACGCTCGCGCATCGAAGCGGTAGGCGTCCAGCTTGGATTTTCGCGCTTGCGTACGACTTCGGTATAGCCGCGCTTGGTCAATTCTTCGCTCATGGGAACCGAACTGGGGTACAGTTTGTAAGTCCCATCAGGCCCCCAATAGTGCACCGCGCGGCTTGTGATATCCGCCAACAATGCACCTACTCCGAGTTCATCGAAGTGATCCTGCCAGTTTTGTTGTGAGAAAGATGAGACGTTTCTACGAACCGGAAGCTGAGTGCTGATTGCATCTTCGTTTTGCGGGAACGCATCCAAACTTTGCGCGCGCACCAAAGCAGGTGTGGCCACTAGGGTCGCTACGCCCAGCACCGCAGAGCGACGGGTCATTCTGGATTTCGACAATTTTGCCTCCGGATCAGGAACTGCTCAAACAATAGTTTGTGCTGAAAATATTCCTGTTGATCGGGTTTTTCCAGATATAGAGGCCTGAATTTATCGTGAAGCGTTAAAAAAAAAAACCGGCCCGCTTTGGGCCGGTTTCGTAGGCAGGTGACTTAGTCCATCGCTTTGAAGTTAAACTCGCCACCTTCTTTGATGCCCGACGGCCAGCGGGCCGTGACGGTTTTGGTGCGGGTGTAGAATTTGAAGCTGTCAGGGCCGTGCTGGTTCAGATCACCGAACATGGATTTCTTCCAGCCGCCAAATGTGTGGTAGGCCAACGGCACCGGGATCGGAACGTTGACGCCGACCATGCCGATGTTGATCCGGCTGGCAAAGTCACGTGCAGTGTCACCATCACGTGTGAATATCGCAGTACCGTTGCCGTATTCGTGGTCCATTGCCAGACCAATCGCCTCTTCGTACGAACCTGCACGCACGGTGGACAAAACCGGGCCGAAGATCTCTTGCTTGTAGATATCCATTTCCGGCGTCACGTGATCGAACAGGTGCGGGCCAACAAAAAAGCCATCTTCATAGCCTTGCAGGCTGAAATCACGGTTGTCGACGACCAACTTGGCACCTTGTTCCACGCCAGAGTTGATCAGACCCAGAATGCGTTCTTTTGCGGCGGCCGTCACGACGGGGCCCATATCCACGTCGTCACCTGCCGTATAGGGACCGACCTTCAGTTTCTCGATGCGCGGGATCAGCTTTTCGACAAGCGCGTCTGCAGTGTCGTCACCGACCGGAACAGCAACCGAAACGGCCATGCAGCGTTCGCCAGCGGCACCGAAACCGGCGCCAACAAGCGCGTCGGCAGCCTTATCCATATCGGCATCGGGCATGACGATCATGTGGTTCTTGGCCCCACCGAAACACTGCGCCCGCTTACCATTCGCTGAGGCGCGGCTGTAGATATACTGCGCAATCGGAGTCGAACCTACAAACGAAACACCTTGGATGATCTCGCTGTCCAGAAGGGTGTCGACTGCTTCTTTGTCGCCATTCACAACCTGGAACACACCTTTCGGAAGACCCGCTTCGATGAACAGCTCGGCCAGCATCAACGGGACCGACGGATCACGTTCTGAAGGTTTCAGAACAATGGCGTTGCCGCACGCCAGCGCGGGGCCTACGTGCCACAAAGGCATCATGGCCGGGAAATTGAACGGCATGATCGATGCCACGACGCCAAGGGGCTGACGCATCGAATAGATGTCAATGCCGGGGCCGGCGCTGTCTGTGTACTCACCCTTCAGCATATGAGGGGCACCGACACAGTATTCGATCACTTCCAAACCGCGTTGCAGGTCGCCTTTGGCGTCCGGAATGGTCTTGCCGTGCTCGCGGCTTAGGACTTCGGCCAGCTTGTCCATGTCACGGTTGATCAGCCCAACCATGGCCATCATCACGCGCGCGCGTTTTTGTGGGTTGGTTGCGCCCCAAGCGGGTTGCGCTGCAGCTGCGCTTTCGATGGCGGCTGTGGTTTCGGCAGCGCTGGCCATCGGGCATTTGTATTGCACTTCACCCGTGGCCGGGTTGAACACATCGTCAAAGCGACCGGATGTGCCGGCGACATTCTCACCGTTGATGAAATGGGACAGTTCGGTCATTGCGAATTCCTCCGGGTTGTTTGGGCGCAGAATAGGCTTGCATAAATCGCGTGAACAGAGGCAATAATTCAAAAATATTTTGCAAAAATGCAAAAGGAGGAGCGGTGGTTCCAAACTGGGATGACATGCGGGTGTTTTTGGCCGTTGCGCGTGAGGAAAGCCTATCAGCCGCAGGTCGGCGTCTTAAGATCGACCCGGCGACGGTAGGGCGCAGGGTCGCACGGCTTGAGGCATCGCTGGATGCGCCTTTGTTTACCAAGTCGCAGCAAGGTTATGTTCTGACGCCAATCGGGGAACGCTTGCTTGATCACGGCTTGAAGGCCGAAGAAGCCATGCGGGCCGCATCCGGTTCAGTCTCGGGATCATCCAAGACACTGAGTGGCCAAATCAGGATCGGTGCTCCGGATGGCTGCGCTACGTATCTTTTGCCACAAGTCTGCGCGAAAATCTGCGACGCAAATCCCGAATTGGATATTCAGATTCTGTCTTTGCCCCGTGTGATTAACCTGTCCCGCCGTGAGGCGGATATGGCCATAACGGTCAGCGCGCCCACGGCTGGCCGGTTTCTGGTGCAAAAGATCACGGACTACCGGCTACATCTGGTTGCCAGTCAGGAATACCTGAATGCGCAAGCCAAAATTGAGAACCTGGAAGCTCTTAGAAGGCATCGATTTATTGGCTATATCCCGGATATGATTTTTGACCGGGAACTCGACTATCTGGTCGATATCGGGGTTGAACGAGTTGCCCTTGCATCGAATTCGATATCGGTTCAGCTGGGGCAAGCATCGCTCGGGTCAGGGGTTTGTGTGGGGCACGATTTTGCGCTGCCATTCCATCCAAACCTGCGGAAAATCCTGACGGATCAGCTTAGTCTGACCCGCAGGTATTTTCTAATCCGACATCAGGGTGATCAACGAAATGAACGCTTGAACCGGTTCGCACAGGCTTTGACTGCCGGAATCCGCGAGGAAGTCGTGCGTCTGGAAGCTGAAGCTTCACCTTGACACATATGGGCATTCCGGCAACGCTTTGTAAAACAGCGAGTTATTTCGGAGGTTTCGCACATGCTGGTTCAGGCCATTCTGAAATCAAAGGCTACGGAAGGGGTCGAAACGGTTACGCCCGATCTCACTGTGTCCGATGCGGCAAAAATCCTTGCAGAAAAGCGGATCGGGACGGTTGTGGTCTCTGAAGACGGGGGGGAAACGGCATCTGGAATTTTGTCGGAACGTGATATTGTGCGAGAGTTGGCTGCAAGTGGAAGTGGTTGTCTGGCGAAACCGGTCAGCGCTTACATGACCAGCGATCTTGTAACTGCGACGCGTCAGGACTCGGTTCAGGATGTCCTCAGCCGCATGACCGAAGGGCGTTTCCGCCATATGCCTGTCGTCGAAGATGGCAAGCTGATAGGTATCGTAACACTTGGGGATGTGGTCAAAGCACAGCTTTCGGAATTGGCGATGGAGAAAGAGGCGCTTCAGACAATGATCATGGGCCACTAATTTCAGACAGGGCCAAAGCGCCCTATTGCACCCGCGGCAGAGTTGTGTTTGCTTGCGCCGAAATTTTATTGCGCAGGAGGGCGCGATGCGGGTCGCATTATATCCCGGAACTTTTGATCCGATCACACTGGGCCATATCGACATTATTCGCCGTGCTGCTGCGATGGTCGACAAGCTTGTGATCGGTGTAGCAATCAACCGAGACAAGGGCCCGTTGTTTTCTTTGGAAGAGCGCGTCGCTATGATCGAAGCCGAGTGCGCCCAACTATCCGAGCAGACCGGTACAGTGATTGTCGCGCATCCCTTCGAAAACCTGCTGATCGATTGCGCACGCGACGTTGGAGCGCAAACCATAGTGCGCGGATTGCGGGCCGTGGCTGATTTTGAGTACGAATTTCAAATGGTTGGAATGAATCGCGCGCTGGATGATTCAATCGAAACGGTCTTTCTGATGGCTGAGGCGCGCCATCAGGCGATCGCGTCCAAGCTGGTCAAGGAAATTGCGCGTCTGGGCGGGGACGTATCCAAATTCGTTACGCCCCGCGTTGCCACAGCCTTACAGAACCGATTAAGCTGACGCACCCATTGCCATTGCAGTATCCAGCATGCGGTTGGAGAAACCCCACTCATTATCATACCAGGCCAGAACCCGGACCAATGTTCCGTCGGTTACCTTTGTTTCGGCCAATGACACGGTCGAGCTGTGGGAATCGTGATTGAAGTCGACCGATATCAAGGGGCGTTTCTCAGCCGCCAGAACACCCGGGATCTTCTCGGCAGCAGCGACAAACAAGGCATTTACCTCATCCTCGGTCGTTGGGCGTGAAACCTCGGCAACAAGATCAACAACCGAAACATTCGGGGTTGGAACCCTAATGGCTTGTCCCGTCAGTTTCCCTTGAAGTTGTGGAAGCACCAAGCCCACTGCGGCGGCTGCGCCGGTTGTTGTAGGAATCATCGATAATGCCGCAGCGCGGGAAAGGTAGGGGTCTTTGCCGGCGGTATCATGGACGGGTTGGCTGGCGGTATAAGCATGGACGGTTGTCATGTTGCCATGCACAATTCCCAGGCCATCGTCCAACGCGGCTGCAACTGGCGACAGGCAGTTGGTCGTGCATGATGCATTTGACACGATAATGTCATCGGCTGTCAGTTCGTGATCATTCACTCCATAAACTACGGTTTTGACGCCGCCATCCCCGCGTGCGGGGGCTGAAATCAGCACCTTGCTTGCCCCGTTTTCAAGATGACGAGCTGCGGCTTCTCGCGTGCGAAACACTCCAGTGCACTCCAACACGACATCAATATCCGACCAGTCCAGTTTTTCCGGCTCACGCGCGCTTGTCAGGCGAATAGGGCCAGCGCCCACATCCAAGCCAGCTTCGGTGAGCTTTACAGGTTTGAAATACCGGCCATGGACGCTGTCGAATTCAAACATATGTGCGTTCATCTCGGGTTTGGCGAGATCATTGATCGCGACGATTTCAACGTCTGTCCGGCCATTTTCCATCACGGCGCGCAAGACGCCACGTCCGATCCGTCCAAATCCATTGATTGCAAGCTTGAGTGTCATGATCCGCTCCGTCGCGTGTCGTCCAATAAAAGGTTAGCGCTAACAAAGCTAAAACAGTCAAAAAGTCAAGCAAAACCTAATCTCATCGCCAGAATGCGATCCAATCCAGAAAGTCGTAGAGTTTTTTGCCCAAGAAAAGCAGATGCTCGGTTCCATAGACGGCGACATCGGCAATCATGATGCCCAGAATCAAAAAACCCAGCCAGATAGCGATTTGATTGGTCATCAAGGCCCCGAAGAGAAATGCCCGCCCAGATAACCTGAGCGGGCAAAAAGGTTCAAGAATTCAAACGGGTCTTAGTTAAGGCGGCCCATCGCCACAGCAACATCGGCCATGCGAACTGAGAAGGCCCATTCGTTGTCGTACCATGCCAGAACGCGCACCATGCGGTCATTGACAACACGGGTCTGGTCCGGAGCGAAGATCGAGCTTTCCTCGGTGTGGTTGAAATCTGTCGAGACCAGTGGAGCAGGTTCGTAACCCAGAACGCGCTGCATGTGACCTTGCGAGGCTTCACGGACAATCGCGTTCACCTCATCCACAGTCACATCGCGACCGGCGCGGAATGTTAGGTCAACAGCGGATACATTCGGGGTCGGAACCCGGATTGCCGAGCCATCCAGACGACCTTTGAGGTTCGGCAGAACCTCACCCAGCGCCTTGGCAGCACCGGTAGAAGTCGGGATCATCGACATAGCGGCAGCGCGAGCGCGGTACAGGTCGCTGTGGCGACGGTCCAGCGTAGGCTGGTCGCCAGTATAGGCGTGGATCGTGGTCATGATGCCATGTTCGATCCCGACGCCTTCGTCCAGAACCTTGGCAAGCGGAGCAAGGCAGTTCGTGGTGCAAGACCCGTTCGAGACCATTTTATCGTCAGCAGCCAGACTGTTGTGATTCACGCCATAGACGATGGTTTTATCTACATTCTTGCCCGGTGCGGACAGCAGAACCTTTTGCGCCCCACGCTCAAGGTGAGTCTTGGCCTTCAGGCCGTCATTGAACTTGCCGGTGCACTCCAGAACGACGTCGCAACCTTCCCAGTCCAGCTCGTTCATGTCGTAGGTCGAGAACATTTCCATAGGGCCGCGGCCCAGATCCATGGTGTTGCCCTCGATCGAGACGTCGCGGGGGAAGCGCCCGTGGACGCTGTCATATTTCAGCAGATGCGCCGTGGTTTCCAGCGGGCCGGTTGCATTGACCTTGATCACTTCGATGTCGTTGCGGGCCGATGCCGCGATATGCGACAGGGTGCAGCGGCCGATACGGCCAAAACCATTGATGCCGACCTTGATGGTCATATGACGTCTCCAAAATGCGCTTGCGTTGCAGGCGATATAGCGGCCCTAACGCGTTCTCAAAAGAGTAAAAGTGACATATTTTTAACGTGTTAGCGCAAACCTTCTCCGGTATCGCTAACGCTTGCGCTAGCTGAAAGATCAGGTAGGGTCCACCTGCGGCTGGTTACAGGAAGGAACTAGGCATGAGCGGTCTTTTGGCATTGCTGGACGATGTTGCCGGAATTGCAAAAGTTGCGGCATCGTCGGTTGATGATGTTGTTGCTGCGGCGGGCAAGGCCGGGGCCAAAACGGCGGGTGTAATCATTGACGATGCCGCCGTGACGCCGAAATACGTGCAAGGTTTCGCCCCGGCGCGCGAGTTGCCGATCATCTGGCGCATCGCGCGCGGGTCGGTTTTCAACAAGATCGTACTGCTGCTGCCCGTTGCGCTGTTGCTGGCTAATTTCGCACCTTGGCTGATCACGCCTTTGCTGATGCTAGGCGGATCATATTTATGTTTCGAGGGGGCTGAGAAAATTTTCCATGTCCTCTTCCCCCATGGCAGCCACGTCATCGACGAGGATATGAAAATCCGTGATCCGGGCCATCTGGAAGAGCAAAAAGTCAAAGGCGCAATAAAGACCGATTTCATCTTGTCGGCCGAGATCATGACCATCGCGCTTGCCGCCATCGAGGCGCCGAACATCTGGATGCAGGCGGCAACGTTGGCTGTTGTCGGGATCGGTGTGACGGTGGCGGTCTATGGCTCGGTGGCGTTGATCGTGAAGATGGACGATGTGGGCCTGTTTCTGGCGCAGAACGCACCAACCCCGATCGGGCGCGGAACCGGGCGAGGCTTGGTCAGAGCCATGCCGATTGTAATGAAAGTACTCTCTATCGTCGGGACCGCCGCGATGCTGTGGGTCGGCGGGTCGATCATCATCCACGGGCTCGAGGTTTTGGGCTTTGGCTGGCTGGGCCACCACATTCACGACTGGGCCTATGCGGTGGGCCATATGGTTTCTGCTCAATACGAGGGCGCCGTGAAGTGGATCGCCAAGGCCGCCATGGACGGAGTATTCGGACTGGCTTGGGGGATGGTACTAATCCCCCCGGCGACGAAACTGCTAAAATCACACTGAACAATAATATCCGCGCCGCAGTTTTGGCGACGCGGATTGTCGTTAGAACCCGTTAGTGTTGCCTTTTACCACGACGCCAGATCCGTCAATCTTACCATCTTTGACCAGGGTAACGGCGGCTCCGTCAATTTTCAGGTCCCAGCAGTTTTTGGGATCATCGCCATACTGAAAGCACATCCCATTATCTGTTGCTTCCCACTTGCCCGAATAGCCTTCGCCTTTGATGGTACCGTCGGCTGCATAATACTCGGTAAACGCGCCTGACAGCATACCGCCTGCATATGTGCGGTCGGCCATCGTTTTTTGAATTTCTTCCTTGCTGGCGAAATCCCCCGCGAATGCTGGGGCGGCCAGGATCACTGCTACGGCGCTCAGTACGGCGTGTTTCTTCATTTCTAAACTTCCCTGTAACTGCATTGCCTCCAGCACTTAAGGCGTTACGGCCTACGAAATAGGGCAGGTGGGATCACGTCGCCTCACCAGTCTGTGAGGGTGGGGCGCAAAAAAAAGGCGGCCTATGCGGACCGCCTGTTTCCTTTGGACTGACGTCGGGAATTAACCCAGCAGTTCCTTGACTTTGGCAACGGTGGCCTCGGCAGTGATGCCGAAATGCTTATACAGCTCACCAGCAGGGGCTGAAGCACCAAAGCCCGACATGCCGATGAACCCAGCTTTGGCTTCACGGCCACGCTCGCCCAGCAGCCAGCGGTCCCAGCCACCGGCGCGGACGGCGGCCTCAATCCCGACGCGGACGGCGCCGGCGGGCAGCACGCGCTTGCGATAGGCTTCGTCCTGCTCGGCGAACAACTCCATACAGGGCATGGAGACGACACGGGTGCCGATGCCTTCGGCCTCAAGCATCGCCTTGGCTTCCATCGCCAGCGACACTTCAGAGCCGGTGGCAATCAGGATGGCCTGACGTTTGCCCTCGGCCTCGGCCAGAACATAGGCGCCTTGCGCGGACAGGTTCTTGGTTTTGTGATCCTTGCGCACGGTCGGCACGCCCTGACGGGTCAGCGACAGGACCGAGGGGCTTTCCTTGAAGGTCAGCGCCAGTTCCCAGGCTTCTGCTGTTTCAACCGTGTCGGCGGGGCGGAACACATAGGTGTTGGGCGTCGCGCGGCTGATGGCCAGATGTTCGACCGGCTGGTGGGTCGGGCCGTCTTCGCCCAGACCGATCGAATCGTGAGTCATCACGAAGACCGAAGGGATTTTCATCAACGCTGCCAGACGCATCGACGGACGCGCATAGTCGGTGAAGGCCATGAACGTGCCGCCATACGGGCGGATGCCACCATGTAGCGCCATGCCGTTCATCGCAGCGGCCATGCCGTGTTCGCGGATACCGTAATGGATGTAACGGCCCTTGCGATTTTCCGGCAGGAACACGCCCATATCAGCAGATTTGGTGTTGTTCGAGCCCGTCAGGTCGGCCGAGCCGCCCACGGTCTCGGTCATGATCGGGTTGACTACGTTCAGAACTTTCTCCGATGAGGCGCGGGTGGCCAGTTTCGGTTGGTCTTCTGAGGCTTGTTTCTTGAACGAGCGGATCGCGCCGGCCAGTTTCTTGGGCGCTTCAAACGCATAGGCGCGGTTGAACTCGGCCTGCTTGCGTTCCGAGATTTGTGCGAAACGTTCTTCCCATGCCGCGCGCTCTGCGGAGCCGCGTGCACCGATGGCTTCCCATGCGGATTTCACATCGGCGGGGATTTCAAACGCGCCATGCGGCCAGCCATAGCCGTCTTTGGCGGCTTTCAACTGATCCTGATCGGTCAGCGCACCGTGGCCTTTCGAAGTGTCCTGCGCTGCGTGACCCAATGCAATGTGGCTTTCGCAGGCAATCATGGTCGGCTTATTCGACTTTTTCGCCTGCACGATGGCCGCGTCGATGGCCTGCGGATCGTGTCCGTCAATCTCGATCACATGCCAGCCTGAGGCCGCGAAACGGCGCACCTGATCGGTGCGGTCTGCGATGTCCACGGTGCCGTCGATGGTGATGTTGTTGTTGTCCCAGAAAACAATCAGCTTGCTCAGCTCATGACGTCCGGCAAGGGTGATGGCTTCTTGGCTGACCCCTTCCATCAGGCAGCCGTCGCCCGCGATCACATAGGTATAGTGGTCAACGACCTTCTTACCGTATTGCGCGCGCTGGATTTCCTCGGCCATTGCAAAGCCTACAGCGTTCGAGATGCCCTGACCCAATGGGCCGGTGGTGGTCTCGATGCCATTGACCAAGAAGTTCTCGGGGTGGCCCGCGGTTTTTGCGCCCAGCTGGCGGAAGTTTTTGATCTCGTCCAGAGTGACGTCAGCGTGGCCTGTGAGATAGAGCAAGGAATAGATCAGCATCGAACCGTGACCTGCAGATAGGATAAACCGGTCGCGATCGGGCCAGTTCGGCGCCGAGGCGTCAAATTTCAGGTGCTTTTCGAACAGCACGGTCGCGACGTCGGCCATGCCCATCGGCATGCCGGAATGGCCGGAATTGGCGGCGGCGACGGCATCAAGGGTCAATGTGCGGATGGCCGCAGCTTTGTCCCAATGTTCGGGGTTTGCATTGCGCAGCGCAGTCAGGTCCACGGGCGTTATTCCTTTGGATTACAGGCAGATTGCGCGCTGAATACCACTCAGTCCTCAAAGTGCAAGCAGAACCGGGGGTTACAAGGGCGAACTGCTTCAAGAACGCGGCTCAAGTATTTGAAAGCAAACAGTGGGTATTTTCCGCGCCATTCGGTTAGACTAGACCAATTCGTGAATTAAGTTGATTCGGATGAACCGCAGCACACGGAACCTTGATAAAGAGGTGGCAGGGGCATGAGCCAGATCGAAGAATTACAGCGCCGTATTGTTGTCGCGATGGAACGTATCGGTGCAAGCGTGGACGCCATGGGTGCAATGTCAGAACCTCCGCGCGCGCAAGATGAAACGCTGCGTGCCGCGCTGGATGACGAACGTGTAGCAAATGCGCAATTGGAAGAGCGTCTTAGAGCCCTCAAGCAACGTCATGAACAGGAAGTCGACGCAATGCGCGCCGATATGGAGAGCTTGCGTTCGGTTCCTGCTGAACACCCGGAAAATGGAGCTTTGCGCGAGCAATTGGCTGAAGCAACCGCGAAACTGGCCGCGGTGGAAGCCGCCCGCGCAGAGCTTGCGGACGCCAAGGCGGCCTTGGAAGATCAGGACGAGCTTGCTGTTTTGAAGGCGGAGAACGATCGGTTGAAGGCGACTGCAAGCATGGCAGAGGAGTTGAAGGCCGAGAATGCGCGTTTGAAATCGGAACTGGCTGATAGCGAGCGGGTCGCTGAGTTAAGTGCCGAGCTTGAGATGTTGCGCGCTGAACGCAGTAGTCATGGCGCGGCTATGTCCCGTTTGGATGACGATCTGCAGCGTATGCGCAAGGCTAATGAACAGTTGCGCAATTCGGTCGATGAACTGCGCGCTGCGTCCGAGGGCGGTTTGCCGGATGCCGAACTTCTAAATCGCGCAACAGTAGCCGAACTGGAAGCGACCCGAGCCGCTCAGGCCACGGACGCGGCCGAAGCGCATGCTGTGCTGGCGCGACTAGAGCCGCTTTTGTCGCAAGCCAAGCTGGCTGAAGGAGAGGTGGAGTAATGCCCGAGGTAACCATTCAAATCGGTGGGCGGGGTTTTGACGTTTCATGTCAGGACGGGGAAGAAGTGTTCCTGCAAGCCGCCGCTAAGATGTTGGACGACGAAGCACAGGTTCTTTCTGATCAAATAGGACGAATGCCCGAGTCCAGAATGCTGCTGATGGCCGGCCTCATGCTTGCTGACAAAACGGCCGCGTCGGAAGATCAGATTAGTTCCCTGCAAGCAAAATTGGCCGAGGCCGAGGCCGAAATTCAGGCTTTGCGCAACAAACCGCAGCCTGAACCCGAAAGGGTCGAGGTAGCGGTTGTGCCGCCTTCCGTGACAGACACGCTAGCTGAATTGGCGGCTAGGGCCGAAGCGCTTGCCTCGGTTGTGGAAGAAAAGACTGCGGGATGATGTTGCGTCGGATATCTGCTGTTTTCGTGGCGACGGTGTTGGGAAACACCGCTTGGGCGGAACTCGACGTTCTCCCTGTTACCTTCACCTGCGACAATGCCGTTCCGCTTGAGGTGGTGTTCTTTAATGCCTCGGACGGCTCGAGCGCCGCGGCCATGCTGGTCGACAATCAACTGATCGCGTTAGAGCAGAGTATAAGTGGATCGGGAATCCAGTACAGATCCGAAGGCAACGGCGGCACCTATATTCTGCGGTCTAAAGGTTGGGATGCAACGGTCAGCTTTCTGGCGACAGGCGATGCCGCCAGCGAGCAGGTTATATTAGAGAATTGCTCCAGCCGGTGATCAGGCGTTTGCTTCGCGGATCTTGTCGGCGGCTTCTTTGTTGTAACCAACGCCGTTGTCATCAAACAGCGTGTCCAGCTCACCCGACAGGGTCATCTCGGTGATGATGTCGCAACCGCCGACGAATTCGCCTTTGACGTAAAGCTGCGGCACGGTCGGCCAGTCGGAATAATCCTTGATGCCCTGACGGACCTCTTCATCCGCTAGAACGTTCACGTCGGCATAGTCGACGCCCATATAGTTCAGCACACCAGCCACGCGGGACGAAAACCCACACTGAGGCATTTCCTTGGTGCCCTTCATATAAAGCACCACATCGTTGGCTTTGACGGTTTCGTCGATCTGGGTTTTCACGTCAGTCATTTCGCGTTTCCTTTGCTCTTCGGCATCATCGCTTTGGCGAAGTCTTGTGGGTCTTTTGGAATATGGGTCTGCGTTGAACGAATTGCACCGTCATGCGACTTGTAAGACGAGTGCAGAATGTGTTTGTCCTGCGCAGGCAGAGATCCTCGTCCTGTTTTGCGGCCGGTCTTTGAGTGGTTCCACGCTAACAGTCCGATTAGCAGGACAAAGACAGAAATCGCAATTGTGAGTGCGATCAAATGCTCCATGTTACTCCGGCACTTTTGTAGTCAGCGCCAGCGCGTGCAACTCTCCATCTGGGCCGTCCATCTTACCTTTCAAGGCCGCATAGACCGCCCGCTGTTGTTGAACCCGGTTTTTGCCGCGAAAGCTTTCGTCCACGACCATGGCTGACATATGCACGCCGTCGCTGCCGCCGACCTGAATTTCCGCATCGGGAAAGGCTTCGCGCAGCAGGTGTTCGATTTCGTGGGCGCTCATCGGCATGTAGGTCACTCCTGAAGGTCTTTCCCAAGATGTAGAGCGCCAAAGCGGGGCGCGCAAGTGGTCCTGAGACGACAAAACCCGCGCCGGTCCAAGCGCGGGTTTCATCTTGGTTTGCGAAGGCGATATCAGGCCACAGCGTCGGCAAAGCTGCTGCGGAAGGTGGCGGTCAATTCGTTCAGAGCGGCCTCGGATCCTCCGATCTTGACTGTCTCGCCGGTGAAACGACCAACCGAGACCAGCGGAACACCTGCTTGACCGGCGGCGATCATCAGTGCCTCGGCCTGATCAAAGTTACAGGCGACCAGATAGCGCGCCTGATCCTCGCCGAACAGGAACTCGGTCGAAGCATCATCGAGGCAGACCCCCACGCCAGCCGCCTCGGCCAGTTCGAACGCGGCCAGCGCAAGGCCGCCGTCGCCCAGATCAGTGCAGGCTTTGATCATCTCGTGGTTGGCGCGGATAAAGTCGCCGTTGCGTTTTTCGGCGTCCAGATCGACATGGGGCGCGTCACCGTCTTCGCGGTTGAACACCTCAGCAAGCAGGGCGGATTGACCCAGATGGCCTTTGGTTTCGCCGATGACCAGCGCAACATGGCCTTCGCGAACCTCATTGCCGATAATCTCATCAGTGTGGTTTAGCAGACCAACCGCGCCGATGGTGGGGGTCGGCAGGATCGCCTGGCCGTCGGTCTCGTTATAGAGCGAGACGTTGCCCGATACGATCGGCATATCCAGCGCGGCGACAGCCTCGCCAATGCCTTTGATCGCGCCGACGAACTGGCCCATGATCTCGGGCTTTTCGGGGTTGCCGAAATTCAGGTTGTCGGTGGTCGCCAGCGGAGTGGCCCCAACGGAGGTCAGATTGCGATAGGCTTCGGCCACTGCCTGCTTGCCGCCCTCAATCGGGTTGGCGCGCACGTAACGCGGCGTCACGTCGCTGGTGAAGGCTAGCGCCTTGTCAGTTCCATGCACGCGAACCATGCCCGCGCCGAGGCCGGGGGTGCGGGCGGTGTCGGCCATGACCATGGTATCGTATTGTTCGTACACCCATTGCTTGCCTGCATAGTTGGGCGAGGAGAGCAGGGCGCGCAGACCGTCGATCGGATCAATCTGAGGCACGTCGGCTAGGTCTTCAGCTGCAGGTGTTTCGACCCACGGGCGGTCATACTCGGGCGCAGTCGAGGACAGTTTCGACAGGACCAGATCGGCTTTGACCTCACCATTATGAACGATCAGGAAACGGTCCTCGGCAATCGTTTCGCCGACGATGGCGAAATCCAGATCCCATTTCTCGAACACGGCGCGAGCCTCGGCTTCCAGCTCGGGCTTTAGGACCATCAGCATCCGTTCCTGAGATTCCGACAACATCATCTCATAGGCGGTCATGTTCTCTTCGCGCTGGGGGACGTTCTCCAGATCCAGACGCACGCCAAGGCCGCCCTTGTCGCCCATTTCTACGGCGGAACAGGTCAGGCCAGCTGCACCCATATCCTGAATCGAGATCACAGCACCGGTCTGCATCAGTTCCAGCGTCGCCTCCATCAGGCGCTTTTCGGTGAAGGGGTCGCCGACCTGAACGGTGGGGCGTTTTTCTTCGATTGTATCGTCGAATTCGGCTGAGGCCATGGTCGCACCACCAACACCATCACGGCCGGTTTTGGCACCCAGATAAACGACGGGCATACCGACGCCAGACGCGGCTGAGTAGAAAATCTTGTCGCTGTCGGCCAGACCGGCAGCAAAGGCGTTCACAAGGCAGTTGCCGTTATAGGCGGGGTGGAACCGCACTTCGCCACCCACGCAGGGCACACCGAAGCAGTTGCCATAACCGCCGATACCTTCAACCACGCCATTCACAAGCTGGCGGGTCTTGTGGTGTGCAGGTTCGCCAAAGGACAGGGCGTTCATCGACGCGATGGGCCGCGCGCCCATGGTGAAGACGTCACGCAGGATGCCGCCCACGCCGGTCGCCGCGCCCTGATAGGGTTCGATATACGAGGGGTGGTTGTGGCTTTCCATCTTGAACACCACGGCCTGACCGTCGCCGATATCGACCACACCCGCATTCTCACCCGGACCGCAGATCACCTGCGGACCAGAGGTGGGCAGGGTGCGCAACCATTTCTTGGAGGACTTGTACGAGCAATGCTCGTTCCACATGGCCGAGAAGATGCCCAGTTCGGTGAAGGTCGGCTCGCGCCCGATGATCTCGAGGATCATGTCATATTCATCGGGCTTCAGCCCGTGTGCGGCGATCAGATCGGGTGTGATTGCGGGCTCTTGCATCTTCTGTCCTGTGTCCAAATGGGCCGAGATTGCGCGCCTTGTAGGGCAAGGATGCGCCCGTGGGAAGGGTCAAGTCAGCGCAGGCGTTACGCGCCAAAGTAAAACGGAACCGACCAGAGGCCGGTTCCGCCTATTTTGCAGTCAGGTTTTGGCTTAGGCCGGGTTCTGCTGTTGGTTCGCTGCGTCGGCAGCCGCGGCGCCAACGGCGGCTTTCTGCTCTTCAGTCAGGTGGTCGGCGTCTTCCAGGCCCGGAATGGCAACACGCACCTCACGGCGGGCAAAGTCGATGCCGTTTTCCTTGAACGAGGCCTTCACCCGGTTGAAGATTTCTTTGCGCAGCGTGAACTGCTTGCCTGGTTTGGCCATAAACTTGCCCCTGATGATCATGCCCACATCGTCGAAATCGAATACGCCTTGTGATTTGAAAGGCTGCAGGAACCCGTCTTTATGGGTTTCGTCGGCCATCATCTCGGCTCCGATCTTCTTGAAGATCTTCTTGACCTTGTTGGGATCAGTGTCGAAAGGCACGGTGAATTTCAGCTTCATGATGACCCAGTCACGGCTGTAGTTGGTCAGCTTCTGGATCTCACCATAGGGGATGGTGTGGACTGGGCCTCGGTGGTGACGCAGCTGCATGGACCGGATCGAGATCTTTTCGACCGTGCCGGTGGTGCCGCCCACATCGACGTATTCGCCCACGCGGAAAGCGTCATCGACCAGGAAGAAAATCCCACCAACGATATCTGCTACCAGCTTCTGTGCCCCAAAGCCGATGGCCAGACCCAGAACACCAGCACCGGCCAGCAGTGGTGTGATGTTGATGCCCAACGCGCCCAGCGCCAACAACACAAAGATCACTGCAATCGCGACCTGCGCGGTGACTCGTAGCAGCGGCAGCACCGTCGCCAGACGCGAGCCACCGGCACCGCCACCTTCGCCAGCCTCTTCATCAGGACTTTGGCCATTGGCGGTGTGTTCTTTGGCCAGACGGCGGTTGATCCACAGCGATATGACCTCATTAAGTATATAGCCGATGGCGATAATAATGAAAAACTGCACCAGTTTGCTGCCGGACTCATCTCCGCCACCAGCGATTTCCTGAAGGTTCAGATCCCACGCGCGTGAAATCATCAAAATGACCAGAATACCGGCCAAAACGCGCCCGATACGGATGTAGCTGCGCTTGGTCGATTTATACGCGCGTTCGGCTACCGGACCTTCACCTAGCATCGGAGGTTGCAAGTGACGCACCAGACCGCGGATCAGCGTATCCAGTGCGGGCGCTATCAGCAGCCAGAACATAGTGGTGAAATGCGCACCTTGCAGCAACAGCGATCGAAGAACTGGATCTCGCTGTGCGGCTAGGAATTCAACCAGCAGCCAGATCACCGCTGAAACGCCAATGGCGAAATAGGGGTAATAGTAGGCAACTTCCTCGTCAAACTTGGTGTGATCCGGGTCAGTGCCCAGCATCATCTGCGTCAGGCCTTCGCGAGCTTTCCAGGCGATGACACCAATATAGATGTGAATGCCTGCGTTCAGCCAGAAACCGATACGGGTTTCGCCGGGGGTGATGCCGTTAAGCGCGTTGAAGTGCACTGTAAACAGCGTCAAACCGATCAGGATCAGCAACCCAATCAGGTTGCGGTGCAGGAACCTTGCCCAATGATCGTCAATGTTGACCAGTCGGTAATGCGGCTGGTTGGGTGCCAGTACGAAACGCGACGCAGCAGCACCTAGACGGGGAACCCAGATCAGATAGAAGACGAAAGGTGCGGCATAAGTGATCTGTTCTGGCGTCATCAATCCACGCCCAACTGCTCGGATGACTACGTAAAACACTACCAGTCCGGCGATTTCTCGGCAAAAGCGGCGGAACAGAAAACGAACAGCTCCCCGCAGGTCGTTGTCTTGGTGCAGGCCTGAATTTTCGTGCCATTTTCGCGTCAAGAGGTAGAACAGCTTCTCAGCAATGAAACCAACGACCAATACGCTAAGAACAATACCCATCAGGGTCAGGGCGCCTGTTGAACCAAATGTGCCGATAAAGTTCTCGGTAGCATGAACCTGAGCGCTGATGAGGTTCGGAATGGTCGTCAACACATGCGTCCACGAGGCAACCATTGCCTCCCAGATGGCATTTAATTCCTTGATGGGGTCTTCGCGGTCAGCGGCTTCGGCGGCGCGTTCCTCTGCAACGGCGTCTAGCCGGTCCAGCAAAATGGCGCGAACCTGGTCGTCAGACATCCGCGCGACCAGATCATCCACCTGTTGAGGTGTCAGGTCTTCGGGAATAGCGATAGGCGTAGTCGGGCTGGTTGTGCTGCTTTCTTGTGACAGCACTGGCCCCGACAGGCAAATGACGGAAATGATCGCCAAAATGAGGCGAATGGGGTGAAACATCGAATCTGTCCTCGAACTCACGTCTTGATGATTTTTTCGTGATAATAGGGATAAGTGTCAGATTTTCCCAGATGTTTCCCCTGTGGCATGCGAAAATCTGAAGTTCGAACAAAAAAAAGGCCGAGCACTAAGCTCGGCCGTAGTCCAACAGGGAGGTATGAAGATGATGAGCGTTTCAGCATCACCGTCTTCGAGTGCTCATTTAGGGATCAGTTTATGAACGATCAAGATGTTTCATGCTGTTGAGTGATCATGCCCGCTATGCTTAAGGCGCATAGCTACAGCTTTCCCAACTGCTTCAACTGTTTACGTTGCGCAATAATTTCGTCCTGAACGAAATCGCGGAACGCGGCCACGCGCTTGGAGTGCCGCAGTTCTTCTGGGTAGGCGAGATAAACGGGGACATCCGCAGTTTCGATATCTGCCAGAAGCGGAACGAGGTGGGGGAAATCTTGTGTCACGTAGTCTGGCAACACGCCGATGCCCAAATTGTGCAGTACGCCTTGTAGAACACCGAAATAGTTGTTCACCGTCAGCAAGGACCCCGGATTATAAGTCATAAGATGCCGCACCATGGCAGCGCTTGCCCCAGCTTGTGGGGCAGCGGGGGTCTGGCAGATCAGTCGATGGTTGGAAATGTCTTCCAACGTTTGAGGGGTGCCGTTTTCCTCAATGTACTCCTGTGTCGCGTATAGCTGCATCTGAACTGTCATCAGTCTTTTGCGCACCAGATCTGCCTGGCTGGGTTCTTTCATCCGAATGGCCACGTCGGCTTCGCGCATGGGAAGATCCAGAACCCGCTCTTCCAACATCAGGTCAATGTTGAGGTCGGGATACTGTTCGTACAGCTTTGGCAGACGCGGGGCCAACCACAGGGTTCCAAAACCGAAAGTTGTGGTGACGCGAAGAACACCAAAGACTTCTTCTTCGCTGTCGCGAATGCGCGCTGCCGCTGCGTCCAGGCGTTTAGACATGGCCGAGGTGGCGTCAAACAACAACTCACCCTGTTCGGTCAGGATCAGGCCACGCGCGTGGCGATGAAAAAGAGTCGAATCAAGAGACTCTTCCAGCGCTCGGATTTGTCGACTGACGGCGGATTGCGACAGGTTCAGCCTATCGCCCGCATGGGTCAGGCTGCCCGCATCTGCAACCGCGTGAAATATCCTAAGCTTATCCCAATCCATCGCCGCAACTTTCGTTATCCTTCGGAACGCCTATATGAAATAGGTAACAACTTCTACATTCAAACGGTGAAATCCTTATGTTTTATGGGAAAATCCCTATACAGGTCATAGATTATGACCTAATATGCAATTAAAGATAGCACACTGATCTGACGTGGGGAGGCGTTTGATGAGTAAGCCACAAGTAACTTTGAATGACCGGTTCGATCTGGAAAAGAACCAGGTTTTGTTGAATGGCACCCAAGCGCTGGTGCGTCTGATGCTTATGCAAAAGGCGCGGGATCGTCAGGCCGGGCTGAATACTGCCGGGCTTGTAACCGGCTACCGTGGTTCTCCGCTTGGGGCGGTTGATCAACAGATGATGCGCGCCCAAAAGCAATTGGCCGAAAGCGATGTTACCTTTCAATACGGTCTAAACGAAGATTTGGCTGCAACTGCTTTGTGGGGCAGTCAGCAGGCGGGCCTTCGAGGGGATGGCAAGTTTGATGGGGTTTTCGGTCTTTGGTACGGAAAAGGGCCCGGAGTAGACCGTTCCGGCGACGTGATGCGCCACGCCAACATGGCGGGCACCGCGACGCATGGCGGCGTATTGATGGCTATGGGGGATGACCATACCGGTGAAAGCTCGACCGTGCTGCATCAGTCAGAATGGTCGCTAGTTGACATGTATATGCCGATCGTCAGCCCCGCAGGCGTACAGGAAATTCTGGATTATGGTGTTTATGGCTTTGCCCTTAGCCGGTTTGCCGGGGTTTGGGTCGGTCTAAAGACCATGAAGGACACGATCGAGGTCACCTCGGTCGTGGATGGCAGCGCAGATCGGATGTCCGTTGTCGTCCCTGACTTTGATATGCCTCAGGACGGGTTGAACATCAGGCTGGTGGACACGCCGCACCTGCAAGAGGCACGACTGATAGACTTCAAACGCTTCGCGGCCGAGACGTTCTCGCACGCCAACAAGATGGACAAACGTGTCTGGGGCAAACCCGGCGCAAAAATCGGGTTTGTTGCCGCAGGCAAGAACTGGTTGGATTTGGCCCATGCGCTGTCTCTTCTGAACATCGATGAAGCCGAGGCCGAGCGTTTGGGCATCACGACGTACAAGGTCGGGCAGACATTCCCATTGGACATGGCCGGGTTCCACGATTGGGCAGAAGGTCTGGATCTGATCGTAATCGTCGAGGAAAAGCGCAAGCTGATCGAGGTTCAGGTTAAAGAGGCAATCTTTGACGACCGTCGGGGGCGTCGTGTGTATGGCTGGTATAAGGGCGGTGCGGGTACTCTGCATCGCGAAGAACTGTTCCCGACCCGAGGGGCATTGGACCCCAACATGATCGCTGAAAAGCTTGGCGAAATTCTGATTGAGGAAGGCCGTGACACCGATGGAGTTCGCGCCGGATTAACCAAGCTGTCCGAGGCCCGGCGTGCCGACAACGCGGAGGAGATCGCAACGCGTCTGCCGTATTTCTGTTCGGGATGCCCGCATAACAGTTCGACCAAGGTGCCGGATGGAAGCCGGGCCTATGCCGGGATCGGTTGCCACTACATGGTCCAGTGGATGGACCGCAGCACCTCGGGCTTTACGCAGATGGGTGGAGAAGGGGCCAACTGGATCGGGGAAGAGCCGTTCTCGACCACGGATCACGTTTTCCAGAACCTTGGTGACGGAACTTATAACCACTCGGGCGTTCAAGCGATCCGCGCGGCCCTGTCGGCTGGCACCAACATCACGTTCAAAATTCTGTTCAACGATGCCGTCGCGATGACTGGAGGTCAGGGAAATGAAGGCGATCTGACCGCGGAACGGATTGTGGCAGAGGTTAAGGCTATGGGCGTCAAAGACGTCGCGCTGGTCTATGATGAAAAGGAAGATGTGAACTTCAAAGCCTTGCCTGCAGGTGTCGAAACACACGAACGCGCCGAGCTGATGCAGGTCCAGGAAAAATTGCGCGGTGTCGAAGGTGTCTCGGTCCTGGTTTATGTACAGACCTGTGCCGCCGAAAAGCGCCGCCGTCGTAAGCGCGGTACCTTTCCTGACCCCGACAAGCGGGTATTTATAAACACCGATATCTGCGAAGGTTGCGGCGATTGCGGTGTTCAGTCGAACTGTGTGTCGATTGTGCCCAAAGAGACTGAACTCGGCCGGAAGCGCGCGATCGACCAGTCCAGTTGCAACAAAGACTTTTCCTGCCTCAAGGGGTTCTGCCCGTCCTTCGTGACGCTGGAAGGTGCGAAAATCAGCAAGGAGGCAACCACCGAGATCGACCTGCCAGACCTTCCGATGCCGACACTGCCTAAGATCAAAGGCACGCATAACGTGGTCATCACGGGTATCGGCGGTACGGGTGTTGTCACGCTTGGTGCTGTTTTGGCTCAGGCCGCTCAGATCGACGGCAAAGGAGCCGGGATGATGGAGATGGCCGGGCTGGCGCAAAAAGGGGGTGCCGTACACATCCATTGCCGTCTGGCCAACCGGCCTGAAGATATCAGCGCGATCCGCGTCGCCACAGGAGAAGCCGATGCGTTGATAGGTGGTGATCTGGTGGTCTCTGCCGGGGCCAAGACACTGGGATTGACCCGGTCGGGGCAAACTGGTGCCGTCGTCAACAGCCACGAAACGGTCACTGGTGATTTCACACGCGACACCAAGTTCCGGATTCCGGGTGATCGTCTCGAGCTGGCTTTACAGGCGCGGTTGAAAGAGGATGTCTGGCTGTTCGACGCAACTGATCTGGCGCGGGTAGTGATGGGCGACTCGATCTATTCCAACATGATGGTGTTCGGGGCCGCTTGGCAGCGTGGTTTGCTTCCGATCAAACATTCGGCTGTCCTTCAGGCGATCGAACTGAACGGAACGGCTGTAGAGCGAAACAAGCGGGCTTTTGATATCGGTCGCTGGGCGGTTCTGTATCCGGAAAAAGTCGCGGAGATTCTGCGGCCCAGTGTGGCTGAACTACCCAAGACGCTGGATCAAATGATCAGTTTTCGCGCCGATCACCTGACCGCTTATCAAAGTGCGCGGCTCGCGAAACGGTACCGCAGACTGGTCGAAACATTCGAAGATAAGGGTATCCGTGAAGCCGTTGCAAAAGGGTATCATAAGCTGCTGTCTTATAAGGATGAATACGAGGTCGCGCGTCTTTTGTTGTCCAGCCGCGAAAAAGCGGAGACCGAATTTGATGGTGACTTCAAGATGACGTTCCACCTCGCGCCGCCGATCCTTGGTGGTACAGGCCCGGATGGTCGGCCGCGCAAAAGAACTTATGGCGAGTGGATGCTGGGGCCATTGAATCTGATGACCCGGTTGAAAGCCTTGCGTGGGACGCCCCTGGATATATTCGGGTACAGCGCAGAACGCCGAATGGAACGAGCTCTGATCAAGCAATACGAGCGTGATCTCAAAGAGATCACTCCGCTGATCAGTTCTGAGACCCGCGATGCCGTCATCGCTTTGGCCGAACTGCCACTGGATATTCGCGGCTTCGGCCCGGTGCTTCAGGAAAACGAAGCCAAGGCAGCGAAACGCCGAGAGGAACTTTTGTCAACGATCCGTAGCGGAGGGCCCAATTTGCGCGCAGCGGCCGAGTAAATCGTCACAACACTGTCACGGTCACTAGGCAAGATTGTTAGCCGCACATAGATTGCAGGCAGCAAGTTTCGGAGACAACCATGCCCTCGCGCCGCCACGTCGCTCGTGACATTTCTTATGCCCATTCCGCCGAAACGAAAGGCGGACGGATGGTGATCAAACTGATGGAGAATACCACAGGCCGCATGCGCCTGATCAAGCGTGCGGATGGGTACGAGCACGAGGTCGCGCAGGGGCGCGATTTCTGGTCGGTTATGGTGGACCGGTATGGTTTGTCGCTGGATGTAGTCGGTGGCGCGTTATCCAACATCCCTCAGACCGGTCCGCTGATCCTGATCGCCAACCATCCTTACGGCATTCTGGATGGGATGATGATGGGCCACATCCTGTCTCAGGCTCGGGGCGATTTCCGCATACTGGCCCATCGCGTATTCCGCAAAGCCGAAGATTTGAACCGCATCATCCTGCCGATCTCGTTCGATGAGACGAAAGAGGCGATGAAGCTGAATCTGGATACCCGCAAAACCGCGCTGAATTATTTGGATGAGGGTGGAGCGATCGGGATTTTCCCCGGTGGCACGGTTAGCACCGGGGTCAAACCGTTCTCATACCCCATGGATCCGGGTTGGCGCGGGTTTACGGCGCGCATGGTCGCCAAGTCGAACGCAACGGTGGTGCCGGTATTCTTTGAGGGCCACACCTCGCGCCTGTTTCAGGTCGCCAGCCATCTGCACAACACTTTGCGCATGGGCTTGCTGATCAAAGAGTTCAAAAAGCGCGTCGACACTCCGGTCAAAGTGGTGGTCGGAGAGCCCATTGGCCGCGACGTTTTGGACCCTCTTGCCAAGGACACGCGCAAGATGATGGATTTCCTGCGCAAAGCCACGTATGAGCTGTCTCCAACGCCGTTGGAGTCCTATGACTACGGCTATGAGTTTGAGGAACGGCATCGCGCCTGAAGGGGCTAATGGCAGTAGGTATTTTTGATTCTGGTTTGGGCGGTCTGACCGTTCTGGACGCCGCGCAGAAACGTCTGCCGGACTTGGATTTCCTGTACTACGCGGACAGTGCGCACGCTCCGTACGGCGTGCGGGATGCACAGAACATCTATGAGCTTACACGCGGCGCGGTTAATGAGCTTTGGAACCGGGGCTGTGATCTGGTGATTCTGGCCTGCAACACGGCCAGCGCCGCGGCTCTGCGCCGGATGCAGGAAGAGGGCGTGCCCGAGGGCAAGCGAGTGCTCGGCGTCTTTGTGCCTTTGATCGAGGCGCTGACCGAACGGCAATGGGGAGACAACAGCCCTCCGCGCGAGGTTGCGGTCAAGCATGTGGCTCTGTTTGCAACGCCTGCGACGGTCTCTAGCCGAGCGTTCCAACGCGAACTGGCTTTCCGCGCCATCGGTGTGGATGTCGAGGCGCAGGCCTGTGGCGGTGTGGTCGATGCCATCGAAGACGGCGATATGATCCTGGCCGAGGCGCTGGTGCGCAGCCATGTGGACGCGCTCAAACGTAAAATGCCCGAACCGCAGGCGGCCATTCTGGGCTGCACCCATTATCCGCTGATGGCTGACGAGTTTCAGGCCGCACTGGGTGAGGATGTGCAGGTATTCAGCCAGGGCGCATTGGTCGCCGAAAGCCTTGCGGATTATCTGGAACGTCATCCAAACATGCGGGGCGGGGGGCAGGGCGGATTCCTGACAACCGGCAAGCCCGACACGGTCAGCGACCGCGCAACACAGTTCCTGCGACGACAAATCACGTTCGAGGCTGTCTGACTTAGGTCAAGGACGCCCAGCCTTGTGCTGATTTATTCCCGGACCGTCGCATCGGCGGTCGTGACATGTGACACCACGCAAACAAGAGGTCTGATATGACCCATAAAATCGCAATTCTAGGGGCTTCGGGCTATACAGGCGCTGAACTGGTACGGCTGATTGCCAAACACCCCAACATGGAGATCGCCGCGTTGGCCGCCGAGCGGAAGGCTGGGATGACCATGGCGCAGGTCTTTCCGCATCTTCGCCACATGGACCTGCCGACCCTGTGCAAGATTTCCGAAATCGACTTTTCGCAGATCGACCTGTGTTTCTGTGCCTTACCTCACAAGACCAGTCAGGAAGTGATCCGCGATCTGCCCAAGACCCTCAAGATCATCGACTTGTCCGCCGATTTCCGTCTGCGTGATCCGGCGGAATATGAAAAATGGTACGGCAACCCACATGCCGCTCTGGCGCAGCAGGACGAGGCAGTCTACGGCTTGACCGAGTTTTACCGCGACGACATCCGCAGCGCCCGTCTGGTGGCGGGCACTGGCTGTAACGCGGCGACGGGGCAATATGTGCTGCGCCCGCTGATCTCGGCCAATGTGATTGATCTGGATGACATCATTCTGGATCTTAAGTGCGCAGTGTCCGGCGCGGGGCGGTCGCTCAAGGAAAACCTGCTGCACGCCGAACTTAGCGAGGGGTACAACGCCTATGCCGTCGGCGGAACGCACCGCCATCTGGGTGAGTTCGATCAAGAATTCTCGGCATTGGCAGGCCGTCCGGTCAAGGTGCAGTTCACGCCGCATCTGGTGCCCGCGAACCGGGGGATTCTGGCCACCACCTATGTCAAGGGCGATCCGGCCAGCGTGTACGAGGCGTTGACCAAGACCTATGAAAACGAACCCTTTATCCAGATGCTACCCTTTGGCGAGACGCCATCGACCCACCACGTGCGGGGCTCGAATTTTTGCCATATCGGTGTAGTGGGCGACCGGATCGAACGTCGCGCGATCGTGATCGGTGCTCTGGATAACCTGACAAAAGGTAGCAGTGGCCAAGCCTTGCAGAACGCCAACCTGATGTTAGGTGAAGCTGAAACAACGGGCCTGATGATGGCCCCTCTGTTCCCATGAGGATATCATGAAGTCGCTCAAAAAACGCCGTCGCGTACAGATCATACTGCTGGCAGTCGTGGCCCTTGTGTCATCTACAGCATTGATCGGCTGGGCTTTGCAGGACGGTATCAACTTTTTCCGCTCGCCTAGCGAGGTAATCGCAGAGCCGCCAAAGTCCACCGAAGTGTTCCGGATTGGTGGTTTGGTCGAAGAGGGCTCGATCGTTCGCGGGCAGGGTGAAACGGTGACGTTTGTCGTAACCGATGGCGGGGAAAGTGTACCAGTCGCTTTCACAGGCGTATTACCGGACTTGTTCGAAGAAAACCAGGGCATGATCGGGACTGGTTCTTATGTGAATGGCGTATTCGAGGCGACCGAGATTCTTGCCAAACACGATGAAACCTACATGCCCAAAGAGGTTGTGGACGCGCTGAAGGAACAAGGCGTGTATGTGGAGCCAAGCGAAGGCTGAACCTTCGAATAGATAGAATTGTTATAGGGCGTTGCGGTAGCAGCGCCCTTTTTCGTAGATCGCTCTTAACCCAGAGACTGCAGCCTTTGTGCGAATTCAAGCGGAGGATGCAATGCAGACGGTTCAAGAGATCGCGACTGATATCGTATCGCGCGAAGGTGGCTTTGTAGACGACCCGGATGATCCGGGCGCCGCGACAAAATACGGTGTCACGATCCACACAATGCGGCGCTTGGGGCTGGACTTGACCGGCGATGGATTCATTACACGCCAAGACGTTAAGCGCCTCTCAAAAACACAGGCTGTCGATATTTTCGTGTCTCACTATTTCAAGGGCCCAAGACTGAGCATGTTGCCAGAGGTACTGCAACCTTCTGTCTTTGACATGTATGTCAACGCTGGCGCGCAAGCGGTTAAAATACTTCAATATCTTCTGAGGAAAATGGATTTTAAGATCACAGTGGACGGTGTTGTCGGCCCGCAGACTGCGAAGGCCAGCAAGACTGCCGCGCTGCCGGACCCGATTGCCTTGCGAGACGCGTATGGAGTGGCGCGTCGGAATTATTATTTCCGGATTGCCGATGGGCGCGTTGCTTCGCGGAAATACGCGCGTACGCAAACTGGACACAAGGGTGGGTGGATTCGAAGAGCAGAGGAATTTGTCTCTCCGGGGTACCACCTGAGCGATGCGGAATTTCAGCAGAGGGTTGCGGGATGGGATTGATCTCGGGTTTTTTGTCGTTCCTTTTTGGTGATGGAAGGAATGTCGTTCGCGAAACTGCCGAAGTGTTTCGTGAAAATGCGGAAAAAGGTGCCGAACGGGACCTGTCGCTTCAACAGCAAGCAATGGTTCAGTTCGGTGCTGAATATGCCGTACCGCGCAAGGGTGGTTTCGACCGTTTTATGGACGGCCTCAACCGATTGCCGCGTCCCGCTCTGGCGCTTGGTACGCTTGCGCTATTCGTGGCGGCAATGGTGGATCCCCTTTGGTTTGCGGTGCGGATGCAGGGCATCGCTCTTGTGCCTGAGCCGCTGTGGTGGCTTTTGGGGGTTATTGTTTCGTTCTATTTCGGCGCGCGGCACCAAGCCAAAATGCAGGACTGGCAACGCGAGCTTTCGGCGACAGTGCGGCGCGCGCCTGTAGTTGCGCAGAATATCGCGGAACTCAGACATATGCGGGCGAAGTCCGTTGGCGCGGCTGATCCGGGGACCGATGTAACTCTTGCCGAGCACGCGCTGAACCCTGACGAAAACCGGGCACTGGACGATTGGAGGCGCGCCCGCACGGCATGAGCCGCGACACTATGTGCGCCTTCAGGACGCGAAAGTTATTGGTGCTTCCTTTGCAACAGGATTATATGCAGGGCCATGATTACAGAGCTTGGTCACTACGCCCTCATCCTCGCCTTTCTCGTGGCGATCGTGCAGTCCGTCATTCCGCTGGTTGGCGCGTCCAAAAGGTGGACGGGTTGGATGACTTTTGGGGAAACCGCCGCGGTAGCCCAACTGGTGCTCATGACGTTTTCTTTCAGTGCGCTGGTTTGGGCCTTTGCCACATCGGATTTCTCGCTACGCATCGTGGTCGAGAACAGTCATTCGGCTAAGCCAATGCTTTACAAGATCAGCGGGACATGGGGAAACCATGAAGGGTCCATGTTGTTGTGGGTCTATATCGTGGCCATTTTCGGTGGGATGGCTGCGATTTTCGGGGCGGGTTTGCCACCTACACTGAAGGCGCGCGTGCTGGCTGTTCAAGCCGCGATTGGCGTAGCGTTCTATGCCTTTATCCTGTTCACATCGAACCCCTTTGACCGGCTTGTTGTTGCACCCTTTGATGGGCGGGACCTGAACCCATTGCTGCAAGATCCCGGTTTGGCGTTCCACCCTCCGTTCTTGTACTTGGGTTACGTGGGTCTCAGCATGGCGTTCAGCTTTGCCGTTGCTGCCTTGATCGAAGGCCGTGTCGACGCGGCGTGGGGTCGGTGGGTGCGCCCGTGGACACTGGCCGCGTGGGTTTTTCTGACTATTGGGATCGCGCTTGGGTCTTGGTGGGCCTACTATGAACTGGGTTGGGGTGGTTTCTGGTTCTGGGATCCCGTCGAGAATGCGTCGTTCATGCCTTGGCTTCTGGCTGCTGCGTTGCTGCATTCCGCCATCGTTGTCGAAAAACGCGAGGCGCTGAAAAGCTGGACGATCCTGTTGGCGATCATCGCGTTCGGGTTCTCGTTGATTGGCACGTTCATCGTGCGCTCGGGTTTGCTGACCTCGGTTCATGCCTTCGCCAACGACCCGGAACGTGGCGTTTTTATCCTGTTCATTTTGGTCATCTTCATCGGTGGTGCGCTGACGCTGTTTGCCGCACGCGCGCAAGCGATGGAGGCCAAGGGCGTCTTTGGCATGGTCAGCCGTGAAAGCGCACTGGTACTGAATAATATTTTGTTGGCTGTCAGTTGCTTTGTGGTGTTCTTCGGGACCATGTGGCCGATGGTGGCCGAGATGGCTTTTGACCGGAAACTCTCGGTCGGGGCACCGTTTTTCAATGCGGCCTTTACACCCTTCATGATCGTTTTGGGGATCGTTCTACCTGTGGGCGCAATGATGCCGTGGAAACGCGGCAAGATTGGCAAGGCGGCGTATTCGCTTCGCTACGCCTTTGTATTGGCCGTGGCTTTGGCGATACTGGTCTGGGTCATGCAAACGGGGCGTAGCGCGCTTGGCCCTATTGGTCTGTTCCTTGGGGCGTGGGTCACTTTTGGCGCTGCGGTTGATTTGTGGAGCCGTACAGGCCGCAACGGAAGCCTAAGTCGCCTGTTCCGGCTGCCCGGAGCCGATTGGGGCAAAGCCGTTGCGCATACCGGGCTTGGCGTGACCATGTTTGCCATTGCCGGTCTGACCGCGTGGGAGGTTGAGGATATCCGAGTGGCGCAGCCTGGTCAGCCTTTTGAGGTTGGTCAATTCACCCTGACACTGGACGATGTCCGCCGCGTGCAAGGGCCCAACTACTTCTCGACCACCGCCGATGTTCGGGTGGAAAAGAACGGCCGCCCCATGGGTATGTTGCACCCGGAAAAACGGGACTATCCTGTTGCCAGAATGCCAACGACCGAAGCGGCGATCGACTACCGGTTCTTAGGGGACCTGTACGTTGTGATCGGCGATCAGCAGGCTGACGGAGGCTGGGTGATGCGAACCTACATCAAGCCTCTGGCAAACTGGATCTGGGGTGGTTGTATCCTGATGGCTTTGGGTGGGTTCCTTAGCCTGTCCGACAGAAGGTTCCGCGTGGCTGCAGGCGCACGCAAGGCCCCAACAGGCGGAGTGCCAGCAGAATGAAACGCCTGATCCTGATCCTGGCGATTATCGCGTCGCCTTTATACGCCGTGCAGCCAGACGAGGTACTGGACGATCCGGTCTTGGAGCAACGTGCACGTGACCTGAGTACCGGTTTGCGCTGTTTGGTCTGTCGCAATGAAAGTATTGACGAAAGCAATGCCGGGCTGGCGCGGGATTTGCGCCTGTTGTTGCGGGAACGGCTTGTTGCGGGCGATAGCGACGAAGAAGCAATCAGCTTCATTGTAGACCGTTATGGGGAATACGTGCTGTTGAAGCCTACCATAACTGGTTCAAACCTGCTGCTGTGGCTTGCGGGACCGATCATGTTGTTGATTGCTGCAGCGGTGGGTTGGAGTTTCCTTCGAAAGCGCGCAGATGCGCACGCGACCGCGGACACTGACGGGCTTAGCGACGCTGAAAAGAAGCGGTTAGAGCAAATTCTGAAGGACTGACCCTTGGTCGGTCTTTCCCTTGATTGTGAATTAAGTCAGGCTTGACCTCAAGAATAGTGCTTGGGGGGGGAACCTGATGGATTATGAAACCGTGCTGCTGAACATCTCGGACGATTTGGCGGTAGTGACCCTGAATCGACCGGACAAGATGAATGCGATGACCGCCCAGATGCGGGCCGAAGTTGCATATGCCATGAAAGAGGCGGCAGCCAATGCACGCGCCGTAGTGCTTACTGGGGCAGGGGCCGCGTTCTGTTCCGGACAGGACTTGGGCGATTCCTCGACCACAGGAAAAATCGACCTCGAACGCACGTTGCGGGATGAATACGAGCCGATGCTCGAAACGATCTACAACTGTCCGGTTCCCACCATTGCCGCTGTGAACGGCCCGGCTGCGGGGGCTGGTTGCAGTATGGCCTTGTGCGCGGATGTAGTGATTGCAACGGAAAGCGCCTATTTCCTGCAGGCTTTTGCCCGGATCGGCTTGTTGCCGGATGCTGGCGGGACATGGTTTACCCCGCGCCAAATGGGCTTTGCCAAAGCGATGGGGGCCGCTCTGTTTGCGGACAAGATCAGCGCGCGGCAAGCCGATGAGTGGGGCATGATCTGGGAGGCCGTCCCGGATGCCGATTTCGACGCCCATTGGCGACGCCGAGCCGCCTATCTGGCCAGCGGTCCGACCGCTGGGTTTGGCGCGATCAAAAAGGCGATCCGCGGGACTTACGAAAAGACGCTGGGTGAACAGCTTGAGATCGAAGCCCACCTTCAGGGTGAATGCGGACGGTCTCGGGATTTTGCCGAGGGCGTCGTAGCCTTCATGCAAAAACGCCCCCCGAAATTCGAAGGGCGTTGAGCTTCACGCGCGGCGGCGGCGGCGGGTCCGGCGCTCTGGCACCGCGTCGTCACCGGTGCCATCAGAGGCGGACGAAAACGGCCCCAGCGCATTAGTAATCTGATCAAGTGTCGGGCGCGTTCCACGGGGCGTGCTATCCAACGCCTCGCGCATTTTGCGCAGGTGGTCAGGCATTGTACCACAACAACCGCCAACAATCGTCGCACCCGCATCACGCGCCATTGCGGCGTATTGCGCCATCAGTTCGGGTGTACCGTCGTAATGGATGTGCCCATTCACATATTTAGGAATGCCCGCATTCCCTTTCGAGATCACAGGACGTTCTGTGCCCTGCGCAGCAAAACCCAGCACCGTGCGCAGGATGTCCGATGCGCCGGTGCCGCAATTTGCACCAAAGGCGACGGGTGGGTTTGGAAGGGTCTCAACCAGCTGCGCCAGGTCGGCCGACGTGACGCCCATCATGGTGCGACCGGCGGTGTCAAAGCTCATGGTGCCACACCAGGGCATATCGGCAAGGGCAAACGCCTCGGCCGCCGCGCGGAATTCCTCGGGGGCGCTGATCGTTTCCAGCCACAGGACGTCCGCGCCGCCCGCTTTCAACGCTTCAGCCTGTTCGTGGAACATTTCGACCGCCCCGGCATGGGACAGAGCTCCGACAGGTTCCATTATCTCACCGGTCGGACCGACCGAACCAGCCACAACGACCGTCCGGCCCGCCTTGTCAGCAACTTCGCGACCAAGCTCGGCGCCAATACGGTTCAATTCACCCACACGGTTCTGGGCGTCGTGCAATTTAAGCCGTGCTGACGTACCACCGAACGTGTTGGTCAGAAACAGGTCGCTGCCCGCATCAACTGATCCCTGATACAATGCCCGTATCTTGTCTGGCGCGTCCACATTCCACAATTCTGGTGCGTCCCCGGACTGCAATCCCATATTGAACAAGTTTGTGCCGGTTGCACCGTCGGCAAGGATGGCATCATTTGCGGCAAGAAGATCAGTCAGCGCGTTTGTCATTGGGCGTTCCCGAAAAGTCGGCGGAGCCGAAAAAAATAAGAAGCCCCGTGTCTCATGACCGGGGCTTCAAATCAAATTCATAAAACTCATGAAGATCATGAGTTCAAGGGCAGAGGGTTAATCCGCCTCGCTCAGGATTTGCGATTTGGCTTCGGGCAGAAGTTCAGTCATTTTCGCGCGGATTTCATCGTCAGACGACAGTGATCCCAAGTCACCCGACACTTTGCGGACGACGTCTTCGTGGCCTGCCTCTTCCATATCGGCGATCACGACAGTTTTGGCATAAGCTTCAGCCTCTTCGCCGGATTTTCCCAACTTTTCTGCGGCCCAAAGACCCAGCAGTTTGTTGCAGCGTGCTTGTGCTTTGAACTGCATTTCCTCGTCATGGGCAAACTTCGCTTCAAAGGCGTTTTCGCGTTCGTCAAATGTGGTCATTGGTTGGGGACCCCTTGGATTACATCTTGTCTTTTGCAGATATGACCATAGCAAGGCTTCGACGCAAGGGATTTGCGCTGCGTCAAAGGCCCTCGGCTTACTGAACTTGCGGGAAAGGGGGGCTTGGACTATGAGGGCGCAACAAAGTGGGAAATCTCTCGCTTCACAGTCTGGAAGGGTCGCTTATGGCGCGTCGCAAGAAAATCTACGAAGGCAAGGCCAAAATTCTGTATGAAGGTCCCGAAGCGGGTACGATCGTTCAGTACTTCAAGGACGACGCGACCGCATTCAATGCGGAAAAGAAGGACGTGATCGACGGTAAAGGCGTGCTGAACAACCGCCTGAGCGAGTATTTCATGAACGGCCTGAACCAGATCGGCGTGCCCACACATTTCATTCGCCGCCTGAATATGCGTGAGCAATTGGTGCGCAGCTGTGAAATCGTGCCGCTAGAAGTCATCGTGCGTAACTATGCTGCAGGGTCGATGTCCAAACGTTTGGGTATTGCCGAAGGTACTCAATTGCCGCGCCCCATCGTCGAGTACTGCTATAAGGATGACTCGCTGGGTGATCCGCTGGTGACCGAAGAACACATCGCTGCTTTTGGCTGGGCCAGCCAGCAGGATATGGACGATATTCTAAGCCTTGCGCTGCGCGTAAATGATTTCATGAGCGGCATTATGTTGGCCGTTGGCATTCGTCTGGTCGACTTCAAGATAGAGATCGGGCGTGTTTTCGAAGGCGATTATCAACGTTTGATCGTTGCAGATGAAATCAGCCCTGACAGCTGTCGCCTTTGGGATATCGAAAGTGGCCAAAAGCTGGATAAAGACGTGTTTCGGAGAGATTTGGGCAATCTTACAGATGCCTATTCCGAAGTTGCCCGTCGTTTGGGTGTTTTGCCAAAAAGCAATGTAACCAAGCCGACGCTGATCAACTGAATCTCTGCCCTCAGGGCAAGACGAAACGCCGCTTCGTAAAGCGGCGTTTTTTCTTTTTTTGGTGGCGTTTGACAGTGCCATGGATTGTCTCGCATTGTCTGCCGAGGCAATTCTAAGCAAGGCGTGAAATGGCTGAACTATTTGACCAGGCAGTTTTTCTGAAATTTCTTGCGGCTTTGCTCGCGATTTTCAACCCGTTGTACGGTATCCCGATTTTCCTGGGCATGACCGATGGCTACACGGCACCCGAGCGCAAACGGGTCGCGCTGATCGTGATTGCCACGGTTGTCGCTGTCGCATTGATTGCCGTTTTGATTGGAGAAGAAATCCTGGCCGTTTTCGGGATCGACATTCCGTCATTTCGTATTGCGGGCGGGTTGATCATCCTCGGGGTCGGCATGTCTATGCTGAATGCATCGGACCGGCCAAAGGGGGATCAGCAGGCCGTGCAAGATGGGGCGAAGAAAAGCAACATAGCCGTTGTGCCTTTGGCGATCCCCCTGACTATTGGCCCCGGTACAATCGCAACCACCATCGTGTTTGCGCATAGCCTACCAGACGGGGCCGAGATTGTAACATTGGGTTCAGCGGTCCTTATAGCCTGCGCAATTGTGGGGCTTGGTTTGTTGTTCGCCGATCCGATTTCGCGCGTTCTTGGGCCGACGATGATAAATGTGGTCACTCGGGTCATGGCTATTATTCTTGTCGCGGTTGCCGTTGAAATGGTGCTGACAGGGACATTCAACGCGATTGATGCCCATTACCCCGGGCTTTCAGGCAAGAGCTGACGCGGCCTGCGGCAAACTGCGTGCGGACAAGGGTTGTCGAATGGCAAAAGGCGCGCTATCCCCCGCGCAACGGAACGGGCCGTATCCGCTGGCCCTTAGCTGGAGTTGCAGGAATGAAAGCACGTGTGCATGTGATGCTCAAGAATGGGGTTCTCGACCCACAGGGCGAGGCCGTGCGCCACGCATTGGGTGCCATGGGCTTTGACCAGGTCGAAGGCGTACGTCAGGGCAAGGTGATTGACCTTGAATTGGCCGAAGGTGCAACCGAGGCAGACGTAACCGAGATGTGCGAAAAGCTGTTGGCCAATACGGTCATCGAACGCTACGAGATCGAACTGGTCTGACCCTTACCTCCGGAGGCCCCGCCATGCGCGCTGCAGTCATCGTATTCCCCGGTTCCAACTGTGACCGGGATTTGGCCGTCGCTTTTGAACAAGCCGGTTTTCAGGTCGACATGGTCTGGCACAAAGACGCGTCTCTGCCCGAGGGCGTCGATATCGTCGGAGTCCCCGGCGGTTTCTCGTACGGTGACTACCTGCGATGTGGCGCTATCGCGGCGCAATCGCCGATCTGCAAAGCTGTTGTGGAACACACTGAACGCGGTGGCTATGCGGTTGGTGTTTGTAACGGCTTCCAAATCCTGACCGAGACCGGCATCCTTCCAGGCGCTTTGCTGCGCAATGCCGGGCTCAAATATATCTGTCGGACTGTAGGCTTGAAGGTAGAAACCAGCGACAGTGCTTTCACCAACGCTTATAATGTCGGCGATGTCATCGGTATTCCGATTGCGCACCATGATGGAAACTATTTCGCCGATGACGCAACACTGTCCACACTTCGTGATCAAGACAGGATCGCGTTCACCTATACCGAGAATCCCAATGGGTCGGTTGGCGATATCGCGGGCATCTTGTCGGAAAACCGTCGCGTTCTTGGCATGATGCCACACCCCGAGCGCGCTGCAGACGAAGGTCACGGCGGCACAGACGGCACGGCATTGTTCCGCGCATTGTCGGGTGTTTTGGCGCTGGCGTGACTTGAGGTTGCACTCAAGCCCGCGTAGTTTCCGGGCATGAGCTCCGACACCCAATCTGGCTGGTCTTCGATTAAAAATCCATTCCGGGGCGCTCCTTTGGGGTGGCGCTTGCGGGTCGCGGTTTCGATCCTTCTGATTGCAACCGTTGGAACGATTTGGGTGACCAACCGTTTGCTGACGGACCGATTTACTGAATCGACCCGAAACAGAGCCGAAGTACGCCTTGCGCTGTATTCGGGAAACTTGCTGAGCGAACTGCGGCGGAACGCGATTGTTCCGCAACTACTGGCTCGTGATCCGACACTGATATCGGCGCTTCAGTCCAGCGACTATACCCTATCCACTCAGCGCCTTATCTCGTTTGTCGAGGAGATCGGCGCCGCATCGTTGATGTTGTTGGACAGCGACGGGCGGACCGTGGCTGCTACCGACAGGAACCGCCTAGGCGAAGCGCATCGAAACTCGCCTTACTATGTGGATGCTGTTCGTTCCAATGCCACGATTTTTTCGGTCATTAAGAATGAGGCGGGGGGATACAGTTTTGTCTATTCGCGCCGCATGGACTCTGGAGCAGATATTCTGGGCGTCATCGTCGTTGAAGTCGATCTGCAGAAATTCGAACGCGCTTGGGCGGGTATTTCTGATGCTGTGATGGTTGCAGATAGTACGGGTACGGTCATTCTGTCGACCGAACCGCGGTGGCGCGGATTGGAGGAAAGCACTGCCATTCAGCGGCAACCGCCCGAAAACGCCATTGAGCGGGCGATCCGCGCAACCGCTGATTGGACCGCGCTGCCGCCGGATGCTTATCTGCAGGGCGAAGCTGTTATGCGTATGGACTCCCGCATACCGTTCCGTGGTTGGACGATCACGTCTTTCACAACTTACTCGTCCATCCGGGAAAAGGTGAACAGTGTAATTGCGCTGGAAATCATGGGGTTTGCGATTCTTCTTGCCCTGGCTTTCTATGCTCTCAGCCGCCGGGCGACGTTCCGCATGGCGCTGTTTCAGCGCGAGTCGGCAGAGCTTCGCGCATTGAATGCACGCCTGCAGCGGGAAATCGCTGAGAGAGAACGGGTTGAAAAGACGCTGGAAGTTGCCGAACAGACGCTGGCGCAAAGCTCGAAACTGGCCGCGTTGGGCGAGATGTCGGCCGCTGTCAGTCACGAGCTCAATCAACCTCTGGCTGCAATGAAAACTTATCTGGCAGGCGCGCGCCTGCTGCTGCGCAGGAACCGCCCCGAAGAAGCGCTGGCCAGCTTTGGTCGTATCGATGGACTGATCGAGCGGATGGGTGCGATAACCCGTCAGCTCAAATCCTATGCTCGGAAGGGCGCGGATGCGTTTTCCCCTGTAAATCTTGGCGAAGCGCTGGCTTCGGCCTTGTCGATGATGGAGCCGCAATTGCGTCAGCGACACGTCAAGATCACCCAAATTCTGCCTGAAGAACCGGTGTTTGCACTGGGGGACCGAATGCGGATTGAGCAGGTAATGGTCAACCTCTTGCGTAATGCACTGGACGCCACCAAATCAGTATCTGAACCGGATGTAGAAATCATTCTTGCCGCAGGGGATATGGCGGTGCTGACGGTGCGGGACAATGGCCATGGAATCGAGGATATCGAAAACCTGTTCGAACCTTTCTATACCACCAAGCAGCCGGGCGATGGCGTCGGGCTGGGGCTTGCCATCTCTTCCGGGATCGTGAACGACCATGGGGGACGGCTGACTGCCCGCAACAGCCCCAACGGGGGCGCGGTGTTCGAGATGCAGCTGCCTATACTTGGAAGCGATGGCCTAGAGGCCGCGGAATAACGGGGAAAGACTATGGCACAGGCCATGAAAATCGCCATTGTGGACGACGAACAGGATATGCGGCAGTCAATCAGTCAATGGCTGGCACTGTCAGGATATGACACGGAAACATTTGCCAGCGCCGAAGATGCGCTCAAAGTTCTGGGGCCGGATTATCCAGGGATCGTTATTTCGGATATCAAGATGCCGGGAATGGACGGTATCCAGTTGCTGAAAAAACTCATGGGAGCGGACAGTACGCTGCCGGTGATCATGATTACCGGGCACGGGGATGTGCCGATGGCTGTGGAAGCTATGCGCGTGGGCGCGTTCGATTTTCTGGAAAAGCCCTTCAATCCAGACCGGATGTCGGAACTGGCTAAGCGTGCCAGTAACGCTCGGCGCCTAACCTTGGACAACCGGGCACTGCGGCGAGAGCTGTCGGATGGCACGCAGATCATGAGCAAGCTGATCGGGGCCAGCCCGGTCATGGAACGCCTGCGTGAGGATATTCTGGATCTGGGGCAGGCCGATGGTCATGTGCTGATCGACGGTGAGACCGGTACCGGCAAGACCTTGGTGGCGCACGCCCTGCATGCGGTGGGTAGCCGGGCCGGTAAGAAATTCGTTCTGATTTCTTGCGCGGCCCTGGAAGAAGAGGCGCTTTCCAAACGGTTGTTCGGCCCCATGATGCCCGAGGATGCACAACTGCCTGCCGTTGAAGAAGCGCGCGGCGGTACCTTGGTTCTGGAAGACGTTGAAGCGCTAAGCGATACGCTGCAAGCGCGCTTGCTGAGCGTGATGAATGATCAGGGTACGCCTGCCGAGACGCGGATTATCGCGATCTCGAACCTTCAGGAAGCCGGTAAGACCTCTGAAGATGTTCTGCGGCCGGACTTGTTCTATCGGCTCGCTGCGCTGCGTATCACCATGCCGCCGCTTCGCCAGCGTGGCGAAGATATCCTGACGTTGTTCACCCGCCTGAGCGAACAATTTGCCGAAGAATATGGCTGTGATGCGCCGCAAGTCAGCGCTCAAGAGGCCGCGCAGTTGTTGCAGGCGCCTTGGCCGGGGAATGTGCGACAACTGATCAACATCGCCGAGCGCGCAGTTTTGCAATCGCGTCGCGGCTCTGGAACGATTGCATCGTTACTGATGTCGGATCATGAAGAAATGCAACCCGTCATGACAACGGAAGGCAAGCCCCTGAAAGAATATGTTGAGGCGTTCGAACGGATGCTGATCGACAATACTATGCGCCGTCATAAAGGCTCGATCGCGTCTGTGATGGACGAGCTGTGTTTGCCGCGGCGAACGTTGAACGAGAAGATGGCCAAATACGGGCTGCAACGTTCGGACTACTTGTGACGGAAGAGAGGGGGGCCAGCCCCCTCTTGAGCCTTCAGCTCAATTCACCCCCGAGATATTTTTGGCCAGATGAAGCGATCCCTGTTGTCTGAAGTGCAGGGATTGCAGTTTGCCCATTGTCTTTTCCACAGGACTGCTTTTATTGTACCTGAACGGGCCGGGCCGTTTTTGGTGCCCAAAAGTCCCGAATCTTTGAGTTTCGCTGCAACGCCGCAGGTGGTGACCTAATCCCACACAGGCCGCGCAGACCGATTGTGCCCCGAACCGGGGCAGTTGAACGCCTGAGCCCGTGGATGCGGGCGAAAGGAATATAATGGGCAGACAGCGTCAAGGCGCGTCTGTCGGAGAAGAACCGCGATGACGCGCGCGCAACGATTGACTATACGGGCAGGGGGCCACAGCGCCGGACCCTGCCGCGCGCCGTCCGAAATCGCCCGTACAAGACACCTCCCCAAAAGTGCCTGTCCGCCTGGACGGGTCAGGACAACGCGTTTGGCGCGGTGCACCAAGGACACATGGCTAAGAAAATGCTTATCGATGCCACCCACACCGAGGAGACTCGGGTTGTGGTGGTCGATGGAAACAAGGTCGAGGAGTTCGATTTTGAGTCCGAAAACAAACGTCAGCTTGCTGGCAACATCTATCTAGCAAAAGTAACGCGGGTTGAGCCGTCTTTGCAGGCGGCTTTTGTGGATTACGGCGGAAACCGGCACGGTTTTCTGGCGTTTTCCGAAATTCATCCCGACTACTACCAAATCCCAGTTGCCGATCGTGAAGCGCTGATGGAGGAAGAACGCGCTTATGCCGAGGCCATGAGGGCTCGGGATGAGGCGGAAGAATCCAAGCCCAAGAAACGCCGTTCGCGGTCGCGGACCAAGGCTGCCGACGTCAAAACGGATGATGCAGTCGAGACGCTTGAGGTGTCTTCGGAACCCTCGGGTATGGAAACGATTGATCTGGATGAGGGCGACGAACAACCCGAGATGGCTGTGCCCGAAGGGACTTCCCCAGCGGATCACGTCGCGGACACTCCCGTTGAGGAACCGCTCGACGACGTGGAAGCACCAGATGCGGAAACTGTAGCAGCCGCAGACGAACCGGAAAGTGCCGACCCCACTGTAGAGGAAGAAGTTGCCTCGGATACGGAGGGTGAAGAGACCCAAACAGAGGACTTGGAAACATCCTCCACCGACGAGGCGGGTCAGGTTGATACTCAACCCGACGTCGACGCTGTTGCGTCGGAAGACGCGCCGTCGGATGCTGACACTGAGCAAGCTGAAAGCAAGGCTGACTCCGATGAGCCAGACGATACCGAAGCCCGTGCGGATGCTACCGCAAAAGACGACACGATCGAATCTGTTGCGGATGAGGATGACAGCGAAGACATTCGCCCTCCGCGCAAGCCGCGCCCGCGCCGGTACAAAATCCAAGAGGTGATCAAGGTCCGGCAGGTTTTGCTGGTTCAGGTCGTCAAAGAAGAGCGTGGCAACAAGGGCGCAGCGCTGACCACGTATCTCTCGTTGGCCGGTCGCTATTGCGTCTTGATGCCAAACACAGCGCGGGGTGGCGGTATCAGCCGCAAGATCACCAACGCGCCGGACCGCAAGAAACTGAAAGAGATCGCGGCAGATATCGACGTGCCGACAGGTGCCGGCCTGATCATTCGGACCGCTGGGGCCAAACGGACCAAATCCGAGATCAAACGTGACTACGAATACCTACAGCGTATGTGGGAGCAGATCCGCGAGTTGACGCTCAAATCCATAGCGCCGGCTAAGATCTATGAAGAGGGCGACCTGATCAAACGCTCGATCCGCGATTTGTACAATCGCGATATCGACGAGGTACTGGTCGAAGGCGAGGGCGGGTACCGCATCGCCAAGGACTTCATGAAGATGATCATGCCGTCCCATGCCAAGAACGTGAAACGGTATGAGGATGCTCTGCCGCTGTTTGCGCGCTATCAGGTGGAAAGCTATCTGGCCGGGATGTTCAACCCGACTGTGCAGTTGAAATCGGGTGGCTACATCGTAATCGGTGTAACCGAAGCGTTGGTCGCAATCGACGTGAACTCGGGTCGCGCGACCAAGGAAGGTTCGATCGAGGAAACCGCGCTCAAGACCAATCTCGAAGCTGCCGAAGAAGTGGCGCGCCAGTTGCGACTGCGCGACTTGGCCGGTCTGATTGTCATCGACTTTATCGATATGGACGAGCGCAAGAACAACTCGGCCGTCGAAAAGCGTCTAAAGGATAAGTTGAAAACGGATCGGGCGCGCATTCAGGTTGGTCGTATTTCCGGCTTCGGCCTGCTTGAGATGAGTCGACAGCGGTTGCGCCCGGGTATGCTGGAAGCAACGACGCAGCCTTGCCCATCCTGTCATGGAACCGGGCTGATCCGTTCGGACGACAACATGGCGTTGACCATTTTGCGTCAGATCGAAGAAGAAGGTACGCGGCGCCGCTCGCGCGAGGTTTTGGTGCGCTGCCCCGTCAGCATAGCGAATTTCCTGATGAACCAGAAACGTGAGCATATCGCCCAAATCGAGTCGCGCTATGGTCTTTCGGTTCGTGTGGAAGGGGATATCCATCTGGTCAGCCCCGATTTTTCGATGGAGAAGTTTAAGACTGCAAGTCGGATTGTGCCCGAAGCGACAGCGCCAGTCGTTTCCGTAGATGCATCGCTGATGGATCTTGTCGACGCAGATGAAGAGGAAAGGGTCGAAGACGAAACGCCTCAGACAGACGAAGAAGCCAAGCCCAAGCGCAAGCGCCGCCGCCGCCGCCGCAAGAAGGGCAATGGAAATGGCGAAACGGCCGAGGTGAGCGCGGATGACGTTGAGGCCGCAGAGGCGTCAACTGTAGAAGAAGTAGCACCGGTCGAAGTAGACGAAACCGAAGCTGCAGAGTCCGTTCCGGCGGAAAGCGGCGAGGAAGAGGCTAAGCCTAAACGCCGCCGTGCGCCACGTCGTAAAAAGAAGGAAACCACACCGGTTGATGCCGAAGGCGAGTCGGTTGAGACTGCTGAGGTGCAAACTGAAGTGGTCGAAGAAACCGTGAAGGAATCGGCTGCACCAGCGGAATCGAATGAAGTCGAACTCGCTGACGATATTGTTGCTGAAAGCACTGAGTCACCCGAGGCGGAGGCGGAAGAGCCTGTAGCAGCGGTCGCAGAGGAAAGCCAGGAACCGGAGGTGGCGCCGGAACCGGAACCAGTAGCAGAAGAGCCGGTACTTGAGGTCGTTGCCGAGGAACCCGCAGAACCTGCGAAGCCCAAGCGGCGCGGATGGTGGTCACTGGGACAATAAGCAAAAAGGCGGGCGAAAGAGCCCGCCTTTTTTGTAACATTCGCGGCTTAAACTTAGCCTTTTTTCTGGATCAGGTAGACTTGATGGCCTTCAGTTTCTTCTTGCGAAAGCAAGTGGTGACCGCTTTCGCTGCAGAAATGCGGGACGTCAATAATCGCAGCAGGATCGTCGGCCAGAACACGCAGAACTGCCCCGGAGGGCATTGATTTCAAACGTTTTCTAGCTTTCAGAACGGGCAGGGGACAAAGCAGGCCCAATGCGTCGAGAGTTTCAGTTGGGTTTGACATAGAGATGAAATATTTCCACTTTGACCGGGTGTCCAGCGTGCAACCACGAGGATGTGACTGAATGGCCTCGTGACGTTCGCCACATCATACCATATGTGCTGAATTATGTTTGGAATAGATATCATCGACGCGGGCCTGCTGCCCGCCATGTTCATCGCGATGCTGGGCGGACTGATTAGTTTCCTTTCGCCGTGTGTCTTGCCGATCGTGCCACCGTATCTTGCCTATATGAGCGGTGTGTCGATCAACGAAATGCAGGACCAGACTGCGGCGCGGCGCAAAGCGACGCTGACCGCATTGTTCTTTGTGCTGGGCTTGTCGACTGTCTTTCTGTTACTGGGCTTCACGGCCTCGGCCTTTGGCGCGTTTGTCCTGCAAAACCAAGTGCTTTTCGCGAAGCTTTCAGGTGCTGTGGTGATTGTGTTCGGTCTTCACTTTCTGAATGTCTTCCGCATCCCGTTCCTGGACCGTGAAGCGCGGATCGAAACCGGAGATTCGGGCGGTTCTGTTTTTGGAGCTTACATCCTCGGACTGGCTTTCGCTTTTGGATGGACGCCGTGTATCGGTCCTCAGCTTGGCGCGATCCTGTCCTTGGCGGCGTCTGAAGCCTCGGTGGCCCGTGGAACGTTGCTCTTGGGTGTTTACGCTGCGGGACTCGGCATACCGTTCTTGCTGGCTGCAATGTTCCTTAACCGCTCGATGACCGTTATGAACAAGATCAAGCCTCATATGGCGACAATCGAAAAAGTGATGGGTGGGTTGTTGCTGTTCGTTGGCATCATGTTGATCACCGGGTTGTTCACCGAGTTTAGCTGGTGGTTGCTGGAGGCTTTCCCGGCGCTGGCAAATTTTGGCTAAAGTACTGATCTGACTTACCTTGATGATAACGCTGCGCTAATCTGCGCAGCAGAAGGTAAGACTATGAACAGTCACGAAAACCAAGAGCAGGTCAAACGTCGCCGGGTGTTTTACATTCCCGGTTATGATCCTATACATCCTCGCAGATACCGCGAACTGTACCGTTCGGAAGGAGCGACGCAGTCCGCGTTGTCGGGATATCAGATATCGGTTTCAGCCGAAATGGGGGACGGTCCCTTTGGATGGCATGTCCATTCGGAACAAGACGGAACCAAGGTTGAGACACAGATTCAGGTGCTGGTCTGGTCGGATATTGTCAGGGACAGCATGTCCAACTCGGTTGTTGCGACTTATGTGCAACTGGTTAGAACCGCGTGGATTTACCTTGCGAGTGGGACGTTTGGACGACTGATGCGTTTACGCAAGGGGCCTGTAATCGCTGCACTTTATCCGTTTGCGATGCTTGTATTCCAGCTGGCCGCAGCACTGGCCATAGCCTGGGGCATCTGGAAAGGCGGCAGCCAGTTCTTTGACCTCTTTGCCATTGCCCCAGCCATTCTGACCTTCTGCCTGCTTTTGCGTTGGTTTCAAAAGATCGACAACAAGCTATTCGCTTATTATCTGATGCACGACTACGCTTATTCGGCGAGCTTAAAGGGTGAAACGCCCGCCGCTTTGCGTAAACGCATGACTGAATTCACCGAACTGATTAGGCAGGCGCTGGCTACCGACGTGGATGAAGTCTTGGTTGTTGGCCACAGTTCCGGCGCACATATCGGGGTCTCAGTTCTGGCTGATGTAATCAGGAGTGCGCCGGACACAGGCTTTAGACCAGCTCTATCTTTCCTATCCTTGGGTCAGGTCGTGCCAATGGTGTCGTTTCTCCCAAATGCCAAAGAGTTGCGGACAGATCTTCAATTTCTTTCCGTTCAGTACAATCTCACCTGGGTGGACGTATCGGCTCCGGGTGACGGATGTTCTTTTGCTCTTTGCGACCCTGTCGGCGTTTCCGGCGTCGCAACCGAAAGTAAAAAATGGCCCTTGGTCTTGTCGGCAGCATTCACGCAAACACTTTCGCCAGAGCGTTGGCAGGCTTTGCGATGGCGTTTCTTTCGTCTTCATTTTCAGTATTTGTGCGCCTTTGATCGCGTCGGGGCGTACGACTACTTCCGCATCACGGCCGGACCTCAGTCTTTGGCCCAGAGATTCCGTGGACGTAATTCGTCTAAGTCCCGTATCGATATCGCAGTCTCAAAGCACCGGACGGTGATGCTGTGATACCGCCAAAGCCGCCGTCACGCCCAAACCATGTTTCGCTGTGGCGGTACCTCAAGCTGTTTCGTCAAGATATCCTTTCCGCACAACCGCAACGCCTGTATCGCGCATGGATGGCCGAGTTTCGGACTCCGTTCTTTCGATCGTACATGATGAACCAGCCTGAACTTGTTGAAACTGTTTTGAAAAAACGAGCGGAAGGTTTTCCTAAATCTGAACGTATCAGCGAAGGCTTACGACCACTTTTAGGAGAGTCTGTTTTTTTAACCAATGGTGAAACGTGGAAACGACAACGCAGGATCATCGACCCGGCGTTTGAGGGGGGACGGCTTAAAGACACGTTCCCTGCGATGCTTCAGGCCGCGGAAGCAGCAGTGCGACGAATACGCCCTCTGGTCGGCGCCGACATCGAATGTGAAGAATTAACAAGCCATGCTGCCGCCGATGTTATCTTTCGAACCTTATTCTCAGTGCCGATCGAACATGAAGTCGCGGCGCAAGTCTTTCAGAAGTTCAGGGCTTACCAACGCCAGCAACCCTTGTTGAACCTGGCCGCATTTGTTCCGCTACCACGGTGGATGCCTCGGTTCCATTCTTCAAGAACTCGAGAAAACGCAAATGAAATAAGGGCTTTGATTGGGAAGCTGACGCAACAACGTGCTGAGTTAATTGCGCGAGGATGTGCGCCCAACGATCTGGCAACTAAAATCATGACGACTCCGGACCCTGAGACCGGGACATGTTTCGACACTAATGAGATGGTCGACCAAGTTGCGATTTTCTTTCTGGCAGGCCATGAAACAAGCGCCTCGGCTCTGGCTTGGGCGTTGTACCTGATGGCCTTATACCCAGAGTGGCAGGATAAGCTGGCTGCCGAAGCTCAGGCTGTAAATATCTCCGATATCTCGGAAATGTCGAAGCTAAAGCTGAGCAGAGATGTCTTTCGCGAGACGCTTCGACTTTATCCGCCTGTCCCCATGATGGTGCGCGAAACTACGTGCCCCCAACGCTTTCGCGACCGCGACGTTCCAAAAGGGGCTCAAATCGTTATCAGCCCGTGGCATCTTCACCGGCACGAACGGCTTTGGGATTATCCGGATGAGTTTGATCCGAACAGATGGGCCACGGAAAACGGCAAGCGTTGCCAGCGAGAAGCATTCATTCCGTTCTCAGCTGGTCCTCGTGTGTGCTCGGGCGCTGGATTTGCCATGATCGAGGGCCCATTGATCCTGTCCAAATTGCTGCAGCACTTCCGGTTCGAGTTAATCGAGGGCAAAACGCCGATTCCGGTGGCGCATCTGACTGTCCGGTCGAAAGACGGAATTTGGTTGCGCATCGTTGAGCGCTAACAAACTACCATCGTGATGCGCCATGCTGTATGCGGTTGAAAACAGCGGAATCATTTCGAACGGGAATATCATATGTCCAAATCAGAACAGCGCGAGCAAATGTCCAATGGAGCTGGCTTTATTGCAGCACTGGATCAAAGCGGCGGCTCGACTCCCAAAGCGCTGGCACTCTATGGGGTTGAGGCATCAGACTATTCCTCGGATGAGGAGATGTTTGGGGAAATTCAGAAGATGCGCGCCCGGATTATCCTGGCAGATGATTTCACCAATGAAAAAGTTATCGGAGCCATCCTGTTCGAACGGACTCTGGGTGAAGAAATTGATGGCCGAAAAGTCGCCGATTTCCTTTGGTCGGAAAAGCGCATCGTACCTTTTCTCAAGATCGACAAAGGGTTAGAGGACGAGGCGAATGGTGTTCAGATGATGAAGCCGATCCCTGGTCTGGCCGACACCCTTGCGAAGGCGTCGGGCGTGTTTGGAACCAAAGAACGCTCGGTTATTCATGAAGCCAATGCCGAGGGCATCGCAGCTGTAGTTGCGCAACAATTCGACATTGCGCGGGAAGTGATAGCGGCTGACATGGTTCCGATCATCGAGCCTGAGGTGAACATCAATTCGGCATCCAAAGCCGAGGCCGAAGACATTCTGAAGGCCGAGATCCTGAAAAACCTTGATCAATTGGACGAGGGACAGGATGTGATGCTGAAATTGACGATCCCCACCAATGCGAACCTGTATGACGCCGTTGCCGATCATCCACGCGTGATGCGTGTGGTTGCTTTGTCGGGCGGATATTCAACAGAACAAGCCTGCGATTTGTTGGGACAGAACGGTAAAATGATCGCATCTTTCTCGCGTGCTTTGACTGAGGGACTGTCGAAACAGCAATCGAATGATGAGTTCAACGCGGCTCTGGGTGGGAATATCGAGAAAATCTACCGCGCGTCGACTTAAACAGATCTACGTTGGCACAATGAAATCGCGGCGCATCTGCGCCGCTTTTGCGCGAATGACGCATCCATTTGCGTGATCATTTACAAGCCCCATCGCTTGCATGAACGCAAAAACAGTGGTTGGCCCAATGAATTTCCAACCTCTCTTTTTAAGATCCTTGGACATGGCCACAGACTCAGGCGAGGTTGACGCTGTCTGAGGTTCGGGTGGCATATCTGCCTCATACTGCCAGACATAAGCAGCAAGTGATCCGTACTCAGTGATCAGACATTGTGCGCATTGGGCGTTATTTATGACGGCTTGAATTTTGCCGCGATGTCGGACAATTCCTTCATCGTGCAAAAGACGTTCAATGTCTGCATCATCAAACGCCGCTACAGCGTTGATTTCGAATTGTTTAAACGCTCTCCGAAAGTTCTCGCGCTTGGATAGGATTGTCCGCCAGCTCAATCCGGATTGAAAACTCTCGAGACATAGCTTTTCGAACAAGCGTTGGTCATCCGCAACGGGATATCCCCATTCGTTGTCATGATAATCGAAAAACTCAGGCGCGGCCTGGCACCATTTGCAGCGAGGCTGACCGTCCGGTCCTTGTGTAGTCTGGCTCATGTATGTACCACTTTTGTTCCGGTCGAGCATACACAGCCCGGTAGTTTTAAATCAAGCACCCAATATCAGGCGCGATACCAGTTCAAAATGTATACACGAATTGCCGATGCCAAGCCGATTTCAGGATCACGAGACACGTCAATTTCAGCCGCTAGCGCATTGATTGGAATATCTTTTATTTTGGCAATGTCACGGAATGCCTGCCAGAACTCATCCTCGAGCGATACCGAAGTACGGTGTCCCTTCAGGGTCAGGGACCGTTTGACGGGGCGGCCGCTCATTCCTCCAACTCATGGTTGTCCAAGTCGCGGCGTTGCTTGTTCAGTACTTTCTCGGCTGCATCTCTTTCAGGCTTTTTACGCCCAAAGGAAATAGCATTCTGGTCGGCGCGGGCCTTCTTTTCAGCCCGCGCTTTTTCCTTTCGGTACCGGTTCAGATTGACCGGCTTACTCATCAGTCCTTTGGACCAATCATTTGCTCGGGGCGGACCACGGCGTCAAATGTCGCTTCATCCACAAAACCCAGAGCGATGGCCTCTTCCTTGAGGGTCGTGCCGTTCTTATGCGCAGTCTTTGCAACCGTCGTGGCGTTGTCATAGCCGATGGTGGGCGCCAGAGCCGTCACCAGCATCAGCGACTCCTTCATCAGCTTTTCAATGCGCGGCTCGTTTGCCTGAATGCCCAGTAGCATCCGTTCGGTAAAGCTATCGGCGGCATCGCCCAAAAGCTGGATTGACTGCAACAGGTTGTAGGACATCATCGGGTTGTAAACATTCAACTCGAAGTGGCCCTGACTACCGGCAAACTTTACTGCGGCGTCATTGCCCATGACATGCGCCGCGACCTGTGTCAGTGCCTCGGCCTGTGTGGGGTTCACTTTGCCGGGCATAATTGACGAACCCGGTTCGTTTTCCGGCAAGATCAATTCGCCCAGACCTGAACGAGGACCCGATCCCAACAGACGGATATCGTTGGCAATTTTATAACAGCTACCCGCGATTGTCGCCAAAGCGCCCGACAAAAAGACCATGGCGTCATGCGCGGCCAGCGCCTCAAACTTGTTAGGCGCGGTCACGAAGGGCAGGCCGGTTATCTCGGCCATATTTGCTGCAACGGCTTCGCCCCAGCCGTTTTGAGTGTTCAAACCGGTGCCCACGGCTGTGCCACCCTGAGCTAACTCATAGATACCAGGCATAGCGGCCTTTACGCGCTCGATCCCCTGACGGATCTGATGGGCGTAGCCACCGAATTCCTGACCCAGAGTCAGCGGCGTTGCGTCTTGTGTATGAGTCCGCCCGATCTTGATAATATCTTTGAATTCCTCGGATTTCTGCTCCAACCCCAAGGCTAGCTTTTCGAGCCCAGGCAACAGAACGTCACGCACGCTCATGGCTGTTGCGATGTGCATGGCGGTGGGGAAGGTGTCGTTCGAAGATTGTCCCATGTTGCAATGGTCATTGGGGTGCACGGGATCCTTGGATCCAATAACGCCGCCCAGAATCTCGATCGCACGGTTCGCGATGACCTCGTTTGAGTTCATGTTGGACTGAGTTCCCGACCCGGTTTGCCACACGACCAGTGGGAAGTTGTCGTCGAACTTGCCTTCGAAGACTTCTCCGGCTGCCTGAATGATGGCGTCAGCGATCCGAGCGTCCAGTTTACCGGTCGCCTTGTTCTCCATTGCACAGGCTTTTTTGATAACGCCTAATGCCCGCACGATGGCCACAGGCTGTTTCTCCCATCCAATGGGGAAATTCATGATGGAGCGCTGGGTCTGCGCACCCCAATATTTATCCGAAGGAACCTCCAGCGGGCCAAAGCTGTCGGATTCTGTGCGGGTCTGGGACATCTGTCACTCCGTCTTGTATACAGTCGTATGCCATTTACCTGCCACTACGCCACCGTGCAATCGGGCAGTTTCGCGCACCTTAAACTTATGGTTCACAAAGGTATAGATCGACAAATGCTTCATTTTATTTAGGGGATTACAATTCGACCCATTGTGCGTGCTAACAGGTGGGCTAGAATAAGTTAGTCAATGTTGCGGAGAGTCTCGTGTTACTTTCAGAACGGCTACTTGCCCTAAAAATGCTCACGTTCTCTGTTGTTGCGCTCGTGTGCGTTACGCTTTCGTCTCAACCTGTTCTTGCTGACGAAATCGCCCCCTTTGTCGGTGACTATGTTGGCTCTGCAAACATGGTGGACGCGGATGGAGGTGAAGTCCCCAGGGACATGAGCGTCTCGATCCACGAACTTAAAGATGGGTTTAATGTCAGTTGGAAAACAACGACCTACAAAGCAGACGGTCGGATAAAAGAGCAGTCGTTTTCCATTGATTTCAAAGAGTCCGAGCGTACAGACGTATTTTCTGCCGCAATGAGACGTAATGTCTTTGGACACGAAGTGCCCTTGGATCCAATGCAGGGCGAACCGTTCGTATGGGGCCGGATCGATGGGCAAACAATGACAGTTTTTTCCTTGTTCATCGACGAAAACGGTGGCTACGAGCTGCAGCAATACGATCGAACGCTGACCGAAGGCGGTCTGAATCTGTCGTTTTCGCGGTTCAGAAACGGAGTGAAGTCCCGATCAGTCGAGACTTTTCTAAAGCGTCAATAATCCAGCGGTTATTTGCGAAAGCTGTCGAGCGAAACGACGTCGGCGTCGTGTTGCTCTTCTTCTTCTTCTTCAATTTCGATAGCGTCTTCGATGAATTGAGCAACCTCTTCCTCTTCCGGGCTTTCAAAGCGCAAACCAAACTCGACCGAAGGGTCAACAAACGTTTTGATAGACGAATAAGGGATATATAGCGGCTCAGGCGCGTCGCCAAAATTCAGTGTGATCGCGAACCCCTTGTCGCCGACCTCTAGGTTTTCAAACCAATGCTGCACGACGATTGTCATTTCATCGGGATATCTGTCGCGCAGCCAGTCAGCTAATTCCACCCCATCTTGTTGGGTGTCGAAGGTAATAAAGAAATGATGCGCCCCTGGCAGGCCGTTTTTCGAAACGCTTGTCAGAACCTTCTTGATTAGCCCACGCATCGCCGTGTGCATAAGGTTCCCGTAATCAATGTCCTGCGACATGTGTCTTCCTCAAAATTGATGTTCTAAGCATAAGCGATTTCGCCGGAAACGAAAGACCACGATTAGGCGGATTGTTCAAAGGAAGTGAGAGGCTATTCCGGCCGCCGCCATCATGGCCAATGTTCGCCCCATGCCAAATTTGAATTTAAATATCAACACCCAAGCCAGCACTACAAGACACAAAGCGATCAGGTTCGCGGATGCATAGTCAGGCCAAGGAAACGAAAAGAAACCCCATGTTTTCTGCGGGACATTGTGGAACAGCACATTTAAGCCGAACCACACCGACAAATTGAGAATCACACCTACGACCGCTGCTGTGATTCCGTTCAGAGCCGCTGACAATCTTGGGCGGCTTGCGAGGTGATCCAGATAAGGTGCGGCCATGAAAATCCATAAAAAGCATGGGACGAATGTTGCCCAAAGCGCAACTGCACCGGCCGCGAGGGCAAGTGGAAACCCTCCATCCGCCTGACCGGTAAGCATAGCCACGAATTGGGTCACTAAAATCAAAGGACCTGGAGTCGTTTCGGCCAATCCAAGTGCATCAATCATCTGCGGTGTGCTAATCCATTGGTACTTGTCCACGACCGTTTGGGTCATATACGCCAACACTGCGTAAGCGCCGCCAAAGGTCACAACTGCAAGACGTGCGAAGAACCAGCCGAGGTCCGCCAGTAATTTCTGACCCGTCAGACTAAGCAAAATCAAAGGCGCCAACCAAAGTGTCACCCAGGTCAGTCCGGTCCGAATATATCCTGTTGGAGCATCGACCTTATTCATTGTCCGAGTTTGGCTGTCGCTCTGGAACCAAAAATACCCCCAAACTGCGGCGGCCACGATTATCAATGGAAAGGGCAGGTTAAGAAGAAAGATCGACAGAAAACTCAGAGCGGCAACGCCAATATGCTCGGTATCTTTCAGCGCTTTTCGGGACAGGTTTCTAAGGGCATGCAAAACAATGATGATCACCGCAGCTTTGATCCCCAAGAATCCGGATTGCACAAGCGGAAGCGCGCCGTAATTCGCGTAAAGTGACACCAGCACCGCAATAACCAGAGCTCCGGGCAGAACGAACAGAAAGCCGGCAATCAACCCGCCAAAAACGCCACGCAGCCGCCAGCCTGCGTAGGTTGCCAACTGCATTGCCTCTGGGCCGGGAAGCAACATACACAACGAAAGAGCGCGCAAGAATGTTTGCTCGTCCAACCATGAACGTTCCTCGACCAACTCCTGATGCATTAGGGAAACCTGCGCTGCAGGGCCGCCAAAAGACAAAAGACCGATGCGCCCGAACACTTTGATCATTTCCGCTGTGTTTGGCGCCATGGTTTTCGATCCGCTGACCTGTTATGCGGGTCTTCTATCCGGATACCGTCATGCGTTACAGGCTTTTAGCAGGGATCAGACAAGAATTGTCAGAGCGGATTCAGGGTTGTTGGGGAAACAGCGCAGCTTAAAGATTGGAACTGCGGTTTACGCCCAATCCAACCTCTGACCCGTCATACATATGGGTAAGGTATCCTGAGGAAACTGGCCAAGCTGCTCAAACAGTGAGATGAAGTCGAACTGATTATAGACCTCAACCACGCGATTATCTCTAATCCGGCCCATCATACTACCGGTCGCCTGCAACGGAGCGCCGTTGTCGGCGCGTGTGGTACGCAGATGAATGATAGCTGACACCCAATCCCCATCTTCAACGATTTTGGGCATGTCGACTTCGATTTCGCCCAGGATATGCCGAAAAGCTATCACGAGGTCTCGGAATTCGTCAGCACCTACCTGCATTTCAGGAATCAGCCCTTCGGCCATTGTTTCCGGCGCAAAATAGGTATCAATGGCATCGGTATTCCCCTTTTCCCAGACTTCGGAATACCATTCTCTGAGCACCTTTGCGTGAGACATCTCAGCTCTCCTTTATTGTGGGTCAAGCATGCGCAAAAGGAGTGAAAAAAGTCTGAACGCCGGAAAGACAGTAGAAAAACATATTGGGGAAAATGCAGGTTTCTGTTGCCAGGTACCTGCGAACCCCGCCTTACGCGGCTAGGCGCAAGGGCTTAAGTTTCGGTCTTGCTACTGCTTACGCAGCAACTGCAACCGGAGCACGATTGTCGTTTGCAATTGTACTAGTTTCGCCGATAACGGTGGCAGACAGCCGAGACAAAGCTAACCCCTTTAGACGTTCGTCGATCCTATTTCGGCCCCAAACACCCCAAACGAAGGTTTATGGTGGAGCCGCCGGGTACCGCCCCCGGGTCCGATCCGCTTATTACGAGCGCGTTTATGTCCATAGTCCCGAAGGACCTGTTCTATATAGGTGAGGTGCTATCGGGATGCAATTCCCGAGTTTTTCGGGTGAAGCGCGCCAGAACAGATACTTACGTTGTTTTGTTTAGGTTGGCCAAAATCAACCAAATAGCCAGAACAGCCTCGATTCCACCGAATGTCACTGCTTTGATCAAAGGCGGGTTGTCCAAAAGGACTGACACAAACCGCCCGAGTGCCGCGCCCGCGTAAACAACACCCAGCATCGTATAAGCCATGGGCGCGTTAAGCCACAGAACTGCTATCCCGGTTACGACGAAAAGCCCTCCCACCGATGCGCGCATCTCACTTAGGCCCATGGTGCTGCTTGTTGGTGCTAAATCCAACGAAGCTGCTGTCCACGCCGGTGCAAGAAAGCCGAACAGACCAAAGGCAATAGTTAGTAAGGCTGCGACAATATTAAGGACCGGTACCATCTGTTCCTCATCAAGCTGGTTTACGCTTTTTTTCGGCGACATCGCGCGCCAGTTTTCTTGTGTATTTCTCGAGCCTTAAAAGGCTATCGTCAACTTCTTCCACATCACCGCGCTCCAAGGCATCCGCGATCTGCGTATGCAGCGAAATGATCTCTTCTCGGGATCTGGCCGTAAAGGTGATCATGTTCATAAGCGGTTGCATCGCCTCGACGGCTCCGGCCAGCTGATAGGACAGGACGGGGTTTCTGGCGCCGTCGACCAAAGCGCGGTGAAAGGCCACGTCTGAGGCGCAGAAGGCTTCGTCCGTCAGGCCCGGCTGTGCTTGTCTGAAGATTTCGGCGCGCATAGTGGCCAGCTGATCGGCCGTCCGACGTTCCGACGAAAGGCGAGCGCAGGCGCGTTCCAGTGCATAGCGCGCTTCGCAAGCAGTATCGAAACTGACAGTGTTCATCGACAACAGTAAGGTTGAGGTTGTAATCTGTTGGGAATAGGCGTCTTCGAAACTCAGGCGATTGACAAAAGCGCCACCGGTAGCACCACGTTGCGTACGAATAAGAGACTGAGCAGCAAGTCTTTTCAGCGCTTCACGAACCGTGGGGCGCGAGACCTCAAACTGATCGGCAAGTTCGGCTTCGGACGGCAGACGCTCATCAACGATCAATTCGCCTGATACGATGGCGTCGCGTATCGCTTGCGCGATTTGTGCAGATAAATCTGCAGGTTTCCGAGGGTCGATTTTCATAATCCTGTGACCGCCTGTGTTTTTTTATTTGTCTGACATTTAAAAGTCTGACATTTGAAAAGCAAGAACTGAGTCGGGAGGAGCATATGAGTCGCGCTGTACTTCGCAGTGGCTTGTGGCTGGGATTCTACATTCTGATCCTGTGGGCGTGGTGGATGATGTTCACCATGAGCCGCAATATGGATTTGGATTTTATCGGCCGCCCCGGTCCGATGGGGCAGGCGATGGCCGCCATGGACCCGCGAATGGACATGTATATGCCGATGGCCGAATTTGGTCCCCTGTTCTGGATGTGGGCAATCATGATGGCGGCGATGATGCTGCCGACTTTGGTCCCGACCTTGCGCAGCTATGACGATCTGATCCGCAGCGCAAACGGCTCCCGCATGGGGTGGTTGGGTGTCCTGACCGGATATTTCGTCGTCTGGGTCGGATTTGCCGCCCTGATCACCGGGGTGCAATTGGCTTTGTTGTTCGGCGGCGTCGTGGACATGCTGGGCATTGCCAAATCCGGGCTTGTGGCAGGCGGCTTGATGATTGCGGTCGGAGCTTTTCAGTTCACCCGCGCGAAAGAGGTCTGTCACGGCGTCTGTCACGCCCCCATGACCTATTTCCTTGGGCATTGGAAAACCGGCTTTACTGGCGGCTTGCGCATGGGGCTGGGTCTTGGCGCATTCTGCGTCGGCTGTTGCTGGGGCTTTATGGCGCTTGGTTTTGTGGGCGGCGTCATGAGCCTGTTGTGGATGGGTCTTGCGACCTTTTTCATGGTACTCGAAAAACTTCCCCAAATCGGGCACGCGATCACGCGTCCACTGGGGTTTGCACTGATCACGGGTGGTATCATCCTGTTGATCTATCCCTATATTTTCGGAGGATAAGCTAATGGCAAAAAACAGAAAACCCGAAGCTGATAGGTTGCCGATCAGTCAACGTATTGACAGTCGTATGCCAAATCCCAAGCGGCGTGAGATGTCGCCAACGAACTGGGCGATCAAGGGTGAGCTAATCCTGAATTGTTCCTGCGATGTGTTTTGTCCGTGTGTTGTGTCGCTTGGCGCGCACCCTCCGACCGAAGGGCATTGTCATGCTTGGATGGGTATCATTATCGACGAAGGGCACTATGAGGGCGAAGATCTGTCGGGGCTGAATGTTGGGCTTTTGGTCGATATTCCCGGACGGATGGGTGAAGGTCAGTGGAAAGTTGCTGCGTATGTTGACGAAAGAGCAAGCGGCAAGGCCTATAACGGGCTACTACAGATCTTCAGCGGTCAAGCTGGCGGAACCACGGGTTTGTTCACCATGCTGGTGAGCGAGATTATTGGCGCCGAAAAAGCGCCGGTCCAGATCGAGCGCGACGGAAATAAACGCCGCATTTCGATTGGTCGAAAGATTCAGGGCGAGGTCGAGATGCTGGCCGGGAAAGACGCTGACCACCCTGTTATGGTATCAAATTCGAAGTACTGGATGGGACCTGACATCATCGTTGCGCGGGGTACGAAATCCAAGGTGCGCGACTATGGACGCGTATGGGATTTCGGTGGTAAGTCGGCTGAAATTTGCCCGATTGATTGGACTGGCCCAAAGTGATGATCCTGATGGCGCAGCGGGGCGGTCAAGGTTGATCCCCCCAAGCGCCAATGGGTCCTGAATGTTTCACTACATTGCTGTGGTGGCAATGGAATTCTTACACTCTTAACCCCAAGACCCACCATCGCGGGCAGGTCCAGAAGATGTTGACCAAAAATGGATCAACGCGGCCTGTCAACGATCCGGTCCCCATCTTGCAGGAGGCCTGAATGCCGCAAGTTTCGCTCTCGCGCCGGTTGCGTCGCACCCCGTTTTCGGAAGGTGTCGAGGCAGCTGGTGTCAAAGCATACACCATCTACAACCGTATGCGCTTGCCCACGGTTTTCGAAAGTGTCCAGGCAGATTACCGCCACCTGAAGGAACATGTTCAGGTTTGGGACGTGTCCTGCGAACGTCAGGTTGAACTGCGCGGGCCAGATGCGGCGCGGCTTATGCAAATGCTGACCCCGCGTGATCTGCGGGGGATGCTGCCAGGGCAGTGCTATTACGTGCCAATCGTCGATGAGACAGGTGGTATGCTGAATGACCCTGTGGCGGTGAAACTGTCTGATGACCGCTGGTGGATTTCCATTGCGGACAGCGATCTGCTGCTCTGGGTCAAGGGGATTGCCAACGGGTATCGGCTGGATGTGCTGGTGGATGAACCCGATGTTTCGCCACTAGCAGTGCAGGGGCCCAAAGCGGATGAACTGATGTCGCGTGTCTTCGGTGATCGCGTGCGCGATATCCGTTTCTTCAAGTTTGACATGTTCGAATTCGAAGGCCGCGATCTGGCGGTCGCGCGGTCGGGCTATTCCAAGCAGGGCGGCTTCGAAATCTATGTCGAGGGCTCGGATATCGGGATGCCCCTCTGGAACGCACTGTTTGCAGCCGGAGAAGACCTGAACGTGCGCGCAGGATGCCCGAACCTGATCGAGAGGATCGAAGGTGGGCTGCTGTCTTATGGTAACGATATGACAGACGACAACACGCCACATGAGTGCGGTTTGGGCAAGTTCTGCAACACGCACACGGCGATCGGTTGTATCGGGCGGGATGCGCTCCTACGCGTCGCGAAAGAAGGCCCCGTTCAGCAAATTCGCCCCATTGCGATTGATGGCGATGCGGTTCCTGCTTGCGATCAACCGTGGTCGGTGATGGCCGGTGGTAAGCGCGTAGGTCAGGTGACCTCGGCGGCGTGGTCCCCCGACTTTCAGACAAACGTCGCCATTGGCATGTTGCGGCTGAGCCACTGGGACGCGGGTTCGGTTGTTGAAGTGGAAACGCCGGACGGAATGCGGTGCGCCAAGGTGCAGGAAAAGTTCTGGATCTAAAGGGGTCGGGGCTCTGCCCCCGCCGCTACGCGGCTCCCCCGAGATATTTTTCGCCAGGTGAAGAATTGGCCTGGCTTTTCTGAAACGAGAGGAAATCAGATGTTTAATGCATTGGTGATGGAAAAAGACGACGAGAGCGGACTGGCCAGCCCCGTGGTCAAACAACTTTCAACCGATGATCTGCCTTCGGGTGAGGTCACGGTGGCTGTCGAATATTCGACGGTCAACTACAAGGACGGACTGTGCATGTCGCCCAAGGGTGGCGGTCTGGTGCGCAATTACCCGCATGTGCCCGGCATTGACTATGCCGGTACGGTCGAGGCGTCCTCGGACGATCGCTATAAGCCCGGCGACAAGGTTGTGCTGACCGGCTGGCGTGTGGGTGAGGCCCATTGGGGTGGGTATACCCAAAAGGCTAACGCAAAAGCGGACTGGCTGGTGCCGCTGCCGGACGGGCTGGATACGCGTCAGGCAATGGCAGTCGGAACCGCCGGTTTCACCGCGATGCTTGCCGTTATGGCGCTTGAAGATCACGGCCTTAAGCCTGGCAACGGGCCGGTTCTGGTAACCGGTGCTGCGGGCGGCGTTGGCTCGGTCGCGACGGCGATCCTGGCGAATTTGGGTTACGAGGTCGCGGCAGTTACAGGCCGGGCTGAAGCGGGCGACTATCTCAAATCTCTGGGAGCCACGACCATTGTCCCCCGTGATGACTTGAACGAGACAACCAAGCGCCCGTTGGAAAGCGAGACTTGGGCAGGCTGTGTTGACGCCGTTGGAGGTGATATGCTGGCACGCGTTCTGGGGCAGATGAAATACGGTGCGTCGGTTTCGGCCGTTGGTCTGGCGGGGGGCGCCGGGCTTCCAGCAACCGTCATTCCGTTCCTGCTGCGCGGTGTGAACCTGCTGGGCATCGACAGCGTCATGCAGCCCTACGAAAACCGTGTTCGTGCATGGCAACGCGTCGCAACCGACCTGCCGATGGACAAGCTTGAGGCAATGGTGCACCCCGCGACGCTGAGCGATCTGCCACAATTGGGCGCTGACATCCTCAAGGGTCAGGTCAAAGGCCGCGTTGTGATTGACGTAAACGCCTGATCCGGAACTTTATCCTGCGACCCGGCCGGACACGCCACTGGCCGGGCCACCTGCCATTTAATGACCGAGAAAAAGCCGGAAACACCTCTGGTCATTGGCACAATTCCCGAGCATCATTGCTATACATCCCGATTGTGATGGCTTATGAGCCTTTCAAACAGCACCTGAAGACGGGGAGTGAGCAGAATGTCTGACGATTTCGAACTGGACACCGATGATCTGAAACGCCGCATGGACGGCGCGATGGCGAACCTCAGGACCGAATTTGCGTCTTTGCGTACCGGGCGCGCATCAGCATCAATGTTGGAACCTGTTATGGTCGATGCTTATGGTTCGATGACACCGATCAATCAGGTCGGGACCGTAAACGTTCCTGAACCGCGGATGGTTACGGTAAACGTTTGGGACAAGGGCCTTGTCGGTAAAGTTGAAAAAGCCATTCGCGAAAGCGGGTTGGGGATCAATCCGCAACTGAACGGCACGATCATCATGCTGCCTATTCCGGAACTGAACGAGGAACGCCGCCGCGAGCTGGGTAAAGTCGCTGGCCAATACGCCGAGCACGCACGAGTCTCTATTCGGAATGTGCGCCGTGACGGGATGGACCAGATCAAGAAAGCCAAATCGGATGGGATGTCGGAAGATGACCAGAAGCTTTGGGAAAGTGAAGTTCAGGACCTGACGGATGAGATGATCAAGGCCGTCGACGCTGCGCTTGAAACCAAGCAAGCCGAGATCATGCAGGTCTGACGGAATTATGCCCGATACCCCTCATACAGCGCCGATTGATGGCCCTCATCACGTTGCGATCATCATGGATGGCAACGGACGCTGGGCGCAGGCACGGGGCAGGCCGCGTCTATTTGGGCATCAGGCCGGTGCACGACGTGTGAGGGATGTGGTCGAAGCTTGCCCGGGTCTCGGGATCAAATATTTAACGGTCTTTGCCTTTTCGACCGAAAACTGGAAACGGACGCAGGCCGAAGTTGCTGGCCTGATGAGCTTGTTCAAGCGGTATATCATTAAAGAAACCAAGACATTGGCCCAAAACGGAATTCGCGTTCGCTTTATCGGTGACCGTTTGCGGTTGGATTCGAAGTTGGTCGACTTGATGGACACCCTCGAAGAAGCAACGAAGGGCAACGACCTGGTTCACCTGACCATCGCCTTGAATTACGGTGGGCGGGATGAAGTTGCGCGCGCAACGAAACGCCTGGCATTGGATGTGGCCGAAGGGCGCCTGAGACCTGAAGACGTGGATGAAGAGACGCTGCCCAAGTATTTGGATACGCATGTTCTTCCTGATCCGGATCTTGTAATCCGCACCAGTGGAGAAGCTCGGATTTCTAACTTTCTTCTCTGGCAGTCTGCCTATTCCGAATACGAGTTCATTGACACTCTGTGGCCGGATTTTACGGCCGAAGAACTGGAACGGCTGTGCCGCAGTTATGGCGCACGCGATCGCCGGTTCGGAGCGATCCCAGCATGAGCGAAGGCCGATGGTCTGATTTAACCGCGCGTGTGCTGTCGGCGGCTGTTTTGGTCGCCATAGGCGCTGTCGAAGTTTGGCTGGGCGGGCTTTGGTTCGAAGCCTTCATCGCGGTAGCCTGTGGTCTCATGACGTGGGAACTGGTCCGTATGGTTGACCCCGGCAAACCCGGTGTTGCGGTACAGCTTGGCGTCCTAACAGGCGCAGCGGTCGTTCTCAGCTATCACTTACCACCCTTATACACATTGCCGTTTTTGGCCGCGCCGGCCTTGGTTGGGGCAGGGCAGGTTAGTCGATCCAAGGGAACCTATGCGCTGTTCGCTTTCTGGATTGCAGCAGCAGGTCTTGGGTTCATCTCGATCCGCGAGAATATGGGCTTTGGTTGGATGATCTGGCTGATCGCCGTTGTCGTTGCCACGGATGTGGCTGGGTACTTCGTTGGCAAAGCTGTAGGTGGCCCCAAGTTCTGGCCCAAAGTTAGCCCAAAGAAGACGTGGTCCGGCACGGCTGGAGGCTGGGTTGCAGCAGCTATTGTCGGCGTTATCTTTGCCAGCTATGCCGGGTTTGGCTTGTTGTTTGTGGTTGTCTCGGTCTTGGCTTCGATGGCCAGTCAGGCCGGAGACATCATCGAAAGCGCCACAAAGCGGAAATTTGGCGTCAAGGACAGCTCGAACCTTATTCCGGGTCACGGAGGGTTTCTGGACCGTTTTGACGGTATGATGGGCGCTGCGCTGTTTGTTTTGATCGCTGGGATGCTCTACGCGCCAGGAGCCATGTAATGCGCAAGATTTCCATTTTCGGGGCGACCGGTTCTATCGGTCAGAACACAATTGATCTGATCAACCGAAACCCCGAAGCCTACGATATCGTGGCATTGACCGGAGGCGCGAATATCGAGCGTCTCGCGCAGGATGCGCGCCGACTAAACGCCGGTATTGCGGTGACCGCCCATGAAGACAAACTGGACGACCTGCGGGCCGCGCTGGACGGAAGCGGTGTAGAAGTCGCCGCAGGCGCGACCGCTCTGATCGAAGCCGCTGCGCGAAAATCGGATTGGGTGATGTCGGCGATTGTCGGGGCGGCAGGCTTGCCGCCGGGTTTAGAGGCGCTGAAACAAGGCGCTACGTTGGCTTTGGCGAACAAAGAAACTCTGGTGTGTGCCGGGTCTTTGGTGATGCAGACGGCCCAGAACCACAACGCGCGTTTGTTGCCGGTCGACAGCGAGCACTCAGCCGTTTTTCAAGCTCTTGTCGGCGAGGACATGGCGACGGTCGAGCGTATTGTCATTACAGCAAGCGGTGGTGCATTTCGGGATTGGCCGATCGCAGATCTTGCAGGTGCCACGGTCGAACAGGCATCAAGCCATCCCAACTGGAACATGGGTCAACGGATCACGATCGACAGCGCCTCGATGTTCAACAAGGCGTTGGAGGTGATAGAAACCAAAGAATTTTTTGGCGTCTCGCCTGATCAGATAGAAGTAGTTGTGCACCCGGAATCTATCGTCCACGCGTTGGTGGGTTTCGATGACGGGGCCGTTATGGCGCATATGGGCGCGCCCGACATGCGCCATGCCATCGGATATGCGTTACATTGGCCGGACCGACGTCACCTTCCGGTGGATCGCCTGAACCTCGCTAAACTTGGTCAGCTTAGATTTATTGAACCGGACGAAACGCGGTATCCCGCGCTGTCATTGGCGCGACAGGTGATGGAGCGCGGTGGCCTCGCGGGTGCTGTGTTCAACGCCGCGAAGGAGCGGGCGCTTGATCACTTTATCGCGCGTCATATCGGTTTTCTGGCCATGGCAGACATGGTCGCTGCAGTGCTGGACCGGTTTGACGCCGAAAATGGCCTTATTGATGCCCCTATGACACTTGATAACATACAGCAAACGGACCATTTGGCACGTAAGTGGGTAGATGAAGCCGTGACCCAAAGAGCAGGATAGAATTTTGGACGTATTTTCGCTGATCCCTCAGTTTGGTAATTTGCTGTACACCATCGGTGCGTTTGTGATCGCTCTGTCGGCGATTGTCGCTGTTCATGAATATGGCCACTATATCGTTGGTCGCTGGTCGGGAATACACGCCGAGGTCTTCTCGATCGGTTTTGGTCCGGTTCTTTGGAGCAGAGTAGACAAGCGCGGCACCCGGTGGCAATTCGCGGCTTTGCCCTTTGGTGGTTATGTCAAATTCCTTGGGGACGCCAACGCGGCGTCCGGCAAGGACGAGACTGCTATGTCTGAAATCCGGGAACAAAGCCCAGAAGAGCTTCGACGCACAATGCATGGCGCACCGCTTTGGGCACGATCTGCAACCGTTGCGGCCGGACCGGTGTTCAATTTCGTTATGTCGATATTGGTGTTCGGGCTAATATTCCTGTCACAAGGTGTTACCAAAAGCCCATTGACCATCGGAAAGCTCTACCCGCTTCCTGGCACTGTTCAGGAACTGCGTGAAGGCGATGAGATTTTGGCCATCGAAGGTCAGCCGCTGCCTGCGTTTGATGAGGGTGAATCGTGGACGGACTTTACGGATACATTGCCGGTCAAACCTGTTCTGGATTACACAGTCCTTCGGGATGATCAGACGCTGGATGTTGTCGGTCCTTGGTTGTATCCGCCCCTTATCCAGCAAGTTGCACCGCGCAGTGCTGCCATGGATATCGACCTGCAAGCCGGAGACGTCATCTACGCAGTCGACGGCGACCCCATCTATGCCTTTGAGCAACTTAAAGAACACGTGGAGCGGTCCGACGGCAAGGTTCTCTTGCTGGATGTGTGGCGCGACGGGGCCGAATTGGAATTTGCTTTGGCGCCGCGCAGAACGGACGAACCGCAGGAAGAAGGCGGGTTCGTGACTCATTGGCGTATCGGAATTGTCGGCGGCATGATGTTGGAACCCGAACGCGAGCCGGCTGGACTCATGACCTCCCTTAGCGGCGGAGTACAGCAAACACTGCGTATCATTGACGGGTCGTTGTCGGGACTGTGGCACATGATTACGGGCGCAATCAGCACCTGTAATATGTCAGGTCCTATCGGAATTGCCGAAACATCTGGCGCGATGGCCAGTCAGGGCGCGCAAAGTTTCATCTTCTTCATTGCGGTTTTGTCCACGGCCGTTGGACTGCTGAATCTGTTTCCAATCCCTGCTTTGGACGGCGGACATTTGGTTTTCTATGCATACGAAGCCGTGGCGGGCAAGCCGCCCAGTGACGGTGCTTTGCGTGTACTGATGGGTGTGGGCGTTTCCTTGATCCTTGGCTTGATGGTCTTTTCCGTCACCAATGATCTGTTCTGCTAAATAAGGCGCAACCGACCTGCGAAAGCCCCATTCCTGCCTCATTTTGCGACTAACTTTCTGACGAGTTTGAATGCCGCAGAGGTAGCCATGACACGTGTATTGAAAGATTCGTACAGAAGCTTCAGCTGTCTGTTCACGCTGAACTGGGATTCGATTTTGTTCTTTGGAGCGACTGCTTTGGCGTTGCTGGCATGCTGGTATCTCCTTCTCGCAGCCAATCTTTGCGCGGTCTGCCACACGTTGTTGTGATTCTTAACCAGCATCAGAATTAATATCATAGCGGCCCATCGGGCCGCTTTGCTTTTTGGCCTTTTGACAAGGAATATTAATCCCGCTACTCAGCATTAAAGTCCTAAATTTTTGGGTAGAGAAAAATATGACTGATAGGCGAGGCGCAGGCACATCCTGCGGGGGGCAGACGCAAGCAGACAACATTTTGTGGCGAGCGCTATCCGTAATTTCTTTTTGTGTTTTGTTGGGTTTGATGGCTGCACCGCAGTCCGCGCACGCTCAAAGCTTTACCATCAATTCGTTCGAGGTCGAGGGCAACAGGCGCATCGAAACCTCGACGATTATCACCAGGACAGGAATCGAACCCGGACAGACTGTCACTGCTGGAGAACTGAACGATGCCTTTCAGCGTTTGCTTGACAGTGGTGTTTTTGAAACAGTTGAGCTGACTCCGCGCGGCAATACTCTGGTGATTGAGGTCGAGGAATATCCGACCATTAATCAGATCAGCATCGAGGGGAACCGTCGCGTCAAAGATGACGTTTTGATCGAAGCCATATCGTCTGAGCCGCGTCGGGTGTTTACGCCGCAGGTCGCCGAAGCAGATGCGGACCTGATTGCTCAGATCTATTCAGCCCAAGGGCGTGTATCTGCCACGGTGATCCCGCGCATTATCCGCCGCAGTGATAACCGGGTCGATCTGGTGTTCGAGGTCGCTGAAGGTACAACCATTGAGATCGAGCGCGTCAGTTTTGTAGGCAACCGGGCATATACCGACCGCAGGTTGCGCCGTGTGTTGGAAACAAAACAGGCAAACTTCCTGCGTACCTTCCTGCGCGGAGACACCTTCATCGCGGACCGCATCGAGTTTGATCAGCAGGTCATTCGCGATTTCTATCTGTCGCGGGGCTATGTCGATTTTCGCGTCAACAGCACAAATGTCGAATTCACTCAGGAACGGGACGCGTTTTTTCTGGTGATGAACATCACCGAAGGACAAAAATTCTCGTTTGGACAGATTTCGACGGTCAGTGAAATTCCCGGCGTTGACGCCGCAGACTATCAGGCTGCTTTGAAGATTAAGCCAGGTGTCACCTATTCGCCCTCACTGATCGAAAACTCGATTGCCCGGCAAGAGCGTCTGGGGATCAAGCAGGGTGTTGATTTCTTGCGGGTCGAACCGCGCGTCACACGCAATCCAAGCGATCTGACCCTGGATGTGCAATTTGTACTCACCCGCGGGCCGCGCATTTTTGTTGAACGGATCGATATCGAAGGGAATACAACCACGCTGGATCGGGTTATCCGCCGCCAGTTTGACACAGTTGAAGGTGATCCGTTCAATCCCCGTGAAATCCGGCAGGCCGCTGAACGTATCCGCGCCCTTGGGTTCTTTGCTGTGGCTGATGTTGAACCCCGCGAAGGGTCTACTCCAAGTCAGGTCATTGTTGACGTTGATGTGGAGGAACAGCCTACCGGGTCGCTAAGCCTCGGTGGTAGCTTCTCGGTCTCGGATGGCTTTGGTATCGCCGTGGGCTTGAACGAGTCTAACTTTCTGGGACGGGGTCAAAACCTTGGCCTTACCCTTTCAACGGCTCAAGACTCGGAGCAATACGTTGTCAACTTTACCGAACCCTACTTGCTGGGGCGTAGGCTGCGTTTTGACTTGGGGCTTGGTCTGGCAACAACCAATTCCAGCTTTGCCAGCTTTGACACCGAGCGTCTCTTCTTTGCCCCTCAGCTAAGCTATGCAATCGGTGAACTGTCGTCGCTGCGCCTTCGCTATAATTGGGAAAACAGCGAAATGACGCAGCAGGACGATGAAATAAACGGAGCTGTCATTGCGTCGGAGATTGCTCAGGGTGAGCGTTCGACCAGTTCTTTGGGCGTGTCTTATGTGTATGACAGCCGACTTGGTGGCTTGAACCCCAACGCGGGCGTGCTGTTTGAAGTTGGTGTCGATGCCGCGGGATTGGGCGGAGACAATGAGTTCTTCAAATCCACCGCACGTGCAATCGCGCAGACCAGAGTTTTGAGTGAAGAAGTGGTGCTGCGGGCATCGCTTGAACTGGGCGCGCTTCATTGGACCGGAGATGACTTCAGCCGAACACTTGACCGCTTTGTCTTGGGCCCAAGCACGTTCCGTGGCTTCGAGCCGTCGGGTATTGGCCCGCGTGACCTGTCCAATGGTCAAGACGACGCGATCGGTGGGAACTATTACTGGGTCGCGCGGTTTGAATCCGATTTTCCCCTTGGCCTACCTGAAGAGCTAGGTCTGCGGGGTGGTGTATTCTACGACGTGGGCAACCTGTACAATCTTGACGACGTGAACACAGCCGGTGCTGACATTGTGGGTGAGGACGGGTCGATCCGACATGTCATCGGTGTATCCCTTCTTTGGGACACCCCGTTTGGTCCGCTGCGCTTCAACTTCTCGAAGGCACTGGTGAAAGAGGACTTTGACCAAGAGCAGAACTTTGACCTGACCATTCAGGCGCGGTTCTGATCAGGCGATGTCATACTTGATACAGTCTAAGTTGCAGGGCCCTTTATGGGCCCTGTGCGTTTTGCTGAGTGCATTTTTCGTTTCTGCGACACAGGCGCAGCAACTCTCGGTTCCATCGTCGACGGTTTTGACTATTTCAAGCGAGCGATTGTTTGCGGACTCGGAATTCGGTCAGCGCGTTTTGCGTGAGATCGAGGCCGAAGGAACTTTGCTGGCGGAGGAGAATGAGCGGATCGTCGTCGAACTTAGTAAAGAGGAAAAGGATCTGACGGAACTGCGCACGCAAGTAACTCCAGAAGAGTTCCGTCCTTTGGCCGAGGCGTTCGACAACAAGGTTCAGACACACCGCGATGGACAACGCGCCAAGCTGGACGCTTTGTCTCGCAGAAGTGAAGAAGCGCAGCAATTGTTCTTTGAGACGATCCAACCAGTCCTGATCGACCTGTTGCGCGAGACCGGGGCCACGGTCATCATAGAACGGTCGAGCGTTTTTCTCAGCTCGGACCGTACGGATGTGACCGAGACAGCCATCGCGCGGATAAACGCCGCGATCGGAGACGGTCAAGCGCTAGAAAGCCAAACTGACGAATAGGTTTGCTTGCCCTCAAGGCGCGGTGTTGCTAACCACGCGTCAAACAGCAATCCAGTACGGGACGACGATACGATGACGACGGAAACCAAGAGCGCAGACATACAGCTGATCCAACGGATCTTGCCGCATCGCTATCCGTTTTTGCTGGTTGACAAAGTCGTTGATATTTCCGGCTATCAGTCTGCTGTTGGGATCAAGAATGTCACAATGAACGAACCCCATTTTCAGGGTCACTTTCCCGGCACTCCGATCATGCCCGGCGTTACCATTGTTGAAGCGATGGCACAGACTGCAGGTGTAATGCTGGGGGTGGGTATGGATGTGATCGACAGCGAGCTGTTGATCTACTTCATGAACATCGACAAATGCAAATTCCGGCGCAAAGTGGTTCCGGGCGATGTGCTGGAAATGCATGTCGAAACCGTGCGGGGCAAAAAGGGCGGGAAGATCTTTAAGTTTGCAGGTCGCGCGACTGTAGATGGCGAAGTGGCCGCCGAAGCTGAATTCTCGGCCTATGTAGACTGGGACATGGAAAAGACGACATGAACGGCATCCATCCAAGCGCAATTATCGAAGACGGCGCGCAGATTGGTGAAGGCTGTATCATCGGTCCGTTCTGCTATGTCGGTGCGCAAGCCAAGCTGGGCGAGCGCGTTGAATTGAAATCGCATGTTGTTGTCACAGGCGACACAGTTATCGGTGATGAGACCGTTGTGTTCAATTTCTCGGTCATTGGAGAGATCCCGCAGGACTTGAAGTTCGGCGGCGAGAATACGCGGTTGGAAATTGGCAAACGTAACCGGATCCGTGAACATGTGACCGTGAACACGGGAACCGAGGGCGGTGGCGGCGTAACCCGGATCGGCGATGACTGCCTGTTGATGGCCGGTGTGCATGTGGCGCATGACGTGCAGATTGGCAATCGGGTCATCATGGTGAACCACGCAGGAGCCGCCGGACATTGCATCATCGAGGATGACGTGATCGTGGGCGGTATCTCGGGCTTGCATCAATGGGTGCGGGTCGGGCGAGGGGCCATTATTGGCGCGCTGACCATGGTGCCAAATGACGTCATTCCCTACGGTTTGGTTCAGGCACCGCGGGGCGAATTGGACGGGCTGAATCTTGTTGGCCTGAAACGCAAAGGCGTTTCGCGGGAGGATATCTCGGCTCTGCGTGCCGCGTTCAAAGAGCTGTCGACCGGAGACGGGACGTTCATGGAGCGCGCGCATCGCGTCGGTGCCGAAAATGAGAGTGAATATGTCCAGCGGATCGTGGATTTCGTAACCGGGCAATCAGATCGATCCTTCCTGACCCCGAGGAAATGAACCGATGCTGGCATTGATCGCGGGAACAGGGGCTTTGCCCGCCGAGGTGGTTGCCCAACTGGTTGAACGTCCGGTCATCTGTGCGATGGAGGGGTTTCCCCCTGATGTTCTGGATGCCGACGTCACCTTTCCACTCGAGCAGTTGGGAACTTTCATTGCAGATTTGAAAGCGCGTGGCGTAACGCAAATCTGCATGGCGGGCGCGGTCCAACGACCAGCGATTGATCCCAGCCGTATCGATGCTGCAACCATGCCTTTGGTGCCCATTTTGCAGCAGGCCATCATGTCTGGTGATGATGGCGCGTTGCGCGCCGTGATCGAAATCTTCGAGATTGCGGGCCTTGAGGTCCGCGCCGCACATGAAATAGCCCCCAATCTGCTGCCTAAGCTTGGGTCACTGACCGGGGCCCGGCCATCAGAGGCGGACCTAACCGATGCCGATCGCGCAGCAGGCATTGTGCGTGCCATGGGCGCTGCGGATATTGGGCAAGCCTGCGTGGTCTCGAAGGGACAAGCGCTCGCAGTTGAGGGGATTTTCGGCACAGCCTGGATGCTGCAATCTCTGACGCAACGACCGGATGCAGGCGGGGGTGTTCTGTTCAAGGCCCCAAAACCCGATCAAGACCGTCGTGCGGATTTGCCAGCGATTGGGCCGGATACGGTCTCGGACGCGGTCGCCGCCGGTTTAGCGGGGATTGTCATCGAAAAGGGTGGGGTGATGGTGCTGCGACGCCAACAGGTCATTGCCGAATGTGACCGGTTGGGTCTGTTCCTTTACGTGCGCGAGCGGACCATCTGATGCGTGTTTTCGTGGTCGCCGGTGAACCCTCGGGCGACCGCTTGGGCGGCGCTTTGATGGAGGGGCTGCGCACCCTTGAACCTAAGGTACAGTTTGACGGGGTTGGCGGCCCTTTGATGCAAGCGCAGGGTTTGGATAGCCGTTTTCCGATGTCGGAACTGTCGGTGATGGGGCTGGTCGAAGTGCTGCCCAAATTCTTCCATCTGAAACGCCGTATTGCCGAGTCTGCGCAGGCGGTTCTGGATACAAAACCCGATGTTCTGATCACCATCGACAGCCCAGACTTTTCGCTACGGGTCGCCAAGTTGGTAAAAGCGCAAAGCAACATCCGCACGGTTCACTATGTGGCCCCCAGTGTTTGGGCGTGGCGTCCGGGGCGCGCGGACAAGATGGCCAAGGTGATCGACCACGTGTTGGCGCTGTTACCGTTCGAGCCGCCCTATATGAAGCGCGCGGGTATGGAGTGCGATTTCGTCGGGCACCCTGTCGCCAGCGAACCTGTTGCAACCAACGACGAGATCGCGGCGTTTCGCAACGCCTATAATTTAGCAAATTCGCCGCTGGTGCTTGGTTTACCCGGCTCCAGGCGCGGTGAGGTTGACCGGCTGGCTCCGGTCTTTGGTCAGGCTTTGGCCCTGTACTTGCAGGACCGCCCAGATACGCGCGTCGTGGTGCCGGCTGTGGCGCATATGGTTGATACTGTCCAAACCCATATCCAGAACTGGCCCGGCAACCCGGTCGTTGTCGACCCGCGTGACATACCTTCGGACAAGGCGGTCTCTCAGAAACGGGCTGCCTTCGCCGCTGCCGATCTGGCATTGGCCGCGTCGGGCACCGTATCGTTGGAACTGGCAGCACAGGCGACGCCTATGGTTATCGCCTACCGGCTCAGTTGGTTGACGCAGAAAATGGCCGAACGGATGGTGAAACTTGACACGGTTACGCTGGTCAACTTGGTGTCTGAAACCCGCACGGTGCCTGAGTGCCTGCTGGACGAGTGTCAGCCAGAGAAAATTGCGTTGGCATTGTCAGGCGTGGCCAATGCGCCGGAGGCGCAAAAACATGCGATGGATTTGACCATGGACCGGCTTGGGCGAGGCGGCGAGGCACCCGGCCTGCGCGCTGCCCGTGCCGTCTTAGAAAGAATGCGCTGAACCGATGTTAGAGCATCTGCTATTCGCAATTTCCGCGGCTTTGGTCACAGTGTCGACCAATCTGGACAATCTGGCGGTATTACTTGGTCTGATCGTGGTGGTCAGCGCCCGTCGCGCTGCGATGGGCTTTATCATCGCCCAACTCGGTATTCTGATCGTGTCGCTCGCCATTGCCAGCGGGCTGAGCCAAACTGGCATACTGTCGTGGATCGGCTATCTGGGCGTCATTCCCTTGGTTTTGGGCCTGCGCGGTCTCTGGCGGCAATTCACCCTACACGGCTCGACTGAGACGCAGGATTACAGTCACGTCTCGTCGATTATTGCCCTGTTCCTCAGCCTGTCCATCGACACATTGGCTGCAATGACCCCGTTACTTGCCGATTCAACCACGACGTTTCGACTTGCTGCCTTGATCGGAGCGGTTGTCGCCATTTTGGGTGTTTCCGCAATCGCCGTGATAGGAGCGCCGCATGCTCAAAGCCTTGCGCCACGTTTCGCACGGCTAGAGAGGATCACACCCTATGTCATGATCTTGGTCGGTCTTTATATTTTGCTTAACACGCCAACCGACGTACTTTAGCAATCAGTACCCTCGCCAGATCCAACCGCCGCCGAAAATCCGGCTTCCCTCCGACGCATAAAACACACAGGCCTGCCCCGGCGAGACACCTTCTTCCGGGGTCAGCAACTCGACCTCGGCCGTCGTGTCCGAAAGCGGGCGGAGGATCGCTTCGCGCGGGGGACGGGTTGAGCGGACTTTGACCTTTAAGTGCCATTCGTCGCGCGAGGTAAAGGGCTCATCCCCCAGCCAGTTGATCTCGCGCACGGGGATGGTGCGGGTGGCTAGCATTTCTTTTGGACCAACGACGACCTGCTTTTTATCCACGTCCAGCTTGACCACATAAAGCGGCTCAGTCAGACCACCAATACCCAGACCGCGGCGCTGCCCGATCGTATAATGGATCACACCGTCATGCTGCGCCAACACGCGGCCATCGGCATGAACAATCTCGCCGGGTTCAGCCGCACCCGGGCGCAGCTTTTCGATGACGCTTGCGTAATTGCCGTTGGGCACAAAGCAGATGTCCTGACTGTCGGGCTTATCCGCTACTGCCAGCCCATATTGCGCAGCCATTTCACGTGTGGCGTCCTTGGACGGCAAGTGTCCCAAGGGAAAGCGAAGAAACGACAACTGTTCGGGTGTGGTCGAGAACAGGAAATAGGACTGGTCGCGGTTCGCATCCTCGGCGCTGTGCAGTTCCGGGCCGTTGGGGCCCATTTTGCGTTGAATATAATGGCCGGTCGCCATGCAGTCTGCCTCAAGATCCTTGGCAGTTTCCAGCAGATCCTTGAACTTCACACGCTCATTGCAGCGAATGCAAGGGACCGGGGTTGCGCCCGCCAGATAGCTGTCGGCGAATTCATCAATCACCGCGTCCTTGAAGATGTTCTCATAGTCCAGAACATAATGCGGAAAGCCTCGTTCCTCGGCAACGCGCCGGGCGTCATGGATGTCGATCCCTGCGCAACACGCGCCCTTCTTGGCCAACGCCGCGCCGTGGTCATAAAGCTGAAGCGTCACACCGACCACATCGTACCCCTGATCGGCCAGGTGGGCGGCGACGACAGAACTGTCCACACCGCCAGACATGGCTACGACCACCCGGGTTTCCGAGGGCGGTTTGGCAAAACCAAGCGAGTTTAGCGGTGTCTCGGTATCGAGGGCCATGACGATTCCAGTGCGGGTTAAGAAAGACCGGCAGAATATAGGAAAATTCTACACACTCTCAAGGGGCGGTTTCACCGCACATTAAGTATGGTGGTGTCAGCTTTGTCGCAGCAGAAAAGGTTGGAAAGATGTATTTGCACAAAGTTGAAGGGCCACGCTCCGTAACCCAGCCGGATGGAACGGTTTTATCCAGATCGGACCTACCTCCGGAAACCACCACACGTTGGGTGGCGTCGCGAAAGGTGATTGTTGTACGTGGCGTCCTTTATGGGTTGATCACCTTGGCCGATGCCAAAAAACGCTATGGGCTTAGTGATGAAGAATTCAATTCGTGGGTTTCCGCGGTCGCAGAACACGGAACAGAAGCTTTGAAGGCGACCGCATTAAAAAAATATCGACAACCTAAAGATGAAAGTGAATAAATGATTCAACGGTAACGTCAGATTAACCATTTTTGAGCAGGTTTGATTTGAATTGGTAAATTGAACCGAATTGGAGCAGTAAATGCGAATACTTCTTGTCGAGGATGATCCCACAACATCGAAGAGCATCGAGTTGATGCTGACCCACGCGAACCTGAATGTCTATGCGACGGATCTGGGCGAAGAGGGGATCGATCTGGCCAAGCTTTACGATTATGATCTGATTTTGCTGGACCTGAACCTACCGGACATGAATGGCCATGAAGTCTTGCGGCAGTTGCGCATTGCGCGGGTGGAAACGCCTATTCTAATCCTCTCGGGTGCCGACGATACCGAAAGCAAAATCAAAGGCTTCGGATTTGGTGCTGACGACTATATGACCAAGCCATTCCATCGGGAAGAACTGGTGGCCCGTATCCACGCGATTATCCGGCGCTCTAAAGGGCATTCGCAATCCGTTATCCATACAGGACGTGTCGCCGTTAACCTGGATGCGAAAACGGTAGAGGTCGAGGGGCAAACCGTTCACCTGACAGGCAAAGAGTACCAAATGCTGGAGCTTCTGAGCCTTCGTAAAGGCACGACGTTAACCAAGGAGATGTTCCTGAACCATCTGTACGGCGGAATGGACGAGCCGGAACTTAAGATTATTGACGTCTTCATCTGCAAACTCCGCAAAAAGCTGAGCAATGCAACCGGCGGAGAAAATTACATCGAAACCGTCTGGGGCAGGGGTTATGTGCTTCGTGATCCGCAAAGCAACAGTATGGATGACCGCCGACTTGCCGTCGGGGCCTGACTTTTTCCAAAACAACAGCCGCTTTGGTCCGTGGCGGCCTGCTCACTCACTGAACAGCACATCTGGACCTGACCATGGCCTCGCCCTATCACTGAGGTCCAAGAAGACTTGACGGGGCGAGGCCATGAGCAATTCAATTCCGGTTTCAGAGCTGACAGAAGGTCAGGCGCAGGCAGAGCTTGCGCGGTTGGCAGAGCTGATTGCACAGGCAAACCAAAAATATCATGCAGAAGATGCGCCGGATATTTCCGATGCGGAATACGACGCGCTCAAAGCAAGAAACTCTGCCATTGAGCAGAGTTTCCCACATCTAAAACGTTCCGACAGCCCGTCAGAGCAAGTCGGTGCGCGACCGGCTGATGGATTCTCAAAGGTGACACATGCGGTTCGCATGATGTCCCTTGGAAATGCCTTCGAAGACGGAGATGTCGCTGATTTTACACGCTCGATTCGGAAATATCTCGGACTCGACGATGCGGTACACCTGGCATTTACTGCCGAACCGAAGATCGACGGGTTGTCATTATCACTGCGCTACGAGAATGGGGAATTGGTTCAGGCGGCGACGCGTGGCGACGGCGAGGTTGGTGAAAATGTTACGGCCAATGCGCGTACTATTGCAGACATTCCGCATGTTCTAAAAAATGCACCAGAGATTCTGGAGGTACGCGGCGAAGTTTACATGCCGCACGCTGATTTTGACGCTCTGAATGCACGGCAGGCCGAGGCAGGGGACAAGACTTTTGCCAATCCTCGGAACGCGGCCGCCGGGTCTCTCAGGCAGTTGGATGCATCGATCACGCGCGCACGACCGTTGCGGTTTTTTGCTTATGCGTGGGGCGATCTATCTCAACCTTTGGCGACGACGCAGATGGCGGCGATTGAGCAACTGGCCGCTTACGGTTTTTCAACAAACCGATTGACCGCGTTATGCGACACAACCCGGCAGATGCTGGACCACTATCGCGATATCGAGGCTCAGAGATCGACTTTGGGCTACGACATTGATGGAGTTGTCTACAAGGTAAACGACCTCTCGCTGCAAGCGCGTCTTGGGTTCAGATCCACCACACCAAGATGGGCAATTGCGCATAAGTTTCCGGCGGAACTTGCTTGGACCCGGTTAGAGGCTATCGATATTCAGGTTGGACGCACTGGGGCGCTTAGCCCGGTCGCTCGGCTGCATCCGGTCACCGTGGGCGGCGTGGTCGTGTCCAATGCGACCTTGCACAATGAAGACTATATCGCTGGGCGCGATGCAAAAGGCGGGACCATTCGCGACGGCAAGGATATTCGCGTCGGAGATTGGGTTCAGGTCTATCGCGCTGGGGATGTCATTCCAAAAGTGGCTGACGTTGATATAGCTAAACGACCAGCCAGCGCGGAAAAATTCATCTTCCCGACGCGATGCCCCGAGTGCGACAGTGATGCAGTGCGTGATGAAGGGGATGCCGTCCGGCGCTGCACAGGTGGAATCGTTTGTCCCGCGCAGGCCGTTGAAAAATTAAAACATTTTGTATCTCGCAAGGCGTTCGATATCGAGGGGTTGGGCGCCAAGCAAATAGAAATGTTCTATGATGACCCGGATCTGCCGATCAAAACTCCGGCCGATATCTTCACATTGCAACAGCGGGATTCTGCGAACCTTAACAAGCTGGCAAACAGAAAGGGTTGGGGCGCACAAAGCGTCGGTAATCTGTGGGACGCCATTGATGAAAAGCGGCGCATTCCGTTTGGTCGCCTGCTATTCGCACTCGGTATTCGACATATGGGAGAGGCCGCCTCGAACCTTGTGGCGAACCATTATGGCGCTTGGGATGAGTTCGAAGTTGCAATCACGGCAGCCAGCAGCTTTGACGGGCCTGAGTGGGAAGACCTGCTGGCCATTGATGGCGTGGGTGAGGTCATGGCCAGGGCTCTGGTCTCGGCTTTCGCGCAAGTGGCAGAACGTGAAACGATTGATTCACTCGTTGCCCAGCTGGACGTTGAGGATGCAAAACGCCCCGATACAAGTGGCAGCCCCGTCGCCGGGAAAACTGTCGTTTTCACAGGGACGTTGGAAAAAATGACCCGAGCCGAGGCCAAGGCCCGGGCAGAGGCATTGGGTGCCAAAGTATCTGGGTCTGTCAGTAAAAAGACCGATATTCTTGTGGCGGGACCAGGAGCCGGATCGAAGGCAAAGAAAGCTGCCGAACTTGGCATTCAGACCCTTGATGAAGATGGCTGGTTGCAACTTATTGGTTCGGCATGAGTGGTCGTCCTGAACTTCTGTTTCCCTTATTTGCCCGTTTGGAAACTTTAGACGGCGTCGGCCCCAAAATTGCGCAAAATCTCACGCAATCTGGTGTCGAAACTCCGCGAGATGTTCTATTCGGGCTGCCTTATGCGGTTGTCGACCGGCGTAGAAGGAACACGATTCAGGGTGTCGATCTGCCAACTACACTGACGGTTGAGGTAACCGTTGGTGTGCACCGCCCATCGCGCAACAAGGGCGGTGCTTACCGCATCCATGTCGAGGATGCGCAAACGGAATTCCAGTTGGTCTTTTTCCATGCACGTGGCGATTACCTCAAAAAGATGCTTCCAGAGGGGGCGCGCAGGATCATTTCGGGTAAGTTGGAGTTGTTTGACGGAATGGCTCAGATGGTTCATCCCGACCATATCCTGCCCATCGAAAGCGCTGGTGACATTCCCGAGTTCGAACCGGTGTATCATTTGACGCAAGGCGTGACGCAAAAAGTCGCGTTCAAGGCGACCCGTAGTGCTTTGTCCCGCGCTCCCGCTTTGGACGAGTGGATCGATCCGGCTCAGGTGGGACAGCAGGAGTGGCCAAGTTGGATCGATGCAATAACAGCTGCGCATGGACCAAACGGGGCCGACGATGTGTCCGCGCATGCTCCCGCGCGGCAAAGGCTGGCTTATGATGAGCTGTTTGCGCATCAGGTAACACTGGCACTGGCACGGCAACGCGAACGCAAGGCCCGCGGTATTGTGAGCATCGGCACAGGGCGATTACAATCCAAGGTTCTGCAAAACCTGCCATACACTCCGACTGTTGCGCAGATGCGGGCGATCGACGAAATCAGTGCCGATATGGCCTCTGATGCGCGTATGAACAGATTGCTGCAAGGCGATGTCGGGGCCGGGAAGACACTGGTGGCGTTCATGGCGTTGTTGGTTGCCGTCGAAGCCGGTGGTCAGGGTGTCATGATGGCACCGACTGAAATCTTGGCGCGACAGCATCTGGAAGGCTTGCGCCCGTTGGCCGAACAGGCTGGTATCGTGCTTGAAATCCTGACCGGACGCGACAAAGGGGCCGAGCGGCGCGCCAAGTTGGCGGCGCTGCAGCAGGGGAACATTCATATCCTTGTTGGTACACATGCCGTGTTTCAAAGTGATGTAGAGTTCAACGCGCTGCGGTTGGCGATTGTGGATGAACAGCACAGGTTTGGGGTGCGTCAGCGAATGGAACTGTCTGAGAAAGGGCAGGGCGCGGATGTATTGGTCATGACGGCCACCCCTATCCCCCGCAGCCTTGCTTTGGCGCAATATGGCGACATGGACGTTTCGGTTCTTGACGAAAAACCACCGGGTCGAAAGCCCATCAAAACCGCCATCGTCAGCACCGATCGGATGGAGGAAGTTGTCAGCCATCTGCGCCGTGCCATCGACGAAGGTCGTCAATGCTATTGGGTTTGTCCATTGGTAGACGAATCCGAGGTCTCAGACCTGACTGCGGCTGAAGAAAGGTTCAAGCGGCTGCGCGCCCTACTGGGTGAAGATGTGGTCGGTCTGGTACATGGCCAGATGCCCGCTGCCGAAAAAGACGCCGCGATGAAAACCTTTCAAGAGGGTCACACCAAAGTTCTTGTGGCGACGACTGTTATCGAAGTCGGGGTGAATGTCCCGAACGCCTCGATCATGGTGATCGAGCGCGCTGAAATTTTTGGACTCGCCCAGCTACATCAGTTGCGGGGTCGAGTCGGGCGAGGAGAGGCGGATTCGACTTGCTTGTTGATGTACCAAGCGCCGCTGAGCGACGGGGGACGCAAGCGGCTAGAGGTACTGCGCGAGACAGAAGATGGGTTTCGAATTTCCGAGACCGATCTGCAAATGCGCGGCGCCGGTGATCTGATCGGCACGGCGCAGTCTGGTCTGCCTAAGTTCAGAATTGCCGATCTTGAGCGGCAAGCCGGTTTGATGGCGATCGCCCAAAGCGATGCCCGGAATTTACTGGGTAAGGATCCAAAACTTACGACTAAACGGGGCAAAGCCGTTCGCGTTCTATTGTGGTTAATGAAGCAGGATGAAGCGATCCGTTTACTTTCAGTTGGTTAACAATAAAGTTCGCAAATGTTCTTAAAAAGTTCTTTACCGAATCGGGGAAATATGAGAACAAAAGGTCAACAAAGGATTAAAACCCTGACCGGAGGTGACCCATGCTGACCCAGATCAAGACCGCGATAAGCCGCTCGCACACAACTTTACTGCAAGATGCGGCGGGTGCGGTGTCTTTGGTGGTCATGTTGATGGTCGCTCTTCACCTTCCTGCAGTGTTCTGACCCTTTCTGCCTGCGATCTCGTGCCGAATATCCCGCGCTGTCATCCCCATTTGAATCAAGGGTGACCTGCCTGTCCCAATTCCCTTGAAGGGCCATGCCTCGGCCCTGCGCGGACCTCCGGACCCCACATGAGACACGCACAGCCTGCCGCCGCCCTTTCCGCCCGGAAGGTGCGGCGGCTTTTTTATAGCTGACCGGTTTTCATGATTTCCAACATCGCCGACAGGACGGAATTCACCGCGACCGAAGCAAGTATCATGCCCATTACGCGGCTGATTATCGCTGCTCCGGAATGTCCGATCAGGCGAATAATAGGCTCGGCCAACAACATCAACACAAACGCGACCGCGACAACTGAAAGCATGACCAGCGCAGTGATGCCCTGATCCGCGGCACTGTAGCGGTTATTGTCGGTTAGAATGACAATAGCCAACATCGCGCCAGGCGAGGCCAAAGATGGAACTGCCAGAGGAAATATCGCGGGATTGTGCTGATGTAACTTGTCCTGCTCGTCGTCCTCGGCCGCTTTCTGTTCAACGTCTTGCTTACTTTCGCCGAATATCATTGTGAGTGCGAATAGAAACAGGATGATCCCTCCGGCCACTTGGAAGGAATTAAGGCCGATATCCAGCGCCTCAATCAACAACTGGCCAAAGACAAGAAAGAACAGCAGAACACCGGCACTGATAACTGACGCCAGCAGCGCCATTTTGCGCCGAGCCGCGGCCTCGAGCCCGGCGGTGACTGCGATGAAGACGGGAATAGTACCGATGGGATCAATAACGACCCAAAGCGTCACAAAGTGTTCGAGCAGATTATTCAAATCGGTCGCTCCGCTGATTTCACAGGAAGTTAGACCGGATCACAAGAAAACGCTACGCTTAGGCGCAATTGGCTTGTTCGGCCTGTTCCATTGCCTCGGCGGTGGCATCCAGCGCCAGTAAGATTGAGGCATGCCGGTTCTTGTAATCCCGCGCGGGCATCAGAACCTCTAGGCCATCAAATGGCGCGTCTGGGGCAGGGCCGTTTTTCTTCAACATCGCCGACAACTGATCGCGCGCAGTTTCGACCTGTGCCCGTGTGGCTCCGATAACGCCAGCTCCGACGACAGCAGCCGAGGCTTGGCCCAAAGCACACGCTTTAACATCCTGCCCGAATTCGGAGACACGCCCATTCTCTAGCTTGACGTCAACCGTTACCGTTGACCCGCACAAAGGCGACCGTTTTTTCACTGTGGCATCCGGGTTTTCCAACCGATCCAGATGCGGAATATCGGAAGCCAAAGCAAGAATGCGGCCGGAGTAGAGCTTGATCAGGTCATTTTCGCCGGACATGGCTTTCCCTCATTGACTGTTCCCCATACATAGTCAGCATCCATCGGGATGCAAAAGGTTTTTACCATGACAGGAACAGTCGCCTTCGACCCTTCCACCTTAAAATACAACGAGGCCGGTTTAATCCCCGCCATTGCCCAGGACGAAAACTCGGGCGAGGTGTTGATGATGGCCTGGATGAACATGCAGGCGGTTGAAAAAACGCTGTCCTCCGGGCGCGTAACTTATTGGTCTCGATCCCGGCAATCCTTCTGGATCAAGGGCGAAAGCTCGGGCCATGTGCAGGAGTTGGTTGATTTTCGCGTCGACTGTGATCGGGATTGCCTGCTGGTCGTCGTGCGACAAACGGGACCGGCCTGCCACACGAACAGGCGCAGCTGTTTTTACACCGCAGTTCGTGACGGTGACGAGGTCGAGCTGATGTCACCTATGGTGTAGGCCCACCATCTCACGAATGTCTTCCGGGCTGGCTCCATCAGCCCGGTATTTAGAAATAGCGCGGGCATCATCCCGCTTGGCCAGTCTTTTACCGATATCGTCGCGGATCAGGCTGTGGTGGTGATAAGAGGGGCGCGGCAGCCCCAGAAGAATTTGTAGAAGAATATGGATTCGAGTTGCCTCGAACAGATCGCGCCCACGCACGACCCGCGTTATTCCCTGTTCGGCATCATCCAGAACCACCGACAGGTGATAAGACGTACCCATATCTCGGCGCGAGAGAACGACATCTCCAATCGTATTAACCAAATCTGCCCGGCTGAATGAAATTTGCCCGGTTTCACGGTTCGGTCCAAAGCCGGTTTCCAGAAAACTCATCTCGATTTCGGGGGAGACGACCCTACTGGCTTGTTCCATATCCAACCGCAGAGGAACATTTCGCGGCATAGCACCCGTCCGAATGGCTGCGTTACGACAGGTTCCGGGATAGATAAGCCCGTCCGGCCCTAAGAGAGGAGCACCCTCCTGCGGTGCGCTGGCGGCTGCGGCGATATCCCTGCGGTTACATGTACAAGGATACAGCAGGCCTTGCGACCAGAGGTCCTCAAGTGCTGCTTCATATACGTGCAAGCGTTCGCTCTGACGCAGAACCGGGCTTGGCCAGCTTAATCCAAGCCACTCAAGATCATCATAAATCTGATTTTCCCAATGCGTTCTAGAGCGGGATCGGTCGATATCTTCGATCCGCAACAGGAATACGCCTTGCTGATCCGTAGCCATATCGCTGGCCAGCAGCGCCGAATAGGCATGCCCAAGATGTAATGGGCCGGTCGGAGAAGGTGCAAACCTGGTTGTGAATGTCACGCTTTTTCAACAATGTAGACGTCGGATTTAAGGTCCATTCCAGGAAGGTGCGGACCATATTCGCGAAATAGCAGCCGCGCGGCCCCCATATCAAGCCAATCGTTCAGGCGGCAGGTGTAGGTGTGATCCTCAAGCGTGTGATCATTAAAGGAAAATGCGAGTAGACCGCCTGTGGGCAAAGCATTCATCAGCATATCAAACGTCTCGGGCGGCGCGGCGCCTACACTTATTACACCAATTGCAGCGATGGCTTTGTAGCCTCCGACTTTCAGCGGGTTCGGATCCGCGATATCAAAAGTGCTTAGGGTTCGGTAAACGCCTTTGGCCTTTGCGCCTTCTAGCATTTTCGGCGTCGGGTCGATGCCGTCAATCACCTGAAATCCGACAGCGTTCAGGGCCTCGCCAGACAGGCCAGTTCCACATCCATAATCCAGAATTGGCGTCTGAGGTTCGGGAAGCTTGGACCAGAGCGCCTCGGCCACGCGGCCGGGGGTTGCATACCCGTGCGCCTCGACTTCTGAATCATAGGATGAGGCCCATTTCTGATAGTGATCGCGCGTGGCCTCGGGCGTGTCGAGGCCATAGACGTCCTTTAGATAATCATCGCTCATATCACCATGTTAGGCTTGTTCAGCGTCACACGTCCAGTCAGCATTGGGTGAGCCAGTCAGTCCAAGCCGCCTTGGCGCGATCCGTATAAGCCTTGTAGCGATCTTTGCGTCCCCGACGTCCGCCCTTAAGACCGTCGACAGGACGGAACAGGCCAAAGTTTACGTTCATAGGCTGAAACGTCTTGGCCTCGGCCCCACCTGTGATGTGGTGGATCAGGGCCCCCATGGCGCTGTCCTGCGGAACGTCCGGAAGGGTGCGACCCAGCATCTCGGCTGCAGCGAGCCGTCCCGCCAACAACCCCATGGCTGCACTTTCGACATAACCTTCTACGCCGGTGATCTGCCCTGCAAACCGGATATTGGGACGTGATTTCAAACGCATCTGCTCATCCAAAAGGGTTGGAGAGTTGATGAACGTGTTGCGATGAATGCCGCCCAGACGGGCAAAACTGGCATTCTCAAGTCCGGGGATCATCCGAAAGACGTCCGTTTGCGCGCCGTATTTCATCTTGGTCTGGAAGCCGACGATGTTAAACAACGTCCCCAGCGCATTGTCCCGACGCAATTGTACAACCGCATGCGGCTTGACCTCGGGCTGATGCGGGTTGGTGAGACCGACCGGCTTCATCGGGCCATGGCGCAGCGTTTCCCGGCCACGCTCGGACATGACTTCGATCGGCAGACATCCATCGAAATAGCCCGCCGTTTCGCCCTCGTGGAATTCGGTCTTATCGGCAGCCAGCAGAGCGTCGATGAATGCCTCGTACTGGTCTCGGTCCATGGGGCAATTGAGATATGCGGTCCGCTCTTCCTCGGTCTCGCCCTTGTCATATCGCGACTGCATCCAGGCTTTGCTCATGTCGATACTTTCTGCGTAGACGATGGGCGCAATTGCATCGAAAAACGCCAGTGACTCGGCCCCTGTCTCAGAACGGATCGACTCGCCAAGCGCGGCCGAGGTCAGTGGACCGGTTGCAATGATCCAGTGGCCGTCATCGGGCAGGGCAGTAACTTCTTCTCCGGTCACTTCGACACGTGGATGGGCGTGCAGCTTGTCTGTGACAGACTCGGCAAAAGGGTCGCGGTCCACGGCCAACGCTCCGCCCGCAGGCAAGCGATGAGTGTCTGCGGTTGTCATGATCAATCCGTTGGCTGCCCGCATTTCCCAATGCAACAGACCCACAGCGTTCTGCTCATCATCGTCGGACCGGAACGAGTTCGAACACACCATTTCGGCCAGATTTCCAGTCTGATGCGCAAAGGTGCCCACTTTGGGTCGCATTTCATGGATCACCACGTCAACGCCCATTTCCGCAGCCTGCCAGGCCGCCTCGGACCCGGCCATGCCGCCGCCCACGATATGCAATTTCTGTGTCATGCGCTGCCACATAGGGCACAGCACAAAGCAACGCAAACCCTCATGGGGCGGAGCTCTTACATTTTCTGGGAAATTTTGGGGTCGCCGCTGCGGGAATGTCAACGCTGGTGAGAGAGACCAGCTCGGAGGGACCTTCCGCCTACGGCGACCCAAAATACGTAATTCGGCCTTAGCCCTGTCTCAGCATTGCCACAGTGTTGCCCTTTTGAAAAGTCCAAAAATGCGAACAGTGTATAAAATACTTAAGAACATTTGCGTTATTGCTGCCAATTTGGCGGTCTTTTTTCGATAAATGCTGATATTCCTTCCTCGGTATCCCGATGCAGCATATTCTGCGCCATTACCTCACCGGCATAGTCATAGGCTTTTTCGATTGGCATATCGAGTTGCTGGTAAAAAGCTTGTTTGCCGATCTTGACCGCCGACCCAAGCTTGTCTGCCAACTTTTCCGCCAGTGCCTGACTTTCGTGTTCAAGCAGCATTTCAGGGACGACGCGGTTGACCAGCCCAAGCTCTGTTGCGCGCTCAGCGGATATGAAATCGCCTGTGGTCAGCATTTCAAACGCCTTCTTTCGCGGAATATTGCGACTGAGCGCCACCATCGGCGTCGAGCAGAACAGCCCGATATTTACCCCATTTACGCCAAACCTTGTGCCTTCGGCGGCGACGGCAAGATCGCAGGTGGCCACTAATTGGCACCCGGCCGCGGTCGCAATACCATGAACCTGCGCAATGACGGGTTGGGGTAGGGACTGGATCGACAACATCATCCGCGCGCATCTGGCAAAAAGATCCTGGAAATACGCTTTGCCACCGTCTTCGCTCTGACGACCGGCAGTCATTTGTTTTAGGTCATGCCCTGCGCAGAACGCTTTGCCTTCGCCCGACAGGACAACAGCGCGGATCGTCTGGTCTTCGCACAACGTGTCGAACTCAACCTGCAAGGCGGTCAGCATTTCGTCGCTCAGGGCATTAAGCCGCTCTGGTGCGTTCATTTTCAACCTTGCAACCGCACCCGTGTCGCGACGTTCCAGAATTCCCATCTTGCCCTCCGATCTGATGTGGGGCCAACTCTAGGTCGGCAAATCGAGGAGGGGAAGTATGTCATTGGTTCTGAACCGGGAAGAGTTAAGCGACTACATGCATCAGATCTTTCCGCAAGTTCATCGCGATTTCGTAGTCGAAGATCTGACCGAAGACAAAATCACCATGCGGCTGGTCGTTGAAGACCGTCATTTGCGGCCGGGGGGAACTGTGTCGGGTCCGTCGATGTTCGGTCTGGCGGATGTCTGCGTTTACGCGATTATTCTTGCACGCAAAGGCCGACAGTCTCTGGCTGTTACGACAGGTTGCTCGATGGATTTTATGCGCAAACCAGATGGAGCGCGGGACATGATCGCACATTGCACCTTGCTGAAACTTGGAAAAACTTTGGCCGTTGGTGATGTGCTGATGTTTTCAGAGGGCTCAGATAAACCTGTGGCCCGTGCGACAATGACTTATTCTCTGCCGCCAGAAGGCTCGGCGGCAGCAGCATTCGGATAAAAAATGGCCGGGTCAAGCCCGGCCAAGGAAGAGGTCCCAAATGGGACTGGGGATTTGTTACCCGTGCCAGAACGGGCGATTGATTTCGCGGTCGGCCTGATGGCGGGTCAACCCGACGTCACGCAGCAACCGATCATCCAGCTTTGACAAATTTACCCTGCTGCGGCGCTGTCGCTCCCACTTGGTGACAGTCGCCGCAAACCGCACGGCCAGCGATGCGATCAGCGGCAACCGAGGGCTGTCGTTCAGCAACAAAAGGGCAGGGGTGTGCATTGCGCGTGTCATCTTGGGTATCCTTTCAAATTGTATTGACACAAACGTAATATGTTCGGTATGTGTGATTGATACATTCCACATTGTGTTAAAATCAAAGGAAGAATTGTAATGGATACAATTTGGCCGGAATCACTGCCGAAATCCAAAGGCCCCAAGTATACTCTGGTGGCCGATGCAATTCGAAAAGCTATTGATAACAATTTACTGGAAGTCGGAGCCAAGTTGCCTCCGGTCCGGGAGCTGGCGTATCGGTTACAAATCACACCGGGCACTGTGGCGCGCGCCTATACTATTCTGACCGATGAGGGGTTGCTGCATGCCGAGGTGGGGCGTGGTACATTTGTCGCCCCTCCAAAATCGCCGATACTGGACGACGTTTGGGCACGGCAACTGCATTTGCGCGAGGACAAGTATAGCGCAAATGTCAGCCTGTTCAGCCCACGCTTAGCCGATGTGGGGCAAGTGGCCCTGATCCGCGAGTGCTTGCAAAAAGTTTCGCATGCGGATCCGGGATTGTTTCTGAACTACCCCACCCGAGATGCTTACAAACCCATGCGTCAGGCGGTGGTCGAGTGGTTGTCGGATCTGCCCTTGGGCGCATTGTCCCATGATGACATTGTACTTACGCACGGGGGGCAGAACGGCCTTTGCCTTGTCTTCCAAACAATCCTGCGAGGACCCAAGCCCATCGTTTTGGTGGAAGACTTGTCTTACGCGGGATTCCGCAGAGCCGGGGAACTCATGCGCTCTGAAGTGGTCGGCGTAAAGATGGACAAGTGGGGAATCGACCCCAGCGCAATGGAGCACGTTCTGCGCCAGAACCCTGCCCAGGCTGTTTGCGTGTCTCCTGAAGTGCAAAATCCCACCGGCGCGCATACGCCACTTGAGCGAAGGAAAGAGGTTGTCGAAATCGCGCGACGCTTTGATCTACAAATAATCGAGGATGATTGCTACCGAATGGGCGAAGCGCGTGAACCCAGCTATCGAGCTCTTGCACCAGAGCGGGGGTGGCACGTGTCCTCCATCTCCAAGACGCTGACGCCCGCGCTGCGTGTTGGTTTCGCTATTGCGCCGCGCGAACGAAGTGTAGATCTGCGTCGGTCGGCTGAATACGGTTATTTCGGTCTTGCGCAGCCGCTTGCCGAGTTAACTCGGTTAATGTTGTCCGACCCCCGCACGCGGCGCATTGCACGCGATGTTCGACTGAAAATGGGTGAATATGTTCGCGTGACTGTGAATGCTTTGGGAGGGTTTGACCTGAAATGGGCACCGGACGTGCCTTTTGTCTGGCTAAACCTGCCCTCCGGTTGGCGCGCCGCAGCGTTCAGTCGTGCGGCGGAGCGGGAAGGCATCCAACTGCGTTCGGCTGATGAATTTGCTTTACGGGATGGTCGTGCGCCGAACGCAGTGCGTATTGCAATGAACGGCCATGTCTCATTGGAAAGGTTCGAGGACGCAATGCAACGCCTGCGCAACCTACTAGACAATCCGCCCGAGCAAATCAGCGTTTAGATTGGGGTAAAATAATACCTATTTTATAAGTATCTGTTATTGCTTGATTTAAAAGACATTGCTGTTGTTGACCTGCGCCACACTCCCCTCTACATACGCTCCATCGAATTCGGACCGCTCTGACTTGGGGCGGTCTTTCACATCAAACAGGACTATCCTGCCATGAAAACCTTTTCTGCAACACCTGCAGACATCGACAAGAAATGGATCCTGATCGACGCTGAGGGCGTTGTTCTGGGCCGTCTTGCCTCGATCGTCGCCATGCGCCTGCGTGGCAAGCACAAAGCGTCGTTCACCCCGAACATGGACATGGGCGACAATGTCATCGTGATCAACGCTGACAAAATCCAGATGACCGGCAAGAAGCGCGAAGAGAACTTCTACTGGCACACTGGCCACCCGGGCGGCATCAAGTCGCGCACCAAACAGCAAATCCTGGAAGGTGCACACCCCGAGCGCGTCGTAACCCAAGCGGTCAAGCGCATGCTGCCGGGCAACCGTCTGGCGCGCAAGCAGATGACCAATCTGCGCGTTTACGCTGGTGCCGAGCATCCCCACGAGGCGCAAGCGCCCGAAGTTCTGGACGTGAAGTCCATGAACAAGAAAAACACCCGGAGCTAATGACCGATGGCTGATCAGATCAATACTCTCGAAGAGCTGAGCGCCGTCGCAGGCGTTGAAACCGTGGCTGAGGAGGTCATCGTGCGCGAGCCCGTCCGTGACGAGCTGGGCCGTTCCTACGCCACCGGCAAGCGTAAAGACGCTGTTGCCCGCGTTTGGATTAAGCCGGGTTCCGGTAAGGTTACCGTGAACGGCAAAGATCAGGACAAGTACTTTGCTCGCCCCGTTCTGCAGCTGATCCTGCGCCAACCGTTCCAGGTTGCCGGTGTGGAAGGTGAGTTCGACGTTGTTGCAACCGTCAAAGGCGGTGGCCTGACCGGTCAGGCCGGTGCGGTCAAGCACGGCATCTCGAAAGCGCTGCAACTGTACGATCCCTCGCTGCGTGGCGCTCTGAAAGCCGCTGGCTTCCTGACCCGCGACAGCCGCGTTGTGGAACGTAAGAAATACGGTAAGCGCAAAGCTCGTCGTTCGTTCCAGTTCTCGAAGCGTTAATCGTTTCGAATTCCGAATTCCGAACGGTCGCAAGAAATTGCGGCCGTTTTTTTGTCGAAACCTTTTGCGAGGTGTGGCCGGTTTTCGATGTGCAGATGATAGCACCCCCGCGCTGAATCATCGGCAAGTAACTTGTTTGTAGCGTCGAAAAAGGCGCAGCGGGGCCGATTTTACGTCAACCAGAACAATTCAGGCCAAACACTTGGTCGGTATCTCGGTTGGATGACCCGGCAAAGACAAAGGCGCGAAAGAATCGCGCCTGTCAGCCAGAGAAGACATGGTCTTTAGCAGGTATCAACCGCCCCAGGACCGGACTTCTCCACAATCCATGTGAACAAAGTTCGAGCGGTAGTATTTACCGACACCGCCCGCACGGCAAGAAATCGCAGCCTTCGCCATCTGCGAAACCGACCGAGAAGCAAGACGCAAATCGGCAGCCTGGCCTTTCATGTGAAGGGAGTTCTTTGCCACGCGACGCGAGCGAGACCGCAGCATCGCATTTGTCTGTGGCGACCGGTATCCCGAAAGCAGCATATAAGGTTCGTTTGCGTCCAGCAGATTATGCGAAGCGGCCATGATGTCGATAGTGCGCAGGTCCATGTCTTTGACTTGGTCCGTCCGCCAGTCACGCATGAAGTGGTTCACTTCTTTGACAGCGTCCTTGATGTACTTGCCATCGACCCAATATATCATGTCGATCCGTTCGCCAGTGCGACCGGAATACATTCGGATGCGCCGAATGTCACCGCCGCCGCGAAGGAATCCTGCAGCGTTGGAATATGTCGGTGCCGCAACCACTGCTGTCGCCGCAAATGCGCCCAATAGGGCCCGCCGGGTCATGCCCGAGGAACTGCTCGTCGTCATTTTGTGTTTCGTCCCGTACTGTTCCTGCCTGCACACGATGTTACGCGCGCGTTCTTAATTTTTTCCCATCCCAGATGGCGAATTTATGACACAGTCGCGGAAGAGCGCCAAGAAGTCTTTCATATTCATCTTTTCAAGGGGGAATTTTCGGCAGTTTTTTGCGCAGATGACGCTTTTCTGTTTAAACTTAGGGCAGGTTACTTCGGTTTTTGGGTGTCCGATGCAAACGCGCATCACGCGGATAAAGAAGCGTCAAATTGAGGTATTTGTGAATGGACATAAGGTTATGAGGAAAACCATATTGTCTGAACGCGTCCAATGCGACGCATAAGTCATTGTTTAGTCAAGGTCATCCCATGCGAACGTTTTTTCGTGCTTATACCGGTTTTGTAGTCGCGGCTTGTGTGACCGCATCTGTCAGCTTTGCGCATGCAGAACGTGCGCCTGCGACCAGCTTTCAAATGGCCGTTGCCGAGTTTGCACCTGCGGGATCTGGTATTGCGGACTTCTACCGAGAAACCGGGTTCGCGCCAATCTGGACAGGGACGTCGAAAGAACACCAAGCACGCCGCGCGCATTTAATGCGGGCATTGACTTCGGTACATTTACACGGGTTGCCGGAAGACAAATATGGCGCGCAGGGCCTTGTGGCCAAAATGGAAAATGCTCGTTCTCTGCGCGAAATCGGCGCAATCGAGATCTCGTTGACCCGTGCTTTTGTTCGCTATGCAAATGACATGTACTCGGGGGCGTTGCGCCCTTCCGAAATTGACGACGGTCTGGTGCGTAAAGTCCAGAGAAGATCAACCAAAGATCATTTGCGCGGCGTCATTGCTGGCGGTGCGTCCTATATAGACGGTTTGCCGCCCCAGACTGCGCAATACCGCGCATTGATGAAGCAAAAGCTAGCCCTGCAGACATTGGTGGATCAGGGCGGATGGGGCGCTGGTGTGCCCATCGACAAGTTGGAATTCGGTGACACCGGGCCAAACGTCATCAAGCTGCGCAATCGGCTGATCACGATGGGATATATGAAACCGTCGGCAAGCCCCAAGTTTGACAAAGAACTACTTGCAGCAGTGAAGGCTTTCCAAACCGCGCATGGTCTCGCATCGGATGGGGTGGCCGGGCAGGGCACGATCACCGAGTTGAACCGAAGCGCGTCAGACCGTCTGAAATCCGTATATGTTGCGCTCGAACGCGAACGCTGGTTGCCCCGCGAGCGGGGAGAGCGTCATATTCTGGTAAATCAGGCGGATTTTTCCGCCAAAATTGTGGATGATGGGCTGGTAACCTTTGAAACCCGCGCTGTTATTGGCAAAAATGTTCACGATCGTCGGAGCCCGGAATTCTCGGATAAGATGGAGCATATGGTGATCAACCCCAGCTGGTATGTGCCGCGCTCGATCATCACCAAGGAATATTTACCGCAACTGCAATCCAACCCGAATGCAGTTAATCATATCCACATTACAGATCGCAGTGGTCGTCAGGTCGATCGTGGAGCAGTTGATTTTTCGCAATACACGGCACGGAATTTCCCGTTCGCGATGCGTCAACCCCCCAGCCAAAGCAATGCGTTGGGGTTGGTGAAGTTCATGTTCCCCAACCAGTACAACATCTACCTTCATGATACGCCGCAGAAAAGCCTGTTTGCCCGGGAAACGCGCGCGTACTCGCATGGGTGCATCCGGCTGGCCCAACCGTTCGAGTTTGCCTATGCGTTGCTGGCCAAGCAGGAAGAAGATCCCAAAGCATTTTTTCAACGTGTTTTGTCCACCGGTAAGGAAACAACCGTTCCGCTCAAACAGCACGTGCCGGTTCATTTGATTTACCGGACGGCCTATATCGGCCCGAAAGGGGATGTGCAGTATCGCCGTGACGTTTACGGCCGCGATCAGAAAATCTGGGAGGCTCTGCAGAAAGCAGGGGTAGCCCTGCCGGACGTTCAGGGGTAATCACCGGGTTATCCTTAATCCGGGGAACCCGACATGCACTATACCATCCAGCAGATTTCCGACGCTTTGAGCGCGACCTGCGAGGGCGACACATCGCTGACGATCCAACGCGCCGCGGAACCCGCAGATGCGGGCCCCAATGATCTGGCAATGGCAATGTCACCCAAATATGCCGAGGCACTTGGTGGCGGAGCGGCCCGTTCGGCGGTGTTGTGGGAAGGGGCCGATTGGCAGGCTTTGGGATTGTCCGCCGCGATCTTTGTTCCACGCCCTCGTATGGCCATGGCTGGTATTACTGCGATGTTGGATCGCGGGCAGGGGATTGAACCGGGCATTCACCCCTCAGCCGTTGTCGACCCGTCGGCAGAGCTAGGGGAAGATGTATCGGTTGGCCCTCTCGCAGTGATCGGAGCGCGTGCGAAGATCGGCGATGGTTCAGTGATTGGCAGCCATTGCGTCGTTGGTATGGACGCTGTTCTTGGCAAAAACGCCTTGCTGCGCGAGATGGTCAGCATAGGGGCCCGTGCTGTCATTGGGGACCGTTTTATCGCGCAACCAGGCGCACGGATTGGCGGGGACGGGTTCAGCTTTGTGACCCCCGAGGTCTCGGACGTCGAAAACGTACGCAAGACTATGGGCGACAAGGGCGATGCGCGCGCGCAAAGCTGGCTGCGCATCCACTCGCTTGGTGCCGTCGAGATTGGGGATGATGTCGAGGTCGGAGCGAATTGCACCGTGGACAATGGCACAATCCGGAACACTCGGATCGGCGATGGCTCAAAACTGGATAACCTTGTGCATGTCGGCCACAATACGCGGGTTGGTCGCGATTGCCTTCTGTGCGGTCAGACCGGCGTATCTGGATCGGTTGATATTGGAAATAATGTTGTTCTGGGCGGTCAGACCGGCGTTGCCGACAACATATTTATCGGTGACGGGGTGATTTCGGGCGGCGGTACAAAAATCTTGTCCAACGTACCAGCAGGCCGTGTGATCATGGGGTATCCGGGTATCAAGATGGAAACTCATACGGACGTATACAAAGCTCAACGGCGTTTGCCGCGCATGGCGCGTGACGTCGAGGCGCTTAAAAAGGCTGTTTTCAAACAGTCGCCGAGCGATTAAATCATCCTCAATGTGATAATCAGAGGATCGACATGAGCATCACCGACCGCGTCATCGCCATCATCGCCGAGCAGGCCGTGCTGGAACCTTCGGATGTGACGCCCGATAGTACGCTCGAGGATCTGGGAATCGACAGCCTTGGACTGGTCGAGAGCATTTTCGCCATCGAGGAAGAGTTTGACATCTCGGTCCCGTTCAATGCGAACGAACCGTCGGCCAGCGATTTTGACATCTCGAACGTGGCGGCAATCATTGCGGGCATTGAAAAACTCGTGTCGGAAAAGGTCTGACACAGGATCATGAAACGCGTTGTTATTACTGGGGCCGGAACGATCAACTCGTTGGGCCATTCCGTTCCCGCGACGCTTGAGGCGATGCGCGAAGGGCGTTGCGGCATTTCGGACCTCGAGTTTCGTGACGTCGAACGGCTGGCCATCAAAATTGGCGGTCAAGTCCGCGGGTTCGAAGCCGAGGGCCGTTTTAACCGTCAACAAATGAGCCTGTATGACAGGTTCACGCAGTTCACTCTGACCGCTGCGAAAGAGGCGATCGAACAGTCTGGCATCGAGTTCCACGGCGACTTGGCCGCGCGTTCGGGCGTTGTTCTGGGAACCGCTGGGGGCGGTGTATCGACTTGGGATGACAATTACCGCTCGGTCTATGAGGATGGTAAGAACCGGGTTCATCCATTCGTCGTGCCCAAGTTGATGAACAACGCGGCAGCCAGCCATGTTTCGATGGAGTATAACCTTAAGGGGCCCAGCTTTACCGTATCGACAGCCTGTGCATCGTCCAACCATGCCATGGCGTTGGCGTTTCAGATGGTCCGCAGCGGAGCGGCCCCGGCAATGTTTACCGGTGGCGCGGAATCCATGCTGTGCTTTGGCGGGGTCAAGGCATGGGAAGGGCTGCGGGTGATGTCCAAAGATGCCTGCCGTCCTTTTAGTGCCAATCGCAACGGAATGGTCCAAGGCGAAGGCGCGGGCGTCTTTGTCTTTGAAGAATACGAACACGCACGTGCGCGCGGCGCTGACATCCTGTGCGAAGTGGTCGGTTTTGCCATGACCTCGGATGCGGCCGATATCGTCATGCCCAGCAAACAAGGGGCTGCACGTGCGATTTCGGGTGCTTTGTCTGATGCGGGTATCAATGCGGATCAGGTGGGATATATCAACGCCCACGGCACCGGAACGGCGGCCAATGACAAAACAGAATGCGCGGCGGTTGCGGATGTGTTCGGTCCACATGCGGATGATCTGATGATCTCATCCACCAAGTCCATGCATGGCCATTTGATCGGCGGAACCGGTGCGGTTGAGTTGTTGGCCTGTATAATGGCGCTGCGCGACGGCGTCATTGCTCCGACTATTGGCTACGAAGAACCCGATCCTGAATGCGCACTGGACGTAGTCCCAAACGAGGCGAGAGAATCTAAGGTTGATGTCGCGCTCAGCAATGCGTTTGCATTCGGCGGTCTGAACGCTGTGCTGGCATTGAAGCAGGTCTAAGGCCCTAAACATTCGAGGCGGCTGATCTGAAAAGCCGCCTCTTTTTTGTATCGGGTATCAATTCTGCTGCGCTTGCAGTCCGTCAAATCCGGCAGTGAACCCGGCCAGAGAAACTTCTAGTTCCAACAACTGCGTCGGCGCTACCACAGATACCAGCGAGAGCACGGCCTTGCTTCCGGCTTTCATCGCGTCGACATCGCCTTGCGTGAACCCTAGCTGCGCCAGACAACCCACAGGGTTGCAGTGGTGGTAATTATAGCGGCGGCCTGGGGCACCATCTATTGATAGCGCAATCTGCGCCTGCAGAAGAACTTCCAGAGGGACAAGAACGGTTGCGCCGGCAATCGCGGCGGAACCTTCGGGCAGTTTGGTGACCGTGATATCCGCAATGGGCTGCCCTTCTTGACCATTCAGAACCTGACGCATCAAGCAGGGATCGTCTCCGTTTTCTGTCTTCAGGCAAGTGATATCCCAGTCGCCGGATTGTTCCTTGACATATTGCTCGCCCACGCGCGGGCCGGCTTCGCCCAGGTCCAGATCGCTTCCGACCTGCGTTTGTGGCGTTTCGCTGTCTTGCGCGGCTTCCTGTGCAAAAGTAGCACCGCACCAGAGCGCGGTCGCAAGCAAGCTATAAGATAGAGTGTTCTTGATCATGAATGCCTCGGTCAGGTGATTGATCTTTTTTTCTCGTCTAGCATCCCTGATCGGCAGTGTCAGTCGCTAAGGTGGGCCAAGCCGATAATCTGGTCGGATTTTTGCCGGTTTATACGATATCGTGAAACCAGCACCAGATGTAGAAAGGGAGCCGGTGGAGCGGCTCCCTTTCATAGAATTTTCTCCCCGTCGGACTGGCCGACTTAGTTATGCGCAGACGTTACGAAAGGGGAGCGCAACGGTCAACTGCTAACCTGAAATTTTAATCTCAAAAGCGTGATTTGTCCAAAAAAGCCGCGCCATAAGGCGCGGCCAGTCGACAGGGAGGAGGATTGCCACCCACGCGCTTAAACGCGAAGGCAGCGATTAGACTATCGCAGGCAAATGTTAAATTTGTATGGTGAGGACAGATCGGTGCAAATCAAGGCTGAAAATCTATGGAAAACAGTATCTTCTTGGGCGGTGGTGGTGAGGATTATGGGCAGCCGCAGGCCCTTGCATTGAAATACGCCAACCGGCACGGCCTGATCGCCGGAGCAACAGGAACTGGCAAAACAGTGACATTGCAGATTTTGGCCGAGGGGTTCTCGCAAGCCGGCGTTCCCGTTTTCCTATCCGACGTCAAAGGGGATTTGTCCGGGTTGGCCAAGGCGGGAAGCGAAACTCATAAACTTCACCAGGCTTTTCAGGAACGCGCCGAGCGTATTGGGTTTACGGATTACGTCTACGGTGCTTGCCCGGTTACCTTTTGGGATTTGTTCGGCGAGCAGGGCCACCCGGTCCGTACAACAGTGACCGAAATGGGCCCGCTGCTTTTGTCCCGCCTGATGGATCTGAGTGAGGCGCAGGAAGGCATTCTGAATATAGCTTTCCGAGTGGCAGACGATGAAGGAATGCCCCTTTTGGACCTGAAGGACCTGCAGTCGTTGCTGGTTTGGATCGGCGAGAACCGATCGCAACTGTCACTTCGGTTCGGAAATGTCTCGACGGCATCGATCGGAGCTATTCAGCGGCGCCTCTTGGTGCTTGAAAATCAGGGCGGGACCAACCTGTTCGGAGAACCAGCGCTCGAGCTGGCGGATTTAATGCGCACCGACGAACAGGGGCAGGGGATGGTGAACATTCTGGCGTCGGACAAGCTGATGGGGTCGCCCCGCCTTTATGCGACATTCCTTCTGTGGCTGCTCAGCGAGTTGTTCGAGGAACTGCCCGAAGTCGGCGACCCCGAAAAGCCCAAACTGGTGTTCTTTTTCGACGAAGCGCATCTGCTGTTTGAAGACGCGCCAAAGATCCTTGTCGACAAGGTCGAGCAAGTCGCACGCCTGATCAGATCCAAAGGTGTGGGAGTGTATTTCATCTCGCAGAACCCTGCTGACATCCCCGAGGATATTCTTGGGCAGCTTGGAAACCGCGTTCAACATGCGCTGCGTGCGTTCACTGCACGGGATCGGAAAAATCTGCGTCTGGCCGCCGAGACATATCGAGAAAACCCCGCCTTCGACACCGAGGCAGCAATTCGTGAAGTCGGCGTCGGCGAAGCTGTCACCTCGATGCTGCAAAAAAAGGGTGTGCCCGGAATTGTCGAGCGCACGCTGATCCGCCCGCCAGGGACTCACCTTGGACCCATCACCTCAGCCGAACGGCAAGCGGTCATTGATGCTTCGCCCATGCAACAGAAATACCGTGACTTGAAGGACCGAAAGTCGGCGTTCGAGATTTTGCAGTCACGGGCCGATGCCGCTGCTCAGGCGGCTCAACAGGCCGAGGAAGAGATCGAAACCAAGTCCGTAGCCGAACGAGAGTTCGCAACAGCCCGCAGATATTCAGGCAGTCGTGTCGGACGCTCCTCTTCCCGAGTATCGCGCAAGAAAGACACGTTCGCGACCGCCATGAGTGAAGCTGTCATCAAAGAGCTGAAAGGAACCACTGGCCGGCGTATTGTCCGCGGAATTCTTGGGGGTTTATTCAAAAGCAGGTAAAGCCGGGAAAACAGGCTGCTTTCCCGGCCAAAAGATCAACCTTTCAGGCGGCGCTGGCCCTCCTGCTTGCAATAGGCATCGGCCTGAGGAACCGTCAGCTTGGTCGCAGGGAAATCAATGGCCCGGTCCCAGATCACGCGATCCTGGCGGTAAAGCTGACAGGTGATTTCACCTTCTGGCGTCTGGATTTTCACCGGGGTGGTTTCAAAGTCTTCGGGGCTTGGAACACACCCTGTCAGCCCAGCGATCAGCGTCAGAAAAAGGATTGGTTTGGCTAGTGTCATAATCATGTGAACTCTTTATTGTGAGTGTTTGGTCGCAGTCTCAAGCGGTTTGTCTAAATTCCGGTAAACACCGGAAATTTTCCTGGGGCCGCATGGTGTGTAACGTGCTCTAGACGGGAGAGGCGGGTAAATCAAGAAATCACGCCCGAAATCGGGCGTGATTGTAGTGCCTCTCAAGATGAAGTGATCATTTTTCCGGAATGAGGCCACGGGGGCTGAACCTGAGAACGATCAGCAATATCAGCCCCATAGTGAACAGGCGCATATGCGCGGCACTTTCGATCAAGTGGGCTTTCAGCGCACTTCCTTCTGGCATTCCGGACGTGATCAGGTTCATCAGCCAAAGACCAATGGGTTCCACCTGAACCCACAGGAACCAGATCAAGAACGCGCCCAAAACCGCTCCGAAATTGTTACCCGAACCGCCGACGATCACCATGACCCACACAAGAAAGGTAAAACGCAGCGGGTTGTAGGTGCCCGGTGTCAGCTGCCCGTCCAGGGTGGTCATCATTGCGCCAGCGATGCCACAGATTGCAGAGCCAAGAACAAAGATTTGCAGGTGCCGGCGCGTGACGTCCTTGCCCATCGCTTCGGCCGCGACTTCATTGTCGCGAATGGCGCGCATCATGCGGCCCCATGGGCTTTTCAGCGCCATCTGCGCCATCCATAGCAGCACTAGCAGCACTATGGTGAACAGCAGCGAATAGCCCAGCTTGACCGAAAGCGTCGAGGCAGTAACGGGATCAAGACCCAGCCATTCGGCGCGAGCGATGAAACCGGGATCTGCTTGCAATTCGACCTCATATCCCACCACAGGTGCCGGGCGCGGAATGCCGTAGACATTCTTGACGCCGCGGGCCAGCCAATCCTCGTTTTTCATGACGGCGATGACGATTTCGGCAATCCCCAAGGTCGCGATGGCGAGATAGTCGGATCGCAACCCCAGTGCAGTTTTTCCGATCAACCAGGCTGCCCCGGCTGCCAGAAGACCGCCAGCAGGCCACGCGATCAGGACCGGCAGGTTCAAGCCGCCGATGTTACCCGCTACGGCCGGGTCGATCGCCTCGATCGCTGCGACATTGGGGTCAAATACCGCGCGGTAGATAAAAAACCCGACAATGAGTATGGCCACAATCGTCAGTGTCTGAACCCGACCTTTTGGTAATTTCCGGGCGGTCACGACGGCCGCAACCACGGTCGCGGCACCCAGCACCAGCGACAGTATGACCCCATACCCACCTGCGACCCACGCACCGGGTGTCGGTGGTGTCGAGACCAGAACAACCGCCAACCCGCCCAAGGCCACAAACCCCATGACGCCGACGTTGAAAAGACCGGCAAATCCCCATTGCAGGTTTACCCCGATCGCCATGATGGCCGAGATCAGCCCCATGTTCAGGATCAATATGGCTGAGTTCCAGCTTTGCGTGAAACCGGACAGCAGGATCAGGCTGGCAACGGCCACAAAAAGCAGCGTGTTTTTAACGGGCTCGGTCATACCGCTTTCCCCTTGAATAGGCCCGTGGGCTTAAACAGAAGCACGATCAGCAGAATGGCAAAGCTGACGGCAAATTTGTAATCGGTGGACAGGAACTGGACCAATCCAGAAGGCTCCAGACTTTCCGGAGCCAGATAGGTCAGCACCTTTTTCCACGCATAGGTGATGGTCACCTCGGAAAACGCGATGATGAATCCACCCGCGATGGCGCCCAGTGGATTGCCCAAGCCACCCACGATGGCCGAGGCAAAGATCGGCAGCAGAAGCTGGAAATAGACGAAGGGCTTGAAGCTTTTGTCGAGGCCATAGAGCACACCTGCAGTGGTCGCCAGCGCGGCAACGATGATCCATGTGATCATCACCACACGCTCGGGGTTGATGCCGGACAGCAGGGCCAGGTCTTCGTTATCCGAATAGGCACGCATCGACTTGCCGGTGCGGGTTTTGTTCAGGAACCAGAACAGCAGCACCACAGCGACAACGGCCACAACCACAGTAATGCCCTGAGAGGTCTTGATCGCAAGCCCCTCACGCAGGCCGGTCATCGCTTTGAAGTCACGCGCCGAGACGATGAACCGTGCGCCGTCCGAAAAGCGTTGATCATCCGGGCCGATGATGAATCGCACAATGCCGTTCATGATGAACATCACGCCCATCGACACGATCACCAGAATGACCGGTTTGGCCTTTTGTTCTCGGTAGAACCTGTAAACCAGCCGGTCGGTGACCAGCACCAGAACGATGCAGCCGAGAATGGCAAAGGGCAGGGCCAGCAAAGCGGTCGGAAGCGGCCCGAAACTGACCCCGGCGGCCTGTAGACCCCACGTGACCAGAACCGCAATCATCGCGCCAAAGGCCATCGTATCGCCATGAGCAAAGTTCGAGAACCGCAGGATGCCGTAGATCAGCGTCACCCCCAAAGCGCCCAGTGCCAACTGGCTGCCATAGGCGATTGCGGGAACAAGAACGAAGTTGGAGAGCGCCACAAGGGCGTTGAGGAAGTCCATTAAAACTCCTGCTCGCATTTGCCTGAGAATGCGCGTCGTCCGTTGCTAGCTTTCGTATAGTCGGCATAGCGCAGCGGTTGGGTTAGAAACGTCACTGAGAGTTCGGTGGTCGAAGTCTTTGTCACATACATATACTCGTGTTTATCACCTTCGACCCGGAACGCTGTCAGAAAGTCGTTTTGTGAAGTGGCGGTCCACTCTTGCCCATCGGACAAGCGAATTTTGGACGTGATCTCGCCTGCTTTGGCGATCCTATCGACTGAAAAATCTCCGAAGCTACTTTTTATACGCTCGGGAGGTGTGCCCAATAGTTCAAGCGTGAACTCATCGCCCTCACAGTTCTCCACGTTTGTGCAGATTTCTTGCAGTATGCAGGGGGCTGCCCATGCTGAACTGCAAAAAGAGATAAATGCGACAATCAATACGGTTCTCACCTCACCCCCCCAAGAAGCTCTTACGCACTTCGGGATCGGCCAGCAATTCCTTGCCCGTGCCGGTATAGGCGTTCCGCCCCTGAACCAGCACATATCCCTTATCCGCGATCTCCAGCGCCTGACGGGCGTTCTGTTCGACCATCAGGATCGGCAGCCCGGTACGCGAGACCTCGATGATCCGGTCAAACAGCTCATCCATAACAATGGGCGAGACACCAGCGGTCGGTTCGTCCAGCATCAGCACCTTAGGTTGTGTCATCAGCGCGCGGCCCACGGCGACCTGTTGGCGTTGACCGCCCGACAGCTCTCCCGCCGCTTGGTTGCGCTTGTCGCGCAGGATGGGGAAGAGGTCATAGACCTGTTCCATCGTTCCCGAAATATCGTCGCGGCGGATGAAAGCGCCCATCTCAAGGTTTTCTTCTACCGTCATCGACGTGAAGATGTTCGAGGTCTGCGGCACAAAGCCCATCCCGCGCATCACCCTATCTTGTGGGCTGAGGTTGGTGATGTCCTCACCGTCCAGCCGAACCGCGCCCGAGCGCACGTCCAGCATGCCGAACACGGCTTTCATCGCGGTGGATTTGCCCGCGCCATTGGGGCCGACGATTACCGCAATCTCACCCTTTTCCACGGCGATGGTGCAGTCGTGCAGGATGTCTGGACCCTTGCCATACCCGCCAGTCATGGTGTCGCCGATCAGGAAGGGGCCGCCTTCGACCTTGTGCGTCTCACCGCTTGTGCGATGGGCGGGGGTCATGGTGCCGACACCATGCGTATTGGTGATCGAGGCGTCCTTGTTGCCCTTGTCGTCCTGGTAGGGGTTGTCGCTCATGCGCCCGCCTCCAGCTTGTCTTTGTTCTTGAGGCCGGTGCCCAGATAAGCTTCGATCACCTGCTCATTGGCCTTGATCTGATCCAGAGTGCCTTCGGCCAGCACCTTGCCCTCGGCCATACAGATGACCGGGTCGCAGATCTTGCCGATGAAATCCATGTCATGCTCGATGACCACGAAGGTATAGCCGCGTTCCTTGTTCAGGCGCAGGATCGTGTCGGCGATGGTCATCAGCAGGGTGCGGTTAACGCCCGCGCCAACTTCGTCCAGAAACACGATCTTGGCGTCGACCATCATGGTGCGGCCCAGTTCCAGCAGTTTCTTCTGCCCGCCCGAGACCTGACCGGCCTTGTGATCGGCCAGATGTTCGATGGTCAGGAATTCCAGCACCTCATCGGCCTTGGCCTTCAAAGCGCGTTCTTCATCGGCGATACGCTTACGGCCGAACCACGTGTTCCAAAGCGATTCACCCGATTGCGCCCCCGGAACCATCATCAGATTCTCGCGGCAGGACATCGAATAGAATTCATGCGCAATCTGGAAGGTGCGCAGCAGGCCCTTGTGAAACAGCTCATGCGGGGGCAGGCCGGTGATATCCTCACCATCCATATGGACCTTCCCGCTGGTCGGCGGCAGAACGCCCGCGATCACGTTGAACAGAGTGGTTTTTCCGGCCCCGTTCGGTCCGATCAGACCGGTGATCGAGCCCTTTTGGATTTCCAGCGATGCCCCGTCCACCGCATGAAACCCGCCGAAATGCTTGTGCACGTCTTCGACGACGATCATCTTATCCCCTAGCCGCCGTTTTCCGGCGTTGTTGCCACATCCCTGTACGAATGGTGCGGGCTTTTGTCATTGAAACAGCCCGGACACAAGGCCCGGGCTGCTTGTTTTTATGACTTATACGTGTCGATCAACGGAAGTTAACGGTCTTGTTCTCGCCGTCGGTCACTTCGATCTCGCGGTACGAGCCTGCGCTTTCACCGGGGCCGATCAGCTCAACGCCGGACGCGCCGACATAGTCGATGTCCTGACCTGCGGCCAGCAGTTCCAGACCCTTGGCCAGCTCACCGGGATAGATTTTTTCGCCCGGCGCATTGGCGACATCCATGATTTTCGCACCGTAGTCAGCGGGGTTGGTGGATCCGGCCGCCTGCATCGCCAGCATGAACAGCGCAGCCGCGTCATAGCTTTCCGGCGAATAAGGCGACGAACCGTCGAAACCTGCAGCTTCGGCCATGGCAAAGTACTTCTCAGCACCTTCACCACCCGAACCGGCGATCTGACCGAACGAGCCGTTCAGGTCGGGGCCAACATTGTTGGGCAGCGAGTCACCGATCATGCCGCCGGGCAGACCGAATGTGTCAAACGCACCGCTGTCCAGCGCCGACTGGATGATGCCCAGACCACCTTGGTCGAGATAACCGGCGACAACCAGAATGTCGCCACCGGCCGAGGCCAGAGCGCCCACTTCGGCCGAGTAGTCGGCTTTCCCGTCTTCGTGTGCGGCAACGATGGTCACTTCGCCACCTGACGCCTCAAACGAGGACTGGATCGCGTCTGCCAAACCCTTGCCGTAGTCGTTGTTGGTGTAGGTCAAAGCAATCGAGCTGATGCCACGGTCATTCAGGATGTCCGCCATCACCTGACCTTCACGCGCGTCCGACGGGGCGGTGCGGAAGAACAGGCCGTTGTCTTCCATGGTCGACAGGCCGGGCGAGGTCGCCGACGGCGAAATCATCACCATGCCGTTCGGGATCGCGACGTTCTGTAGGATCGCACCGGTCACGCCCGAGCAATCGCCGCCAATGATGCCAGCAACGCCATCCGCAATCATGCGTTCCCCGTTCGAGGTGGCCAAACCATTGTCGATACAGCCAGTGTCTGCACGCGACGCGGTTACTTTGGTGCCATCCAGCAGCTTGCCGGATTCAGTGACCTCGGCCATCGCCATCTCGGCACCCGATCCCATGGCCGGGGCCAGCGATTCAATCGGGCCGGTGAAGCCAAACAGAACGCCCAGCGAAATGTCTTCGGCTAGTGCCGGACCAGCCAGCAGAGCGGATGCTGCAGTTGCAGTAAGCAGCTTTTTCATATGGTTACTCCCTATTGTGAACGTATTCGTTCTGGTCACGACCCTAGGCAAGCTGTTCGGAAAAGAAAAGTCCTAACGAAAACGTGTTTTTGTCGAGAGGAAACCTATTTGTTTTCTTAGTGCTAACACAGCGGTTCCAAGGTGAAAAACATGACGGTTCGGGTATTTGCGATTCTTGTTTTTATGTTCGGCACGGGTTCCGCTTTGGCGGATACGCTGAAAACCTCCGCCGGGAATGTTCAGGTAGACACGATGGTCGAGGACCTGGATACGCCATGGGCCATCGGTATTCTGCCCAACGGCGCATTTCTCGTGACCGAACGGGATGGTGAGTTGTTGTATGTCGCAGAAGGAAAAGCCAACCCTGTGCGCGGCGTTCCGAAAGTGGTTGCGAACGGGCAGGGTGGGTTGCTTGATGTCACGATACCAAAGGATTTCGACCAGAGCCGTGAAATTTTCCTGACATTTTCAAAGTCACAGCGGGGTGGTGCTGGCACTGCAATTGCCGTGGCTCGTTTGTCGGAAAGTGGAGATCGTTTGACGAACCTGCGGGCGATTTTTGAGGCGCTGCCCGGAGGCTCGGGCGGTCGCCATTTCGGCTCGCGGGTGGTCGAAGCGACGGACGGGACACTGTTCGTCACAATCGGAGATCGCGGTGATCGTCCTCAGGCGCAAGACAGGACGAACCATATTGGTACGGTGGTCCGCATCAATCGCGACGGCTCTGTCCCCGCAGATAACCCGTTCGTGGGCCAAGCCGATATTCGGCCCGAGATTTGGTCCTATGGGCACCGAAATCCACAAGGTGCGGGGCTGGACGCCCAAGGCCAGCTTTGGACATCGGAACATGGTGCGCGAGGAGGCGACGAAGTGAACTTGATCCGCCCCGGCTTAAACTATGGATGGCCCGTGATTTCATACGGAAAGCACTATTCCGGACAAAGTATTGGCGAAGGTACCGCCAAGGACGGAATGGAGCAGCCGCGTCACTATTGGGATCCGTCCATCGCTCCGTCCGGCTTGTTGGTCTATTCGGGAAAACTGTGGCCGCAATGGGCAGGGGATATTTTCGTTGGATCGCTCAAATTCAACTACATCGCCCGACTATCGGGTGCCCCCCTGAAAGAAGTCGAACAGATCAAAGGCCCCGAAACGGAACGCGTTCGGGATATCGTCGAAGCACCGGACGGAACGATCTGGTTCATTTCCGTGGGACAAGGAGCGGTTTTCCGGCTTTCACCTGACACATAAGGTGCTGGCCTCTATGCTTGACTGTTGACCCTGAACCAGGCTTGTTTTGGGGCATCAGGGTCATATCAGGGTGCTGTCCATTGCGCGACTTCTCGATAGAAATGTGTGACGACCTGCCAGATCACGAGGAGCTGAACGGAATCCTGTCCCAGTACTATGCGTTGATCGTTCAACGCATGACGGCTATGGGGTTTGAAATAGACCCGGCTGCTCCGAAAAGCGCATTGGCAGAGTTTTGGGCGCGGTCGGATGACTATCTAGCGCCGAACGGGTGCCTGGTTCTGGCGAAAGACCGCACAGGTCAGATCATAGGATGCGGCATGATGAAACGTCTGGATCAGGAAACTGGTGAATTGAAACGGGTGTTCGTGACCGAAACTGCACGCGGCACCGGTGCAGGGCGAGCCTTGATTCGAGCGCGAGAGGACGCGGCGCGTTCCTTGGGACTAAAGCGCCTGGTGGCCGACACGCTTACACCGAATATCGAGATGCGGAACCTCTATCCGAAATTGGGATTTTTAGAGCTTTCCGAACCCATCGAGACGACCACCTATCTGGATCAGCCCATGCTGAGGCCGCATCTACACTACTTTGCTAAGACCCTGTAAGCCCGGTCAGACGGAAAGCCGCCCGGCTTGGGCTCCGCGTTCGCGGTAAGGCGTAGTGTTGTAATGCGCACGATAGCATTTCGAGAAATGGCTGGGTGAGGCAAAGCCACAGGCCAGGGCCACGTTGATCACGCTCATATCCGTTTGCATCAGCAAATTGCGCGCCTTGTGCAGGCGCAGCTCCATGTAATACCGTTTGGGCGACCTGCTTAGATAGCGGCGGAACAGGCGTTCCAACTGACGGGTCGACATACCCACGTCTTTGGCCAGAATCGAGGGCGAGATCGGCTCTTCGATGTTCTTTTCCATCATCAGGATAACTTGGCTAAGCTTTGGATGCCGAACGCCGATCCGGGTAGGTGTGGACAGACGCTGAGTGTCCTGATCGGTACGGATCGAGGAATAGATCATTTGATCGGCGACGGCATTGGCAAGATCTTCACCGTAGTCATCGGCAATAATCTTCAGCATCAGATCAATCGACGACGTCCCGCCCGCCGTTGTCATCCGGTTGCCATCAATTTGGAAAACAGACTTGGTCAGCTCAACCTCATCAAATTCCTCAACAAAGCTGTCTGCGTTTTCCCAGTGAATGGTTGCGCGTTTACCGTCCAGCAAACCAGCTTTGGCCAGCGTGTAGGCAGCTGTGCACAACCCCCCGATCTTGAGGCCACGCCGTGCTTCACGCCGCACCCAGTTCAGAACCTTTTTGGTTGTCGCGGCCTGCACGTCGACGCCACCGCAAATCATCACAACGTCATCGCGCTGCAACTCATTCAGGTCGGTGTCCAACTTAAACTCGGTCCCGGCCGAGCATTTGACAGTCTCGCCGCCTTCGCCCGCGAAGGTCCAGGAATACAGATCTTTGTCAGCCATCCGGTTCGCGATACGCAAACTGTCCAACGCCGAAGCGAATGACAAAAGCGAAAACTTGTCCAGCAGGACAAATACGAAATTCCGGGGGTTGGCCGCAGTGTCTTGCACCGTGACAACTTGGCGTTGCTCTTGCATGGCGAGGTGTCCTTGATTCGGCGCCTGATGACGTTGCGTCTGGCGACAGATGTGACAGCCACCATGATCAAAGGTTGTTTAGGTCGTCAAGGGGCGCAAATCGGATATGGTCACTCTGCAATGCATTTTGTATAGAGACGACCTGAATACTTCAGCGGAGATCAAAGCTATGACCGAGTGGCAAAAATCGAACTGGCGCAACAAGCCCCGGGTTCAGATGCCAGACTATACCGACGCGGCCGCGCTGGCCAAGGTCGAGGCCCAGCTTGCACAGTATCCCCCGCTGGTTTTTGCGGGCGAGGCGCGACGCCTAAAACAGCAACTGGGTGCCGCTGGCCGCGGCGAGGCATTCCTGCTGCAGGGCGGGGATTGTGCTGAAAGCTTTGAACAATTCAGCGCGGATGCGATCCGTGACACCTTCAAAGTAATGCTGCAGATGGCCATGGTTCTGACCTATGGCGCCAAGGTGCCAGTGGTCAAAGTGGGCCGCATGGCGGGTCAATTCGCCAAACCGCGCAGCGCGCCGACCGAGGTGATTGATGGCGTGGAGCTGCCCAGCTACCGTGGTGACATCATCAACGAGTTGGCCTTTACGCCCGAAGCCCGTATTCCGAATCCATCCAAAATGCTGCAAGCCTACACTCAGGCGGCCGCCACGTTGAACCTGTTACGGGCATTTTCGACCGGTGGTTTCGCCGATATGAGCCGCGTCCATTCCTGGACGCTGGGCTTTACCGACGATCAGGACGTTCAGAAATACTCGGAAATCGCAGACCGCATTCAGGATTCGATCGACTTCATGGATGCTGCCGGGATCAATGCCGATACCACGCATGAATTCTCGACTGTCGAGTTCTACACCAGCCACGAAGGGCTGCTGCTGGAATACGAAGAGGCGCTGACCCGTCTGGATTCGACATCCGGCAACTGGCTGGCCGGCTCGGGTCACATGATCTGGATCGGCGACCGTACCCGTCAGCCCGACGGTGCGCATGTGGAATTCTGCAGGGGCGTACAGAACCCGATCGGTCTGAAATGCGGTCCGACCACGACCGCCGAAGACCTCAAGGTTTTGATGGCCAAACTGAACCCCGAAAATGAAGAGGGCCGCCTGACCCTGATCGCACGCTTCGGTGCCGGTAAAGCGGGTGAGCATCTGCCGCGTCTGGTCAAAGCAGTCAAGGAAGAGGGCGCCCAGGTCACTTGGGTCTGCGACCCGATGCATGGCAACACGACCAAGTCGGCCACGGGATACAAGACCCGTCCGTTCGATTCGGTCCTTCGTGAGGTACGCGACTTCTTTGGCGTCCATCAGGCGGAAGACACGATCCCCGGTGGCGTGCATTTCGAGATGACTGGTCTGGACGTCACCGAATGTACCGGAGGTATTCGCGCCGTTACGGAAGAGGATCTCTCGGATCGTTACCATACTGCTTGCGATCCACGCCTGAATGCGTCGCAGTCGCTTGAACTGGCATTCCTTGTCGCGGAAGAGCTTACGTCATTGCGGCGCAATCGGACCAAACGCGAAGCCGGTTAACGGGGCGCGGATATTCCAAACGAATGAAAGCAAGGCGTCAAATGACTTTTGTTGTTTGACGCATTATTTGCAGAACCTTGAACCAATATCCGATCCTCGCACGCTGTTGCGTATGGACAGAGCGCCCTAACGCAAGGTCGGGCGCTACTGGAAAACCGGTCAGATCCTCCAACTTCCTTTTTCCGAAGGCGCCAACTCGGACCAGACGCCAACTCCGTTAGTCGTCACGCGAAACGACCAATCGTAAATGCGAACCGGGACGGCTGAATTCTGCGGTGTCTTCCGCAAAACCTGCCGGTTCCGGCGCTGGACGCTTGCTGGGGGCCTGAAATTCGGACACAGGGCGGAGCTTGCGATCGCGCACGCCAAACCGACGTGGTGTGGGGCCTGTTGGGCCGTCGCTGACCATAACGCCTAACACCCGGCTGATGTCGCCGAGATCGCTTTTCAGCGGCAAGAGTATCATCCGCGCCTCCAGCCGAAGACGACCCAGCGCTCCGGTCGACATCAGACCCAGCTCGGCAATCGCGGGGCCGCCAAAGACCTGTTCCAGTGTATCGGTGACCTGTTCACGCGCTTCTGCTTCGAAGAACGCGGTCAGAGGCATTCCACGCACCTCCATACCCGCAAGTTTGTTCAGATGACTGCCCGCCAGTCGGAAACGTGCCAAGCCGGGCGCGATGCGTTCAAGGACAAAGGTATATTCCAGTATGCTCTCAAGCCCGCGCGGGTCGATTTGCGCGCGCATAGGAACACTGTCGCCGGTCAGCAGCGCTGTCCAATATGCCTCGGCCTGCCGGATGGGCGATAGGCTGCGCCCACTGTCGAATCGATCCATAGCGACGATCTTTCCAAAACTTGACCCGGATCCGTTCCCGAAAAAGGTTTTTATTTCATCACCCTAGCATCAATCGACCACGATTTTCATAAAATGCCAGATACCGGGGGCATCACTGACTGACCAGTCCTGACGGTGATCAAATTGACACGGGTTGAGTCAATTTTGGACTAATTCTTTAATGAATGGTTAACTTGTCGGCTTTGCCGTCAAACTCAGCAAACTCTTGCTCTGAAGCGGCCAATGCCATTAGGTGCGCCAGGCAGGCAAACGCAGGCGTAGACAGAAGGAACCGGCATGATCAGATCCATGACCGCATTTGCATCGGGTAAAGGCGCGTTGGGCCCGCATAGCTGGACGTGGGAACTGCGCAGCGTCAACGGCAAGGGTCTTGATCTGCGATTGCGGATGCCGGACTGGCTAAGCGGACTTGAAGCCGCCTTACGGGCAGAGCTGTCAAAATCGTTGAGCCGGGGAAACGTAACCCTTTCTCTGCGGCTGTCTAAAGACGAAACCGCACCTGATCTGATGCTGAACGAAACCGCAATGTCTGCGGTGCTGGATGCTTTGGTGCGAACTCAGCAATTGGCGTCGGCACGTGATGTGACACTTGCCCCATCTTCAGCGGCCGAGTTGCTATCGCTCAAAGGTATGTTGGATGCAGGCAGTGATATTGACGACCCCGCGCCTCTGGTCGCACACTTGGTGGTCGAGTTTAAGGACGTCCTGAGCGATTTCATCCAAATGCGGGAAAGCGAAGGTCAGGCATTGTTTCGGGTCTTGGGTGGACAGCTGGACCAAGTTGCCAGTTTGACCGACCAGGCCGCAGATCTTGCTGAGCAGCGCAAAGACAAAATGGCAGAGGCCCTGCGCGAAAACCTGTCGCGGGTTTTGGACAACGCGCAGGGGGTCGAACCCGACCGGGTCGCGCAAGAACTGGCGTTACTCGCTGTCAAAGCCGACATCACCGAAGAGGTCGACCGCCTAAAGGCCCATGTAAGTGCAGCTCGGGACCTATTGGCGCAGGACGTGGCAGTCGGGCGCAAGCTGGATTTCCTGATGCAAGAGTTCAACCGCGAGGCCAATACATTGTGTTCTAAGGCGCAAAGCGCTGATCTGACGTCGGTGGGGCTTGAGTTGAAGGCCGTAATAGATCAGATGCGCGAGCAAGTGCAGAACGTGGAATAACGACAGGAGCCCCAAATGGCGGATCGACGCGGCCTTCTCATCATTCTGTCCTCGCCTTCAGGGGCAGGGAAATCGACGCTGGCCAAAAGGTTGATGCAATGGGATTCGGATCTGAAATTCTCGGTATCGGCCACCACTCGCGCACCACGACCGGGCGAGGAACACGGCCGCGAGTATTATTTCCTTTCGGAGGATGCGTTCAAACAGCAGGTTGCCGACGGACAAATGCTGGAACACGCGCATGTCTTTGGTAATTTCTATGGCTCACCCGCCGGTCCGGTGCGTGAGTCGATCGAATCCGGCAAGGATGTTCTCTTCGACGTAGACTGGCAGGGCGAAGTACAGATCCGAAACTCGGATTTGGGCAAGCACGCGCTTTCAATATTCATTCTTCCGCCCTCGATCCCGGAACTGCGCCGCCGACTTGAGACGCGCGGGCAGGACAGCGACGACGTGATTTCAAAACGGATGTTGAAAAGCTGGGACGAGATCAGCCACTGGGGCTATTACGACTACGTATTGGTAAATGATGATTTAGACTCAACTGAGGAAAAGCTGAAAACCATCGTCAGCGCCGAGCGGATGCGCCGCATCCAGCAACCCAACCTTCAGAACCACGTTCGCAACCTGCAAAATGAATTTGAGGAACAATCATGACCATCTACGCCTTGGGGGATCACGCACCGCAGCTTCATCAGGATACGTGGGTCGCACCTGACGCAAATCTGATCGGGAAAGTGGTGTTGGAAGAGGGTGCCTCGGTTTGGTTTTGCAGCACACTGCGTGCCGATCACGAGGAAATCCGTGTAGGCGAGGGCAGTAACGTTCAGGAAAACTGCGTCATGCATGTCGACCCGGGTTTTCCGCTGACCATTGGCAAGAACTGTACGATTGGTCACAAGGTCATGCTGCACGGCTGTTCGATTGGCGAAAACTCCTTGATCGGAATGGGAGCCATTATTTTGAACGGGGCCAAAATCGGCAAGAACTGCCTGATCGGAGCCGGAGCCCTGATCACTGAAGGTAAGGAAATCCCCGACAACTCGTTAGTCATGGGATCGCCGGGTAAGGTCATTCGTCAGTTGGATGACGCGGCCGCGCAGAAACTGACGCTCAGTGCGTTGCACTACCAAAGCAATATGCGCAAATTCCGGGACACCATGAAACCGGCCTGATTGCCTGCAAGAGTTGACGTCCATGTCCGAAAACCTTCTTGCCGAATTCGTATCGGCCATTCCCATGCCTGCTTTGCTGGTCGATCAGACCGAGCGGATCATTGCTGCGAACACGGACGCCACGACGATGTTGGGCAAAAACATCGAGACCCGCCACTTCGCGACGATCCTGCGGCAACCGCAGGTTATCGACGCCATGGAACAGAGCTTGCGTTCGAAAGGCACCACCAGAACCCGACATCTGGCAAATGACGGGGCGCAGGATACAACCTTCGAAGTTGAATGCCGGTATATGAATGGGGTGGGGGCCGTCTCGGCCGGGGCGGTTCTGGCGACGTTTCAAGACGTGACACATCTGGAACAGGCCAGCCAGATGCGACGAGACTTTGTCGCCAATGTCAGCCACGAGCTGCGCACGCCGCTAACGGCTTTGATGGGGTTCATCGAAACGCTACGCGGACCCGCACGCGATGATGTCGCCGCCCGGGACAGGTTTCTGCAGATCATGACCGACGAGGCCAGCCGTATGAACCGTCTGGTCGACGACTTACTTTCACTGAACCGCGTGGAAAGTGAAGAACGGGTGCGCCCGAAAGAGCAGTTGGAACTGATCGGGCTGTTGCAATCCATTATCAATTCCTTGCGCCCCCTAGCAGAGGACGCGGGCGTCGAGCTGGTTCTCAGCGAAACGCACGGGCCTGTGTCGATAGTTGGTGACAGCGATCAATTACGGCAGGTTTTTACCAACCTGATTGAAAACGGAATAAAGTATGGCGGCAGTGGTGGGCGTGTAGACGTTCATGCAACGGCCTCGGACCGGGATACGGCGATGCGGGGACCCGCAGTGCGGGTTCAGGTGATAGACAAAGGGCCGGGCATTGATCCCGTTCACCTGCCGCGCCTGACAGAACGATTCTATCGCGCGGACAGTCACAGGTCGCGGCAACTTGGTGGAACAGGGCTGGGGCTGGCAATTGTGAAACACATCGTGAATCGCCACCGCGGGCGGCTTAGGGTCGAAAGCGACTTGGGTAAAGGCTCTGTTTTTACTGTCATTCTGCCCCGATGACATCAAGTTCATGATACCCCTGAAAGTCTGACCAGGTTGTCTGCTTTCTTTACATTTACGCAGGGTCACGTTGAAACAAATTCAGTTGTCATAAAACCGTTACAAACTTGTCACAAAAGGCTTACGCGCGGCTTCTAGGGGTTCGCCCAAGATCATCATGGGGGTGATCATTTGTTATCTTTCTCAAGGAGACTGAGATGTCCTTTGTAAAACTGTCGGCTTCTGCTCTGGCGATTGCTGCCGTTTCGGCCACTACTGCTGCTGCACGTGATCAAGTTCAGGTTGCCGGTTCCTCGACCGTTCTGCCTTACGCCTCGATCGTTGCCGAAGCCTTCGGTGAAAACTTTGACTTCCCGACACCGGTTGTTGAATCGGGCGGTTCCTCGGCTGGCCTCAAGCGCTTCTGCGAAGGTGTTGGCGAAAACACCATCGACGTGGCCAACGCATCGCGCGCCATCCGCGAAAAAGAGATCAAAGCCTGCGCCGAAAACGGCGTGACCGACATCATCGAAGTTCAGATCGGTTATGACGGCATCGTTTTCGCATCCGACATCAACGGCAACTCTTTCGAGTTCACGCCGGAAGACTGGTACAAAGCACTGGCCGCGAAAATCGTCGTAGACGGTGAAGTTGTCGACAACCCCAACAAGACCTGGGCCGACGTAAACCCGGACTTCCCGGCGCAGCCGATCGCAACCTTCATCCCCGGCACCAAGCACGGCACCCGTGAAGTGTTCGAAGACAAGGTCATCCTGGCAGGTTGTGAGCACCTGGGCGATTTCGAAGTGTTCAAGGCAGCAGCCGGCGACGACAAGAAAGCAGCCGAAAAACAGTGCATCGCGATCCGCACCGACGGCGTGTCGGTCGACATTGACGGCGACTACACTGAAACTCTGGCACGTATCGACAGCAACAAAGACGGCATCGGCGTCTTTGGTCTGGCGTTCTACGAGAACAATACCGACAAGCTTCAGGTTGCGACCATGTCCGGCATCGTGCCTTCGACCGAGTCGATCGCAACCGGCGAATACCCTGTGTCGCGTCCGCTGTTCTTCTACGTCAAGAAAGCCCATATCGGCGTGATCCCTGGCCTGAAAGAGTATGCTGAGTTCTTCGTCGCAGACGAGATCGCTGGCCCCGACGGCCCGCTGGCCGAATACGGTCTGGTTTCGGATCCCGAGCTGGTAAAAGTTCAGGAAGCTGTTGCGAACGAAACAGTTCTGGGCGGCGGCTCCTAAGCCTTTAACACTGTAGAACCGGGGCGTTTCGCGCGCCCCGGTTCTTTTTGACTCCACCACTGCCATCCCCACGGAGTTCCCATGGCATTATCCTGGCTGTTGATCATCCTGCTTGCACTGGCAGTGATCGGATTTTTCACGGGCCGGTCCCGTGCTTTGGCTAGTGCCGGAGGGGATGCGCGTGATCTGCACTCACTGCCGTCCTACTATGGCTACAATGTCGCGCTGACGGCGCTGGTCCCTGCCATCGGGGTACTGATTGTCTGGTTGCTGGCGCAACCTGTTTTCGTGAACAGCACCGTGACGGGCATGATCCCCGATAGCGCGATACCCGAAGGGTCCGACCGGGGCCTGATCATGAGCGAAGTCCGCCGGGTGGCGGATGGTCTTGAGGGCGCGGTGGCCGCCGGCGCCTTAACGCAGGCGCAGGCTCAAGACGCAAATGCTGACATCGCGCAGCTGACCCAGACGCTGAAAGACGCAGGGCAGGTGCTGACGCAGGATATCACGCAACCCATTCTGGTTGCTGCACAAACCTATCGCAGCATGACCGGAACCGGTTCGGTGGCAATGCAGGTGATCGTGCTCGCGGTCGCACTGTTGGGCGCGGCCTTTGCCTATATCCGTACCCACAAGGAATTCCGCGCGCGTAACGTGGTAGAACAGGGTGTTCTGGCGCTGCTGCTGTTGGCTGCATCCATCGCGATCCTGACGACCGTGGGCATCGTTCTGTCGATGCTGTTCGAGACGATGAACTTCTTCCAGCTGCATTCGTGGAAGGATTTCTTCTTCGGCAGTACCTGGGCCCCGAACTTCCGAGGGGGCTCGGAACTATCAATCCTACCGCTGTTGTGGGGCACGCTTTACATCTCATTGATTGCGCTTCTGGTGGCTGTGCCAATCGGCCTGTTCGCAGCGATCTACCTGTCCGAATACGCATCGGGCGCAACCCGCTCGATTGCCAAACCGTTACTGGAGATCCTCGCCGGTATTCCAACCATCGTTTACGGTCTGTTTGCCCTGCTGACGGTTGGCCCCGCGTTAGTGTCAATGTTCGGCGAAGGCGGTGCATTCGGAGTAGGCTGGATGGCCAGTTCCAACGCGGTTCTGACGGCGGGTCTGGTGATGGGCATCATGCTGATCCCGTTCGTGTCATCGCTGTCCGATGACATTATCAACGCTGTACCCCAGTCGATGCGCGACGGTTCGTTAGGCCTTGGCGCGACGCATTCCGAAACCGTCCGTCAGGTGGTTCTGCCGGCCGCACTGCCGGGGATCGTGGGTGCGATCCTGCTGGCCGCCAGCCGCGCTATCGGTGAGACGATGATCGTTGTGATGGCCGCCGGTGCAATCGCCAAATTCTCGGGCAACCCGTTCGAGGCGATGACCACGATCACAACCCGGATCGTCAGCCAGCTGACCGGCGATACCGACTTTGCCAGCCCCGAAACGTTGGTGGCGTTCGCGCTGGGTCTGACCTTGTTCATCATCACGCTGGGGCTGAACATCTTCGCCCTTTACATCGTGCGCAAATACCGGGAGCAGTACGAATGACCGATATTTCCCAAACCCTCGGCTCAGCACCTGCGGCACCTTCCAAACATGGATCGCTGTTCGAAAAGGATGCCCGTACCAAAAAACGCAATGCGGCTGAATCCCGGTTTAAGATGTATGGGATTGCTGCCATCGGTATCGGCCTGCTGATGCTGATCGTGCTGGTTACAAACATTGTGACCGCGGGCACCGGAGCGTTCCAGCAGTCTTTCCTTGAGCTGAATGTCGAGCTGAAAGAAGACAAGCTGGACAAGAAGGGCAACCGCAATATCGAGGATATCAAGAAGGTCTCGACCTTTGGTTACGCGCCGCTGATCGCGGCTGCTGTGGAAGCTGAGGTGCAAAACCTGGGCATCCAGACCGACCTGACCCCCAAAGAAATGGGCGGCATCCTGTCCAAAGCAGCGCAGGCCGAGCTGCGGAACTATGTGATCGCCAACCCCGATGAAATCGGCAAAACCGTCAGCTTCCGCTTTCTGGTCAACAGCCGCGTCGATGGCTACATGAAGGGCCGTGTGACCCGCGGGTCCATCGCCAATGACAAGAGTATCACGGTGGCCCAGCTGGATTTCGTCGATCAACTGCGGGACGCGGGTGTTTTGTACAAAGCGTTCAATCCAGATTTCATCTTCGGCTCTGATGCCTCTGACCAACGGCCCGAGGCCGCGGGGATCGGTGTGTCGATGCTGGGATCGCTGTTCATGATGTTCGTCGTGTTGGCGCTGGCTTTGCCGATTGGGGTGGCCGCCTCGATCTATCTTGAGGAGTTTGCGCCGCAGAACCGGCTGACAGATATCATCGAGGTAAACATCTCGAACCTGGCCGCTGTACCTTCGATCGTGTTCGGTATTCTGGGTCTTGCTGTCTTCATCAACTACATGCACCTGCCGACCTCGGCGCCGCTGGTTGGCGGTTTGGTGCTGACTTTGATGACTCTGCCGACGATCATCATCTCGACCCGAGCGTCGCTCAAGGCGGTTCCGCCGTCTATCCGGGATGCAGCGCTTGGGGTAGGGGCCTCGAAAATGCAGGCGGTGTTCCACCATGTTCTGCCACTGGCCGCGCCCGGTATCCTGACCGGGACCATTATCGGTCTGGCGCAGGCGCTTGGCGAAACCGCGCCGCTGCTGCTGATCGGGATGGTGGGCTTTATCGCCTCGAACCCGCCCGACGGGCTGGTGGCGGGCTTCCTGTCTCCGAACTCGGCCATGCCTGCACAAATCTACGAATGGTCCAAACGCGCCGACCCGGCCTTTTACGAACGCGCGTGGGGGGGCATCATCATTCTGTTGATCTTCCTTGTGACAATGAACACCATCGCGGTCATCCTGCGCCGCCGCTTTGAACGCCGCTGGTAAGGGGCTTATTATGAACGACATGACACGAGTGGAGAGAGCCGTGGACTCCAAAGCCATTAAAATCGCCGCGAACAAGGTTCAGGTCTATTACGGCGACACCCACGCCATCAAGGACGTGGATGTTCAGATCGAAGACAAGACCGTGACCGCATTCATCGGCCCCTCGGGCTGCGGCAAGTCCACCTTCCTGCGCTGCCTGAACCGGATGAACGACACGATCGACATCTGCCGGGTCGAGGGCGATATCCTGCTGGATGGCGAGGATATCTATGACAAGCGCGTCGACCCGGTGCAGCTGCGCGCCAAGGTGGGCATGGTGTTCCAGAAGCCGAACCCATTCCCAAAGTCGATCTATGACAACGTGGCCTATGGCCCCCGCATTCACGGCCTTGCCAAGAACAAGGCGGAACTGGATGAGATCGTTGAGAAATCCCTGCGTCGCGGTGCGATCTGGGATGAGGTCAAGGATCGTCTGGACGCCCCCGGAACCGGCCTGTCAGGCGGTCAGCAGCAGCGCCTATGTATTGCCCGCGCCGTCGCGACCGAGCCTGAGGTTCTGCTGATGGACGAGCCGTGCTCGGCCCTGGACCCGATTGCAACTGCGCAGGTTGAGGAACTGATCGACGAACTGCGCTCGCGCTATTCGGTGGTGATCGTGACCCACTCGATGCAGCAGGCCGCGCGGGTCAGCCAGAAAACTGCATTCTTCCACCTCGGCAACCTCGTCGAGTTCGGCGAGACGGGGCAAATCTTCACCAACCCCGAAGATCCCCGCACCGAAAGCTATATCACCGGCCGGATCGGCTGAGGACAGGTATCAGACCATGAGCGAACAACATATTGCATCCGCATTCGACCGCGACCTCGAGGCGATTCAGGCTCATATCATGAAGATGGGCGGGCTGGTCGAGGCCGCCATCATGAGCGCCGCGAGATCACTGGAGACCCGAGACGAAGAATTGGCCCACGAAGTCCGGCAGGGCGACAAGGCCATCGACGCGTTGGAAGAGTTGATTGACGAGGAAACCGCGCGTCTGATCGCGCTGCGAGCGCCGACTGCGAGCGACTTGCGTCTGGTCCTTTCTGTCTTGAAAGTGTCCGGTAACCTTGAACGCATCGGTGATTATTCCAAGAATATCGCCAAACGGACGACGGTTCTGGTCAATGCGGGCGAGATCAACGGCAGCGCCGCCGCCCTGCGCCGCATGGCGCGCGAAGTCGAGCGGATGCTTCGCGACGCTTTGGACGCTTATATCCAGCGCGACGCGGAACTGGCGACCGACGTTATTAACCGCGACGAAGAAGTGGACCAGATGTATAACGGGTTATTCCGGGAATTTCTGACATTCATGGCGGAAGACCCGCGCAACATCTCGTCCTGTATGCACCTGCATTTCATCGCAAAGAACATCGAACGCATGGGTGATCATGTCACCGCGATCGCGGAGCAAGTTGTCTATCTGGTGACCGGCGAACGCCCGACCGAGGCCCGCCCAAAGGCGGACACGACGTCCCAAATCCCGCAGGAGATCTGATCCATGTCTGCAGATCAGCCTACAGTTCTGGTCGTTGAGGATGAGCCGGCACAGCGTGAAGTGCTGGCCTATAACCTCGAGGCAGAAGGGTTCCGCGTCTCCAAGGCCGCCAGCGGTGACGAAGCCATGCTGCTGGTGGATGAAGACAGCCCGGATATCATCGTGTTGGACTGGATGATGCCCAACCTGAGCGGGATCGAAGTCTGCCGCCGCCTCAAATCGCGCCCTGACACACGTTCAATTCCGATCATCATGTTGTCGGCCCGCACGGAAGAGGTCGACAAGGTTCGTGGTCTGGAAACCGGTGCGGATGACTATGTGGTCAAGCCGTACTCGGTGGTCGAACTGATGGCCCGTGTGCGCACGCAATTACGCCGTGTGCGCCCGGCGACTGTTGGCATTCGGCTAGAGTTTGACGATATCATCCTGGACTCGGAAACGCATAAAGTCAGTCGCAACAGCAAGCCGCTGAAACTTGGCCCAACCGAGTTCCGGCTACTGAGCACGTTCATGGAAAAACCCGGCCGTGTCTGGAGCCGCGAACAACTGCTCGACCGGGTGTGGGGACGCGACATCTATGTCGATACACGCACCGTGGACGTGCATATCGGTCGCCTGCGAAAGGCTTTGACCCAGCATGGCGGTGCAGACCCAGTCAGAACTGTTCGGGGCGCAGGTTACGCGTTGGGGTAGGGCGCATGTTACCTTATGAGTTTTTCTCATAAAGTATTGCCAAACTCTTTCTGTCTTTTACCTGTCGGTAAAGCTAGGTTGCGTCAAACCTGACAGAGCGGAGATGGACCATGAATGCCCCCGATACCAAACCGACCCTGCGCGCCAAGGATGCTCCGGACATGGGCCGGTTTGCTTGGGACGATCCGTTCCGGCTGACAGATCAGCTTACAGAAGATGAACGCATGATCGAGGCCAGCGCGCGGGCCTACGCGCAGGAAAAGCTGCAACCACGCGTCACCGAGGCGTTTCAGAATGAAGAAACGGACCCTGAAATCTTCCGCGAAATGGGCCAGATGGGCCTGCTGGGAACGACGATCCCCGAGGAATACGGCGGGCTAGGGGGCGGGTATGTCTCATACGGCCTTGTCGCGCGCGAGGTCGAGCGTGTCGACTCGGGTTATCGTTCCATGATGTCGGTCCAAAGCTCGCTGGTTATGTACCCGATCTATGCCTATGGCAGCGAAGAGCAGCGCCGCAAATACCTTCCGAAACTGGCCAGCGGCGAATGGATCGGCTGTTTTGGCCTGACTGAGCCTGATGCGGGTTCGGATCCGGCCGGTATGAAGACCCGCGCCGAGAAAACTGATGGTGGCTACCGTTTGACCGGCAGCAAAATGTGGATATCGAACGCGCCCATTGCGGATGTTTTCGTAATCTGGGCCAAGTCCGACGCCCATGATGGGAAAATCCGTGGATTTGTCCTGGACAAGGGGCTGAAGGGTCTGAGCGCGCCGAAGATACAGAACAAACTAAGTCTACGCGCCTCGATCACCGGAGAAATCGTTCTGGACGGCGTTGAGGTGGATGAGACAGCACTGTTGCCGCATGTTCAGGGCCTAAAAGGTCCGTTTGGTTGCCTGAATCGCGCACGCTATGGCATCAGCTGGGGTGTGATGGGGGCTGCTGAATGCTGCTGGCACGCTGCGCGTCAATATGGGTTGGATCGCAAGCAATTCGACAAACCTTTGGCCCAGACACAATTGTTCCAGCGCAAACTGGCCGACATGCAAACTGAAATTGCGCTTGGGCTTCAAGGCAGTCTGCGGGTCGGGCGTCTTATGGACCAAGCCGAAGCTGCGCCTGAAATGATCTCGCTCGTCAAGCGCAACAACTGCGGTAAAGCTTTGGACATCGCACGGTTGGCGCGGGACATGCATGGCGGCAACGGAATATCGCTCGAATTCCAAGTGATCCGGCATATGGTGAACCTCGAAACCGTAAACACTTATGAAGGCACCCATGACGTCCACGCGTTGATCCTTGGGCGCGCACAAACGGGCCTGCAAGCCTTCTACTAAATGTCGCGTAATTGGTATTATGGTAATTTAGCGCATGGAATGAAATGCAACTTTCCATTCTTTACCAATACCATAGGATCACGAATTGAACCCGTGGCTCTGGAGTGATTCATGAAACTGAATGACAAAACCGTCGTTATAACAGGTGCAGCCGGAGGTATCGGCGAAGGTCTCGCCCGTCGATTTGCTGCCGAAGGTGCGACAGTTGTTTGCTCGGATCTCGATCACGCCGGTGCTGCGGACATTGCAAATGAGATTGGTGGCCACGCATTTCACTGCGACGTATCCAGTGAAGGCAGCGTCAGAGACTTAATCAATACCGTCGAAGAAGACATTGGGCCCATTGATCTTTTCTGCGCGAATGCCGGTATTTTGACGTTAGGAGGTCTGGATGTTCCCGACGAGGACTGGGACAGGATCTGGAAGATCAATGTCATGTCTCATGTTTGGACCGCGCGCCATCTGGTGCCGCGCATGGTGTCGCGTGGCGGCGGCTACATCCTTACGACTGCGTCTGCAGCCGGATTGTTGAATCAGCCCGGCGCAGCGCCATACGGCGTCACCAAACACGCCGCCGTTGGTTTCGCCGAATGGCTGTCTTTGACATATGGTCACAAAGGATTGCGCGTGTCTGTCTTGTGTCCTCAGGCCGTCCGATCCGATATGACCAAAGGTCATGAGACCTCGGTAGCCTCAATCGATGGCATGCTTGAACCGGAAGATGTTGCTGATGCGTGCGTCAAAGGCATAGAGGCCGAGCAATTTCTGATCCTTCCGCATCCTCAGGTGTTGGAGTACATCCGACACAAAGCCGGAGACTATGAGCGCTGGCTTGGCGGAATGCGGAAGTTAAACCAAGTGTTTATCGAGAACAACTAAACTGTCCTCTTGGCTTTGCGCATCAAACCTTCTTGCGCAACCGAAGCGACCAGTGTGCCATCTTGAGAATAGATTGATCCACGGTTGAAGTTGCGCCCTCGCCCGGTCCAAGGCGAATCCATCGCATAGAGATGCCAGTTCTCAAAATGAACAGGTGCATGGAACCAAAGCGCGTGGTCCAGGCTGGCACCATTCACTTCGCCGGTGAACCAGCTTAACCCATGGGGGCGCATCCCCGAGCTCATCAGATACATATCCGACGCATAAGTCAGAAGGAGTTGTTGTGTGATTTGATCTGCTTGTGCTGCGGCATTCATCCGAAACCATACCTGATTTCGATCGTCGGACTTTTCCGGCGCAAAAGGATTTAAATGGCTTGCCTCACGAACTTCGATCGGACGCTCTCGCAATAACTCACCCTGCAGTTTTTCAGGAACAAGATCGACATACTTGTTCCTCAGATCAGTGCGCGCTGGATAATTTTCAGGCGCCTCCATCGTAGGCATTGGGTGGTGATGATCCCAACCTTCATCAACGATATGAAACGAAGCAGACATGTTCAGAATCTGTTTGCCATGCTGTATGGCGACCACGCGACGGGTTGTGAACGAACCTCCATCTCGGGCGCGATCCACTTGATAAATCACGGGAATGCTTGGATCACCCGGCCTTATGAAATAAGCATGAAGCGAATGGCATAGCCGATCATCGACGGTCCTGTACGCTGCGGCAAGGGCCTGCGATACGACCTGCCCGCCAAAGATCCGTTTAGGCGTTTCACCGCCGGAACCGGTGCCGCGATACAAGTCAACCTCCAGCCTTTCGACATTCAACAGGTCCAGCAGAACGCGTTCGGCTTCGGTCATGACAGCTCTCCGTTAGGGTCGTGTGAGACAGGTATCAGCGCTGTTCCGATCAATCAATCATTGCCCCTAGGACAAGCGCCTTGAGCTCAGCGCGTGACGGATAAGAGCTGGATGGCGAAAGCTGAGTAAAGAACACGGCAGTGAGGTCATTGCGCCGATCCAACCAGAAGAATGTCGAGGCCATACCACCCCAACTGAAATCTCCGACCGAGCCCGGAGTGCGTGTGCGGCCAGGGTTCATAACTACTGCTCCGCCCAGACCGAACCCGGTTCCCTCCATCGGCTGTTCGGCGAAACTCTGTGGACCCATCGATGCAATGTCACCCGGTAAGTGATTGACCATCATGAAGTCTACAGTTTTTGGCCCCAGCAGACGCCGCCCGTTCAGGCTGCCTCGGTTTCTGAGCATGTCCGCAAATTTTGCGTAATCGTCAATCGTTCCGACCAGACCTCCTCCGCCCGAGAATGTGGTGGTTCGTTCAAACGGCGATGCGCCCGGTTCGTCCACCAGTCGCAGAGTATCCGTGCTTTCTTTGGCGGCGTTCAGCGCCATGGCGTCGCCGGAAAGAGGTGTGTAGAGCGACGCAAACCTGTCCCCTGCCCCTTTGGGAACCTTGAATCCCGTCTCGGTCATTCCCAACGGGTCGAATATTTGAGCCTGGAAGAACTTGTCCAGCGGTTGGCCAGATACGATTTCGACGACGCGGCCCAAAACGTCTATCCCGACTGAATATTCCCAACGGGAGCCCGGGTGAAACGCGAGCGGCAGCGTCGCCAATTCACGTACCCGGTCCTTAAGGAGGCCTTGGTCGGCTGAAAAGATGAGATCCATCTCGTTCATCGCTGCGGGAAGGACACCAGGGTTGAACGGATAGCTTAGACCGCTGGTATGGGTCAAAAGATGATGCAGTGTCGGGGGTTGCGTATCCTCGGTTTGATCCAGACGTTCGGCAGCGGGGATCAGCGCCTGAACATTCCGAAATTCGGGAATAAAATCTGACACTTGCGCATCTAAGTGGATCAACCCTTGTTCGACCAACATCATAATAGCGACCGATGTAATGGGTTTTGTCATCGAATAAATGCGAGCGATCGAATCTCTTTCGAATGGCAGGTTTTGCTCTTTGCTGCGGTGTCCGGCAGCATGGAACAGAACCTCGTCTTGCCCTTGGCGCAAGAGAAACGAGCTCCCGGCATATTTCCGATCATCCACATAGCGCTGCATCCAAATCCGGATACGATCCAATCGATCGGCGTCAAAGCCAGGCGGACAAATCATGGGCGCACAGTCTCCTGAAATACACGTGCCTTACACTGCGCAAGGACGCCCAAAATGAACAGAGGAATTCAAGCAAACCCATTTAGACTGGGCTGAATACTGCGGCGAGATGGTAAGCTCGTCACACAACAGATTCGTTTTTGTGGTGAGTGCTTTTTCAACGATTACCGATCGGGAGTGAGAAAAGTGACACAAACCATAGAATTCGTTTACGACTTTTGCAGTCCAAATGCCTATCTGGCACACAAGGTTCTCCCTGAACTGGCGAACCGCCACGATGTTTCAGTGACCAACGTCCCGGTTTTGCTAAGCACAATATTCAAGGCCACCAACAATCAGGGCCCGTTTCAAGCCTATTCCGAAAACAGACAAAAAACAGCATATCTGACGCATGACCTGCATCGTTTTGCCAGGCGCCGAGGCCTGAGCTTTCACATGAGCCCACATTTTCCAGTCAATACCAAATTCGCCATGCGCGGCGCGATCTATGCCTCCGGAAAATCATGGGAAGACAGATACATAAAATCTGTCTTTGATGCAATTTGGGTGCATGGGCAAAAAGTTGATGAGATCAATGTACTAACCGAAATCCTGCAAGAGAACGACTTGCCTGTCCGCAAACTGCGCGAAGCCATCAGCAGTCCGGATGTGAAACAGCAGCTGAAGGATCAAACCAAAGCTGCTGTCAGGCGCGGAGTGTTCGGGGTGCCGACCCTCTTCAGCGGGCCCGAGATGTTTTTCGGCAAGAACAGTTTGGGGAACCTCGAGCTGGAGCTTGGATAGGGCCAGCATTTGAAAATCGTTAGGACGCCTTCATCGCCATCAATCCATATTGCGCGAACATCGGAACATAAGATCCTAATTTCATGGCACGTTTCGGATCAGAGGCATTACCGTCTAGAGCACGTTTGTAAACGCCCTGCAAAATACCGGCCATGCGGAAGAAGTTGAAAGCCAGATAAAACCCAAAATTGTCGATGGCCGGAAGCCCTCGGCGCTCACAGTACTCTGCGATAAACTGATGGTCCGATGGGATACCAAGGCTTTCTCGATCTAATCCTGCCAATCCCCGACCTTCTTTTCCTGGCGGCATTTGCCACTGCATTATGACAGCGGCCAGGTCTGCGTAAGGATGTCCGATTGTCGATAGCTCCCAATCAAGAACACCTATACAACGCGTTCCGTCACGCTCGAACAACATGTTGTCGATCCTGTAGTCGCCATGAACCAATGTCCGTTGCCCGTCATCCGCAGGCAACGACGTTTCAAGAGAGGCAATCAGCCTGTCCATCTCATCGATCCGGTCGGTTTCCGAGGCTCGGTACTGCTTGGTCCACCGCGCTATCTGCCGTTCAAAGTAGTTTCCAGGAGGCCCGTAGTCAGACAGACCGACCGCGTCGATATCGACCATATGCAGTTCGGCCAACACACGGTTCATTTCGGCGAAAACCCCTGTTCGAGTCTCATTGCTTTCGCCGTCCATGGTGGGCTCGAGAAAGCCGCGCCCTTGAAGACGTTCCATCACGTAGAATTCTGAACCAATAACGCCGTCGTCTTCGCACAGCAGGTACATCGCAGGAACAGGGACGTTGGTGTTTGCCAACGCGCGTTGAACACGAAACTCGCGGTCGACAGCATGCGCCGATTTCAGCAACGTACCGGGCGGTTTACGGCGCAGCACATAAGTCTTCGCAGGCGTACGCAATTCGAAGGTGGGATTGGATTGCCCGACATCGAACTTGGTGGCTTGCAGCGGGCCTTGATACCCTTCCAAATGTGCGCTGAGATACCGGTCGACGGCATCAAGGTCCAATGTCGAACTATTCGCCATTTCAGCTCCCTCCAATGCGATCTTAAAGCGCTTCGGCGAAAATGTTTCCGGCGGTCACAACATTGATTCCACCAGAGACAGGAATGACCGCGCCCGTTACATAACTCCCTCCCCGGCCGCACAGGAACAGCATGCATCCTGCGATATCGTCTTCGCTGCCGACGCGGCCAAGTGGAACCGTTTTACCCACCCTGTCCCGTGTATCTGTGTCGGCCGTTGCAAAGGCGGTCATCCGCGACACAAAAGGACCAGGAGCCAGCGCGTTGACGGTCACGTGATACGGCGACAGTTCCTTTGCCATGATCTTGGTCAGATGCAATACAGCCGCTTTCGAAGCCGAATAGCTGTATGCGCCATCGCCCATTGGCACCTCACCCATCACCGAGCCCACATTGACCACGCGGGCCGGGTCCTCGGGGGTTCCGGACTTCATCAAAATTGGCAACAGTTTTTGGGTCAGATCAAAGATACCCGCAACGTTGACCGACATGACTTTGTCCCATGCCTCATAGGGAAATTGTCCCATCGGCGCACCCCAAGATACACCGGCATTATTCATAAGGATATCAAGTCGGTCCGTCCGCTTTTGAACCTCGGACGCCAACGCTTCGATGCCTTCCTTTGTCCCAACGTCCCCACCGAACCCTTCGGCGGTTCCCGGCGCGTCCAGAGCGTTTAGTTCCGCGGCGACGGCTTCACACGCGTCAGCCTTGCGCGAGGCAATTAGAACCCGCGCACCGGCCCGAACCAATGCCTCTGCAGCCATGCGTCCAATTCCGGTGGCGCCCCCGGTCACAAATGCTGTCTTTCCATGCAAGGAAAATAGGGTTTCGGGCGTCATAGTGTGCTCCTCGATCATTTATTTGGCGCAATCGCATGCTGTTGATCGACCGAGGGTTGCACCTCGTCGGTTTCTTGACAACACCCGCTGCTGCGCCAAACTTCCTCCTGAATCAATAACAAGGACAATAGGGCCAACATGCAAGCTTTACTCAGCGTCGCCCCGGGTGGACCGGAAACTTTGGAACTCACCACCCTGCCCGATCCGGAACCGGGAAAAGGCGAGTTGCTGATTGGTGTTAAGGCCGCTGGGGTCAATTACCCCGACACTCTGATGATCCGAGACCTGTACCAGATCAAGCCCCCCAGACCCTTTGCACCCGGTGGCGAAATTGCAGGTAAGGTTCTGGCCATTGGTGAGGATGTCGCGGGTTACGAGGTCGGGGACCGTGTTCTTGCTTTGACCGGCCATGGGGGATTCGCGACTCATATGACGATCAAGGCGTCGACAGCGGTTAAGTTTCCGCAGTCGATGCCGTTCGAGGATGCCGCTTGTTTCATATTTACCTACGGCACCTCTTACCATGCATTGAAAGACCGGGCGCACCTGCGGGCAGATGAAACCGTTTTGGTCCTGGGCGCAGCGGGCGGCGTTGGGACAGCTGCGATTGAATTGTCAAAGGCACAGGGTGCGCGGGTGATTGCGGCTGTATCTTCGCAAGAAAAAGCCGAATTCTGCCGTAAAATTGGCGCAGATGAGGTGATCGTCTACGACCATCAGATGGACCGCGATGCACAGAAAGCCTTTTCGGGTGAAATCAAGGCAATGGCCGGACCTTTGGGTGTGGACGTGGTCTATGACGCGGTCGGAGGCGACTATGCCGAACCTGCACTGCGCAGTATGGCGTGGAATGGTCGATACCTTGTAGTCGGGTTTCCCGCCGGAATTCCCAAGATACCCCTCAACCTGCCGCTTCTTAAAGGGTGCCAAATTGTCGGTGTTTTCTGGGGGGCATCCGTGTTCCGGGATCCAGCGGGTCACACGCAAAACATCAACGATTTGTTCAGGTTGTATGGCGAAGGCAAGATCAAACCGCAAATCAGCGCCACTTTCCCACTGGAACAAGCGCAAGACGCGCTGGTGAAGCTGGCAGATCGGTCCGTGCTGGGTAAAGTCGTCGTGTCGATGCCCTGAAACTTCCACATCAGAGGCGGTCTACGTTGTTTAGAAACACACCTGCTCGCGCGATAAGTGCGCGGGCAGTAGACTCGGGCACCCCTTCGTGTTTAAGAAACTCATAAATGGGAACAGTGAGACGATGCACAAAGCTCTGATTTTGAACGGCCCAAACTTGAATTTGCTGGGGACGCGCCAGCCCGAGGTTTATGGTAGCACCACTTTAAAAATGGTTGAGGAATTGTGCTTTAACCATGGAAAAAAAATAGGAATTGACGTTTCGACCTTGCAGTCAAATCATGAGGGCGAATTGATCGACGCGATCCATGCGGCGAAAGGTGTCCAGAACGGGATTATTCTGAACGCTGGAGCTTATACGCATACTTCTATTGCTCTGATGGACGCGATTTCTTCTGTCGACCTGCCGGTGGTTGAGGTTCATCTGTCAAACATTCATGCGCGAGAGCAATTCCGACACAAATCCTATATCTCAAAGGTTGCGTTGGGTCAGATTTGCGGCTTTGGAACGCGAAGCTACGTATTGGCACTGGACGCACTGGTGGGCTATCTGGACGGCGAGGTTGGCGCATGAAGCTGGACGCCTATTTGCACTTTCTCAGCTATGTCAAATCGCTTGAGGAGCTTTGGGATGCCCATTGCCGTCAGATGGCCGGATATGGGTTTGATCGCCTGCTATACGGCTTTACGCGCTACAAAACGGAAACTTCCCTGGGTGACCCCGAGGACTTCACGATCCTGACGAACCATGGCAAGGACTACTTGGATGGGTTCCTGCGAGATGGGCTTTATTTCAATGCCCCTATGTTGAAATGGGCGCTTGAGAACGAAGGCGCTGCAAGCTGGCAAATGACGCAGGACATGCTTTTGGATGGCACCCTATCGCCGCAAGAACGGAAAGTGGTCGAGTTCAATCGGTCGTTGGGGGTCGTTGCCGGCTATACGGTCAGCTTCAACTCGGTTTCTTTTAGATCGAAAGGTGCGATCTCGCTTTCTGCCTCTGGCGGCCGGTCACAACAAGAAGTCGATGCGATCTGGGCTGAACATGGCGATGACATTCTTCTCATGAATAACGTGGCGCATCTGAAAATTCTTACGCTGCCCTACAATGCTCCGAATCGAGCGTTGACCAATCGCCAACGTGAAGCGCTGGAATGGGTTGGGGATGGTAAGACCACGCAAGATATCGCCCTGTTGATGGGCCTAACCGCAGCGACAGTCGAAAAGCATTTGAGGCTAGCCCGAGAATCGCTGTCGGTTGAAACCACCGCTCAGGCTGTACTGAAGGCGTCATTGCAGAATCAGATGTTCAAAATAGAGGCATAACACCAGGAATTTGACGCTAATTTGCATCAACTTACCTTAGGTAAGGAAAACATGACTTTCCGAATCCGGGTCTACAGTTGCAAAATGAGATCGTTCCGTGAGTGGTGGCTTTAGCCTGGGAACATTTGGTTGGATCTTTGTAATTTCAGGGCTCTCCAACCTCTCTGGCACAGGGGCGTCTATTCGTCCACGTACCTTTGCCGGAAACACTGGGGGGCCTCGACCATCCCCATCATGCGGGGCCCCCCAACCCTATCCTTAAATTCCAGGCGCTGCGGCGTCTTTTTTATTGCCAAACGAAAAAACCGGCCACGCTATGCGTGACCGGTTCCGATAAGGTGCCGAACCCCCGTAAGGGTTCCGACAAAACATCTTAGCCTTGCGCGGCTTTGGCAACTTCGGCTGCGAAGTCTTCTTTCTCGACCACGATACCTTCGCCAACTTCCAGACGGATAAAGCCGGTGATGGTTGCGCCTGCTTCTTTGGCCGCAGCTTCAACGGTCAGGTCAGGGTTCACAACGAATGACTGGTTCAGCAGAGTTGATTCAGCCACGAATTTCTTCATACGGCCTTCGATCATCTTCTCGATCACCTGCTCCGGTTTGCCGGATTCGCGGGCGATGTCCATCTGAACCTGCTTTTCTTTCTCGACAACAGCTGGATCCATGTCCGCCTCGGACAGAGCTGCCGGGTTCACAGCTGCGATGTGCATCGCAACCTGCTTGCCGATCGCTTCGTCGCCACCGGTCAGAGCGACCAGAACGCCGATTTTGCCCATGCCGTTGGTAGCTGCGTTGTGGACGTAAGACACAACAGTGTCACCCGACAGTTTCGCCATGCGGCGCACCGACATGTTCTCGCCGATGGTGGCGATCTTGTCGGTCAGAGTGTCGGCAACGGATTTGCCACCCAGGTCAGCCGCCAGCAGAGCGTCAACATCTGCAACGCCTTCGGCTGCAAATGCGATCTTGCCGACCATTTCCTGGAACTCAGCGTTTTTCGCAACGAAGTCGGTTTCCGAGTTCACCTCGACAGCAACACCGTTGCCACCGTTGACGTGAACAGCAACCAGACCTTCGGCGGCAGTACGACCGGATTTCTTGGCCGCCTTGGCTAGACCTTTGGTACGCAGCCAGTCAACGGCCTCGTCCATGTTGCCGCCGGTTTCGGTCAGCGCTTTTTTCGCGTCCATCATGCCTGCGCCTGTGCTGTCGCGCAGTTCTTTAACCATTGCTGCTGTGATTGCCATCTTTCGGCTCTCCTCAAATCAAACGGAATTGGGGCAGGTCTACCCTGCCCCATATGTCATTTACGTGACGGGCAGCTTACGCTTCGGCAGGTGTTTCTGCTTCCGCGGGGGCTTCTTCGGCGACTACTTCTTCAACCGGTGCTTCTTCGAATGCACCCAGGTCCACGCCAGCAGCACCCATCTGAGCGGTCATGCCGTCCAGAGCCGCGCGTGCGGCCAGGTCGCAGTACAGACCGATGGCGCGGGCTGCGTCGTCGTTGCCGGGGATGATGTAGTCAACACCGTCGGGCGAGCAGTTGGTGTCGACAACAGCCACAACCGGGATACCCAGCTTGTTGGCTTCGGCGATGGCCAGTGCTTCTTTTTTGACGTCGATGACGAACAGCAGGTCAGGAACGCCGCCCATCTCGCGGATACCGCCCAGCGAAGCCTGCAGCTTCTGCTGGTCACGCTCCATGCCCAGACGCTCTTTCTTGGTCAGGCCTTCTGCGCCGGCTTCCATTGCTTCGTCGATCTGGTTCAGACGGTTGATCGACTGAGAAACGGTTTTCCAGTTGGTCAGCGTACCGCCCAGCCAGCGGTGGTTCATGTAGTACTGAGCTGACTTTTCAGCTGCTTCGGCGATCGGGCCAGCGGCCTGACGCTTGGTACCAACGAACAGAACGCGGCCACCTTTTGCAACGGTGTCACGAACCGCCTGCAGCGCCTGATCCAGCATCGGAACGGTCTGGGTCAGGTCCATGATGTGGATGCCATTGCGCGAGCCGTAGATGAACGGGCCCATGCGGGGATTCCAACGCTGTGTCTGGTGACCAAAGTGAACGCCAGCTTCCAGCAGCTGACGCATGGTGAACTCGGGAAGAGCCATGCTATTTTCCTTTTCCGGTTTACGCCTTGGCGGGGGTGAAAGAAGCGGATGCTCCAACCGGCGGGCCTGATGAGGATGTCTCCCTCCAAAAGGCCCAAACCCCGCCTGCGGGTTTGAATGGCGCGCGTATACGGCAGGTTTTGGTGCAGTGCAAGAGGCTTTCGCCCCTATTTTTCAAGCCGCGCCAAGCTATGGGCATGACGGACGGCTTCCTCGCAATGAGCAGCCAACGCTTTGCGGTTTTCAAAATCGCTGACCTTGGCGGGTATGTGGTAGATCAACTCGACCCAACCTTGTCGACGGGCGCCCAGCGTTTTCAGCAGATGCGGGCCAAAATCCATATCTCCCCACCAGCCATAGAACCTGTTGGGTTGCCCAACGGGCGCATGATAGATCACGGAAACGGGCTGCACATACATGAATTCGCGCAGTTCATCGGTAAAGAACGCTGCAAAGAGTGTTGTTTTAAAGGGCAAAACCCTGATTCCATCGGTCGAGGTGCCTTCCGGAAAAAACACCAACTTATGACCTGCGGACAAGCGTTCCTGAAACAACAAGGTTTGCTCGCGCGCCTTTTTACGGTTGCGTTCGATGAAGACCGTACCCGTGGCCCGGGCAAGCCAGCCGATACCGGGCCATTTCGCCACTTCGGCTTTTGAGACGAAATAGACCCTTTTGCGGGCGTTAAGCGCGAAAATATCCAACCACGAGGAGTGATTGGCCACCACTGCACCGCGTTGGGTCATCAACTCTCCGGAACTGCGGAACCCCATTCCTAGAATGCGAAAAGCGTTGCGACATACAAACTGTGTGATGAAGGGCGTGACGGGGCGGCGGACACCGTAAATCGGTCGTTCGATCAGCCGCAGGATCAGTAGAACAATCAGACCGCCGAAGACTAACATCGCCAGTGGCAGACCACGCAAGATGACCAGAATCCAGCCGATCAGGCCCAGCTCAATGGGATCAGGCGCGTCTTCGCTGTGCCAGGATGCGTCGCTCAAGGGTTATGCTCCGGTATAGATGCGCCGTTGGCGCTCGTTCATACGCGCTGTGTCCAGGATCAGGCACACGTCCGTTGTGTTGAAGGCATGGTCGATGAAAGCGCCCTCGCCCACGAACCCGCCCAGCCGAAGATAGGCTTTGATCAGCGCTGGAACCTGCACCATGGCTGCACGGCGATCCAGCGCATCCACGTCCACCAAGTCCATCGGCTGAAACACATCGGGTTGCGCCCGCACCCTCAGGTCTGGCGGCGCGAGGTGGTTGTGATGCAACATCGACAGAGGCTGCTCCAGCGCCTGAACATCAGTGCCATGAAAGCTGGCGACGCCGAACAGAACTTCAATCTGGCGCGCGTTCACATAGGCGGCCAGACCGTTCCACAGATGATACATTGCCGTGCCGCCGCGATAGTCAGGGTGGAGGCAGGATCGCCCCAATTCCAACAGCTTGAGACCGCTGTCTTTAAGGACGCTGACATCATATTCGTCTTCGGAATAAAACTGACCCAGATCTGCTGCACGTTCACCCGGTAACAGTCTGTAAACACCAACAGTTTCGCCCGTCTGGTCGTCGATGGCGAGCATATGGTCGAAATACGGATCAAACCGGTCCTGTTCCAGCCCTGCGTCGTGATCAACCATCTCTCCGCCACCACCCAGTTCGCGAACGAAGACGTCATAGCGCAGCCGCTGCGCGGCACGTAGTTCGGCCTCGGTCTCGGCGAGTTTGACGGTGAAGGATGGGCCTGTACCCGACATCAGAACGTCCCTGTGGTTTCAGGGCTGATACCGCAGGTATCGGGGGAATGGCAACCAAGCGCGCGACCGACTGCGCGTTAACCTTTCCTAAACCAGTTTCACGGATCAAAGACGGGCATCAGGGCGATGCGCGATCCGTCAATCACCACTTTCCCCTGCTCGCGGAAGTTCACGGTGATTTTGCCACCGATATTGGACTGCACTTGTCCAACGCCCCAATCGGGGAAATCGGGGTGGCGGACAAACATGCCCGGTGCGAGAATGGCATTGAGGTCTGACATGACTGGGCTCCGGGTCCGGCGGCAGATACAGCAGGAGGTACGCATGAGCGCTACAGACGTCAACCTGGCCGAGCTGATCGGCTCGCGCATCTGTCACGACCTGATCAGCCCTATTGGCGCGATTACCAACGGGCTTGAACTGCTGGAAATGGTTGGCGGCACCCAAGGCCCCGAGATGGAGCTGATCTCGGGCAGTGTCGGCAGCGCTGGCGCGCGGATCAGATTCTTTCGCGTGGCCTTTGGGTCCGCAGGGGATCAACCCTTGGGGCGGACTGAAGTCAGCGATTTGCTGAAAGATGTAGAACGAGCCGGACGTTTGCGGGTGAACTGGAACCTCACCGAAGCCGTGCCGCGCAATCAGGTCAAATTGGCGTTTCTGGCATTGATGTGCTGTGAAAGCGCAATGCCGTTCGGCGGCGAAGTCTCCATTCGCAATGATTTAGACCGCTGGTCCGTCACGGGTATCGCGGACAAATTGAACATCGACAACGACTTATGGAATAACCTGCCCCGCGGGCGGCTTGCCAACAAGGTCACGCCTGCCCACGTTCAGTTCGCCTTGCTCCCCGATACCGCGACTTCTATGGGACGGCGGGTTGCGGTGGATACAACCTCAACCCGCGTTGAGATACGGTTCTAGGTCCGAATAGTCCCGTTTCCGCGGACCAGATACTGAAAACTGGTCAACTGAGCAGCGCCCACAGGTCCGCGCGCATGCATCTTGCCGGTGGCGATACCGATCTCAGCGCCCATGCCAAACTCTCCACCATCGGCAAATTGCGTCGAGGCGTTGTGCATCAGAATTGCACTGTCGAGACGTTCGAAGAACCGCGCAGCGGCCTCTGCATCTTCGGTCATGATACAATCTGTATGGTCAGAGCCGTACTGCCGGATATGCGCAATAGCCGCGTCAATATCGGCAACAGGTTTGGCGGCGATGATAGTGTCGAGAAACTCTTTTCCCCAATCGTCGGCCGACGCTGCAATCGTTCCGTTCATCTCCAAACCGCTCTCGGCATGGACTTCGACACCAGAAGTCAACAAAGCTTGGATGACGTCCCGGCCCAAAGTTTCAGCAACGTCCTGATGGATCAGCAGGCATTCGGCTGCTCCACAGATCCCCGTCCGGCGGGTTTTGGCGTTCAGAACGACCTCGATTGTTTTGGCGGGGTCGGCAGCTTTGTCGATATAAATATGCACGATGCCTTCCAGATGCGCGAACACGGGCACTCGCGCCTCACGCTGGACAAGGCCCACCAACCCTTTACCACCGCGCGGGACGATCACGTCGACATAGTCGGTCATCGTCAGCAGTTCCTGAACGGCTGCTCGGTCGCGTGTGGGCACCAACTGGATCGCGTCTTCGGGCAGGTTGGCAGCCTTCAGACCCTCGACCAGACAGGCATGGATCGCGCTTGAGGAATGGAAGCTTTCCGAACCGCCACGCAGGATCACCGCATTGCCCGATTTCAAGCAAAGCGCACCCGCATCCGCTGTCACATTCGGGCGGCTTTCATAAATGACGCCGATCACGCCCAGAGGCGTCCGCACGCGCTGGATATGCAGACCTGACGGCATGTCCCATTCGGTCAGAACCTCACCCACCGGATCAGCCTGATCGGCAACGGTGCGCAGACCATCGACCATGCCCTGAATTCGGGCTTCGTCCAGCATCAGGCGATCCATCATCGCCGGGCTCAGACCCTTGTCGCGCCCGAACTCCAGGTCTTTCGCGTTGGCCTCAATGATCTCGGCGCGTCGCGTCCAGACCGCATCGGCAGCGGCAATCAGGGCCGCGTGTTTACGCTCGGCACTGGCAAAGCCCAGTTCGGCCGAGGCCGCTTTGGCGCGCACACCCAAATCAGTCATCAGGGCGGGAATGCTGTCGAAATCCTTCATCTTACATGCCTTTCTTTAACTACAGCGCCAGATCGTCCCGGTGGATCAACACGGCGCGGCCCGGATAGCCTAGCGTCGCCTCGATCTCGGATGATTTGCGCCCTTTGATCGCGTCTGCCTCCTGCGCAGTGTAGCGGCTGAGACCTTGGGCCAAACGCCTCGCCTGCGGATCTATGATCGCCACCGGATCGCCGCGCCCGAAATCGCCGGTCACTTCGACAATACCCGCAGGCAGAAGGCTTTTGCCATTGCCAAGTGCTTTGGCCGCGCCGGCATCCACCACGATCTCACCACGGGGTTTCATGGCTGATATCCAACGTTTGCGCGCCGCGTGCGGGTCAACCGTGGCCGTAAACCACGTGCAGTTCGCGCCATTTTCGAGCATTTTCAGCGGGTTTAAGGTCGATCCTTCAGTAATCGCCATGTCGCAACCTGCAGCTGTCGCCATCTTAGCCGCCAGCAATTTGGTCTTCATCCCGCCCTTCGAGAGACCTGAACCGGCGTCACCGGCCATTTCCTCAATCTCGGGCGTTATCTGTTCGATCACATCATAACGGGTCGCCGAGCTGACCTCGGTCGGGTTCCCGGTATAGAACCCATCCACATCAGACAACAGGATCAACTGGTCTGCGCCTACGGTGACAGCGATCTGAGCAGCCAGACGATCATTGTCGCCATATCGGATCTCATCCGTGGCAACTGTATCGTTTTCGTTGACAATCGGGACGACGCCCAGGCCAAGCAGCGTCTCAAGCGTCGCGCGTGAGTTCAGGTAACGACGGCGATCGGCACTGTCTTCAAGCGTGACCAGAACCTGCGCGGTGGTGATGTTATGCGGGGCCAGAACCTCTTCATAGGCGCGGGCGAGACGGATTTGCCCAACGGCCGCAGCCGCCTGAGACTGTTCCAGCGGCAATGTCGCCATAGGTAGGCTAAGAACCCCACGCCCCAGAGCAATCGAGCCGGAGGACACCAAAATGACGTCCGTCCCCTGCCCTTTGAGCCACGCCACATCCTGCGCCAGCGACTTCAGCCAGTCAGACCGCAACAACCCTGTATCCCGATCCACCAGCAAGGCAGACCCGATCTTCACAACCAGACGTTTGGCTGAAGTCAGGGTTGCCAAGGCGCGGCCTCCTCGGCGGGTTTGTGACGAAGGCGATTGTCGTCGATTTCCGAACGCAGGGCGCGTAGAACCTCGGTCACGCCCAAATGCGCGACGCCGGACATGGTCATGACGGGGCCGCCCACGGCGTCTTCCAACTCAGACTTGGCCAGTTCGCGTTCCTCATCATCCAGAGCATCGACCTTGTTCAGCACGGTGATCCGGGGTTTCTCGGCCAACTCACCACCGTAAGCCTCAAGCTCGTGAATGATGGTGCGGTAATCCTCGGCCACGGTTTCCGAGGTGCCATCGACCAGATGCAGCAGTACGGCGCAGCGTTCGACATGGCCCAGAAAACGGTCGCCAATGCCGCGGCCCTCATGCGCGCCCTCGATCAGGCCAGGAATGTCGGCAACAACGAACTCAACGTTATCTACTCCCACAACGCCCAGATTGGGGTGCAGGGTCGTAAACGGATAGTCCGCAATTTTGGGCCGTGCATTCGAAGTGGCCGCCAGAAAGGTCGATTTGCCCGCATTGGGCATGCCCAGCAGACCCACATCGGCGATCAGCTTCAGCCGCAGCCAAATGGTGCGGTCGATCCCCGCCTGCCCCGGATTGGCCCGGCGCGGAGCCTGGTTGGTAGCTGACTTGAAATGCAGGTTGCCAAAACCGCCATTGCCACCCTTCGCTAGCAGCACGCGCTGCCCGACCTCTGTCAGATCGCAGATGACGGTCTCTTCGTCCTCGTCCAGAATTTCGGTCCCAACAGGCACGCGGAGGACAATGTCATCGCCATCCTTGCCGGTACGCTGCTGCCCACGACCGGGCTGACCGTTTTTGGCAAAGAAATGCTGCTGATAGCGGAAGTCGATCAGGGTGTTCAGGCTGTCCACAACCTCAACCCAGACCGAGCCGCCTTTGCCGCCGTCCCCGCCGTCAGGGCCGCCATATTCGATGTATTTTTCGCGCCGGAAGCTGACGCAGCCGCCCCCACCGGCCCCGGACCGGATGTAGACCTTTGCAAGATCGAGAAATTTCATAGCTGTCCCCTACTGCAAAGGCCCCATCGGCCACAAGTCACAGTTTCTTTGTATATGTCCAGGTGGGCACGTTCGCATCGCGCGCCACCGAATAGTTTTCGGCATCGCCAAGATATTCAAACCCGCAATGGGTCAATACCCGGGCCGAGGCCGGATTGTCCTGAAACACGCTGGCGAACATATTGGCGTTCTCCAACGGGTTTGCATTGACCAACGCCTCAACCGCCAGCGAGGCCACACCAGTGTTCCAGTAGATCGGCGCGACCCAATACCCAACCTCGGACTGGTTGCGATCCAGCCGAGTCAACGAAATCAGGCCAATCAGCTCTGGTCCATCATCTTTGGTGGCATCCAAGGCCCAAACGTCTTCGTCCCGCTCCTCGGACATGGCGCGAGTAACGAACGCTTCGGTCGAGCCAGGCGGCAATGGATGTGGAATAGCCGTGGTCATCCGCGCCACACGTTCGTCGCCTGCATAGTGTTCAATGAGACCCATATCCGAACGACGCAAAGGGCGTAGATCGAACCGCTCGGTTTCGATCACCGGCTGGTTTATTATTGTCTCAAACTTCATGAGTGCGGTCCTCCTCCGAACAACACGTAAATTACGGACGCAACAGTGAAACCAATTAACGTCCACATCAGATATTTGCGGCCCAGACGATCTTCAACCGCATGGGCAATGCGTCCCTGAAACAGGGGCGGTATTGTGCTTGCTGCGTGTGTCATCGGGCTCATAGGTCAAAACTGTGTTAAAAACGAGAAAGGGGACCGGCATTTTCTGCCGGTCCCCCATTTATTTCTAAACCTTTAGGGTTTCGGCTTACTCTGCGGCCTCCGCCACTGGCAGGACCGAAATAAAGGTGCGGTTCTTGAGTCCCTTGTGGAACTTCACGGCGCCATCAACAGTTGCATAGATGGTGTGATCTTTACCCATGCCCACGCCTTCGCCCGGCCAGAACTTGGTGCCGCGCTGACGTACGATGATGTTGCCTGCGATGGCCGCCTGGCCACCATAGAGTTTCACGCCAAGGCGGCGACCAGCTGAGTCGCGACCGTTACGGGAGGAACCGCCAGCTTTTTTATGTGCCATTCTCTCTCTCCTTAGCCTTGAGCCAGCTCTTTGGCTTGCTCAACCCATTCGGGCTTCACTTTGATGGTGTCGATAGCAGCAATCTGCTCGTCCGACAAGGCGGCCAGAGCGGCAAAGCTCTCGATACCTGCGTCGTTCAGCTTTTTGGCAGCGGCGGGGCCGACACCGTTCAGCTTGGTCAGATCGTCAGCAGCAGCAGCGGCGGGTGCTTCTGCCTTGGCAGCAGCTTTCTTGGCAGGCTTTGCAGCAGGTGCCGCTTCGCCAGCCGGTGCAGAACCGGTTGCCGCTTTGATGCCCGACTTGTCAGCGCCCGACGCCAGGATGTCGGTGATTTTGACCAGAGTCAGCTTCTGACGGTGGCCAACGGTACGCTTCGAGCTGTGCTTACGACGGCGTTTGACGAATTTGATGACCTTGTCACCTTTGATCTGTTCGATCACTTCGGCCTGTACGCCTGCGCCTTCAACGAAAGGTGCGCCAACAACCGGAGCGTCGCCGCCCAGCATCAGAACATCGTTGAATTGAACTTTTTCACCTGCGTCGGCAGCCAGCTTTTCAACGCGGAGCACATCGCCCGCCTGAACCTTGTACTGCTTGCCGCCAGTCTTGAGGACCGCAAACATGCGTCTTTCCTTTTCCAACCCGCGTTCTGTGGTCCCCGATCGGGGGTTTCTGGCCTTCGCCACCTCGAACAGCGCGCCCTTTTCGGGCTGTGTGACGACCCTAGGGACAGGCCCGATGGGTCAATAATAACGAGACCCGGCGCGGAGTAACCGGCCGGGATGCGCGCTTATTTCCGGAATGCTCGTGAAAGTCAACAGCAAAAGCCCGCTTATAGTTCCGAAGCCGTCAACGCATGTGAAACTGCCTGACCAAGTCGGTAATAGATGTTGTCATACATTTGGTCAAAGCTATCAAAGAAAGCCTTGTTTATCGCGCGCCCCGTCTCGGTACGCGAAAAGGCGATGTTTTCTCGCATCTGCCCATCCTCTAACGGCTGATAGGCCATCAACAAAAACGAATACAACCATGTTTCCGTATCTTGAGTGATGGCGTCCTTTTCGGTTAGCAGTTGGGCCAATATTTCCTGATCATCCGCGCCGACATCCTCGTTCAGCCCTCGAAAGAATTGGAAATCTGCACTGATGGCGCTGTGGACGTTTTTTGCAATCAGATCGTTAACCTCGATGTATTCGTCAATAAGGCGGTAAAGAGACACATCGTGATCGCCCGTCAAAAAGCTGTCCTTGGCCATCTCCAGGATGGTCTCGTCGCCAATCGCCTCGCGCGCCGAATTCTCAAGGGAAACAAGCGTCTGGCCAAGGTCACTTTCATAGAAAACGATTGCGCGATCCAGTTGACCTTCAGTCAGCGCCTCTTGGAAAACATCGCTGATCTGATCGTGCATCCATTCCGCATCGTAAATGACGTCCAGTTGCGCCGAAAAATATGACCCACCGGAATTGCCCAGAAGCGTTTCGTTTAACTCCTTGGCCTGTTCGCGCCCTTCACTTCGAAGAATGTCGATTACCTGTTCAAGGCGTATGGCATCCATCAGACGGTTCACTTTTTCCGAGGCCGACCCAATTGTCGCCCACAGCGTGATCACCAAGAAAAGGACACCCACTCGCATCAGATATCCTGAGCCGGATGCAGATCCGCCATACGTGCTGCAAGATCTTCGAATTTCATGGCCATGATTTCATACTGAATGGCGTTCAGAAGTTCATAAACCTCCTGCATCAGGGGTTCCTCAAGCGCGTCTGAGTACGCGATGATATCCGCATCCGAGAAATCCTGGTACGTATAAGCCGCGCCTGCCAGAGCAGACAATTGCAGCGACTGACGCATCCCGGCTTCGTTCTGGCGCATCAACAGTCTTAGGTCGTCTGCTCCCATCTGTAGGTCAATAACACCCGAAGCGCTTGCTGCGAGAAGGAACCGCAGCTGGATTTCTTGAATGGCACGCAGGGCTGTTCCACTAGAATCAACGGCTGCGTTCATCCGCTTCAGCTCTTCCACCCGCATCGAGCCCTCACGGATCAGGTCTGACACGATCTGCTGACCCTCAAGCTGTTTGGCGTCTTCATCTTCAATCAGATGCGACGCGTTTTCGGCCTCGACCAGTCTTTGACCCAGATCGGACGCATAAAACTCGACTGCATGATTCAGAGCGTCATCACTAAGTGTCTGCTCTAGAATTGAAACGGCGGTTTCATGCATCTCTTGGACGTCAAACACATCTTCGGTCAGTCGGGCCCAATCCGAACCGAATCCGTCCGGGTCAATCCCCAGCATTTCCGGCGCTGATGCCGAGGCCAGCGCGATACTTTCCAACGCGACGTCAAAGCCGGTTGTTGCCAGAAATGCCTCTATCCTGTCCCGCTCGGCAGCGAGCGATGAAACCGGAAAGGCGAATAGCGTTGCGACCAACAAACAAAAGGGCAGAAAGGCGGTGCGATAGATATATGTCATGACACAGAGCCTAGGTGTTTTACGCCGTCAGGCAATGGAAAATCCCTTCTTAGTGAATTTCGGGAATTTTCTGCTTGCACCCCTGCCCGTTCCTCACTAAATCCCCCCCTCACAGACCCCCGCGGAGAGGTGCCGGAGTGGTCGAACGGGGCGGTCTCGAAAACCGTTGTGGGTGCAAGCCCACCCAGGGTTCGAATCCCTGTCTCTCCGCCACTATCCCAACGCAGAAAGCGGAAAACAACGCATTTCTGGGCGTGATGAGATTTCCGTTGTTGCGATAGTTTGGATCAAAGCCGTCATACTGATAGGCTTTTTGAACTTTGTTAAAGCCAACTGTTTTCCTTTTGAAGCCTACTACGGCGATTTTGCTCTATTCTCACACTTAGTCGGACAACCAAAAGATACCCTGCGTCCGCAAGACAACTTTTGAGTTTTGCGGTTTTTGTCGACTTCAACAGACTCATTGTCGCCATCAGCTTGCACCCGGGCGATTTACACAAGTGTGAGGCAAGGCAGGAAACAGCACTCTATGTTAAGCACCCTTGCTGAAATTCCGCAGGAACATGTCAGACTAAATCAATTGAGAAAGATGCCAAAACACAGTCGAGACTGAGGAATTCCCGCCTATCGATCGTGGCTCCTGAGCGCGATCAGTCGGCTCAGCCATGAACAGCGAGGGCACTGACCTTACCAACCTGCATTTCTTGACTGCCGGAATGGGCGTAAGGCAACTATTGCAACTTGGTCCCGCCGCCTACTTTTTAAAACACGCGTGTTTTTCGACGCATCAAGCCAGCAGGTCGCTGCGTCTGGACGAAAACGAATAGTAAAACCTGTGCAGCCTGTTGCGTTGACAAATAAACTACTGCTTAGGTTGGCGGGTACTGGCCATCTGCGCCGTCCAGTGCAGCTTTAAAACCTCCGTCCTGCGTTAGGCAGGCCATTAGCGCTGATCCACTTAAGCGCACTATAACAGCACGTGATCCTTTCGGCTTAAAGTGATCTGATTGCAATCACTTAGTCATGCGTGATGACTACAAAAGCCTCTGCTCAGTTCACTCCAAGTTCTTTTGACAATACTTCAGCTGATATTTTTCCTCGGTCAAACAAACCTGTTCACATAGTTTTCCAGAATTTCCTGACGCCCAGATCGTGGTTCCGGGTTGATATTGTCCTGTAAAACTCGCGCAGAGATGTCCTCGAGACTACTGTTCAGCATAGACGCCGCTTCCGGAGCGTTCCAACCGGAATACCGTTCAGACAGCGCATCCTCCAGACCGCCATCTTCAATCATAGCAGCCGCGGCTTTCAAGCCTCTTGCACAGATGTCCATTCCGCCGATGTGTGCTGCAACAAGATCTTTTGCATCGAGCGACTGGCGACGTACTTTAGCGTCAAAGTTGGTGCCACCAGTTGTAAAACCTCCGGCTTTCAGAATGTAGTAATATGCCAAAGCAACCTCTGGCGTGTTGTTAGGAAATTGATCTGTGTCCCACCCTGACTGATAGTCGTTTCGGTTCATATCAATCGAACCCAGCATCCCCTCGGCAGCAGCAACTGCTATTTCATGCTCGAAACTATGGCCGGCGAGGATCGCGTGTCCCTGCTCAAGGTTCAACTTCACTTCGCTTTCCAAACCGTATTTCCTGAGGAATCCAACACAGGTCGCGGCGTCGTAGTCGTATTGGTGCTTGGACGGCTCCTGAGGTTTGGGCTCTACAAGGATGGTGCCCTTGAAGCCGATTTTGTGTTTGTACTCTACGACCATGTTCAAGAACCGGCCCATATGGTCCAGTTCAGTATTCAGGTCCGTGTTTAGCAGAGTTTCATAGCCTTCACGCCCGCCCCACAGAACATAGTTTTCGCCACCAAGCTTGTGGGTCGCATCCAAGCACGACTTTACCGTTGCTGCCGCAAAAGCAAAAACATCCGGATCGGGGTTGGTGCTCGCGCCTGACATCCATCGACGATGGCTAAACATGTTGGCGGTACCCCAAAGGAGCTTGGTGCTGGACGTTTGCATTTTTTCACCGATGTAATCGGTGATTTCTTCCAGAGTTTTCAAGTTATCGGCAAAATTGCCCTGCTCGGGCCGAATGTCAGCGTCGTGCCAGCAGAAAAAGGGCTGACCCAGCAGCTCGAACATTTCAAAAGCAATGTCCGCCTTTAATCGGGCCCGTCCCATGTCGTCCTGAGGATGCCACGGGCGTTCGAATGTAGGTCCGCCAAAGGGGTCTCCACCCTCCCACGCGAAGGAGTGCCACCAGGCGACCGCGAACCGTAGATGGTCTTCCAGGCGTTTTCCCATGACAACTTCGTCGGGATTGTAGTGGCGAAAGGCCATGGGGTTGTCGCTGTCTACGCCTTCAAACCGGATCTCTTCGATCCCTTCAAAAAATCCGCTTGGCATATCTGCCCCCTATTCCGCTTTTTGTTCTGGCTGCTTACCGAGAATGATCATCGACAACAAATCGTCATCTGTTACGTCTGCAATATCGACAGTCCCAACCAATTTTCCGTTCTTCATGACCGAAGCGCGATCGCATAGCTCCATTACAGCATGCACGTCGTGATCAATCAGGAAGATGCCGATGCCTTGCGCCTTTAACTGGTGGATCAGGTCGGCCACCATTTTTGTCTCATGCGGCCCCAGCGCCGCTGTCGGCTCGTCCATAATCAGAATACGAGCGTTGAAATAGACGGCCCGGGCAATCGCGACCGACTGTCTTTGACCACCCGACAGCGCAGAGACAGGGTCATTGAACTTCTGAAAGTTCGGATTGAGCTGCGCCATGATCTTTCGGCATTCGGCCTCCATGGCGGCATCGTTGACCAAACCCAATGGCGTCGTCATCTCGCGTCCCAGGAAAAGGTTTGATGTCGCGTCCAGATTGTCCGCCAGGGCAAGCGTCTGGTAGATGGTCTCAATATTGTTCGCGCGGGCGTCACGGGGGTTGCCAATCTCGACTGGCTTGCCATCGATCAGAATCTCGCCGTGATCCATTTGATATGCGCCGGACAGAACCTTGATCAACGTCGATTTTCCAGCCCCGTTGTGCCCAAGCAGACCGACTACTTCACCCGGATAGAGATCGACCGACACGTGGTCGACAGCCTTGATCCCACCGAACGAGATCGAAATGTCTCGCATTTCGACCAATGGCGCTGCGCCGGAGCCGCGCCCAGATTTTGAGGGTGTTTTCTGCGTGCCTTGATCTTGCATCACTTGGCCCCCAATCGTTTGCGATAGACGATGTCGATATAGACGGCCAACACAAGAACGCTGCCGACCACAATATTCTGAAACGGCGCGTCCACGCCAACCATGGCCATACCAGATTGGAGCGCTTGCATGATCAATGCACCAAGGATGGCGCCGTAGATCGTCCCGATGCCACCGGACAACGCGGTACCACCAATTACAGCGGCAGCAATAACCCGTAATTCATCCAGCGTGCCAATGTCGTTTGAATGGTTCGCGAGGCGTGCAGAAGCAACCACCGCAGAAACGGCGCATAGGAAACCCATCAGTGCAAAAATCTTCACGGTCAGCAGCCGCGTATTGATGCCGGAAAGCTCTGCCGCATCCGGGTTTCCACCGGTGGCAAAGATGTAGCGTCCAAACCGGGTTTTCCGCGCCACAATTGTCAGGGTTACGGCTACGATGATCAATATGAGGACAGAAATCGGTATACCGTATCCGACGACCAGCCCCTCTGGCATTGTCTCTCCGCGCGCTTCGAACATACGTTGCAACCGACGCGTCGGAATAGCGTAGCTGTTTACGATGTAAACGTACCCAAGGATGGCAATTGCGATTATCCCGGCCAGAGTGGCCTCTGCCCAAACGGGTTTGACAGGAAAACCATGTGCCGCCTTTGCACGACGACTGCTCCACAAAGCCCAGATCGCGATTGCGGTGGCGAACAAGCCGAACAGCCAGCTTGTCGTCGTGCCTAAAGTGCCGTTCGTCCCGCCAAACATCAGGAACGTACTATCCAGAGGGCCAATCGTCTGGCCGCTGGTCAAATACCACGCCACGTTTCGCCAAACCAGAAACCCGCCAAGCGTAACGATGAAGGCTGGTATCGTCAGATACCCAACCATCCAGCCATGAAACGCACCAATCAGCGTGCCGACAAACAGCCCGACGACAATGGTGATCGCCCAGGTTGCAGGGTTGTTCAAACCCATCCCTAGTACTTGCGGCAAAAGCTCGGTTTGCGTCATTGCCATCACGGCTGACGTCGTTGCAAGCAGCGCTCCAACGGACAAGTCGATGTGTCGCGTGACAATGATGAACACCATCCCGCACGCCATTATGGCCACCGAAACCGTCTGAATGGACAGATTGAACAGGTTCCTAGGCGTAAGGAACCGTCCATCCGTAAAGATGTTGAACCCTATGCACAGGATGACAAACGCGCCGATCATTCCCAAAAGCCGCATATCCAGTTCCAACTGCTGGAACAGGCTGGGTTTTGCTTTTTCCGGTATCGGCTGAGACGAAGTTTCGGTCATTTCCGATCTTTCATATTCAGCAATGGTCCCCGGCCCAGACAGGGCCAGGGACTTTGAAGTTTAGTTACAAGGGGCAGGTCCGTTTTCGACACCCTGGCACAAATCCTCCAATGGGATCCATCCGGCGTCCACAACAACAGACAGGTTGTCCTTCGTGATAGGTACAGGTGCAAGGAAGACCGAGTTCATCTGGGTACCGCCAGGCGACGTCCAACTGGCCGCGCCCTCCACGTCGGCGGGACTTGTTCCCCCACTCAGCGCGACTGCGATTTCACCTGCTGCCTTACCAAGTTCGCGGGCATCCTTCCAAACGGAAACGGTCTGAGTTCCCAGCGCGACACGGTTCAATGCTGCATGATCGCCGTCCTGACCGGACACCGGGATGCCTTCCATGCCCTGCGCAGTCAAAGCTGCCACAACGCCACCTGCAGTACCATCATTTGATGCCACGACAGCATCCACATTGTTTTCATTGGCGGTTAGGATCTGTTCCATATTTCGCTGTGCGTTCGCGGGCAACCAGCCGTCCGTGTAGGCTTCACCAACGATAACAATGTCGCCACTGTCAACGGCAGCCCCGATGATTTCTTGCTGACCACCCCTTAGAAAATCAGCGTTGGGATCAGTAGGAGAGCCCTTGATCATCACGTAATTACCCTTGGGCATGGCTTCAAAAACAGCTCGGGCCTGCATTCTGCCGACTTCCACGTTGTCGAAGGTTAGATAGAATGCACGGTCGTCTTCAATCAGGCGGTCATAGGCAATGACCGGGATACCTTCGTCGGCCGCAGCTTGAACAGCCGGTCCGATTGCCTGCGCGTCCTGCGCCAAAATGATAAGCGCGTCCACGCCTTGCGCAATCAGACTTTCAATATCTGACAACTGCTTTGCGGAAGACGATTGCGCGTCTGCCGAAATGTACTCGGCGCCGCCTGCTTCAAGCGCGGACTTGATGGCCGCTTCGTCCGTCTTCCAGCGTTCTTCCTGAAAGTTCGACCAACTCACACCGACCACTGGCTCTGCGAATGCGGTCGAAGCCAACAGCGTGGCCACAGCAGAGAAGCTGAGAATTCTTTTCATGTTTTCCTCCCATTTGCCGAGCCATCGTGTTTCGATTCGCGGCTCTCACGAAATTGAATACCATATTTAATTCAGCGGGTAAAATATTTACTCTGTTAGGGCGGGCGGAATCCAAATAGACTGAGTTAAGAACCAGATTCGCGAGACCAAGATGCTGAAAAGCAAAGCTTCTCAAAATGCCGCGGACCAGCGGAACATCACCCGACTTCGGGTGCTGGAACATATCCGGACAGAAGGCTCGATTTCACGGATCGATATCGCCAGCGCTTTGCAAACCAGCCCGGCGACAGTTACAGCAGCGACAGCCGATCTCATTTCGGCAGGATTGATCAAAGAGATCGAAACCGAACACCAATCCAAGTCTGCCAAAAGGGGGCGACCCAGAGTTTTACTTCAGTTGGATGGCGGATCTTATCTTATTGCGGGCCTTAAAGTCGCGCGCCACATGATCTCGGTCATCCTTGCAGATTTCGAAGGAAACGAGGTTACGTCATACAAATATCCGCTGGATGACGTCCGGATGACGCCAGGCGCATTCGTAGCAACCATTCGCACGGCCTTAGATCTAGCCTGTGCACAGATCAACGCGACCCTGAACTCCCTGTCCGGAGTGTCAATCGGGATTGCCGGTCTCGTAGACGCTGAACGGAACTTTGTACACTGGTCCTCATCCCTTACCGAGAGAAACGTCGACTTCAGCCAGTTTCTGGAAACAGAATTGCCCTGCCCTGCCTTTATAGAAAACGATGCCAACCTGGTGGCAAAGGCGGAACAACTTTTCGGGTTGGGCAAGGGTCTTAAGAATTTTTTGGTCGTGACGATCGAACACGGCGTAGGGCTTGGAATTGTGCTGGACGGCAAGCTGTATCGCGGGGAAAGAGGCTGCGGAGCAGAGTTTGGCCACACCAAAGTTCAACTGGACGGCGCGCTTTGCCAATGCGGCCAGCGAGGGTGCCTTGAAGCCTATGTCGGCGACTATGCATTGATCCGGGAAGCAACCGTTGCCGATCAAGGCACTGGAACGGAAACGGTTGCAGAGATCCACAAAAACGCGCGATCCGGAGACGAAAGAGCGAAGTCCGTTCTGACCCGCGCGGGCCAGATGTTTGGTCTGGGGATATCCAACCTGATCAACCTGTTTGACCCTGAATGCATTATCCTGTCCGGGACTCAAATGGATTTGGAGCACCTGTATTCGGACGAGGTGATGGCCCGAATCCGCAGTGGCGTCGTGAATGTCGACACCCTCTTGCCGGAAATCAAAGCGCATCACTGGGGCGATCTTATGTGGGCTAAGGGTGCTGCGGCGTACGGGATTGAGCAGGTCTCGATCCTTAAGGTAAAAGAGTTGGCAACAAATGCGCCCTGAGCTTTTTATCCTGCTCGCGTTTGCATCTGCGGCCAGTGCAGAAAGTCGCGCTCCTCAGTTCCAAAAGATTGACATAGGTTCTCATATCTATGACGGCGGCTGGGAACATTTTGTGGGCGGCGGGGTCGCCGTTTTCGATTGTGACGGCGATGGGCTGCCCGAACTCTTTGCCGCGGGCGGCACCAACACATCCAAACTGTTCAGAAACACATCGCGTGAAGGCATATCGTTTCAAGCCGACACCCCCGAGCCGCTTGCCATAACCGGCGTAACTGGGGCTTACCCGCTGGATATCGACAGTGATGGAATTCTGGATCTGGCCGTTTTGCGCGTGGGCCCCGATTTGCTTTTGAAGGGTGAGCCTGATTGCAAGTTCCGCCGCTTCAGCACCCTGGGCTTCCAATCGGAGGATCATTGGACAACCGGATTCTCTGCCACATGGGAAGCCAATCAGACCCTGCCAACACTGGCCTTCGGAACTTATGTTGATCGTCGCAATCCCGACGGCCCATTTGAAACTTGCGGACCCACGGTCATATTCCGGCCAACTGGTGACAGCTACCGGCCACCGGAACACCTTGAACCAGGCTATTGCGCGCTTTCTATTCTGTTTTCTGACTGGTCGCGCACCGGGCAAGCGGATCTGCGCGTCAGCAACGATCGCCATTACTATGTGCGCGGCGGCCAAGAGCAGTTATGGGCAATGGAGGAAACACCAAGCCTTTATTCTAAAGAAGACGGATGGTTGCCATACTCGATCTGGGGGATGGGCATCGCTTCGCGGGATCTGACAGGAGATGGCTTTCCCGAAGTTTACCTGACTTCGATGGGCGATCAGAAGTTGCAGATTTTCGATCCCAAAGCCGGTGGTCCGACCTGGCGAGACGCCACCTTCGGCAAAGGCACGACCGCTCACAGGCCGCACACGGGAGGCGACGGCCGCCCATCGACCGGATGGCATGCACAATTTGGGGACGTCAACAACGACGGACTGGACGATATCTTCGTCGCCAAGGGAAATGTCGAGCAGATGCCAGATGCGGCTTTGGATGACCCCAACAACCTGCTTTTACAAAAGGAAAATGGTCAATTTCTAGAAGCTTCTGTCGAGGCTGGCATTGCCTCTGTGGCCAAGTCTCGCGGTGCGTCTTTGGCTGACATCAATAATGACGGTTGGCTGGATCTGGTGGTGGTTAACCGAGGCTCGGAACTTGAGGTCTACCAAAACCAGCCTAACACCGAGAATTGGGTGATGCTGGACATTTCTCAAAACAAGTCAAATCGCTTCGCGGTCGGCAGCTTTATCGAGGCCAAGACTGCGTCAGGTATGGAAACCCGAGAAATCACAATCGGTGGAGGGCATGCAAGCGGCATTGCAGGGCTGCATCATTTTGGGCTGGGGGATGCGGAAGCAATAGAAGTTCGCGTAATTTGGCCAGATGGTGAAAAAGGAGCATGGAAGGAATATCAATCGAACCAAATCATTCGCATTGAGCGCTGATCATTGATCGACTGGCAGTCCACTTGGAACATGATCCGGAACTCCAAGGCGCTCTGCGGGATCTTCCAAGCTGCCCAAAAAGCTCAGAAGTGCGCTGATCTCCTGATCCGTCAAACTTATCCTCGGCAGATCGCTGCTTCTGGCAATCGCATCCAAATTCTCTGGGTTCAACAATGACCGTTGATCCTGCGCACCAGGAAAATAAGGTAGTTTCGCCATTTCCAACGTGTACGACCGCAGTGAAGCCTCTGGGTTGAGATGATGGCGCACGATATCTTCAAGCCGTGCATAGGCGCCGTTGTGCCCATATGGTGCCGTCAGCGTTACATTGCGCAACGAGGGCGTGCGAAACGCAAACGCGTCCTCTGCGTCACCAGTCACGCGCAGGCGTCCATCATCTCGGGTATGGCTTTCAAATCGCGCTGCTTTTCCCGGTCCGATCTGCGGCAGCGCAATCGAGTGAAATTTATGGTCTGTTTGGAACCAGCCCGAATGACAGGTACTGCACCCTGCTTTCCCGTAAAACAACTGCATGCCGCGCTGTGCCTCTTCTGGCAATGCTGCTTCTCCCCGCATCGCAAGGTCAAACGGGCTGTTGTCGGCGCGCCATTCGAACGCAATGAAATCTGCAATTACATTCGCAATAGCCGAGAACGTTATCGCGTCCCCAGGAGCGGTTAAAGAAAAACGGTGTTCATATTCTGGGATGGCCGCGACGCGAGCTGCAATCAGATCCCACGCCCCCCCTTCCTGAGTAAGCATCCCTAGACGTACAGCCTGACTGACATCATTCTCGGAATAGTGGCCTGCCATCTCATCGGGCGAAAGCACTGGAAACATTGCCTGAGCTGCCAAAGCTGAATTGAAACCTGACCGCATGTGCGTGCCCAGCGGCGTCCTGATACCGTTCTCGCGCGTCGGATCAGTTTCAAGGCGCCCGTCATGAAAGAAGGTTGTGAATTCGGTTGCACCAAGGTTCCAAAGCCCCGGCGAATTGCGCGGAATGCGTTGCTCCGGCGGGTTGTCCGTGTCAATTTTGCGCCCTGCCCCCAAACCCGAACCCCCTTCTCCGATCCCAAGCGAGAGCCCATCTGACGTGCCAAGCTTGGGGTGGTGACAAGTTGCGCAGCTGATGTTCCTGTTTCCGGATAAGATCGGGTCATAGAAAAGCAGCCGTCCAAGTTGGACATTAGCCAGGTCAGATTCAACAAATTCTGGGTTCGGACCGAGGTTCTGAGACGTTGCGGTCGTGATGGACGCATTCACCACGCCGAAAGCAATAATCGGTGCAGCAAACCTCATGTGCCACCCTCGGAAATTTCCAAAATCAAGGTCTGCTCGTAAGGGGTTTCAGGCGCGTAAATGATCGACGGGAATTCGGGGATGTTAGGCGCATTGGGATAACCTGACGGCTCGATGCACACACCGGCGCTTTTGTGAAAGGGTTTCTTCAGGTGAGCGCCAGAGTAAATCTGCGCCCCTGCCTGGTCTGACCAGACAGACAACTTCAAACCGTTAGGTGCAGTAAGGTCAGCGACCGGAAACTCATTATCTCGTGTGCAGTCAAAGACGAAATAGTTGTCCAAGTCCGTCAAAGCGGCACCGATCGCTTTCGGCACAGTGAATTGCATCTCACCCTCACTTGCATCCTCAAATTTGCCAGAGGGGATTCCGCGATTGTCAACTTGAAGATAGCGGCTTGAGGTCAGCCGCAGACAATGCTCGGCAATGCCCGCCGCTCCACCCAGGCAGTAGTAGTTGTGCTGCGCTATACTTATGGGTGTCGGCCGATCCGGTTGCGCCGAAATGGAATAGGTCAAACGCGGGTAGTCCAGCCTTACCCGCACTTCAAATTTGATTTCTCCAGGAAACCCGCCGGAACCCTCTGGGGAAGTGAGGCGCAATATGGCCTCGTTTACTGTTATCCTCTCTAGAGCCCAATTCTGATGCGATAGCCCTGCGCGCCCACCATGCAAAGAATTTTGACCGTCGTTCGCGTCAAGCTCATAACGAACGTTTCCCATGTCAAAATGCGCTTGTCCGATCCGATTGGCGACACGCCCGACGATTGCGCCCAGATAATTTTTGTCGGCGACATAGTCCTGCGGGTTCTCGTATCCAAGGATCATTGGCAAACCCTTGTACCACCAGCTTTGAGTTATGGCTCCGTAGCTGAGCAGCGACACTCGCATATCGCCATCACTCAGAACGACCCTGTCGATCTGCGGAGATATGTCCCGTCTTGTGTTCATCGTTTGGCAAAAGGTGCTAAAGCCGAATAATATTGCCGGTAGCGTTGGTACTCGGTTTCGAAAGCATCGACCAAGTCCTGACGAGGTTCGATGACCCTGTCGATTTTGGGAGACGTCATTATAGTGCCCGGGGGTGCGCCAGTGACCGAGCACATTGCCAGACGGGCGGCGCCGATGGCGGCTCCGAACTCACTGCCCTGCGGCAAGGCTAGGGGCGTATTGAGCACAGTGGCCAGACTTTTCAACCAATAATGAGATCGCGCACCGCCGCCAACGGCCAAAAGGCTCGTTGGTTTTGTTCCGGTACTCTTGAGGGCCTCTAGACAGTCCCGCATTGCAAACGCGACGCCTTCCATGACTGCCCGCGTCAAATCGGTGGCCTCCGAGGAAATATCCACACCCAGAAACGCACCACGGATTGTACTGTCATTGTGCGGCGTCCGCTCACCTGAAAGATAAGGCAGAAACGTGATCTCTGATGGGCCATCCAGATCAGCAGGCAGCGCAGCGACCAAGTCACCAACGGACTGGCCAAGGTTGCGAGAGAGCCAGTTCAAACTATTTGTCGCAGACAGGATAACACCCATCTGAATCCACCTGTCAGGGACAGAATGGCAAAAACAGTGTACAGCTGTTTCTGGCGCTGGAGCATACTTGTCCCTGGACACCAGCAGCACACCCGAGGTTCCGAGAGACAAAAAGCCAGTTCCGTCGCTGATACTGCCTATCCCACAGGCAGCAGCGGCATTGTCCCCTGCTCCGCCAGCAATCACGACTTGTCCAGACACCCCCCATTCTTGCCGCAACTCGGACCGCAACTCTCCGCCCGGATCACTGCCTTCGACCAATCGGGGCATTTGTTCGATGTTCATGTGGCTTTGTTCCAGGGCAGTTTCCGACCATCGCCGTGCACCTACGTCCAGCCATGAAGTCCCCGCACTGTCAGACATGTCACTGACGTAATCTCCTGTCAGCCAGAGCCGCAAGTAGTCTTTCGGTAGCAGAACTTTGGCAATTTTGACGAACAGGTCAGGTTCATTTGCACGAATCCATTCCAACTTGGGCGCCGTAAAACCCGGAAAAACGATATTGCCTGAACTGGCACGCATACCGGGTGATTGATCAAGAATCTCTGCTTCTCTCGAAGCCCTTGTGTCGTTCCAAAGAATGCACGGCCGCAACACGTTGCCATTGGCATCCAGAAGGGTCGCACCATGCATGTGTCCGCTCAAACCAATGCCACGCAGCGCGGAAAACGACGTTCCGTGTGCTTCACGAAGCTGAAGGACAACTTCTTTGCAAGCCTCTATCCAGTCCGAGGGCGACTGTTCGGACCAACCAGGCTTTGGGCAAGACGTGAGAATTCTAGACTCGGCACTACCTTCAACGATACCCGCGTCGTTGACAAGAATTCCCCTAAGACCGGATGTTCCCAAGTCCAGACCGAGATACATTTTCAAACCACCCATATTTTATTTTAGTTACTAAAATTATTTTACGGAAAGATATTGTCAATAAAAGTTTCAAGCAATTTGGTTTCCAGTGCGTTAAACCTTCGCCACTACGGACTTTAGAACATAGCGTGACGCAGTTTCCTGAGCCCAACCTGCCTATGTTACCGCCACTAATACCGTTTTTTTGATGCAAGAACGTCTGATTTGATTTCGAAAAGGGTCTCGAAAACCGTCATGTGTGCAAGTCCCAACACGGTTCGAGCCGCCATCTGTCCGCCATGCTTCGTACAATCGCTAGGACGCGAGGCAACTTTGCGGCACTTTCTTGCCACGCGCTGACAAGCAATGGGCGTAGCATGGCTCATTTTTCTAAATTGCTGCCGTGCTTAAGGTTTTCCCCTTAAATTCCTCTTAGCGTTTTCACATCTCATTCTTATTCATAAATCAGGAGACTACTATGTCACGTACTCTTGTTCTCGGCGTTCTCGTCGCTGGTATTGGTGCCGGTATTTACTATTATCTCACACAACCCGAGCCCACGCCGGCCGAACAGTTGCAATCCGCGGCTCAGGACGCAGGTGATGCGGTCAGCGACGCTGTTGAATCCGTTGCAGAACAGGCTGCAAACGCGTCCGACCAGGTCGAGCAATCCGCGACCGACTTGGCAAATCAGGCGTCCGAAGATGTCGCCGCCTTGGCCAGTCAAGGTCAGGATCTTTTGAACAGCTGGATCGAGGACGGCACGTTGGCCGTTCAGAACTTTGACTATGACAAAATGGTCGCATCGGTGAAGGACAGCGCACTGACCAATGATCTGAAAACTCGCGCGATAGCCATTCTGGATGAAATCAAGGCTTCTCCCGAAGTGTTTGCCGCCAAGCTCGAGGAACTGAGGGCACTTCTTACCCAACAGTGATCACGGCCGCCGAAGGCGCAGAGTTTGCCTGTAAATCACGGTTTCAGGCAGACCTCCTGTAACGTCACCAAGCAGCAAAGTTGACGTTTCGATAACCGTTTGCTTGGCTACTCAAACTTGGTGCCGCCCCTTTTCGATGCAATCTGCCGAGTACAAGGGGCGGCCCTATAAAAGTGCAGGATAGATCATGACCACCCTTCCCTCGACCATGTACGCGGTTGTTCAAACCCAAGATGGCTATTCCGAAACGGCTACCGGTCCGACCATTAATGACGCCGCTGACTGGCTGGCAACAGCAGAGATGCAAGTTCCTGTGCCAGGCCCCGGAGAGGTTCTTATCAAATTGCGCGCGGCTTCTGTTAATCCGTCGGATATTCACTTCATCAAGGGTGAATACGGCCAGCCCCGCGTTCAAGGCACAGCCGCCGGGTTCGAGGGCTGCGGCGACGTAGTTGCAACGGGAGCAGGGGCTGAAGCCCTGCAAGGACAGCGCGTGGCTTTTGTGGCCGCGCAGGCGGGGGCATGGGCCGAGTACATCACGACACCAGCGATGATGTGTATACCACTGCGCCCCGACATCTCGGACGAGGACGGCTCGGCGCAGATCGTGAACCCCATGACCGCAATGGCGATGATAGATATCGCGCGAAATGCAGGAGATGCCTTTATCGTTTCCGCCGCGACCAGCCAGTTGGGCAAACTGATGTGCAGTCTGGGCCGAGACCTGGGGTTGAAGCCCATCGCGCTTGTCCGCCGCGACAATGCGATTGCACTCTTGAAAGACCTGGGCGCACATGAGGTTCTGGTCACGTCCGACCCCGAGATGCGACGAAACTGGTCGCGCTTAGCCACGCCCTGAAGCCTCGTGTATTTCTGGATGCCGTGGCCGATCAGATATCAGAACAGGTCTTTTGCGCCATGCCCAACGGCGCGCGCTGGGTGTGTTACGGCAAGCTCAGCTCGGATCTGCCCAAGCTGACACAGATGGGTCAACTGATCTTTATGGGCAAGCGGATCGAGGGGTTCTGGCTGACGCAGTGGATGACCACCACACCACCCGCCGATCAGATGCGCGTGGTAGCCGAGGTACAGGCGCGGTTCGCCGATGGGCGCTGGAAAACCGACGTTTCCCAGAGGGTTGCGTTGAAGGATGTGATTAAAAATCTGGCTAATGCTCTAAAAAAGGGTGACGGAAAGGTGATCATCACGCCATAGTAGAATAACGCGTCGGACCAAGGAGGATGGTCAGAGGCACCAAAAAGCCGGACAAACCGGCATTGGGAGGTGAATTTGGATAACGCACAGCTGCTGATCAGCGGGCTGGCGAATGGTTGTGTCTACGGCCTGATCGCGCTCGGTTTTGTTCTGATCTACAAGGCGACCGAAGCGGTGAATTTCGCGCAAGGCGATTTCATGATGCTGGGGGCCTTTGTCACCATCGGGCTGACCAATACCGAATATATGGGGCTGCCCTTCTGGCTCGCGCTGCCGATCTCATTGGGGATCATGGGGGCGTTGGGGTATCTGGTGGATCGGCTGATCATTCGGCGGCTGTTCGGCGAAAGCCAGACGGCAGTGGTGATCCTGACAATCGCCCTTGGCTTCGTGATCCGATTTGTCGCCGGGCTGATCTGGGGGCACGAGCCGCAGACGCTGCAGAACCCGCTGGCCGGGAAAGAGGTGCGGTTCGGCGGGCTTGTGTTGGGGATGGAGGATGTGGCCGTCATCATCGTCACCATCCTGCTGACGTGGGGACTGTATTTGTTTTTCAGCCGGACCAAGCTGGGACTGGCAATGCAGGGCGCCTCGCAGAACCAGCTGGCCGCCTACTACATGGGCGTTCCCGTCAAGCGTGTGCAGGGCTTTATCTGGGGGCTGGCGGGCGTGGTTGCTGGGATTGCGGGTATCCTGTTTGCCGCCAAGGGTTCGGTCGATCCGACCACGGGTCTGCTGGGTATCAAGGCGTTTGCCGCCGCTGTGATCGGCGGGTTCGGCAGCCTGCCCGGCGCACTGGCTGGAGGGTTGATCGTCGGCGTTATTGAGCCCTTTGCTAGCCGCTATATCGCGGCCGGATACAGCCAGATCGCACCTTATGCGCTGTTGCTGGCAGTGCTGATCTTCCGCCCCAACGGGCTGTTCAGCCAGGTACGGATCAAGAAGGTCTAGGCAGATGCGGATTGTATTCAAAACCAACTACATGCAGGATATCCGGCCGTGGAAAGACGGCTATCAATTGACCCTCTACTTGATCCTTCTGGTCGTAGTGGCCGCAGCCCCATGGTTGCTGGACGATTTCTATTTGGGTGAGCTGACCAACGTCCTGATCTGGGCCATCGCCGGTCTGGGCCTGATGGTTCTGACGGGCCACACGGGGCAAGTCAGTTTGGGTCACGCGGCGTTTCTAGCCTTTGGCTGCTATGCCAATGTTATCCTGCTTGAGGCCGGTGTGCCCTTCCTGATCGCCTTTCCGCTGGCCGGTATCCTGACCGGCATCGCAGGTGTGACGGTGGCCATCCCTGCTCTGCGACTGCACGGCATCTACCTGGCGATTTTCACCATGGCGCTGTCGATCCTGATGGATGATGTCATCGTCCTGGCCGAGCCGATCACCGGCGGCGTTGGTGGCAAGTTCATAGGCGGCGTCGATATATTTGGCCTGACGATCGACCGCTGGGGCACCCCCGCCCCGTTTTTCTGGCTGGTGCTGGCGGTCGCATTTCTGGTGACGCTGGGCTACATCAACCTGCTACGCGCGCCCTTGGGCCGCAGCTTTATCGCGGTGCGGGATTCCGAGGTTTCGGCACAGGCGATGGGCGTAGATATCGCGCGCACCAAGATGATTTCATTCGCGCTGTCCTGCGCCGTCACCGGTTGGGCGGGTGCGTTGATGGGCATGTATGCGGGTGCGTTCAACAATGAGACGTTCAGCGTCCTGATCTCGATCCAGCTGCTGATGATGATCGTGATCGGCGGGCTGGGGTCGATCCATGGCGCGTTTCTGGGTGCCATCGTAATCGGGTTCCTGCCGCAATTCCTGTCGATCTCAAAGGAATATGTGGGGGCCCTGTTCGGCGGCAGTACCGTCGCAATTCCGGGGCTGGAGTTCGGCATTTTCGGCATGATCCTGATCGGGTTTATCCTGTTTGAACCCATGGGCATGTATGGCCGCTGGCTGAAAATCCGCACATGGTTCGAGCTGTTCCCCTTTTACCGCAAGGACATGTTCAAACGGCAGAAATCCTACCTCAAGACGGAGCGCCTGAGATGAGCCTGCTGGCGTTCGAGAATGTAACCCTGAAATTCGGCGGCCTGACGGCGGTGAATGACCTGTCCTTTTCAGTCGAGGAGGGCGAGGTCTTTGCCATCGTCGGCCCCAATGGTGCGGGCAAATCGACAGTGTTCAACCTGATCTCGCGGTTCTACGACCCGTTTGCCGGGTCGATCCGATTTGACGGGCATGATCTGCTGCAGGTCAAACCCTCGGGCGTGGCGACTTATGGAGTGGCACGGACGTTCCAGAATATCGAACTGTTCGAACATGCCACCGTACTGCAGAACCTGCTGGTCGGGCGGCATCGGCACCGCAAAACCAACCTGCTGTCCGAGGTTTTGTTCCTGCCCTCGGCGCGGCGACAAGAGTTGGAAAACCGCGAAAAGGTCGAAGAGATCATCGATTTCCTCGACTTGCAGGCCTATCGCGACAAGATGATCTCGGGCCTGCCCTATGGCGTGCGAAAAGTGGTCGAGGTCGCCCGTGCACTGGCCACCGATCCCAAGTTGCTGTTGCTGGACGAACCGGCCTCGGGCCTGTCGGTCGAGGAGACGACGGATATGCGCTGGTGGATCGACGATATCCGGCGGCAGATGGGGATCACGGTGCTGATGGTGGAACACGATATGGGGCTGGTCTCGGGCGTGTCCGACAGGGTGCTGGCGATGGCTGATGGTGCGATGCTGGCGCTGGGAACACCGGCTCAAGTGCAATCCCACCCGGCGGTGGTCGAAGCCTATCTGGGGAAAGCCTCATGAGCGCGCCGATCCTGACTATCCGCAATGTCGAAAGCTTCTACGGCCCGATCATGGCCATTCGCGGCGTGTCGCTGGACGTGCATCCGGGGCAGATCGTGTCGATCCTGGGTGCGAACGGCGCGGGCAAGACGACGCTGATGAAGACCGTATCCGGCGTGATGGACCCCGAAAAGGGCAAGATCACCTTTGATGGCGACGAAATCCAAGGGTCCGAGCCACATAAGGTCGTGCAAAAAGGCATCGTCCATGTCCCCGAAGGGCGCGAGGTGTTCCCCCTGATGACCGTGGACGAAAACCTCGGCCTCGGGGCCTATACGGCGACCGACAAGGGGCAGATCGACCATGACCGCGAGTTGGTATTCTCTTACTTCCCGATCCTGAAGGAACGCCGAAATCAAGAGGCCGGAACCCTTTCGGGCGGACAGCAACAGATGCTGGCAATCGGGCGCGGGTTGATGGCGAACCCCAAGATCATGCTGCTGGACGAACCCTCGCTGGGTCTGTCGCCGCTGCTGGTACAGGAGATTTTCGGCATCCTCAAACGCCTCAATGACGAACAGAACATGACCATGATGCTGGTCGAACAGAACGCCAATGCAGCTCTGGAACTGGCCCATCATGGCTATGTGATGGAGGTCGGACGCATTGTTATGGACGGCGCGGCGGACGTGTTAATGCAATCCGAGGACATCCAGAACTTTTATCTGGGCGTGCAGGAAGAAGGCGCGCGGGAAAACCGCCGCTGGAAGCGCAAAAAGACATGGAGGTGACCGGCATGAATATCAGCACCCTGCCCCCTCAGACCAAGATCAACGGCATCCAGTTCAACGCCACCCCCGGACAACGCCCGGTATTGGTGGATGAATGCACGACCCTGTGTCACCTGTTCCAGAAACGCTGCTCCGATCTGGGCGACCGCACCGCGCATCGCGAGAAAGATTTCGGCATCTGGAAGTCCTATTCCTGGGCCGATTACTGGCAACACGCCAAGTGGATCGGACTGGCCCTGCGCAAACTAGGTCTGCAACGGGGCGAGGTTGTCTCGATCCTGTCCGAGGACCGCAAGGAATGGGCATGGTTCGATATGGGCATTCAATGCGTTGGTGGGATTGCCTCGGGCGTCTATACTACGGATTCCGCCAAGCAGTTGAAATACCTCGTGAATGACAGCGACAGCCGGTTTTTGATCGTCGAGAACGAGGAACAGCTGGACAAGTTCTTCGAGGTTGAGGCCGAGCTTCCCAGCCTGCTGAACGTCATCATCCTTGAGGATGAGGGCCTGCACGATCTGAACCACGACCGCTGTATGATGGTTGCCGACCTCTACGAGATCGGGCGGCAGGCCGAGGCCGAAGACCCCACCCGGTTCGACGCCGAGATCGCGCTGGCCTCGCCGCAGGATACGGCCTTGCTGGTGTACACCTCGGGCACCACCGGGACGCCCAAAGGCGCGATGCTGAGCCATGAGAACATTCTGGCCGCGATCGAGGCCGGGGCGCATTCCCTGCCCACATTCGAAACCGATGAGCAGCTGTGTTTCCTGCCGCTGTGCCACATCCTTGAACGCGACGTGTCGGTGTATTTCCCGCTGGCCGCGAAATGCGTGGTGAACTTCGCCGAAAGCCCCGAGACCGTCTTTGCCAACCTGCAAGAGGTATCGCCCAGCACATTCACCGCCGTGCCACGAGTTTGGGAAAAGATCTATTCGCAGGTCAAAATCCTGACGCAAGAGGCCACCCCCACAGGCCGCGCCGCCTTTGGTATGGCACTGAAAGCCGGGTTTGCACGGGCCGAATACCTGCTGGCAGGTAAACCGGTGCCCGCTGGTGTAGCCGCCCAGTTTTGGCTGTGGGATCGGCTGGTCCTGCGCAATCTGCGACGGATGCTGGGGATGGACAAACTGCGCCGCGGCGGCAGCGGGGCCGCGCCCATCTCGGCCGATCTGCTGAAATGGTACTGGGCCATTGGTGTGCCACTGGTCGAAGGGTTCGGGATGACCGAAACCTCGGGTCTGGCGACGCTGAACACCCCCGAAGACAACAAGGTCGGCACCATCGGCCGTGCAGTGCCTGGCAATGACGTGCGCATCTCGGATGACGGTGAAATCCAGGTTAAGGGTCTGAACATCTTTCAGGGCTATTGGCGCAACAATGCCAAAACCGCTGCAACATTCACCGCCGATGGCTGGCTGCGCACCGGCGATATGGGCAAGATCGACGCCGACGGGTTTGTGACCATAACCGGCCGCCTTAAGGACATCATCATCACGGCAGGCGGCAAGAATATCACCCCGGCCGCAATTGAAAGCCGCCTGAAGTTCAGCCACTACATCTCGGACGCGGTGATCATCGGGGATGCGCGCAAATATCTAACGGCACTGATCATGATCGATCAAGAAAACGTCGAAAAATTCGCGCAGGATCGCAAGGTGCCGTTTTCGAACTTTGCCTCACTCTGCGCCGCGCCCGAGGTGCTGGATCAGATCAAGGCCGAGATTGATGCCGTCAACAAGGAATTCGCGCGGGTCGAGCAGATCAAGGACTTCCGCCTGATCAACGTGCTGCTGACCGCTGATGACGAAGAACTGACCGCCACGATGAAACTCAAACGCAGCTTTGTTGAGAAGAAACACGCACATCTGATTGAAGACATGTACAAATAGATAAGGGTCTACCCAAAGGGAGGAAAAACATGAGGAACGTGATCAAACGACTGGCGGCCGCCACCGCTTTGACGGCTGCAGCAACAATCGCAAATGCCGAGACGCAAGGTGTGAGCGATGATGAAATCGTCATCGGCTCGGTCAACGACCTGAGCGGCATTTTCGCCGCTGTGGGTGTTCCCGCAACCAAGGGCGCGAATGTGGTTTTTGACCGCGTGAATGCAGAAGGCGGCGTGCATGGTCGCAAAATCCGTTTCGTGGTCGAGGATAACGGGTACCAGATGCCGCGTGCGATGCAGGGCTATAACAAGCTGCTGAACCGCGACAAAGTGTTTGCTATGCTGCAATCGCTGGGCACACCCATGAACGTTGCTGGGTTCAAGCTATTAGACCCTAAAGGTATTCCCAATGTTGCGCCTTTGACCGCAGCGCGGCAGATGCTGCAGGAACCGATGGACAACAAATTCACGTCCTTCTCGACCTATTTCGACCAAAGCCGCGTGGGCGTGAAATACCTGGCCGAGAAATTCGGAGGGCAAAAGGTCTGCACCATGTATCTGCCAACCGATTTCGGTGAGGAAATTCTGGAAGGCAGCAAAGCCGGTGCCGAAGAGGCCGGGATCGCCTTCGCGGCGGAAACCACGCATAAGCCGGATGAAACGGATTTCGTTGGATCTTTAAGCAAGCTCAAGGAAGAAGGATGCAATATCGTCACCATGGCGCTGGGCGTACGGCAGGCGATCACCGTGGTTGGAACGGCCAAAAAGATGGGCTTGGCTGATATGAAGTTCCTCGGAACGTCCGCCAGCTTTCTGACCGTTGTGGCGCAGGTACCTGGTGGTGTGACAGACGGGTTCTATGCGGCCGCGTCCTGGCAAGATCTATGGGCGCGCGCGGATGAGCCTGCCCCGGCCGCCTTCATCGAAGAATACAAAGCTGCGACCGGCGAAGACCCGGTTGGCTTTTCCATGCTGGGCTATTCGGCCGCCGAAATGATGGTCAAGGCGCTTGAGGCCGCCGGTCCCGACCTGACTCATGAGAGCTTTATCGCCGCAATGGAATCTCTGGACTATCAGGACGAGCTGGTTGGCAACCATATCAGCTACGGCCCCGATGATCACCAGGGCGCAGACTCGGTCTATGTGAGCGTTGTAGAGGACGGCGCATGGAAGATCGTCTACGAAGAGTGAAACACCGGTAGATGTAAACCAACAAAGGGCCCGCTCATGCGGGCCCTTTTCAAATAGTCGCCACACGTGGCGGGTGTTTCTCGCTCAACATCGACAGTCGAACCTTAGAGTTCCGTTGATCCCCTGATAGAGACCGAACAAGAGCTTTTCCCAAAAGCCTGCAAGTTTTCCGAAAAATCAAACGCATGGGAATTCCCAAAATGGTAACACCCAATCTTTTCAACGCGTTTTTAGCGGAATAATGGCGCACCTGAGAGGATTCGAACCTCTGGCCTCTGCCTTCGGAGGGCAGCGCTCTATCCAGCTGAGCTACAGGTGCCTTGGCTGTTAGCTAACCTTGTTCCGATCCGGGTGCAACTGCAAATCTGCCCGGATAAGTCAGGTTTCACGCAAACAGATCATGCGCCAATTCCAGCGCGTCGATCAGTGTGTCGACCTCTTCTTTTGTGTTATAGAGGCCAAAGCTCGCCCGGCAGGTGGCAGTGACTCCGTAGAAATCCATCAACGGACCGGCGCAATGATGACCAGCGCGCACCGCGACGCCTTTCTTGTCCAGAATGGTGGAAACATCATGCGCGTGCCCCGCCCCGTCCAGCGTAAAGCTGAAAATGGCGGCCTTGTCAGCACGGGTGCCCTGAACCTGCAACCAGTTGAGCCCCGTCAGCCGCTCCATCGCGTAATCACGAATACCCGCTTCATGGGAGGCGATGTTCTCCATCCCCAAATCCATCATGTAGTCCAGCGCCACGCCCAACCCGATGGTTTGCACAATACCCGGCGTTCCGGCCTCGAATTTCATCGGTGGATCATTATAGATCACCTGATCCTTGCTGACCTCTTTGATCATGTCGCCGCCCCCGATGAAGGGACGCATCTCAGCCATACGTTCGGACTTGATGTAGATCGCACCGGACCCGGAGGGGCCATAGAGCTTGTGCCCGGTGATTGCGTAAAAGTCGCAACCGATGTCCTGAACATTGACCGGCATATGTACTGAACCCTGGCTGCCATCGACCAGAACCGGGACACCTTTGGCGTGCGCGCCTTGGGTGATCGCCTTTACATCAACCACAGTGCCCAAAACATTCGAACACTGAGTGACGGCGACCAGCTTGGTCTTGGGGCCAATAGCGTCAATGACAGCCTGAGGGTCCAGCCCTCCGTCAGAATCCACATCAACCCATTTCAGCACAACGCCCTGCCGTTCCCGAAGAAAATGCCAAGGGACGATGTTGGCGTGGTGTTCCATCACGGAAAGCACGATCTCATCCCCCGCCTGTAGACGCGGCATCGCCCAACCATAAGCGACCAGATTGATGCCCTCGGTCGTACCCGAGTTCAGAACGATCTCATCCTCATCCGCCGCGCCCAGAAAGCGCGCAATGGTGCCGCGCACGGATTCGTATTTCTCAGTCGCCAGATTGGACAGATAGTGCAGTCCACGGTGTACGTTGGAATATTCCTCGGCATAGGCGCGCGACACGGCATCAATTACAACCTGCGGCTTCTGCGCCGATGCTCCGTTATCCAGATATGTCAGTGGCTTTCCGTTCACCTCTCGGGACAGGATCGGAAAGTCCGCACGGATTTTATGTACGTCATACATGGTATTTTCTTCCCTAGACAGGGCCGCTGGGCACCAACACGAGGACAAATGGGACTGCAACCAGTGCAGACAACACGATGACCCCAAAGGATTTTAAGATCGAACCGAACTTATGCGCTTCATTGATGAAATGGAGTGTGACGTAAAGGCTGATTATCAAAGTCGCCACCACAAACATCACCAGCAAGAAGGGCAACACCAACGAAACCACCAGCGTTAAGACCAGCGCTGCAACCTGAAGGAACTGCAACCAGACCATCAGGATCATGAAGTCGTTGAACGTGGCCACCCCACCAAGAAAGCGTCCGATCACAAGAAACGCAACGATACTGAACATCATTGCCCCGGCCGACCTCAGCAAACCCAGGACAATAGGCTCGGGTGGTAAGGCGATTTCACCTGGCGGCACCGGGACAAGCTGCTGGATACCAACCTGGCCCAAGCTGTTCATCACAATAGCCAGGAAAAATGCCAGCCAAAGAACCTCGCGCCCCGGCTGCAAAGCCAGTAATCGCCGCGCGGCATCAGAAGGCTTGGTCACTGTTAGAACAGCTAGGTTTAGTACGGACTGAACTGTCATTGCGACACCCTCTGCGCCTGTCTGAGGCCCGAGAGCCAGAACCACAGAAAGACCACAAACCAGATCAATCCAACACCCGTCAATGCCGGACCCGGCCCGATAAAGCCTGCCACAAGGCCATTCAGCAACACCAAAGGTGTCGACGACAAAAGCGCCCAGAACAGCGCCACCCGGGCGCCATAGGCTGATCCCTTGCCTCCGACCAGCCGTGCTGCGCCATATGACACAAAGGCCAATGCGTAGAAAAACAGCGGCAGGATGATGACAGTGCCCAAAAGCGCACCGCCCATAAGCATGTTCAACTCAAGACCTTCAAGATGCGCGCGGCGGGACAAACTGGGTAGTTGTGCGATGAACGCGACCACACAAAACGCCATCACAAAGACCAAAGCCCGATCTTCGCGCTGTCCCAGTTCAAGAAGCCGGCGCACAACGCGCCCCGGCCCCCGATACGTGGCCACTATATCCGACGTTACCGGCATTAGCTGTGCCGCGACATCCAGCCTTCAAGGCGATCGACAATGGCCTGCGACAGGGCATCGTCCTCGATCTCATCCACGGCCTCGGCCAGAAACGCCAGCGTCAGCATGTTGGTTGCCTCCTTGGTCGGAACCCCGCGCGAGCGCAGATAGAACAGCGCCGTTTCATCAATCGCACCTGAGGTCGAGCCGTGCGAACACGCCACGTCATCCGCATAGATCTCAAGCTCGGGCTTGGCGAGGAATTGACTGTCGTCATCCAACAGTAGAGACTGGCTGATCTGATAACCATCGGTCTTCTGAGCGCCCTCCTTCACAAGGATCTTGCCCTGGAACACACCTGTCGCGCCGTTGCGCAGCACTTTCTTGAACACCTGACGGCTTTCACAATTCACAGCGTCATGAGTGATGAAGACGGTATCGTCGTGATGGAAATCGCCGTCACCAACGCACGCACCGGCAACATGGGCTACCGCATCGTCTCCGGTCAGCTCGACCACCTGTTCGTTGCGCGTCAGCACGCCATTCACAGTCAGGGTGAAGGATTTGTAGACCGATTCCTGCCCCAGACGCGTGAACATGTGGGTCGCGGCACGACGCTCGTGATCCCGGCCTTGCGCCCGCACGTGATGCAACACCCCACCATCGGCAATGTCGATCTCCATGCATTTGTTGAAACGCGAAGCCGCAGGGCCGTTTTCAAGGATCGTCACCTCGGCACCGCTTTCGACACGGATGATATGGTGCAGCATCGCGTCCGAGGTTTCAGAGGCATGGCGATAGATAAAGCTGATCGGCTTGGACGGTTTGCCCGAGACATGGATCGCGATCCCATCCGCCGCGAAGGCCGTATTCAACGCCGCCAGAGGACGTTGCACAGGCGATTGACCACGCGCTTCAAGCACGCCGTACAGCTCTTTCGCCCAATGAATATCCTTGAAACAGATATCCTCGATCCGATCGATAGTGACACCTTCCAGCGTCAAATCATCAGACTGTTCGGGGCTGAAAACACCATCAACGAAAACGATCTTCAAACGGTCCAGATCGGCGAACAGCATGGCCTCATCCGGGTCGAACAGCGCGGCCCGAGGGGCCTCGGGCGCTACCAGCGTATCCGGGCGGGTGTATTTCCAATACTCATCCCGGCGACCGGGCAGACCCATTTCCAGCACACGGGCCAGCGCGTCTTCGCGCGCGGCTCGAGTGCAACCGGCGTCGGGCATGACCAGATTGGCCAGCCGCGCCTCGGTTGCGGTTTGTTTCACTTCGGGCAATGCCATCAGTTCACCTCGGCCAGAATGTCTGCGTAACCGTTGTTTTCAACCTCCAGCGCCAGATCGGGGCCACCGGTTTTGACGATCTTGCCGTCCGCCATGATGTGCACAACGTCCGGTTTGATGTGATCCAACAAACGCTGATAGTGCGTGATCACCAGGAACCCACGTCCCTCGTCGCGCAACGCGTTCACACCCTCGGCCACCAGCTTCATCGCGTCCACATCCAGACCCGAGTCGGTTTCGTCCAAGATGCACATCTTGGGTTCGAGCATCGCCATTTGCAGGATCTCGTTGCGCTTTTTCTCTCCGCCCGAGAAGCCAACATTGACAGGGCGTTTCAGCATGTCTGCGTCGATCTTCAGCGACTTGGCCTTGGCGCGGACTTCTTTCAGGAAGTCAGCCGCCGACAGCTCATCCTCGCCGCGCGCCTTGCGCTGGGCATTCACGGCGGTGCGCAGGAAGGTCATGTTGCCCACGCCCGGAATTTCGACCGGGTATTGGAACGCCAGAAAGACACCAGCGGCGGCGCGCTCTTCCGGTTCCATCTCCAGCAGATCTTCGCCGTCCAGAGTCGCCGACCCATCGGTCACTTCATACCCGTCGCGCCCCGAAAGCACATAGCTGAGCGTCGACTTGCCCGAGCCATTCGGCCCCATGATCGCGTGCACCTTACCGTCCTCGACCGTCAGATCGACACCTTTGAGGATTTGCTTTTCTTCTTCCTCAAGCTTCACGTGCAGGTTCTTGATTTCAAGCATTTTTTACCCTTTTGCGTAGCGCAAGGGACCGCGCGGCCCCGATATTTTGTGAATTTCGAAATGATGCGGCTTTAGCCGACCGAACCCTCAAGGCTGATCGCAACAAGCTGTTGTGCTTCCATGGCAAACTCCATCGGCAACGCCTGCAACACGTCCTTGCAGAACCCGTTTACCACCAGCGCCACGGCCTCTTCCTCGTCCATACCGCGCTGTCGGCAGTAAAACAGCTGATCGTCATCCACCTTGGACGTCGTCGCCTCATGCTCCACACGGGACGAGTTGTTCTTGACCTCGATGTAAGGCACCGTATGCGCCCCGCATTTGTCGCCGATCAGCAAGCTGTCACACTGGGTATAATTGCGGCTGTCCTTGGCCTTTGGATGCATTGAGACCAGACCGCGATAGGTGTTCTGCGCCTTACCCGCGCTGATCCCCTTGGAAACGATGCGCGACTTGGTGTTCTTGCCCAGATGAACCATCTTCGTGCCGGTGTCGGCTTGCTGATAGTTGTTGGCGATGGCGATCGAATAGAACTCGCCCTGGCTTTCTTCGCCCCGAAGAATACACGACGGGTATTTCCAGGTTACAGCCGAACCGGTCTCGACCTGCGTCCACATCACCTTGGACCGATCGCCCCGGCAATCGGCGCGTTTGGTCACAAAGTTATAGATGCCACCCTTGCCATTCTCATCACCGGGGAACCAGTTCTGAACCGTCGAGTACTTCACCTCGGCGTCTTCTTCGATAATGATCTCGACCACAGCCGCGTGCAGCTGTGCGGTATCGCGCTGGGGTGCGGTGCAGCCTTCCAGATAGGACACATACGAGCCCTTATCGGCAATGATCAGCGTGCGTTCAAATTGGCCTGTGTTCTCCGCGTTGATACGGAAATAGGTGCTCAACTCCATCGGGCAGCGCACGCCCGGCGGGATGTAAACGAACGAGCCATCCGAGAACACGGCTGAGTTCAGAGTGGCATAAAAGTTGTCTGAGACCGGAACGACCGATCCCAGATACTTCTTGACCAGTTCGGGATGCTCGCGGATCGCCTCAGAGATCGAGCAGAAAATAACGCCGGCTTGTTTCAGCTCTTTCTGAAACGTGGTGCCAACAGAAACCGAGTCGAACACCGCGTCCACGGCAACCTTGCGACCCTCAGCCGGGGCATCCTCGGCACCTTCGACACCCGCCAAAATCATCTGTTCTTTCAGAGGGATACCTAGCTTTTCGTAAGTAGCCAGCAGCTTAGGATCGACTTCATCCAAAGACTTGGGCTTTTCCTCCATCGACTTGGGACGGGCATAGTAGTACTGGTCCTGAAAATCGATCTTGGGATAGCTGACCATCGCCCAGTTCGGCTCATCCATCTGAGTCCAGCGCTCGAACGCGGCCAAACGCCATTCGGTCATCCACTCGGGCTCTTCGTTCTTTTCCGAGATCAGGCGGACGATATCAGGGTTCACGCCCTTGGGCGCGTATTCCATCTCGATATCGGTTTCCCAGCCGTATTTATAGGTTCCGACCTCGCGTACCGCATCCACGGTTTCCTGATCGACACCCTCTTTTACCTGGGTCTGGTCCAAAGCGGCCATAAGACACCCTCCGTCTGATCACGCGGCCCGCGCGCGATGCTTTTTCTCTTTTTCAAGCCACGTTTCAGCGAAACGCAGCACATCTTCTTCCGTTGTCGCAGGCCCCAGCGAGACGCGAATTGCGCTGGCAGCTGTGACCTCGTCAAATCCCATCGCGGTCAGTACCGCACTTGCGCGTACCTTGCCGCTGGAGCAGGCCGAACCTGCGCTAATCGCAAATCCAGCCAGATCCATCTGCATGACCTGCGTCTCACCCTTCCAACCGGGCGTGGCGAAGCACAGAGTGTTCGGCAGGCGTTCCTGATCTTTCCCGACAAAAATAGTAGATTTAGAACCGGCCTCAAGGGCCTTTTCTAGAATATTTCTAAATTCTTTGACCTGCTCCCAAACACCATTGGACAGATCGCGCGCGGCCGCTTCAGCTGCGGCCCCTAACCCTACGATTCCACTAACATTTTCTGTCCCGGAGCGACGTCCCATTTCCTGACCGCCACCCTTGATCCGGGCGGGCAAATCCGTGCCGCGCTTCATCACAACCGCGCCAACGCCTTTTGGACCGCCAAGCTTATGGGCCGAGATCAATGCCATCTGGGCATCCAGCCAGTTGAACGCGATTGGTAATTTTCCAAACGCCTGAGTCGCATCGGTCACCGCCAACCCTGCTGGCAATGATTGAACGATACCCGTCTCGGAATTCGCGTATTGCAGCGTCGATTGGTCCGGCGCTGAAACCGCAACCATACCTTCTTTCGACACGCTCAAATCTTCCACTGTCCACGCGCGGACCGCATCATGTTCGATTGCAGCCCCATGCAGGCCCCGCCCCTCTAGTGTCAGCGCAGCCCCTTCGGTCGAACCCGAAGTAAACACGACATCAGCCCCTTCGGCCCCAAAGGCAGCCGCAATCTGTGCTCTTGCGCGCTCGACAAGCGCCTTAGCTGCGCGCCCTTCAGCGTGGACCGAGGATGGATTGCCGCAAATCTCCATTGCGGAGATCATCGCCTCGCGAGCCTCTGGACGCAGAGGTGTGGTGGCATTGTGATCCAGGTAAATACGATTCACAGATTCACCTTTTCAGAGCGCAGAAGTTCGATTTCAGCAAATGCCATCCTATTCGTCCACAACTGCAAAAAGGCTGGGTACGGCCGGACAAGGTGCCAGGTCATTCTTGATCACGTCCGAAAGGCGCGTTTGATGCAAGAACACATACACATGGGCGCTCAGGCCCTCCCATAGACGATTGGTTAGGGATTGCGCCCGGCTGCCGGACAAAGCTCCAGTTGCGCCAGCGCCTTTTTGTAAAGCATCGACTGTTTCATCAACGGCAGCCAAAATCTCAACAACGCGAATCTCGGACGCTGGACGGGCAAGGCGATAACCACCACCCGGCCCCCGAACCGAAGACACCAGCTCGGCCCTGCGTAGCTTGACGAACAACTGCTCGAGGTAAGGCAGAGAAATGTCTTGCCGTGCTGAAATCTCGCTGAGTGTCACCAGCCCGTCCGAGGGCTGAAGGGCGATATCGGCTAGAGCCACCATCGCATAACGACCCTTGGTCGACAGCTTCATTTGCATTCCCTCATGGCAGTTTACGCGCGAAATCATTGACGCCGCCGCTGCCAGTGCGTATCTCCGACAAGCAGCGCTCATGCGCCCAGTATCACAATTAGAACCGTTCTAAGGTGTCCAACGATTATCGTCAAGTATTTCCGGGCACCCAGAAGAAAAAGACAGGACCATCGCACACATGCCCGAGGTGATTTTTCCCGGACCAGAAGGCCGCCTGGAAGGCCGCTACCACCCGCAAAAGGAAAAAGACGCACCGATCGCCATCGTGCTTCACCCGCATCCACAATTCGGCGGGACGATGAACAACAAGGTGGTCTACAACCTGCACTACGCGTTCTACAACATGGGGTTCACCGTTCTGCGGTTCAACTTCCGTGGCGTGGGTCGCAGCCAGGGTGAGTACGATCAGGGCGTGGGTGAGCTCAGCGATGCGGCATCCGCACTGGATTACCTGCAATCGATGAACAACAACTCGAAACACTGCTGGGTAGCAGGGTTTTCCTTCGGGGCGTGGATCGGGATGCAACTGCTGATGCGCCGCCCCGAGATCACTGGCTTTATCAGCGTGTCTCCTCCGGCGAACATGTATGATTTCTCGTTCCTCGCACCCTGCCCGTCCTCGGGCTTGATCATCAATGGGTCGTCGGACCGCGTGGCCCCGCCCGCAGACACCACTGCCTTGGTCAACAAGCTGCACGAGCAAAAAGGCATCACAATCACTCATAATGAAGTGGAAGGCGCGGACCATTTCTTCCAGGATCGCCACATGGACACGTTGATCACAGATGTCAGTGACTACGTGAAGCGCCGCCTGACCGAGAACACACGCTGATGTCGGATACAGTCACCACACTTGCCGGCAGACTGGCCGAAGACACGTTGAAGGTGATGGATGAAACCGGCGAGGATCGCTTTTATGTCGAAGTTGGCGAACTGCTTGGGGCATCCTCACAGTCGCTGGAAGAGGCATTTCTGACCGAAATTCGAGTGCGGCTGTCTGAGCGTCAGGCCCGCCAATTCGTGATCCAGCGCCTTGCGGAACATCGCAAGAAAGTTAAGGCGATAGAAAAGAAATGATGGATCGGCTGTCCGCGCAAATAGAATTCCTGAAACGCGCGGACCAGCTGAAATCGGTCGAACGCGCGAACACGCTGCTGGATCAATCCCGGCAAGAAAACTCGGCGGAACACAGTTGGCATCTGGCGCTGTGGGCACTGGTAATGGCCCCCCTTGCCGACGCAAATGTTCGGATTGACCGGGTCATTCGGATGCTTTTGCTGCATGATCTGGTCGAAATCATCGTCGGTGACCATCCCATCCATCTGAAAACCGACTGGAAGTCGGTTGAGCGCGCTGAACAGAACGCCGCTCAGGAACTGTTCGGAATGTTACCCGATGACCAATCCGACGCTTTTCTGACGCTTTGGCAGGAGTTCGAGGCGGATTCTACGCCCGATGCGAAATTCGCAAAATGCCTTGATCGCTGCCAACCTCTGTTTCAGGTCCTAAACGCTCCGGAACCCAAACCAGAGCATCTGACGGTCGTCCGCGACAATCTGAACGGTGGACGCGCGGCCTATCTCGAGACCGCTCTTCCTGACGCTTTCAAGGCCGCTTACGCTTTGTTCGACGGCCAACCTGCTCCACGTTCAGAGTTTTCTGATAGGCTGCCGTTCCTTGCGGAATGCGATCAACTGAAATCCGTCTATCGCGCATCCAGGCTTTTGTCTGGTGATCGATTTGAAAACTCGGCCGAGCATTCGTGGCACATCATGCTGTTCGCTTGGGTCTTAGCAGACTGCGCCGAATTTTACGTCGACATTGGTCGCGTTCTAAGGATGTTGCTGCTGCACGACATCGTCGAAATCGACGCAGGTGATCATCCAATTCATGGTCATGTCGACCACGCGGCGCAAGCAGCCGAGGAACAAGCGGCGGCCGATCGGCTGTTCGGGCTATTGCCGAACCAGCAAAGAACTGAATGCCTAGCCTTGTGGCTTGAGTTTGAAGCCGCCGAGAGCCCCGATGCCAAATTTGCAAAGGCCGTCGACCGTTTTCAAACACCTGTTGGCAACCTTGCCACCGGTGGCGGATCATGGGTCGACTACGATGTGACATTCGCGCAGATCGAGTCGCGCGTTGGAACCCCGATTACCCGTGGCGCACCGCAACTATGGAATTGGTTGGAACCACAGCTCAAGAACTATTTCTCAGAAAAGATGACCACTTGAACGGTAAAAGAGAAAGAGGCAAGTCGCCTCTTTCCCCCCCAAGTACCAGCGGACGCTCAAACCTGAGAACCGTTTACCCGCTCAACATCTTTGGCTGCGCTTCTCTCAGCGGACCCCCCGCCAGCTAGCCACCCAAGCGCCACAACAATCGCCGATACGACGATGACAGATTTAGCAAAATTCGTCATAGCTTACTGATTAAAAAACACTGATAACTGGTCGAACAGTATCTCAAAAAGCTCGTGTAAAAACAGTATGGTTATCCTGACCTCACCTCACTTGTGCACAGGAACAAACGAAACGACTTGCCAGATGCCTGAAATCTGTGTTCAACGAGCTCAACAACACTCAATCCGAGACTTATTTTGCCTAAAGCCTATCTTTTCCTGCTTTTTGCAGTGGTCGCAGAAACGATTGGCACAACCGCGTTGCAAGCCAGTCAGCAATTCACGCGGCTCTGGCCCTCTGTATTGGTCGTGGTTGGCTACGCAATCGCGTTCTATCTGCTTGGCTTGACTCTAAAGTTCATGCCAGTTGGGATCGTTTATGCCATCTGGTCGGGCTTGGGCATTGTGCTGATTGCTGTGATCGGTTTTATCGTTTTTGGGCAGAGGCTGGACTGGCCCGCGGTGATAGGTTTGGTCATGATTTTGTCTGGAATTCTGGTTATTCACCTGTTTTCCAACACTACGGGTCACTGACGGGCGGTTAGGGCTGGCATATTTTGCCGCGTCGCGTTATGCGCGCGGCAACTTCCCGTTCAAAGGCTGACCTCATGGACCTGCGCAATATCGCAATCATCGCTCACGTTGACCACGGCAAAACGACCCTGGTGGATGAGCTGCTTAAACAATCCGGCGCGTTCCGGGAAAATCAGGCTGTGGCGGAACGCGCCATGGACAGCAACGATCTGGAGCGCGAGCGTGGGATCACCATCCTTGCCAAAGCGACTTCGGTCGAGTGGAAAGGCACCCGTATCAACATCGTTGACACCCCCGGCCACGCCGATTTCGGTGGCGAGGTTGAGCGTATCCTGTCGATGGTGGACGGTGTGGTCCTGCTGGTCGATGCCGCCGAAGGCCCGATGCCCCAGACCAAGTTTGTGACCTCGAAAGCGCTGGCGCTGGGCCTGCGCCCGATCGTGGTGTTGAACAAAGTCGACAAACCCGACGCCGAACCTGACCGCGCGTTGGATGAGTGCTTTGACCTGTTCGCCAACCTCGGTGCCGATGACCATCAGCTGGACTTCCCAGCCATGTATGCCTCGGGCCGGTCTGGTTGGGCAGATATGGAACTGGACGGCCCCCGCAAGGACCTGACCGCGCTGTTTGATCTGGTCGTGGATCACGTCCCGGCCCCCAAACAAGCCGAAAAGAAAGACGAGCCGTTCCGTATGCTGGCCACCACGCTGGGAAGCGACCCGTTCATCGGCCGCATCCTGACCGGCCGTGTGGAAAGCGGTACGCTGAAGGCGGGCGACAGCCTCAAGGCGCTGTCGCGCGACGGCACGCTGATCGAAAACTTCCGCGCTTCGAAAATCCTGGCCTTCCGCGGCCTGGCGCAACAGCCCATCGACGTGGCCGAAGCTGGTGACATCGTCACCATCGCGGGCATGAGCAAAGCCACCGTAGCCGACTCGCTGGTCGCACCTCAGGTCGAAGAGGCCCTGCCCGCCCAACCGATTGACCCGCCGACTATCACTGTGACTTTCGGCATCAACGACTCGCCTCTGGCCGGTCGCGACGGCAAAAAGGTGCAGTCCCGTGTGATCCGCGACCGCCTGATGAAAGAGGCCGAATCGAACGTCGCCATCCGCATCACCGACACTCCCGGCGGCGAAGCCTTCGAGGTTGCAGGCCGCGGCGAATTGCAGATGGGTGTTCTGATCGAGAACATGCGCCGCGAGGGATTTGAGCTCAGCATCTCTCGCCCGCAGGTTCTGTTCCGCGAAGAAGACGGCCAGCGTCTGGAGCCCATTGAGGAAGTCACGATTGACGTTGACGATGAATACTCGGGTGCTGTGATCGAAAAGATCACAGGCGCGCGCAAAGGCGAGCTGGTCGAAATGCGCCCCGCCGGTGCAGGAAAGACCCGCATCATCGCGCATGTGCCTTCGCGCGGACTGATCGGCTATCACGGAGAGTTCCTGACCGACACGCGCGGAACCGGTGTTCTGAACCGCGTGTTCCACGGCTGGGCGGCACACAAAGGCCCGATTCCCGGCCGCCGCGCTGGTGTTCTGATCTCGATGGAGAACGGACAGGCCGTCGCCTACGCCCTGTGGAACCTCGAAGAGCGTGGCCGCATGTTCGTGGGTCCGCAGACGGATGTCTATCAAGGTATGGTCATCGGAGAGCATTCACGGGACAATGATCTGGAAGTGAACCCACTTAAGGGCAAAAAACTGACCAACGTACGTGCCAGCGGATCGGATGACGCCGTCCGCCTGACACCTCATGTTCAGTTCTCACTTGAGGAAGCCATCGCCTATATCGACGATGACGAACTGGTTGAGGTGACGCCTAACGCCATCCGGTTGCGTAAACGCTTTTTGGATCCGCACGAACGCAAGCGCATGGCAAAATCTGCGTAGACCTTTCAGTGAAATAGTTCACTGATTGGAAACATTGCCCCATTAGTGACATTTTTGCGTACATTAATGCAAAATTAACAAAAACAAGGCCCGCCACTCCGGCGGGCTTTTCTTTTGTTTTTCAATATCGTTCCACCATAACGAGAGTTTTTTCCCGTTTTCTTGTTGTCACACATCTTGAAAATACGGCGAGGGATTGATCTATTTATGTTTAAATTGTGGCAACGGTGTGCTCAGGTAGCACAGGTTAAAGAGTACCAGGGGGCGTAATCATGCGCGTTAAAAGTCGTTTATTATCTATTGTTTTTGTGTCAGCAACTATTCCAATTGTGTCGACAACGGCAGCTACAGCTGCCGAGAAGTGCACTATTAAAACAGCTCGCCAGTCCGTTTCCACGGAAACACTTTGTGCTTGTGAGGTCGTGGAATCCAGGATGTTGCGGTACCTGCAACGCAGGCCTGATTTTGATGACATCTTGGCCAGAACATTGGAAAGTTGTCCGGCTTTCGCAGCCGTGTTGACTGATATTCCCACCGCCAGCATTTCAAACAATCAAAGATCCGGTGATGGCGACGCAAATCCTGGTGAGGGCCTAACTTTCGGCGGTGGTACCGGTGGCAGTGGTCCAACTAATCCAGGCGGTGGCCCAACTAATCCAGGCAGTGGCCCGACGAACCCAGGTGGTGGCGGAACCGGCGGCGGCGGCGGTGGAACCGGCGGCCCAGGAAATGGTAATGGTAACAACCCCAACCCCGGTAACGGCGGTGGCAACACCGGAGGGTCCGGCCCCGGCACCGGCAATGGTGGCGGCAACAATGGCAATGGCAATGGTGGTGGCAACGGGACCGGAAACGGGAACGGCAACGGAAACGGTGGCAGCATCTTTGGCGGACCCGGAAATGGCAACGGGAATAGCCCCAATTCCGGCAACGGCGGCGGTAACACAAATGGATCAGGCCAAGGTTCCGGAAACGGCGGCAACAACAACGGCAACAGCGGCGGCACCAACGGCAACGGCAATGGTGGAAATGTCGGTGGTGTCGGCGGCGGCAACGGCGGGTCAGGTGGTATTTTCAACTAACTGACTCTGGTTGAACGCAATGAGGATCGCAAAACACTCTTATTGCGGACAATACAAACAAAGATCAAAATAAGCGGGGCGCCAAAATTGGCGCCCCGTTTCTTTGGTAATCTCCATTGACCAAGTGGTCACAAATTAACTACGGCGGTAGACACCCACCCAATTCTCTGGCTGTCGTGGGTCTTGCATCCGTAAGAAAAGATACCGGGTATCCGACCACGGTTTGATCGTGTTGGTCAAATTATCCAGCACCAGATCACCCGCTGCGGATCTGTAGACCAAAACGGCATGCGCATTTCTTCGCGTATCCAGCACAGTCGCTATCAGCAATTTACTTGGGTCAATTCCTGCGCGAATTAGATCTCTTTTTTTCAAAAGAGCAAAGTCTTCGCAGTCCCCACCACGTCTGGTCGGCAACGCCCATCTCTCTACGGTTCTATACTGAGATTGGTCCGTAACTTCACGCGTAGTCCGATTGATCTTACGATTCACGCGTTTAACAATCTGCAATTCCTGCTGGCTTGTCATCGCCACCGAAGCAGTGCTGGAACATGCCCATGAGTATTGGCGACACAGCTGTCTTGCTCCGGCAGGCGGAGGTGTAGATGCCACGCTCCTGATGAAGTCTCCTTCGCTGGCTTCCACAGATTTCCCAACGACACTGACCGCCGCGAGAATCGCGCAAACACCCAAAACCTTGCCTGTCGCGGTGAACGCCTGCTCTACAAACGAATTCATGCCTGTCCCTCGATCCTGGTCTCTCCGAACGATTGTCGACAGACAGGACCGTATTCCGATTTAGGAAACTATCGGTAAACGGACGCGGCAGCGCAATCTGGGCTTAAGGTGGATGGAAAAAGAGGCGGAAATTCGTCACTTTTCATGACCATTTCGCGCTGAATTTGTCGGGTTACTGCCACAATTGAGGCAACCAACGAGAGCGAAAACGTGCATATATAAAATACAAGGTATTGTTATTATTTAAAAAACAGAAAAAAATTTCAAAACTAAATTCACTGAAACGGCCAGATAACATATAGGCCGAAATCCGCGCATTCTCTAGGCCGTCCGTCAGCATTCACCAGACGGCCTTGATGATTCTATTCGGTGATTTCGACGACGACCAATTCGCGTTCACTCGCACCACGTGCGTGGTCAAGGGCCTTTTGGTAGTCGGGCGAATTGTAACAATCGACAGCAGCTTCGACCGAAGGGAATCTGGCTACTACATTACGCGGGCGCTCTTTTCCCTCAAGCTGCACATAGCGTGCAGCACGTGCAATGAATTGCCCCCCATGGGCGGCAATCGCCGGACCCGCCAACTCGGCGTATTTTCCGTAAGCCTGGTTGTCCGTCACAGTGACATGTGCGATCCAAAGTGCGGGCATGTTACCCCTCCAATACCTGTTCGGCGGCCTTGATGGCCGCATCCGCATTCGACGCATCTCGGCCACCGCCTTGCGCCATGTCCGGGCGACCACCGCCGCCCTTGCCGCCCAGCTCGACCACTGCGGCGCGCACCAGATCCACGGCCGAGACCTTTTCGGTCAGGTCCGCGGTCACTCCAGCCGCTACAGCCGCCTTGCCACCCGCATCCGCGATCAGCAGAACCGCACCTGACCCAAGACGGCTTTTGTGTTCGTCGATCAACGCGGGAAGGTCTTTTCCGGAAACGCCGCTCAGCGCCTGCGCCAAGAACGGTACACCGTTCACATCCTTCGCCTCAGCACTGCCCTGCCCCGAACCGCCCGCCATCGCCAGATCACGGCGCAATTGGGCCACTTCGTTCTGCAGCGCTTTGCGTTCGTCCAGCAGGGATTTCACGCGCCCAACCACATCATCAGGCTGCGCCTTCAACTCGGACGCAATCTGGCCCAACCGTTGATCCTGCGCCGACAGGTGGCGGAACGCCTCATCCCCGGTCAGAGCTTCGATCCGGCGCACACCGGCGCTGCTGGCACTGTCGCCCAACACCACAAAAGTGCCGATATCCCCGGTCTGGCGCACATGGGTGCCGCCGCACAGTTCAATCGACCATGTTTCGCCATCCTGACCTTTACCCGTGGGCGCTTTGCCCATCGAGACAACCCGCACCTCGTCACCGTATTTCTCACCAAACAGCGCCTGCGCGCCCAGATCCCGCGCGTCGTCGGGCGTCATGATCCGCGTCTCGACGGCCGAATTCTGGCGAATGAATACGTTCACTTCACGCTCGACTTTTTGCAGTTCTTCGACGCTCAGCGCTTTGGAGTGGCTGAAGTCGAACCGCAGCCGGTCCGCCGCGTTCAAAGAGCCGCGCTGCGCCACATGGTCGCCCAGCGTTTCGCGCAGCGCCTCGTGCAGCAGGTGCGTGGCCGAGTGGTTTGCCCGGATCGCGCTGCGGCGGGTGTGATCGACCTCAAGCTCGACCCCGTCGCCTTTGGACAGCGTGCCCTGGCTGACGGTCACCTTATGCGCATAGACCTTACCTTCGGCAAATTTGCGCGTGTCTTCGACCTTGGCCACATCCTGCAAATTTTCAAGCCGCCGAATTTCGCCGGTATCCCCGACCTGACCACCGGCCTCACCATAGAACGGGGTCTGGTTCACGATGACCCAACCGGTGCCACCCTGCTCGATGGTGTCGACCAGCGCGCCATCCACGACCAGAGCAGCCACCTGCCCTTCGGCTTTTTCGGCATCATAGCCAAGGAAATCCGTGGCCCCGGCGCTGTCCAGCACGTCAAACCAAACGGCCTGATCCGCCGCCTCGCCCGAGCCCGCCCAAGCAGCGCGCGCCTTGGCCTTTTGTTCGGCCATGGCTGCATCGAACCCGTCGGTATCCACGGTCCGGCCCTTTTCACGCAGCGCATCCTGCGTCAAATCCAGCGGGAAGCCATAGGTGTCATAGAGCTTGAACGCCGCATCACCGGGCAGAGCCTCACCTTCGGGCAGGCCCGCGACCTCATCATCCAGCAGTTTCAGACCGCGATCCAAGGTCTGCTTGAACCGAGTTTCCTCAAGCAGCAGTGTTTCTTCGATCAGCACCTGCGCCTGTCCCAGTTCCGTATATTGCGCACCCATAAGCTGCACCAGCGAGGGCACGAGGCGATGCATTACCGGATCTTTCGCGCCCAGCAGATGCGCATGGCGCATGGCGCGGCGCATGATCCGACGCAGAACATAGCCGCGCCCGTCATTGCTGGGCATCACTCCATCGGCAATCAGGAACGAGGTCGACCGCAGGTGATCCGCAATCACGCGGTGATGCACGTTCTGATCGCCATAAGGATCAACGCCGGTGGCATCGGCAGACGCTTCGATCAGCGTTTTGAACAGGTCGGTGTCATAGTTGTCATGGCTGCCCTGCAGCAGCGCGCCGATCCGCTCCAGCCCCATGCCGGTGTCAATGGACTGCATGTCCAGCTCCACCATCGAGCTATCCTCGAACTGTTCATTCTGCATGAACACGATGTTCCAGATTTCGATGAACCGGTCGCCATCTTCCTCGGCCGAGCCCGGAGGGCCGCCCCAGATGTGATCGCCGTGGTCATAGAAAATCTCGGTGCACGGGCCGCACGGGCCGGTCGGGCCCATCTGCCAGAAATTGTCATTGGTGGCGATGCGGATGATCCGGTCTTCGGGCACGCCGACCTTTTTCCAGATTTCGAAAGCTTCATCGTCGGTGTGATAGACCGTGGTCAGCAGGCGGTTCTTGTCGATGCCGAATTCCTTGGTGATCAGCTCCCACGCGAAGGGGATCGCCTCATGCTTGAAGTAATCCCCAAACGAGAAATTCCCCAGCATCTCAAAGAATGTATGGTGGCGCGCGGTATAGCCCACATTGTCCAGATCGTTGTGTTTGCCACCTGCGCGCACACACTTCTGCGCAGTGGTCGCCCGGCTGTAATCGCGCGTCTCAAGCCCGGTGAACAGGTTCTTGAACTGCACCATGCCCGAGTTCACGAACATCAGGGTAGGGTCATTGCGCGGCACGAGCGGGCTGGACGCCACAACTTCATGCCCCTGTTTGGCGAAATAGTTCAGAAAGGTCGATCGGATATCGTTCAGCGTGGGCATTAGGCTCTCTCAGCGCGCAATCATCTTGTTCGAAAACGGGTTTATCGCTGTCCCTGCGGATAGTCCACAGGTGAGGCTGCGCAAACGAAACAAGGCGGCCCCAATGGACCGCCCTGCGTTCACAATTCCGGGATGCCGTCAGGCTTCTAAAATATCGTCGTCCTCAGTGGCACCGGGCGGCATATCGAAATCCAACCCATGCGCAGCGCGGATTTTGTCCTCAATCTCCAGCGCCGAGCGGCTGTTGTCGCGCAGATATTGTTTGGCATTCTCACGCCCCTGCCCGATCCGCTCGTCCCCGTAGCTGAACCAAGAGCCCGACTTCTCAACCACACCGGCCTTAACGCCCAGATCCAGCAGCTCGCCCATCTTGCTGATGCCCTCGCCATACATGATGTCGAATTCCACCTGTTTGAACGGCGGGGCCACCTTATTCTTGACGACCTTGACGCGGGTCTGATTGCCGACCACTTCGTCGCGGTCCTTGATCGCGCCGATACGCCGGATGTCCAAACGAACCGAGCTGTAGAATTTCAGCGCGTTACCCCCAGTGGTCGTCTCCGGGCTGCCAAACATCACACCGATTTTCATCCGTATCTGGTTGATGAAGATCACCATACAGTTCGAACGGCTGATCGAACCGGTTAGCTTGCGCATTGCCTGGCTCATCAAACGGGCCTGCACGCCGACATTGCTGTCGCCCATGTCGCCCTCAAGCTCGGATTTCGGCGTCAGCGCTGCAACCGAGTCGACCACAACCATGTTCACCGCGCCCGAGCGGACCAGCGTATCGGTGATCTCAAGCGCCTGTTCTCCGGTGTCGGGCTGTGAGATTAGCAACTCATCCAGATCGACACCCAGCTTGCGGGCATATTGCGGGTCCAGCGCGTGTTCCGCGTCAACGAACGCACAGACACCGCCACGCTTTTGCTGTTCTGCAATGCAATGCAGCGTCAGCGTCGTCTTGCCCGAGCTTTCTGGCCCGTAAATCTCAACAATCCGGCCCATCGGCAAGCCGCCGATCCCCAGCGCGATATCCAGACCCAGCGAGCCGGTCGAGCTGGCCTCGATATCCTGTTTGGAGTCCTCACCCAGCTTCATGATCGAACCCTTGCCGAACTGCCGTTCAATCTGGGCCAGCGCGCTGTCGAGCGCCTTTTGCTTGTCTGCGTTTTTCTTGTCGCTCATCGTCAGAAGATCCGCCATTGTCCTGTCGCCTTCTCTTGTGTCACACCCTTGAACGGGCGGCAATCACTGCTTTGTTCGCCTCTTGTTCCTTATGAGATCAAAAAGAGAACATTTCAACTAAAACTTACAATATTTACTCTTGGGCAATTGTGTTAAAGAGTCGTTTACGCCACTGTACAAAGATAACCACTCGTTCTGGCAGACACATAAATGCTTGTTTTCTATGAGGAACGCCTGGCGTTTCTGGCTGTTCCCAAAACCGGCAGCACCGCATATCACTCAGCTCTGAAAGACCGGGCGGACCTTGTCGTGACCGGTCCTCCGGCATTGAAACACGCTCCAGTTCGGCGATGTGACAGGTTTTTTCAGAATATCTTCCGAAAAATGTATGACACTGACATGGAGATCATGGCCGTCGTCCGGGAACCAATCGACTGGTTAGGCAGTTGGTACAAGTTTCGTAGCCGTGACGAACGGATTGGGCATCCGCACTCGACCCGCGACATGAGCTTCGATGACTACGTTCAGGCCTATATGAAGTCACCCCGCCCCGAATACGCAGATGTCGGCAGTCAGAGTCAGTTTTTCCGCACGCGCAGCAATGGCCGCGGTGCGGATCATGTGTTCAAATACGAGAATCAAGACAAGATTCTGGATTTTCTGGAAAACCGACTGGACATGAAGATTGCTCTGCAGCGCGAAAACGTCTCTCCAACCCGTGACTTGGCGCTAAGTGCAAAGACTGAACAGAAGTTCCGCAAACGTCATGCGCTGGAATTTGAGTGCCACGAAAAAGCGCAGTAGCGTATCAGTTCATTTGCCGAAACACCGCTTCGGTCAATTGGTTCAATGAGAATGGTTTCGGCAAAAAGGCCGAGTTTGCGATCTCAGGTCCCGAATCTCCGAACGCGCCTTCGGTGTAACCGGACATGAAGATAACCTGCACATCTGCGCGCTTTTCCATCGCAGTTCGTACCCAGGTTGGACCATCGAGTCCGGGCATCACGACATCGGTTACAAACACATCTACATGCAATGTTTCATCTTCTAGCAGTCTCAACGCTTCTTCACCCGAGTCGGCCTCGAGCACCGTGTAACCTTTCAAGCGCAGAGCCCGCGTAGCAAACGCACGAACCGGTGCTTCATCCTCAACCAGTAAGACGACGCCTTCGCCCTGGCGGGCATTCAGAACTTCGGGCTGTACGTCTTGGCTGGGCTCGATTTTCTGCGGCGTGGCTGAAATCGGCAAGAACACCGTAAATTCCGTGCCCTGCCCTTGCACGCTGTCGACGAAAATAAACCCGCCCGTCTGTTTGACTATGCCATACACCGTCGAAAGACCCAGACCCGTACCTTCGCCGGTTCTTTTTGTGGTATAGAACGGCTCGAAGACTTTTTGCAGCTTGTCTGCCGGTATACCCACCCCACTGTCGACGACTTTTACAGTCACATACTCGCCCGGCGGAACTGTCGCGCGGTCGCGGCGCAAAGAATCCGTCAGCGAAACGACTTCGGTTTCGATCCGAACCTCCCCGCCTTCGGGCATCGCGTCACGGGCATTGACCACAAGGTTCATGAACACCTGTTCAAGCTGTCTTTTGTCGGCGCGCACGGGCTTTAGGACTGGATCGTGGCTGAGTGTCAAACGCACTTTCTCACCGACCAGCCGGTTCAACAAGTGAATCAGATCCGAAATTGTGTCGCGCAGGTCCAGAACCTCTGGCTGAAGTGTTTGCTTGCGCGAAAAAGCCAACAGTTGACTGACCAGAGCAGCCGCCCTGTTCGCATTCTGGTTTATCTGCACCAGATCACCGTAGTTCGGGTCATTCTGATCGTGCCGCAGCAATAGCAGGTCACAATGACCGGATATTGCTGTCAGCAAGTTGTTGAAATCATGCGCGACACCACCGGCAAGCTGCCCGACAGCCTGCATCTTTTGTCCCTGCACAAACTGAGCCTCAAGTGTCTTAAGCTCGGTCGCATCGTTGAGCACGGCAATCAGGCACACCTGACCATCATTAACCACTCTGTTCAGCGTCACCTGAACGAATACGTCTTTGTCTTGCCGTGTCAGGCGCAAAAATTCGGATTTGGGCGTGGCGTCCTCGATAGCGGCGCGCGACAACCACTCCTGAATCGGGTAACCCAATCCCTGCATCATTTGCGAGACATTCGTCTCGCCTTTCTGAAAATCGCCAACCAGTTTGATTGCCAATCTGTTTGCATCCAGAACGACCCCGTCCGGTGCGATGCACATGATTGGAACCGGCAAATCCGCAAAACGTGTTTCTGTTGTCGGTGGCGTGGTCACTTGGACAGGTAAAACCAGCATTTCACGCGCAGACCCCGAACGAGAAAGCTCTGCCACGGTGACATTCAACGGGGCGCTTGAGGCGTTGGCCTGTGTGATCTCACCCGGTGCAGGTTGGCCGGAATTGAAGACTTGATCTGTGTTTTCCGGTTTGTAGCCCAATACATGCTCGGCCATTCCATTGGCCCTCAGCACAGTTCCATTTCGCCCAAGTGTCAAAACAGGAACTGCCACATCATCCCAACGGCCTTCAGCCCCAAGGTGAAACCGCCAGCAATACAGATCGTGCCCGACCGAGAATACTGTCACCGGGATGGTAGACCCGATAGTCACCACATCTTCGCTGGACTTTCCGTGAATCTCAGCCAGAGACTGAAGACGTAAAAGGATTGACGCTGGATTGGCGAAAACTGACATCAAGCAGCTTTCCAACCGGTTACCGGGGAAAGCGTGTAACTGAATTCTGGCAGCTGCGTTTGACGAAAGAACAAGCCCGTCCGCATTGGCAATGACGCCTGGAAACAAGTCCTGTTCAGTGAAAGTACTCATAACTTCAATGGCACGTCGGATAGACCAATCCGCAAACCAACCCTTGAGTGCGACCAGAACTCCTGCCGTGAACAATGAAATTCCGGCGACGGCGAACTCAGTCTTCCAGCCGGTCGGCAAAACATTTGTGAGAGGTGCAAGTCCGATGACGATGCCAAATACCAACACGGACATCAGTCGCAGTGGAATCGGAGATTTCCTTATGGAAGGATCCGACAAAAAACTTGAAACTTCAGTCATTAAGAACTCAGCTCGTTGGGCCTGTCGCCAGTAAGCCCAAATAAGGTTAAAGACCGCTTAACGAAATCGCGGCCACTCTACCTATGCTTGCTATTTTTATCAAAACTACCGCGTCAAGTGTGCGGTGAAGAAACCGTCTGTTCCGTGTGCTGCGAGCCACAATTTCTGATAGGACATGTTCCAGCCGGAATGCGAACCGAGGAAATTTTCAACGACTTCTTGGTTTTCCGGGTTCAGCATAGAACAGGTCGCATAAGCTAACGTTCCGTCCGGGGGAACAAAACCAGATGTTTCCTCGAGAATGCTTAATTGCAGCGCGCTCAACTCCTTTAGACGCTCCGGGGTCAAAGCCCATTTTCCTGCCGGGGCGCGTCTCCAGGAACCGCTGCCCGAACATGGAGCATCAACAAGCACCACATCGAAAGGTGCTTGCGACCGCACCGCATCAGGCGTCAGGATTGTGACTTGCGCCCCTGCGCGTTCGGCCCGATCAGGCAAATCTCTCATTCGCGCAGGATTAACATCATGAGCAAAAACTTCGACCCCGACATGCGCCGCAATGGCAAGTGATTTTCCACCTCCGCCCGCGCAATAGTCCAAAACGCGCTGACCTGGTTGCAAATTCAGATCGGCAACGATGGCTTGACTGGCTGCGTCTTGCAGTTCGACCAGCCCAGTCAAAAATGCCTGACTCTGGGCGACTTTACGCGCGCCATCCAGAACCTCCAACGCAGTGTCGCAGGCGTCATGCGCGCGGGCAGTGATACCATCTGCCGCCAACGCAGCAATCGCGCGATCCGAATCCGATTTGATCAGGTTGACACGCAAATGCACCGGAGCACGGGTTTGCAAGGCTTGCGCTACGTTGATTGCCTGGTCCTGCAAAGAGGCTTTAAACACTGGCCACAACCAGTCGGGGATGTCGTATTGCTCGGCTTCAGACAGGAATGCGCGCCCAGTTTCGTCCTCACCAACGGGCGAAGGGGCGTGCCCAACACCGGTGAAAAGATCGCTTGGGTCACTTCCTGCCGCCCTCAGGGCCCCAAGCATCAAGCCACGCCCAGTTTCGGCCCCGCCCAACGCCGCGAAAGACCGTTTGCACCGCAACGCTCCGAACACGTGATCCCTAACAGCCGCCCGGTCCTTGGAGCCGGCAAAACGGCTGCGCCGCGCCCATCCTGTCAGGGCCTTTTCGACCGGAACATCCCTGAGAATTTCGTCAAGGATTTCAATAGAGGCCTGAAAGCGGGCTGCGGGGGTCATAAAGTCGTCCCATGCGTCTGTAGAAACACAAAACGGCGCCCGAACGGGACGCCGCAATGCAATTTAAAGCAGGTTACATCACCCGATAGTTCGGGCTTTCACGAGTGATCTGCACGTCATGCACGTGGCTTTCTTTCAGCCCTGCACCCGTGATCTTTACGAAATTGCAGTTCCTGCGCATCTCTTCCACGGTGGCACAGCCGGTATATCCCATGGCCGCGCGCAGACCGCCGACCAGTTGGTGCACAACAGCGCTGGCAGACCCTTTATAGGGCACCTGCCCCTCGATCCCTTCGGGCACCAGCTTATCGTTGGCGGCGTCCTTCTGGAAATAGCGATCCGCCGAGCCACGCGCCATTGCGCCCAGGCTGCCCATGCCGCGATAGGATTTGAACGAGCGGCCCTGATACAGAATAACCTCACCGGGGCTTTCATCGGTGCCCGCGATCATTGAACCGACCATGGCGCAGGACGCCCCCGCCGCAATCGCCTTGGCGAAATCGCCCGAGAACTTGATGCCGCCATCGGCAATCACCGGAACGTCTCCTGCAGCCGAGGCACAATCCATGATCGCCGTCAGCTGCGGCACACCCACACCGGCCACCATCCGCGTGGTACAGATCGAGCCCGGCCCGATCCCAACCTTGATCGCATCCGCGCCCGCATCAATCAGCGCCTTGGTCGCGTCACCGGTGGCGACATTTCCCGCGATGATCTGCACTTCGTTCGACAGGGTTTTCACCCGCCGCACCGCGTCCAGCACGCCTTGCGAGTGGCCATGCGCGGTGTCCACAACGATGATGTCGACGCCCGAATCCACCAGCTGTTCCGACCGCTCAAACCCCGCATCGCCTACCGAGGTTGCCGCCGCAACGCGCAAGCGACCCAGACGGTCCTTGCAGGCGGTGGGGTTCAGCACCGCTTGTTCGGTGTCTTTCAGGGTTAGCAGGCCGGTCAGCTTGCCTGCGCCATCTACGACCAGCAACTTTTCGATCCGGCGCGCCTTCATCAGACTTTTGGCTTCCTCCAGATCAGCCGGCTCCTGAAGCATTGCCAGATTGTCGGTGGTCATCATCGCGTGGATCGGCGTGTCGTCCGAGGTCGCAAAGCGCATGTCGCGGTTGGTCACGATACCCACGACGCGACCATCGGAATCAACGACGGGGAAGCCGGTGAAATTGTAGCGTTCGACCAGCGCCTGCGCGTCGGCCAGCGTCTGATCGGCGCGCAATGTCACGGGGTTGTAAACGATACCGGATTCGAACCGCTTGACCCGGCGCACTTCGCGGGCCTGTTCCTCGGTCGTAAGGTTCTTGTGGATCACACCGATCCCACCGGCCTGCGCCATAGCAATCGCCATTCGCGCCTCGGTCACCGTGTCCATAGCCGAGCTGAGCAGCGGAATGTTCATGGTAATCTCGCGCGTCACACGCGTGGTCGTATCCGCCGTTGCGGGCAGCACAGAAGATGCGCCCGGAACCAGAAGTACGTCGTCAAATGTGAGTGCCTCACGAATCTGCATCTGCTAACCCCATGCAAAACCCCGTTTGACGGCGACCCTATGACATGGATTGCAGCTAAGGAAAAGCCCCTGACCTAAACTAGTTGTCCAACGCGAGCCGATGCCACGCTGAAAAACGACGCAAGTTGCGCAAAACCTGCCGCTGATTGGCCTTTCCCTTTGCGCACAAACCCATATCTTCCCCGGCATACGCGCGAATACAAAAGGCAGGCCCGACATGACCACCGACCCCCTTGTTGTCTTTACCCCCTCGGGCAAACGCGGGCATTTCCCCGTTGGCACCCCGGTTCTGACCGCCGCCCGGCAGTTGGGTGTCGATCTGGATTCGGTCTGCGGCGGACGCGGGATTTGTTCGAAGTGCCAGATCACGCCCAGCTATGGTGAGTTTCCCAAGCACGGTGTCACCGTATCTGAGGACGCGCTGAGCGAATGGAACGCGGTCGAACAACGCTATGACGACAAACGCGGGCTCAAGCCTGGCCGCCGTCTGGGCTGTCAGGCGACGGTTCAGGGCGATATCGTGATCGACGTGCCGCCTGAGTCTCAGGTCCATCGTCAGGTCGTCCGCAAAGCGGCTGCCGCACGCGCTATCACCATGGACCCGGCGACGCGGCTGTATTTCGTGGTGGTCGAGGAACCCGACATGCACTCGCCCACCGGCGATCTGGAGCGGTTGGAACGCGCCCTGCGCCAGCAGTGGAACATTGAGGCCGTCACCGCCGATCTGTCGCTGATGGCCAAGCTGCAACCGGTGCTGCGCAAAGGCAAATGGGAGGTCACGGTAGCCGTCCACAAAGGCCACAAGGATGAGGTCGCACGGATCGTGGAAATCTGGCCCGGCCTGCATGAACAAGGGCTGTACGGTCTGGCCATCGACCTTGGCTCAACCACCATCGCTGCCCACCTGACCGATCTGGAGACCGGTGAGGTCAAGGCCTCGTCTGGCCTGATGAACCCACAAATCCGCTTTGGTGAAGACCTGATGAGCCGCGTGTCCTACGCCATGATGAACCCCGGTGGTGATCAGGAAATGACCCGCGCGGTGCGCGAGGCGATCAACGATCTGACCATCTCCATCGCCGAGGAGGCCGGGATCGACACCGCGCTGATCGTGGAGACGGTTTTCGTCTGCAACCCGGTCATGCACCACCTGCTGCTGGGTCTGGACCCGGTCGAGCTGGGGCAGGCCCCCTTCGCGTTGGCCACATCCGAGAGCATGTCCTTGCCCGCGCGTGAGATGGACCTGACCAAAATGAACCCGCGCGCGCAGGTTTATATCCTACCCTGTATTGCGGGACATGTGGGCGCCGACTGTGCTGCCGTTGCGCTCTCCGAAGAACCCGGCAAGTCCGAAGACCTCGTGTTGATCGTCGATGTGGGCACCAATGCCGAAATCCTGCTGGGCAACACCACACGCGTGCTGGCCTGTTCTTCGCCCACGGGCCCCGCGTTTGAAGGCGCGCAGATCAGTTCCGGCCAGCGTGCCGCCCCCGGTGCGATTGAACGGATCGAGATTGATCCCGTCACCAAGGAACCGCGATTCCGTATCATCGGGTCCGACAAATGGTCCGATGAGGACGGGTTCGATCTTGATATCGCCACCACCGGGATCACCGGCATCTGTGGCTCGGGCATTATCGAGGCTGTTGCCGAAATGCGTATCGCCGGGCTGCTGGATGAAAGCGGCCTGATTGGCTCGGCCGAACAAACCGGCACCGCCCGCTGCATCCCCGAAGGCCGCACCCACGCCTATCTGATCCACGATGCCAGCGCCGAAGGCGGCCCGCGTATCACCGTAACCCAAGGCGATATCCGCGCCATCCAACTGGCGAAATCGGCGCTTTATGCCGGTGCGCGCCTGCTTATGGACGAGATGAAGGTCGACGCCGTGGATCGCGTGGTTCTGGCCGGGGCGTTTGGCGCGCATATCTCGACCAAACACGCGATGGTGCTGGGCATGATCCCCGACGCACCGCTGGACAAGGTCTCAAGCGCGGGCAACGCCGCTGGCACCGGCGCGCGGATCGCGCTGTGCAACATCGGATCGCGTAAGGAAATCGAGCGTGTCGTGCGCGAGATCACCAAGGTCGAAACCGCCATCGAGCCAAAATTTCAGGACCATTTCGTCGCCGCCAACGCTATCCCGCACAAGACCGACCCGTTCCCGGAACTGGCGCAGGTGGTCACGCTGCCCTCACCCTCGTTCAACACCGGCGGCGGGGATGAGGAAAAATCTGGCCGTCGCCGTCGCCGCAGGTCATAGTCCCCGGCAGGAGGCACCATGACCATAGCAAACGAAGAACAGGCCGAATACTGGGGCAACTCCCCCTCGGGTGCGAAATGGCTGACCTATGAGGACCAAATGGATGCGCTTCTGGCCCCGGTCCTTGATCTGGTGTTGGAGCGCGCCGCCCTGCAACCGGGGCAGCGCGTGCTGGATATAGGCTGCGGCACAGGGGCCAGCACGGTTCTGGCGGCGCAGGCTGTTGGTCCGGATGGGCATGTTCTGGCCGCCGATGTCTCGCAGCCTTTTCTGGATCGCGCCGCCGAGCGCGCTCTGGCAGACGGGCACGCGAATATTGGCTTTCAATTCGCCGACGCGCAGACCCATCCGTTTGAGGAGGGCGACCGCGATATCATGATCTCTCGCTTTGGGGTGATGTTCTTTGAGGACACCGTGGCGGCCTTTGCCAACATGGCGCGTGCGCTGAAACCCGGCGGTCGGATGTGTTTCGCCGCTTGGGGGCCGCTATCTGGCAACCCGTGGTTCCGCCTGCCCCATATCGCAGCGACCGGACAGCTTGGAACCCCGCCCAAGGTCGACCGCAATGCCCCCGGCCCTTTGGCATTTCACGATCAGGATCGAGTCAGCGGGTTGCTGGCCGAGGCTGGCCTGACCGACATCACTGTCGATGCTGTACCGCTCACCCTGCCCGTTCGAGGCACGCTTGAAGACAGCGCGGCGCTGTGTACGCGGATCGGACCCGCCGCACGAGTGATCGCCCATTTCGACGGAACGCCCGAAGATGTCTCTGCAATTCGGAAGGCTGTGGCCGAGGAGTTCAGGCCCTATGTCGCTGGAGATGTTGTTGAGATACCGGCCCTGATAAACCTGTTTCAGGCACGCAGGCCGGGCTGATCTGGAGCGGGTAACGGGAATCGAACCCGTAACAAGAGCTTGGGAAGCTCGTGTGATACCTTTTCACCATACCCGCCGCTTGGATCGAAATAACACCCCACGTGACCCAACTGCAAGCGCCATTCCGCAGACGAACACGCGATTATTCCGTACGGGCGCGCAGGCTGTCTATCAGCGATTGTTCCACGTCCAAGGCTTCGCTGGCCGCGTCCAGCGTGCGCTGATCCAGATGCTGCGGGTTCAAGTCGATCCCGTCCGAGAACGTATCAACAATCGCGCGCATCGCTTTGATCCGCGCGTATTTCTTGTTGTTGGCGGGGATCACATGCCACGGCGCGATTTCTGTTGAGGTACGCGCCAGCATCTCGTCCACCGCCACCTCGGCCTCGGCCCAGCGTTCGCGGTTGCGGAAATCCTCATAGGTCAGTTTCCAGCGTTTCATCGGATTGCGCAGGCGTTCGGTGAAACGCGCCATCTGTTCCTCGGGTGAGATGTGAAAGAACAGCTTTACGATCCGCGTTCCGTCATCCACCAGCATCCGTTCGAAATCGTTAATCTCGGCATAGGCGGCACGCCAGCGGTGTTCCGGCGTGAACTTTTCCAACCGCTCGACCAGGACCCGCCCGTACCAACTGCGGTCAAAGGCCGAGATCGCGCCCTCGGGCGGCAACCTCTCCCAAAACCTCAACAGGTAGTGACGGTTCAGATAATAATTGCGGGGTGCCCCGATGGGCCAGACCTTGAAACTGCGCGGGTCCAAAGCCTGACTGATACGGCGGATCGTGCCGCCCTTGCCCGCCGCGTCCCAGCCTTCGAACACCAACACGCCCTTGAGCCCGTGAAACAGAAATGCCTGCTGAATCAGTGCCAGCTGCGCCTGCAGATCGACCAGCTCTTCGAAATATTCTTTCTTGCCCAACCGCAGCGACAGATCGGCCTCGGCCAGTTTCGGAGGAAAGTGTTTGGTCATTTCAATGCCCTGATCTGGTAATAATCGTGGGCAGTGTCGCAATAACGACCGCAAGCAGCCTTGATCGGTGTCAAAACGAAAAAGGCCGGGCACTTGGCCCGGCCTTGAAGGTCGTTCCCGGCAGATCAGGCGCGGCGCCGGCGGCCACCGCCGCGACGGCCACCTGCCCCACCGGCTGCAGCGGCTTCTTCAGGCGACTTGTTGAATTTGATCCACGCCCCGCCATGCGGGTCATTGTTGGTCAACAGATTGGCGGCGCGGATGGCCTCCATTTCCTTACCGGCACGCGGTTGGGTCGAGCCCAGTCCGAACAACTGGCAGAAGGTCTCATCGTCCATATCCGCGGGCAGCACGATGCCCTTGGCTTCAACCTCGGCCTTCTTTTCAGCCAGTTTCTTGGGGCCAACCGGCAAGGCCACCGGGTTCATGATCGCCGAAGTCATGCCAGCGCCCATCGCCATCGGCAGGAACGCGTTGTTGATGCCATGACGGTTGGGTAGACCGAACGAGATGTTGGACGCACCGCAGGTGGTGTTCACGCCCAGTTCTTCGCGCAGACGACGGACCAGAGCAAACACCTGCTGGCCAGCGGTCGCCATCGCACCGATCGGCATGACCAACGGGTCAACCACGATGTCATGGGCGGGGATCCCGTAATCGGCAGCCCGTTCAACGATGGTTTTTGCCACGGCAAACCGCACATCCGGGTCTTCGGAAATCCCAGTGTCGTCGTTCGAGATCGCCACAACCGGTACGTTGTACTTCTTGACCAGCGGCAACACTAGCTCCAGACGCTCTTCCTCTCCCGTGACCGAGTTCAGCAGCGGACGGCCTTCAGCCGCCTCAAGTCCCGCCTCAAGCGCACCAGGAACCGAGCTGTCGATACACAGCGGCACATCGACCAGACCCTGCACCAGCTCGACGATCTTGGTCATCAGCGGTGGCTCGGTCTCGTTCGGGTTGGGGTTCGAGTTGTAGACGACGCCCGCATTGATATCCAGAACGGTTGCCCCTGCTGCAACCTGCGCGATGGCGTCTTTCTCGACAGTGGAGAAATCGCCCGCTTCCAGTTCCGCAGCCAGTTTCTTGCGGCCGGTGGGATTGATCCGTTCACCGATCACGCAGAACGGTTCATCAAAGCCCAGAACGGCGGTTTTTGTTTTTGATTCTACGACTGTACGGGTCATATCCGTTCCTTAGGAGTTTGCAGGCTTTGCCGAAGCGCCACCGTTATTGATCGCCCAGGTGGCGTTGGTCTTGATGCCACCCAGCGGGAAGAAGTGTACGTTGGTGATGTTGAAATCGGGGTTGGCCGCCTTGTGGTTGGCCAACTCGGTCAGAACATCGGTAGGCTCATAGGGCAACAGCAGCTTGGACACGTCCATGGCACGCTTCTGCAGCACCTTCAGCGAGGGGCCAACGCCGCACGCGATAGCGAATTTGATCAGAGTCTGCAGCTTGGCCGGGCCCGCGATACCGATATGGATCGGCAGGTCGATGCCCGCCTCTTTTAAGCCATCCGCCCATGCAATGATCGGCTTGGCATCAAAGGCGAACTGTGTGGCCAGCGCCATTTCGGCATCCGTCGTTTCGCTGAATTTCTGTTTCCAGCGCAGCGCGTCATCGACATTTTTGGTCGAGCCGTCAGGGTCGATGTCCTTGTTGCCTTCGGGGTGGCCAGCCACGTGCAGGCGTTTGAAACCAGCTTTGTCGAACAGGCCAGATTCCAGCAACTGCATTGAGCTTTCGAAATCGCCATGTGGTTTTTCGACACCGCCAGCCAGCAGCAAAGCCTGCTCAACACCTGCTTCGCCCTGATACATCGAAATCCAGTTTTCCAGCGTGGCTGCGTCCTTGATGATCCGCGCAGGAAAATGCGGCATGACCGGATAACCGTCATCGGCCAGACGTTTGGCCGTTTTGACCATGTCCTCGATGGGCGTGCCCTCGATATGAGCGATGTAGACGCGGGTGCCTTCGGGCAGCAGCGCTTTGAAGTCTTCGACCTTTTCGGCGGTGCGGGGCATCACTTCAATCGAGTAGCCCTGCAAAAAGGCTTCGACGGTCGGGTTCACAGGGCCGTTTTCGACGGCAGCACGTTTCTTGAAGTTCAACAGAGCCATCGTGGCCTCCCATAAAGATCTCGGGCTCATGCCCAACCATCATTCGCGATCAGAGCTTTGATGCGATCCTGATCATATTCAGCTTCCAAGCGCGCTGCCTCGGCCTCGGCAATGTCGGACGGATCGCCCTCAACCGCAAATGGCTCGGCTTTGCGCCATTCGGCCAGGTAGGCATCGCTATCCTTGGCGTTCACCTTCATGGCCGCCCGGTCGATGGCTTGCTCGAACCGTTCCTCCAATTGCCGCTTTGCGCCCCGCCGGCCTTTGCCGACGATGACTTGGGCGGGAATATCGCGCCAGTATACGATGGTGACGTCAGGCATCGCTGTTGATTCCTCCTAACCAGATGGACCGGTTCTAGACTTCTATATGGGCACAAGTCGGTCGGTTTTCGACACAAGGCGTATTTCAAACGACCTTTTGGCTCACGATGGGATAGCGGGTTTGTAACGAATAGTTCAACGTTCACGCATATCAAAATTCTCATCACTATAATGAGTGTCTTGCGCGATCAGAACACGCGACCTATGGTCGGGGTAACTCGAAAATCGGAGGGCGTTACGAATGGCGCCCAAGCGTCCCAAAGGTGCGGGCGCGTTCCCGAAAGCGGTCGAAAGCCCCGCGCCGGCAAGGCCCGATCCCGATGCGCTATACGCAGCGCTGGATCTGGGTACAAATAGTTGTCGCATGTTGATCGCCCAGCCCAAGGGCAGCGGCTTTCATGTGGTCGACAGTTTCTCGAAATCCGTGCAGCTTGGCGCGGGGCTCGAACGGACCGGACGGCTGTCTCGGTCTTCGATGGCGCGCACCATTCAGGCATTGCGCATCTGCCAGCAGAAGCTGAAACGTAACAAAGTCAAACGGATGCGGCTGGTTGCCACCGAAGCGTGCCGCCGCGCCAAGAATTCGCGCGATTTCATCCGACAGGTCAAACGGGAAACCGGCCTGACCCTTGAGATCATCAAGCCCGAAGAAGAGGCCCGTCTGGCCGTTATCTCATGCGCGCCGCTTGTGTCGACCAAGACCGAGCAGTTGCTGGTCGTTGATATCGGCGGCGGTTCGACAGAACTTGTGTGGATCGACCTTTCTTCGGTGTTGCGCCGCGATAGGCCCGCAGCGATCATGCGACTGCATCATGGGTTTCAAACCGCCGACAACCCCTTTCCGTCTGCCAAAGTTGTGGACTGGATCAGTGTTCCCTTGGGTGTCGCAACCCTGCGCGATCAGTTCAACGATGTCGAAGACGACTCGGCCCGCTTTGCGCTTATGAGCTGGTTTTTCGAGGAAAACCTTGCAGATTTTGCCCCTTACAAGGACGAGCAAACACGGGAGGGCTTCCAGATCGTTGGCACCAGCGGAACGGTTACAACTGTTGCCGCGTCACATCTGGGATTAAAGCGCTATGACCGAACCAAAGTGGACGGTCTGCGTATGACCAGCGATCAGATTGACAAGGTGATACGCGGGTATCTGGAGCTTGGTCCTCAGGGGCGGCGCCGTGACCCAAGGATCGGCGATGACCGACAGGCTTTGATCATGTCGGGCTCGGCCATTTTGCAGGCGTTGCTGCGCTGCTGGCCCACCGACCGTCTTTCGGTAGCCGATCGCGGACTGCGCGAAGGTCTGCTGTACGCGCAAATGAGCGCGGACGGTGTGTTGGAAGACGGACCTTTTTAGGACCATATCTTCGATGCCGCTGACCGTCGTTGCCCTAGCCTATCGCACATCGACCGCAGCAACCACGATTTGTTGTCTGGAAGCAGCCGGATTTGACGTGTTCTGCCCCGGCTTTCAGATTGCAAACACCCTACCGCATTATGCACTGGCCATAGGGGGAATTGCGCTGTCAGTGCCCTACAACCAAGGTCTGGATGCGCTGGCGTTTTTGAACGAGGTTTCGCGCCCTGATGTTCCGAAGTCCTCCGTTTTGTCTACGGGGGCAAACTGTCTGGGCTGGCTGGGCTTTGGTGTTTCTTCTCCTTGGCCCGATCTGCTATTGATGGACGCACCGACAGGATCAACTTGATAACCCTAGACCAAGCCGGTAAACGCCCCCAGTCTTCAGGAGACCACACATGGCCAAAACACCGACTGGAAAAAGCAACTCGGGACGCGGACAACGCGATCTGAAGGTTAAGGTAAAGACCGCCCGAGGACGCAAACTCAGCTCGACCCGCTGGCTCGAGCGGCAATTGAACGATCCGTATGTCAAGCGTGCGCAGGCCGAGGGGTACCGGGGGCGCGCGGCGTTCAAAATATTGGAACTGGACGACAAATTCCGTTTTTTGATCCCCGGCGCTCGTGTCGTTGACTTGGGCTGTGCTCCCGGCGGCTGGCTGCAGGTCGCCGTCAAACGAGTGAATGCGCTGGGTGAGAAAAGCGGTAAGCGCATCGGAACAGTTCTGGGTGTGGACCTGCAAGAGGTCGAACCGGTCGCAGGTGCGATCGCCCACGTTTTGGACTTCATGGAAGACGACGCGGACGACAAGGTCAAAGAGTGGTTGGACGGCAAGGCCGATGTGGTCATGTCGGACATGGCCGCAGCCTCATCTGGGCACAAGCAGACAGACCATTTGCGTATCATGGCGTTGTGCGAGGCCGCCGCCTATTTCGCCTTTGATGTCCTTGAGGAAGGTGGAACCTTTGTGGCCAAGGTGCTTGCCGGGGGCGCAGAAGGCGACTTGCAAAAATTGCTAAAACAGAAGTTCAACAAGGTCGCCAACGTAAAACCGCCCGCTTCACGGTCGGACAGTTCCGAAAAATTTGTTGTAGCAACAGGCTTTCGTGGCTGACCTTAATCTTCGAGCGAAATAAAATCACCCGCCAGTACCTGTTGACGCAGTGACGCCGTAGCAATCCCCTGCATCAACAGCGCCTCACCATGGTTCAAGTATTCCGGCTTGCGCGTTCGCAGATCCTCGATCCGTTGGGATAGGGAAAGTGGCCGTTGCAGTTGCGACGTATGGACCGGTTTGTCGGACATGGAGCACCTTTTAACACAACGGGTTTTCTACCCGCCCCGTCCTGTTACAGGTGAAATTTGCCGCGAAAATGGCCGAAACCGGGCGAAGCGGTGCCGTTTTAGCGGGCCAACTGCCGTTGCAGTTGCAGCAGTTCCGGGTGGTCGGGTACCCGGTCCAACCCTTGGCTTAGGACGTCCAGAGCCGCTTCAGTTCCGCTGTTGAGTTGGACCAGTTGCACCAGAATGGGCCATGCCTCAGCTCTCTGTGGATCCAGTTGTATCACCTCGCGAAAGGCGCGTTCGGCCGCTGGCGCGTTCCGAAAGGTCAAAGCCATCCCGCCCAGCACCATATGGGTTTCTGGAAAGTCCAGCCGATTGGCAATGGCATCCTGCCATTCTGCCATCACCTGACCAGCCTTTGACTGTTGCCCGGCGGTCAGGGCTTGTTGCGGAATGGTCAGAAGCTCTTTGGCGACAGCAATACGCACGTTCAACAACGGATCGGACAACAAAGGTTCCAGCCGCTCAATCTGATCGCGGAGCTCGGCGGAACGTTGCAGCACCACAGCGTTCGCACGGACCAAAGGATCTTGGTCAGACAGCAACCCTGCAGTCTGTGCAGCAACTTCGGCCGAGCCGTAGTTCTGCAATAGATATGCAGCTGTCGCCCTGACAATACCCGGTTGCGTCTGATCACCCGCAATACCCAACAGCGCCGATGGTCCTTCGGCCTGCCCCGTCACTGCAGCGTTGAATACAGTTCCATAATGGGGACCACGGTGAGACGATTCCGGAAACCAATCGGCTATTTGTGCGGCAGCCCAGGATTGGTTTTGATCCGTATGGCAATCGGTGCAGGCATCCTGACCCAGTGCCAGATCGGGACGCGGGACGCGAAAACTGTGATCGCGCCGGCCATCCACACCCATGTAAACCCGTTCAATCATGTGGCACGATTTGCACTGTGCCCCTGCGCTGCCATCGGGATGGCTATGATGCGCAGACGTATCGTATTCTGCGCGGGCAAGGGTCGGAAAGCGGTCATTCCCCGCAACCGAATGGCATTGCGTACAAAGCCCGTTTCCTTCGGCCTTAAGCGTCGCGCTATGTGGCTCGTGGCAATCCATGCAGCCGACCCCTTGCGCATACATCCGCGACTGCAGGAATGAACCATAGACGTAGACCTCGTCCAGAATTTGGCCATCCGGGTGGTAGAGCCCCGGCCGCAAAACCGCCAGGTTGTAGGCATCGTGATACGCCGTGCCCGGCAACGGGTTGCCATCCCCATGTGCCTCGCGGCGGGAATGGCAACCGGCACATTGCTGTATCTCGGCCTCAGTCTGCCCCGCGCCCCATTCCATCGTGAAGCCATATTCCGTCAGGTCGGGGCTGCCCCCCTGCCCGCTCGTCCAGTCAATATGCGCCGAGCCTGGCCCATGGCATGCTTCACATCCAACCCCGATTTCCGCCTGGGTAGACGCATATGAGCGCGTGCCTGCGTCATAGTTCTTGTCAAAGCCAGTGGCGTGACACTCGGCACAGCGCGCATTCCAGTTTTTATAGGGGCCGGTCCAATGCAACCCATCATCGGGCGGCAGGTCCTGATCCGGGTATAAGTGGAACCAACGGTTTTCTTCAGTGTCCCAAACGACATCAAAGCTTTGCAATTGCCCCGGTTGGGTTTCGAACAGATATTGTTGCAGGGGTTCGATACCGACTACCGAGTGTACCGTGTAATCGTTTGATACCCCGTCTTTCTCCGTGACCCTGGCGCGCAGTTCGCCGTCACCGGCGAAAAGGACAGACATCCCGTCATGGTCGAACTGTGTACCATTGAAATCCGCAACAACATGACCGTCCTCTACGTCTGTCCAGGCCAAGGCGTGATGAGATTGCGACCACGCCGCGGCCTCAGCTTCGTGACAATCTTTGCATTGATCGGAACCGACATAGACGGGCACCTGAGCTGCGGCGAAGGTCGGCAGCATCAGACCAAGGATAATCCAAAGAGCTTTCACGGTTGGTCCCCATCATCGCCAACTTGCAAATCCATGAGCGCGCCATTGTATTCCGCGCCCAATATCAGGATCGCCGCGCAGAGATACAAAAAGATCAGCGCAGCCATCGCTCCGGCCAGACCTGCATAGGTGGCACTGTAGGATGCGAATTGGCTGATGTAGATTGAAAAGCCCCATCCGCCCGCGGCCCAAAGCGCCAAAGTCAACAAGACCCCAGGCAGAATTTGTGACATGGAATGGCGCCGTGTGGGCAGGATCAAATGCGCCAACAAGACAGTTCCGGCTGGAACGGCTACGGTAAACGTCCAGCGCAGGCGGTCCATGGACAACCAATGCGATACGTTTACATCTGTCTTTTCCGAAACCAGTTTGGTGTAAACCGGCAAGATGACCTCGACTGCAGCGATGGCCAGAATTGTCGCCCCACCGATGATCACCAGACCTAGGCACAGCAACCGCGTTTTCCAGAATGGCCAACTGTCTTGATCATGATAAGCCTGATTCATAGCCGCCCTGACAGCAACCACCCCGTTCGAGGCAAAGAAGATGGCCAAAAGGCCGCCCAAAGTAATCACGCCCGACCCCGATTGCTCTAGCACTGCGCGAAGTTCGGATACGATGGGATCGGCTACATCCTTGGGCCATGCGCCAAAGATCAATTCGATCAGTTCTTCGGTGACATAACCTTGTGACAACGACCCGGCCAATGCCACTGTGAACAGAACAAATGGGAACAGTGCCAACATCAACGACATGGCGACATGGCTACTCATGACAAGGCCGTTTTTGCCACCGAACCGTCCAATGGCCAGCCACAAAGCCTGGATTGGGCGACTCAGCGAAGGAATCACTTGAGAAATCATGATCAAAGCCTAACCCGCCCAACGCGATCACAGAACCGTCAAAACCTCAAAATGGGCAAATTAACTTCCCCAAACATCTGGATGCATTGCATAATTTTCTGGTCTGTGCAGGATCAAGGTAATCCAACCTGCAACGTCACAGGCAGCTGAATGACCCTGGATCCAGAAAACTCCACGTCCTCGCCACGTTTAAAATTAGCGGTCGTGCGCGACGCGGCCATTGTGGCGACACTGACAGTGCTTGCGCTTTATGCGGGGGCGGCGTTTTTAATCCCGTTGACCATGGCCCTCTTGATCAACGTTCTGATCATAGCGCTTAGCGACCGTGTGATCGCCCTGACCCGCGCGCCTGTCTGGTTAGCCAATATTGCAGGCGTTACCGTGGTTTTGGCAGGGTTGTTCATGATCATGTATATTCTGGGCAGTCAGGCGACGCAGTTCGCACGCTCGATCAGCGACTACGAAAGCCAATTCGACGGAGCCGTCAATCGGATCACCGGACTTGTGGGCAACAATGTAACAACCTTCATACGCGACAATCTGATCAATATCGACATGACCTATGTCGCGCGCGTACTGCTGGGCAGCGCCACATCATTGCTGAACCAATTCTTCCTGATCAGCCTTTACGTCGCATTTTTGATGGCCGAAAGACTGGCCTTTCGCAAGAAAATCCGGCTTGCCGCCGGGAACCCAAAAACCGGTGCCGAGTTCGCTGCGGTGTTGGATGCGATCTCGTTCAGCCTGCAACGCTATGTGGGCGTGAAAACCTTCATCAGTCTAATTACGGCGGGGATCAGTTACTCAGTGTTCCGAGTTCTTGGCTTAGAATATTCCGAAACATGGGCCGTGTTGACATTTGCACTGAACTTCATCCCTTCAATCGGGTCGATTATTGCGGTGGTGTTTCCGGCCATGATTGCATTGGTTCAATTCGAAACCATCGGCCCTTTCCTGATCATCGTATTCGGTTGCGGGACGATTCAGTTCGCTATCGGCAACTTCCTTGACCCGGCGATGCTGGGCCGGTCACTTAATATGTCGACCTTCCTCGTGATCCTGGCTCTGACTTTCTGGACAACAGTTTGGGGCATGATAGGGGCGTTCCTGAGTGTGCCTTTAACGGTCTGCATCCTGATCGTATTCAGCCATATCCCCGCCTTGCGCCCAATCGCGGTTTTGATGTCGCTGGACGGTCGGATTTGGGATGATCAGGGCAACACAGAAACCTGAAGCGATGCAGCACCCTCTTTTCATTGGTGCCGAAATCTATCGGAAGTCCACCTACGGTGCGAAACATCCGCTAGCGATTCCCCGCGTTTCAACAGTTATTGATCTGTGTCGCGCGTTGGGCTGGCTGAAGGCTGAAAATTATCGCGTGAGCCCCTGCGCCAAACCAAAGGCGCTGCACGCGTTTCATACGCCTGAATACATCGATGCGCTGCAAAAGGCAGAGGCGTCGCAATTCGTATCAGACGAAACCCGACAAAAACACGGGCTGGGCACCCTGTCCAACCCGGTTTTCCCCGAAATGTATCGTCGACCAGCCACTGCTGCCGGTGGTTCGATGCTGGGTGCGGAACTAATCCGAGATGGCGGCATTGTTTTTAACCCTGCCGGCGGCACTCATCACGGTTTATCCGACCGAGCCAACGGGTTTTGCTACCTCAACGATCCTGTCTTGGCGATTCAGTCCCTCATTCGTTACGGATTGAGCCGGATAGTCTACGTCGATATCGACGCCCATCATTGCGACGGAGTCGAGGCTGCGTTCCACGGTTCTACTAAGGTCAGAATGATATCAATTCATGAAGAGCGCCGCTGGCCATTCAGTGGAACACTGGATGACACTGCGGGAGGAGCGGCTTTCAACCTGCCCGTCCCTCGGGGCCTGAATGACGACGAATTCTTTGCCATCCTGGAAGAGCTGATACTACCCGCCGCCGCTGCGTTTCGCCCTCAAGCCATCCTTCTTCAATGCGGTGCCGATGCTGTGGTCGAAGATCCCCTCTCGCGTTTGACCTTGTCCAATAATGCGCATTGGAGGGCAGTGTCGAGTTTGCAGAAATTGGCGCCGCGGTTCCTCGTTTTAGGTGGCGGCGGCTACAACCCGTGGTCAGTTGCCCGCCTATGGAGCGGCGTTTGGGCAACGCTAAATGGGTATGAAATACCGGACGCTCTGGATGCAAATGCGCAGATCATCCTCAAATCCCTGACATGGAGCCGCGGAGGGGGAAAACAGCCGCCCGTACACTGGGTAAAAACGCTTCGGGACAAGCCACACCTTGGACCAGTTCGTTCTGAATTGTCCGCTAGTCTGACTCGCATCAGGGCAAGAATTCCATAGTGGAACGAAACGTAGCGGGCTGCTAACCTGATGCTAGCACAGCGCAATTCCGAGCAACCGTTACTATCCCAATTGCATCCCTGCAGCATGAAGATTCAACTGGAATAAGCAATGAATGCACACAATCAAATAAATGATCTGAAATCTCGGATGGGGCAGTCTATTATCGGCCAGTCCGACGTGATCGACCGCCTGTTGATCGGACTTTTGGCGAACGGAAACTTGCTAATCGAAGGTTTGCCAGGCTTGGCGAAAACCCGAGCCGTCAAAGCAATGGCCCGTAATTTGGATGCCCAGTTCAGCCGAATTCAGTTTACTCCAGACCTTTTGCCGTCTGACGTCACTGGAACTGAAGTGTTTCAACAAACACCGGACGGCGGAACATTCCGCTTCGAGCCGGGCCCCATCTTTGCCAATATTGTTCTGGCGGACGAAATTAACCGGGCGCCGGCAAAGGTTCAGGCCGCGTTGCTTGAAGCCATGGAAGAGCGTCAGGTCACGGTATCGGGTACGACCCACACGATGGACCCGTTATTCATAGTGATGGCAACCCAGAACCCTATCGAGCAAGAAGGGACCTATCCCCTGCCCGAAGCGCAGATGGACCGCTTCCTGATGCACGTACAGATCACTTATCCACTCGTCGAAGACGAAGTCGAGGTCATTCGGCTTGTGCGCGGTGAAGACAACGCCACCGCTTCTTCATCCCGAACCGAAGCTCCTGCGCCGATCCCTCAAGACGCCGTGTTCACCGCAAGGGCGGAAATTGGACAAATACATGTGTCAGACGCAATGGACAGGTATATGGCCGATCTGGTGCAAGCGACACGAACACCAGACAAGTTCAGCGAGGACTTGGCCAACTGGATTGAGATAGGTGCAAGCCCGCGCGCTTCGCTGGCACTTGACAAATGCGGTCGTACGCACGCCTGGATGAACGGGCGCGACTATGTGGACCCTGCTGATATCCGGGCCATCGCGCATGACGTTTTCAGACACCGCATTACACTTAGTTTCGAAGCCGAAGGCGAGGCGAAAACGGCTGACGATGTTGTCGCAGAAATTCTTCGCCTTGTGGCCCTGCCCTAAGCTGGCGCCGTGGCCCGAAATGCCACATATCCCTCTGATCCCCGCATCCATGTGACTGCGCAGCACTTGCTGCAACTTGGTGGCAGGTCTACCGGGCTTAGCTTGCTGCCAAAACAACCAGCCCGTTCGATCCTGAACGGGCGGCATTCCTCGCGATTGCGCGGACGTGGTCTTAATTTCGAAGAACTGCGCAACTACCTGCCCGGCGACGATATTCGAACCATTGATTGGAAAGTCACAGCCAGAACAGGTGCCCCCCACGTCCGCGTTTACACTGAAGAGCGTGACCGCCCTGTCCTGTTGTTGGTTGATCAAAGGGTTTCGATGTTCTTCGGAACCAAGGAATTCATGAAATCTGTTGTGGCCGCAGAGGCAGCAGCAATCGCAGCGCATCGAGTATTGGCGCAGGGCGACCGCGTAGGAGGTATTGTGTTCGGTGACACTGGTCTAGCAGAACACCGCCCTCAAAGACGTGCGGCGGCGCTTATGCGATTTCTAACTTCTGTCGGAGCCATGAACTGCAATCTGAATGCAGATTTGCGGTTCGAAACGTCCGTTACGTTGAACGAAGTTTTGAAGCAGGCAGCGCGTATCGCTCATACCAATGCGCTTGTCTGCGTATTTTCTGATTTCGACGGTGTGGACCAGAACTCGGAAAGCCTGTTTCGCAGACTGTCACACGCAAACGACCTGATCCTGTTTAACATTTCTGATCCCAGCGCACATACAGTTCCGACCGAGGCAAGGCTGACCGTCTCGGACGGAGACCAGCAGATCGAAATCGATGGCTCGACCCCCGATCTGGCACAGCGAATCCGAGAGGCTATGGAAGATCGGCTGGCCCAGTTGTCCAAATGGTCCCTAAGATATGGGTTCCCCATCGTTCCGTTGACAACTGCTGAACCAGCGCTGGGACAACTTCTGAAACTGTTCGGTCATGGCGGAGGTCCGAGATGAGTGCCGACGTCGAAGGCAAGTCCCTTGTCGAACTGCTGGACATGCTGAAACCCGCGCCAGAGCCACAGGTGATCGCGATGACACCGCAAACCGTGGGGTGGTTAATTTTGGCGGTTTTACTAATCATTGCAGTTCTTTGCGCGGCGCTACTGATACGTCGGCGCCGCAAGTTGAATGCATACCGCCAATTGGCTCTAGCAAATATTGACGACGCTCAAGGCGATGTAGCCCAAATTGCCGACGTTTTGCGCCGAACGGCACTGGCGGTATATCCGCGCTCGCTGGTCGCAGGTCTCTATGGTCGAGAGTGGATTGATTTCCTGAACCGATCTTCGGCTGCGGTCTTTCCTGATGCCCTAGGACATGTTCTTACCGAAGCGCCCTACAAAGCGACGAGGAATGACCCAGAAGTCGCTGAAATTGCGAAAAAATGGATAAAAACACATCGTGTTGAAGGAGTGTCATGGTAATCTCCTTCGCTGCGCCTTGGGCCTTCCTTCTTTTACCGGTACCTGCGGTCGTTTATTGGTTCGCTCCGCCATATCGCGAAAAAGCGGCTTCGATCCGAATACCTTTTTTCCGCCGCGTGGCTAAAGCGAGTGGCATAGAGCCGCGGTCCGGTTCGTCGATACGCAATCGCGCCAGACTACCCAAGCTAACAATCATACTAATCTGGTTTCTTCTGGTACTGGCACTTGCGCGACCTGAAAGACTGGCTGACCCGATAATACTCGAAAAATCCGCGCGCGACGTTGTTCTGGCGCTCGATATTTCAGGATCAATGGATCAGCGAGACTTCACGTCAACCGACGGCACACCAAAACAACGGTTAGAGGCTGTGAAAGATGTCATGCGCACTTTCATATCCGAACGTGAAAGTGATCGAATGGCTTTGATAGTCTTCGGCACCAGAGCCTTCATACAAGCCCCATTTACGCAGGATACCAAAAGCTTAAACGGCTTTCTTGATCAGACCGCGGTTGGAATGGCAGGCCCCAACACCGCACTTGGTGACGCTATTGGCTTGGGCATTCGTACGTTCGAATCCAGCGACGTTGATCAGCGTATGATGATCGTCCTAAGCGACGGAGCCGACACATCCAGCAGGATGACCCCGATCAATGCAGCCGCCATTGCGGCCGAGAAAGGGGTTGCCGTGTACACGATTGGCGTCGGCGATCCGAGCGCGACCGGAGAAGACCGTGTCGATCTTCAGGCATTGCAGGATATCGCGGAACGCACGGGTGGCCAGTACTTTTTTGCAGATGATGGAGAAGCCCTGACCGACGTCTACCGGCAGATCGATGCGCAAAACCCAAAGATCGTAGAAACGCAAAGTTTCCGCCCAAGGGAAAACCTCGGTCAATACCCACTGTTGGCCGCGGTGATTGTGATACTTGCGATCTCAACCTATCTCAGCGTTTTTCAGCACCGCAGGTGGCCCCAATGATTGAGGCACTGGCGGAATTTCATTTTATTCGAGCGTATTGGCTGCTTTTTCTTATCCCAGTCCTCTTTCTTTGGGGAATAACCCGCCCCAAGAAATCACAGAAACAGGATTTCTCGGAAAGTATCGCCCCGCACCTTGCAGAAGCGTTGCGGGTTGGCGCTGCAGAAACCCGCGGAGTTTACCCAGCTGACATCGCGATGATAGCGAGCGCGTTTATTGTATTGGCTGCGGCAGGCCCGACCTGGTCTCGAATGGAAAACCCATTGATTGCTGATACCGCTCCTTTAGTAATTACGCTGAAGGTAACGGAAAGTATGGAGAATTCTGACTTAACGCCCTCCAGATTAGAGCGCGCAAAGTTCAAAATCACCGATCTCATCAACGCTCGCGCCGGTGCTCAGACCGCGCTCGTGGCTTATGCCGGGTCACCGCACCGCGTAGCCCCTTTGACTGAGGACGCCAATATCCTACGCCCCTTGCTTGAAGGTTTGGAACCGGCTGTCATGCCCAAAGACGGGGATTCAGCCACTGACGCTTTGGCAATTGGCGAAGACATACTGAAAGGCAACACAACGGCAGGAGCCATCCTTTTTGTCTTGGATGATATAGAGCCGTCGCAGCTGCAAAACATGAAAACAACCGAAGCCCAGCTTTTGTTTCTGACCATGCTTCCTGAGGGTGACACAATCGTTCAATTGGACAATCTTGAAAGTGCACAAGTTGTTCAATTCTCAAACGATGATCAAGACATCAGGCAATTACAAAGGTTTATCAAGTCTGCCTATTCCAACGCGCTGGACGACAACGACCTTGTGAAATGGCGCGATCAGGGGTGGATTTTTGCTTGGCCCGCGGCCTTGATGTGTTTGCTGTGGTTCAGGCGCGGTTGGGTAATACAATGGGTTTTGCTGGTTTGCTTTTTAGCTTCTCCGTCAGGTCCAGCCCAGGCCGAAGGTTGGCGAGATTGGTTCCTGACACCGGATCAACAGGGGCAAATCGCATTGAATAACAAAGAGTTTGCAAAGGCTGCTAACCTATTCGAAGACCCGTACCACCAAGGTTATGCACTGTTGAAAGCGGGAAAATACCCCGAGGCGATCACCGTTTTGACCCAGTTAAACACCCCAGAGGCCGCATTTGCAGAAGGCTTGGCAAGAATTCGAAACCGAGAATACCGGCCTGCAATTTCCGCGTTCGAAACTGCTCTGGAGAGGCGACCAGGCTGGCCTGAGGCACAACACAACCTTGAAGTTTCACAGGCTATTCTTGCTTATGTTGAAACCACCAGAGAGCAGTCCGACACCGGAGAAGAAGCAGGTATCGGAGCGGACGACACCGTTTTCGATAATGAGGATGGACGCGGCCAAGATACGACTGCCCAAGCGCCTGTAGACGGGTCTGCTCCGTTGCCAGCGGATCAATGGATCAGTGCGATTGACACTGACATGCAGGATTTCTTGCGCAACCGTTTCCTTCTGGACAATCAGGTTCAAGAACAATGAGATACTTGTTTCTTCTCATATGTTTGGTCGCTCCCTCAGTCGCGCTACCACAATCGGAAAGCTCCGGTGAACCACGCGTGTCTGTCGAAGTTCCAGAAGAAGGTGTTATCGTCGGCCAGCCCGCCCTGGTTCGTGTGAAAGTTCTTGTTCCAACCTTCATGCCGTCTCCACCGGTGTTTCCGTCCCTTGAACAAGAAAATCTACTGGTTCGTTTGCCTGAGCGCGCCTCGGGCCCAGTAAGCGAAACAGTTGATGGTAATACTTGGTCCGGGGTCCAGCGCAGTTATCGACTTTACCCTTTGACACCCGGCCAATTGGATTTTGGCGAGCAAGATGTCGAAGTCACTTTTGCGGATCCTGACACGAATAAGCCCGTGCAAAGCACCGTAACGCTTCCGAAAATCTCTTTGTCAGTCGAAGTGCCTGAGGGCGCACAAGGGTTGGACCCGCTGATCATCGCCAACGGCTTTGAACTAAACCAAGACATTGAAGGGCCTTCCGAACTACATGCGGGAGACGCCATTACGCGCAAGTTAACGGCAAATATTTATGGAACCAGCTCAATACTAATACCCCCGCTTTTGGTGGATACGGACGATCCGCTGCTGAAGGCTTACCCGAAAGACCCGCGGTTTTCGGAATCCGAGGACCGTGGGATCCTTTCGGGCCAGCGCGTTGACGAGGTGGTTTATCTTGCCCAAGCAGCAGGGAAAGCGACGCTGCCGCCTGTAACCTTGCGTTGGTACAACCTTGAATCCGACAGTGTTGAAACAGCCGAGGTACCAGCAATAGACCTGCAATTGACAGGGCCAGCCAAGCAACAATTTGACATACGGAACCTCCTGCAGGTCACTCCTTACGTTATATTTTTTACGTTAGTCTTGGCTGCCGTATTTCGTTTGATGGTTCCGTGGTATCGACGCAGGCGCAAGGTGCAAGCACAAATCTACAATGCGTCGCCGGAGTTCGCGTTAGCGCAACTAAGAACTGCGCTAAATGAACAGGACCTGTCAAAAGCCTATTCAGCATTGGATTTATGGAAGTCGCGCACGGTGGAAACGGTCGATACCAGTGTCATGGAACGCCACTTGGCTGCGATATCCGCAACAAGATACGCTGCGACGAAATCGGGTGCTGAGCCGGATTGGTCAGGTGCCATCGCGGCTATCGGCTCGTTGTCAAAGAGCACACAGCGTAAACCGACGGCACTTCCGCCGCTAAATCCTTGAGTTCAGGTTTGGCAATTTGCAAACAGGGCCGCCCTGTCTTTTATCAGGATGCGGCCGTAACCGATTTCAATTAAATCCAAATCCTCTAATCGGTGAAGGCTTCTGTGTAGCGTAGGACGAGAAACAGCCACCATCTCTGCCAATTCTTCCTGAGATACTATGATCCAGCCATCGGATTTGGACGTTCCCTCGTCCAGATGAAGCAAACGAAGAGCCACCCTTTTCTCGGCCCCGGTTACAAGAAGGTTGGCAATAACCCTCAAAGCAGTCCGCATATTGTAGTGGGTCAATGCATAGAAATCTCGGATGTAGTCCGGATGTTTCTGTACAAGGCTATTGATCCGCGCACTTGGAAAAAACAGTACTGTGGTCTCGCAAGTTGTCACGACACTCATCAATCTGAATGAGTTCGCGAACATTGCCAGATCACCAAACCAGAAACCAACGCCTTGGCGGTGAAAGACTAAGTCCTGTCCATCATCCGCAGGAACGGCCAACAAAACCCCACCATCCAACACTGCGTACAGCCCATTGACCGGATCACCGTGATGGTAAAGCGTTTCACCAGTTTCAAACGCCCGCACCATCCCGCAGCTCAATAAATCTTCCTGGAAACATTGCGAGCGCTCGGCAAACCAAGTGGCTTCCCGCAAGAGGTTCATATTATTAACTTTATCAAACATTAGTAATTTCCAATGTGATCATATGATAAATTTAAAGTCCACCTTTTACCATACAGTAAAAGAGTTCGATTCCTTCACGAGCTACTCTGCCAAAAGGTCGAGCAAATTTTCTAAAACGGTTCAATTTCCTTATGTTGAACCTTTTTTTTCAACAAGACTCTTTGGGTCTTTCTGACCCATATAGATCGGGAGAAAACCATGTCACCACCACGTTTGACGACCAAGAATTGGCGAATTGGGCTTCGCCGGATTGCTGTGGCGACTTTCGCCGTAGCCTTGGCGCTGCCAGCTTGGGCGCAGGACCAAAAGCCCAATATTCTGGTGATCTGGGGCGATGACATTGGCCAGTCCAACATCTCAGCCTACACCATGGGACTGATGGGGTATCAAACTCCGAATATTGACCGTGTAGCCAAGGAAGGCATGATCTTCACCGACTATTACGGCGAACAATCCTGTACGGCCGGCCGCTCGTCCTACATTATGGGTCAGTCGGTATTCCGGACTGGATTGTCAAAAGTTGGCTTGCCGGGTGCTGATCTGGGTATGCAGGTCGAAGACCCCACCATAGCCGGACTTTTGAAGGACCACGGCTATGTAACCGGGCAGTTCGGAAAAAACCACCTTGGTGATAAGGACGAACATCTTCCCACAAACCACGGTTTTGATGAATTTTTCGGAAACTTGTATCATTTGAACGCCGAAGAAGAACCGGAAAATGAAGACTACCCCGGTGATGCTGTTCTTGCTGACGGTCGCACGTTCCGCGAAGCCTACGGTCCCCGAGGCGTCATTAAGTCCAAAGCCGATGGAACAATCGAAGACACCGGCCCGCTAACTAAAAAGCGTATGGAGACGGTTGACGAAGAAACGGTCGCCGCGGCGATTGATTTCATCAAGCGCGCGAACGAACAGGGTCAACCCTTCTATGTTTGGTGGAATGGTACTCGCATGCACTTCCGAACCCATGTCAAAGACGAAATGCGCGCCCAGGCGAACGAGATCTTTGGCGGTGTGGCAGACGAGTACACTGCTGGTATGATCGAGCATGACATGCATGTCGGCCAATTGCTGGATTTACTGGATGAGCTTGGCATCGCCGACAACACGATCGTGCATTACTCGACCGACAACGGCCCGCACATGAACACGTGGCCAGACGCGGCCGCAACGCCATTCTGGGGTGAAAAGAACACCAACTGGGAAGGTGGCTGGCGCGTGCCGTCGATGGTGCGGTGGCCTGGCAAAATCGAAGCCGGTTCCGTCACAAACGAGATCGTGCATCATATGGATTGGTTGCCAACCTATCTGGCGGTCGCCGGTGACGCAGATATCAAAGAAAAGCTGAAAGCCGGATATAGCTCGGCTGCTATGGGCCGTGACTACAAAGTGCATCTGGATGGATACAACATCTTACCGTTGTTGACTGGTGAGGCGGCTGAAAGCCCACGTCGTGAAATCTTCTATTTCTCGGATGATGGCGACCTTACGGCACTGCGTTTTGATGATTGGAAGCTGATCTTCCTTGAGCAGAAAGCATGGGCAACCCTGCGCGCATGGATCGAACCGTGGACAGAGCTTCGTATCCCTCTGATCATCAACCTGCGTCGCGACCCATATGAACGCGCCTATCGGACTTCCAACACCTATTACGACTGGCTGCTGGATCGAGCGTACTTCTTGGTACCTGCCCAGCAATATGTCGGTAACTTCTTGGCAACATTCCAAGAGTTCCCTCCACGCCAGAAAGCTGCCAGCTTCAATCTGGATCAGGTGATGGAGAAATTGGCCACTCCGACAAACAACTAATGTCGACAGCAATACTTCAGGGGGCCGTTTCAACAACAACGGCCCCTTGCGATTTTCAGACATAAGGAATTGATCATGAAAGCCGTTCTTCTCTCTGGGCTTCTCTCGGTTTCAGCGGTTTTTGCTTATGCTGATCCGCTGCCCAGTTGGCAGGATGCCGACTCCAAGGCCCGCATTATCGATTTTGTACGCTCTGTCACTGACCCCCAGGGGATGGACTATGTAACACCGGCCGACCGAATTGCCGTTTTTGACAATGACGGCACCCTTTGGGCGGAACAGCCTGTCTATTTTCAGCTCATTTTTGCAATGGACCGTCTGTCAGAAATGGCTGAAGCAGATCCGACCATTCTGAGCAGCCCTGTTCTGGAAGCCGCCGCCAAACGCGATGTGCAAGCCATCGCGGAGGGTGGGCATGACGCGCTGATCGAAGTGATCAACGCGTCGCATTCTGGTACAAGCGTCGACGCATTCCAGGTGGCGGTCGAGGAATGGCTAAACACCGCACAACATCCTGAAACCGGCCTAAACTATGATGCGATGACCTATCAACCGATGGTGGAGCTTCTTCGCTACCTCAGAGATGAAGGATTTCGAACTTATATCGTGTCCGGAGGTGGGTTGCATTTCATGCGTGTCTTCGCCGAAGAAGCTTATGGCATTCCGCCGGAACAGGTGTTGGGTACCTATTCTGCTTCGACCTACGAAACGTTGGATGGCAAACCGGCTATCGTCAAATCGCCGGGCATCGCCTTCATCGACGACAAGGAAGGCAAGCCCATCAACATCGAACGCACTATCGGGCGGCGGCCGATCTTTGCCGCGGGCAACTCCGACGGAGATTTCGCAATGCTTGAATGGACAACTGCCGGAGACGGACCAAGGCTAGGAGTGTTGATCCATCATACAGACGCGGCGCGCGAATGGGCCTATGACCGTGAAAGTCCAATCGGGAAACTGGTGGACGGGTTGGACAAGGGGCCGGATATGGGTTGGGTGATCGTAGATATGGCCGAGGATTGGAAACGCGTCTACACTGGCTCTGACTAGATTGAGGAAGGGCCGCTAACACGATGTGGACACTACTTGTTTCTGTCGCCGTCTTTTGCCTTTACGTGACGGCGGCCATCTTTGCTTTACGCGCGGCCCAAACTGCAAGAACACCTCAAGGGGCCGTCGGTTGGGTGGTTTTCCTGATCTCGGCCCCTGTTTTTGGTGTCCCGCTGTATTTGTTTCTGGGCCATCACCGGTTTCGGGGCTACCGCATCGCGCGCAAGCAAAGCGAAAGCGTGGTCGAGGGGATCAAGACCTTCGCTGATTTTTCCAAACCCGACCCCAAAACAATGAACATAAACCCAAAGCCGTTCGAGGCTTTGGCCCATCTGCCTGTGTCGCGCGGCAATGGTGCGCAGTTGCTGGTCGACGGACAGGCCACATTCGATGCGATCTTCGAGGCCATTGACGCAGCGCGCAGCTACGTTCTTATACAGTTCTATATCGTTCGCGACGACGCTTTGGGGCAGCGTTTGCAAGCCAAGTTGATCGCTGCAGCGGAAAGAGGCGTCAGTGTTCGCTTTATGACGGACTCGGTTGGCAGCTACAGTTTGCCGACAGCCTATTTGGACAAGTTGCGCGATGCAGGTGTCGAAATCGCCAACCCGCGTGATCGCCGCGGCCCCCAGCATCGGTTTCAGCTGAACTATCGCAATCACCGAAAGACAGTGATTATTGATGGTGAGATCGGGTTCATCGGCGGCCACAACGTCGGTGTCGAGTATTTGGGCCAGGACAAGCATTTTGGCCATTGGCGGGACACGCATATCCGGATGACCGGTCACATTGTCCGCCAGCTGCAACTGATTTTCACGGAAGACTGGCACTGGGCGCATGAAGAAGACTTGATTGACGAACTGGTCTGGGCAGGGCCGGAGTCCGATCAAGACATGAACGCCCTTCTTGTGGCAACCGGCCCAGGCGACGAAACCGAGACCGGAGCCATGATGTTTTTTGCCGCCATCGCCGAGGCCAAAACACGCCTGTGGATCGCCTCGCCATACTTCGTTCCAGATATCGATGTGATGACGGCCCTTCAACATGCTGCCCTGCGCGGCGTCGATGTGCGCATTCTGGTCCCCGAAGTCATTGACCACCGCCTTCCATGGCTGGCTGCCTTTGCTTATTTCGACGAAATCCGGGACTGCGGTGCTCGTGTTTTTCGCTACACGGACGGGTTTATGCATCAAAAGGTATTCGTGGTGGACGACACTCTTGCTGCCGTGGGCACGACAAATCTGGACAACCGTTCATTCCGGCTGAATTTCGAAGCGATGGCCCTGTTTTTTGACAGCCGGGCCGCCGAGGCCGTCGCCGAAATGCTTAATAACGATTTTGACAACAGTTATGAGCTTGAACGGAACCTGCCCGACCAGCGCGCTTATATCCGGTTCGGATCGCCCCTGGCGCGCCTGTTTGCGCCGATCCTTTAACCCATAAGCTCTTCTTTGAAGACCTGCGTCATCACGGCCACCATGAAGGCTGTGGACAGACCAAAGGCCAACAAACCTGTCACCGACGCGAAAGCACCGAAGATACGCAGGGGTTCGCCCAAGACGATGTCGCCATACCCAAGCGTCGTGAACGTCACCAACGAGAAATACAGCGCTGTGTTCCAGTCGGGCAGAATATCCCCCAGGATCCAGACCACCGCCCATAGCCAGACCTGAAACGTATGGATCGCGACGATAAACACCAATGCCACACATAACGGAGCAGCAATGGTGAAAAACCTTTTGCTGTTCTCCAGTCGCAACGCAAAGATGCGGATTACCTGCGTGCACCACGTCAGCAGAATGATTTCCAAAACGAAGCAAATCCCAAGATAGATGCTGCCCCATACGATCTGTTCAAGTAAGGTCATGTGTCCGTATCTCGTTTTGCCTTCTGAAAAAGCTCTGCAACAATGACTGGTTAGGCCCATCGGGACAACCCTGCGTGATCCGCTGCGACGAATGGAAACGAATCCGTGTCAGCGCTGGACTCCGGCTGCGTTGGGTCCACATTGTGGCGCACGGTAAGAGAGCGATCAGAATGCTGCTGAAAATCGAGAATGTTCGAAAATCCTATCCTGGAGGACGTCCGGTGCTTCAGGGTGTTTCGCTTGACTTGGACACGGCCCAAACTTTGGCGCTGACCGGTGAAAGCGGCAGCGGCAAAAGCACCCTTCTGAACCTCGCGGCGGCGATGGACAGTTTCGAAGACGGAGAGATCACGTTGGATGGCACAGGTTTATCGTCGCTCGACGACCCCGGCCGGGCCGATCTACGCCGACATAGCCTGTCGATTGTTTTCCAGCAGTTCAATCTGATCCCATCTTTGACGGTCAGGAAAAACCTATCCTTCCACGCCCGGCTTGCGGGGCAAGAGGATAAAGACTGGAACGCCCATCTGGCCGACCGGTTGGGCCTGTCTGATCTTTTAGATCGCTACCCCGAGACCCTGTCGGGCGGCCAACAACAACGCGTCGCTATCGGGCGCGCGCTGGCGTCTCGACCCAAGCTGCTGCTTGCCGACGAACCGACAGGCAATCTCGACGAAACCGCCAGTGCGAATGTTCTGGACCTGATGTTGTCGCTGGTCTCCGAGACAGGGACCGCTCTGCTTTTGGTGACACATTCAAGCGAGATTGCAGGCCGGCTAGACAAGCGCGCGCATCTCAGCGGTGGTCGCATAGCATGACGCAAGCCGTTGTTCAGGCCCTGTTGTCCCATTGGCGCGCACATCGAATACAACTCGCCACCCTTCTGATCGGGATCGCGCTGGCGACAGCGCTGTGGTCGGCTGTACAAGCCATCAATGCCGAAGCCAGGGCCAGTTATCAAAGGGCGAACAACCAGTTGGCTCTCGGGCAATTCGATACCCTTCAAGACCCCTCGGGCCTGTTTCCCTTAGCGCGCTACACCGAGCTGAGGCGTGCAGGATGGCAAGTGGCCGCCGCGCTAGAGGGCTCTATGCGCACAAACGGCCGCACGGTTCGAGTGCTGGGTGTAGATATGCTTAGCTACCCTGCCCTGCCCGCAGTTACCCAGATGGAGGAAGGCGAAACCCCTCCTGATCCGGCCCAGATACTGACCGCTCCGGGCCGATTGCTGTTACACCCTGAGTTGGCCACGTTGCTAACTGGAACCCAGGACCTGCCACCAATGGTGGTGACCGATAACCTTCCATCAGACCTGATCCTGACAGATATAGGTGTGGCCGAGGTTTTGCTGAACCGCCCCGGTCTTTTGTCCCGTGTCATCATCCTACCGAACCAACCGCGCAACTTGCCAGATCTTGCCGTCGTCGCTCCGTCTCTGGAACGGATAGACGCAGCCTCGCAACTGGATACGGCCCAACTGACTGACAGTTTCCATCTGAACTTGACAGCTTTTGGGTTGCTGTCCTTTGCAGTTGGGCTGTTCATCGTCCACGGTACGGTCGGACTTGCCTTTGCTCAGCGGCGCGCAATGATCCGCACCTTACGGGCACTAGGGGTCTCGATGCGGCGACTGGTCTGGATGATCATGGCGGAACTGACCCTTTTTGCCATCGTCGGAGGCATCCTTGGCCTGATGCTTGGGTTCTTCATTGCGGGCGCTTTGCTGCCCGATGTTGCAGCCACTTTGCGCGGTTTGTACGGGGCACCTGTGAGTGGCCAGATCGCCTTGCAACCTGAATGGGTTCTGGCGGGCCTTGCGATGGCCGTCGGTGGCACCTTGCTTGCCAGCGGGCAAGCCCTGTTCCGCTTGTCCCGAATGCCATTGCTGTCGGGCGCTGGGCTTCAGACGTGGCGTGTAGCGTCGTCAGACAGGTGGCTTTCCCCTATTGCGGGCTCTGTGGCGATCCTAGGTGGTGTCGCGGCGCACCTTTTGGTCGGAGGCCTGGTAAGCGGTTTTGCCATGGTCGCCGGCTTTCTGGTCGGTGCCGCGCTCATTTTGCCAACGTTGTTATCCCTCGCGCTGCAAGTGCTGCAACGCCGTGCAACAGGCCCGATCGCCCAATGGTTATGGTCCGACATGCGCGCTCAGCTTCCCGGTCTGTCCTTGGCCTTAATGGCCCTGTTGCTGGCCCTGGCTGCCAATGTCGGTGTGGGCACGATGGTGTCCAGCTTTCGACTGACCTTTACCGGATGGCTGGATCAACGCCTGACGTCCGAACTGTACCTGACACCTTCCAATCAACAACAGGCGCAAGAGATTGCCGAATGGCTTGCCCCACAAGTGCACGCATTACTACCTATTCGCAACGTGGAGCTGTCGCATAGCTCGGGACCTTTGTTTTTGTACGGCGTTGTCGACGATCAGACCTATCGCGAAAAATGGCCCCTGATCGCATCTTCATCAGAAACGTGGGACCGTGTGATGGACGGAACTGCAATCTTGATCAACGAACAATTGGCCCGGCGCGAAGACCTTTGGCCGGGTGACGTTCTAAGCCTTGGCGCGAACCTCAGTTTGCCCATAGCAGGGGTGTATTCTGATTATGGCAACCCCACCGGACAAGCCATCGTTTCGATGGATCGCCTTGATAAAATCACCCCCGGCGCGAAAATTCGTGGCTTTGGTATCCGAGTCCCTGAAGATCGGGCAACGGAACTGGCCCAAACCTTGCGTGACCGCTTTGATCTGCCATCGCGATCGGTCGTTCAACAGGCGGCGATGAAGGCGCAATCCGTAGCGGTTTTTGAAACGACATTCGTCGTCACTTCGGCGCTGAACATCCTGACACTTGGTGTCGCAGGATTTGCGATTCTGACAAGCCTGCTAACACTGTGGACGCAGCGCTTGCCGCAAATTGCGCCGATCTGGGCGCTGGGGTTAACACGAGCGCGTCTGGCCCGGCTAGAGCTGTTGCGCAGCGTGTTGCTTGCGGCGCTGACGGCGGTTTTCGCGCTGCCGCTTGGGTTGGTGTTGGCATGGACTCTACTTGCGGTCATAAATGTCGAGGCCTTCGGCTGGCGATTGCCGATGTATCTGTTTCCATCGGATTGGGTCTATCTTCTGGTGCTCACCCTTGTGGCCGCTCTCATCGCGGCTGCCCTGCCTGCACTTCGCCTGTTACGCCTGCCGCCCGCCGACCTTTTAAGGGTGTTCGCCAATGAGCGTTAAATATGTCCTCTTGATACTGACTTTGCTGTTGCCAAGCATGGCACAGAGCCAAGGCTATGCCGGTTTGGGCGGCTCGGCCGAAGGGTTCGACGTACCTCAAGCAGGTTATGATTTCAGCTTTCCGCAAGATCACGGTCCGCACCCGTCGTACCGGATCGAATGGTGGTATCTAACGGCAAACCTGATCGGAGAGGATGGGCGCAGCTATGGTTTGCAATGGACCCTGTTCAGATCGGCCCTCAGACCAAACGAAGTCGAAGGGTGGCAAAGCCCTCAAATCTGGATGGGCCACGCAGCTGTCACCACACCCGAAGCGCATTTCTTTGCAGAGCGCCTGTCGCGTGGCGGTATTGGTCAGGCGGGCGTCACAGCCGACCCGTTCGCGGCGTGGATCGATGAATGGTACATGCAGGGGGACGATCTGGATCGCCTGAACCTTCGCGCTCAGGGGGCTGACTTTGGGTATGATGTGTCCCTCGAGGCGCAGGGTCCGTTGGTTTTCCATGGAAACGGCGGGTATTCCGTCAAATCCGCAGACGGGCAAGCCAGTTACTACTACTCGCAACCTTTCTACGCCGTTGAAGGGACGCTGCGGCTGCCTGACGGTGATATCGCTGTCACAGGGCAAGCCTGGCTGGACCGCGAGTGGTCATCGCAACCGCTGGCTGCCGACCAGACCGGGTGGGATTGGTTTTCCCTCAGCTTCGATGACGGTGACAAGCTGATGGCCTTCCGCCTAAGGGGGGGCCGTGGGGACTTTACCGCCGCCACGTGGATTGCCCCTGACGGTACAACCATCTCTTTGCCCGATGGTGCTGTACGGGTCCTTCCGTTGGACACGGCACAGGTGGCTGATCGTGATGTGCCCATTCGGTGGCAGGTCACGCTGCCGGATCGCGATCTTGATGTAGAGGTATCGGCTATGACACCGGATTCATGGATGGCGACGATGTTTGAATATTGGGAGGGTCCGGTTACCGTCACTGGCAGCCACAGTGGTCGTGGCTACCTTGAAATGACCGGATACTGACTAGCGAACGACAAAAACCGAGACGTTGGAGTGTCGCACTACCCGTGCCGCATTCGGACCCAGAAGGTAGTCCTTGAAATCCGGTTTGTGTGCTCCGATCACGATCAGATCTGACCCGGCACTTTCGGCTGTTTTCAGGATTTCCTGATAGGCTGTACCGGTTGCAACCACATGGCGGACAGTCTCGTTCCGTTCCGCACCCAGCGCCGCGACACACATATCGGTCAGTTTGGTCTGCGCTTCTTCCAACGCTTTTTCATGGAAATCGGCTTGAAAGAAACCGGACACCCAGCTTTCGCCGAAATCCGGCAGAACCGTTACAACATCAAGCTGCGCGTCTTCCATCTGGGCCAAGGCAGCCGCTTTTTTGAGGACATGGACATCCAGATCACCATTGCTGATGTCAACGGCACAGAGGACAGAGTTTGTCATGCGGGCACCTCTTGTCTGGTGGCACGGCCACGTTGCAGGAAGGCGATCAGACCCAGGAATATCATCGCCGGGATATAGATCAGTTGTTTCGGAGGTTGGCTGGACGGCACACTGACCGAGGTCAGACGGACCGCCTCATCCCCGTAATAGTCAAAGATGTCCAGATCATCGGCAACCGGCGCACCGAACAAGGGTTCTTCCAGTTTGACCAACCCATCCTCTGGGATCAGCAACAGCCCCAAAGCTTCCACTCGCGCTTCGCCGCCCTCTTCGTCGCCGACGGTCACGACAACCGTGGTATCAGTCATCTCAAGCGTGTCAAAATCGGGGCCAGCAACGACCAGTCGCATCTCGGTTCCCGGTGGGGTTTGACCGATCGTTTCGACCAAAGCAGCCGGTTCGACCGATGTGTACGGAGGCGCGATCCGGTCCATGAAGTAGTCCGGTCGGAACAGTGCAAAAGCCACAGCGATCAGCGCGATGCTTTCATAGATACGGCTGTGGGTCAGGAAATAGCCCATTGTCCCCGCAGTGAAGACGAGGATGGCAATGGTCGCGAATATAGCGACGATTATGCCCTCGACCCAAGTGACGTCGATCAACAGCAAATCCGTGTTGAAGATGAACACAAATGGCAGCGCTACGGTGCGCAGGCTGTAGAAGAACGCGGTGAAGCCTGTCTTGATCGCGTCACCCCCAGAAACGGCGGCTGCAGCGAAGCTGGCCAAACCCACAGGCGGTGTCACATCGGCCATGATACCGAAATAGAACACGAACAGATGCACGGCGATTAGCGGCACGATCAGCCCGCTTTGCGCGCCCAGCTCAACCACCACTCCAGCCATCAAAGAACTGACGACGATATAGTTCGCAGTGGTCGGCAGGCCCATGCCCAGAATCAGGCTAAGCAGTCCGACCATCACCAGCATCAGGATCAGGTTGCCGCCCGACAGGAACTCGACCAGATCAGCCATCACCTGCCCCACGCCCGTCAGCGTCACGGTGCCCACGATCACACCCGCCGTGGCGGTGGCCAGCGCGATGCCGATCATGTTCCGCGCGCCGTCGATCAAGCCCTGCCACAGATCGGCCACGCCGTCGATGAAGGTGTCGTAAAGGTTGCTCTGACCCCTAAAGATTGCCTTGAGCGGCTTTTGCGTCACCAGAATTACAAACAGCAGCGCGGTGGCCCAGAACGCCGACAACCCGGGCGATTTCTGTTCGATCATCAGGAAATAGACCAACACGATGATCGGCAGCAGATAGTGCAGACCCGCTTTGTAAATTTCGGCGATAACAGGCAGTTCCACCTCTTTGGCGTTAGGGTCATCCGGCTCTAGATCCGGGACCTGAGACGCCAGGTAAAGCAGGACCACATAGACCGCACACACAATCAGGCTAAGGATCAGACCCGCCGCAGACGGAGCCCACGCCGTGACCGCCTCGACCGGGAATTGCGAGCTATAGCACAGCCCTGCAAACACTAGGAAAAAGGACAGCATCCCGACAACCGTCCGCGCCAGATGCACCTCGCGATTACCCAGCGTGGGCATGTTGCGCTTCACGGCTTCGAGGTGAACGATATAGACCAGCGCGATGTAGGAAATCGCGGCGGGCAGGAAGGCGTGGGTGATCACCTCGACATAGGAGATGCCCACATATTCAACCATCAGGAAGGCCGCAGCCCCCATCACCGGCGGCATGATCTGTCCGTTCACCGAACTCGCCACCTCGACCGATCCCGCCTGTTCACTGGAAAAGCCCACACGCTTCATCAGCGGTATGGTGAAGGTGCCGGTGGTCACCACGTTCGCAATCGACGAGCCCGAGATCAGGCCGGTTGCGGCCGACCCAACAACAGCCGCTTTGGCCGGACCACCCCGCAGGTGGCCAAGCGCACCAAAGGCCATCTTGATAAAGTAATTCCCTGCCCCGGCCTTATCCAGCAATGCGCCGAACAGCACGAAGAGGAAAACGAATTTCGTAGACACACCAAGCGCGATGCCAAACACACCCTCGGACGTGATCCACATGTGGCTCATGGCTTTTTTCAAGCTTGCGCCCTTCCAGCGGATCACCTCGGGCACCCATTCCGAGGAACCGAAGAACACATAGAGCAGGAAGATCGTCGCGATGATTGCCATAGCCGGGCCAAGCGCGCGGCGTGCGGCTTCGAACAGCAGCAAAAGACCACCCAGCGCGATCCACTTGTCGGTATCATCCGCCAGACCACCGGCGTTTACGATCTTGTCATAGAAGAAATATCCGTAAAGCGCCACAAACGCCCCAAGAGCGCCCATGATCCAGTCTTGAATGGGAATGTAGTTTCGCGGACTGGATTTCAGTGCCGGATAGGCCGCAAAGGCCAGGAACATCGCAAAAGCCAGATGGATCTGGCGCGAGTTGTTCACCACACTGCCCGGCAGAGCCACGTTGGAAATCGGCGAGGCCAGAACGACCTGAAACACCGACCAAAGCGCTGCAACGACAGCCAGAAAAATCCCGACACTGCCAACCGGATTACGCCCCCCTGCATCGGACGAGGCTACAAGCTCCTGTAGCTCTTCTTCGGATAGAGGGCGATTGGATTGGGTGTCGGAACTCATCAGGATGTCTCCCCGTCATGCGACCTTTTTGGCCTTATTCGCTACCCGGTTACGCCGGGCTTGGGTGGCGGAGCGCCCGAAGGCACTCCGCATCAGGTCTGGATTATTGAATCCAGCCTTTTTCTTTGTAGTACTTCTCGGCGCCCGGATGCAGCGGAGCCGACAGACCGTCGGAAATCATTTCTTCGGGCTTGAGGTTGGCGAAAGCCGGGTGCAGCTTTTTGAAATCGTCGAAGTTTTCAAAAACCGAGCTGACAACCGCATAGACCGCGTCTTCCGACACATCCGCCGAGGTCACGAAAGTCGCGCCAACACCAAAGGTCGTGGTGTCACCGTCCGACCCGCGATACATGCCGCCCGGAATGGTCGCGGTGCGGTAATACGAGTTGCCGTCGATCAGGCCGTCAATCGCGTCGCCGGTTACGTTGACCAGAACAGAGTCACAGGCGGTGGTGGCTTCCTGGATCGAGCCCGACGGGTGGCCCACGGTGTAGATCATCGCGTCGATCTGGTTGTCGCACAGGGCTGCCGACTGTTCGGCTGCTTTCAGTTCGGATGCCAGGGCGAAATCATCGATCGTCCAGCCCATGGCGTCCAGAACCACATCCATGGTGCCGCGCTGACCGGAACCGGGGTTGCCGATGTTCACGCGCTTGCCCTTAAGGTCTTCAAAGCTGCTGATGCCGGAATCGGCACGCGCCACAACAGTGAACGGCTCGGGGTGGACTGAGAACACAGCGCGCAGGTTTTCAAACGCACCAGCATCTTCGAATTTCGAAGTGCCGTTATAGGCATGGTACTGCCAGTCGGACTGGGCCACACCGAACTCCAGCTCGCCTTCGCGGATGGTGTTGATGTTGTAAACCGATCCGCCGGTTGACTCGACCGAGCACCGAACGCCATGCTCTTTGCGTCCTTTGTTCACCAGACGGCAGATCGCGCCACCGGTCGGGTAGTACACGCCAGTCACACCGCCGGTACCGATGGTGATGAATTCTTCCGCATAAGCCGCCGGAGCCATCATGGCTGCCGTGACAAACGCGCCAAGGCTTAGCTTGCTGCTGTTTTTCATTTTTGAGAACTCCCAAACTCTTATTGTGGATGAGAGACATGTCAGCGGCCCCCCATCTGGGACCATGCCGGTACGGCAAGCCACCCTATCATGCAACAGGGTCAAGCATCTGAAATTCCAAAATCTCCCAACTTAGACGACGTTTCATTCAGACACTCATCTTGTCAACCCCTGCACATGACGTAACGTCCTCAATCCGCATATATGACGGAATTTGCCAAAGTTTCCCCATCGGTCGAATTTGAGTGTATACCGCTTCAAACTCAGCCATTGGCCGGTCCTAACGGAATGGTTTGGTTGGTTCGTTCAAACACGGAGTAGAAAGGGCGAAAAGCCGTGAACAAAACATCGTTCAGCCCGCTGCTGGCCATTGCGCTTGCCCTAAGTGCCGCCATCGCAGTTTGGGGGCTTGCCGACCCGCAAGGGCTGGGCAAATTGGCCGCTGCCGCAGTGGCGACTCAATTCAACAGCCGCGGCTGGTTTATCATGCTCGAGGTCAGCGGGTTGCTGTTCGTCGCGCTCTTTCTAGCCTTTTCCCGGTTCGGGAACACTCGGTTGGGCAAAGACACGGATACGCCCGAATTTTCCACCCCGGCTTGGATCGCTATGCTTTTTGCCGCCGGGATGGGCGTCGGCCTGTTATTTTACGGAGCTGCCGAGCCGTTGACCCACTTCGAAGTACTGCGGCAATACCGCGACGAGCCGGAAGCGGCCAGCTACGCCATGTTCGTCACCTACCTTAACTGGGGGTTTCACGCATGGGCCATTTACGGAATCGTGGCGTTGGTCATCGCCTATTTCGCCTATCGCAAAGGCAGGGCCTTGCTGTTGAGCGCACCAATACTGGATACTTTTGGCGATATGCGCTGGACCCGGTCCCTGGGCTGGCTGTTCGATCTTTTATCAATCGTTGCGATCGCTGTGGGGTTGGCCGGGTCAATGGCCATGGGGGTTTTCCAGATACAGACAGGGTTGGCGGGCCTGATCGGAGTTGAAAACCCCGACACCCTGACGATACCGGTCTTTGTCGCGCTTTGTGTTGCGTTCATTATACCGCTGCGCAAGGACCTTGGCGACGGAATGGCGCTGCTGTCAAACGCCGCGATGCTGATTGCTGTCAGTATGATGATTTATCTGCTGCTGCTTGGCCCAACATCGTTCCTTATGAACGACATCGTCGCCGGGTTTGGCCGGTACCTGTTCGAAGTTCTACCCGCCGGGTTTTCGACCGCCGAGTTTTTCGATGATATCATCGTCGACTGGTTTCAGGGCTGGACGCTGAACTACATGATCTGGTGGTTAGCTTGGTCTCCCTTTGTAGGCATCTTTATCGCTCGTATTTCGCGCGGGCGAACCATTCGTGAGTTTCTGGTAGGCGTTATCGTCGCACCCACCCTGTTTTCGATCTTGTGGTTCGGAATCTTCGGAGGCTTAGGCTTTTACGACGCCCTGCGCCAAGACGCAGAACTGTCTGCGATAAACGCGCAAAATCTGGACGCCACGACCTTTGCTCTGCTGGAACGGTTTCCATTGGACGGCGTGACGAGGGCCGCAACGGTTTTGGCGGCATTTCTGTTCGTCATTACCAGTGTGGTCAGCGCCGGATTCACCTTGGCGATGATCGGAACCGGTGGGGACGAGAACCCCTCGCCCCGCATTCGCACAATCTGGGGGGCGATTCTCGGAGCTTTAGGGCTGGCGATGATATTTGTCGGTGACATTGGGCTTGTCCGGTCGATCATAGCCTTGTCGGCCATAGCCTTTGTTTTCATCGTTCCGGTACTGGTTATCTGCCTGATCAAATCACTGGCCCGCGAGGACCGCTCATGAGCACTTCCCTGATTGACACGCTTCTAAACATCAATGTGTTCCTGTTCATCGGCTTTCTGGTCTGGCTCAGCCTCCGACCGGACCCTTAAGGGTCGCCAATACACTTTGCTTACCGGAAGATGTGGTGCCCAAGGAGGGCACATGACAAAAGTATCACATCACATCATGTAGCGTCATAGATACACCCAAGCTTCTGTAACTAAATGCTATTTTTAAGTTTCTACCTTGCAGGTAGCCTCAACTCGTGTCACCGTATCGCAATATGTATTGGGGGACGAAT
>NZ_WQDY01000010.1 GCF_013033355.1 Ruegeria lacuscaerulensis
CTTGAGCCCGATGATCTTGGCGGTGACGACGACGATGGCAACATCGACAACACGGCGACTGCCGACAGTGCTGAGACGGAGGAAGTGTCGGATTCCGCGCAGCAGCCGATCGCCTACCAGCCTGGGATAGACCTTGTAAAGCTGGTCGATGTTGGGGATGGAAATGGCTTCCAGGATGCAAATGATCCGGCAGGGCCAGAAGCGCCAGTTTCCGATGGGGACGCAACTTTTCGTATTGAGTTAACCAATACAGGGAATGTGACGCTTACTGGCATCACTATTAGCGATTTCGACAGCGCCACTGGAGAGATCGATTTGTCTGGATTTACTCTTATCGAATCCGGCAACCAAGACGGTATTTTGGATGTAGGTGAAAGCGCATATCTGGAATACACATTGCCGCTCGTGGCGGGTCAGCACTTGAATATAGCTAGCGTTACTACAGATCAAGGCGCCGCTGATGAGGACCCCGCCTATTACTTCGGTCTTGAAAGCGAAGGCCCGGGCGTGCGTACTCCCGGCGGATGGGGAAACAGCTTCAAGCTCCTCAGTTATTGGGATGGTGTGGAAGGTAATGAGATCGAACCGGAAAAAGACGAGTTCCCAGACGGCGAACTAACGTACAACGTTCGCTACGACAGTAACGGAGACGGCGACATAGATGAGAATGACGAAATCTATAATCCAGACAACGACTTGGGTACTGTAGACGCGTTACTAATCGGAGACTACAATAAAAATGGTTATGCCGATGATGGCGAAACCGTAATCTTAATAGATCTCGATGACGCTCTTGATCTTGTCCGGAACGAAGCTGACACTCCGAAGCAAAATAAAATAGATGACGTTGGTCGGCAAGCTGTTGCTACATGGCTGAACTATCTGGCTGGAAATTCAATTACAGATGGCGACGCAGATATTGATAGCGACGACGCAGAGTACTGGATCGATCAAGCTGTGGGATGGCTGCTTGAGCATGGCGACGGAGCTCCAAAGCCCAACGGTGACTCAAAGTTTGATTTGAACGGTCCAATCGTTCGGGCCAGAAGTGAGGCTTGGAAGAGTGAAGGCAAGGATATTTTGGACGCACTGGATGAATACAACAATGAAGGCACTGTAAACGGTGCAGTTAACGCGTTGGATGCCGATGAGGCAAATTCTACGTCAGCTTCGTTACTTTCTGGTGACCAATTCGACTACTTATGATTGTTCCAACAGAAAGGGTCGTTTATGCGTGGTCATAACCAAGTGGGATGAGGAGAAAAGGCATTCCTCATCTGCCCTAACGTACAATTCATAGGCATTCGGGAGGTCTTTGGGGAGCTACAGTGTTTCGTACGCACCTGCAATAAGGCAAGGGCATCATAAGTTGATCGATTGACCAACTGCTGAGCGATGGCGACGTCGATAAAAGCCGCGTCGGTAGCCCTTTATCCTAAAACTAAAAGTTCCTCGGTCACTCCGCTTGGGTAAATCAAAAATCAAAGTTTTCCGGAAGACCAACGCCGTACAACCCTGGCGATAACGCTCAGAAGACGGATGTTGGTCCAACCTTGTCACGCTTGTAGCGATCGTATCAGTTTAAGGCCAAAAGGCATAAAAACCCGCACAGAGCGAATATAGTGAATACTCCGCCTTCGTTTTCGACTAAATTACGTATATTTTTCATTGTCTTAGGGTCTATACATGAGTTCGAAACCTTATTTGACAGGATATTGCGCATGGCATTCTCAGTAAAGATTCATATGTTAGAGTATATAGGCAAAAACTGTCATAAACTTGTCATCAAGGGGATGAATTCTAGAAAAGTTCTTTATCGAACGCCAAGGCGATTGAAGAAACTTGAGCTGGCTCAATTGGTTCGCCGAGCGGACCGGGACTGCTGATCGCACCAGTATTACTCAATAAAATATGGTTAATTTGCATGTGGTTAATGCTCTTTTCGAACACTGATCAGTTTGCGGATTTAAGCGACACTTTGGAGCCTGAGCGGCTGGCCAAAGTTATCTGTTCCTACCTATCCGAAGCGGCTGTGACATACCCGAACTGCATACCTTGCCCTAGCATTTCCAGCTGACGTGATAGCTTCGCGCGTAGACTATGAGTCGTGGTTACTTCTTCGCCACGCGCAAAGCGGAAAGCTTGCTCCTGCGTGAGCCGAGTCATCGTGCCCGCATCAACAGAAACAGACGTGTGGAGGTGAGAGTCTCCCCAAAGAGGTCGTTGCGGAAAGTTTCGACCCGCATAGGGCGAGAATGCATCCGGTGCTAGAACAACTTCCGTGTTTTCTTGCTCTGTTTGAAATTTTTGTACGGAAATGGTTGATGACCACGTCATTGAGCAACCGAGTACAATTTAAGCGATGGTACCTGCTTTTCGGCGGCATTATTGAAGGATCGGCTTTGGCATCCTTATCTCCCGAAAGTTGAAAACACGTACAATCGAGCATAGTCAACAACTCTAGTTGCTCAAATTCTATGCAGTTGAACGAACCGTTAGCACGCTGAAGCACGTTTCTCACCAAGACTGCATTGGGCTCAGTGCGGACGTTGAAACGGGTTTCTTGATTGTCACTTTTTCCGTCCAAAGCGGCCATTATTTCAAACAGACAGGGAATGCGTAGAGATGGCTTTTTAGATTAATAGTTCCGTTAACGTTCGGTATAGGCCAAATCCTGCTCCTGCAACCAATCTCTAGTGCCAGAGAACCGATACACAGCCCGAAGAGGCGTTTTTTGCGTTTGACGTGTTGGAGCGTGGTGCCACAGCGGTGCTACGCAACAGAGTAAAGAACAGCACACTAACAGAATCAAAACGAACCACTGTAGTCGCCGATTCTCCACGCTGAAGAAAAACCAACGCGCAGTTTCCGTCAGATCTGTCAGCGCCGTCAGCCGAGTGAAACTGCATTGCTCGTTGACGTTTGCGTAAGTATTTTCTGCTTGTTCGAAACAATCCACGCGACCGAACCGCGCGAGTCGGGTTATCGATGTGGCAGCCGGTCAGGATCGGCAACCGGGATCCCGCCTTAACGATTCAGAGTTAGAGGGCTCAGAATCGATTAATCACTGAGTGCTAAAAAATGAATTTCAAGCTTGGTGGAAACAATAAGTGAATAACTGGTATGTGGTTCACCAATTCATGTTCAAAAATGACCGTAGTCAGCGATGAAAGACATGTAGCTTAAAGCGTGTGACACCAAGTTTCCGTGCCCCTAATCGACTAAACCAAACAAGTAGGTTGTTTGGTTCGGAAAAATAATGCGAGCACAGCAGCATTTCAAACTTTTGAAATACAACAGAAAACTTGGCACACATACCGCTAGGATGGCATTCGCGAGTACTCGTCTCACCGGATATGACGATGCCGCAGAGTCACGGGTTTGAAGATGGTACAAGCTATCCGATTAAAAGAATGTGTCCCAAAATTGACAAAATTCGTTCATTTCCAGTTCATTTTAAGTTCATTTTGGTGTAAGTTATTAACTGCTTTTTCAAATTGTTCGCGGTTCCACCAGTTATGAGTTGTTCAGATGGGTACAGATTTTGAAGATTTGACCGAAGGAAAATCGGTCTTCATTTCGATAAAGCGAAGCCAGCAAACCAGTGATGACGCATGTGGATTGATGACCCGTTTCCGTAGCGAGTCCGAGGGTGCGGTTCTGGTTTTGGTCGCCATGATGATCATCCCGATGCTTGCATTTATTGGGTTTGCGCTGGAGCTTGCGCTGACCGAGAATGTTCGGGTCAAACTGCAAAATACGACGGATGCGGCCAGCCTTGCCTCAGCTGATCTTGAGCAGGTTTTGGATCCTGAAGATCTGGTCGAGGATTTTTTTGAAAAAGCAGGGCTTGCTGCCAACCTGAAGAATGTCTCGATAGTAAACACGCCAACTGAACGGACGGTAAGAATTACTGCGGGCGAAGAAGTTCCGGCTTATCTAACACAAGTTGTGGGTTGGGAGTCATGGGATGTACCCGTTGTTGGTGCTGCAACAGAGTCGCGCCAGGATCTGGAAATTGCAGTCGCCCTGGACAATTCCGGTTCGATGTCGTGGGCGCCAGGGGCTACCAGCGGGCCAGCTGCCACACCGTCTCGGATGGATTTGTTGATTCCAGCAGCCCAAGCATTCGTAGACGCTGTCCAACCCCGCCCGGGTCAGCCAGGTAACACAACGATTTCACTCGTTCCATTTGCAACCCAGGTTTCCGTCGGTGAAGCATTGCTTAACAACTTCACGGTCAGTTCCGAGCATTCCACTTCGAACTGCGTGACCTTCAGCAACGCTTCCGACTACCAAACGACAGCCATCCCTACAGATACGACCCTGTCCAGAACAGCGCACCATGACGCCCGAGGGCTTGGCAGCGATGTCACTCAGTTTGGCGCAGTTTGCCCAACTGACTCTACTGTACGTGACATTGTTCCATGGGCGGAGGATCCCGAAGTTCTTAAGGCGCGTATCCGAGCAATGCAGCCTTACGGTTTCACTTCGATTGAAATGGCGACGAAATGGGGCGCTGCCATGTTGGATCCGTCGTTGAGACCGGTTTTGTCATCCTTGTCAGGAACTGCCGGATTTGAATACTTAGCCGCTCCGGCCGCACGAAACGTTCCTGATGACTTCACCAGCGCCGATACGGTAAAATATCTGATCGTGATGTCAGACGGTGAGAATACGCAGAGCTACGACATCAAACCCCCCTTTCGCAGTGGCAATTCGCCGGTATTCAACGTGCCAGGAACGAACAGGTATGCCTATTTCAGGAACCGTCGCGGGCCATTTGATTACTATCACGTCCCGGGTAACTTCTGGAGCACGTCGCCAGGCGGAGGAGCCGTCCGTTTGACTTGGCCAGAGGTCTGGGCAGCTATGCCAGTACGCCGATTTGTAATCGACATACTTGCGCCAGCGGATACCCGGCGATCGGCCAACAACCATTATAATCGGATCGTCACATCAACCCTAAACACGACGAAGAACCCTCGTACCTCCGCGATTTGTCAGGCGGCCAAGGACAGTGGTATCACTGTCTTTACCATCGGCATGGATACCTATGCGCAGGGCGATGCCACTCTTTTGGACTGTGCCTCGTCCCCCGCCTTTTTCTATGACGTGAATAGCCTCGATATTGCCTCGGCCTTTGAGTCGATCGCGCGGCAGATCAACCGCTTGCGATTGACACAGTAGCGAGGGCGGAGGGTTTTGATCATGACTACCATTCGTAACGACAAAAATATGGCCGTATCGCAACAACCAGAATCCAATGCGAACGGCGGCTTTATGACCAGACTTCGAAATTGGCGAAAGAAAGAAGCTGGCGCAGTGCTGGTCGAATATGCGTTCTGCTTACCGCTGCTTTTGTTGATCTGCTATATGACGCTTGAGTTCAGCTTTCTGAAGATGCGCCAGATCTCGCTGGATCGTGTGACGGACCAGACTTTTCGCGAGCTACGCCTCGGATTGATTCCCGATCCGGATCACGAAAAGGTCAAAGATGCTATGTGTGCCAAACCCTTGGCGCGTTTCATCCTTTGGAATTGTTCGGACAACCTGTTGCTGCAGGTGCGCGAGGTAGAAAGATCGGTGTGGAACTTGGATCTGGGTCAAACCAATTGCCTCGATACGACACCGGAAGACGGTTATATGCCGCCAATTGATTTCAGTACTGGAATCGAGAACCAGTTGATGGTGGCGCGGGCCTGCCTGATTCAGGGCTCATTGTTTCCCCCGATCAACGCGCTGCGATCGCTGCCGCGGTATGACGAGTTCGGGAATTTCGCCCTTGTGTCCAAATCAGCCTTTGTGAACGAGCCTTTCTGACATGTTTAACCAGTTGAACAGTTACACCCGCGCCGTGTCTGGCGCTGTTGCCCGCTTTAAAGCAAATACAAGCGGTGCTGCGCTTGTCGAGATGGGAATGGTGTTACCGTTTCTGATCTTTTTGACGGCCGGAGGCATCGTTGTGCAGGATGCGATACGGGTTACGTATCTGCAGTCTAAGGCAGCCTATACCGTATCTGACATGGTCAGCCGGGAAGACAATTTCATCGATTCAAGTTATTTCGACGGTATGGACAGCATTTACAGGTTTCTGACAAACAACAGCTATCCAACCGAACTAAGGATGTCGACGGTCGAGTGTACGGCTGATTGCGCGGATCAGGCGCAGCGTGTTCTGGAATTCTGTTGGTCCGAGTCGACCGACGGGCTGACGGATCTTACAAATGCGCAGATGATCTTCTACGCGGACCGGATCCCGCTTTTTGCTGAGGGTGACACGTTACTCATGACCGAGGCGTTTCTGGACTATACCCCTTGGTTTGGCGATTTGATTATCTCAGCCCAAACCTTTGATTCGATTGCCTTCACTCGCCCACGTTTGGCACCGCAAATTAAGTTCGATACGGGCGCCATAGATACGGACGGTAACCAGATCATCCGGGATTGTTTTAACAACTAATTCAAAGCCCGGATGCCACCGACGACTGTATCTCGGCCGTTCGGCGTAAACGACTTCCTGTAGTAATCTCCAAGGCCGCTAAAATTTTCAGTGAAGTAAATATAAATCTTTGATTTAAAACACATTTTCAACACATGCCGTGCACCTCTACGGTCCTGATGCCGACTAGCTCTGAACCCGTGTTTCATCGGGTTGGAGAAAAGGGATGTGGAGCTGCCGAGCGAAACTACGGGTGGAAGGTCGCAAAACCAACCGGTGCCGTGCCGGTCTGGTCATGTGTCTTGCTTGGGTTGGCTTGCTGTGTCTGCCGACGGTCAGTTTGGCGGAAACGTTTAACTCCTTCATAGTTGGTAATGATCGGGGTGGATATTTACACGATCGCATTGTCGAGCTGGAGAATCTTCAAAGACATGGGGTTCAGATCGAAATTCGCGGGCGTGTCTGTTTTTCGACCTGTACAATGTTTCTGGGCTTGCCCGGTACGTGCGTTGAACCACGCACGGTTTTCGGGTTCCATGGTCCTTCACGTGGGGGGCGCCGGTTGTCGAAAGAGGATTTTGACTACTTTAGCCAAGTCATGGCGGCATATTACCCCGAACCTTTGCGATCATGGTTTATGGAGACTGGACGCAACAGAATTCATGGCGTGCACAAGATCAAAGGTGCCGAGCTGATACGCATGGGTGTGCCGCCCTGCCGACCGGCATAACACTGGACCGCTTGTAGCGGTTGGGTCGCCGCGATACTACTATGCCCAATCTTCACCTCTTTGGTTTGTGCGGCCCATTGCAAACTCTGACATCCCTGATTGGACGTTTCAGGCGCGCTGAATTTGCGACCCCAATGCCGGCCGAACCGATCTGCGTCATCGGTGATGTCCACGGATGTATATCGCAGTTAGAGCACCTTCTGGCGAAAGTTCCAGACGATCACCGCCTGGTTATGGTCGGTGACTATATCGACCGCGGCGAGCATAGCGCCGAGGTGCTAAAGCTGCTCAGCGCGCGCACCGACATTACGTGCTTGATGGGCAATCACGAAGAGATGTTGTTGAGGTTTCTGAAGGACCCCAAACGCCATGGTCACCGCTGGCTTCGGTATGGCGGATTGCAGACTTTGGCCTCGTTCGGCGTATCAGGCGTTCGACCGGAAATGAGCGGAGACGACCTGCAGGACTGCCGTAACCAGTTGCAGTTTGCCATGGGACAGCCCATTTGTTCCTGGCTGGCCGCCCTGCATAATCGGTTCTTGACTGGGACTGTACTGGTCACACACGCCGGTGCCGATCCGAGCCGTGCGCTTGATGAGCAGTCTGACAAAGCATTGATTTGGGGCCATCCTGATTTCAATAAAAAGGACAGACGTGACGGGATGTGGGTGGTTCATGGGCACACGATCGTCCCAAAAGCGAAGGCAGAACGCGGGCGTATCGCGATAGATACCGGGGCTTTCGCAACAGGCCGGCTGAGCGCGGTATGCCTGGATGGGACCGAGCCAAGATTCCTGGAAAGCTGACTGCGTGACCTGGTGGGCAACGGGCGCACTGCTTTGAGCTCGTTAACGGCCTGTTCTTAGGGTCTCGCAAACTGACAAACACAGCGAGATCTGATCCATGACAACGAATCCTTTCAACAACCGTGCCTCCAGCCTGACCGGTCCTGCCCGTGATATTGCACCCGTAATACCCTCCGACAGCGCCGATCTGGCGGCCGTGGCAATTGGCTTGTATGTCGAAACCGGCGGTACTGTGGTTGTGACGACGGTACAGGGCGAAAACCGTACTGTGAAAATGGCCGACTTTTCGATCCTGCCTGTGGGCGTATCCAAGGTTCACGCGACCGGAACCACCGCATCGGGTATTCACGCGATGTTGCTGGGATAAGCGGCGGTTCGAACGCGCCCAAAGGCGTCGATAAACGAGCCGAGCCCTGCCGATGGGCCCGGCTGCAAAATCCCTAATTTGACGCTGCAACAATCGGGGTCGTGATCAGCGATGGGGTGATCTGGCTGATTGTTCTGCTCCACCGTGTAACCGGGTTTTCGGCGATGAATATTACGTCGTTGTTTCGAAGTTCGAACTGGGCAGCCAGAGTCAGATGCGCCGCGTTGCGCGTATCGAGATGCCAGGCGGTGACAGCACCAAATTCGCGCACATCCTGAGAAGCGCGCAGTACGTAAACCTCAGACGCGTCGCCGGTTTCCTTGGCGACCCCGCCGCCAGTGTCAAACAGTGCATCGGCCAGAGTTGCGCGATGATTGAACGGCAGGGCATAACGCCCCTGAGTACGTACTTCTCCACTCAGGTAAACGTAGTCGCGATCCACGGCGTCCAGCTCGACGGATTGGATAAAGCTGTCGCGCCTTTCGTTCAGCTCGTCCCGGCGTAAGGCGACGGCGGTGGACAGTTCTTGCAACGATGTGCGTCGTCCCTCCAGAACCGTTTCACGCAGTTGAATTTGTTGTGCGAAATACCGTTCGGCGCGGTCCAGATCGTAGTCCGTGTCAACAAAGACCGAGTCATCCGCGATCAAGTTCAGGTTCTGTAGATCGGTGCGAGCGTACAGGTCCTCTAGCGGGATCTGGTACATCTGCCCATCCCGGTAGACCCGTACCGAGCTGTTGTCGATATCACTGACCGAGACTGATCCTGCGGAGGCCAGCGCCTCGCCCAGAGTCAATGGGTTAAGCGTGATCGGCTGGACACCGGGTTTTCCGACCGCGCCACCAACCGACACGCGGCGCGAGGTGAATTCGGCGATTTCCAGACTGAATGTTGGGTCGATCTGGTTTTCGACCAGCCTTTGGAACACAACAGCTTCTGCTTCGTCCACGGTCAGGCCCAGCAGACGCACCCGCCCGACATCTGGGATGTTGATCGAGCCGTCATCTTGCACGGTGTATCCGTTGCGGCTGTTCTGCGCCGCCAGAAGGCCGGACAACTCGCCTGCGCTGCCCTGTGTCGATGGGGTGGACAGCACCAGTACGTCGCCGATTCCGATCGTATAGGCACCGGGGTTGACCTGCGGTGGAGGATCCAGCCGTAACCCTGCGCGCGAACCGTCCTGAGTTGATGGCGCATCCGGCAGAGGCCCGACCCCGCGTTGGCTGGTGCCCGCGCCAGACCCGGCCGAAGCCTGAAAGACCGACGGTAGTGTCTTGGGCGCATAGGTCGAGCGGTTCGCGACCAGAACGGTTTCCGGTGTTAACGGTACAACGCGCACGCTGCCACTGTCCGAAACGCCAGCCGTTACCGAAGGGCTGCGATAGATCGTTGAACATCCTGCCGTCAGACCGATCACGGTCAGCACGCTTAGAATAATGTGTATCTTGGGCATGATGCGTCCTTTGTTATTGAAAGTCTTACGTGTCATCGGGCACCAGTTTGATGAACATGTTGCCCAGAAAATTGCCGGTCCATTGCAAGGATTGAACGACCCGTTGCGCGCTGTTTTGAACCCAGTATGTGTTGGTGAACGTATCCTCGATCCCAAAACAGTTTTCCTGCAGCTTCGTCGTGGCGACGGGGTTGCCGCTCAGTAGGACAGTTTCGGCGCCTAGATTGGCAATCTGGCAAACATAGGCGTGCAGTTCGATTTCATCATTTCCGTTGAGAAAACTGTGGAACCGCTTTGCCTGCCCCTCTTGGCCTTCAAGGATCAGCGCCGCGCTTTGGCGCACGTCAGAGCTGGACATGCCGCTCCCAAAACCCTTTGCCGAAGTCAGCATGCCGTGGTCCAAAGTGATAGCCGCCCCATCTGCCGTCAGCCAGGATTGCACCCCGTCCCGCTCGGTCTCAAGCAGCATCACACCCGCCAGATCTCGGGAGGGAAATCCAACTTCAAGCCGGGGCGGAATCGGGCGGAGAGTCGCCAAGGTGTTGGCACGCGGATGAAACCGTGGCGCGTTGGGTTGCAGAGCGCCTTTGAGCAGATCGAAATCTTCTTGCGCCTCACCGCAAGAGACCAGCAAGAGGCCAAGAATGAAGAAGCGCCGTATTTTCATCGCCAGAACCTCCCCCATCCACGGGACAAACGCTGCGCGCGGGCCTCGCGGGTGACACCGTACAGTCGGTTACGAACATTCAGCCGCGCACCGCCATCGCGCAGCACAGGGCGGATTGTCTGAGCGATCTTGTTTCGCGATGGACGTCCGGTCAGCCAACTGACGGGAACTTCCAGACGGATACCTTTGTCAAATGACCCTTCGCCGAACTCACTGAACCCGACAGTTGTCAAAGTGAAAAAGGCCCCAACCTTGAAGCCATTGGTGAACTCGCGATCCAGTGCAAACGTCGCGCCGTAGTCACCTGCCAGATATCGCCCTACATCGACTTGTGCATTGTACTCGCCCGGCAGGTCATAATAGGCCGAGATATGCCCGGTGGCGACGCTGTAATCCTGAAAGCCGAACAGCACATCAAAGTCGCGTTGGGCCACGTAATTCGCTTCGACCCCTAGGGCGAGGCGGCTTTTCACCGGGTACCACAGCAGTTCCGTCGACACGCCGCCGAACATGGTCTCGAGATACCCCATCGTCGCCCTGGCAAAGAGGTTCTCGGCTGGACGCCACATGTACTCAGCTGTCATGTGTTCGATGCGGGTATCGGATTCGCGCGCATATATTGCCCAATCCGATCGCACTCTGGGCAGCGTCGAGTCCGACACACGCGTGCTGTCATCCAGTGTTCCAATGATCGGTTGACGCAGTGCAGTCGACAGCGTGAACCCGGGTGACAGGGTATAATCCAGTCCCAATGCCGCGCCGACTTCGTAGCGCAGCGGCTCATCGGGATCAAAGAACGAAAAGTTCAGGTATGGACCGAACCGGTAGGAGAAATGGGGAAACGCATCTGTCAGAACGCTCCCCTGTACCAACGGGATCGTATCTGAGACCTGAGACCGGGCAAAACTGCGCCATGCGTTGTCGGGGTCGTTCTCAAGCTCATAAAGATCGCTGCGATTTACGCGAACCGCGCTAAGTGGCACTCCATTGGACATAAGCGCAATTTCGAAATGCTGGGTTTGAGGCGGTTGCTCGTTTGCCAGAACACGGGCCGTGCGTCCCAAGGCCTGAGCGGCCTGCCCGTAAGTGGCGTTCTCAACCCCGACACGAACGGTTTCAGGGGTCTCTGACAGGTATACAAGGCGCAAGCCTTCCTGACTGAGCGCAGTCTGCAGCCGGGTGCGGATGCCGCCCTGCTTGGCTTTGTCAGCGACCTGGCTTGGGGGCAACAGCGGCAGTGGGGACGCGCCTTGGCCCCCCGGAGTCACGGATTTGCGGGGGTCAACAAAATAGCTGTAGGTCAGCCCAAATGTGGTGCCATATAAAACCGACGCCGTCAGTTGTGTTCCATTTCGAAACCGATATTGCGCACCAAGATTGATTGGAGTTTTGACGGTAAACCCGGTACGGTCATGTTCTTCGGTGTAAAGGTCAGAAGAATACTCGGCCATCAAGGTCAGGCGCTCATTAAAAGCCCAGCTTGCACCGCCGAACAGGGCGGCATCGCCTTGAAACCAGTTTCCAGTGTCCAACTGTCCCGTGCTACCAATGCCGCCGCTTTCACGAGGGGGTCGTGTGTCCAGCCTGTCAGAAAACACCCCCAATGGGTTCGAGAAAGCGCCCCGCCCGGCCAAACGACCCCATCCAATGCCACCGGTCAGTTTGAAACGGTCCCGCACTGTTTTTGTGGCAACAAAATACTCCGCTGCGTAAATTCCTGTACCGCCGAAATCGCGCAGACCTACGACGACGGCTGGCCCGTTTTCCGTTTCTTCTCGAAGCCGGAAATGGATGTCAAAGCTGCGGTCGTAAAATGTGGAAGACCCATCAATGTTGAAGTCATCCAGAACGGAATATCGAAAGCTTCCGTGGATCCATGGCAAAAGCTGGAATGTCATCGTACCGCGCCCGGTTTTACGGAATCCGGCGGCGGTAAAAACCAATGCCCCGTCGTCAAACACTTCAGCGGTTGGAGTCTCGATCAGGCCCGGTGTGCCATAGGTCGAGACGCCCTGCGCGTGCGCGCTCGTCATCATGAATACACAGATTAACGTCAGGATAATTCGTTGCCTGAAAGAGACCGCTCGTTGTATCACGTTTGCTTTTCGCTTGTAGATTGGCCTTTGGTTAAAGGATTTTAAATGCCACGTCTTGTGTAAACGCAGCCAAGCATTATGCACGTATAGCGTGTTGTTTTTTTGCAAAAGAAACAAGCGATCGCTCAGATGTTGCGTATCCAAACGTGTTTTAAAGCGAAGGGTGTTTATGACTTTCGCGTCTTAGCGAAATTGAAATAATTATCTGAAAATTATTATTTTTATGGAAGAGATATGAATGTAGTTTCGTCTAAACTATTCTTGCCGTTCCCGTCACGTCACGAAACCGGAGCAGCATTATCCTTAGGAGATTGACTATGATCAGAACGTCCTTTTTTGTTTTCGCGATTTCAACCACAGGGGTTTTCGCACAAGAGGCGCCTGATGCCTCAACAACGGCCCAAAACGGAGGCACTGTCGCGGGCGGCGCAGCAGAGGCTGCGGCAGCAGCAGGTGTCACCGGGTTTGTTCCGCTTGTTGCGCCAGCGCTTGGCGTGGTTGCCGCGGCCGCTGGTTTGGCCGCTGCAGGCGGTGGCGGAGGATCGACCAACAGCACTACAAGCACAGTGAGTACTACGAATTAAAGGCGTGGCCTTTATTTGGTGGCACATTGAATGGTGTCTGTCTTAGGTTCGGCGATTTTTTGGCGTGAAAAGCCGAGCTCAGTTGCTGTAGTATGCGTTGCCATATCCACCATAAGAGTAGCCATAGTGTTTTGCTTTACGGGTATTGATCTGGCCCAGAACAATGCCGGTAATGCGTTGGTTGTCCGTATGGAACAGGCGCAATGTTTCCTGCACGTCCTGTTCGGTTGTCGTGTTCCACTTGACCGTCAAAAGAACAGCATCTGCATTTCGTGCAATCAGTCGCGCGTCTGATACCAATAAAGTTGGCGGTGTATCGATCAGTATAATGTCGTAGACCGCGCGCATGCCGTCCAGAAATTGACGGAACCGTTCCGAGGCAAACAGATCTGCAGCATTTGCCGAAGTTTTCTCGCCAGCAAGGATGTCACAACCAACAAGAGAGTCTTGAAAGATCGCTTCCTGCGCGGTCAAGATTCCCGAAAGAACCGAAACTATGCCGGCTTTGGGTGCGCCCTTTAATTGTGTGGTCATGGTCTGCCGCCGTATGTCTCCCTCGACCAGAAGCACTTTCTTACCGATCCCGACAAGGTTCTGAGCCAAAGCCAACGCGTTGGTTGTCTTGCCTTCGCTCGGCAACGAGGACGTCATGACGACAACCTGAGGCGGGCGATCTACATTTGACAGCATAAGCGAGGTGCGAAGGTTTCGAACCGCCTCGGCGGTCGCGGACGAAGGTTTAGCGGCCAGATATTCCAGCACTTTGCGCCGGCCGCGTGCGGGAAAAACGGGGATTTGACCCAAAACACTATAGCCAGTCTGACGCTCGACCTCCTGCGCTGACCGATAACCCGCGCGCCGGGCTTCGTTCAGCAGAACGAGGGCAATCCCCAGCATTGCGCCCAGAACCGCAGACAAGATCAGTATTAGAGGTTTCTGGGGCTTGGACGGATCGCTTGGGATCACGCCGCGAGATAATTGGCGGCTGTCGGCCTTCTGAATACCCTCTTGCGCCGAAGTCTCTTTCAAGCGGGCAAGGAAGTATTCGTACAACAACCGAACTGCCTCGGCTTCGCGCGTCAGTTGTTGCAGGGAGATCAGGTCGGCGCTGCGTTGCGCGATCTGCGCGCTCAAGTCATCAGACGACCGAGCCAAAGCCTCCACCTGATGCGCAGCTCGGTTAATGTCACGCTCAGTTCGGGTCATCAGGCGCTGAAACGCCGCGTCAAACGCCTGTGTACCAGAATTTTCAATTTGAGCGTAAAGCTGCGCCAGCTGAGGGTCCTGAGCAGCCTGGACGCGGGCGGTCCGGTCCGGAGCGCCCATCAAGGTATCATACCGAGCCTGCGCCGCAGCGCGCGTCATCTCGGCGTTTATCCGGCGTTCACGAAGATCTTTCAGTTGAACTTTCTGTAGCTGCAGGGCTTCGGGCGAGATCAAAGATGTTTCAGAGCTAAAGGCGTTTACTTTCGCCTCGGCCGTTTCCAGATCGACCTGCAGCTCGGCCAAACGATCGGTCAACCATCCAGTGGCTTGTTCGGTCGCTTGAAACTTCACGTCGATTTGGTTCAGGACGTAAAGTTCGACGATCGTATCCGCGATCAGCGCTGACTTTTGCGCTGTTTTTGTTTCGACAGTGACCTCGAAGACCAGAGTTTGCGGAACATTTCGGATGGCAGTTGCCCGAAGCAGGGCCGAGATCACGTCGTCCCGCATGACATGTTTTGCCAGTTCGTCCGAAAATGGTGGCGATGCTGGGCCATCGTTTGTCGACGGCATCAATAGCAACTTCAACCGATCAAACACGGTCTTTGGCTGAAGCTGAGTGTTGAACTCAGGGTCGGTGACAAGGTTCAGATGGTCGACCACTGTGCCCATCAGCCCACGAGACTTAAGGACTTCAAGCTCGGAATTGACCTCGACAGTTTCGCCGCCAAGCCCCCCAACGACGCTTTGCAGATCAACAACGCTGGTTTGATCCGTCTCTAACATCACAACCGCTGTGGACCTGTATACAGGGACGGCCACGACAAAAGCGTAGAACGCACCCACCAGAATTGCCGCAATTGTGACGAGAAAAACTGACCACTTGCCACGCCACAGGGTTTGAGCCAGTGCGTTGAGGTCGGTCACGCCGCTATCGAGGCGTTCTTCCACGGTGCCGCTAGCGGGGAACGGTATTTTGTGGATCGGAGTTTGCTTCATTTCGGGCGTTTTGCTCTGTTGATGCACGTATAAGGTGTGTTAACCTTCTTCGTATGACCTTTCAGGGAAAGATGAAAGCTACTAGCGCCCTGTCCCGAAAACCACTGCCGAAGCGGTGAGAGAAAGTATTTTCAAGTCGGTCGCAAAGCTGCGGTGGGCAAGGTAAACCACGTCCATCTTGACCCGTTCGTCATAACTAAGATCATTCCGGCCAGAGACTTGCCACAGGCCAGTGATACCCGGCTTCTGAGCCAGATAAGACGATGCCGCACTGCCGTATTTTATCAACTCGGCAGCCACCACAGGGCGGGGACCGACGAAACTCATCTCACCCTTCAAGACGTTCAGGATTTGTGGAAGCTCGTCCAAGCTGGTCTTCCGCAGCATATGGCCAAGCCGGTTTATCCTTGGGTCATTGGTCAGTTTCCGGTCGCGCTCCCATTCGTCAGCGGCTTCTGGGTTCGTCTTGAGTAAGGCGCGAAGGTGGCCTTCCGCGTTGACGACCATCGTACGAATCTTCCAACATGTGAAGAGCTTAGAGTTATGTCCGACGCGTGTATGGCCAAAGAATCCGGGTCCACCGTCAAGGCGGACAAGGCACCAAAGGACAGCGATAACAGGCGCAACGAAAGGCAGAAGTACCAGGGCTAATGCGATGTCGAACGCGCGTTTCCCAAAGACGGTGTACAGACCCTGCGCGACCACGTGCGAGTCATGCTGATCAATGGGATCGCCTTGTATTGGCGCTAGGGACGAAAAATCCAACATTTTTTTCTGTCCTGATCCTTGGACGAATACCCCTCGATAAAAAGGGTGCGATAAGTCAGGATTTGCGCAAACGTCTATTAATAGATGGTTAACAGCGTAAATAAACTTTAAGTAGTTTTTGCCAAATCTGGCGCTCGTCGCTCAGCACACAGGCATGGGTCAAAATTAGGAAATCAGGCAGGTACAAATTTGCAACTTATAGTGGCGTGGCCTCAAGTTGTTTAAGTGCCGTGCGGTGACATAAGCCAAAGTCAACAAAGTTCATAAACCATCTTGGCGATGACGCGTTGAGGTCACGGGAACACATGGACTGTTCCGATTGTGACGTCTGCCACCATGAAATCTGAAACGGAGACCAGGAAAATGCCTCAGGCGCTTGACTATGACGGGGCGTGTTCGCTTTGTCCGAAACGGATGTCGAAATTCAATGCCATGCCTTGCACAGGATCCGCAACATGATGGATATCAGTTTTTCGATCCCTTCGCTGGCGACCCGCAACAAACCCGTTGGAATTGGGTCTTTAAAGCCCCTATTGTGGCGCGACCCCTCTGACAGATCGTCCCTGTTTCAGGACGCGGCGGGTACGGTTCCCGTTACGTCTTCTGGCGATCCTGTGCTTCGGATGAACAACAAAGGTGCATTGGGGGGTTATTTTCTGGCACCCAGCCCGGCGGCGGCACCGATATATGCCACCGACGGAACTCACCATTGGCTGGAAAGTGACGGCGTGGATGATGTTTTGCAGTTTCAGGGAACGGTTCCGTTCTCGGTCTCTGTATTCGAAGCCGTCGCATTTCGGACGATCAGTATCCAGCGATCTTTCGCGCATATTGTCAGCAACAAGGGCAGCGCGCGGCAGCCACTTATCTCGACACCGCAATCCCAACCGAACCGGGTGACAGTTGCTTTTGGCAGCTCTCCGATCAACGTTAACACCTCGGCATCGCTTATTGGTGTGGATGTCGTTGTCACCGGGGCGAATGATCTCGCGACGCGGGTTGCAAACGTGAATGGTATCGTCGTTTCGGGCAGCGGCGCCGCCCTGACAGATTCAAGCGCGGCCCCATATCAGGTCTATGGCCCAAATGCCGCGAATATTCGGGACTATGGCGGCGTCCATATGAATCGGGTTCCCAGTGAAGATGAGTTGGCCGTGGTTCGGGCGTTCTATGCGGCACAATCTGGTGGGGTCGCATAATCGATCGTGCGTTAACAAAGATTACGCTTTAACGATCTGGCACACAGAGGCGGCGGACCATCAGCACCGCCACCTCGGTTTCTGATTGTGCCTGAACAAGCCCCCCCGATTTGAAGTAAACCGCGATGCAAAAACTCCGCTCGCAATTCTCGTCAAATCAGGCTAGAAAAACCCTGGGTAGAATACATCATATCAGATTCAACTCGTTGAGAATTTCGAATACTGCGACACGCAGAACGAGGACCGACGCACATAATGGTCGATGTTTTTGTTGATCGTCGAGACAGCGACAAAAGCACCTATATCGCACTTGGCGCAGTTGTTCTGTTTCTGCTGTTCCAATTTGCATTTCAAGCTGTGGTATTCACCTTTGAACGACGGCCGGATGAAGTCAAAGCAGTTGCCCGCTTCATAGAAATCATCTTGCCTGGTGAACATGGATCCAGTCCGGTTCCGGCTGCTGAAATCTGGATGCGACTGGTTCTGTTTGCGTTCAACATATTGGTGACCTTGACGCTTGTTTACACAGGGCTGGTGAACAGAAAGACAGCTGTGCTGGCCGCAATTTGGCCTTTGTCGATCTTTCTATTCTCGAAGATTTACTGGGAGTTTTTCTACTTCCCGTTCTGCCTGATACGTCCGGACTTGTCCGCCCGAAAAGAAGGCATTGTGATGGGACTTCTGGGTGTGATGTTATACACGACCGGAGAGGCCAATCTGGGCGTTCTTCTGACGTTCCGAGCCGCTTTGTTTCTGCAACGCTCGGGTTTTGAGAAATCGGTTCCGCTTGGTATTGTCGGTCTGGCTGTTTTTCTGGACGCCGCAATGAAAACGGGCGCCGCTTACGCGTTTCCGTGGATAGGAGGTCTGATCCAGCGATTTGACTGGACCAGAAGCGTCGCTAATCCCGATTATACACCGTTTGAAAGCCTGTCAGTTTTCTTCGCAAGCTTCCATTTTTTCAGCCTGCACACCGGAGCCTATTGGATAGACGCGCTATTTTCTGTGATTGTCGTCGTATGTTTGTATTGCTCGGCCGAGTTCCGTACCAACCTCAGACAGCATCTGTGGTTGGTTTTGTGTTTTTTCTCGGTGTATTTTTTCTATACGCACGTGACCTATGCGTTCCAGAATGCGCGCTATTTCTTCTTTTTCATTCCGGTTCTGGCAACACTGATCCCTACCAAACTGTTTCCTGGTTTGGCTTTGTTGGGGTTCTTTCACGTACTTTGCCGAAGTATGGAGTTTCTCTGACCCAAGCGCAGATGCGTCCAGCAATCGAGTGAATTCGTGGTCCGGTCAGGGCTTGGACAAGCTCTCCAAAAGCAATTGCGCCCCTGATTGGACCAGCGGAATTTGCGTTTCAATGGCGGCTGGTTTTTTCGCCCGTTTCAAGGCAACGGCATGCTCTGTAATAGTCTGTGCCTTATCGTCAAAGTTCAAAAGATTACCGCTTTCTCCGACACGGGCGAAATACCCGTCAAGCTTGGCATCCCAGCGAAACCCGATAGCGGGAGTCGCGACCGCATGTGCGGTGATGCATGCGTGCAAACGGTGAGACACGACCGTATCCATGGCCTTTATGGCGGCGACAAGCTCTCGCGGTTTTTGTGGTCGCGGCATCCGGAACAGATTTTGCTTGGATGAAAGGGACGTCCACAGTTGGTCCAGCATCTCTTCATCTTCGCCCGCCCCGTTTGTGAACAGCGTGACGGGTTCTTGTCGGGTTTGGAACTCGGCCAGGATCGACTGGTACTGAGATAGGGACTGTCGGAAGCCAATCGCGCCTTGATCGGTATGGGTTTTGATGGCCGCCGGGTGTGCGACACCCAATCCGATGGTTCCCGCAACATTGGCTGGCGGTGGAGGCAAGTCCAAATTGCCCGCGATGAGGGCCGGATCAGGAACTACGTGAATCTCGGGTGCGTTCAACCCTAGTGTTTCGTAGTGCTGACGAAGATTGTCCGCCGATGCCTGATCGCGAACAGACACAAAGCACAATTTGGTCGAGCTCAATAGATCGGCGAAAACCGCAAGACCGCGGGGTGACCAGGTCTTTGCGACGCCAACGGAATGTAGGGCGATGGGCAGGTTGCGCCGCTCTGCTTCGTGCACGACACGGGATATCTTGAGGGGGAAATTCAGGTTGGCATCGCTCAGCAACTGACCTCCGCCAATCACGACGGCCGCGGCGTCGCCAAAGCGATCGGGGATCAACGGTTCAAGCCGTTTGCGGATTTGTCGCCTGACAAGTCGGGTCGCAAGGTGTTGAGAGATGCCTTGGGGCAACCGGTTTAGCAGGGACAATAGCAAGGTCCGGGCACCCTTTGGTGGTTTGGCAAACGTCTGACGCCCCGCCAGGTCCAACCAACACATATCAAGACCTTCGTTTTGGCGACGCAACTCAGTTGTCAGACAATCGGCGATCAAACCGTCCCCGAGATTGGGGCTATGCATGACTGCGGCCAATACGATCTTCATCCCGTTCCCTTTGATACCAAAATGTTTGCCAACAGCGCCTGATCCGGTCCGAACCGGTTTTGCAGGTCTTCCAGAGTCTGCGCCTTGGGCGCGGCAGGGTTTGATCCGGCATCAGAGGTGAACAGGATCTTCGAAACCAGCGAACTGCTTTTGACCTTGGATACGACGCCGGGCAACCCAAGACGGCGGACCGCCCAACCGCTATTGCGCAATAGGCCGACAAGCATCGGACTTCGAGCGGCCTGTGCTTCGAGGATCCGGTCGTCATAGGACAGGGTGTCCATGAAACGAATGCCCAGTGCCTCGCTCATGGCGCGACCAAACCCATGTGGATCTGATCTGAGTTGCCCAAAATCCAGAACATGCACGCGATCTTTTCCAAGGTGGCGCATGGCGTTCTGAACGTGCTTGCCGAACAACGAGTGTTCGATGATCTGCGGCTGCTGGTGTAAGGCGTCTTCGAAACTAGCCGTCGTCCGGCCAATCTTTCGCAGGTATTTCCAATGAGAGACGCAGCGCGAAACCGGGTCGCGTACCGTCACCAGAAACCGGCTGTCTTGCGGCAGATCATGCGCAACCCTTTGCAACGCCACCTCGGAATAAAGATAATCGTGGCAGATCTCACCGATGCGTGTGGCGTTGGTTTCGTCGGGAAATTGACGGCGGTACCAGTCCGGACCTTTGTCGTAAAAGCGGTCGAAATAGAAAATCTCTTTCGCGGTGGCCAGAGCGACATCGGGATGCTGGTTCAAAATATGCCAAATCCAGGTCGAGCCGCATTTGTCGCCCCCCAGATACAAAAAGTTCACGGGGCTTTTTTGATCGCTCATGCCCGTGGCTCCTTTGCAAGGAAGGACAGGTTTACCAGTCCGGAAGAGATCCCTGTTTTCCGGAAAATATAAAAATAGGCAGCACAGTTCAGAGCAATCAGGTTCAGGCTTATGCAAAACGCAGCGCCCATGGTCCCCCAAGCCGAAACGGAAAAGGGCAAGGCCGCCAAGGACAGACCTGTTGTGACGGACAGCATGACAAAGTGCACCCGCTCATGTCCCGACATCTCCATGATCTGGGTCGTCGGCCCTGAAAAGGCGCTGACAAGATAGCCAAAGCTGATCACGATCAACTCGGGGTGAACCACTGCATATCCGGGGCCAAACAGCTCTAATATGTGGTCGCCCCACAGAACGAATATCAGAAAGCTGGCTAAAGTGGGCAGGCCCAGCATCAGGCTAATCCGGCGACAGGTGGTTTCCGCGCCATTGTGATCGTTCCTGCCAAACTGGGCCGCCAGCAAGGGGGCTGCGACGATGTTGATCGCCATCAGGAACAGTTCAAGCACCATGGCCGTGCGCAGGGCGGCAAAAACGGCACCGACCATAGCGGCAGGAAGCAGCCCGCCAAGGATGACAATCGCCACGTTGCGCCCAGCCGCGTTGACAACCGAGTTTCCCCACATCCCCCATGAGGCCGACAGCCATTTGCGTTTCTCACTGAAATCGGCAGGCCCGCGCAACAATCGCAACGGGTTCGTCAGGGGGAGCAGAAAGGACTGCGCCAATGTCAGCACGATCAAAAGGCCCGACATGATCAACACTGTGGTCACTGCATTCAAACCAGGCAACCATCCGGATACCGCCAGAGCGGCCACCGAGATCACGATCAGGCGGAACAGGATGTCCCTTGGAACAAGTGCGATCCAGACCGAACCCGCAGCCCTTTGTGGATTGGGCTGAAACTCGGCCAGAGCCAGCGCAACCGTCAACAGGGCCGCAGACCACAACAAACCCTGCTGGTTTGCAAAGGACGGCAGGCTGTATGCCATCAAAGCCAAGCCCAATGCCGCTATGATCGAACCGCTTAGGACAATGGCATAGCTGAACCGCAAAACGCCCCGGGCTTTGGCGTCCTCTTGTTCGTGCAAATAGAACGAAGCAAAGCGCAGAATGACACTGCGTTGCCCGATCGACCCGACAATTGCCAATATAGTCGCCAATGAAAACGCAAAGCTGAACTGTCCAAATCCCACGTCGCCAAGGCTGCGTGACAAGGCGACGAACATCAGAAATGAAAGCCCCGCCGCTCCGCATTTTATACACAGGGCGGCTAGGCTTCTAAGGGCAAACCTTCTGCCCGAGGTCTTTGTGCCCGTGTTAGTGTCGCTTTGGAGCATTATGCGCGGCGCAAGTCCGGGGCGGTCAGGTGCAGTTCTTGCCTCACCAGATCCGCGATTTTAGCCTTGAAGACCCGTTGATCGAACCGGGCCGCATGCGCGCGTATTTTCGAAGGTGCATTGGTTAGCGCCACGTCGCCCTCCAGCGTATCAATCGCGGCATTCAACGCTGTCACTGTCTGGTCGTGAAAATGCACTCCTGAAACACTCGGCAGCACTGTATCCAATGCTCCGCCGCGCCCATAGGCCACCACTGGCCGCCCCGAGGCCATCACCTCGACCGGGATGATCCCGAAATCTTCTTCCCCGGGGAAGACCAGAGCTTTGCAGGTTGCAAATTGGCGTTTCAGCTCCGCAAAGGGCAAACGCCCAAGAAACGTGATGTTGTCTTTGGCTTTTTTCGTCAGCTCTTCGCGCAGTTCGCCATCGCCGACGACAACCAGTTTACGCCCCGAAGCGTTAAAAGCATCAACGGCCAGATCCGCCCGTTTATAAGACACCATTTCCCCCGCCAGAAGATAGTGATCGCCGACGTCGTCCGAGATACTGAAGTCATCGATTTCGACAGGTGGGAAAATGACATCTGCTTCACGCCTGTAATACTTGTTTATGCGCTGGGCGACGAAGCCCGAATTTGCCATGAAACGGTCCACCCGTGCGGCGCTGGTGACATCCCATATCCGCAGCTTGTGCGCCACAAACGGCATTGCCAGACGGGCGAAGCGACCGGCAGAGGCGCGATAGATGTGATAATGGTCCCAGATATAGCGCATGGGCGAATGGCAGTAACACAGATGCACCGCGTCGGGTCGGGGGATGATACCTTTGGCCGGGCCACTTTCGCTGGACAGGATCACGTCGAACTCGGTCATATCCATAAGCTCAAGCGCCATTGGCATCAGGGACAGGTACTTCTGATAGTGCTTTCGCGCGCCGGGCAGCTTCGAGATAAAGGTTTCCCGAACCTCGTGCCGTCTGATCCTGTCACTGACCTGAGCGGGGTCGTAGACATGGGTGATTATGACCGCGTTCGGAAACAGCTCCAGAAGGCTTTCGACAACTTTTTCGCCTCCACGCATGCCCAAAAGCCAATAGTGAACAATTGCCACCCGAAGCCCCGCCAAATCGGCCGAATTCCTCTCGGAATGCTCGGTTGGAAGCGCTTTAAAATCTGTCATTCAAAAAACCTGTGAAACTGACAGCGCTTTAATACCGCGCTGCCATGAAGTTGATGCGATCAGTCCCGCGCATAAACGTCTTCGTATCGAATGATGTCATCTTCGCCGACATAGGCGCCGGTCTGAACTTCGATCAGTACCATGGGCACTTTGCCCGGATTCTCCATCCGGTGGACCGAGCCGAGAGGTACGTAAACGCTCTGGTTTTCGGTCACCAGTTTTACGTCGTCGTCGATTGTCACTTTTGCGGTGCCTTCGACCACGATCCAATGCTCAGACCGGTGGACATGGCTTTGCAGCGACAATGACGCGCCGGGATGGACAAGTATCCGCTTAACCTGAAAGCGGTCACCCACAACCAGGCTCTCAAACCACCCCCAAGGCCGATGGTCCTTGGGGAATTGGGTGGCTTGCGCCGACCCCTTGGCCTTAAGCGCGGAAACGGCTTTCTTGACATCCTGCGCGCGGGATTTGTCTGCCACCAGCACCGCATCATTCATCGCAACGGCCATAATATTGTTCAACCCGATACCCACGACCTCAAGCCTGTCGCTGTCCGACCGTAGCAGAGTGTCATGACAGTCGATGGCGGTGGCATCTCCGGTGGTCACGACTCCGTCGGCATCTGGCCCGCTTTCGCGCCATACCGCGTCCCAGCCGCCCAGATCCGACCAGGCTGCATCAAACGGAACCACGGCTAGGTTGTCCGCCTTTTCCATGACTGCATAGTCGATCGAGATATCCTCGGCCTTCGACCATGGTTCAGCTGCAAGACGCAGAAAGCCCAGGTCAGGTTTAGCGACGTCCAGCGCTTTTTGCACAGGCTCCAGCAGCGTTGGCGCATGTTTTTCGAAAGCTGCAATGATATCGGTCGCGCGGAACAGAAAGATACCGGCGTTCCATTTGAAATTTCCAGCCGCCAACATCTGAGCCGCCCGCTCGGCATCGGGCTTTTCCACGAATTGCTTCAAAGGAACAGTGGCGCCGTCTGTGCCGGGTTGTTCAGCCAGTTCCAGGTATCCATAAGCCGTTTCCGAATGTGTCGGCGTTATGCCAAATGTCACCAGTTGCCCCTGCGCCACCGCATCCAGACCCTGTGCCACAGCAGCGTGAAATGCTGCGACATCAGGAACGACGTGGTCGGACGGTGCAACCAACAGCACTGCGTCTTTGTTTTCAGCATGCGCATGAAGGGCGGCAGCCAGAACGGCTGGGGCAGTGTTGCGGCCCTCGGGCTCGATCAGGATGGCACCGGGGTCAATGCCAACGGCCTGCAATTGCTCGGTCACGATAAAGCGAAAGTCCGAGTTGGTCAGAACCATTGGTGCGGTGCATTGCAGCTGATCGTTGTCAGCGGACAATCGCAGCGCCGAGCTTTGAAACAGGGTGTTGTCCCCGATCAGGGACACGAATTGCTTTGGATAGCTTTTGCGGGAAAGCGGCCACAAGCGGGTTCCAGAGCCTCCGCACAAAAGAACGGGAGTAATCTGCATGTTGGTTTCACTCAATCAAACCTAGGTTGTCTTTGGTCCTAGAGAATGGCCTTTCCTTTGACAAGCTAAGGGGCATGTTTGCGATGTAGAATTCTCTTTTTTGATTGAGTTCGTACATTTTTGACTCACCCCTTATCCAAAAGGTGAAGCTCATGTGCCCAAGACTGCCCTATTGCCGTTTGGAAGGTACTAAGCGTTTGTTTCTAAACGCCGAAAAGAGTTTGCAGGCGATGATTAAAAAATGGTCGCCAGAGTCAAAAAACCGTGCAACCAACCCGCTACGCCAGATGAACAATTTGACTGAACAGTAAAAAAATGCTCGCATCCCAAAAAACAGGAGAGTGTCATGGCTGATCATAAATTATCGCGAAGGTTATTGCTTGCTGCCGTTGCAGCGGCGTCCACTTTGTACTCTGCCGGTCTGGCGGCGGCTGAGACGGTCAAGGTGGCCGCAATCTACACTCTGCCGGTGGAACAACAGTGGATCAGCCGCATCCACAAAGCGCTGAACGCTGCCGCCGAGCGCGGCGATATCGAATACGTATTCTCGGAGAACGTGGCCAACACGGATTACGAGCGGGTGATGCGCGAATATGCTGAACAGGGCTCGCAACTGATCGTGGGCGAGGTGTTTGGTCTGGAACGTGCGGCGCGCAAAGTGGCCAAGGATTATCCTGACACGGCATTCCTGATGGGATCGTCCTTCGGTCCTGTGGGGCCGAATTTCTCGGTCTTTGACAACTGGATTCACGAACCTTCCTATCTGACAGGCATGGTTGCCGGTGCCGCGACTGAATCGAACGTGATCGGTATGGTCGGCGGTTACGCCATCCCCGAGGTGAACCGCCTGATGAACGCCTTCATGGACGGCGCACGCGAGGTAAACCCGGATGTCAAATTCCTCGTGACCTTTATCGACAGCTGGTACGACCCGCCTAAAGCCAAGGAAAGTGCGATCGCCATGATGGATGCGGGTGCGGACATCATGTATGCCGAACGCTTTGGTGTATCGGATGCAGCGGTTGAGCGCGGCGTCAAGGCCGTCGGCAACGTCATCGACACGTCGGGCGACTATCCGGGTACGATCATGGCATCGGCCTTGTGGCATATGGAACCGACAATCGACAAAGCCATCGCCAACGTTTCCAGCGGCACGTTCGAGGCGTCGGATTACGGTCAGTACAGCTTTATGGGCTATGGCGGTGGCTCGATGGTTCTGGACGAGGAGCTGGTGCCTGCTGATGTTGTCGAAGCGGTCAATGCCCGTCAGGCGGAAATCCTTGATGGCCTGTTCCGCGTGAATGTGAATGATGATCGCCCGGTCTCGGACCAGTGATCCCTTTCGGGTCGGTCTGTGAAACCGGCCCATTTTCCAAATGACCAAATCCACAGTTTTGAAACTCAACGGGTTGAGCAAGCATTTCGGCCCGGTTATCGCCAATGACAACGTCGACCTGAGCCTGAACAAGGGTGAGGTTCTGGCATTGCTGGGCGAAAATGGCGCGGGCAAGACCACGCTGATGAATATGCTGTTTGGGCATTATTTGCCCGATTCAGGCTCTATTGACGTGGCGGATGAGGCCGGGCATCTGCACCCCTTGCCGCTGGGCTATCCGCAGGTGGCACTGGCTTCGGGCGTAGGGATGGTGCATCAGCATTTCACGCTGGCCGAGAATATTTCGGCTTTGGACAACATTACACTTGGGTCCGAGCCCTTGTTTGCCTTGCGCCGCAACCGGCGCGAAGCACGCCGCAAGATCGAGGCGATCATGGCGCAAAGCGGCCTGACCGCTCCCCTGGACACACCGGTCGGGCGTTTGTCAGTGGGTGAGCGTCAGCGTGTCGAGATTCTCAAAGCCCTCTACCGCGACGCGCGCATTCTGGTTCTGGACGAACCGACTGCCGTTCTGACCCCGCAAGAGGCTGACACGCTGTTCCAGAACATTCGACAGATGACGGACGAGGGGCTGTCAGTCATTTTCATCAGTCACAAACTGCGCGAGGTTTTGTCTTTCTCTGATCGTATCGCTGTGTTGCGCCACGGGAAGAAGGTCGGCGAGATGTTGACTGCGGATGCCGACGAGAAATCGATCGCACGCATGATGGTTGGTGCCGACACGCCCGAGCTGGCCGGGTCTGAACTGACACCGGGTGATCCCGTGCTGACCATGACCGACGTTTCGGTTCCAGGGCGGTCCAAACGGGACACATTGACCGGGGTGAACATGACTGTGCGTGCGCATGAAATTCTGGGGATTGCCGGTGTATCGGGCAACGGGCAAAGCGGTCTGGCCAATGTCATTGCGGGTCTGACACGGCCAGAACAGGGTCTAATTCGGGTGGATGGCGTCGAAATCACCTCTCCGACCCCTGCTAAAATGGTGGGTGCAGGCGTTGGCCGGATTCCCGAAGATCGGCATCACGAGGGGATCGTAGGGGCCATGAGCGTGGCCGAAAACATGGTGATAGAGCGGTTAAACGACCCCGAGGTTCAGTCCTATGGTTTGTTGCTGCGGGAAGATATCCAAGACAACGCAGAGAGGCTGTCCAAAGCCTATGACGTGCGCGGTCCGGGTGTTGATGCGCCAGCGCGCTTGTTGTCGGGGGGCAATATCCAAAAGCTAATTCTGGCGCGTGTGTTTGACCGCTCCCCGCGCCTTATTCTGGCAAACCAACCGACACGTGGTCTGGACATGGGCGCAGCGGCAGAGGTCGGCAAACGTCTGCTGAACGCACGGGCGCGTGGCGCTGGTGTGGTCCTGATTTCCGAGGACCTTGATGAATTGCTAAGCCTTGCGGACCGCATCGTTGTGATCCGTGACGGCGAATTGCATGAAGCCCCCGGTCGCGACCGCGAGCAGATCGGACTGATGATGGCAGGAGAACCGGCATGATCCGCATCGAACCGCGCCAAACCCAGTCGCGGGCTTTCACTCTGGGTGTGCCCATCCTGTCCGCCGTGATCGCGCTGGGCTTTGCTGCCATTCCCCTGCTGGCTGCGGGTGCAAATCCGATCACTGCATATGCCGAGATGTTTCGTGGCGTCTTTGGGTCGGTCTTTGCCTTCTCTGAGGTGCTGACGCGGGCGACACCGTTGATCTTTACCGGCCTCGCCGCCGCGTTGGCCTTTCGCGCAAAGCTGTGGAACATCGGGGCCGAGGGGCAGCTTTATCTGGGCGCTATGGCAGCCGTGGCTATTGGATCTGGGGTGCTGGATATCTCTGGCATCCTTCTGTTACCGCTGATCGTTCTTATGGGCGCGGCGGCGGGGGCGGCGGGGATGGTCGCTCCCACTTATTTGAAAACCCGCTTTGGTGCGGATGAGGTGGTCACGACGCTGTTGCTGAACTTCATTATCCTGATCTTCGTTCAGATGATGCTGGAAGGGCCATTGAAAGATCCGATGGGGTTGGGTTGGCCGCAATCTGCTCCGGTTTTGGATCAGGGAATGCTGCCTCCGTTGTTGGACCGGATGCGCGTTCATTCGGGGCTTATTTTGGCTCTAATACTGGCCGGATTGGCACAATTCATGTTGGCGCGATCTGTATGGGGCTTCCGGCTGCGCGCAGTCGGAGAGAACGCCGCCGCCGCGCGTCACGCAGGGATCAACGTGAACCGATCGCTGTTCGGCGTGGCCATTCTGTCGGGTGGTCTGGCCGGGCTTGCGGGTGTCAGTGAAGTCGCAGGTCTGAAAGGATACCTGACCGCTGATCTGTCGCCGGGCTTTGGCTACACGGGCATTGTCGTCGCCATGCTGGCGGGGCTGTCGCCGGTGGGGGTCGTGATTGCTGCGCTGTTTATCGCCTCAGTCTTCGTGGGCGCCGACAGTATGAGCCGGGCCATGGGGGTCTCGTCGTTCCTGGCGGATCTGGTCGTCTCAATGTCGTTGCTCTGCGTTCTGGTCGGCGGGTTCGTGGCGCGGTATCGCATCGTCCGGGCCGGCACCACGAGGGCCGCGTCATGATGGATATCCTTAACATCCTGCTCTCTGAAAGCTTTTGGGCTGCGTCCCTGCGTATTGCCACACCGCTTATCTTTGGCGTGCTGGGCGCGCTGATCTGCGAACGGGCGGGCGTTTTGAATCTTGGAATCGAGGGCATCTTTGTCGTCGGCGCCATGTGCGGCTGGATGGCCGTCTGGCTGGGTGCTGGCCTGTGGGGTGGTGTTTTGGTTGCCGCTCTGGCCGGAGGGTTCTTCGGCTTGCTTCACGCGATCCTGACGGTGCCTTTGGGGCTGTCGCAGCACGTCTCGGGGTTAGGGATCACGTTGTTTGCGACCTCGGCCAGCTATTACACCTATCGCACGGCGCTGCCGAACGTTTCATCGCCGCCAAGGATCGAGCCGTTTCAGCCGCTGGATCTGCCTGTGCTGTCAGATTTACCTTTTTTAGGGTCTGTTTTGTTCCAACAGACGGCGCTGACATGGCTTGCGCTGCTGCTGGTTGTGGTGGTCTGGTACGTGCTGAACCGCACCGCGCTGGGCGTGGCCATCAAGGCCGTGGGGGACAACCCCGACAGCGTCGATGCGCAGGGCCTTTCGGTCTATGGGCTGCGGATCGGTGCCATCGTCGTGGGTTCGGCCCTGATGGCGCTGGGCGGAGCCTTCCTGACCATGAGCGCCTTTGACGCTTTCTTTTTCGGTATGGTCAACGGGCGCGGCTGGGTCTGTATTGCGCTGGTCATTTTCGCCAGCTGGAGGCCGGGCAAGGCGCTGCTGGGCGCGCTGCTATTCGGTGCGTTCGACGCGCTACAGGTACGCTTGCAAACCGAGGTTGGTGCGTTGGTCCCCGGTCAGGTCTTCCTGATGGTACCCTATGTCCTGTCGATCATCGCCCTTGTGATTGCCGCGCGCTCGGCCGATTATCCACGAGCATTGCTTACCCCATGGTTTAAAGGTCAACGCTGATTATGGTCGATCTGCTTATCAAAAACGCCACCCTAACGGACGGTCAGACCGGCATGGATATCGCCTGCCAGGGCGGCAAGATCACGGCGGTCGAGGCCGGAATCACCGCCGACGCGGCAGAGGTGATCGACGCCCAGGGTCAGCTGGTCTCACCCCCTTTTGTCGATCCGCATTTCCACATGGATGCGACCCTATCACTGGGCAATCCACGCATGAATGTCTCGGGCACGCTACTTGAGGGGATCGCGCTGTGGGGCGAGTTAAAGCCGTTGCAATCGGTTGATGACATCGTCGCCCGCGCGTTGCGCTATTGCGAGCTTGCCGTAGCCAAGGGCATCGGCGCGATCCGCAGCCATGTGGATACTTGCGATGATGAACTGAAGGGCGTGCAGGCGCTGTTGCAGGTACGCGAGCAGGTGAAAGACTATTTGGACCTGCAATTGGTGGCCTTCCCGCAGGATGGTGTGTTACGCGACCCGACCGCGATGCAGAACACACTCCGCGCGCTGGATATGGGCGTCGATGTGGTGGGCGGTATCCCGCATTTCGAAAGGACCATGTCGGATGGGGCGGAATCCGTCCGGCTGCTGTGTGAAATCGCGGCTGAACGCGGCTTGATGGTCGATATGCACTGTGATGAGAGCGACGACCCCCATAGCCGACATATCGAGACGCTTGCCTATGAAACCCAGCGACTGGGGCTGAATGGCCGAGTGGCGGGGTCGCATCTGACGTCGATGCACTCGATGGACAATTACTACGTGTCGAAACTGATCCCGCTGATGGTCGAGGCCGGGGTGCATGCGATCCCGAACCCTCTGATCAACATCATGCTGCAAGGCCGCCATGACAGTTATCCCAAGCGACGGGGCCAGACCCGCGTACGAGAGTTGCGCGATGCGGGGATCACGGTCGGGTTTGGCTCTGACTGTGTGATGGATCCGTGGTATTCGCTGGGCAAGGCCGACATGCTGGACGTGGCCTTTATGGGGTTGCATGTGGGGCAGCTATCCAGCCGTGCAGACATGACATGGTGTTTCGAAGCGGTAACTACGAATTCCGCCCGCATCATGGGGTTGGACGGATACGGTGTGGCCAAAGGCTGTGATGCGAATTTCGTGCTGTTGCAAGCGGCAGATCCGATCGAGGCGATCCGCCTGCGCGCGCACCGGCTGGCGGTGGTGCGCAAGGGGCGGGTGATCTCGCGCTCGGCCCCGGTGACGCATGATCTGAGCCTGCCGTCCGGAAAAAGAACGCTGGACGAGACTCGTGTTCCATTTGAAGGATAGTTATCAAACCTTCGGCAGCGGCAAACATCCCGGCAGGCCCGCCGGCAGAACCAGCCGGGCTCCGCTGGCGTAGAGCGATTTGGCGAAGCCCGTAGCCTCCGAGGTTACTGTGACGCTAAACCGCGAGGCCGTCAGTACCGCTGTGTCGTCAGGAAGATTCCGAAGTAACCCGTCCTGCGGTAGCACCACAACATAGGCCGGCGCTTCGTCCGTCAGCAGGGCAACGATTACAAGCGTCGTTATCCAGCCCAGCACCACCATGGGCAAGGTGGTTAGGATCGACTTAATAGTCATGTACGTGTTCCAGCGTCAGACCCGAGCTCTCTAGCTGGCGCAGGGTTTCGAGAAGAGCCGGAACCTTTACCACGATCAGATGCCGATAATCCCCATATCCCTGACGAGGGGTACTGAATACGGAACCCGCTGTGGTTGGTTGATCCGAAATAGCGGTGAACATTATGTCGTCATTGCCCGCGATCTCGACCACTTCCAGCCCGTCGCGGGCCATCTGAGCCAGCAGGTTGGTCAGGGTACGGTAGCGGGGGGTTTCAACTTCAGTCCCTTCTGGCCGAATGGCGATGACCTTAACATCCGTATAGCCAGTGATGTCCTCATCTGCGGTCAGGATCATTCGCAGGGTCAGTTCATCGGTGCCCACCTGCGCCACGGCTTGTTCAATTGCGCCAGCATAGGCGTCTTTCGCCGTGTACTCCAACCCCAGCGCAATGGCCCGTTCGCTGTCACGCAAAGATCCGGTGGATTGTTCCAACAGGGCTTGTGCGTCTTCGGCAAATGGCCATTTGTACCATGGAACCTGCTGCAGGAATTCTGCATATGCAGAGGCTTGTCGCGCAGAAAGATCGTCAAGTGGCGCACGATCAGGTTCGCGCAGTGCGGCAAACAGGCGGCCCACCGTTTCTTCATAGGCAGCTTTCATGGCCAATTCGGCGGTAAAGCTGGTACCGATAACGTAGACCATCTGTTTGGTGGGCCAATCAATCTCACCATGGGCCGAGGCGTTTTCAGTCAGGGCACAGAGCGATGTCCAGAACCCGGTGATCCCCTGCCAGAAGCCGTAATCATGCGGGTCTCCCGTGCTGATAACCTTGGCATAGTCATCATAGGCATGAACGATATGCCATTCGGGATAGGTCATTAGCGTCCGCGTTTCCGGGCGGTGATGATCCGGGGGCAGAAGCGAAGCGTATGATTGCGGCTGTGCGGTGCCTTTGCAGCTTGTTTCGACATAGATGATGGGTGCGGCCAGTGCGATCACGACCACAACAACGAGCAGAACCAGGCGCCGAAGCCAGCGCAGAAGAAACCTCACGATGATCTCCTTGCGTCACGCAGTCCGGCCCAGGCGGCGATGCCGCCCAATGCCAGATGCGGAAGATTGGCAAAGATACGCCCCAGCGACAGGTCCATCCCGGCCGACGGATTGGTGAAGATGCCCATGTCCAGATAGCCGTAACCGGTGAAAAAGCCGAAGACGCCATCGCCCAGATAGGCCAGCCCGAACAGGATCAGGAACGTGCGCGCCGCTTTGTGCGACATGAGCCCCGCGATCAAAGCCCACAAGGCCGAAGCCACGTGCAGCGCGTCGTCATAGATATCCAGCGCGAAAATCCCGAAGGCCAGCCCGTTTTCATCAGTCAGGCCGGGCACATAGTTCAACGACGCCGCAATCATCAGCGCGACGAAATAAACGATACATAGCTTTTGAAGGTTCGTCATACTTGCCCCAGATAGCTGTCCCAAAGGTTGTTTCGCAGCACCAGTTGCGGGTCGAGCGTACGTTTGACCCGCGCGAATTCTGCTGCGCGCGGATAAGCGGCTGTCAGTTGATTCAGCGTGGCATGCGGGCGGTAGGGCAGGTAATAGGCCCCTCCGATCTCGACAATCCGGTCAATCAGAGCGCGAGTCATGCGGGCCATGTCAGCCTCGCCCCGTTGCGTCATTTCCTGGCTGAAAGACATAACAGCGGCGATCCGGGGTTCCGAGGCAAACGACAGCACTGCCTGATCATCCTGTGCAACATAGCGCAGTGTGACATTCAGGAATTCCTGATACGAGGCCGGTATTACTTCGCGGCAGGCAGTCAGGAAATCATCAAAGGCGTCGAAGCCCACGAAGTATTCGTGCAGGATATCCGTGCGATCCGGGTTGCGGTCATCCAGCGTGACGACGGGTTCGTTAATCAACGAGTTCCGTGTCGCCTCGCCACCGCCCAGGGCCGGGCCCAGTTTGGTTTCGTTCCACCAACGGAATGTCTTGAATGCCTCGCTGCCCAGTTGCGCCCGATAAAGGCGGCTGGCTGCGTGTGACATCCAGCCCGATCCCGCCGCAGGGGGCAGGTCCGACTGATCATCCGTTTCGCGATAGGTGATCAGCAGGGCGTGTTCGAAGAACGTCTCACGTTCAACATTCAGGCGACCATAGGCCATCGTGACAGCCGGATCTTCGACAGCCGTTTTGAAGCTGTCGGCAAAAGCGGTCGCCTCCATCACGTCAAAAGACGGTGCCAGGCGGGTATTCGGGACCATCTCGACCTCAAGGTCCACGATTATGCCGATCAGCCCATAGCCACCCATGCCGAGGTTGAACAGATCGGCATTTTCTGTGGGTGAACAGGTGACAAGCTCTCCGGAGGGCAACACCATGCGCAATGATCGCACCGTAGATCCCATAGGACCGAATGGCACCGGCCATCCGTGCGCATTGACCGAATAGGTCGCAGCAACGCCGAAATCATGGTTTGACTGCATGACCTTTGGCGAAAATCCTGCAGGGTCCAGCGCCGAGATCACCTGAGACCACCGCGCGCCCGCATGCGCCAGATAGGTCTGCGCGGTGCTGTCCATCTGAACGGAGCCATTGTCGAAAGTAAGGGCCGTGCCGTTGCGCGGAATGGCCTGACCGCCCATCGAGTGTCGGGCCGCGCCCACGTTGACCGGCCGCCCATCTGCCTGGGCCCGTGTCAACTCATTTCGAATTGCGGTCACAAGCGCGTCGCCGGCATCCTCGGTCATGACCAGATGTTTGTGGATCGGGGTCGGTGACAGGCCGCTGGCATCGTTCATGATCTTCGCGTCTTGGGGCGCAAAGGTGCGGTGCGTTCCGTCATAACTTGGCAAATCGGCACCAAGCCAGCGCGACAGGCCCCAACCGGCCACCCCTCCGGCGGCAAACAAGGCGGCTCTTCTGGTGAATGTGCTCATGAATCGGCCTCGTCAGGTCGTGCGTTTGAAAAGGTTTGCAATATCTCGATCAGCGCGGCCTGAAACGCCTGTGGGTCTTCAAGCTGAGGGATATGTCCCACGCCCGAAAGCGCCCTGTACTGCGCATCGGGGATCAAGGTCAGCAATTCTTCGGCCTGTTCCAACGGCGTCACGGTATCTTCGACGCCCCAGATCAGACCGACCGGCAATTGCAGCGCCTGCCAGTTCTCAGCTCGGGTGCTGAGCGCATTTTGGGGCGGAACCAGCAACTGGGGTAACCAGTCTGCCACCGCGGCAGTATATCCGATGCGGGCCATGGGTTCTTGCAAGAGCGCAGTGACATCATCCGTCGCTGCGGACTTGATGTGCAGGAAGCTGCGCAGGAAAGCTTTGGTCAAAATCGGGTTCGACACCGTGGCCGAGGCGATAAACGGGCGCACAGCATCGCTTTGCAGGTAAATGGGGGTCTCGGTTGGTGGATCATGCCTGCCAAGGGCTATCGCTCCGTTCACTACAACAAGGCCCGACACCAGATCAGGGCGGCTCATCACGGCTTCGACAACAGGGCCTGCCCCGATGGAATGTGCGACGGCTATTGGCTGGTTGTCCAATGCCTCAAGCAGGGCGATCACGCGATCGGCTTGTTTGGGGCGGCTGTAATCGCTGTCGTCAGGGTGTTGTGACCATCCATACGGGGGCATATCAAACGCGATGGCGTGAAAGCCTGCGTCCCCGACGGAATCGAGCGAAGGAAGCCACAGGCCGGACCAGGCAGCCGTGCCGTGCGCAAACAAGACCGGAACGCCAGTGTCAGGGCCACGTTCCAGCACAAAAACGGCACCTTCGGCTGTCTCGATCAATTGGCCGCCCAATGGCAGTTCTTGCCCAAAAGCGATGGTGTCGCGGTTGTTTGCAACAAGGCGCAGCCCGATCAGAACCATCGCCACAAGGACCAAACCCGTAAAAACAAATCCAAAAAACACACGCATTGAATTTATAGTTGGGCGCTTGAAGTTTTAATGCAACCGAGGAAAACCTTACCATTCCAAAGCGTGTGATTTTGGCAAAAGCTGACAGATCTCCGGCAGCTTGCTAGGGTAGTTTTACTTTTAATCGGAGTTTTTTTGCATGCTTTTCATAACCAACAGATTCCCGACCCAAAGCATTCGTACCCGACGCGGGCGCCGGTTCACTTTTGACCTCAACAACAACGCGCCGTCCAATTCGGTGTTCTATTGCGAAAAGGGTGAAGACGAACACCATACCGAAATCACAAGTGCCGAATTGTTGCGGCGGGTCCGTGACAGCGATTGCCGCCAGATTCTGCTATACCTGCATGGGTTCAACAACCTGCCTGACGATGTCTTTCGCACCACAGCCGAGGTGCAACGCCTGTGTGATTTGGCCGATCCGGGCGAAGTGATGGTGCTGCCACTGATCTGGCCCAGCGATAACGAGCATGGGATTGTTCAGAAATACTGGGACGACCAGAAATCCGCAGACCAAAGCGGGTATTCCTTTGCGCGCGTGTTAGAGCGGTTTCTGGAATGGCGCAACAGCGCCGAGAATGAACCTGACGTGGCCCCGTGTCTAAAGCGGATCAACCTGCTGGCGCATTCAATGGGCAACCGCGTGTTGAGGCAAACGCTGATCGAATGGGACCGCTATGATCTGGCCTCGGGCGTGCCGCTATTGTTTCGTAACACGTTTATGGTTGCGGCTGATGTAGTGAATGAAACGGTGCACGAAGACGAACCGGGAGTTCTGGTCAGCCATGCGTCGCGCAATGTGGTGGTTTATTTCGCGTCAGATGATCTGGCGCTGCGGGCCAGTAAGGCGGCGAACCTCAAGAACAAAGTGGCGTCGCGGCGGTTGGGGCACACAGGCCCCGAAAACATCGACCGAACGCCACGCAACGTGTTTCAGGTCGATTGCGATGACGTCAACACGCGCTACGATAGCCCGACAGGTCACAATTATTTTGGGCCGGTCACACCGGGCGGTGAGCCCGGACAGGTGTTCAAGCATATCTTTGACTGTATTCAATCCGGACGTGTCTTCCCCCATGAGGAATATCGCAGGTCCGTTATTCTGCCTTCACCCTAGACGATGAGTAGACCCTAATAAGGTCTATGGATGAATTTCATGGCTATCTATCCGTTTTGATCACAATCTGGTGTTGCAACTGTGAAAATGATCTGGATGATCAGGACCACCAAGGCCACGGAATTGGCCTGCCGCCTGGAATGGCGGCGCTAACAATAAACGGGGAGATCAAAATGATCCTGAGAAACTTGATGTTGGCTGCCAGCGCCACCGCGCTGATGGCCACGGGTGCTTCGGCTGAAACCCTGCGCTGGGCGCGCGCTGGTGACGCGCTGACGCTGGACCCGCATTCGCAGAACGAAGGTCCGTCGCACACCATTCGGCACCAGATGTATGAGCCGCTGATCATCCGCGACGTAACCGGCGCGTTTGAACCTGCACTGGCCACCGAATGGGGGCCCAAGGCCGATGACCCGAATGTCTGGGTCTTCAAGTTGCGCGAAGGTGTGAAGTTCCATGACGGTGCTGATTTCAACGCCGAAGACGTCGTGTTCAGCTTTGAGCGCGCCAAGCAGCCAAACTCGGATATGAAAGAGCTGATCGGCTCGATCACCGAAGTGCGCGCGGTTGACGATTACACCGTCGAGATCGTCACCGATGGTCCGAACCCGATCCTGCCTTCGAACCTGACCAACCTGTTCATTCTGGACAAAGGCTGGGCCGAGGCCAATGACACCGTCAATGTGCAGGATTTTGAGGGTGGCGAGATCACCTATGCCACCACCAACGCCAACGGCACGGGGCCGTATAAACTGCAAAGCCGCGAGCCTGACGTGAAAACCGTGATGGTGCGCAACGACGACTATTGGGGCATCGACCAGTTCCCGATGGAAGTGACCGAGATCATCTATACTCCGATCCAGAACGCTGCGACGCGTGTGGCAGCGATGCTGTCGGGAGAGGTGAACTTCCTTCAGGATATGCCCGTGCAGGATATCGAGCGCGTCAACGGTGCAGATGGCCTGATGGTCAAGCAGGCGCCGCAGAACCGTGTGATCTTCTTTGGTATGAACCAGGGCGCAGATGACATCGAAGCGGACAACGTGGACGGCAAGAACCCTCTGGCCGATGTGCGTGTGCGTCAGGCCATGTCGATGGCGATCAACCGTGATGCGATCAAACAGGTCGTGATGCGCGGCCAGTCGCAGCCTGCGGGCATGATCGCACCGCCTTTCGTGAACGGTTGGACCGCTGATATGGACGGCGAATCCTCGACCGATCTGGAAAAAGCCAAGGCCTTGATGGCCGAGGCAGGCTATGGCGACGGATTCTCGCTGCGGCTGGACTGCCCGAATGACCGTTACATCAATGATGAGGCGATCTGTCAGGCGGCCGTTGGTATGCTGGGTCAGATCGGCGTGACTGTGAATCTGGACGCCAAGCCCAAGGCGCAGCACTTCCCGCTGATCACCGACAGCAAGACCGACTTCTACATGCTGGGTTGGGGTGTGCCGACATATGACTCGGAATACATCTTCAACTTCCTGGTCCATGGTCGCGAAGACGATATCGGCACGTGGAACGGCACCGGCTATCAGGACGATGCGCTGGATGCGAAGATCAAGTCGCTGGCCTCGAACACCGATCTGGACGCGCGGAACGCCGACATCGCCGACATCTGGCGCGTGGTGCAGGACGAGGCGCTGTACATCCCGATCCACCACCAGGTTCTGAACTGGGGTATGGCTGATGGCGTGGGCATCGAAGTGGATGCGGAAGACCAGCCGAAAGTCAAATACTTCACCATGAACTAAATCGGTTCGATTGCGAACAAGGCAGGGCGCGGTTTTCGCGCCCTGTTTTTTGTTTCGACCTGAGATTTCCTTGCGCAGGCGAAAAAAACCAAGAAAACTTGAACGCAGAGAACAGGGAGAGATAAAAATGATCCTTAGAAACAGTGCCATTGGCCTGGCCCTGCTGGTTGCGACCAGCGTTCAGGCGGCCGAGTTCAAATGGGCCTCGACCACCGATCCGCAGACTATGGACCCGCACGCCGTCAACTCGGCCCCGGTTCTGGGTTTTCTCAACAATGTCTACGAAGGGTTGGTGCGCCGCGGCAAGGACATGACAGTCGAACCCGCGCTGGCCGTAAGCTGGGAGCCGATCGGAGAGGGTGAAGGCTGGCGATTCAAGCTGCGTGAGGGTGTGACCTTTCACGACGGCAGCACCTTCGATGCGCAAGACGTGCTGTTTAGCTATCAGCGGGCCTCGGGCGAGTCGGCGGATACGCGCAGCTGGTTTGCGCCGGTCAGTGAGGTGATCGTAGTCGATGACTATACGGTCGATATCATGACCTCGGCGCCGAACCCGCTGTTCCCGTCCTCGATCGCCAACTGGATGATCATGGATCAAGGCTGGACCGAGGCGAATGACGCCGTGGTGCCCGATAAGGAAACCGGCAACTACGCCACGATTAATGCCAACGGCACCGGCGCGTTCAAGGTGACGGCCCGCGAACCGGGGCTTAAGACCGTGTTAGAGCCGCATGGCGACTGGTGGGGCGAGGTCGAACACAACATTACTCGTGCCGAGTTCAACCCAATCCAGAACCCAGCGACTGCTGTTGCGGCGCTGCTGTCGGGTGATGTGGACATGATCAATCCTGTGCCCATTCAGGACGTTGCACGCCTCAAGGAAAACGCCGATGTGGACGTCATTCAGGGGATCGAGGCGCGTGTAATCATGCTGGGTTTCGATCATGAAGCCGAGACGCTGAAATACACCGATGACGCGGGCAAACCGAACCCTTTCCGTGATGCGCGGGTCCGTCAGGCGGTGGCGCAGGCGATCAATGTGGATGCAATTCTGGCCACGATCATGCGCGGCAATGCCGAAGCCGCCTCGCAACTGGTAAGCCCGGCTATGAGCGGCTATTCCGCGGCCAATGCAGACCGCCCCGCCTTTGATGTCGAAGGTGCCAAGGCGCTTCTGGCCGAGGCGGGCTACGGGGATGGGTTCTCGTTCGGGCTGAAGTGCCCCAATGACCGCTATCTGAATGACGAACCGGTCTGTCAGGCCGTCGTCACCATGCTGGCGCAGATTGGGATCACGGCGGAACTGGATGCTATGCCCGTCCGCAACTACTGGCCAGAGCTGCGCGAGGATAACTACGACATGTATATGTTGGGCTGGAGCCCCGGCACATTCGACGCCGAACATCCCGTTCGCTTTCTGGTAGCCACGCCCAACGAGGAAAAGAAGCTGGGCAGCTGGAATTTCGGCGGCTACTCGAACGAACGGGTGGATGAACTGTTGCCGATGATCCAATCCGAGCTGGACGCGACGAAGCGTCAGGCCATGCTGGATGAGGTGACGGCCATCTATCAGGACGATCATGTCTATGTGCCGATGTATGTGCAGCCTCTGGTTTGGGGGACCGGCAGCAATATCGACCTGACACAACGCCCGGATAACTTCTTCATCCTGCGCTGGGTTACGGTGAACTGACCGCATGGGTGTCATGATTGCCGGGGTCTACCATGTGGACGACCCCGCCCCCGACACATCGCTTGACGGCGCATACCGTCGTCAGACGTCGTCCATCCGCAACGCTCTGCCCGACGGTCCGTACGGGCCGGGGCGGTTCCACCTGTATGCCGCGTGGAATTGCCCTTGGGCGCATCGGGTCCTGCTGACGCGCGCCGTTAAGGGATTGGAGGAGTTGATCACCGTCGCCTATGCCCGCCCGCGCCGCACGCCGGACGGTTGGGTGTACGACACCGATGGTGACTATGCCGATCCTCTGTTCGGTGTCACCGCGTTGCATCAAGCCTATGCAAAGGTTGATCCTGCTTATACCGGGCGCATCACCGTGCCTTTGTTGTGGGATCGCGCCAAAAACCGCGCGGTGTCGAATGAATCCGCCGATCTCGTGCGTATGCTGGGCACGTTAGAAGGCTATGGCCCCAATCTGGCCCCGCCAGAAAAGCTGGATCAGATCAACGCCTGGAACGATAAAATCTATCCGCGCCTGAACAATGGCGTCTATCGCGCCGGGTTTGCCCGCACGCAAGAGGCGTACGAGGCCGGGTTTCACGACGTCTTCGCCATGCTGGACGAGATCGAGGCGCATCTGGCCACTAATCGATACCTGTGCGGCGACGATCTGACCGAGGCCGACCTGCGCCTGTTCCCGACACTGGCGCGGTTCGATGTGGCCTATCACTATGCCTTCCGCTGCAATTTGCAGCGTCTGGTGGACTATCCGCATCTGTGGGGTTATGCGCGGGATCTGTATGCCCGACCTGAAATAGCCCGAACAGTGAAACCCGAGATCTATAAGGCCGGATATTTCTCACCCTCCGAGTTGCGAAACCCGCTGGGGATTGTGCCATTGGGGCCACAGATAAACTGGGCTGAGCCACAGGATCGGGCCAGCTTGTCCTCTGCGACATCTTGACCATTTGGACAGGGCGTGCGTAGAGAGGCAGATCAACGGGGAAACTAAATGTTCGCATATATCGTTCGAAGGATGTTCCAATCCGTGATCGTGCTTTTGGTCGTGGGTCTGGTCGCTTTTTCCATGTTCCGATTTGTCGGCGATCCGATCGACAACATGCTGGGGCAAGAGCGCACCCAGGCCGATATCGACCGGCTTAGGGGCGAGCTTGGGTTGGATAAGCCCTTCCCGGTCCAGTATTTCAAGTTCCTGCAAGGGGCCGTTCAGGGCAATTTTGGCGTCTCTTACCGCCAGGGTCGTCCGGTTTCGACCATCATCGCAGAACGTGCACCCGCGACGCTGGAACTGGCTTTTGTGTCAGGTTTCCTGGCCATTACGATGGGCATTGCTCTGGGCGTGTTCACAGCGATCCGACGACAAGGGATCGCGGCGAATGTGATTATGACCGTCAGTTTGATCGGGGTTTCGTTGCCAACCTTCCTGATCGGGATTTTGCTGATCTATATCTTCTCGGTCGAACTTGACCTTCTTCCCAGCTTCGGGAGGGGCGAAACCGTTATGATTGGGAACTGGTCTACGGGATTTTTGACGTCGTCGGGCCTTAAGGCGTTGATCCTGCCTGCGATCACGCTGGGCCTGTATCAGATGACGCTGATCATGCGGCTTGTGCGGTCCGAGATGCTGGAAGTGTTGCGCGCCGACTACGTTCGTTTTGCCCGTGCCCGCGGATTGTCGGACCGGGTGATCAACTTCCGCCACGCGCTGAAGAACACACTGGTGCCGGTGATCACCATTACCGGTTTGCAACTAGGATCGATCATTGCGTTCGCCATCATCACCGAGACGGTGTTCCAATGGCCGGGCGTCGGTCTGCTGTTCATCAACGCGATCCAGTTCGTCGATATCCCTGTCATGGCCGCCTATCTGATGCTGATTTCGGTCATGTTCGTGACGATCAACCTGATTGTCGATCTTCTTTACTATGCTATTGACCCGCGCCTGCGTGTCGACGCGAGGGCCACATGACCGATATTCTCGATACCCCCAAAGCGCCGGAAAAGTCGCGGTTCGCCAAGTTCTGGGACGGCGACTTCGCATGGTCCTTTCGGCATTCACCTGTGGCTATTGTCGCGACTCTGGTTGTCGCCATACTTGTGCTTTCGGCGATCTTTGCGCCGCTGATCGCGCCCTATAATCCGTTCGATCCGTCCTCACTGAACCTGATGAACGGGTTTACGCCGCCCGGAACACCCAACGCCTTTACGCAGGAGACGTTCCTGCTGGGAACCGACGATCAGGGGCGCGACGTGTTCTCGACCATCCTGTACGGGATGCGCGTTTCCCTGTTCGTGGGCGCATCTGCCGTGCTGTTGGCCTTGATCATCGGCATCGTTCTTGGGCTGGTCGCGGCTTATTTCGGCGGCTGGATTGAAACGCTGATCATGCGGGTCGCCGATGTGCAGCTGACTTTCCCGGCCATTCTGGTTGCCATGTTGATCTTTGGTATCGCCAAAGGCGTCACTCCACCGGAATACCGCGATGAGATGGCGATCTACGTCCTGATCGTCGCCATTGCCCTGTCCGACTGGGTCCAGTTTGCCCGTGTTGTGCGTGGTGCGGCGTTGGTCGAGAAAAACAAGGAATACGTCCAGGCCGCCCGTCTGATCGGGCGCGGATCCTTTCCGATCATGTTCCGTCACATCCTACCCAATGTCCTCAGCCCGGTTCTTGTGATCGCCACGATCTCGCTGGCTTTGGCGATCATTGCCGAGGCGACGCTCAGCTTCCTCGGCGTGGGCGCCCCACCGACCCAGCCTTCTCTGGGGACACTGATCCGCATCGGGCAGGGTTTCCTGTTCTCGGGTGAGTGGTGGATTCTGTTCTTCCCGGCCTGCACCCTTCTGGCGTTGGCCTTGTCTGTGAACCTGCTGGGCGACTGGCTGCGCGACGCGCTAAACCCCAAGCTGCGGTGATTTCATGAGCCTTCTGACGATCAATGACCTTACGGTCGAATTCCCGACCCGCCGCAAACTGTTCACTGCCGTGGACCATGTGGACCTGTCGGTGGAACCGGGCGAAATCCACGGGCTTGTGGGCGAATCCGGGGCCGGTAAATCCACCATCGGTGCGGCAATCATGGGCCTGCTGGATCGCCCCGGCCGTATTGCCAGCGGTACCATCCGGCTTAGCGGTGATCAGATCAGCGGTCTGGACGCCGACGCGATGCGTGGGCTGCGCGGCAAAAAGATCTCTATGATCTTTCAGGACCCGCTGACCTCGCTGAACCCGCTGTTCACTGTGCGCGAGCAACTGGTCGAGACCATTCAGGCGCATCTGGGTGGTTCAGATAGTGAGGCCAACAAACGCGCCCGCGATCTGATTGACCGGGTTGGTATCCCTGACCCCGATACACGGCTAGACCAGTACCCGCACCAGTTCTCGGGCGGGATGCGGCAGCGTGTGGTGATCGCTCTGGCGTTGTGTACTGAGCCTGACGTGATCATCGCGGATGAACCGACGACGGCGCTGGACGTGTCCGTTCAGGCGCAGATTCTGGACCTGATCAAGGAACTGGCGACCGAACGTCAGGTAGGGGTTATCCTAATTACCCACGACATGGGCGTGATTGCCGACACCACCGACAAGGTGACGGTGATGTATGCGGGTAAAGTGGTCGAAAGCGGCCCTACGTCTCGGGTCATGGGCCAGCCGACCCACGAATACACCAAGTCCCTGATCGCCGCCGTACCGCGCCCAACACTCAAACTGCACCGGTTTCCGCAGATCAGCTATGGCGGGCGCGAAACCCGCTTTGCGATAGAAGATATGGCCCGCCACTGGCCCAAGGTGGACAATGACACCAGCAAGCCGGTGTTTGAAATCCGTAACCTGACCAAGAAGTTCCTGCAAAAGCGCGGACTTCTGCCGTGGGACCGCACCTATTTCACCGCTGTTGACGATGTCAGCTTTGATATCCGCGCGGGCGAGGTGTTTGGCGTGGTTGGTGAATCCGGTTCGGGCAAGTCCACCGTCGCGCGGATGATTGCCGGGCTTTACCCTGTTGATGGCGGCACGATCACCTTCGAAGGGCAGACGGTCAGCGATCTGACCAACAAGGCCGCGCTGGATGCCTATCGCAAGAACATCCAGATGATATTTCAGGACCCGTATTCCTCACTCAACCCCCGGATGCGGGTGGATGAGATTGTGGCAGAGCCGATCCGTCATCACAAACTGATGGACGGTGCTGACATCAAGCGCCGTGTGGATGAATTGCTGGATCAGGTTGGGCTGGGTCATGAGGCTGGGCTGAAGTATCCGCATGAATTCTCGGGCGGTCAGCGTCAGCGGATTTCCATTGCGCGCGCGCTTGCCACGCAGCCGCGCTTCCTGATCTGTGACGAACCAACCAGCGCGCTGGACGTGTCTATTCAGGCCCAAATCCTGAACATTCTGAAGGATTTGCAAGAGCATCTGGGTCTGACCCTGCTGTTCATCAGTCATGACCTGCCGGTCGTGCGCCAGATGTGCGACCGGGTTGCCGTGATGAAACAGGGCAAGGTGGTAGAACTGCAAGAGACCAACGATCTGTTTGCCAATCCGCAGACTGAATATGCAAGCGAACTACTTCGGCTGATGCCCAAACTGGACGATCTGTCCATCGAAGGGCTGAGCCCCGAGGCATGAACACCACAATCCGACCCGCCCGGTACATCAGACCCTGAAGGGTTTGTCGTGCCGCGGGGAGGTGTCGTGATAATAAATCACATGTCAGATTTCTGACAGCGGGCATGTCATACAAAAAAGCTATGACGCATATCCTAAAGAAGTAAATCTCAATACAGTGACCGGGCCAAACCGCTTTTCAAAAAGGCCGTGCCCGATGACTTCCTTGCCCCGCCCGCAACTTGGTGAGCCTTACTTGCTGACACCAGGTCCTCTGACGACCTCATATACCGTGAAACAAGCGATGCTGCGCGACTGGGGTAGCTGGGATAGCGACTTCCGCGCCATGACAGCCGAGTTGCGCGCGCGGCTGCTGAGCCTGCTGGGCGACGGGCACGAGGCATATGATTGCGTTCCGATGCAGGGCTCGGGCAGTTTCGCGGTCGAGGCGATGCTGACCTCATTCATCTCGCAAGATGGCAAGGCGCTGGTGCTGGCCAACGGGGCTTATGGCAAACGGGCGGCGCAGACGCTGGACTATGCCGGGCGGGCCTTTGTTGTGTTGGACAAGGGTGACTATCTGCCGCCGCGTGGGGTCGAAGTGGCACAAATTCTGGCTGATGATCCGGCGATCACCCATGTGGTTGCAATCCATTGCGAGACCAGCTCAGGTATCCTGAACCCTCTGCACGAGATTTCACAGGCCACCGAAGCGGCGGGCCGCAAGCTGTTGATCGACAGTATGTCGGCTTTTGGTGCGATCCCGCTGTCCCCCAGCGAATATACGTTCGAGGCGATGGTTTCCTCGGCCAATAAATGTATCGAAGGCGTACCGGGTTTTGGTTTTGTGTTGGCCCGCAAAACGGCGCTGGCCTCGGCCAAGGGGAATTGCCCCTCGCTCAGTCTGGACCTGTACGCGCAATGGGACGCGATGGAGAAAACCGGCCAGTGGCGCTTTACCCCACCGACTCATGTGGTTGCCGCCTTTCTGCAAGCATTGAACGAACACGCAGCCGAGGGTGGCGTGGCCGGGCGCGGCGCGCGTTATGCGGAGAACCGCGATGTGATGGTCGCGGGGATGCGCGCGCTGGGGTTTGAAACCCTGCTGCCGGATGCGTGGTTGTCGCCCATCATCGTGACATTCTTTTGCCCTGCCGATCCGCGTTTCGAATTTACGCGGTTCTATGATCTGATGAAGGAACAAGGCTTTATCATCTATCCCGGCAAACTGACCGAGGTGGACAGTTTCCGCATCGGCTGCATTGGCCGCATGGATGCCGAGGTCATGCGCGCTGTTGTGGCGGCAGCGGACCATGCGCTGAAACAGATGGGGGTGCGTAGCGCCGCACCGCCTGCAGCGGCAATCGCTTCACGGATGGCGCAAGTCGGATAAATGACGGAAGTACCGTCAAAGTGACGGAATAATCGATAATTTCGTCAAGATTGCCCCTGCGGACCGAACAGCCGTGCCTTCATACTTTCCCAAAACGAATGAGGAGGCGCGTTTTGAGCTGGAATATTTGTGTCATCGGAGCAGGCAAGATCGGTCAGATGATCGCTGCCCTGCTGAAATCATCATCCAACTACTCGGTCACAGTGGCCGACCGCGATCTGGCCGCGTTGTCGGGATTGAACCGGCAAGGTATTTCCACACGGCAGATTGACGTCACCGATGCGGTGCAACTGACCAAGGGGTTGGATGGGTTCGACGCGGTGATCTCGGCCGCGCCTTTCTTTCTGACGCCGCAGATTGCCAAGGCGGCCAAAGATGCCGGTGCGCATTACTTTGACCTGACCGAGGATGTCGCCGCCACCAATACCGTGCGTGATCTGGCCGAGGGAAGCGAAACCGCTTTCATGCCACAATGTGGTCTGGCGCCGGGTTTTGTCGGCATCGCCGGGGCGGCGCTGGCGGCCGAGTTCGATACGCTGGACAGCCTGCATATGCGGGTAGGGGCGTTGCCTCTGTTCCCGACCAACGCGCTGAAATACAACCTGACATGGTCCACCGACGGGCTGATTAACGAATACTGCAACCCTTGCGATGCGATCGTGAACGGCGCACGGGTCAAGACCGCCCCGCTGGAGGATTACGAGCGGATCGGCCATGACGGGGTGGAGTATGAGTGTTTCAACACCTCGGGTGGATTAGGTACGCTGCCCGAAACGCTGGACGGCAAGGCGCGGGCGGTGTCCTATCGCTCGATCCGGTATCCCGGACACTGCGATATCCTGAAACTGTTGCTGAATGATCTGGGGCTGGAACGTCGGCGCGATCTGCTCAAGGATGTTTTCGAGACCGCCCTTCCGCGTACGGATCAGGATGTGGTGCTGGTTTATTGCACTGCCAAAGGCCAGATCGACGGGGTACTGCGCGAGAAATCCCTGATCAACAAAAGCTATGCCCGCACCATCAAAGGCCAGACTTGGAGTGCCATTCAAGTCACCACCGCCGCCGGTGTTCTGGGTGTGGTCGATCTGATGCGCACCAGTGCGCTGCCTTCCAAGGGCTTTGTCCGGCAGGAACAAGTGGTCCTGTCCGATTTCCTAAACACCGAATTTGGCCAGCTGTACCGCGCTGGCGATGCAACCCAACAAAACAAGGCGGCCTGAGATATGAAAGACATCGTGATGACTGCGCAAACCACCCTTGCCAATCTGGACCTGACAGCGGCTGAGCTGACCGGCGGTTCGCTGGCCGTGCACTCGCCCATCGACGGCAGCCTGCTGGCCGAGGTGCATGAAACCCCGGCGGGCGACATGGAGACGGTGTTTGCCAATGCCAAAACTGCATTCAAAGCCTGGCGCACAGTGCCCGCCCCGCGCCGGGGAGAACTGATCCGCCTGCTGGGCGAGGAACTGCGCGCCGCCAAGGACGACCTGGGCGCGCTGGTCAGTTGGGAGGCGGGCAAGATCACCTCCGAAGGTTTGGGCGAAGTGCAGGAGATGATCGACATCTGCGACTTTGCCGTGGGTCTGTCGCGGCAGCTTTATGGTCTGACGATTGCGTCCGAGCGCCCTGGCCACCGGATGATGGAGACATGGCACCCGGCGGGGCCAGTCGGCGTGATTTCGGCCTTCAACTTCCCGGTTGCGGTGTGGTCGTGGAACGCGGCGATTGCGCTGGTCTGCGGCGATACGGTGATCTGGAAACCGTCGGAGAAAACACCGCTGACCGCGATGGCCTGTCAGAAGATCTTTGAACGCGCGCTGGCCCGGTTTGGCGATGCGCCCGACCATCTGCTGCAAACGCTGATCGGCGGTGCCGCGCTGGGCGAGGCGCTGGTGGCCAGCGAGGATGTGCCGGTGATCTCGGCCACCGGCTCCACCCGCATGGGCCGCGCAGTGGCGCCTGTGGTGGCGCAGCGGTTCGGCAAGTGCATTCTGGAACTGGGTGGCAATAACGCGATGATCGTCGGCCCTTCGGCCGATCTGGAAATGGCGGTGCGCGCAATTGTCTTCTCAGCCGTGGGAACAGCCGGTCAACGCTGCACCACGCTGCGCCGCCTGATCGTACACAACTCAATCCGCGAGGAACTGGTGGGCCGCCTGAAGAAAGCCTATGCCGGTCTGCCTATCGGTAACCCGCTGACTGAGGGCACGCTGATTGGCCCGCTGGTCGATGAGGCCTCGGGCGCGGCCATGACGGCCGCGCTGAAGGCCGCCGAGGCCGAAGGCGGCGCAGTTTTCGGCGGTCAGCGCGTGACCGAGGGCGTGCCCGATGGCGTCTATATGCAGCCCGCCATTGTCGAGATGCCTGGCCAGACGGCCACCGTAAAGACCGAGACCTTTGCGCCGATCCTCTATGTGATGGGCTATGATGATTTCGATAACGCCATCGAGATTCAGAACGACGTGCCACAAGGTCTGTCGTCCTGCGTATTCACCCTGAACATGCGCGAAGCGGAACAGTTTCTGACCGCAGCCGGATCGGATTGCGGCATCGCGAACGTCAATATCGGGCCGTCTGGGGCCGAGATCGGCGGAGCCTTTGGTGGAGAAAAAGAAACCGGCGGTGGGCGCGAAAGCGGCTCGGACGCCTGGAAAGCCTATATGCGGCGGCAGACCAATACGGTGAATTACTCGGCTGAATTGCCTCTGGCACAGGGCGTGAAGTTCGACATCTGAACAAGCAGCCCGGCGGCGCACAACAGCGCCGCCGGATCAATCCGCGAAAAGGTAATCCAGCTGCATGATCGCTTGCGCCTTTTCTTTCGATACACGCAGAAACCGGGCAACCGCAGCCTCGTTCTCGGCCCGCGAATTTGTCTCGCGCAAGCGTGTGTATTCATCAAGTGCGGCGTTTCTGATCAATTCAGATTCATAGGCCAAGGCATTGCGCAGCGTTGGAACTAATGGCGCAACAGTGTCCGCAGGACTATCCACCCCGGCCAATCCGACACGTCGGGCATGACCGATCAGGTAGTCGTCAGAATACTGACATTCTATCTCTAACACATGGGTTTTGGCTTGATCGGCGCAGAAATCCTTGATGATGTCCAGGTTGGCCGGATCGACGCACAAGACCAGAGCATCACTTTCAAAGCATTCAAACAGCATCCGCACGACGGCACGCCGGTGGCGCGACCGTTTCAACAATGTTGTTTCTATACCGCCCAAGTCGGGTAATTGGGTATCATCTTCGTTGAACAGGTATTCGACGCAAGGAACATCCGTTTCCGAGGCGATTTGGTCGACAAGGCGCTTGGCGACATGCCACTTTTTGCAAACGACCACGAACAGCTCGCGCTCGGACCCCAGAGTATTGCTGGCTTCCCAGAAGCGTTGCCCATGTCGACGCCCGACACGGCCACGTCCTGTCAGAAAGCTATAGAGGTTGCGGCCTTCGTTCGAGATCGGGAAATCAACGCCCTTGGTTGCATAAAGGCGGCCCAAACGTTCTTTCAACTCGTGAGCCTCGGGGCTGATTTTGCGGGCGAACAGGTAATCCTGACCCAACAACATGTCATAGTGATCGTTGTAAAACGTCACGGGCATCCCGTAGTCCGAGAACATCAGGAAAGTGGGGGTGCGGTTGTCGATCTCTTCTTTTGGCACAAGATGGCGCACAAGCGTTTGAAAAAACGTCTCGTCCGGAATCCAGGTGGTTGAGAAAAACCGTTTCACGTCCGGCCTCTTGCGCAGGAAATCCAGGATCATCTCGATCGTGCGGCGGCGCAGGCACCACCATTGGCTGCCGATCATCACCTGAATATCCGCCGGAACCTCGCGGGTCAGGCCAAAGCGTTTCTGCAATTCGTATGAGGTATAGAAGGGCCAGCTTTGCGTGCGTTCGTTGAAGAAATGGCGATAGATCAGCCGGTCTTCCTTCATCCCGGTTTTGATCCAATTGCTTTCGAAGAAATCGTGGCATTCCACGATATCCATGTCCTGCTCGGCCAGAAAAAGATGCGTGTATTCCGCAGTCTTGATGGCCATGCAATCGCCGGACAGCATGTAGAAATGCGTGGCCCGGGGAAACGCATGCACCGCAGCCTGCAAGGCGTACAGTGTCGCTTGAACCAGGGACCATTCCCCCCAACCGCACTTGATCCGCTTGCCGGCAAAGGTCACATTCGGATTGTCTTTCAGCGCATCCTGTATGCGTTGAAACACCACCGCATCGGCGCGGGCATCAAAGTGTATAGACATACAGTCACCGGCCGCAGTCAGCTGTTCGGCCTGCGCTATGATTGCGTCCGGATCTTTATGACACAGAAGGATATAGGCAATGCGCGCCATGTTGGTTCATTGTTTCCCATTTTCGCCCGGTGCCACCCGTGATACTGAGGATGAACGATTGAATAAACAGAATATTTTTGGTTTTTTGCAATGAAATGCGAGTGCGGCAAACCGCATAGGAGGCTTGCAGATGGGTTTTCCCGGAACATGGATGACCGAGAGTGAAAGCATGGTGTACCGTGTGGTACCGAAATGCGCTTGCTCGACCATCGGGCAAATCATGTATTACTCGGATCACGGTCAGTTTTTTGACGGTGACATCCATGACGCCAAGGATGGGATGCACAAATGGGCTTTTGACGGCAGTCAGGGGCCGATCTCGGACAATGTCAGGTCGCATGCGTCCTATGCGTTCACATGCGTGCGCAATCCATACACCCGGATTTTAAGTTCGTTTTTTGACAAGATCTGCGGGATTCAGCGCAACGGAAAACGGTATCGAGGGAACCTGGTACCGACGCTGATCTATAATTACGGGATCGAGGTTGGCGGCGATGACGGCAAGGGCGAGTTCGACCAGATCGCCAGTTTCCGCCGATTTCTGCTGTTTGCGCGTGATACGATCCGTTGGCGCAGGCCGATGGACCCCGATATTCACTGGTCGGCTATGTCAGGTCATGTCTCGACCTTTATCGTCAACGGCGGGCGGTATGACCGGATTTTCTGGACCGAAGCGTTTAATGACGGAATGCAGGACGTTCTAAACCATCTGGAGACGCCGCACGGTGTGGACCTGTCCCAGATCCCGCGCTTCAACGAGTCCGATGGTCACGGCCCCAAGCGCGCCCACCCGGTCGAGGATTACTTCGACGATTTGTCGATGCATCTGGTCTATGAAATCTACAAACAGGATTTCGAGCTGTTCAAATATGATTTCGAGAACCCTGCGAACAAAATGCCAATCGGCGAGATTGATCTGGACGAGGTTCACGCCAAACTGGGCGATTGAGGGGCCGCAGGCGCCCCCGGGCAGATGCATTTGTCTAAGGCATGATTTGCACATGAGCGTCTGCTTTGAGTCCACTTTGATGTACGCTGTGCATTGCACAAGCGGAGGCAATGCGCAGAAAGCGGACTTCTCGCAGTTAGGCGAATACCCTGTGCGGATAGTCATTCGGGCTTTGGTGAAGGTCGGAAAAGCAACCACAGCAGACGAAACAGATTGCGCTTAAACTTATGGAAAGCTGCTAACTGGTATCACTAATTGCGACTTGTTGACCGCAAGGAGGAGAGCACACCGACTTCTAGTCGCGTCTATGCTGCTATGCGCGAGGTTTCGTTTGTTGGACTCAAGTTTGACAGGCGCTTTCGCAGCGGCAACATTCTCAGGAGGCGCTGGTGAAAATCGGCCACTAGCACAGGAAATCCATCTTTTTCTCGGCGCAGCAAAAAGACAGAGAATCCAGTAAGCCTCGTTCTCGGATAAACTGAAGTTTCGTGCAACTAGCGACGCGTCTTCAAAAATGCCATAGCAAGCTCACTTCGGTGTTTCGCCAAAGAAACCTCCAAAATATGCGCTCATTGCCAACAACACACCAACCAGTATCACGATCACAAGCAGTGCCCCGCTACCTTTGGCAAAATATCCCAATGAAACTAAGCCAACCACGAAGATGCCGACTAGAAAGTAGAGTACCATATTGTCCATCTTTACCCCCGAATGAGTTGTCTAAACTCAACAACTACATGCTCCACAAAAAACGATCCAAAGACCGTTAAAAAAGGCGACGTCAAACCGCTTTCGGTGACTGTCGAATGCCGCTCAGCGTGGCGAACAAGACCGGGACCAGAATCATTGTGAGCATCGTACCCACCGTCAAACCGCCCATGATCGTGACAGCAAGACCGACCCAAAACACGTCTGGGAGTAGCGGTATCACACCCAAAACGGTAGTGGCGGCGGCCAGTACGACGGGGCGAAGTCTTGAGGCACCGGCATTCAAAACGGCGTCATAGCCCGGCTGACCTTCGGCCAAGTTGTCGTTGATCTGATCGATCAGAACGATTGCGTTTTTGATCATCATGCCCGCCAGGCTCATGCCCCCGAGCAATGCAACGAATCCAAACGGTGTGTTTGTAAGGAGCAGGCTCGGAACAATACCTATCAGCACAAAAGGTACTGTCAGGAAAATGACCAACGGTCTGCGGTATGAGTTAAATAGCCCAACGACAATCAGTGCCATGATCGAAAACGCGGGGATCATACCCGGAATCAAAGACGCTTGCGCAGACACTGTGTCCTCGTGCTCTCCACCCCATTCCATGCTGTAGCCCGGTGGCAAGTCAGCCTCCAAAGCTTCGAATTCGGCAAGAACTGCGGCGCGATAACTCGGCAGAGTTACGCTATCGATTGGATTGGCTTGCACAGTCAGAACACGGCGCCGGTCGCGACGATTGATCGTTGGATCTTCAGGCTGAATATTCACGCCGCGTACAACCTGTGCCAATGGGACAGGCTCAACAGAAAACGGAGACTGAAGTTGCAACAGTTCAAAGTTGTCGACGGCTGCCACATCTTCTGCGCCAGGCCGAACGATGATTGGCAGCAACTCGTCACCTTCGCGGTAGAGGCCGACCGAACGCCCGTCAAATGCACGTTTTGTCGTGTTTCCAAGATCTTCATAGGTGATACCGGTCCACCGTGCTCGGTCCTGGTCATAGTCTGGAACAGTTTTCAGGACACGGTTGCGCCAATCGGTGCGCGCCACTTTCGTCCATTGATGCTGATCCAGTATCGCAACTGCTCTGTCACCAATTTCGCGCAGAGTCTCAGGATCAGCATCCGATGGGCCGATGATGCGGTTCTCGAATGCCCAGGTGTTGCTGGGTCCCACACCGAATTGACGTGTGAAAGAGGTCGCCTCAGGCATGTTGGCTGATATCCAAAGCGATATCTCTTTGGTCATCTCGGGAATGTCGCGGTAATCCTCGACATTCACAATGACTTGCGCGTAGGACGGGTTGGTTCCCTCGGGGTCGACTGGCAGGTAGAAACGGGGCGGGCCAGCTCCGATAAAGCTGGCGATGCCGGTCACACGATCGTCCATTTCAACCTTTTCTTCGATCCGTGAGATCGCTTCTGACACGGCTTCAATCCGAGTTCCCTCGGGCGCGTAATAGTCGATCATGTATTTGGTCATCGACGAGGTCGGGAAGAACAGCTGCGTGACAGAGCCAAAACCAACCCCGGCAATGACCAAAGCACCCAAAGCCACCCCGATCGTCAGATAACGCACGCGGATCGCCGCAGCCAGAAAGCGGCGGTAAATCGCATAGAAACCGGTGTCAAAGGTCTCGCTTGCTCCACCTTTTGGCTCCGGTAGCATGGCAACGCATTGCAGTGGCGTAACCGTCATCGACAGCAACCAACTGACCAGCAGCGCGATCCCGACAACTGAGAAGAGTGTTCGGCAGTACTCCCCTGCGCTCTCGACAGATGCAAAAATCGGGTAGAAAGCCATGACCGCGACAAACGTGGCCCCAAGCAACGACATGGCAGGACGCGTTGCGGCTTCAATCGCGGCCTTTGCTCGGTCCATTCCTTGCGACATCCGTACCATCGCGCCGTCCGCTACGACGATCGAGTTATCTACCATCATGCCGAGCGCAATGATCAATGCACCCAAGGACATGCGCTGAAGATCTATGCCAAGTGCTGCCAAGGGTATGAAGGTGGCAAGGATTGTTAGAATCAGCCCACTGCCGATGATGATCCCCATCCGAACACCCATCGCCAAAGTTAAAACGACCAGGACAATTGCGACGGCTTGGGCAAGGCTCACCAGAAAACTGCTGACCGCAAGGTTTACGTCATCGGATTGCCAATGAACCCGTTCAACCTCGATGCCCATCGGCAGGCTTGCGATCAGTTCTGATACTCTCGCATCTACCGCCTCACCAACACTGACAACGTTGACCCCAGACTGGAAGGATATGGCCAACCCAATAGATGAAAGGCCATTATAGCGCATCATAGTTATCGGTGGGTCAATGTAGCCTTCTTTGACCTCAACGATGTCGCCCAGCCTTAGCAACTCTGGCCCACGACGTTGACCGCTTTGAGCCTGATCCAGACCACTCGGTCGGACGACTAGATCTGCAATGTCAGTTGGGCTTGTGAAGGTTCCGCTGGGCGCAATGCGCATGCGGTAGTCACCGACGTTTACCCGCCCTGCATCCACGATCGCATTCTGGGTCTGTAACGTGTTGAGAATTGTCTGAGCCGAGACTCCCAATGCGGCCAAGGCTTCTTCCCGTGTTTCCAGATAAATGACCCTGTCGCGTTCGCCCCAAAGATCGACGCGGCCGACACCGTCGATTAACGAGAGCTCTCGCTTGAAATCTTCGGCATACCCATCAAGCTCCTGAGCGGAGAACCCATCGGACGTCATCGCCAGCAGTAGACCGAAGACATCACCGAAATCATCGTTGATGGCAGGACGACCCGCGCCAGGGGGCAGGTCTGTTTCCACGTCTCTGACTTTCCGACGTAGTGTGTCCCAGATTTGCGGTAGCTGGTCCGACCAATAGTTCGGGCGAATTTCGACTTTAATCGTCGACACACCCGCCCTGCTTTCGCTCGAGATGTAATCAATCTCCTTAATTTCCTGGAGTTTCAGCTCGATCCGTTCTGTGATCTCTTGCTCAACTTCTTCAGGGCTGGCGCCGGGATAGAGGGTGGTCACAACCGCAGTTTTGATAGTGAACTCGGGGTCTTCTAGCTGCCCCAGACTAAAGAAAGCCGAAATGCCGCCCAACGTAAGCATGACTACCGTGAACCAAACGAATTTAGCGTTGCGGATGGAGAACGCCGCGAGACCCATTACTCTGTATCCTCGGAAAGTCGTGAAACTTTTTGGCCTTCTCGCAAAGAGTTCGCTCCGGCAGTGACGACCACATCACCAAATTCCAGACCTTCACTAACGGCCACCCCTTGTGACCGGGGCGTGCCAAGCGAAACCTTCCTTGCCGTTACGGTTTCTGAGCTGGCATCGAATACCCAGACATGCGGATCTGTTTCCCCTTCAGGCACGAAAACCGCGCTGGCAGGAACCATGATCGCATCGAATGGTTCGTGCCCCTCCTTTGGCTGGCCACGGACGCGCCCAGCCATACCGGGAAGAACAAGTGCGTCTTCCGGTTGATCCATAATCAACGTGACAGGGAAGGTTCGGGTCGTCGCCGAAGCCTCGGATCCAATCTCGCTGATTTCCGCCGGTAGAACCACATCCCCCAGAGCATCAAAAGTAACGGTGATGTCTTCAATGTGGGGGATCAGGGCGATGTATCGTTCGGGGATATCGATCACCACTTCGATGCGTTCGGCATCCAAAATGCGCAGCACCGGAGTCTGAGCGGCGACTTCTTCGAAATCTTCAATGTATTTGCCGACAACACGGCCATCGAACGGTGCTGCCAAACTCGTATAGGTTAAATCCAGAGTGGCTCTGTCCAGAGCGCCTTGAACAGAATTGATGGCCGCCTGAGCGGATGTCTCGCCAGCGATAAATCGGTCAAGTGTCGCCTGAGCTGCAACGTCCTTTTCGACCAGCGATCGTTGCCGATCTGTTTGCAACTTGGCGTTCTCAAACGTTGCCTGTGCGCTTGCTAGTTCGGCGGTAAGCCGGTCTACTTCGGCCTGGTATGGGGCTGGATCCAAGGCTGCCATAATGGCACCCTTCGTTACAAGGTCGCCAACCTGAACATCGACGCCAACAACATTGCCCGGTACGCGAAAGGCCAATGAGACTTCGCGCGCGGCCCTGGCTGTTCCGACAAAATATCGGTCATGCAAACTGGAGAGGTCGGAAATCTCGATGGCTCTGACAGGTCGAATAAGTGTTTGGGTCGCATCTTCTTCCTTCTCCCAGCAGCCGGTAAGCAACACGAAGGCAAATAGCCAACCAAAAATTCTCTTCATATCCCTCTCCCGTGCCTTCCGCGTTCCTTACTTCGTCGCTGTGAAGGTGGCCTAACTTGCGGATTTTGCGCCTAAAGCTGTTACAATTGTACGCGCTTACCAAACAAAGTCAAAAATACGAATTAGTTAAAGTGAGGCGAAGAGAAACCCGAGCACTTCTTGTCAAACTGAATAGACAACTTCGCAATACGTCGTCGTCTCGGTGCTGCTGTTTGTCTTATCGGCAGCTCAGAAGGCCGTTTTTCGAGTTAGTTTAGCTGCGTTAAAAGGTAAACGCGCGGAGGTTACACTGTGAATGAGCAAAGCCAAGGCGGTCGTTCGGACCAACGTGTGGAGCGGAAATGTCCGCTTTCTCGCGAACCGCTGCCATTGCTTACTTATTAGGTAATGGCAGCTTTGTCTGCAGAACCGTCATTCAGCCCAGGCGCGGCAAATGTCTGCTCCGAGCCTAAACCAAACGATGCTGCACGCTGACCAAACGGTTGCTCTGTGCGCATCTATGCCAGATCAGGCATCCCGCACTTCGGAAATCGATGTTTCGCTAAGCTTCTGGACAAGGCTCTGTTCGATTTCCTCAAGGACACCGGATACGCGTTTTTGCAACGCGTGCTCGACGGAACATGCAGGGGCTTCGCTGATCTCGTCAGAAGCGACCAAACGTTCATCAAGGGCAAGGTATACATCGGCCAGGGAAATTTCTTGCGGTTTGCGGGCCAGGCGCCAACCGCCTGCGTGACCCTTCTCCGAGGTCAGCAGACCCGCCTCTCGCAGCCTTCCTAGCACACGGCGGACCACAACAGGATTGGTGCCCGCGTGATCTGCGATGTCGGACGACGTTCGCACACGGTCCGGCTCTCCGGCCATATGGCTGAGTGTATGCAGAGCAAGCGACAGGCGAGAGTTTCGTTTCATGTGCGGTTTTTCTCCAAACGGATCATACATGTAACTTTTGTAGTTGCATTGGTCTAGTAACTGCGTAAGTTGCGAGAAATATTACATCAGCTTTGGAGCGGTTTATGTCAGATGAACGTCTTCCGGTCACGGTGCTTTCCGGCTTTTTGGGTGCGGGAAAAACAACTCTTCTCAACCGGGTTCTCAATAATCGGGACGGAAGAAAAGTCGCGGTTATCGTCAACGATATGTCGGAGGTGAACATTGATGCGGACCTGGTCCGGGCCGATACCGAGCTTAGTCGAACGGACGAGACGCTGGTGGAGATGTCAAACGGTTGCATTTGCTGCACCCTGCGTGATGACCTGCTTGGCGAAGTGCGCCGCTTGGCCACAGAGGGGCGCTTTGACTATCTTCTGATCGAATCCACCGGGATATCCGAACCACTGCCCGTCGCCGCCACTTTCGATTTCAGAGATGAATTCGGGGAGAGCCTGTCAGATGTGGCTCGGCTCGATACCATGGTCACGGTGGTTGATGCCGTGAACCTTCTGAACGACTACGGCAGCCACGATTTCCTGAGCGATCGCGGCGAAACCATGGGCGAAGAGGACGAACGCACCCTCGTGCATCTGCTGACAGATCAGATTGAGTTTGCCGATGTTGTCATCTTGAACAAGGTCAATGATGCAGGCCCCGAAAAGGTCGACGCGGCGCGCAAGATAATCCGAAGCCTCAATGCCGATGCGGAAATCATCGAAACCAACCAATCGCAGGTTGCAGCTGAAAAGATCCTCGATACGGGTCTTTTCGATTTCGAGCAGGCACATGAACATCCGATGTGGGCAAAGGAGCTGTATGGTTTTGCTGACCATGTGCCTGAGACAGAAGAATATGGTGTGGCCTCCTACGTTTACCGTGCAAAGGCTCCGTTTATCCCTGAAAAAATTCTTGCAGCCTTGAACGATGACATGCCGGGCGTCATCCGGGCTAAAGGTCATTTCTGGATCGCAACCCGACCAGAATGGGTGGCGGAATTTTCGCTGGCTGGATCGTTGTCGAGCATCAAGTCCATTGGAACCTGGTGGGCGAGCGTGCCCAAAGATCGCTGGCCCGAACATGTCGCGGCATCTGGCTACATGAAACAACATTGGGCAGAGCCTTGGGGAGACCGGCGGCAGGAGCTGGTTTTCATCGGTGCCGGCATTAACTGGACCGCTCTGAAGGCAAAACTGGATGCCTGCCTTGTTCCGACTGTCGTGGCAAGCGGACCAGACGCCTTGCCGCTTGACCTGCCCGATCCGTTTCCGGAGTGGCGTCGTGTTGAGGATGCAGCATGAATTTTGCCCGGAAGAACATCAAGGATGCCGCCATTGGTGTCGGTATCGCAGATGATCCAACGGCCTTGAGCACGTTCCTGAAGCCCGGCTGTGCCGCTGCGATCTGGCGTCGGCAAGCGCCGCCAGAGGTGCAATCCTGGTTGGATGGCGTTGACGTCGAAACTCTGCCTCGCGCTCGGGTTATCCTTCCGGCGCATGCAGTCGGTGAAACGGTCCAGCACCTCTTTGACATGGCCAATTTGCCCGCCGGGGCGGAACGCGACTGGCTTCAGGCGGATATCGCTGGGCTGGCCGACATGTTCTCAGACTTGATGATCGCCAGTTTCCTGCGACTGCGGTTGGACGTTGTAACAACCAACGCCTGTCGCAGGTTTCACATCGACGCCATCACTGCACGGCTTGTGTGCAACTATCGAGGCACCGGAACGCAATACGGAATATCGACCGACGGTACTGAACCGGAACGTGTGTTCACGGTTCAAACCGGCTCACCCATCCTCTTGCGCGGAACGCTTTGGCCTGCCGAGACACCTTCGGGTTTGCTACATCGATCGCCGCCCATCGAGCGAACAGGCGAAACCCGGCTCGTCCTCGTTCTCGACCCCGTGACCGATCAGGAAGACGAAATATGAGCGGCGATCTTGAACAAAGTAGCCTCCGCCGCAAACGTCGGACTGGTGATCCCATGTCAGCCTATGATGGCCTGCCAGCGCCTCTGAGACTGTGTTTGTCAGAAGCTGCCTTACCCTGGTCTCCCGTATCTGCACGCCGTTTGTGGTCGAAATCGTGCGCCAAGGGCCTGACAGAAGAAGAAACGCAGGCGTCGCTGAACGTGGCCGAGGCTAAAACGCTTGCCCGAGATCGGTATTCGACACTCTTTGATTTCAATACGCAAAACTGAAAAGTTTTACGAAGAATTGCCATTGGTGAAGTCGCAGCGAAAGCGCGGTTTTGTCCGCATGAAAGAACAAAAAACGGCCCACCCTAAAGGTGGGCCGCTTTTTTCTTGAGCGGTGTCTAACTCAAACCTGGCGCACAGCACCTTTGGCCGCGCTTGTGGTCAGCTTGGCATAGGCTTTCAGCGCCGTGGAGACTTTGCGTTTGCGCGGTGCGGCGGGCTCCCAGCCCTTCTCGTCCTGCTCGGCGCGGCGGGTTGCCAGTTCTTCGTCCGACACCGCCAGATGGATCGAGCGTTTGGGGATGTCGATCTCGATCTTGTCGCCCTGGCGTACCAGACCGATGACACCGCCCTCGGCCGCCTCCGGTGAGACATGGCCGATCGACAAGCCCGAAGTGCCGCCCGAGAACCGACCGTCGGTCAGCAGGGCACAGGCTTTGCCCAGACCTTTGGATTTCAGATACGAGGTGGGGTACAGCATCTCTTGCATCCCCGGACCGCCGCGTGGGCCTTCGTACCGGATGACGACCACGTCGCCCTCTTTCACCTTGCCGGTCAGGATGTCGTTCACCGCCTGATCCTGGCTTTCGCAGACATAGGCCGAGCCGGTGAAGGTCAGGCTGGCCGGGTCCACACCGGCGGTTTTCACGATACAGCCGTCACGGGCGATGTTTCCGAACAGAACGGCCAGACCGCCATCTTGACTGAACGCGTGCTCCTTGGACCGGATCACGCCACCTTCGCGGTCGGTGTCCAGTTCTTTGTACCGGTTGGACTGGCTGAATGCCTGCGTTGTGCGCACTCCACCGGGGGCCGCTTTGAACAGGTCTTGCGCCTTGGGGTTGTTGGCCACCTTGATGTCCCAGTTGGCAATCGCTTCGCCCATGGTGCCGGAATGTACAGTGCTGCAACCTTCGTGCAGTAGACCGGCGCGGCTGAGCTCGCCGAGGATCGAGAAGATGCCACCGGCGCGGTGAACGTCTTCCATATGCACATTCTCGGTATTGGGTGCGACTTTGCACAGACACGGCACTTTCCGGCTGAGCCGATCCATGTCGGACATGTCGAAATCCACGCCGCCCTCATGCGCGATGGCCAGCAGGTGCAGCACGGTGTTGGTCGAGCCACCCATGGCGATGTCCAGCGACATGGCGTTTTCGAACGCATCAAACGTGGCGATTTCGCGGGGCAGGAAGCCTTTTTCGTCGAGATCATAGTGGCGCTTGGTGATCTCGACGATGCGGCGACCGGCTTCAAGGAACAGCTCTTTGCGATCCGAGTGGGTGGCCAGCGTGGACCCGTTGCCCGGCAGTGCCAGACCCAGCGCCTCGGCCAGACAGTTCATCGAGTTCGCTGTGAACATGCCCGAGCACGACCCGCAGGTGGGGCAGGCATTTTCCTCGATATGCTGGACCTGCTCGTCGGTGAACCGGTCGTCGGCGGCAGCAACCATTGCATCCACAAGGTCGATTTTCTTGGCGTCCAGATCGGCGATGTCGATCTTGCCCGCCTCCATCGGCCCGCCCGAAACAAAGATCGCAGGGATGTTCAGGCGCATGGCGGCCATCAGCATACCTGGCGTGATCTTGTCACAGTTCGAGATACAGACCATCGCGTCGGCGCAATGTGCATTGACCATGTATTCTACCGAATCCGCGATTACCTCGCGCGAGGGCAGCGAATACAGCATCCCGTCATGGCCCATGGCGATGCCATCATCCACTGCGATCGTGTTGAACTCTTTGGCGACGCCACCGGCCTTTTCAACCTCGCGCGCGACCATCTGGCCAAGGTCTTTCAGGTGGACGTGACCGGGCACAAATTGCGTGAACGAGTTGACGATGGCGATGATTGGCTTGCCGAAATCGTCATCCCCCATGCCGGTTGCGCGCCACAGGCCGCGGGCGCCGGCCATGTTGCGGCCATGAGTAGAGGTTCTGGATCGGTATAGTGGCATGACGCTGTGTCCCTATTGCCTCGGGTTGCATGTCTTGGGGTTCGTACGTTATAGCGCACGTACCACATGTGCGCTATAACGCACAAGAGGATTCGAAAGACGAACGACATGACACAGGACGACATTACGCTGAAACTACGGGATGTGCGCGCAGCCTCTGGGCTGAGCCTGTCCAAGGTGGCCGAGATGACAGGCGTCAGCAAAGCCATGCTGGGCCAGATCGAGCGCGGCGAATCCAGCCCGACCATTGCGACCCTTTGGAAGATCGCCAAAGGGTTTCAGTTGCCGCTCAGCGCGCTGATAGGATCGTCGGTGTTGCGTGACCCTACGGATGAAAGCCTCTTTCGAACCGTGACTTTCCCCGGCAGCATCGAGGTCAAGATCGTCTTTCCCTATGATCCTGTTCTGGGTGCCGAGACCTTTCATGTCGATCTGGCCCCAAATCAGAGCCACGAATCCGCCGCCCACGCCGCGGGCGTTACCGAAGAGGTGTTCGTGCTGAACGGATCGCTAGAGATTCTGCGCGATGGCGAATGGGTGCCTTTGCAATCCGGGCAAGGGCTGCGCTTTGCCGCCGATCTGCCCCATGGCTATCGCGCTGGACCGCAGGGTGCCGCGTTTCTGAACATGCACCACTATGGTCAGGCCGGTTAAGCGGCCCGCTGCCCCCATCCAGTCTTGAACCTGCACCCCTGCGCGTATAGGGAAAACCCAAGCTCGCTTAGGGGAGGCTTTGATGCAGGACGATCCGAAAACCCTCGTTTCTACCGAATGGCTTGCGGCCCATATGAAAGACCCGGACCTGCGGGTTCTGGATGGGTCGTGGTATCTGCCTGCGCAGAACCGCGATGCCAAGGCCGAATATGACGCGGCCCATATCCCCGGTGCGCGGTTCTTTGATATTGATGAAATCTCCGACCGGCGCTCGGACCTGCCGCATATGGCGCCCCCGGTTGAAAAGTTCATGTCACGGATGCGGGCCATGGGCGTGGGCGACGGCCATCAGGTTGTGGTCTATGACGGTGCCGGGCTGATGTCGGCGGCACGGGTCTGGTGGCTGTTCCGTCTGATGGGGCAAGAGAACGTGGCCGTGCTGGACGGTGGCTTTCCCAAATGGCAGGCCGAGGGCCGCGAGATCGAAGACCTGCCCCCGGTGATCCGTGACCGCCACATGACTGTGCGCGTGCAGAACCATCTGGTGCGGGACGTGACGCAGGTCTCGGCCGCCGCCAAGCTGAATGACCACGAAATCATCGACGCACGCGCGGCTGCGCGCTTTGCTGGCACTGCGCCCGAACCGCGCGAGGGGCTGCGCTCGGGCCATATCCCGGGTTCGCACAACGTACCTTTTGGCGAATTATTGAACAAAAACGGCACGATGAAATCGCCCGAGGATTGCCGCGCCGTGTTCGAGGCCGCAGGCGTTGATCTGACAAAACCCGCGATCACCACTTGCGGGTCGGGCGTGACCGCCGCGATCCTTAGCCTGGCGCTGGAACGCTTGGGCAAGAAAGACCATTCGCTTTATGACGGCTCCTGGGCTGAATGGGGTGCCTTCCCGACCCTGCCCGTCGCAACCGGAGAGAACTGATGTTCGAGAACCTCAAACCGCAGCCCGCCGATAAAATCCTGGCGCTGATGCAGATGTACCGCGAAGACCCGCGCGATCAAAAGATCGACTTGGGTGTGGGCGTCTACAAGAATGCCGAAGGCGTGACCCCGGTGATGCGCGCCGTCAAGGCCGCCGAAAAGCGCATTCTGGAGGAACAGGAGAGCAAGGCTTACACAGGTCTGGCAGGTGATCCGGCCTATGCCGATGCGATGATTAACCTGATCCTTGGCGACGCCGTGCCGCGCGGCAATATCGCTGCCGTGGCAACGCCCGGTGGCACCGGTGCCTGTCGTCAAGCGTTCGAGATGATCCGCATGGCCAACCCTTCGGCGCGCGTCTTTGTGTCGAACCCAACATGGCCGAACCATCTGTCGATCCTGAACTATCTGGGGATGGAGACGGTTCCCTATCGGTACTTCGACAGTGAGACCCGTGGCGTTGATTTCGACGGTATGATTGTCGATCTGAAAACCGCCAAAGCAGGCGACGTCGTGCTGCTGCATGGCTGCTGCCACAACCCGACCGGGGCCAACCTGAACATGGTCCAATGGCAAGAGGTGGTGAACGTCATCAACGAGCTGGGCCTGGTGGCGATGGTCGACATTGCCTATCAGGGCTTTGGTGACGGGCTTGAGGAGGACGCGCAGGCAACCCGTCTGGTGGCCTCGTCGGTCAAGCGTTGCCTGATCGCGGCGTCCTGCTCGAAGAACTTCGGCGTTTATCGCGAACGGACTGGCTTGCTGATGGCGATCAGTGATGACGCAGCGCAAACGTCGCTTAACCAGTCGACGCTGGCCTTCCTGAACCGTCAGAACTATTCCTTCCCGCCCGACCACGGCGCGCGGGTTGTGACCACGATCCTGAATGACGACGCCCTGCGTGCCGACTGGGCGGCCGAGCTGGAAGAGGTCCGCCTGTCCATGCTGGGCCTGCGTCAGCAACTGGCCGATGAGCTGCAGCGCCTGACCGGATCAGACCGCTTTGGTTTTATCGCCCAGCACCGCGGCATGTTCTCGCGTCTGGGCGCAGCACCTGAATTGGTCGAGCAACTGCGCAATGATCACGGGATCTATATGGTGGGAGACAGCCGTTTGAATATCGCTGGTCTGAACTCCAACACGGTGCCGATTCTGGCCAGGGCAATTGTCGACGTAGGCGTTTAAGCCTATCTGAAACGCATATCAAAGCCGCGCCCTAGGGCGCGGTTTTTTTCATGCCTGTATGATCCAAAGAAAAAGCCGGGCGCGAACGCCCGGCTTTGGTTTGGGTATCTCAGCGATATTAACCCTTCGAGAATTCCGGGTAGGCTTCCATGCCCAGCTCGGCCATGTCGAGACCGTTGATCTCGTCTTCTTCACTGACACGGATGCCAAGGGTGGTCTTCAGGATGACCCACAGGATCAGCGCGCCGACAAAGGTGAACACACCGTAAGCTGCGATGCCCAGCAGCTGAGTGCCCAACGAGGCTTCACCATAGAAGATCACGGCGATGGTGCCCCAGATACCGGCGAACAGGTGAACCGGGATCGCACCGACAACGTCGTCCAGCTTGAACTTATCCAGCATCGGAACCGCGAAGACTACAATGACACCGCCCACGGCACCGATCCAAAGTGCACCGAATAGGGTCGGGGCCAGAGGTTCAGCCGTGATCGAGACCAGACCGGCCAGCGCGCCGTTGAGCACCATGGTCAGGTCAGGCTTTTTGTACAGCAGTTGCGTCAGGATCAGCGCGGCTACGGCACCGGATGCAGCGGCCATGTTGGTGTTGGCAAAGATGCGCGACACGTCGGAAACGTCACCCACGGTGCCCATTGCCAGCTGCGAGCCGCCGTTGAAGCCGAACCAACCCAGCCACAGGATGAACGTACCCAGGGTTGCCAGCGCCAGGTTCGAACCGGGCATCGGGTGGACTTTACCGTCTTTGTACTTGCCGATACGCGGGCCCAGAACGATCACGCCTGCCAGAGCGGCCCAGCCGCCGACCGAGTGTACAACGGTCGAACCAGCGAAGTCCGAGAAGCCAGCTTCAGACAGCCAGCCGCCGCCCCACTGCCACGAACCAGAGATCGGGTACAGGATGCCGGTCAGAACAACGACGAAGATCAGGAAGGGCCACAGCTTGATACGCTCGGCTACTGCACCTGACACGATCGAGGCCGTTGCGGCAACGAAGACCAGCTGGAAGAAAAAGTCCGATCCGATCGAGGCATAATCCAGCGCCGCATCCGCAGACGCAATGCCAACCGGATCAAGAACGGTCTGACCACCAAGGGAGAAGAAACCGTTAAAGTCGCCGGGATACATCGTGTTGAAGCCAACCAGCCAATACATGATCGCCGCAATCGAAAACAGCGCGATGTTCTTGGTCATCTGCATCGCCACGTTCTTGGAGCGCACAAGGCCACCTTCCAACATGGCAAACCCGGCCGCCATGAAGAAGACCAGGAAACCAGCCATCAGGAACAGCAGAGTGGTGAAGATATAGCCCACGTCCTCCATCGACGAAGGCGGGTCATTAGCGAAGGCAGCCGCAGGAAAGGCGACCAGCACAGCGGCTGTGGTTAGAATTCGGTTTAGTTTCATTGGATATCTGTCCTTTTGCGGGTGGGGGCGCCTTACAGCGCCTCTTCGTTCGTTTCCCCGGTCCGCACGCGCAGGGCCTGCTCGACATCAAGGACGAAAATCTTGCCGTCGCCGATCTTGCCGGTCTTGGCGGTTTTGGTGATGGTTTCGACGATCTGGTCGGCCATCGTGGCGGGCACCACGATTTCCAGCTTGATCTTGGGTACGAAGTTCACGGCGTATTCGGCGCCGCGGTAAATCTCGGTGTGACCGGACTGCGAGCCGAAGCCCTTGATTTCGGTCACCATCATGCCGCGCACACCGGCCTCGGTCAGTGCCTCGCGCACCTCCTCCAGCTTGAACGGCTTGATTGTCGCAATGATCAGTTTCACGTTGATCCCCTCTGCTTCCCGGTCTGTCCGGCTTGTTTGCACTCGCAGCAAAAAAGCCTGACTGGCCGCGTTTAGGAACGCCGAGAGCAGCCATACGCTGGGGAAATTTGCGGCGAGGTGCACAATTTTTGCACAGAATGAGGACAACGCCTAAAAATTGTGCACAATAAGGAAGCGATTTACCTGAAATTCAGACCTCAACTTCATTGGTCGGGCAAGGTATGGTGGCTCAAAACGATAACCGGGCAGAGTTCGGAAATGACAGATTCCAGGCGTCGCAAATCCCCTTTGGTTGCGGACAAAAGATACCCGTCCAAGGGTCGTAAACCCCGGGCGACCAAGCGCACCGCGAAACCTGCGGGCAAGAAGGCTGTCGCACGCAAGACCACCACCCGAAAGTCCACCCGTAAGAAAACACGTAACAAATCAGGTGGCAAAGGGGGCGGGATTTTCCGCCGCATGTTCCGTTGGCTCTGGCGTATGGTCTGGGGCGTGACCTGGCGCGTGGGGGCCGTGTGCGCGCTGTTGCTCGCGTTGGCGATCGGTGTTGTCTACACCTCACTGCCTGATGTTGATTCGCTGTTGGACGGACGCGCGCGGGGTTCCGTGACGATGCTGGACCGCGAGGGTAAGGTCTTTGCATGGCGCGGCGACCAATTCGGCGGCGTGATCACAGCAGATACCGTTTCACCGCATCTGAAACACGCGGTCATCGCGACCGAGGATAAACGGTTCTACCGTCATTTCGGTGTCAGCCCCCGTGGTGTGGCAAGTGCCGTGCGTATCAACCTTAGCGAAGGACGGGGGCCGTTGTCGGGCCATGGGGGCTCGACCATCACGCAGCAGACGGCCAAGTTGCTGTGTCTGGGTGTGCCCTATGATCCGGCCGAGTGGGAGTCAGAGGCCGCATACGAGTCCGATTGCCGACAGGGTTCGCTCTGGCGCAAGGCAAAAGAGGCCGTCTATGCGATGGCGATGGAGGTGAAATACTCCAAGGACGAGATTCTGACGATCTACCTCAACCGTGCTTTCCTTGGCGCTGGCGCCCGCGGGTTCGAAGCCGCCAGCCAGCGTTATTTCGGTATTTCAGCGGCCGAGGTTTCACCGTCCGAGGCGGCGATGCTGGCGGGCTTGCTGGTCGCCCCCACCCGCTATGCGCCGACCAACAACCTGCAACGATCGCAGGACCGGGCGCGGCTTGTTGTTGGGTTGATGGAGGATCAGGGATACCTGTCCGCCGCGCAGGCCAGCGAGGCGCGCGCACGGCCGGCACAACTGTCCGAGGCCGCGGCTGCGCGCGCAGGCGGGTATTTCGCCGATTGGGTCATGGCCAGCGGACCCGAGTTCTTTACCCGAAACACCACTGAGGATGTGGTGATCCGCACGACTCTGGATCAGCGGCTGCAGAAGTCGGCGGAAGAAGCGTTGCAATATATCTTTCAGGAAAAGGTGCGTGAAGGATCCAAGGCTCAGGCCGCGATTGTCGTGATGTCGGCGGATGGTGCGGTGCGCGCGATGGTCGGCGGGCGCAAGACCCGCGTCTCGGGTGCGTTCAATCGCGCCACACAAGCACTGCGCCAGACCGGATCATCTTTCAAACCTTTCGTTTATGCGACTGCGCTTGAGCTGGGCTATTCGCCGCTGGATACGGTGATGGACGAACCCTACTGCATCGATATTCCCGGTTCGGGACCATGGTGTCCCAAGAACTATACCAACAAGTTCTATGGCCGGGTGACATTGGCAGACGCACTGATGAACTCGCTGAATATCCCGGCGGTGAAGGTGGCCGAGATATCGGGGCTTGATAACGTACGCACTGTTGCCAGCGGTTTTGGCATCGCAAACGACCTGGCCGAGGGGCCAGCTCTGGCGCTGGGCGCGTCCGAGAGCACGCTGATCGAGATGACCGGCGCTTATGCGGGTATCCTGAACGGCGGTTCGTCTGTCGAGCCTTATGGCCTGACTGAACTGAAGCTATTGGGCGATGAAACGCCTGTCATGGTGACGACAACTGGTATCGGCGAACGTGTGATCAACGATAAGGCGGCCAAGCAGTTGACCTGGATGATGGAGCGTGTGGTGTCCGAAGGGACCGGCGGGCGCGCGAAACTGCCGGGTTGGCAGGTGGCAGGCAAGACAGGTACAACGCAGGCCGCTCGGGATGCGTGGTTTATCGGCTTCACGGCGGATTACGTGGCTGGTGTATGGATGGGGTATGATGACAACACGCCCCTATCCGGTGTTACCGGAGGTGGTTTGCCCGCCGAGATCTGGAAAGAGACAATGGTCCGCGTGACCGAGGGGATGACGCCCACACCACTGCCGATATTGGCACCGGACCCGCCCGTCAGGACCGCTCAGCCACAGCAACAGCGTCGTAAAAAGCAAACCGGTTTGGATCGGGCCATCAATAACCTGCTGAACAACATTTTCGGGAATTGACCGGCCCAAGAAAAAGGCGGTGCACTGGGCACCGCCTTTATTTGACTCGGGTCGAGGGGATTAGACGCTTTCGTCCAGCGCCGCCAGAATCGCGTCACCCATTTCAGTGGTCGACACAGGCTGTACGCCCTCTTCGGCCAGCAGGTCAGCGGTGCGGACACCATCGGCCAGCACTTTTTCAATTGCCGCTTCCAGGCGATCCGCCTCATCTCCTTGATCAAAGCTATAGCGCAGCGCCATAGCAAAGCTGAGGATACAGGCAATCGGGTTGGCCTTGCCCTGACCCGCGATATCGGGGGCCGAGCCGTGGACGGGTTCGTACATCGCCTTGGGACGACCGTTGGCCATGGGCGCACCCAACGAAGCGGATGGCAGCATACCCAACGAGCCGGTCAGCATCGCCGCACAATCCGACAGGATATCGCCGAACAGGTTATCGGTGACGATCACATCAAACTGCTTGGGCGCGCGCACCAACTGCATCGCGCCGTTGTCAGCATACATGTGGGTCAGCTCGACCTCGGGGTAATCGGCGGCCACACGGTCTACGACCTCGCGCCACAGGATGCCCGATTCCATCACGTTGGCTTTTTCCATCGAGCACAGCTTTTTGTTCCGGCGCATCGCCAGTTCAAAGGCCGAGCGCGCGGCGCGTTCGATTTCGGACTCGGTGTAACGCTGGGTGTTGATGCCCACGCGTTCATTGCCTTCGTTGAAGATGCCGCGCGGTTCGCCGAAATAGACGCCCGAGGTCAGCTCGCGCACGATCATGATGTCCAGTCCGGCCACGATGTCTTTCTTCAGCGACGAGAAATCGGCCAGCGCGTCAAAGCACTGGGCCGGGCGCAGGTTGGAAAACAGGTCCATTTCCTTTCGCAGGCGCAACAGGCCGCGTTCAGGTTTTACGCTGAAATCAAGATCGTCGTATTTCGGGCCGCCCACGGCACCCAGCAGAACCGCGTCCACCTCTTGTGCTTTGGCCATGGTTTCATCCGAAAGAGGCTTGCCATGCGCGTCATAGGCGGCACCGCCGACCAGATCCTCGCTCACGTCAAAGTGAAGGCCGCGCTTGTCGCCGAACCATCCGATGATTCTGCGCACTTCGGCCATAACTTCCGGGCCAATTCCGTCTCCGGGCAGGATGAGGAGCGAAGGGTTGGACATGAAGGATCTCCTTGCGTTTCGTCGCACAGGGCCTAGCGTCTGGACCCGAGCGGGTCAATGAGACGATCCAGCCAAATCACGAGGAAAACACATGTTAACACCGGGAAATCCTGTTCCAGGCCTGAAAATCGATACCGTCAGCCACGGAAGTTTCGATCTGGATGCCGATAAGGGTGAAAACGGCACGCTGGTGATTCAATATCGCGGGCTGCATTGCCCCATCTGCATCAAGCAGATGACCGAGGTAGAGGCCGCGCTGGACGATTTTGCCGCTCTGGGTGTCGAGGTGATCATGGTGACCACGGATACTGCTGAACGTGCTGCGGAAACTGCCGAAAAAGCCGGGGTGTCGCGTCTGCGTGTGGGTCACAGCCTGCCTTTGGCCGCCGCGCGTGAGGATTGGGGGCTGCAAATCTCAACCGCGCGCGAGGGCAGTACCGAGCCCGCGATGTTCGCCGAACCCGGCCATTTCTACATCGGGACAGACAGGACGTTATACTACGCGTGGCAGCAGACTACGCCGTTTGGCCGCCCGGCCATTTCTGATATCGTCGGCGGCCTGAAATTCACGTTAGGCAATGATTACCCGCCGCGTGGCACCTATACCGGCCCGCTCTGATTGAATTCTGTGACGCAGCCCGGATATCTGCTGGTCCGGGCTGACGTCCTGTGCAGGGTTTGTATTCCTGCTGATATCGCTTTTAGAGCCTCTATGGCTGGGTTAGGTCGACCCATACCAGACGGTGGCGACTGGCTGCTTGCGCCTCTTTTCGCCAGCCTGTGTCTGTGTCGGGCCAATGAATGCCCGCGTCCACCACACGCAAATACGTCGAGGGCAGAACGTAGTCGACCCGCATTTCCCCAACTGCTTTCCAACTGACCGTGGCCGTGTTGCCGGTTGGGTCCGCAGGCTCGGGGTCTTGCAGACGTTGGTCTTCCAACAGCATGCGAATGGCCTCTTTGCGCCCTTCGCCCCGGGACGGGTCCAGGTTTGCGTCTCCGGCAATGACGAAAGCCGCATGGGGTGGTGTGCCGATCCGATCGTCTAAAAGGGCACGCCACAACAGGATTTCATCTTTGTTACGCAGGCCATTGCGGTCTTCAGGCCCGTCGAACACTGGCGGCGCCGCGTGGAAGGTTAGTAGGTCCAATGGCCCAAAGGGCGTTTCGATCGGAACAACCCAATGCCCGACGGACGACAAGCGCTGAACGCGGTGCGCCGCGTCGGATGGGAAGGGGGCACCATCCTTGACTGGTAGCTGCGCATCGGGTGCATTGCGCCACAGCAATGGCGTGAAATCCTGAACGCCTTCACGCACAATGGGATAGCGGGACAGAACTACTATGCCCGCCTGACCAGTAAAACGACCCCAACCCTGAGCGTCTCCGGGACCATGTGTGCGACCGTCGCCATCCAGATCCAGATCGGTTTCCAAACCTGCGTTTGGTTGTGCGGAAAAGTGGTGCAGATAGTCCAGCCCAGCCAAACGCAGCTCGGACTTCAGAGCAGCAAGCACTTCGCCATTCAGGTCCCAGTCGACACCCTGTAGCGCAACGATATCGGGGCGGGTCCGAGTCAGAACCGCGACCACGGCCTGTACCTGCGGATCGCCGCGCCGAATATCGCGCAGCAGCAGGCCGGGGCCGTCACGGCTGAGCTCGGTGTTGAATGAGGCTACACGGATGGTTTCTGCCTGCGCTGCAAAGGGTAGCAGCAGCAAAAGCAAGACGCGGATCATGCGGTCTGTGTGGACTCGGTTGTTGAATATGCGCGGCGCTTTTCGACGATCAGGTTCGCAATGCGCAGGGTGGCCATACCGCGCATGATCATGCTGGCCGGCAGGAAGGCCCAGGCGCTCATGGTCCAGATCAGCGTCTGCGGGTTAGTGAGCGAGATCGGATTCGCATAGTCGGTCAGCAGTTTGATCAGCGCCGGTATCAGGAAGGGCAGCAATACTCCGATCGAGATATTCAGACGACCGTCTCGCTGCAGGCGGGTGACGACGTCTCCGCCTTTGGTGGGGTCGAACAGGGGTAGGTTGGTCCAGACATTGAACGCGCCATTGCCTGTGGGCCACCCGCGCAGTTTAACCGCATATGCAAAGCTGCCGATCGTGGCCAGCGCAGCCACATACGCAACGCTGGCTGAAATGCGAACCAGTTCGGTCAGTGGAATGCTTGCGTCAACGGGCAGCATAAGAACTATCAGCCGAACGGGCGAATACGGGAAATCGACGACATTCGCGACACCAACGCCTATCGTGTAGAATACCTCGGTCAGAGCGGTCGGCGCGTAGGCATTCTTGCAGATCAGTGTCAGGAACATGATCATCGATACAAGTCCGACGAACCTCAGGCGGTTTACAGGCGGCGCATCTCGGAATTCGATAAAGCTGGGAAAGGCCGAGTTATATTCAGCAAACGTCAGGAAAAACGCGAGAATGGCGAGAAACACGACGATCTCGGTCCCATTCGTTGACGATACGGGCAGATACAACGCGGGGGTCAGCACCATAAGTGCAACCAATATCCCCCGAATTGCCGCCCCTGTTGTGCGCGCAATCACTATCCGAACCCTTTCAAACTGGATAGGCCGATTCTTTGCCGACTTCTTTCCAACTTGTGCCCGCCGTTGATTATTCTGACGGATGCCTCTTTAGCGCCAACACTGGCCCCCTGAGGCACTTCGCTCAAGCCAAGGTGCAGAAAACACGCCATTTTGGGCAAAAAGATGGCAAAACTGGTGCGGGTTTGCATCATTCGTGTCGCAAATCCGACGCGGTATTTAAGATGCCCGCTACATGTTGTGGTTGCGTTAATCTCGACCCCAAGAATGCGAAAAGGGCCGCTGACGCGACCCCAATAAGTTGAGTGCTTGCAGAATCGAAAGAATCAGACCCAGGGGCGGGCCTGGCCTGCGTGATCCTCGAACTTGTCGATGTGGTGATCTTTCTCCATGGTCAGGCCAATGTCGTCCAGACCGTTCAGCAAGCAATGTTTGCGGTGCGGGTCGATGTCAAACGTGATCTCGACGCCGTCCGAAGTGGTGATCTTCTGCTCTTCCAGATGCACGGTCATGCGGGCGTTTGCACCTTTGTGCGCGTCATCCATCAGGATCGCATGGTGCTCGTCCTCGACCACGATGGGCAGGATACCGTTCTTGAAGCAGTTGTTGAAGAAGATGTCGGCAAAGCTGGTCGAGATCACGACCTTGATGCCGAAATCCTTGATCGCCCAGGGCGCGTGTTCGCGCGACGAACCGCAGCCGAAATTGTCGCCGGCCACCAGAATCTCGGTGTTGCGATAGGCGGGTTTGTTCAGAACGAAATCTTCGTTCTCGCCGCCGTGGTCGTGATAGCGCATCTCGTCAAACAGCACGACGCCAAGGCCGGACCGTTTGATCGTTTTCAGGTGCACTTTGGGGATGATCATATCGGTGTCGATATTGATCAGCGGCATTGGGGCGGCCACCCCGTGGACTTTTTCGAACTTTTCCATCTCTACACTCCTGCAGGGGAGGGCCGCGCCCGTGCCCTGCTTTTAAGCTTGTTTCGCTTCTGTGGTTTCGTCAGGTGATAGGGCGGCATCGGGGTTGTTCTTGACGAAGAACGCCATGAAGACCAGACCAAGCCCGTTGAACAGCATCTCGATCCCCAGCAGAATGCCCAGCAACTGGAACAGTACCGCAGGGTCGGTGGCAGCAAAGCGCCAGATCAGGACGGCCAGAACAATCGACATCACGCCCGAGATCAGCGTTGCCCAGAAATACTGTGTGCCACGCATCTGGAACGACAGGATAACCCGGGCGATACCGCCAGCCAGAAACAGGATCAGGCAGACGGTTGCCAATGTCAGCGTGCCCTCAAGCGGATGCATCCAGAAGGACCATCCAAGGAACACCATCACCACACCCATGATGAGCGACAGGATCTTGTTACCGGTGCCCTCGACCGTAAAGCCGCCGACAATCTGCAACACACCCGAAATCAGCAGTAACACACCGGTTACCACCGTTACTGCAATAGACGCCACCGCGGGCGCGCCCAGCACAAAGATGCCAAACGCGATGGACAGAAGCCCCAACAGCAGCCATTTGATCCAGTCACTCATCAGTTCAATCCCTCAAATATTCAGATATGAGGGCACCTTACATCAATTCACGGACGTCTGTCAGCCGTCCTGTGAGTGCCGCAGCGGCAGCCATGGCCGGGCTTAGCAGGTGGGTGCGGCCTCCGCGGCCCTGACGGCCTTCGAAGTTGCGGTTCGAGGTCGCAGCACAGCGCTCGCCCGGTTGCAACTGGTCAGGGTTCATCGCCAGACACATGGAGCATCCCGCCAAACGCCATTCGAAACCGGCCTCTTTGAAGATATCTGCCAGCCCTTCTTCCTCGGCCTGCAGGCGCACAAGGCCCGAGCCAGGCACGACCATGGCGCGCATTCCGTCCTTGATCTTTTTGCCCTTCAGGATTTCAGCAGCGGCGCGCAAATCTTCGATCCGGCCATTGGTGCAAGACCCGATAAAGACGGTGTCGATTTCCACATCGCTCAGCTTCTGACCGGCTTCCAGACCCATATACTCGATCGAGCGGCGGGCCGCGTCGACCTTGCCACCTTCGAAATCTTCGGGGTTCGGCACAGTTGCGGTGATCGGCAGCACGTCTTCGGGGCTGGTGCCCCAGGTGACGACGGGCGCGATGTCTTCACCGCGCAGGGTGATAACTTTGTCGAAATGCGCGCCTTCGTCGGTATAGAGCGTTTTCCACCAGTCCATCGCGGCTTCCCATTGCGCGCCTTTCGGGGCGTGGGGGCGGCCTTTGACATATTCGAACGTGGTCTCGTCGGGGGCGATCAGGCCCGCTCGGGCGCCGCCTTCGATCGCCATGTTACAGACGGTCATGCGGCCTTCCATCGACAGATCGCGGATCGCTTCACCGCAATATTCGATGACATAGCCGGTGCCGCCAGCGGTACCGGTCTCACCAATCACGGCCAGAGTGATATCCTTGGCGGTCACGCCCGGCTGCAATTTGCCGGTGATTTCCACCTTCATGTTCTTGGATTTTTTCTGGATCAGGGTCTGGGTGGCCAGAACGTGCTCAACCTCGGATGTGCCGATGCCGTGGGCCAGCGCGCCAAACGCGCCGTGGGTGGCGGTGTGGCTGTCGCCGCAGACAACGGTCATGCCGGGCAGGGTCCAGCCCTGTTCGGGGCCGACAATGTGGACGATGCCCTGACGGACGTCATGCACAGGATAGTAGTGAATGCCGAAATCCTTGGCGTTCTTGTCCAGCGCTTCGACCTGAATGCGCGATTCCGGGTTCTCGATCCCGTTCACACGGTCCGGTGTCGTCGGAACGTTGTGATCCGGCACGGCGATGGTTTTTTCCGGCGCGCGCACTTTGCGGCCCGCCATACGCAGCCCTTCAAAGGCCTGCGGGCTGGTCACTTCGTGAACCAGGTGGCGGTCAATATACAGCAGGCAGGTGCCATCATCGGCTTCGTGCGCGACATGGGCATCCCAGATCTTGTCATAGAGTGTTTTGGGGGACATCGGTCCTCTCCCGTATGTAATGAGAAATGGCTGGCGAAATGGCTCAGGCCGCGGATAGCCGCGCCAGAACCGTGCGGGCAGCGCCAAAGAACCGTTCACGCAGACGCGCGCGGTCTTCCAGGTTCTGAATTTGGGCTACAGTGAGTCTCATGGCGTCCAGATATATCGCGGCTTGCCGTCAATCAAGGTTCAAAACTGCGTCAGGCTTGCATCATGGGGCTGTGCTGTCCAAGCTGGGGGTATGAATCAAGACCTGATCCCCAGCTCGCTGTCGGACCTTTATGACAACATGGTCGCGGGCTTTTCCGTGCAATTCGAAAACCTTCTTGAACTGGTGGTCACGCCGGGCTGGCGTCAGCACCAGCTGGTGATCATTCTATTGCTATGGGCTTTGGCATTTGGCCTTAAGCTTTTCACGCAAGGCCGGTGGGATTCTTGGGCGCGGGCGCGCACTGGGTGGCCCAAATGGCGGTTGCGCGTTTTAGTACAGCTGATGCAGCGCTTGACGCTGGTCTATTTCGTAGTGTTGTCCTGGGCACTGTATCTGGTCATGCAGCAGATCACATGGCCGTCCCGCAGCTATATCATTGGCGTCATCGCGACATTGGCGACGGCGTGGTTGGCCATAGCGCTGGTGGCGCGACTGGTGCGCAACCGGACGCTGCGGCGGATCTTCAAATGGGCCATGTGGGTCTATGCAACGCTTGTTGCCCTGAATCTGACTGATGACGTGGCCGAGTTTTTGGACGGAGTCGCGATTTCTATCGGAGATCTGCATATCTCAGTGCTGGGGATCATCAAGGCGACGCTGTTGATCGGTGTTCTGCTGACGTTGGCGCGTGTGGGTACGCGCGCAGCTGAACGTGGTTTGAAAAACAACGATGACATTACGCCTTCCATGCAGGTGCTATTGGCCAAGGGCATTCAGGTGGTTCTGTATGGTGCGGTTTTCTTGGCAGCCATTCGAACGCTTGGCTTTGACCTGACCGGGATTGCGCTGTTGTCCGGTGCCATCGGTGTGGGCATCGGGTTTGGGCTGCAAAAGGTGGTATCGAACCTAATCTCGGGGATTATCATCCTGATGGATCGCTCGATCAAGCCGGGCGATGTGATATCGCTTGGCGATACGTTTGGGTGGATCAACGCGCTGGGCGCGCGTTATGTCTCGGTCGTGACTCGGGATGGGCGGGAATACCTGATCCCGAACGAAGATCTGATCACCAGTCAGGTCGTGAACTGGTCGCATTCCGACAAGTTTGTGCGGCTGGATCTTGAGTTCGGCACCAGCTACGACGACGACCCTCACCAGGTACGGGCAACGGCCATCAAATCAGTAAAAGCGGTAGGTCGGGTTCTGAGCGGCGGTCTACATGAACCGGTCTGCCATATTACCGGTTTCGGGGACAGCAGCGTCGACTATGTCTTGCGCTTTTGGATCAGCGACCCGACCAAAGGGCTGACGAACATCCGCGGCAATGTCTATTTGGCGCTTTGGGATGCGTTTAAAGCCGAGGGGATATCTCTGCCTTTCCCGCAGCGTGAAGTGCGACTTTTGTCCGACGCAGAGTAGCAACAGATCGCATTGGAGTGACCCCACGTTGCGCGGCGGTTCATTGAAATGTTGCATTCCCCTTGTTACCTTATTAGTACCCCGGCGCCGGGATTTGATGGCGTGCAGCAAAGGAGGACTATGTCCTGTCTCTACATACCCAGGCGGGTTTGCCCGCCGATGACGGGGCCAGCGTGATGGCCCACTCTCAGTCAATCAGCGACAAGCTGCTTGAGCGTATCCTTTCCTCACTTTCCGATGACAAGGCCGAAGACGTCGTGCAGATCAACCTGCAAGGTAAGTCTTCTGTTGCGGATCACATGGTGATTGCCTCGGGTCGGTCGACCCGTCAGGTGGCGGCCATGGCGGAAAAGCTGACGGATCGCATAAAGCAGGAATTCGGTTTCACCTCGAAGGTCGAAGGCAAGGATGCCGGCGACTGGGTGCTGATCGATACGGGCGACGTGATCGTCCATATCTTCCGCCCCGAAGTGCGTGAATTCTACCAGCTGGAAAAGATGTGGCTGCCTGCGGGCGGCAGCGCCTCGGCCAACTGAGGCGCCATCCCGGCCCCTGTTGAAGGGTCGGAGGCGAGAGAGATATGCGGATCAGCATAGTTGCGGTCGGGCGATTGCGCGCCGGACCCGAAAAGACCCTGCTTGACGATTACCTGACCCGATTTGACCGGACCGGCCGCGCGCTGGGCCTTGGTCCCGCGCGGGTGATTGAAGTTGAAGACAAAAAAAACGCAGGCATGGGGGCCGAGGCCGCGCTGCTACGCAACGCGCTGCCCAAGGGCGCGGTGATCTGTACGCTGGACGAACGCGGGCGAGTGATGTCCTCGCCGGATTTTGCCAAAAAGCTGGGCGGCTGGCGTGATGCCGGGCGGCAGGATTTGGCGCTGATCATCGGCGGGGCGGATGGAATAGACCCTAATCTGCGGGATGAAGCGGATTTTTCCATCTCATTCGGGTCGATGGTCTGGCCCCATATGCTGGTCCGTGTGATGCTGGCCGAGCAACTCTATCGGGCTACGACCATTCTCTCGGGCGGCCCTTATCACCGGGTCTGATATGGCGCAGCTTTTGATCGTCTACCATTCGCGTACCGGCGGGGCCCGGCAGATGGCCGAAGCCGCAGCGCAGGCCGCGCGGGATGAGACGGATGTGGTTCTGAAAACCGCGGATCAGGCCGGACCCGAAGACTTACTGAAAGCTGACGGCTATATCTTCTGCGCGCCTGAGAATCTGGCTGCTATTTCGGGTCTAATGAAAGAGTTCTTCGATCGCAGCTACTACCCGGTTCTGGGCCGCATTGAGGGCCGACCCTATGCGCAAATGGTTTGCGCCGGGTCCGATGGCGAAAACGCCGCACGCCAAACCGCCCGCATCGCAACGGGCTGGCGGTTGAAAGAGGTGCAGCCGCCTTTGATCATCTGCACCTATGCGCAAACGCCCGAGGCGATATTGGCCGAGAAAACCATCCCCGACGCCCAGTTGGACAACTGCCGCGAATTGGGCTTGGCCATGGCCGCTGGGTTGGCGATGGGGGTCTTCTGATCTCAGTGCAGATCGACCACAAAGGTCTCTTTGGCCCAGCCGTCCGTGTTGGTGCGGGCTTGCACCTGAACCTGCGCCACTCCTTCGGGAATCGCCACACCACTGAGCGATCGGGTGAAGGGTTGTTCATTCTCATGCGGGTGATGCAGTACGCGCATCCCTAGCTCTTTCCCCTCCATATCCAGCACGCGCCAGCCATCTGCGTAGTCATCCCAACCCGTTTCGGGATGGAGGACGGTGACATCGAATCGCCATGTCGCGCCGCTCTGTTTGGCAGTGACGGCCTCGATCACGGGATCATCGGCAAGGGCGGGGGTGGCCAGAAGGGCGGTTAAAACAAGATATCGCATGATGTGAACTTAACCTCATTGATGCAGAGTGGTGATCACGATCCGGTGTTAAGCAGCACCGTGCGCGAATGCGATGCGAACTCGCGCCGATACAGCATCGCCAGTGTTGCTACGGTCCCCGCAATCAAAGCTACAGGCCCTAGAATCCACGCCACGGCCGCCAGTGCGAAATACGTCGCCCGCAGGCCGCGATTAAAGGCGCGGGCGGCGGTAACGCAAATCTCGGCTGCTTGCCCAGCACGGGGATAAGCGGTGGGATCATCGGGGTCATTTGGGACTGCGGCCATCAGCACGGCGCAATAGCCAAACAATCTATGCGCCCAGACATATTTCAGAAAGGCATTGGCCAAAAACAACAGGATGATCAGGATCTTGACCTCCCACACCAACGCGGGTGCGGTCCCCAGGGCCAGATCCTGCGCCAGTCCTGCCAACCGTTCGGTATTGCCCAACAGGGCCAGCCCGCCCCCGATGGCGATCATCGTAGTCGAGGCGAAGAATGTGCTACCCTGTCGCATCGTGCCCACCACTTGCGCGTCAAACATACGCGGCTGGCGCGTGACCATTTCCTTCATCCAGTCCCGGCGATAGCCATCCATGATCATCCCAACCGAGGGTTTTTCAGGGGGCGGGTTTTCGATCCGCCAGCCGATCCACAGCCACGCGCCGATCAGCAGGGCGATGCCGACAAAATCGAGTGGCGCGAAGGGCAGAGACTGATCAATCCAGGACATAAGCGTGACACTAAGTTGTGACGTTAGAACTTGCCAGATCAGAAAATTGGTAATATTATTTTACCAAACTGGAGGGCCGCCATGGAAATGCCAAAGCCAAATCCCGACATCCTGCGTCGAAAGGACGTGGTTCTGCGCCGATTGCAGCAGGTTTTGCCAGAAGATGCGGTGATCCACGACCCGGCCGAGACGCGCGCTTATGAGTGCGACGCGCTGACGGCTTATCGCTGCCCTCCGATGTTGGCGGTACTACCGTCTACGACGTCTGAGGTCTCGGACGTGCTGCGCATCTGCAATGAAGAGGGCGTGCCGGTGGTGCCGCGCGGCTCGGGCACGTCGCTCGCAGGTGGGGCGTTGCCCACGGCGGACAGCGTCATTCTTGGCATTGCCCGAATGAATGACGTTCTGGAAACCGACTATGATAACCGCTTCATCCGCGTTCAGACCGGCCGTACTAATCTGAGTGTGACCGGTGCCGTGGAAGAAGATGATTTCTTCTATGCCCCCGACCCGTCGTCGCAGCTGGCCTGTGCGATTGCGGGCAATATCGGGATGAATTCAGGTGGTGCGCATTGCCTGAAATACGGTGTGACGACGAACAACTTGCTGGGCGTCACGATGGTGATGATGGATGGCAGTGTGGTCGAAATCGGTGGCGCGCATCTGGACGCGGGCGGGCTGGACTTGCTGGGCGTGGTCTGCGGATCCGAGGGACAGTTGGGTGTCGTGACCGAGGCGACGCTTCGCATCCTGCGCAAACCCGAAGGCGCGCGGCCCGTGCTGATGGGGTTTGATGATAACGAAGTCGCCGGGCAATGTGTTTCTGACATTATCAAATCTGGCATCCTGCCGGTGGCGATCGAGTTCATGGATACGCTGTGTATCAAGGCGTGCGAGAATTTTGCTCAGGCCGGCTACCCCGACTGCCACGCCTTGCTGATCGTCGAGGTCGAAGGCTCTGAGGCCGAAATCGACTATCAGCTGTCCAAGATCATAGAGATTGCTAAGCGTCACAACCCTGTCGAGCTGCGCGAAAGTCAGTCGGCAGAAGAAAGCGCCAAGATTTGGCTAGGGCGCAAATCGGCCTTCGGCGCGATGGGTCAGATGAACGACTATATGTGTCTGGATGGGACCATCCCGGTCTCGGCATTGCCGCAGGTTTTGCGCCGTATCGGAGAGCTGAGCGAGGAGTATGGCCTGCCCGTGGGCAACGTGTTCCACGCGGGCGACGGCAATATGCACCCGCTGATCCTGTTCGACGCCAATAAACCCGGCGATCTTGAGAAATGCGAAGCGTTCGGGGCGGATATCCTGAAGCTTTGCGTGGATGTCGGCGGATGTCTGACCGGCGAACATGGTGTGGGCATCGAAAAGCGGGATCTGATGTCGCATCAATACGCGCCTGCTGATCTTGAGGCGCAGATGGCTGTCAAGGATGTGTTTGATCCGAACTGGCTGTTGAACCCGGCCAAGGTGTTTCCATTGGATGTGTCTCAGCCCCGCCGCGATGCGCGGATCGCTGCAGAATAGGCTCTAATAAAGAAGAAATGTGATGAAACCCAGGACTGAGGCCGAGCTGGCCGAAACAGTAGCCGGGCTGCAGGACCCCGTGCGAATTTCCGGTGGCGGTACCCGCGGGATCGGTGGGCCAGAGATGACCATCGAAACCGGCGGACTTAGCGGGATCACCCTGTACGAACCGGGCGCGCTGACGATTGTGGCGCAAGCCGGCACCCCCGTGGCCGAGATCGAGGCGGCGTTGGAGGCCGAAGGGCAGCAACTGGCGTTTGAGCCGATGGATCATCGCGGTCTGTTGGGTACGAATGGTGCACCGACCATTGGCGGTGTCGTGGCCGCCAATATCTCGGGCCCGCGCCGCATTCAGGCCGGGGCATGTCGCGATTTCTTGCTGGGTGTGCGCTATGTCGATGGCAAGGGCCAAGTGGTCAAGAATGGCGGGCGGGTGATGAAGAACGTCACCGGCTATGATCTGGTCAAGCTGATGGGCGGGTCGTGGGGCACATTGGGTGTGTTGACCGAAGTTTCGCTGAAAGTGCTGCCCAAGCCACAGGCGGTGGCGACGTTGGCAGTGCGAGTTGCGGATGGATCCCGTGCGGTGGGGGCATTGTCTGCGGCCTTGAAATCCCCTTTCGAGGTCTCGGGTGCGGCCTTTGATCCGCAAGACGGTCATGCTTTGCTTAGAATTGAGGGTTTCGCTGACTCAGTGGCGTATCGCGTTGGGCAGTTAAAGTCGGTTTTGGCGGAATACGGGGATGTCGCGGAGCGCGACGGTTCGGCCGAGATTTGGCAGGCCATTCGGGACGTATCGGTGTTTCACGGGCATGAAGGAGATGTATGGCGGATCTCGGTCAAACCCTCAGATGCGCCTGGGATTGCGGCGCGGCTTGGGGCGGATCAGACTCTGTTCGATTGGGGCGGCGGGCTGATCTGGGCGCTGGTGCGCAAAGGGGACGACCTGCGGGCACGTCTTGGGGCATTTGACGGCCACGCGACCCTGGTCAGGGCAGCGGCCGAAACGGTTGAGGCCCTGGGGCGGTTCCAGCCGGAAAGTGCCGGGATTCAGGCTCTGACACAGGGCATTCGTCAGCGTTTCGACCCGCGCGGGTTGTTCAATCCGGGATTGATGGGGTAGGCCGATGCAGACGACATTCACCGAAAAACAACTGCAAGACCCGGCGATCCAGCGCTCGAACCAGATTCTGCGCAGTTGTGTGCATTGCGGCTTTTGCACCGCCACATGCCCCACCTATCAGGTGCTGGGCGACGAGTTGGACAGCCCCCGCGGGCGCATTTACCTGATCAAGGATATGCTGGAGAACGAGCGTGTACCGGATGAAAAAACGGTTAAACATATCGACCGCTGCCTGTCCTGTCTGGCCTGCATGACCACCTGTCCATCCGGTGTGCATTACATGCATTTGGTCGATCACGCGCGCGAATATATCGAGCAGAAGTACAAACGTCCCTTCACTGACCGCGCCTTACGCTGGGTGCTGGCGCAGATCCTGCCTTATCCGATGCGGTTCCGCTGGGCTTTGATCGGGGCTAAACTGGGCCGTCCGTTCAAATTCCTGATGCCGGATGCGCGGTTGCGGGCGATGCTGGATATGGCGCCAAAACATATCCCTCCGGTCAGTCGCAATGATGATCCGCAAAGCTTTGCGCCCAAGGGTGCGCGCAAAAAGCGTGTGGCGCTGATGACGGGATGCGCTCAGAAGGCGCTGAACACTGATATAAACGATGCCACCATCCGCCTGCTGACCCGGCTGGGGTGTGAGGTTGTCGTAGCCGAGGGCGCGGGTTGTTGTGGGGCGCTGACGCATCACATGGGCAAGTCCGATGACAGCCACAAAGCGGCCGCTGCCAATATCCGCGCTTGGGTGGCCGAGATGGACGGGGACGGGTTGGATGCCATCGTCATCAACACTTCGGGTTGTGGGACGACCGTGAAGGATTACGGGCATATGTTCCGCAATGACGCCTTGGCCAAGGACGCGGCGCGAGTGTCGGATATCGCCATGGACATCAGCGAGGTGCTGATGCAGTTGGACCTGTCTGAAGGCGCAGAAAAGGGCATGACCGTCGCCTACCACGCGGCCTGTTCGCTGCAGCATGGTCAAAAGATCAAGACCTATCCAAAGGATCTGCTGAAACGCGCGGGTTTTTCAGTGGTTGAACCCGCCGACAGCCATCTGTGTTGCGGCAGCGCGGGTACGTACAATCTGATGCAGCCCGAAATCTCGGGCAAGCTGAAACAACGCAAGGTTAGAACGTTGGAGGCCAAGAACCCCGACGTTATTGCCGCAGGCAATATCGGATGTATGATGCAATTAGGGTCGGCCACCGAGGTTCCGATTCTGCATACGGTCGAACTGCTTGATTGGGCGACCGGAGGTCCGCTGCCGCGGGCTATGCAGCAGGACCGCAGGCAAGACCGAGAGGTGCCGATCTTAAGGTAGGTATCTGATGCGGCAGTGCTAGACTGTCGCGATCGGATTCAACCCGACAAGCAAGCGCCCTAATTTCGCCCCACGTGGCGCGTAGGAGGAAACGTACCAAGCAACGTCGGAGAAGCGCTTGCGACACTGGTTGAAGGTTCTGACACTGGCTTTGATGCCGATGGCTGCGATGGCGCAGGATTCCAGGTTGAAAAGCCTGGATACGACTGATGCGGGCCGCGCTTGGATGGCGGTTGGACGCTTGGATATTGGCGGAACGGGGTTCTGTACAGGCACGTTGATCTCTCCGACGCTGGTCCTGACGGCCGCGCATTGCCTGTTTGACAAAGCCACAGGTCAGCGTGTGGATTTGTCTGATGTCGAGTTTCTGGCCGCATGGCGACTTGGGCGCGCATCTGCCTATCGCGCCGCGCGTCGAGCGGTTGTGCATCCGAAATACCAGTATGGCGAAGATGCGACCGCAGCCCGCATCGGCAGTGACATTGCGCTGATCGAGTTGTGGCAACCGATCCGAAACACAACGGTCATTCCTTTTGAAACAGGTGATCGCCCTGCCCGAGGCGAAGAGGTTGGTGTCGTATCCTACGCGCGAGACAGGGCCGAAGCTCCGGCTCTGCAAGAGGTGTGCTCAGTCATGAGCCGCAGGTCCGACGTTCTTGTCATGTCTTGTGACGTAGAGTTCGGGTCCTCTGGTGCGCCAGTATTTTCCTTCGAGGGTGATCGCCCTCGCATTGTGTCCGTGGTCGCCGCAAAGGCAGAATTTGACGGACAGCGCGTGGCGGTCGGAACAACGGTCGAAGATTCTCTGACCATTCTGCAAAGGGAATTGTCGGCGGGGCGTGGCTTTATCGCCAAGACCCCGCAGGGCGCCGCGCGAAATAATGTTGGCGCAAGGTTCGTCAAACCATGATCCGTGCATTGCTGACTGCTTTATGCCTTATCGGCCTAGCGACCGCATCTTTTGCGCAGAGCGCAAAGCGAAAGCTGACCGACCGGGATGATCTTTACGGTTGGGAGGCTGTGGGGCGTCTGGATATCGGCAACCGAGGGTTTTGCACCGGCACTCTGATCGCGCAGGATATTGTCCTGACCGCTGCCCATTGTGCGCTGGATCGGGGAACCGGGCAATTATATGCACCCGGCCAGTTAACATTTCGGGCTGGGCTGAGCGATGGTGAGGCACTGGCCGAGCGCAAAGTCGAACAGATCGCCATTCATCCCGACTATACCAAGCACGGTGGGCTATCGGCCGAGGCTGTTCGGATTGACGTTGCGCTGATGCGGCTGGATCAGCCGATCCCGTATTCGGTGGCCAATCCTTTCGCCCTGCACAGCGGGCGCGTTTTGGGCAATGAGGTCAGCCTTGCTTCGTACGGGCGCGGCCGGTCCGAGGCGATAACGCGGGAACGCTCTTGTCGTATTCTGCAACGCCATCAGGGATTGATCACGTTCAATTGCGATATAACCTTTGGGTCGTCCGGTTCGGCCTTGCTGGCCCGGAGCGGGTCACGCTGGCAGATTCTCTCCGTCGTATCCGCGGTCGGTAGCGACGGGCGGCAAAAGGTCGGGTTCGGGATGGAATTGTCCGGAATAGTGTCGGAATTGAAGGCCGCGCTGCGTCGGGACGCGCCGCAACCCAAAGCCGAGATCCGACGCTTGCAGGTCGGTTCGGGCAAGTCCAATTCCGGCGCGAAATTCATCAGCTCGGGCGGGGGTTGAACTCGGTCAAATCGTTACCCATCTCAACTGTATTGGGTCGCCAATGATGGGGCCTGACACAGCAAACGCCCGTCCAAACCGGAGGGCATATCGTAGATCGCTCAGATGAGGATACACCACATGCGTAGTTTTGATTTTGCACCGCTTCACCGCGCCACCATTGGTTTCGACCAGATCGCCGACATGATGGATCGCGTTCTGACCAATGACGTGGCTCAGCCCAGCTATCCGCCCTACAACATCGAAAAAACCGATGCCGACACCTATCGGATTTCCGTCGCTGTCGCCGGTTTCGCCGAGGCCGATCTGTCGGTCGAAGTAAAAGAAAACGCCCTGATCGTGGCCGGCAAGAAAGCTGCCGGGGACAAGGACCGTTCCTACCTGCACCGTGGCATTGCCACCCGTGCGTTCGAGCGCCGCTTTGCGCTGGCCGACCACGTCCGCGTGACTGGTGCCAGCCATGAGAACGGGATGCTGAACATCGACCTCAAGCGCGAGGTGCCCGAAGCGCTGAAACCGCGCCGGATTCAGATTTCGTCTGGTCAGGCCATCCAAAAGGACGTGGTTGACGCCAAAGCCGTGAACTAAGGCCGTCCGACCACCGCGATAGTCCTGCCTCTCGGGGTTATCGCAGACTGCACGCCCCGCGTTCCTCCAGACGCGGGGCGTTGTTCCCCAAACCAATATCTATCCTACGCAATAGTGCAGAGGTTGAATGTTCAACGAGCTACTTGAACCCAGCCATCTTGATCTGGGTCAGTCCCGTGGTGCGTAGGGATTCGTTGGGACTTACATGACCAAAAGTAAGGACAACTGAGTGCGAGTGAATGGAAGGAATCTGAAATGAAGAAAGTAACTATATCTTGCCTGCTTGTGGGCACGCTTGCTTTGGCGGCGTGCGGGGCGCCAACGACGCCAACACAGGCCCAGGTCCAACACGATGCGCGTTGCGCAGCAGGTATTTTGGGCGGCGCGGCTCTTGGTGGCGTTGTCGGTAATCGCTTTGGCGGCGGATCAGGCCAAACACTGGCGACTGCGGCAGGTGCTGGACTTGGAATGTATGCAGGTCAGTCGGCTTGCAACTGACTAAGAGTTACATGCTGAAAAGTTTAGCGCCGCGCAGGTAATGCGCGGCGCCAATAGTTTCGGAAGATGTGCTTCAGTTCCCAGCCGTCACCGATCCGATCGACCAGAACATCGTCTCGCCCGAGGCATCGTCGACGCCGTCATTGTCGGTCATCACAAACGCCTCGCCCGAGGGTAGGATGGCAAGACCTTCGATCTTGTCCAGAACATAGCCTCCGGTCGACGTCAGATCAGGCAGCAGGTCGCGGACCTCTTCCTTGTTGACCACGGGCAGGGGGCCGCCCAGCGGGGCAGGGGTCATTTCCGACAGTGGGACGCGGTAGACCTTTTTGGTCACGGCGCGATGGTCGTGCTGGTTGTCGCGCTCGATCACATAGACATGGTCGCCGAAGGCCACGATTTCCGACAGGCCGACCCAACCGGTATCCGGGTCCGCTTTGGGGTAGTGAACCGCGCCCCATTCCTTGGTCTCAAGGTTATAGGCCACCAGTTTCACGTGGTTTTCCGGGTCGTCCTTCCATTCACGCTGAACAGCCATCCACAGAGTGTCACCGACGCGGGTGATGCCCTCGAAGCCAAAGCGTTTCTCGACCGCCATCAACTCGGCAGGCAAGCCGATCTCGCCTTTGCGATCCTTGATCTTGCCCTTTGCTGAAACGTGGTAGATCGCGTGCGGGATCACACGGTCAGTGCGACCTTCGGATGCGACGTAGAAGCCACCCTTGCCGTCCAGCGTGATGCCCTCAAGGTCCAGCTTCTGCGCTGGGTTGCCATCCTGACGGTGGATGCGGATCACGTCCACGATGCGGGCGGGTTGCTGGCTGGGATCGATCTTGAAGATCGACGGCTGGAAGCCGTAGAAGCTGTCATTGACCGCGTAGATCATGCCGTCTTCATCCGCGACCAGACCGGACAGCGCACCCCATCCAATCAGCTCATCGGCGCCTTCTGATGTCAGGTGCGGATAGGCGGCGGGCGCATCCTGATATTCGAAGATCGACACATGTGCACGCGGCCCACCATCTTCGATCAGGTCTTTTTCATTGGCCGAGATCAGCAGGTTCCGCTCGGGGATTGCCACATAGCCTTCCGGACCAACGCCCGAGGGCAGCAGTTGTTTCAGAACCGGGCTCGCAGGGTCGGTGGCGTCATAGACCCCCACGACCGAGGCGCGCTCGGCTCCCACAAAGATCATCGGAGTACCGCCAAAGGTGGCTGCGGTCACGCTTTCCGGCTCGACCCCTTTGCTGTCCGAGCGTTTGTCAGGGTAGTGGCCAATCTGAATGATGGCCTTTTCGAAATCGGTGCCGTTTTCGTAAACAACGGTCCCGTCCTTGTGGAAGATCGTCCAGCCGCGCGAGCCACCTTCGTAGTCGCCTTCGTTGGCGGTGGCGAAGTGGTTGTCGTCGATCCATTTCACCGCGTCGGGTTCACGCAGGCGGCCCGGCTGGCTTTCGGTGAAGATCAGCGCGCCGCGCTCATCGGTGGCGTCGATGCCTTCCAGATCCACGCTGCCGGCCGAGAAATGGCTGATCACGGTGCCGTCTTTGGCAACAACCGCGATGTGGTTGTTTTCCTGCAGGGTGACGACCGTTTCGCCAAGGCCGTTGATATCCACGAACTCGGGCTCGGGATCGGTGGGCGCAACCTCGGCCAGGCCGGTTAGCGAGGCCATTTTCATGCCTGCGCAATCCAGCGCGCCATCTTTTAGCGGCACCAGCGCCAGCTCACCTGCGGGCAGCTGCGGGATGATGCCATCGTTGAGGTCTTCGTCCCGCTCATTTTCTATCGCCACAGCAACAAAGCTGGCATCGGGAGCGATGGCGACGCTGTCTGGCTGACCGCCCAGATCACAGGCGCCGGTCTGCGCCTTTCCCGCGATATCGACCGATATAAGTTTGCCCGACGGGGCGGTATAGCTGTCCGAAGTGTTCACGCCAACAAAAGCATTTGCGCCAACGATCCCGACTGAGGTTGGCTCGCCACCAACCTCCATCGCACCCAAGGGCGCAGGGTTCGCGGGATCGGTGATGTCGACCATGCCGATCACGCCCAGCGGGCTGTCGGTGTAGACCAGCGTCATGCCATCTGCGGTCGCCGCGATGATCTCGGGCGAGGTTTCGCGGGTGGTGTCCGCGCCTTCGGCCATGTTTTTCACTACGGGGAAGGAAGCAATTCGGTTGAAATTCATCTCTGCCAAGGCCTGACCAGCAGTCAGAGCAAGGGCAGATGTCAGGCAGACAGTGCGCAACGACATCGGTGGGTTTCCTCTTTTCACTCGGATGCGAGGGGGATGGACCGGGATCGTTGCGGTGTTGTGACAGTTTGGCTTCAGTTTTGTGACAAACGCGGCCACTACCGGGGCAGTGGCCGCGAAGAGTTAGACCGAAAGACAGACGTATTTCATCTCAAGGTAGTCCTCCATTCCATGATGGCTGCCTTCGCGACCCAGACCGGATTGTTTGACACCGCCAAAAGGCCCAACCTCGGTCGAGATGATGCCCGTGTTCACGCCGACTATGCCATATTCCAATGCCTCGGCCACCTTGTAGACGCGGCTTAGATCCTTGGCATAGAAGTAAGAGGCCAGACCAAAGATCGTGTCATTGGCCATGGCAATCACGTCATCTTCGTCCTCGAATTTGAACAGCGGGGCCAGCGGGCCGAAGGTTTCATCCTGCGCGACCATCATGTCCTGCGTCACGCCAGTTACGATGGTGGGCTGGAAGAAGGTGCCACCCAGATCATGCGGCAGACCCCCAGTCAAAACGGCACCGCCCTTATCGGTGACGTCCTTAATATGCTCTTCGACCTTGGCGACCGCCTCTGCGTTGATCAGCGGGCCCGTGGTCGTGCCTTCGGACAGGCCATCACCAATCTTCAGCGCCTCAACGGCGGCTTTCAGTTTAGCCGCGAAAGCGTCATAGACACCTGCCTGCACGTAGATACGGTTCGCGCAGACACAGGTCTGACCATTGTTGCGGAACTTGCACAGCATTGCGCCCTCGACCGCGGCATCCAGATCTGCGTCGTCAAACACGATGAACGGCGCGTTGCCGCCCAGCTCCATCGAGCATTTCATGACCTGATCGGCCGCTTGTTTCAGCAGGATACGGCCCACTTCGGTCGAGCCGGTAAAGGTCAGTTTGCGCACGCCGGGGTTTTCGCAGAACTCCTTGCCGATCTCGCTGGCGCTGGAGGACGGCAGCACGTTGAAAACGCCCGCCGGAATGCCAGCCTGTTCGGCCAGAACGCCCATGACCAGCGCTGACAAAGGTGTTTCCTTAGCAGGGCGCGCAACAAAGGCGCATCCGGCCGCCAGTGCCGGCGCGGCTTTACGCGTAATCATCGCGTTGGGAAAGTTCCACGGCGTGATCGAGGCTGCAACGCCTATGGGTTGCTTCAGAACCATGATCCGCTTGTCGCGCTGATGGCCCGGGATCATCTCACCGTAAACCCGCTTTGCCTCTTCGCCGAAGAATTCGATGAAGGACGCACCATAACCGATTTCGCCAATCGCTTCAGCCAGCGGTTTGCCCTGTTCGGCGGTCAGAATCTTGCCCAGATCCTCGGCGTTTTCCATCATGAGGTCGAACCAGCGGCGCAGGATAACTGCGCGTTCTTTACCAGTCAGTTTGGCCCATTCCTTTTGCGCTGCCTCGGCCTGCGCAATCGCACCTGCTACCTGCGCGCGGCTTAGGTCCGCGACCTCGGCCACGACATCTCCGCGCGCGGGGTTCGTGACGGCAAACGTGCCGTTGTCGCCGTCCACCCAATGACCGCCAATATAGGCCTTGGTTGCTAGGAGATCGGGGTTTTTCAGGATGGATTTCAGATCGGTTGTCGTGTCCAGCATAGCTTGGCCTCCGGCAGGAATTTAGAGTTGTCGCACACAAACAGGTGGGGTCTGGAATGTCTATGTCCACAACCCGGCAGGGATCAATCCAGATTTGATCAAAAGCGGCACTCGAGCGAGAAAGATCGCGCCTATCTTTTTCGGGCCGAGTTTGCCACAGTTTGCAGGAATTTTGTCTCTCGGGGGATGTAAATAGATGTAACATTCCCTATCTTATTGGGTAATTGAACAAAAAAGGGGATAGTGCAGATGTCGAACCATAGATTTGACGCGTTGATCGAAGAAACGCAGGCGAAAGTCCGCGAAAGCCAGTCGCAGATCGAAAACCTGACCTCGCGCATTGACGCCGCCCGGGCCAAGATTGGCACGGCCGAGGCCGATATCGACATCGAAAACGCTACGCTGGAAGATGTGCACGCCCATACTGAGGTGATGAACGCCAATATTGCCGAGCTGATCATGGGTCTGGATGACGTCACCAACGCGTTCTCCAAGGATTTCGACGAGATGCGCTCGAAAACCGGGTGGGAGAGTTTTGTTGGCATCTTCGCCAAGGGCAAGTCCGAATCCATGCGGCAGGAGCGGATGCGCACCGCCAATATCGACGACAAGCTGCAGGACCTGATCGCCAAATCCGACGTGATCGTGAAACTGCTGGAAGGGCAGCTGTCCGTGCTGGAGGAACAGCGCGTGAAGGTCGAGGACAACCTGACCGGCACGCTGGATGATCGTGAGGCGACAGTGGCCGAACTGGAAGCATTGCGGGCTGAAATCCAGGGCATGGACCCGACCATCATTACGCTGGAAAACAAGATCAGCGTCGAACAGGACGCCGCCGCGCGCACTCAGCTTGAAACCGAGCTGGCCGAACTGAACAAGCAATACAACGCCAAGGTTCAGGAAGAGCAGGTCAAGCTGGCTAAGTCTCAGACGCTGGAGCGTTACATTGAAAAGGGCAAGACCTGGGTCGATTCACTGCAGAACCAGGCGGCGACGCAGATGGTGCTGATCAACAAGCTGCAGACAGACACGCAGCAGCGCGTGGTGCTGTACGATGCCCTGACCAAATCGCTGAAAACCGCGCAGCAGCAGGACGTGGCCCACCGCATCAACGAGATCGGCGTGCAGACCGACCAAGAGGCGCAGACGGCCATGGCCGCCATCGGCACAGCGACCAACCAGAAAATGGCCGACATGCTTGAGGCGCACGAAGGCCACATGGTCTTTGCCCGCGACGTGCTGGAGAAAAAAGCCAAGGCGGATGAACGCTTTGCCCGCCGGTTCGCGGCGATTGTCGAGAAGCATGATAAGAATTTGTATGGTGGATAAGAAAAGGCTGGTTGCGACGAATGCCATTTTTCTTGGAGCAAGACAAAAGCAAGACATGGGTCGAGCGAAACGGTGAGCTTGTTTGGGGTGCAATTGGGCTCGCTTTTCTAATCTTTTTTCTGACGATGATGGTGAATGGATTCTACTTATTGTGCGGTGCTAGTGCTCTCGGAGCTATTTGGTCTACCTATCGGTTGGAGATGTTTCGCAGGTCGCAAGCAATTAACAGCGTACCAACCAACAACCATGGCGATGGCGGGCAGTCGCCCGGCCGGGATTTTGGTGGCTTTGGCGGTGGTGATGCATGACTAACCCCACCCGAGAGCGTGTCAGCCTGACCGGCACCTTTGCCCCTTTTGGGCTAAAAGTGGTTGTTAAGAAAAGCTTTAGGAGTTTGTGCGGCGGATGAACGATTTTGAGAAGAAAGCTCTGAGATTGTTCGTCCTCGTTGCAGCTTGTTCCAGCGGGGTCGCTTTCACGTTCGGAATCAGTTTCGCGAATAAAACTGCGATCTCGATCGGCTCGGTAGCTGCAGCGATGGGGGTGATTGTTGCGTTCCTAGGGGCCGCTCAACTCTGTTTAGAAAGTTTCAGAAACTACGGGTTGGGCGAAGGCATCGAATTTTTGTATGGCAAAGATCATGCCCGGCACATGTTTGGCGAAAACTACAAAAAGCCCCCAAATGACTAACCCCGTCCAAGACCATGTCGGCCTGACCGACACCTTCGCCTCGCGTCGCTACTTCCGCAAATTCGAGGTGATCACCGTCCACCTCCTTCGCGTGGCCGCGACGATGGAGGCCGAGGGCGCGATCAGCAAGCAAGAGGTGCGGATCGTGTCGCGCTACCTCTCCGGGTTGCTCTATACGTTCCGGGCACTGTCCATGAAATACCTGCTGGTCGGGCGTGATACGGGGCGGTTCTTTGGCAGCCTTGCCATGGACAAGCGCGACAGCGGGTTTCCGGTGGCGGCCGAGTTGCTGACCATGGCCAACGACGCGCAGCAGGCGCAGGTGCATCTGGCCAATATGCCATCAGCCGACGATCTGAAAACCGACATGGTGCGCACCATCATTGGTGACTGCGAGATACCGACCAAGCTGCAATTCGCACTGTCGCAAAGGCTCTATTACGAGGAATTGCTGAAAGGACAGCTGTTCTGGGCCCGTAACGATCCCGAATGCCATTGGCTCGGGAATGAAGGGGATCGGCGCAAGTTTCTGATCCACTGGGCGGTTTATGACAGCCAGATCAACCTGCCAGTCATCTACATGATGAAGTTGGAAGACAGCGGGCGCACGGCCCTGCCCAAGGACCAGCGTCGCTGGCCCGAGGTACAGGCGCATCTGATGGCGCAGTCTTTGGGCGGGCTGAAGCTGGTGACGATCGCCACGGGCTTCGATCAGGATTTTGACGACCTGCACCCCAAACACCTGCGCCGCATCCATGTGGGCCCGATGTATTCCTCGGCCTATACGGAACAATCCGGACCCCTGCGGCAAGTGCTGGAGGACGCGCAGGCCCCCGAAGGTCAGGATTGGGCGCTGGCCTGGACCATGGAACAGTTGGAAAGCGAGGACGTAATCGAAGAACGCGCTGGGTGGTTCTCGACCGTCGAGCGAGAGGTGTTCGCCTTGGACCCGTTCGGCGGGCAGGGGGCCGAGACCGGAGCGACGCAAACGCAGCGGTCGATCATCCTGCCCCAGCGCCCGTTTCAGGTGCTGGCCGAGCGCAGCCCGCCAGGGTTTGCTGATGTGCGCAAATTCGTTGTCAGCAAGACCGGGCAGGTGTTGAGATACTAGTTTTTTCGCATCGGGCGGAAGTATTTTTGAACAGAAGAAGCAACGGCGGTTTTTTAAATGAGTTTGACGTCAGATCAGATGGAATTGCGCGAAGACGACATTCGCAAGCATTACCCGGCAGCGACCGCTTTGCTGAACGGGTTCGAACACGCGCCGCGGATTGCCAAACCGGTTGAGGCAGCGGTTGAGCGGTCTCCGGGTGTTTCGACCGGACGGCGGTTTCGATCCACGACGCCGGGGCTGGTGACGCGGCGCACCGCGCGCGCGGACGGGGTGCATCTGGTTGAGCGGATCGAGGCTTCGGACGACGGCGATACACTGGTCTCGCCACCGCAAGCCACAACACAGCAAGCCATTCGCCGGGCGATTGCGATCGCTCTGGGCGTGGCCGAGGCTTATGCGGAACAGACCCCGCTGGCCGATCTGAAACGCGCCAACCTGGCGGGGGATCTGCCCGCCGCGCGCAAAACAGAATTCTCGGAATTGCTGACGGCTGAGGCTTTGATCACGGCCCATACCTTCGGGAATGCGCTGGCCTACCTGATGTCTTCGCATCTGGGCGAGACCACCGTCGACCTCGGCGAGATCGAAGAGGTCCTGACCGACAATGGCCAGCTTGCGTTGCATGGTGCCCTGTGGGAACTGGATCAAGTGTTGGCAAAACACGCCCCCGATGATGTGCATCTGATCGCGGCCACGAGCGCCTATGCTGAACAACTGATGGACAAGGCTGCCCTGCGCGCGCAGTCGGCGGATCATTTGGCCCCGTTCCAGAACGCCGCGTGGCATATTGAGGCCGACGACCTGACGATCCGGGGGTTCGAGCCCGCCTCCAAGGCCAAATCCACCACCCTGACCATGACGTTCAAGAAGCCGAACGAGGTGGTGGGCAACCACATCGCCAAATATCAGGCCATGAAGCTGGCCAAGATGCTGATGGCTTATGACTTTGACCGCCGCCTGAATCCGTTTGCGGAACTCGGCGGGTTCATCTTTACCTTCATGGGCGACGGCAAACCGGGCACAGGCAAGACCACCCTGATCCAAATGATGGCCGGGCTGATCAACGATTATTGCCAGAACGCGGGCTATCCGTTCCGCTATCAAAACCTGAGCACCGACAATATCGACAGCTATCAGGGCAAATCCGGCCAGAACGCCAAGGCGTTTATCAACACGATCATCGACCCCTCGGTTATCGGCTTTGGCACCATCGATGATATCGACCAATTGGCAGGCAAACGCGGCGACCGGCAGTCCTCAGCCGGGCAATTGGAAATCACCGCTGTGCTGATGGAGAGCTTTGCGGGTGCCAACACCGTTGTACGCGGCAACTGCACCTTTGGTATGTTCTCGAACTACCCTGAGAACGTGGACGATGCTCTGCGCCAGCGGGCGGGAGCGCGGTTTTTGGTGGACGGGCCGCAGACGCGCGAAGACTACATCGACATCTTGCATCTGCTGATGGGCCGCAACCATGACATCCCGCTGGGCGAGCACGAGGCTTATGCCGCGCAAGAAATCAAAAAGGCTGTTGCCGCCAGTTTCGAAAGCCATGCGCGCCCGCATGAGGATGCACTGATGCAGGTCTATGACCGGGTCTCCGGCGAGATCGGCCAGATGGATACGATCGCCAAGCTGGGCACTTATCTCAAGGCGATACAGCAAGCGGATGAGCGGTTCACGGGTCGCGCGATCAAGAACATCACCGACGCGGTCAAGGTCCGCGCAATGGATTTCGAACTACCTGATGAGTGGATGGAGAACCCCGACCTGTTCCTGTTCCGCGACTACGACACCAAAAAGGCAATGATCGAGGACCTGCGCCAGCCGATCACGGTGGACATGGTGATGCAGGAAATCAACCGCTATGCCGACAGTGAATTCCGCTATGCCGACAAGAGCGACGAGGTCGCCATCGAGAACGCCGTCCGCGAAATGGGCCGGATGGAAGAAGCCAAGCGGCGGTATCTGAAGGGGAAAACATGACCGGCGGCTGGATCCTGATCTTCGGATCGCTGATCGGCGCGTGCCTGTTTTTCGGCATCACGGTCGCGCGTCGCCGCGCAGCTGCCCGGCCCGCCTTTGCAATGATGGCGCTAATTATTTTTGCGGTTACTTACGTTTGGAGCGCGTTGTTTGAAATCTGGATCAACGGTGCCTCGGTCCTGCGCCCCGCCTCATTGGTCCACGCCTTTGGTCCGGGTCAGGCCCCTTCACATTTTCTTGCGCAGGCGTTGTTCTGGTTCGTCCCCGCAATGATCTTGGCCGGCGGAGCGTATGCAGTCACGCATCGCCGGAAAAGGACGTAATGACATGACTTTAACTCTCGCAATCTCTGGTTTGGCGCTTGTACTGGGCCTGATCCTGCCCCTGCGTTGGGGTGTGTTCGGATTTCTGGGCGCCGTTGCGGTTCTGTATCTGACTCAGTTCGGTGTGAATGCAGGCAGCGGCTTTGAAGGCGCGTCGTGGGACGAGACCCTGATCCTGTTTGAAGGCAGTGTGGTGTCTTATATCGGCTTCAACTTGCAGATCACCGCGCGGGCGTTTGCGCTGCCACTGTTGGTGCTGGCAATTGTGGTTGTTGGTCGTCTAAATAGAATGATGAGGTGACGAACTTGAGAGTGATCATCGCCGCAGTCTTATTTGCAGTCATTCTGGCTGTATTTATGACCACCACTATTTGCGGTTGGGAAGGGCTGATGCCCGAAAACTTCCGGGTCATTCGTAGTTGTGGCACAACGGATTCACCAAACGAAGTTTTTCTCAGCTTCCTAGTATTTGGGTGTTTCCTCGGCGTGATCTTATCAATTTTGCTTCTTCTGGAGCGATGGGTTTTCAAAAGGTATCTTCCATGATCCGTCTCATCGAAAAAGGCCTGATGTTTGGCAACCTCGTCCACATTTCCAGCCCGGCCTTGGTCGAGCGGTATAACCGCGCGTTGCAGCATTTGGCGGGCAAGATCACTGATCTGACAGATTTCCATGTGGATATCTCGGGCTATTCGCCCGAAGTGGGGCAGGAATTGGACGACCCGCTCTACCTCAACCCCAACGGGGTCAACCGGCAATTCATCCTGTTGACGACCGAACAGAAACGCGCGCCGTTGCTGAACGTCAAATTCTCGACCTCGCGCGATATTCTGCGCGAGTTCATCGAGATGAACGAGGCGCAGTTGTTCGCCCTGACCGCCACGGATGCGGTGGCCGGAGAGCTGGTGAACTCGGTCTTCAAACTCACCACGTCCGCCGATCTTCTGAACCTACGCAAGATTGAGATTGAAGCCGACACGGTGGGCGGTACTCTGCGCAGGGCTGAACAACTTGCAGGTATGGTCGAACAGTTCAAAACCCAAGAGGACGCTTGGTTCGACGATGTGCTGATCGCCAAAATGATCGAAACCGCCAAAGAAACCGGGGACGTCACCCGAAACCCCGTTCACCTGCGTCACACTGCGTTCGAACAGCGCAATTTCTGGACGGCGCATTTCGGCGGGCTCTACCTGTTCCCTGACCTGGACTATCCGGCGGCGATTTGCATGGGCGAGCGGGCTGATGATTTGCCGTTGAACCACGTGCTCGATCCGGTGCAACGGCACCAGATTGCGGCCTTCCTGAACGATAATTCTCTGGTCGAGACCATCATCGAGGCGCGCGGCGTGAACTCGGCTGCTGTGTTGCAGCAAAAGATGGATTTCCTGACCATCCATGCTGCAGCTGACGCAGGCGTTGACCTGACCGGGCTGGACCGCAGCGATATGCGCCGTCTGGCCCGCAACCACGCTGATCACCTGCCCGAGGCCTATCATGGCCTCGCCCAGTTGTTGCGCTGGGCCAGTGACGGAGGGCCGTGGCCGCGGATCACCTCGGACCACCCAGCTTATTTCTATACGCTGCGCGCCGCCGACACGCCGAACCGCGATCTGATCAACATGCTGTTGGCCGAATTGGCCCCGCTGGACCCGCGCCAAATGTTCATCTGCCACAAAGAGCTGTTCTACCGGACCTATTCCACCTGGCCGGACACCAAGAAAGCCTATGTTGCCGACTTCCTCGCGCGCGAGTATCAGGTGGACAAGGCCGGTGCCCGCGCCGCGCTGTTTGGCCATGAACCGGACATGAGCGGCACCGACCGGGTCAGCGACGCGGTCATCGCGCGGGTCGGCCCCTGGGGCGCGGTAGGGAGAAGCTGAATGATCGTCGCAATCCGTTTTCTGATCCCCTTACTGGTCATTCTGACAGTGATTTATGTCGGGTTGTCGATCTATTCCCGTCTGATACGCCGTCGTAAACTGATCGCACATTGGGAAAAGAAAGGGCTGCACGGCGATCGTGACGCATTTCTACAGCGGGGGATGCGGCAGTATGATAACTCGTTTCGAAAGAAACTGTTGCTGGGTGTCTATGTCATCCCGCTGGGGGGCATTGCCCTGCTGATCTATATAACAAATTTCATGTGAGGGCCGAATAGATGGTCTATATCAAATGGGCATTCATCATCGTCTTCTGGGGGCTTGTTGCCTCGGTTCTGGAATACACCCTGCCGCAGCAGGATGTGGTGCGGATCGTCAAGACCGAGGTGCGGCGCGTCGATTTCGGTGAGAACTCGATCTTCTGGGCGCAGCAGGATACCGGGCAAGAGGGCGCGCAGACCGTCAATCGCGATGTGCGCTTTGTGGAAACCTTCCGCCCCAATGGCAAACCGCGTGTTTACCGCAATGAAGATACCGGCTGGGGATGGCCACCATACTTCAAACTCGATAGTTCGAACCTGCAGGCCGAACTGACCAATTTGGTCTCGACTGCGGATAACCCGCAATGGGTGGTGCTACGCCATTACGGCTGGCGTAATCAGCTAATGTCGATCTTTCCAAATGCTGTTTCTGTTCGCCCGGTCGATAGCCCCGATGTACGGCTGATACCTTGGTTCAACATCATTTTCCTGACCGTCTTTTTCGCGATCGTCTGGGCCATATGGGTGCGTTGGCGCAGGTTCCGCGCGGCGCGGGTCGATCCCGTGATCGAAAACGTCGAAGACGGGTTATATGCCGCCGGGGATGCGATTGGAGAGCAAAGCAGCAGGTTCAGGAAGTGGCTGGATAGCTGGAAATCCAAGTAATCCCGTTCTTCTTTCGCGAAAGGCAGGATGGGGCCCATGGCCCCGCCGAACCCTTAACGCACCACGAATTCCGCGTGCAATGCCCCAGCGGCTTTGATCGTTTTCAGGATATCGATCATGTCGCGGGGGGAAACGCCTAATGCGTTCAGGCCGGCAACAACCTCAGATAAGGTTGTTGCCTCGGGGATTTCAGCCAAACCAGTCCCTTCTTCTTCTTCGATCCCGGCGATCGTTCTGGGGACAACAACTGTTTCACCACGCGCAAACGGGTTGGGTTGTACTGCAATAGGGGCTTCTTCTACCGTGAGGGTCAGGTTCCCCTGCGAGACTGCAACGCGCGAAATGCGGACTTCTTGGCCCATGACAATCGTGCCAGAGCGCTGATCCACGACGACGCGCGCTTTGGTTTCCGGCTCGACCAGAATGTTTTCGATCCGACCCAACGCATGCGCAGTCGAGATCGACTGTGTCGCGGCAATGTTCAACTCCACCGTGCCAGAATCTCGCATGATGGCAACGGGGCGATTAAATTCCGTGTTGATTGCAGACTCAATCCGGCCAGCAGTAGTAAAATCCGGCTCTCTGAGCGCCAGCCGCATTTGTGTCAGTGACGAAAGGTCAAAATCAATCTCGCGCTCGACCCTCGCCCCAGAGGGGATGACGCCAGAGGTCGGAACCCCGCGCACGACAGACGCGGCTTCGCCCTCGACAGCGGCACCACCTGCCAGAACGGTGCCTTGGGCGACCGCATAGATCTGACCGTCCGCTGCGTTCAAGGGCGTCATGATCAGGGTGCCTCCTAAAAGACTGTTGGAATCCCCGATGGCTGAAACCGTCACATCAATCTGGCCTCCGACCCTGGCAAATGGTGGCAAGCTGGCGGTTACCAACACGGCGGCCACGTTCTTGGGCCGAAAATCCTCACCGTTCACGTTCACGCCCAAACGCTCGAGGATGTTGGACATGATTTCCTCGGTGAATGGGGAATTGCGCAGCCCATCCCCTGTTCCGTTCAGGCCAACCACAAGGCCATAGCCGACAAGGTCATTTCCCCGAACACCATCAAAGTCCACGAGATCTTTCAACCGGATCGCGCCGGCCGAGGCCAGACCAGGCAGCAACATCAAAATGAAAACCAGAACTCTCATCTCAGGAAGTTCACCAGTGACAGGTTCGCGTTGCGAACGGTTACGGAATACAGGCTTTCCAATTGAAACTGGACTGTCTGCAACTGCGCAGCGGTTTGATAAGGGTCCGCGGCAATCAGTTCGTTTCGACTGAATTCAAGGCTTGTCATTGCTGCGCTGTTGCGTGTTGCCGCCTGATCAATTCGGGCTTCTGCTGCACCGACCAGAGCGCGCAGGTTTACTGTTTCATTTTGCGTGTTGGCCAGATCGACACCCAACTGCTTGAACAGCGCGGTTCGTTGATCGCGGGGTAGGTTCAATGCGTTATCCGAAACCAGAGCAGCGACAGCGATGTCCCTGATCGCGGCCTTCAGCGCCGGGTCGGTCGCAGTTACCGGTATGTTGACGCTTTCATTCTCAGAGATTTGCATCGCAGAAAGCGTTGCCGCCGAACCCTGGTAAATAACCGCGTCAAACCCCGTGGGGTCATTGAACCAGTCTTCCGCCGCCTGCTGAATATCTGTTGCCGTGACCAACCCGGTCAACTCGGCCTCAAGCGCTGTCAGAAGCGTGTCTGCGGTCGGCAAGGGTGAGACATCCGTTGCTGCGCCTGAAAACAGACTGCGCCCCCCGGCACGGGTGTTCAGTGCTGAAATGATCGTGTCCAGCTCATTCCTTGCCTGTACCGAAGCGTTTTCGTGGGTAACCGCTTGATTGGACGTGCCAAAAGACAAAAGTGCAGCGGTTATCTCTCCGACCGAGTCGTCAATCGTCGTCAGGCTTAGCTGCATGGCATCGGTGAACAAGCTGGCCTCGGCAGTTGAGACTTTGAATGCCTCAAGCTGTGACAGACTGCGATCGAGATCAAGCAGATGAGAATAGTCCCCGTCCAGACGGCCACTGACGTCCTGCACTTTGCCCGTTGACATTTCGTAGGACAGAGTTTCGATCTGGGTTTTGATTTCGGTTGCGCGGCTTTTCAGAGTGAGGCCGCGCGCCAAATCACCTATAGATGTCAAAGTCATGATCACAACCTCAGCAGTGTTTCCATCAACTCATCCACGACCGAGATAAGCCGCGCGTTCGCTGAATAGATCTGTTCAATCTGGATCAGACGCTGAAGCTCCTGATCCGTGTCCACGCCTTGTTTTGCTTCGATCTTGGTCATCTCGAGCTGGGCGCTATTGGCGAAAGCCAGACGTTGACTGGCCGTGTGCGCATTCGCACCGGTCCTGGATAGAAGCGCCTCGGTCAGGTCGGATGCGCGCATGTCTCCGGTCCCGAAAGGGGATCCGGCTACCGGTCGCGCTTGCGATAGAGCGGCCCCGAACGCCTGCAATTGCGTGGCGTTTCCGGGGTCTCCGGGGGTTATTGCCCCTAGGCCTGCGCGCAATTTCCAGCTTTGGCCGCCGTTGTCAGGATCGACAATGGAATTCAGGTTAATCCGCGAGGCCAGCCCGGCAGGCGCAGTCGGATCAAAACGATTGCCTTCATCAGTGAACAACCCTGGATCGGTGGCCAGCGCCGTAGGGTCCAGACCCGGTGTTTCAAACCGCTCGATCAGATCGAGCGCGACCGTGTCCAGATTACCCTGGGCCTCAACAGCAAGCTCATCGCGGATTTCGAACTCAGCGGCAAGAGCACCCCCTTTGATCTGCGCGTTGTCACCGCTGGTGCGAACCGGGTTTCCGTTCATCTGCAGGCCCGACAACAAGCCGTTTGCCACAGTCATATGGGGCTTGGTCTCGCCAGTTGTGGTGAACGTAAACTCGGCTGCTGTACCTTCAAGCAAGATCAACCCTCCATCCGAGTAGATGGACACCTGATCATTGGCCCGAGGCACAACATTAACTGGAATAACCTCGTTGACTTGATCGATCAGAACCTGCCTTTGGTCCAGCAAGGCTCCAATCTCACCACCGGCGTATTTGACGGCGGGAATTTTGGCATTCAATGCCTCAATGTCGGTCAACGTCTGGTTCAGCCTGTCGATGAATCGACCAATTGACCGATCTGCGTCCGACCGCAGATCACGCAGCCCTTCCGAGGCAGCATTCAGACTGTTTGCGAGATCGCGACCCGTGCGGGCAACCTGATCCAGACGCTCTGACGAGTCGGGCAGACTGGACGCGGTAATCAAAGCGCCGTCGAAATCGGCCAGACGGGCTGCAAGGGATGTGGCGTCATCCGGGGTGCCGACAAGTCCCTCCATTCTGCTGTGAAAACCTGAAACGGTCGATTGACGTGCCAGTTCGGCATCTGCGGTGCGGCGGTTGGCTGTTAGCACAGGATCCTGGTTTCGAACCACGCCGACGGTTCTAACGCCATGGCCAGAAATCGTGTTCGTCGTCAGTTCCAAACTTCTGCGTGCATAGCCGGGCGTTAGCGCGTTGGCGATGTTTTCGGACACTACCGAGGCGCCGCGGCTGGCGGCCGTAAGACCGCCAATGGCATTGTTCAGGGCCGTCGACATGTTCATGGCACGGGTCCTTTCGCTGGGTTAGCGCCGAAATCAGCGTTTGATGTTGGTGGTTTCCTGCAGCATCTCATCGACCGTCTGGATGACTTTCGCGCTTGAAGAGTAAGCCCGCTGCGTTTGGATCATCGAGGTCAGTTCGGTCGCGACATCGGTTGTGGATTCCTCGCGCGCGAAAGAAACCAGATCACCCGTCGGACCTTCGCCCGCATTCCACAAAAAGAACGTGCCGCTTTCGCGCGACGGTGCATAGGTTTGGCTGTCCAATGCCGTCAAACCGTTGGGATTTGGAACATCTGCCAACGGAATCTGGAACATACGGCGGCTGACGCCAGTGTCATAAAACGCGTAGACATAGCCGTTCTCGTCGACCTGAACACTGGTCATCGTTCCCACAGCTGACCCATCCCGAGTGATCGAAACCGGTGCAAATGTATCCGACAACTGTGTGATCCCATCTGCGTCGCCGATCTGGCCGATATTAACCTCCATCGGGCCGCCCGCTACGTTCACCACAACGCTGCCGGTGGCAGGGTCATAAGCACCGCCCGAAACTGCCGTGACGCTGGCAAGGGTGCCGCCTGCTGTCCGGCTGTCGGTAAAGGTCAAAGTATATTCCCCGATCACCGCGCCGCCCGAAGCCGAATCGCGCATGATCATGGTCCATTCATTGCTGGACCCTCTTGGGGGAACGGTGGGCACCAGTTCGATATCGATGCTTTCCGATTTGCCCAGATTGTCAAAATATTCGACGGACAGAGGTTGGCTGTCCCCAGATGCCCCTGCATCCGTTGCGGTAGCAGGCAAGTTCATCCGCAAGTTCATCCGCGTGGTTGGCGCGCCAGACAACTGATTGACACTAAGTTGAATGGGCTCCAGCGCGGCGGGCGTGTCACGTGGTACCGCCGGGATGGACCCGTCAGGATTTGCCCGCCAGCCCAGCAGAACCAAACCGGATTCGGTGACCAGATACCCCTCTTCATTGGTGCGAAACGAACCGGTTGTGGTCAACAACATCTCGTTCGAACCACCCGCGATCTGGGAACTGGGACGCACCGGTAGCATCCCACGCCCGCGTACTGCAAGATCGGTCGAGTTGTTCGTCGTTACCAGCGAGCCGCGCTGGTCGATCAGTCGCTGGCTGGTGGTGCGCACACCGCCCGCCGAATAGCTGCCGCCTTGGCCAGACGTGACCATGGAATGAAAATCAGTTTCAACCCGCTTGTACCCAAAGGTGGATGAGTTGGCGATGTTGTCGGAAATCGTTGCCAACCGATTTGCATTGGCCTTCAATGCAGCCACGCCAGCATTCAATGAAGATGAAATAGTCATGGGCACGCCCTTCTGTTGCGTCAATCCTTGATGCAACAGCTAACGCGCTGGGCCTTAACAGCGCGCTAACAGGTAAAATGCGTCCTATCCTTTTCATATCAGGAATTGCGCAGAAAGATGATCTCGATCCTGTTATTGCGCGCCGCCATCGGGTTCTCATCATGTATTTCGCGATCCGCGTGACCGGTAATCCGATCCAGTCGAACTGGTTGAACACCTTTATCCTGAAGCATCTGACGCACTTTCTGCGCGCGAGATGTCGATACTGTCCAAACCGGATTACTGGCCACCACGACCGGAGACGAGCCAACGTGGCCCTCAACCGCGATATTGTTGGTCACAAGGTCCGAAGAACGGGCAACCAATAGCGCCAGAGCACGCATGATCGCAGTCGGTGTGTCGCTGCCCGATTCGAAAAGCGGTTGATCCTCTGTGTCGAACAGTTCGACCACCAACCCTTCATCGGTCACTCGCGTGACAATGTGTTTCAGCACCTTGTCCGAGACCATGCTCTCTCCGGTTCGTCCCATAAGTCGCGCTTCAAGGGTCGAGAACTCCTCGGTGCTATGCTTGCCCCCTTCATTGGCGACACCGATCGACCCCCGTGCCTGACGGGCGGCGGTGGGGCTGCGCTGACTGGCACCCGAGCCATCCATGACCATGGTCAATTCCGAAAACATGTTGTTGCCGCCAAAGGCTCCGTCGCCTCCGCCCGAGACTGGATTCACCGGAATCGTTGGCGAGAAATAATCCGCCAGCCCTTTGCGTTGTTGTTCCGTCGTTGCATTCAGCAGCCACATCAACATGAAGAACGCCATCATGGCCGTGACAAAGTCGGCATATGCCACTTTCCACGCGCCACCGTGGTGGCCTTCGCCACCTGACACACGTTTCTTCTTGATGATGATTGGCGCCGCATTGGATTGCGCACCCATCTCCACCACCTTTTCTATCACCCGACTACAGGGGTAGCCGGGCAGGTCTTAAGGTGGGTTTAACACTTAAAACTGTTCGGATTTCACTGTCGCGCCAGCGTGGACCCGGCCCGTCGCAGGATCAGCTGCAGGTGGTTGAAGCTGTTCTTGATTCCATCTGATTCAGATTTAGCAAAGAAAGCATCCAGTTCCTCATGCACCCGCACGGCCTGATCCAGTAGCGGGTCCGCGCCCTCGGAATAGAGCCCCGCCTTGATCATCACCTCGGATTGTTCATAGCTGCCGACCAGCTTGCGGGCCTCGGCGATCATGCGGTTTTCATCCTCGGACGCGGCACCCGGCAGGCTGCGCGAGACCGAGCGGCTGAGGTCGATGGCCGGGAATCGCCCGCGCTCTGCAATTTCGCGGCTCAGGACAATATGGCCGTCCAGCACGCCGCGCAAAATATCGGCCACGGGTTCGTCCATGTCCGATCCGGCCACCAGAACACTGAACACGGCGGTGATATCGCCCTGATCCGCTGTGCCCGGTCCGGTGCGTTCGCATAGACCGGCGATCAGCGGTGTAACCGACGGAGGGAAACCGCGCAGGGACGGGGATTCGCCCATGGCGACGGCGATTTCGCGATGCGCCTCGGCAAAGCGGGTCACCGAATCGGCCAGGAACAGCACGTTCAGCCCTTGATCGCGCAGATATTCAGCCACCGCCATCGCCGACCAGGCGCAGCGTCGGCGGGCCAGCGCGGACTGGTCCGAGGTCGCGGCCACCACAACCGACCGTTTCATCCCCTCGTGCCCAAGCGCGTGTTCGACGAATTCATTCACCTCGCGCCCACGTTCCCCAACCAACGCGACGACAACGGCATCCGCCTGCATCGACTTGGCCAGCGTGGCCAGCAGCGTCGACTTACCCACGCCCGAGCCCGCAAACAGCCCAACGCGCTGTCCTTGCACCACCGGCAGCATGGTGTTGAGCATGGCCAACCCCGTCTCCATCCGCGCGCCCAGTGGTTTTCGGGCCACGGCGGGGGGCGGGGCCTGCATGATGTCGCGCTCCTGCGTACCAGAGAGCAGAGGTTTGCCATCCAGTGGTTTCCCGAACGGATCGACCACCCGCCCCAGCCAATGCATCCCCGGCGCAAACTCAGGCGTCTGCTCTAGAATCACCCGGTCGCCCAGACAAACGCCATCAGGTGCGGCGGTGGGCATCATGTGGATCAGGTCCGATTCGACATGCAGCACTTCTCCGGCCAGATCGGGGCCGTTGCGCCGCCGCAGGGTCAGGTGATTGCCGATCCGTGCTTGCCCTTCAAGTCCCTGAATTTCAACAACTCCACGCGCCACGCCGGACACACGCCCCATATGGCGCACGGCGGAAAGACGGTCGAATTCGCATTTCAGAAAGCTTGGGCCGAGATCGGACATCGTGGGTTCTCCAACGGGTTTCTGAAAACGGTTTCTAAAGGAATCGGGGTTAAGCCTTGATTGAAATTGATCGAGGGAGAAGCTCCGATGTTCTATGACCTGAACGTCTTTAAGACAGCGCACGCAATGGCAACCCATGCCGGGCAACGGCAGGCGGTAATTGCGCGCAACATGGCCAACGCGGATACGCCGGGCTACCAGCCCCGCGATCTTGAGGCCTTTCAAAAAGCATTTGAAATGACCGGGCGCGGGGCTGCGATGACCGCAACGCGCGCCGGGCATTTGAACGGCAACAACGCGTCGCAGCCCTGGGCCGAATATGACGTCGCGCCTTCGGGTGATCCCAATGGCAATGGTGTGTCCGTCGAGGAAGAGATGTTCAAGGCGGTCGAGGTCAAGCGCCAGCATGACCGCGCGCTGACCATCTACAAATCCTCGATGAACATCCTGCGCACTAGCCTCGGTCGGTCATAAGGAGGCAACCAGATGAGTGATTTTTCCCATTCCCTTGCCGCCTCGACCAGCGCCCTGCGCGCGCAATCGGCGCGTCTGCGACATGTGTCCGAGAATATTTCTAACGCCGATACGCCGGGCTATCGCCGCAAGACCGTGCCTTTTGAAACCGTGCAGAAAGACGGGCGCGAGGTGGTGCAGGCCGGGCGGGTCAAGCTGGACCGCCGCGACGCGTCGCGCGTTTACGACCCCGGTCATCCGATGGCGGATGAGACCGGCCATTATCGCGGCTCGAATGTCGATCTGATGATCGAGATCGCCGACGCCCGCGAGGCACAGCGCAGTTACGAAGCCAATCTCAAGATGTTCGACCAGACACGTCAGATGTCGTCGAGCCTGATGGAACTCCTCAGAAAATAAAGGACACCAGAATGGATATCCGAGCCCTCAATGCTGCCCAGAACTATGCTGGCGCGCGCTCTGCAACGCAGGCCGATCCCGATCACGCCGGAATGGCGCAAGGATTGCGCAGTACGTTTCAGGATTTCGCCGCGACGTTGAAACAGTCCGAGGCCATCTCGCAGACCGCGATGACCGGCCAGGCTGATCCGCACGCGCTGGTGCAGGCGCTGGCGCAGACCGAACTGGCGGTCGAGACGGCCGTGGTCGTGCGCAACAAAGTGGTCGAGGCCTATCAGGAAATCCTGCGGATGCCGGTCTGACGCGATGCTCAGCGAAGGTCTGTTCTATGACATCGTGCGTCAGGCGCTGTGGGTCGCGGTGATCACCTCGGTCCCGATCCTGGCGGTGGCGCTGGTCTCGGGCCTGATCGTGGGCCTGTTCCAGGCGCTGACCTCGGTGCAGGAGATGACGCTGACCTTCGTGCCCAAGCTGATCGCCATCGTCATCGTGTTTTGGATTTCCATGGGGTTCATGACCCAGACGCTGGTGACGTTTTTCACCACAACCCTTGTCCCGCTGATCGCCGGAGGTCGCTGATGGATACCGCCTATACCACCTTGTCCCGCCAGTCGGGGCTGATGAACGAAATGCGGCTGGTGGCGAACAATATCGCCAATGCCAACACCACCGGATACCGCGCGCAAGGCTTGGTGTTTTCCGAATTCGTGCGCGACATGCCCGGCAATCCGTCCTTGTCAATGGCGCGGGCCGAGGTGCGCAACACGTCATTGCAGCAAGGGGTTCTGACTGAGACTGGGGGCGATTTTGATTTCGCCATCGAAGGCGATGGATTCTTCATGGTCGAAACTCCGGACGGCAATCGATTGACACGGGCAGGGGCGTTCTCGCCCAGCGCCGAGGGAGATTTGGTCACGATGGATGGCCACCGTGTGCTGGATAGCAACGGCGCGCCGGTTTTTGTACCCCCCGACGCGGCCTCGATCGACGTCGGCAGTGACGGCACCCTCAGTATTGAGGGGCAATTGCTGGGACAGCTTGGTGTCTACCGGGTCGAAGATCCCAAGTCTCTGGTGCGCGAAGGCAGCACGCAGTTCCGTAGCGAAGGCGACGTAGTGCCGATCGATGAGCCGGTGATCGTTCATCGCTTTCTCGAAGGGTCCAACGTCAACGCGATCGAACAAGTGACACGGCTGGTCGAAATCCAGCGCGCCTATGAGCTGGGCCAGAGCTTTCTTGAAACCGAAGACGAACGGGTGCGGGGCGCGCTCAAAGCGCTGATGCGCTGACATTAGAACGGAGGATCTGACATGCGAGCATTGAAAATCGCAGCGACGGGCATGACCGCGCAGCAAATGCGGGTCGAGACGATCTCGAACAACCTCGCGAACATGAACACCACAGGCTACAACGCCCGCCGGGCTGAGTTTGCTGATCTGCATTATCAGCAAATGGCGCGCGCCGGATCTGTGAACGCTAATGACGGCACAGTTCTGCCTACGGGCATTCAACTTGGCCTTGGCGTGCGGCCTGCTGCCGTCACCGTACAATTGGCGCAGGGTGCTTTGTCCGCCACCGGTAGCGATCTTGATGTGGCTGTGGAGGGGCGCGGCTATCTAGAAGTCACGTTGCCCAATGGCCAATCGGCATTTACCCGCGATGGCAGTTTGAAGCGATCAGCTGAGGGGCTGATCGTCACCTCGGACGGGTTCGCTGTTGCGCCCGAAATCACCATTCCAGACGATGCAAGATCGATCTCGATTAACGCATCGGGCGAGGTCTATGCCTATTTCGACGACGCGCCAGAAGGTCAGCTGTTGGGTGAATTCACATTGGCCAGCTTTTCGAACGCCAAAGGTCTGGAGGCGATCGGCAGCAATCTGTTCAAAGAGACCGAGGCTTCGGGCGCGCCCGTAGTCGGCACTCCGGGTGAGGACGGATTGGGCACGTTGCGGCAAGGTTACCTCGAGGACAGTTCCGTCGACGCCGTGCGTGAGGTCACCGAACTGATCGAGGCCCAGCGGGGCTATGAAATGAACGCCAAAGTCATCTCTGCTGTTGATCAGATGATGGGCGCGACGACACAGGTGCGCTGATGCGGACATTTCTTTTGATCCTTGCCCTGGCGGGGCCCTCTGCGGCGCTTGCCGATATCGTCGTACCAACCCGCACAATTCGCGCGAAAGAGATCATCGCGCCCACCGACCTTGTCACCAAGGAACAGGACGTTCCCGGAGCGGTTGCGACCCCGGATATTCTGGTGGGACAGGAAGCGAGAGTGGCGCTTTATCCCGGTCGCCCCATTCGCGCGGGTGACTTCGGCCCACCCGCACTCGTGGACCGCAATGACCTGGTGGTTCTAGTTTTTGACCGCCAGCCTCTGTCAATCACTGCCGAAGGACGCGCGTTGGGGCGTGGGGCTGTTGGCGACCGGATCCGAGTGATGAATCTGTCGTCCCGAACCACCGTGACCGGTCTCATCCGGCTCGACGGTCAAATCGAGGTAAAATGATGTCAGGACTTGCCAAAACAGTTCTTTTGGGCGCGCTTGCTTTGTCGGCCTGTGGCCGCGTGGATCATCTGGGCAAACCGCCCAGTTTTACTCCGAACGAGGATTCTCCGGAACATGTCGCGATGCTCTGGCCGGGTTTGCCACTGCATACTCAACCGCAGCGGCCTGTTGACCAATCATCGCTTTGGACCGGGGGGCAGAAATCGCTTTTGGGGGATCAGCGCGCCATCAAAAAAGGCGATATCTTAACTGTTGTCATCGAACTTGACGAAAAAGCTGAAATTTCGAACGACACGAACCGGTCTCGGTCCGGGTCTGAAAACCTTGAGATACCGGGTCTGTTTGGCCTGCCGCAGAGGGCGCTGGAACAACTGCCTGAAGGGGCGTCTTTGGATGAAGCGGTTTCGATCGACTCGGCGTCGTCCAGTCGTGGGAAGGGCTCGGTTAAACGCAAGGAAAAGCTGACATTGCGGGTCGCCGCTACTGTTATCGATGCGCTTCCCAACGGTGTGCTGGCCATTTCCGGTTCACAAGAATTGCGAGTGAATTTCGAACTGCGAGAGCTGCTGGTCACAGGCTATGTGCGCCCGCAGGATATCTCGCGACAGAATGAAATTACCTATGACAAAATCGCCTCGGCGCGCGTGTCTTATGGTGGCCGTGGCCAGATTACCGACGTCCAGCAGCCCCGCTACGGGCAGCAGGTCCTTGATACACTTTTGCCGTTCTGAGGTCGCGCTTTGATTAAGAAACTTCTTCCCGTTATTTTTCTGTTGGTTGGTCTCGGTGGCGGTATCGGCGCAGGCGTCGTTCTGTCACCGTCGGACGAGGTAAAGCCAAGCGACGCGAAAAAAGCAGACAAAGCCGGCAAGACCGAAGCAAAAGAAAAAAAGAAAGACGCCAAATCCAAATCGGCTGGCAAGAAAGACAAGTCAGGTGGGATGGAGTATCTGAAGCTTTCCAAACAATTCGTAATTCCGGTTGTCGAGGCCGAACGGATCTCGGGCATGGTTACGATGTCACTGAGCCTTGAAGCGGATGGCGGGATATCCGACAGTTTTTATGCGATTGAGCCCAAGCTGAGGGATCGTTTCCTGCAGGTCTTGTTCGATCACGCCAACATGGGTGGATTTGATGGCAACTTCACCACCTCTGATAATCTTGATGTATTGCGCAAGGCTTTGCTTGAGGTGGCGCAGAAGGATCTTGGGAAAAGCGTTCAAAACGTGCTGATTACGAGCGTCAACCGACAGGACATCTGAAACCGGGCTAATAGGTCTGTTTCTTGCCGAGCGCCAAACGGCGTTCGGCTTTTTGCATTTCGGACAGTCTTTCTACGGCTTGTTGCCGCCCGAATGCCAACCGCAAGGCATCCATCGAGGCAAGCTTTTGCGCCGTGACGCGAGCAAGTTCCATGTTCAGTTGACGCCGCGCCCGGGACTCCCATCCACTCCACAAGACGTCAGTGCCGGTCACTTGGTATCCTTTGGTTTGTCCCGCGTCGACGCGCGATTTCTGGACCTGACCGTCCAGCCGTGACAGCTGTTGCTTGATCCGCGCTTCCTCTTCGAGCACAGGTTTCAGGTTTTGGTATTCCTTCTGAAAAGCGGCCTGGGTCGCCGCGCTGATATCCGCATATTTCTTTGATTTCATCTGATCTGTTCCTTCGCGCGTTTGCGCATCGTTTCGGCAAAGCGAATGGCAGCGGCGACCGGGCGGTAGAGTTCCTCCGGGATTTCCTGACCGATCTCGACGGTGGCGTGCAATGCCCTTGCGGTTGGCGGATCAGAATGGATGGGGACATCTGCCGTCCCGGCAGCCGACCGGATCGAGGCCGCAACCTCATCCACACCTTTGGCCACACAAACGGGGGCAGACCCTGTTTTGCGAGACCATTTCAACGCTACCGCAAAGTGGGTTGGGTTCACGATCACCACATCTGCCCTCGGAACGTCAGCCATCATCTGGTTTGTGGCAATGTCCTGAGCTCTCTGCCGCCGTTGTTGTTTAACATGGGGATCGCCTTCGGCATCTTTGGTTTCGTCCTGGATTTCCTTGCGCGACATGCGGTTCTTCCGGATGTGCTCGGCATATTGCCAGAAATAGTCCACGGCTCCGATCACAAGGGCGATCACTACGACGATGAAAAGGAATCGAAGCAGCAGGTTCATCATCAACAATAAGGATGATTGTACCGGTGCAGCGCTTGCCGACAGGATATCGTCCAGGTTTGCACGCAAAAACAAGGCGAGGCAGGTTCCATAAATTGTCAGTTTTACAAAGCTCTTGGCGAATTCGAACAGGCCTCCACGCCCGAACTTGTTCTTGGCGTTGGACAGCACCGAAACGCGCGACAGTTTGGGTTTGAGTTTGGTCGGTGCGAAGATCAGCGCGCGCTGGGCGATCAGGCTGAGTAGAACGGCCGCAGCAGGTAACGCAAACAGAACGGAAACTGCGGCGAGGGTGGTCTTGAGCATACCGCCGACAGGGTTGACGGAAGGGCCTTGGACTAACAGACCTGAAAGGTCGTCTGCTTGATCAATCAGAACGACAAAGACGGTCCCAAGCTGTTGCACACCGTATTGGCCCGCGGCCAACATTGCCAAAAGAAATCCGGAATATGCGGCAACGACAGACAGGTCATTGGATTTTGCAACCTCGCCCTTTTCGCGTGCCTTCTGCAGCTTTTGCGGGGTTGGTTCAAAGGACTTTTCGCTTTCGTCGTCACCAGCGCTCATCTGGTGGCCCCCAACGGGTTGGCAATGAATGCGAACAGGGCGTCCGACCACACAGACAGGATCAAGGGTGTTCCGGCAAAAAGAAGAAACAGGCCCGCAAATGTGATCGCAGGCGCACCGACGAAAGCGACCATGAGTTGGGGCATGGCGCGGTTGATGACACCAAGCGCGAGGTTATAGATCAGCGAGGCAATCACAAATGGCATTGCCAGGCTAAAGGCCAGCGCAAAACTCTGGGCGACGTTGCGAACGCCCCAGTGCGAGAGATCCGATGCCGCAGGCGCGGTGCCCAATGGAAACAGCATGTAGCTGTGGATCAGAAACTCGGCTACACGGACATGCAGACCAAGCAATACCGCAAGGGTCAACCCGGCAAGCGTCAGCATGTATCCCATGGCCGGAACAGGATCGGCTGCGGCTCCTCCGAGAATTTGGGAAAGGGAGGCGGCCTGCGCTGCAATAGATCCCGCAGTTTGCAGGGCCAGCACGAACAGACGCAGCCCCAACCCCAGAATCATCCCGACCAGAATTTCCGTTCCGATAAGTCGGACAAGAGGCAGCAAGCCTGTTCCACCTTCAGGGGACGGCGCGGCTGGGCTGACCACCAATGTAAAAGCAACCGCGATGGCAAGTTTTACGCGGGTTGGGATGCTTCGCTCTCCAAATGCTGGCAGCAAAGAGACCAGTGCCGATACCCTAAGAAACACGGCAAAAAGGTGCCAAAGCCCGCCCCCCAACTGGGGCAATAGCTCAGGCGGGAGGGCGATCACGCGGGAACCGTTCCAACAAGGGCCGGTCGCGCTTCCAGACCGATTTCTTCAAAAGACAGGACCGGGTTAGATATGCCGCGAGCGTGCATGATCGTGCGCAATAGCCTGCGTCGCCGGGTCGAGGTCACAACTGCGGGGAACAGCCCGTGATCGGCGGATTGCGCGACGCTGTCCACGACACCATCGGCCAGTTTGTTGAACAGGTTTGGCGGCAAAGCTACGTCCAGACCTGCATTGGGAGCGTCGATCTGGTAGGTGACGAATGTGTCCTCCCATTCTGGCGCCAGCTGAATCAGGGGAATCGATCCATCCTCGCGCTTTATTTCGGCGACCAGTTGAAAGCCCAAGCGTTGCCGAACCAGTTCGCAGATACCTTCGGGCTGGGTGGTGGTCAGGCGCGCCTCGGCCACGCTTTCCAAAATCAGGGCCATGTTGCGAATCGAGACCCGCTCGTCCAGCAACAACCGCAACACCGCGTGCAGCGTGTCGATGGGCACTTTATCCGGTATCAACTCATCCAGTAGTTTGCGGTTGGCCTCGGCCCGAACAGGATCACTTAGCTTGGTCATTTCAGACAGCAGGCGGCACAGGGATTTCGGCGTCAGCAGGCGCGAGAAATTCTGCTTGATGATCTCAAGCAAATGAGTCGCCAGAATCTCGGGTGGAGAGACGATGGTGGCACCACTCATTGCAGCGGCTTCTTGATCTTTGGGCAAGATCCAGCGGGCGGGTGCACCATAAACCGGCTCGGTCACGTCATTGCCGTCGGGCAACAGGTCATGTCCGTCTTGTACCAGCGCCAAAACCAGATCGGGGTTCAGAACCCCGCGTGCCTGTTCGACGCCTTGAACCTTCACCACATAGGTCCCCATGGGCAGATCCGCCCGGTCAGTCAGGCGAATGTCCGGAAGGATCAGCCCGAAGGTTGAGGCGACATAGGTCCTCATGTTGGCGATCCGTGCATCAAGACCGGTACCGGGGTTCAGAACCATGCTGACAAGGTCGGGCGCGAATTCCAGATGCACATCGTCCAGGTCGAGAATGTCCCCAATGGCCTGTGAAACGGGTGTGTCTGTATCCGGTGTCGCAGCAATCGCCGCATCGTCAGCCGCTTTTTGCTTTTGGTAGACGCTATATGCGGTGTACCCCAAGACCCCGGCACCGATGATGAAGGGCAGGAACGGTAACCCCGGCACCAGCGCAAACAGAACCATCAGAACTGCAACGGTACCAAGCGCCGCCGGGTGGCGGCCAAGCTGCGAGAACAACGCGCTGTCGGTTGCGCCCTGCGTTCCGCCACGCGCCAGCAGCAGCGCGGATGCGATCGATATGATCACGGCCGGAATCTGCGTAACCAGACCATCGCCTACGGTGAGAATCGCATAGGTTTCAAACGCCGAAGAAACCGGCATCCCATGGACGATGACCCCCATGATCAGTCCCATCACAAGGTTTAACAACGTGATCAGCAGACCCGCAACCGCGTCTCCTTTGACGAATTTCGATGCACCATCAAGTGAGCCGAAAAAGGTAGTCTCTTGCTGTTCCCGTTCGCGCCTTTCCTTGGCCTGTTGATGGTCGATGGCACCGGCGGACATGTCGCTGTCGATGGCCAGTTGCTTGCCCGGCATCCCGTCCAGCGCAAAGCGCGCGCCGACTTCGGCCATGCGGGCGGCGCCCTTGGTGATGACCATGAAATTCACGATCAGCAGCACGCCGAATACCACGAGACCCAAAAAGATGCTGCCGCCCATGACGAAGTTAGCAAACCCCTCAATCACGTCGCCCGCGGCGTTGGGACCGGTATGGCCCTGACCGATGATCAGCTTGGTCGAGGACACGTTCAGCGATAACCGCAACATAAGTGAGGCCAGCAGGATCGTCGGGAAGGATGAGAAATCCAGCGGCCGCTCGACAAACAGGGTTAGCGTAAAAATCAAAATGGCCAACGCGAATGAGGCCGCCAACCCAACGTCCAGCACCCAGGCTGGCATCGGCAGGATCATCATTACGATGACCGTCATCAGAGCCACTGCCAGCATAACGGTCGGGGAAAACAGGGAACGGGCGTCGATCTTGGGCACGCGAGGCTCCTAGTTGAAGGAAATGAAGGCAGAGGCAGATCCGGTCGCCGGCATCAGCGACCCAAGCGCGCCAGCGGGCGCTTGATCGGCCCGCAGCGGGATCAGCGGAGACGCCGATCCGGTAAACGGATCGCGTGACGCGATGGCGCGTGTTTCGTTGTAGTCCAACTCCGCCAAGACACGCTGGAACCTATCGGAATAGGTCTGTGCCAAATGGGGTGTGCGCGAGTGGTATGCCCCCGCAGCCGCGGTCCACGAGCCGAGCTCAGCATAAAGATCTTTCAGGAACCGTGCGGCGTAAGTGGCGTTTTCATCGGGGTCAAACATTGCGTCGATGGACCGGAACGCCTTGCCATGCCAGCGGTAGTTGATCTGGAAACATCCAATGTCAAAGCTGCGTTTTCCTGCCTTGAAGATATTGAAAACATAAGACTTTGCCTCAAACTCGGATTTGAACCAAAAGTCCTTTCCTTCGACATTGATGGCCCATGGCCAAGGCGAAAGCCGTCCGTCAATGGCGCGGCCTGTTTCAACGCGTGTTATGGCGTGCAACACCTCAAGCGGGACGCCTTCGGACGTAGCCGCACGCTGGGCGGCCCGATCGCATATGTCTGCGGTGTGGGGGTTGGGCATGGCGAGCGCCTGTTGACCCACGCAAAGTGCAAGCGCCAAAAGTCCAGGTATCGTTCGATGGGGCATTCTGCCGGTCCGGGATTCTGATCAATCCGGGTCAGGTTAGCTGCGGCAGGGTTTACAGAGGGTTAGCGCCCAATCATTTCCGGTCGATCCTGCGGCCAAAAACAACGCTGGTATTGGTGCGCAGAACACCGGGGATTTTAGCCAATTCGTCAACCAGAATGTCCAGGTCCTCGATTCTGGGGGCTTCGGCGGACAGAAGCAGGTCAAACTCTCCATTGATTGACAGACACCGCTTGACCTCGGGGTAAGCCTCAAGCCGTTTGATGATGCGGGTCGTCTCTTTTTGTTGGACTTCCAGCAACACCACGACCTGAACACGCGGGGTGTCTTCGTCCTTGTTGAGCACAACGGAATACCCTGCGATGACTCCGCTTTCCTCCATCCGCCTGATCCGCTCATGCACGGTTGTGCGTGCCAACCCAAGTTTGGCTGCGATCTTGGTAGTTGATTCCCGCGCGTTGTGCTGCAGGGCGGCGATGATACGGCGGTCCAGTTGATCCATAACGCCAAGGTGTAAGGCAGAGTGGGGTACAGCCTCAAGGCTTGGGCGCATCTTTACCTGCGGTCCCCTCGGGTGATTTTTCAGGCCACAGCACACTGACAATGACAAGACCAGCAAACGCAGCAATGGTCATCCAAGTCAGCGTCACTGCCGTGCATTTCGTTGTCATCAGCCAACCGGCCAATGGATAAAGCATCAGCCAGCATAGATGTGACAGTGTAAACTGCGCGGCAAAAACGGCCGGGCGGTCTTCTGGTTTCGCGGATCGGGACAGTAAGCGCCCGGACGGTGTAAGGGTGGACGAATACCCAAACCCAACGCAGGCCCAGATCAAGGCGAGTGTAGGGAGTGTCATCGGGAAATTGGCAAACAGATAAGCAGCCATGGCCATGAAAATTGTGCCTGTGGTGGCCCCGAACAGCATAACCGAGCGGTCCCGAAACCTGTTCAGCAAAGATGGCAGAGTGATGGCTGCCAGCATTGATCCCCCTCCGAATCCGGCCAAAGCCAGTGCGACTGCGCTTTCCGGTAACCCCATATCGGTGCGCACGATGACGACTGTGTTCACGATGACCATCGCGCTGAGGGCAGCAGCGGTCCACGTCAGGGCCAGCAGCGCCCGCAGACGCGGAGTGTTCAGGTAGATACGAATGCCACGGGTTGTGCGGTCGTAGATCCCGCGGGGCCGTGTCGGCATGGGCGAAGGCAAGGCAACCGAAACGACCAGCAGAGCAGAAGCGACAAAGCCCAAGGCGGTGCCCCAGAACAGGTTGTCGAAGTTGACGATAGTCAGCAAAGCTGCAGCCAAGGATGGGCTCAGGACACTTTCCATATCATAGGCCAGCCGGGACAGCGAAAGGGCCTTGGTATAATCCTGTTCGTCGGTCAACACGTCGGGGATGGTGGCCTGAAAGGCCGGAGTGAAACCAGCAGACGCCGATTGCAGGATGAAGATCAGCACATAGACCTGCCAGACTTCGGTTACGAAGGGCAGGAACACCGCGACGGCTGCGCGCACGATATCCAGCACAACAAGCATTTTGCGCCGATCGACGCGCTCGGCAAACGCCGCAGCCAGTGGTGCTACGGTGACATAGGCTACCATTTTGATTGTCAAAACAGTTCCAAGCACCAATGCTGCAGCGTCTTGTGCGAGGTCATAGGCCAGCAAACCCAAGGCAATTGTTGCCAACCCGGTTCCGGTCAAGGCCGCGACCTGCGCGGCCAGCAAGTGGCGGTAGGTTCGGTTGCGCAGCACGCTCAGCATTTGCGATACCTCGGGGTTTCCTAAGCGCGATATCAACGACATGGCGGTGGCCGCCATTTTCCAGCACTGGAACGCGAGGTCAAGAAACCCGCGCATATAGGCCGCGTTCCACGGATGGCGTTGAGTTTACGGATCAAACCGCCTATCTCGGAGGCGAAATCGCACAAAGGACAAGCTCGTTGGCCAACCATCTCTATAAAAACGACCTGCCGGACGGGTTGGACCTTGGCCCTGTCGTGGCCATCGACTGCGAAACCATGGGTCTGAACCCGCATCGGGATCGCCTGTGCGTGATCCAGATGTCGGGTGGCGACGGAAACAGCCACATCGTGCAAGTGGAAAAGGGTCAGACCAAAGCCCCGAACCTGTGTGCGATGCTTGAAAATCCCAATGTGTTGAAACTGTTCCACTTTGGCCGTTTTGACATCGCCGCGATGTTCCATGCTTTTGGTGCCCTGGCCGCGCCTGTCTATTGCACCAAGATCGCCAGTCGTCTGGTGCGCACCTATACCGACCGTCACGGATTGAAAAACCTGTGTCAGGAGCTGATCGGCGTCGACATCTCGAAACAGCAACAAATGAGCGATTGGGGCGCCGAAACCCTGACCGACGCACAGTTGGAATATGCTGCCTCGGACGTTTTGTACCTGCACCGCCTGCGCGAGGCGCTGGACGGGCGGCTGGCCCGCGAAGGCCGAACGGAAATGGCTCAGGCCTGTTTTGACTTCTTGCCGATGCGTGCGAAACTTGACCTCGCCGGTTGGCCCGAAACGGATATTTTTGCGCACTCATGACCGATACCGAAGCTTTCCTGAGAACCGCCCGACAAGTCGTCACCGACGAGGCCCGCGCGCTTGACGTGCTGGCCGATAGCCTGAACGAAGATTTCGCCGAGGCCGTGCAGCTGATCCTGCAGGCGACGGGCCGTATCATCATCAGTGGCATCGGCAAATCCGGGCATATCGGCCATAAGATAGCGGCGACATTGGCGAGCACCGGAACACCCGCTTATTTTGTTCACCCGGCCGAGGCGAGTCATGGCGATCTGGGAATGGTGTCCAAAGGGGACGTTGTTCTTGCGATCTCGAATTCGGGCGAAGCGCCGGAACTGGCAAACTTGCTGGCGTTTACCCGCCGGTTTGGGATTCCGCTGATCGGCTTGTCCAGCAAGCCTGAAAGCACGCTGATGAAACAGGCGGATGTGCACTTGCTGATCCCGTCGATGGGCGAGGCATGTGGGTTTGGGATGGTGCCGTCGATCTCGACCACGCTGACGCTGGCAATGGGGGATGCGCTTGCGATTGCGCTGATGAAGTACCGCGATTTTAAGCCTGAAAACTTTCGAGACTTCCACCCCGGTGGTAAACTCGGGGCGCAGTTGAGCAAGGTGCGCGACCTGATGCACACGGACACGCCGGTTGTTTCCTCAGGAACGTCGATGAGCGAAGCGCTATTGGTCATGAGTCAAAAAGGCTTCGGGGTGGTTGGCGTAACCGATCACGACGGGCGGCTATTGGGCATCGTGACAGATGGTGACTTGCGACGAAATATGGATGGGCTTCTAGGGTACACAGTCGATCAGGTTATGACCACCGACCCGCGCACTATTGGGCCAGATGAACTGGCCGAAGGTGCAGTTGCGTTGATGACTATGCAAACACCCAAGATTACATGCCTTTTCGTAGTTGACCCAGAGTCCGATGGACAGGCAGAAGGGATATTGCATATCCACGACTGCCTGCGCGTTGGATTGGGTTAAGAGGGCACGACCGTGGACAGCCATTCACGCATGGTGCAATTCCTCAAGGTGCTGCTGCCGTTGGTGGCCATCGTGATGCTTTCCACCGTGTTCCTTCTGTCCCGCAGTATCGAAACCGACGTCAAAGTTCCCTTCACTCAACGCGACATAGAAGAACGTCTGGCGGATCAGATCGTGACTCGGCCCAATTATCGCGGAACCACGCGCAAGGGCGAAGAAGTTCAGATTGAAGCAATCCAGGCCACACAAGGTACCGAGAACTCGGTCCCTACAGCATCCGAGTTCAGTGGGCGACTGGGGCTGTCTAACGGGGGGATTATCACTCTGGATTCGAACTCGGGCATGATCCGTCCTGACAAGAACACTGCGACCTTCATCGGGGATGTGGTGATCACGACCACTGACGGAATCGAAGTGACCACGAATATGCTGAACACCGCGCTGGACGAAATACGCGGCGACACTCCGGGTCAGGTCAATGGGACCGGGGTTATCGGAAATTTTTCAGCAGGTCGCATGACCTTTGGGACCGAAAAAAAGGACGGCCCGGTCCATATTATTTTTACAGACGGCGTGAAACTGATATACGAGCCGAAAAGAGCAGAAAGATAGCCTGTGTTCGATTTTCGAATTGCCCTTGTCGGAATTGCCTTGTTGAGCAGCACTTTTTCAGTGTCCGCTCAGGAAACACAAGTGGCGTTTGGCGCAAAAAAAGCTGACCCCAGCCTGCCAGTCGAAGTCACGTCTGAGTCGTTGAACGTGAATCAGGAAGATGGCTCGGCCGAGTTCATTGGCAATGTAATTGTCATTCAGGGTGAAATGCGCCTGACGGCCGAGCGCGTACTTGTCATCTACAATGCGGATCGGTCTGGCATCGAGCGTATGGAAGCGACCGAGGATGTGGTTCTGGTCAGCCCGCCAGATGCAGCTGAAGGGGATTGGGCCGAATATACCATCGATTCGGGTGTGATCGTCATGCGCGGCAACGTTCTGCTGACGCAGGGGCCAAGTACGATCAGCGGCGATCAGATGAACGCCAACCTGACGACAGGGACGGCGACCATGACGGGCAACGTTAAAACCATTCTGCAGCAGGGTGCCAACTGATGGCTGGACCGAACCTGAAACTGGCTCAGGGCAGTTCGGGGCTCAGGATCGAAAAGCTGCGGAAGTCTTATCGGAAAAAGACCGTCATCCGAGATGTGTCAATGACGTTGGACCGATCCGAAGTGGTCGCGTTGCTGGGGCCGAACGGGTCCGGCAAGACCACCACTTTCTATTCTGTTGCAGGGTTGGTTTTTCCCGAAGCTGGTCGCGTAACCATCGATGGGCAGGTGGTGACGACCCTTCCAATGTATCGCCGGGCGCGGCTTGGGATCGGATATTTGCCGCAAGAGATGTCGATTTTTCGCGGGATGAGCGTTGAAGACAATATCTCGGCTGTTCTGGATATCACGGTGGGGCACGCCCATCGCCGCAAAGAACGTCTGGAAGAGCTGCTGTCCGATTTCTCGATCGAGCATCTGCGCCGTGCGCCCGCGCTGGCCTTGTCGGGTGGTGAGCGCCGCCGGGTCGAGATTGCGCGTTGTCTGGCTGCCGATCCAAAGTACCTGTTGCTCGACGAACCTTTTGCCGGGGTCGACCCGATCAGCGTGGGTGACATCCGTCATCTGGTCGCTGATCTGAAAAAACGCGGGATCGGGGTTTTGATCACGGATCACAACGTGCGTGAAACGCTCGAGATCGTGGACCGCGCCTATATTTTGCATGACGGTCAGGTACTTATGTCCGGAACACCGGACGAAGTCGTTGAAAACGAAAACGTGCGGCGCGTCTACTTGGGCGAAAACTTCCGTATTTCATAGGTTTGCGCGGTATTGCGCCGAATGCATGGCGGAAATCTCGTATATACACGCCTGTTTTGATTGACTCTTCCGCCGTCTCTTGCCTCAATTGGGTCATGGCATTTTTTCGGTTCCAGTCTGGATCACGATGCCCCTTCTTGGAAGGGATCAAGTTCCGGCTACCGCGGAACATGCCGATACCCCCCACCCGATAAAAAGAAGCGCGCTGTGTTACGCAGCGTCAGAATGGGTGTGAATTGTGAAGGAGATCACATGCGTTACCAAATCAGCGGAAAACAGATCGACATCGGTGAAGCACTTCAGACCCATGTGCAGACCGAACTTGGCGAGGTTGTGGGCAAATACGCCCAGCGACCGACCGACGCCAATGTCGTCTTTTCCCGTTCTGCGCATGAATATGTGTGCGAGACCACCGTACATCTTTCCACCGGCCTGACGGCGCAGGCCAAAGCCCATGCTACCGAGATTTACGCGGCATTCGAGGGGTGCTGTGACAAGATGGAAACACAATTGCGCCGTTATAAACGCCGCCTAAAGGATCACCACAAGGATCGGGTCGAGCCGGTTGAACTCTTCGGAGCTTCCTCTTATATCCTCGCCTCTGACGAATCTGAGTCGGCAGATGAGCCAGAATCTCTGCAGCCGATGATCGTGGCTGAGATGGAAACCAAGATCCCATCGCTGAGTGTTGGTGAAGCCGTTATGCAGATGGAATTGGCTGGTGCCCCGGTGCTGGTGTTCCGGAATGAGAACAAGGATGGATTGAATGTCGTGTATCGTCGGGAAGACGGTAACATCGGCTGGATCGATCCATAACAGGCAAGATTAGAAAGGCGTGCCCCTGCATTGGCAGGGGCTTGCCATTGGAGCAAAATCATGGAGCTTTCGAGCATTCTGAAGCCCGAAGCAGTACGTGTATTGTCAGCCGCTTCCAGCAAGAAGCGGCTGTTTCAGGAAATTGGCGATGTTGCTGCGGCAACCTTGGGCCTGGACGAGCAAACTGTCGTTGATGGTCTGCTCGAACGTGAAAGCCTTGGGCCCACGGGTGTGGGCCATGGCGTTGCGCTTCCCCATGCGCGTCTGACTGAAATCGAACAGGTCGCTGGCGCGTTTGTCATGCTGGAAAAGCCCATCGATTTTGGCTCGGTTGATCGTCAGCCAGTCGATATCGCCTTCGCGCTTTTCGCACCGGAAGAAGCGGGTGTAGACCATCTGAAAGCGCTCGCGCTAGTGTCTCGTACCCTGCGTGACACAGCGGTTTGCGCCAAGCTGCGTGCCAACCCTGACCCGGTCAAGCTCTATGCGATCCTGACCGAGGCGCAATCGATGCAAGCGGCCTGATCCTGCGCTTGAAGCGTACTAACGAAAAAGCCCCCGATAATCGGGGGCTTTGTATTTCGAGGCTACGGCGGTGGTCAGCCGCCGGTGCCCATTTCCAACGTCCACCAGATTTTTCCACCCGATTCTTGATGCCAAGCAAATCCCATCTGCGTGGCTTTAGGATCCAGTATCACTGATCTTGGACCGGGTTCCTGCATCCAGGCAGCCAATGTCTCGGTTTCGGTTTCGAAGGTTTCCGAAATAGCTTCGCCCAGGAATGTGCCGAAATACCCAACGCGCGCGGCCCGATCTATTGGGGATGATCCATCGGACCCAAAATGCCATGGCCGGTTCTGGCGTGCCATATCCTTGGAATGTGTGGCAGCCGCAGCATTGAGCTGTGAATTCAGTTGCACAGGCTGCAGACCCGAAGCTTGCCGCAGTGCGTTAACCGAATCAAGCATGCGGAACTGTAGCTTTTCGGGATTGCCGCGAATCTTGTAAACAGTGGGCAGCGGACGGCCATCCGCACCAATCGTCGTGGTTGAGCTTGGGGTACAAGCCGCCACAGCAGCAAAACATAAGAACAGAAGTGTAATAATACGCGTCATGGTCGACCTGATTTTTGTGTCATCTTACGCAATAGCGCGACCAACGGGCTTGGGCAAACCTGCAATGGCTGATTCCCGCGTGATTTTGCCGGTTTGATTTGCGATTGACGTATTCAGGCAATAAAATGCGTCAAATTCCTTTTCTGGTTTAGCAAAGGACCGTCACAAATGGTCAAGAAACTCATTCCTTCCTCGCGCCGCGGATTTCTGGTCGGTGCGTCCGCCATTCTGTCTAGTCCGGCGATTGCTCAGTACATTCCGGGCGATCCTCTGCGTCCGGCACCCGAACCCGAACCGCAGGTGCGGCGAAACATTTCGGGTTTCCGTGCTTTGGACTGGCAGCCCTATTTTGACAACACGCGCAATGGCGCAATCCTGGTCGATACCGTTTCACGGGCACTGCATTATTGGTCAGACGACCAAAGCGTGTATAAACTCTACCCATCATCGGTTCCGCTGACCGAAGAACTCACGCGTCGCGGTCGCACAAGCGTCATTCGCAAGGTCGAAGGGCCCAGCTGGGCGCCGACACCTTCGATGAAGAAGCGAAACCCCGAATGGCCGGACTATATCCCGCCGGGTCCAGATAACCCGTTGGGAACGCACGCTTTGTATCTAAGCTGGAAGTACTACCGAATCCACGGAACCCACGATACGCGCAAAATAGGGCGTCGGTCTTCGAACGGATGCATCGGTCTTTTCAACGAAGATATCGCCGAGCTGTTTTCGATGGCGAAGGTTGGCACTCAAGTGTTGCTAATTTGACGACAAAACCGCGCATGAAGTCGCTTGCGAAGCAACTTCCATTTGCATTCCAGTTGGATAGCTGGTTAGAAAAAAACACGAGGTAAGTCTTGGGTGTGCGGTTTCGCTATCTGAAACCGTGCTTATTCTGGAGGTTAATATGAAGAAACTCGTTCTCGCCGCTGCACTGACTGCTGCTGCTTCGACCGCTTATGCTGGCAACCTGGAAGAGCCGGTTGTTGAAGCACCTGTTGTTGTCGAAGAAACTCAGGGTTCGTCGCAGGGCATCATCCTGCCGCTGATCCTGCTGGTTGTTGTTGCAGCAGCTGTTGCAGCAAGCTAATTCGATACGAATTATCCAAGAAAAAGGCGGTGGAGAAATCCATCGCCTTTTTTGTGTCTGTTCGCCGGCCCTGACAGAGCTGGTCAGTCCAGCCAGCCTTTCAAATTGTCCTCGATTACTTTGCCCAAAGCAGCAATGTGCGAATCGTCGTCGTTGAGGCAGGGAATATAGGTAAAGCTCTCGCCGCCGGCTTCTTCAAAGCTTTCCTTGATCTCTTCGTTGATTTCTTCCAGCGTCTCGATGCAATCGGCTGAAAACGCAGGCGCGATCACCGCGATATTCTTTTTCCCCTGACGCGCCAGTTCTGCCACGTGATCGACCGTGTAAGGCTTCAGCCATTCCTCGGGGCCGAATCGCGACTGGAAGGTTGAGACAAGCTGATCATCCGCCCAACCCAGCCGTTCTTTCAGAAGGCGAGAGGTTTTTGCACATTGGCAGTGATAGGGATCGCCCTGCTGCAGATAGCGGTCCGGCATTCCGTGATAGGAGCAGACCAGAATGTCGGGCTTGGTCTCCATCGCGGCGTAGGCCTGTTCCACCGACCCGGCCAAAGCGTCGATATAGGCAGGTTCGTCGAAATAAGCCGGAACCGTTCGGCTGGAGGGTTGCCAAGCCTCCTCCATCAGGGCGCGGAAGAATTGGTCATTGGCAGTAGCCGTCGTTGCACCTGCATATTGCGGGTAGAGCGGGAAGAACAGGATGCGATCACAACCCGCGGCCACCATCTCGCGCACTTTGGATTTGGTTGAGGGGTTGCCGTAGCGCATACAGAAATCGACCATCACCTGATCGCCATAGCGCGCCTGCATCGCATCGCGCATCTTGGCGGTTTGGTCCTTTGTGATCGTCATCAGCGGGCTTTCGCCCTTGTCGTGGTTCCAGATCGACTTGTACGCCTCGCCCGAGCTGAAGGGCCGTTTGGTCAAAATGATCCCCTGCAGGATCGGCTGCCATTTCCATTTCGGATAGTCGATGACGCGCTGATCCGACAAGAACTCGTTCAGGTAACGGCGCATGGGCCAATAGGTATAGTCGTCCGGCGTGCCCAGATTGGCCAGCAGAATGCCGACGCGGCCCATTTTCACCTTCGGGTGGTCGGCAGGGGCATGGGCGGGGCGAGTGGCGTCAAACATGAGGGGCTTCCTGAATTTCTTTGTACCGGGCTGAGATAAACGGATTTGTCCAGTCGTCAATCGGTCAGTTTGCCCTCTTTTGTGCCCAGCGCTTCAGCAAGGCGGGTTTGGGCCGATCCAGGGCGCAGGGGCTTTTGCTGACTGTCATCAGGGGACCAGCCGGTCAGGCAGATCAGTTCATAGGTGGTGTTCAGCCGCCCTTCGGGCGTTGCAAAGTGATCGGCGTATATCTGCTGGGCGCGGTCAAAGATCTGCCGCCGAGTGGGGCGTTTGATGCGATCGGTTAGGCTGTTGGTTTCACCCATGGCGCGCAAGTCCTGCATTAGGTGCCGCAGGTCGCGGTATTCCGCCGCCAGTCGCGTCGTATCTGCCACCGGCAAGGCCAGCCCGGCCCGTTGCAGCAAGCCGCCCAGATCACGCAGTTCGCCCATCGGTGCGATGCGTGGGCTGAGCCCGCCAGAGATTTCGATCTCGGCCTGACCCAATGCTGCGCGCAGTTCGTGCAGGGTTTCTCCGCCCAGACAGACCACCAGCAACAGCCCGTCAGGCTGCAGGGCCCGGTGGCATTGAATGAGTTGGCCGACAGGGTCGTTGGCCCAGTGCAGCGCCAACGCGTGGATCACCAGATCATGCGCGCCGGGGGTCAGGTTCAGCACCTCATCATCCGCCACGATCTGCGCTTTTGGCATCACATCTCGCCAGACATGGGCGAAGGGCGTCACCACAGCCGGAGCCGTAAAGGTTTTGTTAACCATGCTGAGTCGATCCTGAACCTCGTCCACGGCGGCGCGGTGCAAGAACAGCGCCTCGTCCCGCGCGCGGGCGCGATGCAGGGTCAGGGCCTTGCGGTCGAACAGAGAGGGTGCGTTGGAAGCAGGCAGTTTCATAGGGCGCAAGTATCGCATCTGGCCGCGGATTCAAACCGCCCTTCAGATGATCTATCCACCCCGCTGCATGGGGTGTGGAGAGCTGACCGAGTCCGATTTCGGCCTCTGCGGCCCCTGTTGGCGCGACACGCCCTTTATCGGAGGGGTGGTCTGCGAAAGCTGCGGAATGCCTCTGCCTGGTGAGGCAGATGGCCACCGTATTGAATGCGACGACTGTATGAAAACGCCCCGACCATGGCGGGACGGACGCTCGGCGCTGTTGTATGATGGTAAGGCACGGGGGCTGATCCTTGCGTTGAAACATGGCGACAGGCCGGAATTGGCACGTCCGTCGGCGCGGTGGATGGCGCAGGCGGGTCGAGATTTGTTCCGCGACGATATGTTGCTGGCCCCGGTGCCACTGCATTGGTCCCGATTGTTGAAACGGCGCTATAACCAGTCGGCCCTGCTGGCGCAGCATCTGGGGCGGCACACGGGGGTTGAGGTCTGCCCCGACCTGCTGATCCGACGCATTAAAACCCCGGTTCTGGATGGAAAAACCGCCGCGCAGCGGGCCAAGACGCTGGAAAACGCCATTGCGCCGCATCCCAAACGCTTAAACCGGATGCACGGGCGGGATGTGCTGTTGGTGGATGACGTGATGACCTCGGGCGCGACGCTGGCGGCTTGTGCGCGAGTCTGTCTTGCGTCGGGCGCAAATCATATTTTCGTGTTGACCCTAGCGCGCGTTGCCAAGGATACCTAATTCGCGCAGGATTACGCGAAACCCGAAGGGACGACTTATGAAACCGGTTGAGATTTACACATCGCCTCTGTGCGGCTTCTGCCACGCCGCCAAACGCCTGCTGAAACAGAAAGGCGTCGAGTTCAAAGAGGTCGACGTTCTGATGCACCCCAAGCGCAAGCCCGAGATGATCAAACGTGCGGGCGGCAAACGCACCGTGCCGCAAATCTTCATCGGCACCCAGCACGTGGGTGGCTGCGATGACCTGTACGAGCTGGACCGTCAGGGCAAGCTGGACCGTCTGCTGGCGGCATGAAGACTGCGCTGCTGCAGATCACCTCGTCGGATGATTCGTCTGACAATCTGAACATGGTGCGCGCCCTGATGGCCGAGGCCGCCGGGCAGGGCGCGCAGTTCATTCTGACGCCTGAGGTGACGAATTGCGTGTCCAATTCCACCACGCGCCAGCGCGAGGTTCTGCAGCACGAGGAAGATGACCAGACGCTGGCGGGCCTGCGCGATCAGGCCGCCGCGCTGGGCGTTTGGCTGCTGATCGGCTCGCTTGGGATCAAGACGCATGACGCCGATGGGCGCTTTGCCAACCGATCCTACATGATCGACCCGCAGGGCCAGATCGTGGCGCGCTATGACAAAATTCACATGTTCGACGTGCAGGTCTCGGAGACTGAGACCTTCCGCGAATCGAAAAACTACCGCCCCGGCGACCGGGCGGTGATTGCTGACACCGATTTCGGCAAGGTCGGCATGGCCATCTGCTACGACATCCGCTTTCCGCATCTCTTTGCCGCCTTGGCGCAGGGCGGGGCGCGGATTCTGACCGTTCCGGCGGCGTTTTCGCCGGTTACGGGCAAGGCGCATTGGGAATCGCTTCTGCGCGCACGGGCGATTGAAAACGGAGCCTGGGTGTTGGCCCCGGCGCAAACCGGCGCGCATCCGAAAACCCGTGGCAAGACCCGCCACACCCACGGTCACAGCATGGTTGTGGCCCCATGGGGAGAGGTCGTCATCGACGCAGGCACCGATCCGGGCATTCACATTTTCGATTTGGATGATAGTTCTGTGACAGAGGCACGCCGCCGCGTGCCCTCATTGACGCACCTGCGGGCTTTTGACGGCCCCTGATCCAGAGCCGGACCCAATGACGGACGACACCAATGCCCTTGCGGTCACGCTGTTCAGCGAGATCCTGACCGCCGACCAGCTATTGCGCAACCGGCTGAGCCGGGTGCTGCCCAAGGGCATGGAAATCTCGCATTTCTCGGTGCTGAACCATCTGGTGTTTGTCGGCGATGAACGCACCCCGGCGCAACTGGCCAGCACCTTCCACGTGACGCGTGGGGCGATGACCAACACTTTGGCCAAGCTGGAATGGGCCGGATACATCCACATCCGTCCCGACTGGGACGACGCCCGCCGCAAGATGGTCGCCATCAGCCCAGCCGGTCGCCGCGCCCGCGATCAGGCGATTTCCTCGATTGCGCCGCTGATCAACCGCGTGGTCGGAGAGTTAGGGTTGGAGCGGGTGCGCAGCACGTTGCCCGTGCTGCGGGATTTGAGGTTGCAGTTGGAGGGGGAGTAGCCTCACCCTGGCTTCACACTCGCCGTCACATAATTCACGCTTAGATCGCGGTCCGAGATCGACCAGCTCCACAGGATCGGGTTGAAGACGAACCCCTTGCGGTCCACTGGCTCCAGCCCGGCTTGGCGCAGCAGGTCGAACAGCTCATCGGGGGTGATGAACTTGTTCCACTCATGCGTGCCGCGCGGCAGCCAGCGCATGACGACTTCGGCCCCGAAGATGGCCATCGCATAGGATTTTGGGTTGCGGTTTATGGTCGAACATACCTGCAACCCGCCGGGTATCACCAACTGTTGTGTTGCGGTGAGATAACCCAGAGGGTCGGCCACGTGTTCGACCACCTCCATATTCAGCACCACGTCGAATTGCTCGCCCGCGGCGGCCATGTCCTCGGCGGTGGTGTGGCGATAATCGATCTCAAGCCCCGACTGCTCGGCATGAATGCGGGCGACGGGTAAATTGCGCTCGGCGGCGTCTGCGCCCACGACCGTCGCGCCCAGACGCGCCATCGGTTCGCTCAGCAGCCCGCCGCCGCAACCGATATCAAGCAGGCGCAGGCCCTCGAAAGGTTTCGTAGCCGTCAGATCGCGGTCAAATTCACCCGCAATTTGCTGTGTGATATAGTCCAGACGGCACGGATTGAGCATGTGCAAGGGTTTGAATTTCCCATGGGGGTCCCACCATTCTGCGGCCATCGCCTCGAATTTTGCGATCTCGGACGGGTCCACCGTGTTCGGATGCGCTTGCATTCCTGTCTCCGTGTGCTCTTTTACGTTTAAAGACTATATAGGGCCCTAATGGATAAGTACCCGGACCAAAAGCGCGCAGTTCAATATCTGTACCCGCCGATCGACCCGTTCGATCAGCGGATGGTCGATGTGGGCGACGGGCACCGTATTTATATGGAGCAATGCGGCAATCCCGAAGGGCTGCCAGTTGTGATCCTGCATGGCGGCCCCGGTGGCGGGTGTAGCCCGGCGATGCGGCGCTATTTCGATCCGCGTGTGTTTCGGGTGATTCTGTTTGATCAGCGCGGGTGCGGGCGGTCGCGGCCGCATGCCTCGGTGGTGGACAACACGACGTGGGATCTGGTGGATGACATCGAGCGTCTGCGGACGTTGCTGGATATCGACGACTGGACGGTGTTTGGCGGCAGCTGGGGCGCGACGCTGGCGTTGGTCTATGCGCAGGCGCATCCGGACCGGGTGAACCGGCTGGTGCTGCGCGGTGTGTTTCTGGCGACGCAGGCCGAGCTGGATTGGTTCTATGGCGGCGGCGCGGGCAAGTTCTGGCCCGAGCAATGGGCGAAATTCACCGCTCTGCTGACGGAGGATGAGCTGTCGGATACCATAGGCGCCTATCACAAACGACTGTTCTCGGGCGATCGGGCGACGGAAATCCTGTATGCGCGGGCCTGGTCGGCGTGGGAGAACGCGCTGGCTTCGATCCATTCGCACGGTTCTACAGGTGAAAGCCCCGGAGAATACGCGCGCGCCTTTGCGCGGCTTGAAAATCACTATTTCACCCATGGGGCTTTCCTTGAGAAAGACGGGCAGATTTTGGATCAGATGGACCGAATCGCCCATATCCCCGGACATATCGTGCAGGGGCGCTATGACATGATCTGCCCGCCGCAGGCCGCGTGGTCTTTGGCCGAACGCTGGCCCAATGCCGAGCTGAAGATGGTGCGCCAAGCAGGTCATGCCCTGTCCGAGCCCGGCATCAGCGCCGAGCTGGTGCGGATCATGGACCGTGTAGCGGAGGGCATCGCATGACCCGGATGGACCGTCGTGCCTTATTCGCCTCGGGTGCTGCGGCGGCTTTGCTGGCGGCCACAGGGGCCTCGCTGGCAGATACGCCCAAAAAGGGCGGGACGTTGCGACTGGCCGTGCCGCGCGATGACAGTTTGGAACAGGTGGCGCGTGGGGCTGTCTTTGATACCCTGACCGAGATCGCGCCCGATGGCACCCTGCGCGGCGAATTGGCGAGCGGGTGGCACACGGATGCGGATGCGCGGGTCTGGAGCTTTGATCTGCGGGCTGATGTGGCATTTCATGACGGTGCGGCACTGAATGTGGCGGATGTGGTGTCGGTGCTGCAACAGGTCGGGCAGGCCGAGGCTCTGACGGCAGATTCGGTGCGGCTGGAACTGACCGAGGCGAATCCCGGCTTGCCTTTCCTGTTGGCTGATACCCGTTTCGTCATCACGCGCGATGGGCAGGGCGTAACGCCCTTGCACACCGCCAATGGTACCGGATGCTACCGGGTGGAACGGGCCGAGGATGATCGGCATTTTCTTGGCCGCCGGGTGTCGGATCACTACAAGGACGGACAGGCCGGTTGGGCCGATGCGCTTGAGGTTATTGTGATCCCTGACGCCAAAGTCCGGGCCGAGGCGTTGCGTGACGGTTATGTGGACGTGGCGGCGCTGCCCGACAGCGATGGCCTGAAGGATCAGCGCGGCCTGCGGTACCACCCCAGTCAGGACGACATGGCGCTGGCCGTGGCCGGACAGGTGGGAATGCCGCGCCAGATCGGGGGGCGTGCGCTGGACGATGGGCGCATTGCAGAACGGTGGTGGCTGGCCTGACCTGATCACGTTTCACGCCGGGGGTTGCAGACTCGGCAACTCCTGCGTATATGCAGTTGCAACAGCGGCGCGTTGGACTTCTGGTCCAAGGCTCCACCGGAAAATACGACGGGCCGCGCGCCCGTTTTTTTGTGCCCGATTGAAGGGTAGAGACCTGAATGACAAACGACCTGATAGCCAAAGCAGCCATCGACCGGCGACTGGCCGAGATCATCACCCCCGTGATCGAGGATCTGGGGTATGAGCTTGTCCGTATCCGCCTGATGAGCGGCAAGACCACCACGCTGCAGATCATGGCCGATAAGCCCGATGGCGGCATCGAAGTGGATGACTGCGCCGAGATTTCCAACGCCGTCAGCGCTTCGCTGGATGTCGAGGACCCGATTCTGGACGCCTATACGCTTGAGGTGTCGAGCCCCGGTATCGACCGGCCTCTGACCCGTCTCAAGGATTTTGAGATGTTCGAAGGCTATGAGGCCAAGATCGAAACCGCCGAGCTGATCGACGGCCGTCGCCGCTTTAAGGGCGAATTGGCCGGGATCGAAGGGGATGAGGTTCTGATCAACATCCCCGAAGGGTCTGAGACGATCACAATCGGTCTGCAATTCGACTGGTTGAGCGACGCCAAGCTGGTTTTGACCGATGACCTGATCAAGGAAATGCTGCGCCAGCGCAAAGACGCCGGTGCCCTGAGCGAAAACGCTTTCGACGAGATTGAGACCGAAGGGTCCGAAGAGGAGACGAACTGATGGCAATCACCTCAGCCAACCAGCTGGAGCTGCTGCAGACCGCCGAGGCCGTGGCCCGCGAAAAGATGATCGACCCCGGTCTGGTTGTCGAAGCGATGGAAGAATCGCTCGCCCGCGCCGCCAAGAGCCGCTACGGCGCCGAGATGGACATCCGTGTCAGCATCGACCGCAAGACAGGTAAGGCGACCTTTACCCGCGTCCGCACCGTTGTTGAGGATGAAGAGCTGGAAAACTATCAGGCCGAGTTCACTGTCGAACAAGCCAAGCAATATATGGAAAACCCCGAGGTCGGTGACGTCTTCGTCGAAGAAGTTCCCCCGGTTGAAATGGGCCGTATCGCAGCTCAATCCGCCAAACAGGTGATTCTGCAGAAGGTCCGCGAAGCGGAACGTGATCGTCAGTACGAAGAATTCAAGGATCGCGCAGGCACCATCATCAACGGTGCGGTCAAGCGCGAAGAATTTGGCAATGTCATCGTCGATCTTGGCGGGGCCGAGGCCGTTCTGCGTCGCAACGACAAGATCGGCCGCGAAAGCTATCGCCCCAACGACCGCGTGCGCGCCTACATCAAAGAGGTTCGCCGCGAGGTTCGTGGTCACCAGATCTTCCTGTCGCGCACCGCGCCGGAATTCATGGCCGAGCTGTTCAAGATGGAAGTGCCGGAAATCTATGACGGCATCATTGAGGTTAAGGCTGTGGCCCGCGACCCCGGTTCGCGCGCCAAGATTGCCGTGATCTCGTATGACGGCTCGATCGACCCTGTCGGTGCCTGTGTTGGTATGCGCGGCAGCCGTGTGCAGGCGGTTGTGAACGAACTGCAGGGTGAAAAGATCGACATCATCCCGTGGAACGAAGATCAGCCGACCTTCCTTGTGAACGCGCTTCAGCCTGCCGAAGTTTCTAAGGTGGTTCTGGACGAAGAAGCCGGTAAAATCGAAGTTGTGGTGCCTGAGGAGCAGCTCTCGCTGGCAATCGGCCGCCGCGGACAGAACGTGCGTCTGGCCAGCCAGCTGACCAATCTGGACATCGACATCATGACCGAGGCCGAAGAATCGGCACGTCGCCAGAAGGAATTCGAAGCCCGCACCCAGCTGTTCATGGAGACGCTGGATCTGGATGAATTCTTCGCGCAATTGCTGGTTTCCGAAGGCTTTACGAACCTTGAAGAGGTCGCCTATGTCGAGATCGACGAGCTGCTGGTGATCGACGGCGTCGATGAAGGCACCGCGCAGGAATTGCAGACCCGCGCGCGTGAATTCCTGGAAGCACAGGCCAAGGCGGCCCTGGATGCCGCCCGCGCGCTTGGCGCTGAGGACAGCCTTATTGAATTCGAAGGCCTCACACCCCAGATGGTAGAAGCGCTGGCCAAGGATGATGTGAAGACTTTGGAAGACTTCGCCACCTGCGCCGACTGGGAACTGGCCGGTGGCTGGACCACAGTCGACGGCGAGCGCATCAAGGATGATGGTGTACTTGAGCCTTTCGGCGTGACGCTGGAAGAGGCACAGGATCTGGTCATGACGGCACGCATCATGCTGGGCTGGGTTGATCCGGCCGAGCTGGAGCAGGCGGACGAAGAAGCCGAAGTCGAAGAGGAGGCCGAGGCCTGATCTCAGGGCCTCGGGGTTGCTGACATGGGTCGCGGTGGCGTCCATAAGGATCGGTCGGACGGACCCGAACGCAAGTGCATCGCCACGGGCGAGGCTCAGCCCAAATATGGGCTGATCCGCTTTGTAATGGGTCCGGACGGTCAGGTCTTTCCCGATGTTGCGGCGAAATTGCCGGGGCGCGGGGTCTATGTGGCGGCGGATCGCGCCGCGCTGGACAAGGCCGTTGGCAAAAAGCTGTTCTCGCGCGGGTTCAAGACGCAGGCGACTGCGCAAACGGACCTGGCGGATGAGGTTGAAAAGCAAGTCGCGCGGCGGGTGATCGAGTTGATTAGCCTGGCGCGCAAGTCCGGTGACGCGGTCGCTGGGTATGAAAAGGTCAAGACGTGGCTGGACCGGGAAGAGGCTCAGGTACTGATTCAGGCCAGCGATGGATCGGGGCGCGGCAAGTCGAAACTCAGCACGCCGCACTTCGGAAAATACATCGGATGGCTGACAGCGGACGAGTTGGGGGCGGCATTTGGGCGCCAAACCGTGATTCATGCGGCGCTGGCCTCTGGCGGACTCGCCAAACGTGTTGTAGAGGAAGCGCAGCGCCTGCGTGGCTTGCGCGAAACGGATGACGGCGGCAAGGGCCGCACGGAAGGGTAAGAAGCTTTATGAGCGATAGTGACGGCAAAAAGACATTGGGTCTTCGTGGCGGGGCACGCCCCGGAAATGTGAAACAGAGTTTCAGCCACGGACGCACCAAGAATGTCGTGGTGGAAACCAAACGCAAACGCGTGGTGGTCCCCAAGCCGGGTGCCGGAAAGCCGGGTGGCGGAGCAACGCCCTCGGGCGATCCGTCGCGCCGTCCTGCCGGGATCTCCGACGCCGAAATGGCACGCCGGATGAAGGCGCTGCAGGCCGCCAAGGCGCGCGAGGCCGAAGAGGCCGCCGCCCGCGAGGCTGCTGAAAGAGCGCGTGAAGAAGAACGCGCCCGTCGCCGTGCCGAGCAGGAAGCCAAGGAACGCGAACAGCGCGAGGCCGAAGAGAAAGCCCGCGCCAAGGCCGAAGAGGAAGAGCGCAAGCGCAAAGAGGCAGAAGAAGCTGCCAAACGCGCGGCTGCCGCCCCGGCCCCGGAAGAGCCTAAAGCGGCCCGCAGCCCGGCCAGCAAGCCTGCGCCTGCGGCTGCTCCGCGCAAGCAGGACCGCGAGCGTGATCAGCGTGGTCGCGGCAAAGGCCGCGACGACAACCGCCGTTCGGGCAAGCTGACACTGGGTCAGGCCACTGGTGGCGAGGGCAACCGCCAACGCTCGATGGCTGCGATGAAGCGCAAGCAAGAGCGCGCGCGTCAGAAAGCCATGGGTGGTTCGGTTGAACGCGAAAAGGTGATCCGCGACGTTCAGTTGCCCGAGGCGATCATGGTCTCGGAACTGGCCAACCGTATGGCCGAGCGTGTGGCTGACGTTGTCAAATCGCTGATGCAGATGGGTATGATGGTCACGCAGAACCAGACCATCGACGCTGATACTGCGGAACTGATCATCGAAGAGTTTGGCCACAAGGTCACTCGTGTTTCGGACTCGGACGTTGAAGACGTCATCAAAGAGGTCGAAGACAGCGAAGACGATCTGCAGCCGCGTCCGCCGGTCATCACCATCATGGGTCACGTTGACCATGGTAAGACCTCACTGCTGGATGCAATCCGCGACGCGCGCGTTGTGGCCGGTGAGGCCGGTGGTATCACCCAGCATATCGGCGCCTATCAGGTGAAAACCGAAGGCGGCACCACGCTGACCTTCCTGGACACTCCGGGCCACGCGGCGTTTACGTCTATGCGCTCGCGCGGTGCTCAGGTCACGGATATCGTGGTTCTGGTGGTTGCGGCGGATGACGCCGTGATGCCCCAGACGATCGAGGCGATCAACCACGCCAAAGCGGCCGGCGTGCCGATGATCGTGGCGATCAACAAGGTCGACAAGCCGGATGCCAATCCGGACAAGGTGCGTACCGATCTGCTGCAGCATGAAGTGATCGTCGAGAAAATGTCGGGTGAGGTTCAGGACGTTGAAGTCTCTGCTATCACCGGTCAGGGTCTGGATGAGCTGCTGGAGGCCATCGCGCTGCAATCCGAGATTCTGGAACTGAAAGCAAACCCCGACCGCGCCGCCCAAGGTGCCGTGATCGAGGCGCAGCTGGACGTGGGCCGTGGCCCCGTCGCCACCGTTCTGGTTCAGACCGGCACGCTGCGTCAGGGCGATATCTTCGTTGTGGGTGAGCAATACGGTAAGGTCCGTGCGCTGATTAACGACAAGGGCGACCGCGTGAAGGAAGCTGGCCCCTCGGTTCCGGTCGAGGTTCTGGGTCTGAACGGCACACCCGAAGCGGGCGACGTTCTGAACGTGACCGAGACCGAAGCACAAGCCCGTGAGATCGCCGAATACCGCGAACAGGCCGCCAAGGACAAACGTGCTGCCGCTGGCGCTGCAACGACCCTTGAGCAGCTGATGCAGAAGGCCAAGGAAGACGAGAACGTCAACGAACTGCCAATTCTGATGAAAGCAGACGTTCAGGGCTCGGCTGAGGCCATCGTTCAGGCGATGGAGAAAATCGGCAACGATGAGGTACGCGTGCGCGTGCTGCACTCTGGCGTTGGTGCGATTACCGAGACTGATGTCGGCCTTGCCGAAGCATCCGGTGCACCTATCCTCGGCTTCAACGTCCGTGCGAACGCCTCGGCGCGGAACACTGCGAACCAGAAGGGTGTGGAAATCCGCTATTACTCGGTAATCTATGACCTCGTGGATGACGTGAAAGCGGCAGCCTCGGGCCTGCTGAGCGCCGAGATCCGCGAAAAGTTCATCGGTTACGCCGAGATCCGCGAAGTCTTCAAGGTCACCGGCGTCGGCAAGGTTGCTGGCTGTCTGGTCACCGAGGGTGTGGCCCGTCGTTCCGCGGGCGTCCGCCTGCTGCGCGACAACGTGGTGATTCACGAAGGCACGCTGAAGACGCTCAAGCGCTTCAAAGACGAAGTGGCCGAGGTTCAGTCGGGTCAGGAATGCGGTATGGCGTTCGAAAACTACGACGATATCCGCGCGGGCGACGTGATCGAAATCTTCGAGCGCGAAGAGGTCACGCGGACGCTAGATTGATCCGCTACGGTAAAGAAATCAGAAAACAGCGGTCCTTTGGGGCCGCTGTTTTTCTTTTGGGGGGTTACAGCGAAGAAATTCGGGGCTTTCTGGGTACATTTAGTGCACTCAAGCAAAGCATCCTTGCACTCGTTCCAATCAACACTCACCTGAATTCGACAGGGCGAGGCATAGTTGTCCTAAACATATAGACACTGGATGCTTGGGTCTGATTTGTTACGCATAAAGACCGAGAGAACGTACAACTGCTATCGGCTAGGAAGAGATCGGTTGACGTCTTTGGTTTGATATAACTCGGAGATTCAATTGATGCGTTTTCTTGCGGTATTCCTCTTCTTCATCGCGCTGTCCGTTGGGCCGTCTGCTGCGCACGAACGGTTTGCTTTGGTGATCGGCAATGCCGGTTACACAAGTGTCCCGGCGCTTGATAATCCCGTGAACGATGCGCGCCTGATGAGCGATGAGTTACGGGGCGCAGGATTTGAGGTCACGACGCTGACAGATGTGAGCCTTGATGAGATGACGGGTGAAGTTGATACGTTTGCCAGCAAGGTACGTGCGGCGGGGTCCGAGGCGCTGGCTGTGTTCTACTTCGCGGGGCACGGCGTACGCAGTGATGGTTTTAACTACCTTCTTCCCCTTGATGTAAACATTCAGTCCGAGGCCGACATTGCAGGCCAAGCTGTTCCGGCAGAATGGGTTCTGGACCGCATTCATACACCACAGGCGGTTAGCGTTATGATTTTGGATGCCTGTCGCGACAATCCGTTTGGTGGCCAATCGGACGTGAATCTGGATGTGGGGGATGGTCTTGCACGTATGACTGCGCGCACCAACAATCTGATCGCGTATGCGACAGGGCCCGGCGAAGTTGCCTTGGACGGGACCGGAACAAACAGCCCTTACACCGCCGCGATTGCGCGTGCCATCAGAACCTCGGGCCGGCCTTTGGAACAGATGTTCGAACAGGTGCGCACGGATGTGATCAGTGAAACGGATGGCATCCAGACCCCTTGGGCGCGGTCGTCGTTGAATACAACGATCGGTATGAAAGACCCGACAGCGTCGCAATAGGGAAAACGGCCGTAATCAGCACGACAGGGCAAGGCAGATAGTTACCCAATTTGTCCGAAACCCCGACCGTATCCCTAACGCGGTGCTGCCAAGAACGTTGCCGGATGCATGATGATGTCAAAATGCTGCACCCCATTTTGCAGATCGAAGCTGACCGAATGCCCGGCCTTTCGAAGCAACTCGGCATAGTCTCGGCTTTGACGGATGAATTCGGGTGTGTCGCGCTCACCCACGGTCACGCGATAGCGGGGGCCGGGGGCCGGAAGGTGCCGGATGGGCGACAGGTCGTGCACCTCAACTGGTGTCAGTTGTAAGGGTTCGTTCACAGGCGTTAGACTGATCGGTTCCAGATCATAGACGCCGCTGATCAGGATCACGTCGCGCACCCGCAGCCCCGCGCGGGCCAGCGCATCGGCTGAGGTCGCCATGACCATACTCGCCAGTTGCGCCCCTGCACTGTGGCCGGACAGGGTGACTCGTGACGGATCAAACCCCAAGTCAGGCGCGTTGGCGGCTAACCAAAGCAGGGCGTTTCGGCACTCGTCGATCATGTCACCGATCCGCGCATCTGGGGCCAGTGTGTAATTGAGAGTCGCAAAGGAGTACTCGGCTTCAACCAACGCAGGGGCCATCATTGCCGATTCGCGCTGACTTAGGGCTTGCCAATATCCTCCGTGGATGAACACATGCAGTGGCGCACCTGCGCCTTTCGCGGGGAAGAAATCCAGAACCTGTGCGGTACTGTCCCCGTATGAAACGTTGCCGATCACATCCATCTGCGCCCGGTACTGCGCACTGAGCGCGGCGTAACTGTTCAGATAGGGTGTCAAGTCGCCGCCGATCATCGACCGGGGAGAGTATTCCTGATCCAGTTCGGCCTGGGTGAAACCTCGGTACAGCATGGGCTACTCCTGATCCGCATACATCAATTCGGTGCGCACATCGTAGAGATCATGAAAGAACCGCAAATCCAAGGCTTTGCGCAGGAAGGACACGCCGCTGGACCCGCCAGTGCCGGGTTGGTTTCCAATTACACGCTCGACCGCGGTGACATGGTCAAAGCGCCAGCGCTGGAACAGCGATTCCACATCCATCAGTTTTTCGGCCAGCGCATACAGATCCCAGTGCTTATCCGTGTTGCGGAACACTTGCACCCACAGTTTCACAACACGCGGATCACCTGAATAGGGCTGCGCATAGTCGCGGTTCAGCAGGTCATCGGGAACATCAAATCCTTGCCGCGCCATCATCTGCAGCACTTCGTCATAGAGCGAAGGTTTGGTCAGCGCGGCGGTCAGCATCTGCATCACTTCGGGGTCATGTGCGTGCACTTTCAGGGTCGCGGCGTCCTTGTTGCCCAGAATGAACTCGATCTGGCGGTAGCCATAGCTTTGGAACCCCGATGAGCTGCCAAGGGCCTGCCGGAAGGTCATGTAATCGGCCGGGGTCATGGTCAGCAGGGTTTCCCACGCGGCGATCAACTGCCGCTGGATTGCCTTCACCCGGTCAAGGTTTTTCATTGCCGGGCCGAAGTCGTCCTGTTGCAGAAAGTGGCGCACCTCGACCAGTTGGTGGTGCATCAGCTTCAGCCACAACTCGCTGACCTGATGGATGATGATGAAAAGCATCTCATCGGGTTGGGCCGGGTCTTGAAAGGTTTTCTGCAGGTTCAACAGCGTCTTGAGCTGAAGGAAGTCACCATAGCTCTTGCGGTGCGTCTGGGTGAAATCGGTCACAAGGGATGCTTCGATTCCACGTTCCAGATATCTGTCAGTCTTGTCGCTCATGACGCCCCCTTGATGCGGTATTTCGCACCTGTCTAAGCCGTCATTTTGCAACTATCCAGCGCGTCAGGTCCAGTCTAGCACCACCTTGCCCGATTGGCCGGATTTCATCGCGGCGAAGCCGTCGGCAAAGTCGTCGACTTTCATTTGGTGCGTAATCACCCGGCTGACATCCAGACCGTTCTGCAGCATGGCGATCATCTTGTACCAGGTCTCGAACATCTCGCGGCCATAGACGCCCTTGATGGTGATCGCCTTGAATACAATGCGCGACCAGTCCACGGGGGATTTGCCTGGCGGAATCCCCAGCAGAGCGATCTTGCCGCCCATCACCAGCGCCTCGACCATCTGGTCCAGCGCGGCTTGCGAGCCGGACATTTCCAACCCCACATCGAACCCCTGCGTCATACCAAGATCCGTGATGACATCTTGCAGGTCTTCCTTCGAGACATCGACAGCTCGCACGGTTGGCACCACATGTTCGGCCAGTTTCAGGCGGTCGGGATTGATATCGGTGATCACCACATGGCGCGCGCCGGCATGGCGGGCCACGGCTGCGGCCATTATGCCGATGGGACCAGCGCCGGTGATCAGAACATCCTCGCCCAGCAAATCAAAGCTGAGCGCGGTGTGAACGGCATTGCCCAACGGATCGAGGATGGCCCCGATCTCATCCGGGATATCGTCGGGCAGCGGCACCACGTTAAAGGCGGGCAGCTTCAGGTATTGGGCAAAGGCACCCTGTTCGTTCACGCCAATTCCGCGCGTGCCGGGGTCCAGATGGAACTTGCCCGCGCGGCTTTGGCGACTGTCGTTGGTGATCAGATGCCCCTCGCCCGAGCATCTTTGACCGACTGCCAGACCGGTCACGTTGCGCCCCAATTCCACGATCTCACCGGCGAATTCATGGCCAGTGATCATAGGAACCGGCACCGTGGCCGAGGCCCATTCATCCCAGTTCCAGATATGAATGTCGGTGCCGCAGATGCCAGTCTTGTTGATGCGGATCAGAACTTCATCCGGGCCGATCTCGGGTACCGGGGCCTGTACCATCCACAGCCCCTCTTCGGGTTTGGATTTCTCAAGCGCTTTCATGGTGTTGGGTCGCATCGGATTACTCCCACAAATCGGTCGACAGGTATTTCAACCCGCTGTCACACATCACAATCGCAACGCAGCCGCCCTTTTCCGGGCCGCGCAGCAGCTGGATCGCGCCGGCGAGGTTCGCACCTGCCGAGTAGCCCGCGAAAATGCCTTCGGTTCGGGCCAGTAACCGCGCCCCATCCCGCGCCGCGTCGCCTGACACGGACAGATGCCCCGCCAAAGAGGTGCCGTTCAGATGAACCAGATCACCCATTGCGTATCCGCCACCCTGAATTGGGTGATCGGGGTTGGTGATGGCTTCGCCAGCGATGGCCCGTGCGCCTTCGGGTTCCACGGCATAGCAGCGTACGCCATGCGGCGTCAGATAGGCGGCGGCCCCGGCCAGAGTACCGCCAGAGCCCGCAAAATCGCAAAAGGCCGTGACGGTGCCGCCGGATTGCTCCCAGAATTCGGGTCCAGTGCCGGTTGCGTGGGATTTGGGATTGCCGGAATGGCCGAATTGATCGGCCCGGAAGGCGTTACGCTCGGCCGTGATGCGTTGCGCGGCCTCGTCCACCAACGCCAGATCCGCGCCCGAAACCTCGCCGGATTTGCTGCCCTCGGCTTGCGGCACGATCACAACTTCTGCCCCAAGGGCGCGCATCATCCGCGCCCGCTCGACCGAGTTTCCCGCGCTCATCACCGCAACAAAAGGATGCCCCAGAATACCGCAGACAATCGCCAACCCGGTGCCCATGTTGCCCGAGGTCAGCTCAACGACCGTCTGCCCCGTTGATAGGGTGCCATCTGCGCGGGCCAGTTCGATGATTGACCTTGCGGCGCGGTCCTTTTTCGAGAGCCCCGGCAACAGGTAATCCAGCTTGGCCAGAATGCGGCCATCTAGACCTAGGTGCTGACAAACCCGCGACAGGTCTACAAGCGGGGTATTCCCAATCGCGTCGATTACTGAGGGCAGGATCACGAAATCACTCCCAATTCCTTGCCGACCTTGCCAAACGCGGCCAAGGCGCGGTCCAACTCGTCGCGGGTCAACGCTGCATTCATCTGGGTTCTGATCCGCGCCTGCCCGCGAGGGACAACCGGGAAGAAAAAGCCCGAGACATAGACACCCTCGTCAAACAGCCTGTTGGCCATCTCCTGCGCTAGCGTCGCCTCACCCAGCATCACCGGGATGATCGGGTGTTCGCCGGGCAGCAGGTCAAAGCCCAGTTTTTCCAGACCTTCCCGCCAGTAATTTGCGTTTTCAAACAGCCGAGTACGCAGGTCCGCACCTTCTTCGACAAGGCGAATTGCCTCAAGCCCGGCTGCGACAATCGACGGCGGCAGCGAGTTCGAGAACAGATAGGGCCGCGCCCGCTGCCGCAGCAGGTCGATCACTGGCTGCGGCCCTGCGATATAACCGCCGATTGCCCCCCCAAGTGCCTTGCCCAAGGTTCCCGTCAGAATATCCACCTCGACACCGAAATGATCCGGCGTACCCGCCCCGTTTGGCCCCATGAAGCCGGTCGAGTGGCAGTCATCCACCATGACAATGGCGTCGTATTCCTTGGCCAGCCGTGTGATTTCGGGCAGGTTCGCCAGATAGCCGTCCATGGAGAACACGCCGTCTGTCGCGATCATGACATGGCGCGCGCCCTCGTTGCGGGCGTGTTTCAGCGTCTCTTCCAGCTCTTTCATGTCATTATTGGCATAGCGGTAGCGTTTCGCTTTGCACAGCCGCACGCCATCGATGATCGAGGCATGGTTCAAGCTGTCCGAGATAATAGCGTCCTCGGGGCCCAGCAGCGGCTCGAACAGCCCGCCATTGGCGTCAAAACAGGCGGCAAACAGGATCGCGTCATCCTTGTTGAGGAATTGCGCCAGCTTCTGCTCCAACTCGCGATGAATATCCTGCGTGCCGCAGATGAACCGGACCGAGGCCATGCCGAACCCTTTGGGCTCCATCGCGCCGATGGCCGCGTCGATCAGGGCCGGATGATCGGCCAGACCCAGATAGTTGTTGGCGCACAGGTTGATGACCTGCCGGTCGCCCACCGTAATTTCACCGCCCTGAGGCGAGGTGATCATGCGTTCGCGTTTATACAGACCCTCGGATTCGATCTGTGCAAGGGTATCCGAGATGTGAGTCAGGAATGCATCTGCCATGGCGGTCTCCGTTACTGTGAGTCGCACGTCTAACATAACGGAAAAGATTCCCAAATGGGAGAATTACAATATTTGAGAAAAAAATCCGTGAAGTCGGATTTTTCTGAGATTAGGCGTTTTTGACAATCAAAAAGACGCGGGCGGGACCGTCGGCAGCAATCGAATGCGTGACATCCGCCGCGTAGCGGGCGGTATCTCCTTGCTGCAGGTCACGGGTAGCGGTGCCCGAGGTTATGCGCACTGCACCATCCAGAACGGTCAGCTGTTCCTGCGCGCCCCGTGCATGAGGTTGGCTGTTCAAAGCACCGTCAGTGTCAAAAGCGATGTCATAAACTTCATGCCCGCCAGCCTCTTCGGGCGGAGATAGAATACGGATACGGCAGTTTTGGCCCATATTGTCGATGCTGGGCACCTCGGCCTTGCGCAGAACTTCGATATGGTCCGAGGTTTGCCCGGCATCCAGCAACCCCGCGAAATCCACCTGCAGCGCGCGGGTCAGGTTCCACAGCGTCGAGATGGTGGGGCTGCTTTCGCCGCGTTCGATCTGGCTGACCATGGATCGGGACACGCCGCTCAGATTGGCCACGGCTTCCAGAGACAGGCCCTTGGCGCGGCGGGCCTCTTTCAGGCGGGCGGGCAGGCGTGTCAGGATATCGTCTGTGTTTTCCGTCATGGCGGAATCTGATGCGCTTTTCGCGATGGGTTGTCAATTCTGCTTGTGACGGGACGTCCCATGGGACAGCCTGACGGCACAGATGCATAGTGCCGCCAAATCCAATTGGGAGAAGAGACATGAAAGATATCGTCATTCTGGATGGGGCCCGCACGGCTGTTGGGACATTTGGCGGGGCGCTGGCCTCGACCGCGCCGATTGACCTGGCGACCGTTGTGACCGAAGCCGCGATGGAGAAGTCGGGTGTTGAGGGGGCTCAGATCGGCAACGTCGTGTTCGGCCATGTGATCAACACCGAGCCGCGCGACATGTACCTGTCGCGTGCGGCGGCGAAACAGGCGGGTATCCCAGTTGAAACCCCCGCGATGAACGTGAACCGTCTGTGTGGTTCGGGAGCGCAGGCGATTGTGTCGGCGGTGCAGTCGCTGATGCTGGGCGATGCCGAATTTGCCGTGGCCGGTGGTGCTGAAAGCATGTCGCGCAGCCCCTATATCCTGCAGCAGGCGCGCTGGGGTGCAAAGATGGGCGATATCAAATCGCTAGACATGATGCTGGGTGCGCTGAACTGCCCGTTTGGCACTGGCCATATGGGTGTCACGGCTGAGAATGTCGCGGATGAGCATCAGGTCACGCGCGAGCAGATGGATGAGTTCGCAATGACCAGCCAGACTCGTGCTGCTGCGGCGATTGAGGCCGGATATTTCCAAAGCCAGATCACGCCGGTTCAGGTCAAGGTCAAGAGCGACTTGGTCGATTTCATGGTCGATGAGCATCCCAAGGTCACCTCGATCGAGGCGCTGGCGGGTCTGCGCCCTGCGTTCAAAAAGGACGGTCGGGTGACGGCGGGCAATGCCTCGGGCATCAATGACGGGGCGGCGGCGATGGTTCTGGCCACGGCTGACGCGGCTGAAAAGGCGGGTTTGAAGCCCAGGGCGCGTATTCTGGGGTACGGCCACGCCGGAGTGCGCCCCGAGGTGATGGGCATTGGTCCGGTGCCAGCGGTGCAAAACCTGTTGGCCCGCACTGGTCTGTCGGTCGAAGATTTCGATGTGATCGAAAGCAACGAAGCCTTTGCCTCGCAGGCGCTGGCCGTGAACAAAGAGCTGGGTCTGGACGCTGCCAAGGTGAATCCGAATGGTGGCGCGATTGCGTTGGGTCACCCTGTTGGGGCAACCGGGGCGATCATCACGCTGAAAGCTCTGTACGAGCTGGAGCGGATTGGTGGATCCAAAGGTTTGGTCACCATGTGCATCGGCGGTGGTCAGGGTATCGCCATTGCCTTTGAGCGTCTCTGAGTTGAGATGTTGGTGGGGGGCTGTCTGCCCCCCATCGCGCCTTTGGCGCGATTCCCCCCGAAGATATTTTTAGCCAGATGAAGAGGCGGATCAGGTCTAGCTGAGCGCCGTTAGGATCAGGACAAGACCCGCGCCTGCGGCTGCGCCGAGGGTTACGGGCAGTGCGACAGACCACAGGCGTGAACCTTTAGGCTCGTCTTTCTGGGTTTGCGCGATCAGCGCGTTTTCGACCAGAGCGGGTAGACGGGGGCCGAAACGAGCCAAGACCATTGCGGTTTTGCCGAAATCGCGCAGGGCCGCGCGCGGGCCAATGGATTTCTTGATGTAATCCTCGACCACGGGGCGGGCGACTTCCCAGATATTGATATGCGGGTCCAGTGACCGCGCGACGCCTTCAACCACAACCATTGTGCGTTGCAGAAGGATCAGCTCGGTCCGGGTTTCCATACCGAAGCGTTCGGTCACTTCGAACAGGTAATTCAGCAGGCGGCCCATCGAGATATGGGTGGCATCCATGCCGAAGATGGGTTCTCCTACAGCGCGCAGGGCGCGGGCGAATTCGTCGACGTCCTGGTTGGCGGGGACATAGCCGGCCTCGAAATGCACCTCGGCCACGCGCTTATAGTCGCGGCGAATGAAGCCAAAGAGGATCTCTGCGTATACCCGGCGGGTGTATTCGTCGATGTGGCCCATGATGCCGTAATCATAGGCGATGATATCCCCATTGGCGGCGACCTTGAGGTTGCCCTGGTGCATATCGGCGTGAAAAAAGCCATCGCGCAGCGCGTGCAGCAGGAACAGGCGCAGTACACGCTCGCCCAGATCGCGGCGGTTGTGGCTGGCTGCATCCAGCGCGTCATTGTCGCCCAGAGCAATGCCGTCGGCCCAGCTGAGTGTCATCACCCGGCGCGCGGACAGGGACCACACCACCGGCGGCAACCAGAAGCCTTCGTCATCCTTGGTGTTGGCGGCGTATTCCGAGGCTGCGGCACTTTCAAGGCGCAGGTCCAGTTCACCGCGCACGACGCCGTCGAAATGTTCGACCACCTCCATCGGGCGCAGGCGGCGGGCACCGGGGGCGCAGAGCTGTACGATGCGGGCGGCGAAATAGAACGCATCCACATCCTTGCGGAAGGCACGCTCGATGCCGGGGCGCAGGACTTTGACGGCGACGTCTTCGCCGGTGCTGGACAGTTTCGCCTTGTGGACCTGCGCGATGGAGGCGGCGGCGATCGGGTCGCTGAATTCGTCGAAAATTTCAGACACGGGCTGGCCCAGTTCCTTTTCGACCTCGGCCATTGCCTCCGCCTTGGGGAAGGGCGGCAGTTTGTCCTGCAACACCCGCAGCTGTTCCGCCAGTTCGTTCCCGACAACATCGGGACGGGTCGAAAGCACCTGACCGAATTTGATATAGGCCGGACCCAGCGCCGTCAGGGCGCGGGTGGCGGGCGGCATGTCCGGATCGCCCTTGTATCCCAGCCATTGAAACGGCTTGCCCAGAGCGTGGGCCACAAAGCGCAGCGCGCGTGGGGCTTCGAACGCGTCCAGAACCACGTTCATGGCGCCCGTGCGCTCTAGCGTGGCGCCTGTGCGGATCAGGCGAATGATGTTGTGAGGACCCCGCATTTAGATTTTCCAGCCGGAATGCAGCGCGGCGATACCCATGCTGAGATTGCGGTATTTGGCGTTTTCGAACCCGGCGATGCGAACCATGTTCAGGAACGTCTCCTGATCAGGGAATTTGCGGATTGACTCCACCAGATACTGATAGCTGTCGTAATCATTTGCGATCAGCTTTCCCATGCGCGGGATGACGTTGAAACTGTAGAGATCATAGAGCTTTTGCAGCCCGTCATTGGGCAGTTGGCTGAATTCCAGCACCATCAAGCGGCCGCCGGGCTTCAGCACGCGATAGGCTTCGTTCAACGCCTCTTGCGGGCGGGTCACATTCCGGATGCCGAACGAGATCGTGTAGACGTCAAAGGTGTTATCCTCGAAGGGCAGGGACATCGCGTCGCCCACCACCCAGTTGAGGCTGTCAGACATCTGATCAGCCTCGGCGCGCTGGCGGCCTTCGACCAGCATCGGCTCGGTCAGGTCCAGAACGGTGGCGTGGCCGTGGCCCGCGCGTTTGAGAAAGCGAAACGAGATGTCTCCGGTCCCACCTGCCACGTCCAGCAGCCGTTGACCGGGGCGCGGGGCCAGCCAGTCCATCATCGCGTCTTTCCAGACCCTGTGGATGCCCATCGACATGACATCATTCATCACGTCATATTTTGACGCGACCGAGTTGAAAACGCCCTGCACGCGGCCCGCTTTTTCCGCCTCGGGCACGGTTTCGAATCCAAAATGTGTGGTTTTGTCGTTGGAGTCGGACATGTAAGACGCCTTTGTCTGTGTTGCTCATCCTTATAGGCCGCGCGGCGGGGAAGACAATCGCGCGAAAAGGTAGCAGGTGCACGGAACCGTCCGGCGTGCCACATATTTTCCTTAGTCGCGGTGTAAGATGCAGATAGTTTTAGAAGAAGTTAGATTCAAATGTCGAATTATTCGAGTTTAGTGGCCGTATCAGGCGTGGTCCTGTCATTTGCCTTTATTATCTGGCGCGTTCGTGCCGTTTTTCAAACTTTCATGCGATTCCATCGGGCGAAAGGGTTCGGTGACAAGATGGACGCCGCAGCACGTCATTTCCCCAAGGATATATTGGAAGAATCAATGCTGCGCGCCGGCAGCGAAAGACCTGCACAACGCTCTCTGACCCGCATGACAATTCGCACGACGCCGGGCGTTATCGTTGTTACGATTTTGGTGTTGGCCGTTTTGTTCTTTATCGGGTTCATCAGGCCCGATCTGGCTCCGAACGAGATCTTCATCCCCGTCAAGGATGCTGAAACTGCGGTGCTGATCAAGCTGGGACTTGTTGGGTTGGTGATCTACACATTGATCTATCATCTGGCCAATTCAACTTCGATCGATGGGGCCGAGCTGACGACCATGAGTACGCTGTTTCAGCGTCGGACCTATGACCTGAATAAGCTCTGCCAGATCAGATTGAGGCACAATGGGAACTACGTGCTGCGTTTTTCAGATGGGAAGACAGCGCGTATTCTGAAATATGTTACCGGACATGATGAAATGGTGCAGGCGCTGGAACAAGCGCTGGCAACAAATCAGGAGAGCACATGCCGGAACTTCCCGAAGTCGAAACGGTCCGCCGTGGGCTGAGCCCCGCGATGGAAGGCGTGGTGATCGAACGGGCGGACGTGAACCGCCCGGACCTGCGCTGGCCTTTTCCGGATCGAATGGCCGAACGCTTGACAGGCCAGCGCGTGGACAGGTTGCGGCGGCGTTCAAAGTACATTCTGGCTGATCTTGGAAGTGGCGAAACCCTGTTGATCCATCTTGGCATGTCCGGGCGTATGACAGTTTCCGGAGACCCGCTTGGACAATTTGTTCACGATCATCCCATGCCGGAAAAGCACGATCATGTTGTATTTCACATGGCCAATGGCGCACGGGTGACATTTAATGACCCGCGCCGGTTCGGTGCGATGGATCTGCTGCCCACTGCAACGGCCGAGGACCACAAGTTGCTATCGGTTCTGGGGCCGGAACCCTTGGGCAATGACTTCCACGAACAGCACTTGGTTGATGCGTTCAAAGGCAAAAACACGCCGGTCAAATCAGCGCTTCTGGATCAGGGAATCGTTGCCGGATTGGGGAATATCTACGTGTGTGAGGCGCTTTATCGCGCCGGTGTGTCGCCACGTCGCAAAGCCGGGCAGATTTCGGTGCACCGAGTTGCGGCCCTTGTTCCGATCATTCGGCAGGTTCTGCAAGACGCTATCCGGGCCGGGGGGTCATCCTTGCGCGATTTCCGTCAAGCTGATGGAGAACTTGGATATTTTCAGCACAGCTTTGACGTTTATGGCCGCGAAGGCGAACCCTGCCGCACCGAAGGTTGCGGTGCTGCCATAAAAAGAATCACTCAGTCCGGTCGCTCATCCTTCTATTGCGCGCAATGCCAAAGATAACTTGATCCAGCTTTTGCGCGTGATAATGAATCGTATCTGAACGGAACAACCGGAAGCTTACACCTCATGGCTTTTGAGACGATCATCGTCGAAATCGAAGACCACGTCGCGCTTGTGAAACTCAACAGGCCGGACGCAATGAATGCGTTGAACAGCCAGTTGATTGCTGAATTGTGCGAAGCGCTGGAAGACGCCGACAAGAATGACAAGGTGCGCTGCATCGTCATTACGGGCTCGGACAAGGCTTTTGCCGCTGGCGCGGACATCAAGGAAATGTCCGAGATGAGTTTTGTGGACGTCTACACCACGAACCTTTTCGCGGATATCAACGACCGGGTCAGTGACATCCGCAAGCCTGTAATCGCGGCTGTTGCGGGCTATGCGCTGGGTGGCGGTTGCGAATTGGCGATGATCTGCGATTTCATCATCGCGGCAGATACCGCAAAGTTCGGGCAGCCCGAAATCAATCTTGGCGTTATTGCGGGCCTTGGCGGCAGCCAGCGCCTGACCCGCTTTGTGGGCAAGTCCAAGTCGATGGATATGAACCTAACCGGCCGCTTCATGGACGCAGAAGAGGCAGAGCGTGCCGGGCTTGTCAGCCGCGTCGTGCCCGCCAAAAAACTGTTGGAAGAGGCAATGGCCGCAGCCCAAAAGATCGCCGAGAAATCGCAGCTGAGCGCGATTGCCGCGAAAGAGGCGGTGAACCGCAGCTACGAAGTGTCGCTAAGCGAAGGGTTGTTGTTTGAACGCCGTGTCTTTCACTCGATGTTCGCCACGGAAGACCAGAAAGAGGGAATGGCAGCCTTTCTGGAAAAGCGCGCGGCGCAGTTCCGCGACAAGTAAGCCATCAAGGTGGGGAAAGGCGGGCGTATGCCCGCCTGTTTCATACCTGCTGTGCGCGGCCAAGAATCTGCTTGGCAAACCCCTGCAACTTGGATAATACACGCCGCTATACATGCGCGTGCGGCCCGCTTGGCCCGACTCACACTCGTGATTTCTGATCCGGTGCGGATTTTCCGTGGCGCGCTTTCGATAAAACCGTACCGAACAAAGGTCAGAGACACATGGCTAACTCGCCCCAGGCAAAGAAACGCGCACGTCAGAACGAAAAGCGTTTCGCAATCAACAAAGCACGTCGTTCGCGCATCCGCACTTATCTGCGCAAGGTTGAAGAAGCGATCGCATCCGGCGACAAAGATGCGGCAACCGCAGCTCTGCGCGCTGCCCAGCCCGAACTGATGCGCGGCGTCACCAAAGGCGTTTTCCACAAAAACACCGCATCGCGTAAAATGTCGCGTCTGTCGGCCCGCGTCAAAGCGCTTGGCTGAGTCGCGAATTGATCTTCAGTGACCCCAGGTCACGTAAGAAAGACTGAACTATTTAAGGGGCGTCGCGCAGTGCGGCGCCCTTTGTGCTGTTGCCAGAATACCGCGTCCTCACGAAACCGAGAGATTCTTTCGCGCTCAGACCCGAGTCAATATCAGAGTTTCGTTGAAGCGACCGCCGACCTCTTGTTACCACTGATTCAGCGATTCACTCGCTTGGGGGGACAGGCTGTTTCTTTGGTCAGACTGACGGGCATCAGGATGATCTGGAGGCGAATGTTGGTAACTCGGGGACAACCGATTTGCTGATCTGCTGTGGGACTTGGCACGGCCAGGATTCCAGCCCTGTCGAAAATTGAGATTGCGTTGCGCAACCTGAAAAAGGGATGCCCTGTTGTGGGGCATCTGAACGTCTGGTTATGCACGCCGTCAAGGACGAAAGCACCGAATCTATTTGATTCGGTGGGTGGGAGACCTTTGTCCGAGTGAACGCGCATACCGGGGGACCGGACATAGAAATAAGGCCGACAGGCCAATAAAGAATGGGATGCGTGAGGCGCTGAATGACACAAGAGAAATGGGGACTACTGCAAAACAAACTGCTCAAGGCGATCGGAAAGAACAATTACACCACATGGATTGAACCTCTGCAGTTCCAAGAGGTCCAGGACGGTGTCGCTGTTTTCTCGGTGCCGACCAATTTCATGGGCAATTACGTGAGCCAGAATTTTGCAGATCTCATCCTGTATGAGATGAACACTGCGGGAGAAACCGTCCAGCGACTGGCCTTTCGGGTTGCCGCCAATTCGACCGCACGGCCCGCGAATGTTGCTGAAACTAATTCGGTAGAGATCGCACAAACACCGGAACCTCGAATGTCCGTGGGATCAAGCGAGGCGCTGGAATCACTGCAAGCGGCGCCTTTGGATGCCCGATTCACCTTTGACAGCTTCGTGGTAGGTAAACCCAACGAGTTGGCGCATGCTGCGGCGCGCCGTGTCTCGGAAGGTGGGCCTGTAACTTTCAACCCGCTGGTTCTGTATGGCGGTGTCGGTCTGGGTAAGACGCACCTGATGCATGCGATTGCATGGGAACTGAAAACCAAACGCCCCGAGTTGAATGTTCTGTACCTGTCGGCGGAACAGTTCATGTACCGGTTCGTACAGGCGCTGCGTGAACGTCGAATGATGGATTTCAAACATCTGTTCCGTTCGGTCGATGTGCTCATGGTCGATGACGTTCAGTTCATCGCGGGCAAGGATTCCACGCAGGAGGAGTTCTTTCACACCTTCAATGCGTTGGTGGATCAGAACAAACAGATCATTATCTCTGCTGACCGCGCTCCGGGTGAGATCAAGGATCTGGAAGACCGCGTGAAGTCGCGTCTGCAATGTGGTCTGGTCGTTGACCTGCACCCCACCGACTATGAGCTGCGTCTGGGCATTTTGCAGAACAAGGTTCAGCATTACAGCACCACCTATCCCGATCTGCAGATCGCTGATGGCGTGCTGGAGTTTCTGGCCCACCGTATCTCGACCAATGTGCGGGTGCTTGAAGGCGCGCTGACTCGTCTGTTTGCCTTTGCCTCGCTCGTAGGGCGTGAGATCGACATGGAGCTGACGCAGGATTGCCTGGCCGACGTACTGCGCGCGTCCGAGCGCAAGATCACCGTCGAGGAAATTCAGCGTAAGGTTTCGGATTACTACAATATCCGTCTGAGCGATATTATTGGCCCCAAGCGCCTGCGGTCTTATGCTCGTCCGCGTCAGGTCGCGATGTATCTGTGTAAACAGCTGACCAGCCGGTCTCTGCCTGAGATTGGTCGTCGCTTTGGCGGGCGTGACCACACCACCGTTATGCATGGTGTGAAGCGCATCGAAGAGCTGAAAACCACCGACGGCCAGATCGCCGAAGACGTGGAAATGCTGCGCCGGTCACTCGAAGCGTAGGTTACATCTGCATGAACATCAAAACGCCCCGGATCCTCACGCCCGGGGCGTTTTCTTGTGCGAAAATCTCCACGGTCGGCCATGAACTGTGCCCACGTGGCCACGCGGCCCTTGACGCCTTGGGCAATCCGACTCAGAAATCCATAAAAAATCCTTGTGCCTCAGGGTGGAACCGCTAACGTGCCAGTCCCGCCCATTTCGGCACGCAAGTCAGAGGAATTGAGGGTATGAAGATCAGCATCGAACGCGGCACCCTTCTCAAGGCCGTCTCTCAGGCCCAATCTGTTGTTGAACGTCGCAACACCATTCCTATCCTTGCCAACGTGCTGATCGAGGCCGAAGGCGATCAAGCCATGTTCCGCGCCACCGATCTGGATATCGAGGTGGTCGATAAGGCCCCTGCACAGGTCGAACGGGCCGGTGCGACCACCGTGGCCGCTACCACTTTGCATGAAATCGTGCGCAAGCTGCCCGATGGGGCTTTGGTGACGCTGACGGCCGACAGCGCCGCAGGGCGTCTGACGGTCGAGGCCGGGCGGTCGAACTTCTCGCTGGCGACGCTGCCGAAAGAGGATTTTCCGGTGATGGCGTCCTCGGAGTATCAGTCGAACTTTACAGCCTCGGCTGCACTGCTGCGTCGGCTGTTCGACAAGTCGAAATTCGCGATCTCGACCGAAGAGACGCGCTATTATCTAAACGGCGTTTATATGCATGTGGCCGATGGGTCCGAGGGCGGCAAAGTGCTGCGCTGCGTGGCCACCGATGGGCACCGTCTGGCGCGCATCGACGCGGACCTGCCCGACGGCGCGGCAGATATGCCGGGCGTGATCGTGCCCCGCAAAACCGTGGGTGAGCTGCGCAAGCTGCTGGACGATGACGAGATGGATATCGCCGTGTCGGTCAGCGAAACCAAAGTGCGCTTTGCCACGCCCGATATCACGCTGACTTCCAAGGTGATCGACGGCACCTTCCCCGACTACACCCGCGTTATTCCGCAGGGCAACACCCGCCAGTTGGAAGTGGATGCCGCCGAGTTCGCTCAGGCTGTGGACCGGGTCGCGACCGTCTCTTCCGAACGCTCGCGCGCGGTGAAGTTGCAATTGGATGCGGATAAACTGATTTTGTCAGTCAATGCGCCCGATAGCGGTGCGGCTGAGGAAGAACTGGCCGTGGCTTATGGCGATGAGCGGCTGGAGATCGGGTTCAACGCGAAATACCTGCTGGAGATTGCGTCTCAGGTGGATCGTGAAAATGCGGTGTTCCTGTTCAATTCGGCCGGTGATCCAACCCTGATGCGCGAGGGCAATGACCAAAGCGCGGTTTATGTGGTCATGCCGATGCGCGTCTGATCGCGCTGGCGCGCGATGCCTCCGGCGGAGGTATTTCTGAACAGAAGAAGGGAGGGGTCATGGGATTGGCCCTGACCGAGCTTACGGTCTCGCATTTTCGGTCTCATAAGCTGGCGCGTTTGTCTCTGGATGGGCGGCCGGTGGCGGTCCATGGGCCGAACGGGGCCGGGAAGACCAACATTCTGGAAGCGGTGTCTCTGTTCTCGCCCGGTCGCGGCATGCGTCGGGCCAGTGCGGCTGAGATGACCCGCCGCCCCGAGGCGCTGGGGTGGAAACTGTCAGGCCTGCTGAACGCGCAGGGGCAGAATTACGAGATCGAGACATGGTCCGAAGGCGGCGCAGCGCGGCAGGTTCGGATTGATGGCAAGGCGGCCAGTCAGATTGATCTGGGCAAGCTGGCGCGGGTGGTCTGGCTGATCCCGTCGATGGACCGGCTGTGGATCGAAGGGGCCGAGGGGCGGCGACGGTTTCTGGACCGTATCGCGCTGAGTTTTGATCCCGCGCATGCCGAGGCCTCGCTGACCTATGAAAAGGCAATGCGCGAACGCAACCGCCTGCTGAAAGAACAGGTGCGCGATGCCCATTGGTATGCCGCGTTGGAAGGGCAGATGGCCGAGACCGGGCACCGCATCCACGCGGCGCGTCTGGCGGCCTTGGATCACTTGCGCGCGGCGCAGGATCAGGCCGAAACCGCGTTTCCGTCCGCTGATCTGGAGCTGGTTCAGTCCGAAGGCGCGATGCCGGACACAGTCGAGGACCTGCGCGAGGCGCTGAATGAAAGCCGGTTTCGCGATCTGGCGGCAGGCCGGACCTTGCTGGGGCCGCATCGGTCGGACCTGTACGGTGTGTTCGCAGCCAAGGGTGTTCCCGCCAAAGACTGCTCGACCGGAGAGCAAAAGGCGTTGTTGGTGTCCCTGATTCTGTCGAATGCGCGGGCACTGGCGGGGATGGTGGGCGCTCCGCCGATTGTGTTGCTGGATGAGGTGGCCGCCCATCTGGATGCCGGACGGCGGGCCGCGCTTTATGATGAGATTTGCGCGCTGGGTGCTCAGGCCTGGATGACGGGCACCGGGCCTGAGCTGTTTTCCGAATTAGGGGAACGGGCCCAGACGCTGGTCGTTACTGACAGCGGCGAGGGCTCGGTCATCGCTTAGGCGGGCTCGCTGACTTTACGTTCCCACAGGAAGCCGCGCATCACCTCGTCGACGGGGGTATGGGCCATGTGGTTGACATAGTTCGACATGGTTTTCTGGGCCAGACCCAGCACCACGTCCAGAACCGCGCGATGCGAATAGCCCGCGTCAAAGAAGGCCTGAAGCTGTTCTTCGGTCGGATTGCCACGGCTTTCCATCACTTGCAGGGTGAAGGTGCGCAGAGCCTCCAGCTTGGGTGAGGGCAAGGGGGTTTCGTTGCGCAGAGCCTCGGTGATGTCGTCCGAGATTTTCATCATCTTGGCGATTCCGGTATGGGCGGGCACGCAGTAGTGGCATTCGTTTGCAACGTTGATGGTCTGCCAGACGACGGTCTTTTCGTCATTGTCGAAATCGGTCTGCAGGAACAGGCCATGCAGAAGCTGATAGGCTTCAAGGTGCTGCGGGCTTTCGGCCATGACCTTGTGAAGGCCGGGCAGGCGTCCAAATGCGGCTTGCGACTTTTCCAGCAGCGGTTTGGACCCTTCGGGGGCGGATTCGAGGTCATGAGAGGGGAAGTTTGCCATGTCAAAGCTCCTGTTTCTGGCGAGGTGAATCACATTTAGGCTTTCTTGAGCGATCACTCAAGTATATATTTGAGCGGACGCTCAAGAATTGGTGACTGCAATGCCCCGCAAACCTTCATATGACCGCGATGCTCTGATTGCGCAGGCTCGGGACTTGTTCTGGCAGCAAGGCTGGGCGGGAACTTCGTTGAAGGATCTCGAAAGCGCGCTGAATCTGAAGCCCGGCAGTTTCTATGCGGCGTTTGGCTCCAAGGACGCTCTTTATGCGCTGACACTGGAGCGGTACGCGCAGGACGGCGTGGCGCGTCTGATGGCGATGGCGGATGAAATGGGTCCGCTGCGGGCGCTGAAGGCGCAACCCCATGTGGTGATCGACGAGCGCGAGATGCCCGCGCGGGCCTGTATGCTGGCCAAAACCTATGCCGAGCTGCAATCCAAAGGACATGATCTGGCCGATAAGGCCGGGTGCCACATGGCCGATATGAAGGCGAGTTTCGCCACTCTCTTTCGGCGCGCGCAACAGGCCGGAGAGATCGGGCCAGACCATGACCCTGACCGTCTAGCCGCGCGCTATCAGTCGGACATTCTGGGCCTGCGTTTGTCGGCCGAACGCAGGGATGTTAATGCGGTTGAAATTGCCGAGGACATAGCTGCAGATCTGGATCGGCTTTGATTAGCTGAAAACAACCCGTGACAGCACAAAATGTTGGGGGATGGCGTGACATTCCCCACCAGAAAACGTATAAGTTACCAAAATAATATAGGTACTAACCGCATGTCCGAAGACGCACAGGCACCACAGGAATATGGTGCTGATTCTATAAAGGTTCTCAAAGGCTTAGAGGCTGTCCGCAAACGTCCCGGTATGTATATCGGTGATACGGATGATGGCTCGGGTCTGCACCACATGGTGTATGAGGTCGTGGACAACGGAATTGATGAGGCGCTGGCCGGTCACGCCGACCATGTGACCGTGAAAATCCACGCCGATTCCAGTGTCTCGGTCAGCGATAACGGGCGCGGTATTCCGGTGGATATCCACCCCGAAGAGGGTGTGTCCGCCGCCGAGGTCATCATGACCCAGCTGCACGCGGGCGGTAAGTTCGACAGCAACTCGTACAAGGTGTCGGGCGGTCTGCACGGCGTGGGTGTTTCGGTTGTGAACGCCCTTTCAGATTGGCTGGAACTGCGCGTCTGGCGCAATGGCAAGGAGCACGTTGCGCGCTTTGAAGGTGGCGAGACGGCGGAACACCTGAAGGTGGTTCAGGAGTGCGGTGACCGGACCGGGACCGAGGTGCGGTTTCTGGCCTCGACCGACACGTTCTCGAACCTCGAATATTCGTTCGATACGCTGGAAAAGCGCCTGCGCGAGCTGGCCTTCCTGAACTCGGGCGTGCGGATCATCCTGATCGACGAACGCCCGGCTGAACGGCTGGAGACCGAACTGTTCTATGAGGGTGGTGTTAAGGAATTCGTCAAATACCTCGATCGTTCGAAGACGCCCGCAATGCCCGAACCGATCTATATCAAAGGTGAGCGCGACGATATCGGCGTGGAAATCGCCATGTGGTGGAATGACAGCTATCACGAGACGGTTCTGCCCTTCACGAACAACATCCCTCAGCGGGATGGCGGCACGCACGTGGCGGGCTTCCGGGGTGCTTTGACCCGGACAATCAACAACTATGCGCAGTCCAGCGGGATCGCGAAAAAGGAAAAGGTCAGCTTTACCGGCGATGATGCCCGCGAAGGTCTGACTTGTGTGTTGTCGGTCAAAGTGCCCGACCCGAAATTCTCATCCCAGACCAAGGACAAGCTGGTGTCGTCCGAAGTGCGCCCGGCGGTCGAAGGCCTGATGAACGAAAAGCTGGCCGAGTGGTTCGAGGAAAACCCGAACGAGGCCAAAGGGATCGTCGGCAAGATCATTGAGGCCGCATTGGCCCGTGAGGCGGCGCGCAAAGCCCGTGAACTGACCCGTCGTAAGACGGCGATGGATGTGAACTATCTGGCCGGGAAGCTGAAAGACTGTTCCGAGAAAGACCCGTCCAAGACCGAAGTGTTTCTGGTCGAGGGGGACTCGGCTGGTGGGTCTGCGCAGACGGGACGGGATCGTTTGACGCAAGCGGTTCTACCCCTGCGCGGGAAAATCCTGAACGTCGAACGCGCGCGGTTTGACCGGATGCTGTCCTCTCAAGAGATCGGCAATCTGGTGATGGCGCTGGGCACCGGCATTGGCCGTGATGAGTTCAACATCGAAAAGCTGCGCTACCACAAGATCGTCATCATGACGGATGCGGACGTCGATGGCGCGCATATTCGAACTCTGTTGCTGACCTTCTTCTACCGGCAGATGCCGGAACTGATCGAGGGCGGATATCTTTATATCGCACAGCCACCGCTCTATAAGGTTTCACGTGGCAAATCAGAGGTTTACCTGAAGGATCAGGCGGCGCTGGACGATTACCTGATCAATCAGGGCGTCGAGGGCGCAGTGCTGAAACTGGGCTCGGGTGAGGAAATCATCGGGCAGGACCTGACCCGTGTGGTGGACGAAGCACGCCAATTGAAACGCGTTCTGGACGCCTTCCCAACGCATTACCCGCGCCACATTCTGGAACAGGCCGCTGTTGCGGGGGCCTTTGTGCCGGGTGCGGTCGATGCCGACCTGCAAGGCGTTGCCGACAAGGTCGCCGCCCGCCTCGACCTGATCGCGCTGGAATATGAACGCGGCTGGCAGGGCCGGATCACACAGGATCACGGCATTCGTCTGGCCCGTATCCTGCGCGGCGTGGAAGAGGTCCGCACTCTGGACGGCCCCATGCTACGCTCGGGCGAGGCCCGCAAAACCGGCAGCTTCACCCAAAGCCTGCAAGAGGTCTACAACACCCCCGCCACGCTGGTACGTCGCGACCGGATGCAGGCGATCCACGGCCCGCTGGACCTGCTGCGCGCCATTCTGGAAGAGGGTGAAAAGGGCCTATCGCTACAACGCTACAAGGGACTGGGCGAAATGAACCCCGATCAGCTGTGGGAAACAACGCTCGACCCGGATGCGCGTACCCTATTGCAGGTGCGTGTGGATGACATGGTTGAAGCGGATGATCTGTTCACCAAACTGATGGGCGATGTGGTCGAACCGCGCCGCGAATTCATCCAGCAAAATGCCCTGAGCGTGGAAAATCTGGATTTCTAAAGCAGTTGTAGGTGCGCCCATAGCTTTGCATTTCGCCCAAAGAATTGCATTTTTGGCCCAAAACTTTGGGCGCATTAACCTTCAACTTTCTTGGTTCGAGGCTCCATATCTTCGGGTCTCATTCTTTGCCTGTTTCGCGCCATCGCCGTATTGCCGGGGAAGGTTTTCGGATGGCCGCTTCCAGCCCGAAGCGGATCTACAAAATCCGACTTTGCAATTCTCGTGTTGCGGACAAGTTAGGCCGCGTACTGCCAAGGTCTCAGCGTCGCTAGCCACTGAACTCTGACAGTGGCTCCGCAACTACAATTGCTTAACACAAACTTTGCGCCAAAGACTGTTGCCAAGCTCTGTTTCAGTTCACTTTGCCTGACAACGTTTGTGTCGGCAGTTGTCCAAAGAGTGCTCTGTAGTCTCGCGCGAACTGACCCATGTGCCAAAATCCGTAAGCGTTTGCGATGTCCGATATACTCTCCTCTGGCGAGCAGGACACCAGTTCATGGCGTACAGCACCGAGACGGGCTCTTAGATAAAACTGCTTGGGGCTCACCCCATATGTTTCCTGAAACGCGCGACGAAGAGTGCATGCAGATACCTGAATATCTGCACATACTTCACCGATTGAAACGTTATCCATCAAATGGGCCCGCATGAACTCAACGGCTTGTTGTGCTAAACGGGTTCTATTTTTACTGTTTCGCCGATCACTCCATTTTTCGCCTACCACCAGCATTTCCAGAAGCTCAAAGATCATATCACTCTCTTCACTATCAGAGCTTGGTCCGGCCGCTGATCCAATTAGAAAGCGCGCTTTGTTTTTGACTAAGGAATGAAGCTTTCCAGCGTCGCTAACGAAAGATCTTAAAGCGTCATTTCGCACGGTGCTGATATCAAGACCGCAATCGTCGGCGATCCGTTGAGCCCTTCGGATGTTGATGCCAAAGGTCAGGCCTGTGAGCGTTGAATTGCTCACGCCTTCAAAAGGGTCTCCGCTACCAAAAATCATCAGAGCGGTGTCTGAGGGTGAGCCGTTAAGCCAAGTCCGTACACTCCCTTTGTCTGGTAAGCCAAACGCTAGAATGTCAGGGCGAGAAACACCAGTTTGGTACACAGCCTTATCAAACGACAAATCAATCATTTGAAGGTCAAGACCTGCCCAAACGGATACCGAAGAGTTCATAGTTCCCTCCTCAATTTGGCGTAGCTCAACATCCCATTGGGACAGCTCGCGGAATTGCGAAGGGTCCTGCAAAAAAAGTGTGTTTGGGGCGCAGGTTTTTTTGGGGGCTGATCGTTTTTTGATGTCGTCCATTCCGCCCCGCAGGTAGTTTTCATGAAATGTTATTCGAATATGTAGGCTTGGACAATTGCAAGACAAAGCAGACAAATCGAGAGGGAAGAGGTTCGGACGCCCATCGTTGCCTGACGATACTGCGCGCACCGAACGCGTCGTAACGCTGCTAACCAAAAGCGAAAAAGAGTTGTTGCGCTCACAGGCTGAAGACAGCGAACTCTCCCTTTCAACCTTTTGCCATCATCTGATCCTTGAAGGTCTGAAAACAAGTAAATCATGAAACAGGGGTATCTCATGAAATCAAAACTGTTCCTCTCAGCGCTGGTCTTTACCGGCTCCGCTATCACGGCGGCAGCTCAGGACAGCAATATCGTGCATGATGCGGAATACTATGTCCTGAAGCAGCAAAACGAAGCCGTTTGGGTCGAGAACGACGCACAGGTTGACCAACTGCTGGCCGATTTTCGTGAGAAAAACGGAGGGAACCCTCCAAACATCTTCTACATCCTTATTGACGATATGGGTTTTGGCGACATGGGTATGCCCGAGATGAACGCGATACGCGGGTATTCGACGCCCAATATCAACGCGCTCGCAGAGGAAAGCATGCGGTTTGCGCGCATGTATACCGAGCCGTCCTGCACACCTTCGCGGGTCGCCTTCATGACGGGTCGCCAGCCGTATCGCAATGGGATGGGCGATACCGCCGTCGATATTTCAGGTTTTGGCCTTGCCGATGAAGAAGTCACAATTGCCGAAGTTCTGAAATCCGTAGGCTACAACACCTCGCATGTTGGCAAATGGCACATGGGCGACATTCAGGAATCCTGGCCTACTTATCAGGGCTTTGACTACGCCGCGTTCCCCATCCATCAGCAGGGCCAGTTGGCCATCTTCAACGAAGATGCAGCCAAGGAAGAAATCACCATGGCCATAGGGGAAGACAACTACAACTCCAAATACACGCTGGATGATTGGTTTCGCCCTGATCCGGGACACATGATTACCGGCCTCGAAGCTGTTATTGGCGGGGAGGTCCGCGAAGTCCATATGGAACCGGGTGAGAAATGGACCCAGGACAAATATAATGAAATGAACATCCGCTATCAGGCACAGGCGATGGAACAGTTGCGCCTGCTAGCAGAACGGGATGAACCGTTCTTCCTGCAATACTGGCCGCTTGTCCCTCTGTCGACAACGCGCACGACGAGAGCGGCGTTCACGACACCCAACGGCGGTACATTCGTTGAAAGCATGGAAGAGCTGGATGAATGGATCGGGGTCATTCTGAACGAAGTCGATGCGCTGGGGCTTAGGGACAATACCCTGATCGTTTTGATGGGCGACAACGGTCACTTCACCAAATATGCCCCCGGCAGTGGGTTTTCGCCGCTGGTCTTCCGGGGCGGCAAGGCCGATACGTCTGAAGGAGGCGTTCGGGTGGATGCGTTCGCCCGCCTGCCCGGCTTGATCGAGGGAGACTCGATTGTATCTGACATTATTCATATCTCTGATTTGTTCACGTCAATTGCGCGTATCGGCGGAGCGATGGATGCCATCCCCCGCGACCGGATCATTGACGGTGTCGATCAGACGTCCCTGATGTTTATTGGCGATACGCATGGGCGCAGGGATCATGTACTGATCTACTCGATCAATTCGCTGAAAGAGGTGGTAAAGGAACACATCAAACTCAAAGTTCCGGCCAAAGGTGAAAATGCTATCGTGGCCAAGTTCTACAACCTGTTCCGCGACCCCCGCGAAGAACAGAGCGTATCGACCGAGATCGGAGCATGGGCTGGACATGAGTTTAACCGCATTATTGCCCGCCACCTGAAATTTAAGGAAATGTACCCCGATCAACCGGCCGCGACTGGACGTCCCTATGAAGGTATCGTGAACCTTCGTCCTGAAACCGTCGCAGCGGTGGATGCCTTTGTCGCCAAGCGGGACATTCAGCCCGACTAAAAGGTGAAGCTGATAAGAGTAATGCAAGCCCCGCATCAGATAATGATATGCTTGATGTGGGGCTTGGCATCCACAACAAAAATTCTGGAAACAATATGAAAATCCAAGCGCTTGTCCTTGCATTGGCGACTGGCATTGTTGCGGCCCCAGCAATCGCCGATGAAAACGCTTCAAACCCTTTGGCCGCAGTTAATAACACGGACATCCGGTATCAGTATTTTGATTTGGGCAACGGTGCTGACAAGCAGGACGCCTTTATAGATGGCGCATACATGCTGCGGCCTGATCTGAAACTGAAATATGAGTTGCACTACAACTCAACGGATGTGACTGGAACTCGGTTCACTGACTTCGAGAAATTGAGCCTCAAAGCGATCTATTTTCCCTCTCAGAGACCGCTCAACGAAACGTGGGCCATCAAGTCGGCCATTGGTCTGGAGTGGATTCTGGACTTTGGCGACCCGGAAAAAGGGATCGGAACCGGGTCCGATCAAATTGCGCCTTTTGGCGGGTTCGCCTTTGCAAACACAAAATCAGGGCTGACGCTGATCCCACTGCTCCAGCATTTTGCTTCATACAATGGCCCGACGGACATAAACCAAACTGCGATGCGGTTGATTGCGCTACAACCGTTTGGCGATGGGTACTGGGCCAAGGCTGACATCAAAGCACCATATGACTGGGAGAACGATGCTTGGCCAGCGACCGCTGAGTTCCAGATTGGCAAGAACCTCAGTCCTGGCATCGCAATTTATGCTGATTTCCTAATCGGTATAGGTTCCGACCGCCCCTACGATAAAGGTGCCGGCTTGGGTTTGCGTTTCAACTACTAGTTCACCCACACCCAACCTCGGCGAAGATCATCTATGTCACAGTCCAGAACTCTGTTCAGCCATTTGTATTCTGCGCCTATCTTGACCCTTCCTGGAACTGCCTTGAGCCAATCCCTGCCCGCGCCGGGTTGGTAGGAAATAAATTGGCGTCACTCGCGCCGCATCATTCTACCTGGTCGCTCCGCTCTGAACTCGGGGAAGATCAACAGTCTCTAGGCGATCCGCTGAGATGGATTTGAACCTTGAAACTGAATCCGTTGTTCGCGCTTCTAATCCCCAGCCAGCGATGCTCAGGCCCAGAGTTCTGAGAAAAGAGACTTCTATTACGATCTGTACCCAAGACTTTGCAAAGTCCGGTTTCTGCGCATTGCAGACCTTCGCGCACGGCATAACACCCATCATTTAGCGAGTACATCATCCCAGAACCTTTAGATCTTTTGGTGTGAGCCGACTTTTCTCCGGCAATGTCCCAAATTTAATTCCTTCGATTTCGAGTTTGTCGCGTATCGCCACAAGTTCATTCAGTTTGTACTCAGATTGCTCAGGAACAACGTATAGTACTTGAGGAACCTTTCTCAAAAGAAGTGCTGCTCTTGCCAGTTGGTCAATCAAGTAGCCAGGATCAATTCTATTCCTTGGGCCTTTGATCTCAATCGCTGCAAAAGGCTCGGAGCCTTCGTATACGATTAAGTCTGTGGCAAGAGGCTCGAACGTTCTGCCTTCTCGAACAGTCAAATTTTCCACATTGAAGATGTCATTAGTGTTCTGTTTGAAAAGCATTTTTGCGCTTACTTCGAAGTCTCGGGCTCTTCGCTGGCCGCCAAAACCACCTCTGGCAATCACGACCGCGGGCTTCTCCGCCAATCGAGCTTCATCAAGAATAGATTTTGTATCCGCTTGAGACAACTCCCCTGAAAGGACGGCATCAGCTATCTCTTTGGATTTCTTGGGGTCATACCGATCTATCCTTGAAAGCAAAATAACTTGCATCATGGCCAGCCAGTCGGGCTTTGATTCAAAAAGATCGGGTCGGTTTTGTTCTAACCATTTCGCCGCGGACATCGGATTGCGAAGGCTTGCAGGCTTTGTGCCTCTGATCGCGGCAACGTTTTGGAGTGCATCGTCCGGAAACGCGAACCCATAGGCTTGGCTGTCTTGGACAACGCGATTCAGCCACGCTCCGAGGGCAATCCAGTTTTCGGTTTTGGCCAAATCTTGAAATTCGTCTTCAGTCATCATCAGTCGCAATCATTTTATTCGCATTGAGCCCATTGCCAATGCGAATGGATGCATGTATAGAGCTCACATGAGGATAGATCGACACGCACCCCCGACGGCCCGACGCGTTCACAAGCGCGGAATGAAAAAACGCGCTGGCAAAATGTCTGGTGTCAAGTTCCCAGGCGTCATTCAGCTCGAAAGCCAAATGGAAGCAGCACTGGTTCGTTGCATGCAGGTCGACCCTCGTGTGATCTCGCTTAAGCCACAGCCTTGCACAATCGACATGGGAACCGGAAGAGCATTCGCAAACAAAGAAGCGGCGCTAGAGGCTAATGAAGGGCGTCAGTACAGGCCTCAGCTCTATACACCAGATCTGGAAATCGAACTTGTAGACGGGCGTGTGTTATATTTGGACGCCAAACACAGTGCTCACATAAATAGGAAGCGAGAGTACCTAGACTATCCTTCACTTCTTGCTGAAGTCGGAATTCCCTTGGTCATAGTTACTGAGGCGTTGTTACAAGGGCCGATTGATCGAAATGCTTGGCTGCTATTGCAAGGACAAGCCGAAGAGACCGCCCCTCAACTTGCAAGCAAAATAGCGAGTCTCAAACAGCAACGTGTGACGTTCAAAGAACTAAGAGAGAATATTGGTATCCCCCAAGCGAAGATTCTTCGCCTTATTCTTGATGGTTACCTGGTGTTCGATTTTTCACGTGAAGCTCTTGGGCCATCCACGAACCTCAATACTGCGAACCGCGACCGAAGACATCTGGAGGTAATCGAATTTTGAAGCAGATTGTCAAAAAGCGGCACCAGAGAATCATTCAATATAGGGGAGAAACCTATGCTGTCGATGGAGCGATAGCTGGGCGGGATGCATATCAGATATCGAACTCCCAAGGTGATCCTTTTGAGATATCTGGACAAGAATATCGGGACCATGTGCACGATGGGCTAGTGAAGGAAGAAGGCTTCGACAAACGTCCTCGCAATGTAACCGCTAAAGATGCACGTGAAGCTCAGCTCAGACTACGCATTGTGGAAAATGCACTAAAGCTTGGGGAGGAAGGCGTTCATTGGGCAAAACGCATACCGATACTTCAACGCGAGTTCGCCGAAGAACCCACTTTCAAAATCAAGGGTAACCGTTTTCCGAGGCAATCGACTGTTCAGAATTGGGTCAAACTGTATCGGCGCGGCGGGCCGGACGCGCTTTTGCCCAAGCACAGCAATTCAGGAAATCGTATGCCAAGGTTTGACAGCGTTTTCCACGAGATAGTGCTCGATCTATTGGAAATGCAATATACGTCGTCGGACAGACAAAATCTAACAAGTCTGTCTAGCGACGCTTATAATCAATACCAGTTGGTTTGCCATGAGAATGGCATAAAACCTGGGTGCTGCGGACGAAAGGCAGTCGAAGCGATTGTGCACACAATCCCTCATTTTGACGTTCTAAAGTGGCAACTGGGCAGCAACGAGGCGCGCCAACACATGCGAATTGCCCAAAAATACTATGATATAACAGCACCTTACGATCAAATAGAATTGGACTGCACAAAAGCTGACATAATGCTGGTTGACGATAGCGGGGAGGTAATAGGTCGGCCGTGGATTTGTGCAGCGATTGACTGTGCTACTAGTTGGATTGTCGCATTTCAGGTCTTCCTACCAGATCCATCATCAGAACATGTGGCCAAAGCTCTAAAGGAGATGATTAGCTACCCAGAGGAAGACTTTTTCGAACAGCACGAAATTGTAAACAGGAAAAAAATCGCCGCACTGCCGAAAGTGGTTGTAATGGATCAGGGTTCAGAGAACGTGGGCGAACCCATCGATGCTTTTATCGAAGTTGCTGGTGTCCATGGCCATTGGGCGCAACCTCGAAAACCCCAGGAAAAGCCGTTTATCGAAAACTTGTTCGGGGCAGTTCGAAGCAAAGTCAGCCAGCTTCCGGGTGCGACTAAGTCAAAGGCATATCCCGACCGGGATCGAACCAAAAAAGCAATGGATGAAGCCCGTCTGACGCTAAGAGTGTTCAATTCAATAATGCAACGCTGGCGCTACGATGAATATGGAAGAACTCCGAGGAGAAAAGTCCAAGACATCTTCAAACGGGGTGAAACACCTAGCGCCGCTTGGGATAGATTGGCAGATGAACACATAGTGCCAGAACCCCCGTCTTTGGACGAGCATCACGCAGCGCTGATGATCCAATCCGAATCTCGAACTCTGTGGCACTACGGTATCGAATTCGAGAGTATGCAATACAACTCTGAAGACTTGGCAAGGCTGTACCGACGACTAGGCCCGCGCCAGCGTGTTGAAATACGCTATGCTCCACTTGATGCTAGGGAAATTTTGGTCGTGGATCCGCATACAGGCGAGTTGGTGCGCGCGTCCAACAAAGCAAAAGACTTGGCAGCACTTTCTTATCGTGAGCTAAGAGAATGCCGGTCGCCCAAGGCGAAACACAACGGACCAATCAAAACGGCTTTGGAGATCCACAAAGATATCCAAGCGCGCAGGACGTATAAGCAGGGCAAAAAAACTAAACTGCAAAGGAACCGCTCTGCGGAAATCGACAAGTTGCGGGCCGCTGACATGCAGAACAGAAGTTTGAAAGAACCACAACTAATTGACCAAATACGGTCAGAGGTTGGTCACAACAAGCTCGCAGTTACGAGATCAAAGAACTTGCCAAGGGTCGAAAAAAAAGATGCTGGACCAAACAACTAGTAGAGCTCTGCAAGGTGCATTCATCCGACATAGCCGCCACGAATGGGCTGTCTCGGAGATAAAACGTCTTTTGAAAATTGCTGCAACCGAGGGTGGACGGATCATACCAATTTTGGGGCCGACGAGATGTGGAAAGACAGAACTGACAAAGGACTTGAAGGCACAAGTTGAAAATGACCGCAACGGCCCAAGTGCTATTCTGGTATCTTCAGATGTCATTCTGGGTCGACTTCCGCCACGGCCTTCCGAGCGGGATTATTACGGTTCTTGCTTGCGAAGCATGGGCTTCGATTTTGTAGAACGAGAGCGACCTGCCCAAATTCGAGAACGTCTTTTTCGGCTCGTAGTTGAACACGGCATCCAGACAATCATTATCGACGAAGTGAACCATTGCGCCGAAACTCTGACTAGGCACTCGCGTCGACAAGCCGCTGATCACTTCAAGACTATTGTTGATGAAACCTCAGTCACTCTGATTTTAGCTGGGTTGCCAATGTTCTAAGCGGTTATGGACAGCAACGAGCAGTTTGCGGGGCGCTGTTTGAACACCATTCGAATGAACCCCTATTGGTGGACCGTTGAAGCTGATCGAATCGCGTTCTGCGATGCAATCTTTGCTGCTTTCGATTGCCTTGAGAAGTCCGGCATCCTTTTGGAGTTTGACCAAGATGATATGGTGCGGCGATTGTACGGAGTTTCCGGCGGGCGTGTGCCGGTGGCGTTGGAAGTGCTGCGCGCGCCCCTGGCGTTAGGTGGCCAAAATTTACCATACAGCACCAAAACGATTGCCAGGGCAGCGACGGATTCAGGTTTAGAGCGTGATCCGTATCAGTCGTTTTTTCAAGAAGAACCACCATCGGATACTGAGCTGATCAGGTCATACATCAGAGTCATGGCAGATGCTGGTCTCGAAGTAGAGCCTATGACGTCGCATGAGCTTGCGATTATGCGAGGTGTATGAGGTGCCGGGTTTGTTTTCAGTACCACCAATGAAAGGCGAGAGCCTTATCGGATATTTGCGCCGCCTAGCCCACGTAAATGGATACAGAGATGTCTCTGAATTTTTGACACTGTTCCAGCGGAAGTATGGGCGAATTCTAGTCGAGAACATCGAGCAATTAGAGCAGGAGATGGGCTTAGAAAATGGTTTGTTGGTTGCTATTTCCCCTTCTGCCAACCCTGAGTCACCCAGCCTGAACTGGCGCTTCGAGCGGCATCATAGCGATCCGATTTGCCCTTCATGTCTTGCCGATGGCCTACCATTTCAACCTACTTGGCGTCACTGCTTGGTGACTGCCTGTCACCATCACAAAATACGACTTCAAGATGTTTGTCCTGTCTGCAAGGCCACACTGCGTCCAACGTCCGGCGGCTTTGATAAATGCAGTTGTGGTTTTAGCTACTCCGATTTCCCGCGGGTGGCAGCAAAGGACCAAGAAGTGGTCATCTCCGCCTTGATTGCGGGAGATTCAACGGTTGGCGAGCGGTTTCTTGACCTTGCAGGAGGGCGTCAGGCCCCAAAAGACATTGGCGCTTTTATTAACTTCCTAGCGAGTGGTTTCACTCAAAACCGCACGGGCAAGTCTGGGAAAACACAAATACCAAAAAGCGTCGCAGATTCATTGGAACTAGTTAAGCCGTTGGCGACTGTATTCGAACATTGGCCACATGGGTTCGAAGAACATGTCCGAGGATTGATGCTGGCCGGAAATTCAGAATCCAACTCTGTGCCGTCCATGCTCGGAAGCTGGTATCAAAGACTTATGAAGTTCGAAGATGATGCGTACCAGCCTTTCAGAGATGCAGTGTCGCGTGCTGCTTCAACCGAGTTCAAGGGAACCTACCTGGGAAAGCTAACGCCGTTGCAAGCTCGGGAATGGGTCTCGGCTAAACAAGCGGCCAAGGAACTGGGAATTTCTGCACAGCGCTTGGTGGCTGAGGTTCAGTCAGGTCAAATTGCCGGAAAGCAAGCCCGTAGCGGGTATGGGCACCGGCATACGATGATTCCACGCTTCGAGATTTCGAACATCTATCTGGATAGGAAGCGGTATTGGGATGGGTTGCAGGCCAGAGACTACCTTGGTGTTACAAGAAAGCAATTTGATCTGCTTCGCGCGTCAGAATTGATCCACGAGGTTGCTGCTGAATACCGTCCTCCACTTGTTGATGGTTGCATTGACAGTGAAAGCCTAAAAGAGCTCACAACAAACATTCGAAACTGCACTCAAGTTCAAGCGGGAGAAACTATACCGTTCAATCAGCTCAACCTGAGGCGCACAACTGATCGAGCTGCTTTGATGCATGTTCTTCAGAAAATCTCCACAGGCGTTATCAAACCTGTTGTTGCGGAAGAAAACATGCGACTTGGGGAGTTTCATTTTTCAGTTTCCGACATCGACCGCGAACTTGGGACGCAGCGATTATCAAAAGACTGGACCGCAAATGATGTCGCAAAGTTGACGGGTTGGAAGGCCCAGGCTGTAACTCACTGGTGCAAGCTGGGCCTACTCGGATCTCGCACCGTTCCGCATGGCCCAAGCGAGTCTTTCTTGGTCAAGCCGCAGCAGCTTGCGATCTTTCAAAGCGAGTACATGCCCGTTGCGACACTGGCTAGGTCAAGAGGAACAACGTCCCGAAAGCTCCTGTCGGATTTTGAGAGCAAAGGAATTGAGACCCATGGGGCGCAAATGGAAGGTAAGACGACGCGAGGACACTTGGTAAAGCTGAGTGATCTGGCTTCGCTGCTGTCTAAGGCCGCCTAGTGCTTGCCTGCACCATCGGAAAAGAACACCACTGAAATGCGCTGTCCAATTGCGGGTTCGTGGTCGCGTGAAACCTGCTCAGCTTCGTCGATGAAACCGGCCGTGGCGGTGTGGCCTATTTGGATTGTGGATTTTGCCCCCGATCCAAAGACTGATTGGGATTTAACATAAGTCGCGATTATGCAGCATTCGCAGTTTCGCGATCTGAAGCAGGCATCCGATCAGAAAACGACACATTTTCGGATTGAGCTCATTCCCACAGAGTGCCGCACCATAGCCAATAGCCTATTTGCGGCAATATCGTTGACTCTGCGCTCTTGGGTGCCTTATCGCTGACCTCATGGTGAAATCGTTCTTCGCATCGCAGGACTATTATCCTCAGCTTCGATAGCTGCGGGCAATTTACCATTGGTTTTCCGCTGCCCCTGACAGCGGTCAACATGCAAAAGACCTTGTGCCGGGCGGCAAATTCAAAGGTCGCAAAATGAACAACAACAGCAGAAGTCAAAAAACGTCGCTAGGCATCGTGGGGTTTGGTGCGTTCGGACAACTTGCAGCCCTTCATCTCGGACAGCACTTCGAGATATCGGCCTATGATCCGTCGCTGGACCTTGCCAAGATCGCAAAGAAACTCGACGTGCGTCTGTCATCCTTGCACTCAGTATCGCAGGCTGATGTGATCCTCATTGCGGCACCAGTGTCCTCTTTCGAGCCGGTTGTCAGCGAGATCGCGGATGCTTGTAAACCCGGCGCGCTGATCGTCGATGTCGGCTCAGTCAAAGTCGTTCCCGCGGAAATCATGCGGCGGCGGCTGCCGAACCATGTAGACATCGTCGCAACCCACCCCTTGTTCGGTCCTCAGAGTGCCGCGACGGGTATTGAAGGTCTAAAGATCGCGGTCTGCCCCATTCAGGGAAACCGACATTCAAGGCTGGCTGCGTTTTTACGGAAAGCGCTTGGTCTGACCGTCATCATGACGACACCAGAAGATCACGACCAAGAAGCAGCCGTTGTCCAGGGCCTCACGCACCTCATTGCCAAAGTGCTACTGAGAATGGGACCGCTGCCAACGCGCATGACAACGAAGAGCTTTGACTTGTTATCTGAAGCGATTTCCATGGTTCAGCACGATGCGCCAGAAGTATTCGAAGCGATTGAGAAGGCCAATCCTTACGCCGAGACCATGCGACGACATTTTTTTGATTTGGCCGCAAGTTTGAGTGTCGAGCTGGAAACAGCATCGAGGACGCTACCGCACAATGAAAACGGAAATTGAAGGAGCGGCATCCAAGGACAGGTTTGTCCGCAACCCGGTCATAGGTGTTTTCTACCAGTGTCAGCTCTGGATCAAAGCAGCCGTTTACGCTCTGACCTGTTAATAGGTCCAGAGCCTAGGCATCAAAACACGTAGTCCCCGTCTGAAATCCGCTATCATGAAAAAGTCTCGACACAATCAAATAGTTGATTTTGTTTCGCATCTTTGGCCAAGTATTAGTTGGAACCATAGAGGGAACGACAATGAAGAAGTTTTTGGCGCCCACCGCTGTACTATTTGGGGCTCTGACTGTTGCAGCATGTGAAGATACTGGCAGCTCGACTGCGTCATCGGAACTGACTCCAGCACAGCAAGCATGTTTGCGGGACGTAGCCAACACGACGAACAATTCGCAAGTCGTGGTGCTCTCATCCGCGTTTAGCGAGGCGGGAACACAGGTCACAGTCGGCGTTGGCGAGGATCGAGCTCCTTGGAATTGTATTGCTTACAGTGATGGCGCGACAGCTGGTATCGAGTTCCTGGGCGACGAAGGCGCATTGTGACCCGTCTGCTGCGTAGCTGAAAACGGCTTCGCAGCACTGGCTTGATCTGCTGAGGCTCGACTTGGTTTGTAGAATAACCACCATCGTATTCACGATCTTTTACCTTCTGGCTTTGTTTCTGTTCCTGACGGGTACATTTGGCTGGTTGGGACAAGAAAGAGACCCGTTGTCCGGGGTGTTCCTATTGCCATTGGGATTGCCGTGGATACTCGTAGCGGAGTGGGTTTCAGAGACGGCCAAACCGTGGTTCGCGGCGCTTGCACCGGTTCTCAACCTTTTGGTGCTGGTTTTGATTTGCAGATGGGCACGCGGTTCGCGGCAGTAGTGAAGGCTGAGCTCGTTCTCACCAACAGGGAGGAAATCATGGGAAAAATAATCTTGGGAATCGTGATCGGACTCATTCTCGGCGTGGTTGGGGCGATGACCTTGGGTAGCGGGGCTGCGGTTGGTGTCGGCGTTGCGACAGGCTTGTCCGCCGGGGTCTGCTCCACATTGAAAGGAGCACAAGCCGAGAACCTGATCACCGCCGAGCAAGCGGATCAGATCCTCAATCGCGTAAATTCCGAGATGGCGTCTCTGCAAGGAATTGAAACGACAGGCGAGATCGTCGGCAGCGCACAGGCATGCGATGAATTTCTGTCAAAGCTACGAGAAGCGAAGTGAGGTTCCGCTTAGTAAGGAACAAATCTATTAGGACAAGCCAACAGGGAACCATCTGATGAAACTCGTTTTACTCAAACTCCTCACGCCCATGTTCGCAATCGCGGGCGCGGCTGCCTTTGCAATGTCTGAAGCAGACGACGCGTGTATCGATCATTTGCGACAGGTTGGAGGGCCAGACGGTCAAGCAGGTACGATTGAAAGCTCTCAGTTCTCGGAAGCTGGTACGCTCGTCATGCTACGTGACGCAGGCGGAACGCTTTGGCGCTGCATCGCGTACAAGGATGGAAGCATCGGCGAGATGTCGGTTGTCGAAGCGATGGATGATGGAGGAGGAGCCATGGCAGGCGCAGCCGGGTCTACTGGAAGCCAACGTGTCAAATTTGATTCTGGTTCCACTGGCGCAGAACTCGTCGGTGAGCTCGCGCCCGGAGCGTCGCAGCAATATGTTCTCGGTGCCAAAAACGAACAGTTTCTTTACGTCCGCGTTGCTCCGCGAAATGGCTCCTTGGACTACGTTATTCGCAACCCCGATGGTTCTGAACTGTTGGGATTGATGTCGGCGGACAAGGAGTATCGAGGGCAACTTTGGCAATCCGGTGATCATGTTGTGGAGGTTATCAATCGCGGCAATTCTTCCGTCGATTACAACGTAATTTTCGGAATTGAATAGGTGATCGACCGGAAGCCCTTGAACACGTTCCCAAAACAGCTAGGAAAAACACATGAGAACCAATGTCCTAATGGTGATCGGCGCGGTATGTATTTCTGCACTGGCAGCATGCGATGAGAGTGGCGGATCGGTGGATGCAAGTGCACCAACTGTGGGCAGCTCTAGCGATCTTTCGTCATTTGAAGGGGCAAGAGCGGGCCAAGCTGAAATGGGCATCCAAAGTCTCGGATTTGAACTCATCCGCAGCGAAGGGCTGACCTCGTATTGGTTTAACAAAGATACTGGTGCATGTGCTCGGATCACGACGTCTGAGGGAAGGTACACAGATGTCACTATGCTCCCATCAGGTGACTGCTGACAAATTTCCATCAATCCCAAATCTGAAAGAAGGAGCTCAAACTTGCATTTCGACCTGGCACACGCGGCGGTCATCGTTGTCGCCTTAATCATCACTAACCTGGCATTGAAATCGGCTGGCGTGATCAACGAAGAAAACAAGCACCAATGGAACTGGAAAGTTGTTCTAGCCTACTTCGTAGTCGTCGTTATCATCAATCTGGTGTGGCCCATTTAAAGCTTCACAGCGGAAAGCTAACCGCCCACTTGATATGGTTATCGTGACCTGGCCCTTCCGAGAGACTATCAGGTCAGAAGAGTGTGAACATCAAGGGCTCAAAAAGAAAGGAGCTGGCATGCGGTTTTGGGCGTCCCTCATATTCATTGGTGTTCTGGCAACCGCTGCGAATGCTGACGTTACCAGTCGAAATGGCGGTCCAAGCAACAGTCAAATGCTCTCAAAGGGTGGTGACGGAGGCGTCGATGGTGTCGCTTTCTTTCGACCAGTCTTAAGCGGCGTGTTGTATCGATCCGGTTTCAAAGGCGGTGACAAGGATCGAACTGGCCTAAGTAACGGTCAACGCGAAACTCTGTGCGGTGAAGGTTTTTCAACCGGGTTTTACGCCGACTTTGGCAAAAATACTGAATACGGTCGCACCAGCTGCGGAAACGGATCCTTTGACTATCAGAGCGCCAGATCATCCCGACCCGGTGCTGTCATGGCGTCCATACACGAGGTGATTGAAAACCCTGGAAAGGGCCCCGTCCTGGTGCACTGCATGTGGGGCGTTCATTCCTCGGGTGCATTGTCTGCAATGGCGCTCGTTCAGTTCTGCGGATGGACGGAAGAAAGGGCCAAGGAATATTGGAATGATGCCCGAAACGGGGCCCCATGTTCAGGCGGATGCGACAAGTGGATTGACGCAAAATTCTCCAACTTCCGTGTCGACCCAAAGTTGAAGATCTCCACCGAACAACAGGCAGCGATTTGCCCTAAATGATACCAGGAGGACTATCCAAATGAAGTTGAATCTTCTGGGGTCACTTGCTTTCATTGCACCCACTGCCTTGTGGGCGAGCGACGATGTTCTCGGTGAAGCCATGACATTTGTTAGTCCCAATGGTGTTACGGAACGCTGCATTCGGATCGAAAAAGTTCCAACGGGCGAGTATCGAAAAAGCGATCTTGAGGAAGAAACGGCCTATTGCGAGATCGATTTCTATGCCTCCGAAATTGCCATTTGCCCAAAAACCTGGAGCACCAGTCCAGGAATGGCCGTCTACGATATTTCGGCAGGACCTTACACGGGGAACCGTTCTGAGTTCGAGAGAAACGCTTGCAAAGAGGGGAAGGCCGCGAAAGATCTGGCCAAGGACAGGGTGGCCAAATTCAAATCCACCATGAACCAAAAGGGCACCAGTGGAACCTTTTCCACCTCGTCGCTGCTTTACTATCATTTCTCCAGATATTTCGACACGACTGTAAAAGTTCCAGTCGCCGTTTGGCGAAGCATGGACGCCCGGGCGCATTTTTCCGAGGTTGCAGAGCCTGGCCTTGCGATTTCTGGTGGCTCTCGCGGCGGGCGCATGAACCACGAAGGCTGGCGGGTCTTCGCAGCTGCGGATGCTGACCCGAACTCATACCAGCCAACCGACGATCTGTTCACCGCAGATCGAACGCAAATATATGGTGTGCTGCTTGATAGCCCTGGGCATCGATACGGCTCGGAAATCAACGGCACCCGTAAATCTGGTTGGGGGAAAGGTCAGAACCGCGATTTTCAGGAAACTCCTGCTTTCTTGGCTTTGCGTTCTTCAAAACCCTTGCCAGAGGCCATTGCAGAGGGCGTTAAAGAAGGCCGAAAAGACCGGATCATCAACAAGGATCTCGGCCCCGATGTCAGTGACCAACAGATGGCATTTTGGATGCAAGAACTTACCGAAATTGTTCTACTCGACTTCATCTTCAGCCAGCAGGACCGTGTAGGAAACATAGACTTCACACCCTATTGGTATTGGGTCGAAGACGGAAAGCTGAAGCATAAGAAAGCCAATCACCATCAGCCGAACGATGGAGATATTCCCGCCGAGGCATTATTGATCCGTCGCAGCAATCTAAACGACAACGATGCTGGTGGGCGGGTCGAGTATGCTAACTTCGCGAAATCTACTCAAATGCTGGAAAAAATGCGGCACTTCTCTCCAAGCACCTACCGGCGCTTGGTTGCTTTGAATAGTGATCTTCAATCTCAAGGTCCCGTCTATGGCTGGTTGTCGCAAAGCTTTGGGTTGTCAGACAGTCAGATTGCCCAAGTTGTGAAAAACACCGAGCTGGCAACGTCCATTCTCCAGGACAATTGTTCTAATGGTGATTTAATGTTCGACTTGGATCCTGTCGCAATCTTTTTGAGAAACGACACCGAGGTAGAGGCAGTGGACTGTAATGCCCCGTAAGCTTTCCACCCTTTTTACGGCGTTCATTTGGACCGCTCTGATCGCCTGCAAAGCGGTGGCATTGGATGTTATCGTCATATCGGATCTGAACGGAAGCTATGGTTCGGTAAGATACGATGCCCGCGTCGACAAAGCGATTGAGCGGATAGTCGAGATTGATCCCGATTTGGTTATTTCGACCGGAGATATGGTTGCGGGACAGCGCATCCCCAACTTATCCGACAAACAGGTCAGGGAGATGTGGAAGGCGTTTCACGAGGCTGTATCAGACCCTTTAGAGGCTGCCGGCATTCCATTTGCGGTCACGCCTGGGAACCATGATGCCTCTGCGTACCGTGGGTTCGAGCGTGAAAGAAAAATATACGCAGAAGAATGGGAACCAAGAAAACCAGACGTCGACTTCCTGGTTTCGGATGACTACCCGTTCTTCTACGCGTTTGAGATGCAGGGCGTAACGTTTGCATCTTTGGATGCTACGACCTTAGGGCCGCTATCCGGTGATCAACAGGACCGACTTGTGGAACTGGGTGCAAATGGAGACCCGATTGTGACTTTCAGTCATCTTCCGCTTTGGCCCTTCGCGATCCAGCGCGAACGCGAAATCATCGGTGACTCAACACTTGAGAAAATCTACCTGGAAAGCGGTGTCGTTCTGCATCTGTCAGGCCACCATCATGCTTTCTATCCCGGTTGGAAAGACGGTGTAGCTTACGTCTCCCAAGCTTGTTTGGGAGGTGGCCCGCGACGGCTTATCGGCTCAAAAGCCAGATCACCTCACAGCTTCACTCATATTACGTTCCAGCCAAACGGAGAGTTTGGGATAGCAGTATATCGAGGGCCTGATTTCGAAAGGTCGGTAAACTTCAAGTCGCTCCCGAAAGAGATCAGATCTCCGAATGCTGTTTTGAAACGATTAGACCTTGTCAAATGACTAGAGGTTGAGTTTCAGTTCGACTTTTTCTGGGACCAGATCGTTTACCATCTCTTCTATCCGGGCTTCTGAAAGTCCTCCCGAGGTGATGAAAAGCAACGAAACGCGAGATTTTCCAGGGACGTGGTGTTTTCTGACAAGCTTCCAGCCAGCGTCTGCGGCCATGGTTTCAATGTCTCGGCTGACTTTCAATGAGTGTTCTTCATCCGAAGCCTTGAGCGAAACTTCCACGCCCTTGTTTCGCCCTCCGAGCCAAATGAAGCACCAACACACAATCGCCACCAGAGTGGCCATCAGCGGTAAGCCCAAACCGACGGCAAGACCAAGAACCGTTACGATTATCATTTCGACTGTATCGACCGGATCATCCAGATTGGAGCGGAACCTGAGCAACGCGCCGATGCCAAAAATAACGAACCCAATCATTGACCCGTGCTGGACTACCAGGAATCCCACAGCCATTCCAATTAGCGCGTAAAGGAAGAACAGTCTGGGCATAACCAGATCGCTGACACTTCGGCGTGCTTTACGTCGAACGGGATGATAAACAATCAAAGCGGTCAAAATGATCGTTACAATGACGTCTAGCGTGAAAAAGTAGAGTTCCTGCTTGCCGCGGAACTGAGTCCAGCCTCTTTCAATCACTATCTCTGATTCGGACGTTCCTGCGAGCAAGGAAGCAGGATCAATTTGAGAATAGCCAATACTAGGCAAAAGCACGGCCGAAAGGACCGATGCTATTGAAAACAGCTTACTCAAAAGTCTTTCCCTCCCGCTGTACCGTCGAATAGTCGCTCCAAAGTGCGTAACTTGAAGCAATCACTCCACACCTCTCGACCAAGTCGCACGCCCATAAACTAATTCAACCCTATGAATTTACATTCGGTAAAGCCTTGCGGGATCAAACATCATACTTCCGCAAAATACTGTGTTAGGTTGGACAACATCGATTTTTGATCGAATATGAACCAGATCCACACAAGCGCAGATTTATCTCGAATGAACCAGTCAAATGACCGGCACAAACGAAGAGTAGCGAAGGTAATTTGCGCGAGCCTTGCTGTGGTCGCCAACACTTTGGCGTTAACCAGCCCAGTGAGAGCGCAGACTGATATGTTGGAACTTATTGAGTCTTACAAAGTGGCAGACAAATCAGAGGGCTTTTCTGAGCCATCCGGATTGTCGCTTTCCAGTGTTCATGGATTCTTGTGGGCAGTAAGCGATGAAGCATCGAAGCTGCACCTTCTGGGAGTAGATGGAGAGCTAAAGAATTCGTTCAAACTTCCAGAACATCTAGGTGCAGACTTGGAAGGTGTCGCTGGAAGAAATGATGGGTCTGTATTGCTGTTACAAGAAACTGACCGATCTATTGTAACGGTCCAACCTACGGACCCAATCAAAGTCAATTCTACTCCACTTTCTTCACTCAGGGGCTACGGCAAAGTTGCGGAAATGCTTGCTGAGAACCCTTTGAACAAGGGACCGGAAGGGATCACTGTAGATCAAGACTCTGGGCAAGTATTCGTAGTCATTGAGGGCCAGCCAAGGCTTCTGCTCGTCATTTCCTCGGAAATTGATGAAATTATTGGAGTAGTTCCATTAACGACTGAAGCTGGTTTTGTTTCATCTCGTGCCGACGATGACGAATTAGACATCAGCGGGATCGCCTGGTCCGGCGAGACCAAGTCTTTATGGATACTCAGCGATGAAGGGCGCCGAATATTCGTTTTTGATCCTGAAGTTCTGACGGTCAAAACTATCGACTTAATTTACTCCAAAAAGGATGAAGTAAAGGAAGTGAAGAACCCTGAGGGGATAGCTTTGGATGAAAGTGGTGGCGTTCTATACATCTTGACCGATGATGGAAAAAAGTCACGCCTCTACGCATTTGTCTTACCGCAAGTTTGATTCCCGAAACAAACTCGCATTGGCTTGTCGCATTCAATTGTACAAAAAGGAAATGGCCGCTTTTTCCGCAGCGCCGTCATTCAGGCCTGGTGCAGCTAAGGTCCGCTTTGAGCCCATTTTGACCGATGCTGCGCGATGTCCCAATGACAGCAATGCGCAGAAAGCAGACTTTGCAAAGATCAGTGAGTAGTCCAAGGTTGTTGGTTAATTTAGCAAGTATCCTAAGCAAATATTTCTACAACTAGGCGCCCCAACATAGGTCGCAGTCGCGAACCGGCGACAGTAAGATTCAGGATGTAGTCGTCCATGCGCCCAAGCTTGAATGGCTCTGGTTGGATACGGCCACAAGAACTTCGACTGGGCCAATATCCTTCTCGATTTGCGACTTCATTTGAAGACTAATTCGATCAACATCTTCGGCAGTCACTGGAGCGCTAGGACGATAGTAAACAACTGCGTCTAGCTTTCGACCAACTCTTACGAGTGCGACGTCCAATACTTCTCCGCCGTTGTCTTTCGCGATAGGTTTTATCGCGTGGCGTACGGCTAATTGGTCCTTTGCATTTGCTGGAACACCAGCCAACTGAGCAACGCCTTTCCAGAAGGCGCGCAAGTAGCCGAAAACCGCAATGCTGCACAAAAAGAGCACGACGATAGAATCCATTACCGGCGTTAAGGGTTCAAAAATCGTGTCGGCTAGAAGTGGCGTCGACAATAGTGCGACCCCTGCGAATAAAGTGATGACTCCGTCGTAGATAGAAGCCGTTGCTTCCAGCTTCAGCATATCACTTTGTTTTCCCGTTCGGATCCAAGCGCGTTTGTGGACATAGGCCAGCCAGAAGCACGCGACGGTCACTATCACGGCGTAAATGGCGACTGGTAAGAGGCGAACCTCTTCTACATCACCTCCAAGCACATAATCGGCTATTCCCAAAACGGCTTGAAAGACACCGAATACCACTAGGCCAATCAAAGCGAGGGAACGGAAGGTTGCGTACAACGCTTCATCGCTTGCATGTCCGAATGGTCGTAACCTATCCGGACCTAGATGAGCGGTTTGGCTTATGCGCATAGCAAAGACCGCAGAGATGTATCCGATCAGTGAGAACAATCCATCGATCAAAAGTGCTTGAGAATTCGAAGCCCATGCCGCTAGCGCACCGGCCAACCCCATTCCGAGGTTTGCCCATCGCGTTAGATCCATCGCCCGATGCTCCACCGCGATGTCGGCGTCTAATTCTTTGGCCTGTTCAGACATGGGTCAACGAATTTTAGACTGGATGCCTTAACAACGCCGCGAGGGGTTCACTCTCCGGCAAATCGTCCTGCCTGACGCTGAGCACGCGACCACCCGTTTGAAGCACCCTACAAGCCAGCTCTGACAGTATGTCGTACGTCTCAGGCCCTTCTGCATCGTAGGTTACGGTCCCGACCTCTTCATCAATCCGTCCAGGCAAGGTCGCGTCCATATTGACAAGCAACGTGTCTACGCCACCAAAAGTGCTGGCTTTCGCGATATCTGTGACCCTGTTGGTTGCGCGGCGAACACCTGCTCGGGCGCGGTAAAGGCCTAGCAAATCTTGGATCTCCGTCGCATAGTGTTCGTCGATCAAAAGCCTAGCAGCCTTTGCGATTTCATTGTCGGAGCTTTCTTCGCCCACACCGACCGGTTGACCATCGATCACGTCCTCAAAGCTACAGATCGAAAGATAGATCGAGCGCAATGGTTCGTTGGCAACGACGATCATGGGTGTATCGCGGCCCGTCAAATACGGACGCATGGCTTCGTCGACTCGGCGAGAATAGGCAAGCAGGTGCACTTTCTGACCTTCGCTTCCTTGCAGCCTTCCTTTCGGTGCGCGCCCACTGATGCTCGCTTTGCCGGCCACGGATGCAGCGTCTTTCGGCATTTCGTGAAGCTTCACCTCTCCAACAGGTCGGTTCCCGGTAATTTCCAAAACTCGCACCCCACCTTGCCCGAGTACCAAAACAGTCGCGCTATGTGGGAACGCCAACGCCCGCAAAAGTGGCGGCAAGTGGAAGCGGTCGGATACTTGGAAATCGTCAGTCAAATGATTTGGAAGTCGAAAAGTGCGTGTTCGTTCAGGTGTCGCAAAAACAACTAGGCTTTCGGACTGATGCTGCCAGAAATCATCGTCATCGTGTATGTCCGCAAGGTTCGCCTCCAGTTCGAGTTTTACCTTTTTGTGCAAGATGTCGTCGCTAATTTCTGCCAGCGCATCATGGGCAAGGTTTCCAAATGCCGTGCGGGATTGTTGTACCTCCTGTGTCACAGGCGTGGTTCTCAACGAAATACTCACGCAAGCCGGGCCACGGTATTTGGCTAGGCTACGAACATCGCGAATTGTCGGAATGTCGACGTGTTGCATAGAGTATCTCCTTACTGGGTTCTGCTTTTCGCAAAAGAAGTGAAAACTTGAACGGAATCGGATTTAACAAAACGAGTATTGGCCGCCGCGATTTCATAAGCAAGAATACGAGAAAACCACCCTGAATACCTAAGCAGGCCATCGATTGTAAGCTCATCAAAGTGCACAGGAGAAACTCAGAATGAGGAAGGCAACGCTACTTGGAGCTACTACCGCCTTATTCTGCGGCACGGTTTCAACGGCCCAAGATGTCCGGATCCAGCCTGAGGATACGCAGTTTGGCAAACAGCACTATTCGCCATTTGTAGATCAGGCTTTTCCGAACAGAGTATTTTGGGGCGACACACACCTGCACACCTCGTTTTCTGCGGACGCGGGTATGATCGGCAATGTCCTTGGACCGGACGAAGCGTTTCAGTTTGCGAGAGGAGAGAAGGTTCGCGCCACAATGGGTGAATTTGCTCAACTCGTGCGCCCGCTGGACTTCCTCGTCGTCGCTGATCACGCAGAAAACCTCGGTTTGGCTCCAATGATCTCAGAGTCTGATCAGCAGCTCTTGCGATCAAAGTGGGGCCGCCAGGTACATGATCTTGTAAAGGGCGGAGACCCCATTTCGGGCTACCTCATGTATATCGAGGCCATTAGTTCCAATACTGACCCCCTTAACGATGATGAACTCGCAAAGACGTATTGGAACCGCATCGTAGACTCAGCAGAACGCCACAACGAACCAGGTGTCTTCACCGCTCTGCATGGTTTCGAATGGACGTCAGCCAACAATCTGAACAATTTGCATCGTGTCGTCATGTTCCGGGATGGGGCTGATCGGGTACAGGATCTGGTTCCTTTCTCTTCTTACGATTCATCGGACCCAGAAGATCTGTGGACTTGGATGGAGGCATACGAAGACAGGACCGGCGGCAAGGTCATGGCCTTTGCGCATAACGGGAACATGTCGAACGGCGAAATGTTCGCTGACGTTCGCCACAACGGCCAACCCATTGACGCAGAATACGCCGAGCGTCGCGCTCGCTGGGAGCCAGTATATGAAGTGACGCAAATGAAAGGCGACGGTGAGACGCACCCTTTGCTCTCACCAGACGATGAATATGCCGATTATTACACTTGGGACCGCGGCAACTTCGGATCGGAATTGAAGACAGAGGAAATGCTGCCTCGTGAGTACGCCCGAACTACCTTGGCTCGCGGACTGAGATATCAGGAAGAACTTGGGGCCAATCCCTTCAAGATAGGCTTAATCGGCTCCACCGACAGCCACACCTCGCTCGCGACAGCGCGTGAAGATAATTTCTTCGCAAAAGTGAGCTTAGTAGAGCCGGGCACCGGAAGTGATCGCTATTTTGAGTACGCAGTGCAGCCAGGATCCATTGGGGAAGCCATAAGTGTACAGGCGTATGAAACTGCTGCATCCGGCCTGACAGCCGCATGGGCACGTGAAAACACCCGTGAGGCCATTTGGGACGCGTTCAAGCGTAAGGAGGTCTATGCCACCACAGGTTCGCGCATGACCGTGCGTGTTTTCGCCGGCTGGGACTTTGAACCCGATGAGGTTTTTAGGCCGGATTTCGCATCTGAAGGATATGCTCGCGGCGTTCCAATGGGTGGCGATCTATTTTTGGGTTCTGAGGGTCAGTCCCCGACTCTGATGGTTAGAGCTTTGCGTGATCCAGACGGTGCTAACTTGGATCGCATTCAAATAGTCAAAGGTTGGATCAATGCGAACAGTGAACCCAAAACTAAGGTTTTTGACGCGGCTTGGGCCGGTGATCGCGAACTTAGTGAAACAGGTGTTCTGCCACCGGTTGGCAGCACTGTAGACGGTTCCGAGTATACCAATACAATCGGTGAAGCCATGTTGAGTGCCCACTGGAAAGACCCGGAATTCGATCCGGCTCAACAGGCTTACTACTACGTTCGTGTTCTTGAAATCCCAACACCGTCATGGCTTGCATATGACCAAGACTATTTTGGCGACCTAAACTTGCCTGAAGATGCCGTGATGGTTCAGCAGGATCGCGCCTACACGTCACCAATTTGGTACTCGCCCAAAGATTAGACACATTGCCGTAACCGCCGCAGTTTATTCGCGTTGTAGACACTGCGCGCACTTAACTGGATGTCTGCATTGAGCTTAACGGATTATTTCTAACCTCTTGGTAGGACGATCTGCGGCTGTAACCGAACCCTCATACCTTCTGGGCCATTGTCAGGTGAGCTGGCCCAGTACCCGACACCCAATTGCCAATTGATTGGAATATCTGCGACAGGAGCCAGTTTCGCGATATTGACATTCACCGGGATGGACCACTCGCTGGAAATCCAGTCGTAGGTGCTTTCTGACGTAACGCTGAAGGTCCATGCAGTGGCGGTTGAATAAGCGACGAAAGGTTGCACAAAGCTGCTGCTGGTTGGTGTAGTGGGGTTGCTCTCCAAATCCCAGATGTGGTTGGCAAGTGCTCCGTACGTCCAAGGACCTTCAGTTTTTAGGGCAATTCCCGTTACGCCCGCAGCCCAAGTCTCAGTTGAAACGTCAGAACCAGTTGGAATGCGAAGCACTGGGCCAACACCCCATGTAAGGTTCTGCGCAGTGGTCTTTGAGTACCATGCGCTAAACAAGATATCGCCAAACCCGCTTTGAGATGTTCCCGGAACAATATCGTCCTGCCAGATGTATGGAACAATCGTTCTGGTGACGACATTGGCACCATTTTCGAGTGCAAATGGTACAACTGGCTGGAAGTTGAAGGTGGTACGTGATCCTTGATCGCTAGGCCCGATATTCTCGTCAAAGTTCAACTGGAACGGCACCGAGACAATTGCAGCGATTGGATTGGCAAGCTGCTGCGCGAGTTCCGCTTCATCCTGGGCTGCTGCTGTTGTGCCGATGCAGATTAAGCACAATGATAGTACGCGATGCATTCTTAACTCCGGTGCTAGAGTTTAGTTTGGTAGGTAAGGGTCCGGTGTACCCTCCGGAAAGGGCTTACCCAGAGGAATGCTGGAACAATACGTCAGGAAGCACCGTAGCACTGCTTTATTCAGGGCCCAAAGGCAATTGGCGAAAAGGCCGCTTTGTCCGCGGAGCGACCAATCGTGTCTAAAGCGGTGAAGGACCGTTTTGAGCCTAAACCTGTCATGTTATTTTTGAACCTCGCGGCGAATTGCTTGGCCTGAGTTAGCGTCAAAAACCAGGAGACCATCGTCAACAACTAACGTGCCGTTTACGAGAACGGTTTGTACACCTACGGCGGGTTGGTTCGCGTTTTCGTAGGTGGCTAGATCCGCCACTGTCTTGGGGTCAAAGACGACAATGTCAGCATCCATTCCAACTTGCAGCCGCCCCTTCTTTTTCATTTGTGGAACAAAATCCTCGAGCGTTTGAGCTGGCATCAAGGACATCTTGAGAATTGCTTCCTCGAGGGACAATAAGCCTCGTTCCCGCACATAAGATCGAAGGATTTTGGTAAACGCCCCAGCCGAACGTGGGTGACTGAACACATTGTCGGGAAGTGGCCAATCACTACCTTCATAATTCAGAACTGCCCCGCTTTCGTCAAAGTAAGACCAGAACACTGCATCCGACGCAATCATGACTGCTGGGTGGGTAACGGATGCATCCAATAGCGCGAGCGCATCAGGATCGTTCTCGTCCAGAAAATGCCACGTAACAAAGGTGCCAGGCTCGTTGTCCTGGTAATCGGCCAGCTCCTGTTCTGTCATGCGATCTGCGCCCAATTGAAAGTTCTGAGCCGTTGAGCTCATGCGTTCTCGCCATCCGTCACCTGAGAACATCGCGGCTCCTACAACGGTGTTTGCGGCACCATAAGGATAGGCTTCTACTGTGACGTTAATGCCTTGAGCCTGCGCACGTTCAACCAAATCAAGGGTGGCGTGGATGTCTTCCAATGAAGAACTGTTGATATGACAGATATGCATGTGTGCGCCTGTAAGCGCGGCGTTCGCAATCAATTCTTTTATTGCCTCAAAAGACCCCTGCGGTTCCAAATTCGATGCGTACCGCACGTGCGTATAGGTGGCCACGCCATAGTCGGCAGCCATATTTGCCAAAGCGAAGTACTCTTTTTGACCGTAACCAGGCGCGTATCCTGCGTTAACGCCTATACCCAATGCCCCCTCTTTCAATCCTTGCTCGACTAAGTCCAACAACTCCGCCATGCGAAGCGGATCGGCGATTTCTGTTTTCCAATCGTCGAACCTCTGCGCATCTTGAAAATAGGATAGTTCCGCAACAGGCCCTTCACCTGTGAATGCAGCTATTCGGCCAAACGTCCAAGCCGCAGACGCCCCATAGTTCAGCGGCGTTTGCTGCCATTCCATTTCGGCATACCAGTCTGCAATAGGGAGGATACCGGACTCCAACTCCAGAACGGTTGTTACGCCTTGCATCGCTTGCATACGCATGTCGCCCAAGTTCATTCCGTGTGCATGCAAATCGATGAACCCCGGCGCTACAACAAGATCAGTTGCATCGATCTCTACTGAACCGTCCATGGCGAACTCGGAGATCGCGGATATCTCGCCGCCGTTGATCCCGAGATTTCGGATGGCGTCCAATCCTGTCTCAGGATCGATGACCCGCCCGTTCGTTATGACTATATCGTAATCCTGCGCAGAGCAGGTCGTGGCAATGGCCACAAAAATTGCAGAAACGAATGTGCGGTACATGACCTGATCCTCCGTGTCTCCAGCGTACGGCGATCAAGGAACAGATCAATTCAATACTTTGCCTAGGTCTGTTTTGTCCGCATTGCGGTTGTTCGCAACAATTTGGTGAACCTCTGCATCGATTCCAGACCTAAAATGCAAAGTTAAAGGCATGCTGCACTTGCATCCGGCAACTCGCCGTCCAAAGCGTACATCGTCATTTTGCTCATCGAGCACAAAGCGCAAGATGAAAAGTTGGCCAATCGGTATCGGGTTTCTATTGTGGTTTCCAAACAGCGGCTACTCAATTGCGGTTTGAAATGTTGAGGTAAGTCGTTTGTTCAAACCGTGATGAGGCTCGGCTGAGGAACCGTAGTGCAACTCTGCCAAGGCAGCGATGTCATTGAAAATGACTACGGAGCCGCCCTCTTCATTCGCATAGACCAGTAGTTTTTGGCAAAAGGCATCCAAACCAATTGCTGGAAAGCCCGTCATTGCCACGCCACCGGGTGCTGGTCCGCCAAACAGTAAGAGAACTGCATCCGGTAGTTCCACCCCCAGTTGGGACGCTTCGGTCGCAAAATCGATTTCGCCAAACCACACAGTATCGTCCTGCCCCATCACAGCTGTCCTGAGACGTTCTACTGCCTCTGGTACGCTGAGCAGAGATCGCAGTTCGATGACCCCATAGTCGGCAAACAATCCGCTGATTGGCGCTGGTGCTGCATCCAAGCCGTTCAGAACTTCGAGCAGCTTGCTTTCAAATGTATTTAACGCTTGGGGGTCATTCAGACCATGCCGCACTTTGAGAAACTGAGAGTCTGTATAGGCGATCTGCGGGCGATCATCCTGATCGAAGGAAAGAGCGCGAAAAGGAAGGTCCAAACCTGCTCGTATGTTCTCTTCCAGAATGGGCGTGTTTATCTCTGGATCAGAGAAAATGAGTACACGTGATGCTGGCATTTCTACGCCTTCAGCTTTGGCCAAGCGCGCGTGATCTATCGATGCGATTGGAGCAGCTCCCGCTTCGACAACGGCAGTCTCAAGCTCTAAAAAGTTTTTGTCCACCGCAGTCTGGACAGATGACGATTGTGCCAGACCGGATGTCGAAACCGACGCAGTTGTAATGATCGAGAGAACAAAGAAAAACCTCAGCACTTTAACTCTTCCTGTTTCATTATACTTTTCTCAGGGAAACCGCCGCCAGAGCTGCAAAAGCTATCTCGGCCGCAAGATAAAATAGAAGTAACCCGTTTGGAACTCCATCGATAAGAATGCTTAGCATGCGTCCAACAGCCAGTCCCGACATAAACAAAAACAGAACCCAAAGCGCAGGGCGTTGTAATTCTGGTTTCGAAGCAGCCGCCAACCAAAACAACGCGTTTGCCAGGTAAAGACCCATAATCGCTCGGAACACGTGGGTTTGGTTCGTCCCTTCCACCGGAAATTCCAGCAAAACTGGGATCAAACTGCCGGGCATCAGACCGTATGATAACGCAATTGGCACGAGGCCGGTGGCAGCAAGCACAAGGACTATTCTAGCACTCATGGAGGATTCCTTTTCGTAGAAGTTTCGCTTTGTTTGCAAAGCTCCTGATCAATCTATTGGGGCATCCGATGATCAGAATCGGATGCCCACGCCACGATCTGAAAGGTGTATCCGACAGGCCAAGTCGAGCTTTCCAAAGAGCGAGCCAGTGCTGCGCAGCCGTTTTCAGCTACGCACCAAACAGGTCACAATGCGCCTTCGTCGCCCAGGAATTCGATACCAGCTGTCGCGCCATCACTGTA
>NZ_WQDY01000011.1 GCF_013033355.1 Ruegeria lacuscaerulensis
GCTTGAATCACGCAGCAAAGTCGACGGCAACCAAATTAATAGGTCCAGAACCTAGGGACCACGAGATTGGTGAGCGGCAGTGAGCCGCCTGTTTGTAAAACAAGCGGCTCAGATTTTTGAAAGTATCACGATGATATTGTGACACTTGTGGATAACGCATTCACGCTGTCACTCCCTCTTCCGGCGTGCTGAGCGAGATGACGGCGACCACCGCAGCGCCGTTTAACCAGTAGAATACCGCATCCACGCCCGAAAACCCAAACAGGCTAGGCGCAGCCAGAAACGTCACTCCGACCAGAAGATCCACGGCCAGATGAAATTTATAGGGTAAGACGCGCCAGATCCCCAGGTGATGGTCGGTCAGAACGGTAAGCACAAAAGCGGCAACGCCAGTGACGACCGACAACCACAGCGCCAACGGATTGGATTGACCCAGCCCCAAAAGAAAAGGCAGCGTCATCAGGGCGATAGCGACGGGATAGTCCAGATAGGCATGGATATTGCGCGTAACGAAACGAACAGACATTATATTTCCTTTCCTTGCTTGGTATGGCTCCAAGGTAGGTCGGAAAGCCTGTACGTTTCAGTCCGGATCGTCCGCAAAAAATTGCAGATCGTCCAGAAATCAGGGCATCAATGCATTGATCGATATGCTGCCGGCGACAGGCCGACCTGTTTCTTGAAGACGCGGGAAAAGGCTGCCTCGGATGCATATCCTACTTCGGCCGCCGCATCTGCCACATTCCACCGGTTTTCAGTCAGACCGTGGCAAGCGATCTGCATCCGCCAATCGGTCAGATATTGCATCGGAGTTGTCCCCATCTTCTCGGAAAACAGTTGCGCAAATGCGGTGCGGGACATTCCAGCCTCGCGCGCTAAGCTCTCAACACTCCAGTCCTGCGCGGGCGCCTGATGAAACGCTGTCAGCGCGCGGGACACACGCGGGTCAGCAAACCCGGCCAGCGCGGATTCGCTGGGGCTTTGATGTTCCAGATGAGCGCGGATGGCCTGCGCAAACAGAACTTCGGACAGTTTTAGCGCGATTAAATCGCCGCCAATCCGCGTTCCACCAATCTCGGACCCAATCATCCGCAGGGTAGACTCGATCCAGGCCCCGGCTTCCTCGCCGTAATTCTCGATCAGGATATAAGGGGGCAGCCGGTCGATCAGAATATGTCCGGTACCCTGCCGCCCGGGTGGCCCAGTGAAAGAGAAATGCCCGCAGATCAGTTGTGTATCGCGGGTCTTGTCCTCGCCGCCATAGATCAGCACGCCATCACCCTGATAGCCTGCATCCTGCAGCACCTGTTCCAGCGGCAGCGCATCCAGCGGTTTGACCTCGTTGCACAGCAGCGCATGGGCTGATCCATGCGGGATCAGGATCAGATCGCCCTGCTTCAGACGCAGGATTTCCCCTGTGTTAGAGACATGAACCTTCAGTTCACCGCGCTGCACAAAGTGAAACCGGGCTACGTTTTCAAAGGCCGGTACCTGAATGCCAAAAGGGGGCGTGAACGAAGTTCGGAAATAAAACGTACCGCGCAAAGACAGGCGGGTGAGGATATCGCTGAGAAGGTCCAACATAGACCTAACGTACAATCGTCTGCCAAAACATCCAGCAGCCCGGACGATCTGCACAATCTCTTGAACGCTGGGCAAAGAAAAACCCCCGCCAAAGCGGGGGTGTGATTCCTTGTGAATCAGGCGCGGACCAGCGCCTCGTATGCGGCAGCGATCTCGCGGGTGATGTCGCCCACTTCGAACGTGTAGTCGCCGATTTGCCCGACCGGAGTGACCTCGGCTGCGGTGCCGGTCAGCCAGCATTGCTCAAAATCGGCCATTTCTTCCGGCATGATGTGACGTTCGATCACATTCAGACCTTTGTCTTTCAGCATACCAATCACAGTCTGGCGGGTGATGCCGTTCAGGAAACAGTCGGCCAGCGGGGTGTGAACCTCACCATCCTTGACGAAAAACACGTTCGCACCGGTCGCCTCGGCCACATAACCGCGGTAATCCATGAACAATGCGTCCGAGCAGCCCTTAGCCTCGGCCTTATGCTTTGAGATGGTGCAGATCATGTAAAGACCCGCCGCCTTGGCGTGGACGGGGATGGTTTCAGGGCTGGGGCGTTTCCATTCCGCGATGTCCAGCTTGGCACCCTGCATCTTGGCGTCGCCGTAATACGCGCCCCAGGGCCAGACTGCCACAGCCATCCGCACAGGGTTTTTAGCCGACGCGACACCCATATCCTCACCCGAGCCGCGCCAGACCAGAACGCGCACATAAGCGTCCTGCAGCCCGCTGGCTTTCAGAGTCTCTTCCTTGGCGGTTTCGATTTCGTCCAACGTGTAAGGCATCGGCATATCCAGCGCCTCGGCCGAGGCGATCAGGCGCTCGGAATGTTCGCGGCTTTTGAAAATCTTGCCATTGTAAGCGCGCTCGCCTTCAAAGACCGAGGACGCATAATGCATTGCGTGTGTTAGGATATGGACATTGGCTTCGCGCCAGGGAACCAGCTTGCCATCCAACCAGATGACACCATCACGATCATCATACCCCGCCATGCGAAACCTCCTGAACCGGGTCGAAATTTTCGATTATTGCGCCAGTTAAGTCCGAAGCGGACATAAAGTTGCGCAAAAACTGCGATTCGATACCTGTCTCCTCTTGGAATGTCAATAACGCTGACATAAACTCGGGCAGAAGTAACGCATGAGGCATGATATGTCCGACACCCGTCCCGCCCAGGTTTTCGGTGGAGAAAGCCTGTTGTTTCTGACAGATGAACAACTGCGGCAAGGGATCGAAGCGATGTTTTTTGCCTATCGCGGGTTCACGGCGGATCCTGATCGCATTCTGTCGGACCTTGCCTATGGCCGCGCACATCATCGCGCGATCCACTTCATCAACCGCGCGCCAGGGACAACGGTTAACAACCTGCTGGCCATATTGGGGGTGACAAAACAGTCTCTGAACCGGGTTTTGCGCACGTTGATCGAGGACGGTTTGGTCGAAAGTCGCGTTGGAACAGTGGACAAACGCGAACGGCACCTATTTCTAACCCATGAAGGCGAAGCTCTGGAAGCGAAACTATCAGAAGCCCAGCGCGTTCGAATGCGTGCCGCTTACAAAGATGCAGGCCCTGAGGCCGTGTCAGGGTTTCGTAAAGTACTTGAAGCCATGATGGATGCTGATATGCGTCATGCATACAAGAAATTGCGGGATACAACCTCATGAGCGATATGGACGCCCATCTGCTGATCGTTGACGATGACGAACGTATCCGGGATTTGCTCAAGAAATTTTTGATGCGGAACGGATTTTTGGTTACGGCGGCGCGGGATGCGGCCCATGCACGTCGGGTTTTGTCGGGGTTGGATTTCGACATGATCGTGCTGGATGTGATGATGCCAGGGGAAGATGGTGTCAGCCTGACGAAGGCGCTGCGCGAAACCCATGCGACGCCCATCCTGTTGTTGACAGCCCGCGGCGAGACCGAGCATCGAATTGCAGGGCTTGAGGCGGGGGCAGACGATTATCTGGCCAAGCCGTTTGAGCCCAAGGAACTACTGCTGCGCATCAATGCCATTCTGCGGCGCATGCCCGAAACGCCAGCACAAGAGACTGTCAGCAAAATCCTAACCCTGGGTCCGATCCGGTACGACGTCGAAAAAGGTGAGATGTGGCAAGGTGAAGAACCTGTTCGCCTGACCGCAACGGAAAGCCAGTTGATGAAGATTTTCTCGGCCCAGCCTGGCGAGCCGATCAGCCGGTCGAAACTGGTTGAAGATCTGGGCCGCGACAAGGGTCAGGCACAGGAACGCGCGGTGGATGTCCAGATCACCCGGCTGCGGCGCAAAATCGAACAAGACCCCAAACAGCCGCGGTATTTGCAAACTGTACGCGGCGCGGGTTACATGTTGGCTCCGGACTGAATGAGCCGCTGCGCGGTGATTTCATGCCTTCGGCGAGGATATTTGTAGCCAGATGAAGATGGGATCCCGATGAAGACTGCGCTTTTGACTCATGCGGATTGCCTTGGACATGTAACACCCGAGGGCCATCCTGAACGGGTCGCGCGGTTAGAGCATATTCTGCACGCTTTGGAACCATTGGATTTGGAACGCAAGACTGCGCCCTTGGCAGCGGATGATGATTTGCTGCGTATTCATCCCGAAAGCTATATTCAGGATATTCGCCGTGCCGCTCCGACCGAGGGGTTCCGTCAGGTTGATGGCGATACGTTTCTGTGCCCAGGCTCGGTCAGTGCCGCCTACCGCGCGGCGGGCGCGGCTGTTCGTGCGGTGGATTTGGTGCTTGGTGGTGAGGCCCCAAATGCGTTTTGTGCGGTTAGGCCGCCCGGCCACCACGCGGAAACGGACACCGCAATGGGGTTTTGTGTTTTCGGTAATGCAGCGCTGGCGGCTAAACATGCGCTGGACCATCACGGATTGAAACGGGTCGCCGTTTTCGATTTCGACGTCCATCACGGTAACGGCACGCAGGACCTGTTGTGGGACGAAAAACGTGCTCTGGTCATCACCAGCCAACAAATGCCCCTGTGGCCGGGTTCGGGCCGACCCGACGAGACAGGAACATTTGATACCGTTTTGAACATTCCCTTGCCTCCGGGCTCAAGCGGGGTGGTGATGCGGGCAGCTTATCGCGCGCTGGCCTTTCCGCGTCTCAGAGAGTTTCGGCCCGAGCTGATAATCATCTCGGCCGGGTTTGACGCGCATCAGGACGATCCGCTGGCAGAGTTGAACTGGTCCACAGATGATTTCGCATGGATCACCTCCGAACTTTGCAAAATTGCGGGCGAAGTATGCGGCGGTCGTATCGTCTCGACTCTGGAGGGCGGGTATGATCTGAGAGCACTGTCCGAAGCCACCCGTGCTCATGTGGAAGAATTGATGAAGGCAGCCCAATGACCGAGACACCCGTCGACCAGATGACATTCGAACAGGCCATGAAAGAGCTGGAGACCGTGGTCGGCCAGCTGGAACGTGGCGATGTTGCATTGGACCAGTCCATCGCGCTGTACGAACGCGGAGCGGCGCTGAAAAAGCGCTGCGAGGATGAGTTGAAGCGAGCCGAGGAAAAAGTGGCCGCGATCACGCTGGACACCAATGGTCAGCCGACCGGGACTACGCCTGTCGAAGGTCAGTAAATGTTTCGAGACAGATTGGCGCAGGATGCGGCGTTTATCCAGGACCATTTCAATACGGTTTTGGGGGCGCTGGACGATCTGGATGTGACCCGGGCGATGGCTTATGCCACCGAGGGAGGGAAAAGGCTGCGCGGATTTCTGGTATTGGAAAGCGCGCGGTTGCACGGGGTCGACGCCAATCGCGCGATTTGGCCAGCTACGGCGATCGAGGCGCTGCATGCGTATTCGCTGGTCCATGATGATCTGCCTTGCATGGATGATGATGATCTGCGCCGGGGGCGGCCCACGGTTCATGTGAAATGGGATGAAGGCACCGCCGTTCTGGCCGGGGATGCTCTGCAGACGCTTGCCTTTGAGTTGTGCGCGCGTGCCGAGGTGGGTGAAGCCGCAATTCGCGCAGATTTGACCCTAACATTGGCCAAAGCCAGCGGTGCGCAGGGGATGGTTCTGGGTCAGGCGCTGGATATCGCGGCGGAAACAGCGGCCAGCCCGCTGACGCTGGATCAGATCACGGGGCTGCAGGCGGGCAAAACAGGGGCTCTGATCGAATGGTCGGCCTGTGCGGGCGCGCAGTTGGCGCAGGCGGATGCGGACCCGCTGCGCCACTATGCTCGCGCCCTGGGGCTTGCCTTTCAGATCGCGGATGACATTTTGGATATTGAGGGCGATGCCGAAAAGGCCGGGAAGCGCCTTCAGAAGGATGCACAGGCGGGCAAGGCCACCTTTGTGTCGCTGCTTGGGTTGGAGGCCGCCAAGGCCCGCGCGGCGGAGCTGGTGGATCAGGCCAGTGCTGCGCTGGATGGCTATGGGCCTGCCGCTGAAACCTTGAAGGACGCCGCCCGCTTCGTTATTGCCCGGGACAGCTAAGCCAGGAATGCGCCATATGTCTGACCGCCCCAATACGCCTCTGCTGGACCTTGTGAACCGCCCTGCGGACCTCAAGCAGTTCTCGGACTCGCAATTGCGACAGGTCGCGGATGAGCTGCGGGCCGAGACCATCTCGGCCGTGTCTGTCACCGGGGGACATCTGGGCGCGGGGCTGGGTGTGGTCGAACTGACCACGGCGCTGCATGCCGTCTTTGACACGCCGCGCGACAAGATCATCTGGGATGTTGGGCATCAATGTTACCCGCACAAAATCCTGACCGAGCGGCGTGACCGCATTCGCACCCTGCGCATGAAAGACGGCCTCAGTGGCTTTACCAAACGCAGCGAAAGCCCCTATGACCCGTTTGGGGCCGCGCATTCCAGCACCTCAATCTCTGCGGCGCTTGGGTTTTCCGTCGCGCGCGATTTGGGCGGTGTCACGCCTGAAGGCTTGGGTGATGCGATTGCCGTGATCGGCGATGGGTCGATGTCCGCAGGCATGGCGTTCGAGGCGATGAACAACGCGGGCCACCTGAAGAAACGCCTCGTTGTGATCCTGAACGACAATGAGATGAGCATTGCGCCCCCGGTTGGTGCGCTGTCCAGCTATCTGTCGCGGATTTATACCGAGGCCCCGTTCCACGATCTGAAAGCCGCCGCCAAAGGCGCGGTGTCCCTGCTGCCGGAACCCTTCCGCGAAGGGGCGAAACGCGCCAAAGAGATGCTTAAGGGCATGGCCATGGGCGGCACGTTTTTCGAAGAACTTGGCTTTTCCTATATCGGTCCCATCGACGGGCATGACATGGACCAGTTGCTGCCGGTTCTGCGCACGGTCAAGGCGCGGGCAACCGGGCCGATCCTGATCCATGTGCTGACCAAGAAAGGCAAGGGCTATGCCCCCGCCGAGCAAGCCCGCGACAAGGGGCATGCAACCGCGAAATTCGACGTGGTGACCGGCAAACAGCACAAAGCGCCTTCGAACGCGCCGTCCTATACCTCGGTTTTTGGCAAGACGCTGGTGGAGGAGGCTGGTCGCGACGACAAGATCGTAGCTGTGACCGCTGCGATGCCGGATGGCACCGGGCTCAACCTGTTTGCCGAACGCTACCCTTCACGCTGTTTCGACGTGGCGATTGCCGAACAGCACGGCGTGACCTTTGCTGCCGCACTGGCCGCAGGCGGGATGAAGCCGTTCTGCGCCATGTATTCGACTTTCCTGCAGCGCGGTTATGATCAGGTTGTGCATGACGTGGCCATTCAGCGCCTGCCGGTTCGGTTCGCCATCGACCGCGCGGGCCTTGTGGGGGCCGATGGCGCGACGCATGCGGGATCGTTCGACATCGCTTATCTGTCCAACCTGCCGGGCATGGTGGTGATGGCCGCTGCCGATGAAGCCGAGCTGATGCACATGGTCGCCACCGCCGCCGCGCATAACGACGGCCCCATCGCCTTCAGGTATCCGCGTGGCGAGGGCGTGGGCGTAGACCTGCCCGAACGCGGTGAGGTTTTGGAAATCGGCAAAGGCCGCATTATCCAGTCCGGCGCGCGCGTCGCGCTGCTATCCTTCGGTACCCGTCTGGCCGAAGTTCAAAAAGCGGCCGAGGCGCTTGCCGCCAAAGGCATAGCGCCGACCATTGCTGATGCGCGATTTGCCAAGCCACTGGACCACGGCCTGATTCTGGATCTGGCCGCCAATCACGAGGCACTGATCACCATCGAAGAAGGCGCAATCGGCGGGTTCGGAAGCCATGTGGCGCAGCTGCTGGCTGATGAGGGCGTGTTTGATGACGGCCTGAAATACCGTTCAATGGTACTGCCCGATATCTTCATCGATCAGGCCAGCCCTGCTGATATGTACACGGTGGCCGGGATGAATGCCGAGCAGATCGAGGCCAAAGTGCTCTCGGTTCTGGGCGTGGCGACAATCGGCGAAAAACGCGCCTAATCTTTGTTTTTGCGGAAAATGGTGCCTCAAGAGGGACTCGAACCCCCGACCTTGTCCTTACGAAGGACCTGCTCTACCAGCTGAGCTATTGAGGCAGCGGGGGACCGTTTAAACCGTCTCGCCCTAACGTGCAAGACTTGTTCGGCAGGGCTTTTAGGCGTGCTTACAGCGCCCAAAACCCCGGTCAGTTTTGTGAAATTTTTACGACACTGCTGATCGCCGGTTGCCGTTTTTCTATTATTTCGATATTTCATGAAATATGATAAATGAAACAACCGACAAACTGGCCACCCTGGGTCACCCGCAACGCTTGATGGTGTTTCGCATGCTCATGCGACGATATCCTGACACTGTTCCAGCGGGTGAGCTTGCATCCGAGCTGGGTATCAAACCCAGCACCCTGTCGAATTACCTGAACGCGCTGCAACGCGCGGGGCTGGTGCGGCAAGAACGGTCAGGGACGTCGCTGCTCTATTCGATCGAGATGACGAATGTGCAGCACATGCTGGACTTCTTGCTGAACGATTGCTGCAGGGGCCGGCCCGATATCTGTATGCCGTTTTCACAAGGACCCGAGACTATGCCGGATCGCAAATACAACGTTTTGTTTTTATGCGTGGGCAATTCCGCCCGCTCGATCTTTGCCGAATCCATTCTGCGCACGTTGGGAGAGGATCGCTTCAACGTCTACTCGGCCGGAACGCAGCCCACATCGCAGCTCAACCCATTTGCCGTTCAGGTACTGAGCGACAAAGGGCACGACACCTCAGTTCTGCGGTCTAAGCATATGTCTGAATTTGCAGCCGATGGCGCGCCCGAGATGGATTTTGTCTTCACCGTTTGCAATCAGGCCGCCAATGAGGAGTGTCCCGCTTGGGAAGGCCGGCCAATCAGCGGTCATTGGGGCATGGTCGACCCGGTCAAAGCCACAGGCACGGACGCCGAGAAAAGTCTGGCCTTCCAGAACGCCTATGGCGCGCTGAAACGACGGATCGAGGCGTTTACGTCATTGCCGGTCGAAAGCCTGGACCGGATCGCTTTGCAAACCGCCGTCGATGATATCGGCAGAACCCCCGTTGAGGATATGAAATGACCACTTACGCGGTAAACGGCCTTGGCCGGATGGGCAAACTGGCCCTGAAACCTCTAATCGAGAAGGGCGCCAAGATCGCTTGGATCAATGATGGCGTCGGCGACCCCGAGATGCACGCGCACCTGCTGGAATTCGACACGGTCCATGGCCGCTGGGATGCGGAGTTTACCCATGATGCCGACAGCGTAACGATCGATGGCACGCGCTTGCCGTTCGTTGGCACCAAAGACCTGTCCGACCTGCCTCTGGACGGCGTGGATGTGGTTATCGACTGCACTGGCGTGTTCAAGACCGAGGCTAAGCTGGCACCGTATTTCGAGGCGGGGGTGAAGAAGGTTGTCGTCTCGGCCCCGGTCAAGGACGGCCCCACGGCCAATATCGTGATGGGCGTGAATGAAGGCACTTATGACCCCGCGGCCCATCACATCGTGACCGCGGCGTCTTGCACCACCAATTGTCTGGCCCCGGTGGTTAAGGTCATTCATGAGAATCTGGGTATCCGTCATGGCTCGATGACCACGATCCACGATGTGACCAACACGCAAACCATCGTGGACCGCCCCGCCAAAGACCTGCGGCGTGCGCGGTCGGCATTGAACTCGCTGATCCCGACCACGACTGGCTCGGCCACGGCGATCACGCTGATTTACCCCGAATTGAAAGGCCGCCTGAACGGCCACGCGGTGCGGGTGCCCCTGCTGAACGCCTCGCTGACCGATTGCGTGTTCGAGGTGGAACGTGAAACCACCGTCGAAGAGGTCAACGCCTTCTTCAAAGCCGCCGCCGAGGGTGAGCTGAAAGGTATTCTGGGCTATGAGACCCGGCCATTGGTTTCGACGGATTACACCAATGACGAACGATCTTCGATTGTCGATGCGCCTTCGACCATGGTGGTGAACGGGACGCAGATAAAGATCTATGCGTGGTATGACAACGAAATGGGCTATGCGCACCGTCTGGTGGATGTGGCGCTGATGGTGGGGAACGCGCTGTGAGCGACCGGCCCGAGGGACTGTCGGCCTATATCGCGGTCACGGCGGCCTATTGGGCCTTTATGCTGACCGACGGAGCCCTGCGGATGTTGGTGCTGTTGCACTTTCATACCATAGGGTTCTCGCCGGTTCAGTTGGCTTATCTGTTTGTTCTGTACGAAGTCGCCGGGATGGTGACCAATCTGTCAGCGGGTTGGATCGCTGCGCGGTTCGGGCTGACCTCGACGCTTTATGCCGGTCTGGGGATACAGATTGCAGCATTGCTGACAATGACGTTTCTGGACCCGCATTGGAGCGTCGCCACCTCGGTCGCCTTCGTGATGGCTGTACAGGGTGCCAGCGGCGTGGCCAAGGATCTGGCCAAAATGTCTTCGAAATCCGCCGTCAAACTGCTGGCCCCCACGACAGGAGGAGGGTTGTTTCGCTGGGTTGCTATTCTCACCGGATCTAAAAACGCGGTCAAAGGAGTGGGCTTTTTGCTTGGCGCGATCATGCTGGTCACAATGGGCTTTATGACAGCGATCTTTGTCATGGCCGCTGTTCTGGCCGTGATCCTGTTCGCCGTCATTCGCTTTATGCCGCCCGGCCTACCCAAAGGGCGCAAAGGAGCCAAGTTCTCCGAGGTCTTCTCGAAATCGCCCAACGTCAACTGGCTATCGGCGGCGCGGGTTTTTCTGTTTGGCGCACGCGATGTGTGGTTTGTGGTCGGCATACCGATATACTTTTACGCCGTCCTGTCGGATGGCACGGAAGAAGGCAACCGCGCGGCCTTTTTCATGATCGGTACGTTCATGGCCGTCTGGGTCATACTGTACGGCGCGGTCCAAGCCAGCGCGCCGAAAATCCTGCGGGCCGCGGACCGTACCGAGGGCGACTTGATAAAAGCCGCCCGCACTTGGGCTGCTGTCCTGTTCTGCATTCCTGCGACGCTGACGGTAGCGGTACTGATCTCGGACGGACCGCAAACATGGCTAACCGTGACGCTGGTTTTGGGTCTTTTGGTTTTCGGAGCGATCTTTGCAGTGAACTCGTCACTGCATTCCTACTTGATTTTGGCCTTCACCAAATCCGAGCGGGTCACCATGGACGTCGGCTTTTACTATATGGCCAATGCCACAGGACGCCTTGTGGGCACCGTCCTATCCGGCCTTACCTACCAAGTCGGAGGCTTACCTTTGGTCCTGGGTACAGCCGCCGCAATGGTCGCGCTTGCCGCGCTGACATCCGGAAAACTGACCGACCAAACCCACGAGGCACATGCATGAGCGTCTTTGAAAGATACCTGACCATCTGGGTTGCGCTGGCGATGATCGGCGGCGTCTTGATCGGACTCGCCGCGCCCGGGTTGGTGAGCCTGGTCGCCTCGGCCGAGGTGGCAAGCGTCAATCTGGTCGTCGCGGTGCTGATTTGGGCCATGGTCTACCCAATGATGGTCGGAGTCGACTTCGGAGCCGTAGCCGGCGTTGCCCGCCAACCCAAGGGACTGATCGTGACCCTCGTGGTGAACTGGTTGATCAAACCCTTCACCATGGCCGTGTTGGCTGTACTGTTTTTTGACTACGTTTTCGCCCCGTGGATACGCCCCGAGGACGCCGCACAATACACCGCCGGTCTGATCCTGCTGGGTGCAGCGCCCTGTACGGCGATGGTGTTTGTCTGGTCGCAACTGACCAAAGGGGACGCGACCTATACGCTGGTGCAGGTCTCGGTCAACGACCTGATCATGGTGGTGGCGTTTGCCCCTATTGTGGCGTTTCTGTTGGGGGTCACTGATATCGCGGTTCCCTGGCAAACACTGGTTCTGGCGACGGTGCTCTATGTTGTTTTGCCCTTGATCGCAGGGTTGATCACACGACGCAAACTAGGCTCTAAACAAGCGATTGAGGCGTTCTCGGCCCGCGTTAAGCCGTGGTCCGTCCTGGGGTTGATTGCCACGGTCGTCATCCTGTTCGGCCTGCAAGGACAGACGATCCTGGCCAAGCCGCTTGTGATTGTCCTGATTGCAGTACCGATCCTGATCCAGAGCTATGGCATATTCGCCCTGGCCTATGGCGCAGCTTACGCGCTGAGGGTTCCGCATCGTATAGCCGCCCCGTGCGCCATGATCGGCACATCCAATTTCTTCGAACTGGCCGTCGCCGTCGCCATCAGCCTGTTTGGCCTGAATTCAGGGGCGGCGCTTGCGACCGTTGTTGGCGTTTTGGTCGAGGTCCCAGTGATGCTGTCGCTTGTTGCCTTCGCGAACAGAACCCGCTCCCGGTTCCCCGAACTTACACCGTCCTGAGTTCAGAGAACCGTCAAAAAGAACGGCTTTAGTTTCTCTCCTGCCGCAATCGCGGACAACGCCGATTTGGCTGTATCCAGAGACTCGCGGATAGTGACGTCCATATCCAGATAGCGATAGGTGCCGAGGCGACCGACAAACGTGACATTTTCCGCCTTGTTGGCCAGCTCGACATAATCACCCAGCAGCGCCTTTTCCTTGACCTGACGGATAGGATAATAGGGAATGTCGTCCGGTTCGGCCGCACGCGAGAATTCGCGGTAACACACGGAACCGTCATGCGTTTCCCACGGCGCGAAATGCTTGTGCTCGGTAATACGGGTATATGGGACCTCTTCCTCGCCGTAGTTCATGACAGCACACCCCTGGTAGTCACCATCATACGTGAAGCGTTCGAAATCCAGCGTACGATACCCCAGCCGGCCCAGCTCATAGTCGAAATACCCGTCCAGCGGCCCCGAATAGAAAACGTGGTCAAAGTCATCGCCCATACTGCGGTCGAATGTCGTGCCCAGCTTCACAGTGATCGAGGGATGATCCAGAATACCCGCAATCATATCGGTGTATCCGTTTTCCGGCATGCCCTGGAACTTGTGGAAAAAGTAGTTGTCGTCGTAGTTGAAGCGAACAGGCAAGCGTTTCAGGATCGATGCGGGCAGTTCGGACGGGTGACAGCCCCACTGCTTGATGGTGTAGCCCTTGAAGAACGCCTCATAGAGGTCCTGGCCAACAAACCGCATCGCCTGTTCTTCAAAGCTCTGAGGGTCGGTGATCGAAGTGTCCGCTTGTTCTTCGGTAATGAACTTATGTGCTTCGTCCGGGCGCATCGTCTTGCCAAAGAACTGGTTGATCGTATGCAGATTCACCGGCAGCGAAAACACCTGACCCTTCGAGGTCGTCTTGACCCGGTTCTTGTAGGGCAGGAAATTGGCGTAGCTGTTGACGTAGTTCCACACTTCTTCGTCGTCCGTGTGAAAGATGTGCGGGCCGTAGACGTGTACCATCACGCCTGTGTCCGCATCGCGCTCGGTGTGGCAGTTGCCCCCTATGTGGGCGCGACTGTCGATGATTGTGATTTCATGCCCTTGTTCGGCAAGTTCACGTCCAATCACCGCGCCAGAAAGCCCGGCCCCTACCATCAGAAATCGACCTTTGTTCATCTATTTACCTTCGTGCTTCGGTGAAATCGTGCTCATGTCGAGCGGCTTGATCAACTGTCGCCTAGCGATTTTGAGTATGCCTGACCGTGCCTCGGCCTTGCTGCGAAAGGCGTTCAACACGGACATCCAGCCACGGCACATCCACCAACCCAACTTCAACCGCCCCGAGATGGGTTGTCCGCCCTGCAAGATACCCGCAAACACGATCGGAACCGTACGTCGTGACAAATCGAACATCTCTTTCAGAACGGCCTCTTCTTCTTCTGAACTGAGATTACCAGAAGCCGCCATAGCCGCCTTCAGGTTTTTCCCGACGGGGCGGGTGTGATGCATTGCGATCTCGTCCAGAATGGCTGTCCTGAATGCACCGGCCTCGGCCCAACGACACCAGATATAGTCCAGCCCGTAGCCGCTCATGGTGCTCTGAAACAGGGGCAGAGCCTTCTGCAGCACATCGCGGTGCATACAAGGGGCCATAATCTCGATGTAGTTTGTGTATCTCAGAACAAAGCCCGGGCACTGGCTGAATACGAAATGCGAAAAATAGCTTTCTGAACTCAACGATGGCTGAGCAATGCGAAGACCATAATGCCGCATCGACGCGAACATGGCATTGACGTCCTGCGCACTGATGTCCAGATCGTCATCAGGCAACCAGAAATAGTCGTAACCCTCAAGGTTCCGGTCAATAAGTGTTTGGTACAAACCGTCCCACTTGCCACCTTTAAGCAGGACCGCCTCAACCCCGTCCTCTGCGACAAAGCTGTTATAGGCTTCGTCGGAAAAGAAACTGACGATCAGGTCATAGTCGCGATCTTCATATGGGATTTCGCACCAACGGTGGTGCAATGACTTGCTGCCCGCGCGGACAACGACGAGGCTTTTCTTCATACGTGGCTTCGGACCTTATTCCCGGCGCGCAACAATGGGCCTAACCCTTCGATTCTGTCAGGATTCAAAGGGTGGCTTAGCCTGCCGTGAGTATATTTGGCCTGATAAACGAGGTTGCGCGCGAACCTGAGCAGAGGCGATCCCGGTTTCATTTCTTTACGGCCATGGTCGATCGAACTACCGAGTGCTTCGCGCTCAGAGATCATCGGAGCGGCCAGCGTAAGTATCGGTACCCGGTGTTCCCAGTAGAACTTCAGATCGATATCAACAGGCCGGGCAATCGGAGCATCAATTTCAAGCAGCTGCGCCGCGGCTCTGCGACCGATGATATACCCCGTTGTTCGAGGTGGCAGGCGATCTGATAGGACCAGATCTTGGTCCGCAAATTCCTTAAGGACTTGCACGTTCTTCCCCGGAACTCCGTCCAGTTTTATCATCACGCTTTCGAAGCACTCAGAACAATCGTGCATCGCATCCAGAAACGATCTAGGATCTTTCACAAATGTCGCGTCATCTTCGAGCACCAGCCAAACAGGGTCACCAGAATCTACCAGTTTTTGCCAGATCTGACGGTGGCCCAGCGTGCAGGCAACTTCGTTCAAGCTGAGCGGGCGCTTGAATTTTGTACGATTTTCATTCGTGTCGTAAATCTGATGCAGATTTGGCGTATCGAGCTTATGTCCGGGGATAGCATCTGAAAACTCAAACGTGACGCCAAACTTCGCAAGCTCCGCTTCGCAGAAGCGTCTACGTTGAACCTCTTTCGGCAAACTGAGAACAACAGCTCTTATAGACACGGTTCTTTTCCACTCAAATGCGCGGCATTGTTAGTGGCCGCAAGCTGTAACAACAACTACTTAAAGTAGCAGATTCGGCAGAAGGATCAGAACAGCCAGCCTCTGGCAAATATCCGCCTACCACAACACTCTTTACGCGAATTGTGAGCAACGCGCCTCAATACCGGTTTGTGCTTACTAACACATAACTGTATCACAATATTAACACTTTTAAACTGATCCCGATCAAAGCGTGTTCTATTTGCGCAACATCACGCCCAAATTGGACGTTTTCCGCCATTCACTTGCCGATCAGCCAAACCATTACTATGTGGCGACGGCTTTCTCGACACACCTACCCTCTATCAAGTTGTCACGCCTCACAGTCCGCCCTTTTGACAGGACAGAATATAGGTTATCTGAGCGAGCGCATGGTTTTACGATCTGGAGAACGCAATGATTAAGCGTGCCTGGGACAATTGGCGAGCTGGCTATATGGGTCGCCTCATCAGCGAAAGCTTCTTCGCACAGGGCGGATTGTACGCTGTAGCTATAGTCGCGATGATCGCGGTCGCCGCTACGACTGCCGGGTCGGCCTACATGATGGAATACATCGTGGATGCCATGACAAACCCTGAAATGCGCAGCTGGGTGCATTTAATCGCATTGGGCGTCATCGCGCTATTTCTAACGAAAGCCGTTGCCTCCTATATCCAATCCATTTTCCTGGCCCGAGCCGGCAACAGGATCGTCGCCACTCAACAGGACCGCGTCTATCGCAAACTCCTTCGGCACGGAGTCTCTTTCTTTGCGGCACATGAATCTTCGGATTTGTTGATGCGCACGACTCACGGCGCTCAGGCGGCCAGGAAGCTGATCGACGTAATAGTTACCGGCTTTGTACGCGACGCACTTACTCTCGTCGGTTTGGTCATTGTTATGGTGTATCAACAACCCGTTCTGTCGATCATGTTCTTCGTTGTCGGCCCGGTGGCACTTTTTGGGGTGCGGTACCTTCTTAAAAGTGTTCGTGCGATCATGCAGGCGGAATTCAAATCGCTGGCCGAGATCATACGCGTCCTTCAGGAAACGTCCACCGGCATCAAGGTAATCAAGGTATTCGCTCTTGAGGATCGAATGATCACGCGGATGGACACAGCAATTCGCAGTGTAGAGCAACGAGCCAACGATATCGCAAGGCTGCAGTCTATCGCCAGCCCACTGATGGAGTTCTTGGCCGGTCTTGCTGTCGCAGGTGTTCTGGTGGTCAGCACAATGGGGATTGCCGGCAGCGAAACGCCTACGGCAGGGCAGCTGATGTCATTCATTACGGCTTTGTTGATGGCATACGAACCCGCCAAACGCCTATCCAAGATGCGCGTCCAGATTGAAACTTGCATGGTGGGCGTCGGTCTGTTGTTCGGATTGCTAGACCAAGAAGATACAATGAAGGAAAGCCCGAACGCTCATGACCTTTTGGATGGTCCTGGAGAGATTTCCTTGCGGAATGTAACTTTTGGCTACAGCGGTGCCATGCCGGTGATCGAAGATATGAACATCAATTTCGAGGCCAAAAAGACAACAGCATTGGTCGGGCAATCCGGGGGTGGGAAGTCAACAATTTTCGGCCTGATCATGCGGTTCTATGATCCCGAAGATGGCAGCATTGAAATAGACGGCCAGGACTTGCGCCATGTCAGTTATGCTTCGCTGCGACGCAAGATTTCGTATGTAGGTCAGGATACTTTCCTGTTTTCCGCAACGGTAATGGAAAATCTGCGATGTTCGTCACCCGAGGCGACCGATGAAGAGGTGATTGCTGCAGCCAAAGCCGCCCATGCACACGGGTTTATTGCCGAATTGCCTGACGGGTATGATACGCAGGTTGGGGAAAACGGGACCTTCTTGTCCGGAGGTCAAAAGCAGCGTATCGCGATTGCTCGCGCAATACTGCGCAAAGCCGAGATTCTGCTTTTGGATGAAGCAACAAGCGCACTGGATGCAGAATCTGAGTCATTGGTTAAAGCCGCTTTGGATTCGCTGACCGAAGACGTGACCGTTGTTGTGATCGCACACCGGCTCTCTACGATTCTTGAGGCGGACAAAATCATGGTTATTCAGGATGGAGCGGTGATCGAACAAGGAAATCTTGAACAGTTGATGGAAAAGAACGGCAGCTTCCGCAGCCTATTCGATCAACAATTCAAAACGCACGAAACAGAAAAACAAAAAAGCGAAGTAGAATCTTGAAAAACACGAGCTACCACACGAGAGAAGGCTTTTGACGGTGCCCGCAAATATCCAGTGGACCGACGGACTGTGCTGCAATACCCCCAATACCAAACGCTGTGTGGCGGATACATAGAAGAACACTTCGAATTCAGGATTCTGGCATGAATAACGCTTTTACAGGTTGGAGAGAACTGTGGCTGGCAAGTGGAGAAATCCGTCTCAACACCACTTTCTCGCTTTCCATGAAGAACGACGGTACACTCATTACTTTTCAGCGAAAAAACGAAACTGCCGCCGCTACGATAAAGGTTGAGAACGACAAGTTTTCTGTTTCGCAGCAACAAGACGGCGGGAACGGGGTGAATTTGATCAATTCGATCAAGTTTAAAGGCAAAGACAGTACTACGATCCAATTGCAACGCACCCCAGAGGGCCTCAAGCTGTTGGGTGACGATATCGCCGGTTCAGTTGAGATTCCTGTCGATTTGTCCAAGGTTGGTAAAGTCTGCGGATCCGGAGAAATTTGAAATTTCAGTTTCGAAGAAGCCACGTCAAAGCTGGTCACAACAGCTTTGCAGTGTGTCGTTCGCGAAGTCGCTGAATTTCCCGAAAGCCATCTCACACAGCGTCAGGATGATCTGATCTACGATTTTGGGATGCATTCGGGAAGCGATACTGAATTCTATCTTGCTAAGGGGTTTCGTGTGGTCGCAATCGAAGCCAACCCCCAGATCGCCGAACGCAACGCAACCCGGTTTGCTGAGGAAATCAACGACGGGCGCCTCGTCTTGTTAAACTTGGGCGTTGCTGAAGAAAACGGATTGTTGCTTTTTCACGTGTCGTTGGTGAACTCGGAACAGAGTTCATTCGACAAAGACATGGCCTTGCGGTTGGGGCCAGTCGAATCATGTGAGATCAAAACCGTGAATCCAGCACATATCTGGCCAAGTTTCGGTGTGCCCTATTACGCCAAGATCGACATCGAAGGATTCGACGGCGCTGTGATCGACTCGATCGGCGACCTGGTTGAAAAACCAACATATGTCAGCTTTGAATCCAGGTTTGACGACTGGCCAGATCGCGTAGCTACATTGTCCCGAGCTGGCTATAGCAGCTTTAAGGTGGTCGATCAGATGAAAGTCTCCGGCAGCTCCGCCCTTGAGCCCGCGCGCGAGGGCAAGACTGTGAAGTACACATTTCTTGGCCCGTCGAGCGGACCATTCGGAGAGGAAACTCCTGGCAAATGGGTTTCTAAAAAAAGTATTCAGCGTGAAATCGACAATCTAAGAGCACAGAATCCAGAAAACACCGGTTGGATAGATATTCATGCCAAAATAGGAATGTATACTCGGAATAAATCTCGCCTCCGTGGATTGCTGCCATAGTATTCCCGTATTCCACAAACAGAATCCAGCTTACAAGAAAAGTGTCCACATGGAATTCTCGATCACTGACTGCTCGGACAAGAAAATCAGCGGAATTAGTGCCGCTGACCGAAACCAATTCAAAATAGACGTTCTCAACCACAAGTCCGGTCCGAGCCCCGAACTTAGTGTCATTATTCCCTCGTATAACTGTGCGGCCACTTTGCCAGAAACGCTGCGTTCAGTTCTTGCTGCCACAGGAAAACTGACAATCGAAGTGATTGTCGTCAATGACGGCAGCTCAGATGAAACCGCAGATATCGCAGGCGCAATACTTTCCGAATGCAACACAAGTTGGATGGTTCTGAGTCGCCCAAACGGAGGCCTGTCCGCCGCTAGAAACACAGGCCGCGAAGTAGCGACTGCTCCCTACATCGCCTATCTTGACGGCGACGATCTGATGGCCCCCAGAGCCTACGAACGAATGGTTCGCTATGCGGAAAAATTTGATTGTGCTCAGGTCTTTTCCCGCTCGGTTGTGTTTTCCGACACAACTTTGGCTGTTCGTCCCTTTTACGACAGCGAAATCTGGGACAGCATTCTGGGCGGTCTGCAGCATAGACAGTTTTGCCCGCTGATTGAACCAAGAGTATTCCGCACAGAACCAAAGACATGCGCGCGGATCTGGAAACGTGCGTATGTCGAGGAACATGATCTTACTTTCCCAGAAGGACGTCTGTTCGAAGACGTTGGAATCCACTCGGTAGCACTGGCAATTGGCGGGCGCGTAGGGATCATCAACGAAATCGGGCTGCTTTATCGCGAAGGACGCTCAGGGGCGATTACGCAAAGCAAAAGCGAAGGGCGGCTTGACGTCCTGAGCAACGTCTCGGACGCTCTGGATCATCCTGCGATCCTAGACCTGAACGATGAGTGCGGTCGCAACCTGCTTGCCGGTTACATGAGCATCATAAATTGGTGTCGGCAGTCTATTGCGGTTCAACTGCGCCACAAGTTTTTGGCTGCCCAACCCAGCCTTCACAGAAAGTTTCCCAAGAAATGGGTCCGGAAACTGGCGTTGTCCGACAAGGAAACTGCGCGGTTGATCGCAAAGCCTACCCGGAGGACGGCAGCTAACCATGCCTCGCCTCGCCACCTCTTCCATGCCGACCAAGCGCCAAATCGAGGATGCCTATAAAACTGCACTCGAATTGTGCCCTGGTGCGCGCATCAAGGGCGTTGGGCCTGGTGGCGTAACCTTCGACTATCCTGACCATGATGGGGCAAGCCAAGAATGGGAAGGCAAACCCTTCTAGTGTGACGAATAATGAAAAAGATCCCTTACCTTCGCTCAAAACAGCGCCGGGGACGGTGGTTCCACACCTACCGCAGAAACGGTGTAGAGCGATCATTAGGTGTTCACGGCCTGCATCCTAGCGACCATAAGGTGTTGGCCGCATGGGCTGCTGAACACGCGCGCTGGCAGGACGTGCCACCAGACACTGAATTGCCCACGCAGGCACATTTGCGTGGGCTCTGAACCTCTACACGTCAGGTAACACCGAATGGGCGGGTTATGCCGAAGGCACCCGCAAATCACGCACGGCCATCTTTTCGCGATATCGCAAATCTCAGGGTGTGCGGCCAGTCAAGACAATTACGTCAGAAGCGATTGAGCGCGCCCTATGCGCCAAGGGCGGACATGGGGCAGTGAACGAATATGAGGTTCTAAAAACTGTTTTTGAGCACTTGCGGCGCCTCGGTTTCATTCGCAAAAATCCTATGAAAGGGATCGAGCTCGACAAGCCAATGATCAAAGGATTCGCTGTTGCCGAATCTGAAGACATCAAAGCACTCCAGGATCGCTGGGCAGTCGGAACCCGCGAACGCCTGATCTTTGACCTTGCGCTCTACATCGGCGCTGCCCGTGCAGATTTGGCCAAGCTGGGGCGAAAGAACATCAAAGGTGACCTGCTGATCTATGAGCGCCAAAAAAGCGGCGTCAAAGCCCGGGTGCCGTTAACCCCAGAGTTGCGCGCTGTGATCGACCGCACCCCAGAAATTGCTACTGCCTTCATCCTGACCGAGAAGGGCAAGCCCTTTAAGGCCGAAAGCCTGGGCAACAAATTCGGCGATGCGGCGCGCTCGGCTGGCATGGACGCCCGACTGCGTGGGCTGCGAAAGGCGTTCAGCGTCTATTGGTCAGAAAAGGAAGCGACGACGCATCAAATCGCAGCAATGGCCGGTCATATGAGCCTTTCCGAAGTCGAACGATACACTCGCGCGGCGGATCGGGAGAGTATGGCGAAATTACTGATGGGGGTTGTCTAAAATGGGACACGCCCACCCAAGAACGGGACACATCCGCACAACCAACTGTAAAATATGAGAAAAATTCGTGCAGTTCAGTGAATGGCGACCCCGGCTGGATTCGAACCTGAAACCTGCCCCTTAGGAGGGGAACAGGTCAGCTTGATTTAGTTATCTTTTTCAAATTCTTAATGGAAACCAGCTGTGCTGTTGTGCGGGTTTTGTGCAAATTTTCTATTGTTTTGGGCATTTGAATTCGCCATTTGCACCCGCTTGTTCGCCACTTGTTTAATCCAGAAACTGTTATTTGAAAGCTCGTCAGCTCGACGTGTGGAGCGATAAGGTCTTGTGCAACGCACGTTCGTTCGTGCGCAGATTTGCGCCTATTGCGTACGATGGCGAACCCCAAGGTTTTTTCAGCTTGAGAACTCCATCGCTCAATTCGTTACCAAAGTTGCCTGACCGCTAGCGCATTTGTCCTAGCTGCCGTCGACGCGAAGAGAACAGTATGCGGCCTAAGTCGAAACTGGCCAAAAGCCGCAATTGTCACATTACTTGAATGGGAGACTAGTGTAAGCGCCTACTTCGTTGTTCCCCGAACGCGCGTTGAAAGCTTCGATCATTTCATTCGTCGCTTCCGCAGCGCCTAGGTCCATACTCTCAAGATCGAATTCCGAGAAAGGAAACTCAGCAGCGGAATCTGGCGGTTGCTTGGCCATTTGAACGGGTGCTGGAAAAGACTCTTCATTCGGTACGCCCTGGCGCGTGCGAATTTCGTCTTTCGTCACGTTCCATGTCATGAAGTCGGCAGCGAGGTCCAAGGGACCATCATAGGTTTCCCGAATTGCCGAATAGACAGCCAGTGCGATGTCATGATCGTTTTGGAAATGATAGCAAACCGCCAACCGCGGTTCCGTCTCGGACATTATCTTCCCGAATGCCTGCGCGGAAGTGTGCCCCTGTGAGCCCACGAAAATGGCCTCCGAAGGTGCAAATCCGTATTTCTCAATCATGAACTCAGGCGGCGTGAAGCATTCGTGAATGGCAAGATCAGCCCCAGCAGCGTGTTCGCGCCACCAACGAGTCGGAAGCGTATCGGAAGAAAAAGCAAACTTAAGGCCATTCCATTCGAGCACGAAACTCACGGCCTGTTCACCATGAATTGCCGGAAGTGTTCTAACCTGAACCCCGTTTTCGTCAAAAATAACGTTGTTCACTGCTTTCCAGTCGAATTCGTTGACCTCAAGTTGGAGCCCTCTTGGGTCGACGGCTGCACCCCGTGTCGCTTCTTCCCACGCCCACATCCGCTTCATGTGATTTGCCCATGATTTGGTTCCCCATTCAGGTTTAATCCCCTCGGGTCCCCAAAGACGTACAGGCGTAAGGCGATTGTTCACAGGGCCAGTAAAGTAAAAGGCAGGAAAATCGCCGGCATGATCGAGGTGTAGATGGCCCAGGAAAACCTTGTCGAGCTGATCCAATGGAATTCCAAGCGCCATGATCCGTTCGTAAGATCCCTCACCCATATCAAATATGAATTTTTCACCATTCCCTAGCTCAACTAGGAAACACGCAGCAGCTTGTTTTAGACGTGGTTGGGGCATGCCGGTTCCGCACGCGATAACTCGCATTTCGTCTGGACCAAGTGCTTCAGTGCCAGGATAATAAACAGTTTGGTTGGGGAAAGGTTCGGTCCTAGACCATTCGGTTGGGGCTTGGTTTTCCGCAATCCCGGTGTTTGCGAATGCAACAAAAATACCAAAACTGAGCGCTATTGCACGCATGAAAGGTTTCAAAAAAGCCATCGACAATCTCCCCCCAAAAGAACCTGGCAAAAATACACCTGCTAAGATTCGTCATACTAAAGGATCGCAATTATTGAATGTAGCTGGCAAGTCTTGTTACAAAGAGCCCGTTTCACTGAGAAACCGAAAGCTAAACGGCAATCACTTTCTAAGTTCAATCAATCAATTTGAGTGAGCTATGAATTCAGGCCTCAGGAAGCTAAAGCGTTCGATTTCTTGGGTGCTGTTTAGGACTGTTAGAGTCCTTACCCTGATCGCTCCACCGTGCATAACTCAATTATTTTGGGCACTATTGGAAATCTTTGGTTGGAGACAAAGCGGGAGACTGGCTGGTAAATCCGAAACATTTACAATCCTCACAGCCGCCCGAACAAAATCGCGTTTTCTGTGCAAGTTTTGTGCAAGTTTTTGATCTTAGTTGAAATTTCAATCGTGCATCGTCAAGTATAATGGGCACCGCGCTAAATCCTGACGCATTGCACAAACCGCTTCTACTTCGTGATTTACAAAATTTACTAATTATTTCTAAATCTTATGGCGACCCCGGCAGGATTCGAACCTGCAACCTGCCCCTTAGGAGGGGAAAAGGATCATCAATATTAATGTTGTTTTTCAATATTTTAAAGATTTTTTCTTGTTCTGTGTGTCAGATTTGTGTCACGTTTTCTTTGACGCCAGATGATGTGGCGAACTCAGCTCTCGCAAGTTTCTTTCCTCTTCGCGTTTAGAATGATCAGGATTCAGGATTGCGGCACCAAACAACTACTTATCTTGCTAAGGCACTGCACGATAAACCGTGCTAAAAAAAACACGTCATAGTGCTGTAAGCTCAGGTGCCGCAGATCAAAGCGGTATTCTTCCGATCAAAGCACAAGCTGTCATCGACGGAAGTTAACTTCGGGTCGGAATCAACCGTTGCTGTTAGCTGGCTAAAGGCCTTTCCTTCTATACCGCCCAACTTTCAGCATTTTTTTCAAACAACGGGAATGAGTACGGGTCCTTCAAGGAACTATCACTGACAACATATTCGGGATCGCCCAAGTCGGACTCAATGAGCCTCCTGATCTCTCTCATTTGTACCTCCGAAATGATTTGGCGCCCCACCCTCGCTTCGAGGTTTAGTACACGTTCCAGAATTTCGTGCCGAGCGGCAACAGTAAACGGCCCAGGCCCCACTCTACCATTTCTTCTACTTGTGCAGCGGTTCTTGGGATCGTTTCGGAATTCAGACAACCAGCTTCGAAGTTCGAAATACGGTCGCAGCTCTTCATATCCGGATTCAATCATGTGTTCAGCCGATCTGTCGCGGCGAACGACTGTACAGGTCCAACAACCAAATCTCGCCTTGCTGCAAGGCTTATCTTTAAAGTCCCGAATGGCTGGACACTCTCCACTTCCATCTTTGTAGAGTTTAGAAAGGGCAGTCACATCGATTGATTTCGGACCATCGAATTCGCACAGTAAGTCCCAAACGTCAGCAGTGTCATAGTCAATGATCGGGGTTAGCAACTGGGTTTCTTTACTACCTTCTCTTTGGCGTTGAATGAACGCGCTTGCTGCGTTTTCCTCCGAGTGCTTCCTTAGAGACCTATCTCGTTGCGCACTTTCTCCAAATCTAGTTCCGATAGCTACAAGAGGTGGGGTGTTGCTACTCTTGAGGTAGGCTTGGAACGGCCTAATCCGAATGTCTTTTGTGCACCAACGGAAGCTATTTGTCGGGGTGGGGTATCCTCTACCAATAATTCGAACAAAGAAAGCTTGATGTGTTGAAGGCTTTATTACTTTGCACTGCAGGTTAATGCCTGCTTGTTGAGCTTCGGATTGTATCTTGCCAAGGGTAGATTTTACGTGCGCGTCGATAATGGGGTTCTCTACTTCGGTGTCGCAGTAGACGACCTTCAGCGGGGGACATTCTGACCTAAGCTGTAACGCACATGACCAAAGCAGTTTAACTACGGCGCTACTGTCCTTTCCACCGCTAAACCCAATTGAAATTGGTGTTTGAATGTCTCTAATTAGGTCACATATTTGATCGACACGACGTTCATGTTCAGTTTTCACCGTCGACAATGTTCTTAAATCCTTTTTCAAGTTCGCCGCGTTTGTGCAGCAACATGTAGTCGCATTGATCCAATACCATCTCGCGGTGCTTGTTTGTCAAAACCCACGAAACCGGAAACGAAACAACAAACAATACTAGGAAGATAACTCCTGATTTCATCAGCTCGCCACCCACGAAACCATCGTAAATTCCCATCTTTTGAGCAAAATAAAATACAAATATCACTAAGAAACCGAGTGCGGCGATTGCTCTAAGATCTGCGGCACTACTCCACAGCACCCCGTTAAACCTGATGTTCTCTGAACGTAGCTTCAACGTCTCATCGTTATCTATTATCGGGTAGTACACGTCTTTGAACCTGCGCCAAGTAATACCGGATATCCGCTGATCTTGGTCTACGAAAGGTCCTTTCAGATGGTCCATTATCCCTGCGTTCACTTGGAATTGCGGAAAGCTGTTGGACAGTTTTCGCAACCGTAGAAAATCATAAAAGAACGCAATCAACAGCACGGCCGTAAGCTTCATGACTTCGTCAAAGCTTGTTGGCCAGCCGATACTGCAAAAATCGCAAGCCTGACAAACAAAATACAGTGCGAAGTAACCTAACATCCCCGGAATCAAGAACCTGAGATACTTTTGCGTAGTATTGCTCATGCCGTCGACTGGGTCTCCATTTATACAGAGTACGGCGCTAGCGCCTAACTCGTAGCCAAGATCACCTTCTGATACCGCCTAATCGACTGCAATGGAAACGGAATTTTGCACCTGCAACTCTGCCAATTGTGGTACTTCAGGGACGTGCAATCGCCCATTTAAAAGGGCATTGCAAGTTAGGCGTGCTCTACAACTAACTTTTCGCATGCGAGTTCAAATTTGGACACATCCGGCTAGTTTACAACCTTTACAACAACGCAAAACCGCTGTGTCAATTTTGTGCCATTTTTGTCTTTTGCGTGATTGTTATACCGGTCTATTCACGCCTGATTGTGCACAACAATAAATAACGTGCAATCGTTGCGCATGTCGAATTCACATAATTTCCATAATTATCAATATTTTTCAATTGGTTATGGCGACCCCGGCAGGATTCGAACCTGCAACCTGCCCCTTAGGAGGGGGCTGCTCTATCCAGTTGAGCCACGGGGCCGCGCAAGGCTCTCTGTACCCCGGATTTTTCAGCTTGTCATGACCTTTGATGGGCAGTTGTAAAATGCGTCCTGTTCACGCTACCATCCCTTAAAACAACGACGCAGGTGCCATCGTGACAACAGAAACCAAACGCCCGCTCACTCTTCGGGATGTCTCTGAGGCCTCGGGGGTGTCCGAGATGACGGTCAGCCGCGTCCTGCGCAACCGGGGTGACGTGTCGGACGCCACCCGCACCCGCGTTTTGGCCGCAGCAAAAGAACTGGGATATGTGCCCAACAAGATCGCTGGCGCGCTGGCCTCAAGCCGGGTGAATCTGGTCGCGGTGATCATCCCTTCACTTTCGAACATGGTTTTCCCCGAGGTGCTGACCGGCATCAACCAAGTATTGGAAGATACCGAATTGCAGCCCGTGGTCGGCGTTACCGACTACCTTCCCGAGAAAGAGGAAAAGGTACTGTACGAGATGCTCTCGTGGCGGCCATCAGGTGTGATCATCGCGGGGCTGGAACATACTGAGGCCGCGCGTGCCATGCTGGACTCCTCGGGGATTCCAGTGGTCGAGATAATGGATACTGATGGCAAACCCGTGGATGCAATGGTTGGCATTTCGCACCGCCGCGCCGGACGCGAGATGGCGCAGGCAATCCTGAAGGCGGGGTACGAGCATATCGGGTTTATGGGCACCAAAATGCCGCTGGATCACCGCGCCCGCAAACGGTTCGAAGGCTTCACCGAAGTGCTGGGCAAACACGGGGTCGAAATTGAAGACCGCGAGTTCTATTCCGGCGGGTCAGCCCTGGCCAAGGGGCGTGAGATGACGCAGGCCATGCTGGAACGCTCTCCGGATCTGGATTTTCTGTATTATTCCAATGATATGATTGGTGCCGGAGGGCTGCTGTACCTGTTGGAGCAAGGTATTGACGTGCCCGGACAGATTGGTCTTGCCGGGTTCAACAACGTTGAACTGTTGCAGGGCCTGCCGCGCAAGCTGGCCACGATGGATGCCTGTCGCCTTGAGATCGGACGCAAAGCCGCCGAGATCATAGCCGCCCAACTGGCCGATCCCGAGGCTGAATTAGAGTCTCGCGTTACCCTGACGCCGAAAATCAGCTATGGTGACACGCTGAAACGGCGCTGACGCCGTGGCTATTCAAAAGCTGGACAATCGCACAGCCCGATTGCTGTTCATGGACCGTCATGCATTGGCAGAACAGCCTTCAGGGGGGGGCAAAGGGGCGGAGCTGCTGGATCTGATCCATCGGCTGGGTTTTGTTCAACTGGACAGTATCAACACGGTCGCGCGAGCCCATGATATGATCCTGTTCTCACGCAGGCCCAGCTATCGCGCGCAAAACCTAAAGCGCCTTTATGAACGCGACCGCGCGCTGTTCGAACACTGGACCCATGATGCCGCCGTTATTCCGATGGAATTCTACCGACACTGGCATCTGCGCTTTCAACGCGATGCTGAACTGCTGAAATCCCGGTGGAAGAATTGGCGACGCGATGGCTTCGAACAGCAGTTCCAGACCGTTCTGAACCATATTCGTGATCATGGCCCTGTCTCGTCGTCCGATGTCGGGAAGGACGAAAAGAAGGGCTCGGGTGGGTGGTGGGACTGGCACCCTTCAAAAACCGCGCTTGAATTTCTCTGGCGATCTGGCGCGTTGACAGTTGTCGGACGGCGCGGGTTCCAAAAACGATACGACCTGACGGAACGGGTGATCGACACGCATCTTTGCCCCGGCGGTGCAGATATTGACGCGCCGGAAACAGTGAATTGGCTTTGTAACGCAGCCCTGGACAGGTTGGGGTTCGCCACGTCCGGTGAGCTGGCAGCATTCTGGGACACAGTCAGCGCAACAGAGGCGCGAGAATGGGTAAAGCAGGCTCTAAGACGGGGAGAAATTGAGGAAGTCGAAATCACATGTGCGGATGGGCAGACCCGCAAATTGGTTTCAAAACCGGTCTTGGCCGACACCAAGCCCCAGGCTGCCCCGCCAGGTCGCATTCGCGTGCTCAGCCCATTTGACCCCATGCTGCGTGATCGAAACCGGGCCGAGCGATTGTTCGGATTTCACTATCGTATCGAAGTCTTCGTCCCCGAAGCGAAGCGTACCTATGGGTACTACGTCTTCCCGCTGCTTGAAGGCGACCGGCTTATTGGCCGGATCGACATGAAGGCTCATCGCGATCGGGGCGTTCTGCAAGTCAGTGCGGTGTGGCCAGAACGCTCAGTCAAATGGTCCACGGCGCGGACAGGTCGTTTAACCTCGGAGTTGGACCGGGTCCGCAGGTTCGCAGGACTGGATCGCGTGGAGTTTTCTACGGACTGGCTGAAAGAGCCTAAATAGAGGCTATTCAGGATCTGACAGCGTCAGAGAGATTGGCTGCAGCCCATCTATTCCACCCTCAAGAACGTCTCCGGGCGCAAGCGCCCCCACTCCGGCCGGTGTACCGGTCAGGATTATGTCTCCGGGTCGCAGATGGTAATACCCGGAAAGGTGACTGATGATCTCATCAATCTTCCAGATCAGTTCGTGCAGGGTCGCATCTTGCCGAACGTCGCCATTCACGCTGAGAAAAATGCGTTTGTCATCCTCGGGCATCCAGCCCGAGGCGCGCGTCAGCGGGGCAAGAACGGTGCCATTTTCAAGGTCTTTGCCCAGATCCCAAGGGCGTTGCTTGTTACGCTCGCGGATCTGCAAATCCCGACGGGTCATGTCCAGAGCACAGCCATAGGCGTAGACTGCATCTGCGGCCTCGGCAGGTTTGGCCTTGAAAACGGGCTTTCCGAGCGCGACTGCCAATTCCATCTCATGATGAAAATTCTGGGTTCCGGACGGAAACGGCACGGTCGCACTGGACAGAACGGCATTGGCTGCCGATTTGGTGAAATAGAACGGCGCTTCGCGGTCAACCTCGTGGCCCATTTCCGCGGCATGGGCTGCATAATTGCGTCCGACACAGAAAATGCGACCGACGGGGTAAAAGGACGACTCCCCGTGGATCGGTACCTCGATCGGGTCTGGCAAGGAAAACAACGTATCAGACATCTTTGGCCCCTTCTTGCAACGCACTGGGCGCATCCTAAGGATACACCCGGTCTGAACAAGCCAAAGCGACGTCCTGACCCGGGTTACTTTGTAGCCCTACATCTTGGAATGACAGACCGAAGCACTAAATCAAAGGTTGAAGACAACAAACAGACGTTGAATTGCACCCAGACCATTCTTGCCCGCCCAAAGCCCCAAGATAGGGCAGATTGCACAAAAGACCGGGTGCACCTGTTTCAGAGAACCGCGGTCGTGGCCCGCCCCCCCAAGGGTCGCAACTTTCGCAATGTCGCCTCATTTCAGGTTGGCTGGTCCTCTGAAGCGTCGGTCGGACACAAAACACAAGTCTAAGTCCGACTCTCCCGCCAGGGGACACCAATCACCGCCTCTGGCGGGGCGCAGAGTTACCTCTCAGGTTTTGAGATCATAAAGATCGTTCAGAAGGTCCAGCAGCGTCTCATGCCTTTTGGGGCCCAATTGCGACTTTATCTCATCCGCCAGCCGGACTGTGACGTCGATATTGTCGCGGATGATCTGCTCACCCGTTGGCATGATCTCGACAATCTGTCGGCGCTTGTCGATTGGATGGGCACTGCGCCGGATCAGTCCCTTAACCTCGAGCTTTTGCAAAATCCGTGTCAGGCTGGGCAACAACAGACACGCCCGGTCAGCAATCACCGTGGGCTCTTGTGGACCTTCCTCGTTCAGAACACGCAACACACGCCATTGCTGCTCGGTTACGCCGGCGTCTGCCAACATCTTCCGAATAGGGCCCATGACCCGTTCGCGGGCCCGAAGCAACGCAATCGGCAACGAGCGGGATGTCGATGGCAGGTCTTTGGTCATACGGAATCTTGACCGAAATCCAATAAGACTGCAACAGCGCGGAAAACCCCTTATTCAGAGCCTTGTTGCCCAGATTTGCCCGCAGCACCTTCGGACCCAATGCCAAATCTGATTGACCTTTTCCCCCGAATGGCCATCACTGTCAGGCGTTTCCACCACCGCCTTGGAGGCTCCGTGATGCCAGCCCCTGTAAACACATTCAAAGAAGCTCTGGCCAATGGGGATCGCTTGATCGGTTGTTGGACCAGCTTCGCCGAAAGCGTCACCGCCGAAATCATGGGAACCGCTGGCTTCGACTGGCTGGTAATCGACGGAGAGCATGCGCCCAACGATATCCGCTCGGTTCGTGACCAGCTAATGGCCTTGTCGGCCAGTGCCACACATCCGGTTGTTCGGGTGCCCGTCGGAGACACCGCGCTGATCAAAATGGTATTGGACGCCGGTGCCCAAACAATTTTGGTTCCCATGGTCAACAGCGCCGATCAAGCGCGCGAGTTGGTGCGCGCGTGTCGCTATCCACCAGAAGGGGTCCGCGGCGTCGGTGCCGGCGCCGCGCGGGCGACCGGGTATGGATCTTTCTCCGATTACATCCAGACAGCAGATGCGCAAGTCTGCCTATTGGTTCAGGTCGAAAACCGTGCCGGTATCACCGCGCTTGATGATATTTTGAAAGTCGATGGCGTCGAAGGCGTTTTTATCGGTCCAGCGGACTTGTCGACGGATATGGGATACCAGGGCAACAGCGCGGCGCCGGAGGTTCGCGAAACGATTGCCGACGCAATCAGCCGAATCAAAAAAGCCGGCAAGGCTCCCGGAATTCTGGGCACTCATGAAGAGGCGACACAAAGCTACCTTGAGATGGGCGCACAATTTCTGGCTGTTGGAATCGACGTCATGATCCTGACGCAGGCGGCGCGCGCATTGGCGACGAAGTGGAAGACCCGGTAACGATCAGCTCTGCATCGCCGCAGCGGCCTGCGCATATCCACCTGACGCGCCATCAACGAAATGCACGTGGTCATCGCGGGTAGCTGAAGGCACAAAACAGGTCATCATCGCCTCGTCCTGTGCGTGCAAGCCGTAACGCACCTTGCCGCGCCCGCGCGCTTGTTCCAGCATCATCTGAATTTGCGCCAACGTCGCAGGATCGCAATCCAGCGTCATTTTAAGCCCGTCGTCGAACTTTCGATAATCCGCATTCCGACTAACCATGCGTTTATAGTGATCCGGCTCAAAGTTACCCAGCCGTTTGCCGGACCGAAACAGCAATGCGATCAGCAAATTCTGTACCAACAGTTTGAGCGTTTGACCAACAAGGCTGCCGCCGGCGCGCGAGACATGGGCATCAATGCTCAGACCAGGTGGTGGCCATCCGATCGGTGGGCCGTTTTCCGGTACCGGGTGACCCGCGCGCTCCAACCCTTCGGCTGCAGACAGAACCGATTGGGCGAGGTCGGCAAAATCCGCCTCGGTGGCGTGCGGCGTGGGTTCCACGACCAGCGAAACGATCTGCCCATGCTGCGCCCTAACGTTGGACCACCGACATGAAAGACCGGTTAGATCAGGGCGCGCACCGGGGTCGGCCTCGGGCACCATAAAGTGACCGGCCTTCATCTGTGTTTCCGCCCAAGCAAGCCCCCCGCCCGAGAACATCGCATAGTCGACCCCGTCCGATGGTGCGAAACGGGCGACGCGCAGGTCTTTGCCCGCCTTGCGGATTTCGGCCACCGTCACCAATGCTGCGCGCAGCGGAATGGAAAACTCTTCCTGCGCCCAGCGCCTCATGGCGGCCAGAACCTCGCGGGCCGCTTCGGCCGCACTGGCGGGCACGGCAAAGCCTGCGCCGTCACCACCGAACACATACGGAAACTCGCGCCCGCTCATGGCGTTGATCATCGCTGAAATAACCGCTGCCCCGACAGTATTGACCGTTTTGTAGCGTCCCTGCGCGATCTGCCCGGTCGAGTCGACAATGTCCGCAACACCGACAACCCAGTCATTGGGAATGGCCGAAAACCGCTGAGGGTCGGCCAAACGGGTAAAGTCCCGCAGCAAGGGCAGGCTGTCGTAAAACGCGACCTGAGCGTCCTTCATAATAACCTCTTGTCGAAATTATTCCTGAACATAGACCGATTGTGGCACCTGTCCCGCGAAATCGTCATTACACACATGCTTGTGTGCGGAGTCCTGCCGTGCCAAGCATAGCCGGTTAGCCGCGGGGGAGAGTGTCATTTCATGAAAGCAGGTTTGGTCGTGTTGTGCCTGGGCTATGTGCTCAGCCAGTTTTTTCGCGCGTTTTTAGCCGTACTCAGCGTCGATCTAGGCCGGGATATCGGCGCCACGCCAGAGGACCTCGCCTTTGCATCGGGTCTTTGGTTTTTGGTCTTTGCCGCCATGCAACTGCCGGTGGGCTGGGCGCTGGATCGGGTCGGGCCGCGGCTGACCTCGACTGTTTTGTTGCTGGTCGGTGGCGCAGGCGGCGCACTGATCTTTGCCGTGGCCAGCACGCCTTTTCATGTCGCCCTGGCCATGGGGCTGATCGGAGTGGGATGCTCGCCGATCCTGATGGCGTCTTACTTTATCTTCGCCCGCGAATACCCCCCGGCCCGTTTCGCCACGCTGGCCGCCCTGATGCTGGGTGTTGGGTCGGTCGGAAATTTGGTCGCCTCCTACCCCACTGCGCTGGCCGTTGAGCTGATGGGTTGGCGCGCCACAATGGTCACTTTGGCCCTGTTTTCGGGCGTGATCGCCATCGGCATCCTGTTCACAGTTCATGATCCCAAACGCGTTGAAACCGACCACAAGGGATCGGTTCTGGATCTGCTGAAGCAACCCGCACTCTGGGCCATCCTGCCGCTGATGTTGGTGGCCTATGCGCCATCGGCTGCAACCCGCGGCCTTTGGGCCGGACCTTATCTAAGCGATATCTTCGCACTCAGCACCACGCAGATCGGAACCGCCACTCTGATCATGGGCGCGTCGATGATTGCGGGCACCTTCGCCTATGGCCCGCTTGACCGGATATTGGGAACGCGGAAATGGGTGATCTTTGGTGGTAACGCGCTGGGCGTGGTCGCCCTGACCCTGTTGTGCCTGTGGATCGACAATGCGGTCTGGTTGTCGGTGGTTCTAATCTCGGTCATCGGGTTCACCGGGGCCAGCTTTCCTGTCATCATGGCCCACGGTCGTGCCTTTGTTCCTCCACACCTAGTGGGCCGAGGCGTGACCCTGTTGAACCTGTTCGGGATCGGAGGCGTCGGCCTTGCCCAATTCGTCACCGGCCGCGTCCATGCAGCGACGGTAGACATCAGCCCCTCTGCACCTTACACAGCGATATTCGGCTTTTTTGCCATCTCGCTTGCCATTGGCTGCGTGATCTATCTATTCAGCCGGGACAGCGTCGACTGACGCTAACCCGTCAGGAGAGCCCATGTCTGACCCACGCGTCATTGCCCCCAATCTCAAACGCAGGCTTTCGGGCGTGACGGCAACGATTGCGCGGTTGGTGCCGTTGCAGGTGCAATGGATCGACATTGCAGCCACTGGTCCGGGCCTGCCTGCCGATATCCCGCATATCCCGCTTGGCCGCCTGCCCTTTCTGTCGCGCAAAACCCTGCGCGTCTGGCACGCCCGCCGCAATACCGAGATGCTGTTGGGTCTGTTCCTGCGCAACATCCTGCGGCTGCGACTGAAACTGCTGTTCACCAGCGCGTCGCAGCGGGCGCATACGGGCTATACCAAATGGCTGATCGACAAGATGGACGCCGTGGTCGCCACCTCGCGCAAAACCGCCGGGTATCTGGATCGGGATGCAGAGGTGATCATGCACGGCATCAACCTGCAGGATTTTACCCCCCCCGAGGATAAAACGGCCGTTCGCGCCCGGTTGGCCCTGCCTGATGGCCTGCTGCTGGGCTGCTATGGCCGCATCCGCCACCAGAAGGGTACTGACGCCTTTGTGGATGCAATGATCGAGCTATGTGGCCGCTTTGACGATGCGCATGGCATCGTCATGGGCCGCACCACGGAACAACACACCACCTTTCTGTCCGAATTGAAAGACAAGGTCGCGGTGGCGGGCCTGTCCGACCGCATCCTCTTCATGCCCGAGGTTACAGTCGACCAGATCGCCGAATGGTATCAGGTTCTGGACCTCTTCATCGCACCCCAGCGGTGGGAAGGCTTCGGCCTGACCCCGTTGGAGGCAATGGCCTGCGGCGTACCCGTCGTGGCCACCGATGTCGGTGCGTTCTCTGAGATCGTTACTGACCCGTCATTGGGCCATTTGGTGGAGCCAGGCAATATCCCGGCCTTGGCCGATGCCGCAGCCCGGATGCTGGAAAACCGCGATTCCCTAGCGCAATCCGGCCGCGCCGCCCGTACCCATGTCGAGCAGAATTTCGACATCAACGGCGAAGCAAAGACCCTTGTCGCCCTCTACGAACGGCTTTTGACCGACACCTGAGGCGATGCGCCGCGTCAAATCGGTGTCATCGGGCGGAATCTGACCCGAAAACCCTTTTTTCTTTGCCGCAACGCAGCTATGAACGCGCGTCCTTAACTTTGGAGACATGAAATGGGCTATCGCGTCGTTGTCGCCGGCGCCACGGGTAACGTGGGCCGCGAAATGCTGAACATTCTGGCAGAACGCCAGTTCCCCGTCGATGAACTTGCCGTGCTGGCGAGCCGTCGTTCGCTGGGTACAGAAGTTAGCTTTGGCGACAAGACACTGACCACCCAGGACATCGATACCTTCGACTTCACCGGCTGGGACATGGCGCTGTTCGCCATCGGCTCGGACGCAACCAAGGTTTACGCGCCCAAGGCGGCTGCGGCGGGTTGTGTGGTGATCGATAACTCGTCGCTCTATCGCTACGACCCCGACATTCCGCTGATCGTGCCGGAATGTAACCCGCAGGCGATCCACGACTATAAAAACAAGAACATCATCGCCAACCCCAACTGCTCGACCGCGCAGATGGTTGTCGCTCTGAAGCCGCTGCATGACCGCGCCAAGATCAAGCGCGTTGTCGTCTCGACCTATCAGTCGGTCTCGGGCGCGGGCAAAGAGGGCATGGATGAGCTATGGGATCAGACCAAAGCGGTCTATAACCCCACAACCGAGGTTGAACCCAAGAAGTTCCAGAAGCAGATCGCCTTCAACGTCATCCCGCAGATCGACGTCTTCATGGAAGACGGCTCGACCAAGGAAGAATGGAAGATGGTGGTCGAGACCAAAAAGATCGTCGACCCGTCGATCAAGGTCACAGCCACCTGCGTCCGCGTTCCCGTATTCGTCGGCCATTCCGAGGCCGTTAATATCGAGTTCGAGGAATTCCTGGACGAAGACGAAGCTCGCGATATCCTGCGCGAAGCACCGGGCATCATGGTGATCGACAAGCGCGAGGCTGGTGGCTACGTCTCTCCCATCGAATGCGCGGGCGATTTCGCGACTTTCATCAGCCGCATCCGTCAGGACTCGACCGTGGAAAACGGCATCAACCTGTGGTGCGTGTCCGACAACCTGCGCAAAGGCGCCGCCCTTAACGCGGTGCAGATCGCCGAACTGTTGGGCCGTGAGGTTCTGAAAAAGGGCTGAAATCGCTTACCTGAACCAATATGAAGGGCCGCCTTTTGGGCGGCTCTTTTTATTTTGACTTGATGTATTGCAGTTCAATTGCAACCAATACGGTAGTTTGAAATTTTATTTCCGCGAGTGATTATGAAGCCAGTGTTCTATTTGTTGGCCCTTGTGCCGACCATTCTGTCCGCCGAAACCTTTACCCTTGATACAGATATCAGCGCCGTGACCGTTTACCCGGACAGCGCCCTGATTACCCGAACTGCTGAGTTCGACGTTCCGGCGGGCGCTCATCGCCTGATCCTGCTGGGCACCCCAGAGAACGACGATTTAGGCCACCAAATCGCGACCATGCAGTTCCGCGCCGATGGGTTAACCCAAACAGCTCTTGTTTCACGTTTCGAAGACGTGCCCTGGCGTGACTATGTCGGCGACGCCGTCAAACAGGTAGAAGACCGCATCAAAGACATAGAAACGCGAATTCAATCGGTACAAGATCAGGCCGAAACCGCCCGATTGAAAGCCCAAGCTGCCGATCATACGATTACGTTCCTGTCCAATCTGGGGCGTAACGTAGGTTTGGCCGGATCGGATCCCGAAAACCTGCGCAACATTGCCCGCATGGTTGGAAACGAAGCCCTTGAAGCCGAAAACACTGCGCTGGCGGCAGAGCTTGAGGCCCGCGAAACAGAAACCCAACTGACCGAGCTTGAGACCGAGTTGGACGCCGCCCGCGCTGATCTGGCCGCCCTTTTGCCCGAAACGAATGAACGTATCCTTATCGCCGTAGATGTTGTTGCCGAAGAAGACACAGAAGGAACATTATCGCTGTCATATCTCAGTTATGAAACCGCAACTTGGCAGCCGGCTTATGTATTTGATCTGAAGACCGGAAGTGTCCCGGAGGTACAGATCAGTCGTAGCGTTCTGGTGGGTCAAATGACCGGCGAGGACTGGAACGACATCACCCTCAGCATTTCCACACTACAGCCCAACGATCAAAGCGCCGCGTCAAGGATTAGAGACAAACGCCGCTCCATTCGTGAAAAACCCAAAGCGCTGGAAGAACCGGTTGTAGAGGCGCCCGTTTTCGAAGTAACTCAAAGATGGAGACCGAGCGCCACGTCAATTCAAGGAACAGGCACGACCTATACACTGCCTGTGCCGATCTCGATTTCCAGCGGATATGGGGCCGCCGATCTGGAACTGGACAGCATGTCCCAACCTGCAGAGGTGTTTGCCCTGGCAAATCCCAGCCGGGATACCACAGCCTATCGGACCGCGCGGTTTACGAACCCTTATTCGCAAAACCTGTTTTCATCTGACTACGCCCGGTGGCAGGTCGACGGTGTTCTGGTCGCGGTCGACTCCAGCCCTGATATCAGCCCCGGCGAAGAGGTAGAGCTGGGATTTGGCCCCCTATATGCGCTCACCTTGCAGCGGCAGGTTCTGGGACGGCGCAGTGGTGATGTCGGTTTGATTGCACTCTCGAACGAACGCGCCGAACGTGCGCAAATTCGTGTTGAAAACCTCTCGGATGAGACGTGGCCCCTGCGGTTGCTCGACAGTGTTCCATATTCCGAACAGGATGATCTTAAGATCGAATGGACCGCGACCCCCAAGCCAACCGACGAGAATGTCGACAACCGGCGCGGTATTCTGGCATGGGAAATGGAGCTTGCGCCCGGCCAATCCGAAACCGTTGAGATCGAAACCAAGCTCAGCTGGCCCGAAGGAATGGTTCTGAGGTGATGAGTAACTGCGTTTCAAGAAGGGCCTGATCGGCCCTTCCGATCGCAGCGAACTTACTTATGGTCAAACAACCACGAACTTCTTTTCATGCGGGTCATAGCATTGCAGCCCGCCCTCTCCGATATCGGTCCACAGCCCGTGCAGGCTCAGTGATCCGTCCTCGACCGCCGAGGCGATGAAGGGGAAAGTCAGCAGGTTTTCCAGCGACGCGACAACCGCGTGGCGCTCAAACTGGCGCGCCTGGTCCGTGCTGTCCTCGATATCCGCTACCAGATCGTATTTCGGCTTTAGGATATCCATCCAACGCCCCACAAAGCTGTCTTTCGCTTCAAGCTGCGGGGCCTGTCCTTTGCACATGTCGATACAGCCCTGAACACCGCCACATTGCGAATGACCCAGAACGATCAGATGCGCCACTTTCAGCGCAGTTACAGCGTATTCGATTGCTGCGCTAGTGCCGTGGTGGTCTCCGTCCGGGGCATAGGGTGGAACCAGGTTGGCAATATTTCGGTGAATGAAAAACTCACCCTGATCGGCTCCGAAAATCGAAGTCACGTGCACCCGGCTGTCACAGCAGGAAATGACCATGGCGCGCGGGCGCTGTCCTTCGGTGGCAAGACGCCGGTACCAGACCTGATTTTCCGAATACGTCGTAGCTTTCCAGCCGTGATATCGCTTGACCAGATAGTTCGGCAAAGGTTTGGCGCGATCCATTTTTATGTCCTTAGTCTTGTGTCTGACGAGTGCTGTAACCTGAATTCGCCGAAAATTCGAGCCATTATCCCTGTGCGCTGCAAGGTTTTGCAAAGGAATTCCGCGCAACAGTCAATCCACGCCGTGGGGGCGTTTAGAATTGGGGTAAATGTGGTGGAAAAGATAGTCACACTTGAACACAAGGAATCCGTCCGTCTGGATCCGGACCAGTTGAATGGTCTTTGCGGGCAACTGGGTGATCAGAACGCACTGGACGTGCTATGCCGCACAGTCGAGGAATTGGCCGTGCGCTTGTCGAATTGCGAACGCTACTGGCGGCGGCGTGATTGGACCAGCTTGCGCAAATGTGCGCGGTCCCTGGTGGCGATTTCCGAACAGGTCGGCATGACTGCGCTGGCGCGCGTAGCGGGTGATGTGGCGCATAACGTGGATGTCGGCGATGCCGTCGCCACCGGCGCAACACTGTCGCGCCTGATCCGCGTGGGTGAGAAATCGCTGACCGTTATTTGGGACCAGCAGGATCTTTCGGTCTGACGGGGCTTGCGGACGGATCGTGGACGGATAGGCTGGGCGCAAACCGAACCAGTTGAGATCCCCATGACCCTGTCCTTTGCCTCCGCCTCTAACCCGTCCCTGCCATTGCACGTGATCGCGCAACCCCAGCTCGAAAGCTGGCTGGCGGATCAGTCGGACGCTGTGAGGGCTTGGGTTGAAAACAGCGGCTTTACCGCTGGTTTGGGTCAAACCCTGTTGATTCCCAATGCAGACGGTGCGCCGTCCATGGCGCTGGCGGGCTATGGCAAGCCAGCGGGTCGCGCACGCAAACGGTTCCCGCTGGCCGCCGCTGCCGAAGCTTTGCCCAAGGGCACGTATCACATCGCTTCGGGCCTACCAGACGACGTGGTTGAGACCGAATGTCTGGGATGGTTGCTGACCGGATACAGTTTCGACCGCTATGCCAGTCAATCCGCTGCCAAAGCGCGCCTCGTCGCACCGGATGGCGTGAATGCCACCCGACTAGAGGTTCTAGCCAAGGCCGAGGCGTTGATCCGAGATTTGGTCAACAACCCCGCCTCGGATATGGGGCCGGACCAGTTGCAGGCCGCATCTGAAGCGCTGGCGCAGGAATTCGGCGCATCCTGTTCAGTAATTGCGGGCGATGATCTGTTGGATCAGAATTTTCCCATGATCCACACTGTGGGTCGTGCCGCCGCGCAGGCTCCTCGCCTGATCGAGATGAACTGGGGCAACGCAGGACCGAAACTGACTCTGGTCGGTAAGGGTGTCTGTTTCGATACTGGCGGGTTGAACCTGAAACCCGGTGCCTCGATGGGGTTGATGAAAAAGGATATGGGCGGGGCGGCCAATGTTCTGGGTCTGGCGCGGATGATCATGGCACTGAACCTGCCGTTGCAACTGCGTGTCCTGATCCCAGCGGTTGAGAATTCGGTGGCCGGAAACGCGTTCCGACCCGGCGATATCCTGACCTCGCGCAAGGGCCTTACGGTCGAGATCAATAATACCGATGCCGAAGGGCGTCTTGTTCTGGCAGACGCGCTGACGCTGGCGGATGAGGGGCAACCAGACCTTGTGATTTCGATGGCGACATTGACCGGCGCAGCACGCGTGGCGGTAGGAACCGATCTTGCGCCGTTTTACACCAATGATGACGGCGTGGCGGATGCCTTGGCCCGCGGCGCGCGTCAAGCAGCCGATCCGGTCTGGCGAATGCCCTTTCACGAGCCATATGAAGGGATGATAGAACCTGGCATCGCCGATCTGGACAATGCGCCGGCTGGTGGCTTTGCCGGGTCAATCACCGCCGCTCTGTTCCTGCGCCGCTTTGTGGGTGACAACCGTTATATGCATTTCGATATCTTCTCGTGGCAGCGCAGCAAGGAACCGGGGCGCAGCAAAGGCGGTTTGGGACAAGGTCCACGCGCCCTGCTGGCCGCCTTGCCCGAGATGCTGAACCTATGACGCGACATAGCATCATCAAACCGGTCGTCAATTTGATGCGCGCGCCCGATGGCCCTCGGGATCGACAGCTTTTATACGGGGACACTGTCGCGGTGACCGATACCGCAGATGGATGGAAGCAGATCAAAGCGGACAAGGATGGATACCGTGGTTGGGTCCGCTCGAACCAGCTTGGTCTGCACGTTCCTGCTACCCATTGGATCACTGCACCGGCGACGCATATCTACGCGCAGCCGGACATGAAAAGCCCGGATTCCGCGTCGCTGAGTTTCGGCAGCAAGATAACCGCCAGTTCCGAGAAAAATGGGTTTCTGGAAACTGGTCTTGGGTTTATTCCCGCTGTTCACGCCAAACCTGTCGGCGTCACCCTGACCGATCCGGTCGCCGTTGCCGAACTGTTTTTGGGCACACCGTACTTATGGGGTGGCAACAGCCGGTTTGGGTTGGATTGCTCGGGCCTGGTGCAGGCCGGAATGCTGGCCTGCGGAATGCCCTGTCCTGGCGATAGCGGGGACCAAGAGCGTGAAGTTGGCAGAACGCTGCCCGACGGTACACCGCCCCAACGTGGCGATCTTTTATTCTGGAAAGGCCATGTTGCATGGGTTTACGCTGAGGACATGCTTCTACATGCCAACGCCTTCCACATGGATGTGACGTTCGAGCCGATGACGCAGGCGATCGCGCGTATCAAGGATCAGGGTGACGGGCCAGTGACCAACCATAAAAGGCTCTAATCAAGGTCAACCGAACGGATCAGCTTGCGTTCCAATACCCGCAGCACAGTGCGCAGATCATGGCCGCGCTTCAGGATACGGCCATCCATGCCCACCACCGAATACATCCCCTGTTTTTGCCGCAGGCGAGGGTGCTTTTCGACCCGATAGATCGGATGTTCAGCCGTGCGGCGAAAGATGGAAAACACTGCCATTTCGCGCAGGTTGGAAATGCCGTAGTCCCGCCACTCTCCGGCGGCGACCATCCGGCCATAGACGGACAAGATATGCGACATCTCGTGGCGGTTGAAGGCGACGGGCATCTGGGCCGAGTTGCCAGAGAACCGGCTAGGAGGCTGCATGTTCATATGTCAAGCCTTGCCGGAAAACGCGTCTGAATCAAGCCCACCCAACGCAAGGTGTGGTAATTTTGAAGCGACCTAGCGTCTGCGCCCCACTTGCCGGCAGATCAGAATAACCGGCAACAGCCCCACAGCCAGAATAACCAGCGACGGCACCGCAGCCCCCTCAAGCCGTTCGTCCGAGGCCAGCCGATAGGCTTGCACCGCCAGTGTGTCAAAGTTGAACGGGCGCATGATCAGGGTCGCGGGCAGCTCTTTCATCACGTCCACAAACACGATCAGCAGCGCGGTCAGCAGCGATGGTGTCAGAATCGGCAGGTGCACGCGGCGCAGCGTGCCCAGCGGGCTTTGTCCCAAGGACCGAGAGGCCGCGTCCATATTGGCGTGTACCGTGCTTTGACCGCCCTCATAAGCGCTGAGCGCAGCGGCCAGGAACCGGACCATATAGGCCGCAACCAGCAGCCAGATCGAGCCGGTTACAAGCAACCCGGTCGAGATATCGAAGGTCTGCCGCATCCACGCGTCCAGAGCATTGTCGAAACTTGCAAAGGGCACGATCAAGCCGACGGCGATAACTCCGCCCGGCACCGCATAGCCCAGCCGCGCCATATAGCCAGCGCCCGAGGATACCCGACCAGGGCGCAGACGCTGAAAGAACCCGACACAGATCGCAGCAAAAACTGTGACGACTGCAGCCGTCCCCGCCAAAGTCAGCGAGTTCTGGATGAAGCCGATATAGCGCCGCGACAGCAGGTTCTGCTCTGATTCCATCCCCATCTGAACCAGAATGAATACCGGCAGCAAAAAGCCCAACAGTACCGGAATGGCGCATAGCGTAAACGCCGCCGCCGCCTGCCATCCTTTCAGTTGGGCCGAGGGCAGCGATGCGTGGCTCTTGCCCGCCTGGTAATATTTCGCTTTGCCGCGTTGCATCCGTTCAGCCACGGCCATCAGCAGTGCAAAACCCAGAAGGCACAACGCGAGTTGCGCGGCGGCAGCACGATCTCCGATGGAAAACCAGCTGGTGTAGATCCCGGTGGCAAAGGTCTGCACGCCGAAATAGGCGACGGTGCCGAAATCGGCGATGGTCTCCATGATGGCCAGCAACACACCCCCGGCAATCGCCGGGCGCGCCATTGGCAACGAAACGTGCCAGAAGGCCAGCCACGGGCTTTTGCCCAGCGCGCGCGCAGCCAGAAACGCACTGGCGCTTTGCTGCAGAAATGCCGCGCGGGCCAGCAGATAGACATAAGGATAAAGCACGAGGATCAGCATTGCCGCTGCACCCTCGGTCGAGCGGATCTCGGGGAACCAATAATCACGCGGACCCCAGCCGGTTATGTCGCGCAGGGTGGTCTGAACGATACCTGGGTGGTCCAGAATGAACGTATAGGCATAGGCCAGAACATAGGCCGGAAAGGCCAGCGGCAGCACCAGCGCGATTTCCAGAAACCTCACGCCGGGAAAACGGGTCATCGTCACCAGCCACGCCGCACCGACACCAATGGAAAACGTCCCTATCGCCACCAAAACAACCAGCACCGCAGTGGTCAGCGCATAGCCCGGCAAGACCGTTTCCATTAGGTGAGAGATCGTGTCCGTACCGCCTGTCACCGCCGCCAGAACGACGGCCAGCATAGGAAGCAGACAGGCCGCCGCCACCAGACAGGCCACGGTCGCCACCAACCGGGTGCCCAACGCGCCCCGATTGCGCGTTCCGTGTTCTGAGAATTCGACGTCGGCCATGATCCCGGCTTGTTACTGGCTAAGGCGCAGGTTTCGTCTTTAATCGACCAAAACGGTCAGAAACACCAGTGGGCAGGGATACAAATCTGCGGCACATACTGCCGCAGACCTGCTTGGCGTCATTCGTAAACGCGCTGATCCTCGATCACCAACCCGTCCTTGGGCAGCGATCCCGGCGCGACGACCTCGATCGCGCCCTTCAGTTTCAGCAGCTCGACAACCGATTTAGCGTAGGCCATGTCATCGCCACCGGGGCTTTCGATCTGAACAGTCATCATGTCCATCTCACCCTGTCGGGCGGCAATGACGCGGGCTTTGACGATCTCGGCATGTTTATCGACCAGCGCGGCCACCTGTTCGGGGCGTACAAACATACCCTTGATCTTGGTGGTCTGATCGGCGCGGCCCATCCAGCCCTTGATCCGTGCATTGGTGCGCCCGCAAGATGACTGGCCGGGCATGATCGCCGATAGATCGCCTGTCGCGAAACGGATCAGCGGATAGTCGGGGTTCAATGAGGTCACAACGACCTCACCCACTTCACCCTCTGCCACCGGGGTACCGGTGCCGGGGGTCACGATCTCGACAATGACATGTTCGTCGATGATCATCCCCTCCATGGCGGGGCTTTCGTAGGCGATGTTACCCAGATCGGCGGTCGCATAGCATTGCAGGCACGAGATTCCACGATCCGCGTATTCTTGCCGCAGTGACGGGAACAAGGCCCCGCCCCCTACAACGGCGGTGGTGAAATGAAGCTGGACGCCCATCTCATCCGCCTTGTCCAGTATGACCTTCAGGTAATCCGGCGTCCCGGCATAGGCAGTGCAGCCCACATCGCGGGCAGCAGTCACTTGCAATTCGGTCTGGCCGGTGCCTGCGGGCAGAACAGCTGCCCCGACCGCGCGCGCGCCGCTTTCAAAGATCATACCCGCGGGCGTCAGGTGATAGCCAAAGCAATTCTGAACGATATCGCCCGGCCCCACACCAGCAGCGTGCAGGAATCGGCCCATGCGCCACCAGTCGGGATCGGTGCTGCCCGGTTCGTAGATCGGGCCCGGAGATTGAAACACATGGTGGAAATGCCGTGCGGGTTTGACGGTGAACCCTCCAAACGGAGGACGTGCAGCCTGTGCCCGCGCCAAGTCTGATTTGCGCAGAACCGGTAGTTTGGGCAAGTCCTCAACCGATGCGACACCATCTGTCTCCACATCCGCCAGATGCGTTTGGAAACCCGGCGCAGACAGAGCCCGCACAAGTTGTTTTTGCAGCGCTTCGGACTGATCCGCTGCGCGTTTATCGGCTGATCGGGTTTCGAGTGCGTCGAAATAGGTCATCGCCAGATCCTCCATCCGCTTACAGCCACCTCTTGCGGCGGCGATAGGACCGCACATCGCGGAAGCTTTTGCGGCCCTCATCAGACATACCGAGGTAGAATTCCTTCACGTCCGGGTTTTCGCGCAGCTCCGCCGCTGGACCATCCATCACCACACGACCCGATTCCAAGATGTAGCCGTAATGCGCAAACCGCAGCGCTACGTTGGTGTTCTGTTCGGCCAACAGGAAGGACACACCCTCTTTCTCGTTCAGGTCTTTCACGATGCCAAAAATCTCTTCGACCAGCTGCGGCGCCAGACCCATCGAAGGCTCGTCCAACAGGATCGTCTCGGGCCGCGACATCAATGCGCGCCCCATGGCGACCATCTGTTGCTCACCACCCGAGGTATATCCGGCTTGGGATTTGCGGCGTTCGGCCAGCCGCGGGAAATAGGAATAGACAAGCTCAAGGTCTTTCTGAATCGCTGCCGCGCCATCCTTGCGGGTATAGGCACCGGTCAGCAGGTTCTCCTCGACCGTCAGGTGTTCGAAACAATGGCGGCCTTCCATAACCTGGATGACGCCCTTTTCAACCAAATCCGCCGGATCGCTTTCATGCACGCTGGTCCCGCGATACTTGATCGTCCCTTTCGTGACCTCGCCCCGTTCCGAATGCAGCAGGTTCGAAACCGCCTTGAGCGTTGTCGTCTTGCCCGCCCCATTGCCACCCAGCAAAGCGGTTATCCCGCCCTTGGGCACGGTCAGGCTGACGCCCTTCAAAACGAGGATCACGTGGTTGTAGATCACCTCGATATTGTTGACCTCAAGCAGGGTTTCAGCCTGCACTTCGGTGTTTTGAGCCGCATCCAGCATCAGTGCGTGTCCTCAGGCTTGTGTTGGGGTCGGGGCGGCGTCAATGCGCCACCCCGTTTTTCAGAAGATCGGATCAGCAACGTCCGTCGATTTTATTCTCGGTCGCATAAGCGCTCGAGTCTTCGTTGATCAGCGGGCCGATCACGTCGCCATCGGTGGCCTTGAACTCTGAAATCAAGCTCCAGGTCTTGCTGGCCGCGTCCCATTGGGTCACGCCAACCAAAGCGTCCCCGCCGTGGTTTTCGCACGAGACCGAGAAGGCTGGACCAAAGTTGGGCAGACCCAGTTCGGTCATCTTGGCTTCGGTGATTTCCAGCGCTTCCATACCATCGCGCATCATCGCAGGGGTGATGTCGTCGGTGCCGTGGATTTCCTGCGCTTTCTTGGCAGCTTCGGCAGCCAACATGGCGGCATAGAGACCGCGGTTATACAGAACCGTACCTACCTGATCGCCCGCACCGGCAGCCTTACCGGCGTCGACCACATATTTCTGCAGGTCGTCAAAGACCGGGAAATCGGTGCCCACGTTGTGGAAGGTCAGTGCCTTGTAGCCGTTGGCGGCTTCACCCGCAGGCAGCACGTCATTCTCGGAACCCGACCACCAGATACCGATGAAGTTTTCCATCGGGTAGCGGATGTTGGCAGCTTCCTGAACAGCGACCTGGTTCATCACACCCCAGCCCCACATCAGGACGAAGTCGGGACGATCGCGGCGAATTTGCAGCCATTGGGATTTCTGCTCCTGACCTGGGTGATCAACGGGCAGCGCAACGAGCTCAAAGCCATGCTTTGCCGACAGCTCTTCGAGTGTGCGGATCGGCTCCTTGCCGTAGGCCGAGTTGTGATAGACCAGCGCGATTTTCTTACCGCTGAGGTCGCCGTTGTTCGACTCCAACAGATAGTTGATCGCACCCGAGGCCCCATCCCAGTAGTTCGCAGGATAGTTGAAGGTATGGCTGAACACGTCACCGTTCTTGGCCGAAGTACGCCCATAACCCATCGTGTGCATCGGAATGCCATCTGCGGTGGTCTTGGGGATCAGCTGATAGGTAATGCCGGTCGAAAGCGGCTGATACACCAACGAGCCTTCGCCCTTGGTCGATTCATAGCATTCCACACCTTTTTCAGTGTTATAGCCGGTTTCGCATTCGATCACCCTGGTCGGAACTCCTCCGATCCCGCCATCGCGTTCATTCAGCAGTGTGAAATAGTCGGCATAGCCATCCGCAAACGGGATACCGCCCGCCGCATATGGCCCCGTACGATAACTAAGCGACGGAAAGACGAGGTCGGCCATAACCGGACCTGCCGCCATTACAGCGCCCAGCGCCATGGTTGCCAGTTTCAATTTCATCGGGTGTCTCCTCCCTTGGTTTGTCCGATGGTGAGCTCGGGCGTGTACCACCCGTTATGTGATTGGGCCGACCCGCTAGTGCGGGAATGGCCAGAGTCTCAGCTTTTCTTTCGCCACGCGCCACAGTTGCGCCAGACCATGTGGTTCAAGGATCAGGAACATGATGATCAGTCCGCCGACGATGACGAGATTCAAATGCGCCACGATATCGGTGGGCCAACCCAGCATGTCCGCACCGACGACCTTCAGCACGACTGGCAGCAGAACAAGGAACGCAGCCCCCGCGAAAGACCCGAAGATCGAGCCCAGCCCGCCGATAATGATCATGAACAGCACCAGGAACGACTTCTGGATGCCAAACACTTCGCCGACCTCGACCGCGCCCAGATAGACCGCAAAGAACAGCGCACCCGAGACGCCCACAAAGAACGAACTGACGGCAAAGGCCGTCAACTTTGCCCGCAGGGGGTTAACGCCGATGATCTCTGCAGCGATGTCCATATCGCGGATCGCCATCCATTTTCGCCCGGTCGTTCCGCGCGTCAGGTTGCGGGCAATCACGGCACAGACTGTCAGGAAGATCAGGCAAAACAGGTAGGTGGCCCAGGCTGGTGCATTCGGACCTGTGATGATGATACCAAATACTTCCCGTTCAGGCGCGTTGATCTGACCCGAGGCTGAGTAGTTGTAGAACCACGGCACGCGGTTAAACAGCCAAACCAGGAAGAATTGCGCCGCCAGTGTCGCCACGGCCAGATAGAAGCCCTTGATCCTAAGGCTTGGCAAACCAAACAAAACACCCACCAGCGCGGTAATGCCACCTGCAAGGATAACATGGATAAACATGCTGACATCAGGGAAGGCCGTCATCAGCTTATAGCAAGCGTAGGCCCCCACAGCCATGAATCCGCCTGTCCCCAACGAGACCTGACCGCAATAACCCACAAGGATATTCAACCCGATCGCTGCAATCGCGTAGATCAGGAAAGGCAAAAGCAAAGCGTTCGCCCAGTAGTCGTTGATGATGAACGGGATGATCCCAAATGCCACCGCCAGCACCACATAGTACCGATACCGGTCGAACTTGATCGGGAAGGTCTGGCTGTCATCCACGTAAGAGACTTTGAAGTCCCCTGCTTCACGATAGAACATGTCTTACTTTCCCCATTGTTCCTGCGCCCGGTTCCGGGCCGCAGCATCCAGTTGGTTCGATCCCTTGGCGTAGCCGCTCGCTTCGGACGCGCGCACAAGTTTCAAATAGGCCAGAACACCCATGACCAGACCGGCAAAAGCCAGAATGGCTGCGATTGTCACTTGCCCGTCCGACAGGTCGTCCGACGTCAGAGCGATATATCCAAACGCCCAGAACCCGGCCCAGGCAATGACATTGGTGATGGCGATCAGTTTGGTCATGCCCTACACCCTCTCGATGATCTTTTCGCCGAACAGACCCTGCGGCCGGAAAACCAGGAAGATCAGCGCCAGTACATAGGCAAACCAGTTCTCAGTCGCCCCGCCCACCATCGGACCGATGGCAAACTCAAACAGTTTTTCGCCCACACCAATGATAAGGCCACCGACAATAGCGCCGGGGATCGAGGTGAAGCCGCCCAACATCAGAACCGGCAGCGCCTTGAGCGCGATCAGGCTCAGCGAGAATTGAACGCCCGATTTCGTGCCCCACATAATGCCCGCGACAAGGGCCACAAAACCGGCCACTGACCAGACCATCACCCAGATGAAGTTCAACGAGATCCCGACTGACAGCGCAGCCTGATGATCATCGGCCACCGCGCGCATCGCACGCCCTTGTTTGGTGTACTGGCTGAACGCCACCAGCGCCGCCACCAGCAATGCCGCTATCACTGTTGCAACAATGTCCAGATTGTCGATGAAGAAGCCGTAGCCAAAGATGTTGAACGTGCTCTCGTCGATCCAAAGGTTGATGCCTTGCGGAAGGCCCACGTCCAGCGTCTTGATTTCGGACCCCCACATCAGGTCTGCAACACCCTCAAGCAGATAGGCCAGACCAATCGTTGCCATGAACAGAATGATCGGCTCCTGCCCCACCAGATGACGCATCACAAAGCGCTGTACCGCCCAAGCCAGCAGAACCATCACCGCCATGGTCAGAATAATCGCCAGCAGCGCAGGCACGTTCCAGCCAAAATAGTGGATATGCGTGCCGAAGGTGGCGTTGATCAGATGCGCAAACGGCACCTGACCTTTCATGATCCCCACCAGAGTCATCGCCGCAAACAGCGCCATAACCCCTTGTGCATAGTTAAAAATCCCCGAGGCCTTGTAGATCAGCACAAAGCCCAGCGCGACCAAAGCATATAGGACCCCGGCCATCAGGCCATTCAGGATGACCTCCATCGCGAATACCAACTGATCAGGCATGTCCGCCCCCTCTCATGTCTGTCAGATGTTTAGTCATGGCTCACCCCCAGATAGGCGTCGATGACTTCCTGATTGTTGCGCACCTCATCGGGTGTGCCGTCACCGATCTTGCGGCCATAGTCCATCACCACCACGCGGTCGCTCAGGTCCATCACAACGCCCATGTCGTGTTCGATCAGCGCGATTGTGGTGCCGAACTCATCATTCACATCCAGGATAAAGCGGCTCATGTCCTCTTTTTCCTCCACATTCATGCCCGCCATCGGCTCATCCAGCAGCAGCAGCTTTGGCTCCGCCGCCAAGGCTCGCGCCAGTTCGACCCGTTTCTTCAGCCCGTAGGGCAGGCGAGACACAGGTGTTTTGCGGATGTGCTGGATTTCCAAGAAATCGATGATCTTTTCGACCGCCTCGCGGTTTTCCGTCTCTTCCGCCTCGGCTTTACCCTTCCACAAGGCCTGTTGGATAATATTCGTCTTCATGAAGCCCAAACGCCCTGTCATGACGTTATCCAAAACGCTCATCCCCTCGAACAGAGCGATATTCTGGAACGTCCGTGCAATCCCCTGCTGCGCCACCTCAAAGGGTCGCATCTGCGGGCGTTTTGATCCGTGAAACCAAACCTCACCTTCCTGCGGCACATAGAACCCGGAAATCACGTTCAGCATCGAGGACTTACCCGCACCGTTCGGTCCGATGATGGCCCGGATCTCACCCTCGCGAATGTCGAACGAGATATCCTTGATTGCAACCACACCGCCAAAACGCAGGGTGATGTTCTTCATCTCCATCACCACACCACCGATCTTGCGGCCGTCTTCGGTGACATATCCTTCGGAACTATCCAGCATCAGATCCTCCCTGAGCTGCGAAAAAACGGGACGGCGGGCGGGGCGATGACCGCAAGGTCGAGCGGCGCTCGAACGGCCCTCATTCCGCCGCAACCTTGTGCGAAGCCGCAGCAACAACCGGCGCGTCGACGATTTCCAGCGTGGCCGAGATCGACCCCTTCCGCCCGTCCTCATAGGTCACTTCAGTCGTAGTCGAAACGCTAGATGAACCGTCATAAAGCGCATCAATGATGTCGTGAAATTTCTCTTCCACAAAACCGCGCCGCACTTTACGAGTCCGGGTCATCTCACCATCATCCGCATCCAGTTCCTTGTGCAGAACCACAAAGCGATGCACCTGGCAGCCCGACAGCATCTCATCTGCCGCAACCGACTTGTTGACCTCTTCCACATGCGACTTGATCGTCTCTAACACGCGGGGATGACTGGTCAGTTCCTGATAGGACCCATAAGCCACATTGTTGCGCTCAGCCCAGTTTCCAACCGCCGTCAGGTCAATATTGATAAAGGCCACGCAGCGATCCTTGCCATTACCAAACAGCACGACTTCTAGAATATCGGGATAAAACTTCAGCTTGTTCTCGACATATTTCGGAGCAAACATCGACCCGTCGGCCATTTTGCCCACGTCCTTGGCACGGTCGATGATCCGCAGATGGCCGGACCCTTCCTCGATGAACCCTGCATCACCTGTAGCCACCCAACCCTCGGCATCCTTGGTCGAGGCGGTAGAGTCCGGGTTATTGTAATACTCGACAAACACACCCGGCGAGCGATAGTGAATCTCGCCCTTGTCGTCGATCTTCAACTCGACATCCGGCGCGGGCACACCAACCGTATCCGCGCGCACCTCGCCATCAGGCTGCACAGTGATGAAAACGGTAGCCTCGGTCTGACCATATAGCTGCTTCAGATTGATACCCAGCGAGCGGTAGAAATCAAAAATCTCAGGCCCAATCGCCTCACCCGCCGTATAGCCGACGCGGAACCGGCCATAGCCCAGAGTATCTTTGAGCGGTCCGTAAACAAGCATATTGCCCAGCGCGTATTTCACCTTGTCGCCAAACCCAACCGGCTTGCCATCCAGCAACAGACCGCCCACCTTCTTGGCGTGATCCATGAAGTGACGGAACATGCGCTTCTTCAGCTTGCCCGCATCCTCCATCCGGATCATCACGTTGGTCAGCTGCGTCTCAAACACGCGCGGCGGGGCAAAGAAATAGGTCGGGCCTATCTCGCGCAGGTCGGTCATCATTGTGTCGGCGCTTTCAGGGCAGTTCACGCAGAACCCGCACCAATAGGCCTGACCGATCGAGAAGATGAAATCGCCCACCCAAGCCATCGGCAGGTAGGACAGAATATCTTCGTTGCGGGTCAGATGGTCGAACTCGGCCGAGTTCTTGGCGCTTTCGATAACGTTGCGGTTCGACAGAACCACACCCTTGGGCTTTCCCGTCGTGCCCGAGGTATAGAGCATCACGCAAGTATCGTCGTAGGTGATCGCCGCGATACGTTTGTCCAGTTCTGCATCGAACCGCGCGTGACCGGCGCTGCCCTCGGCCATGATGTCGTCCAAAGCGTTCATTTGGGAGTGGTCGTATTTCCGCATCCCCCGCTTGTCGGTGTAGAGGATATGCTTGACCTGATGCAGCCCCTGCTGAATCTCGATGACCTTGTCGACCTGCTCCTGATCGCCACAGACGACGAACTTCGCACCACAGTGTTCCAGAACATAGGCCATCTCTTCCGCGACCGAGTCCTGATACAGCGGCACCGGCACCGCCCCCACCATCTGCGCGGCGACCATCGACCAGTAATGCGCCGGGCGGTTGCGGCCTATGACGGCGATATGGTCGCCCTTCTCAACGCCGATTTCCAGAAACCCCAACGCCAGCTTGCGGATTTCAGCGGCGGCCTCGGCCCAGGACCAGCATTGCCAGATGCCGAATTCCTTTTCCCGGTAGGCCGGGGCATCCCCGAACTGCGTCGCATTGCGATGTAACAGCGCCGGAAGAGATACCATCCCCTCCGCGCCCGACTGCATCTGAGCCAATCTTTTTCTCCTCCCCATCCGACCCCTCCCCGGGCCGGAACTGGCGGGTCCGGGTTGGTGCCCGGACGCCAATGCCCCGATTAAGAGACATGAGAACGATCAGCGTCAAGTTTTGCCTGATGTTTTCTCAATCCTTACGAATTGTAACAGTGGTGGAAGGCTGATGGATTGGATGGATCGCCGGAGCACATCAGTCACAATGTCGTCACCACGCCACGATATTTCTGCGCATTTTGATAATGAGCTATTTCAGCGTACCCTGTTTCTTACTGCTTCAGTTGATGGCCAACACGGTTGGCCACAGTTTCGTAGGGGGAAAACACATGTCTATCCAAAAAGCCGCAAGAGAATTCTTTGAGGCCTGCGATACAGGCAAAGGCTGGGACGCCTGCAAAAACTATTGCCATGAGGGCGCGACGTTTTCAGCACAAGCCGACGCATTGGCCGACGTCACTTCCCTGGAAGGTTACGCAGACTGGATGAAAAACCTGCTGACTCCGATCCCGGATGGTCATTATGAGCTCAAATCATTTTCTGTTGATGAAGAGCGTGGAATTGCAAGCATATTTGCCGTGTTCCATGGAACTCATTCCGTGGATGGCCCAGTGCCTGCTACGGGAAAAACTCTGGCCGCGGAATACGTCTATGCCATTGAGTTTGACGGTGACAAAATCAAACACATGACCAAGATATGGAATGATGCGCATTCCTTGAAACAGCTCGGCTGGGCCTAAAACTTTCGGAACAGGGGCACAGGTCACAGATCACGCAATTCCGGCCACCGCGTGCTCTCTTTTGGCCACAGGGGGCATGCGCCCTGCCGCGACACTACAACCAATCCCGCAGAATCGGGATCAACGGCACATCCGCTGCGGGCATAGGATAGTTCCGCAGATCATTAGCGCGGACCCATTTCAGCGCCTGACCTTCTTTTGATTGTGGTATCCCCTCCCATTTCCGGCAAGCGAACAGCGGCATCAACAGGTGGAAATCGTCATAGCTGTGGCTGGCAAAGGTCAGCGGTGCGAGGCAGGAGGCCCAGGTGTTGATGCCCAGTTCTTCCTCCAGCTCGCGGATCAGGGCGACCTCGGGGGTTTCGCCGGGTTCGACCTTGCCGCCGGGGAATTCCCACAGACCGGCCATGGACTTCCCCTCCGGGCGCTGCGCCAGCAACACCCGGCCTTCGACGTCGATCAGGGCGACAGCAGACACTAATACAGTCTTCACGAGCGATAATCCGCGTTGATTTCGATATAGCCGTGGGTCAGGTCGCAGGTCCAAACGGTCGATGCGCCCTCACCCAGTCCCAGATCAACCGCGATCACCAGATCCTGACCTTTCATATAGGCGGCCGCGTCTTCCTCCCGGTAATCGGGGCTGACCCAGCCTTTCTCGGCCACCAGAATATCGCCGAAAGAAATACTCAGCAGGTCGCGATCCGCAGCCGCTCCGGATTTGCCAATGGCCATGACCACACGACCCCAGTTCGGGTCTTCGCCCGCAATCGCCGTTTTCACCAGTGGTGAGTTTGCAATCGCCAGCCCATGCACCTTGGCGTCCGCGTCCGAGGCCGCGCCTGTCACACGAATTTCTACGAATTTCGTGGCCCCTTCACCGTCGCGCACCACCTGCTGCGCAAGGTCCAGCATCACCGTTTCAAGCGCCTGCGCGAAGGCTGCGTTGCCAGTAGCATCCACGCCCGAGGCCCCGGTGGCGCACAGCAGCAAACCATCCGAGGTCGAGGTATCGCTGTCCACCGTGATGCAGTTAAACGTACGATCCGTCTGCGCGCCCAGCATGGACTGCAGCGCCGATTGTTCGACCTGCGCATCGGTGAAGATATAAACCAGCATCGTCGCCATATCCGGCGCGATCATACCGGAACCCTTGGCAATCCCCGCAATTGAGACTGTTTTACCATCAATCTCGACCTGCGCCGACGCCCCTTTGGGGAAGGTATCGGTGGTCATGATCGCCCGCGCTGCGTCCTCGATCGCGTGACGGCTGAGACCGGCCTTAAGCGTCTCAAGCTGCGATACGATACGATCATGGGGCAGCGGTTCGCCGATCACGCCGGTGGACGATGTAAAGACCCGCTCGACCGTGACGCCGGTGGCTTTGGACACGGCCTGCGTCACTTCGGCCACCGAGGTCTGACCGTAATGCCCGGTGAACGCATTGGCATTGCCCGAGTTCACAAGAATGGCCGCCGGGCCATCGCTGGCCCCACCGATCTTGTCCTGACAATCCAGCACTGGAGCGGCGCGGGTAGCGGATCGCGTAAACACACCCGCTACCGAGGTGCCGGGGTCCAGCACCGCCAGCATCACATCGGTGCGGCCCTGGTAGCGCACGCCAGCCTCAACGGTGGCAAAGCGCACGCCGTCAATCGCGGGCAGATCGGGAAATGCCGCCGGAGCCAGCGGGGACACTTTGGTAATCGTGGCCACCGGGTTTACTCCTGAATCAGGTCCAGCTGACGAACGATACCGGGCGTCATGCCCTCGATTTCAGGGCGGTCGATCTGAGCGCTTTGCGTCAGCTCATCAATGCGGGCCTGAATCGCTTCGTTCTGCAAGGTCTGAGCCAGTTCTTCCCGCACAGCGTCCAACTCGGGTGCCTCGGTTTTGCGTTTGTCGTTCAGGATGATCACGTGCCAACCGAACTGAGTCTGCACCGGATCAGAAACTTGTTCTTTGTCCAATCCTATGACGGCTGTCTCGAATTCCGGAACCATTCGTCCTTTTCCGAACCAACCCAGCTCGCCCCCATTCGGGCCAGAGGGACCGGTCGATTTTTCTTTGGCGAGTTCCGCGAAATCCGCACCGTCATCCAGTTGCGACTTGATCTCGTTGGCTTCTTCTTCGGTTTCGACAAGTATATGGCTGGCGTTGAACTCATCTTCACCTTCGAACTCGGCGAACCGCGCGTCGTAGGCGGACTGAATCGCCTCGTCGGTGACCAGATCGCCGATCAAAGCGTTCACAGTCTGAACGGCCAGCAACGAGCGGGTTTCATTCGCCAGCGCCAATGCGTTCAGCTTGGTCAGCTCGTCCTGTTGCTGACCCAATAGCTGCTGCTGGATCAACTGTTCGATGATGAAGTCATACAAGACGTCGTCTTCAATCTGCTGATAGTTCGCCGGAAGGGTCGCAACAGTGGCGATAACGTGACCCAAGGTGATCTCATCTCCGTTCACGCGGGCGACCACGGTGCTGGCGTCAGGCTTGGTTTCGGCGGCCAGCGGCAGGGCCAGCACGGCAGTCAGAGCCAGCGATGGCAGAAAAGTGAGGCCTTTGGGCATGGAATCATCCTATTTCTTTGCCACGACGGGGCGCAGCGTTGACACTGTGGAACCTGCCGCTTACATCGCTTTGAAGCCTTGGACAGGGCCGCCTTTCACCCCCCGTATCTATGGGTTGCGCGCAAGGTGGGCAAGCCTGTCGCAACCAAGACAAGAACAGATCCGCTGGAGTGAACATGCTGGGACTCGGAACGCTCGCCAAAAAGGTGTTCGGAACACCGAACGACCGCAAGATCAAGGCGACCCGCCCCCTGATCGAAAAGATCAATGCACTGGAGCCCGAGTTCGAAAAGCTCACCGATGAAGGTCTGATCGAAAAGACCGCCGAACTGCGCAAACGCGCGCTGGACGGTGAAAGCCTGGACGATTTGCTGCCCGAAGCCTTTGCCAATGTGCGCGAGGGCGCGAAGCGCGCGCTGGGTCTGCGGGCGTTTGACGTGCAGTTGATGGGCGGCACCTTCCTGCATCAAGGCAATATCTCGGAAATGAAGACGGGTGAGGGCAAAACCCTGGTCGCCACTTTCCCAGCCTATCTGAACGCACTGACCGGCAAGGGCGTGCATGTGGTCACGGTGAACGAATACCTGGCCAAGCGCGACTCGGAATGGATGGGCAAGGTGTTCGCCGCGGTTGGCATGACAACCGGCGTGATCTGGTCGGGGCAACCTGACGCCGATAAAAAAGCCGCTTATGGGTGCGATATCACCTATGCCACCAACAACGAGTTGGGCTTTGACTATCTGCGCGACAACATGAAATCGGACCTTGCCGAGATCTACCAGAAATACCACAACTTCGCGATTGTGGACGAAGTCGACTCGATCCTGATCGACGAAGCGCGGACACCGCTGATTATCTCAGGGCCGTCGCAGGACCGATCTGATCTGTATACCGCGATTGACGCGCTGATCCCTTCGCTGGCCGATGATCATTTCACGCTGGACGAAAAATCGCGAAACGTGACCTTCACCGATGAGGGCAATGAGTTTCTGGAACAGCAACTGATCGCCAACGGGCTGATCCCCGAAGGCCATTCGCTTTATGATCCCGAAAGCACGACCGTGGTGCACCATGTGAACCAGGGACTGCGCGCGCATAAGCTGTTTCAGCGCGACAAGGATTATATTGTTCGTGACAATAACGTGGTCCTGATCGACGAGTTTACCGGCCGTATGATGGCGGGCCGCCGCCTGTCCGAGGGTTTGCATCAGGCCATCGAAGCCAAGGAAGGCGTTCCGATCCAGCCCGAGAACGTGACGCTGGCCAGCGTGACCTTCCAGAACTATTTCCGCCTGTATGACAAGCTTGGCGGCATGACCGGCACCGCCCTGACCGAGGCCGAAGAATTCCAAGAAATCTATGGTCTGGGCGTGGTCGAAGTGCCGACCAACAAGCCGATTGCCCGCGTGGATGAAGATGATCAGGTCTATCGCACCGCGATGGAAAAATACGGCGCCATGATCGAGCAGACGAAAGAGGCGCAGGAGAAGGGGCAACCAGTTCTTCTGGGCACTACCTCGATCGAGAAATCCGAACTTCTCAGCCAGATGCTGCAGAAAGAAGGCATCGAACATAACGTTCTGAACGCCCGCCAGCATGAACAAGAGGCGCAGATCGTCGCCGATGCGGGCCGTCTGGGTGCAGTGACCATCGCCACCAACATGGCCGGTCGCGGAACCGACATCCAGTTGGGCGGGAATGTCGAGATGAAGGTTTTGCAGGCCCTGGCCGAAAACCCCGAGGCCGACCCGGCCGAACTGCGTGCAGCCGAAGAGGCGCGCCACGCTGAGGAAAAAGAAAAGGTACTGGCCGCCGGTGGCCTTTACGTGATGGCGTCCGAACGCCACGAAAGCCGCCGCATCGACAACCAGCTGCGCGGCCGGTCGGGCCGTCAGGGCGATCCGGGCCGTACCGTGTTCTACCTAAGCCTCGAAGACGACCTGATGCGCATCTTTGGCTCGGAACGGCTGGACAAGGTGTTGACCACTCTGGGCATGAAAGAGGGTGAGGCCATCGTCCACCCCTGGGTCAACAAATCGCTGGAGCGCGCGCAATCCAAGGTCGAAGGTCGCAACTTTGACATGCGCAAGAACGTCCTGAAGTTTGACGACGTGATGAACGACCAACGGAAAGTGGTGTTCAGCCAACGACGCGAGATCATGTCTGCGGATGACCTCTCCGAGATCGTCTCGGACATGCGCGAACAGGTAATCGACGACCTGATCGACGAATACATGCCGCCCAAAACCTATGCCGATCAGTGGGACACCGACGGTCTGCATGAGGCGATCAAGGACAAGCTGACCATCGACGCGCCGGTTCAGGACTGGGCCGCCGAGGAAGGCGTGGACGACGAACAGGTGCGCGAGCGTCTGGTCAATGCCGCCGATGAGATGATGGCGCAAAAGGCCGCCGCCTTTGGCCCCGAAAACATGCGCAACATCGAAAAGCAGGTTCTGCTGAACACCATCGACGGCAAATGGCGCGAGCACCTGCTGACACTGGAACATCTGCGCTCGGTCGTTGGGTTCCGAGGCTATGCCCAGCGTGATCCGCTGAACGAATACAAGAACGAGAGCTTCCAGCTGTTCGAAAGCATGTTGGACAGTCTTCGCGAAACCGTGACGCAACAATTGTCACGCGTGCGCCCGCTGACCGAAGAAGAGCAGCGCGAGATGCTGGCTCAGATGCAGGCGCAACAGGCGCAGGCTCAGCAAGCTGTCGACCAAGCAACCGAACAGGCCGAAGCAGTGGCCGAGGCCGAAGCCTCAGGCGATCCGCTCCCCGGATTTGATGAAAACGATCCCAACACATGGGGTAACCCGTCACGCAATGACCGCTGCCCCTGCGGATCGGGTAAAAAGTTCAAACACTGCCACGGCAGACTGACCTGATTTAACCGGGTTCAGTCACAATGAGTCCGCGCCACGGCCACATATTGGCCGTGTTTCGGCTTAAACATCCGACTCGCTCCTTCAACTGGGGAGGGTGTTTTGTTTGTAATCAAGAACTACGTGACCACCGGGGGAACAGTCGCATGCGCCCTCGCCATTGGTTACTTAATGCAGAATGGAACACCTGCGCAGCCGCAAGGCACGCAGGTCGCAGCAAACTCGGCCTCGTATCAGAGTGTCGGGATAACCTGGCTTGAGCATATCGTTCTGACCTCCTCGGCTCCTTCCGGTAATGACGCAAGCGAACCGCACTCTCAACGACACGTTGTCACGACCGCGCAATCGATCGCGGACAACAGCGATTGTGCCATCAGCGCACGCGCAGTTGCCGTTCCCGGTGCCGCCGCACATCTAAGCGTCATTGCCCCCTGCCACAGCAATTCGCGCATCGATATCCACCACAGGGGTCTGACTGTCACCCAAAAGACTGACAAGAACGGCAAGACAGACCTAACTGTTCCAGCCTTATCGGAATACGCGATCTTTCTGATCTCGACAGAGGATCAACAAGGAACGGTTGCCACGACTCATATTCCAGAAATCGCGCATTACAACCGGGTCGCCCTACAATGGACCGGGCAGACCGATCTTCAGATTCATGCTCTGGAATTCGGTGCCAGCTATGGCGGCAAGGGGCATGTCTCAGCCGATCCTGAAACCCAGGGAATCGGCAAAGTCGTACATCTGGGGCACACCGGGATAGGCGATGCCAAAAACATTCAGGTGTATTCCTACCCGGCTGGCCAATCCGCCCAATCCGGTTCGATTGCCCTGTCCGTCGAGGCCGAAGTGACTGCCGAGAATTGCGGTCAGGAACTGGCCCTGCAATCGCTGGAGTTACGCGGCAACCGTCGTCTGCAGTCACGCGATTTGTCGCTGACTCTGCCTGATTGCGGCCAGTCTGGCGAGTTTCTGGTGTTGAATAATCTGCTCGAAGACCTGACAATCGCGGCCAAATAAAACGCAGGCAGGCTCGGGCTTTTGATGACTTTCTATCGTGTGGCGGTGGCCGCACTGTTTTCGGCGATATATACCCTGAATGCATCGGCGCAGGATATCTCTCTTACCTCCCATGACGGCAAGGTCGAGGTCGTGGGTAACCTGTTGGGATTTGATGGTGAATTCTATCGCGTGGATACGCAGTTCGGAGAGCTGACCGTAGACGGCTCAGGCGTCACATGTGCCGGGCCTGCTTGCCCCAGCCTCACGGATTTCGTCGCCGAGCTGAGCTTTTCCGGTGCATCGGTCATGGCGGAAAAAATCTTGCCCGAATTGATCATCGGCTTTGCTCGACAAGAAGGGTTGTCGGCTGCGCCTATTCGGGAATCCTCTGGCCGATTTTACTATGAGTTGAAAACAACTGATCGTGAGGTACCGCTTGGTCGGTTTTACTTTGACCCTGGTACTACAGCCCGCGGGTTTTCGGATTTCATTGAAAATGAAACCGACATCGTGATGGCCCTGCGTGAGATCACTTCCCAGGAACAAGAGGCCGTGCAGGACGCCGGACTGGGGGACCTTCAGCATAGTCGGCGTGCGCGGGTCATTGCATTAGACGCACTGGTGCCGATCGTGGCCACCGACAATCCTGTGGGACAGATATCCTTGGGGCAGCTGGTTCAGGTTCTGTCCGGCCAGATCGACAACTGGGTCGCACTCGGTGGTCCCGATGCGCCAATTTCCGTTCATATGCCCGAGGTTGGCTCAGGTTTGACTCAAGGTGTTGAAAAACAGCTTTTGCAACCCGCAGACGTTACGCTTGCCGACACGGTTATCCGACACAAACGCAGCACTGCAATGGCGCGGGCTGTTGCCAAAGATCCGTTTGCAATCGGGATCGCCAGCCAGGCCGAGGCCGGTGCGGCCCGCGCGTTGGCCCTGACCGGTGGCTGTGGTCATCCGCTGGCAGCCACGCGCCAATCTATCAAAACCGAGGATTACCCTCTGACCGCGCCGATGTTTCTGTATCTGCCCAATCGTCGGTTGCCGCGAATTGGACGACAGTTTCTGGCCTATATCCAAGGCGCCGAAGCTCAGGATGTGATCCGGAATGCCGGTTTCGTAGATCAATCGCCCGAGTTGCTGCCTCTTAGCGCGCAGGGTGATCGGTTGGCAAACGCCGTGGCATCTGGCGCCTCAGAAGTCGGTCTGGACGAATTGCAACGGATGGTCGAAACATTACGGCCGCGATCCCGTTTGTCCTTGTCGTTTCGGTTCGAGGCAGGCTCCTCCCGACCGGACGCACAATCCAGATCGAACCTGCTCCATCTGGCCCAGCTTTTGGAATCCGGCACGTTTGATGGGCGAACACTGACCTTTGTCGGATTCAGTGACGGAGACGGCGCCGCCGCCGCAAACGCCCGGATCGCCGAACTGAGGGCGAAAACCGTCCGAAACGCGGTGCTTGATGCGGTTGAAACAAAAATCGCAGACAGCGTGACGCTTGAAGTTGATGGCTTTGGCGAGGCGATGCCCATGGCCTGTGACGACACTGAATGGGGTCGCAAAATCAATCGCCGGGTCGAAGTGTGGGTCGAGTAACCTTTACAAGTAACCTTCCGAACGAAAACTCAGTTCGTTTGATTTTCCGATGATCAGATGGTCATGCAGAGTCAGGCCAAGCGCCAGACATGCATCCTGAATCCGGTTGGTCATGTCGATATCCGACTGCGAGGGCGTCGGATCGCCCGACGGATGGTTATGCACAAGAATCAGCGCCGAGGCATTCAGTTCCAACGCCCGTTTCGCTACCTCGCGCGGATAAACAGGCACATGATCAACTGTGCCCTTGGCTTGTTCCTCATCCGCAATCAGGACGTTTTTACGATCCAGATAGAACACCCGGAACTGCTCGGTCTCACGGTGGGCCATTGTGGTGTGACAATAGTCCAGCAACGCATCCCAGCCCGAGATCACGTGCCGTTGAATCACCCGCGCGCGGGCCATGCGATGGGCGCAAGCCTCAAGGATTTTCAGATCAGTGATGACTGTATCACCTACACCCTTGATCTGACGCAGCCGTTCTTCGGGCGCGGTCAGCACGCGGTTGAAATCCCCAAACGTATCCATCAGCGCCCGCGCCAGAGGTTTCACGTCCTGCCTGGGGATAGACCGGAACAGCACCAGTTCCAACAGCTCATAATCCGGCATTGCGGCGGACCCGCCCGACATGAACCTTTCGCGCAGCCGCTTGCGATGGTCTTTTATATAGGAGGGCAATCGACCACTTGGCAGCGGCTGCGCGGGCGCTTCGTCCGTTTCAAACAGCATCGGGGCTTCGGCAAAGGCGTCCTTGGTCATATTCCAACCCTGACGCCGAATCGGTTTCCAAACCGTTAACGCGCTTCACCTGCCATGCGCGCGGTGGCGCGGCGGATGATCAGATGCAGCAGAATCGAAAACACGCCCAAGGTCAGCATCGCGGCAAACATCAGATCGGTCTTGGCGCGCCCATTGGCCAGCAGCATCAGATAGCCCAAGCCCTTGGATGAGCCCACCCATTCTCCAATAACGGCCCCGATCGGCGCATAAACCGCCGCCAGCCGCATCCCCGACGCCAGCGAGGGCAGCGCCGCCGGAATGCGGATATGCCACAACACTGCACGCGGGCTGGCCTGCATGGTGCGTGCAAGGTCCAGATAGCCGGGGGGCGTGCGCATCAGCCCGTCGAAAAAGGATGAGGTGATCGGGAAATAGATGATCAGCACCGCCATCGCGACCTTGGACCACAGCCCATAACCCAGCCACAAGGTCAGCAACGGGGCCAGAGCAAACACCGGCAGCGCCTGTGTAAAGACCAGCATCGGCTGCACCAACACACGCGCTGCCCGCGAATTGGCCAATTGAAGCGCGGTGATCACGCCGAGAGCTGTGCCGAAAGCCAATCCGATCACCACCTCAACCGCCGTGATCCATGTATGTTCGGCAATCACCCAGCGGTTCTGCCACCATGTCTCAGCCACCAGCGCAGGACCGGGCAGGATGAATTTCGGCAGGCCCGTTAAGCTGACAACCGCCTGCCAAACGGCCAGCGCGAATACAGTTGCGGCAAGGGCGGACAGGATCTTCATGCAGCCTCTCTCAACAACCGCAACAACGCGCCCTGCGTCTCCAGCGTTTCCAGGTCATCCACATGGCGCGGAGCCGGGGCCGAAGGCGGCTCGCAGGGCGTCAGCCCCTGCGCGGTCATCACCACAATAGATTGACCCAAACGCGCGGCCTCGGCCGGATCATGCGTCACCAGCAACACGGTGCGCCCTGCCAGCGCCTCGGCGGCCAGATCCTGCATGTCTGCCCGGGTGCGGGCGTCGAGCGCCGAGAACGGCTCATCCAACAAAACGATGGGACGATCCTCCATCAACGTGCGCGCCAAGGCCACGCGCTGACGCTGACCGCCAGACAATTCTCCGGGTTTTTTGTTCAGATGATCCTGCAATCGCATCCGCTCGATCAAACGGTCCCGGCGGGCCAGGTCGGGTTTTTCCCCGCGCAGCCGCGCACCCAGAGAAACATTCTGCGCCACCGTCGCCCAAGGCAGCAGTAGATCGTCTTGCGCCATATAGGCGACGCGGCTTGTCACTGGCTGCGCGTCACCGGCAGTGATCTGACCATTGAACGCGGCACCTGTTTCCAACCCCGCGATCAGGCGCAGAACGGTAGTTTTCCCCACACCCGATCCGCCCAGCAGACAAGTCCACTGCCCCGCCCCAAGGGTCAGGGTCAACGGCGCGAACAAGGGCGCGCCGTCGATTGTGGCCGAGCCACTGATGGTCAGATCAGGCGCTTGGGTCACGGGGTCAGGCCCATTTGCCAGAAGTTGACCTCAAGCTCGGTCGCAGTGCGGAAGGTCTGACACAGTCGATCCCAACGCGGTGAGGCTTCGAAATCTGCCCCAATACGCCGCGTTAGAGACTGATTCAGCAATTCTCCGACCGCTTGACATGCGCCTTGGTAGTCCTCACCGGCATAGGTGTTGATCCAATCGCGATAGGTCTCGGATGTCGCCTCAGCAGCCAGCCGCGTGCCGATCTCACCATAACCCATCACGCAAGGCGCAAGGGCCGCCAGCAAGTCGAGCAAGTCTCCACTATACCCGGCCTCTAGCACGAACCGCGTATAGGCCAGATTCTCGGCCCGCTCGGGGGTCGCGAACAGCTCCTCCTGCGAAATCCCGGCCGCTTCGCAGATGCCGATATGCAGCTGCATTTCTTCGGCGACCAGAGCGTTCACTGTGCCCACAGCGGTCAACATCTCAGAATGCGTTTCCGATTTCACCACCGCCAAAGCCCAGGCGCGGCTAAAATGGATCAGGAACACGTAATCCTGCCGCAGATAGTGCAGGAACGCCTCACGCGGCAGCGTGCCGTCCTTCATGCCTTCGACGAAGGCGTGGCGGGTATAATCCCGCCACGGCCCTTGCGCCGCATCACGCATCAGCGCGAAGGCTTTGCCATAGTCGCTCATTGCGCGGTCACATCAATGGTGATGTCACTGACCGGATTGATGCTGTCGATCATGCCGCTGTCTTTCAGGAACGCCTCGAACCGTGCGTACCGACCAGCGTCAAAACCAGCCGGACGCAAGGCAAAACGGGGCAGCGTGTCGACCCATGCGCGCGCATTCAGCTCATCCTGCAGCTCGGGCGAGGTGGCCGCGAAAATCTCCCAGCTTTTTTCCGGGTTGTTGACGATATATTGCGTAGCTTTCTCGGTCGCGGCCAGAAAACGCGCGATCATGTCAGCATCCATGGTTTCGGGGTTGGCCACGTAGATCAGCTCATCATAGGGCGGTACGCCTTCTTCCTCGATGTAAAAGCAGCGGCCCGCGACACCTTCGATATCCATTTGGTTCAGTTCGAAATTGCGGAACGCACCGATCACCGCATCCACCTGCCCGGTCATCAGCGACGGCGACAGCGAGAAGTTCACGTTGATCAATTCGATATCGTCCAGCGCCACCCCATGGGCGTTCAGCATCGCGGTCAGAATGGCCTCTTCCACGCCCGCGACCGAGAAGCCGATCTTTTTACCCTTGAGGTCGGCCAAAGATTTGATCGGACCGTCTTCCAACACCAACAGGCAGTTCAGCGGGGTCGCAACCAGCGTGCCCACGCGTTTCAGCGGCAGGCCTTCGTGGATTTGCAGGTGCAGCTGCGGCTGGTAGGACACCGCCAGTTCAGCTTGACCTGCTGCCACCAGACGCGGCGGGGCGGAAGGATCGGCGGGCGGGACGATTTCAACCTCAAGCCCCTGCTCGGCGAAATAGCCATTTTCCTGTGCCACAATGATCGGGCCGTGATCGGGGTTGATGAACCAGTCCAGCAGGACGGTCATCTTGTCCTCGGCCCAGGCTGGCGTGGCAGCCAGCAATGCAATAGCGGTAATCAGCTTTTTCATATCTCGCGTTTCCTTTTCGCTTACGAGCTCGAGGCCGCGACGAGGACAATCTCGCCCGGCCAATCCGGTTGAATCTGTTCAGCAGCGCGCCATGCACGCAGACCCGTGGCGCAGCACAAGGCCAGTCTTTTACCCTGTTTAGGGTCTATTTCCTGCAAGTTTTCAGGCGAAACCCGCCGCGCATTGGGGTGCGCTGGGGTTACGGCCTCGACCTTGTTTCGCAGCTCGACGATCTGGTCATTCGTGCTGAGTTGGCTGGCCGAGACGAACCGAAAACAGCTATTGGGTTCGGGCGCGTTGTGGAACCGGAAGGTGCTGGTACGCAGGGTACGGGCGTCGTATTGAACCATCTGCCCCAAGGGCGAGGGCGCGATCCCAAGGATCAGGTTCAGCGCCATCTGCGCCTGCATCGCGCCTATTGTCCCAACGACCGGACCCAGTACACCGGCGGTTGCGCAGCTCGCTCCGCTATCGGGCGCGTCAGGGAACACCGCGCGCAGCGAAGGTGCCCCTCCGCAGAACCCACCAACATAGCCCGATAACCCCAGCACCGAGGCGCTGATCAACGGTTTCCCCTGCGCAAGACACGTGTCCGACAGAATATAGCTGGCCGCATAGCTATCCGCACAATCCAGGATCACATCAGCCTGCGCGACCATATTGGGCGCATTTTCGTTTGTTAAAGCCTGTTTCAGCGCCTCAACGTAAATCTCTTCATTCAAGCTCCGGCAGCGCTCAGCCGCCACATCAGCCTTGGGTCGACCACAATCCGCCTGCGTAAACAAAGTCTGGCGGTGCAGGTTGGACAGATCGACTGTATCCCCGTCCATCACCGTGATCCGCCCGACGCCAGCCCCAGCCAGCAAGGGTAGAACCGGCGCAGCTAACCCTCCGGCCCCCACAACCAGCACATGCGCCGCAGACAACCTCGCCTGCCCTTCTGCCCCTACCTCAGGCAGGATGGTTTGACGGGCATAACGGCTCATCGGGTGACCTCGATCCATTGGCGCACGCGCGCTTCGGGGTCAGTGTTCAGGGTGATATCTGTCACGACCGAGACGATATCCGCCCCCGCCTGCAGAACACCCGGCGCGCGTTCGACACTCATCCCGCCGATCCCGACCAGAGGGATATCGCGCACCCGCGCCTTCCATTCGGTGACACGTGGCAGGCCCTGCTGATGCCATTTCATCTTTTTCAGGATGGTCGGATAAACCGGCCCCAGCGCCACATAATCCGGGTCCATGGCCAGAACGCGTTCCAACTCGTCATCGTCATGGGTCGACACGCCCAGGTTCAGACCGGCCTTGCGGATAGCTTTCAGATCGGCATCGTCCAGATCCTCCTGCCCCAGATGAATCCAGTCACAACCCAGATCAATCGCGGCCTGCCAATAGTCGTTCACCACCAACACTGCCCCGTGCTGACGGCACAGATCGCGCGATAGGGCAATCTGTTCGCGCACCACCGCATCGGGCTGATCTTTGACGCGCAATTGAACCAGTTTCACGCCCAAGGGCAGCATCCGCCGCAGCCAGTCAGAATGATCGAAGATCGGGTAAAACCGGTCGAGGCTCATGACAGAAACGCCTTTCCGATCACGGGGGTCGAGGCTTCGGCCATATCGCGCGCCTCAATCGGGTCGGCCTGATGGGCCAGTTGCCCGGCAAGGGTCGCCTGCATCATGGCCCGTGCCATCGCCGGCGGATCACCGGCACGCGCGACGGCCGTGTTCAGCAGAACAGCGTCATAACCCAGCTCCATCGCGCGCGCGGCGTGACTGGGCAGGCCAATGCCCGCATCAATCACCAGCGGTACACCCGGGAATTCCGCGCGCATTGCCCGCAACGCGTATTCGTTGTTCAATCCGCGCCCCGAGCCAATCGGCGCGCCCCAAGGCATCAGCACCTCACACCCTGCAGCCAGCAAGCGTTCGCCCACAATCAGATCGTCAGTTGTGTAGGGAAAAACCTGAAACCCATCCTCGGTCAGAATGCGAGCAGCCTCGACCAGTTGGAACACATCCGGTTGCAGGCTGTCCGTGTGGCCGATCAGTTCCAGCTTAATCCATTTGGTATCAAACACCTCACGCGCCATATGGGCGGTGGTCACGGCCTCTTTGACCGTGTGACACCCGGCGGTGTTCGGCAGGACCAACACTCCCAGATCGCGGATCATCTGCCAAAATGTTTGCCCCGCGCCAGATTCCCGTCGCAGCGACACGGTGGCCACCCCGGCCTCGCTTTCCCGAAACGCCTGCTCCAGAATGGCCGGGCTTGGATATTGCGCCGTGCCCAGCATTAAGGGGTTGGGCAAATCTGTGCCGTAAAACGTTTTCATCCTCAGCCCCCCTGCATCGGTGCGACGACCTCGACCCGGTCGCCATCTACCAGTTCGTGCGCAATGCGCAGGCTCGAAGGAACGAATTCCTCGTTCACCGCCGTTGCGACCCGGCCCGAGAATCCGCATTCAACCAACATTTCCGCCAGCGTCAGAGCCTTTATTTCTCGGGTCTCGCCATTAAGCACGATCTTCATCGACCATCTCCGAATGTTTATTTTCAAGCGCCAGATCGGCCACACCCTGCGCCAGCGCCGGGGCCAGTAGATAGCCGTGGCGATAAAGACCGTTGGCGTAAATCATGTGCCCCAACCGCCGAATACGCGGCAGGTTGTCGGGGAAGGCAGGACGTAGATCGACGCCAATCTCCAGCACCTCGGCCTCGCCGAAGGCCGGATTCAACGCATAAGCCGCGCTGAGCAGTTCCAGCATAGACCGCGCGGTGATGCGGCTGCTGTCCTCGCTCTCGATCATCGTCGCACCCAGCATGTAGACGCCATCACCACGCGGAACGATGTAAAGTGGCATCCGGGGATGCAGCAACCGCACCGGCCGGGTCAAAGTGACCTCGGGGCAGCGGATCACCAACATCTCACCCTTCACACCTCGCAGATCATGCAAGACCTCGCGCGCGTGCCGCCCCCGGCAGTCAATCGCGTTTTCCAACCGCGAAGGCGCAAGCTTGCGATGGAACACAACGCCCTGATCCTGCAACTGTCGATACAGGTCATGCAGCGCTTGACGCGGATCAAGATGTGCCTCTTGCGCAAAGTGCAGACCCTTGGGGAAATCATGTAAATCAGGCTCTAACTCAGAGATTTCAGATTGATCGACTTCGACGAATGCTTCAGTCCTACGCGCAAATCGTCGTAAATCAGGCAAGTCGCGCGGATTGGCCACAACCAACGTCCCACACCGTTGCACCTGAGTCCGCGCGGTCCACCAATCCAACGCGGTCTGCCCCAAACGCATCACTGGCTCTTCAGCATTTTCATACTCGCACCATGGGGCTAGCATCCCACCGGCCCACCAAGAACAACCATGCGCTCCGGGTGGCCCACCGGGGTCAAAAACCTGCACTTGTGCCCCGCGCGAGACCAATTCACTGGCCACAGCCAAACCAGCAACGCCCGAACCTATGACCGACCAGATCGTCACGCAGGCCAAACCTGATGGAAATGATGCACCGGCCCATGACCATGCCCAATGTACAAACGATCTGCTTGTGCAATCGCACCCTGCAGGTATTCGTGCGCCTGCGCGACTGCGTTGGGAACTGACAACCCCTTCGCCAATCCCGCCGCAACCGTAGAAGACAATGTGCACCCGGTGCCATGCGTATTTTTGGTTTGACGGCGGGGGGCCGAGAATTCAGCGATCAAGCCCGTCCGATCCATCAAAAGATCGTGGCAGACGTCACCCTTTCCATGTCCCCCCTTCATCAATACGGTCTGAGCCCCAAGGTCGCATAGCCCAAGCCCCTGTTCGATCATCTGTTCTGTAGTCTCCGCGTCCGACAAGCCCAGTAAACATGACGCCTCGGGCAAATTCGGCGTCAGTACAGAAGCACACGGCACCAACACATCACGCAATGTCTGCACCGCGTCCTCAGCCAGCAAGGAGTCACCCGATTTGGCGATCATGACCGGGTCGAGCACAATCGGACCGCCGAACCCGGTGATACTGTCAGCCACGGTTCGGATAATTTCTGGAGTTGCTAGCATCCCGATCTTGATCGCCCCGACATCCAGATCGCTAAGCACGGCCTCAATTTGTGCTGCAATCACATCCAACGGAATACTGTGAACAGCCGTCACCGCCCGCGTGTTCTGCGCCGTGATCGCCGTGATCACGCTGGCGCCATACACTCCAAGAGCAGACATGGCCTTGAGGTCGGCTTGAATGCCGGCCCCCCCTCCACTGTCCGAACCTGCTATCGTCAAGGCAATAGACGCCATATCGTTGCTCCAGATTATCTTGGGCAATCGTGGCGTAGAAAACGTCCATAATTTGGCGACCGTTCCCTCCGCCGGTATTGCCCGGATCAGGTTCGATGGGTTGATGCAATAGCACCTCTCAGCCCCTCACAAGAGGCACCCCAACGGTTGGTGCGGAACATTTCAGGCACGCGAGAAATAATCAAGAGGATTCTGCGAGGCTCTGCCTCACGTTCCGAGCTACTTGTGGCCAGATAAAGTTCGGATCCCCTGCTTCATCTGGCTATAAATATCTCGGGGGAGTCGCCCGGAACGGGCGGCGGGGGCAGAGCCCCCTACCCTGCTTTTCAGCCCTTCATTCCATCCCAGAAAGATTTGACGGATGAGAAAAAGCTTTTGGACTCTGGGTGGTTGTCTTCACCTAAGTCGTCGAACTCTTTCAACAGCTCTTTCTGGCGGCTTGTCAGGTTCACCGGCGTTTCCACCGCAAGTTCAATGAACATGTCCCCTACACCACCACCGCGCAACGCGGGCATACCTTTACCACGCAGGCGCATCTGACGGCCAGACTGGCTGCCAGCTGGAATCTGAACGCGACCACGCCCGCCATCGATGGTGGGGACTTCGATCGACCCACCCAGGGCTGCCTTGGCCATGCTGACAGGCACACGGCAATACAAATTCACGCTGTCGCGTTCGAACAGTTTATGGTCCGAAACCTCGACAAAAATGTACAGATCACCCGGAGGGCCACCCCGCATTCCAGCCTCACCCTCGCCCGCTAGGCGAATGCGCGTACCGGTTTCGACACCGGCCGGAATATTGACCGACAGGGCGCGTTCTTTTTCCACGCGACCCGCACCGCCACAGGATTTACAGGGGTTCTTGATGATCTGACCCAGACCCGAACAGGTCGGACAGGTGCGTTCCACCGTGAAAAAGCCCTGCTGCGCACGGACCTTACCCATGCCCGAACAAGTGGGGCAGGTCGTGGGTTCTACACCACCTTCCGCACCCGAGCCATCACAGGCCGAGCAGGCCACAGCGGCAGGCACGTTGATGGTTTTTTGCAGACCCGAGAACGCCTCTTCCAGCGTCACGCGCAAGTTATAGCGCAAGTCCGAGCCGCGCGCCGCGCGACGTCCACCGCCTCCGCCACGTTGGCCGCCCATGAAATCGCCGAACAGATCGTCGAACACGTCGGAAAACGCGCTCGAGAAATCGCCCTGACCAAAGCCGCCGCCAGGACGGCCGCCACCGGTGCCGTTTTCAAAGGCCGCGTGGCCGAAACGGTCATAGGCTGCCTTGCGCTCGGCGTCCTTCAGGATGTCATAAGCCTCGTTCGCTTCTTTGAACTGGGCCTCAGCGTCCGGGTTGTCCTTGTTGCGGTCGGGATGCAATTCCTTGGCCTTCTTGCGAAAACCCTTCTTGATCTCATCCGCCGATGCGCCCTTGGCTACGCCGAGCACATCGTAGTAGTCGCGTTTTGACATCAGTATGTCCTTCTGCCTCAACGTAAATGGGCCGGCCCGGAGAACGGACCGGCCCGAATTGGCCCGGTGAGCCGTTAGTTACGTTTGTCGTCGTCCAGATCTTCGAACTCGGCGTCAACAATGTCATCATCGCCCGGTGCGGCATCGGCTGCGGCCGGTTCATCTTCGCCATCTTCAGCTTGCGCCTTGTAGATGGCTTCGCCTAGCTTCATCGCGGCTTCGGTGACGTTCTGAATGCCAGACTTGATCTTGTCGGCGTTTTCAGTTTCCAGCTCGTCCTTCAACGCGGCAATCGCCAGTTCGATGGCTTCGATGGTGGTCGGGTCGACCTTGTCGGCATGCTCTTCCATCGACTTCTCAGTCGAGTGGATGAGGCTTTCCGCCTGGTTCTTGGCATCGACCAGCTCGCGGCGTTCCTTGTCGGCTTCCGCGTTCTCTTCGGCGTCCTTGACCATCTTTTCGATATCGTCGTCGGACAGACCGCCCGAGGCTTGAATGGTGATCTTCTGTTCTTTGCCGGTGCCTTTGTCCTTGGCCGAAACCGAGACAATGCCGTTGGCGTCGATGTCGAAGGTCACCTCGATCTGAGGCATGCCGCGCGGTGCGGGTGGGATATCTTCGAGGTTGAACTGACCCAGGATCTTGTTGTCCGCAGCCATTTCACGCTCACCCTGGAACACGCGGATGGTTACGGCGTTCTGGTTGTCTTCGGCCGTCGAGAAGACCTGAGACTTTTTGGTCGGGATGGTCGTGTTGCGGTCGATCAGTCGGGTGAACACGCCGCCCAGCGTCTCGATGCCCAGCGACAACGGGGTCACGTCCAACAGAACCACATCTTTGACGTCACCCTGCAGAACACCGGCCTGAATGGCGGCGCCCATGGCAACGACTTCGTCCGGGTTGACGCCTTTGTGAGGCTCTTTACCGAAGAACTTGGTGACCTCTTCGATCACTTTCGGCATCCGGGTCATACCGCCGACCAGAACAACTTCGTCCACGTCAGCAGCCGACAGACCGGCGTCTTTCAGAGCGGCCGCGCAGGGCTTCATCGACTTCTTGATCAGGTCGCCAACCAGCGATTCCAGCTTGGCACGGGTCAGCTTCATAACCATGTGCAGCGGCTGGCCATTTGCGCCCATCGAGATGAATGGCTGGTTGATTTCGGTTTGCGAGGTCGAGGACAGCTCGATCTTGGCTTTCTCAGCGGCTTCTTTCAGACGCTGCAGGGCCATCTTGTCTTGCGACAGGTCGACACCGTGTTCCTTTTTGAACTCATCAGCCAGGTAGTTGACGATGCGCATGTCAAAGTCTTCACCACCCAGGAAGGTGTCGCCGTTGGTCGATTTGACCTCGAACAGACCATCATCGATTTCCAGGATGGTCACGTCGAAGGTACCGCCACCAAGGTCATAAACCGCGATGGTTTGGGTTTCTTCTTTGTCCAGACCATAGGCCAGAGCAGCAGCTGTCGGTTCGTTGATGATCCGCAACACTTCCAGACCGGCGATTTTACCGGCGTCTTTGGTGGCCTGACGCTGAGCGTCGTTGAAATAGGCGGGAACAGTGATGACCGCTTGCGTAACTTCCTCACCCAGATAGCTTTCTGCGGTTTCCTTCATCTTGCCCAGAGTGAAGGCCGAGATCTGGCTTGGGGAGTACTTTTCACCGCGGGCTTCGACCCACGCGTCGCCGTTACCGCCATTCACGATGGCATACGGCACCATTTTCTTATCTTTTTCGACTTCGGCATCATCCACACGACGACCGATCAGACGCTTGACGCCAAAGATCGTGTTGTCGGGGTTGGTGACCGCCTGACGTTTTGCAGGCTGACCGACCAGTCGCTCATCTTCGGTGAAGGCGACGATTGAGGGCGTGGTCCGCGCCCCTTCGGCGTTTTCGATGACCTTCGGCTGCGAGCCGTCCATGATGGCCACGCACGAGTTGGTGGTTCCCAGGTCAATCCCGATTACTTTACTCATATGTTCGATCCCTTTCTATTTAAGGCGATGTCCCGAGGCCGGGACCCGTTATGGCATCCCTGCCTCGATCTCAATTGCGCAATGGCCCTACACCATCACGCGTCCCGGCGTATATAAGGGCGAGACCAAAAGCCTGCAAGCGGTGTAAATCGCAGGTTTTCGGGAATCTGTGGCCTTTTTTGCAAGGTTTTGGCAAGGATTGGGGAATCTTGGATGGCACGGCTGCTTTTGCGCGATTTCGATATACGAAAAGCTTATCTGGACGGGCACGCTCAGGCGCAACTGGTCGATATGCTGCGGCCGATTCTGAAATCTGCACCATTGTTTCGACCAACTACGGCTTCGGGCAAGGAAATGTCAGTCCGCATGACATCCGCCGGATCTTTGGGATGGGTATCAGATAAAGCGGGATATCGGTATCAGGATTTGCACCCTAAAGGCATGTCATGGCCTGCTATCCCCGACCCCATCCTTGATATCTGGCGGGACCTCGCATCATCCGAACGCGATCCCGATTGCTGCCTGATCAACTACTACGGAGAAGGAACGCGCATGGGGCTTCATCAGGACAAGGACGAGGCGGATTTTTCATGGCCCGTTCTGTCTGTCTCACTGGGTGATGACGCGCTGTTTCGCATCGGCAATACCACCCGCGGCGGCAAGACCGAGTCGATCTGGCTGAACTCGGGTGATGTCGTAATCATGGGCGGACCTGCGCGTCTGGCCTATCATGGCATAGACCGAATTAGGTTCAGTTCATCCCGGTTGCTGCCCAAAGGGGGGCGGATCAATCTGACCTTGCGTGTCGCACGTTAACTGCGGGCACCCCAGCTTTGCGAGATATGCTGGCGTGTAAAGAAAATGCCCAGCAGCCCGATCAACAGCAAGACAAGACCGACCCACAGCGGGTACTCCCAACTTGTGTTGCGCGGAAAGTAGTTGCGAAACACAAACCCGCGGCACTGATCAATAATGTGAAACAGCGGGTTCCAGATGAACATCAATAAAGTAAACCCTCCCAAACTGTTTGCTACAAACATCTTGCCCGAGAAAATCATGTTCATACGCCGGTACACGGTCGAGGAAATGGACACAAAAGTTGGCAGCCAAGGCTTCAGCGCCATGAACACAACGCCTACAGCGCATCCCGTGAACCATGCCAAAACCAGCATGTAGAACGCACCACCAGGATCTTGCACCTCAAGCGGTTCGATCGCGACGTGGTATACAAACAGGATCACCAGGATCGAAACGAGCTGAGTGTATAATGTCCCAAAGGCCGCTGCCAAAAGCGATACCATCATGTTCATCGGAGAATGCAACATCATCGGATTGTTGCCCGTTGAAACCCCAGACACACCACTGACAGACTTCACATGGGTCAGAAACAGAAATACCCCGGACAACAAAAACAGGATCGGGTTACCGCGAATCTTTGCAACACCCGTAATTTTACCGACCAAGGTCATGATCAGATAGAACACCGTGACCAGCGCAAGAATTTGCACAATGTTCATAATTACGGCCAGCACAGCATTCGACCGCTGCGAACGGATGCTGCGCACGACCGCATGATAGATCAGCTCAAGTGTGGTAAATGCACCGCCCACCAGCGATTTATTTCGCTCAAAATAAAACACGTACGCACTCTTTCCCGCTGAATCGCCTGCAATTTGCCACGAATTTCTTGCCGTTCCGTAACCGGCGCATCATAAGGCCGTCAGAATTTTCGATCAACAAATCACTGGAACGGAGCATTGTTGTGACCTACGACGCCCTCATCCCTGTCATTCGACGCCTCGCCTTGGAAGCTGGCGACAAGATCATGGAGATTTACGAGGCAGATGATTTCGACGTCAAAGTCAAATCCGATGCCAGCCCCGTGACCGAAGCGGATGAGGCTGCAGACGCTCTGATTTCGGTCGGGTTGCGCGCTGCGTTTCCCGATATTCTGCTGGTGACCGAGGAACAGGCCGCCTCGCATTCGGAGAAAGGCGAAACGTTCCTGATCGTTGACCCGCTGGACGGGACCAAGGAATTCATCAACCGGCGCGGCGATTTTACGGTAAATATCGCTTTGGTCGAGAATGGCGTGCCGACGCGCGGCGTTGTCTATGCACCCGCTAAAGGGCGCATGTTCTATACCCAACCGAATGGCCAATCGGTCGAGGAAACCGGCACGTTGGACAAGGCACAAGCGGGGGATGTGACATCGATATCAGTCTCTAAACCAGACAATTCGGCGCTGATGATCGTGGCGTCGAAGTCGCACCGGGATCAGGCGACCGAGGATTACATCAACAAATATCAGGTCAAGGACAGTAAAAGCGCGGGCTCGTCGCTGAAATTCTGTCTGGTCGCCACAGGCGAAGCGGACCTCTATCCCCGCGTGGGCCGTACGATGGAATGGGACACCGCCGCAGGCCACGCTGTTCTGGCCGGTGCGGGCGGACACGTGGTGCGGTTCGACGATCATTCCCCCCTGACCTATGGCAAGGACGGCTATGCAAACCCGTTCTTCATCGCCTACGCTCCGGGTGTTGAGCTGAAGGAGGCCTGATGTCTGTTCTCATCGCTATTCCCGCCCGCTACGCCTCGACCCGCTATCCGGGCAAACCGCTGGTGCCGCTGACCGGGGCTAGCGGCAAAGCCATGACCCTGATCGAACGGTCCTGGCGCGCGGCCTGTTCGGTGTCGGGCGTCGACAAGGTGGTTGTTGCCACCGATGACGACCGTATCCGCGCCGCGTCCGAGGCGTTTGGGGCCGAGGTCGTGATGACCTCGGAAACTTGCCAGAACGGCACCGAACGTTGCGCCGAGACCCATGCCAATCTGGGCGCGGGCTATGACATTGTGGTCAATCTGCAGGGCGACGCACCCCTGACGCCGCATTGGTTTGTCGAGGACCTGATCGCGGGCCTGCGCGCCGCACCCGACGCCGGGGTTGCCACGCCAGTGCTGCGCTGCGATGGCGGTGCGCTCAACAGCCTGCTGAACGACCGTAAACATGGCCGGGTTGGTGGCACCACTGCCGTTTTCGCGGCAGATCATAGCGCGCTCTATTTCTCTAAAGAGGTGGTGCCCTATACCGCACAGTCCTATGCGGCCACTGACGACACCCCGGTGTTTCACCATGTGGGCGTCTATGCCTATCGCCCAGATGCGCTGGCGGCTTATCCCACATGGCCCACGGGCCCTCTGGAACAGTTGGAAGGGCTGGAACAGCTGCGCTTCATGGAAAACGGCCGCAAAGTTCTGTGCGTCGAGGTTGAGGCCAAAGGCCGCCAGTTCTGGGAGCTGAACAATCCACAGGACGTGCCCAAGCTGGAACAGATGATGGCCGAGATGGGCCTGGATTGAATAAAACTGACGCTGGCGTGTTTATCCAACAGGAACTAAACACGCCCGGTTTCGAAAACTGGATACTGAATTGACGCATATTCTTGTCACCGGCGGGGCCGGATATATTGGATCGCATGCCTGCAAGGCGCTGGCGCAGGCAGGCTATACACCTGTGACCTATGACAACCTGATCACCGGCTGGCAGGACGCGGTGAAATTCGGCCCGTTCGAACAGGGCGACCTGCTGGACCGCGCCCGGCTGGATGAGGTTTTTGCCAAGTACCAACCCGCCGCCGTGATGCATTTCGCCGCCCTCAGCCAGGTGGGTGAGGCGATGTCCGAGCCTGGTAAATACTGGACCAACAACGTCACCGGCTCGCTATCCCTGATCGAAGCCACGGTCGCCGCGGGTTGCCGGAGCTTTGTGTTCTCATCGACCTGTGCGACCTACGGCGAGCACGACAATGTGGTGCTGGATGAAGACACCGCGCAATTGCCGCTGAACGCCTATGGGGCCTCAAAACGGGCGATCGAGGATATCCTGAGGGATTTCGAGGCCGCGCATGGACTGAACCACGTGATTTTCCGCTATTTCAACGTGGCGGGTGCGGACCCCGAGGGCCAAGTGGGCGAATTCCACCGCCCTGAGACCCACCTGATCCCTTTGATGCTGGATGCCATTGACGGCAAGCGCGACGGGCTGACTGTGTTCGGCACCGATTATGATACGCCCGACGGGACATGTATCCGCGACTACGTGCATGTTTGCGATCTGGTGGATGCCCATGTGCTGGGGCTGAATTGGCTGGAACAGGGCAAGGGCAGCCGGGTGTTCAATCTGGGCACCGGCTCGGGCTTTTCGGTGATGGAGGTGATCGGACATTCCAAAGCCGTCACCAACCGCGAGGTGCCCTATTCAATCGGCCCACGCCGGGCTGGAGACTGCACCAAACTGGTTTCAGGGTCCGTCCGGGCCGGGGAGGAACTGGGCTGGTCGCCGGAAAGATCCACGTTAGAGACTATGATTGGCGACGCCTGGCGGTGGCACCAAAACGGCAATTACGAGAAATGAGCTTTTGGTGACCGATCCCGCACCCGATAACCTTCCGCCCATCAGTTGGACGCAGAAGTATCGGTTGCGGCTGAAACGGAGGCGGCTGTTGTGGCGATCCTTTCGCAGTCGCCACGACCTAACGGCCCTGGCAAACCGGACCGCTGGGATCGGACAAGACGCAATTTTGGCCTTTACCACTCTGCGCAACGAGATCACCCGTCTGCCCTGGTTCCTGCGCCATTATCGCGCGCTGGGTGTTGACCACTTTCTGATCGTGGACAATGGCAGCGATGATGGCTCGGTCGAGCTGCTGCGCGACCAACCGGATGTTTCGCTATGGCAAACGCAGGCCAGCTATCGTGCGTCGCGCTTCGGCTTGGATTGGCTGACATGGTTGCAAATGCGCTATGGTCACGGGCACTGGACCTTGATGGTGGATGCCGATGAACTGCTTGTCTATCCTGACTACGACACCCGGATCTTGCACGACCTGACCGCATGGCTGGACGCAAGGGGACAACGCGCTTTTGGTGCTTTGATGCTGGACCTGTACCCCAAAGGTCCGCTGGGTGCCGAACCTTATAATTCTGAAACCGACCCAACCGACCTGCTGAGCTGGTTCGATCCGGCGCCTTACAGATCACGAAGGCAATCGCCTTTAGGTAATCTCTGGGTGCAGGGCGGTGTGCGGGAGCGCATGTTCTTTTCAGATAGGCCGGACCGATCTCCAACCCTGAACAAGATTCCACTAATACGTTGGTCGCGGCGGTATGCCTTTGTAAACTCTTGCCATTCCGCATTACCCCGAGACCTGAATGCCACCTACACCGGGCCGAATAACCAATCCCCATCAGGGGTATTGCTGCATACGAAATTCCTGCCCGAGATCGTCGAAAAATCGCAGTCCGAAAAAACCCGCCGACAGCATTTCCACGATCCAGATCAATTTGGTGACTACTATGACGGGATAGCCGATCGGCCGACTCTCTGGACCTCTCAATCCGCACGCTACACGGGTTGGAAAACGTTGCAACAAGCCAAACTGATGGGTCTAATTGAGTGGGAAACCGCCACTGGGGCTAACGACTTGTAAATGCATTGCTTTGATACATGAAAAAATGGCATAACTCGACAATCACCCGGCACCACTCTGGCACATCCAGGCCCCGGGGATGCTCGCGTAAATCAAAAGGTTGGGCGGTCACGTGAGCCTGTTGGATTCTTACCGAATGAGACTGCGGCGCAAGCGCCGTATTTTGCGCTGCGTTCGAAAACGACGCGATCTTTCGACCGTCTCGAACAACACAGGTAAGATCAAACGCCGCGACAGCCTGCTGATGAGCGTGGTGCGGAATGAAAAAATCCGCCTTCCTTATTTTCTGGAATATTATCGTAAGCTGGGTGTTAACCATTTTCTTTTCGTGGACAATGACAGTGACGATGGTACGGCCGAGTTCCTGGCCGCGCAGCCGGATGTTTCGGTCTGGCATACAAACGCCAGCTATCGGCGCGCGACCTTCGGGATAGATTGGTCGAACTACCTTCTGCGCAAATATGCCCATGGGCACTGGGTTCTGACCGTGGACCCGGATGAGTTTTTTATCTACCCGTTTTGCGACACGCGGCCGCTGCGGGCACTGACAGATTGGCTGGACGGATGCGCCGTTCGCAGCTTTGGCACGATGCTGCTGGATATGTACCCGCGTGGCCCGGTCGATGCACAGGTTTACACCGAAGGGCAGGATCCGTTTGAAATCGCTCGTTGGTTCGATTCCGGCAATTACATGATCACCCGGAACCCGGAATACGGAAATCTGTGGATACAAGGTGGGCCGCGGGCACGGGTATTCTTTCGCGACACCCCGTCAAAGGCACCAGCGCTTAACAAAATCCCGCTGGTTAAATGGGATCGTCGCTATGCTTATGTCAGCTCGACTCATTCGTTGCTGCCACGAGGGTTGAACCAGGTCTATGACGAATGGGGCGGCGAAAAGACCAGCGGCGCGCTGCTGCACGCCAAACTGATCAATACGCTGGGCGAAAAAGCCCGCGAAGAAATGGGCCGTCGCCAGCATTATCGCAAATCCGGGGAATATCAGGCTTATGCGCAAGGCCTGGACGAGCAGCCCGTCTTTTGGTGCACGTGGTCCGAGAAGTACATCAATTGGCGACAGCTTGAGATTCTGGGCCTTATGTCCAAAGGAAACTGGGCATGAGCAATCTGGGCGTCGTCATGCTGGTACACACGGCTCTGCACCGGGCCGAGCAGGTTGCGCGGCATTGGACGGCGTCAGGCTGTCCCGTCGTGATCCACGTGGATCAGAACGTGTCAGATCAGGTCTTTTCGGATTTTGTGGCCTCTTGCGATGACAATCCACTTATCCGGTTCTCCAGACGTCACAAATGCCCGTGGGGCAGTTGGGGCCTTGTTGAGGCGTCGCAGGCAGGGGCCGAACTGATGCTGGACGCGTTCCCAGACGTTCACCATGTTTACCTGTCCTCGGGCGCTTGCCTACCTTTGCGACCAGTACCTGAACTGATCGAGTACCTGGCGCAACGCCCCAGAGTGGATTTCATCGAAAGCGCAACCACGGCAGACGTAAGCTGGACAATTGGTGGCCTGGATCAGGAACGCTTTACGCTGCGATTTCCGTTTTCATGGCGCAGGCATCGCAAACTGTTTGATGCCTATGTTAAATTGCAACGTGCACTGGGAATGCGTCGCAGCATACCCGAGGGGCTGGTTCCGCATATGGGTAGCCAATGGTGGTGTCTGACACGCCAGACCCTGTCCGCAATTCTGCAAGACCCCAAACGCAAGGTGTATGATCGCTATTTCCGGCGGGTGTGGATTCCGGACGAAAGCTATTTCCAAACACTTGCCCGGTTGTATTCCACACATATCGAAAGCCGGTCACTGACCTTGTCCAAGTTCGATTTCCAAGGTCGTCCGCATATATTCTACGACGACCATTTACAGCTTTTACGGCGGTCCGATTGTTTTGTTGCCCGCAAGATTTGGTGCAATGCCGACCGCTTGTATCAGACCTTTCTGACCAAGCAGAGCAGCGCGGTCACTCCGGCTGAGCCGAACCCCGGCAAGATCGACCGAGTGTTTTCCAAAGCGGTCGAGCGTCGCACGCGCGGGCGGGATGGCTTGTACATGCAAAGCCGCTTTCCCCGGCATGGCAGCGAGAACGGTCTGACGTGTTTTCCCTACTCAGTGTTTCAGGGCTTTACGGAACTGTTCGACGATTTTGAAAGCTGGCTGACGGATACGACTGGTGCACGCGTCCATGGCCATCTCTTTGCCCCGGAACGTGCCCAGTTTTCGGGGGGTGAGACGATCTCGAATGGCGCACTCAGCGACTGCGCGACTTTGCGGGATTATAACCCAACCGCCTTCCTGTCTAATCTGATCTGGAACACGCGCGGCGAGCGGCAGTGTTTTCAATACGGGCCTCGCGACACGCAGTCGCTTAATTGGTTTCTGGCGCGCGACAAAAATGCTCAGATTTCGGTCGTGACCGGGGCGTGGGCCATATCTCTGTTTCGGTCAAATATGAGTTTTTCGGATATCCGGGCTGAGGCCGCGCGCCTTCAGCAGATCGAAACCAAGCAGCTCGAGGTTCTGAACTCGGTCTGGACCAAAGCGCGGGTACGAACGTGGTCACTGGCTGAATTCGTCGAATCCCCCATGGAACCCCTGCAAACTGTGGCAGACGAAATTGGAATGCAGACCCAAACCCATCTGACCACCGCGCCGACGATGGTTGACCTGAGCGGCTTTGGACAGTTTCTGCAGAACCTAAAAAACCAAGGAATGCACCCTTACCTGATGGGCGATTTTCCTGCTGATGATGTGTTCGGCAAACGGACAAAACCCTATCACAAACCCTATCTGGTGCAGTGACCACTTATGCAGCCCCGTTTCGACTATTTTGTCATCCTTGCCGCCATGCGCACTGGCTCCAACCTGCTCGAGGCGAACCTGAACGCGCTGGATGGTGTCACAAGCCATGGCGAGGCGTTCAATCCCCATTTCATCGGACGCGTTAAATCGGACACGCTTTTGGACATTTCGTTGGACGAACGGGATGCCGACCCGTCGCGCCTGCTGGAAGCAATCAGGATTGCACCCGGCGAAATGAATGGGTTTCGTTTTTTCCAAGGGCATGATTCCCGCGTGTTAGAGCCTGTTTTGAGCGATCCCCGTTGCGCCAAGATCATCCTGACGCGTAATCCGTTGGACAGTTTCATTTCCCTGCAGATAGCGCGGGAAACCAAGCAATGGCAGTTAAAGAACGTAAAACGCCGGCGCGAAGCTCAGGTTGAATTCGATCCTCACAGCTTTAGGGACTATCTGGACCAGCAGCAGGATTTTCAGCTGTTCTTGCTGCACCATTTGCAGGCAAGCGGCCAAACGGCCTTCTACATCTCGTATGATGACCTGCATCGTCTTGAAACACTGAACGGTCTGGCCAAGTGGTTAGGCTTGGAATGTCGCTTGTCCCGGATCGACGACACGCTCAAGCCGCAAAACCCCGAGCCGCCTCTGGCCAAAGTCACCAACCCTGACGAGACCGAGCAATCCCTGCACAGGCTGGACTATTTCAATCTGCATCGCACACCCAATTTTGAACCTCGAAGAGGTCCGGCGGTCGCCAATTACGTTGCAGCACCGAACACGCGAGTGATGTATTTGCCAGTTCGCGGAGGTGTCGAGGATCGGGTTAAGGCGTGGTTGGCCAAACTCGACGGGGTGTCGCCCGAGAATCTGTTGACGAACCAGAACCGCAAGCAAACCCGGCACTGGCTTCAGTCCAACAAAGGGCATCGTAAGTTCACCGTTGTGCGCCATCCTTTGGCCCGCGCACATTCGGTGTTTTGCAGGTACATCCTCAGTACCGAACCTGGCGCCTATCTGAAGATACGCAACATACTGCGCAACCGGTTCAAAATCCCGATCCCGGGACAGGTGCGCGCTGAAACCTATTCACTGGATCAACACCATGAAGCGTTCAGCGCGTTTCTGGTGTTTCTGCGCCAAAACCTCGCCGGGCAGACCCCTGTTCGAGTGGATGGCGTCTGGTGCAGTCAGGCACAAGTCCTTGAGGGGATGGCGTCGTTCGCTCTGCCCGATCTGATCTTACGCGAAGATGAAATGACCAAAGCGCTTCCTGATCTGGTGCGAGAGATGGGTCATGATGCCCCACCCATGCCGGATACAGCCCCCGATGACGCGCCATTCACATTGGCCGAGATTTACGACGAAACACTCGAAACGCTGGCAGAGGACGCCTACCAGCGCGACTATATGCAATTCGGGTTCGGAGGATGGAAACCGGCTACGGGCGCAACGTGATAGTCGTGCCGCGGTTCACCATCGCATAGATCTCTTCGATCTCATCGTTAGTGACCGCGATGCAACCCGCCGTCCAGTCTTCTGTTTTCTTTGCCCGTTTACGCTCGGCCCGCTTGTTGGGTTGGCCGTGGATAAAGATGTCTCCGCCCGGATCAACACCGGCCGCCTTGGCCTTAGCCACATCCTGCGAGTTGGGATAGGAAATACCCAACGACAGGTGATAACGGCTGTTGGGATTGCGGCGATCAATCAGATACGTGCCTTCCGGCGTGCGTCCGTCACCGCGCTGGGTCTTGGTGCCCCGCGGAGCAAAGCCAAGGTCGACCTTGTATTCCTTCAGGACATGTTCGTTATGAAGAAGATAAAGTTTACGTGCACCCTTGTTGATCACTAATGAGGTGACCTCGGGCCCGTCATAGGTCAGAAACCTTGGGCTGGCCGACGCGCAGGCCGAAAGGCCCAGCGTTGCTACAGCACCCATTCCAAATGCTCGACGATCCATGTTTCACTGCCTGCTGCTCTGTTTTTTTCAAGGATTATGCCAGAATCGGCAAAAACTGAAATCACTTTTTGATGTCCGAGTGCTCAATTAAACGGCGCTCGATGCTTTCCAGCCGCTCCAGAACTTCATCGCGGTAGGCGTCGGTTTTAACCTCATCCTCGGCATGGTGGGCATCCTGCATCGAATTCACGATCAGACCGACCAGCAGGTTCACCACGGCGAATGTCGTGACCATGATGAAGGGCACAAAGAACAACCAGGCATAGGGGTACACCTCCATCACCGGGCGGACGATACCCATCGACCAGCTTTCCAGCGTCATGATCTGGAACAACGTGTAGGCCGACAGACCCAGATCACCGAACCACTCGGGAAAGCTGTAGGAAAACAGTTTGGTCGAGATCACGGCCCCGATATAGAACAGGATCGCCATCAGTAGGAACACACTGGCCATGCCCGGCAGCGCCGAGATGAAGCCTTCCACCACTCGGCGCAGGCGCGGCGCAACGGATATTACCCGCAACACCCGCAGAATTCGCAGTGCCCGCAGCACCGACAAGGCACCCGCACTCGGGACAAGAGCGATGCCCACGATGATGAAATCGAAGATATTCCAGCCGCTTGTAAAAAACCTGCGGCCCGTTGCGACCAGCTTCATCGCGATCTCAGCCACAAAGATCGCAAGACACAACTTATCCAGAGTTACGATCAGGGGGCCCGCAGCCTCCATCAGCGTGGGTGAGGTCTCCATCCCCAAAAGCACCGCATTGAACAAGATGACCCCGGTGATGAATTTCCCAAACCATGGGGCTTCGATGATGGTCAGCAGGCGCTGAGTGATCCCCATTGGGATGGTCTCCTGTGCGGTTAGGGGTTCAGGGTGAACCGGGCGGCAAGTTCGGTGTGGGACGACCATCGAAATTGGTCAACCACCTGTACCCATTCAAGGGTGTATCCCGCGTTAACCAGCGTCTTTGCGTCGCGGGCAAAAGTCACCGGGTTGCACGAAACATAGGCAATCACCGGACGTTTGGCCTGCGCCAGCTCAGCCGTTTGCGCCTCGGCCCCGGCGCGGGGCGGGTCGATGACCACGGCGTCATAGGATTTCAGCTCATCGGGCATCAAAGGGCGGCGGAATAGGTCGCGCGCCTCGGTCGTGACTTTCTTGAGGCCCTGCGCCCGCCGCCAGCCCTGATCCAGCGCCTCGGTCATCGCGGCCTCGCCCTCGACGGCATGCACTTCGGCGGCTTCCGCCAGCGGCAGAGAGAAGGTTCCGCTGCCCGCAAATAAATCAACGATCCGCTTTGCCCCCTGTGTGGCCTGCGAAACCGCCTGTAACAGAGCCTGTTCGCCGTCTTTCGTTGCCTGCAGGAACGCGCCCGGGGGCGGTACGACAGCCGCCTTGCCGAAGTGTTGAACCGGAGGCTGGCGCATGGCGATGACTTCACCGTCCCAGCTGAGGCGGGCGAGGCCGTGTTTCTCGGTCGCTTGCGCCAAGGCCAGTTCCAGTGGGCCGTCCAATTGCTTGCCGCCTTTGACGGCCACGTCCAGCCCTCCCTCGGACAGGGTCAGAGTGACAGCTAGCACACCCTTGCGGCTGCCGCCCAACAGGGCCAGCGCCTCAGCCACTGGAATCGCAGCGATCAGGACAGGATCCAGCAGGTGACAGTCAGGGATTTCGGTGATCGTATCCGAGGCACGGCCATGAAACCCGGCCAGAGTGCCCTTTTTCGTCCGCCGCACGGCAATCGTCGCCCGGCGGCGCGAGTGTTCGGGCGAGGTGTGAATGGGCCGCATCGGCGCATCGAGCCCCTGCGCGGCCAGCGCGTTGCGCACCACATCCACTTTCCACCCTGCAACAAAATCGTCTGAGGCATGTTGCAGCTGACACCCACCACACGCCTTGTAGTGCCGACAGGGTGCCTTGATGCGCTGGTCCGATGGCGTTTTGACCCGGATATCTTGCAAAAACTGACCGTCCACCGTGCCGCTAACCACCTCACCCGGAAGGGTACGCGGGGCATAGACAGGGCCTTCGGCGATGCCATCGCCCTGATGACCAAGGCGGATTATGGTGAATTGCTGCGTCATGGGGGCCTGATACCGGGGGTTTGCGCGCAACAAAAGCCCTTTGGGCCCTTATTCTGCCGCCTCTGCCTGAATGAACCCACCGGACTGGCGATGCCAGAACCGGGCATACAGACCGCCTTGCTCTAACAGGGCCTCATGGGTGCCGGTTTCCACGATCCGGCCCTGATCCAGAACCACGATCCGGTCCATCTCGCTGAGCGTTGACAGGCGGTGCGCGATTGCCAGCACGGTCTTGCCCTGCATCACCCGGTGCAACGCGGTTTGAATCGACGCCTCAACCTCGGAATCCAATGCCGACGTCGCCTCATCCAACACCAGAATCGGCGCGTCCTTCAGAATGGCGCGGGCCAGAGCGATCCTCTGCCGTTGCCCGCCCGACAATTTCACCCCCCGCTCACCCAGATGCGCGTCATATCCTGTGCGGCCATGGGCGTCCTGTAGCGACAGGATGAACTCATGCGCTTCGGCTTTTTGAGCGGCTGCGATCATATCCTCCTCGAACGCGTCCGGGCGGCCGTACAGAATATTCTCGCGCGCGGATCGGTTGAACATCGCAGTTTCCTGCGTGACCATGCCGATTTGACTGCGCAGGCTGTCCTGAGTGACCTGACTGATATCCTGCCCATCAATCGAAATCGCGCCTCTTTCCCAATCATAGAGCCTGAGTAGCAGCGAAACCAAGGTTGATTTACCCGCGCCGGATGCGCCGACAATGCCCAGTTTCTCGCCCGCGTGAACGGTCATATTCACATCGGACACACCGCCCACATCGCGGCCATAGGCAAAGCTGACATGGTCAAAGGCGATCCAGCCCTCGGGCACGCGAAGGACGGTCGCGTCTGGCGCATCCTCGACCCGGTCGCGCTTGGCCAGAGTGTTCATGCCGTTCTCGACCTCACCCACATTGGCATAAAGGCCCATCAGCGTGAAACTGACCCAGCCGGTCATCTGCGAAATGCGGATCGAGACCGCACCCGCCGCCACAATATCCCCTGCTGTCGCGATCCCATTGCGCCACAGCATCAGCGTGACGCCCAAGAGCAGAACCGGCAGAACCCCGGCCAGTACCATAAGGATCAGCCGGAAACTGGCCGACAGCTTGCCGAAGGTCAGCATCTTTTCCCGCAGATCGACCATCGCGTTTCGTGCGGCCTGATCCTCGAAAGCGGAATGGGCGAAGAGCTTCACAGTTTTGATATTGGTTATCGTGTCGACCACCTGCCCCGACACCATCGCCCGCGCCCCGGCCCGTGCCGCCGACCGCACGCGGATGCGCGGCAGATACCAGCGGATCAGCAGGAAATAGACCACCAGCCAAGCGGCAAAAGGAAGGATCACCAGCGGATGAATAGACCCTAACAAAAGCAAAGAGCCCACAAGCGAGGCCAGTGCAAACACAATCGCACTAATCGTTTCCGACACGACAGAGGCCAACGCGTTCGAGGTCTGCATCTGCTTCTGCGCGATCCGGCCTGCGAAATCGTCGTCGAAATAGGTCACAGACTGACCCAGAGTCCAGCGGTTCAGCTTGGCCAGAACCAGCGGCGGAATGTTGGGCATGACGATGTAGTTGTTCGAAAAGGCCGACAGCCCGAAAAACACCGGACGCAGCAGCATGAAAAACGCCGCCACCCCTAAGATCGTCCACAGCGCGGGGCCGCTCAGAATGCCCTCGGGCCCGGTTTCCGCAGTCAGGTCGATCACAAGACCCAGCATCCACGCCGTGCCCGCTTCCATCGCGCCGGCGGTGGCTGAGAAGGCCGCGGCTACAAAGATCATCGGCCAGGCGCCCGACAGGCACCAGCGAATGAACGCCCCCAGCGTTTGCGGCGGGGGCGTTTCGGTGTTTTTGAACGGGTTGATCAGGTCGGCAAGTTTCATTCCGCAGCCTCGGGGTTCAGAAAGCCACCAGATTGCCGCGCCCAGAACTGCGCGTACAGCCCGCCATTGGCCAGCAGTTCAGCATGACCACCCTGTTCGACGATCCTGCCGCCATCCATGACCAGAATGCGGTCCATCTGAGCAATGGTGCTCAGACGGTGGGCGATGGCGATCACGGTTTTTCCTTGCATCATGCCGTAAAGCGTTTCCTGGATTGAGGCTTCGACCTCGGAATCTAGGGCAGAGGTCGCCTCATCCAACAACAAAATCGGCGCGTTTTTCAGAATGACCCGTGCCAGCGTCACCCGCTGCCGTTGCCCACCCGACAGCTTTACACCGCGTTCACCCACATGCGCGTCATAGCCGATGCGCCCCTGAGGGTCTTGCAGATCCAGGATGAACTCATGCGCTTCGGCCTGTTTGGCGGCGGCGATCATCTGCTCTTCGGTCGCGTCGGGACGGCCATAAAGGATATTGTCCCGGACCGAGCGATGCAGCAGCGCGCTGTCCTGTTGCACCATGCCGATATGGCTGCGCAAACTGTCCTGCGTGACCTGCGCGATGTTTTGAGCGTCGATCAGGATCGCCCCTTGTTCGACGTCGTAAAACCGCAAAAGTAGTTTTACTAGGGTCGATTTTCCAGCGCCGGATCGCCCGATGAGGCCGATCTTTTCGCCCGGCTGGATCGTCAGGTTGATGTGGTCCAGCCCCCCGGTTTTGCGCCCGTAGTGGTGCGACAGATCGCGAATGTCGATCTGGCCCTTGCCCAGCTGCAAGGGTTCGGCACCCGGCGCATCCAGCAGATCGATGGGTTGAGCAATGGTCTCCATCCCCTCGGCCACAACGCCAAGCTGGCGAAAGAAACTGGTCAGCGCCCACATGATCCAGCCGGTCATCGCATTCAACCGCAGGGTCAAAGCGGTGGCCGCCGCTACCACCCCAACCGAGGCACTGCCCTGCATCCACAGCGCAATCGCCCAACCGACAACGCCCACGATCAGCAGCCCGTTCAACGTGACCAAAACCGCATCCATGATGGTGAAAATCCGCATCTCGATCTGGAAGGTACGGCGGGTTTCCTCGATGGCTTCGCGGGCATAGTCGAGTTCCTGCGCGTCATGGGCAAACATCTTGACCGAATGGATATTGGTATAGCTGTCCACAACTCGCCCTGTGACAGCCGAGCGCGCATCAGAGGCCGCCTGCGACGCAGGGCCAACACGCGCCACTGTCCAGCGTACCAGAAAACCGTACAATGCAAACCAAATCAGCAACGGCAAAAGCAAACGCGGATCAGCTGCCATCAACAGGATCGCAGCACCCACCAGATAGGCCAGCGAGAACGAGATTGCGTCAAAGACCTGAAACACCGCCTCACCCGCCGCAGGGGGGGTCTGCATTATGCGGTTGGCGATCCGGCCCGCGAAATCATTCTCGAACCAGCCCACGGACTGACGCAGCACATGCTTATGCGCGCGCCAACGAAAAATAGTGCCTATATTGGGCAAAATCGCATTGTTTAGCAAAAGTACGTCCACCACGTGCAGCAGCGGACGCAGCAGCAACACGAAGACGGCCATCAGGATCAACTCGGTGCCGTGGGCCTGCCAAACCTCGGCCGGAGACCCGGACAGCAGGTCAACAACGCGGCCCATATAGTAGATCAGCCCGACTTCGACACCGGCTACGATAATCGAGATCAGCGCAGCCCAAAAGAACAGCCGATAAAACGGTCGCGTGTATTCCAACATGAACGGCCACAGCCGCGTGGGTGGTGTGTTGGTTTCCTGATAGGCGACAAAAGGGTCAACAAGGTTTTCGAAATAGCGAAACATGGAGGATGCTCCAGATTGAGCAGATAACAGGTCATGCGAAGACAGATGGCGCCAGAACACCACCCCTACGGGTCAAAGTGTTCCGGCTTTAGCCGAACCAGATCCCGTAATACATTCGCATCCCTCCATTCATGTGACAGCCGCACGTAATCACAAACCTTTCGACTTGTCATCCCTTTTTGAGACCTCGCCTACCCGCCCAGCAGATCACTTCGGGTCAGGGCAAAGCCGGATGCGATCCAGCGGGCCTCAAGCTCGGCCAGCTTCTTGCCCAGCGCGGGACCGGTGAAATCGGGGATCAGATCGGTAGCCTGAACGGGGAAATCGGCGGCCGCCCCGGCGCGCAGATCTTGGCGCATCGCCTCGGACCAAGGCTGTTCCAGCAAGGCGCAACGCAGCAGGGTTTCGTGCATCCCGCCCTCTTCGCCATAGCGAAAGCCCAGCTCGGCAATGCTGGTGGTGGCCATTGCCTCATCACGCATCCGGGTTAGGCGTTGCAGCTGCGCCTTGCTTAGACGCAGGGTTTTGGCGATCTCGGGCGTTGCTATGGAAGCCAGGCGGCGGATCGGGTCAGGCGCGGCCCCGGCCTGTTCTTCCAACGCGACCAACGGGGCAAGCGCGCGATCCTCGGCCCCCGGCAGCACCTGCGCCAACACCCCCGCCTGCCGCATCGCCGCGACCGAGGGCGCAGGGTCAAGCGCGCCAAGCAACTTCAACATCTCGGCCCCGACTCGTTCGCGGGACAAGCCGGACAACCCGTCCAGATTGGCAGCAATCGCGGCCAGAGCATCCGCGTCGAAACCCGCTTCCATATCGCCGTACCATGCATGAAACCGGAAAAAGCGCAGCGAGCGCAGGTAGTCCTCGCGAATGCGGTTTTCAGCGGTGCCGATGAAGCGCACCCGCCGCGCATGCAGGTCCGGCAAGCCGTTAAGCGGGTCCAAAACGGTGCCATCGGGCCGGGCGTATAGCGCGTTCATGGTGAAGTCACGCCGCGCGGCGTCTTCTTCGATTGTGTCGGCAAAGGCTACAACGGCGCGGCGACCGTCTGTCTCTACATCACGGCGAAAGGTGGTGATCTCATGCGGGACGCCGTGGCTGACCACGGTGACAGTGCCATGTTCGATCCCGGTGGGAATGGCCTTGAGGCCCGCGGCCTGTGTAAGCTCCATCACCCGTTCGGGGCGCGCATCCGTTGCGATGTCGATATCCGAAACCGGTGCCTTCAACAGCGCATTGCGCACGCAACCACCTACAAAAAGCGCCTGCGCCCCGGCATCCGTCAGGGCTGCGCACAATTTTTGGGTTGCTGGGTCCGCGACCCAACTGTCCGAGATTTGTGTCATTCGTTCATCCGCGCGGCCAATCCCCGCAACATCCGGGCCGTCGCGCCCCAGATATAATAAGGACCGAACGGCACTGCATAATAATACCGTTTGTGGCCACCCCAGCGGCGCGATTCAACAACATAATTCGCCGGATCAAGCACATGTGTTAGAGGAACCGAGAATACCTCGTCAACCTCGCCCGGCTCGGGGGTGATCGGGAACGGGTCCCGCAGGATTGCCACAACCGGCGTCACAGTGAACGCGGTGACGGTTTCGTGCGGCGGCAGATGGCCCAAAACCTGCGGCACATCGCTGGGCAGGCCGATTTCCTCCTGCGCCTCACGCAGGGCGGCGGCGGTCACATCCGCGTCGCCTTCGTCTTGTTTGCCGCCGGGAAAGGCGATCTGGCCCGGATGATGTTTCAGCGCCGAGGACCGTTTCGTCAGGATCAGGCAAGGCTCATCGCTTGCGATTGAGATCGGAACCAGCACACCGGCCGGACGCAGTTTGCGCCCCTCGGGCAGCACCGTGTCGGGGTTCAGGTCGAAATCGCTGGACCCCGGGCCGGGGCGGCGCAGCGCCGCCCGCAGCTGTTCGGTGGGATCAGGCCTCATCCGCATCAAAACCGACAGAGGCCGGATCCAGCACGTAATGCGCACCACAGAATTGGCAATCTGCGGTCACGTCACCTTCGGGCGTGGTCATCTTTTCAATGTCGCGCGCCGAGTAGATCGACAGGCTTTGACGCACGCGATCCTCGGAACAGGTGCAGCCGAATTGCACTGGCTGCGCGTCATAGACACGCGGCTGTTCCTCGTGAAACAGGCGGATCAGCAGGTCGGTGGGCGCGATCGAGGGGCCGATCAGCTCGAGATCTTCAACCGTATCCAGCAGGATGTTCACGCGGCCCCAGTTTTCACCTTCGTCGCCGTCGACCAGATCATTGGCCGTCAGGATCTCACCGCTGCCTTCACCCGATGCGGCAAAGGGCGAGGCTTTGGGCATGTGCTGCAACATGATCCCACCCGCGCGCCAGTGTTCACCGACGCCCGGCTCAGTCGATTTGCCAAAGCTGAGCGAGAACCGCGTCGGCAACTGTTCGGATTGCGCGAAGTACGCCTCGGCACAAGCACTAAGCGAACCGCCCGCCAGCGGGGTGATGCCCTGATACGGCTGCGTGCCCTCACCCTGGTCGATGAGGATGGCAAAATACCCCTCACCCACCTGATCAAAGGGGGCGGCATCGGTCAGCTTATCTCGGTCGAAACTGGCATAGGCACGGATGCGGGCCGGTTCGCCCTCTTGCGTGGGGGCATAGTAATCAGTGGCTATCATGCGCACCGCGCCCTTGGACTGCACCTGAAGCGACAGTTTCCAGCGCAGAGCAACGGTCTGGCCGATCAGCGCGGTCAGCAGGGCCATCTCGGCCACCAGAGCCTCGACCTTTTCGGGGTAATCATGCTGTTTCAGGATGCCGTCCAGCACTCCGTCCAGCCGCGCGACGCGGCCGCGCATATCCGACAGATCAAGTTGAAAGGGCAGGACGGTATCGTCCCACGCGATTTTGGTTCCAAGAGACATGGGGTTTCCTTACACGCCACAGATTGGCATACCGCCAGCATATAGGTCGAAGTTTTCGGGTTGTAAGGGGCCATACATGATCAGACGGTTCGGTGAAACCCCGCAATCGGGGCAGAAATACATCAGACGTGTCGGAGTTTATGCTCTGTTACCGCGCGGCGGCAGCCTGTTGCTGACCTGCCAGTTGCAGCCCGGCCCCGATCTGCAACTGCCCGGAGGCGGTATTGATCCGGGCGAATCACCGATCACCGCCCTGCATCGCGAAGTGTACGAGGAAACCGGTTGGCTGATCGCCGCGCCGCGTCGCATGGGCGCGTTTCGGCGCTTTACCTTCATGCCCGAATACGACCTGTGGGCCGAGAAAATCTGCCTGATCTACCGCGCCCGACCCGTGCGCCGCATCGGCCCCCCGACCGAGCCGTTTCACGAGGCGCTATGGATGGACTGCGCGGACGCTGCGCAGATGTTGGGCAATGCGGGCGACCGCCACTTCGCCAAGCTACATTTACAGGGCCTTTAGGATCCGCTGTATTCAAAAAAAACTGCGGACACATCGTCGTCCATTCCGGTGTTGGGCACCATCTTCTGTGTCAGCCGCCAGAACATATCATCCAGAAACTCTGTCCCACAACGCTCGGGCACGCAGTTTAGCGCCAGGTCTCGTAACCCCTCTTCTTCAAGCAAGCCACCATCAGCAATACTGCATTCGGTGAAGCCATCAGAATACAGCAGCAGTTTGTCGCCCGGCTGCATATAGGTCTCAGTACGCTGGAATTTGACATCCGGCAGCAGGCCGATTGGCAAACCGCCTTCGCCCAGAAATTCGGTGGTTCCGTCGGCCCGCAGCATTAGCGGATGGGGATGACCGGCCTGAACCATCTTAAGATGCCCGTTGCGCAAATCGACAATCGCGTAAACCATCGTGAAATATTCTTCGACACCCGCATCCGCCATTAGTCGAGAATTCAACATCTCGGCCACCTGTTCCGGCGGCAGCAACGCATAGAATTTGTCAAAACGCTTTTCCATCGCCACGTTCTGATCAAAGTGGTTGCTGGACAGATACCCCCCCAACCGCGCCGTCATCATGGCCGAGGTTATACCGTGGCCCGAGACATCAATGCTGTAAAATCCCAGCCGGTTCACGCCAGGCGAAAACATACCGACCAGGTCGCCGCCGATATGCCCGCAAGGTTTCAATAACAAACTGACCCGCGACTTGCCGAATTCCCTAATCAGTTCGGGCACCAGAGATTCCTGAATCTTGCGCGCCTGCATCAGATCCTTGTCGATGGCGTCATGCGCCACACGCAACTCTTCCAGCGCGGTTTCGATCATACGGTTTTTCTCGGACAATTCACGCTGCATATCCAGAATGCGGGCGCCCGCCGAAATGCGGGCGCGCAGTTCATCCGCCTCAAGCGGTTTGATCAGGAAGTCGTCGGCCCCCGCATCCAGACCGCGCGCCACTTCCTGCTTTTCGCTTTTTGATGTCAGCAGAATGAAATAGCTGTACTGGTCGCAGTCCAACGCGCGGAAGGCCCGACAAAATTCCAACCCACTCATCCCCGGCATGACCCAGTCGCTGAGCACCAGATCAGGCGGTGTGTTTGCGCAGATCTCGATGGCCGCTTCACCATTGTCGGCCTCGAAAACTTCGAACCCCCATTTCTTCAGAGACGCCACAAGAATGCGTCGTTGCAGGCGGCTGTCATCAACGACAAGCACCTTTTGGATCGCTCCAAAATCCAGCTCTGACCTGATGTCTTTGCGACTGACCTCTGCCACGTGAGTCCTCTGCGATGGGGCGCCTACCTAATTCTGCTCAACCTATAGCGCAGCGGTTTAACAACCGGTGAAAGGCAATACTGAACCCGCTTAACCCAACCTTTACCTTGGGCGGGCTAAGCAATCAGACAACAGTTATTGCGGAGCTTGCGGCATGATCGACTGGGCCAGAATCAAACAGCTTAGGGATGAGGTCGGCGCAAGCGAGTTTGACGAAGTGGTGAATATTTTTCTTGATGAAGTACAAGAGGTAATTGGCCGCCTTCGCACCGACACCCATCGGGTAAGTTTTGACCAAAACCTGCATTTTCTGAAAGGCAGCGCACTCAGCCTGGGATTCCAATCATTGGCAAAGCTGTGCCAAGACGGTGAAAGGCATTCCGCACAGGGGAACAGCAAGTCTGTAGACCTCGATAGTATCGTTCAGGTGTTTGAGGAATCAGCTGCGGAATTCAAGTCCGATCTGGGGAAGATCTCGTAGCCTTACAGTTTGATCGGAAAGTCCTCGGGAAAACGGAATTTCCGCAAAGTTACCTCAAGCGCCCGGTCGTGGGTGAAATATCCGTCGGCCATTGTCTTTAGCGTTCGGGTTGCCTCCAGTCGGCTCAGTTCGACACATTCTTCCATCGGCAATTCCTGTGTGCGTGCAAGCTCTTTTACCAGACGACGGAAACGGCGTGAGCGCCGACGCCAGCCCACGATACCGACCGATTGCCCTGGTGTGCTGGCGATCTTGACGCCATCCGCCATGGATTGGTCCACAAGCGGCGATCTTTCCTCTTGGCGTCGATGCAACTCTTGTAGATTTCCATAGTGAAAGTGCAGGTTGAGCAGACCCGGCAGCAGACGGAACGTGTCGTTTGTCACACCATGCCCGCCCGTTCCAAAAGCGGCCCGGCGCTGGACGATACACGGTTTCGAATAGGGAACCTCGAAAAGGCTGAACTTTTCGCCTTTGAACAACAAATCTTCATCATCGTCCTGCAAAGTGACCAAATTGAATCCGACAGCGCCAGCGGTGTTTTCATCAAATGCGAATTCGTAGTCTAGCAAACCCGATCCATCGGCGGTCAGCAGCACTTCATCACAATCCGAAACAATCACTCGGCTGTAGAACTGAGTCAGCATGGCTGAAAAATCCGACAGCATTCGCCAGCGGGCATATTCAAACGTTTGGTGCAAACCATCGCGCAAAATCGCAATCACATTGCAGCCCTCGCCGATCCGATCGATTTCAGGATCAGCTCCGTGCGACAGAATATAGACGTTCTCGGGCCCAAGCTGGGCCGAGTAGTAGGCGACCCATTTCTCAAGATACCAATAGTCGCGCCATACCATGGTCACTGCTGCAAGCGGCTTCATCTGTGCACTTTCCAGTCTTGTTCGCTCGCTCGTGCCTAGGCGAATTTCCAAGTGCAAACAAGTCGATCGACAAATGCGCCGTCAGATCACGAACTGTGCAAGCGTTTCGTCTTCGGTGATGTCGGTATAGGTGAATCCGGCTTCGTCCAGATGCGCAAACAAGCGGGCGAAATTCTCGGGCTTGCGGGTTTCGATCCCGATCAGGACCGAACCGAAATTGCGCGCCGATTTTTTCATGTATTCAAACCGGGCGATGTCATCCTCGGGGCCGAGGATACTCAGAAATTCTTTCAAAGCTCCGGGGCGTTGCGGCAAGCGCAGGATGAAATACTTTTTCACACCCGAATAGCGCTGCGCCCGTTCCTTAACCTCGGGCAGGCGTTCGAAATCGAAGTTCCCACCGGATGTCACACAGACCACAGTCTTGTTGCGGATAAAACTTTGGATATCGCCCAGCGCCTCGATCGCCAGCGCACCGGCGGGTTCCAGCACGATGCCCTCGACATTCAACATCTCGATCATGGTGGTGCAGATGCGGTCCTCGGACAGGACATGCACGTCGGACAGGTGGCGATCCTTGAGCAGCGCAAAGGGTTTCGCGCCGATCTTGCCAACCGCCGCCCCATCGACGAAATTGTCCACATGATCCAGCGCCACCGGATGCCCCGCCGCCATCGCCGCATGCAGGCAGGCCCCGCCTTTAGGTTCAACAAACAGGCAATGAGTGCGATCCCCGAACCACGTCGCCACGCCCGAGGACATACCGCCCCCGCCAACCGGCAGGATCACATGATCAGGCAGATGGCCCAACTGCTCCTCGATCTCAACGGCCAGTGAGGCCTGTCCCTCAATCACGTCCTCATCGTCGAACGGCGACAAAAAATGGCCACCCTGATCTGCGCACCAGGCCTGCGCAGCGGCCAGTGTGTCGTCAAAATAGTCGCCGGTCAGGTGGATTTCGATATTGTCGCCACCGAAAATGCGGGTTTTCTGGATTTTTTGCTGCGGCGTCGTCACTGGCATGAAGATCACGCCGCGCACGTTCAAGTGTTTACACATGAACGCCACGCCCTGTGCGTGATTGCCCGCGCTGGCGCAGACGAACAGGTCTTGTCCCTGCTGCTTGCGCATGGCATTGAACGCGCCGCGAATTTTATATGAGCGTACCGGGCTGAGGTCTTCGCGTTTCAGCCAGATATCCGCGCCATATCGGTCAGACAGATGGGCATTGCGCTGTAGCGGCGTTGCCGGAAAAACAGAGCGCATCGCCTGTTCGGCGGCGCGGGCGCGGGTCATGAAATCACTCATGACCCGTTCAGTGGCCGATCCTGACTAAAAGAGCAAGGAATACATATGTGTACGGGCGTCAATCGAGTTCGCGTTTTTCGATGAAGACACCATACATGGTTGTAAGAATACTGACGTTAATCAGCGGCAATACCAGCATTGAGAATAGCAGCGTTAGCAGAATCCCCAAGATCGGAATAATGGCCAGCAGCGAAAAGACCATCTGTACCAAAAATTGGAACAGGGCGTTCACGACCAACAGCACAATAATCGCTCCGCCTGCACTTGAGGTACTGCCCCATGCGTTCGAAAGGCTTAACGGCTCACCAAGCGCTGCGGCTGGCAGGATAACAGACAGGCGGTAGAAAGCGACTATCAGAAAGATGGCATATACGACCATTACAGCGGCTGAAAACGCGCCACCGCCGGTTGCCAACAGAAGGACACTCATCGGCAGAAACGCGACCCCCATCAGAAGTCCAAGCAAAAGAATGCGCCCAAGGTAGGCGAGGATTCTATCGAACCGGAATGCCGGGAATATCCCGCTGGGATATTCGGTCAGCAGGATAAAACGGTGCCAGGACACGGCGATCCAGAACATCGTCAGCACAAAGAAGATTGCAACACAGACCACCAAAATCGCAAACGAACCATTGGCTGCGGTCGAAGGAAACGCCCCGGTACTGGCGTCCAACTGGTCCCACGGGATGTCGATTAGAAAAAACAGGGCAATCGTCAGCGCCGTTGCAATCAATGACGGACCCAGCGTTATCTGAAGCGCTTGCTTAAAATTTCCAAAAACCATCCGCACCGAGTGCACAAAAATCTTCCAACCCAACATCCGAAAACTGCCCTTTCAACCATTTCGTGTTTTATATGCGAATGTTTCACCCGAAATCAGGCAGCCCGTCAACGCAGATAACTTGCCCCCGCTTTCAAAACCCGCTAGGGGCCAGTCGTTCTACGCATAAAGGGAAGTCAGATGTCCGCGCCCAAGAAAGTTGTTCTGGCCTATTCCGGTGGCCTTGATACCTCGATCATTCTGAAATGGTTGCAGACCGAGTATGGCTGTGAGGTCGTGACCTTCACCGCCGATCTGGGTCAGGGTGAGGAACTGGAACCCGCCCGCCAAAAGGCCGAGCTGCTGGGGATCAAGCCCGAGAACATCTATATCGAAGACATCCGTGAAGAGTTCGTTCGCGACTTCGTCTTCCCCATGTTCCGCGCCAATGCGCAATACGAAGGGCTGTATCTACTGGGCACGTCGATTGCGCGGCCTCTGATCTCGAAGCGCCTGGTTGAGATTGCGGCAGCGACCGGAGCCGATGCCGTGGCGCATGGCGCGACCGGCAAGGGCAACGATCAGGTGAGGTTCGAACTGGCCGCCTATGCGCTGAACCCCGATATCAAGGTCATTGCGCCCTGGCGCGAATGGGATCTGACCAGCCGTACCCGTCTGATCGAATGGGCCGAAGCGCATCAGATTCCGATCGCCAAGGACAAACGCGGCGAGGCTCCGTTCTCGGTCGATGCGAACCTGCTGCACACCTCGTCCGAGGGCAAGGTTCTGGAAGACCCCGCCGACATGGCGCCGGACTATGTGTACCAGCGCACCGTCCACCCCGAGGATGCGCCTGATCAGCCCGAATTCATCGAAATTGGCTTTGAAAAAGGCGATGCGTTCAGCATCAATGGCGAGGTGATGAGCCCCGCAACCATCCTGACCAAGCTGAACGAATATGGCGGCAAGCACGGCATTGGCCGTCTGGACCTGGTCGAAGGCCGCTTCGTTGGTATGAAGTCGCGCGGTATCTACGAAACTCCCGGCGGCACCATCCTGCTGGAGGCCCACCGTGGCATTGAGTCCATCACCATGGACCGCGGCGCGATGCACCTGAAGGACCAGCTGATGCCGCAATATGCCGAGCTGATCTATAACGGCTTCTGGTACTCGCCCGAGCGTGAGATGCTGCAAGCGGCCATCGACAAATCGCAAGAACATGTCACCGGCACCGTCCGCGTGAAACTGTACAAGGGTCTGGCCTCGACCGTTGGCCGCTGGTCGGATCACTCGCTGTATTCCGAAGCGCATGTGACGTTTGAGGAAGATGCCGGTGCCTATGATCAGACAGACGCGGCGGGCTTTATCCAGCTGAACGCGCTGCGATTGAAACTGCTGGCCGCACGCGACAAGCGCCTGAAATAGCGGCAACGCTGCACCAAAAGGTTGAATAGGGTTTCGCGGTCGCAACTCTGCCGTACAATCGCCTTTTTGAATGTTCAGACAAAGCGGGTCGGTTCCCTTGTGGGATCGGCCCTTTTTTCTATCCATTCTTTTGATGCTGAAATGCAGGCAAATCGCCCACAAGGCACCCCAAACGAATTCGAGCTCCGAGGCTCGGCCAGCGAGTATTTCGGGATCTGGATCGTCAACTTGCTGTTGTCGCTTATCACGTTCGGAATTTACAGCGCGTGGGCAAAGGTTCGGACCAAGAAATACTTTTATCAAAACACCTATGTGGCGGGACGCAGCTTTGACTATCACGCAACCGGCCTTCAGATTCTGTTCGGACGGATTATCGTCGTTGCGGGTATCGTGATTTACTCCGTTCTCGGCGCAATCCCGATTGTGAACCTTGTGATGATATTAGGGCTGATCTTCGTGATCCCATATCTGCTGGTCCGCTCACTGCGGTTTCAGGCACGTGTCTCTAGCTGGTCGAACGTTCGGTTCGACTTTCAAGGCACATGGGGATCGGCGGCGGCCAATTACTTCCTGTACCCGATCATCGCCGCACTGACGCTTTATACGACATGGCCATTTGTCACGCGATCCGTCCAGAGGTTTCACGTGAACGGTCACAAATTTGGTGCAACTGCAATGTCCTTCGACAGCCCGATCGGGCCGTTTTAAAAGGCCGCTCTGGCGGCGATGGCTTGGGGTTTGGGAACCATCGTCGTTGCGATTGCAGTGGTTGGTGTAAACATGAATTTCGTAGAAGCTCTGGCCTCGATCAACGAAAACCCCGAGGACGTCGCCGCCGCGATCGACGTTTTCCTGATCTTGTTGCTTCTTTTTGCGGTCTTTGTTCCGGCATCGATCATCTATCGCGCCATGGTGCGCAATACGGTTTACAACTACGCCATTCTGGGCGACGGTCACAGGTTCCATTCGGATGTGAACGCGCTGCGCTTGCTGTGGATTTCTGTTTCAAATGCGATCGTCATTTCTGTGACCCTTGGTCTGATGTTGCCATGGGCGCATGTTCGCCGGGCGCGGTATCTGGCCGATCACACCACCTTTATCCCCTGGGGTTCGCTGGACGAATTCGTCGGAGGTGTCACGGCCAATGTCAGTGCCATTGGCGATGCCTATGGTGACATCGAAGGCTTTGACATCGGTATGGCGGTCTGACCGTTGCAAGATGTGCCCGATAATATCAGCGCGCCCGTTGAAGGGCGCGCCTATCCACCACTCAGCTCACGCGAAATCCGTGCGCGTCTGGCTGTTGGATCCAATACCGTCTGGTTGATCGACGGAGACGGGCAGATACAAACACGCTGCGCCCCGAATGAGCTGGATATCGAGCCCCGCGTCGGGTCGACCGAACGCAGGGTGAATTTTCCAGATGGCACGCTGTTTCTGACCACCAGGCATGCCGCGCTGGAACACTTGATTTCCGATAGCAGTGGATCCTGGCTGCACCATACCGAACGCTTTCACCCTCGGCTTATTCTGGTCTCGATCGCCTGTCTGTTTGCCGCTTGGGGTATATGGAAATATGGCCTGACCGTGCTGGTCGCACTGGCCGTCTGGATGACGCCACCGCCGCTTGTATCGGCCATCGATGCCGGCACCTTGCAAGCAATAGACAAAGTGCTGGCGAAACCCAGCGCCCTGAGTCCGGACCAACAGGAACAGGTTCAGAACAGTTTCGGCCGTCTTTTGACCAACATGGGATCCGAGGCGCAAGACTTTGCCTACAATCTGCAATTCAGGCGCCTGCCTGGAATTGGCCCAAACGCGTTTGCCTTGCCCAACGGAACCATCGTCGTCACCGATGAGCTGGTAAAGCTGATCTCGGTGGACGCGATGGCAGGTGTGCTGGGTCATGAAATCGGGCATGTCGCTGAACAGCACGGTTTGACCCAGCTGTATCGGTCGCTTGGGACATTTGTCCTGATCGGAATGATGGCCGGGGATACTGGCCCCATCCTTGAAGAGGTTCTGCTAGAGGGTAATCTGATCCTGTCCCTGTCCTACTCGCGCCAGCATGAATTGTCTGCTGACCGATACGGAGTCGATCTGGCCGTCCGATCAGGCTTTGACCCAAATGGGTTGTCCGAGTTTTTCGATATTCTCGAGACCGAGTTCGGAGATCACGGTACCGATTGGTTCAGCACCCATCCGGGGTTCCAGGAACGGCAGGAAAACCTCAGAGAGTTGAACCACCGCCACTAGCTGTTGTGCCTAGGGTCAGAGCCTTCTTCACCGTTACGTAAGTTGTCCTTTGGTCAAGCTTGCGGATAAACCCATTGGCTCTTTACGGTCCCGCGAACAGGGAAAGAGGATATCATGTTGCAAGAGATCGCGGACGGAATTCAAAAGAACCTCGCAGGCAAGAGCTTTGAGGGCTCTCTCAAATTCGATTGCGGTTCCGATGGCGTGATTGTTCTGGCCGACAATCAGGCCACGACACAGGATCAGGATACGGACTGCACCATCAAAATCTCGCAAAGCAACCTGACCAAACTGCTAACGGGCAAATTGAACCCCATGACGGGTGTTGCTCTGGGTAAGCTCAAGATTTCGGGAAACATGGGCGTTGCGATGAAGCTGGGACAATTGCTGGGATAAACTCGTCTCACCAGCGCGTGACAAACGATGTCAGGCGATTGCACGGATCAAAAAGAGAAGGCAAGTTTCTATCAGAAGGAGACCTGCCATGACACGCATCGCTTATCTCGACTACGTCAAACCGACGCTTCTTTTTGCTTTGATTACGATCGCGGCCTTGCTGCGTGCCGCCCCCGCGCCCGCAGCAGGAACCGAGACCCTGACCGTTGCCGGAGGGTGTTTCTGGTGCGTCGAATCCGATTTCGAATCCGTCCCCGGTGTGATCGAAGCGGTTTCGGGCTTTACCGGCGGCAAAGCTGCCAACCCAACATATGATCAGGTGTCCAAGGGCGGCACCGGCCACTACGAGGCCGTCCAGATTACGTTCGACCCGGCTCGCGTTTCCCGTGAAACCCTGCTGAACATGTTCTTCCGATCGGTCGACCCCACGGATGCTGGCGGTCAGTTCTGTGATCGTGGAAACAGCTATCGCACGGCGATTTTCGTCTCCGGCGCCGGCGAAAAGGCCGTGGCTGAGGCTGCAAAGGCCGACGCCCAGCGCGCTTTGGGACAGACTGTTGTAACCCCCATCCTGCAAGAAAGCGCATTCTATCCGGCGGAGGAATACCATCAGGATTACTACAAAGGCGACAAGCTGGTCTTCACCCGCTTCGGACCCAAGCGCCAGAAGAATGCCTATAAGGCTTATCGCAACGCCTGTGGCCGAGACGCCCGCGTAAAACAGCTTTGGGGTGGCGACGCACCTTTTGCCGGGTCTTAATCGAACCGCGCTTCCCTGACTTCTTTGAGGTCGGGGATCACATCTGCCGTACCGTGCCGCGTGACCATCAGGGCCGCGGCACGATTTGCTTGTGAAATCGCCTGCGCCATCGGCATTCCGCGATCCATCCCCGCCAGAACATAGCCGGTAAAGGTGTCGCCTGCTCCGGTCGTATCCACGGCCTGCACCTTATGGGCCGGGAAGTCCAAGGCTTCTCCGCGATGATAATACCGCGCGCCTTCGGCCCCCAGTGTGACAATCACATGCTCAATCTGGAGGTCCGTAACAGGTTGACCGGTGGCCTCGTGCAACTGCTCGGCCTCGACCGCGTTGAGGATCAGGAAATCCAGATATGGCAGCACGGCCTGAACGGACTCTGCCTGAAACGGAGCAGCAGCATAACAGACCGTCAGACCCATTTCACGGCCCATCTTCGCCGCCTCAACCTGCAGATTGGTTTCGTTCTGCATCACCAACAGATCGCCTTGCGACGCGGATGACAGCGCTTGCCCCAGTTGATCCTGTGAAATCGCATGGTTCGAGCCCTGAAACAGGATGATATTGTTCTCACCCTGCGCATCGACAGCAATGATTGCGTGGCCCGTTGGCACATCGACCTGAGCTATGTAGCGCGTATCAACACCATACTCGGTCAGTCGATCCCGCGCCCAGCGCCCATCAAAACCAACGGCGCCGATATGCGCAATCCGTGCACCAGCCCGGGCCGAGGCCACAGACGTATTCGCCCCCTTGCCTCCCAGAAACCGGTCCAGACGGCTGGCCGAGAGCGTTTCCCCCGGCCCGGGCAGATGCGGCACGTCATAGATCATATCCGCATTGATCGAACCGAGGTTCCAGATCGTCATGGTTTACCCGAAATGTCGCAAGAGGCCAGAATGGCCATGTTCAGAATGTCATTCGCGGTCGAGACGGTTGAGCAGATCTGGATCGGCTTGTCGACACCCGACAGGATCGGGCCAATCACGGTCGCGCCGCCCATCTCTTGCATCAGCTTGGTCGAGATCGAGGCCGAGTGCCGCGCAGGCACAATCAGGATATTGGCCGGACCCGTCAGACGCTGGAACGGATAAGCCGCTTGCTGATCCACGTTCAACGCCACATCGACGGTCATCTCGCCCTCATACTCGAAATCCACGCCGCGCTGGTCCAGAACGGCCGGGGCGCGATGCATCTTTTCAGCACGTTCCGACACCGGATACCCAAAGGTCGAGAAGCTGACGAAGGCCACACGCGGCTCAAGCCCCATATGACGCGCCACAGCGGCCGAGCGTTCGGCAATATTGGCCAGATCATTCTCATCCGGCCACTCATGCACCAAAGTATCGCCGATCAGCACGATCCGCCCCTTATACAAAAGCGCTGTTACCCCCGCCGCGCCATGGGCAGCGTCAGCATCGAACACATGGTTGATACGGTCCAGTACATGCGCTGATTTACGCGTGGCGCCAGTCACCAGACCATCCGCATGGCCGTGGGCCAGCATCAGCGAGGAAAACACGTGGCGGTCACGCGCCGCCAGACGGTAGACATCTTTGTTGTCGAAACCTTTACGCTGCAGGCGTTTATACAGAAAATCGGTATAGGTATCGAGGTGCATGGTATTGGCGGCATTCACCACCTCAAGCTCGCGCACAGCATCGCCCAACCCAGCCTCTTCCAGCTTTTGCTTGACGTCATCCTGGCGACCCACAACCAGCGCCTTGCCAAAGCCTGACCGCTGATAAGTCACCGCAGCGCGCAACACGCGCGGATCGTCGCCCTCGGCAAAGATCATCCGGCTTTGCGCCTGACGCGCCCGTGCGTTCAAACCGCGCAGAATGCTGGCCGTCGGATCCATGCGGGATTTCAGGCTGAGCTCGTAAGCGTCCATGTCGATGATCGGACGCCGCGCGGCCCCGGTATCCATCCCGGCCTTTGCAACCGCCGGAGGAATGCGGTGGATCAGGCGCGGATCGAACGGCGTAGGGATGATATAGTCACGCCCGAAGGTCAGCGACTTGCCATAGGCCATGGCGACCTCATCCGGCACATCCTCGCGCGCAAGATTGGCCAGCGCGTGGGCACAGGCAATCTTCATCTCATCATTGATGGCGCGGGCGTGGATATCCAGCGCGCCGCGAAACAGGTAGGGAAAGCCCAGAACGTTGTTCACCTGGTTGGGGTAATCGCTACGGCCCGTTGCGACGATGGCATCCACGCGGACCTCGTGCGCCTCTTCCGGCGTGATCTCAGGGTCAGGGTTCGCCATGGCAAAGATGACCGGATTATCGGCCATGCTGGCGACCATATCCTGAGTAACCGCCCCTTTGACCGACACGCCCAGGAACACGTCGGCACCGTTCATCGCCTCTTCCAGCGTGCGCAGGTCACTGGTGATCGCGTGGGCCGATTTCCATTGGTTCATCCCCTCGGTCCGGCCCTGATAGATCACACCCTTGGTGTCGCAGACGATGCAGTTTTCGTGCCGCGCACCCATGGATTTGAGCAGTTCGATACAAGCGATGCCTGCCGCGCCCGCACCGTTCAGCACGATCTTAACATCTTCGATCTTCTTTCCTGAAATATGCAGTGCATTCAGCAGGCCCGCCGCGCAGATCACTGCCGTGCCGTGCTGATCGTCGTGGAAGACGGGGATATCCATCTCTTCCTTCAGGCGCTGTTCGATGATGAAACACTCGGGCGCCTTGATGTCCTCAAGGTTGATGCCGCCGAAAGTAGGCCCCATCAGGCGCACAGCGCGACAGAATTCATCCGGGTCTTCGGTGTCCAGCTCAATATCGATCGAGTTCACATCGGCGAACCGTTTGAACAGGACGGATTTGCCCTCCATCACCGGTTTCGACCCCAGAGCGCCCAGATTGCCAAGACCCAGAACAGCCGTCCCGTTCGAGATCACAGCCACCAGATTGCCCTTGTTTGTATAGTCATAGGCCGTTTCGGGCGCTTCGGCGATGGCTTCACATGGAACAGCGACGCCGGGGCTGTAGGCCAGCGACAGATCGCGCTGCGTGGTCATGGGAACGGTGGCCTGCACCTCCCACTTGCCGGGGGTGGGGTCCAGGTGAAAGGCCAGCGCCTCTTCTTTTGTGATCTTCGTTTTGGGCATCTTATCGGTCGTTTCCATGACTTCGGGGCTTATGCGTCATAACGCAGGCGGGGCTGCGTCTCAACGACAATACGTTTTCACCTTTCGTCACGGTTGGGGGATTTGTAAGGTCGCGCCCGGAAGACGCCAAAAGGGGGCCGCTTTTGTCCACAGTCACGCCGATGATGGCGCAATATCTTGAGATCAAAGAGGCCCATTCAGACGCCCTGCTGTTCTACCGCATGGGCGATTTCTACGAGATGTTCTTTCAGGACGCCGTCAATGCCGCCGAAGCGCTCGACATCGCCCTGACCAAACGCGGCAAGCATAATGGTGAGGACATCCCTATGTGCGGCGTGCCGGTGCATTCGGCCGAGGGTTATCTGCTGACGCTGATCCGCAAAGGCTTTCGCGTGGCCGTGTGCGAGCAGATGGAAAGCCCGGCTGAGGCGAAAAAAAGAGGCTCTAAATCGGTGGTTCGGCGCGATGTTGTGCGTCTGGTAACACCCGGAACGCTGACCGAGGACGCGCTGCTTGAGGCCCGCCGCCACAACTTTCTGGCTGCATATGCCGAGGTTCGGGATGAGGCCGCGTTGGCATGGGCTGACATTTCCACCGGGGCGTTTCACGTGATGCCTTTGACATCCGTGCGGCTCAGCCCCGAACTGGCGCGGCTGGCCCCGTCCGAGTTAATCGTGGGCGACGGCATGGAACAGGCGTTGAACGAGACGGTGCGCGATCTTGGGATTTCATTGACCCCCATCGGGCGCGCCAGCTTCGACAGCACGGCGGCAGAAAAGCGTATCTGCGGGTTGTTTCACGTGGGCGCTTTGGATGCGTTCGGGTCTTTTGGCCGCGCCGAAGTGTCCGCCATGGGCGCGCTGATCGACTATCTGGAGATCACGCAAAAGGGCAAATTGCCCCTGCTGCAAACGCCGCTGAAGGAATCCGAGGACCGCGTGGTCCAGATCGACGCCGCCACGCGCCGCAATCTGGAACTGACCCGGTCGCTCTCAGGCGGGCGCGCCGGGTCACTGCTGTCGGTGGTTGACCGCACCGTGACGCCGGGCGGCGCACGTCTGCTGGAACAGCGCCTGTCCAGTCCGTCTCGTAATCTGGACATAATCCATGCCCGGCTTGATGCGGTGAGTTTCGCTGCTGAGGACAACCTGATCGCCTCGGACCTGCGCGAGGCACTGCGCAAAACCCCCGATCTGGACCGCGCCCTGTCGCGCCTGTCGCTGGACCGTGGCGGGCCGCGCGATCTGGCTGCCATCCGCAACGGCCTGACCCAGGCCGCCGCGATTGCCGAAATCTGCGAGGCGCAGGATCTGCCCGTTCTGCTCTCGACCGCGTTGCAGAACCTCGTGGGGTTCGACGATCTGCTGAACCTTCTAGACGAGGCTTTGGTCGCCGAACCGCCCCTTCTGGCCCGCGACGGAGGCTTCATCGCCCCCGGCTTCGACCCCGAACTCGATGAGGCCCGCACCCTGCGCGACGAAGGCCGATCCGTCATCGCAGGATTCCAACAGAAATACGCAGAGCACACCGGCATCACGTCGCTGAAAATCAAGCACAACAACGTGCTGGGCTATTTCATCGAAACCACGGCTACGCACGCCGAGAAAATGCTGAACCCGCCTTTCAGTGAAACCTATATCCATCGCCAAACCACCGCCAATCAGGTGCGGTTTACCACGGTGGAACTGTCCGAGATCGAAACCCGCATCCTGAACGCCGGAAATCTGGCGCTTGAGATCGAAAAGCGGCTCTATCAAAGGCTTTCTGGCGATATCTTGGCCCTTGCTGCCCGCCTCAACCAAGCGGCCCGCGGGCTGGCCGAGCTGGACCTGACCACCGCGCTGGCCGATCTGGCGCGGGGTGAAAACTGGTGCCGTCCACAGGTCGACAGCTCGCGCGCGTTCAACGTGCAAGGCGGTCGCCATCCGGTCGTCGAACACGCGCTGCGCCAGCAATCGGGCGATGCGTTCATCGCCAATGACTGCGATCTGAGCGCCGATCAGGGGGCCGCGATCTGGCTGCTGACGGGCCCCAACATGGCCGGTAAATCGACCTTCCTGCGCCAGAACGCCCTGATCGCCCTACTGGCGCAAATGGGCAGCTATGTCCCGGCCGAACAGGCCCATGTCGGCGTGGTCAGCCAGCTATTCAGCCGGGTCGGAGCCTCAGACGATCTAGCCCGTGGGCGTTCGACCTTTATGGTCGAGATGGTCGAAACCGCCGCCATCCTGAACCAGGCCGATGACCGGGCGCTGGTTATTCTGGATGAAATCGGGCGCGGCACCGCCACCTATGATGGCCTCTCCATCGCATGGGCCACGCTGGAACATCTGCACGCCGCCAACCAATGCCGCGCGCTGTTTGCCACCCATTACCACGAACTGACCGCGCTGGCCGGGAAGCTCGAAGGCGTCGACAATGCCACCGTCGCCGTAAAGGAATGGGAAGGCGAGGTCATCTTCCTGCACGAGGTTCACAAAGGCGCCGCCGACCGATCCTACGGGGTACAGGTCGCGCAGCTGGCCGGGCTGCCCGCATCCGTGGTCGACCGTGCCCGCGTTGTTCTGGACCAGCTGGAAAAAACCGAACGCGAAGGCGGCAAGCAAAAGGCGTTGATCGACGACCTGCCTCTGTTCTCAGCCGCGCCGCCACCTCCGCCGCCCGCGCCCAAAGCATCGCCCGTCACGGATATGCTGGACGACATCCTGCCGGACGAGTTGACCCCGCGCGAGGCGCTGGACCTTATCTACAAACTGAAAGAGGCGGCCAAATCCTGACCGCCCCTTTCCAAGTCTATGTGATCGCTTAGCTCGCAGGTGTCGACGACACCCCAACCTGCGCCGGGCGCAGCAGGCGGTCATGCAGCATGAACCCTTCGGCTGAGACCTGAATGATGTCGCCCGCGCGCGTTCCCGGCACCGGAGCTTCGAACATCGCCTCATGCACATTCGGATCAAATCGATCACCAACCTCGGGGGTGATCACCTCGATCCCGTGTTTCTGGAACACGTTCGTCAGCGCACGCATGGTCAGCTCAACACCTTCGATCAGACCGGCAGCAACCTCTTTCTGCTCATCGGTCGCGGCCTCAAGCGCGCGTTTCATGTTGTCGTAAACCGGCAGCATGTCACGGGCCAGTTTGGACCCACCATATTGTTCCGCATCGCGACGCGCCTTGTCGCCCCGCTTGCGCGCGTTTTCGGCATCGGCCAGCGCGCGCATGAACCGGTCTTTGTACTCGTCACGCTCGGCGCGCAGTTCGTCCAGTTCCAATGCCTCGTCACTGAACTCTGCGATTTCTTCCGCCAGCTCTTCGGCCTCGGCGGCTGCTATATCGTCCAGAAAATCTTCGTTCTTGGGCTCTGCCATCTCTTACCCTCTAGCTCCGGTCGGAAATCAGCTTGCCGACCAGTTGCGCCGTATAATCCACGATCGGCACGATCCGTCCATAGTTCAGTCGCGTAGGTCCAATAACCCCGACCGCACCGATTATCTTTCGATCAGCGTTCATATATGGAGACACCACCAAAGAGGAACCCGAAAGTGAGAAAAGTTTGTTCTCAGAGCCGATAAAAATGCGCACACCCTCGCCATCTTCAGTCAATTCAAGAAATTCGGCGATGTCACGCTTACGCTCCAGATCGTCAAACAGGGTGCGAATGCGATCCAATTCCTCTTCCTGCGCCGGATCATGCAGCAGATTCGCCCGCCCGCGCACAATCAAACGGGCTGAGTCGCTGCCATCATTGTCCCAGGCCGCGATTCCACTTTCGACCATGTCGCGCGCCAGCACATCAATTTCCTGTTTACGCGCGTCGATCTGAGACAACATCTGCTTGCGTACTTCGCTGATCGTGCGCCCCTCGATCAACGCATTAAGGAAATTCGCCGCCTCACGCATGGAACTGGGCGTCTGCCCCGGAGGCGGGGTGAACAGACGGTTTTCCACGTGCCCGTCCGAAAACACCAGCACCACCAAAGCCCGGTCATGGCCCAGCGAGACGAACTCGATATGCTTGATCTCGGCCTCATGCTTGGGCGTCAGCACCAGTGATGCGCCTTGTGTCACGTGTGACAGGGCCGATCCCACCCGGTCCAGCATTCCGCCTACATCACCTGCGTTAGAGCCTAATGTCTCGTCCAGCTTCTGCCGGTCATCAGCGCCCAGATCGCCGACCTCAAGCAGCCCATCGACAAACATCCGCAGCCCCTGCTGCGTTGGAATCCGCCCCGCAGACACATGAGGGCTGTCCAACAGGCCCAGAAACTCCAGATCCTGCATCACATTGCGCACCGTCGCGGCGCTGACCTTTTCCGACAGGGTGCGGGTCAGGGTGCGGCTGCCCACCGGCTCGCCACTTTCCAAATAGCTTTCGACGATCAACCGAAACACCTCGCGCGAGCGGTCGTTCATCTCATTCAGAATTTTACTTGCTTCGCTCATCGGCGGCCCCCTGCTGGATCGTCATTAAATCGCAGGTAAATGAAAGGTCAATCGGGGTTGCATCGTAACGCCACGGGGCGGTATCCCAAAGCCAGCAAACAAAGGAAATTCCATGCGACCCTCAGGACGTAATCTAGACGAAATGCGCGCTGTTTCCATCGAGACAGGTTTCACCAAACATGCCGAAGGGTCTTGCCTGATCAAGATGGGCGACACCCATGTGCTGTGTACCGCCACAATCGAGGATCGCGTGCCGCCTTTCATCAAAGGCTCGGGCCTGGGTTGGGTAACGGCGGAATACGGGATGCTGCCCCGCGCGACCAACACGCGGATGCGGCGTGAGGCGGCCTCAGGCAAGCAAGGCGGTCGCACCGTGGAAATCCAGCGCCTGATCGGCCGCGCCCTGCGCGCCGGTGTGGACCGGGTTGCCTTGGGAGAACGTCAGATCACAGTCGACTGCGATGTGATCCAAGCCGATGGCGGCACCCGCTGTTCCTCAATCACCGGCGGTTGGGTGGCGCTGCGTCTGGCGGTGAACAAGCTGATGAAGGCGGGCGATGTGATCAGCGATCCGCTGGTCGATCCGGTGGCTGCTGTGTCTTGTGGCATCTATGCCGGTCAGCCGGTTCTGGATCTGGACTACCCCGAAGACAGCGAGGCTGGTGTTGACGGCAACTTTATCATGACCGGTTCGGGCAAACTGATCGAAGTGCAGATGAGCGCCGAAGGCTCGGTCTTCAGCCGCGCGCAGATGGACCAGCTGATGGATCTGGCCGAAAAAGGCGTCGGCGAATTGGCAGCCGCACAGAAAGCCGCCACCGCATGACCCGCAAGTTCGACAGCGACAGGCTGCTGTTTGCCACGCATAACAAAGGCAAGCTTGAGGAGATGGCGCATCTGCTTGAGCCCTTTGGTGTGACCGTGATCGGTGCGGGCGACATGAACCTGCCCGAACCGGAAGAGACCGAGGATACCTTCGTCGGAAACGCCCGGATCAAGGCGCATGCCGCCGCGCAAGCAACCGGCCTGCCTGCCCTGTCGGACGATTCTGGGATCACCATCGACGCGCTGAACGGCGCACCCGGCGTCTACACTGCCGATTGGGCCGAAACCGGCAATGGCCGGGATTTCCTGATGGCGATGACCCGCGCGCATAATGAGTTGGAAGCCAAAAACGCCCCCCACCCGCGTACCGCGCAGTTCCGCAGCACGCTGGTTCTGGCCTGGCCCGACGGTCATGACGAAGTGTTCGAGGGCATCGCCCCCGGCCATCTGGTCTGGCCCATTCGTGGCGAAGGCGGGTTCGGATATGACCCGATGTTTGTCCCCGACGGCTATGACATTACTTTTGCCGAAATGGATCGCTGGGAAAAGAACAAGATCAGCCATCGCGGCCACGCGGTGGAGATGTTCGTGAAGGGCTGCTTTGGCGGATGATTGGCGCAACGGGGGCTTTGGCCTGTATGTGCATTGGCCCTTTTGCGAGGCCAAATGCCCCTATTGTGATTTCAACAGCCATGTTTCCCGTAATATTGATCAAAAACAATGGCTTGAGGCATATTTAGCTGAACTGCGCCGCTCGGCCATCGAAACGCCTGATCGCGTGTTGAACACGATCTTCTTCGGCGGTGGTACCCCGTCCCTGATGGACCCCGATACTGTCGCCGCCGTGATTGACGAGGCCCGCTCCCTGTGGCGCCCCGCCAATGACATGGAAATCACGCTTGAGGCCAATCCCGGCTCGGTCGAGGCTGGGCGCTTCGCTGCCTATCGTGATGCCGGCGTGAACCGGATCTCGATGGGGGTACAAGCGCTGAACGATGAAGATCTGCGTCGTCTGGGCCGTATCCACACAGTGGCCGAAGCACGCGCCGCCTTTGATATCGCCCGGAATTGCTTTGACCGCGTCAGTTTCGACCTGATCTATGCCCGCCAGCATCAAACGTTGGACGATTGGCGCGCGGAACTAACCGAAGCCCTGTCGATGGCCGTTGATCATCTGTCACTGTACCAACTGACGATCGAGGAAGGCACCGCTTTTGGCGACCGTTACGCGGTGGGCAAACTGCGCGGCCTGCCCGAGGATGACCACGCCGCTGACATGTACCTCGCCACGCAGGAGATTTGTGAGGCCCACAGCCTGCCCGCCTATGAGGTCTCGAACCATGCCCGACCGGGGTCAGAGTCGCAACACAATCTGATTTACTGGCGTTATGGCGATTATGTCGGCATCGGCCCCGGAGCACACGGACGAGTAACCGCAAACGGAACAAAATGGGCCACCGAAACATACCTATCCCCGAATGCTTGGCTGAAAGCTGCATCTGCGGGATCGGGTGAGAAGGAACGAGCTGCCTTAACTTTACAAGATCAGGCAAGTGAATACCTTATGATGGGTATTAGGATTTACGAAGGGCTAGATATTGATCGATTTGGTGCCCTGTCCAAGCAACCTCTGCCACAAGAAAAACTGCAACATCTCTGCGAACTTGGGATGATCGAACTGCATGATAACCGGCTTCGCGCAACCAAAGATGGACGCGCAGTTCTAGACGCCGTCATTCGAGAATTGTTGGGGTAACATGCAGTATCTCTGGGCAGCTTTGGGTTTGATTTGCGTTGCGCTTGCCGTGATCGGCATTGTGCTGCCCCTTCTGCCCACGGTGCCGTTCCTATTATTGGCGGCGTTCTTCTTCGCGCGTTCTTCTTCACGCCTGCACCACTGGCTAATCGCGCATCGTACGTTTGGGCCATTGATCCAGGATTGGCAGAGCTCTGGTTCCATTCGACCCGCAGCAAAAAAAGCGGCCACCGTGTCGATCGCTGCCGTATTTGGAATTTCTGTTCTGATCGCGGTGCCTATCTACGTCTTGGCAATTCAAGCCGTCGTTCTTGGCGGTGTGCTAACTTTTATCTGGACCCGGCCTAACGGCTAAGTTTGGCACACAGATCGTCCAACTGATCCAGATTCTCATATGTCAAGACAACCTGTCCCGTCTCGGTTCCGGCTTTATGATTGATGACAACCTTCATTGCGAGAATTGCAGACAGGTCTTTTTCAAGCGCGCGCGTATCGGCGTCTTTGCCCGCGTCCAAATTCCGTGATCGAGGTGCAGATTTTTCAGCCTCGGGTTGGTGCTGCTTTTTCACCAAAGCCTCAGTCGCACGCACCGAAAGACCATCTCGAATGACGGTTTTGGCCAGATCGGTCGGGTTTTCAGCCGTCACCAAAGCCCGCGCATGTCCGCCAGAAAGCTTCCCCTCAACGACGAAATGCTGAACGTCCATTGGCAAAGACAAAAGTCTCAAAAGATTCGCTATATGACTGCGGCTTTTACCCAGTGCTTCGGCGAGTTTCTCCTGTGTATGACCAAAGCGATCCATAAGCTGTTTGTAGCCCGCCGCCTCTTCTACTGCGTTTAAGTCGGCGCGCTGGATGTTTTCGATAATAGCGACTTCCAGGACCTCAGTGTCGTCGAAATCCCGGACGATCACCGGTATATTGTGCAATTGCGCCATCTGAGCAGCGCGCCATCGCCGTTCGCCCGCGACGATTTCATAGTCCCCTTCAGAGATCTCGCGTACGATCAGCGGCTGAATGATGCCCTTTTCTTTGACAGAAGCCGCAAGTTCATCCAGTTGCTCGCGCGAGAATGTTCTGCGTGGCTGATTAGGATTCGCGTGCAGTTTTTCGATTGGTACCGTCATGTCCGGACGACGCGGTTCGGATACAGAGCGACCTTCGGGTTCTTGCGTCACATCAGCCATCAAAGCGGACAATCCGCGGCCCAAACCTCGGGGTTTTGCTTTCTTTGCGGCCACGTGACCCTCCTTTTACCGCTTATGCAGCGGCTTTTTTGTTTTTATGAATGACTTCCCGTGCCAAATGACGGTATGCCATCGCCCCTAAAGAGCCGGAGTCATATTGCAATACAGGCAACGCATAAGACGGAGCCTCACTCACCCGAACATTTCTAGGTATCTTGGTTTTAAATACCATCTCACCCAGATTGTCACGCGCGTCCTTTTCGACCTGCCGGGACAAGTTGTTGCGGTTGTCATACATGGTCAACACAACACCTTCGATTCTGAGGTCGGGATTCGCCGTTTGTCGTACCTCTCGGATCGTCAACATCAGTTGTGATAAACCTTCCAAGGCAAAGAACTCGCTTTGCAAAGGAACAAGGACAGAATGCGAAGCCACCATAGCATTCACAGTCAGCAAGTTCAGTGACGGTGGGCAGTCGATCAGCACAAAATCAAATTCAAACTTGTCGATCGCCGTTTGTCGCAACGCGTCGTGCAACAGATAGCTGCGCTTCTCGTTTGAAATAAGCTCAATATCCGCCGAACTCAGATCCACTGTGGCCGGAATGACGTAGAGTCCGCCAATTTCTGTCTCTTGGATAACTGCCTCTAGCGGAGCGTCGTCCAGAATAAGGTCGTAAGTTGTCCAATCCCGGTCTTCAACACCAAGCCCGGTTGAGGCGTTGCCTTGGGGATCCAGATCGACAACCAGGACATTACACCCAGCTTCGGCTAGTCCCGCTGCGAGGTTGATCGCAGTTGTTGTCTTCCCTACCCCACCTTTTTGATTGGCAACCGCAATAATTCTGGGGCCGGTGGGGCGAGACAGGTCAACCACGTGAAACTCCTTTGAACTTAAGGATAACGGCTTGGGGTTCTGTTAAACTTGTAATCGGGTCGGCTTGGAAATTCCATTCTTCCCGAGCGTCGTCCAATTCTTTTTTCCAGTTTGCGCCTTTCGGCAACAACGCCACACCGGACTCGCTTAAATGCCTGTCACAATAGGATAAAAGCGTCTTCAGATCCGCTAGTGCACGGGCTGACAAGACTTGCGCATTCAATGGGCCAACTGTTTCAATTCGCTTAGATATGATCTTACAATTGGCACCACATTCGCGCGCAACATTCCTTAGAAACGCCGATTTCCTTTGATCGCTTTCGACAAAAGTAAACTCTGCATTTGGGTTCTCTTCTGCCGCCATCAAAGCGCAGACCATACCTGGAAAACCTCCTCCGCTACCCAAGTCAGCCCAGTTGTCGAATGTATCTGCACACCGATAAACCTGAACCGAGTCCTTGATGTGCCGAACCCAAATTTCATTAAGACTGTTGCGAGAGACAAGATTTATTTTGGGATTCCAGCGATTTACCAAGTCAACGTATGTCGTCAGCCGTTCCAATGTTTCACGTGAAACATCCAGACCTTCGAAAATCGCCCCGATCATGCTTTTCGCACCTTTTGGTCCCGCCGAAGTTTCGCTAAGACCAAAGTCAAAGCTGCTGGTGTTACGCCTTCTACGCGTCCGGCCTGAGCGATATTTTCAGGTCTGGCAATGGACAGTTTCTGCTTCATCTCAGAAGACAACCCTTCCAAAGCAAAAAAGTCAAAATCCTGCGGAATTTCGTAAGACTCATCCCGCTTCATCGCCTCAACATCTTTTTTCTGACGTTCGATATAATTCGCATACAAGGCGTCGCGCTCTACCTGAAGGCGTATGTCTTGATCGACGGCCTTCAAAGCAGGAATTAAGGGAAGTAAGTCTTCGAACGACACATCTGGGAATGCCAGAACGGCCATACCATCCCTGCGGTTACCGTCTTGGTTTACATTGATACCAGCAGATCGGATTTCCTTTGGCGTAAAACTGCGTTCAATCAACTTAGCCTTTGCAGCGCTAAGCTTTTCCATCTTTTCATTAAATGAGGTTCTGCGAACAGATTTCACACAGCCTAAATCCAAACCAATCGGTGTCAAACGTTGATCGGCATTGTCAGCACGCAAAGACAAGCGGAATTCGGCCCGAGAAGTAAACATTCGATACGGTTCAGCAACGCCACGAGTTGTCAGGTCATCTATCATAACGCCGATATAACTGTCTGAACGTGTGAAATGGACGGGTCCTTTATCAAATGCCGACAAAGCAGCATTTAAACCTGCAACCAATCCTTGGGCCGCGGCTTCTTCGTAACCTGTTGTTCCATTGATTTGCCCGGCAAGGAAAAGTCCAGGCACCTTTGGAAGTGCCAATGATGACGTCAGTACACGCGGATCGACGTAGTCATATTCAATTGCGTACCCAGGTTGAAGAATCTCAGCGTTTTCCAGGCCCTTAATCGACCGAACGTATTCCAATTGAACATCTTCGGGCAAAGAGGTGGAGATTCCGTTAGGATAGATTGTGTGGTCATTCACACCTTCGGGCTCAAGGAAAATTTGATGAGAGTCCTTGTCTGCAAACCTAACAATCTTGTCTTCTATAGATGGACAATACCGAGGACCAATCCCGTCAATGTGGCCACCATACATCGCTGATCGCGACAGGTTTTGCTCGATAATCTCATGCGTTCGTGAGTTAGTATGTGTTATACCGCAAGAAATCTGAGGCGCTTGGACGGTCTTGGATAAAAATGAGAATAACGTCGGAACGTCATCACCGTCCTGACGTTCCAGATTAGACCAATCAATGGTGCGGCCATCAAGCCGCGGGGGCGTTCCAGTCTTGAGCCGACCTAATGGAAGTTCGAAGCTATCCAGTCTCTCGGCCAGTTTAACCGATGGTCTATCACCCATTCGGCCACCAGGTCTAGAAACATCACCTATATGAATGATTCCCCGCAGGAACGTACCCGAGGTCAAGATCACTGCAGCGGCGCTTAATTCGGACTCATCCGAGAGCTTTATGCCGACAACCTTGTTGCCAGACATCAGAAAGTCAACGACTTCACCAATAACTACGGTGAGGTTCTGTTGTGCTTGTGTTTCTTTCTGCATTGCAGATCGGTACAAAGCTCGGTCTGCTTGTGTTCTGGGCCCTTGCACCGCTGGGCCTTTTCGGCGATTCAGCAAACGAAACTGAATTCCTGCCGCATCGGCGACCCGGCCCATGACGCCATCCAACGCGTCGATTTCTCGAACAAGATGCCCTTTACCTAGACCTCCAATAGCTGGGTTGCAGGACATGACGCCAATATCTGACGCAGAAAGGGTCACCAGTGCAGTGTTGGCACCCATCCGTGCCGCAGCATGAGCAGCCTCGGTTCCTGCGTGGCCTGCACCAATAACTACAACATCGAAATCTGAATGTTTCACGTGAAACACTCCTTACTTACCCAGGCAAAAACTTGAAAAGATCTCGTCCAACAAATCTTCCACGCCTATTCTGCCAACCAACGCCTCGAGCGCCCGAATTGAACTGCGCAACTCCTCAGCCACGATATCATACATGTCGGGGCCTGATTCAAGAAACGACATCGCAGCGATCAAGGAGGTCTGAGCATTTACCAGCGCAACACGATGCCGTTCCCGTGTTGCAATACCAGAACTAGTGGTTCGTTGACCAAGTACCCCCGATATATCGGATACTAGTCTATCCACGCCCTGACCTGTTATCCCCGATACTCCACCATCTGATACACTGCGAAGATCAGATTTCGGCAACACATGGATATCCCCCTTTTGCATAGAGATACCCAATAATTCGGGATCTTCGGCAAGGAAAACTCTAAGATCAGCTGTTTCCGCCCGTTTCCTGGCAAGCTCGATTCCCAGATTTTCAACGTGATCCTCAGTCTCGCGAAGGCCCGCTGTATCCAGCAAGGTAACCGGAAGCCCATCCAAGTCCATCCTTACTTCAATGACGTCTCGGGTAGTTCCGGCGTATTCGGAAGTGATTGCCGCTTCACGCCCTGCCAATGCGTTAAGCAAAGTCGACTTACCTGCATTTGGAAGACCTACTATAGCCACTTCAAAACCAGATCTGATGCGTTCAGCAATCCGGACACCTTCGGCTTGATACTGCAAGTCCGTAACAACACCCGAGATCAAAGAGCGGACCTCAGGAGTTACATCTGTTGGAACCTCTTCGTCGGCAAAATCGATCACGGCCTCCAACAATGAGGCCGCTCTGATCAAATCTCGACGCCATCTTTCCGCAAGCGTTCCTAGTCCACCTGCAAGTATTACCTGCGCCTGCTTGCGCTGCGCTTCTGTTTCCGCATCTATGAGATCGGCCAACCCCTCGACCTGGGTCAGATCCATCTTACCATTCTCAAGCGCGCGGCGGGTGAATTCTCCGGGTTCTGCCAGGCGCAGACCGTTCGTATCCGACAGGCAACGCATGACGGCATTCACCGCGGCTGTACTGCCATGTATTTGTAGCTCTGCCACGTCCTCGCCAGTGAAACTGGCTGGTGCCTGAAATGTCAAAACCAGCCCATCATCCAGACGTGACCCATCTGGTGTCCGCAAGGTCCGCAACTTCATCCCGCGCGGCTGTAAATCCCCACCCGTCAAATCTGCCGCTGCAGAATGCGCCATGGGCCCCGAGAGGCGGATCACCGCCACCCCGGCTTTGCCTTGCGCGCTGGCCAAGGCGAATATCGTATCCATTCGAAGGCCTCGCGTTGGTTAAGACCTGTGTCAGGTATTCATTGAATCGAAGAACTCGCCATTCGTCTTCGTCTGTTTCAACTTGGACAGCAGGAATTCGATCGCGTCGGTCGTGCCCATCGGGTTGAGGATTCGGCGCAGAACAAATGTCTTGGCCAGATCGCCCTTGTCGACCAGCAAGTCCTCTTTCCGGGTGCCGGATTTGAGGATGTCGATGGCTGGGAACACGCGCTTGTCGGCGATCTTGCGATCCAGCACGATTTCCGAGTTACCGGTGCCTTTGAATTCTTCAAAGATCACCTCGTCCATCCGGCTGCCGGTGTCGATCAGCGCTGTGGCGATGATGGTCAGCGAACCGCCCTCTTCGATGTTCCGGGCCGCACCAAAGAACCGCTTGGGTCGTTGCAGAGCATTCGCATCCACACCACCGGTCAGAACCTTACCCGAAGATGGGACCACAGTGTTAAACGCCCTACCAAGTCTTGTGATCGAGTCCAAAAGAATCACAACATCTCGTTTATGCTCAACCAGACGCTTAGCCTTTTCGATCACCATCTCCGAAACGGCCACGTGGCGCGTTGCAGGTTCATCAAAGGTCGAGGATACAACCTCCCCCTTCACCGAACGCTGCATGTCCGTCACCTCTTCGGGGCGTTCGTCGATCAGCAGGACGATCAGATAGCACTCCGGGTGGTTCTGTTCGATCGAATGCGCGATATTTTGCAAGATCACCGTCTTACCCGTCCGCGGAGGCGCCACGATCAGCGACCGCTGGCCTTTCCCAATCGGCGACACGAGGTCGATCACACGGGCCGATTTATCCTTGATGGTGGGGTCCTCGATCTCCATCTTCAGGCGCTCATCCGGGTACAGAGGCGTCAGGTTGTCGAACAGAATTTTATGTTTGGCCTTTTCGGGCTCTTCAAAGTTGATCTTGGTCACTTTGATCAGCGCGAAATAACGTTCATTGTCATCCGGCGCTTTGATTTCACCTTCTACGGTGTCGCCAGTGCGCAGCGAATGCTGGCGGATCATATCAGGCGACACATAGATGTCATCCGGACCCGGCAGATAGTTCGCCTCGGGCGAACGCAGGAAACCAAAGCCGTCTTGCAGCACTTCCAGAACGCCGTCGCCGCCCACGGTCCAGCCCTCGTCCGCGCGTTCGCGCAGGATCTGGAACATCATCTCGCCCTTACGCATGGTCGAGGCGTTTTCGATCTCCAGCTCTTCAGCCATGGCCAGAAGGTCTTTGGGGCTTTTGGCTTTCAGATCGGCCAGATTCAGAGATTCATTGGACATGATACAAACCTTCACCGCTGACTGCGCGGCACGAAGTGGAATTTCAGTACGGAAGATACGCCGCCCGGACGGGCGTGTTGTGCGTTACATACGCATCCCAGAGGTCCGAGTCAAATGCTCGCTCAGAACTTCAGAACGACCGCCAGAACGATGATCACCATCAAAACGGTCGGAACCTCGTTCATCATGCGGTACTGCCGCCCAGTAAGCTTATTTCGCCCCGCTATGAAGTCCTTGCGTCGCGCCATCAGCCAATGATGGAACCAGGTCATCCCGATCACCGCAGCCCCCTTGGCCCAGGGCCAGGTCCAGTCCCAGCCAACAATGCCAGGTGTAAGGACCATGATCAGCCCGCAGACCCACGCCACGATCATCGCCGGACGCATGATCACACGCAGCAGCTTCTCTTCCATTTCAAAGAAGATCTCCTGCGCTCCGTCTACTGCTTGCGCCTTTTCTACGTGATAGACGAACAAACGGGGCAGGTAGAACAAGCCCGCCATCCAAGAGATCACAGCCATAATATGGACTGACTTCACCCACGGGTAGATTGCGAAAAGGAGGTCGGTCATGCTGGCTCCGAGGGTTGCTCGAAACCCTCCCTAATAAAAAAATAAGAAAAGAAAAAGGAAGATGGTTTTGTAGGGTGAACAATTTCCGTGGATTACTTTTTTACACAAGTGTTTTCCCCAGGTGGATAGAATCCAGCTTGAATAAAACGATTCTGTTGAAGAAAAAAAATTCTTTATAAAAAACAGTATTTTAAACCATTATTGAATGTGTACTTCTGGGGATAACTCTTTGGGTAATTAAGGAAATTCGGGTTATACCATTCGACAGACTTATCCTTGTCCCGGATGGACAGGATTTGGGCGACTCGGGGAAGTTTCAGTCGAAAGCACCGGGCTTGCGTGTCAACCTGAAAACCATACAAAACATCCTAGAACGCTCAACGATTTGCACACGGGGTTTTCCACATGTCTGTCCCCATCATTCTGGCCTCGGGGTCATCCATTCGCGCGCAGCTTCTGCAGAACGCAGGCGTGCCGTTTACCGTCCAAGTCGCGCGCGTAGACGAAGAGACGATGAAACGCGCCTTGCTGGCCGAGGGTGCCAGCCCGCGCGACATTGCCGATGCGCTGGCCGAGATGAAGGCCCGCAAGGTCAGTGACAAGAGCCCCGGCGCGATGGTGCTGGGCTGTGATCAGGTGTTGGATTTCGACGGTCAGCTGTTGTCCAAACCCAAAACGGCCGAGGATGCTTTTGCGCAGCTTAAGGCGATGCGGGGCAAGCGGCACATGTTGTTATCTGCTGCCGTGATCTATCAAGACGGCGAGCCGATCTGGCGGCATGTGGGTCAGGTTCGCCTGCGGATGCGGATGAGCTCGGATGCGTATCTGCGCGACTATATCGACCGCAACTGGGAGAGTATCCGCCATGCGGTCGGGGCCTATAAGCTTGAAGAAGAGGGCGTACGCCTGTTCGCCACCATTGACGGAGATTATTTTAACGTTTTGGGTATGCCTCTATTAGAGCTGCTGAACTACCTGGCTGTCAAAGGGGTGATTGATCAATGAGCAAGACAAAAATTCCTTTGGCTGGGGTGATCGGGCACCCGGTCGCGCATTCGAAGTCACCTCAGTTACATGGGCATTGGTTGAAGACTTATGGGCTGCAGGGTCACTACGTGCCGATGGATGTGGCCCCGGAAGACTTGCAGGATGTGTTGCGCGCATTGCCCAAGGCTGGGTTCGTGGGGACAAATGTCACTGTTCCACATAAAGAGGCTGCGCTGCGACTGGCCGACGAGGTTTCGGACCGGGCACGCAAGATCGGCGCGGCAAATACGCTGGTTTTCCAGAAAGATGGCCGAATTCACGCAGACAACACCGATGGCTACGGGTTTCTTGAGAACCTGCGCAGCGGTGCGCCGGATTGGTCCCCGTCGGGCGGACCTGCGGTTGTGTTCGGGGCAGGCGGTGCCGCGCGGGCGGTGCTTCAGGCTTTGGTTGACGCAGAGGTGCCCGAGATTTTGTTGACCAACCGTACCCGTGAACGGGCCGAGATACTGCGCGATGAATTTGGACCCAGCATCAAGGTTGTCGATTGGATTCAGGCTGGAAATGTGATCGAGGATGCGGAATTGGTGGTCAACACCAGTTCTTTGGGGATGCAAGGGCAGCCCGAACTGCGTGTGCCGCTGGACGGGTTGCAGCCCGGTGCGGTTGTGACGGATCTGGTCTACGCACCGCTGAAAACGCATTTACTAAAAACCGCCGAAGAGGTCGGCTGCACCACTGTCGATGGCCTAGGCATGTTGCTGCATCAGGCGGTTCCGGGTTTCGAAAGTTGGTTCGGCGTCCGCCCCGAGGTCAATTTGGACCTGCGCGCGGCTGTTTTGTCATGAGTTTCGCGCTGGGCCTGACGGGCTCGATCGGAATGGGCAAAAGCACGGCGGCGCAGATGTTTGTTGATGAAGGCTGCGCGCTGTGGGATGCCGATGCGGCCGTACATAGACTCTATTCAAGGGGTGGAGCTGCTATTGACCCAATGCAAGCAGCTTTCCCGACCGCAATCGTTGACGGCGCCGTCAGCCGGGAAGTGTTGAAACAAATCATCGGAAATGACCCGGCTGCGCTGAAACAGATCGAAGGCATCGTGCACCCTCTGGTCGCCGCAGACCGTGCGTCGTTTCGGGCGAACGCCACGGCGGATATTCTGGTTTTCGACATTCCCTTGTTGTTTGAAACCGGTGGAGACGCTGTGATGGATGCCGTCGCCTGCGTGTCGATCCCAGCCGATGAGCAAAAGCGTCGCGTGATGGCGCGCGGCACGATGACCGAGGCGCAGTTCGAACAGATCCGTGCCAAACAGATGCCCAATGACGAAAAATGCGCTCGGTCGGACTATGTGATCGAGACGGACAGTCTGGACCACGCCCGCGCGCAGGTGCAGGATGTGGTCAGGCAGATACGGGCGGGGCTGGCAGATGCGTGAAATTGTACTGGATACCGAAACCACGGGCTTTGACCCCGAAAGTGGCGATCGAATCGTCGAGATCGGCGCGGTTGAGCTGTGGAACCACATGGCCACGGGTGAGACCTATCATGTCTATATCAACCCCGAACGCGGGATGCCTGAAGAGGCGTTTGGCGTGCATGGTATCGGCCCCGACCTGCTGGATAACCCACGCCCGCCAGAAAAGGGCGAGGTCACGCTGAAGGATAAGCCGGTTTTCGCAAAGATCGGTCAGGGGTTTCTGGATTTCGTGCAGGATTCGCGGTTGGTGATCCACAACGCCTCATTCGACATGAAATTCCTGAACGCCGAACTCAAATGGATGGGTTTGCCGACCCTGCCTATGGCACAGGCACTGGATACGCTGGCTATGGCGCGCAAGAAATTCCCCGGCTCGCCTGCGACTCTGGACGCGCTGTGCCGGCGGTTTAATATCGACAACTCAAACCGAACATTGCACGGCGCGCTTTTGGATTCAGAGATCCTGGCCGAGGTGTATCTTGAACTGATCGGCGGACGACAGCCGGATTTTGGTCTGTCGACTTCGGCGGCGGCAACAGCAGCCGGGGGTGAGGAATGGCGGCCCACAGCCCGTCCGACGCCGTTGGCTTCAAGGATCACGGAAGAAGAGCGCGCGGCGCATGAAGGTTTTGTTGAAAAACTGGGCGAAAACGCCCTGTGGACCCGCGCCTGAAGGTGTTCCCGGCGCGGGTCAGATCGTTTAGGCTTCTGCTTTCTGCGCCTCGGCCTGACGGCGCATCAGCTCATTCCGGTACAAAGCTACAAAGTCGATATTGTCCAGATTGACCGGCGGATATCCACCGTCGCGTGTTACGTCGCTGACAATACGGCGCAGGAACGGGAACAGCATCCGGGGACATTCGATCATCAGGAAGGGGTGCAGCTGATCCTCGGCCACGCCTTCCACATGGAACAGACCACAATAGTCAATCTCGCACAGGAACAGGACGTCTTCCATCCCCTTGGCTTTGGACTTGAGGTTCAGCTTAACCGAGACCTCATACTGATGCTCGACCTGACGCTTTTTAGCGTCAAGATTGACCTGAACAGAAATCTCGGGCTGCACGTCGCCCGACACACCCTTTTGGGCCATCACGTTTTCAAAAGACAGATCACGAATGAATTGTCCCAGAACGCGCATTTGAATCTGAGGTGCAGCCGGTGCGGCTGCGGTGTTTTCTTTGGCGTCTTCTTCGGCCATGGGTCTACTCCGAAACTAAAATCCGCCATTGCTTAGCAAGTTGGGCGCGGCACCTCAATGCAGGTCACGGGCCATCCACCCATTTCGATGGTTTTGATGGGTCACGACGGGGTTGAACTTCGGTGTATTCCCCATCAATCACGTCATCACCCGATGGGTTGGGGCCACCGCGAAACTGCGTGCCCGTACCCATCTGGAATTGAGTTATCTGCACTTTTGATTTCAGATATCGAAATACAGCGACGCGAACCCCCGGAATAAGAAGGGCAAATCCGACCGCGTCGGTGAAAAAGCCTGGCGTCAGTAACAATACACCGGACAGCAGGATCATCGCTCCGTGGGCTAATGGCTCGGTCGGATCGTCAAGGTCAGCAAAGGAACGCTGCAGATTTGCCAGCGCCATGCGACCTTGTGTCCTGACCAAAGCAGTACCCATAACAGCGGTCACAACGACAATTGCAAGCGTGGGCCACAGGCCGATCAGACCTCCGACCTGAATGAACAGGGCGATTTCGATGATCGGAACCAGCAAAAATGCCAGAAACAGATACATAAGCGTTATCCTTTACTACAGGTCGGGCAGTAGACTTGTCCCGAACTGTCACCTACATAGTGGCATGAGGCCGCGTATACAAAGCTGCGGTCTGATAAAGAGGATGAAATGAACGAACCGATGATCCAGTTGCTGGTCCTGGCCGGAATTGCCGTTTTCCTGATCCTACGCCTGAAAAGCGTGCTGGGGACGCGTGAGGGTTTTGAGAAGCCCCCCGTTCAACAGCAGCCAGAAGCGCATAAATCGCGCCGAGACTTCGAGGTGATCGAAGGTGGCCCGGATCACGACATTACCGACCACGTCGCCGAAGACAGCGAGCAGGCCCAATCCCTGGCCGCGATGAAACGGATTGAGCCCGGCTTTTCTGTCAGCGAATTCGTCCAAGGCGCCCGCGGTGCTTATGAGATGATCGTCATGGGGTTCGAAAAGGGCAATCTGGATGAAATCCAGCCCTTCTTGTCCGAAGAAGTGTTTGACACATTTGTTTCGGTGGTCGCCTCTCGCGAAGATCAGGGTCTGACCATCGAGGCCGAGTTTATCGGTGTGCGGGAAACCGCCCTAGCTGATGTGAAGTTCGACAAGGACACCAACGAAGCCGAAATCACCATGCGATTTGTGGGTGAGCTGACATCGGTTGTCCGGGATCGCGGTGGGGATATCATCGAAGGCAACCCCAACACCGTCAAACGCCAAAAGGACAGCTGGACCTTTGCCCGCGTCATGGGCTCGGACGATCCTAACTGGCTGCTTGTTGCCACGGACGCATGATTGCTGCGCTTCGGTCGCTTTTGCTGGGGGCTGTGATGGCAACCTCTGCCAGCGCCGAGGCGACGCGTTCCATTCTGTCATTTGACGATCTTGATGGCTGGGCAGCCGATGACCACGGTGCGGCCCTTTCAGTTTTCTTGAACACATGTGGTGATCTGGAAGATCCGGACTGGCGCGCCCTGTGTGCTGTCGCCCGCACCTACCAGGCGGATGCTGCACGTTCCTTTTTTGAACTGTTCTTTCGCCCCGTTCTGGTCGAGGACGGTGATGATGCCCTGTTCACGGGGTATTTTGAACCCGAACTGGATGGCTCTCGCACGCGGACGGAACGGTACAAATACCCGATTTACAAAATGCCCCCCGAGGCACGGGTCGACGGACCTTGGTTGAGCCGCCGCGATATTCTGACAGGCGAGGCAATGAACGGCCGCGGGCTTGAGATCGCATGGGTCGATGACCCGGTCGAGTTGTTTTTTTTGCAGATTCAAGGCTCGGGGCGTATTCGTCTGCCCGATGGTGGTGGATTGCGCGTGGGTTATGGCGGGGCGAACGGCCATCCGTATCGTTCGATCGGGAAAGAGCTGATCCGACAAGGTGCATTGGCTGCGCATCAGGTCAGTGCGCAGATGATCAAATCCTGGGTGCGCAAAAACCCCGAGGCCGGTGCCGAACTTCTGTTTCACAACCCCTCTTACGTGTTTTTCCGAGAGGTCACGCGCGTGGCACCCGAGTTTGGGCCGTTGGGCGCAATGAATCGGTCTGTCACGACCATGCGCAGTATTGCCGCTGATCCGGCCTATACGCCGCTGGGCGCACCGGTCTGGGTCGAAAAGAACGGCAAAGATCCTTTGCGCCGCTTGATGATTGCACAGGATACCGGGGCTGCAATCAAAGGCGCGCAGCGGGCAGATATCTTCTTTGGAACCGGGGACGAGGCTGGCCGCGCTGCTGGTCGTCTTAAGGATTCGGGGCGCATGGTCGTTTTGCTGCCAATCCAGCGCGCCTATGCGCTGTTGCCGGATGCATTCTGATGACCCGGCGCAAACTTACCGAGGACGAGATCGAGCTATGGCGCAAAGTTGCCAAACAAGCTGAACGGATGCATCCCGAGTTGCCACAATCCGTACATCCGACCCAACTGCCCAAGCCCAAGCCGACCAAAACGCCCAAAGCGCGGGTCGACCCGTTCGAGCTTGGCCAAACAGCGCCAGCCAAGCCATCGCGAAATTCGCTGCAGCCCTCTGTCACGGATCGGCTGCGGGCTAGCCCGGTGCAGATGGACGCCAAGGCATTTGGTCGCATGAAGCGAGGCAAGATCAAGCCAGAGGGCAAGCTGGACCTTCATGGAATGCGCATGGACACGGCCCATCCTGCCCTTGTCCGATTTGTGCTGACCGCGCAGGCACAGGGCAAACGGCTGGTTCTGGTGGTGACCGGTAAAGGCAAGGATCGGGATGAACCCGGTCCCATTCCCACCCCGCGCGGCGTTCTACGCAATCAAGTGCCGCATTGGCTGTCGATCCCGCCGCTGGCGCAGGCGGTTTTGCAGGTTACTCCTGCGCATATCAGTCATGGCGGTGATGGCGCGTATTACGTCTATCTGCGACGCACGCGCTAAAACTAGCGAACAGCGCGTGTAATTCCGATCCAGACCAACGCGCTAACGGCAATAAAGAAAACACCGATCCATAAGAACTGATTGTCCAGTGCCATACCTTGGTCAATCAGAACTCCTGTCAAACCGGGACCGATTGCTGAACCCAATACCATGACCGCCGTGGCCATCGCCTTAATCGCACCAATATGGCGGGTTCCATAAAACTCGGCCCAGAAAGCGCTGGGCAGGGTACTGTTTGCCCCGACGGTCAGGGCCAGAAAGATCAATGCCAGTGCCGCTCCTCCCAGTGTATCTGTGGCCGAGACGATCATGAAACCAATTGCCATAGGTAATTGGTAAAACGGCATAATCCGCGCAGTGCCCCATTTGTCCAAAGCCCAACCCGCTGCAAACATCGAAAGCAGCGAAACCCCGGTATAGACCGGAAACAGGGCCACCAGTTCAATATGTTGCCAGTCTTTGATTTCAGCCAGGTGCACTTGATGAAAGAAGAACGCAGTGATGAAGGCGGATGGTCCCAGTATTGCAGGGGTCATGAACCAGAAAAGCGGGTTCAGGAGTGCTTGCCTCCGGGTCCAGTGGCGCCCTTGCATACCGACAGAGGAATATTCGGTGGCAAGGCTTTGCGGGGTTCGTTCTTTCCGCAGCAGAAGCAGTAGGACTGGGATTCCCAAAACCACTACTCCGGCGGACATCACCCAAAGCACTCGCCAGTCTAAAAACACCATCGCGGCCACAAAGATCACTGGCAGCAATGCTTCGCCCACTGCGAACCCGACCGAGGCGATTGACAACGCCTTGCCCCGCGTCGCGGTGAACCAGCGCGCCATTGCGACCATGGCCAGATGGATGCTCAAGCCTTGACCAAACAAGCGCAGCAAAAAAATTATGACCGGCAACAGGAACAACAGGCTATTGAGCGCCATGGCCAACGCCGCCAGCGCCAAACCGCCCAGAACTGCAGGCCCCAGCACACGCACGCGGAAGATATCCGTCAAACCTCCGGCCCAGATCATGACGACAGCGGAAACTGTGGTGCCCAGCGAATACAACCCACCCCACGCTCCATGGCTCAGCCCATAGGCGGTACGAATCTCGCCCGAAAAAACCGAAATGAAAAAGGTCTGACCGAAACTGGACAGGAATGTCAGCACCACTCCCGCACCCAACCACGCCCCGTTGTCACGTAGAAACAGGGCAGCCTGAAACTGCGTCACGGAGAGCTGACCTGCGCTTGTCCTGTTTCGGTCAGAACGATCTCGGTCGCGCCGGTCGGGTTGCGGACGCTTGCTGGGGCAATCACGTCGATGCCCCGCTGTTCGGTGCCAAATGTATTGCTGACCCGGCGGGCCGACCCGATAATCGCAAGCAATGCAGGCGAGGTTGCAGCCACGAAATGCGAGGATTTTGCGTCATCATTAAAGGCCGTCGTGTCCAAAATGCTGATCTTGTACTCGGCCAGCGCGTCGGTCGAGCTGATATTGCCCAGCCGTTCGCCCTTGGTGGTGCCGCGCAGCCGGGCCGAGATGCTCAGCAGCTTGTCCTTTTGTGAAACGATGACGATGAAGGGGTCAGGCGGGGTCTTGATGACGTCCATCTGGGACCGGAACAGATCCACATCCAGATCCGGCGCGATCAGAACAACCCCCTCGATGTTGCGCTTGGACCATCCGGGTTCGCGCAGCTCGGCCTGTCGCATCATCTCCATCGTCAGGGCAGTGCCCATGGAATGCGCCACCAGAACAACGCGTTTGACACCCATGGATTTCAGGTGGCGGACGGTTTTTTCCAGCCCGTCGCGGGCAAACAGCATACTGTCCAGATCATAGGCATAGCCATATCCCGTGGCCTGACTGGGCCAGGAATAGACCATTGTCGCGCCGGGGATGTTCAGATCGTGACTAAGCTGAGCGGCACGAAAGGCGGTTTCTGCCTGGGTGGTGTTGTACCCATGAATAAATATCGACACCTCATCTGCGCCTTTGAGGCGTGATTTCATGTCTTTGGGCCCCTGCAATTCCTCGACCCCGGCCATGACAAACTGTTTTTCAGGGTTTGGATTGGCGTAAGAAAAATCCAGCGTTCCCGGCGTGTGGTTGGGCGGGATAGAGACCGTCATTTCCAGAAATTGCAGTGTCTCACCGCGTTTGAACCCATATGATCCATCCACTTCACGCGCGCGGGTGGTGGTGGCAAAAATGGTCTCGGCCGTGCCGACGCTCAGCGCAGATGGCACAGTTTTGGACACGGTGCGATCCACGCAGGCGGTCAGAGACGTCGCGGTCAGAATAATCAGAAGGTAACGCAGCACGGGGAACGGCCCTTTAGAGGTTTGGCCCTAGGCTAACGCATTCCCGCCCCACGTCCAGCGAGGCAGGTTGGCACAGGCGGCAAAAATCAGCCGGGTGCGTTACAGAACGTAACGGCTGAGATCGGTGGATTTGGTCAATTCGCCCAGATTGTCATCCACGAATTGCGCATTCACAGTGATTTCCACTCCGGCCTGATCGGGTGCTGTGAACGAGAGTTCCTCGAACACGCGTTCCATCACCGTATAAAGCCGTCGCGCGCCGATGTTTTCGACGCTTTGGTTCACATCCGCCGCGATCTTGGCGAGCGCCGCGATGCCGTCATCGGTGAAACTGACAGTCACCTCTTCGGTGCCCATCAGCGCGGTGTACTGGCGGGTCAGGGCGTTGTCGGTCTCGGTCAGGATGCGGACAAAATCCTCTTCGGTGAGCGCGCGCAGTTCAACCCGGATCGGCAGACGCCCCTGCAATTCCGGAAGCAGGTCCGAGGGCTTGGCGATGTGGAACGCGCCTGAGGCGATGAACAGGATATGGTCGGTTTTCACCGGGCCATGTTTGGTGGATACTGTGGTGCCCTCGATCAGCGGCAGCAGGTCGCGCTGCACCCCCTCACGGCTGACATCGCCACCGCGCGCATCCGAGCGGGCGCAAACCTTATCGATCTCATCCAGAAAGACGATGCCGTTCTGTTCGACTGACTCCAAGGCCACGCGGTTGACGGTTTCATCATCCAGCAGCTTGTCGGCCTCTTCCCCGATCAGTGCGTCATAGCTTTCGGCCACGGTCATGCGTTTCTTAACGGTGCGGCCGCCGAACGCTTTGCCGAAGATATCGCCCAGATTCATCATCCCCATCTGGCTGCCGGGCTGACCGGGCAGGTCAAACATCGGCATCGGGTTTGAACTGTCGGCCAGCTCCAGCTCGATCACCGTGTCATCCAGCTCGCCGGCCTTTAGTTTTTTGCGGAACATCTCGCGCGTGCCTTCGCGTGCGTCTTCCCCAGCGATGGCTTCGATCACCCGGTCTTCGGCGGCTTGATAGGCGCGCGCTTTCACATCCTCGCGCATATACTCGCGTGTCTGGATGATCGCCGCATCGGCCAGATCGCGGATGATCTGTTCGACGTCGCGGCCGACGTAACCCACTTCGGTGAACTTTGTGGCCTCAACCTTGATAAAGGGGGCGCGAGCCAGCTTCGCCAGACGGCGGCTGATCTCGGTCTTGCCGACGCCGGTGGGTCCGATCATCAGGATGTTCTTGGGATAAACCTCATCGCGGATGTCATCGGCCAGTTGTTTGCGCCGCCAGCGGTTGCGTAGCGCCACGGCGACCGCGCGTTTGGCATCCTTCTGACCGATAATGAAACGGTCCAGTTCCGAGACAATCTCGCGCGGGGTCAGGTCGGTCACGGGTGAAGTCCTTTCGATCAGCGGTTTGGTTGACGTAGTCACCGCACAGGTGAAAACAACAGCGGCAGCGTTGGTTAGCAACGCCCTATCGTGTTTGCAATTGCTTTCCATAGGTGAAACGCGCCCATTCTGTTACGGTGGCCTGAAGGTCAGGAGCTTGAAAATGACGAAAATTGCCAAGATCACCCTGCTGTTCGTGGTGTTTGTGGACCTGTTGGGTCAGGGTCTGGTCTTTCCGATCATCAACTCGCTGATCATGGAGACGTCGTCCAGTTTTCTGCCCGAAAGTACACCGATGGGACGGCGGCATTTCTACTACGGTTTGGTGATCGGGTGCTTCTTTCTGTCGTGGTTTCTTGGGGTGGTTTATGTGTCCAAGGTCTCGGACTCGATCGGACGCAAGAACGCGCTACTGGTTTGTCTGGGTGGGGCGCTTGTGGGCTATGCGCTGACGATCGCCTCACTTTACCTCAACAGCCTGCTGCTGTTGATCGTCGGGCGGTCAATTACTGGGTTCACAGCCGGAAACCAACCAATCGCGCAGGCGGCGATGATTGATGGCAGCACGGATGCCGCCGACCGGGATCGTAACATGGGGTACATCGTTACCGGCGTCAGCTTTGGCCTGGTCGGAGGGCCCATCATCGGCGCCGTTCTGTCCGACGCCACTTTGCTGGGCAGCTATGCCACGCTCAAGATGCCGTTCTACGGCGCGTTTGTTCTGGTGCTGATCGCCATCTTTATGGTGATGACCTTTTTCAAAGACACAAGGACCGAGCGGACTGCTTTCGTGTTTCGCCCCCGCGATATTACCGACAGCCTGATTGCGGTGCGAGGGCATCCGATGGTCTTGAAGATCCTGCCAGTCTATTCCTTCTTCATGATCGCCAACGTCACCTTCTACGTGTTCGTCGACAATTATCTGACCAGTCGCTTTGGCTATGGCGTCATCGGAGGGAGCATGGCCATGGTCGTCATCGGCTTTGCCCTGGCCTTTTCCAGCACTTTTCTGGTGAAACCAGCACAACAAAGGTTCAGCAAGCATCAGATCATTTATGTCTCGCTGATCACAATGGTGATTTGTGGTTTTGGTTTCGCCTTTAGCCCCAGCGGTGTTCTCAGTTACGTGCCGGTGTTCTTTTTCTATTTCTTCTTCGGCGTTTCTTATCCGACTTTACTGGGCTTGTTTTCTGCAAGTGTCAGCGAAACCGATCAGGGCTGGGTCATGGGCGTGACAACAGCCGTCTTCTGCCTGGCTGGAGGGATCATGTCACTGATTGGCGGCGGATTGATGAGCATCGACATTCGCGTGCCCTACTACATCGTCATCGTCGCGGCGATACTGGGCCTGATCGGCATGCACCGCCGCTGGAAAGGGAAAGAGGTCAAGGCGCTATTGGCCTGAGACAGTTTTGCGTTTGATTTGAATCGAAATACGCTGCCTCTCCCTCCGGTCGAACGCGCATTTAGATGCATTTCACCGAATTAAACGCAGAACGTCTTAAATTTCCTCGACCGTCAGATTGCCGTTGGTGTAGACGCAAATATCGGCGGCAATGGCCATTGCCTCGCGCGCCACGGTTTCGGCGTTTTTGTCACTGTCCATCATCGCGCGGGCGGCGGCCAATGCAAAATTGCCACCCGACCCGATGGCGGCGACGTTGTGTTCGGGCTCTAGCACATCCCCTGCCCCGGTGATCACCAAAAGGTCTTTGCCGTCGGTGACGATCAGCATCGCCTCAAGCTTTTGAAGGTATTTGTCGGTGCGCCAGTCTTTCGCCAGCTCGACCGAGGCGCGGGCCAGTTGGCCCGGCGTTGCCTCAAGCTTGGCTTCCAACCGTTCCAGCAAAGTGAACGCATCGGCTGTTGATCCGGCGAAACCAGCCACAACCTCGAACCCGCCGGGCGAAAGGCGGCGCACCTTGCGGGCGGTGCCTTTGATCACGGTCTGGCCCAGACTGACCTGCCCATCCCCGGCAATCACCACTTGGCCGCCTTTCTTGACGCCAATAATTGTCGTGCCATGCCAACCGGGAAAATCGCTGTCTGCCATAGGGGCCTCCGTTTTCAACTGGCATCCTATATGGGCCGGGCGTGCGTTCAGCGCAACAGTTCACAAACTGCTCAAAAGATATGCATTGAGTGCAATTCGGGGTTACCGGACTAGCAATTGTGAGACTCCGGCTTTGATCCTACATGAGCCTCACAACCGACGAAGGGTCGGCTGTTTCAGTTACAAGGAATGCGCAAATGGCAACCACCGCAAATATCCATGCGCCGCTCGGAGCAGCTACCATCCTGCATGTAGTGGACGCGTTCTTCGGAACCTATGAAAAGGCACTGGCGTGGAATGAATCCCGCAAGACACGCAAGCTGTTGTGGGAACTCTCCGACACCCAGCTGGACGATGTCGGTCTGTGCCGTGCGGATATCGAAAAATTCTGATCCGCAATCAGGATACCCGCTTAGACAAGCCGCTCGAAGTCGAGCGGCTTTTTCTTTTTCAGGACAGTTTGTATTGGCCGTCCATGTCAGGCAGAAATGCCTCGATCGCAGCGGCGGCCACAACATGACGCCCCCCGTCCGGGTCAACGACATCAAGCCCACCTTGAACCGCACGAACCTGCGCCCGACCGCGTGGCAAATCAGCAGCCACCTGATCACAGTCCACAGCCGACGGCTGTTGTACCCCGATCGTCAACTGAACCCGCATCGCTGTGTGATCCACACCAAGCTTGGAAAAAAGCGTGATCGAGGAATGGTGCAGCGCATCCTGCACCGCGCGTCTTGCGGCCTTTGTGTAATCCTGCCCGTACAGGTCATTTCCAGTGCCCATCTCAAGGATAATTCGCTTCTCACCCATCAAACGGCCTCCATATCAAACGAGACTATGATTGCGGCATTGGCGATAACGGTGTGACCTTGCGCATCAGGCTTTTCTATATCCAATCCCCCTTGATTGACCTGGATCGAAGGTCTCCCATAGGGAAAAACGGCCTTTAACGCCTCGACATCCACCTTATCCGGTTGGGCTACGCCGATTTCGGCATCAATGATCATGGCCTCTTTCGGAAAGCCGAACAGCTCTGCCATATTGACCGAGTTGTGCCACAAGGCATCATTGATCGCGCGCAGCGCAGCCTCGGTATAGTCGTGGCGGCGCAAGGACGTTCCCATGCCAAATTCAACAAGAATACGTGTTTTAGCCATTTGATCCTCGGTCACAAAAAAGGCGCCCCTAGTGGGACGCCTTTTATTTCGGTTGATCCAATGGATCAGATGGACTCTTCGATCCAGCTTTGCAGCGCGGCTTTGGGTGCCGCGCCTGCGCGGTTCGAAACAACCTGACCGTCCTTGAAGATGAACAGCGCGGGAATACCGCGTACACCCATCGCTGCAGCGGCGTTCGGGTTGCTGTCCACGTCTACCTTGGCAATTTTCACTTTGCCGCCATACTCGGTCGCCAGCTCTTCCAGAGCGGGGCCGATTTGCTTACAGGGGCCACACCATTCTGCCCAGAAATCGACAACAACAGGGATGTCGGAATTCTTGACTTCGGCGTCAAAGGTATCGTCGGTTACGGCTACGGTCGACATATTCTGTCTCCTGAATGGGGAATGCTTGGCTTCAGAACCTAGGCACGGGGTATCCCGAGGTCAAGGTATCTGGGCGCGGGTCAGTGCTTGGGTCACAAGTTCGTGTGGCAACCACATCAACTGCGCGGTACGGGTCCATAGGATGGCGGTTTTCACTTTTCGGTCGGGATAGATTTGGGCCATCGCTTGCGCATAAGCTCCCATCTGCCGCAAAAGACCCTCGGGGCACGCGGTCGAGGCCTCTGGAACGGTGGCGTTTGATTTAAAATCAATCACCTGCACCTCAGTTTCGGTTACGATCAGCCGGTCAATCACCCCATGCATTCGTTGACCGCCCAGATCTGCGCTAACAGGAACTTCGGCCAGCGTGTTTTCCGCAAAGACAGGCTGCAATTGGCCCGAGGTCAGAACGGCCTTTGCCTCTGCCAGCAGATCGATGCGTTCGATGTCTTGCATATCGGGAAGTACTCTGGCGCAAAGCTGCGGCCAGTCCTGATGTGGTGCGCCGGGCAGGTGTTCCAGCAACAGATGCAGGCGGGTGCCCCTGAGTTTGGCGGCCTCTTCATCCTGTCCTGCATCACCGGGCAGCGCCTTGGCTCCACCCAGATTCGAAGGGCTGAGCGTCTCGGACTGCGGCAAAGGCGGCGCGGCGGGGGGTTCAAACATTGCGGGCAGATCAGTCTGCGTGGTTTCGGCCTGTTCCTGTTCGACAAGCGACAGCGCGTCCCAATTCCCATGCGACAGGCGCAGAGTTTCCGAGCCCGGCAGTTGCGTGGCCCCTGCCCGCGCCATTGCCGCTTCGACCATCTGATACCAGCTGGTGCCATCCTTGCCGACATCGCCCGCGGCCCCGACGATCAGCCACTTTTCTGCCCGTGTCAGAGCCACATAGAGCAATCTCAGGCGCTCATTCTCTTCCCGCGCGCGGGCCTCAGACCGGGCTTGAGCAATCAACGCGGGTGAGGCATCCGCGGGCACTTTCCACAAAGGCACCCCCTCGCCCACCATGATCTCGGCATCGCGAGGGGCTTGACGTTTTCCGGTATCGGGCAGGATCACGATCGGAGCCTCCAGCCCCTTGGAGCCATGCACTGTCATCACCCGGATCATGTTGCCGACGCCGCTCATCTGACGTTTGATTTCCAGATCGTCGGTTTGCATCCAGACCAGAAAACCGGTCAGGCTGGGAATATCCGTGCGTTCATAGGCCAGCGCCTGCGACAGCAGCGCGTTGATGCCGTCTTCAGCCTCGGCCCCCAGACGGCCCAGCAATTTGCGCCGCCCGTCATGGCGGGTCAGGATGCGCTCGATCAGGTCATAGGGGCGCAGAAAGTCGATCTGGCCGCGCAGGTCATTCAGAATCTCAAGCGTTTCGGGGAAATCCTCGGCCCGGTGGCGCAGGGCGGCCCATAGGAACTGCTCGGACCGCCGGTGTGCCAGATCGAATAGCTGCTGCTCGCTCCACCCGAATAACGGTGATTTCAGCACAGTGGCCAGCGACAGACTGTCTTCGGGCGTGGCCAGAAAGCTGAGCAGCGCAGCCAGATCTTTCACCGCCAGTTCCGCCCCGACCTTCAGCCGGTCGGCCCCGGCGATGGGCAGGCGCAGGGCCTTGCAGGCGCGGATGATCTCGGCAAACAGATCGGACCGGCGCTGCACAAGGATCAGGAAATCGCCCGGCTGCACCTTACGCCGCACGAACGCGCCGGGGGAGTCGCCATCCTCGGGGATCGTTTCGCCCCGGTCGATCATGTCCTTGATCGAGTGTGCCACCTTTTCCGCCAGAATGACCGTGTGATGCCGCGCGTCGGGGCGATCGACGGGATCGGTCCAGTCGCCGTCTTCTTCGTCCTCGACCTTTTCAACCACCGGCCACAGATCGACCCGCCCCGGCAGGCTGGTCTTGAACGCGCGGTGCAAGGCTTTGTCCTGAAACCCGGCCTCGGCGTGGCCTTCGAACAGAATATTGACCAAAGACAGGATCGCGCTGGACGAGCGGAAGGAATATTCCAACTCCAAACTCTTAAGTTTAGAGCCTGAATTGATCAACCGCCGCCCGAATTCCTGCTGCATTTGGTCAAAGGCTGCAGGGTCCGCGCCTTGGAAGGAATAGATCGACTGTTTCTTGTCGCCGACCACAAAGATCGTGCGCTCAACCCCGGACCTGGCCCCCTCGCCGCTGGTGAATTCCTGCGCCAGTTTCTCGACCACGTCCCATTGGTCGGGGCTGGTGTCCTGCGCCTCGTCCACCAGAATGTGGTCGATGCCGCCATCCAGCCGGTACAGCACCCATTCGGCAACCGCCGGGTCGTTCAGCACTTGCCGCGCGCGCAGAATCAGATCGTCGAAATCCAGCCAGCCACGCAGCTGCTTGCGGCGCTCATATTCTGGCAGAAAGGCAGAGGCGAACCGGTGCAGCACATGGGTCTTGCGCGCCGCCACGAGCGCCAGCCGCTGTTCCCGCGCAGCCTCGATGCGCAGCATCAACGCCTCAAGCTGTGGCATCTGCCCGGCCAATGCGCCTTCGCGCAGGGCTTTGGTCGGGAACGCGTTGATCTTGGCGGTAAAGGGTTCTTTGGCGGCCTTTCCGGTTAGAAACACGCTTTCCAAAACAGGCAGGCTACTGATCCGGGGTTCGGTGAACGCCGCCAGTTTTGCCGCTGCTTTGGCGTTATTGCCGCCGCTTTCCGTCAACGCGGGCAGGATCGTGCGGATCAGGTCGACCTCACCGCCCAGAAACACGCGCGCGATCAGGGCGTCTTCGTCGAATCCGTCGGGCAGGTCGAACCGGCCCGGCAGCTCGGCCCAGCCCAAGGGCTGCGCAAACAGGTTGCGCTTATGGCTGATCGCGGCGGTCAAATTGTCGAACCCGGTATCGGTGACAAACCGCGCCACATCCTCGATCAGAGCGGCATGAGGGCCTTCGGCGAAATCCTCGACGATTTCTTCGCGCAGCAAGGCGGCGGCGCGGTCTTCCATCTCGGAAAACTGCGGGCTGACCCCGGCCTCCAGCGGGAATCGCCGCAGAAGTGACGCGCAGAAGGAGTGGATCGTCTGGATTTTCAGCCCGCCCGGCGTTTCAATCGCGCGGGCAAAGAGCGTGCGCGCCTGTGCCAGACGGTCGGGATCAATCCGGCCGGGGACGCCCAGATCGGTCAGTTGCGCCAGCAGCGCCGCGTCACCCAGCATCGCCCATTCGCCCAGCCGTTTGAACAGACGGTTCTGCATCTCACTGGCGGCGGCTTTGGTGTAGGTCAGGCACAAGATGTGCTGCGGCTGCACCCCGTCCAGCAGTAACCGCGCCACCCTGTCGGTCAGAACCCGCGTTTTGCCCGAGCCCGCATTTGCCGCCAGCCAGGTCGAGGCATCGGGCCGCGCTGCCTGCACCTGCCGTTCGGTCGCGTCGTTGCGGGCGCTCATGTCAGATCCTCGGGCTTGGTGTCTGCGGTGCGGTCCCATTCGCCGAACCGGGCCAGATGGTCGTAATCGCCAGAGTCGGTGTCTTTGTGCAGCATCCGACGCGAGGAAAAGCCTTGGTTAGGCTCTAAATAAGCCGAAATCAGCTCTTTTAGCTCGGCCAACACCTTGTCCGTCGGTTCTTTCGCTAACGGTGCGGGCACTTCTTTGTAGCTGCCGCCCATGCCGATAAACACCGCCTCAGCCACGGGCAGAGGGTCAAAACCCTCGATCCCGCCCTGCTCGGCCATGGCGGCTTCGATCAGCAGTTGCTTGTCAAATTTGGACTGCTGGCTTTCGGTCGGAGGCGCACCGGTTTTGTAATCCACCAGCCGCAGCGCGCCCCGGCTGTTCAGGTCGATCCGGTCGGCGCGGCCTGCGATGGTAAAATTCAGCGGCTCTAGCACCAGCTTCATAGCGGCCTCAAACGCCACGGGCCCGCCATCGCTGCGTCGGGCGGTTTCGGCGCGTAAGAAGTCATCGGCGATCCGCTCCAGCCGTGCCAGCCACAATTTGCGGGCGGTGGGCCACGCAACATGTTGATCCAGAAGGGTTTCTGCGCGTTTCAGAAATGTTTCGCGGGTCAGCAGTGCGGTGTCCAATACGCTGTCCTTGACGAAATGTTCCAGAATCTCGTGGATCACGATGCCACGCAATAACGCATCGGGGGCCTGCACCAACGGGTCCAGAGGCCGCAGCCGCAGCACATGTTTGGCGTAAATCGCATAAGGGTCCCGTATCAGGCGCTTGATCTCGGTCACGCTCAGGCGACGCGGGCGCGACGCGATCGGTGGGCGCGGGGACGGGCGCGACGCCGCCGAAATTTCGGGCGCGATTTCAAGTTGTTCCGACCAGCTCAGCCATTTCTGCCCGCGCCCGCGCATGGCCGAAAGGGCGGCTCGACCGCCCTGTTCCGGCAGGCCCTGCAACAGGTTCGTCAAACGGTTCAACCAGCGCGACGGCACGGTTTCGGCATCATCGGATCGGGTGGCCCGGGTCAGCCAGACCTCGGGCGCGCCGATGGCCTGTTGGAAATCATGCGCCGACAGACCAATCCGCCGTTCGGGCAACAACAATCCGGCCTTGGCGCGCATCTGGCGGTTCAGCCAGGGATCAGGGCTGGGGGCTTCGGGCCAACTGCCTTCGTTCAATCCGCCAAGAATCAGCAGATCGGCCCCCTGCACCCGCGCCTCAAGCGTGCCCCAGATCATGATATGGGGATGCGGTGCGTCGCGATCCCGTACCTCTTCGCCTGACAGCAATGCACCCAGCAAATCCGCAAAGTCATGCGCCGTCATGGGACCACCATGACCAGCTTCTTCCGTAAGTGCGGTCAGAACCGACAAAGCCTTTTGCCCTGCGTTCTTGTCCCAAAGCGTACCGGGACCCCCGGTATTTCCGGCTGAAATCGCTTCGGCCAGGTCGCGTAACCGGATGACCCAGTCCGATAGTGGCAGTTCTGTGGTCACCTGCTGGTCGCAGAAGTGATGCGACACCCAACGAACCCAATCATCCGGCACCTCTTTGCGGATCGCAAACGCGATCAGGCTGCGGCTGTCCGGGAACGGAGGCCCATGCCGCCGCAGGTCAAGCTCCAGATCGCGCGTGTGCAGCAGATGCGTACCGCGATCGCCACCATCGTGGCAAAGGGGATGTTTTAGCAGTGTCAGCAGGGCCTCGCCATCCAGCCGTCGCGCAAACAATCCGGCCACATGGCGCAGGAATCGCCCCGGTGGTGAAAGCTGCAGCGGCAGACCTGCGCTGTCATCTGGCATAATGTTCCATCGATCCAAAGCAGCACTGACTTGCCGCGTCAGCATCCGGTCTGGGGTGATCAGAGCAGCGGTCTGACCTGTCTCGGCCGCTTGCCGCAAGCGGAGAGCAATGGCCAGCGCCTCGTCCCGCGGCGATTGTGCCTCGACCAGGGTCAGGTCTTTCGTCGCGCTGTCCAAATCCGTCAGCTTGGGCCCTTCGGACATCCAGGCATCCGTGATCGGTGCTGGGCGTAATGCTAGGGAAACCAACCGGTTACGCGCTGGTGACGGAGGTGTATCAGGTGTCCACGGCGTGACTTGATCGGGCCTCAGATCAAGCTGAGTTATCAATTTGTGAAATCGGTATTGCGGGTGATCTTCCGAGGTCAGGGCATCGTCCAATCCCCGCCAGACGTGATCAGGCTGATCGAAGTCGTAACCTGGCAGGATCAAAGCACCCTGTGGAAGGCGCGCCACCGCCTCCATCAGCATCAGTGTGGTGCCGCGTGATCCGGTCGATCCCGCCAGAATGACCGGATGTTGCGGAGGTGCGTCCCGCCACCGCGCAATAAGGTTTTCGACGACGATGCGCTGCCGGGCCTGCGCGTCCAGCGCATCGGGCCCTGCGTCGATGAATTGATCTGCGATCCCAATAAAGGCCTGCGCGCGTGCCCAATGGCCAGACAAGTCGCTGACATCCAGCTGCCCGATTGCCTCGGGCGACACGCCCTCGCCCTGCATTTCGTCGATCAATGCGGACAGACTGTCAGACAAATCGAACAGCGAAGATCGCGCCGCCAGATCAGGTTGTTGGTCCAGTAGTTTTGAGACCAGCTGTGTCAACTCCAACCGCCTGCGTAGTGCCGGAATAGCTGGCGGAACGCTAGCCAGGTCAACGCTTTCGCCCAAGTCTGTGACCAAGGACAAACGCGGCAGAAGGCATGCTGGCCCTTGGTCGAACAACTCGCGCACACGTCGAGCCATTCGCCTTGTGTTTACCACCAGCTGCACCTTGGCCAATTCCTCGGGCGGATAGTCCTTGCTGCGGTGACGCAACCCTTTCACCAAAGCGGCCGGAAAATCCGTGCCGGGGGGAACGGCAAATACACGGGGCAGACCGCTGGGGTCAAACATCCGCCAACATCCTTTCAGCCAGAGCGATCCCTTCGGGACGGCCCACATCGCACCAGCGCCCGGGATATGTCAGGCCAAACAACCGACCGTTCTGATGCATTCGGTCCCACAAAACATTCAACGAAAACGCCTTGTCCGGGATATCGGCCAATCCATCGGTTTTCATGATCTGCGCGCCACCATAAACCAACCCCGGGCCGCGCGTGATGCGGCCGTTACGATCTGCAGTGAAATCACCCTGACCCGCATGTCCAACGGCTTGGTCTGTTGGTATGCACATCAATAGCGCATCCATCTTTTCGGGATCCCAAGCATCCCGCAGCATCCCAAGTGGATTTGGCCCCGACCAGATCGCATCTGAATTCAGGGTGAAAACAGTACTAGACCCTAACAAAGGCAATGCTGCGCGCAATCCACCCCCTGTTTCAAGGATTTCGGGTTGTTCATGGGACAGCAAAACACCCTTGGGGGCAAGATGAGCCTCAAGCTGATCTGGAAGGTAATGCAGGTTGGCGACCTTACGAATTGGATCAAGGTCGTTGACCAAATCAAGCGCGTGGTCAATCAGTGGGCGGCCTGCGCATTCCACCAGAGGTTTCGGCCGATTCTTGGTCAGCGCACCCATACGAGTTCCGAACCCGGCAGCAAACAGCATGATGGCATCAAGCGTGTCGGTCATGATTGTCTGAGCTTTGCAAGGTTTTCCGGTGTCGGTGAAGGTAGCCCATCACGCAACAGATCGGACACAGTGACCAACGCGGGATGTTCCAGATCGCGCATCAAATGCGTCCATGTCGCGGGGATCAGGTCGACATATTGCGGTTTTCCATATTCCGTCGCCAATCGGGCAAATACACCGAGAATACGCAGGTTTCGTTGCGTTCCCAGAACGGCATATGCGGTGCGGAAATCGTGGTCGTTCACTGCGGTTGTCTGAATATACCTGTTAACCATCCGCATTTCGGTTCCAGGTGCTACATCCCGGCGCACATCTTGCAGAAGCGAGACCAGATCATAAGCGGGATGGCCCAGCATGGCTGTCTGAAAGTCCAGCAACCCAACGCGGGCAACGCCGTCGCGTTCAGGCAACCAAATCAGGTTTTCAGCGTGATAATCCCTTTGGACAACAACTTTTGTTCCCGCAGTTTCCCGGTGCAGGATATCTGCAAACCGGTGTTCGAACCGATCCCGTGCGTCCTCGTCATGCGATCCTTGAATCGACTGGGCGTATTTGGTGAACGACAGTGCGGCCAGTTCCGTCATCAAGGATGGGCCATAGGATGGCAATGAAAGCGTCGGTGCCTTGTGCAGCGTGATCAAAACGTCTGTGGCTGCCTCGTAGAATTCACGTTCCAACGTCGGAGATCGCCGCAGCACACGCGCAAATAGATCGTCGCCCAAATCCTCAAGCAACAAAAAGCCATATTCGGTATCTTCGGCATAAATTTCGGGCGCGCTAAGGCCGATGGATCGCAAATGGTTTGCCATTCGGACAAATGCTTCGACGGGTTCAGCCTGACCCGGTGGCGAGTCCATCAAAACCGCTGTCTTGCCGGTATCCGGATCGGTCAGACGCTCATAACGGCGGTTCGAGGCGTCCCCGGCCAAAGGCGCACGCTGCGCATTTGCCCACGGGGTCTGAGCGATCAGCGCTTCGGCCAGCACAGCTCGGTTTGTCATTGCGCGGCCTCCAGTCTGTTGGCCCATTCGGTATTTACCCACGATAGGGTTACAAGGCGTTTTTCCACAGTGTTAGGGTCTGTTTCAAACGAAAGTGTCAAGGCATTTTCAGGTTGCATCGACCCGAGTTTGTCAGGCCATTCCACAAGGCAAATCGCTGTTTCAAATGCCTCGGTCAGGCCAAGCTCATCGACCTCATCCACTGCGCCAAGGCGGTAAAGATCACAGTGCCAGATTTCTCCGATTTCGGTGTCATAAACCTGAACCAACGTGAATGTTGGCGAAGGAACGTCTTCGGGGATGCTCATTACCGATTGAATAAGACTGCGGGAGAAGTGGGTTTTTCCGCTACCAATTTCGCCTTCTAGCAAGAGAGTATCGCCCGGACGTAGAATCCGGCCCAACCGAGCGGCAAAATATGCCGTCTCACAAGGCGAGTTGAAGGTGATTGCAAAGGGCGCGGTCGTCATGGCGCCACAATGACGTCGCACCGGTTTGCCTGCAACCCGGTTCAGGCGCTGATCTGATGTAACTTAGGTTGAAGAACTGTTTTATCTTCGGTTGCAAACCGGATAATTGTCGCTCCGTTTTGCACCGGGCAGATTGTGCATTCAAGCGAAGCACCATTGCGCATACGCAACTCGGCCGACCATTCTGCCCGGTTGTCGCGCATCCCTACAAACTCTCGAATCTCACCGAAAACAGGGGACGCAGTACAGAGTTCCTGCCAATTGCGTGTGACATCCAGAACTGAATCGGCATCAAACCCCGAGTCTCCGCTGTCGCCCCACAGATTTTGATAGGCGTAATTGGTAAAGGCCAGGGTTCCGTCATCGCCAAAAACGGCGACCGCATCCGCCAGTTTGTCCAGAACCGATTGCATCAGGTCCATTTCTGAACGGAACCGCCGGGTCAGGGTGATCTCGGCCGTGATGTCTTCGAACAAAAAGGCTACGGCACCGTCGGGATGGGGGCGACCGCTAACCGAATAAACCGACCCTGAGTGCAGCGACCACGTTTCCTGATAATTCCCGTCCTCGGCAGCCTCAAGCAGGTCATTCATCTGACTGCGCCAGCTTCGGTAGTTCTTGGGTTCAGGCATCATGTGTTGATCCCGTAGCCGGTCGAAGAAACTGGACAGGCTTGGCCGGCAGCTGAGGAAGTCCGGGGGCAGGGTGGTGAGGTCAATTAGGGCCGGGTTGAATAGGGCCAATTGTCGGTTGCGGTCGAAAATCGCCAAGCCAATGGAAAGCTGGGCAAAGGTCTTGGTCATCGTCTGAACGAATTTGCGCTGGGCGGTTTCGGCGTCGACAATCGCGTTGATGTCGACGGCGTAACATAAGTGCCCCTCTGGATGGTGGACCCGTGTCAGATCGAACCAAAGCTTGATTTCGCTGCCGTCCGACGAAATTGAAACCCGCGTCTTTCCACCCAGTCGGGCATCTTCTTCGGATCCGGGAAACAACGGCGCGGTCAGATCCGTATCCTGACCTCGTACTTTGCGCACTAAAGAAATATAGGCTGCGTTGCACCAACGAACTGTGTCGTGTTCATCCAGTAACCAGACGGGATACGGCGCGCGTTCCATTGCCAGGCGGATTGGATCGTTCGCTTCACGGTGGATGGTGGCAGGGCAGATGCTGTTTTCACGCAACTGAACCCTGACTATGCCGTCGATCCATTCGCACATGACGTCTCGCTCGACCGTGCAGTCTATGGCGGGGATGATCAAATTACCCTCTTGTCGGATACAGTCCGGAGTTTTGGGAAACGTGGGAAAGTCACGCTGCAGTAAACGGCGCAGGTCGTGCCAGGACCGGACTTCTTCAAACCCTTCTAGCGCCATATCCGAGTGGCTGATCAGACGTTGATCGTCGAACAAAAACACCGCGTCAAACAAGGACGTGGGCGAGGATAGGCCGAAATTGTCACCCCTGTGCCGACGGCGCGGCAGCAGCCATTGCACCGCAAGGCCGGCAGAGACCAAGCTGATGACAGCCAGAATGAACCAGTCGACCATGAACGCCCCGCAACAGAAATTACGAAAGCGGATTATGGTTACCAATAGTTAACGGGGTCTTAACTCAGACCTGAATCCGTTGGTTCGCGCCAGACGGGACCGGGGTGTCTCCTTGTTGCGCATCAACCAGGTTTCTCGGCCAAGTGACCTTCACGATAGCCCCCCGACGTTCGGGGTATTCGGATAAGGTCTGATAGGGGTCTGAACCGTTGGCAAAATCCAATTCCGCTCCGCTGCGCTCCAGCAGGGTTTTGGCGATGAACAGGCCCAAACCCATGCCTTCGTATTCCGGGCGTGCGCGTTGATCGGTTTCGGCGCGACGGCGGCGCATGAACGGGTCGCCAATCCGCCCGATCATCTGAGACGGATATCCGCGCCCGTCATCCATGATGCTGACAATGATCTGATCAGAGCTCCATTCCGCCTCGACCCAAACGTTCGCGCGGGCAAAATCCACCGCATTCTGGATTAGGTTCCGCAACCCGTGAATGATTTCGGGCTTGCGCAGGATCGAGGGTTGCTGAACATCCCCGTCATCCGCAGGGCCTTCGGTAAAATGGACGGTTTTGCCCCGGTGAATGTGTGGTTCTGCAGCCTCGTTCACCACGGTTGAAAGAGGGGCTTGCCGCAGATGCAGATCATCCTTTCCGGCCCTGCCCATGTCGCGCAATATGTCCCGGCACCGGTTGGCCTGTTCCCGGATCAGCGCGGCATCCTCTTTTAGTTCGGGCCGGTCATCCAGCTCTTCGATCAACTCCGAGCTGGTCAATTTGATTGTGGCCAGCGGCGTGCCCAGTTCATGCGCGGCCGCAGCAACAACCCCACCTAGGTCGGTCAGCTTCTGTTCTCTCGCCAGGGCCATATGCGTGGCGGCCAGAGCCTCGGACATGGATTGAACTTCGGAACTGACACGATGTGAATAGGCACCCAAAAAGACGATCGCGATGACGATCGCGGCCCAGTTTCCGAACAACAGGATATCCGGGATTTCAAGATCCATTCCGACATCCGTACGCAAGGGCACATGGAATTCGGCCAGCAGAGTGGTCAGAACAATTGCAACCACGCCAACGATCAACGTCGACCGGGTGCTCATGACATTGGCCGAGATCGTTACTGGCCCCACAAGCAGCAAGGCAAACGGATTGTTCAGCCCCCCGGTCAGGTACAGCAGAACGGTCAATTGCAGCAGGTCGAACAGAACCATCAGAAAGTTCTCGAACTCTGACAATCGCTTGTTTCTTGGGAAGATCAGGATCGCAGTCAGGTTGCCCAGGATCGAGACCCCGATGGCCAGGTAGCACAGCATCACATCCAGCTCGACGTGATAGGTCTGTTGGGCGACGGTGATGGCTGTGATCTGGCCGATGATGGCAACCCAGCGCAGCAGGATCAGCGTGCGCAGCCTGATCCAGCTGCTGCGTTCCTGTCCACGCCATAATATGATGTTGGAATTGGCCATGGGTTCACTATGTCCTGTTGCATCGGCTGATCATCTTGATAGGTGTCCGGGCCGAAACGATCAACAACCCCTCTGATCATTAGGATTGAAGTCATGGTCCGTCTTTATGCCGTTCTAGCCACCGTTGTTCTTGCCATTGGTCTGGGGGTCATGTGGCTGCTGACCCGAGGTGCCGGATCGGATGATCAGTTCGCACAATGCCGGTCCAGCCAGATTGCCGGCGGCACCGCAGCCATTGGCGGCCCATTCGAATTGATCAACGGAGAGGGTCAAACTGTCACCGACGCCGACGTTATCACCGAGCCGACACTGGTCTATTTCGGCTATACGTTCTGTCCTGATGTCTGCCCGTTCGACATGTCGCGCAACGCCGAGGCCGTGGATATACTGGCAGGTCGTGGCCAGTCGGTGACGCCTCTTTTCATCTCAATCGACCCAGACCGGGACACGCCAGAAGTGGTGGCCGACTATGCCTTTAACATGGGCGGTAAAACCATCGCGCTGACCGGTTCGGCCGAGCAGGTCAAAGCCGCCAGCCAGGCTTACAAGACCTATTACAAGGCCCATGACAAAAGCGACGAATACTATCTGGTCGACCATTCCACCTTTACCTACCTGATGACGCCCGAGGCCGGATTTCTTGAATTCTTCAACCGCAATGACTCAGCTGAACAGATGGCCGACAAGGTCGGGTGTTTTCTGGACAAACTGTGATCCGTTTGACCTTTGCAATGGCGCTGCTATTACTCATAGCTAGGCCAACGGCGTGAAATAGCGGAAAGAATAGAATATGGCAGACAGCTCTGACCTGGATATCGGCCCGGACAAATCCCTGCTTCTGGTAGATGATGATGAGCCTTTTCTGAGACGTCTGGCCAAAGCCATGGAAAAGCGCGGCTTCGAGGTCGAGACCGCAGGTTCAGTCGCCGCAGGCCGTGCCATTTCAACAGCCCGCCCACCCGCCTATGCGGTCGTGGATTTGCGGCTTGAGGACGGCAATGGTTTAGACGTGGTCGAAGTGCTGCGTGAAAAGCGCCCGGATAGCCGGGTTGTGGTTCTGACCGGATACGGCGCGATCGCGACCGCCGTGGCCGCCGTTAAGATCGGTGCGACCGATTATCTTTCGAAACCCGCCGACGCCACTGACATCACCAACGCGCTGCTGGCCAAGGGCGACGAACTACCACCGCCCCCGGAAAACCCCATGAGCGCGGACCGCGTGCGCTGGGAACATATTCAACGGGTTTATGAGCTGTGCGACCGGAATGTGTCCGAGACTGCCCGCCGACTGAACATGCACCGTCGGACGTTGCAGCGGATTTTGGCAAAGCGCAGCCCGCGATAAGCTTGTTTGAGTCCTCGGCGCTGAGATTCAGTCTTTCTATATGTTCTAGCCGGCAGTTAAGTTGCCGTGTGTCGTCATGTGTCACGCCTTCGTGACTTGCACCTCTGCGACCTGAGGCCAAGTGTTCGCCTCGGGAAAACACTTAACAAGACAGGAACCTCTCAAATGATCGGTTACGTGACCATCGGCGTGTCAGACATGGAGCACGCAAAGAAATTCTATACCGAACTGCTTTCGGATCGCGATGCCAAGGTGACGCTGGATGTGGGGCGCATCGCCTTTATCGGCAACCAGCCCGGTGCGCCGATGCTGGCTGTGTGCGAACCTTATGACGGTGGTGATTGTGCGCCGGGAAACGGCACTATGGTGGCTTTTGCAGCGGATTCGAAAGAGCACGCGCAGGCGATGTACGACAAGGCGATCAGCCTTGGTGCCACCGACGAAGGCGAGCCCGGCCAGCGCGTGCCGGATGTGTTCTACGGGGCCTATGTCCGTGATGCGGACAATAACAAGATCTGTTTCTACGTCTTCGGCTAAAGCTGTGCCAACAGGGCGGCGTGCCGGTCAGTATAGGCGCGTCGCACCTCGACCGGAGGGCGCAGGACAATGTTCAGCCCCTCTGTCACCGACTTGTCGGGGCGACCAAAAAACTTGGTCGCCTCGGCTTCGGAAAAGCCCGCGATCTGGGTGGCCTCCATCCAGGCGCTGATCTTGTCTGCCTTTTTGATCTGACGTTTCACTGTCTTCGGCACCGCAGCGGGCAGGCCAAAGCGGATGTGGATCGCTGCCGCCAACCGATCATCCAACGCACCATAGTCGGGACCGACGGCGGATTTGACCGGCGAGATCATGTCTCCGATCACATATTCGGGGGCGTCATGTAACAACGCGGCCAGCCGCCATTTGACCGGCGCATTGGGGGCGATGCGGCCATAAAGCTCTTCGACCAGCAGCGAATGTTCGGCCACGGAATAGGCGAAATCCCCTGCCGTCTGGCCGTTCCAGCGCGCCACAAAGGCCAGTCCATGCGCGATATCTTCGATCTCGATATCCACAGGGGTGGGGTCCAGCAGGTCCAGCCTACGGCCCGACAGCATCCTCTGCCACGCGCGGGGTTGTGTTGCCATTATGCCATGCCTCGTCCGTACAGCCGCGATTGCGCCTCAATTTTATGGTATGGTTTACCTGTCAAGATCACCAGCTGCCAACTTTTTCTTGAGCATTCGTGCTTTGAACAAGTGCGCGGTGATACCGACATCAAGTACCGAGGGGGGCGCATGCTTCTCCCGGTGTGCCCCTCTCGATTGAAACCAGAATCGAAAGGAGCTTGTTATGTTCAAGCGTTTATTTGGAGTTGCCCTGGCTTTTGGAATGGCCGCGACTGCGCCTCCGGCTTTTGCACAGCAGAACACTTGTGCGCAGCGTGATCACGTAATCGCCAAGCTACAGGACAGCTATTCGGAACAGCTAGCCTTTGGCGAATTGCAGAAATCGCGCGGCGGGCAATCGGTGATGGAGGTTTGGACCTCTGAGGAAACGGGAAGCTATACCGTTTTGGTGACCCATGCGAACGGCCTGAGTTGTATCGTCGCCGTTGGCACCGATTTTTTTGAGGCGATCCCAAAGATCAAGGTAGACGGCACGCCAAGCTGATTTTAGCGACAAGAATCCCGTTTCCGGCCATCTGCGTTGCCACGCCCATAAAGGGATGTTAGGGGCAACCCGGAACAGTATTTACCGGAATGGAGTACCTGATGGCCGGGGACTATATCGTCAAAGACATTTCGCTGGCCGGGTTCGGCCGCAAAGAACTGGATATCGCCGAAACTGAGATGCCGGGCCTGATGTCCCTGCGTGCAGAATATGGCGAAAGCAAACCGTTGAGCGGCGCGCGCATCGTTGGCTCGCTGCATATGACCATTCAAACAGCCGTTCTAATTGAAACGCTGGTAGCGCTTGGTGCAGATGTGCGCTGGGCGTCGTGCAACATCTTCTCGACCCAGGACCACGCGGCAGCGGCAATCGCCGAGGCTGGCATTCCCGTCTTCGCCATCAAAGGCCAGACGCTGGAAGAGCATTGGGATTACCTGGACAAGTCCTTTATGTTCGAAGATGGCCCGAACATGATCCTGGACGACGGCGGCGACGCGACGCTGTATATCCTGCTGGGCGCACGCGCCGAAGCGGGTGAAGACATCATCCCCGTTCCGGGCTCGGAAGAGGAAGAGGTGATCAAGAAGCAGATCGCCAAGCGTATGGCGGCAAGCCCCGGCTGGTTCACCAAGATGCGTGATCAGATCAAGGGCGTGTCCGAGGAAACAACCACCGGCGTGAACCGTTTGTATCAGCTGGTGAAAGAAGGCCACCTTCCTTTCCCTGCGATCAACGTGAATGACAGCGTCACCAAGTCGAAATTCGACAACAAGTATGGCTGCAAAGAATCGCTGGTCGACGGCATCCGCCGCGCCACCGACACCATGCTGGCCGGTAAGGTTGCCGTGGTCTGCGGCTATGGCGATGTGGGCAAAGGCTCGGCCGCTTCGCTGGCCGGTGCCGGTGCCCGTGTGAAGGTGACCGAAGTTGACCCGATCTGCGCGCTGCAGGCCGCAATGGACGGGTTCGAGGTCACTCTGCTGGAAGACGAAGTTGCCAGCGCTGATGTGTTCATCACCACCACCGGCAACAAGGACGTGATCCGTATCGAGCACATGCGCGAGATGAAGGACATGGCCATCGTCGGCAACATCGGCCACTTCGACAACGAAATTCAGGTGGCCAGCCTGAAAAACCACAAATGGACCAACATCAAGGAACAGGTGGACATGATCGAGATGCCCTCGGGCAACCGCATCATCCTGCTGTCCGAAGGCCGTCTGCTGAACCTCGGCAACGCCACTGGGCACCCATCCTTCGTGATGTCGGCATCCTTCACCAACCAGGTTCTGGCGCAGATCGAGCTGTTCACTAAAGGCGATGAGTACAAAAACGAAGTCTATATCCTGCCCAAGCATCTGGATGAGAAAGTCGCCCGCCTGCATCTGGACCGTATCGGCGTGAAGCTGACTCAGATGGACTCGGAACAAGCGGCCTATATCGGCGTGAAACCCGAAGGTCCCTATAAGCCCGAGCATTACCGCTACTGATCGCGGATCGGGTATGACGAAACGCACGGGACGCCGCCGGTTCATGCGACTGGCGGCGTCTTTCTTTTCCATCATCTTATTTCTATTTCTATTTCTAGTTGGCTCTGCCGGATTCCTTCTGGTGACACACCCGAAGTCACCCTTGCCTGACCATTGGAACCCCTTGCGCGATCTGTCGATTACGGCCCCGGTCAATCTGGTCACGCGGTTTCAACTGAACCGTGCTCTGGCGGATGAGGCGCAATGCAAGGCGGTGCTGTCTGCGGACGAAGTGGCGTTTGCTGAGATGGAGGATTTGGTCGTCGATCAGAATTGCGGGATCAGCGGACGGGGCCTTCTGTCGCGCCTTGTTACCGCAGATGTCCGAGGGGTCGAAACGCGCTGTACCACAGCTCTGCGTCTTGCCATGTGGGAACATCACGTGGTTCAGCCTGCTGCGCGGGACATTTTGGGCACCGAGGCGCGCGCTCTGCGGCATCTGGGCAGCTATAACTGCCGTCGGATGCGGACCGCGCAGGGGCAGAACAGCCGATGGAGCAGTCATGCAACTGCAGATTCCATTGATATCGTGGGGGTCGATCTGGCCGATGGACGCACACTAAACCTGTTGCGCGACTGGCCAACTGAAGGGTCCGAATCCGAATTCCTACGCCAGATCGGGCAGGGCGCTTGTGATTGGTTCCGCGTGGTGCTGAGCCCCAATTTCAACAAGCTGCACGCGGACCACTTCCATTTGCAGGGGCCCGGCTGGGGCTATTGCAGATAATCCGGCCCCGCGAAACGGGGCCGGAGATTGGCTTAGCGTCCGCTGACCGCATCAGCCAGCGATTTGAACCGGACGATCTTGTAGATACCCTTCGAGGCATCTTCGCCATTGTTCAGTACGGGCGAGCGGTGCAACTCGTTAATCGTGGCATAGACATACCCATCCGCACCGATCGAAAACCCGTCTGGCCACGGCAATTCATCGTCCGACTGGAACAGCACTTCATAACTGCCATCCGGCTTGGTGACGCCCAGCGCATTGTCCGTCATCGCGGTGATATAGACATTGCCGCCGGTATCCACGGTTGACCCATCTGAGATCGGCTTGTCGCCATAGCGTTCAACCTTGGCTTCAATATCGGCATCTGACAGGCTTTCATCCAGCAGCGCGGCGGTGGGAATGCGGTACATTGCGCTGGCTGTCATGGGCGCGAAGTAAACCCACGTGTTGGTCGGATCGACGGTGATCGGATTGATGCCGATCTTCGCAGGATTGCCGCCCAGCGTAATCTCGCGCCCGTCAATCACCATCGGCGTATCTTCAGGAATCGTATATTTAGAGCCTTCCAGGACCCGACGCGCCCGCCCGGTATCCAGATCAACCACGATAATGGCCGAGTTCTGCCCGTCGCCGGTATCCGAGATGTAGATAGCCCCATGATCGCGATCCACAGCCAGATCGTTCAGGAACGATGTGGGCCGCGCCACAGGCGCGCCGATATAGTGGATTGCGTGCAGCGTTTCGGTTTTGGTGTCCCAACCAACGACGCGTCCGGTCTGGTTCTCGCCCTGACCATCCAGCATCCACAGGATTCCATCGCGATCCGCCCGCAGGCCCAACACGCCGTTCAACCCGTCCGCATCATCGTTCGGGGCGCGGGCCCAGTCTTCGGTCGGGTAGGGTTGGGTGGAGCCGTCCGGCATCACTTCAACCACGCGCAATTCGGGGCCATAGAATTCATGCACGGACATGAACATGCGCCCATCCGGGCCAATGGCCAGATTGCCCGGAGGCATGGCCTTTTCAAACTCAAGATAGGTTTCCAACTCGGCTGCCGCTGCGGGCATGGCCAGCGCAAGCGCGCATGTGGCTGCGTAAAGTGATTTCATCAGGTCCTCCTCTGGTCGTGATTCAGCAGATACCATTTGAAATTTTCCGCGATAACTGGCTCAATCTTGAAACCAGCGTTAGGAATTTTCGAATGTACCATGTGAATGACCTGCTGACCTTTGTCTCGGTCGCGAAAACCGGCGGCGTCGGGTCCGCGGCCAAGGCGCAGGGGATCTCGGCGGCGACGGTCAGCCATCGCATCACGAAGCTTGAGGAGGTTCTGAACCTCAAACTCTTCCACCGCAACAGCCGCAAGGTGCAACTGACCGAAGAAGGTCTGATCTTTCTGGACCGGATCGAACCTTTGTTGGCCGATTTGCGCGACGCCGAGCTTGAGGCCGGCAGTGGCACTGGCGCATTGCGCGGACATTTGCGCGTGACGCTGTCACCCTGGATTTTGTCGCGCTTCATCATGCCGGTTATGAGCGCGTTTCAGGCCGAGCATCCGGACCTGACGGTCGAGTTTCTGGCCGTTGATCGCTATGTCGCGTTGGTGGATGAGGGTATCGACTGCGCGATCCGGGTGGGACAGATGGCCGACAGCACACTAAAGGCCCGTAAACTAAGCGATAATGACAGGATCATCTGTGCTTCACCGGTGTTTTGCGAGACATATGGACTGCCGGCCACGGCTGAAGACTTACGCCTAATGCGCTGGGCCTGTCTGCCGTGGCAAACTCGGCTCGACATCACGGATGGTCACGGTGCTGCGCAGTTTTCGATCCCGCGCGGGATTGCAGTATCGAACTCGGATATGTTGACCGAAGCGGCGGTACAGGGGTTGGGGCTTGCGGTCAAATCCCGCTTAGCTGTTCAGCGCGAGTTGGAAAGCGGAGCACTGGTTGAGGTCATGCCTGGTGTTTTGCGGTCACCTGACGCTCCGATCTCATTCGTGCATGCAGGGAACGCAACACATGGGCGAAAGGTGCGCGCTTTCTCGGATTTGGCCAATCGCGCCTTTCAGTGAGTTTTCCGTGTTTCCTTGGGGGGAAACAAACCAGTTTTTCCCGTTGTGACCTACCCTCAGCTGAATAGATTTCCCGCACTTGTTTCAACCTTTTGTGACTTCGCAGCAAGACGCTGCTTTACGGGAGAGCCAGTCATGGGAAAACGCGACGACTTGATTGCAAAATACGCGGAAGATCTGAAGAACAAATGCGGGATGGATCCCGATATGGACTTGCTGACCAAGGTCACGATCGGTTGCGGTCCGGCGATCTACGATGCCGACGCATCGACCGTGGCGGCCTCGCAAGAGGGCGAGATTGAGACTGTCAAAAACAACTTCCTGATCAAGAAACTGGGCCTGTCCGATAGTTCTGCGTTAGATGAGGCGATACAATCGGTGCTTGGCACTTATGGTATGTGAGAGCGCAACAAATACCGCGCTGTGGTCTATTACATGCTGACCAAACACTTCGGCAAGGAATCGGTCTACGGCTGATCCAATAGCGCCCGTCGCAGCGGCGGGCGTTTCCAATTTTAAGTACTTGGTGTTTGTATCGGCGCCGCTGTTTCGGCTAGTGTCATCTTGTGGCCAGGACGGTCAGAACCGAAGAATTTCTATACGCGTGTGGTGAGTCGGGAGCACGCGGGGTAGGGAAGGTTCTGCATCCGTCGGAACCTTCCCTTTTTTATTCCGCCTGAGTCTGCCCCAGATCGCAGATCACCTGCCATTCGGCATCCGTAACCGGCTGCACCGACAGGCGCGAGTTTTTCACCAGCACCATCTCGTCCAGCCGTCCATCGGCCTTGATCTGGTCCAGCGTGACCGGTGTTTTGAAGGGCCGTACGGCCTTGATATCCACGCATTCCCAGCGCTCGTCATCGGTGGTGCTGTCGGGATGGGCGGCGGCGCAGACCTCGACGATGCCAACCACCGCCTTGTCCTTTTGCGAATGGTAAAAGAACCCCCGGTCGCCCACCGCCATCTGACGCATGAAATTGCGCGCCTGATAGTTGCGCACGCCGTCCCATTCCTCGCCTGCGTCCCCTTTGGCAACCTGTTGGTCCCAGCTCCAGGTCGAGGGTTCGGATTTGAACAGCCAATATGCCATCAGCCGATGACCTTTTTCCACGCGATCAGGTCGACGGACTGGAACAACCCGGCCTTGACATAGGGATCATTGTCAGCCCAGCTTTGGGCGGCGGCCATGTCTTCCACCTCAAGTATGATCAGCGATCCGATCATTGCGTCGCCATCCAACAGGGGTCCGGCCTGTGCAACGACACCGGTTTCTTCGATGTAAGCCAGGTGGTCGGCGCGATTGTCCAGCCGGGTTTGCAATGCGCCGTCCTTGTCACGGGCGATCAGAGCGATGAGCATATTATTCCTCCTTCAGGGGTCTGTTGAGCAGAGTATCAATGGCCTGCGCCACACTATATGTGCCTTGGCTCAGGTCGGCGACAGTAGCGCTGATAGGCATGTCCAGCCCCTCGGCCCGGGCAATGTCGGACATGGCACGCGCGGTTGCGACGCCCTCGACCGTGGTGGTGGTGTCAAAGGGCTGATTTCGACCCAAACACAGGCCAAAACGATAGTTTCTGGATAACTCGGACGAGCAGGTCAGCACCAGATCGCCCAGTCCCGACAGGCCCATAAGGGTTTCGGGCCGCGCGCCGCGAATTAGGGCAAAGCGCTGCATCTCAGCAAATCCGCGCGTCATCAGCGCGGCGCGGGCGCTGTCGCCCAAACCGGCTCCGATCGCTGCTCCGCAAGCGATGGCCATGACGTTCTTCAACGCGCCGCCCAGTTCCGCCCCGATCAGATCGGTGGTGCGGTACAGGCGCAGGTTCGCCGTGGTCAGGTCATGCTGTAGCTCATGCGCATCCTCAGCGCAGGCCAGCGTCAGCGCGGTGGGCAATCCGCGTGCGATATCATCGGCAAAGCTCGGGCCGGTCAGCAGGGCAGGGCGCGCGTCGGGAATGGTCTGGCGGATGACCGAGATCGGACCCAGCCCGGTGGATAGCTCGATACCTTTGCAGCAGGCCACCAGCGTTTTCCCAGCCAGAACCACGCCGTGATCCGTCAGCACACCGCGCAGTTTTTGCATCGGCACCGAGACCAGTAACGTTTGACTGCGCGTTGCCTGCGTAATGTCCGCCGTTGCGGTGATCGCATCCGGCAAGGTCACACCCGGCAGCCGCGCCGCGTTTTCACGCGTGCTGTGCATCACCCGCGCCTGTTCCGCGTCTCGCGCCCAAAGCGTTACCGGTCCGTTTCCGGCCAGCGAAATTGCCAGCGCGGTCCCGAATGCACCCGAGCCCAGAACCGAAACGCTCATGCCTTGGCCCCTTTTTTGCCACTGCCAAGCATTGCGGGGCTGGTCTGGTCCAAAGGCCAGCGGGGGCGGGCGGTCAAGTCCAGCCCGTCGCGCGCGCCGGTGCGGAATCGCTCGATCCCGGCATAGGCGATCATGGCCGCGTTGTCGGTGCAAAGGGCGAGAGGCGGTGCGGTGAAACGCCCGCCTTTCTCATCGCATACAGTCTCTAATGCTGAACGAATGGCCGAATTTGCCGCGACGCCTCCGGCCACTGCAATCACCGGCTCCGCGGGGTTTTCGTTTAAATACAGATCCATCGCTCGGCGGGTTTTCTCGGCCAGTGTATCGACAACGGCCTGTTGGAATCCGGCGCACAGATCGGCGCGGTCCTGACGGGTCAGCCCGCCTTTCTCGGCCACGACCTGATCGCGCATCCGCATCAGTGCAGTCTTAAGGCCTGAAAAAGACAGATCACATCCGGGGCGGTCCAACAAAGGCCGCGGAAAGCGGAACCGTTTGGGATCGCCTGCGCGGGCCTCGGCCTCGACCGAAGGGCCGCCGGGTTGCGGCAAGCCCAGTAGACGGGCGGTTTTGTCGAACGCCTCACCCGGCGCGTCGTCGATGGTGCCGCCCAGACGGGTAAAGTGGTCCGGCCCGTGGGCGATCAGGTATTGGCAATGTCCGCCCGAAACCAGCAGCATCAGATACGGAAACGCGATCCCGTCGGTCAGGCGTGGCGTCAGCGCGTGGCCTGCCAAGTGGTTCACCCCGATCAAGGGCAGCCCTGTCGCGGCACTGATCCCTTTGGCGCACATCACGCCGGACATGACGCCGCCGATCAAACCCGGCCCCGCAGTCACGGCTACGGCGTCCATGTCGGACAGAGCCAAACCGGCCTCCTCAAGCGCCTGCATGACGCAAGTGTCCAGTTTCTCGGCATGAGCGCGGGCAGCAATCTCGGGGACAACGCCGCCAAAGGCACTGTGCAGTTCGTTTTGGCCATGAACGATCGAGGACAAAACCTCGGCCCCGTTTTCGCCATGGCGCACAACGGCTGCGGCTGTGTCGTCACAGCTGCTTTCCAACCCGAGGACAGTAAGTGTTTGCACCATTGGCCCGATCCGTTACACCTTGGTTGCCAAGCGGGGTATCACCCTGTGCGGATGCAAACAATCCCAAGGCCCAAGGCGCCGACCGTTGTATTTGTTGATGACCCGCCCGCGCGCGGCCTCTGAAAGGTTCGTTGCGCAGCTTCCGACCCGCGTCAGGTCTCGGGTGCAGGTCATCTATTCCCCGATTCTGGAAATCAAACCCCTGCCGGTTCGTGTGGATACGATTGATACGCGTGGGCTGATTTTCACCTCAGCCAATGCGGTGAACGCGGTGGCCTCGGCTGGGGTTGAGCGGTCTCTGCCTGCCTTCTGCGTGGGTCCTGCAACAACAGGTACGGCAAAAGGTGCTGGGTGGGACGCGCAAATGATGGGCCAGACCGCCGAGGAGTTAATCGCAGCCCTTTTGCAAACACGACCGCTCAGTCCGCTACTGCACCTGCGAGGCGAGCACAGCCGGGGCAATATTGCCGCGCGGCTGACCGAATCCGGGCTGACCGTGCGCGAACAGCCCGTTTACCAGCAAAACCTGTTACCGCTGACACCCGAAGCGACTGCCGCCGCAAGCGGTAAATCCCCTGTTTTGGTTCCAATATTTTCACCCAGAACGGCGCGACATTTTGCCGACATCTGGCGCGGTTCTGCCCCGCTTTGGGTAGCTACCATCAGCCAGGCCACGGCCGAACCCCTTTATTCTTTGCCCTATGCGCGGTTGAAGGTCGCGAAAGCGCCGACACCCAAGAAAATGCGTAAGGCCGTTAAAAAACTTGTGAAACATGCGTTGCGGGTTGAGGGCGACGTGGCCACCGACTAACTTAGCCGGGTCTGTTGTTCCAAGCATTTCGGATTCGATAAGGGGAATATTGCGGTGGCTGATAAGAAGAACTCCGATCAAAAACCGGTGGATGATCCCAAGACAGATGAGTCGGTTGAAGCTGTTTCCGCATCTGAGGAACCGACTATTGACGATGCAACAGCGTTAGAAGAGACCCTTTCCGAAGCCGAAGCCGAAGCCGAAGCCGAAGCCGAAGCCGAAGCCGAAGCCGAAGCCGAAGCCAATCTTGAACGTTTCAAGGAGAACCTGTCCGAACGTCATTCGGAAAAGAAAGGTGGCTTTGTTCCGGCGTTGATCGGCGGTGCGATTGCAGCCGCAATCGGGTTCGCGGCGGGCAGTGCTGGTTTGTTCGACTCCGGCAGCTCGGACGCGTTGACCACGCTCGAGGCAAAGCTGACCGATCAAGCCAACCAAATCGACGCGCTCTCGAAATCTCTGTCCGATGGCTCGGACTTGGAAAGCAAGATTGCTGCTTTGACAGAACAGTTGGCTCCGATCACTTCGGATCTGGACGCCGTCCAATCCGGCCTTGATGGTTTGTCAGGACAGATCCAGCCTCTGGCTGATCGCTTGGCCGCGCTGGAAAGCGGCGCGCTGACCCAAGGAGCCACCCCCGAAACCACAGCCGCATTTGAAGCCGAGTTGAAAAAACTGCAGGACTCGCTGGCTGCCCAACGCGCCGAGGTTGAAAAGATGGTTGCGGAAGCTCAGGCTCTAGAAGCAAAAGCTTCGGATGAGGCTTTGGCCGCGACCAATGCAGCGATACTGTCTAAGCTCCACGGGCAATTGGATGCAGGGCAACCCTATTCCGACCTTCTTTCCGAGCTGTCAGCTGGCGGGGTCGAAATCCCGGGTGCGCTGTCCACGGCGGCCGACAATGGAGTCGCGACGGTTTCGGCCCTGCGTGAGGATTTTGCGCCAGCCGCCCGCGCTGCTCTTGCCGACGCCCGAGAGGCGGAGAAAGGCACGGGGATCGTCGCGTTCCTCCAGCGCCAGACCGGTGCGCGTTCGGTAACACCGCAAGAGGGTGATGATCCGGATGCGATCTTGTCTCGTGCGCAAGCGGCGCTGTCCGCCGGTGATGTGGCTGGGGCTTTGAACGAACTGAAATCTCTGCCCGAGGCGGCCCGTGCTGCGCTGGCTGAATGGGAAAAAGCGGCGCAGACACGGGTATCTGCCGTGGATGCCGCAGATGCGCTTGCTTCTGGCGCGAACTCGAACTGAAGGACCTGCCATGCTGTGGTCACTGATAAAAATCCTTGTATTTGTTGCCATTGTTGGCCTTCTGGCTATTGGTGCCGGGTTCCTGATGGAAACCAGCGGCGGTATTCAGATCACGGCGGGTGGCACGGAATACACTCTGGGGCCTTTGCAATCGGTTATTGCGCTGGGCGTGTTGGTCTTTGCAATCTGGGTGTTCTTCAAACTGCTGACCCTGCTGATCGCCACGCTGAAATTCCTAAATGGCGATGAAACCGCCCTGTCGCGCTATTTCGACCGCAGCCGTGAACAGCGCGGCTATCAGGCGCTGGCTGATGGGCTAATGGCACTGGCTTCGGGCGAGGGGCGCATTGCCATGTCCAAGGCCACCAAGGCCGAAAAACTGCTGAACAAGCCTGAACTAACCAATCTGCTGGTGGCACAGGCGGCCGAGATGAATGGTGACACCAAGAAAGCCTCGGATACCTATAAGAAACTGGTGACGAACAACGCCACCCGGTTTGTGGGCGTGCGTGGTATCTTGAAGCAGAAACTGGCCGAGGGTGATGACGATACCGCCCGGAAGCTGGCCGAAAAGGCGTTGGCGATCAAGCCGCGCCACGCCGAAACGCAGGATATTCTGCTGGGTTTGCAGACCAAGTCGCAGGATTGGACGGGCGCGCGTTCGACTCTGACGGCCAAGCTCAAGGCTGGTCATCTGCCGCGCGACGTGTTCAAACGCCGTGATGCAGTGCTGGCTCTGTCCGAAGCCAAGGGCATTCTGGACGAAGGCGCCACGGTCGAACAGCAAGAACACGCGATCGAGGCCAACCGCTTGTCGCCTGATCTGGTTCCTGCCGCTGCGATGGCCGCGCGGGCCTATATCGAAAAGGGCAAGCCGCGCGCCGCGACCAAGATCCTGAAAAAAGCGTGGGAGGTGCAGCCGCATCCCGATCTGGCCCATGCCTTTGCGGAAATCGCGCCGGATGAAACGCCGGATGCGCGGATCAAGCGGTTCACCGCCCTGACCCGTATCCACCCGGAAAACCCTGAAACGCGCCTGATCCTGGCCGAGTTGAACATCGTGGCCGAGGATTTCCCCGAAGCTCGCCGTGCGCTGGGCGATGTGGTCGAAAAACAGGCCGATGCCCGCGCCTATACGCTGATGGCAGCGATTGAACGGGGCGAGGGCGCCTCGGACGCGGTGGTGCAGGGATGGTTGGCCAAGGCGCTGAACGCGCCGCGCGGGCCGCAATGGGTTTGCGATAATTGCCATGATATTCAGCCCGAATGGGCTCCGGTCTGCCAGAACTGCCACAGCTTTGACACGCTCAGCTGGCAAACCCCACAAACGCCCGAGATCGCCTCGGCGACCGGTGTTCACATGCTGCCCCTGATCGTTGGCGCGCTTGAAGACAAGGTCGAGCCGGAGATTGAAGAGCCGGAAGAAGAAGTTTCGCCCGACGTGATCGAAATGGAGGCCGAACCCGTGCGCCCCGATGTCGAGCCTGCGATCGAAGAGAAGGTCTGAGGACTCGGATCAACGGACACTTTAGAACCTTGATGCCACTTACGTGTCGCTGGGCAAGTACGTCCAGCGATACTTTGGCGGGGTCGGTCCCTTGTTTCGGCCACCCTGCTGAGACTGTTCCCACGCATGTGCAAGAATGCCGACAGAACGGGACAGGCAAAACAGGCCACGCGCCAATGGCGCGTCAAAACCAAGCTCGGCATAGATCACCGCTGTGGCTCCGTCGATATTCATCGGAACGGGTTTGCCTTTGCGCTGCGCCAATTCGCCTTCGATGTCGATCGCGACAGATTTGTAGCGCCCATCACAGGCACCTGCCTCAATCGCTTCGTCCACAAGGCTCATTAAACGTGGTGCGCGTGGATCCGTTGGGGTGTGAAAGCGGTGACCGAATCCGGGCAGAATTTTCCCTTGCGCGGCAATCCAGTCATCCAGCGCCGGGCCAACGGCGGATGGGTGAGCATTGACAAACTGATACAGGGTCACCGCTTGTTCACCAGCGCCGCCGTGGATGTCCCCTAGCATATTCACCGCGCTTGCCATGGCATTGTTGAGCGGCAGTCCGCACGTCACTGCCATGCGTGCCGTAGCGATCGAAGGGGCTTGTGGCCCGTGATCCACGGCAGCAACCAAGGCGGCCTCGAACAATTTCAACTGTGCGGCGGATGGCCTGTCTCCGCGCACCATGAACCAGATTATTTCCGCGAAACCAAGGTTGCCGATAAGGTCCTGAATAGGTGTGCCCCGCAGGTCTATTCGTCCGGGTTCCATGTCGATGATGGATGTTGACCACCAGTCAGCGACATCGCTCATATGATCCCCTCCTTCGTCAACGCGTTTATTTCGTCACGGCTCAGACCAAGCTCAGACCAGATCACGGCATTATCTGCCCCTAAGTCCGGTGGGGCGGTCCGGGGCATTCTGCGTTGACCATCCATCACAACAGGGCTGCCAGTCAGTTTCAACTCCTCGCTGTGGGACGGCAAAGATCCAATCAATCCGCGGCCTGTAAGCTGTTCGTCGGTCAGCGCTTCGGGCACGGTCAGCACCTGCCCGGTCGGAACGCCAATCGCGTTCAACTCGCGAACCCATTCCCGGGAGGGTCGGGTGCGCAGCGTGGCTTCAAGATCGTCCCTTAGCGTATGGCGGTTCCTCTTGCGATCTTCACGCGAGGCATAGTCAGGGTTACCCAGCAAATCTTCCCGTCCAAGGTGTCGAGCAAGCGCCTGCCATTGTTCGTCACGATTGGCCGCGATATTGATCGGGTTGTCCGCAGTGGCAAAGGTTCCTGACGGGGCGGATGTGGTGTTTTCGTTGCCATGCGCTGCCGGTGTGACATCCCCGATCAGGTAGTTCGACACCACCCAGCCCATGGTGGAGATCACCGCCTCGGACATTGCGATATCCAGAAACGTGCCGCGTGGTCTGGCGTTCAGGGCCGCACTGATAGCAAAAGCGGCTGTTAGCCCTCCGACGGTATCGGCCAGCGGGTAGCCGACGCGATAGGGCGCTGTATCGGCTGCTCCGGTGATCGACATGACACCGCTGATACCCTGAACGATTTGGTCGTAGGCCGGGTCTTTTTTGCGAGGACCGTCCTGCCCAAAACCGCTGATTGCACAATAGACCAGGTTGGCATTTTCAGCGCGCAGAACGTCATAGCCAAGGCCAAGCCGGTCCATTACACCGGGCCGGAAATTTTCGACCAGCACGTCGGCGGTTTGAACCAGCTTCTTCAGCAAGTCTTTGCCCTTTGCGGGCTTCATATCCAGCGTGACGGATTTCTTATCCGCGTTCTGGGCGAGAAAACTGATGCCCATCCCGGCCTTGTTGCGGTCTGGGTCTGCCCCCAACACCCGAGCAAGGTCGCCGCCCTCAGGCCGTTCGACCTTGATCACCTCGGCCCCCATCAGGGCAAGCTGATAGCAGCAATACGGGCCCGCCAGAACGTTCGTCAGGTCAAGAACCCGTATTCCTGCCAGAGGCTCAGTCGCCATCGGCGATACCGGCAGCCCGTGCCCGTGCGCGCCGCGCGCGATAGCTGGGCAGCAACACCAGCAGCGCGGCGATAACCAGCAGGCCCAGCGTCATGGGACGTTCCCAGATAAACGAGATCCCGTCATAAAGCTGCATGGACCTTGCAAAGTTGTCTTCCATCATTCCGCCAAGGATGAACCCGATCAGAAGCGGGGCCAGCGGATAGTCGGCAAACTTCAAAGCCGTGGCGCAGACGCCGAAACCCACAAGGATCAACAACTCCGTTGCATTGTTCTGCCCAATATAAGCGCCCATCAACGTAAAGAACAAAATGAACGGTATCAGGTAGTTGCGCGGAACGGATAGCACCTTTGCGATGTAAGGAATCAGCGGTAGGTTCAGGATCAACAGGACAAGGTTTCCGATAAACATGGACATGATCACAGCCCAGAAGATCTGAGGCTCATCCAGCATCAGACGCGGGCCGGGTGTCACGTTCAGAGCAATCAGCGCGCCCAGTAGGATCGCCGTGGTGCCGGAACCTGGAATACCCAAAGTCAGCAGTGGAACGAATGATCCTGTGCAGGCCGCGTTGTTCGCTGTTTCCGGGGCTGCCAGACCCTTGATCGAGCCTTTGCCAAATTCTTCCTGTTCCTCTTTCGGAGCGATGTTGCGTTCAACAGCATAGCCGAGGAAGCTGGCGATTGTCGCACCGGCGCCGGGAAGAACGCCGATGAAGAAACCTTGTACGGACTGCCGTCCCACAACTGGCGCAATTGCTTTGGCTTCTTCTTTGGTGATGCGCAGGTCCTTGATCTCACCATCATCACCTTTCAGATCTTTTGGCTTCAGGACCAGAAACAGCGCTTCGGGCAAGGCAAACATGGCCATGGCCAGCGTGATGAAGCCAAAGCCGGATTGCAGGTCCATGATTCCCATGGTGAACCGAGGCAGGTTGAACAACGCGCCTTCGCCGACAGTTGCCATGATCAGCCCTAGGACTGTCATGATGACGGCCTTGGCGACTTGCCCGCTTCCAGCAAAGGCTGCGATGGCTGAAAGACCTACAACCATAAGCGCGAAATACTCGGCCGAATGGAACAACAGCGCCACTGATGACAGGGCAGGGGCAAACACCATTAGAAGCACAGCACCCAGCGTGCCGCCGGCAAAACTGGCGATCGCAGCGATTGTCAGCGCCTTGCCTGCTTTGCCTTGTCGTGCCATCGGATAGCCATCGAAACTTGAAGCTACCGTGCCCGCGACACCTGGCGCGTTCAGCAGAATCGAGGATGTCGATCCTCCAAAGATCGCTCCGTAGTACACCCCAGCCAAAAGGATCAGTGCGGCGGATGGGTCGCCCATCGAGATCGCAACCGGGATCATGATGGCGATGATCGACATCGGTCCAAGACCGGGCAACATCCCGATGAACGTGCCGATCAGGCACCCAGCGATAACCATCAGAAGGTTTTGGATTGAGAATGCCGTTTGCAGGCCGATCAGAAGTCCTTCAAGCATGTCAGCCTCCGAAAATGCCCGGCAGGGGGCGCATGTAAATGCCAAGAACTTCCTGAACCAGATACCAGACGGCCCCAGTAGCGATGAAGGCAACAGGCAGCATGATGTGCCACTTGCGCTCACCCAGAATGAAAGAGCCAAGGATCAGGAATGCCGATGTGGAAATCAGGAAACCGACAGGACGCAGGCACAAAGCGTAGATCACCATCAAAGCCAGCAGCATTAGCGCCTGATCCAGATGGTAATCACCCAGCCGGCGATAATCGATGTCGGCTTCCTTGATCTCGGACTTTTCAAAGCCTAGCAGGATAATTGTCGTCGTGACGATACCCAGAATGGACAGCACTTTGGGGAAGGTGCTTGGCCAGATGGGATTTCTTTGCATGAAGGGGGGAAGGCTACCGTCCATCGTGAACCAGGCGGCGTAGCCATATGTTAAACAAACACCCAGCAGAACGAGCGCGATCCAGCGATCCAACGCCATGATGCCCCCTCCTTTTTTGTTGTCTTTGGGGAAGGCAGAGCGGCGGTCCGCTCTGCCGATTTTCAGTTAGAGAAAGCCCAGCTTCTTCATCAGATCACCGATCTGCTGTTCCTGCTGCTCAAGGAACGTCTGGAAGTCAGCGCCCGAGTTGTGGATGTTGACCCATCCGTTGCGCGCCCGAACCTCTTCCCATTCAGGAGTGTCGTACATCTTGGCGATTGCGTCTTGATATGCCGCCAGCTTGTCTTCCGGTAGACCAGGTGCTGCGAAGAATCCGCGCCAGTTGACGAAGGTGGTATCAATACCCTGCTCCTTCATGGTCATCGCATCAGGAGCGGCGTCAACGCGTTCTTCCGATGTGACACCGATGATTTTGACTTCGCCCGCGTTCGACAGGTCAACAGCTTCCGAGAAACCCGTCGACAGAGCCGCGATTTCGCCGGACAGAAGCGCCGCCATGGCTTTGCCGCCTGCGTCATACGGAATGTACTTTACGCCCAGAGCGTCTTTGCCAGCTGCTTCCATGACCATGGCTGCAACCAAGTGATCCATGCCGCCCGGTACAGAGCCACCACCAATTGCTGTGGCCGAAGGATCAGCGTCAAAAGCTGCCAACAGATCGTCCATCGAGTTGATCGGGCTGTCTTTGCCTACGACGATCGCCGCATAGTCACCGATGGTGCCTGAAACCAGAGTCAGGTCGCGGAAGTTATGCGGGAAAACACCGGTCAGCGAACGGATTACGATGGGCGTTGAGTTCACCATCAATGTGCCGTGATTGCTGTCAGCGTTTTCAATCAGAAAGCCGATGGCCTTACCGCCGCCGCCACCTGACATGTTCTCATAGGATGCAGTGCCAACAAGACCCGCATTCGTAAGGGCCTCACCCGTGCCGCGGGCAGTTCCGTCCCAGCCACCACCGGCACCGCCGGGGATCAGAAAGTGGATGCTGTCCACGACTTGATCTTCGGCCAATGTCGGGCCGGTCAGGCCGATTGCGGCCACAGCTGCGATTAGGGCGCGACGGCCCAGTTTAATCGTTGTCATGATTTCCTCCCGTTTGACAACCGGCCGCATGGCGGCTCAGATTGGATGGTACAAAAACACACCAACCTGACATCAACCTGTCACGCGGCAAAATACTGAAAAAGCCTGATGAAATTTCTACTTGTCGAAGACAACCTGGACCTCGCGAACGCGGTCAGTTCGCGCATGCGTCTGGACGGTCATGTCATTGATCACGCAGCGAATTTGGAGGACGCAACCGCCTTTGTCGAAACCGAAGAATACGACCTGATTCTGTTGGACATCATGCTCCCAGATGGGGATGGCCGAGACTTTCTGAAACGGCATCGGGCAAGTCGATTGGACACTCCCGTGATTGTATTGACCGCGCGCAGTCAGGTTTCTGATCGAATCGGTTCTTTGGATCTTGGGGCCGACGATTACGTCACAAAGCCATTTGATCACGCTGAACTCGAGGCTAGATGCCGTGCCGTTTTGCGTCGCAAGTCAGGCATCACAAAAACGACGATCGAGATGGGCGGCATTGTCTTCGATCCGGTCGCGGGGCATTTGGTCGTCGCCGGGGACATTGTTTCTTTGCGGAATCGTGAATTGCGTATGATGGAGCTGTTCATCAACGCACCTGGTCATGTGTTCTCGAAACAGAAGCTGGCAGATCGGCTGTTTTCCTACGATGACAACATTTCAGACAACGCCATCGAGGTCTATGTGGGCCGATTGCGCAGGCATCTTGAAAAGTCGGACCTCAAGATAACTACTCTGCGCGGTCTGGGGTATAGGCTGGATCATGACAACTAATCCGACCGTTTCTGGGTCATTGCGAAACAGGCTGGTGCTCGCGTTGATTGGCGGTGCGGCTGTTCTTGCAATTCTTCTGTTTTTCACAGTTCGCAATTACGCGGCGCAGGTGGCACAACAAGGTCAGGACAACATACTTGAAGCTTCAGTGACATCAATACTGGATGCTGCGGCGCTCAGAGATGGTGCACTCGAGGTAGATATCCCGTACGCAGCATTTTCAATGCTGAGTACACCGTCAGATGACCGAGTGTTCTATGCGATCTTTCGGGACGGTGAGTTCCTATCAGGCTACGAAGACCTTCGGTTTGCTGGTGGGCTCGGAGAAAGCGATTGGTCGTTCAAAACCGGCGAAGTTCGCGAAGAACTTATCCGACAGGTCAGCGCCAGCCGGACTCTTGTTGGACTTGACCGACAAACCGAGGTCGAAGTCGTACTGGGTCAAACTCAGGATGCGCTTTCCGAAACTCTTGATCAGATTTCGCGCAATGCTGCTTTTCTTGGGTTGGGGTTCTTTCTACTCACCGCAGCTTTATCTTTCTGGATCACGTCGACAACCATTGGTCAGCTCAACAAGTTGACGACTTCGGTAACCCGAAGGGGGCCGCAGGATCTGAGTCCTTTCAAAAAACCAGTGCCACGAGAAATGGCACCGCTTGTCATGTCCTTGAATTCCTTGATGGGCCGGTTGGATCAGTCGCTTAGCCAATCCGAGGACTTTATCGCCGAAGCAGCCCATCGCGTCAGGACACCTTTGGCGACTGTCAGATCATACGCCGAAGCCACGCTCCACCGCGTGGAAAGAAAAGAAAACCGCGAGGCGCTGCGTGCTATGGTTCGCGCGATCGACGAAAGCTCGCGCGCGGCAGGTCAACTTTTGGATCACGCCATGATTACGTCTCGCGCGGACCGGCTAGAGCGCGAGAATGTTGACCTTGTCGAGTTGATCCAAGAGCTGGTTCAGCGTTTGACGCCTATCGCTGAAATGAAGGAACTGTCGCTCTGTCTGACGGGCGATAAATCGGTTCCATATTCTGGAGATCCTATTCTTATTCAAAACGCTGTCAGAAACATGATCGACAACGCGTTGAAATATGCACCTGCAGACAGCATCGTAGAAATAGAGGTCACAGCGAAACCCGAGATTAAGGTCAGCGACACCGGGCCCGGCTTTCTTCCGAGCGAAGTTGACAGACTGACCCGGCGATTTGAGCGTGGGGAAAACGCTGTAGGAACCATTGGCTCTGGACTGGGACTAACCATTGCAAAGGATGTGGCGACTGCACATGGGGGAATGCTGGTTCTATCGAACCGGCCAATGGGGGGCGCATGCGTTACATTATCGCTTTGATGCTGGCTTTTCTGCCCGGCGCTGGATGGGCAGAAGACTGGGAAGATCAGTTGATTTTCAACGAGGGTGCAGAGGGTCCCAGGCTGCGGGTAATCTCGAGCACGGACACAGTTCTATTTGCGCCACTGATCGAGGAGTTTGTGGCGAAGAATCCCTCAATTAGTGTCGAATACCTGGTCTCGGGCACGGCCGATATCAACATGCGGGTCCGAGCCGCTGCTGATGCATTTGACGTAGTAGTGTCCAGTGCGATGGATCTGCAACTCAAACTGGCCAATGATGGGTATGCCCTACCAATCGACGACATCGATACACCGCACTGGGCACAATGGCACAACAGCCTTTTCTCGTTCACCACTGAGCCGGCGGCCATTGTGATCAACAGGGCGGCATTTGAAGGCCAGCAAGTTCCCGTAACGCGCCAAATGTTGATCGAAGCTTTACGTAAACGCCCGGAAGAATTCCGTGGCAAGGTAGGCACTTATGATGTTCGCCAGTCCGGTTTGGGTTACCTCTTTGCAACGCAGGATGCGCGAGCTTCGGAAACCTATTGGCGCTTGATGGAAGTTATGGGCGGGCTTGATGTGCGGTTGTATTGTTGTTCGGGCGAAATGATCAATGATCTGGCCGATGGCACGATTTTGGTCGCATATAACGTGTTGGGCAGCTACGCCGCTGTCCGAGCCGAAGGTAAAGATGCGCTTGAAGTTATTTTTCCGACTGATTTTCAAACGATTATGATGCGTACAGCTTTGGTTTCTAATGCAACTCGGGAACCAGACGCAGCAGAAGCTTTCATCCGCCATCTCGTTGCCGAAAAATCTGCCGCGCGGGAAACGCAGTCCTCCCTCCCGCCGCTGACGTCTCCGGGAGGGGTGACTGACAGAGAAACGATTGGATTGAACCCGGCTTTGCTGACTTTTTTGGATGACCTTAAGCGTAAAAAGTTTCTTTCCGCATGGGAAAATGCGGTGATTCAATAGGCAGCGGGGACCATCAAGTAGATCTGAGCGCGAACTTGTAACGCGCTGAATTTCTAAGCCGCAAACGAAAAAAGGTTACGGCCGAGGCGAGCACCGAATTCGTGTTCAAGAGCCAATTGTCCCAATCAAATCCGTTTGCTAACGTCGTCCACGCGTCGGGGAGGGCGCCTAAACCAAAAATGCTGGACTATTCGCATAACGCTTGGCTTGTGGCAGCCTCGTTAGCTGTGGCGCTGATGGCGGGGTTTACCGGCCTTTATCTTACGCATGGCGCATCGAAGCTGGACGACCAGCGCCGTAAGATCATCGTGGCGCTGGCTGCGGTGGTTCTGGGCGGCGGCATCTGGTCGATGCATTTCGTCGCCATGCTGGGCCTGCAACTTCCGATCCTGTTCTACTATGACGCGCTGATCACACTGATTTCGGCTCTTGTCGCGATCCTGATGGTAGGTTTGGCGCTGCTGTTGCTGCATTTCCGGCCACGTTCGGTGCAGACCATAGTGGGGGCGGGCGTGATCGTGGGCCTTGGCATCGTTGTCATGCACTATATAGGCATGGCCGGGATGGAACTGTGTCGCCCGGTCTACAACGTGTGGGACGTACTGTTGTCAACGCTGGCCTCGGTCGTGCTGTCGGTTGTGGCGATCTGGGTGGCCTACGACAACCGCACGCAGCGTAACATCTTGCTGGGAACGGCCTGTTTCGGATTGGCGGTGTTTACAATGCACTTCGTGGCCACCGGTCTGACCGATTTCACCGTCAGCGACAGCACCGGCGGGGCCGGTCCGGCACTGAACAATCAGGTGCTGGCGATGGGTGTCACCGTGGCGGTGTTCCTGATCTGTGGAGCGTTCCTGTTGACCGGCGTTAGCTTCCTTGAACCTGCTGCTGTTGTGGCGCCTGCTCCACCCAGCCCTGAACCTGCGACCTTGCGGGCAGGCATTCCGTTTGAGCGCGAAGGCCAGACCTTTTTCGCCACCCCGACCGAGATCGCCGCAATCCGGGCCGAAGGGCATTATACCGTGCTCTATATCGGGGCCGAGAAACTGTTCTGTCCCTGGTCCATCACCGAGGCTGAAACCCGCCTGACGCCGGACGGGTTTTTGCGCGCCCATCGCAGCTATCTGGTGAATCCCAAACATGTCTCCAGTTTTGAGCGTCACAAGGACAATGGCACTTGTTATTTCGACGGTGTGGATGCGTTGACCAAGGTGCCGGTCAGCCGGTCACGCCTGCCTGACATTCGCGACGCGCTGGGCCTTTGATCGCAACTCGTGCAGCCTATTCGTATTTCGTGAAACAAGCTGCGCGCCCCGTTCTCGTTGACTGGCACGGCTGACGAGGGCGTTCTTTCCTGACGTCAGGTCCCCCAAGGCATATTGCTCGGACCCAGGGAGGAAAAACATGATACCAGCCGGTTTTGAGTATCACCGGCCAGGCGATATCGCCTCGGCCATCGGCATTTTGCAAGAACACGGAGACGAAGCGCGCGTGATCGCGGGTGGGCACAGCCTGATCCCGATGATGAAGCTGCGCATGGCCGAGATGGGCCATCTGGTTGATCTGCAAGCCATCGACGAATTGAAGGGCATCGAGGTCGGCTCCGACACCGTGACCTTGGGTGCGATGGTCACGCAGCACGAATTGATCACGCATGACGGTCTGGCCGCTGCAATTCCGCTGATCCGCGAGGCGGCATTGCAGATCGCTGATCCGCAGGTGCGCTATGTGGGCACCGTCGGTGGCAATGTGGCCAATGGGGATCCGGGCAATGACATGCCGGGGTTGATGCAATGCCTGAACGCCACATTTGATCTGTCCGGTCCCGATGGCAATCGCAGCGTCGCCGCGCGTGAGTTTTACGAGGCCGCGTATTTCACCGCCCGCGAGGATGAGGAAATCCTGACCCGTATCTCGATCCCGGTGCCCGGCGCGGGAGTCGGTCAGGCGTATGAAAAGCAAAAGCGCAAGATTGGCGACTATGCCACGGCTGCGGCTGCTGTGATGGTGGGTAACGGAACGGCCTCGGTCGCGATGACCAATCTGGCTGACACGCCTGTGTGGTCCGAAAGCGCAAGTGCTGCACTGGCCGATGGCGATGTGAATGGCTGCGTTGCCGCGATGCTGGATGCGATCGAGCCCGTGGCCGACAACCGCGGCCCCGTCGAATTCAAGAAACATGTGGCAGGCGTCATGCTGCGCCGCGCCATCGACCGCGCCCAAAACCGCGCGGGTTGAGGGGAGGAGAACCCATGTCAAAAATGCACGTCAAACTCACCGTGAACGGCAAAGAGGTCGAAGGTCTGGCCGAGCCGCGCACGTTGCTGATCCACTTCCTGCGGGAAGATCTGAAAATCACCGGCCCCCATATCGGATGCGAAACCAGCCATTGCGGCGCTTGCACCGTTGATATCGATGGCAAGTCCGTCAAATCCTGCACCACCTTCGTGGCGCAGGTGAACGGTGCCGATATCACAACGGTCGAAGGGCTTACCAACGACGATGGCAGCCTTGGTGTGCTGCAGGAGATGTTCCGTGAACATCATGGCCTGCAATGCGGTTTCTGCACGCCGGGCATGATCACCCGCGCGCATCGCTTGCTGCAGGAAAACCCGAACCCGACCGAGGAAGAAATTCGTTTCGGTATGGCTGGGAACCTCTGCCGCTGCACCGGCTACCAGAACATCGTCAAGGCGATCTCGGCCTCGGCTGACATGCTGAACGCTCAGAAGGAGGCCGCGGAATGAACGATCAAACTCTGACCCCCGAAGAACGCGCAGCCAACCTCAAAGGGATGGGCAGCTCGCGCAAACGCGTCGAGGACGTGCGCTTTACCCAAGGCAAGGGCAATTATGTCGATGACATCAAGCTGGATGGCATGCTGTTCGGCGACTTTGTGCGCTCCCCCTACGCACATGCCCGCGTTGTCAGCGTGAACAAAGAGGCCGCGCTGGCGCTGCCCGGCGTGATCGCTGTTCTGACTGCCGAAGACTTGTCGCCGCTGGGCCTGCATTGGATGCCGACACTGGCAGGCGATAAACAGATGGTGCTGGCCGATGGCAAAGTGCTGTTCCAAGGTCAGGAAGTCGCTTTCGTTGTGGCCGAGGATCGCTATATCGCGGCGGATGCTGCGGAACTGGTCGAGGTTGAATACGAGGAACTTCCTGTTCTGACCGACCCGTTCGAGGCGCTGAAATCCGATGTGGTCCTGCGTGAAGACCTTGAGGGTCAGACCGAAGGTGCGCACGGGCCGCGCAAGCATCACAACCACATCTTCACCTGGGAACAGGGCGACAAAGACGCGACGGAGGCTATTCTGGCCGAGGCCGATGTGGTGGCTGAAGAGATGGTCTATTACCACCGCACCCATCCTTGCCCGCTGGAGACCTGCGGGTCGGTCGCGAGCATGGACAAAGTGACCGGCAAGCTGACGCTCTACGGTACGTTCCAAGCCCCGCACGCGATCCGAACTGTTGTGTCGCTGATCTCGGGCATTGCCGAGCACAATATCCGCGTCATCAGTCCCGATATCGGCGGCGGCTTTGGTAACAAGGTTGGGGCCTATGCAGGGTATGTTTGCTCGGTTGTGGCCTCGATTGTCACCGGCAAGCCGGTGAAATGGGTCGAGGACCGGATGGAGAACCTTATGTCCACCGCCTTTGCCCGCGACTACTGGATGCAGGGCAAAATCGCGGCAACGACGGACGGTAAGATCACCGGTCTGTGGTGTCACACGACGGCGGATCACGGCGGCTTTGACGCCTGTGCGGACCCGACCAAATTCCCGGCTGGGTTCATGAACATCTGCACCGGATCCTACGACATCCCGACCGCCTATCTGGCCGTGGATGGGGTCTATACCAACAAGGCTCCCGGCGGGGTAGCCTATCGCTGTTCCTTCCGTGTGACCGAGGCGGCCTATTTCATCGAACGGATGATCGAGGTTCTAGCCATCAAGCTGAACATGGACGCGGCCGAGCTGCGCCGGATCAACTTCATCAAGGCCGACCAGTTCCCCTATCAGTCGGCACTGGGCTGGGAATACGACTCGGGTGATTATCACACCGCTTGGGACAAGGCATTGAAGGCGGTCGACTACGAGGGTCTGCGGGCGGAACAGGCGCAACGGGTCGAGGAGTTCAAAGCCGGTAAGACTCGCAAGCTGCTGGGCATTGGTCTGACGCATTTCACCGAAATCGTTGGCGCTGGCCCGGTGAAGAACTGCGATATCCTCGGGCTGGGTATGTTCGACTCGTGCGAAATCCGCATTCACCCAACCGGGTCGGCTATCGCACGGCTGGGGACAATCTCTCAGGGTCAGGGTCATGCCACTACCTTTGCGCAGATCATCGCCAGTGAGATCGGTTTGCCTGCTGATGACATAACGCTGGAGGAAGGCGACACCGACACAGCACCCTATGGTCTGGGGACTTACGGGTCTCGGTCCACTCCTGTGGCCGGTGCTGCAACGGCAATGGCCGCGCGTAAGATCCGCGCCAAGGCGCAGATGATTGCGGCCTATCTGCTGGAAGTCCATGATGACGATGTCGAATGGGACGTGGATCGGTTCTCGGTCAAGGGCGCGCCTGAGCGGTTCAAGACGATGAAGGAGATCGCCTTCGCCGCCTATAATCAGGCAATCCCCGGTCTGGAGCCCGGTTTGGAGGCGGTCAGCTACTATGATCCGCCGAACATGACCTATCCGTTCGGGGCCTATATCTGCGTCATGGAGATCGACGTGGATACTGGCGAATGGGATGTCCGGAAGTTCTATGCGTTGGATGATTGCGGCACGCGGATCAACCCGATGATCATCGACGGGCAGGTTCATGGTGGCGTGACCGAAGCGTTGGCCATCGCGATGGGTCAAGAGATTGCCTATGACGAGATGGGTAACGTTAAGACTGGCACGCTGATGGATTTCTTCCTGCCGACCGCGTGGGAGACACCGAACTATATCACCGACTATACGGTGACGCCGTCCCCGCATCATCCGATTGGTGCGAAGGGTGTTGGGGAAAGCCCCAATGTGGGTGGTGTGCCCTGTTTCTCGAACGCGGTGCATGATGCGTTCCGGCCCTTTGGGTTGGTGCAGAGCCATATGCCGCATGACCACTGGCGCATCTGGAAGATTGCCAATGGGCTGGGGATGCATGAGTGATTGGGTTCGGATCGGCTTGGCCGATCCGACCGAACGGAGGGGGCCAGCCCCCTCCGAACCTCCCCCGAGGTATTTTTTGCCAGATGAAGAATGGATCCTGGTTTTGACTTTGAGTGATGTGCAGAACGGATTGGCCGCGCAAGGCTATGTTGCTGATGATCGGTTGGCGATGGCGCTGCATCTGGCGCAGACTTTGGGGCGGCCCTTGTTGCTGGAAGGTCCGGCCGGGGTGGGTAAGACCGAGGTGGCCAAGGCTGTGGCAGCGTCGCGTGAGGCGCGTTTGATACGCTTGCAGTGCTATGAAGGGCTGGATGCCAGCCATGCGATTTATGAGTGGAATTATCAGCGGCAACTGCTTGCGATCCGGGCGTCGGAGGCGCAGGGAGGGGTTGGCGAGGCGCAGTTGTTTTCCGATGCGTATTTGCTGAAAAGGCCTTTATTAGAGGCTATTTCTCAGGATATTCCTCCTGTTTTGTTGATTGATGAGATTGATCGGGCGGATGAGGAATTCGAAGCTTATTTGCTGGAAATCCTGTCCGACTTTCAGATCACCATCCCCGAGCTTGGGACGGTCGAAGCGACGACTCGGCCCATTGTGATCCTGACCGCCAATGGGACGCGTGATTTATCGGACGCCTTACGTCGGCGGTGTCTTTACAGTTTCCTTGATTACCCCTCGAAAGAGGTTGAAATGGCGATCCTTCGGGCGCGGATGCCCGAGGTTGAAGGCGTGCTGGCGCGGCAGATCATTGGGGTCGTACAGGCGTTACGCAAAGAAGATTTGGAAAAGACGCCGGGCATTGCAGAGATGCTGGACTGGGCTGCAGCCCTGTCAGGTTTGGGCGTCAACGACATGGCGCAATCGCGCGATGCTGTGCAGGCGACGCTTGTATGTTTGTTGAAGACGGCTGCGGACTATGACGCGGCTCCGCCCGAGGTGATGGACCGGCTGATCGGAAAGGTGGCGTGATGCAGGTCACGCGGTTTCCTTCTCGGGCTGATGGGTTGGCAGATCGGATGTCTGGGTTCATCGCGCATTTGCGGTCGAACGGGCTTCGAGTTGGTCCGGGTGAGACCGCGGATGCGTTGTCTGCATTGTCTCAGATCACGGCGACGGATGCGGATCAGGCCCGCCGGGCGCTATGTGTGTTGCTGGCGAGCGACGCCGAGGATTGGCGCCGTTTTGACGATTTGTTCGATGCATATTGGTTCAACGTTGGAAAGCAGCGAGAAGGGGTCGCACAAACGAGCCACGTGAGGGTGCAATCTGCCAAACCCATGATTTGGCAGGATGCCGCGCATTCCGACGAACAGGGTGCGGAAAGCGCAGAGCAAGAGGGTTCTGCCGATCAGGGCGAAGGCGATGCCGAGGGGACTGATGGCAAGTTGATTGCGACACGCACAGTCAACCTGTCACGCAGGGACCTGCGCGAGTTGATGGATGACGAGGCTCTAAAACAGGCTGAAAAGGCGGCCTTGATGTTGGCACGTGCCATTCGTGATCGGCGGTCGCGTCGCAGAAAGCAAGCGTTGCGGGGCGCTACGTTGGATATGCGGAGGATACAACGGGCAAGTCTTGCACGAGGGGGTGAGCCGATTGATTTGTATCGCCGCGCCAAGCCGCCGCGTCCGATGCGGATCGTAGCGCTGTGTGATGTCAGCGGGTCGATGACTGTTTATTCGCGGGTGTTTCTGGCCTTTCTCAAAGGTCTGATCGGTAGCGGGACTGAAGCGGATGCTTATCTGTTTCACACGCGCCTGATGCGGGTGACGGACGCCCTTCGTGATCACGACTCGATCCGTGCAGCTGGGCGGCTATCCTTGATGGCCGAGGGGTTCGGCGGCGGCACCGACATTTCGGGTAGCTTGGAAAGCTTTCTGAACGGCTATGGCGCGCGTGCTTTGAACGGGCGGACCATCGTTCTGATCCTGTCGGACGGCTATTGCAGTTCGGATCCGCAGGCGCTGAGCGCAGTTCTGGCGCGCATCCGGCGCAAGTCACGGCGCATCGTCTGGTTGAACCCGTTGAAGGGATGGAAAGACTACCAACCCATCGCAGCGGCGATGCAGGCGGCCGAACCCCATTTGGACGCGCACTTGCCTGCCAACACACTCGAGGCGCTGGCAGCGCTTGAGCCGCAGTTTCGCAAGTTGTGAAAGGAGTCTGATATGGCAAATTTCGACATATTCGACACGATCGAAACCCTGCGCCGAACCGGTGAGCCTTTCTGCGTCGCCACGGTGCTGCGCACAGCGGATGCAACCTCGGCCAAGGCCGGGGGGAAGGCGGCGATTGCGCGCGACGGGCGGATATTGGGTCATCTGGGCGGTGCCTGTGTGCAGCGCGCGGTGCGCAGTTCAGCGATACAAGCGCTGGTCAGCGGTGCGCCGCAGATGATCCGCGTGAAACCCTCGGACAAGGTGGTCGACATGACGGACCCGGATGGCGTGCAAACCTTCAAAAGCGGCTGCCCCTCGGGCGGGACGGTGGATTTGCTGGTTGAACCGTATCAGCACGCGCCAAGATTGGTGATCTTTGGCACCTCGTTGATTGCCAAGGCGCTGGGCGAACACGGGACGCTCGCCGGGTTTAGGGTGACGAGCAGCACGCCCGAGACGGTCGAAGACTTGGGTATCGAGGCGCGCGACTTTGTTGTCGTGGCCTCGCAAGGTCAAGGAGACGGCGCAGCCCTTGGGGCCGCGCTGAACACGCAAGCCGCGCGGGTGTCGATGGTGGCCAGCCGCCGCAAAGCCGAAACACTCACGGAAAAGCTGATTGGTCAGGGTCTGGATCCAGCCCGCGCGGCGCGTCTGAAATCCCCTGCCGGGCTGGACATTCATGCTATAGATCCGCACGAAATCGCCCTGTCAATCCTGGCCGAGATCGTGATGTGGCGAAACACGGACAAATCGACGGAGGTTTCTCAGGATGAAAAACTTGCTTAAGCGCCTGTGGCCCGAGCGCCCGAAACAAACACCGGAACAGGCAACGGAAACTGCCCTTCTGGTTTTTCCGAAATGCTGTTGAACAGAGGAAACGTGAATGGAACTGAGTGACGAAATCCGCATCGCAGCCCCGCGCGACGTGGTTTACAAAGCGCTGAATACGCCCGAGATATTGCAGGAGTGCATTCCGGGTTGTGAAGAATTGATCCAGAACTCGCCCGAGGATCTTGAGGCCAAGGTGGTCCTGAAAATCGGTCCGGTCAAAGCGAAATTTGCCGGGCAGGTCACATTAGACAATTCCAACGCTCCCAGTGGATTTTCTTTGACCGGAGAAGGCAAGGGCGGAGCGGCTGGTTTCGCCAAAGGTGGCGCCGAGGTCACGTTGACCGAGGACGGGGCTGAGACAATTCTGGCCTACACCGCGAAGGTCGATGTCGGCGGCAAGATCGCCCAGCTTGGCAGCCGTCTGATTGCAGGAACGGCCAAAAAGCTGTCGGGCAAATTCTTCACCCGATTTGGCGAAATCGTAGCGGAACAAGCGGTGTCCTGATCAAAAAAGGTCAAGAACCGGCACAAACTGCCGGTTCTTGCGCATTTGAGTTGACGACAGGCGTGATGAGGGCGATCACCTTGCTGGCAGAGAGTTTCTCTGTTTCAGGAGAGGTGTGATGTCCGTCGACGCGCAAGTTAGGCAGCTTGAACAATGGGTTGCGATTAAACCAGATGATGGTGCCAGTGTCCGGCGGCTTGTGAATCTGTTGGAAACACCCCGAGGATTCACGACAGCTTTTGGCGCATTCGGAACGGCCCAAAGCCGGATAAATGAATCTTTGGGGTTTGATTGGCGATTGGGCATGTTGGACCGCAGAGTATACGGCGATGCCTACCTTCAGTGGATGAGTATTCTGGAAACCTTGGGTATTACTCAGGTTGTCCCTGTGGCCCAGATGTTCTCTGGTCGGGTCTTGACCATCAATGGTCAGCATACGCATTGCGACGTGCGTTTGAAATTCTTCAAAGAAACCAAAGTTATCCCGAGCTTGTGCCACGATTGTTTCAAAGTTCAGATTTTGCCCGAGAATCTGGATGATCTTTTTCTGGCTTATTTTCTGCTACTCAACCTCGACCTGCCGAACGACAACTCACGAAAATGCATGATAGAGCTGAGGAGTGGCATAAAGTATCCCTACAAGGGTTATATTTATTGTCAGAGCCTTGCCGAAGCTAAAAGCTGTCTTGCTGCTTTTGACGACTTGAAAACCAAGCATGCGATCTGTGGTCTGCCCGCAAAAATCTCGCACGGGTGTTCCGAATTCGGACAGGAATATCCTGATTTCAAATACGAAGGTTCGGATGAGCAGAAGCCGTTTAAGACTCCGCAAGGCTGGGCTGCAGATGAAAAGAATTATTTCCGGGATCTGAAGCTTGCGAAACCTGGGCGGCAGACAAACAACAAGTCAATAATCAGTCTGCGCGATGTTTTTGTGTTCCGAACATGGGTCAGATACGCTCAGCTTATAGGGGACGAAACAAGTGCAAGATTTGGTGTCAACTCTGGTCCAAGTTTATTTCCCGCGTTCGACCAGCGTGTCAGGCGACAGTCAAAAACCAGAAACGCCGAAATGAACGAGCTGGAATGCAGATCCTGAACAAAAAGACCAGGCGTCTCCGTCATACGCACGCGGGAATACCAATTCTCAACTATGTGGAGGATACGGTGCCCAAGATAAGAAACACAAACTCTGCCTAGTCAATTGGTTAGGTCATGTGGGCAGTATCAAGACGGACGTCTTGAAAGAAAACTCCGCTACGGGTGGCGTCACAACGGCGTCAAAAGTGGCCATGAAGCCCTTAGACTTAAATCACTGGTTTTCAAAACAGGTGCATTCGCTACTTGGCCAATTCTGAGGGGATCTTCGAAGGTTGATTACTTAGGGCAAGCATTCAACTTGAAAGCCCATTGCTCGTCTCAAGTAGGAAACCGCTTCATTCTAGTCCGTGCGCTCGGCTTTGTATCAGGCAGTTCGCACAGTCCGACTATTGCCGGAAAGATCAGGTTCTAGTGTGAATCTACCAACCATATTGCCAGAGTCTGTCAGACATTCGTTCAATTGGCTCAGAACGGTTTCGACTTCATCCCCATCCTTACGGATCAATGTCTGGACCGAGCCATTTACCAGCGCGCGGTCCTCGTTAGTAGTGTTTCAGGAGACCCCGAGGAATCCGCCTATAAAGTAGTAGATGCCGTTCTCGTTGAACGAAAAAGAGGACCGAATTGTCATACGCCATGTCCTTCACCCGCACAGTTAGGACAAGTAAACTGAGAACAATTAATACGTTATCGTGGGATTTGGTGCTCAGGAGAGGCACATAACTTTTATATCACACTACATCATATAGTATCAAAAACAGGTACGATCATATGTAATGTTCTAATATTATTATATTTTTCATTGCAGGTAGCCTCAACTCGTGTCACCGTATCGCAATATGTATTGGGGGACGAAT
>NZ_WQDY01000012.1 GCF_013033355.1 Ruegeria lacuscaerulensis
CGGGCCTAAACGTTGCACTAAAGAAGGCCGTTCCACAGGGGCGGCCTTTTTCGTTGTGCCAGGCACTTCCTAGGTGAATCTGAATGTGTTCGAAGGGAGCAAATGCTTAGAAGGCCCGCCGTCGCCCAAGAACTGAAGCGGATTGAGGCTTCTTAATCCTTTGTCCACCTCACGCAAAGACAGGAAACCCACATGTGAAATGAAACAAAAAGTGGGGCGCGTATCTAGCGAACCGCTGAAGTAACCAGGAGGAAATCATGTTTGGTTTTGAATTCTTGAACTATGGAACGCAAATCCTTCACAGCAAGGATTTGGAGGACATGCGCGCCGCCATACTTGGAGACGACGATCAGGAAATCGAATGTGATAACAGCGACTTTTGCCGCGAGCGTAAGCGGTTCAAAGTCACGCTTGCGGAGTTGCCTAACGGAGCCTGACGCGTAAACGCGCGGCTAAAATAACTACCGTCAAGCTTCGTGCTGGTCGTTGCGTGGGGTGAAATCCATCAAGTGTCATTTTGGTTTTCTTAGGCTCAATGATTGTCGCGCGCGGGCTGTTTAGCTCATTCGTAGTCCTGCTGCGCACTATCGTTGCCAAGTTCAATCTAAAGACTGGTTTTTGGCGCCGGCTCCTGTCGCCCTTTTAGGTCCAACAAGGCCAACAAACCCCTTGCCAAACCCCACCAATCCAACTAATACGCGCGAGTTCTCGATAAGAACATCAAGGCGGGGTGATTCCCGCCTTTTGGGTTCGAAGAGGGTTGGCGATGCGCGTCTGTCCTCCTCTCAACCTCAACGCCTGATAAAAGGCTGTATCTATGCAAAGCCAAAATATCCGTATTCGGCTGAAGGCATTTGACTATCGCGTTCTGGATGCCAGCACGCAAGAGATCGTCAACACTGCCAAGCGGACCGGCGCGAACGTGCGCGGCCCGATCCCGCTGCCGAACAAGATTGAGAAGTTCACGGTTCTCCGTGGCCCTCACGTTGACAAGAAATCCCGCGACCAGTTCGAGATCCGCACGCACAAGCGTCTGCTCGACATCGTTGATCCGACCCCCCAGACCGTTGACGCGCTGATGAAGCTCGACCTCGCTGCTGGTGTGGACGTCGAGATCAAGCTGCAGTCGTAAGATCGGAGGGTATAGATTATGCGCTCTGGTATTATCGCAAAAAAAGTTGGCATGACCCGCCTGTTCATGGAAGACGGCAAGCAGATCCCTGTGACCGTTCTTCACCTGGACAACTTGCAGGTTGTTGCCCAGCGTACCGCTGACAAAGACGGCTACACCGCCGTTCAGCTGGGTGCTGGTGCGGCCAAAGCAAAACGCACCTCGAAAGCTATGCGCGGTCACTATGCTGCTGCAAAGGTCGAGCCCAAGCGTAAGCTGGCCGAGTTCCGTGTGTCGGAAGATGGCCTGATCGAAGTGGGTGCCGAGATTTCGGCAGAACACTTCCTGGAAGGTCAGAAAGTTGACGTTTCGGGCACCTCGATCGGTAAAGGCTTTGCCGGTGCGATGAAGCGTTGGAACTTTGGTGGTCTGCGCGCCTCGCACGGTGTTTCGATCAGCCACCGTTCGCACGGTTCGACCGGTCAGTGTCAGGATCCGGGCAAGGTTTTCAAAGGCAAGAAGATGGCCGGTCACATGGGTGCTGCCCGTGTTACCACCCAGAACCTGGAAGTCGTCAAAACCGACGCCGACCGGAACCTGGTCTTCATCAAAGGCGCCGTTCCCGGACCGAAATCGGGCTGGGTCACCGTCAAGGACGCCGTGAAGAAGAAAGCACCGGAAGGCCTGCCTTTCCCGGCTGCTGTGAAATCGGCTGCAACCGAAGCACCTGCGGAAGAAGCTCCCGCGGAAGGTGGTGAAGCATGAAACTTGATGTAATCAAACTGGACGGCGGCAAAGCCGGCGACATCGAGCTGAACGCCGATCTGTTCGGTCTCGAGCCGCGCGCGGACATTCTGCACCGTGTGGTCCGTTGGCAGCGCAACAACGCGCAGGCCGGCACCCACAAGGTGAAGACCCGCTCGGAAACCAGCTACTCGACCAAGAAGATCTATCGCCAAAAGGGCACCGGTGGCGCACGCCATGGTGACCGCAACGCGCCGATCTTCCGTGGTGGTGGTATCTACAAAGGCCCCGTCGTACGCTCGCACGGCCACGACCTGCCCAAGAAGTTCCGTAAGCTTGGCTTGCGCCACGCTCTGTCGGCTAAAGCCAAAGCAGGTGAACTGGTTGTGATCGAGAACGCCGAAGCCGAAGGCAAGACCGCCGCACTGGCCAAACAGGTTGCAAACCTGGGCTGGAAACGCGCTCTGGTCATCGACGGCGCGACCGTGAACGAAGGGTTCCTGAAAGCGTCCAAGAACATCGAAGGTCTGGATATCCTGCCGTCGATGGGCGCAAACGTCTATGACATCCTCAAGCGTGACACTCTGGTGCTCACCAAAGCGGCTGTCGAAGCACTGGAGGCTCGTCTGAAATGAGCGCGAAGGCAGAACACTACGACGTGATCCGCAAGCCGATCATCACCGAGAAGTCGACCATGGCGTCCGAGAACGGCGCGGTTGTCTTTGAAGTGGCGATCGACAGCAACAAGCCGCAGATCAAAGAGGCCGTTGAGGCGCTGTTTGGTGTGAAGGTCAAAGCGGTGAACACCACCGTGACCAAAGGCAAGGTCAAGCGGTTCCGCGGCCAGCTGGGCCGTCGGAAAGACGTCAAAAAAGCATATGTGACCCTGGAAGAGGGTAACACCATCGACGTATCTACCGGTCTCTGATCGGAACGGTCTATGGAAAGAATGGAAGACCCCCGCGAAAGCGGGGGTTTTTTTGTATGGCGGCGACACATAAATTTGACCTCGGATTAAAAGGCCAATTGCATAAATCGCTTGCGACGCCGGGTCAGAAGGTTATCCGGTTGAAGATAGAAAACACGGCAGGCGCATGACACATTCCATCCAACCGAACCCGGGCAATCCGCAAGTGACCGCAGCGCGGGATTGGGTGTCGACACTGGCCAAATACCGAGAGCCGAACCAGTTGCGTAGCGCGTTCGAGCTTGGCGTCAGCATCGTGCCATTTATTGCCTTGTGGGCGCTGTCGTGGATGTCACTGTCGATCAGCTACTGGCTGGCTTTTGCCATTGCAGTTCTCAACGCAGCCTTTCTGCTGCGTCTGTTTGCGATCCAGCATGATTGTGGGCACGGGGCGTTCTTCAGCAACCGGATGCTCAGCGACTGGACCGGTCGGGTGATCGGTGTACTGACCCTGACGCCTTATGATGTCTGGCGTCGTACGCATTCTACCCATCACAACAGCGCGGGTAATCTGGACAAGCGCGGGATGGGCGATATCCACACTCTGACCGTTGCAGAGTATCTGGCTTTGACGCCTCTAAACCGGTTTTGGTATCGGGTCTACCGCCACCCGGTCACCTTGTTTGGCTTAGGGCCCGGCTACCTGTTTCTGCTGCAGAACCGCCTACCGCTTGGCCTAACGGGTCTCCTGAAATTCTGGATCAGTGCCATGGCCACCAATCTGGCAATCCTTCTGGCTCTGCTGGCCATATACTATTTCGGCGGTGTGATGCCGTTGCTGCTGATCTTCCTGCCATCGACCCTGCTGGCCGCGACAGCGGGTGTCTGGCTGTTTTACGTGCAGCACCAGTTCGAAGAGACGCAATGGGATCCCGATAAGGACTGGCAATTGCACGAGGCCGCCCTGCACGGCAGTTCGCACTACATTCTGCCAACCGTATTGCAGTGGTTCAGCGCCAATATCGGCATCCACCATGTGCACCATCTGTACAGTCGCATTCCATTCTATCGCTTGACCGAAGTGTTGCGCGATCATGATGAGCTGGCCAACAGCAACCGGATGACCATCCGCGAAAGCCTCGCCAATGCGCGGTTGCACTTGTGGGACGAAAAGAGCCGTCGCCTGTTGTCCTTCGCCGAGGCGCGGGCGCTTTATGGGTAAGGGGCATGTCGCTTCTGACCTGACTTACCCATACAAAGCTATGACACGCGCTGAAGACTGCCCGTGGGATGGCACTGCAACGGTCGATCAGGGCGCTTTATGGTGCCAAATACATCCGAACTTTTAGCGAGGCGCAAATGTCCCCAAAGCGCTAGCCCGCCGGGACGGGCAGTCGCTGGCGCGGCGACCTTCTGCCGTGTTCCGCGCTTGGTTAAACAAATTTTTTCAGCCAAAATATTGCAGCGGTATCGGATGCTACTTCTATTTTGGCCCCGGTGGTACAGACTGCCGCCGAGGGTACTAGTTGGCTATGCGCTCCACACTATATCTACGAACATATAAGTTGATAGTTTCTAATCGTGAAGGATCGACGTTGTTAAGATGTGACCGGTAGATGCCAAAGTTAGGTAATGGGTCGCCGATATCAGGACCAGTGAAGCCATCGTGACGTGCAATGGTCCTGCCATCCAGTTTAACGTCTGCAAAACCGTCACGCTGGGCACTCCACTTAACGATTACTTCCAGAGCGTGCCATCTGTTCGGGCTTACTGGTTTGCCTGAGCGAACTTCGCGAACCTTTCCATCCTGAAATTCGAAATCTACTTTTGGACCCTGGCTCCGATAGTTTTTTGGTATCTCGACAGTGAGGTAAGGATTGAACCCAACCCCTCGCTTGTCACGGGGTTTGAGTTGAAAAAAAATAAACTTGGCTTCGAGCTGCCCATTTGGATCATCTATGTTTGGAAGCATGAATTGAAGTTTATAAATTACAGTTCCGCGTGCGCTACTAGAGTAATCTCTAAGCTCTTCGCGCTGGCGACCAGAAGCTTCCGCGGCGATTTCGCTTTCTCTACCATTCGGGGTCAATGTGAAATGCCACGCTTTCTCACCCTCGATTCGAACACGGCGGCTTTTTCCAACGGAATTGGATACTCGCTTAATCTTTTGGCGGATTTCTTGGGCAGAAGCAAAAAGTGGAAACTGTCCAGCCAAACCAACTGCGCCTAAACAAACCGCCTTAATGAAAACCCTGCGATCCATAAATAATTCCTCCTGAAAAATATCAATTCGTCATTTAGAAACCCAAAATCAGATCTGGCAACCTATTCCTTGAAGGTGCTCCCTCTTCAGCCCGATTCTTTAGGGCATGACTAAACAGAGAAACTTAGGCGCGCTTTCGTCCACATTGCGATCTGTGCCTGCAGCCTAAGACTTGAACAAGATTCCCCTATAGACACCCACCCCCAACACTGCTAAATGCTCCCAATCTTGCGGCCTCGGATTCGTTCCGGGGCCTCTGATATTTGTAACCGGGGACCTTCGGGGCCCTATACCCTTGGCACCTACGGGGGCCTATCACATAGCAGGGAAACCCCCTGCACTTGCTAAACGGAAGACAGAAAGCATGGCACTCAAGTCGTACAAGCCGACGACGCCGGGCCAGCGCGGGCTGGTGCTGATCGACCGTTCGGAGCTTTGGAAAGGACGTCCGGTCAAGTCTCTCACAGAGGGTTTGACCAAATCGGGCGGCCGGAACAACACCGGACGGATCACTTCACGCCGCCGCGGCGGTGGCGCAAAGCGTCTCTACCGGATCGTTGACTTCAAACGTAATAAATTTGATGTCGCGGCAACCGTCGAGCGGATCGAATATGACCCGAACCGGACCGCATTCATCGCACTGGTAAAATACGAAGACGGCGAGCAGGCATATATCCTGGCTCCGCAGCGTCTGGCTGTTGGTGACAAAGTCATCGCGTCGGCAAAAGCCGACATCAAGCCGGGCAACGCAATGCCGTTCTCGGGCATGCCGATCGGTACCATCGTCCACAACATCGAGATGAAGCCCGGCAAAGGCGGTCAGATCGCACGTGCGGCCGGTACTTACGCTCAGTTCGTTGGTCGCGATGGCGGCTATGCTCAGATCCGTCTGAGCTCGGGCGAGCTGCGCATGGTCCGTCAGGAATGCATGGCCACCGTTGGTGCCGTGTCCAACCCCGACAACAGCAACCAAAACCTCGGTAAAGCCGGTCGTATGCGCCACAAAGGCGTGCGTCCGTCGGTTCGTGGTGTTGCAATGAACCCGATCGATCACCCGCACGGTGGTGGTGAAGGTCGTACCTCGGGTGGCCGTACACCGGTTACACCTTGGGGTAAGGACACCAAGGGTAAGCGTACCCGCAACAAGAACAAAGCGTCCCAGAAGCTGATCATCCGCTCGCGGCACGCCAAGAAGAAGGGACGTTAATCCATGTCTCGCTCTGTTTGGAAGGGTCCTTTCGTCGATGCTTACGTGCTGAAAAAAGCCGAAGCAGCGCGCGAGTCGGGCCGCAACGAAGTCATCAAAATCTGGTCGCGTCGTTCCACCATTCTGCCCCAGTTCGTGGGTCTGACCTTTGGTGTGTACAACGGCCAGAAGCATATCCCCGTCAACGTCTCGGAAGACATGATCGGTCAGAAGTTCGGTGAATACTCGCCGACCCGTACCTATTATGGCCACGCCGCAGACAAAAAAGCGAAGCGGAAGTAAGTCATGGGCAAGGAAAAGAACCCCCGCCGCGTGGCTGAAAACGAAGCAATGGCGAAAACGCGCATGCTTCGCACCAGCCCGCAGAAACTGAACCTGGTTGCGCAAATGATCCGCGGCAAGAAAGTTGAGAAGGCTCTGACCGACCTGACTTTCAGCAACAAGCGTGTCGCGCAGGACGTCAAGAAGTGCCTGCAATCCGCAATCGCGAATGCCGAAAACAATCACAACCTGGACGTTGACGAACTGATCGTCGCCGAAGCATGGGTTGGCAAGAACCTGGTCATGAAGCGCGGTCGTCCGCGTGCCCGTGGCCGTTTCGGCAAGATCATGAAGCCGTTCTCGGAGATCACCATCAAGGTGCGTCAAGTTGAGGAGCAAGCCTAATGGGTCATAAAGTAAATCCGATCGGCATGCGCCTGCAGGTCAACCGCACCTGGGACAGCCGCTGGTACGCCGACACCAAGGACTACGGTGATCTTCTGCTGGAAGACCTCAAGATCCGTGAGTTCATCAACAAAGAGTGCAAGCAGGCCGGTATCGCCCGTGTGATCATCGAACGTCCGCACAAAAAGTGCCGCGTTACGATCCACACAGCACGTCCGGGCGTCATCATCGGCAAGAAAGGCGCGGACATTGAAGTTCTGCGCAAGAAGATCGCCCTGATGACAGACAGCGAACTGCACCTGAACATCGTCGAAGTGCGCAAGCCCGAGCTTGACGCGCAGCTGGTTGCCGAGTCCATCGCTCAGCAGCTGGAACGTCGTGTTTCGTTCCGTCGCGCAATGAAGCGGTCGGTTCAGAACGCCATGCGCATGGGCGCCCTGGGTATCCGGGTGAACGTCGCTGGTCGTCTGGGCGGCGCTGAAATCGCACGGACCGAGTGGTACCGCGAAGGCCGCGTGCCTCTGCACACTCTGCGTGCCGACATCGATTACGCACATGCCGAAGCGATGACCCCCTACGGGATCATCGGGATCAAGGTCTGGATCTTCAAAGGTGAGATCATGGAGCACGATCCGCAGGCACGTGACCGTAAAGCACAGGAACTCCAGGACGGCCCTGCACCTCGTGGTGCTGGTGGCGGTCGTCGTTAAGGAGGGAAAGATATGCTTCAACCAAAGCGTACTAAATTCCGCAAGATGCACAAAGGCCGGATCAAGGGTCTCGCCAAAGGCGGCTCTGATCTGAACTTTGGCACCTACGGCCTGAAAGCTCTTGAGCCTGAGCGTGTAACTGCACGCCAGATCGAAGCTGCACGTCGTGCCATGACGCGTCACATGAAGCGTCAAGGTCGTGTCTGGATCCGCATCTTCCCCGACACTCCGGTCACTGCAAAGCCGATCGAAGTTCGTATGGGTAAAGGTAAAGGTTCGGTCGACCGCTGGGCATGCAAAGTCAAGCCTGGCCGCGTGATGTTCGAGATCGACGGCGTCAATGACGACATCGCCCGCGAGGCCCTGCGCCTGGCTGCGATGAAACTGCCGATCAAGACCCGCGTCGTGGTTCGCGAAGACTGGTAAGCGATCCGGGGGCAACCCCGTTCGTTACAAGATCGACCCCCGTCGGGAAACCGGCGGGGGTTTTCTGTTGCGCTTGTGAAATTAAGGGCCGCAAAAACCGTCGACCTCGTCTCACTGCGCCCCTAGGCTGCCCGGTAGAAATGGGAGGGCCCTATGGTTCAGTTGCGCAAAAAAATGTTCGTCAAGGAAATCATAACCACCGATCAGTTGGGCCAGCCCTGCGATCCGATCAGCCGGGTTGCTGCGTTGGCGGTGTTCACGAACCCTCTAGCCAGCTGTCAGGCGGATGACCTTTCAGAGTTGTTTGAGATTGGTGCGCTTCTTGGCCCGGACCTCGCTTCCGAAGCGATATCCCAACTGGACGGTGCGCCGGTATCCTACGGCAAGGCAGCGATCATCGGTATAAACGGCGATCTTGAACAGGGCGGGGCGGCGATCCATCCCAAGCTTGGCGCGCCCATGCGCGCGGCAGTTGGCGGAGGAGAGGCCGTGATCCCTTCGAACGCCAAGCTGGGTGCGCCGGGTTGCACGATTGATCTGCCGTTGGGGCACAAGGACAATCCTTGGTCGTTCGACCATTTCGACACGATGACGTTGAACATCCCGGACGCACCTAAACCGGATGAGATCGTTCTGTGCCTCGCCTATGCCGATGGCGGTCGCCCGATTCCACGCTGTGGCAAAGGGCCCGTCAAAGGCTAATCGACTGGCCTTGCCGAAAACACTGGGGTATGCCCGGCCCATGGCACAGATTGAATCACTCTTCGTAACCCGTCTCTACCGCGCGTCCCTCTCCGAGTTCGATCCGAAGATCGACGCCCAGGAATTGGAAAGCTCATGCCTTGTCATCGCCGAGGATGATGAGGCCGGACAGGAATGGTGTGAAGAAAACGGCTATCCCGGCTACACCAGTTACGCCTCGCTGACCGATTTGCCGTGGCGGTTTCCGATCTTTGCCGATGTGGTCGCTGCGCTGGACCAGCACGTCGCCGCCTTTGCCAAGGATCTTGAGTTCGATCTGGGCGAGGGCGCGCTGAAGCTGGAAGACCTGTGGATCAACATCCTGCCCGAGGGCGGAATGCACTCCAGCCACCTGCACCCGCACAGCGTGATCTCGGGCACGACCTATGTGGCTATGCCCGAAGGCGCGAGCGCACTGAAACTGGAAGACCCTCGCTCGGGCCGCATGATGGCCGCGCCAACGCGGGTCAAAGGCGGGCGGCGTGATTTGCAGCCGTTCATCTATATGAAGCCGCAAGTCGGGGACGTGCTGCTTTGGGAAAGCTGGCTGCGCCACGAAGTGCCAATGAACATGGCCGAAGAAGAACGCATCAGCGTCAGCTTCAACTACAAGTGGGAATAACGTCGAAAGCGTGACCTCCCACGCTTATTGAAAAAGGGGCTCATCTGATTGAGCGGCTGTCTTCAGTTCTCCGATCATACGGTCGACGAAGGCCACTTGGGTGTGGGGCGACAAAAAGGTTTTGCGGCCAATTCCGATGACGTCAAATTCAACTTGCACGGGGCTGCCGTCCCGGAACACCAACCCGGTTTCCAAAATCTGACGGCGGATATTGTCTGAAACGATGACGATGGAATCAACGTAATGACCATGAGTGGCGATACCAAAGATTCCCCGTCCGAAATAGGTGATCATCGGCGCATGATCGCAAAGTGCGTCTGAGATGCACTCAGCGATATCGGTCACTTCGTCAATAAATTCCTGTGATGTGCATCTTTCATAGATGGACGCGATATTTGTAACTGTCAGGATTTGCAGCTTGGTCGCCCGGAACTTCAGCCTGCCAAGATGCGTCAGGTAGTTTTCAAAAGAATGTACTTTTAGAACCCCATCTACATCGTCGATTGTTATTGCGTCGCTGAGGGCAACGGCTTTGGTCATGTTTTGCGAAGTCGTGTCAAGTTGTTCAACACGCGCCGATGACTGCAATGCGTGCTTGATGCGTAGTCGCAGGTCATCGAAGTCCACCGGCTTGTTTACATAATCTGTCGCCCCTGCGGCAAAGGCATCGACAACATGTTTCTTGTCCGACATCGCAGTGACCATGATGATCGGCGCGTAACGATAGTCAGGCAAAGATCGAATCCGGCGGCATAGCTCGACCCCGGTCATTTTGGGCATTTGAATGTCTAGAAGGAACAAATCAAACGGACGGTCAGCGTGAGCGATTTTTTCCAAGCCCTGAATCGCGGACGATGCTGTCTCTACAGTGAAACTTCCATTAGAGGCCAGCCCAAGCGAAAGCACCTTCAAGATGTCCATATCGTCGTCGACTAAAAGAACTCTCATTGCAAACCTCCTGTATGGTTGGCGGTCTTTGGCTGAACTCAAATTTTGCTAGTTCTATGTGGTCACAAATGGATGCGACGCTGAATGCTGTTTTGAAAGTTGGTGCAACTTAAAGTGTTATTGCTTCTAGATGGTACCGTCAAAATTGCCGGACTGAAAAGATGTATTTTAGGCACAGCGCCTGCCATTGCGGATTTTCTTATCACTATCGGGTGAAAAGGCCATGCATATCGCCATCGCGACAGACAGGGTGAGTGGGAGAATGATCTTTCCCTTGCAAGCTATCCGCTAATACCTTGCGCGGCAGCATACTGCGACCTCTTGGTGTTATCATGCATCCGCTATGTCCAAGGTGGCATGCTCTGTGGTCGTCTGGTCTTTAAGGTTAAAAGGCAGGCCGTTAGGCCTGCCTTAGGTGTTTATTCGGTGATGATCTCGCCCGAAGGGCGGGGGGTCGTCGCCGTCTCGGCCGGCAGCACCGGATAAGTTACTTCAGGCAAAGTGCCGGTCAGGCTTTCCAGAAAGGCAACGATCTGGTTGGCTTCGTTGTCGCCCAGTTCCTCACCCAGTTGCGACTCGGCCATGATCTGAACCGCGACTTTCAGGTCCCATACTTTGCCTGAGTGGAAATAGGGTGCAGTCAATGCGACGTTCCGCAAAGGTGCCGCGCGGAACACATATTCGTCGTCCACGGTCTCAGTCACGGCAAAGCGGCCTTTATCGCCGACGGGCAGAACATCCGCGCCGGGTTTTTCGATCAGACCGAAGGGGTAGTACCCGCTACCGCCGACATTGACGCCCGAGTGGCAAGCGGCGCAGCCCATGTCCATGAATTGGGACAGACCGGCCAGCTGCTCTTGGGTCATGGCGTTGTCGTCACCGTTCAACCAGGCGTCGAACGGGGCAGGAGTGACAAGGGTGGCTTCGAATGCTTCGATGGCCTTGGCAAAATTGTCAAAGTTTACCGGGTCTTCTTCACCTTCGAATGATTCAGAGAACCACTCCACATATTGCGACATCGAATTTAGCGTTTGCACCAGATTAACCGGTGTGTTGGCCATTTCGACACCGGCCTGAACCGGGCCTTTCGCCTGCGCGGCCAAGTCTTCGGCGCGCCCATCCCAGAACTGCGCTTCGTTGAAAACCGAGTTCAGGGCCGTGGGGGAGTTGCGCGGGCCACGTTGCCAGCCGTGCCCGATCGAGGTTTCAAGGTTGTCGTCCCCGCCAGTCGCCAGATTGTGGCATGAGTTGCACGAGAACACACCCGATGCGGACATGCGCGGATCGAAAAACAAGGCTTTGCCCAACTCGATCTTTTCGACAGTGATCGGGTTATCATTCACCGCAGGTACGGTCGAAGGCAGGGGTTCAAAAATATCAAGCGCTTCGTTGCGCAAGTCATTCGCCTGAGCACCTGTAGCCAAGACCGCGATCATTGCTGCATGAGTGAGGCTGGATTTCAGTTTCATTGTTTGCTCCAATAACTGTAATCTCCCTGCTGAACTATTTAGTTTACTTTGAGTCAGGCACTTTGATTTAGATCAATTCTAAACTGGCTGCGCGGCACAATTTTAGACTTCTTCTAATTTGCTCTGGTGTTTTCTTAGGAACGGGTAAATACCGGTGTCATGTCCGCCGGTATTCGGGTAGCCCGGACGTGTTAGTTGGGTTAAGGACTCGCCGAAGTCTGACAACTGTCGATAGCTCAAACTTCCTCTTGCCACCTATCCCCTAAACCCTTATACGGCGGCATCCTGCGATCTCCCGGCGTTGTCGGGCGATTCGTATGTCTATCATTCATCCACCAGGTCCAAGGTGACCCTGTCAGGGGGCCTTCTGGTGTTTTGAGCAAAGGAAAAAGGCGATGAACGCCCAAGAACTGCGTGACAAGACCCCGGACCAGCTCCGCGAGGAACTGGCCAACCTGAAGAAAGAAAGCTTTAACCTGCGCTTTCAACAGGCAACCGGTCAGCTGGAAAACACTGCCGGCATCAAAGCGGCCCGCCGCAATGCCGCCCGTGTCAAAACCATTCTGAACGAAAAGGCCGCTGCAGCGGCATCCGAGGAGTAATCAGATGCCCAAGCGTATCCTGCAAGGCACCGTGACCAGCGACGCCAACGAACAGACCGTAACCGTTCAGGTAGAGCGCCGCTTTACACATCCGGTTCTGAAGAAAACCATCCGTAAGTCCAAAAAATACCGGGCTCACGATGAAAAGAACGCCTTCAAGGTCGGCGACACCGTACGCATCATCGAATGCGCGCCGAAATCGAAGACGAAACGTTGGGAAGTTCTGGAAGCGTAAGCCTCCGGGATTTTTCCATTTGTCGAAACCCTGGGGGATCTAACGAGACCAGCCCCCACAGGTCGGGAGAAACCACATGATCCAGATGCAGACCAATCTGGATGTCGCTGACAACTCCGGCGCACGCCGAGTTCAGTGCATCAAGGTCCTGGGTGGTTCCAAGCGTAAATACGCCTCCGTTGGCGACATCATTGTCGTCTCGGTGAAGGAAGCCATCCCGCGCGGCCGCGTAAAGAAAGGTGACGTCCGCAAGGCCGTCGTCGTACGCACCGCCAAGGAAGTCCGTCGCGAAGATGGCACCGCGATCCGCTTTGATCGCAACGCCGCCGTCATTCTGAACAACAACAACGAGCCCGTAGGTACCCGTATCTTTGGCCCCGTTGTTCGCGAACTGCGCGGCAAGAACTTCATGAAAATCATCTCGCTGGCTCCGGAGGTGCTTTAATCATGGCTGCTAAACTCCGCAAAGGCGACAAGGTCGTCGTGCTGGCCGGTAAGGACAAGGGCAAAGAGGGAACCATTTCCTCGGTTGATCCCAAAGCCGGTAAAGCTGTTGTCGAAGGCATCAACATTGCCATCCGTCACACCCGTCAGTCGCAAACTTCGCAAGGTGGTCGTCTGCCTCAGGCAAACCCGATCCAACTGTCGAACCTGGCGCTGCTGGACAAAAACGGCAAAGCAACCCGCGTTGGCTTCCGCATGGAAGGTGACAAGAAGGTGCGCTTCGCCAAGACCACAGGGGACGTGATCGATGCTTGATTCCGCAACCTACACCCCGCGTCTGAAAGCTCAGTACGTTGAAACCATCCGTGCCGCTCTGAAAGAAGAGTTCGGCTATAAGAACGACATGCAGCTGCCCAAGCTGGAGAAAATCGTTCTGAACATCGGTTGTGGTGCTGAGGCGGTCAAAGACTCGAAGAAAGCGAAAGCTGCTGTCGAAGATCTGACTGCGATTGCTGGTCAAAAGGCCGTTGCAACCAAGGCGAAGAAGTCGATCGCGGGTTTCCGCGTCCGTGAAGACATGCCGCTGGGCGCGAAAGTGACCCTGCGCGGTGACCGGATGTACGAATTCCTGGATCGCCTGATCACCATCGCGCTGCCGCGCGTTCGTGACTTCCGCGGTGTTAAGCCTTCTTTCGATGGTCAGGGCAACTTTGCCATGGGCATGAAAGAGCACATCGTGTTCCCGGAAATCGACTTCGACAAGGTCGACGAGGTCTGGGGCCTGGATATCGTAATTGCCACCACAGCGAAAACCGACGCTGAAGCAAAGAGCCTGTTGAAAGCTTTCAACATGCCCTTCAACGCTTAAGCGCCGCGAGGATTGAGACATGGCTAAAAAAGCAATGATCGAACGCGAAAAGAAGCGCGAACGCCTGGTGGCCAAATATGCCGCAAAGCGTGCCGAGCTGAAAGAAATCGCGAATGACGAGAGCCGCCCGATGGAAGAGCGCTTCAAAGCGCGTCTGAAACTGGCGAAACTGCCGCGCAACAGCTCGGCTACCCGTCTGCACAACCGTTGTCAGCTGACCGGTCGTCCCCACGCTTACTACCGTAAGCTGAAGGTCAGCCGTATCGCGCTGCGCGAGCTGGGTTCTGCTGGTCAGATCCCCGGCATGGTGAAATCGAGCTGGTAAGGGAGACATAGATATGAATGATCCTATCGGCGATATGCTCACCCGTATCCGCAACGCGCAAATGCGCGGCAAGTCCACCGTTTCCACCCCGGCTTCCAAGCTGCGCGGATGGGTTCTGGACGTGCTGGCGGACGAAGGCTACATCCGTGGCTATGAAAAGACGACCGGTGAAAATGGTCATCCGGCCATCGAAATCAGCCTGAAATACTACGAAGGCACCCCTGTCATTCGCGAACTGAAGCGGGTTTCGAAACCCGGTCGTCGCGTCTACATGGGCGTCAATGACATCCCGCAGGTCCGTCAGGGTCTGGGCGTGTCGATTGTCAGCACTCCGAAAGGTGTGATGTCGGACGCAAACGCTCGCTCCAACAATGTTGGCGGCGAAGTGCTCTGCACCGTCTTCTAAGGAGGTCTGCAATGTCTCGTATTGGTAAAAAACCGGTCGAGCTGCCCAGCGGCGTTACCGCCTCTGTGTCCGGCCAGACCATCGAAGTGAAAGGTCCGAAAGGCACCCGCAGCTTCACCGCCACCGACGACGTTACGCTGTCGGTTGAAGACAACGTGGTCAAGATCGACCCCCGTGGCATGTCCAAGCGTGCCCGTCAGCAGTGGGGCATGAGCCGCACCATGGTTGCCAACCTGGTAACCGGTGTGACCGAAGGCTTTAAAAAAGAGCTGGAGATCCAGGGTGTTGGTTACCGGGCTCAGATGCAGGGCAACACCCTGAAGCTGAACCTGGGCTACAGCCACGATGTTGATTTCACTGCTCCGGAAGGTGTCACCATCACCGCGCCAAAGCAGACCGAGATCGTTGTGGAAGGTATCGACCAGCAGCAGGTGGGCGAAGTCGCGGCCAAAATCCGCGAATGGCGCCGTCCCGAGCCGTATAAAGGCAAGGGCATCCGCTACAAGGGCGAGTTCATCTTCCGCAAGGAAGGCAAGAAGAAGTAAGGACGCAAACAATGGCAAACAGCAAAAGAACCCTGTTTCTGAAGCGCCGCCTGCGCGTTCGGAACAAACTTCGCAAAGTCAACGCCGGCCGTGTACGCCTGTCGGTTCACCGTTCGAACAAGAACATCAGCGTTCAGCTGATCGACGACGTTCGTGGCGTGACCTTGGCATCGGCCTCGACCCTGGAAAAAGATCTGGGTGTTGTTGGCAAGAACAACGTCGAAGCGGCCACCAAAGTGGGTGCGGCCATCGCCGAGCGTGCCAAGAAGGCAGGCGTCGAAGAGGCCTATTTCGATCGTGGTGGCTTCCTGTTCCACGGCAAGGTGAAGGCAGTTGCCGACGCCGCGCGTGAAGGTGGTCTGAAGATCTAAGACTTGCGGGCAGCTTGGCGGCTGCCCCGATGATCCGGGGGCCCTGACGTTAGTCGGGGCTCACTTGGATTGAAGAAAACGGCGCCGTATGCGCCACATGAGAAAAGGGATGCCAAATGGCAGAACGTGAAAACCGTCGGGGCCGTGGTCGCGACCGTGAAGAAGCACCGGAATTTGCAGATCGTCTGGTCGCAATCAACCGCGTGTCGAAAACAGTAAAAGGTGGTAAGCGCTTTGGCTTCGCCGCTCTGGTGGTTGTAGGCGATCAGAAAGGCCGCGTCGGCTTTGGCAAAGGTAAAGCGAAAGAAGTACCTGAAGCCATCCGTAAAGCGACTGAGCAAGCCAAGCGTCAGATGATCCGCGTGCAACTGCGCGAAGGTCGTACTCTGCACCACGATATCGAGGGCCGTCACGGCGCTGGTAAAGTGGTTATGCGCACCGCACCTGAAGGTACTGGTATCATCGCCGGTGGTCCGATGCGTGCCGTGTTCGAAATGCTGGGCGTTAAGGACGTTGTGTCCAAGTCGCTGGGCTCGCAGAACCCGTACAACATGATCCGCGCCACCATCAACGGCCTGCAAAAAGAGCAGAGCCCGCGTTCGGTCGCCGCACGTCGTGGCAAAAAAGTTGCTGACATCCTGCCCAAGCGGGACGAAGCACCGGCTGAAGCCGAAGCGTAAGGAGTAGCGTACCATGGCAAAAACCATCGTCGTCAAGCAGATCGGTTCCCCGATCCGCCGCCCCGCCGAACAGCGCGCAACCCTGATCGGTCTGGGCCTGAACAAGATGCACCGCACCCGTGAGCTGGAGGATACGCCTTCGGTCCGCGGCATGGTCAACAAGATCCCGCATCTGGTTGAGATCATCGAAGAGCGCGGCTAAGCGCGACTCTTTCAGAAGTTCTTGAAACGCCCTCGACAGTGTCGAGGGCGTTTTCTTTATTTTAATGATTGTTTGCTTTATACCCGGGCCCTCTGCACCAAAAAACCTGAAAATCTCCGATACTTCAGACCTTTAACTGCCGTTGATGCAACTATTGTGAGTGCCTGAAGGATAGGCATTCGGGGTTAAGTATCAAAGTGATGCGCAGTGTTTTGATTGGATTGAGCTGTGTGGCTGGCACTCTCGTGATAATCGGGTTTCTTGGTCAGTTTCACAGAGTTCCCGACACAATTTCGATAGGACGGCCGTTTGTCGGCCTTTTCTGTATTGCCGGTATGTTCGCTGCAAGGCCATTTTGGCTTAAGATGGCCTTCGCGTTCGTTGTTGCCGCAGCGTTCTTTACGGCGGTAAGGCTTCTTTTACCTCAACAGCCGGGCGGTGACCTAAAGGTTTACGCGAAAAATCTGTGGTTCGCTAATACCGAATTTCCGGCTTTGGTGGACGATATTGAAGCAACGGGTGCAGACGCTGTAATGCTGCAGGAGGTTTCTGATAGAAATATAGAAGTTCTAAGTCTGCTGGAAAAAAGTTACCCGTATCAACACTTTTGCAGGTTTTCGAGTTGGAGTGGGATCGCGTTGGCGTCACGTCATCCGATCCAAGGCGAGCCTATTTGCTCGAACTCACGTGCTATTGCAGCCGTGCCAGTTGTTATCGAGAATTCAAAGGTCTGGTTAGTGTCTGTTCATATCCCTTGGCCCTGGCCCCATGACAGCCTCAACAACGAAATAGATGCCGAAAGAGTTCTGACCGATCTCGATGGCGCTCTCGTCATTGCTGGTGATTTCAACTCCATGCCATGGTCCGGACGTGTTGGACGGATAGCATCGCTAACGAACACACGGCTTGCCGGGCCAGTTCGACCCACATTTAAACTTCGACATGTACCGCTGCCGCTTGATTTTGTTTTGGCACCGGGAGGCGGGTCTCAGGAAATACGGCCTTTATTCGGTTCTGACCACGCCGGAGTATTGGCGAACATCAGGCTTTGGGTGCCGTAGATGTTTCTTTAAACGAAATTTATTGCAGGACAGGATTGTCAGACAGGGACCGACTATCACCGCGAAATTGGGAAAAAAGCTGTACGGCCATTCCCCCAACGCATACCGGATAGACCGAAACATCCGTTGTTAGCGATACCCGTCCTCCTTATCTGAACGCTGTCCCAAACAGGAACGCAAACAGTATCCCGAGGAATTCGCCTTGGGCTCAGAAAGGAATCGAACCATGGCTAACACAGCAACATTTACTCGCGAGGGCTTTGGCCTGAGCGCCCGCATCGCAACGCTCGTCACCCGCGTTAAAGAGGCATATGCCCTGCGCGCCGAGTACAACCGCACCTATTCCGAGCTTCAGGGTCTGAGCGACCGTGAATTGAACGACATTGGTGTGCGTCGTTGTGACATCAAGGATATCGCACGCGAACACGCGTATTGCTCCTAACCAAAACGCGAACACGCGAAGGCTTTGATCAGGAGGCGCCGGCAGGCGCCTCTTTGCGTTTGGGTGATTAGTTTGACACGATGGCGTTGAAATCGGACTTCCTGCGTTGCAGCCCGCGCAATGATCCGCCAAACACGTTGCGAATTAGGGACGAATGAAGGGCTGGACAGGGTGACAGAATTCCAGATTGGCATGCTGTGGGTCGATGGCCCGCTAAGCTACCTCGAGCAGCTCTGCATCAAGTCTTTCTTGGATGTTGGGCAACCCGTCCGTCTTTACACCTACGGGACAGTTTCAAATGTCCCTGACGGGGTCGAGCAACGTGATGCGCGTGAAGTTCTGCAGGATAGCGAATTCGTTACCCACGGTCGAACCGGCAGTCCTGCACCTCATGCTGACAAATTTCGCTACAGAATGCTGGCGCAGGAAGCGGACCTGATTTGGGCTGACACGGATGCGTATTGCATCAAACCCTTCGAAACAGAGACCGGGCATTACTACGCGTATCTTGAAGGAACGATGGGAATTGGCGTCCTCAAATTGCCGCCAGACAGCGAGGCGCTGGCGTTGCTGAACGAATTCACGCAGGATCCGTTTCGCATCCCGCCCTGGTTGCCAAAACGACACAGACAAACGTTGCAGGCCGCACTGGACAGTGGCTCTCCAATAAATGTACCCGAGGAATATTGGGGCGCTTGGGGGCCGGGTGCTGTTTTATGGGCGCTGCACACCTCCGGAGAAATCCGTTACGCACTGCCAGAGCATGTCTTTTACCCGGTCAATTTTACCCGGAGGCGGGCTCTTGCCCGACCAGATGTTGATCTGTCACCCTATCTCAAGGACGATACGGTATCGATCCATTTTTACGGCAGGCGCATGAGGTCGATTTTGCGTAACCGTTTCGGAGGAGTGCCTGATCCGAACAGTTTAGTTGGGCAGTTGGTTGAAAAACACGGTATCGACCCGGCGGCAGCGCCCATTTTAGACACGTGAAATACGGGTTGCCCTGACAACAAACTTGCATAGATCGGCACAACGCTGTATCGGGCTGCGGTGGCCTTGTGGCCATGAGAATCAAAACCAAGAAACGCCGCGTTTGGCCCATCACGCTTCGGGGGTCACATCCGGCTAAGGAGAAGCGAAATGAAACTGAATGAATTGCGCGACAATCCCGGCGCCGCACCGAAACGGACCCGCGTTGGCCGTGGTCCGGGTTCCGGCAAAGGTAAAATGGGTGGCCGTGGTATCAAAGGCCAGAAATCCCGCTCGGGTGTGGCCATCAACGGCTACGAAGGCGGCCAGATGCCTTTGTATCAGCGTCTGCCCAAGCGTGGCTTTAACAAGCCGAACCGTAAGGAATTCGCCGTTATCAACCTGGGCCTGATCCAGAAATTCGTTGACGCCGGCAAGCTGGACGCATCGGCTGCGATCACCGAGGATGCGTTGGTCGCATCCGGTCTGGTTCGTCGCAAGCTGGACGGCATCCGCGTACTGGCCAAAGGCGAAATCAGCGCCAAAGTGAACCTGGAAGTAACCGGTGCTTCGAAATCTGCCGTTGCGGCAGTCGAGAAAGCGGGCGGCTCACTGACGGTCACAAAAGCCGCTGCGGCAGAGTAAGCGCTTGTGAGCGGGCAAAGACCCGCTTACATAGACCTCAGAGTTTTCCAAGACGCCGCCCGAGCCGGAAAACGGTTCCGGGCGGTGTTTTCATAAGAGAGACCGATTTATGGTATCAGCAGCAGAACAAATGGCAGCCAACACAAGCTGGTCTGCCCTTGGAAAAGCCACCGATCTGCGCAACCGCATCCTGTTCACGCTTGCATTGCTGATCGTCTACCGTCTGGGCACCTTCATTCCGGTTCCGGGCATCGACGGCCAAGCACTGCGCGAGTTCATGGAGCAAGCGGGGCAGGGCATCGGCGGTATGGTTTCGATGTTTACTGGCGGGGCGCTGGGGCGGATGGGGATTTTTGCCCTTGGCATCATGCCCTACATTTCAGCTTCGATCATCGTGCAGCTGCTGACATCTATGGTTCCCGCTCTCGAACAGCTCAAGAAAGAGGGCGAGCAGGGCCGCAAGAAAATCAACCAATATACCCGTTTCGGCACCGTGGCGTTGGCCACCGTTCAGGCTTATGGTCTGGCAGTGTCGCTTGAATCGGGCGATCTGGCGACCGATCCGGGCCTGTTCTTCCGCCTGTCGACCATGATCACGCTGGTTGGTGGTACAATGTTCCTGATGTGGCTGGGTGAGCAGATCACCGCACGCGGCATCGGCAACGGTATCTCTCTGATCATTTTCGTGGGCATCATCGCCGAAGTTCCGGCTGCTCTGGCACAGTTCTTTGCTTCGGGCCGCTCGGGCGCGATCAGCCCTGCTGTGATCATCGGTGTGATCGTGATGGTGATTGCCGTGATTACCTTTGTGGTCTTCATGGAACGCGCTTTGCGCAAGATCCATATCCAATACCCGCGCCGTCAGGCCGGTATGAAGATCTATGAGGGCGGCTCAAGCCACCTGCCGGTCAAAGTGAACCCTGCGGGCGTGATCCCGGCGATCTTTGCCAGCTCGCTGCTGCTGCTGCCGGTGACGATTTCGACCTTCTCGTCGGGCGCAACCAACGGGCCGGTGATGTCGTGGCTGCTGGCCAACTTTGGCCCCGGTCAGCCGCTGTATCTGCTGTTCTTCGCCTCGATGATCGTGTTCTTTGCCTATTTCTACACGTTCAACGTGTCGTTCAAACCGGACGATGTGGCGGACAATCTGAAAAAGCAAAACGGTTTTGTGCCGGGTATCCGACCAGGCAAGAAAACCGCCGAGTATCTGGAATACGTGGTCAACCGCGTGCTGGTTCTGGGTTCGGCCTATCTGGCGGCGGTCTGTCTGTTGCCTGAAATTCTTCGGGGCCAGTTTGCCATCCCGTTCTATTTCGGCGGTACCTCGGTTCTGATTATCGTCTCTGTGACCATGGACACGATCCAACAGGTCCAGAGCCACCTGCTGGCGCATCAATACGAAGGGCTTATTGAAAAGTCCCAACTGCGTGGCAAAGGTAAGAAACGCGGCAGGAAGGGACCCGCTCGTCGATGAACATCATTCTTCTCGGCCCCCCGGGGGCAGGTAAAGGAACGCAAGCGCGTCACCTGGTTGAAACCCGCGGCATGGTCCAGCTGAGCACTGGCGACATGCTGCGCGAGGCCAAGGACAGCGGCACCGAAATGGGCAACCGCGTGGCCGAGGTGATGGCTAAGGGCCAGCTTGTGACCGATGAGATCGTGATCGGCCTGATCCGCGAAAAGTTGGAACAAGGCGCTGAAGGCGGGTTCATCTTTGACGGTTTCCCGCGCACTCTGGCCCAAGCCGATGCGCTGGGTGAGCTGCTGGACAGCACCGGCGAGACGTTGGACGCGGTCATCGCGATGGAAGTGAACGATGACGCGCTGGTCGCGCGTATCACGGCTCGGTCAACCTGCGGCGGTTGCGGTGAAGTCTATAACGATATCACCAAACCGATCCCGGCGGATGGCAAATGCTCGAACTGCGGCAAGGAAGGTGACTTCAAGCGCCGCGCGGACGACAATGAGGAAAGCCTCAAGACCCGCCTGATGGAGTACTACAAAAAGACCTCGATGCTGATCGGCTATTACCACGCCAAGGGCAACCTGTCCTGGGTCGATGGTCTGGGCGAGATTGACGAGGTTCAAGGCGCGATTGCAGCCGCATTGGACGCCTGACCTGACCCGCATTTGAATATGGGCTTGACGGCACCGCCAAAAGCCCATATCGACCCCCATCCCCAAGGGGAATCAAGACCGCGTGCGGGATTCGTCCCAACCGCCCCGACCACCTCGAATAATGCTGAACCCTCTGGCGACACTGCCACGGTAAAGCGTTGTGAAAAAAGGTTCTGGAGTTACGGAACCGCAACGAAAAGGAAAGTGACACGTGGCACGTATTGCCGGCGTAAACATCCCGACTGCAAAGCGGGTACCTATCGCCCTCACATATATCACCGGAATCGGCAACACCTCGGCCAAAGCGATCTGCGAAGCCGTTGGCATTGAAGCGACCCGTCGCGTCAACGAACTGTCCGACGCCGAAGTTCTGAAAATTCGCGAATATATCGACGAAAACTTCACCGTCGAAGGCGACCTGCGCCGCGAAGTTCAGATGAACGTCAAGCGCCTGATGGACCTGGGCTGCTATCGCGGTCTGCGTCACCGCCGCAACCTGCCGGTTCGCGGTCAGCGTACCCACACCAACGCTCGTACTCGCAAAGGCCCGGCAAAGGCCATTGCTGGTAAGAAGAAATAAGGGAGGGTCTGACTGATGGCACGTGATAAGACTCGCGTTAAGCGCAAAGAGCGTAAGAACATCGCATCGGGCGTTGCCCATGTGAATTCGACCTTCAACAACACCAAGATCCTGATCTCGGACGTACAAGGCAACGCCATCTCGTGGTCGTCTGCCGGTACCATGGGCTTCAAAGGGTCGCGGAAATCGACACCCTACGCCGCTCAGATGGCTGCAGAAGATGCAGGCAAAAAGGCGCAGGAACATGGCGTCAAGACGCTGGAAGTCGAAGTTCAGGGCCCCGGTTCGGGTCGTGAATCGGCTCTGCGCGCGCTGGCTGCTGTGGGCTTCAACATCACGTCGATCCGCGACGTGACGCCGATCGCTCACAACGGCTGCCGCCCGCCGAAACGTCGCCGCGTCTAAGCGATTTTGAATTGAGCTGGGGCTGTGTTTTTGCACGGCCCCAGCACGTCATTTTGAACCTCGGGCGTCTGCACCTTGTTGGTCATGGGGCGCGGACAGGAATGGAGGGATTACATGATCCACAAGAATTGGGCAGAATTGATCAAGCCAACCCAGCTGGACGCCAAGCCGGGAAACGATCCTGCGCGTCAGGCAACGCTGATTGCTGAGCCGCTGGAGCGTGGCTTTGGTTTGACTCTGGGTAACGCGCTGCGCCGCGTTCTGATGAGCTCGCTGCAAGGTGCGGCCATCACCAGCGTCCAGATCGACAACGTTCTGCATGAGTTTTCGTCGGTCGCAGGTGTCCGCGAAGACGTCACCGACATCATCCTGAACCTTAAAGGCGTGTCGCTGCGCATGGAAGTCGAAGGCCCCAAGCGCCTGTCGATCAATGCCAAAGGCCCCGCCGTTGTCACCGCTGGTGACATCAGCGAAAGCGCCGGTATCGAGGTTCTGAACCGCGATCACGTCATCTGCCACCTGGATGATGGCGCCGACCTGTTCATGGAACTGACTGTCAACACCGGTAAGGGTTACGTCTCTGCTGAGAAGAACAAGCCCGAAGATGCACCCATCGGCCTGATCCCGATCGACGCGATCTATTCGCCGGTCAAGAAGGTTGCCTATGACGTTCAGCCGACCCGTGAAGGTCAGGTTCTGGACTATGACAAGCTGACCCTGAAGATCGAAACCGACGGTTCGATCACACCCGAGGACGCGCTGGCCTATGCGGCTCGTATCCTGCAGGATCAGCTGTCGATCTTCGTCAACTTCGACGAGCCGGAATCGGCTGGCCGCCAGGACGAGGACGATGGTCTGGAGTTCAACCCGCTGCTACTGAAGAAAGTGGACGAGCTGGAACTGTCGGTCCGTTCGGCAAACTGCCTGAAGAACGACAACATCGTTTATATCGGCGACCTGATCCAGAAGACCGAAGCCGAGATGCTGCGCACCCCGAACTTCGGCCGCAAATCGCTGAACGAGATCAAAGAAGTGCTGTCCGGCATGGGTCTGCACCTCGGCATGGATGTAGAGGACTGGCCGCCCGACAATATCGAAGATCTGGCGAAGAAATTCGAAGACGCGTTCTAAGCGCGTCTTCCCCAATGCCCGGGCTGCCGGGGACTATATGGGCGATGATGCCCCAAGGAGAGCCGGTGACACGCATCGCCGGCCAGACAAAGCAAAAACGCAAGATAGGAATTGAACAATGCGTCACGCACGTGGTTACCGCCGCCTGAACCGTACTCATGAGCACCGCAAGGCTCTGTTTGCAAACATGGCTGGCTCGCTCATCGAGCATGAGCAAATCAAAACAACTCTGCCCAAGGCAAAAGAACTGCGCCCGATCATCGAAAAGCTGGTCACTCTGGGCAAGCGCGGCGACCTGCACGCGCGCCGTCAGGCCGCAGCTCAGCTGAAAGAAGACAAAGATGTCGCCAAGCTGTTCGAAGTTCTGGGACCCCGCTATGCCGAGCGTCCGGGCGGTTATGTCCGCATCCTGAAAGCCGGTTTCCGCTATGGTGACATGGCTCCGATGGCGATCATCGAATTCGTGGATCGCGACGTCGACGCCAAAGGTGCAGCCGACAAGGCTCGCGTTGCCGCCGAAGAGGCCGCAGACGAAGAATAAGAAAGCTTCGCTTTCTGACTTTGGCCCCTGCGTCCCAGACGCGGGGGTTTTTCTTTTTAATTGCGCGATAAACCTAGCAGGTTTGCTTCCTGCGCTAAAACCGGAGCTTTTCGTGTTCGTTCGCATGTCCGTATTTGATGTTCAGGGCCTTGCCTTTGGTATCGTCATGACAAGCCTTAGCGTCGTTTTTCTGAAAGCGGCTGGTTTGGTGACAGGGCAAACTGCGGGTCTTGCGCTTTTGCTTTCCTATGTTTTGCCGATTGGATTTGGCCCTTTGTTCTTCTTGATCGGTATCCCGTTTCTGATACTGGCTTGGGTAAAACGCGGCCCAGTTTTTGCTATTCGGACGATTGTCGTGGTGATCGGGATTTCGACGCTTTCACAACTGTTGGGAAAGATAGTCATCTTCGAACGGCTTGACCCGCTGATCGCCGCTGTTCTTGGGGGTGCATGTAGTGGCATGGGATTGATTGCTATTTTCCGCCATAATGCCTCGGCGGGCGGGATGACTATTTTGGGGATCATTCTGGAACATAAGACCGGCCTGAAGGCTGGATGGTTCCAACTTTCGGTCGATGTCATGGTATTTTTGGCCTCGGCCTTTGTGCTTAGCCCGTCGCAACTGCTGTATTCCTTCCTTGGGGCTGTGATCACCAATATGGCAATCGTATGGAACTTCGACGTGGCCCAAAGCGGCACCGGGCGTCCCGGTTATGGTCGGTCTGCAAACTCATAGCGATCTTGCAAACGGTCGGTGTTGCGGACATATCAATCCGTAAACATCCATGAGGGTCACATGCTCCGCGCGCTTTTGCTTTGTCTGCCTTTTGCCCTGTTGCAAACCCCCGCCAATGCTGAAACCAAGATGCCGCAATCGCAGGCTGAGATCAGCTTAGGCTTTGCGCCGGTAGTCAAAGAGGCCGCGCCCGCGGTGGTCAATATCTATGCCAAGATCGTGCGGCAGGGGCGGGCGAACCCGTTTTTCTCGGACCCGTTCTTTCAGGATTTTTTTGGCGGCGGGTTCAACGAGCCACGACAGCGGGTAAAGAACTCGCTGGGGTCGGGGGTGATCCTGTCTGATGATGGCTATGTGGTGTCAAATTACCACGTGGTCGGCACGGCGACGGAAATCCGGGTTGTCACCACCGACCGGCGAGAGTTCTCGGCGCAGGTGGTGCTGGGTGACAAGGAAAGCGACATCGCCATTTTGCGGTTGGAGGACGCCGAGCGGCTGCCCTACCTGCCGCTGCGCGACTCCGATCAGGTTGAGGTGGGCGAGCTTGCGCTCGCTATCGGCAACCCGTTTGGTGTGGGGCAGACGGTGTCTTCGGGCATTATCTCGGGTCTGGCGCGGACGGGCACGGCCACCGGCAATGCGCGGGGCTATTTCATTCAGACCGATGCGGCGATCAATCCGGGCAATTCGGGTGGGGCGCTGATTGATGTGAATGGCGATCTGATCGGGATCAATACCTCGATCCTGACGCGTTCGGGCGGATCGAACGGCATCGGCTTTGCGATCCCGGCCAATCTGGTGGCCGAATTCCTGCGGCAGGCGCAGGCAGGTAATGACCAGTTCGTCAGCCCTTGGGCTGGGATCTCGGGTCAACACATGAGCGCAGATATCGCGGAATCTCTGGGTATGGCGATCCCACAGGGCGTGGTGATTTCCAACCTCCACCCGCTCAGCCCCTTGGCTGAGGGCGGGTTGCGTGTAGGCGATGTGGTGACGCATGTGGACGGGGATGAAGTCAATTCCCCCGCCGAGATGAAGTTCCGCATGTCTGTTGCCGGCGTCGGTGGCACGTCGGTTTTGACCTTGTTGAGTGGTGGGACGCAGGATGAGGTCGAGGTTGCCCTGATCCCGGCCCCTGATACGCCCTCGGCGGATGAAACCACGCTGGATGATCGGACGGTGATGCCGGGGCTGGTGATCTCGCGTATCAACCCGGCGGTGATCGCCAAGATGGGCCTGCGGTTGACGGAAACCGGCGTGGTTGTGTTGGATGCCGGGCGGTATGGCGGGCGCTCGGGGTTGCGCGTTGGGGATGTTCTTAACAGCATCAACGGCAACGCGATTGCCCATCCCGATGACGTTACCCGCGCGCTGACCGATCCGGGCCGCCGGGTTCAGTTTGAATTGCTGCGCGGTGGGCGATCGGTCTCGCTGCGGTTCCGGCTATGAGCGATCTGTTCAACACCGGGGGCGACCGGTCTGCGCCGCCCGCGCATCGCCCTCTTGCCGATCGGCTGCGCCCGCAGACACTGGCCGAGGTGATCGGGCAGGAACAGGTGTTGGGCCCTGATGCGCCTTTGGGGGTGATGCTGGCCTCGGGCAGCTTGTCCAGTCTGGTGTTCTGGGGGCCGCCAGGGGTGGGCAAGACCACCATCGCGCGGCTTTTGGCGCAGGAAACCGATCTGCATTTCGTTCAGATCAGTGCGATTTTTACCGGCGTTCCCGATCTGCGAAGGGTGTTCGAGGCCGCGAAAATCCGCCATCAGAACGGGCAGGGCACGCTGCTGTTCGTGGACGAGATTCATCGTTTCAACAAGGCCCAGCAGGATGGCTTCCTGCCCCATATGGAGGACGGCACGATCCTGCTGGTGGGGGCGACAACCGAGAACCCCTCGTTCGAGTTGAACGCCGCTGTGTTGAGCCGCGCGCAAGTGTTGGTGCTGGAACGCCTTGATTTGGCCGACCTGGAACGTCTGACCCAGCGCGCTGAAAAGGAGCTGGGCAAGGCGCTACCTTTGACCGGGCCTGCACGTGACGCGTTGCACGAGATGGCTGACGGCGACGGGCGGGCGTTGTTGAACCTAATCGAACAGATTGCGGCGTGGAAAGTCGATACTCCGCTGGATCGCGAGGTGCTGGCAACCCGCCTGATGCGGCGCGCGACGAAATACGACAAGTCGGGGGACGAGCACTACAACCTGATCTCGGCGCTGCACAAATCGGTGCGTGGCTCAGACCCGGATGCGGCGTTGTATTGGTTTGCCCGAATGCTGGAAGGGGGTGAAGACCCTCGCTATATCGCGCGGCGTCTGACCATCATGGCGGTCGAGGATATCAGCTTGGCCGATCCGCAGGCACAGGCTTTGGCGCTTCATGCGTGGGAAGTCTATGAACGGATTGGCAGTCCCGAAGGCGAATTGGCGCTGGCGCAGGCGGTGGTCTATTTGGCCTTGGCACCCAAATCGAACGGGGCCTATGCGGGCTACAAGGCTGCTCGTGAACTGGCGCGAAAATCGGGTAGTGAACCTCCACCCAAACATATCCTGAACGCGCCGACTTCGTTGATGAAAGAACAGGGTTATGGTGCGGGCTATGCCTATGATCACGACGCCGAGGATGGATTTTCGGGCCAGAACTATTTTCCCGATGGCATGGACCGCCCGGACCTGTACCAGCCGGTCGAGCGCGGGTTCGAGCGAGAGTTGAAGAAACGTCTGGAGTATTTCGCCAAGCTACGGGCCCAACGCAATCGTTAGTGCCGCTGCGTCAAGGGCGACAGGGCGGTAAAATCGCGCTTGGCTTGGGTCATGAGAGTTCAGGGAGGATGCTCATGACCGTATCCATAGACAAAACCGATGACGTCTGGACTATCATCCACGACCGCCCCGAGGCCCGGAATGCCGTGGACACTATCCATGCCGAGGCGCTGGTCGACGCGTTTCTGGAATTTGAAGGCGGCCCGGCCAAGGTGGCTGTGTTCTGGGGCAAGGGCGGGAATTTCTGCGCTGGATGGGATCTGAAACTGGCAGCCACTCTCTCTGACCCGGATTTGCGTGAGGCATATTTTGACCGTCTGTCCCTTCCCATCGGCTCGGCGCCCTCGATAGTCGGGCCATTGGGGCCATCAAGGCTGGAGCTGTCCAAACCCGTCATAGCCGCGGTTGAGGGCGCGGCTGTGGCTGGCGGGATGGAGCTGGCGCTGTGGTGCGATATCCGCGTGATGGCGGAAACCGCATACCTGGGTGTCTATTGCCGCCGCTGGGGGATCACGCTCATGGATGGGGGTTCAGTCCGGTTGCCGCGCCTAGTTGGGCAGGGCAAAGCTTTGGAAATCGCTCTGACCGGTCGCAAGGTTGAGGCGCAGGAGTGCTACAATATCGGATTGGCCGAAAAGATCGTGCCCCATGGACAGGCCCGTGCCGCAGCCGAGGCCATAGCGCATGAAATCGCCCGCTTTCCGCAAGAGGCGGTGCGAGCCGATCGCCGCTCGATCATCGAAACGCGGGGGATGCCGGTGCGCGAAGCGCTTAAGGTCGAATGGGCCAACGGGCTGGAAGCGATCCGCCGCGAAGGCACCACCGGGGCGGGCAGGTTCCGGGATGGGGCCGGGCGCGGGGGTGACTTTACCAATATCTGACCGGGTTGACTCTGCCGGTAAGTCACGCCACAGACGCGCATGTTTTCAATGGCACTGAATGGCACACAACCCGCGCGGATCCGGCGCGCGAAAGGGATATCGGCATGAGCGGCGTACAGATGATCACCGTGGCAGAAGGCGATGGCGACCAGCGGGTCGATCGGTGGCTGCGCCGCCTGTTTCCACATGTCAGCCAGGGCCGCATCGAAAAGATGTGCCGCAAGGGTGAGCTCCGCGTGGACGGCGGGCGGGTGAAAGCTGCGACCCGGCTTGAGGTCGGACAGGTCGTGCGGGTGCCGCCGCTGCCCGATGCCGATCACAAACCGGCCGAGGTTAAGCGACGCATTTCGGATGCGGATGCCAAGATGATCCAGTCCTGTGTCATCTACCGCGACGATCACGTGCTGGCGCTTAACAAACCGCATGGCCTGCCGGTGCAGGGCGGCAGCGGCCAGACGCGCCATGTGGACAGCCTGTCCGAGGCGCTGCGCTTTGGCTATGACGAGAACCCGCGTCTTGTGCATCGGTTGGACAAGGACACCTCCGGGGTGCTGCTGCTGGCCCGCACGCGCGAGGCAGCCAAGGGGCTGACGGCGGCCTTCCGGCATCGCGATACGCGCAAGATTTACTGGGCTTTGGTCGCCGGTGTGCCGACCCCCTATCTGGGTGAAATCAAAACCGGTCTGGTCAAGGCCGCCGGTCACGGCAAGCACGGCGAGGGTGAGAAAATGATCCCCGTCCATCTGAACGAGGTGAACGACACCCCCGGCGCGAAACGGGCGCATACGCATTATGCCACGCTCTACCGTGTGGCCGGGCGCGCTGCCTGGGTCGCGATGGAGCCGATCACCGGCCGTACCCATCAACTACGGGCGCATATGGCGGCGATTGGTCATCCGATCATCGGGGACGGCAAATATGGCGGCTCGGGTCAGGAAAACCTCGGCGATGGCTGGGGCGCGCAGTTGGGCGGGATCATCAGCAAAAAGCTGCACCTACACGCGCGGCAGGCCTCGTTCGAACACCCGGTGACACGCAAGACGATCACCGTGAAGGCCCCGCTGCCGGATCACATGAAACACAGCTGGGACACGTTCGGCTGGACCGAAGATCTGGCCGCCGACGACCCGTTCGAGGAACTGCAATGAGCGCACCGCTGCGTTTGGTGCTGTTCGACGTGGATGGCACTCTGGTTGACAGTCAGGGCAGCATCGTTGCCGCGATGACGGCCAGTTTCGACGCGCTGTCCTTGCCGGTGCCGGATCGCTCGGCGATCCTGTCCATTGTTGGCCTGTCGCTGCCCAAGGCGATGGCGCAGCTTGCGCCGCAGCATTCGGATGCGGATCAAGTGCGGCTGGTCGAGGGGTATAAACAGGCGTACCACGCACATCGGCTGGAACAGGGTATGGCGGGATCGCCGCTCTATCCCGGTGCCCGCGAGGTGATTGAGGCGTTGCACGCCATCCCCGAAGTTCTGCTGGGCGTGGCCACCGGGAAGTCTCAGCGCGGATTGGATGCGTTGATCGAAGGGCACGGGCTGCAGGGTTATTTTGTCACGAGGCAGGTGGCGGATCATCACCCCTCGAAACCGCACCCTTCGATGATTGACACCGCGCGGGCCGAGACGGGGGTTGAAGCAATCGATACCGTAATGATCGGCGACACCCGGTTTGACATGGACATGGCCACCGCTGCGGGTGTGCCCAGCGTTGGCGTCACCTGGGGTTATCACGCGCGCCCCGCGCTAGAGGCCGCGACAACCATCATTGAAACCTTTGACCAGTTGCCCAATGCGCTGGAACAAATCTGGACCTGAGACGATGAGCGACTGGAAACCCAAACGATTCTGGACCCAAAGCGCAGTAGTCGAGGCTGAAGGCGGCTTTACCGTCGAGCTGGATGGCCGCCGGGTGAAAACGCCCGCCAAGGCGGGTTTGATCGTGCCTACGCAGACCATGGCGCAGGAGATTGCCGCCGAGTGGGACGCGCAGGAAAAAGAAGTCGACCCGACCAACATGCCCTTCACCCGCTCTGCCAATGCGGCCATAGACAAGGTGCAGCATCAGCACGCCGAAGTTGCAGACATGTTGGCTGATTACGGCGATTCGGACTTGTTATGTTACCGTGCGACGCACCCGCAAGAGTTGCAGCAGCGGCAAGCCGAGCAATGGGACCCGGCGCTGGATTGGGCGGCAGAGACACTCGCCGCGCGTTTGGTGCCCGTTGCTGGTGTCTTGCACAGACCTCAGGACACGTCGACCCTGCAGAGCTTGAGGCAGCGTGTCCATGATTTCAATGACTTCCAGCTTGCAGCCTTCCACGATCTGGTCAGCCTGTCCGGGTCGCTGATCCTTGGGTTCGCCGTTTCGGCCAATTGGCGCGCGGTGGAAGATATCTGGGAAATTTCGCGGCTGGACGAACTTTGGCAAATTGAACAATGGGGCCATGACGACGAAGCGCATGCTGCGTCCGAAGTCAAACGCGCCGCGTTCCTACACGCCAAACGGTTCTTTGATATCTCGGTTTGAGCCCTGACGCCTGAAATTCCGCCAAAGACGCGGACATCTGCAAGGTGATCCATCGTTTTCGCTGATCCGACCCTTGACGTTTGTTTATGAATGCGACCAAACTCAAGCCCACTAAAGGGGAGACACCTTTGGGGAAACCTTTCCGGTGCCAAAGGTGCCGGACAGAACCGTCTCTGGACAGGGGCGGAAAATCAGGAAGAGGTAAAAATGAAAAAATCCGTAATTTTGGGCGTGGCGACCGTTGCCGGCCTGGCTGCAGGCGCAGCGACAGCGGGGACTGTCGATGATGTTAAAGCGCGCGGTAAGCTGAACTGCGGTGTAACCACCGGTCTGGTTGGCTTTGCTGCACCCGATGCAAATGGTGAATGGAAAGGCTTTGACGTTGCGGTCTGCCGTGCTGTCGCAGCAGCCGTTCTGGGCGATGCAAGCGCCGTCGAGTTTGTTCCGACAACTGGTAAAACCCGCTTTACTGCGCTGGCCTCGGGTGAGATCGACATGCTGGCCCGTAACACCACGTGGACGTTCAGCCGCGACGTGGACCTGAAGTTCGAATTCGTGGGCGTAAACTACTACGACGGTCAGGGCTTCATGGTTCCCAAGGCGCTGGGCGTCAGCTCGGCCAAGGAACTGGACGGCGCAACCGTCTGCATCCAGACCGGCACCACCACCGAGCTGAACCTGGCGGACTTCTTCCGCTCGAACAACATCAGCTACGAGCCGGTTCCGATCGAAACCAACGCTGAAGCGCAGCAGCAGTATCTGGCTGGCGCATGTGACGTTTACACCACCGACGCATCTGGTCTGGCCGCAACCCGCGCCACATTTGAAGATCCGTCGGCGCACGTCCTGCTGCCCGAAATCATCTCGAAAGAGCCGCTGGGCCCGCTGGTCCGTCATGGCGATCACGAGTGGGGCGACGTTGTCCGCTGGACTCTGAACGCGCTGATCTCGGCTGAAGAGCTGGGCGTGACCTCAGCCAACATCGACGAGATGGCCGCTGGCACCAACAACCCGGAAGTGAACCGTCTGCTGGGTACCGAAGGTACTCTGGGCGAGATGCTGGGTCTGGATGCCGACTGGGCTATGAAAGCGATCAAATCGGGCGGCAACTATGGCGAAGTCTTCGCGCAGAACATCGGCGAAGAAACTCCAATCGGTCTGGCACGCGGTCTGAACGCACAGTGGACCGATGGCGGCCTGCTGTACTCGCCGCCGTTCCGATAAAATCCATTGAAAAGGGCGCAGGGTTAACCTGCGCCCTTTTTCCAAAACAGAATGCTACGGACTGCTCGGGAGCGGGGAAAACCCTGCCGGGAAGGAAGCGTCCGAAAAGCACGGGGATCCCATAATATGTCGACTATGACTGACCCACCGAAAGCTGACTTTCGGTTGTCTATGCTCATAAACGATACCCGCTATCGCTCACTTACTTTCCAGGTGATTGCGGCAATCGTCATTGCGCTTTGTATTTGGTATCTGGGTAATAACCTGATCCAGAACCTTCGGGCCGCGGGGCTCAATATCTCCTACACATTCCTGGGCGACCCGGCCGGGTATGACATCAACCAGCGACTGATCGAGTATGACAGCCAGTCTTCGCACGGAAGAGCGGCTGTCGTCGGTATTCTGAACACCCTTTTGGTTGCGTTTTTGGCATGTATTACGGCCACAGTGTTTGGCGTAATCGCAGGTGTGCTGCGTTTGTCGAACAACTGGCTCGTTTCCAAGCTGATGGCTGTGTATGTTGAGATTTTCCGGAATATTCCGGTTCTCATCTGGATCATCATCATTTTCACCATCATGACGGCGGTTTTGCCGGGGCCGCGGGCTTTCCGAGGCGACAACCCGACTTCAAGCATGCTGTTTGATTTGTTCGCCTTCACCAACCGTGGCGTCTATATTCCCCGCCCAGAATTTACAAACGGCTTGTTTGGCGCGACGGTCTTGAATTGGCTGCTGGTTGTCGTGGTTCTGATCGGATCCTGGTTCGGATCTCGTGAAATCGAGAAACGTGCCACTTTGAAGCAAGAGCAAACCGGCGAACGGCCCAAAACCCTGGTCGTCAAGCTGGCAGTTTGGCTGGTACCGTTTGCTCTGTTGATGGTTTTGATGGGATTGACTTGGGATGTCCCGGCGCTGAAAGGCTTTAACTTCAGCGGAGGAATTAAGGTCGGTGGTCCGCTCATTGCGCTTTGGTTCGCATTGTCGATCTACACCGGTGCCTTCATCGCGGAAAACGTCCGGGCGGGTATCCAAGCGATATCGAAAGGTCAGACAGAGGCCGCCGCCGCGCTGGGTCTGCGTCAGGGTCGGATCATGAATCTAGTCATCTTGCCTCAGGCTTTGCGGGTCATCATCCCGCCGCTGATTTCGCAGTATCTCAACATCACCAAGAACTCGTCTCTGGCGATTGCGGTGGGTTACGCGGACATCACTGCGACGCTGGGCGGTATCACGTTGAACCAAACGGGTCGTGCGATTGAATGCGTCTTGCTGCTGATGCTGTTCTATCTGACAGCCTCTCTGATGATCTCGATGGTGATGAATATCTACAACGCATCCGTCAAGTTGAAGGAGCGCTGAGCATGGCTGATCAAACAACAAACCCGATCGCCTTTGTGGCTGAAGGAACTATTCCTCCTTCTCCACCGCCGGCAAACCAGACGGGTGTTGTCAAATGGCTGCGCGAGAACTTGTTCTCGGGCGTCACGAACACGATACTTACAGTTCTATCCATCTTGCTAATCTATGTGCTTCTCAAGAACACGTTGCCATGGATTTTGAACGGCGTGTGGAACGCGGACTCGCTTGCTCAATGCCGCGAGATTCTGGATGGAAAAACCGGTGCGTGCTTTGCAGTTCTGACCGAACGCTGGCATCAGTTGATCTATGGGTTCAAATACCCTGCAGAAGCTTATTGGCGCCCAAATCTGGCCTTTGTGCTTATGTTGGTGGCGCTGGCGCCGGTTCTGTTCTTTGACCTGCCGCGCAAACTTCTGGTGTTCACGGCGCTGTATCCCTTCATCGCCTTCTGGCTGATTTGGGGTGGTAGCATTCTGGTTCCAATCGTGGCGCTGCTTGGTTTTGTTGCCGCGGGTGTCGTTTTCCAGAAACTTGGCCGTAACAGCTTTGCCGCTGGGTTCTTTGGCGCGATAGTGGTGGCTCTGATCGTTTGGAATATCGGTGGGGCTCTGATCCCGGAAGGTGCCAACGAAGGTGCTATGCTCACCGCCGTTCCAAGCCGTGATCTGGGTGGCTTTATGCTGAACATGATGCTGGGTTTGACCTGCGTATCGCTTTCAGTGCCGCTTGGGATCGCTCTGGCGCTGGGTCGTCAGTCGTCAATGCCGCTGATCAAATGGGTCTGTGTCATCTTCATCGAATTCATCCGTGGCGTGCCTTTGATCACGCTGCTGTTCGTGGCTTCGGTGATGCTGGCCTACTTCTTCCCGCCTGACAGTACGGTCGACCTGTTCCTGCGCGTGGTGATCATGATCACCATGTTCTCGGCCGCTTATATCGCCGAGGTGATCCGGGGCGGTCTGGCAGCGCTTCCACGTGGGCAGTACGAGGCAGCAGATAGCCTTGGTTTGGATTACCCGCAGGCGATGCGCCTGATCATCCTGCCGCAGGCTCTGAAGATCTCGATCCCTGGTATCGTGAACGTGGCCGTAGGCCTGTTTAAAGATACCACACTGGTTTCGGTCATTTCGATGTTCGATCTGGTGGGCATGATCCGGGGGCCCATCCTGGCGTCAACCGAATGGAACGGCGTCTATTGGGAGCTTCTGGGCTTTGCCGCGCTTCTGTTCTTTGTCGTCTGCTACGGCATTTCTCAATATTCCCAGTGGCTCGAGCGTCGCCTTGCCACGGACCATCGTTAAGGAGTTCAACACATGTCTGAACTTGCAATTGAACGCGAAATCGACCGCTCGAAGATGCAGGTGAGCGACGAGGTCGCCATCGAAATCAACGGCATGAACAAGTGGTACGGGTCTTTCCACGTGCTGCGCGACATCAATCTGACCGTCAATCAGGGCGAGCGGATCGTGATCGCGGGGCCTTCCGGTTCCGGAAAATCCACCCTGATCCGCTGCCTGAACGCGCTGGAGGAACACCAGCAGGGCACGATCGTCGTGGACGGGACCGAGCTGTCGAATGACCTGAAAAACATCGACAAGATCCGGTCCGAGGTTGGGATGGTGTTCCAGCACTTCAACCTGTTCCCGCACCTGACCATTCTGGAAAACTGCACGCTGGCCCCGATCTGGGTGCGCAAGACGCCCAAGAAAGAGGCCGAAGAGCGCGCGATGCATTTCCTGGAAAAGGTGAAAATCCCCGATCAGGCGCTGAAATACCCGGGTCAGCTGTCCGGTGGTCAGCAGCAGCGTGTGGCGATTGCGCGGTCCTTGTGCATGATGCCGCGGATCATGTTGTTTGATGAACCGACATCGGCGCTGGACCCCGAGATGATCAAAGAGGTGCTCGACACCATGATCGAACTGGCCGAGGAAGGCATGACCATGCTGTGTGTGACCCACGAGATGGGCTTTGCCCGTCAGGTCGCCAACCGCGTGATCTTTATGGATGCCGGTCAGATCGTGGAACAGAACGAACCCGAAGAGTTCTTCAACAACCCGCAGAGCGAACGGACCAAGCTGTTCCTCAGTCAGATTTTGGGTCACTGATCCAGTTGAAATCTGGGAGAGGGCGGGGCTTTGGCCTCGCCTTTTTCTATTCCAGCAGCTCGCGCGGTGTGATGAAGCCCATAACATCCCCACTTCGCCAGTCGATATCTGCCCAATCCTTGATGCTAAACTGGATCACGGTAGTCGCACATGTCGGATAATCCAAGAAACGTGGGTGATCTGGGGGACGACGAACGATCCGGCGGGCGAACTCGCATATGCCCGAGTTGTGGCCTAGCATCATGACCGTTGGCTGCGTCGCGCCCGACAGTTCAATCAGCATGTCTTCGGGTTCGGCTAGATATAGTGCGCGGTGAAAGCAAATCCTGTCGGCTTGCAGCCCCATGCGATCCCATGTTTCACGCGTCCGGATTGCCGTAGAGCTGATTACTTCGTCCGGCGTCCATCCGTGTTCATTCAACCACCTGCCAATGGCGCGTGCAGATTTCCGGCCGCGTTTGTTCAGGGGGCGGTCATGATCCTCGAGCGTTGTATCGCCCCAACTGGATTTTGCGTGGCGGGTAAGGATCAGAGTCAGGCTCATGATGGGTGGAACGCTTTCATATGATGGGCGGACTGCTCGGGGTCGCGATTGGCGCCGGCGCTGACAGGGCAGGACAGACGTGCAAGGCAGCCTCCCGTCATGCAGGTTTGGCCCTCGTCTGTGGAGAGGTGCGCATGGCATGCGCCCACGTCATAGAATTCCTGATCGTTCAACGCGCCCACGGGGCAGGTCGAGGTGCAGGGCGCGGCACAGGTGGTGCACGGCGAGGGTGCTACCGCCTCGGGTATCTCGAACTCCTGTGCGAAATGCAGCGCACCCCGATATGAGATCATCATACCCACGGTGTCATGCACCAGCGCGCCCACCGGGCTGCTGAAGGTTCGCCCGGATTTCAGCGCCCAGTCGATGAAAGGTGCATAAGGTGGGCCGCCGAAAGGGAAATGCGCATCAGCCCCCAGATCAAGCGCCATTTGTCCAATCACGCGGGTTGACCAGCGGTCGACAGGATCGGGGCCGTTCCATTCCGGGGCCGCTTTCAGGACCGGCCAAAAGCCTGGCCCCGCGCCCAACAGAACCAGAGTGCCACCGTCCAGTCCCTTGGCTCCGCTGATACGGGGATGGGTCGCGCCCATGGTGATTAAACCGGCCTGATGCGCGACACGTCCCACCCAGCCATAGCTGATAGCCGCTTTATAGGCTGATGCGGGGGCTTGTCGCGTCATCTCTTCTCCGCTGTGGGGGGCTCAGTCGGGGCGGATCAGTGACCCTGCGCCGTGTTCGGTAAACAGTTCCAAAAGCACCGCGTTGGGCGCGCGACCGTCCAGAATGACCACCGCCCGTACGCCGCTGTGCAAAGCATCCAGCGCCGTTTCAGTCTTGGGGATCATACCGCCTGCGATCGTACCTTCCATGGTCATCTCGCGGATCTGACCGGCCTTCAGTTCGGTTACGACTTCGCCCGCAGCGTTCTTGACGCCCGAAACATCGGTCAGCAGCAACAGGCGATCAGCTTTCAGCGCCGAGGCAATCGCGCCTGCGGCGGTATCGCCATTGACGTTCAGCGTCTCTCCGTTCCGGCCTGCACCCAGTGGCGCGATCACTGGGATCACATCATGCGAAAACAAGTCGTGCAGGATTTTCGGGTTCATGTCCGCCGGAGAGCCTACAAAGCCAAGAGCCGGATCGGCCTGATCGCAGACCATCAGATTGGCGTCCTTACCAGACAGGCCCACGGCTGTTCCGCCCTGATCGTTGATTGCTTGGACGATGCGCTTGTTCACAAGGCCAGACAGGACCATCTCGACCACTTCGACGGTGGCTTTGTCGGTGACACGCTTGCCGCCTACAAATTCGGACTGGATGTCCAGCTTGCCCAGCATCGCGTTGATCATCGGGCCGCCACCGTGGACGACCACCGGGTTCACACCGACCTGACGCATCAGCACGACGTCGCGGGCAAAGCTTTCCATCGCCTCGTCACTGCCCATTGCGTGTCCGCCCAGCTTGATGACGACAATGGCATCGTCATAACGCTGCAGATACGGCAAAGCGCTATTCAAGGTGGCTGCGGTGGCGATCCAGTCCCGGTTCATATCTCTTGTCTTCATGGCTGCTGTCCCTCTGGCATTCCGTGTTAGGGCCTTTGCCCGGTGCTGCCAAGGGGCAAGCTATTCCAGATGCGCAATGATAGAGCGCAGCGTGGGAATCCCGTCGCCCTTTTCGGACGAGGTCAGCACGATTTCAGGGAAGGCGGCAGGGTGTTTCGACAGCGCTCCGCGTACCTGATCCAGAACCTTTTCGCGCTCGTTGGCTTTGACCTTGTCGGCCTTGGTCATCACGCATTGAAAGGTCACGGCGCTGGTGTCCAGGAGCTTCATGATCTCGGCATCGACAGGCTTCACCCCGTGGCGCGAGTCGATCAGAACAAAGGCCCTGCGCAGTGTTTGACGTCCGCTCAGGTATTGTTTCAGCAGCCGCTGCCATTTTTCGACAACCTTGACCGGCGCATTGGCATAGCCATAGCCGGGCAGGTCGACCAGATACAACTCGGGGCCTTGGGTGAAAAAGTTGATCTCTTGCGTGCGGCCCGGCGTGTTCGAGGCACGCGCCAATCCCTTGGTGCCGGTCAGCGCGTTGATCAGGCTGGACTTGCCCACATTCGAACGCCCGGCAAAACACACCTCTAGCCGGTCTGGCGCGGGTAAGCCGTTCATGGCGACCACGCCTTTGACAAACTCGGATTCGCCGGCAAACAGTTTGCGGCCACGCTCTTGCGCGAACTCATCCGGTGTTTCGGCTAAGGGAAAGGGCAGGGTGGTCATAGCAGTTGAACCTTGTCACCGGTTTTGACCTCGCCACCCCTTATCACCTCGGCGTAAACACCGAAATCCTGATGATCCCAGGTATTGAGCGCCGCCAAAGTATCGGCATCACGCGCACCTGTATCGGGGTTGGCAGTCGTCGCAAGGCATCGGGTGATACGCTCGCGGACATGCAACACAGCCTGCCCGATCTGTACTTCGCGGCCCAGCCATTCGAATTCTTCCCACAGGGGCAGCCCGTCGAACCAAATATTGCCGCGCCAGCGTACTGGAGAAAGTTCTTGCCCCAACTTCTGCTCGACCGCGCGATGCGTGGCCATGTTGCACAGGCTAATCGAAGGGAAATCGCTGTCCGTCATCCCTCGTCCAGGCACTCGGACGATGCGGGCCGAGGCCGCACGATCCGCAGGCATCAGCGGCTTGACCCAATCCAGAAAGGCATCTTGTTGCGTGGCGGGCTGAAAGTGCAGCTCGGGTCGTTCGGGATGGGTCAGTGTGACCGTATCACCTTTGGTACGGGCCGAGATTGCCATCAGCGACGGTGCTTTGGCACCGCGGCTGAAATTGACACAAGGTGCCCATTCGGTTCCATCCGTTTTCGACGCTTCGTGCGCGACGGCCCAAACACGATCCCCGGGCATGGTTTGCCCGGGGTTCAAAGTGACGGTCTGCACGGCCTCGCGGCCATGGCTTTTGATCGGATGTCGCCAGAGGTTGGTTACTTCACCTGTCATTTGTCATCCGTCTTCGGTGTTCGTTTGAAGCTTGACTTTATGTTTCCGAACACGTCCGGCTTGTAGCCCTGGCTGCGCATGATCAGGTATTGCTGGGTAAATGTAATCGTGTTGTTCGCAATCCAGTAGACCACCAGGCCACTGGCAAAGCTGCCAAGCATGAACATAAAGACCCACGGCATCCACGCAAAGATCATCGCCTGGGTCGCGTCAGTTGGTGCCGGGTTCAGCTTTTGCTGCAGCCACATTGAAACACCCAGCAACAGCGGCAGAATACCGATGAAGATCAGCGCCATCAGTGTATCGGGCTGCGGACCGGCCCACGGTAGCCAGCCAAAGAAGTTCAGTATCGAGGTTGGGTCGGGCGCGCTGAGGTCCTGGAATGGTCCAAACCACGGGGCCTGACGCAGTTCGATCGTGACAAAGATCACCTTATACAGCGAGAAGAAGATCGGAATCTGCATCAGGATCGGCAAACAACCTGCGGCGGGGTTCACCTTTTCCTTCTTGTACAGCTCCATCATGCCTTGCTGCATCTTCTGGCGGTCGTCACCAGCGGCCTCTTTCAGGGCTTCCATCTGCGGCTGCAGTTCTTTCATCTTCGCCATCGAGACGTAGGATTTGAATGCCAGCGGGAAGAGGATCGCCTTGATGATCAGGGTCAGGCCGATAATAGACCAGCCCATGTTGCCGATCAGAACGTTGATGTTGTGCAGCAGCCAGAAGATCGGCTTGGTCAGGAAATAGAACCAGCCCCAGTCGATGCTATCGATAAACTTCTGTACGCCTTCGGCTTGATACTCACGGATGGTTTCCCATTCCTTCGCGCCTGCGAACAGTTGGGTGGTCACTTCTTCTGTCGCGCCGGGGGCGACGGTCAGTGTGGGCAGGACTGTCTCGGTCTGATAAATCTTGCGGCGGGCGTCGTATTTCGCAGCAGCCTTGAAGGTCGCACCTTCTTCGGGGATCAGAGTGGTCATCCAGTAGTGATCAGTGAAGCCGACCCAGCCGCCTTCCTTGACCTGAAACACCTCGGCCTGAGCGCGTTCGTTCGGGTCGATGTCAAAGTCGCGGACGTCGCCATAGTCGATCTCGTCCAGCACGCCGTCGGCCATAACCATGACCCCTTCGTGGAGGATGAAGAAATTCTTCAGGTCGGGCAGGTCACCGTCTTCACCGATGCCGTGGCGGGCCAGAATGCCATAGGGGGCCATGCCCACCTCGGCCTGCGTGTTGTTTTCCACCGATTGGGTGACGTCGAACATATAGTTTTCGTCCACCGAGATTGTGCGGCGGAAGGTCAGGCCGTTGCCATTGTCCCATTTCAGCGTGACCGGCGTGTCGACGCCCAACGTCTCACCGCTTTCCAAAGTCCACAACGTGTTCGGGCCCGGGACATCGGTGCCTGCAACACCTGCGCCAGGTGCCCAGCCGTACAGCGCATAATAGGCCGATTCCGATCCGACCGGGGACAGCAGTTCCACAATCGGCGCGCCTTCTTCGATCGAGACTTTGTAATCCTTCAGGAATAGCTCATCGATGCGGCCACCTGACAGGGAGAGGCTGCCCTCCAGACGAGGTGTGTCGATCACAATGCGTGGTGCTTCGGCATCGGGCAGCGTTTCTTCTGCAGCAGCTGTCGCCTCACCGGTCGTGCCGGCGTTTGTGGCGCTGGGCGTCTGAACCTCGGTCGCGTCGGTGGCGCTGATTTCAGCCTGATCGGGCAGCGCGGTTTGTTCCGGCGGTGGGAACAGCACGAACCAAACAAGGATCACGAGAAAGCTGAGCGCGGTTGCGAGGATGAGATTCTTATTCTGATCGTCCATCTGGGACAGCCACCTTAAGCAGTGAAACACACCCGGTGGGTTCAACAGAGTGCAGCCCCAAAGGTCAAGCGGATTCGCCCGTCAAACCGTCGCGGATTGGGTTTTTCATGCGGAATTGGCCGATCAAGAGCCAGTTTGCCGCCCTATCTTGGGAACTCCATTCACCTTGTTCTGATGCGCTGCGATCCAGTCCAGCGTTTTTTCGAATGGCATGGGTTTTCCGATCCCAAAACCCTGAACGTGATCGCATCCCAACTGGGCCATCAATGCATGCTCTCCCGGAGTTTCCACACCTTCAGCCAGAGTTTCCAAATTCAGCCGTTCCGCCATTGTGAGAATGGCACTGACCATTTGCTGCTGGCTGGCGTCCTTGTCCGCCTTTGTCACGAAAGAACGATCAATCTTGATGCGCGAGACGTCAAAACGTTTGATCGACGCGATCGAGGCATGACCTGTACCGAAATCGTCAAGGTCAATGCAACAGCCCAGCTTTGACATACTTGTCACGTTGCGGGTGATCACGTCATCCGGTCTGCGAGAAAACACTGTCTCAAGCACTTCGACGGCCAATCTGTCCGGGGTCAGATCATTCTGATCCAACTCCCATTTTAGCCGATCAATGAGTGTAGGATCCCGTAACTCGTCCGATGAAAAGTTGATCCCGATCCGCGGCACTATAACCCCGGCGCGATCCCATTTTTGCATCGCTGTGAACGCGTGGTGGCGCATGGCCTGACCAAACCGTTCCATCAGCTCGGCCTGCTCAGCGAAGGGTAAGAAGATATTCGGACCCAGCACGCCCTTTTGCGGATGCTCCCACCGGGCCAGCGCCTCGAATCCGGTCACGCGTCCCGTATCGGTCGAGACTTGCGGTTGGAACCATGGACGGATTTCTCCGCTGTCCAGAGCCGCGTCGAACTCTTTACGTAAATTTGCACGAATGCGCGATCGACGACGCGTTTCGTTGGAATAAGCGCGTATGGTCGAGGGCCCATTTCTTTGCGCCTCTTCCAGCGCGGATGAGGCTGCGTCGATCCAAGTTTCGAATCCGTCGTCGCGTAAATAGGTTAGCAAGCTGAACCCGATCGAGCATGAGACGTAGATTCCAGAACCATTGAGGGTCAAGGGCTCTTCAATGGCAGATTGGATACGACCGGACATCTGAATGCAAGCCTCAAGGTCAAGGTGCTTTGACGGCCGCAACCCGATGGCAATCTTGTGCGGGTCCAGCTGCGTGGCAACATCCTGCGCACGGATGGCAGATAAAACGCGGGCACAGAATTGTTCTGCCATATGGTTGGCCGCCGCATTCCCGTGCAGATCAATAAACTCGTCGAAGTTGTCCAAAGCGACGATCAGGCAGGCGGATTCTTCGCGGACATTGCGCGCCGTTTGATAGAACCCCTCGATTTCCGAGGCGAAACTGCCAATAGATTTAAGGCCGTTGGCTTCGCTTCGGTCTGCGTGTGACTTAGCAGTATCTGCAGCCGTCAGGATGATTGCTACTAGAACCGGTAGGGACAGGGCCACGATGACCAGGGCGCGTTCCCCGCCGATCCAGAAGGCAGCGAGGCTGATCGCAGGGATGAAAGCCAAGGCCTGAGGGCCGCTGAGTACGGTTGTCAGGACATTCAGAACTCTGCTGACAGAGATATTTTTCCACATCAGATTACGGGCCTTTTTCTTGGGCGTCGCACGCTGTGGTCAACCCTAGAAAAGCAATCTGATTCAGACGTTAACGCAGATGTGGAATTTCGTCAGCAATTTTGCCTTTTTCGCCGGGTTCTAAAGAAAGCCCTGCGAAATCAAACAATTTTGGGTCCAAAAGATGAGACGGCCGCGCGTTTGTCAGAGCGCGGAACATCACTTGTCGCCGACCGGGGCTGTTCTTTTCCCACTGGTCGATAATCTGTTTCACCTGCTGACGCTGCAACCCGTCCTGACTGCCGCACAGATCGCAGGGGATGATTGGGTAGCTCATTGCGTTGGCGAATTTCTCGCAATCGGCTTCGGCCACATGTGCCAGAGGGCGGAAGACGAACAGGTCACCTTCTTCATTCACCAGTTTCGGCGGCATCGTGGCCAGACGTCCGCCGTGGAACAGGTTCATGAAGAACGTCTCGAGGATGTCGTCGCGGTGGTGCCCCAAAACGACGGCGGAACAGCCTTCCTCACGCGCAATACGATAGAGATTGCCACGGCGCAGACGCGAGCAAAGTGCACAATAGGTGCGGCCCTGTGGTACCTTGTCCATCACGACAGAATAGGTGTCTTGATATTCGATCCGGTGGGGTACGCCCATCCGGTCCAGAAACTCGGGCAGGACGGTGGCGGGAAAGCCGGGTTGGCCTTGATCCAGATTGCAGGCCAGCAGATCGACGGGCAGAAGGCCCCGCCATTTCAGCTCATACAGCACTGCCAGCAGGGTGTAGCTGTCCTTGCCGCCCGACAGACAGACCAACCAGCGTGGAGGCTTGCCGTCTTTGTCATGGGCCGACGGGTCCACCATCCCGTAGTGTTCGATGGCTTCGCGGGTCTGGCGCACGATGCGCTTGCGCAGCTTCTTGAACTCGGTGGTCGAGGGCGCGCCGGCAAAGAGCGGGTGGATATCGTCAGCTTCGTCAAACATGCGCAGCCCCTACAATAGTTGGCGCAACCGGGCAAGGGTGACGCTTAGCCCAGCCGTGCGAGCAAGGCATCTGTGTCTAGCCCCCGGACCGATCCGGGCACCCGCCCGTTGTCGCCTGTCAGGCGCGTCGCGATGAACCCGTCGGCCACGGCGGATGGGGCGTTGCGCAACAGGAGCGAAGCCGTCAGCAACAGAGCGGTGCGTTCAGCAAACCAGCGCGCCTCGGGTTCAGAGGGCAGGCCGGGCCATTGGGCGCGATAGGCTTGCAGTGCCGCGTCATAAGCGCGGTCTGTGCCGCGCGCGATCTCCAGTTCGGCCTGCAAAACCTCGGAGGCCAAAGGCTCGCGCGCCAGCGTTCGCAGGATATCAAGGCAGATCACATTGCCCGACCCCTCCCAAATGCCATTCAGGGGTGCCTCGCGGTAGAGAAGGGGAAGGGGCGTATCTTCGACGTACCCCATGCCGCCCAGAACCTCCATCGCTTCGACTACGACCACGGGACAGCGTTTGTTGTTGAGGAACTTGGCCAGCGCCACGCTGATGCGGGCAAAGGCGCGGTTCTCGGGGGTTTGCCCGTCAAAGGCCTGTGCGACGCGCATCCCGAGGGTCAGCGCGCCCTCCCAATCCAGAATCAGATCACTCAGAACGGCGCACATCAGGGGTTGGTCGATCAGGCGGCGTTGAAAGGCACTGCGGTGACAGACCCAGTGATGCGCCGAGGACAGGGCCGCGCGCATCAGCCCGGCGGGGGCCATCGCGGTATCAAGCCGTGTGTGATGCACCATCTCGAGGATCGTGCGAATGCCCGCGCCCTCGTCTCCCAGCTGATAGGCCAGAGCGTCGTGATATTCGATCTCGGCCGAGGCGTTGGCGCGATTGCCCAGCTTGTCTTTCAGGCGCATCAGATGGATGGCGTTGCGCTCGCCCTCCAGCCAGCGTGGCACAAGGAAACAAGTCAGCCCGCCCGGGGCCTGCGCCAGCGTCAGGAACCCATCCGACATCGGGGCCGAGCAGAACCATTTATGCCCGCGCAAGCGCCACTGATCACCGTCCCGTACGGCCGTGGTGGTATTGGCGCGGATGTCTGAGCCTCCCTGTTTTTCGGTCATCGCCATGCCCAGCGTGGCGCCGTGTTTCTGCGCTATGGGCTGGATTGCAGGATCGTAAGTATGCGCGGTCAGTTTGGGCACCCAGCGCTGGGCAATATTGGCGTCGGCTTTTAACACAGGCACCGCCGCATAGGTCATTGTCAGAGGGCAGCAGTGGCCGGGCTCGATCTGGCTGGCCATATAGACCATTGCAGCATGGGTTGCATGACCGCCGGGCTGACTATCCCACGGCAGCGCGGCGTATCCGGCGCTTTGGCTCAGCAGTATCAACTGGTGATAGGCGGGGTGAAACCGCACTTCGTCCAACCGCCGCCCTCCGGTATCGAACAGGCGTAGTTCCGGGGCATTCCGGTTCGCATCGCGCGCGGCCTCTTGGGTTTGGGCTGTTCCCAGAGCACGCCCATAGGCCGCCAGCGGGTCAACGCGCCCCTTCGCGCGGTTCACGCACCCTTGCAGTACCGGGTCCGAAGTCCAGAGGTCGATATCGCCGCGCTCGGGCGGTTGGTTCAGAACGTCATGTGTCGGCAGGGTGTCGCGGGCGCGTGTGGTCATGGGCCGAGTGTCAGGCCGGGGTCGCGCGCGGTCAACCCTCGTCGGTATCGTCGGGCACCGGGTCATAGCCCGTGCCACCCCACGGATGGCATCGGCCAATGCGGCGCGCGGTCAGCCATGCGCCCTTGATGGCGCCGTGCTTTTCCAACGCCTCCAACGCATAGGCAGAACAGGTGGGTTGATAGCGGCAATTATGCCCGACCCAAGGGCTGAAGATCAGACGGTATGCCTTGACGGGCAGGGCAAAGACACGCGCCAGCAGGGTCATTTCCGTTCACTATGGATTTTGCGCAGCGCATAGCGCAGATCGCCCAGCAGCGCCTCAAAGGCGCGATCCGCCGTGACCTCGGCCCGGCCAATCAGGACGTAATCCCAGCCGTCGTGACCCTGAACCGGCAGAACGGCGCGCGCAGCCTCGCGTAGACGGCGTTTGGCGCGATTGCGGGCGACGGCATTTCCGACTTTCTTAGAACAGGTAAAGCCTACGCGAATCCCCGATGCTTCGTCCGGGGCGCGTTTACGGGCCTGCACCATCATCGACGACGTCCCCTGCCGCCGCGCGCGGGCGGCCTTCAGGAAATCGGATCGCTTTTTGAGGATGATCAAAGGTTCAGACACACAAACGGACGCCGCCGGAGGCTTGCTGGGTTGGTGTGAACCATCCTCAGGGGCCTCCGGCGGCGTCATGTTCATAACCTGAAGGGTCGAGCGGCTTACGCGCTCAACGACTTGCGGCCGCGTGCGCGACGTGCGTTCAGGATTTTGCGGCCGGCCTTGGTGGCCATGCGCGCGCGGAAACCGTGGCGGCGTTTGCGAACCAGGTTCGAAGGCTGATAGGTGCGTTTCATCGCTCCGTCTCCAATCTATAGCGGTCGGGTGCGGCGCAGATTCGCCTTGCCCTAGTGTTCGAAGCCCGTCCTCTACTGGGTGGCGGGGGGTAAGTCAAACCCCTAGGTGGGGGTTTTGCCGCCTTTTGCAACAATTCTGTAACCGCCACAGTTGAAAAGTTTCAATTTGACGGTTTTGCCGCCTGAAACCCTCACATTCCCTACCGTAAACATCAAGGCGGCGTGAGGCCCCTGTTGCAGCGCTGCGCGACGTCGCATGTTGAGCGTAGATGAAACGCACAAAACCGGACACAGACATGAGCGATACAACTCAGGCCCCCCGTAGCGGGCTTGCGCGCCATATTCCATTGTTGGTGATTCTTGCCGTAGCCGTGGCGGGGTTCTTCACTTTGGGCGACTACCTGACCTTTGAGACCCTGCGCGACAATCGCGAGTCCCTGCTGGCGTGGCGGGATGCGAATTATTGGGCCATGGCAGGTGCATTCGTGGCGATCTATATCGTGATCGTCGCATTCTCATTGCCCGGTGCCGCCGTGGCTTCGATGACAGGCGGGTTCCTGTTTGGCCTGTTTGCGGGTACCGTGTTCAACGTTTTCGCGGCCACCATCGGCGCATCGGCGATCTTTCTGGCGGCGCGCTGGGGGTTAGGAGAGTCTCTGACAGCGAAACTGGAATCCTCGGAAGGAACGGTCAAAAAGCTGAAGGACGGGCTTCGCGAGAACGAAATCTCGGTCCTGTTCCTGTTGCGCCTTGTACCGGTGGTGCCTTTCTTTGTTGCAAATCTGGTGCCGGCACTGGTGGGGGTGAAGTTCCGTAACTTCCTGTTTACCACCGCGCTGGGCATTATTCCGGGCGGTATCGTCTATACTTGGATCGGCGTTGGCCTGGGTGGTGTGTTCGATCGGGGCGAAACACCGGATGTGTCCTTGTTGTGGGAGCCGTTCGTGATTGGGCCTATCATTGGCTTGTGTGTATTGGCGGCATTGCCCATCGTTATCAAAGCTGTGCGCGGCAAAAAGGACGCCTGATCTTATGCAAGAATTGAAGACGGATATCCTGGTGATCGGCGCCGGGTCGGGTGGCCTGTCGGTTGCGGCCGGGGCCAGCCAGATGGGCGCGGATGTGATCCTGCTGGAGGGTCACAAGATGGGTGGAGACTGCCTGAACTTTGGTTGCGTGCCTTCGAAGGCGCTGATCGCCAGCGGTAAGGCGGCTTATGGGCAGGCGCATTCATCCGCGCTGGGCGTGGCCGATGTGGTGCCGCAGGTGGACTATGCCGCCGCCAAGGATCACGTGCATGATGTGATCGCGCAGATTGAGCCGATGGACAGTCAGGAACGGTTCGAAGGTTTCGGCGTCAAAGTGATCCGCGAATATGGTCACTTCGTGTCGCCCACGCAGGTGCAGGCGGGCGATCATCTGATCACCGCGCGCCGGGTGGTGATTGCGACCGGCTCGTCGCCGTTGGTGCCGCCGATCCCCGGTCTGGATCAGGTGCCGTATTGTACCAACGAGACGATCTTCGATCTGCGCGACAAACCCGAGCATCTGCTGATCATCGGCGGCGGCCCGATCGGAATGGAGATGGCGCAGGCCCATATCCGTCTGGGCTGCAAAGTCACCGTGATCGAGGGGATGCAGGCGCTGGGCAAGGACGACCCCGAGGCGGCAGAGATCGTGCTGGACTCGTTGCGCGCCGAAGGTGTCGAGATTCACGAGCAAGCTATGGTCGCACAGATTCGCGGCGCGGACGGCAAGGTCGAGGTTGTGACCGAGACCGGCCAGATCTACTCGGGCTCGCACCTGTTGTTGGCCGCGGGGCGCAAAGCCAATACTGACCGGTTGAACCTTGAGGCGGCGGGGATCGAACCTATGCGCACCGGTATCAAGGTGGATGACTCGCTGCGCACCACAAATAAGAAAGTCTATGCCATCGGCGATGTCGCGGGTGGGCTGCAATTCACTCATGTCGCGGGCTATCACGCGGGCATCATCATCCGGTCTGCGCTGTTTAGTCTGCCCTCCAAGGCGAAAACCGCGCATATACCATGGGCCACCTATACCGATCCCGAATTGGCGCAGGTTGGTCTGACCGAGGCGCAGGCACTCGCGCAGCACGGTGACAAGGTGGAATTCGCGCGCTTTGATTATCACCACAACGACCGCGCCATATCTGAGCGCAAGACGAAAGGCTTCATTAAGGTCATGGTCGTAAAAGGGCGCCCGGTGGGTGCGACAATCGTGGGCCATCAGGCGGGTGAGTTGATCAACTTGTGGTCTCTGGCATTGGCCAATAACCTAAAGATGGGACAGATAGCCGCGATGGTTTCGCCCTATCCGACGATCGGAGAGCTTAACAAACGCGTGGCAGGTGCCTATTTCTCGCCAAGGCTGTTTGAGAATCAGACAGTTAAACGAGTGGTCAGGTTCGTCCAGCGCTGGATGCCCTGACCGGGAGGAGAGTGCAAAGTGAACTCGCTGTCGGGCCGATTTCTGATCCTGACCACGGTCTTCGTCATGTTGGCCGAGATCCTGATCTTTGTCCCCTCGATTGCGCGGTTCCGCGAGGACTTTCTGCTCAACCGGCTTGAACGCGCCCAAATTGCGTCGCTGGCGCTGCTGGCAGATGACATGCTAGCCGATGATCTTGAGGCCGAACTGCTGGCCAATGCGGGCGTCTATAACGTCGTACTGCGGCGCGATGAGGTGCGGCAACTGATGCTGTCCTCGCCAATCCCCCAACAGATCATCAAGACATTTGATCTGCGTGACGCGACCCCCTGGGTTTTGATCCGCGACGCCGTGGCGCGCCTGTTCACGCCGGAAAACGAGATCATCCGAGTGATCGGAGAGCCTGTCAAAGGGGCGGGGTTGTTGATTGAGGTGACCACTGACAGCAAGCCGTTACACATGGCGATGACAGATTACGGCCTGCGGATACTTGGCCTGTCCTTTGTAATCTCAATTATTACTGCGTTTTTCTTGTTCCTTGCCGTGCGGGTGGTTCTGGTTCGTCCGATTAAGGGTGTCGTCGGATACATGCAGCGCTACGCAGGTGCGCCCGAAGACGCGCGGGGGATCATTTCCCCCAACTCCAAGGTAACCGAGCTGCGCGAGGCGGAAGAGGCGCTGCAACAGTTGCAGACCGAACTGACCCAGGCTCTGAAGCAACGCGAGCGCCTTGCTCAACTTGGTGGTGCGGTGGCCAAAGTCAGCCACGACCTGCGGAATATCCTGACGTCGGCTCAGTTGTTCACGGACAGGATCGAATCCAGTGATGACCCACTTGTGCGCCGTATGGCTCCTAAACTGGTGAATTCGATTACCCGTGCTGTCTCTCTCTGTGAAGGGACGCTCGCGTTTGGTCGGGCTGAGGAACCTGCGCCGACTTTGACGATGGTCCCCTTGCATACTATCGCCGATGACGTCGTAGCCAGCGAACAGCTGGCTGTGGCGGACGCCTGCGTTGAGATCCGAAACGACTTGCCCGAAGATTTGGTTGCGCGAGCAGACCCAGAACAGATTTTCCGAGTCATAATGAACCTAGTCCGCAACGCCCGTCAGGCACTTGTGGCGTCGGGCAAGCCCGGGAAAATCACGATTTCGGGCTGTGAGTACGAGAACAGCTGGTGCGTCGAGGTCAAAGATACCGGTCCCGGTCTTCCGCCCAAGGCCCGTGAAAACCTGTTTACACCATTTCAGGGGGGCGTGCGCAAAGGAGGGTCGGGGCTTGGTCTGGCGATTTCGCAGGAGCTGGTGCGCGGACACGGTGGAGATCTGCTGTTATCCAAAACCGGACCGATGGGAACGACCTTTGAAATCCGTCTCCCGCGGGGCGACGTGACTTTTTGATTTTTTTTTGCAGAATCGGCTTGCACGTATCTAACGCCGGGTCTAAACACCGCCTCACCAACGCGGACCGATAGCTCAGCTGGATAGAGTACTTGACTACGAATCAAGGGGTCGGGGGTTCGAATCCTCCTCGGTCCGCCACTAAATCAACAACTTAGATTGTGGCGGTTGACTCTTAGGCCTTGCGGGCGAGACAGGAGCGAGACAAAGGCGCTTGTTTTACCCAGGCTCAAGCTGAGTTCTTGGTACATGAGTTAGTGGTTTGGTCGGAAACTACTTGTACTGGATAGTTGGCCTTCCTATGCGATTTACACGCTTTTCGAGCACGTCTAGGAATCCCGGATCATAGCTTCCGCTTACGTGGTTAAGCGAGGCCGCGTTTCTCCCCATGCAAGGATTGACCAAAGAAATGGCTGCGCACTCCGTTGATAGTAGAAAGGTGCACACAATACTGGAAGCGGCTCTACAAAGCAGTTTTCCCAGGCCGGCTACTGGAATCACGACCCACTAGGAGAACGGATGCGCCGTTTCGCCTTTCGAGTGTGCTTTTGACGCATCAAAGACAAACAGGAAAATGTGCCTGCCGCTCGATCTCTACCAGCCCAGATCGCATTGAGTGCTGCAGGGCTCCAATATAGCAGCCCGGAAAACACGATTTGGGTTATTGGAAGGTATTTCGTCTCCCGGTTTCATGTCGAGACTTTTGTATTCTACGTGGGCGGTGGTGAGCCTTCATCCCTACCACGATGCCGCCTGTCCATGATCCAATAAACTCGGGAAAAATCCTTTGCTTGTCACCTGAAAGACAAGCCATTAACCCTAGCAACTGTGTTTCTTCGCAGTATCGACGATAAATTAATAATGACTCTGATGATCGTTTGCTGATTTCATCAATTCTGGAATGCAGATTATACGATGCTATCCAAATCAGATTACATGATGTTTCTCAGGCACCCCGCCTGGCTCTGGATCAAGAAACACGCCAGGCATCTGCTGCCGCCGATTGACCCTTCATTGCAAGCGCGTTTTGACGAGGGGCACGCGTTTGAGCCATATGCTGAGGAGCTATTTGGTGATCTCGTTCGCCTCGGTTTTTCAGATTTTTCTGAATACCAGGCTCTGCCCGCGCGTACTTTGAAGGCTTGGAGAAACGGTGCAAACGCAGTGGCGCAGGGACGCTATGAAGATGGAACCATAACTTGCATCTCCGACATCGTGAGCCGCAGTGGCGATGGGTACGTTCTGACAGAGATCAAGAGCGGGACATCTGCAAAGCCCGAACACACTTTTGATCTCGCATTCCAGCGTGTCGTGCTTGAGGCAGCGGGGTTCCCCATTGCGCGCTGCGAAGTGGCACATGTGAACCGTGATTACGTCAGAAACGGCGAAATCAATCCGCAAGAGCTTGTCAGCATCACTGACATCACGGATGCGGTGACTGAGCAGCTCGAAAAAACACGCACGCGTATCGATCAGGCATTGAGCTTCGTTGCCAGCGGTACGATGCCTGATCCGTCCCCCGAACGTGCGCGCCTTAAATCCTATGGTGAATGGCTGGAGATCCGCGAAAAACTCGACCCACCTCTCGCGCATGACAGTATCCACCGCCTTCCGTTCATGAATGCGGAAAAAGCCTCGGAACTCATCGCAAATGGGATCACAAAGATTGACGAGATCAGTGATCCATCTGTGTTGGGCAAGTCGACACAGCGCTACTTGAGAGCAGTGGCGAACGGTGAACGCACAATCGATCATCAGGAGTTAAGCAGGTTTCTGAGCGAGATTGTCTATCCGGTTTATTACTTTGACTACGAGACGTCTCAGAGTTTGCTGCCACCCTGGGACGGAACGCGTCCCTATCAGCAAGTGGCTTTCCAGTATTCCTTGCATATCCAGCATGAGCCTGGCGGAGAAATTGAGCACAGGGAGTATCTCCACCGAGACGCCAGTAACCCAATGCCAGCCTTGCTGAAAAGGCTTCGTGAGGACATGGGAGACGTTGGCTCCGTTGTGGTTTGGTATGCGCCGTTCGAGAAATCGCGCAATACGGAAATGGCGGAAACTTATCCAGAGCATGCAGAGTTTCTAGAAGACTTAAACGCCCGCGTTGTAGATCTGATGAAGCCGTTTGCGGATGAAGTGATCAACGATCCCACGTTCAAGGGAAGCGCCTCTATCAAGGCCGTTCTTCCAGCGTTTTTGCCAGAACTTTCATATGATGATCTGGACATCAAAGAGGGGGCGAGCGCGTCTCGCCTTTGGAAGGACGTAACACTGACGGAACCGGATGATTCAGCGCGCGAGAAGGTCTATGCTGATCTTGTTGCGTATTGCACGCGTGACACATGGGCGATGGTCGCAATTCATCGGGAATTGCTGGCGATGTGAGGTTTAGTGACTATCGTTTATTTCCTCTCTGTAAGATGGTACGCATCCTCCACCAAGCGGCCAAACTCTCCATTTTCTCAATGCTTTGGCGCAGTCCGCTTCTCCGTCTGGTAGTTTTTTCACCTCATGGCTTGCTTCGTATTCTGCAATCGCCTGTTTTTCCGCTTGGGTTAGTTTAGCCATTGTTCTGCACCTGTTAGAACTTAGAAAGGGATGTCGTCATCCAGATTATGCATTGGTGAGTCAGCGGGCTTAGGCCAGCCGCTCACTAGGTCCGATTGATGAATGCCTCCGCTCAGCACTTTCATCTCGCCTCGAAATTTTCGGAGAACTATCTCGATGGTGTGCACGGTCTGACCTTCAACATTTTTCCAGGTACGTGTCTCAATCGCTCCCTCGACATACACTTTCGTACCTTTGGTTAGCCGCCGTTTGGCTAGGTCCACCAAGTATTCGTCTCGTAGAACGATTTGATGCCACTGCGTCACCTCTCGCCACGCGCTGGTTTTCTTGTCTTTCCAGCTTGAATTCGTGGCGAGCGAAAACCGACAAATGGATTCGCCATTGTCGAAGATCTTGACCTCTGGCTTTGCACCCAGATTTCCGATGAGAATTGCTTTGTTACTTGATGACATTTTTTCCTCCTGGAACATACTTGTCCCCTGACGACGCAGAGCGCCGCCCTTGAAATACTTCAGTGAATTCGTTGTAGGTTTTGGGCTTAGCGCAAGTTGCGCTTGCGCTTGGCCACCCTGCTACGACGCTTGTGCGCGCGCAACGTGCGCTCAGAACAATGATAGCAAGTGACTACGCCCCCGGATGGTGACACGATCACTCGCAGCTTGCATGCTTCATCAAGGACAGGTTGGTCTGCCATTTCCGCAACCAATTCTCTCGCCACTTTTCTGCTCAGCCTGTAGCCATAACAGCCGTCACGTGTGTCAGATTCGTCCCCGAATTTGAGCAGCAGCAAAAGCGCTTTGCTTGTTATACAGCGTTGAGCAGCACGTTGTTTTGCGTGTTTTGTGAGGGCAATTGGATTTGAGCGTGAGTGGTTCATCCTTCATCCCCTTCCTCAAAAAGCAAATCCTCGAATGTTGCTGCTGCTTTTGGGTCCCTGTCTTTCAAACGCTCAATGAATTTCTTCATGTCGGCCTTGGGCGGCAAGTTGTCCTTCAGCCACTTTAACCTTTCATCGGTGCGGTTCTCGTTCCACAAATCTCTGTGCATCAAGTCGAGCCTAATCTTACCGTCTGCTATTGCAGTCGCGAGCTCTTTGTCTCCGCAGGTCAATTCAAGGAGAGCAGTTTCGTCGACAACAAAGTCCTTGCTTCCAGGACATTCACCCAGAGGAGTAAACCGAGTTCTAGAAGAACCACCTGCTAAATAGTCAATGCAATTCGCGAACGGGTTACCAATTCCAATGCAGTCTAAGTAGTCTCCGGTTTCACTATCCGTTCCAAATATCAGTCCGCTTTCCGCAAACGCCAGTTCAACCGCGACATGTTGTACAGAACTTGGATCAATCGGGTAGCGTTGGCTCGCCTTCTCGAGTTCGCTGGCCTCTTGCCTTGCAAGCGTGTCAGAAAACTTTGCGATTGCCGCGAACATTATGGGTGCCAACTCGATTACTTCCGTCTGGCTTACGCCGTAACGGTTCTTCAAGATTTGATAAGCATTATGGGAAGCCACAGACAGCCTGGCGCTCACTTGAATCTTACCAGCACTTTGCTCTTCCAGCCGAGGGTCGAGTTTTTCGGGTTCGATATTTAGTTTGGACGCAATTGTCCTGATGTCTTCCTCTCCAGGTTGGTTCTGCCCAGACAACCACCTCCTGACAGTTCGGATATTTTTTCCAGTCCAGTCTTCAATAAGAGACTGCGTGAGTTTTCTGCTCTTTAGTGTTTCTTTTAGCAGCTTGTGGTCGAGTGCCATACATTGTCCTTTGCTTACTATTGGGCACATATTGCAGGGCATGTTTTGGTGTATCAAGATGGCACTATTTTGCCCTGTTTTACCAGTAAGACCGCTTTATTCGCATTATGTTAGAGAAAATAGGACGCAAAATAGGGCAAGAATTGATTGCGCGGTGCTGCCAGCATTCTTAAGCAGAGAATCGATACCAAGCTTGCATCCGATGATCCGCTTTGCATAAAGTTTTGCTGGCAGATAGTTTCAATAGCTCATGTTCTGAGCCGATTGCTCTTCCTCATACTGCTTCCAAAGCCCCAGGTGTCCGTTTTGTCGCGCGTTTGCGAGCCAGAGCTGTTTTCGAGCATCAGGCAATTCCATTGATCGATGTTTCCCGCCAGAGAGCTTCGGCCAATCTATAGCGAGGCCATGATCAGCCCCACCTGAACGGACCAATCTGATTTTTGATGCATAACTGGCCTCTGGTCGATCTGGACACTGTTTTTCAGAGGCGATGGTTACCATGCTGCCGAGTTTGCACGCCAGTAGGCGGCGTGCAAAAAGGCTCGGAATCCCTGAATTTTTGGCAACCCTTCAATCTCCACCTGCCATACGATCCACCCAGGATTTTTTTGCAGTTCCACGGTGGTCCGCGCGGCGATGAAACGCAAGCTCCGAGGTGAGTGTCATTTCTTTGTGCATTCTCGGAGAAATATCACGGTCTACGTGCCGCGCGAGTACTTTTAGGCCACGCACCAGTTCCCGGCTTCCCGGCAATTCGCGAACATATGCCTCAAAATACCGTAACTCTCTTTCAACGTAGTTGGCCGCGTCTCGAAACGCTCGGTCTCGGTTCATTTGCCCCGCGCGGTTCAATACGTGGGCCTGCCAATGTGTTGCTACTATCGACGCAAGTTCCGATGATTTTGGACACCTTGCGTTTTCTCCTCTTTCGGCAGCCGTAAGTAGGGCAGTACTGTATTGCGGTTGAAATGGCTCGCCGCCTTCCACTGAGCTGGCAGAAACGCTCGCTGTGAATTCAAATCGCTGTTTATGAGCGGACGTCGGACAAGTGACCTTTGCTACCACCGCGCGTTCCACTTCGTTTTGAATGGGCCCCAAATCGACATTTAAGCGTCCCGCGTGTCCAAGAGATGGGGATTTGCCGAGGATTTCTACGTGAAACCCAGCTGGATACTGAATTGAAACTTCGACGTTGTCGGCCACGGTAGAGAAGATGTCTTCTAGCTCACCGAGCAAAACCGATGAAATTTCGGTGTCAAATTCGGCATCATGCAGTCTTCCACCTCCATCTTCAGAGATGCCCCGCAGCAGTTGTTCATCATATCCATTTCCAATACCGAGTGCTGAAGTTGTTACGCCTCTTTTGCGCAATTCGCTCGCATGCCGGCGGAGTTCAAGAGGATCCGTAACGCCTTCGTTGGCGTGCCCATCGCTTAGGATAATGACCCGTGGCGGCAGTCTGGAGTCCGCCTCGTAAACGGCGGCGGCACGGTCAACAGCTTGGAACCACCCACCGCTCAAGTTTGTACATCCACGCGTCCGCAAGCGCGAAATCTCAAACTGGATTTCTGGCAAGTTTTTGTCGTCGACCGAAACAGCATCCAGGTGAGTAACAACGTCCGAACCAAAAGAAACAAGCGTCAAACGATCTTGGCTTGATAGCTTCGGCACGAGGCCCAACGCTGCCTGCTTTGCTGCCTCAAGCTTTCCACCTGACATCGAGCCACTGACGTCAATTGCCAAAGCAATGTTCAATGGTTCCCGGTCGCGTCTAGAAGACGAGTTGCAATCCGAGGCTCTTACCTTGGCCACCAAGTAGCGAACGGAGTCGCCGCGCTCCCAAAACAGCTCACGGTCAAATTGGCACTTCAGTTCAATGTTAATATCAGTCACGTTTCTTGCCTCCTATTAGTATTGCGCGGAGCTGGTCCGCGAGTTGTTCGAATAATGCGCGCTCCCGTGGTTCAAGTTTGCCTCTGATGGAAAGCTCCAGGTCTGGAGTGATGGAGATCCGGTTCCAGATCATGCCTCGTGCACGCCGAGGTGCTGGGCCCTCAAAAAGCTCTTCCAAACTGACGATCAGCTGCTCGATACTGGCAAGGCTCTCTTCTCTCTCAAGGCGCTTTGCTTCCCGTCGTTCAACAAAACGCGGTTTCTTGTCACCGAGCAATTCGCGCCTTTCTTCGCTGTGTCGGCCTTCAGATCTGGCACGCGGCATCGGAGCCATTTTGTATGCGAGCGGCACCTCTCTTTGTGTGTCAATGTTTCTGAGATATTCCCGCGCCGAACCTCGCGATCTGGGTGTGGTTAGTAGCTCCTCAGCCCATTCTTCTATCTGTTCTTCCGTTGCAGTCATGAACCGGCGTCCAATGTCTGCCAGCGTCATGCCGTATGCATTTTTTAACGTCAGAACCGCCTTGGCCCGCCCTACATTTGTTTTAGGGTAGGTTGCTCCTCTCCCCGATTTGCTTGGCGGGGAAAGTAGTCCTTCGCTAATCCATGAGCGCAATGTTCGAGGTTCCACCCCGGTTCTTTCGCTCAGCTCTTCAAGTGTGATTCCATCCTTCATAGCGAATCGAATAATATCGACATCTCGACATGTCAAGTTGTCGATATCATGGCTTGTAGTAAGTTCAGTACTTACGTCGCCTCTCATTTATTGATTGGCGAGCTAAAATGATGGCATGCGAAGAGGCGGCTGCTGTGAGTATTTTCTTAGGTACTATATGATAAGAAATGACGATTATTTGTCGGGCGATAGGTACGTCGACCACACTGCGCAGGTTATGCCGCAGGTTTGAGAAAGAATTGTTGTCATCCCCACATTAGTTTTGGCGAAACTTCCAAAATTTTTGGCGGCTGCACGCAAGTAAAACCTTCCCGGTGACGTTACGTGCGCTTCGATGTAAATCCTGCAAATAGATGATTATTTATTGTTGCATTGCGATAATGAGTTCGGAGCACGAGTTAGACATGACGGAGAATAGGGATCGACTGACGGCCGAAGAAGCAAAAGGTCTGCGGACGGCCAAGGAACTCGAAAGTCATTTAGCCTGGCTGGACACGTTTACACCCGCGGCTTTAGGCGTTCTCGCAATAGCTTCCGGGATTTACACTTATCTTGGTGTTTCCTCTCTTTTGGAAGATAACGGTGCAGTCTCTTTCTTTGCCGCCGTCGCATACTCAATCGCCGTTTCTGTCGGGATCTTTGTTTTTTGGAGCTACATGCTTCGGTTGCTGCCTTCAATGCGAACGGCGAGTGGATTCATTGGTCTAACGATCTCCACAATTGTAGGGTCTGTCGCAATAATTGCTATGTCCAGCTGGCTAAATGCAGCGGCTCTCGCTGGCTCCGCAGCAGTCGAACAACACCTGGAAAACACTGTCCGAGACTACCAAGCCGCTCTTGAGCAAGCCCATGACATAGCCCTAAGTGGCCAAGCGTTGGGCCGCGAAGTGGAGCGCGCTCGCCAGAGTTTTGAAGAAAACGCTGAACTCGAGCAGTCCGGAGTCCTCTCAGGCACCGCCGGTCGAGGTGCTGTCTTTCGTGTCCTGAAACAAAAGGCCGAGGAGTTGCGAAACCTAGAGGAACAGATTGCGGCACAGCAAGAACCTATCGAGGAAGCCTTCCAGAAGGGCAACGAAATCCTTGCAAAAATGCGCGAGCTTACTGTTGCGCCCGGTCCAGTAGATCGCCGCTCGGTTCAGTTCTCCGAGGAAAGCGTGAAGCTGGCGGGTGTTATCTCGCGCCTCAACCAGTACAGCGTGGCACCACTTGTTGCTCGTGCTGCTGAGGACTTGCCATCCTCGGTCGTACTGCCAGAGCTTGATGGGCGCAGCTCCGACGTACGAGACGCCCAATCGTCCACAATCAACTCTGTTTTGAACGCCTTGGACCAACGCAGCAAGACACTCAAGAACGCTGCTGACGAGGTATTGGACATGGAACCGCCCATCGAGACGGCATATAACCCGATTTCCAGCGCCGATGCGGTGATCAAGTACGCCCACAACTTCGTCCCTTCCTGGGCCGGAGCTATAGCCATCGACTTGTTGCCCGCCGTGTTGGTGTTTGTGCTGGCTATCACACAAGCCGCAATCCGCAGTGGTAAAGACGGCATGAGCATTGAGGATACTCTGACGCTTTCTGACCTTAGAGCCGCAATGAATGCCATGAAGGACGTAGAGGCGACTATGGGCGTCGCAGACGCAGCTATCCTGAACCGCGCCACTCCACAAAAAGATGAAACGTGATGAGCCTGTTAAGCCGTCTCGATCCTCGTTCAGGGCTACGCTACGTACTGATCCTTCAGCTCGCGATTGCCGGCGTTCTAATAGCGTCGGACGTTCTTGGTGTAATGCCAAGTCCGTTCAAGGAGCGTGTTCAACTCCCGACTGGTCCGATATCCCCCGGCGATCAACGTCGAGAGTATCGCACTGATCGTAGCGATCCGTCGCTTTTGCTGAAGGATGGACCTTTGGACGTACCCGTGCCAGAGGCTTTTCCAAACCGATTGGACTTCTCAGTTCAGGAAGTCGAAGGACTGGGGAGAATACTTCTTCTTAGCGGCCAGATAGAGGTGGACGACTCGGCCCGCTTCGCTTCGTACCTGTCTGACATGCAGGAGAAGCCCGACCTTGTAGCTCTCCACAGCCCGGGAGGAGTGGTTTCCGAGGCACTGTCCATTGGTAAGCAGGTGAGAGGTGCTGAGCTTCCTACAGCCGTTCTTGCTGGCTCGATGTGCGTATCGTCATGTCCTTACGTCCTTGCAGGCGGTTTGGAACGCATCGTCTCTCTTCGCAGCATTGTAGGTATGCATCAGCACTACTACGACCAGCCTCGCTTAATACCTGTCGTCTTCGCGGTAGAGGGCATCCAGAAGGGGCAAGGAGAGACGATGCAGCACCTGATTGACCTGGGTGTGGACCCGTCATTGATGCTGTTTTCACTGAACACCCCACCCGAAGAAATTTATGCGCTTATCGAGGAAGAACTCGTGGATACCCGCATAGCAACCCAAATTATCGATTGACACGAGACATCGAGGACTTCGCCTTGTTCAAGAAGCTAACAATTGCCTTGGCATTTTTTGCCACTACTGCTGCCGCTGGTGGCCTCCAGGTGCGCGACGCGGACACGATCGTTGTCGATGGCACTCCGGTCCGTTTGAACGGCGTGGATGCGCCGGAGCTTGGTACTCGTTCTGGTCAGGATGCCAAGCGCTGGATGGTGAACTTCCTACGAGGCAAGAACATAGAGTGCAAACTGAACGGTGAGCGCACCCATGATCGTTGGGTTGGCGTTTGTTATGCCGACGGACAAGACATAGGCGCCGCTGTTATTGCCGCCGGCTTCGCTCTGGACTGTGCGCGATACAGTGGAGGTCGTTATCGAAAATTCGAGACGCCTTCCGCCAAATCGCGACTGCGACGTGCTTCCTATTGTTGAGCGCGTGATCAAACTAAGTGCTGATTTCATCGCTAAATTCACCAGAGCCTGACATACTATGGTTGCGTTAGTGAGATCACTGTTTGAATTGTCGCGTGTTGGGCGATTCTACATAATTTGACAATGCACGCCTCGCGTGTCTTGTTTTGGCTCGAGTCAGAACCAAACGAACGACGTCCCAGCGCAGAACTTCTAAAGAGAAAATATGAGTATTAATAGCGAACAGTCGCAAAAAGTGGTGCAAGTCTTTGGTACAAAAGAGTTCACGCATTCACATGAAAATCTTTACAAGCTGGGCGGAAACCGCAGAAATATTTTCAAAAAACTCAACGACATAATAGCAGTGGTGGGTATCGAGGGAGCAAACGCCTTCAAGTCATTCAAAACGACAAAGCACGGGGAAAGCAGAATAAGAGGCTGCGTAAAGTACGATTTAGGGGACGCGTTTCGATTGATAACTGTCCAGTCTAATCGGATAATCTGGTTGTTGTTCTGCGGGTCTCATGACGAATGCGACAAATGGCTGAATAAGAACTCAGGGTTGACCCCCGCACTACTTGAAGGAGAAGTTAAATTTACCCGAGAAAACAGTGCAGGGTCTAAGCCAGAGCTAAGACGGGATGCGGTTCCATCTGGTAGCCTTCTTATCGATAGACTGGATGAGAACCACTTGGACGAATTCTTGGATGAATTTTCCGGTTCCGTGAGTCGAAAAATTAGTATTCTTAAGTGTGTGGCGGACCCTAGTGAGATCTATGACGTTTCCGGGAGGGTTGAGGATCCAAGCCTTGCTAGCCTCGCCCAAGATGTTCTCTTGGCTTTATTGGAAGACGACAGAGAAGGGGCGGCGATGCGGCTCGATCTGCATTTTGGCCGTGCAAAGACTGAAAATGCTTGGAGTGATGCGGAAATTGTAACAATAAAAGTGGGCTCCAACGTTTACGACGTCGCCTTTGGGAGTGACGACTATCTGCAAAAAATCAATGAATTTGCACGGAATGGTAAATCACTTGATTGGCTGCTGTTTATGCATCCCGAGCAGAAGACCATCGTTGATCGCGACTACACTGGAGCAGCACAGCTCTCTGGCGTTTCAGGCGCCGGAAAAACCTGTATTGCTTTGAGAAGGGCCATTCGACTTGCTGGGAACGCAGATAAGCCAGAAGTTTTGATCGTGACGTTGAACCAAAGTTTGGCCGGATTGATCAAGCATCTGGCCAGACTGTCCTGCGATGAACCTGATGTCCTGAGGCGAATTACAGTTGTTTCGATGTTCGAGTTGTGTCAGCGATTGCTTGAGGAGCTCGAGCCTGATCGCGTTCGCTATTACGGTGAAGTCTCTGACAAGCTCGGCGACAATATCGATGAAGTATTTCGGGAATACTACCGCCAGTGGCAAAACAATAAGGATGCATCGGTACTTTCGCGCTTACATCGCAATCTGACAGCCCAGGGAATTGATGCTGAAGCGTATCTGCGGGAGGAATTCGACTGGATCCGTAGTGCGCTCCCCACTCCGGACAGGACCAACTACTTAGAAATCGAACGGAGTGGTCGCCGCCATCCGCTAAGCGAAGGCGCAAGAAAAGCAGTCTTAGAAGGATTACTCGGCTGGGAGACGAAAATGGAGGCAGTGGGTATCACTGACTACCTTGGTTTAACCAAAGCTGTGAGCAAACATCTTGCTGATCTATCGGTCCACTATGACCATATCATTGTTGACGAAGCTCAGGATTTTGGGACAACGGAATTGGCAATATTGCGGCACCTGGTCGCTGAGGGAGCGAACGATATTTTCCTTTGTGGAGATATTGCACAGCACGTCCTGCCTAAACACCGGGTCCTTAAAAATGCCGGAATATCAGTAAGTGGTCGTTCTGAAAAAATCACCCGGAACTATCGAAATACGCGCCAGATCCTGGAAGTTGCTTACGCTGTGCTATTGAACAACCTAGCAGAGGAAATGCTGGATACCGCAAAAGATGACTTGGAAATTCTTGATCCCAAATACGCCAACAGATCTTTGAATGCCCCAGTTCTTTTGAAAGCCAGCAGTCTTGAAGAGGAACTGACCTACGCGGTAACTCATTTGAGAGAATTTATTCAAAAAAGTCCTGACAGCACTGCGTGTATTGTCATATCCGGTTACAAACACACCGAAGTTCAAGCGTATGCTGACTATTTGGGGTTACCTGCATTAGACGGCACATTGGATCCCTTCAATGAGCCTTTGGTGATATCTGATCTCGAGCAGACCAAAGGTTACGAATTTGATACGGTTGTGATCTTGAATTGTGAGGACGGCATACTCCCCCCTGCGGGCGTCCCTAAAGACGAGCTTTATCGGTTCAGTTGCCAATTATATGTAGCGATGACACGCGCGAAGAACGATTTATACCTTTCATATCATTCACAGAAAAGCCGTTGGCTGTCGGATATCGGTGACCAGCTCACAGAATTTGAGTGGAGTGATATCGAAAGTCTTCCTGCTGAACAGCTGCTCTCGAAACCAGAGAGGCTGCCAGATGTTGAATGGTCAGAAACAAATGAGAACGACCTGTTTGGACTAAGTGGCCACCAATTTTGCTTTACGAAACATGCTATGGGGCTCTCCAACGAGACGATAGATAAGCTGATTGAATTGGTCGACGGTAAAGGATTGAGGGCCGCAGGTGGCCGTGGAAGCTTAAAGTGGCGATCCGTCAGGAATGCGATTATGGCGGTTGAAAGCGAAGCAAATGCGAGGAGGGTGTTTGGTCCTCAGGTTTCCAAGGAGTTGCGCGAGAAATTCAGCCAGGAACTGGGGTTGGTATCGACGACTGGAACGACACCAAGTGGAGCGAGGCCAGGTCGGCGAATTTTAACTCTCAACAGTAAGTTATTATAAGTGAGTTGGCAGCTTGGATTTTGACGCTGGTATGAGGACGTTCAGGCAATGTCGCCGAGGGTCAGTTTGTTGCCGGCAAGCGACGCAGAAGCACCAGATCTCGCCTGAACAGGACGCCTGACGTAGAGTCGCGCCTGCGACGGTCCTGATCAACTTATTTGTTAGGTAGCGCCCGTATCTTTGTTGGGATAATCCTTCTGTCGTGACACCAGTTTCACAGACCAGAACAAGATTCTAAATCTTCAGTCGGTCGCTCCGAACCACGGCGACTCGCTCGGACTTATGATCCTAAGGCTTTTTCCAGTCGAACGACTGTTTCTTCAAGTTTCCTTACACGCTCTGAAAGCGTTGGCCTGGTCTGAGCCATTGGTGCGTCATCTTGAGCCACTTGCGCTTCATTTGATGCAGGCACCCAGAACCCAGTTTCTTTTAAGTATGATTCGACGGCGCCTGCGATCACACCGTTTCTGGTCTCGTCAGGGTTCTCCGAAAGGTAGTGCTCCAGCGCTTGCAATCTTCGAGCTCCGAGGCGTATCGATATTGGTTTGTCTTCCATTTCAACCCTTTAGCGTGATTATTACACTTTTGTGTACACGTATTACATTTTTACTTGCAATACGTATTACGTAATACTATATGTTTTTCATCCAGGCAATGATGCTAAAGCGTCTGGCGGTGCAATGTGGTGCAACGGCCTGGTGATCCAAATGAACAGCTTTGCGGGATCTCTCGTGATCTAATTGCGCGTTAGCAATCAAGATTAGATTGGGGTGATCGCTAAAGACGAATTGGAACCCGGACGCGGGTTCTTAGGCCGTGCGCCGAACAACCGTTTGCATGGGACGGTAAGGCGGATGCAGAGCTATAGTGGCTCGTTGGGGGTCGTGTAAGGCGGTTTCCAAGTGTCGGGGTAACTCTAACCCGGCTGCAGGTTCCCTCGCTGGCACGAGGGTTGTGGGTAATCCTTAATCCCACCGGTCGCAAGTATTGGGCGAGGATAGCAAAATGAGACTTGAAAGCCTGGAGCAATTCAAAAAACGGCGTAGTCGCGTCGCGAAACCTAACCGGTCAATGATGTCAACGGCATACTTTAACAGACGAAGGAAACGGTTGGGGAGAATTCGGGCTCGCAATTCAATGTGTCGACTAAATGCATTCTGCAATGGTCGACTGGGATACCGTCCGCTGCGACAACGCAAGTTGGAACGTGATGCGGAATATCTTCTTTTGAAATTGCTTATGCAGGTCGAGAAAGAAGGAGCAAAGAACAAACCGAGGGACTGATCCTCTCCCGGTTGCGGTGCATCGAACGATGGCATGCCAGTGCCATAAGATGGCTGTGGGTCGTCGTGACCCTGTCGACGTAGTTAATCACTATGGCGACAAGCCCGTGGGTAACTCCATGGAACAGGCTCCGGGTACGCGAGGCAAAGGACCAGCGCCCGGTTGAGGGTAACCACCCCCTCCCGCATTCAATCAAACGAAATAGAGTAATTTAAGGAGTGAAAACATGTCGATCGATAGCCCAAAAGGACTGGCGGCGATTATTATCATGGGTGATGGAAAAAGAGCCGAGGCCGTCGAAGCAATCATTCAAGCGTTTCCCAACCTTTCGGAGGACGAAGCTCATAATGCAGTGTCCATGGCCCAGAGAGATTTTCTGGGTCAGTTGAGAATAACTGAAGTCTCTGGCTACACCGTTTTCAATGGGGCTAAATCAGGAGACTGCCCATTTGAATAAACCGGTGCAAAATACGCAGCACTCGGCATTTCGTCTTCGTGTTCTAACGGTCGCGGATGCGAACTTCGAAGTGACAAAAACAACTCGAATTCAAGAATTTCGCCTAGATTGCGCCCTCTCGCCAACCAGACTGCAAACCTCAAAAGGCAAATTGCGTTCTATGGCGAACAGGAAAAACAAACTGTCAGTTTTTCGAAAACATGCGGCCGAAATTCTGCCCACTTTTTCTTCAACGGTAACCGGAAATTACTGCATATTCCAATGCTTGGGGGTCAACAGCAATGAGCATCTCTATGAATGAAAGTGACAAGACACGGCTGGAACGCGAAATAGGCGGTTTCAGTATCCGACCGGCTGGCCAGCGTGTACTGGAAGGGCAGGACGTTTCGGGAACAAAAGGGCAAGCAATCTGCGACGTTTTTGACGTCGCATACAAGTCGACCAAAATCGAAGTGCTCGACTGCAAATGGCCCTCAGGCGCACGCGATTTTCGTCCAGCCGCGGTATTTTCCGGCCCCCGATCAATCCAGCATCTGCAGCGTGGTCGTCTCAGAATGGGCATTTCGGATGCGGAGAACCCGGTAGGTGCCTCATGGTGTGAACTTCGGCTTGCTAAAATTAAACCCGAAAGTGACGGATGGTCTAACTTGTGTTCGGCTGGACCCGAACAGCTGAAAGCCGCCTCAGGTATCGATTTGTTTGAAGTCTTAAGAACAGAGACCGGTGTATTTGCGATCGGAACCAAAGAAGACGTACTGAACCGGACAGACAAAACCCGCGGGCGTCTTTGCATGACCTTTCCAAAAGGTGATCAGCTATCGCCGCTAGTTGCTTTTGTAGCGACGCGCATCATGCCCCTCGAAAATGCGGAAACGAAATCCCCGGTCGTAATTCAGACCGCTGACTGAACAGAAAAAACCGTCCGTGGTTTGACGGAATGCCGATACAGGAGACAGATTTATGAGCCAGACTGCCTTGAAATTCATTCCAAACGTCGCCGGCGAAGTTGAAGGGCTCGGCCACGCTGGAATCGAGACATTCCGCGACACTCCTTACACCAGCTGTGCTAGAGAAGCTGGCCAGAACTCGCTTGATGCTGCGGAAGGGAAGCCGGTGCAGCTCAGGTTTCGAAAAAAGCTGATTGAAGCAAAAAAAATTCCCGACCTGAAAAAACTTCAGTCAACAATCGACCAGTGTTACGCCGCCGCGAACAGCCAAGGTGACGACAAAGATAAGGATTTTTTCAAGCAAGCCAAAAAAGTCGCGGCTCAAAGCCAGATCCCGGTACTTGAAATAGCTGATTTCAGTACGACCGGCCTGGAAGGACCTCCTAATGATGTAGGTTCAAAATTTCACGCTCTGGTCAAAAGCAGTGGAAAAAGCAACAAGAGTTCTGAGACTTCTGGTGGTTCTTTCGGTATCGGAAAGAATGCGACTTTTGCCGTCTCCGACCTTCGTACTGTCTTTTATTCGACCCTCTACGGACCGGAAACTGATCTGAAAACCGCAGTGCAGGGGAAAGTCCAACTCGTTTCTCACAAAGATGAAAACCTGAACGATATGACTGCCAAAGGCTATTGGGGTCTCAAAGATGACTTTGCGGCAGTTGAGGATCCCTATCTGGTTGAAGACTGGCTGCGCCGGGAGAAGAAGGGTGCATCCGTACTTTCCATTGGGTTCCGATCCCAGAAGGACTGGGTAGACCGCATGGTTGTGGCACTGGTTTCGAACTTCTTCTGCGCGATCGCCGACAGCGAAATAGTCTTTAACGTTGGTGATGACGAAACGGGCGAAGAAAGAGAAGTAAACGCTTCCACTCTTCCGAATCTTCTTGAAGACGACGCAGTCAAAGCGGCAGCCGAAGAGGCCTCGCACAGCGATGATCTCGACATTGCAAGGCATCTGTACGATTGCCGCACTTCCGGCGAGTCAGTTGAAACCAATTTTGAAATTCAGGGGTTGGGGAAATTTGCGGCACGTATCCTCGTTCGGGAGGGAATGCCAAGACGTGTCGGATTTGTCAGAAACGGAATGCTCATCACACAGTCTCTTGAGCACTTCGGGGATAAGTTTTTAAGATTCCCAGGAAAAAAAGACTTCGTAATGCTTGTTGAGCCTGCTGATAACGCTGCAGGTCGGGTTCTCAAGTCAATCGAAAACCCACAGCACAATGCCTTTTCTGCCGGTCGTCTTGATGACCCGGTAAAAGAGCGGCGCGTTAAACTGGCCATGCAGCAACTCATTGGAAAGATCCGTGAAACCATCGCGCTGAATGCCGAAGCTATGATCGGAGACACTGTTAAGCTTGATGAGCTCGGCGAGTTTTTTGCCGATGCTGGTGATGAAGATACGAAAATCAGCTCTGATGAAAAGGACCCGCAGACTCTAGTTTATTCTGCAGTAAAAAAGCGCAGGCCAAAAACTCCAAAACAACCAGCACCGGGCTCAATAGGTGATCTGGGTGGTGCTGGAAATCTGGGAGGCGCCGGCGGCGCAGGCACTAGTGGTAAAGGAACCGGCAAAGGTACAGGGAGCGGGGGTAGTGGAACTACAGGGAACATCATTCCTGTTGCACTACAGGAGATCCGCAACGTCGATCGCGGCCCAAGAGAGAGAGCTGTATTCTTCACACCAGATGCCTCAGGTCGACTGGAGCTGATACTTCGCGCGACGGGAGTTTACGATAGCTCTGAGCTGAATGTCGCTCAGGTTTCCGGACCTGACGAGGCTGAGGTTCGGAATGGAAGACTGCTTCTCACTGCTGCTGAAGGTGAACGTATCTCCCTACATGTGGCTTTTGACCAGGATTACACGGGACCAATTGAGATGCTCGCAACAAAAGGAGATGAAAAATGAAAATTGATGCATCTTCTCATTTCCCTCACCCAGTTCTGTGCGACGGAAACGGAGACTTCAGAAATGGTGAATTCGAAATTGAGATCCAAGTTCACGAAACCATCGGGGCCGAGATTGAGCTAGAATATGAAATCAAGCTCACCGAGAAGGATCTCAATAGTCTTAGGGAGCAGGGCATAGTAAAGGCTGGAGCTTTTATTCGCTGCCGTGACACTTTTTACTCAGAGCTAAAAGAGGCGGAGAACCTCAAGGGGACCTGGCATTTAGATAACTCCCTTCTGTTTGGCGAAGTCGAAATTAAACCTCTGATTTGGCTTGAGAAAGATCTCCGCGACTGGTCGAGTTCCGGCTTCAATGAGGAGTTCGGAGAAACAATCAGCGTAGCAAGATCTGAAGTCATAGGAATTGGTGCGGATGCTTCTTTCAATATCGGTAAGGACAAGCTCAAACGGTTTGAAAGCATCTTTGAACTGGTTGAAGCTCAGGACGTCGAAAAGGGCACTGTAAAAATTGATCTGAGCACCGACGCAATCCAGATCAGAGTTGCGCCAGAACTGTTCAGAACCGTTCACCAGATGCGGAACAGAAAAATGTTTGAACCCGTTCTTCTGAACGGAATATATCTGCCTGTCATTATGGAAGTTCTCGATAATCTAAACGACTCATCGAGTTTTGAGGATAAGTCCTGGCATCGGGTGTTCATCGCCAAGTGTCAGCACCTTGGCATCAATACCGAAGACCCAGTTCTGCTTGAAAATGCGCAGAAACTCCTCGCTTCACCAATTGGAAAGCTTGAGCAGTCATTTGAGGAAATGAATCGTCATGCCTAAACTAGTTTATTTTTCAGAATCTGTTCTTGCAGAACTAAAGCTAAACGCAAGAAAGAACCTCGACAGGTATTTTGATACCGGGTTTCAGGATCTGGCTGGTCACAACGGTTGGTCGATTGCTCTGGACGCCATCGAATACGATCCGATGCTGCCAGAAAGTCTCGACGGTACCCCCGGACAGGGATCAGAAATCCAGAATTCGCTCACAGTTTTTAATCTGATCTCTGGGATGACGCCGGCAGTTGCCACGGAGGAACGCGTGTGGGCACGGTTGACCCATGTTGAGTGTTTTGGGTACGCGAGCAAACGCTGGCCTCTCAAAGAGCAGAAGCAGATTTCCGCCATAGGTAAACTGATTTCTGGTCGCCAAAAGGTGGCCGAGGCAGCCAAAGATATCGAAGGGTTCAACCTCCGTCAGGTAAATAAGCATTATTTTGCAAAGGGCCGGACGGGTGTCCGTGACGACAATGCACTGTCTCGACTCTGGTGGAACGCCTACATTGCGAGTCGAGTTGAACCGGAACAGCCAGAAGAGGCATTAAAAGTCATTCTGAAGACTGCGGATATACGACAGGCTCTGATTGAACGCCCAATGCTAAGCAACCGCATGCAGCTAATGAGAGGTATCGTTCGCACCATGCGAAACCACCCAGAACTGACCGCGTCCGAAGCAGTCTTCCGGCGGTTCATGGTATCGCTGAATGTTCGTGGAGGAGGTGTACTTTTTGAAGCGATGGACGATGGGAGCGTCGAAGAAGTTCTGAAGTATTGTTTCGATGATGCCATCGAAGGTGGAAAATCTGGCACACAGGCTGCTTAAGCGCTTACGTAGCTATTTCACCGTCTGCGAGGTCACTCAGTTGTATCACGGGAGTCAGTTTGCGGGCTCCCGCGATGCAAAGTCAGTTCGTATGGTTGGGGCAGTTTCAGCTGTTCGAAAAATCGTCTGAAATAGGTAAAGGGAACCGTCCTGCACAAGCCCGCCTATTAAGTGGCAATTGGTCCATTTGCATAGCTGGTGAAATGACCGTCTGGCTGGAAGATCAGCACAGGCCATCTTTCAAACTGTCGTCGGATACAATTTCGTTGTTCGCAAACAGATCCATGTGTTGAGCGTGAATAAAGTTGGTCTCAGAGATCTGATGGTTCTGCACGATGCTCAAATCCGCCCCTCTGGGGAGAAAGCGGGGATTGGCGAAGATGACTATGCCTCGCTCGAATTGACTGGCAAAGTGTTTGCAGACCCAAAATGTCTATGACCTACGCGCTCATTTACCTGTCCGAAGTTAGCCAGTGTAAACTAAAAGGGTCCGGAGCTGGGCTCGAACTCACGCACCAGCTTGGATTTGATAAGCCGACGGGATGTCTTTTTGGTCGTTCGCTCGGAACTCCATGCTCTCTGGGTCGACTTCGCCGAGCGCAATTCGGGCGTTCAGAGTTTGAGCACCAACTCCGGCGTTCAGCCACGCCTCAGCTTCATGCATGTCGAAACGAGCCTTCCGACGACCCGTAGTTACAATTGTCACGATAGCCTGAGCAACTTCGGTGATGCGATAATAACCAGCTACGGCCGGCGGAGGCATTTCACGGCGCTTCTGAAGAGCCTGACGCTTTACATCCAGCTTCTTTGCTACGTCGGCGAGACTTACAAGGTCCGGCCGAACCTCACGGAGAGCGCTCCCTTTCGGCAGTTGCTGCAGAATTTCACGCGCAGCGCTCACGATGACACTCTCAGCGTCCTCACCTTCCATTTCGAGTGCTACAGCAAGAAGGCCCGACGTACCGGTGCCAACGACTGCTTCTTCGAAGCCAGCCTCGAATACGGCGTTCGACAGGTCAAGCGCATCGTGCTCACCATCAGGGATGGCGAAGATGATGTCGAATTCGAATTTAGTCATCGTTTGAACCCTCTTGATTCAGTTTGATGCAATTCAGAGCTTTATTGCGTAAGTTCTTCGCCCAATTTCCGGGGTTCTTGGGAGTTGACCAGATTGACATCTGGCAAAATTCTCCACACCGGCACTCTTTGTCGTTGTGCTCACACAACAACAAGCCCCATGCGTGACCTTTTTTACGCACCTTTACAGTCCATCCGAGCTCCTCAAGCTCAGACAGCACTACTTCGATTTCCTTCTTAGAATGCCTCTCACGTGCCAAAAAACTTAGTCTCCGCCTCCAAAGTTGTCAACAGACAACATAATAGATTTTTACGCAATGCCGTTTCCGCTGAGGACAAATAGCTTATTCGATATCACTTTGAATCCTGAGATTAAGCCTTTGCTAGTAATAGAAGAAAATATATTTCTTATATGTGTTACTTAATGATGCCAGCACCTAATTGGCACCTCGCAGTAGCTCCGGATTTGAGCACAAATGTCACAATTCAAGGTGAGAAAATTACTGTCAAACCGCTCTCTCTGATAACTAGTCCACGACTAGTGTCCTAGAATTCACCGCAGATTTTCACCAGTGACGGACGCACTCATTCGACCATAGAAGCGTAAAGCCTTAAAGGAATCCGTCTCGTGGTGCCGGTTTGAAAAAACTGTCAGAGTAGTCGACCTTGTTGCCCTCTGAAGCCTCGCACCAGGTCAAGAAAGTTTCTGACGTTCAATAGCCAGTCTCTTTGCTCAGGCAGATAGGTATCGTGAAGAGAATCCGGCAGAACCAGCTGTAGTTTTTGAGATCGCATCTCTGACGTCTGAGCGGTTGAAATAGCGGGTTCGAGCGTTAGAAGGTGCTTAACCGAAATCCGGTCAGCCTCTGCAAGTACCTGCCGCCATCGATCTTTACAGCTGGTTTTGATTGCGAGAAAAGCGAGCCTGTCGACAGGGTACTTCGTGTCAGCGTATTCGTCTTCACCGGGGAACAAAAAATCAGCAGCGGCTCGCTTTTCTGTGGTCGCTTCTCTGGTGTAGTGAATGTTGTTTAGCTCAAGGAGCTTTTCGACGTGGTGTCCGAATGCAAGTCCTGCCCGAGACTTTCTTCGGTTTTGAACGCTCAGTGAAAAACTCAGAAATCCGTCGACGTCGGCACCGCTATTCGCGAGGAAACCCTGCTGCAGTCGTTCAGACACAATTTCGCGTTCAAGATGCCGGAACAGCGCCTCCTCGTGTTCCATCCAGGTCAAAAGCGCAGAATCCGGGTCATCGAGAGGATCAGGTGCCGCGGCAGTCTCACGGGCAAACGCTGATAGCTCCCTAGTTCCAGGAAAAACGCGACCAAACCTGCCAATTAGTCTGTCAAAAGCGTCGGGCTCTGGCTCTAGAACCTCAACACCGATGTCAGACAGCACGGACCTGGCCGCCAAACCGAGCTCGACCGGATTACCGTGTTTGAATGACGTCGAAACAGAACGACCTGAGATGATATCAAGCCCAAAAAGCCACAACAGTTGCTGACCAATCGTGGAGCCGGCTGGTGAAAGGATAGCAATGAGTTCGCCGTCACTTTTTCGTGCCAGTACGAGCTGGTCGCCGGCTCGGGCTTTGTTAACAACAGTTTCAGAAGCTGCCGCGTAATAGAGGTGATACTCGGGGCTCCGACCTGCCTTGGAGCGTCGCACATCACTCCAGGTGCAAAAAGACTTTACTTTAACGGGCTCTAAGTTGGGTTCGTCTGTCAGCCAGTAAAAAGTAGTTGTGTACTCCTTCTTTTCCTCGGGCGTTCCGAGAAACCTCCTGAAACTGCTGACACCCTGGAACTCGTGTTGGTTTGAACTGTTTCGGTTTACCTCGACCTCTGACAGCACTTTCGCTCCCGCGCCCTCAAAAAAATCCGAAAGCACACCAAACTTCAAACTTCTGACCCCTCTATTTCTTGGAGATGCAATCCCGAGAGTTCCAGCGAAGTCTGACCACCACCCAACCACTGTGCGACGGTTTCAATGACACTTCTTTCGTTCAATTTGTACTTACCTCTTAATACACACTCCCACACAATGCCGACCCGCCATCCAGCACTGCGAAGCGCTTCTGTACGTATGGCATCCCTCTGGCGATTTTCTCTGATCTTTTTTTTCCAGAACTCTTCACGTGTTCTGGGCCATTTGAACAGGTGGCAATTGTGCCCATGCCAGAAGCACCCGTGAACGAATAGTACTGCGCGATGTTTCGGGAACACCAGGTCAGGTTTTCCCGGGAGGCATTTTTCGTGCAACCGATAGCGGAAACCGAGCCGGTGTAATCCGCGCCGAACAATCATTTCCGGCTTCGTGTCGCTGCTGCGAATTGCAGCCATATTTCTACTGCGGGTTTCTTTGTCGTGGACATCAGCCAAGGTTAGCAAACAACTCTTTGTTTTTCCCAGACAGTTCAAGAATATGTGGACGCATGATACGAGCCACCTCCGCAAAAACAGGTACAGCCACAGAATTCCCAAATTGTTTATAAGCCTGTGTGTCGGATACAGGAATGCGAAAACTGTCATCATAACCCATCAGACGTGCACATTCGCGTGGCGTCAGGCGGCGTGGATTACGACCTGCGCCGCGATCGACGAGTATCTCTGATCCATCTTTGTAGTAACGAGCCGACAACGTTCGCGCGACACTATCTTTGTTCACAAGCCCGAAACCAAATCCGTTTCCTTTTGCCCTGTGTTTAGCAGCATAATTCTGAAGGTAGTTCCAAAGCTTGTCTGAAAGCGTGTATTTTGGGCTAACTTCAGCCTCGTCGCCGGTCGTATAGTGCCCCTCTGCCTGCTCAGTCCCGTCCTCGGGATGAAGTATATCACGCATAACTCTTTGACCGCGTTCCGGTATTTCCATCTCGTCAAACGAAAACGCTACCTCTTCGCGAAAACCAACGATAACTATCCGCTCACGATGCTGAGGGACGAAATGCGCTGCATCGATGACCCTAGTGTGAAGCGTGTAGCCGAGCTCTTCCTCCAGTTTGCGCCGAATGACTTCGAACGTTCGTCCTCCGTCATGGCTTTTCAGGTTCTTCACGTTTTCGAGTAGGAAAGCAGCTGGCCTGTGGGCCTGGAGAATGCGAAGAACGTCAAAAAACAGTGTTCCCTGAGTTTCGTCGTCAAAGCCGTGGAGGCGCCCAAGAGCATTTTTCTTGGAAACGCCCGCAATGGAAAATGGCTGGCATGGGAAACCTGCTACCAGCACATCGTGATCCGGAATTGAGTACTCATCCACCTCCCGAATGTCGCCTGCAATAGGCCGGTTGTCAGGGAAGTTGGCAAGATAAGTCTGTTGGGCGAACTTATCCCATTCTGACGTCATAACACATCGCCCACCTGCTTCTTCCATTGCTTTTCTGAGGCCTCCGATGCCTGCAAAAAGGTCAATAAAAGTGAAGCTCTCGTCAGATTGATAGAGGGGTCGAATCCGATCAATTTCCAGTTTCAGCAGTCTTAGAATTGCTTCGCGCGGTTTTTCTTCACCTCTTATCCAGCGATAGATGTGACCTTCAGAGTAGTCGAGGTGCTGCGCAGCCTGAGGTACGGTGTAGCCTGCCTTCCGAAGAAGAATTTCAAAGTCATTCACTGCTGCTCTTCCCTGGGTATTTTTCTGACACTATGAATGTCTTAAACCCTGTGGGCAAGAACAATTTGTGTACATCTGGTAGTCCTTTTATGGACTATCGCATGATCCAGGCTCAATTTTGCAAGACGGAAGCTGCCGGTCCGCAGGTTTTTCTGTGACAAACTTGCTGGAGTATTTGCTCTGCTCAGGTTTCGGCTACACCAATCTGACACGAACACCAAACAAATTGGCGACAATTCCAAACAACTCGATGAGTAGACTGCCCATATGTTTGAGGGGTGCACGATACGGGTCCAAATTCAGTCTGGTTTCGGGCCGTCCAAGGCCGCCATGTAGTAGTGCAAGGCGCAGTCTTGAAGTCGCTCAAGAAGCAGATCTACCGAGAAGGAGAATTTCAATTGGGTGCGTTACAGTCTGAAAACAGAAAGGCATTAGAACTCGCCAGAAAAATTCTGACGCTAAAAGTTGGTGACAACGAAAAAGAGCATATCCTTGCCTTCATCAAGTCGTTGAACAACCCCACGCAACCGAGGTTGCACCCTGAATGTAACGGCTCAACTGACCCGTTGTTTGAGATACCCGGATACCCAAGCTACGCTGTGAGCAGGCAGGGTGGCGTCTGGAGTGTGAAGAGTAAAAAATTTCTGAAACCATGGCGGGAAACGAGCGGTTTGCGAGTTGAGCTGCAGACCAGCAGATCTGATAAAAACGATAGGCCGCGCCGCCCTTATGTTCATCAATTGGTGTTGTGGGCTTTCGTCGGGCCCACGCCCTTCGGACTGCAACCGATTCATGTGAACGGAGATGATTCAGACAATCGTCTGCAGAATTTGAAGTACGGGCTTCAGAGCGAAAAACGGTCCAAACAGAGAGTTTTGAAGACAGTCGATATTGAGGCGATCAAGGCCCTTCATTCTGCCGGTGTGACGTTAAGTGAGCTCGCCGCTGACTATGGTGTTTCTCAGAAGACTATAAGCAAAGCTATTCACGGATTTTACGAATAAACACTGTAGTTACAGATTAAGGCGTTCCTGGGCGTGTTTCCGAGAAGGTCGACATCTTCTCTGAGGTTCACTGACGTCACCGGGTCTTACACTGTCGCGCGTTCTTTAGCTTGAAACCCTGACTTCTTTTCTTAGAGAACTTGGGGGTTCACCCGTCCATCTTTTGAATGCTGTGGAGAAGCTGCTTAAGTTAGCATAGCCTAGGAGATACGCAATTTCAGACTGGGGAATATCGCTGTCCTTCAAATACCTTAGCGCGAGCGATTTTCTTAGTTCGTCCATGATTTCATGGAACGAAGTGCCCATATCTGCCAGTCTTCTGGAGAGTGTTCTGCTACTCAAGCCCAGAGCGGCCGCAATAGCGTCCTGCTGAGCGTTACTGGATGCGAGACGGTCCACGATCTCTCTCTCAACTTGTGTCACAAGGTTCGGTTTTGTTGATTTGTGTGAAGCAAGCACAATCTCGCAGTGCCTTATGAGAACCTTCAGCAGATGATCGTCAGAAGTGTGCAGTGGCAAAGAGAGATGCGCCGGTTTGAACTGCACCATGTTGTTTCTGGCTGCGAACTTTATGGGACAGCCGAAAAATCTTTCAAGGTCCCTTGTGTTGGCATTTCGCGGATGTCTGAATTCAAGCCGAAGGGGTGTTATATCCCGATTTGTCATTCTCCGCAGATCTTTGATAGTGGCTGCAGCACCGAATTCGTTGTATTGGCGACGGTTTACAGTTTCTGGAACACTGTATCTCCAGTACATTTTTCCTTCCGCATCAAGTTCCGTAACATCAATTTCCGCGGCAAAACTGAAGACCCGGCGGAACCGCGCAATGTTCTTTATGTAGTCAGCAACCGTTGGCGAAGATAATCCAACATAGGCCAGAAGGCCGGCCCGCTTTGCCTCTCTGCACTGTCCCCGTTTGAATCCAATAAGATCATCGGATTTAAGTTCAGCCGCATTTTCGAAAAGCCTTGCGATTTTGTCAAAGGCCAGCACCCGGTCTTCGCCCAAAAAGGATTGCCTGTTCAATCCGGTGTCTCTCAGAATTTCGTTTTCGCGAAATCCTTCAGCTTTGAGATCTTCAAAAAGGCGTGCCGCCCAGATCGCGCCATGTCCAGGAATTTCAGTCTTCATCGTCGTTCCGAATTTTCCCATTTGGCCTAAACTCGAAAGCAGCTGGCGGCTTCAGTCAAGTTGATGAACAAGATTTATCGTATTTGAGGCTGTGTAGTCACAAAGGCGAATTGGAGCAGATATGAAAGACCAAGCGCCTGAGGAAACGCATTTCATTTCCATGCCGGGCGCTGCGAATAATTTCATCTGTGGACGAAACGGGGAATACAGAGCAACGGTTCGGGTGGAGAAAGTAGACTGTAAAGACTGTCTCTGTGCGATTTCGGAAATTCTTGCGGGTCAGCGAACCAGGCAATTGAAAGAGCAGGTGCGAGGTGCAAAAAAAGACGGGTAGGCTGAGGGTAGAACGATAGAGGTATTGGACGAATTTGGTGGTGAGATTGCATGCTATTAGGAGGGATAACCATTTTCGGGACATCCAGTTTCGGAGGAGATGATCCCGGGTCTGCAATTCCTGGTTGTCTTATCTTGGTCGCTGAGGCATCACTTTGATACCAGTGTTCAGCTCATTGAGAGCGCGTTAAATTTGGTGGAGCACTAACGGCGCCGCTGCCGGCCAAAAAAACAAAAAGAAGAACCGTATGAGGCTTGAAGAAATAAAATCCGGGTGTCGGATTGAAGGCATCTCTTCCGCACAATCCGCGGAGGTCTTGTCTGTCGATTGGATTGGCGATCAGGCAGTCAATGTTGTGTTCCGAACAAATGACGGTAAGGTCGCAGAGAGCACGGTGTTTCGTGACGATGAGCACAGACTCTCGTTGGTAAAGCAAGGGCGGAACTGGTCTTTCAACGCCGATGGAGCAATGCTCCGGCTAGTCACTGAGGCAAACCGAATTCGACTAGCGCATTTCTTTGATCCATATCTCGCTATTCATACCAGTCTGGTGGATCCGCTGCCTCATCAGATCTCTGCTGTCTACGGGGAAATGCTTCCACGGCAGCCACTGAGATTTTTGCTCGCCGATGACCCCGGGGCTGGGAAGACAATTATGGCTGGCTTGTTGATAAAGGAGCTGATTGCACGGAGTGACCTCGAACGCTGTCTTATTGTTGCGCCGGGCAGTCTTGTCGAACAATGGCAGGATGAACTTGGAGAAAAGTTTGGCCTCGAATTTGACATTCTGACACGCGACATGATCGAAAGCTCGCGATCTGGCAACCCGTTCAATGACTACAACAGGCTGATTGCACGTCTGGATGTTCTAGCCCGTAACGAGGACCTGCAGGAAAAGCTACAGTCTTCGACCGAATGGGATCTGGTCATTTCTGACGAAGCTCACAGAATGTCAGCGACATTTTTCGGAAATGAGGCCAGGTACACAAAGCGATATCAGCTCGGTCAGAAGCTTGGACACATCTGCCGACACTTTCTCCTGATGTCAGCAACGCCGCACAACGGAAAAGAAAAAGATTTCCAGTTGTTTATGGCATTGCTTGACGGTGATCGATTTGAAGGAAAGTTCCGCGACGGGGTTCATGTCGCGGATGTTGAAGACATGATGAGGCGTCTCACCAAAGAGGAACTCCTGCGGTTTGATGGTAGACCTCTCTTTCCTGAACGGCGCGCTTATACAGCGAAATATGATCTCTCTCCACCGGAGGCAGAATTATATGCTGCGGTCACTGAATATGTTCGCAACGAAATGAATCGTGTTCAGCGATTTGCAGAGGAAGACGGAAAGAAGCGAAACAATGTAGGGTTTGCACTTCAGATCCTGCAGCGCCGGCTCGCTTCCAGCCCTGCAGCAATTTACCAGTCACTCAAGCGTCGCCGAGATCGTCTGGAGAGCGAGCTGGCAGAATCCCGTCTGGTTGCAAAGGGAAAGTCTTTTTCCTTTAGCCAACCGGATTTGGAAGACGAAAAGCTGCGTAACCTTGAGGAGTACGAGCAGGAAGAAATCGACCAACTCGAAGAGCTCGTTACAACAAGCGCCACGACGGCTGAGACGATTGAACAGCTTGAGCTTGAAGTCGGGACGCTGAAGGGCCTTGAGCATATGGCGTTAAAGGTGCTCGGGACGGGTGAAGATACGAAATGGAAGCAGCTGGACCGCATCCTCGACGATGACCTTATGGTTGACCCGGAAGGTCACCGGCGAAAACTGATTATTTTCACCGAACCAAAAGACACACTGGAATATCTGCGGCAGAAAGTTTCAGCACGACTGGGGCGTCCTGAAGCCGTCGAGGTAATTCATGGCGGCGTACCACGTGAAGAACGTCGCAAGGTCGTTGAGCGATTTATGCAGGATCGCGACCTCCTTGTTCTGATCGCAAACGACGCTGCTGGCGAAGGTGTCAACCTGCAGCGCGGGCATCTCATGGTGAACTACGATCTTCCGTGGAACCCCAACAAAATCGAACAGCGTTTTGGCAGAATACACCGAATTGGACAGACAGAGGTATGCCATCTCTGGAATCTGGTTGCCAACGATACTCGGGAAGGGGAGGTCTATGCCCGGCTTCTGGATAAACTGGAAGCGGCCCGTCAGGCACTCGGCGGCCGAGTTTACGACGTTCTCGGAGAGCTTTTCGAAGATCGTGCCCTGAAAGATCTCCTGTTCGAAGCGATTCAGTACGGCGAGAAGGACGAAGTAAAGGCCAGGCTTTTTGAAACCGTGGATGGTGCGGTTGATCAGGGCCACTTACTTCAGCTGCTGCAGAAACGCCAGCTCACGAATGACACCATGCCAGAAGCGCGTGTACAGGAACTTCGTCTGGAGATGGAACGTGCTGACGCACAGCGGTTACAGCCACATCACATTCAGAGCTTCTTCGTCGAGGCGTTTCGGCAGCTTGGGGGTAAGATAAAAGCCAGGGAAGAGGGGCGCTGGGAAATTACTTATGTTCCGTTTTCCGTAAGAGAACGTGATCGTCAGAAAGGGACGGGCGCGCCACTCCAGAAAAAATACGAACGCATATGCTTTGAAAAAGACAAAATCAATCAGCAGCCCGTTGCAGCATTTGTATTTCCGGGCCACCCACTACTGGAAGCTGTAATCAGCCTTATAAGAGAGCAGCACGAACATCTCATGAAACAAGGCGCTGTACTTGTTGACGACAGTGATGACGGCAATGAGCTTTCAGCTCTCTTCCTTCTGGAGCACAGTGTCCGGGACGGTCGGCCAGTGAGCTCAGGCAACTCCAACATCCTCTCACAAAATCTTCAGTTTGCATCAGTCGGAGAGAAGGGAATTGTGACCAGTGCCGGTATCGCGCCTCACCTGAACCTGAGACCTGCTACGTCGCAGGAAATTAGCGAGCTTTCCGACTGTCTTGACGCTGAATGGCTGGCTAGCGACCTTGAAAAGCGAGTTGTCCAGTTCGCCACAATCCAGCTGGCTCAGGCACACCTGGCAGAGGTCAGAAGGCGGCGCGAACCGGAAATCGATAAAGTTGAGCGCGAAGTAAAAGCGCGCCTGAAAAGAGAAATCAACTATTGGGATTCCCGAGCCTTTGAGCTCAGAGAAGAGGAAAGAGCCGGCAAAAAGACTCGTGTGAACTGGCAGAATGCGCAGCGCAGGGCCGAGGATCTCGCTGAGCGGTTGAAGCGCCGGCTCCATTTGCTTGAGCAGGAGCGCTTTATCTCGTCACTGCCTCCGCGCATTCGAGGTGGGATGATCGTCGTCCCGAAAGGTCTGCTTGAGAAGGAGAGCAATGGTACTGCGGCCGACGGAGTAAATGGATTTTCGGAAGATCCGCTTGCAAGGCGAGAGATTGAACTCAAAGCAATGGAAGCAGTAATTTCGACCGAAAAAGCACTGGGTAACACGCCCGAGGATGTGTCTTCTCAGAAGATCGGCTACGATATTGCCTCTTATGATCCGAAAGCAGGCAGCATGCGCTTCATTGAGGTCAAAGGCAGAATCGATAGCGCCGACAGCATAATGATAACGCGTCAGGAACTGGTTACTTCACTGAACAAACCAGACCAGTTCATTTTGGCGATTGTTCAGGTTGGAGAAGGGTTTGTCAGTGAACCGCGGTACATCCCCGGCGCCCTTGATACGCGTGAACCGCCCTTCGAACAGAGTGCAATTCAGTTCAGTATCAAAAGACTGCTGGAAAAGGCAGTTACGCCGCAATGACGATCGGATCAGGAGTAGAATTGGCAAATCTTCATCGCACTGCGCCAGGCCGGGCAATTGGTGTAGTGGAGTTTTGGCGGGACTTCTTATCGAATTGGCGGGAATTAAAAAGTAGCGTTAGGGGTAGAATTCTTACCTGTAACCTGAGACGAGATGCTCAGCGAGACCGATGCCGGTCGCACAAAAACGGTGACTGTCAAATCAACCTCACTCAGTGTTAAAACGAGCGAATAACAAATGAACCAGACCTACAGAAAAAAGCTGATTGAGGTTGCAATACCACTGGCAGCAATAAACGAAGCTTCCGCGCGCGAGAAATCGATCCGGCATGGTCACCCCTCGACATTGCATCTCTGGTGGGCGCGCCGGCCACTGGCGGCCTGCAGGGCAGTTTTGTTTGCCCAGTTGGTGGATGATCCTTCTGAATATGTTGATGAACTTCTGGCCGATCCGGAAACACGTGAAATAGCTGAAAAACAGTTAGAAACCGATCTCGCGAAACACCAAAAGACACTCGAAAATCTTCCTGAGAACGCGTCGGAGCCTGAGGAACCAACGCTTGAGCACAGTGCTGCTGAAGTCGAACGACAGCGGCTTTTCCGCATTATCGAAGACCTCGTGAAATGGGAAAACTCGACAAACGAGGAGGTGCTGGAGCGCGCCCGCGCTGAAATCCGACGCTGCTGCGGGGATGAACTGCCTCCCGTATATGATCCATTTTCGGGCGGTGGATCTATTCCACTCGAGGCGCAGAGGCTTGGGCTGCCCGCCTACGGCTCCGACCTGAACCCAGTGGCGGTCATGATCGGCAAGGCGATGATCGAGATCCCGCCGAAGTTCAAGGATATGGAACCGATCCATCTGGGCATCAAAGATCGGTCATTCTATCGCAATGCGGAAGGCCTGGCCGAGGATGTGAAATACTACGGCGAATGGATACGCGAAAAGGCGTATGAACGCATCGGGCATCTTTACCCTAAGGTGGACTTGCCGCAAGAGCAGGGTGGTGGTCAGGCGACCGTTATTGCATGGATCTGGGCTCGCACAGTCCCCAGCCCCGACCCCGCCTTTGAGGATGTGCAAGTGCCAATCGCCTCAAGTTTCTTGTTGAGCTCGAGAAAAGGAAAAGAAGCGTGGATCGAACCGATTGTCGATCGCGCTTCGAAAACCATCGCCTATGAAATCCGCACTGGGGGCAGCCAAGAAAATTGGGCAAAGGCGAAGGAAGGAACCAAGCAAGGCCGTGGTGCTCATTTTCGTTGCCTAATGTCGGACACAGCGATCACTCCTGACTATGTTAAAGCTATTGGAAAAGCCGGGGGCATGAAACAGACATTGATGGCGGTCGTAGCCGAAAGCAACCGAGGGCGAATTTACGTCGCTCCGACCTCGGCACATTCCGAGATTGCTCTTTCGGAACAACCTGATTGGAAACCTGAAACGAGCCTTCCCAATGACCCACGAAACTTTTGGACAGTTGACTATGGGCTGACCACCTTTGGCGATCTGTTCACAGATCGTCAATTGATTTCACTCAATACGTTCAGCAGTCTAGTGCATGAGGCGCGTGCCCAAATCGAAACTGACGCTGCGGCGGGCGGCATGCCTTCCGATCCGACGCCTCTTCGTGAGGGTGGTAAAGGTGCGAGAGCGTACGCGGAGGCTGTGGGGGTATATCTTGGCTTTGCTGTAGACAGGTCAGCCAATACGCTCTGCCAAATTGCGCGCTGGACACCCGGAAGGGAGCAAACGGTGACAGCCTTCGCACGTCAAGCTCTGCCAATGAGTTGGGATTTTCCTGAGGTAAACCCGTTCAGTGGAGCCGCAGGAGACTACGGTGTCTCGATTGGCGGAGTTGTAAAGGGGATATTTGGCCTTGGGCTAGAGCCAGAAGGCCGACTAAATCAGGTGGATGCACAAACAGTTGTTTATCCATCAAAAGCTGTGATTTCATCAGATCCGCCTTACTACGACAATATTGGGTATGCTGATCTATCAGATTTTTTCTTCTGCTGGATGAGGCCCGCAATCAAGCCAGTGTATCCAGAATTATTTGGTGTTTTGGCAACGCCAAAATCTGAGGAATTGATCGCTGCGCCCTATCGCCACGGTGGGAAGGATGCTGCGGAAACCCACTTTTTAGAGGGTATGAGCCGGGCTATTGCCAATATGGCTCAGCAGTCTTCTGACGAAGTTCCAGCGACCATCTACTATGCGTTCAAACAAAGCGAGATCAAAGACGAAGGGATCAGCTCAACAGGCTGGGCGACGTTCTTACAGGCTGTTGTTGAAGCAGGCTATTCTGTCGTCGGCACATGGCCTTTGCGAACAGAGATGGCCAACCGCATGATTGCCGCTGGCACAAATGCATTGGCAAATTCGGTGGTCCTCGTTTGCCGCAAAAAGGAAAACACGGCGAAAACAGTTACACGAGCAGAGTTTATTCGTGCCCTGAAACGCGAGTTGCCACCAGCTATTGCCGAACTGCAGGCCGCCAACGTCTCCCCAGCCGATATTCCTCAGTCGGCAATTGGACCCGGTATGGGTATTTTCTCTCGGTATCAGGCTGTGCTTGAAGCCGATGACAACCCGATGACAGTCAAGAAGGCGTTGCAGCTAATTAACGCGGAACTTGACGAGTTTCTTGGAGGTCTCCAAGGCGAGTTCGACATTGAAACAAGGTTCTCTGTCAGCTGGTTTGAACTCTCTGGTATGAGTAAAGGAGATTTCGGTGTTGCAGATAATATTGCCAGGGCTCGAGGCACGTCTGTAGACAGTGTTAAGCATGCCGGGATTGTCGAAAGTGCGGACGGACAGGTTCGACTGCTGAAACGTGGAGAAATGGATCCGGATTGGGATCCGGAAACCGACGATCGTCTAACAGTATGGGAATGCTGCCAGTACATAGTAAACGCCTATGAAAGTAGCGAATACGCTGCCGCAGAAATGATCCGTCGGATAGGCTTCGATATGTCCGAAAAAGCCAAAGACCTCGCCTATGTTCTTTATGAGATAGCAGCCAACAAGCGCAATGAGGCAGCCGAAGCCCGCGCCTACAACGCTCTGGTTACCGTCTGGCCTGACCTGTTGCAGCAGGCCGCATCCATCAACCTGGCTGACCGAGATCGCCAGTCATCATTCAACATCTAAGGTAGTTCAAGATGGCAAAGACCACACGCCAGTATGTATTCGACGGCATGGAACACATGCAGGCAGGCCTGCAGCCATACATCCTCCGCACGCTCTCAGCAGAGATGGGAGAAGACTGGCCGAAACAGGTTGTCGACAGGTTTTCGAACTGGCACCACGAGAAGAACGGTAAGATCAACCTGGACACTCAGAAACTTCTCCAGATAATGGAGCGGTTTTGGAATGATGCTTTCCGAAATACGCTGGATAAAACGCACCGGTCAATCGTCAACGAGTTGGTTGAAGTGCGCAACAAGCTCGCCCATGATCGCAAGTTCTCCTACGATGACGCCGAACGGGCCCTGGACAGTATGCGACGCCTGCTGGAAGCTGTGAGCGCCTCTGAGGCCGCTGAAAAGATTTCTAAATCACGCGATCAGATCCTGCGAACTAAGTTCGATGAAATGCGCCGCAACGAGGAACGTAAACAAACAACCGGACCGGCACTATCCACTGAAATTGGTGCTGGTTTGAAGTCGTGGCGACAGGTGGTCGAACCTCATCCTGACGTTGCTACTGGCGATTTCCAACAGGCTGAGTTTGCGGCAGATCTTGCCAAAGTTCACAATGGCAGTGCTCCTCCGGAATACAGCGACCCAAAAGAATTCTTTGGACGAACCTACCTAACACAGGGTTTGAGTGATCTTTTGGTTCGGACGGCGAAACGTCTTGGAGACCACGGTGGTGATCCCGTCGTCGAACTGCAGACTAATTTTGGTGGCGGCAAGACCCATTCTATGCTTGCCCTCTACCATATGGCAGGGGGAACACCTTCTGCGGACTTGCCCGGCCTCGATCAGCTCTTTAGCGATGCGGGGCTGGCAGTGCCGGGTGGTGTAAAACGCGCAGTACTTGTCGGCACATCGCGCGGACCGCAGGACCCCGATCCGGTAGCTCTGGCGGCTGGCAGAGAAATTTACACCACCTGGGGCGAACTTGCCTGGCAGCTGGGGGGCGAAGAGGCGTTCAAGCTGGTTGAAGAGAACGAAAAGTCAAAAACTGCGCCGGGCTCTGCGCTGTTGGAAAAGCTCTTCAGAATGTGCTCACCTTCGCTGATTTTGATCGATGAGTGGGTGGCTTACCTTCGTCAGATTTATCGCGTCGACGGACTTCCGGCCGGTACCTTCGATGCCAACCTGACGTTCGTACAGGCGCTCACCGAAGCTGTAAAAGCAAGCCCGGGTACTTTGCTTGTCGCCTCGCTACCGCAATCGCAGATCGAAGTTGGCGGCGACGGAGGTCAGGAAGCGCTTAAAATTCTTAAACAGACCTTTTCAAGGGTTGAGACCGGTTGGAGGCCTGCCACGCAGGAAGAAAGCTACGAAATCGTAAGGAGGCGCCTCTTTAAGGAGATCCCCGCGGACAATGCTCATCATCGTGACAACACGCTGAAGCAATTCGCAAAGCTGTATCGCGAAAATCCGGACTATTTTCCACAGGGATGCTCGGAAGAAGAATACCGTCGAAAACTCGAGAAGGCTTATCCAATCCATCCGGAACTCTTTGATCAGCTCTACCAGTCGTGGGGGGCGCTTGAAAAGTTTCAGAGGACGAGGGGTGTGCTGCGCCTGATGGCGCAGGTCATCCACGAACTCTGGATGGGTCAGGATCCTTCCGTGGTGATTATGCCCGGAAGTGTGACAGTCAATTCAGCGCGGGTTCAGCCCGAATTGCTGCACTATTTGGATGTCGTCTGGCAGGGCATCATTGCAAACGACATTGACGGAACGAACTCAACACCATTCAAAATTGACCAGAATGTTCCGAACCTGAACAGAGTCTCCGCGACACGCCGTGTAGCTCGAACGATATTTTTGGCAACAGCGCCAATGCAGTCGGTTCAGAACAAGGGACTGGACGACAAGCAGATCAACCTTGGTATTGTGCAGCCGGGAGAGAAACCAACTGTCTTCGGAGACGCATTGCGCAGGCTTTCCAACAGCGCGCAATTCATGCACAGCGACATGGGGCGTCACTGGTATTCTGTTTCTCCAAGCATGAACAGAATGGCAGCCGATCGGGCAGAACAGATCGAAGAACCTGCAGTTCTGCTTGAGATTGACAAGGCGCTATCAACCTACATGAGTGGTTTGACAGACCGGGGCCACTTTGAAGCAGTTCAGGTTGCGCCGGACGGTTCTGCAGAAGTTCCTGATGAGCCAGGCGGCGTCAGGGCCGTCGTGCTGGGAGTAAAATACACTCATAGCGCTGGAAAAGGATCAGAGAGCCTTAAGGAATGTAAAGATATACTTTTGCATAGGGGAAACGCACCAAGGGTATATCGGAACGTGCTGGTTTTCATCGCTCCTGAAGGCCGCCAGATTGATCAGTTGAAGCTGTCAGTTCGTCGCGCTCTGGGGTGGGAGGGGATCGTCCGTGAGGCGGATCGTCTGAATCTGACCCAGAGGGATCTGAAGCTGGCTGAAGCTCAGGCCAAAGAGTCGCGCGCATCGATGAAGGCGGCGCTGATATCTGCATGGAACCATGTGATCTATCCGCACCAGAATTCGCCTCAGGAGGAGGTGGAGTGGTCTGCTTCGAAAATCGCGCCTCAAGACGGTGTGCTGGCGAGCGCGAGCAAGAAACTGGTTAGTGAAGAAGGCTTGATGCCCGAGTTCGGTCCGAACCGGTTGGAGCGGTCGCTGCGAAATCACATCTGGCATGAAAAACCACATCTAAGTTTGCGTGACATTTGGGAGTACACAAACCGATTTGTTTATTTACCGCGTCTCAAAAACCGTTCAGTTCTCTCAAACACAGTTCAGTCAGCAATAGGAGGAATGCTGCCAGGTGCATTCGCATACGCAGAGGCTTTCGATGAAAATGATGATGTTTATCGCGGCCTCGCAATCTGTAAGTCAGGATCAGTTCACGTAGTAGTCGACAATGACAGCCTGATTGTAGATGCCGATGTTGCGGAGCGTTACAGGCAGAAACAGGAGCCTGTGCCAGAACCCGTGATCAGTCCAGAAGATGCAGGAGAAGGAGCTGAAGGGGTACCAAAAGGCCCATCCCCGGAAAGTGAGCCCAAGCCACCTGAGCAACTTTTGCCGACGAGATTTCGCGGTACGGTAATAATAGACGCTGACCGTCCAGCAAAGAGCATGAGCCACATCGTCGAGGCGATAATAGAACAGCTGACGATGTCGCCGGATAGTGAGGTTAAGCTCCTTCTTGAGATTGACGCAGAAGTACCGTCCGGTCTGGATAAGTCAAGGGTCCGAACCCTTCTTGAAAACTCAAATACGCTCGGGTTCACCGACAGAAAAATAGAGTAAAATTATATATTTGTGTTGTAAATTGCGCCGTTAGTCCGGCGCAATTGAAACGAGATGTTACGAGGTAAATATGCCGACTCTTGGCTGGCGCTTAGAAGACGATACCGATGCAGTGCTACATGCGCTTGATGTCACACCTGACCCGTCGTCGCATGGACGCGCGACAGCGGTATGCCCATTCTGCGCAGCCTCGTTTGATGGGCAGCGCGAGCTTCTAGACCATGTACACGAGGCACATCGCGTTGAACGCCCCAGTTTGCTTATTCGCGGAGGAGAGGCTCCTTCGAAAATTTCAATTCGGAGCGAGCAAACCCCCTCGAAATTTGTTTTTCTGAACACTGATCAAGTCAGGTTTCATAGGGACGGAACTTCATTGGGGGTAATGGGGCCTGCTGAGGCGGCAGACGTCATTTCTTCTGCAAAAAATGCTGAACTCGAGTTAGAACTCTTAAACATCTCGGAACCCAATGCAGCTGCCGTAACTACACGGATCAGGATTTCAGCCAGAGTTGCTGACGAACAAAGTCTGCAATCTGTCGAGCAGGCCTTTACTGAAAATCTGCTGTCACTTGATCTATCGCGCGCGCAGATAAGGCTGTTTCTGGCAGACAGGCGGACAAAGGGCCAGGGAGAAGAGTATGCGTCTGCGCTCGCTGCCTACTGCCTCGGAATTCTGCTTAAGGAGCGTCCCGAAACCGAAAGCCTTACGACAGCAATCGAGAGATACAGAGAACAGTTTGGCGCAGCACTAAATGTCCTAAAGGACTTTGATCGTCCTCTGGCGAAAGTTGTATCTGGTATTATCCGATTTTCGTTGAACGACTTTGAAAGCGGCCCAATATCAACTGGCTTTGGCGAACTTGACTATACGAGACATCTGATTGCAGATCCGAGGACTGCCAGGTTCGAATTGAAGTTGTCTTCAGCAAAAAGAGTACCCGCCTGTCTACTTGATCATGGAACTGGGAGAATCCTCGAACTCGCGGTTTTTCTTTCGCAGCAGGACCGCTGGAGCCCGATTCTTGAGGAAGAATGTCGAATGGTTGCGAAGTCAGAAAAGCTTGATGCCGCTGATCGCGAAAAAGCTCTGGCTGTCTGGGCCGCGTTGGCATTGAGACTGGGAACAGAAAAAAAGGCTGTTGAACCGCTACAGCAGATCGCGGGCGTTTATCCTTTCAGCAGGTGGGCAGGCTCGTTTCTTGAAGAGGTATCACTATGACCGACGAAAAATCCGACCGTCGCACGCAAGTCGATGAAAAGAACTCTGGTCCGTCAAAAAGGTCGCCTAAGGCAACAGTGAGCAAGAAAAAGGGAGCAGATGATGACGTTCTGACGCTCAGAGAATTTTTCGAAAAGTCTGATGTCAGGGTGTCAGCATTTGTGAAAGCTCTGAACAGAAATAAAATTGAAAGGTTCAAAAGCGAAGACGTCTCTAGTGCGACCGAAATAGCGGATCGTCTGGACCCCGATGCCGCGAGGTTATTGAGTCTGGTCGTGCAACCTGTCCAATCGCCTGCAGTTAAAAAATGGATCAACGACGAAGTTGCCCGCAGGCTGAAGGCACAGTTTCCGGATTGTTTCGAGCTTTCTGATCCACGTGCGTACAGAACATTTAAGGCAGTGGTTTCGAAGCTGGATCCCCAAAAAAAGTCAGACGAGAACTGGTTGGGATTAGTGGTTAACTGGGCTGTGAACGGTAAGGGACTCACCGAAGAGGAAGTCCTCAAAGCATGTCACAAGTACCTGTTCCCGGAGGCGAATGATGAAAGTTCTCAGAAAAAGAAACCCGCACAGTATGTGAGAAGTCAAATTCTCAGTGGCCGGGTCAATGTTCTGAAACTTGCTGCGGCAACTGCCGATCTCTTAGATCACCGGATTGAGAAAGCGAGGGATGAACAGTTCCACGCTCAGCGCAAGTCAGTTGAACTTCAGGAAAAGCTGGAGAATGCAAACCGCAGAATCGCCGAATTGGAAGCGCAGTTCAAAACAGCTCAGTCCGAAGCTGAACGAGCCGCGGACGAAATTGGGGCACTGAACCAAAAAATGGAAGAAGAAAGATTGCACACAGGGCACAACCTGTCCGAGGTCCAGGCAGTGCAGCAAACGCTGATTGGGGAACGTCTCCGACCGCTGATTGAAGATGCTGTTGACGCTCTGGAGATGACGCCACCTGTGCCGGGTACAGCCCTGCGGCGCATCAAGTCTTCGCTAAAACTGATCAACGAGGTTCTGAAATGAGTGAAGTAATTTTCGGTATCGATTTTGGAACGACTAACAGCCTCGCATCTGTAGCAATTGGAGGCAAAGTTCTACCGCTTGTTGATCAGAAAAACGGTCGCCCTCACCCATCTGTGATCTGGTACAGAGGTGCGGAGGTAGTGGTAGGTCGTGACGCTCGTGAAAACATGAACGTAACTGAAGGTGGTGCTCCGCCCGGCTTTGTTAGGTCACCAAAAATGGCATTGAGGCGCGAGGGTCCGCTCTTTGTTGACGGCAGACCTGTAGAGGCTACCGATGCAGTCGCTGAAGTTTTGGGTCACCTCAGGTCGGACGCGGAAAATGCGCGCGGCGGTGCATCGGGTATGCATCTTGAACGCGCAGTATTCACTATTCCTGTCGACTTCGGTGGGCCTGAAAGACGCGCTTTGAGGGACGCTGCCCGTAAAGCTGGCATTGGTGTTGTACAATTCGTGCACGAACCTGCAGCAGCTCTGTACGCGTATCTGCGTTCTCAGCCAGATCTTGGTTTTGAGCTTGCGCGTCTCGAGGGAAGATCTGTTCTGGTGTTTGACTGGGGTGGGGGCACTCTCGACGTAACGCTATGCAGAATTCAGGGCGGTTCCATCCTTCAGATCCGAAACCTCGGCGACAACGAAATTGGTGGCGACAAATTTGATGAACGACTTCGAAATTTTATCCGTGAAAAGCACGCCGCTGCACATGGAATCGAAAACCTGACTGCACTTGAGCAGCCCGGCATGGCAGCAAAGCTGCTTCACCAGTGCGAAATTCTGAAGATTCAGCTTTCCGACACGGAAGTAGAAGACGAGGACGTCATTGTAAGAAACTACCTCAGAACGGATGGGCCGGGCGGAAACCTGGTTGCCACTGTCTCTCGTGAAGAGCTCAACTCTCTTAGTTCCGGGATAGTTGCCCGCGGTCTTTCACGCATCGATGAAATTCTTGAGCAGGCCGGTCTTACTTATCAGGATATTGACCTTTGTCTGGCAACCGGTGGTATGGTCAATATGCCTGCAATCCGGGATGGTCTGACAGAACGGTTTGTTGGCCGTGTTCCAGATATTTCAAATGGGGACCGGATCATTTCTGAAGGCGCAGCTTGGATTGCAAACGACGGCCTCAGGCTAAAGCTTTCTAAGCCAATTGAGGTACTGGTGGCTGATACTTCGGGGCGAGGAACTTATCATCCCCTGGTTGACGCCGGATGGTCGCTGCCTCTGGAAAATGAAACGCAAAACGTTGCAAATACCCGGCTCTTCTGTGTTGATCCTCGGGAAGGCGTTGCGGTCGTTGAGATTGCTAAACCGGTCAAGTTGGGTCGCGCAATGCCATCGGATCCACGTCGGCCACTCTGCGTCGCGCAGGTCAATGTCGACCCAAATGCACAGCCCCTGATCGAACGCATCGAATGCCAAATGCAAATTGATCACGACTACGTCGCCCGCGTCATTCTTCGGTCTACGGGAAGAGGCGCCGTTTCAGAGCAAGAGTTTCACGATCTCGAATTTGGTCTGTCACTGTCCGACGTTTTCTCGCCTGACAGAGAATCTAAGGATATTGACGAAATGGTCAGTTCCGAACCGGCAGGCGAGATCCGGTCGCTTGCTAGCAGCAGCCTGTTCTTGCGATCAAATGTTGCCCGATCAGACGACGAGCGTTTCCGCACAAAAGATGAGATGTGGAAACTTGTTCCCGGCGATCTGGTTGAGAAGTGGAAGCCGACTTATTTTGATACCAGAAATCGTATGGCAACCCCACGTCAGTTGGAAGAACGAATCTTTTATGTGCCCTGCTCGAGATGCAGGCGCACCGCCTCTCAGATTGCTGCAGAGGGGCCGGTTTCGGTCTGCAGGGCGACCTGCGGTTTTGACCTGGTAGCAAAAGGGGCACCGCAAGGCCTCGATTCACCGACTGCCTGATGCGAAGTCGTTCAGAGGACCGACATCGCATCAGCTCAAGAGCCAGTACCTTTCAGGCGACCCCAACTGGGGATCAGAGAAGCTCCTGCAGCCGGTGGTGCAGTTTCTCGCATTTCCAGTCTCTTTAAATCACGCCGCAGAGCGTCCAGTAAGTCAACAGCTCTGAGTTCCGCATGGCCCGATAGCAGGTCGGAAAATGCCTTCGCATCCTCCAGGCAGACATCACCTGCCGCCGCCGCCTGCACGATGTGTTCTGAAGTCGCCAAAATCCCCGCTCCAGAGTTCAGGTCTGGTTTGCTTTCAGATGTTATATAGCCTGAACGGGCAGGTGGTCGCACACGATCAATCAGCCAGCGCGCCACTTGCTGGTTTCCAGAGATGAGTTCTTTTTCGATCACATCGGTCGCGCGGCCAACCAGCGCTTCAAGGCGTTCGCCTGCCAGTTTTGCTGCACGAGCGTTGATACCGTTGGGTCCCTTCGGGCGACCGGGTGATTTTGGAGGAACATGTCCCGGAAGGAAACGACCGTCGGAACCGCGCAGCTCAGGATCTGGCTGTCCAGTCGTTTCGCTCCTCTTTTTCGTCATTTTCGCCACTTTCCTGCGCGGAAGTTTCAAAGGGCTTGCCGTATTCACGACATTCTCCCGTGGGACAATTTAGTGCGCTGCGGAGCCGTGTGAGCGCCATTGTCCTTGTGAGAAAATATATTGAAATCAATATTCTGTCCAGATTTCTATTTCAGGTGGTCCGAGCCTCTGGGCCCGAGTTTTGGGTTCTCAGGAACGTAGAGAACGTCGTCTGTTTCTGTTCCTCACATGCTATGCTTCGGACCGGAGTGCTACACACATACCTTTTAGTATGTGTGTGTGCCACTACCGGGGCTCACCGGATTTCAGAAACAGACCATGCACGAAACCACCCGAGCCAGATCGCTTTTTCGGACGCCCTTCTTTTCCATCAAGGTAGCGTTTCTCAACCTTCCCAGATTTAATAAGCTCTGCCAGCGCGAGATCGATTTCGTTCTGTGAATAGCGAGCCGCCCGACGGTAGATGCCGTCGTCCGCGCGCGGCTGCGTTGTACAGGGTCTCTCACTGCCCTGATATGTCCGAATGACACCACAGATCTGGTTCATCGTCTCAGCCATTCTCATGGCCTGCATCGCCTGCATATCTTCTTCCATTGCTTCCGTTGGGTAGCCGCCCTCCCATGTAAGGACGATGTCCTCTGCAGTCTCCGCATACTGCGACTTGGCATGTTCGATCATCAGGAAGCCGTCAGTGTGAGACATCCAGAGACGGGAACGCGTCTTACTGTCCCACGCGGTCGAACCTGAGTACTGGCTTTCAGTTGCCTTTGATGGGTGAGCCACCAATACAATTGCGCAGTCCTGCCTGTTTGCAGTCCCGGTGAGCTCAGTCATAAACCGGGCCACTTTGGCGCGGTTGTTTTCATCTTCCTGATAGATATCAGAAAGCGGATCGAGAATCACCAGGTCAGGCGCGGCCTGCTGGATTGCGTTTTCAACTTTTCTGCCGAACTGGGAAAGAACCATGTGCCCGTCGGGTGTAAACGAAGTCATTCCCATGTTTTCGGTCATAAGATCTGGCATCAGCAGGTTTTCCTCGAGAATTCCCATGTCTTCCTCATCAGCGCCGATGCCTCTCAGAATTGTACGCAACCTGTGAACAACTTCCCGCATCGGATCTTCTCCGGTTAGAAAAAGAACCTTTATTGGCTCTTTCGGCAGGTGGCCCATTGCGGGCCTGCCGAGCGCGAGGCGTGTGGCTACGGAGAGTAGATAGTAAGACTTTCCGGTTCCACCTCGGGCGTAAAAGCTGCTGATCACGCCTCGCGGAAAGAAAGGGAAAACGACAAAGTCAGTCGGCGTTTCGTATTGCTTCATCCGGTTGACCCAGTCAGGTGTAAGATCCAGACCGAATGCACGGTCTGATGCGATCTCCGTTGGTCGCTGAGCCTGTTCTTCAACCTCCTTAAGGTCGGTCCAGCGACCGTTCAGTTTTCGAAATGGAAATTCGATCCCACTGTGCATCACGTAGGCCTCTCCGCCGGCAACAACCACATCCGGGTCGTTGCTTCCAAGGCAGTGGTCTCTCAGCTTGGTATCAGCAGCACGCCACAATTCATTTGATGCATTTCGCCATGTCAGTTCATTGTCGTCTTCTTTGGAATTAGCGTCGGTCATTTCGGATTACCCCTTGAAAGGTTTTGCCAGTCGCGGTGGGAAAACTCGCGCTTCTGCTGGGCGAACAGACCGCTATTTGTGTTTTTGGACACCGTTTTGCGTTTCAAAACCCCGCCTCTTCGGACGGCCTTGAGTGCGGCGTCCACTGGCCATGTGTTCTGGCCTGCAATGCGTGTAGGACGTACATCGAGCTGCTCCGCGAAGCGCGGACCTACGGTCACACCAAGCTCATGTCTCAGGATTGCAGCGAGGGTTATACGGTTTGCGCGCCTTGGAAGTGGTGATCCGGGGGACCAGGTGACTTCGAGAGGGGCCGTCATCACGTATCTCTTTCAGCCGGGGTCATGGAGACGAAACCTCCGTGAGGCGGGCGGGATTTCAGCCATCTGTCAATCGAAGACAGATAGAAGCCCGGGAGCCCCGGATATCTCTCGATCGGGGGATCGAAAACCCCGTCCTGTACAAGCAGCCAGAGTTGCCGTTCATCCAGTCCGGTAAGACGCGCAGTATCTCCAGGGGTGAAAATAGGATCGAGGGTTGAGCAGGAAATTTCCGACCACGGCCAGTCGGAAACTCGGGTTGCCGTGCTATGTCTGGTTTTCGGCATTTTACACTCCTTTTCAGGTGTGCCTATTCATGTAGCGGTGCGCGCTCGGGGACAGGAACCCATCGTATGGATTCCGTCCCCTGATTTTTTTGTGTGATCGCCGAATACGAACTTTGGTGAACCAGAAAAAATCCAGCCTGCACGGTGTGTTTTGGCAGAAACAAAAAGCTACTTGGCGGCGATTGGTAAATCTCTAGCCAAGCCCATTCCCAAATCATTCCCGAAAGGTGATGGAGGCAAATTATGAACAAACAACTTTTTTCAATTGTATCCGTAGTCCTGTTGTCTGTTTCTTCAGTAGCGGCAAAAGACACCACTGACTGGAAACGCGTCGGCAACTGGGATGTGGCAATTGATCATACACTTGGCAATGGCTGCTTTATGGTAGGATCGTATGAAGGCGGTACGCACCTTCGTATTGGAGTTGATCGCAGAGAAAATAGTGCGTACCTGATGTTTGGAAACGAGGAATGGCGGTCTCTGGAAGCCGGCAAAGAGTATCCGATAGAGATCCATTTTGGAAACAGATCCAGCTGGGATGCTGACGCGAGAGTGTTGCAGTTTCCTGATGGTTCCAAAGTGCTATCTACATATGTAGATGCGGAATTCATCGAAACATTCATGCGGCAGACAAGCATGTCCGTGCACTACCGTGGCAGACAGATTGACAGTCTGAAACTTCCCGGGACTTTTGCGGCGTTTATTGAGGTCATGGAATGTCAGGATGAGGTTGATCAGTACCTGAACAAAAATGGTTCTGATCCTTTCGTCGGAAACGTATCTTCGCAGACTGACCCGTTTCTATGACTGAAGGGATAGTAAACTGATGCGCGGTCGGTCTTCTGTCCGCAGAGAACTTTTTCTCACTTGATGCTTGCCAGAGCAATCCTGCGCGGAAGATCCGCGAGCAACTGGATGTTGCTCTGGCAAATTCTGGATTTGTCAGTTGCCAGTTTCACGAAGCCGCTTTTCAGCTCGTTTGAAGGCCTTCTTCAGTGTATCGTCCGGGGACGCCCCCCATTCAGCGCAAAGGGCTGCGTCGGTGGCAACGGCTCTCCGCAGTGCCTCCATTTTTGATATTCCTGTCAGCATCAGTTGCGTAGCGATAAAAAAGAGCCGTTCTGTTACTTCTTTTGGTCTCGCTCCGGCTCTGCCTGGCATGCGGGAAAGACGTATCATTTTGCGGGGGTCCGTGTTCGCCGACAGCGCGCTGATCCAGTGACCCTGCGCCTGACGTAAATGGAAGCCAGCCTTATCCGTGTCTTCGGCGTCCAAAGCGGCTTTCGCCATCAGGGCGTGATGGCGAGCGGCCATTGCAGGCATGCGTCCGGACGCCTTGTCACAGTTCATACGTGCATTAAGATTCTTTTCGGACAAGGGACCGAGAGCGGAAAAGCTCCGTTCGGTCACCACACCTTCAGTTAAGTCAATCAGGGATTTAATGTCGTTTCTCACCATCTCAATCCTATTACATTGTCGTCGTAGTCAGAATTTTCCCGCGGCCAGCGCCCGGTGGTAACTGCGTGATCCACGAGCCTTGCCCATGCCTCCATAACTTCGATTTTCTTTCTGCGCCGCCGCGCCTGAAGATACGCAGCACGGACACCGCTGCGGGTTTCCGACTGTCGGTGGTTCAATAGGGAATCCGCCAGATCAGGATCACCAATGTCATGTTCCGCAAGCTCAGAGAGGAAGAGTTTCCGCAGCGAGTGAAAATGAAAGCGTTCCACCCCACTCAGCTTTCTGAAACGGCCGACAACGGATTTTCTGGCATTGAAATCTCCTTTGACCGCCAGCTGAAACACGCGCGTTTCGTTATCTGGCTCAAACAGGCTCAAATAACCGGATGGAACTGGGATAGAGAAGTCGTCTCCATTCTTAGTACGCTTGCCGTGCAGAACAATATGACCATTTTCCACCTCGCGGGGCGACAACTGCGCCATCTCATTTAAGCGCAGCGGCACAAGCGTCATGGCTTTGAAAAATCTCTCCCGACTTCCCCCGATTTCGCCCGCTGCCTGCCACAGTTCACAGAGTTCACTGGCCGTAGGCTTCCAGGTGCGAGGCGGAGGCGGAGGAGGGAGCGTATCGATTGAGCTGCAGGGGTTTACGGATACGAGGTCCCGGGCCAGAAGCCATTTATACAAACGGTTCATGGCCCCGTACCGCTGCCTTGCTGTCGCGGGTCGGAAGCGATGACGCTCTATCAGGTCCAGCACGTGATGCTTGGTGATATCGTCAATTCGCGGATCCTGAATCCCAGTCTCCGCGGTGCCGAGTTTCAGCTGACGTCTCTCGGTGTCGACATGAACCGAAGTCTGTCTCTTCTGATCTATATACCTTTCAATCGCCTCGCCTAACGCCATGTTTCTGGCCGCTTCAGCCTCCTGCATTTTTCTTTCAGCACGTTCCGCTCTGCGCCTTTCTTCTAGAGGATCGCCACCTTCGGCGACACGTTCTTTTATGCGTCGCACGATACCGCGTGCCTCTTCAATATCCATTGAGTGAACACCACCGACTCTGACCCATTTCTGGGGATGCCTGCGGCCGTCGCTTCGACGACCCCGCGGACGATAGGCGTAGCTCCAACGCCCGGCTCCTGTCGGGCCGATGATCAGAGTGAGACCGGGTTCTGGTGCGTCTCTCTGCCCGCTGCCGTCGACATCACGAAGAGTGACCCGAATTTTGTTCTGACGGGCCTGGTTAAGAGCGGAATCAATATCGTTTCTGGTGATACCCATTGATCAAACCTATGTGAAGGATCGGGAGTTCAGCTGGCTGAACACTTTCTTGCGGAAGAGACGCAGGCGAGACAAATTTGCCCGAAATTGTGACATTAAGCAACAGGCTGCTGCAGAGTTTTGCGCCGTGATGCAGTGAGTAAGTAAATAATAATAATAGACTTTATTGATAGCTCAGGGAAATTTCAGCGATTTCAATGGAGTGAAAAAGACGGCCAGTTGAAACTACGAATCAAGGGGTCGGGGGTTCGAATCCTCCTCGGTCCGCCATTGGTATCATTGTAAGGCGACACATAGTTCTGCCACCAGCGACAGAACCTTTCCATTTTCGCCTCACTTCCTTCGTCCAGCACCCAGACCGATTTCAATGATCCTGACTTCCCTTTTTGGAAAATCAGGGCTGATTTGCAGATCAGACGCCGAAGGCGCCTGTTCCTGCTGATCTGCCGTGTGGCGAACGCGGATGGGGGCGAGGCAATGCTATTCGACAATAGTGGTGCGGCCCGCAGGCGCAGCCGAGGACACGGTTTTGTCTAATAGCATTGCCCGAGGGGGAAGGCAGCGCCTTACCCCTGATGGCCAGAGGCGTCCGGTTTGTCCAATTCCCGCTGGCTCACGAAACAGAATCGGCGGGGCGTCAGTCCTGCCACCTGAAACTTGATAGTTTTTTTGGTCTTTCCCTCCTTACAATTTTTTTCAGGGATGGATGCCGGATAGCCGTGACCATTACGGGAGGCTCGCCTCTACCGGGACCTGACAACTCTGCTGCGGCATGTTGAAGCTGGCAACCTGAAATAGATCAAAAAGCTCGCTATTCCCTTTTTCAGAGTCTCTCATGATGATACTATGGCCTCAAGAAAAAATGAGGTTTTGCATGCGCTTACACAGCATTTCTGTAAGAAACTTTCGCCGTCTCAAGAGCATTGATCTAGATTTCGAAGAAAAGGAGACGGTGTTTGTTGGTCCAAACAACAGTGGAAAAACTTCGGCAACCGCAGTCATGCGGAGTTTCCTTGGAAATCGTGATTTTAAGATACACGACTTCTCGGTAAGCAGTATTTCGGCGATTGATGCTTACTTAAATGGCGAAGGGGAAAACTTGCCACCGATCGAGCTCGATCTGTGGTTCAAAGTTGATCCAGAGGCAGTATCGTTCGGGCGGGTATTCGCTCTTGCCACAACTCTATCGACTGATTTTACTGAAATCGGAATTCGGTGCGCCCTGGCAGTTGATGATGCCAACGAACTCTGGAGGCACTATAATATTGCTTTTCCGGTGGATCAGAACGGTGAACGCAAACGCTCGCTAAGCCATTTTCTGGATTTAGAGGGCAATTTGAAAAAGCACTATAGTGTTCAGTTTTCATCGCTGGAACGTACGCAAAACGACTCCAGCGCAACGCCACTAGACCCGAAAGATGGAAAGAAAATTCTTAGCTCTCTAATACGCGTCGATTTTGTGGATGCGCAGCGAAACATCGACGACGAGAATGCTGCGAGAAGTAACAGGCTTTCCGAAGCCTTTGCGACCTACTACAGGCGCAATCTTGAGCAAGCGGAACTTGCAGATGAAGCCATAGCTGTCATCGAGCAAAACAATGAAAACCTGACCAGCCATTACCGTCAACGCTTTGAACCCTTGATGACGATGATTGGAGGGCTTGGGCTTCCCTCTGACAATGATCGCGCAATGAAAGTTGTTTCGACGCTGAGTTCAGAAGATGCATTGCGCGGAAACACAGAGCTATTCTACGTAGACGCCAACACGAGCCATGAGCTTCCTGAAGCTTACAACGGGTTAGGGTTCAAGAACCTTGTCTTCATGGCAATTCAAATTGATCATTTCTACAGGCAATGGCTTGCGACCGAGGAAGACCGCCCCTTATGTCAGGTCATCTTTGTTGAAGAACCTGAAGTTCACCTTCACGCTCAAGTTCAGCAGACGTTTATTCGGCAAATGTGGGACGTGTTGACAGAAGGCAGACCAGACGGCGAAAGCACCCCTCAGCTCGCAATCACAACACACTCTTCACACATTCTGGATACTGTCGATTTTTCCAAAATTCGGTACTTCCGCCGCAAGCCTGTTAATGATGCTCAAAATGGAGAAGCATTCCATGGAACCACTGTGCACAGCCTCGGTCAGTTTCAACCGGAGCCAATCGATTTGGGTGGCGAAATTGTTTCACCAGAAGCAGCTCTTTCCTTTTTGAAGAAGTATCTACGCCTCACCCATTGCGACCTATTCTTTTCAGACGCAGCCATTCTTGTAGAAGGGTCAGTTGAAAAGCTCTTGTTGCCTCGAATGATTGATTTCGCAGCCGAGAACCTAAACAAAAAATATTTGACCGTTCTCGAAGTGGGCGGTGCATACGGAATGCGTTTTGCCGGACTACTGGAGTTTCTGGAGATACCCTACCTTGTCATCACAGACATCGATTCTGTTGATCCTGCAAATAATCGCAAAAACTGCATTGCGACCGCTGAAAACGCGGTGTCTTCGAATGCGACACTTGGATACTTCTTCGGGGAAAACAGCGTGAAAGCACTCGCCGCCAAAACGGAAACCGAACGTGAACAAGCGGACGGAATGCGTTTCATCAGCTATCAAGTGCCTGTCTCGCTAAACGTAGAAGAACAAGCACACAATTTCCACGGGAGGACACTTGAAGAGGCCTTTGTCTATGAGAACCTCGACCTCTTTCGCAACGGTGCATTGAGTATCGGAATTGATCTGCCGGATGATCCTATCGAACTACACCAAGATGTCTGGAAGCGTATCAAAAGCTCCACATTCAAAAAAACCGAATTTGCGATGAATGTACTGGCATACGAGCCGCCTCAGCAACAGGATGAAGAGGAAACTGACAACGACGGCAACGCGTTGCTTCCTTGGCGCGTACCGCAATACATCGCTGAGGGTCTGGTCTGGCTGGATGGACAACTCTCCCAGAACATAGTGGAGGAGTGAATGGAAATCGCATTGAAGCCAACAGAGGCAGACAAAAAAATTGTGGAGTGCATCACTGAAGAAAGATCGTTTTCAGTAATTGCCGGCGCAGGTTCTGGAAAAACCACATCACTTGTCGAAGCTCTCAAAAACATCCGTGAAGAACACGGAAAAGAGCTCCGTAAAAATGGACAACGCGTCGTGTGCATAACTTATACGAACCGAGCCGTTGATGTGATTTCTTCCAAACTCGGGTTTGACGACCTTTTTCTTGTGACCACACTTCATGGGTTCTTGTGGGGCGAGATTTTTCGATTTCAAGATGCGATGCGGGAAGCACTTTGCGATGATGTAATTCCCAGACATATCGAAAAAGCGCTGAACGATGACAACGGTGGTAACTCCCAAAAAGCCAGAAATGCACGGGAAAAGGTTCAACGACTTTCCCAAGAGTTGGATGCTCTCAAGGCGGAACCTCCGGTCAGATACGAGGAAACGACAATAAGTGACTACGCCAAGTGCGTTCTGAACCACGACGACGTTATCGATGTTGCTTCCTTCCTGATCTCCAACAAACCGATCCTGCGAAAAGGTCTTGGGTTTAAATTCCCTTACTTCTTTGTCGATGAAGCGCAGGACACTTTCCCCCAAGTAATGACCGCGTTGAACGCAATCTGCGCAAAGGAAGGTCTTCCGATAATTGGGTACTTTGGCGACCCGATGCAGCAAATCTACGACAAACGTGCGGGAAGTTTCGCGGGACCCGAGGGCTCACAAGTCATACCCAAGGAAGAAAATTTTAGGTGCTCGACATCGGTAATCGATCTGCTCAACAACTTCAGATCGGACCTGCAGCAGGTAGCGGGCGGGCAGAACGCGGATATCGAAGGCAGTGTTCAAATTACGGTTGTTCAAGCCCCTGACCCCGCAGGACCAAGAAACACATATACAGCTGAACAGCTTGATATTGTTACTTCCAAGTACAGCGACGCCGTCGCGCAATGGGGCTGGAAAGATCTGCCGTCAGTGAAGAACCTGTTTTTAGCCAGGCGGATGATTGCACGTAGATTGAGTTTTGTAGAAATACACTCTCTATTTACCGGCACTTATTCGTCTTCGCGTTCGCAATCGGACTACGAGGATGGCACCCACTATCTTTTCAAGCCTTTTGTGGATGGTGTTTTTGAACTCGTTGAGGCCTCGCGAACGGGCGATGCAAAGAGGATCATAGAAACGCTGCGTAGGATCAGCCCCGCATTTTCCAACGATGGAAGTAACAAGACCAAATCGCTTAAGGCGATGCTAGATCACGCTGTGCAGCACACACAAAAACTGAATGAGCTATGGGACACTCGGACTGTGAAGGAGGTTCTTCAATACTGCCGAGACAATGATCTGTGCTCAATATCCGAGCGGCTTGCGTATCAAATGGACCGTAAATCTCGGGAAGAATTTGATCGGGAAAACGAAGATCATCAACGTGAAAAGGGGGACTGGCTGGCTGATCAGTTTTTTACGCTAGAGACCGAAGAGCTAGAGCGCTACTTCAAGTTTCTTGATGAGAGTTCTCCATTTAGTACGCAGCATGGTGCAAAAGGAGAAGAGTACGAGAACGTCCTTGTTATGATTGATGATATAGAAGCGAACTGGAACACGTATAGCTTCTCGAAATTCCTCACGCCGAAGGTCGCTGGTGACCCAACGGATCGGCAACGAGAGCTAACAGAAAAACTCGCCTACGTTTGCTTCTCTCGCGCTGAAGTGAATTTGAGAGTTTTGTTTTTCTCCAAAGATGCCAAGGCGGCGGGAGCGGAGCTGATCGATGCAGGCTTATTTGAAGTAGAACAGGTTTCGTATTTGTAGCTGTTGTGTCGTCCGCTCGCATTCTCCGGGTTAATTGACGACACGCTCAATTCCAAAGGCAAACTCGATATCTTCTTCGCTTGTGACGCACTCTCGCTTCAATAATTCGACCTGATTCAACTGCGGCGATCTCTTGTTTTCTCTTGTGTTGCTTTAACCGCGAACTCGCGCAACTGTTCGGAAAGGCCACTGTATGAAAACAATGACTTACTCGACCGGTACATGGTGTGCTCGCTTAGCCGCTGCATTGCAGTGTTTGGAAAAAGTTCAACGCCCGTTCCTCGAAAAGTACTGGCAAACGAACTCTTATCCCGAACAGATTTCGTTCAATGGAAAAGATGAAACACCGTTTCCCAAGGATGACTTATGCGAAGTGTATGATCTTGCGCGTAGAGCAATACAGTCAAGTGAGATCAAGTTTTACGAACCCCTCCGTTCTGCATTAGACCCAGTTCGGGGGATATTAAGATCCCATCCTGCTCTTGGACGAGCTTTGGGTCCAGTGATCGGCAACGACGAATTTCGCACCACAATCTTGAACGGTTCTTCTCTGACTTGGTTGTCCCGTTTGATTTGTGGCTTGATGGAACGAGCAAATGAAGAACACATAAGTGGCTTTGAAACCGCTTCAGCAGAACTTGGTGCGCTCCTTGATCTGAGCACGCACACTTTAAAAACAAATATTCCCAATAATTTAAATATTGGGTTTGATCTACTCCTCTTTCACGGTCCAAGAATCGACGCTGAAATCGATCTACAAGATGGCCTTTTCATCAAGCCCGCCGCAGATCTCCGTAATTTTCTCGAGGTTGAGTGGCTAAGGGACTTCGTTCCTGAAAATATCGATCACCGAGATTGGCGTCAGATAGGGGCTGTAGTCCGGCCTTTTCGTTGGCGTCCAGCATTCGAACGAAAAACCGACTTCTACGACAGGCCTCCAATTTGGCCGGTTGAATTTGAGGCTGACGCTTTTGAGTTTATTGATCTGTTAGCGGTGGCCAATCAAACGCCAATAATCCCGTTTGTACTATTACGCGGTTGTATACATCGCACAGCATGCAATTTGCTTGGCGTGCGGCAAAGTCATGGTGGAATCCATCCTTGTCGTTTAGTTGGGAAGCGGTACGACCCGTTCAGAAGCCCACCTAAGCTTCATAAGTCAGCAGTTCACCAAGCTATGAAAGTTTACAAAAGTCGGGAAAATGTTGATCAGATTAGGCTTTCTGCAGTAGTTCGCAGGCTCTCTGAAGCTCTTGCAAGGGACGGGCGGTTTGGCGCTGATGATCGGATATTGGATGTGTCTCAATCCATAGAGCTAATGTTTGAGATAAAGGGAACTGGTATAGGGAAGAAGCTGCAGAAAGCGATGGTGGACTTGCTTGCTCTCGATGAGGAACACGCCGAAGAAGTCCGCAACGCGGTAAAACACTTCTATGATGTAAGATCCGCAATTGTGCATGGAGCAAGCGATGCGTATCGGAAGCGATTGCTGGAAGGCCGGCAGCGCGCTTTCAGAAGTGGTTTTAATCTAGCGAAACAAGCCTATTTCAAATTGGTACTTGAGGGCGTGACGAAAGAGTGAGCGCGTCGAACTTTCAGCTTCCAATCTACTTGAAGAGCTCTGGCCTTATCCTGACTAGAATTTGATGCCACCTAAGCTGTTGGAGCCTCGTCTGAACAGTGAAGTCTGTCTAACTTGAACCGAACCAAGATGTGCATTTATTGAAGTTCTGATAATTTTGAGTATCCCAGTTTGCTACGCTCGCGCACTCTTTGAGTAGGACTCAAGGTGGTCAGGACCCAACCAAATAATTTCTTGGTTTGACTTTGTATCCCACGATTAGCTTTTCGTCCTCAAGCAGATGCAGCGCCGTTTTCCAATGGATTTTGAATTCTCGCGCCACCCTGTTGATTATCTGGGTTTCTATCCAGATGCGGCGCAGCTTTTGTTTTGGCACTTTGGGTTTACGAACCCCGCGCTGCACTTCGAAGCCGCGTTCCCTAAAGAGCCTGGAAAGCGTTGCTGGCTTAATTCCGTTTGCGTTGGCAATATCTGAACAGTTCTTTCCTCTTTCATATTGCCTGTAGAGGCGTTGAACATAGTCGACGCCAAGCAAATCCAAGAGCCGTCGCACAACCAACGGGCTAACTCCTAGCCGCTGAGCAAAGTCCCTATGGGTTTTACTTTGTTTCAGCAAAGCGAGGATGTTGCGACGCAGGTACGGCTGCCACGCATTTGGCGTTTCTCTCAAGAAAATAGTCGGAACTCTCCCGCACCTTATTTCGACTACTGTTTTCAAGCTTTGCCCAGTTCCTTCAACGTCAGATACCTCAATTTGCGTGACTTGACGCAAAGCCGTCGGCGTTTCAGCAGCTTAGCTGATTGTCTTCCGACATGGCATTGATACTTTGAGGCATGAATGTGTAACTTATTGCTATTAAACAATATAAATGACATCAGCAAGGTCATTTGCTAGGTTTCGTTAACTGGAATCAGTCGGAATCTTTGACATGACAGCGAATTTGATTGTCGATCTCGCCAAACATGAGCAGATCAAGTGTGATCTTCGGCTCAAGGGTAGTTCACTGGCTAAGCTGAGCCGAGATATCGGCCGTTCCATCAGCTCAGTGTCTACTGTGTCACAAGGATATAGGCGCTCTGACTACGTCCAGAAAGCCATAGCAGAGAAGCTTGGGACCACTCCCGAGGCTCTGTGGCCGGAACGTTATGGATAACGGAGGTACCCAAATATGAGCTAGTAAAAATTTCATAGGAAGAAAGGAAAAAGGCCTCGCAAGCCACTACACCGCGAGACCCTTTATTCCGTATCGATTGAGAACCGATACACCTTCTTCCCCCGCCAACATCGCAAAGTCAACTGTTTCGTCGTCTGTGTTGGCGATGAGATGGCTTGGCATTGCCCGAGGAACACCAAAAGAGGGTGGAGTGGCACGATCGGCCCAAGCTGGTCGGCGCTCCAAATCGCAGACATGAATGATGAAGAGTTCACGTTGACGGGCGAGATGTCGCCTGAGCCTAGCCGTGCGACACGGGGTATTTCGCGACGATCCAAGCACAGCTCCAGGGGCGGGATAGTCGTTGACTTGCCGGGCAATAAGCGCCCGAGGGTCGTGCAGTTTGAGAGCAAGCTGGAACAGCGCGTCCTGTTTCTTTACTTGGCCAATCATGATGTCGTCGACATTTGGGAACAGCCGCCGTTCATCAGATATCGTGATGAAGCTGGAAAGCGAAAGCACCACTTTTTCGATTTCTTGGTAGTACTTAAAGATGGTCGTCGCCTGGCGCTTGCCGTAAAGCCATGGAAAATTGTACAGAAAAGCGACTTCCCCCGCGAGTTGAGGCGAATTCGTGCAGCAACACCCAAGGAATTTGCCCACGAAGTTGTACTTGTGACCGATAGGCACTTTACCCGTGCCGAAGCACTCAACGCGCAGCGTTTTGTTGAATTTTCGAGATCACGAAATCCCGACCATCAGAAACGACTTGAAGCCCTTGTCAGAGATAACGAATTTCCGAGGACAGTTGGTGAGCTGTCGCAGTTGCTAAATTTAGGTGGTCACGGTTTCCGTGCCGTTGTGATCGCTATCTATGAGGGTTTGCTCAAAACCGACAAGAGACACTTGATCGATCTCGATACTTTGGTGTGCAGCGGAGGTTTGAAATGAAACTTCCTCTCAGAGTGACTGTGAATGACCGATTGTCCGTTGATGGCCGCGAGCACCGTCTCACCGAAAAAACCGAACTGGGATGTCATTTTGAAGCCGTTGATGAGACCGCTCATGTTCTTTCTCTCACCTTCGATGAGCTGCATGACTTGTTAAAAAAGCCGAATGTAGAGTTCGAGCCTGGATATTTCCTTTTGGAAAGTAAGAAAGCTCGGATGAGTGCTGGTTTGGACACCCTTGCGAGTATGCCTGAGCACTTATGTGAAATTGTTGGTTGGCGAAGCGCTTGGGTTGATGCCTTTTTGCAGTTCCAGTCATCTGGCGAATTGAAGCGCACAGACGAATCCATAGCGCGTGCGATGCCCTCGCTTGAGGTGCATGTGAACAGGCAAATGCGCGCAGCTCAGAGAAAGTGGCGCAAGCCACGGGCTGGGAACGAAAGCAAACTCAAAGATCCACCGAGTCCCAGAACACTCCGTGAATGGGTCAAGAGATTTGAGAATGCTGGGTATTCGCCATTTGGATTGGTTCCTCAGACCCATAGGTGCGGCAATCGGAGCCCAAGATTCTGCTTAGAAGCCACTCGACTGATGGGTGAGTGTATTGAGGGCTATTTGACTCGAGATCAAGCAAAAAGGGGCAACGTAGTAGAGGACTGCATCAGGCGTTTCACCGAAGTAAATGCTGAAAGGTTAGTTGAGGGAAAACATGAGCTTAGAACTCCTAGCAGCCGGAAAGTTGAGCGAGACATCGCAAAACTGGATCCCTATTTTACATGCGTCCAAAGAGAAGGTGTTGATGCCGCGAACCGGGCATTTGCGCTTTATGAAGAAGGGATTGACGCAAGCTATCCGATGGAGCGGATTGAGATCGACGAATGGTGCGTTGATCTGATCACGATTCTGGCCGAACGTGGCGCGCTGGATCATCTGAGCCCGGAGGCACTCGCTAAGCTGGATCGTGGGCGCCGCTGGCTCTATCTCGCAATCGATTGCGCCACTCGCTGCGTCGTCGGAATGCGCCTCTCAGCAAAACCTAACCTGACCGATGCGGTATTATTGTTGTCTGATGTCACGCGCGACAAAACAGATATGGCAATTGCTGCAGGCTGCAAATCGACTTGGCATCATTATGGCGGACTAAGCTCTGTCGTCACAGACTTGGGTGTTGCGTTTGTAGACTCTGGTTTTCGCCAGGCCGTCTTCGAAGCTCATGGAATTGTTGAGACTCCACGTGGCGGCCTACCTCACCTGCGCGCGCGGGTGGAACGTATTTTTCGAACTTTCGGGACGTTGTTAATGCCGCGTCTAGCTGGACGAACGTTTTCCAACACCAGGGAACGTGGCGACTATCCTTCGGAAGAAATGGCGTCTCTCACTGACGATGTCTTAATGGAATTGCTCATTAGGTTTGTTGTGGATAGGTATCACAACCTGCCGCATCGTGGCTTGAACGGCGAGACACCGAACAATTGCTGGAAACGTCTCGCTGACAAGGTAGGCATTGTTCCGATCCTCGCAGAAACGACCCGACGCAGGGCATTCGGTGTGAAACAGAACCGGAGTGTTAACGGCAAAGGTGTCCGCGTGTTCGGTATCGACTATACTTGTGCTGAATTGCGCAACTTCCACCTGCATAGCCGCGAAACGCACGTGGATATCAAAGTTGATCTCAATGACCTTGGTTGGATCATGGTCCAGGTCGGTGACAATTGGGTTGTCGCACAAGCTCTGCAAAAACGGTTTGAAGGCGTGTCCTACGAACAATGGGAAGCGGCGGCGCGTGAATTGCGCCAAAAACACAAAGCTGAGGCCGCTTTACATGCGCAGACAGTGTCCGATGCCTTGGATGCCATTATCCAACGAGATGCTGAAGAGCGGCGTAGATTTGGCGCAGTATTAAAGCGTCAGACGCCTGCGGGATTAAAACGAGCGCGAGAAGACTTGTTCGTGGGATTGAGCATCAAGTCAGGTGATCCCGAAGGCTTTGAATTACCACCAGAGCCGGACCTATTTGGGTACTTGATCCCGTTTTCAGACGAGCACCGAGAAGTTTCAGAAACTGCGGTAGATGACATCCAAAACTCTTCTGAGGAGCAACCCAGAACTTCTACTTGGAGGTTCGAAGATGACTGATCAACACAAAACTAACTGCGACGATATTGACCTTCAAATTGCTGAGTTGCGTAGCGCTTTTGTGTCTCACCAAGCGTTTCAAAATCTCGAAATGATCTTCGACCGTCATCTCCGTCGACGGAGGGCGGCCATCCGATTGGGAAACCGCAGTGAAGCTCGGGGCATTGCGCTTATTGGGGCCTCTGGTAGTGGGAAATCCACGGCTGCGGAGCGTTTGTTCGACAACCACCCAAGCCTGATCCTGCCGACTGAAGGGCAAGATGTGGCAGAAGTGATCCGGCTTCAGGTGCCATCGCCAGCCACTCTAAAGAATGTTGGCGCAACGATTCTGTCTGGTCTGGGTTATCCGCTCGCTCGGGACAAATCTGCTGCAATCATCTGGACGCAAGTCCGCCAGTTTCTCCAGTTACGTCGTACAATGTTTGTGCATCTGGACGAGGCACAGGATCTTTACATCAGCAAGGGGATCAAAGCCCGCAATGACGTAGTGAACACCCTGAAGTCGCTGATGAACGATAAGGATTGGCCGGTTGGTCTTGTTCTGTCTGGCACGCCTGATCTGATCAAGATGATCAATTCGGATGTTCAGCTTAAAAGGCGCATAGATGTTGTGCATCTGGGTGCAGTGAGCTGGATTTCGCATGAAGCGGATGTCAAAGGTCTTTTTGCGGGGTTTGTTTCAAAGTCTGGTTTAGGGAATGACGTTGAACTGGGCGAGGATGCGTTTTTGAAACGTTTAGTTCACGCCGGTGGAAACGAGTTCGGTCTGATCATCGATATGATCCTCTGTGGTATTGAAGAAGCGCTCTACGTGGAGTCCGATCAACTCAAGCTGGCGCACTTTGCCGAGGCATTCCGGCGAAAGTCAGGCTGTATCCCGGCGTTCAATCCGTTTCTTGCCGAAGACTACCGCACTATCGACGTCAAAGCCGTGATGGGGTGGTTGGAATTGAATGATCCCTCGAGTAGCGGAGCGAGAATATGAAAGCACAGCTTGCTCTGACTCTGCCTCATCATCACATGGAGACGCCCGCTTCCTATGTCGCCCGGCTGTCACGTCGCAATCTTAGTGTTACGAGGGAGTTCTGTTCAGATCTGGGTCTGAGATGGCCCCATATCTGCTCGGCCCATCCGGATCAGCTTGAGCGGCTGTCACAACTGGCTGGAGTGTCATTTGAAGCGTTGGAGTTGGCGGCGGCCAGATTGGTTGGCCCCTGTCGGTACCGCGTCGGGCATTCCTTTGCCACCTCCGGTTCGTTCCGCCGGGCTACCACCCGTATTTGTCCGAGATGTATTGTGGAGGCCAAGGAGGCTTCTGGTCCTGAGAACGCGTTCCAACCTCTTGAATGGTTGGTGCTGCCGATCAAGACCTGTGCCAAACATGGCGTACCGTTGCTCCAGCTTCCCAATGCGTCGCATGCGCATCTCACCTACGACGTGGTTGAGCAAGTGACGCGTCACCAGGATCTGATCTTTGAGGCCGCTCAAGACGCAACAAATCTTGGGCGATCTTCGTTTGAAACCTACCTGAGCCGCCGAATTGAGTTTGGGGTCGCTGATGACTGGTTAGACTCGCTGGAACTGACGCATCTTCATCAGGCCGCTCTGACATTAGGTATGGCGATTGCTATGGACCGGGGCGTCTACCGTTCGGACTTGGACTTCGAACAAGAGCGTGCTTGCATGTCGGCTGGTTTCGAGGTTTTGAAGAGTGGGCCGGAAGCCCTGAAATCTGAGTTGGAGCGTGCCAGGCGCCAGTCTCCCTCCAAGCGGTCATATTTCACAACAGATATGGGCGAGTTCTATACCTGGCTGAAAGACACTGAAGAAGACCCGGCGACAGCAGTCCTCAGGGCTTGTGTGCAGGGTTTTGTTCGGGAGAATTATCCGCTGCAGACCGGCGCAAGAGTCCTCGGCACGAAGATCACAGCACCCAAACTTATCACGCTTGAACGCGCGCGGGAGCTACATGGGGTCGGCGAGGTTCGGGTGCGAGGCATTCTCGCCCATCTTCGAAGTCAAAACGCGAGCGACCTTTCAAATATGAAAGATGTCAGCCATGAAGATCTGGTCGCCGTGCTCGACTTTTGGTCTGGATTGCAGAATATCAAAGCCACCGCGACTCAGTTGAATATCCATCCGGTCCAGGTGAAGGCGCTGATCCGGCATAACGTTCTGGAATCCTATCGTTTTGGAACGTCTCTGCGCTATGTGCCATCGTCCTCGGTACAGACCCTGCTGACTAGGCTTGAAGGTCTACGCATTGCCGCTCGGGCACGTCATAGGTTGCGTCTCTCGGAGTACAGCCGACAGAGCAAGGTGGCCCTGGCTCGCGTTGTCGCTGATTGGGTAGCAGGCCGACTGACCGGCGTATGGAGAGATCCGGACGTGGAAGGGTTAGCTGGAATTCTTATCGACTGCGCTGAGATCTTGGAGAAATCGGAGCGCGTGTTTTCCGGCGATCTGTCTCTGATGGATGCGGCGGCGCGCTTGAGAATTAGTGTCGGGTCGATCCGGCGGTTGCGGGATGGTGGATACCTAAAGCAGAAAAAAATGCGAAACCCGGACACGCAGCACTACCGTTGCTACATCACTGAAGAGAGTATTCAGGCTTTTGAAGAACATTATGTGACGTTGGGCCAAATGGCGCGGCAGTTTGAGATAGCAGCGGTCCATTTGGGTCCGGCATTGGATCGTAGAGAAGTTGAAACAATCCCCTGCGAGGCTGGGTTTGTTCGTGCCTACCCGAACGAGACAAGAGATGTGGTTCGGGAACTGACGATTGGGGGGTAAATCGTCAGTCTAAACTGACTGTTTGAGTCAACAAAAGCTGGTGGCGGAGCTAAGTTGATACTCCGCCGCTCATGCTCATCAGTTTTAGTGGCGGTCTCTCGATTGGGCCAACTACGTTGAATTGCTGAACTGCGAGGTGAAGAAACATGACTAGCAGTCGAAGAAATCTTACTGAACAGCTTCAACCAATATGGGAGGCTGTAGGCAAGCTGGGCGCGAACAGTCCCGAGCTAAATCTAAAGGCCTATCTCGATGAGATGTGGAGCGAAGACGAAACAACTACTGCCTCTTTGGGGGCTGGAAAGGGTCTCGATCGACAAGACGAAAAAATTGCGGAAGATCTTGAGGTCCAATTCAAGATGATTGCAGTCGCCTATGCCACTGGAGAATTGGATGAGATCGACCGCGTAGTTAACTACCTAGCGTTCATACGTCGCATGAAAAAGCAAGGCGTCTATGAGATTGGACACTGGAGTGATGAGGACAAAGATGGGTGACGACATAACCAGTCAGTGGTTCACTTAACACCCGTTTAGCAATGTCCAAGGGCTTCTATCTAAGGCCTTGGGAAAAGTCGCTGAAGCGCGTTGCGAAAAATGCCAGTAGTTAGTCCATTTTGCCCGATGCCGCGGCGGGCATCGAATTCCGCATTGGACATTCTTTGAACTAATTCGCTTCGACTACCTTCAGCACAGAGACGCGGAGTGCATCGAGCAGTTGTACCAAGTGCTTTCTGTTTTTCGCCGTGTATTTTGCCGCCGTCGCAGTGCGTTGAATAAAATCTGCATACTGGTCCACAGACAGATCCGCAGCCCTAAGGTCATCCGAGAATGGCTCTAGAACTCGGGCAATAATCTCAGTGTTCCGTTGAGCACCTGCTTCAAGCTCCTTCTGTGAAGAAGCGGTTACGCCAGCAATGATGTCTTCGGCATTCGGCGAGGATTGAAGTACATCGTAGTGCTCAATCACGGTGTGCTGGAAGATTACATCCAATTGCGCACTGAGTCCCGTCGTCTTCATCAGCCCGGCCTCAATGTCCACCACAACCTTGTCCGCCATGGATCGGATCGTGGCCTGTAACACTTCATCTTTATTGGCGAATGCTTTGTAGAGCGTCTGTCGCGATAACCCTGCTTCTTCCGCAATGTCGTTCATGCTTGTCCGTTTAACCCCGAACCGAAGAAAGAGACGGACTGCTGCTTCTAGGATGTGGGCGTCGCGATTTTTCATAAAGGGCATATTGACATTACGTGGGTGACTGTCAATATTTACAATCAGTCATCAAATGTAAACTTTGTGGAGCCTTTCATGACCGCCACTTCCCAAAAAATTGCCATCGTCACTGGTGCCAACAACGGCATTGGGTTTGAAACCACAATCGGCATCGCCGAAGCTGGGTTCCACGTAGTGATGGCCTGCCGCAATCTCGAAAAGGCAAAAACCGCTCGGGACGACGTGCTGGCACGCGTGCCGTCAGCCTCGCTTGATGTGATGCCGCTAGACCTGGGCGATTTTGCCTCCGTCAGAAGCTTTGCCGAGGCGTTCCGCGCGCGCTATTCGAAGCTCGACGTGCTGATCAACAATGCAGGCATACTGCTTTACACCGCTGAGACGAATGGCGATGGGATCGAACTGCAATTCGCGACCAATCACCTCGGTCATTTTCTTTTGACGGCGTTGCTGATTGACCTCGTGCCAGACGATCCGGCATCCCGGATCGTGGCGCTTTCAAGCCTCGGGCACAAGGGTGCCACCATCCAGTTTGATGATCTGACCTGTGGCCAGGATGGCGGCATTGCTTATGGTCAGTCGAAACTCGCGAACCTTTTGTTTGGGGACGAGCTAAACCGTCGCCTACGGGCTTCTGGGCGTAGGCTAAAAGCACTGTCCGTCCATCCCGGCGGTTCTGAGTCCGGTCTGTTCCATAACGTTGCCCCGGATCAGCTCGCGCAGATGAAAGCGCAAGTTGAACAATTCCTTCATTCTCCAGAAGAAGCCGCGAAACCCACCCTGTACGCCGCCCTGTCCACGGATGTCCAAGGAGGCGATTACTACGGCCCCACCGGCCCGCAGGAAATGAGCGGGGAAGTCGGCGTGGCCACCCGCGATCCGATAACCGCGAATATCGAGATTGCTACCCGGTTATGGACCCTGTCCGAAGTGCTTACCGGCCAATCCTTCAAAATCTGATCCCGCCATTCATTCCAGAAGCGACAGTGCTGACCTCCTAAAAGGAAAGATCATGCAAGATTTTGAAAGCAAGACCGTTGTCATCACCGGCTCCGCGACGGGGATCGGTAAAGAACTCGCCCTCCAGATGGGGCTGGAAGGCGCAAAGGTTGTCATCTGCGGTCGCCGTTTGGACCGCGTTCAGGAGGCAGTGTCAGAACTGAAAGCCGAAGGGATCAAGGCGGCGGGAACTGCCTGCGATGTCGCGGATCGCGAACAAGTAGAAGCGCTGGCAGACTTTGCCGAGGCTGAGTTTGGTCCGGTTGATGTGCTCATCAACAATGCTGGTATCGGCCAGGACCCCAAGCCGCTGATCGACATGGATCTGGATGTGTTCCGGCGTGTCTATGAGATCAACATATTCGGAACGCTCAACGGAATTCAGGTCTTTGGGCGCAAAATGCTCGACCGCGGAACACCATGCGCGATCTACAACATTGGCTCCGAAAACAGTGTCTTCACCGCCGTACCATCGTCACATGCCTATGTCTCGTCCAAGCATGCCCTTTTAGCCATCACCGAACTTCTGGCCGAAGAGACGCCGGACTTTATGGACGTGGCCTTGATCATGCCTGGCTTGGTAGTTTCCGAGATGAGCCAGGGCCTGGGCATGCCGACGGATCAGTTTGTGAAGCGGGTGCTTAATCAGCTGAAAGCCGGTGAATTTTTCGCGGTCAGTCATGCCTACAACAAGGTTCGGATTGATGACCGCTATGGAAAACTCGCGCGCGCTTATGACACCTACGCCCCGCGATACGACGGCGACATCGAATACGACATCCGCAATTTTCTAGAGATGTCGGCGGCGGGGCTTAGGCCCTGCTAGGTAGCCTTCCAAACCACATCGATCATTTGGGAGCCGTATCTCCAAAGGCGGTAGATCATGCAAAAGTTACTTTCACATATCTTCAGTTTATTCTTGATCCTCGCCGCACTGATCATGCTCAGCTGGGGACTTCTAGGCTTTCTGGAATACTTCTGGGGACTTGCCCCGCTGATGCCGCTACAAAACGAGACATTTCCAATTGGCATGCAGACCCTCCATTGGATTTTGATCACTGTGTCGGGGGCCACGTTCCTTGCCGGTTACGCCGTGCGCTGGCGCTACACGCCCATCGCAATGCTTGTGATGTTCACTGCACTTGCCACGATGTGCGCGGTCCAAACCTTCGACATGCTGCAAAACCCAGATCGCTACCGCAACTTCCTGGTTGAGTGCATCAACTACACCCTTATTTCCGTCTACCTCTTCCGGGCGCAGCGCATGCGCGAGCGGTTCGGGCGGATCACCGTTGAGATGGCGCACCGCGCCTCTAAAGGCTTGAACCGATCAAAAAGGGAAGATCATGGAAACTGGTAGAACTGAGAAGGTCAGCTTCTCTCATCATAAAATCCACACCGACATCATCATCAACACGGCGCCCGAAGCCGTTTGGGCGGTTCTGACCGATACTGCCAACTACAGCTCCTGGGCTGCGTTCCTTGTGGGAATCGAGGGCCAGATCGCGGACGGTGAAAGCATCAATGTTGCCTTCCAGCTGGACCCCAACAAGGACAAGCTCACACGGATTGATCACACGATCACTGTGGTAGACGGCCACGAGTTCTACCGGGCTGAAAGAGGACCCGGCGGCATCCGCGATAACCACCATTTCAAGGTCGAGGCCGCCGCAGATGGAAAGACCCGGTTCGTACAATCGGACGAGATCATCGGTGGCATGACTCTCCTGATGGGTGGACGGTTGGCGAAATTGTATCTGGAGGGCTACCAGGTTTTCAATCGCAGCCTGAAGGCGGAAGCGGAGCGACGCGGTAATGTCGGATGAACCCACCGCACGAGCTCTCGGGCGCGTTCTGCTTACTGGGGCAACCGGCATGGTCGGGTCATCTGTTCTGGCTGCATTGCTGGAGGAGGAGAGCGTAACAGAGGTTGTTTCCCTTGGGCGGAGGTCTTCGGGTCGAACTCACGCCAAGCTGACCGACATCAGCTTTACGGATTTCGGGAACTCAGCCTCATATACCCAGTATCTGATCGGTATCGACACGGTGTTTCATTGTCTTGCGACCTACTCAGCCCGCGTCAGTAGGGAGACTTATTCAGAGGTCACCGTCAATTGGTTGATCAACCTTGTACGGGCTTGTGAGGAAACAGTGCCGGAAGCAACATTCTGCCTCTTCTCGGCCCAAGGTGCGCGAACAGACGGGGGTGGCATGTCATTTGCTTTGAAAGTCAAAGGTGAAGCCGAGACTGTTCTTTTCGCCTCCCATATCAAACGCAAGTTTGCCTTTCGCCCCGGCTATATCGCCCCATCTGAACGAAGCAGGTGGAAACCATTAGACTATCTGTTCGCGCCGCTTCATACGCTAGTACCTTCTATAGGTGTGGCATCCGATGAACTAGCACAGGCTATGATCAGAACGGTGATCAACAACGAAAGTTCGTCTGCCGTTTTGGAAAACACTGAAATGCGGGCATTACTGCTGTGAGCGTAGATTGCCCCCGAGCTTCGACGTTTTCTGCTGACAATACGTCCTAAATTATCCATTTCAAAACCCGCCTGCGTCCTACGTTAGCGGAGGTTTGGAGGAAAGTAGAATGGCGACGCGCGGGTATTGTCTTTGTAAAAAAACAAGCTGGGCCTACCAAGGAGATCAAACATGGGCATGTTATTGCCACTGCGATGACTGCCGTCGGAATTGTGCCGCGCCGATGGTTGCGTGGCTCGGTGCGCCAATAGAAAACTTTGAGTGGACCGGTGATAAACCCCGCACTTATGAAAGTTCCAAAGGCGTTTTCAGGCATTTTTGCGGTACGTGCGGATCACCCATTGGATTTGAAGCCGATCACTATCCGGGTGGTATGCACCTCTATGCTGCATCGCTCGAAAACCCGGAAGATTTCAAACCGACTTTTCACGTCAACAAGCAAAGCAAGTTACCTTGGCTGCAAATGACTGATGATCTCGACGCGTTTGAAGGTATCCTATTACAAACTCCTAACGACCCAGACGGATATAAGTAGATTGGGAAGCCTCCTGATTTTTCATACGGCAGCTTTGCCTACGAGGCAGCCTTTCGTGCTTGTTCCATTGAACGGCCACCACTCAGCCAGAGATCGCTTCACATAACACCGCTTCAGTGAGATGTGCGGTTTATTACGACGCTGTCAATCATCCGTTGGTTGCGAAAATCTGCCTTTCGAGGTCCGGATCGACAAAGACTGCAACGCGGACAAAGCAGACATTGGAAGATTGCTCTCGCGACCCACAAGTCAACTATTGTCGGAGTTCATCTTGCGATAGTCAGAGGGCGTCAGTCCCGTCACCTTCCTAAATGCGCGGCTGAAATTATTTGCGGTTTCATATCCTAGCATGGAGGAGATACTGGAGACTGTCTCGCGCGTATCTGTGAGGAGTTCCTCGGCCCTTGCTACCCTGACATCGTTGACGATTTCGCGAAAACGAACCCCTTCGGTTGCTAACTTCCGTTGTAGTGTGCGAACGCCAAGATCGAGCGAACGCGCGGTGGCATCAATCGACATTTCCTCCCGATGAAGTTGTTGCCAAACCACTTCCTCGACTTGTCCTCTAAGTGTTTGAGGTGGGCCGCCCAATCGTTCGCGAGAAATATCTCCGACGGTTGTCGAGCCGCCGGTAAGTTTTTTGGGCGTGGTTTCGGCTCGCAAAGCCGATGCATCAAAATCAACCCCAAGCCGGGAGGCGTTCCAGATTACAGGACAAGCGTAGGTGTCTTCTGCCTCGACAAATCCAGGAACCTTCGGGAAGTCCAAGAGCACGGCAGATGGCTTCCAGTCGCTTCCTAAATACGCGCGGAATATGCTCAAAAAAACCCCAACGGCCGAGAAGCCGATGTCCGGATACGCGAAATGCGAGCGAAGTCCAAAACGATAACAGTAGCGCGCGCTTGTGCCCGAAGTTTCAAGCCACGCGCGATCCGTAGACGAATGAAATGGCATGACGGCAGAAGCTCGTATTAGCGCTGCCCCCAGCGTTGGAGCAGAAAGAACGTAACTCCCCCAGGCGCCGTAGTCAGCGACAGTGAGATACGGTGACCACAACAATCCGATGTTTTGTTGTCCCGTGGATCGTGCGGCTTCGTGCACAAAGGTCGCCAAGGCATGCTCCGAGATGTAACCGCCTCTTTCCTCAATGAAGTGAACAGGAAGATCGGCAGAGTCAAAAGCACGCAACAAGCGTCTTTCCCCAGCGGCCTCAAGCACAAACTGGGGCATCGCGCCCAAGGCCTTAGCCGAAATCATCGGTGGTAGGTTCAATCCGTCAACCCGCTTGTTCGCCCGCGTGTCGTGAAATGATACGCATCGGCTGAACGGATGTGCAAGCTTTCCCTAAACAGCAGGGAGCATTGCAATATGAAAATACTTCGGCCATTACACGGCGGTTTTTCGATGCATTTTTTGGGAATGGTGCTCGGCGCAGGTATTTCTGCTTCACCAGTTTTCTCCCAGTCCTTCAACGACACGGGCGACATCCTTGCACGATCAGCCGAGGTCGAGGACATCGAGTACAAGATTATGGTGCAGCGTGCCACCCAGACGGCCATCTGGGGAATGCCTGCCGCCGGTATGATCGATTTCCTCAAGGGCATTCGCCGCGACCTCGGTGGCGACTACAATGACATCATTTATCTCAACAAGCCGTTCGACTCCAAACATGGGTTTCTTACGGCCAACGATGTTACGGCCTATGCTTGGGCTTCAATGACCTCCGAACCCGGTCCCCTTGTCATTGAAGTGCCCGCTGCCACCGACAAGGTGAACTACTTCGGTACAATCGTGAATGCTTGGGATGTTCCTATTGTGGACGTAGGTCCCGATGGTTTCGATGAAGGTGCCGGCGGCAAGTACCTCATGCTACCCCCAGGCTACGAAGGGGAAATGTCGCTGGAGGAATTAACTGAAGCGGGATACCTTCCCTTTGAAACAGATACCTACGAATATGGTTTTTCGTTCCGGCCAAAACTGACGAATGGCGGAACGGACACCGATGCGGCCGAGTACGCTCAGACGATCAAAGTGTACTACCTGTCTGAGGCTGACAATCCACCACCCAACAACTATCTCGAAGCGTCAGAAGTGCCGTACGACTCGCTTCCATACTACAACGAGACCTTCTTTCAGGACTTGAATGATTACGTTCAAAACAACCCCGTCAGACAACAAGACAAGGTCATGGTAAATTTCCTGAAGGATCTCGGGATCGAAAAGGGAAAACCTTTCGAACCATCGGAAATTCAGTTGAAAGCAATGAATGAGGGTTTGTTGTTGGCGTATGCCTCTATGCAGAACTACTTTGTTACGCCCGGCAAAGCCATGATACCGCTCTGGGTCGACGATAGCGGCGAGATGAAAAGCCAGTGGCTGATATGGGACTTTGCCGAAGGTCAACCCGAGGCAGGCTTCCCGTATGAGACTGAGACAGAGGTACTTGTGGATGCGCGTGCGGGCGGCAGCTACTTCTGGATCACGTACCTGCCGAAACAACTCGGTGGCGGTACCTTTTATCTGACGGGCCTTCGCGACAGCGACGGCGACATGTACGACCACAATCAGACTTACAGACTTAACGTGCCAGCAGACACACCTGCCGACGATTTCTGGTCCGTGATTGTTTATTCGATGGAGACCAAGAGCTTCATCCGGAACGTTGATCCAGTGGGTCTGTCCGAGCGCGACACAGACTCTATGCAAGCCGATGAAGACGGTTCTTACGACATCTTTTTTGGACCGGAGGCACCGGAAGGCAAGGAAAGCAACTGGATACCAACCACAGAGCCGTACTTCCTTTTGTTCCGTCTATATGGGCCGCAAGACGGATGGTTGGAAAGTGGCTGGATGCTGGGCGATCTAGAAAAAGTAAACTGATCAAAACAAACAAAAATTCCCAATGGAGTGAACAATGAAAACAAAGTCGTTAGCCGCGCTGACCGCCCTGGTACTCGCATCGCAATCTCCAGCCCAAGAGTACAAGGCTGAAGTTCCGGATAGCATAATCGTACCGGATCAGGTGGAGACACGATTTGGAACGTTGGAATATTTTGACGGCTTGCCGACGCCGGATACAGCTAAGCTGTCGTATAACGCATTAAATTTCATGCGTGGCATGCAGGTATTCATGGATGGAATGCCTGCAGCCTCAACATATGCAATGTGTCACGGGCTCGAAGAGGGCGCTGGCGTTGATCCGATGAAGATCGGGATCTTTGAAGACCTGTATAACGCCCGTTCGCTTCTTCTCACGCCGAACACCACGACAATCTACATTCTTAACTGTACGGACCTGTCCGAAGGGCCAGTGGTTTACGACGTGCCGCCGGGCATGCTGGGGTTCGTGAACGATGCCTATATGCGTTATGTCACTGACATCGGGAACGCTGGGCCTGACGCTGGCGAGGGTGGGAAGTTCTTGATCGTTCCGCCCGACTATGAAGGTGAGTTGCCGGACGACGGTTACTATATTGTGAAGCCGCCAAGCTATCGGAACTGGTTTCTGTTGCGTGCGTTTTATGGGGAAGACGGCGTTGGAGCCGCAGTGGATCGTGTGAAGGAAACTCTTCGTGTTTACCGGTGGGAAGACCGCGACGCGCCGCCCGATCAGGAATTTGTGAACCTGACTGATCTTCAGTTCAACACGATACACGCCAATGACTTTTCCTTCTTTGAAGAGATGAAGGCCGTTGTAGACAACGAAGCGGAAGGAGCACTTCCCGATGAATTGATGGGAGCAATGTTCTCGCTGGGTATCCGAAAAGGTGAACCATTTGAACCCGATGACGAACTGAGGCTGCTGCTCACAGAGGCAGTCGCATTGGGCACGGCGGCGGCTAAGTCGTTGAATTTTGCTCCTCGCTCGCGTGCGCCATTCTACTATGACGAAGGGTATTGGAAGACGGCGTTCGTCGGTGGCAATCATGAGTTCCAGGCGGGGGACGTGAAAATCCTCGATGCGCGGACCCTGTTCCACTACTACGCGACTGGCATTACGCCTGCCATGGTTGCACAAAAGGTTGGTGTCGGGTCGCAATATGCGCTGGCAAACCGGGACAGTGACGGGAACTACTTCGATGGGAGCAACACCTATTCCGTCACCATCCCGCCAAATCCGCCCGCGCAGGATTACTGGTCTTTCGTCGTTTACGACACCCAAACCCGTTCACTGCTCGAAACTGATCAGAAACTCGCAGGGGTCGACAGCAACCAAGCTACATTGGAAGCGAATGAAGACGGAAGTTACACTGTCTGGTTCGCGCCTGAAGCGCCTGAAGGCAAAGAGGGCAACTGGATACAGACGATGCCGGGCAAATCTTGGTCGACCGTACTGCGATTGTATGGCCCTCTCGAGCCTTGGTTCGACGGATCGTGGCGCCCGGGCGAGATCGAACTTATGGAGTGATAGACTGTCAATTTAGCGCCCTAACAGTTCGCTATCGAGAACGAGATGTCGTGCCATGTGAGTGCGCATCCCGAACAACGCGACAACAACCAGGGGAGGGCGGCAACTACCTCGTAGTGCCGCCCTTCTGTTTGTCTGCTATCGCGCTAAATTGTAGCGTGTCATCGACATTGTGGTTGCATCGATCATGCTCATGAATCGTTCAGCAGCGGGTGCTGATGCAAAGCTATCCATGGACGCTTGGGCGTCTTCGGCACTTTCCCAGTTAACTACCACTGCCCATTTGCCATCTGTGAATGCAGCTTGGCGCGAGACAAAGCCTGGTTGTTTGCTGACATGCTCATCTTCGATGACTTTATCAACAGGTTCGAACTCTTGCGGTGTAACGCCTTCAGCAAGGTCCATCGTCACAATTTCAATGACGCCGACGTCTTGTGCCATTGCGTTACCTCCTACGAGCATTATCAGGGTGATCAAGAACGCTTTCATGATGGCACCCGATCAAAACTTTCCATTGTCGTGGGCCATCTCGGACGGGATGTCCGCGATTACGTCCCAATGCTCAACGATCTTGCCGTCTTCGACGCGGAACAGGTCATAGAAGGCAGTCGGCTTGTCGGCAAACGTGCCCTCGGAGGCGGTGAAGACAAAGTTGCCCTCGGCCACAACAATGTGGACGTCCGTGTAGATCATCTGGATGCCTTGCTCGGCCATGCCTGCAAGAGCCGCACCCAAACCGTCCAGACCGTCGGCAATGTTGCTGTTGTGCTGTATGTAGGTCTCCGTCGACAGAAATTCGGTTATCCGGTCAACGTCGCCATCCTTCAGGATGGTGTGCACAAAGTCTGTGACCAGCGCCTTGTTCTCAGCGGTCTTATCCAGATCGGTTATCTCAGTTGGACCATCGGTCTGAGTATGACCCGACGGGTTCGGCGGTGTGATTGGTGTCAGGTTGTCCCAGTGTTCTGCAACCTTTCCGTCCTCGACGCGGAAGACATCAAAGCCAACCAAGGTGTCTGCACCAAACGCCTGGGCGTTGTTGTAGGTGGTATGCAGGACGACGATATCGCCCTCCGTGATGACCCGGTGGATGTCCACCTCGATCCCGCTTTCCTTAAGACCGGGGATAAACCCCAGGATTGGAGCGGCACCTGTGGGTACAGCAGGGTTGTGCTGAATGTAGTCATTTGCCAGCAGTTGTTCGGCTGCGGTTGCGTCGAAGTTGACGAAAATGGCGGCTACAGCCTCCAATACGAGCTCTTTAGGTGTCATTGTTGTTGTCCTCTCTTGGTTTGATTTGACGATATTCACGCGGCGCAGGCTTGCGCCGAGTTGATCGTGAATTCAGTGCCCCACGGGTCGACCTTGCGGCCGGGCGTGAGAGTTTTGGGGTCTGCCAACAGCTCAACACTTGTGAGACCAGTGGCCCCAGCAGAGCGCGAGCCTGCTCCCTTGGATTGCCAAGCGTTTGTAGCTAGGTGGTGATGGTAGCCACCGGACCCGAACCAGCGGGCTGAGGGCAGCTCAAAGGTCTGAACCATACTCAGTTCGTCAGTAACGAATTTCGCTGCTTTGCTGACATCACCGACACGTAAATGAACGTGTCCGATGACTGTGCCTTGTGGTGCGCCTTGCCACTGTGTGGCATCTTCTGTGAGTGATTTCAGATCGAGCGGGTGCGTTGTCATGTGGACGGTGTCGCCCTCGCGTTTCCACATTTTGCGAGGCAGGTCACGATAGATTTCGATGCCGTTTCCTTCGGGATCGTTCAGATAAAGCGCCTCGCTGACACCGTGGTGGGATGCCCCGTCCAGGCGAACACCGCGCTCATCCGCGTAGATCAGCCATGCGCCGAGGTCTTGTTTGGAAGGCAACAGAAATGCCGTGTGAAACAGCCCCGCCTCTTTAGGAAAGGGTTTGGCGTTTCGGTCCTGGCGCAGCTCGATCAGCGTTCCAGCCTCGGTGCCGAGGTAGGCGCTTTCACCGTCGCGTTCGATCAGGCCGAGGCCAATCACGTCTTCATAGAAGGTGGCGGTCTTATCCAGATCGCGCACCGTCAGGGCGACCTGACCTATTGAGATGGGGGCGTCTGACGCTGCCATGTTCTTTTCTCCTGCGATTAAGCTTGAGAGGAACTTAGCGATGGTCTTTTCTCCATAAAATGGCGATAAGAGCGAGTGTGTATCGCGCAAATGGAGACAATTCTATGGACCGGATCGACGGGATGCAGAGCTTCGTGGCTGTTGTGGAATCCGGTTCTTTTGCCGCCGCCGGACAACGGCTTGGCATTTCAAACAAGCTGGTCAGCAAGCGTGTCGCACAGCTCGAAAACATGGTTGGGCTGAATCTTCTCCATCGCACCACCAGGTCTATGTCGCTGACCCACGAGGGGGAGCGATATCTGGAAGGAGCGCGACGAGTGCTGGCTGAGATGGAGCAGTTGGAGACTGAGTTTGACGCTTCAGAGGGCTTGAAGGGCATCGTTCGTGTGGCCGCGCCCCTTACCTATGGCGACACGGCGGTGGCTAAAGCAGCAAGCCGCTTCGTAGAGCAACACCCGAACGTCACGGTCGAATTGGACTTGTCGGATCATTATGCCGATCTGGCCAAGGGCGGTTTCGATATCGCAATACGGATCGGCGCGCTCAGTGACTCCAGTTTGGTCGTTCGCAAGCTTGGTGAAACGCATATGAAAGTCGTCGCGACCCCTTCCTACCTTGAAGAACATGGCGCACCTTCACATCCTGCGGAACTCTCGGACCACATTTGCATTCGAGATGCGAACAACCCGGATCCAAACCGCTGGCCCTTCCAGATCGAAGGGCAAACCGTGCAGGTGCCTGTCTCTGGCCCATTTCTCGCAAACAGTCCTCCCGCCTGCCTCGTTCCGACGCGCGCAGGGAGCGGCATCTTCATATGCCCAGATGTGTTTTTGGGGGACGACCTTGAAACCGGACGTCTTGTGCAACTCTTTCCGGAGTTCCATTCCCGCACTTTGCCGATCCAAAGCGTGCAGTTGCCTTCGGCCTTTCGAAAGCCGCGTGTTAAGTCCTTTGTCGAGTTTATGCGTGAAGAGATTCGAGCGTAGGAAGTCCAAAGCAGTCACTCGCGCTATGCGCAGCATTTGGTAGGTATGGGCTCAGTGTTGCCGTTCTCCGCAGCAAGCATGATTGGCTGGTCCCAGCCTGAAGCAGGCATTCACAATCACGCTTTTCAGTTTTGCACCAAGCCATTGACTAGGACATGCGCGACGTTCAGGAAATCATGTTGTCTGCTGTAAACGACTGAATTGGGCTCGGTGCCATCGTTGTCTGCTGTTAGCATGATTGGCCGCACGCAGCCCGAAGCGGACCTTCGCAACCAAGCTTTGCTAACTCCGAAATACACAACGAAACGGCCAGTTGCAGAGGTTGTATCGGCGGTGGCAACCAACCATTCATGTCGTCGACTAACCTGTTCAACGTCGCACTACAACTTCTCCGAACTGATCCCACGAGGACCTAATCTTCGAAGCGTTCATTTGGCTCGACCACATTTACTTGCTTCGGAACTTGGTCGGTGTCATTCCGGTCTGACCTCGGAAAAAGCGAGTGAAATGGGACTTGTCAGAATAGCCGAGCATCAGTCCGATCTCTGCAATTGTCATCTGGTTTTGTTTGAGGTGCTCCTTGGCGACATCGATACGCAGCCGTTTGATTTCGCGCGGTAACGTTGTGCCTTGTTGATGAAGCGCTTTCAGGAACCGTTCCGGCTGTATTCCCAGCAACTCGGCCACCATCTCCGGCCCCAAATCGGGTTCATCCAGTTTGCCGCGCAACACAGAGCGCAAAGCAGCCACCACAGTTACTTCTTCATCTTGTCGCGGTGAGGCCATCGGCTTGGCAGAGCCGTCAGAGACATGGTGCAAAAACAACCATTCCACAGGAAAACTAATTTGCATTCCGGGATCGGTTCCAAGGCCAACCTCGATCCCTTTGTAGTCGATAGGCAGCCCATTGATGTATCTGCTTTCCCATCGCACACGGGAAGAGTCCCAGGACTCTCCGACGACGGTCTGCAATAGGCGTACATAGATTGCGGCACCAAAACCGGTCACCTGAATGGGTGGGACGGTTGGTTCCTGTTGCCTCTCGATACGATAAGTCGCTTTGTCTGCTTCAATGACAAGGCTGTGCCGCACAGAATTGGACTCCTGCGGCACGAGCTCAACAAAGCGGGTAAAAAACTCGAACAGCGTTTTTGTAGATTGCAAGGCTTGAGCGAAGGGCGGCCACTCTTGCAGGTCAAACGCTTCCCCTACATTCAGTCCTAGGTATCGATCCCCTGATACTTCTGAGAAAGCATTTACCAAGCCGTAAACCAACTCGGAGTGAACGAACACGGATGGGTTAGTCATCAGTTCAGCTTTCAAGCCGACCTGATCCAATGCTGGTTGCGGATTGATCTTACGTTCGGTGAGATATTGCAGAAAGGGAGCGGCTAAAGAGAGGCGAACAAAGCCCTCGCTATGCTCTCGGGAGGTGGAGTTGAAAGGCAAGCTCATAACCCTTGTTGGATTAGCTTTAAGAAGTGGCCATTTTTGCAGTCACATTCGTACATCTTAATTCAAAAGGGGCAACCGAGCCAATGAATTCCAGACTATAGTTGGCAAAACATGAATATGAAGGGAGTACTTATGTCCGGCTTACGAATGTCTCTTTGCTCGACGGCAATTGTCGCGGCAGTTCTTTCTTTTTCGGCGACCGCGCAGGCTCAGGATCAAGAAGAACCCCAAACGCTGTTTACCAACGTGCATGTCTTCGACGGTGTGAATGAGCAACGCATTGAAAATGCCAGTGTTCTGGTCGAGGGCAATCTGATCAAGTCCGTCTCAACCGATGCCATTGATGCGCCGAGCGCGACGGTTATCGACGGCGGTGGGCGCACTCTGACACCGGGCTTTATAGAGAATCACGCGCACCTGATGCTCATGGGGCCATCGATTGCCGAGATGGAAACCAACTCGACCTGGGAGGATTTCGCCATCCACGGGACCCGGATGGCCGAAATGTACCTGATGCAGGGCTTCACGACCGTTCGCGATGCCGGGGGCGCTGGGGGCGGGCTGCGGCGCGCAATTGACGCCGGCCAGATCGTCGGCCCCCGCTTTTATCCTTCCGGGGCATTTCTCGGAACACGTGGTGGTCACGCCGATTTCGCATCCTTCACATCTCCGCCGGGTGGGGTGACCAACTTTGGGACTCTGAATATGGCCCAACAGGTCAACGGTGTTGACGAAATTTACATGTATGGCCGCAACAACCTGCGCATGGGTGCCACGCAATTGAAGTTCATGCAATCAGGTGGGGTGATTTCGGCATTCGATCCATGGCAGTTGCTCGCCGGTTCGAAAGAAGAGATCGAGGCCGCTGTTCAGGTTGCCAACGAGTACGGCACCTATGTCATGGCACATTCCTACCGCAAAGAAGCGATCATCAATGCCCTGAATGCAGGGGTCAGAACCATTGAACACGGATTTCACTTTGACTGCGAGATTTCTGCTTTGATGAAAGAAAAAGGAGCGTACATCACGACGAACATCACAGCATTTGATCCAGGCCTACTTGATGTTCCTTCCGTGAAAAACAACCCCAACAGTTTGAGGAAGGCCAAATCGGCCTCGGCGACCTTCGAAGCCTACATTCCAAGTATGAAGGAATGCCCGGCGCCGCGCGGTTTCCAAACCGATTGCGTCGGCTCGGTCGAAGCGTGCAACATCCAGATCGCCTACGAGAAACATCTGAATAACCATTTCTTCGGCCCCTATGCGTCGATGGTAACCCTAACTTCGGTAGGTGGCGAGATCGCGGCACTTAGCGGTGATTTCATGAACCCCTATCCGGAAGGCAAACTGGGTGTGATCGAAGAAGGCGCCTATGCCGACATCCTGCTGATAGACGGCAACCCCCTCGAAGACTTCTCTGTCGTTGGAACAGGCGATCAGTGGTTCGGTGCGGACCCGAGGCCGGACAGCCCGGAAACAATCCGCCTGATCATGAAGGACGGTGTGATCTACAAAAACACACTGGATTGACCAGATAAAGCAGCCGGAGAGCATTCATGCGAAATTGGTTTTGCTCCGCAGTATTCGCAGGGTTGGTTTTGTGCGGTTATGATGCTGCGGCGACGCCTGGAACCGCGTTGGACTGGTCAGACCTGCCTGACCCGTCTGCGCAGGTCTTTGAAGACCCCTATCGCGAACTTAGCGCCGAACAATTCGACGATGTCCTTTACGTCGTACGGCTGCGCGGCAGGCTACAGCAGGATAGTGGCAGCGAAGAAGAGAGACAAAAATGGCAGGAGCTTCTGACCGAGACTGAGGATGCCTTGGCGGCTGATGGGATTGATGTCGACTGGCTACTCGATCAGCGAGAGGTCGTGACGGAACGGCGAAGAAAGGCTGGAACAAACGGAAATCTGCAATTCGATGGTCAAACAATCACACTCGCGGGCTTTGCCATTCCTGCTCCGAGTGATCCGGATGGACGGCCTGTGGCGTATTTGGTGCCAGAAAGAGGGATGTGCAGTCACATGCCTCCACCTCCGCCCAACCAAATGATCCGTGTACGGCTGAATGGCGACTGGACGCCCAGCTATTTCCACGAACCCGTTCGGCTGACGGGCACGCTGACTATTGACCCTTCTGTTCAGAATATGATGGTTGTGGACGGCCTCATGCCTATGAATGCGACATTCCAGTTGGAGACGGAACGTGTCGAAACTCTGGAAACCGAGGCAGACAGGTTGGAATGGAAGCAGCGGGCCGCTGATCGGATCCGGGCGGCGGGAGATCGCAAGACCGGCGGGGCAAAGGCGTCTGAATGATAAGACTTCTGGTTGTCGCATCGAGTATTGCCTTTGCTGGCGCAGCGTCGGCTCAGGGACTATCCGGGCCATCTTCGGTTGAAGCTGATCTAGAGCCCGGCGATGGGCTAACCGACCCACAGTATCGTTCCGATTTTCCACGCAACATCGCACCGGGTTGGTTTCAGTGGAAAGACCGACTGGCTGAGGGTGGTTTTCGGTTCAACATTGACTACCTGGCATTGGGCCAAACCACGGATGCTGATCTGGGAACCGGCGAAGCAGCCAGCGGAATTGCGCGGTTCTACGGCAGTTGGCAGGCAACTGAACGGGGGTCTCTGACATTCAAGATCGAAGACAGGCACAGTTATACTGACGTTGCTCCGCAATTTCTCGGGCTGGATGGCGGAGCCCTTTCAATCACGGGAACAGCCTTCAATGACAACGGTTTGCTTCTGACCAATTTGTTCTGGACCCAAAGGGCTGAGAATGGGTCGTGGGCGCTGCAAGTCGGCCAGATTGATGTAACGGACTTTGTGGATATCTACGGGTTGGTAAGCCCCTACAGTGGTTTTCAAAACCTGTCTTTCAATACCAACCCGACAATCAACACGCCCAACCAAGGCCTTGGTATTGCCGGTGGGGTAAAGCTGAGCGAGAACCTCTACGCCGTTGCCAGCGTATCAGACGCAAACGCCGACCCGTCCGATCCAAACTTTGATGTGTTTAGCGACGGCAATCTCTTCAAGTCGCTCGAACTTGGGTACACGTCCGGCTTTGATCTCATCTACTTCGACAATATCCATCTGACCCTCTGGCATGCGGATGCGGCTGACGATGGCAGTCGAGCAGAAGATTACGGCGCAGCGTTTTCCGCCGCATGGTTTGTTGACAATAAATGGATGCCGTTCTTCCGTGCAGGGGCCTCGAAGGGAACCGCAGCGCTTTATGAACGGTCGATTTCTGCCGGTCTCGGTTACTATGGTCGCAACACCGATTTGGCCGGTCTGGGCCTAAACTGGGCCGAAGCAAGAGGCATAGATGGCGATCAGTTCACGCTTGAAGCTTTCTACCGCTTTTCAATCTCACCCGGACTGCAGATCACGCCATCGGTACAATTCATTTCCGACCCGCTTCTAAATCCCGATCAGGACCGGATTACCCTGTTCGGTCTAAGAACCCGGATCGTTTTCTAATGCGGGGTGAAGGCAGTCACTAAGGGGTGTGCCAAAGGGCAACTAAGAGAGATCAAGCGCGTGCCGGAATTTTCAACGCCGGTCGAATGAAGTTGGGAAGCAAAGGAACAATCTATGAAGATTGCATACGGAATTCTTGCAGCCTTAGCAGTTGTGTTTTTCATCCTTGGAGGCAGCGATGCCCATGCCAAAGACAACAAGGGTAAAAAGCCGAACAAGGGGGGCAAGAACGGTGATGTCAGCATTCAGATAGAAGACAAACCCGGCAAAGGCCCAAAAGCTGTACCACCTGGACAGATCAAGCGCTACACGCGCGGTGCCAAGCTCCCATCTGACCTGGAGTTCGAGGATATTGGGGACCTTTCCAAATGGAAGCTTGGGGAGCCGGGCAAAGGAAACCGCTACATTCTGGTCGATGACGAAGTCCTCGAAGTTACGAATGACCTGTCTACCGTGGTCGATGCCGTCGGCATCGTCGGTGATCTTCTAAATTAGGCGAAAGTACGATGTTTCAGGGCAAGAACTACCTCGTTTGCCCTGACGCTGGCCGGGGCGATCATTTGTGAACCCCGGCCCAAGTTCAAAACCCGGATCCGAGGCGCTACGATGATAAAGGCCCTTCTTGTTCTTTTTGCGCTTGCTACCTTTTCGTCAGCACGCGCCCTACTCGCTCAGGAAAACGGTGCAACTGAAGTCCCGCAAACAATACGCTTTGAGGGCTATGTATAGCCCAGTCGCGAAGCAGAACTGTCGCCTTTGGTGGACAATGTGGTCAACCGGACTTTGCAAAGTCTGCTTTCTGCGCATCGCTGACCTTAAAGCGCGTTGAAGCATTTTGTATTTTGGGCTCGAGACGGCCGATCTCTGCAATTGGGATCAACGTCTGCTGCTAGACAGATCTAAGTAAAGGTGCGTTGGGTCCGCTGGGGCGATGATCACTCAACCAATGATCGCTTCACATAAAACCGCTTCAACGACGTTCGCGGTTTGTTGTGGTGGTGCAAAGCAACCCTTGGCTGCAGAAGCTTGGCGTTCTCATCTTCGTTTATTCGGCTGCCTGATGCAGCGGGGTTGGGATGTTGAATAATAAACTTACGAAATTCATCTGGTAAGCACAGAAATTAAGCTTGCCTATCAGGCCCCGTGTCGCTGATCCAGGTGATGGTGATAGGCAGAAACAACAGCGAGCTACATAGCTTCAAGCGTATGTGAGAGACCGTTTCGGATGTGATCTTCCAACAGTTTCTTGGCCGTGTCGGCGTCTCTGGCCAGCGCGGCATCGAACATGCCCTTGTGCTCCTTGACGGCCTCTTCACCGCGATAAGTCAACACTAGCATCTGATACCGCAGGTACTTGTCGTAGATGATCGAGTGCAGAGACAGAAGGTTCTTGGAGTTGCAGGCTGCGATCATCGCCTGGTGAAACTCCCAATCATATCGTTTCCAGGTTTCTTTCTCGGATTCGTCGCCCTTCAGAAGCTGCTGTTCCATCAGGTGCAGCTTGTGGTGTGCGGCAACGAGGTTGCCTTCCCAGTCCGTGTCGCCATTCGCAATGGACAACTCCAATGCGTGGCATTCCAACAGGACGCGCAGCTCAGAAATCTCGGTCAGGTCTTCTCGTGAAACCGGCGTAACCAGGAAACCCCGTTGCTCGGGAGCTTCGACAAATCCATCGCTGGCGAGCCTGTTCAGCGTTTCACGAAGTGTCGAAAGGCTTGCCGAGTAGCGTTCCTTCAAGGCGTCCAGCTTCAGTTTGGAGCCGGGCTGCAGCTCCCCGAAGATGATGTCCCGCTTGATGCGCTGATAGGTGCTTGCACCTACCGTAGACGGCTGTTTCGCCATGCGTTTCACCCGATATTATCAGTTTCCTCGTTCAATTAGCATTTTTCAGAGACATCAGCAATCCAAACTGATGTATGGTAAAAATAAAAATATCATACATTATTGCGGAATCGCGAAAACCCCAATACGGTCGTGGCCAAGTTGGGCAAAGCAGCCCGATCGCAATCATCGGTTTCGGGATTTTCCGGACCCTCCGGAAGGAAGCAAAGTGTCTAAGAACTTTCGCATTGCCATTGTCGGCATTGGCCTTGTTGGACGCCGCCACGCAGACGCTATCCGAGCGTTGCGCCATGTTGATCTCGTCGCGGTGGTCGACCCCAGCGATGAAGGCCGTGCTTACGCCGTTGAGCATGGGGTCGCATGTTACGAAACCCTCGAGGAAATGTTAGCAAACAAGACGCCAGACGGAGCTGTTCTGGCGACTCCGACTACGCTTCATGTCGAGCAAGGCCTCACGTGTGTTCGACATGGTTGTCCCGTTCTTGTCGAAAAGCCGATCGCCGTGGAAGCCACCGCTGCACTCGAGCTTGTTCAAGCAGCGGAGAAGGCCAATGTGCCACTGATGGTCGGACATCATCGTCGACACAATCCTCTGATCCGGTCGGCTAAGGAAGCCATTGTCGATGGGAAGATTGGAAATGTGCGCGCTGTCCATGCGAATTGCTGGTTCTATAAGCCAAACGAGTATTTTGATGCTGCGCCTTGGAGAAAGAAACCCGGTGCAGGGCCCATCTCGGTCAATCTTGTCCACGATGTTGATCTGCTTCGGTACCTGGCCGGAGAAGTCATGACCGTACAGGCGCAGTCGGCTTCATCGCAGCGGGGTTACGACAACGAAGATGTCGCCGGCGCGCTGTTGACGTTTGAAAGCGGGGCGATCGGGACCATAAGTGTGTCCGACAGCATCGTCGCTCCGTGGAGCTGGGAGATGACGTCTCAGGAATATCCAATCTATCCGTCGACCACTGAGAGTAGTTACATGATCGGTGGCTCTCATGGTTCGTTGTCCGTTCCCGATCTTCGATTGTGGAGTTACCAGAGTGAGCAAAGGGACTGGTGGACACCTATTTCATCGACCGCGCTGAAGAAGGGTGCGTCTGACCCTCTGGTCAATCAGCTCAGGCACTTTGTTGAAGTAGCTCGGCACGAAGCAGTGCCGATTGTGTCTGGATGGGAAGGGTTCAGAACGCTTCAAGTTATTGAAGCTATTCAGAATTCTTGCAGAACTGGCGAGACTGTCAGGATAAGAAACCTTCAGGAAACGCAGCATCAGAGATTGCAGGTAATGAAAAATATCTGATATTTTGTAAAACATCTTGCAAAAAGTCCAAAATAGGTCAAAACTCTGAATCGCAAAAAAGAAGCATCATGATGTCTCAGGGAGGAGCAAAGTGATTACCAAACTTACCCGCCGGGCTGCTGTATCAGCCCTGGTTGCAACCGGTGTTCTGTTTAGCGCAACAAGTGGTGCGCTGGCGGAAGACAAAGTTCAACTTCGCCTCGCAACATCAGGATCGGAGACCGATCAGCGCTCGGTCGCAATGGCCGAGGTTTTCGCACCCATGGTCGCTGAATTTGCGGCGTATGAGCCCAGCTATAACGGCACAATCTTCGCCCAAGGTACGGAGTTGGACGCCATCAGCCGGGGCAACCTGGAAATGTCGATCACCTCGGCGCAGGAGCTGGCACAGTTCTTCCCCGAGTTTTCGATCTTTACAGCAGGCTATGTCCACCAGGACGCCGCGCATCAGGTGGCTGTCTTCAACGATCCCTTGATGGATGCCTTCAAACAAAAGGCCGAAGAAGAACTGGGCGTCAAACTGCTGTCGGTCATGTATCTGGGCCGTCGTCAGGTGAACCTGCGCCAACCCAAGGATGAACTGACCGTCAGCACTCCGGCTGATCTGGAGGGTGTGAACCTGCGGATGCCGGGCACAGATGCGTGGCAGTTCCTTGGAAAAGCACTGGGTGCCGCCCCGACACCAATGGCGTTCTCAGAGGTTTACACAGCTCTGTCGACCGGTGCCGTTGACGGCCAGGACAACCCATTACCGACCGTGGTTGATGCCAAATTCTACGAAGTGACCAATCAGATCATCCTGACATCGCACTTGGTTGACTTGAACTATATCGCGATCGGCAAAGAAGTTTGGGATGGATTGACACCCGAGCAACAGGCCAAGGTTCAGGAGGCTGCAGACGCAGCGGCTGAAGCTGGTCGCCAGAAGCAGCTTCAGAAAGAAGAGGACCTTGTCAGCTTCCTGAAAGAGCAGGGCATGGAGGTCTATGAGCCCGATCTCGCGGCGTTCCGCGATCAGGTACAGTCGATGTATCTGGAAAGCGAGTTCGCCGGATCATGGCCGGACGGTGTTCTGGAGCAGATCAACGCTCTGGGCAACTAAGCTCATCTGAATAAGGGAGGGAGAACCACAATGAAAGGCTTCATAAAGGGGTTCTCCCGACTGACCGAAGCGATTGCCGGCGGGATGCTGGCGGCAATCTTCCTGATCTTCCTTCTCCAAATTCTTTTGCGGTACTTCTTCACCCCCGCTGGATGGACGCTTGAACTCATCGGCATTCTTTGGGTCTGGGTGATCTTCTTCAGCTGCGCGTTTATCGTGCGCGAGAGAGATCACGTGAAGTTCGACATCATCTACCTGTCGGTACCCCGACGTGTCCGTCAGGTCTTTGCGATGCTCGCAGCCGCCGCCATCGTCATTGGGATGCTCTACAGCTTCCTGCCGACATGGGACTACATCGACTGGATGAAAATCCGAAAGACCGCGACCGTGCGCAACCCGTTCTCGGGCGAGAAGGTACCGCTGCGCACCGTGTTTTCGATCTACGCCGTGTTCATGCTGGTCGTGGCCGCGCGCTATGGCTGGCTGTTCTTCGACATCATGCGCAACGGTCCACCTAAAACCGAACTTGAAATGGTCGTGGGATTTAACGTGGTCGACGATCATCCCCGCGTTGATGTTGAAGACGACGAGGACGCAAGCAAATGAGTTTTGAACTTCTTTCCTGCCTGCTCGCTCTCTTTCTTCTGGCAGGCATCGGGACACCTATCGGCTATTCCATCCTCTTGGCCTCATTAGTGTACTTGGGCACAGCCGGACTGGACGTCGCCCTCGCGGGTGAGAAGATCCTGCAAGGCTTTTACAAAAGCACGATCCTGCTTGCCGTGCCTTTGTTCATCGTCGCCGCGAATATCATGAACGCTGGGTCGATCACGGACCGTCTGTTGAACTTCTGTGTCGCTGCGGTCGGGCGGTTCAAGGGCGGCCTAGGGCACGTCAACGTGGTAGCGTCGTTGATTTTCTCCGGCATGTCCGGCTCGGCAGTCGCGGATGCCGCGGGGATCGGCAAGATCATCATTGAGATGATGACCAAGGATGGCCGCTACAGCCGAGGTTATGCTGCCGCAATCACCGCAGCGTCGGCGACGATCGGCCCGATCATTCCGCCCTCGATCCCAATGGTTCTGTATGCGCTGGTCTCAAAGGCGTCTATCGGGTCGCTGTTCCTTGCTGGCATTCTGCCGGGTCTGATCATGGGCATCGTCCTGATGGCGATGAACTACTATCTGGCCGGCAAGCGGAACTTTGCATTGGAAGAACCTGTTCCGCTGCGCGAGTTGCCGGCTAAAACCGCTAACGCGTTCCCGGCACTGCTGATGCCCGCAATTCTGCTCTACGGCATATATGGCGGCGTCACCACTCCGACCGAGGCTGCAGCCGTGGCTGCATTCTACGCTCTGCTACTGGCAGCGTTGTTCTACCGCGCGCTGACCTTCCGTGGCCTTTATCAAGTGTTCGTCGACAGCGCGCGCTCCTCCGCCGCCGTCGGGGTGGTCATTGGTGGCGCGTTCATTCTGAACTTCATCGTCATTCAGGAACAGATTCCACAGTCGATCTCGGCACTGCTGGAGGGTTCGGATGTTAGCCCGATTGTATTCCTGATCCTCGTAAACCTGCTGATCCTCGCGCTGGGTTGCGTGTTGGACGCGACAACGATCATTCTTGTGATTGTGCCCCTGTTCATTCCAACTTGCGAAGCGCTTGGGATTGATCTGGTGCATTTCGGAGTGCTTGTCGTCGTGAACTCGATGATTGGTCTGATTACGCCGCCCTATGGAATTCTGCTCTTTGTGATCAACGCCGTGACGGACATTCCGCTGCGTGAAATCATCTCGGAGATTTGGGCCTTCCTGGCGGTGCTCATCTTCGCCCTCGTGATCATGATGCTGATGCCTGATCTGGTCCTGTGGTTGCCGCGTATGTTTGGATATCAGGGATAATGTGCCTCTCGGTTTCGACAACGTCGATCCCCGGTGATCTGGCCGAAAAACTGAGTGCTATCGCCGACGCGGGGTTCGGAGGTGTCGAATTACACGAACCGGATTTGACCGCTTTTGACGGGCCGCCATCGCAAATTCGGAACATTGCATCAGATTTCGGCCTGAAGATTTGCCTGCTACAACCTTTCCATAACCTTGAAGGCCAGGCCGACGCCGGACGGGAGCGCGCCTTTGATCGACTGAAGCGCAAACTCGATCTGATGAGCGAGTTGGGAACGGACTTACTGCTTATCGGGTCCGCATTCGAGGTCGATGCCGCTGCGACCGAAGAACAGGTCATCGCAGATCTTGGCGAGGCGGCCAAGATCGCGAAAGAGATGGGGTTGCGTCTGGCCTATATGGGCTTGCCATGGTCGGATCTTGTTCACTCAGATGAGCAGGCTTTACGCGTCGTTGAAGCAATCGACAGCCCTCATTTGGGGCTGGCCTTGAATTCCTTCTTCTCGCTTGCCGACGGGTCCAAACCCGCCCGCCTTCGGGACATTCCCGGCGATCGGTTGTTCCATGTGCAACTGTCCGATGCACCCCGGCTTGAGATGGATATCCGCAGGCTCAAGCGGCATTTCGGGCTTTTGCCGGGGCTTGGGTCGCTGAACCTCGCGGGCTTCGTGCGGGTGTTGTCGCGCGCCGGTTACAAGGGGCCTTGGTCCATTGCGCGCGTCAACGAAGCAGCTCCTCAACCCGGTGGCCGAACACTGGCCCGAGACAGCTACAGGTCGCTGGTGAACCTGTTAGATGAGGTATCCCGGACCGAGCCGGGAACCGATTTCGGCATCCCGGACCTGCCGGAGCGCGTCTATGCGTCAGGCTTTGAGTTCGTCGAATTTACAGCCGATGAAACAAGCGGCGCGCAGCTGGCAGATATGCTGTCGGCAATGTGTTTTCGAATGGAGCGAAAGCACGTCACCAAGTCCGTCGAGCTGTGGCGGCAGGGTGCCATAAACATCGTTGTGAATACCGAAAAGGAAGGGTTTGCCCATTCGGCGTTCCTGGGTCACGGCCCCTCCGTTTGTGATATGGGGTTGCGTGTCAAAGATGCGGATCAAACGGTTCAGCGGGCGACCGCGTTGGGCGCTCCGAATTTCTCGCAGCCAGTGGGAACGGGAGAGCTGGATATCCCGGCCATTCGTGGTGTTGGCGGCAATGTTGTTCATTTCATCGATGAGAGATCCGATCTGCATCGGGTGTGGGACATCGAGTTCGAGCCGGTCGCGAAAACCAAAGCGACCCAGCCTGCCGGTCTGCGCCGTATCGACCATCTGGCCCAGACCATGCGCCACGATGAGATGCAAAGCTGGCTGCTCTACTACATTTCGACCTTTGAGATGGCAAAGTCTCCTATCGTGAACGTCGCCGACCCTTCTGGTGTCGTGCAAAGCCAGGCTATCGAAAGTCCCGAAGGCGAAGTGCGCCTGAACCTGAATGGGGTTGTTGGGCGTAGAACACTGGCAGCGTCATTCCTTGAAGATGGGTTTGGGGCCGGTGTTCAGCACATCGCCTTCCAGTCGGACGATATTTTTGAAACGTCGGATCAGTTGCGCAAAACAGGCTTTCCCAGTTTGACGATCCCAAAGAACTACTACGCCGATCTGCAGGCGACCTTCGGATTGGATGACGATCTGATCACCCAAATGCGCCGGGGCAACATCCTTTACGATCGGGCAGCGGGTTCCGAGTATTTTCAGATATACAGCCGCCCCATCTTTAACGGCTTTTTCTTCGAAATTGTTGAACGCCGCATGGGCTATGCCGGTTACGGTGCGCGTAATGCGCCCATTCGCCTTGCCGCACAAAGCAAAACCCAAGCGGTGAAAGAGGTACACACTCAATGACCGCGCAGATGACCAGCGATGAGAAAGCCGTGCGCCAATGGTGGCGCACCTCGATCATCGACATGAAGCCCGGCCAGATCGTGTTTCGCGGCAACGCCATAGAGGACCTGATCGGGAACGTCTCTTTCCCGCAGATGATCTGGTTGATGGTGCGGGGCGATCTGCCCAGCGACGCGCAAGCGCGCCTGTTTGAGGCCGCTTTGGTCGCGGGCGTGGATCATGGCCCGCAGGCCCCCTCGATCGCGGCCGCGCGTATGGCTGCCACCTGCGGGGTAGGTCTCAACAATGCGATGGCAACCGCGGTGAACATGCTGGGCGACGTGCATGGTGGGGCAGGAGAGCAGTGCGCAGAGCTGTACTATGATATCGCAGTCCGCATGGATGCAGGAGCTTCGCTGACTGACGCTGTTCGGGATGGCTTGGACAGTTGGCGCGAGACCTACGGCAAGATCGTATCGGGCTTTGGTCACAGGTTTCACAAACCTGTCGATCCACGCGCACCCCGATTGATGCAACTTGTTAGAGATGCGGCGGCAGAAGGCACAGTTTCTGGCCGGTTTGCCGATATCGGAGAAGAGGTTCAAGCCGAACTCGGTCGTCAACGAGGCGGTCTGCCAATTGCCATGAATATTGACGGCGCGACAGCTGTGATCTTCTGCGAACTTGGCTTTCCTGCGCCCTTGTCGCGAGGGCTGTTCTGCCTGTCCCGCTCGGTCGGAATACTTGCCCACGCTTGGGAACAGATGAACCAGGGTGGCCGCAACAAAGGGCCGATGCCCGCTAATTACTTACCCCTCTACGAAGACAGGAATGATGACACGTGAGACATCGAAATCCTTCCGGGTCGGCCTTATCGGCTGTGGTCGTATCAGCGATATTTATCTAAAAACACTATCCAAATTCTCAAACGTTGAGGTCGTGGCTTGCGCAAGCCTTGACCCTTCGGAAAGCCGCACCAAGGCAGATCAATACGGTATCGCCAAGGCCTGTGCGCCAGATGGGGTGTTTGACGATCCGACGATTGACTGCGTTCTGAATCTGACAATTCCGGCGGCGCATGCCGAAATCAGCCTGCGTGCGTTGGAGGCGGGCAAGCACGTCTATTCCGAGAAGCCGCTGGTTATGGATCGAACGGATGGTAAGACGATTCTGCACATGGCCTCTGAAAAGGGGCTACTGGTCGGTTGCGCACCCGACACATTTCTGGGCGGCCGTTGGCAAACCGTTCGGCGCTTGATCGATGAGGGTGCCATTGGCAAACCGACAGGGGTTTTTGCCCATGTCGGTACCCACGGGACGGAACGCCACCATCCCAACCCGGATTTCTACTATAAGGCGGGTGGTGGGCCATTGCTGGACCTTGGGCCGTACTACCTGACCGCCATGATCTTCTGCCTTGGTCCCGTTGACCGGGTCGCCGGAATGGCTCGGCGCACTTTCGACAATAGGATGATCGAAAACGGCCCTCGCAACGGCGATTGGATAGATGTCGAGGTCGACACGCATTCCCTAAGCCTGCTTCAGTTCTCATCCGGAGCTATAGGGTCGATGACCATGAGCTTCGACGTCTGGGACAGCGAAACTCCGCGGTTCGAGATCTACGGTGAAAACGGCACCATCAGCATTCCTGATCCTGACCCGGTTCATGGTGCCAATATCTTTCAAGGGGATGTCTGGCTGAAAACGCGGGAGACCTCGCGCTGGTCTCATCAGCCTCGTCCAACCGGTCGTGAAGACTGGCAGGTGGTCGAAAACAAACACGGGTTCAATGAGGACAGCCGCGGGCTCGGCCTTTTGGATCTGGCACTGGCGGCACAAGAAGGACGCCAACCCCGTGCAAGTGGAGCGCTTGCCTACCACGTCTTCGAGGTCATGAACGCGATCGAACGGGCACCGAAATTTGGCGCCTATCAGACGATAGAAAGCCGTTGCGCGGCTCCGGAGCCTTTGCCGGTCGATTTCCTTAACGATGAGAGGAAGGAGTTGGCGCATGCCGATTGAGACACTCGACTTTGCCCAGCCATTCTTTCGCGTCCAGCACATCACCGATGAAGACAGAGTATCTGTTGAGGGTCGTGCAATTGTTCTGAACCTTGGGGGACGCGACCTTTCGGTCGAGGATCAGACCGTTGCACCACTCTCCTCCGTTATCTTGCAAGATAGCTCTCTCAAAGGCGTGGAACGCGCAGTAATTGTCCATGGATTCGACGCCCATGCCGACGAGAACGAGTTGTTCGCATGGGTGAAAGATACATGGCCATCTGCTTTTGATGTTCGCCAAGAAGAACGCCTGCGCGGTGTCAGCCACTACATGTCGCCAAAGGTCTTCGTGGGTGACGTTGGACTGACCATGTACCATTCCGGTTCGGTCCCTTTGAATGTCGGATTGCACAAGGATCATCCGTTCTGCCCGGTACCAGGGTTTCGCGAAGTGCATACGCAAATCGTAGGCTTTGGCAAAATGCAGCAATGCCGTGAGCGGGATGTTGAAACCCTTTACCTCGAAGAATTCATGGCCCCCGGCACGACGCACAAACCGATGTATGACGCTGAAGGCAACTATCCCTGGCATCAGTACGAGACGATTACCCCCAGCATTTTCATGGCGGTGGAAATGCTGCCGGAAGGCGTACGGGTCCCGGAAATGGAGATGCAAAATGGCTGAGAGACTTTTACCCGAAGACCTGAACTTTGACGGACCTTTCCCCCGGTTGTCTCGCCGTTTGCGGCTGGGCGTTGTTGGCGGCGGACGGATCTCTGTCACGCAGGCAACGGCCGCGCGGATGACTGACCGGTGGGAGGTCACCGCAGGCGCGCTCAGTTCTGACGCCGCGCGAAGCAAGGCGCGCGGGGCCGAGTGGTTCCTGCCGGCAGACAGGTGCTATGCGTCGTTCGACGAGATGGCGCAGGCCGAGGCGGCGCGCCCGGATGGCGTAGATGCCGTCATGATCACGACCCCGAACCACGTTCATTTCGAAGCTGCCAAAGCGTTTCTTGAGGCGGGCATTGACGTGCTGTGCGACAAGCCCCTGACCAACGAAGTTGCCGAGGCCGAGGGGCTTGAGGAGATCGCCGCGCGCACGGGAAACATCTTTGCTGTCGGATATGCGATGTCATGTTTTCCAGTAATCCGTCAGGCCAAACAAATCGTGGCGGAAGGCGGCATCGGTAAAATCAACCAAATCCACGTCGAGTTCATGCAAGACTGGATGACGCCCGATGATGTGGCTGATGCGCCCCACGTCAAATGGCGGCTGGACCCAAAGATTTCTGGTCCGACCAGCTGTGTCGGCGATATCGGCACCCATGCCGCGCATCTCGCCAGTTTTGTCTCGGGCCTGCCCTTGACCGACCTGAGGGCCGAGTTCCATGTCTGCGGCGCGCCAAAGCCTTTGGAAGACACAGCATTCATGTTCACCCGCTATCAAAACGAGGTTCCGGGCACCCTGATGGCGACGCGCCTTGCCCCTGGAAATCGAGGCGGTTTGCGCTTACGGATATTCGGGAGCGAAGGAGGCCTCGAGTGGGACTTGGAGAATTCGGAACAGCTGAAGTTCAATCGGTTCGGTGAGCCGGATCGTACCATCAGCCGAGGTCACGGGCATGGTATCGGACCCGGCGCAGAACGTCTGATCCGTACCGCGCGGGGCTTCCCTGAGGGGATTATCGAAGCCTGGGCTAATCTTTATACTGAGTTCGCAATGGCAGTGGCCGCGCGCCGGGATGGCGTCGCGATTCCGGCCCATTGGCTGACCTATCCCAGTGTCAATCAAGGAGCAGATGGTGTCCGATTCATTGATGCCTCCGTGCGCTCTCACCAGTCCGGAGGTGATTGGGTCACTCTCTAAGGCTTTGCCAACACAAATGTAAAACACGCCCGGGCAGTTGCCCGGGCGCTTTCATTTCCTGCTTAGCATTAAAAGTTGATATTTTAAAAAATATCAGATATTTTTTACTACGTGTGATGAATTTAAGATTCGCAGACACGTGGAGCTGTCGTTCATGGTGAAACCCGAAGAGGCTGGCGCAAGCCCCTCTCTCTATTCCTTGGCGCATCTGACGCTGATTGGCTGTACGCCGCCCGAGTTGGTCTATATCGCCGCGCGGGCCGGTTACGATGCCGTCAGTCCCCGGTTCATTCCGATGCATGTGCCCGGAGAGTTCACTCAATCCCCGATCGACAAGGCGCAGGTGCTGGCCACCAAAACTGCTCTCTCTACCACCGGCTTGAAAGTCCTTGATGTCGAACTTGCGCGCATCACGGAAGATATCGATCCGCGCAGCTTTGAGCCCTCGTTAGAGATTGGAGGGGAACTCGGCGCCAAACGCATGATCATGAGCGCGTGGACCAACACCCGCGATGATCGTGACTTTCTGATCGACGTCTATTCCGAGACTTGCGAACTGGCAGCGCCCTATGGGCTGACGGTGGATCTGGAGTTCCCAAGCTTTTCCCGCCTTCGTACTCTGGATGAGGCGCTGGACATTGTCCGCGCCTCTGATCAGCCGAATGGCGGTATTCTGGTCGACACGCTCTACCTGCATCTCAGCCGTGTCGATCTGGGAGAGCTTTTGCACGTCCCCTCGGACCTGTTTCACTTCCTGCATATCTCTGATTGTCTGCCCGGCATCGCTGATACGCGCGAGGGCATGATCCAACTGGCCCGCGATGCGCGGCTCTATCCCGGCGAAGGCTGGATTGATTTCACGGGCATCATCGAACGGATGCCGCCAGTCGACTACTCCATCGAACTGCCCAACCAAAGCCGTGTTGCCGAGTTGGGATATGAAGAACACGCGCGTCGCTGTCTCAGCCACGCCAAGCAAACATTCGGCGAGGCGCGGTCACAGCGCCGTATGCCCGATGCTACAATTCTAAAACACCAAGAGGATCATCATGGGCAAAGAGCTCACTGAAAACGACCGCAACATGGCGGCCGATATGCTGGCACGCGCCCGTGCTGCCATGGCCGAGATCGAGGATTGGGATCAGGGCAGGCTGGACCGCCTGTCTCAAGCCATCGCGTGGTATGCTGGGAACGAGAAAACCTTCACGCGTCTAGCCCAGCAAGGCGTGGACGAAAGCGGTATCGGAGATCGCGAAGGGCGTCCTGCGAAGCGGTTCAAGATTCACATGGTTTTGCGCGATGTCTTGCGCACGCCTTCGACCGGGATCGTCGAGGTGGATGAGGAAAAGGGCTTGGTGAAATACGCCAAACCTGCCGGTGTGATCGCCTCCCTGATCCCGATGACTAACCCGGCAATGACACCGCCGGTGACCGGTGTTTCCGCCGCCAACGCCCGGAATGCGGTCATATTCAGTCCGCATCCCCGGAGCGCACATACAACATTCGAGATGGTCGAGGTTATGCGCGCAGCGTGTCGAGCAGCGGGTGCGCCCGAAGATCTGTTTCAATCAATTCGCAAACCGTCGATCCCGCTCACCCAGCATCTCATGGAAATCTGTGATCTGACGCTGGCGACGGGTGGCAAGCCCATGGTCAAAGCGGCCTACAGTTCGGGTCGTCCGGCTTACGGCGTTGGCGCGGGTAATTCTTCCATCGTCATTGATGAGACCGCAGATCTGGACATCGCCGCTCAGAACACACGCATTTCCAAAACCTCTGACTTTGGGTCTGGGTGTTCAGCTGATGGAAATATCATCATCCAGCGCTCGGTTTACAACGACATGGTCAAGGCTCTGGAAGCCGAAGGCGGATACCTTTGTTCGGACGAAGAAAAGGCGATGCTCGAAGCGGCCATGTGGGACGAAAAGGGCAACCGCACCTTCCCGACCATTGCCTGTCCGCCGCAGCAAACGGCCAAGGTCGCCGGATTTAGCATCCCCGAAGATCGCAAGTTTCTGATGGTTGAAAACCAGGGACAAATCGGGCCGCAGCACAAGTTCTCCAAGGAGAAACTGACCACGCTGATGGCGCTTTATCACTTCGACACGTTCGATGACGCGCTGGAAACGGTCAGCCAGATCTACAACACCGGGGGCAAGGGCCATTCCTGCGGGATTTATAGCCACAATGACGATCATATCGATCGGCTGGCGCGACTGGCTCCGGTCAGCCGTATGATGGTGCGGCAGCCGCAGTCCAAGGCCAATGCGGGTGCCTGGACCAATGGTATGCCCATGACCAGCAGCTTGGGCTGCGGCATCTGGGGCGGCAACATCACCAACGACAACGTCACTATGAAACATATGATGAACTACACCTGGGTCAGCCGTCCGATCCCCGAGGATCGCCCCTCGGAGCCGGACCTGTTCGGTGAGTTCTACGGGCAGGAGGTCGCGTGATGGACGGGGCAAAACTGGACGGCAAAACAGTCGCCGAACATATCGTCGACTTTCTCGAACGCCGTGACGTTAAGCATGTGTTCGGGCTTTGTGGCCATACAAACATCGCAGTTCTGGCCGCGTTGGCCGAAAGCCCAATTGATTTCGTCACGGTGCGGCACGAACAAATCGCCAGCCACGCGGCAGACGCTTACGCCCGCGTGACAGGCAAGGCCTCGGTGGTGTTGTCCCATCTCTCCCCGGGGCTGACCAATTGTGCCACCGGGGTCGCCAACGCCGCACTGGACTGTATCCCGATGGTCGTGATCGCGGGCGATATTCCTACACACTACTACGGCAAACATCCACATCAGGAAGTGAACCTCCATGCCGACGCCGCCCAGTGGGAGATCTATCGACCCTTCGTAAAACGCGCCTGGCGGGTCGACCGCGCAGATTTAATGGCCGAGATTCTTGAAAAGGCGTTCCATCTGGCTGAAAGCGGCCAGCCCGGGCCGGTACTGGTCAATGTTCCCATGGACATCTTTTCAGAGGTGATCCCCTCGGACAGTTTCGACCGTATTCGCGACAACACGCGCGCTCTCAAGAAACCGTCGATTGACGACGAGACAGCGGGCGAGATTGTCGAAGCGTTGGCTAAAGCCGAAAGCCCAGTCGCTTATGTCGGAGGCGGTATTCTTCTGGCACAGGCCAGCGAGGAGCTGCGCGCGTTCGTTGAACATATGGGCCTGCCCGTCGCGCATTCCCTGATGGGTAAAGGTGCCCTGCGGGATGACCATCCGCTCGTGCTGGGAATGACCGGGTTTTGGGGCACAGAACTGGTCAATCAGTCCTGCCTGAATGCGGACTACATCTTTGCGGTGGGCACCCGGTTCAAAGAGGCTGATTGTTCAAGTTGGTATCCCGGCTACACGTTCAACATTCCCGGCTCGAAGGTCATTCATATCGACATCGAACCGCAGGAGATCGGTCGGAACTATCCCACCGAGATCGGAGTCGTTGCTGACGCCAAGGCCGCATTGCGCGTCCTCAACCGGGTCGCCCGCGAGATGTATCCGGGCGGCTTCAAGCGCCTTGCGCTGGAGCAGAAGATCGCTGGCTTCCGGACGGACTTCAAAGCGCGCAACGTGGAAATGGCGACCTCATCGGCCTTTCCAATGATGCCCGAACGTATTCTGGCAGATACCCGCAAGGCACTGCCCGAGGATGCCATCATCACCACGGACGTTGGGTGGAACAAGAACGGTGTCGGGCAACAGTTCGACATTTTGACGCCGGGTTCAATCCTGACCCCGGGCGGGTTCGCGACGATGGGTTTCGGTCCTCCGGGCGCGATCGGCGCAAAACTGGCGGCACCTGATCGAGTCGTACTAAGTTTGGTTGGTGATGGTGGATTCGGTCAAAATCCGTCGATGCTGGCAACAGCAGTCGAACTTGATCTGGGTATCATCTGGCTGGTCATGAATAACAACGCCTTCGGAACGATCGCCGGCCTTCAAAAAGCGCATTACGGTCTGACTTATGGAACCACGTTCCCGGGATCAGCCGCCGCACCCGCAAACGGACCGGGCTATGCGGACATTGCGCGAGCTTATGGTGCGGAAGGGCACAGGCTCAGCGCCGCTGACGAGTTGTTGCCTGCATTGGACGCGGCAATTGCCAGCGGCAAACCAACTGTTCTTGATGTCCCAATGATCAACAATCCAACACCAACAACCGGGCATTGGAATATTCTCGACATCTATTCGCCAGACAGGGATGTTTCGCACGTTGCAACCTAAAGCAATTTAGAGTGTGCGATCCGCCTATGCATACGGCTTTTGCCCGTATCTGTTAAACAGAAGGGCAATTTCCGCTATGCGATGGTTTCAGCTTGATGGAAAATCTTTGAGTCGCAAATGGCAAAACCCGTGCGCCCATCAAAAATCGAATGACTCAAAATCAATGGCTTAGCTGTCGATGAATGGCAATACTATGTGTCGCCCGACAATCATCTCTAGCCCCGATTTCGGAGGTGCAGTTTTGACCTATCCTGGATTGACCCAGACACTTTGCGTTTTCTCCGCGATGCTAACGGTATTGCGAAATCGCTCGCAATTCTAATCTGCTTGGGATTGCCATCCGTTTAAAGCGGTCAAAGTGATTCATTGAATTTGAGACTGCTGCCTTGGGGCTCAAATCAAATGATCTTTGCACCCAAGCCTTTTAGCCAAGCGTTCCTGTCGATCTATCTGATCATGAGAAGTAAAATACTGGGGCTTCAAATGACTTGGCCCCGGTAAACTGTGGGTTGCGACGAAGCGACGAAAACACAATGCTCGCTTCGCCGTACACTGTAGTTACTTTAGGTAGGTGTTGAACCAATCAATAGTGCGGTCCCAGGCTAGGTTTGCCATTTCCTCGTCATAACGAGGCGTGCTGTCGTTATGGAAACCGTGGTTGGCATTTTCGTAGATGTAGGCTTCGTATACCTTTCCGTTGGATTGCAGAGCGGCTTCAAAATCCGGCCAACCTGCGTTGATGCGCTCATCAAGCTCTCCCATCTGAATCAGCAACGGTGCCTGAATTTTGGCTACATCCTCAACTGCTGGCTGGCGACCATAGAATGGCACGCCCGCGGCCAATTCGGGGTAGGCCACGGCAATTGCGCTGACCACACCGCCGCCGTAGCAGAAACCCACAGCACCGACCTTTCCAGTACAATCATCTCGGTTCAATAGGTATTCAAATCCGTTGAAGAAATCGTTCATCAATTCGACCCGGTCCACTGTCTTTTGCAGCTCGCGCCCATCCGCGTCGTTGCCTGGGTATCCTCCCACTGACGTCAGACCGTCGGGGGCCAGTGCCATAAACCCGGCTTTTGCCAACCTGCGTGCCACATCCTCGATGTAAGGATTCAGGCCGCGGTTTTCGTGGATCACCAGCACCCCGGGCAGGGGCTCTTCAACGCCGGCAGGTCGGACAAGGTATCCGCGAACATCACCGGTTCCATTCGGTGAAGGATAGGTGATGTAGTCCGCGTGGATATCGGGATCGTTGAACGACACTTGCTGAGCCATCGCGTAGTTCGGGCTGAGCATGTTCAGCAGCGCGACCGCTGTCACGCCGCCGACCGCGAACTTGCCTGCGCGGTCCAGGAATTGGCGCTTGGTGATCTTGCCGTGCGCGTAAAAGTCATACAGATCCAGAAGTTCCTGGTCGAAGTCTTTTGCCGTCATGCGAGTCATTGTGGATCTCCTGATGAGTTTGGCAGTTTGAAATGTGGGTAGTATACGATCTGAAGGTCTTGATTTGATTGAGCCTCTGGATGGGCTTCCTAAGATAACGCCGATGACAGTTCCTTGTTCGCATACCGTTCGCGCATCGCGTTCTTTTGAACTTTTCCCATAGTGTTTCGCGGCAACTCCTGGACGAGTTCGTAGCGGCGAGGATGTTTGAATCGCGACAGTTTGTTTCTGATGATCGAGTCGATCTGTTCCACCTGAAGCTGTGCTCCGGGCTCTGCAACCAGAGCGGCAATGATTGCTTCACCGAAGTCTTTGTCGGGGACGCCGAAAACCGCCGATTCCTGAACACCATCGACATCGTTCAAAACGTCTTCAATTTCTTTAGGGTAGACGTTGTAGCCACCCGTGATGATCAGGTCTTTTGACCGACCTACAATCGACAGATAGCCATCCTCGCTGTATTGGCCCAGATCTCCGGTGACGAAAAAACCATTTTCTCGAAGCTCTTCAGCCGTTTTTTCGGGCATTTGCCAATAGCCCCGAAAAACATTGGGGCCACGTACTTCGATCATTCCGATCTCGCCCTGGGGCAGCGGTTCTCCAGTTTCAGGGTTGGTTACGATCACCTCAGTGCCGGGTATGGCCATACCAACAGTTCCCGCGCGACGCTCACCGCCATAAGGGTTAGAGGTGTTCATGTTCGTTTCGGTCATACCGTAGCGCTCAAGGATACGGTGGCCGGTGCGTGTTTCGAACGCCACATGGGTCTCTGCCAGCAACGGGGCTGAGCCGGAAACAAACAGACGCATGTTCTCTGTGATCTCATCGGTGAAACCGTCATCCGCCAGCAATCGGGTATAAAAAGTGGGGACTCCCATTAGAAGGGTCGAGTGGGGCAATTCCTCCAAGATCATACCAGTGTCGAATTTTTTCATCAGCCGCACTTTGGAACCGGCGAGTAGTGATGTGTTCATCGCCACGAAAAGCCCGTGCGTGTGAAAGATGGGCAACGCGTGAATCAAACGATCAGCGTTGGTGATAGCCCACAAATCCACAAGGGCTTGGGCATTGGACAGCAGGTTTCGGTGGCTGAGCATCGCGCCCTTGGACCGGCCCGTGGTACCTGATGTGTAAAGAAGCGCCGCGAGGTCGTCCGGCGCGCGATCCACAGTTTCGAATACACAAGGCTGTGCGTCCGCTTCGCGGCTCAAGCTTGGATTTTCGCCACCCAAGGTCAGCAGCTTTGCACCAGACCGGGTCGCCAATCGTTCGAATTCAACTTTGTCGTGGCTGTCGCAAACGATTAACGCAGGTTGCGCATCAGAGATGAAATAGTCCAACTCTGCCATGGTATAGGCAGTGTTTAGGGGCAGGTAGACAGCACCTGCCTGAACCGAAGCGGCATAGAGCGCAATCGTGTCGGCCTGCTTGGGCGCTTGCACAACGATGCGACTGCCAGGGGAAACTCCGCTGTTCTGCAAGACATGCGCGATTTGCGCGGTGCGCTGCAGAAACTCATCATAAGTGACCACCTGGCCATTATCGAGTTGCAGGAATGGAGCCGTGTTGCCCTCGTGGCGGGCAAACAAACTGTCGTAAAGTGTATTAGTCACGCTGTATTTTCCCTAGGCTTTACCGCAAGCGTCGCAGTTGAAGCCGCGCGAATTGAACGCGAGGCTTGGATCGTGGCACGTGTCGCGAATTCTTCGTGGTAACGTTCTGTTTTGTTCAAATCGTAAAGGTAATTGACCATCGCACCTCCGGACTGGGCGCGTCCGTTTGGCGACTGATCTGCCTGGGCATGCAGTTCATGAAGCTCGGCACCATTTCCCAAGTGAAAGCGCGCCACAGGGTCAAGCGGCATTCCATCTTCGCGCTTGGCGAACATCAAGTACCGGGCGGCCATCGCGCGTACGTCCTGCGGTGTTGCTGTTCCTGCAAGCACGGCCTCGGCGGCATGCCCGTGTTCCGGGCTGTCTGTTTCACCAGCCAGCCACCGGTTTAGCCCCGGTATCGGCGATAATGTCACAAAGGTATCAAGCCCGCGAAGCTCTCGCGAAAGCTCGGTCACAACCTGCTTTATCAATAGATTCCCAAAGCTGATGCCCGCCAAACCCTTTTGGCAGTTTGAAATGGAATAGAACGCCGCGACCTTTGCCTGCTCGGCTTCGATCGGTTCTGGTGCTTCGGATAGAAGCGTATCTATTGCATCCGGGATTTCGGCGGTCAGAGCGACCTCAACAAAAATCAGTGGCTCATCTGGCATCGAAGGATGGAAGAACGCAAAACAACGACGGTCTGGCGGGTAGAGCCTTCGCCGTAAATCGTCCAGATCGTTGATTTGGTGCACCGCTTCATAGGCGACGATCTTATCCAGAACGCGGGCAGGGGTGTCCCAGCTGATTTGCTTGAGGACAAGAAAGCCCCGGTTGAACCAGCTGCGCAATAAATGGACGAAATCGATATCTGTTCGCTTGAGTTCCGGTTTGGATTTGAGGAAGCGCAGCAGATCAACGCGCATGGCTACAAGTTCCTGCGTCGCACCAGACGGCTGGTTCAGCCGTCGCAATAACTCTTGCCGCCGTGGCTCTGAAACTTCACTAAGTCTTTCATAAAGGTTGACACTTTGGTCACTGGCGTAGAAGCGGGCTGCTTCAGAAAGCTGATTTGCGTCCAACTCCAGCTTGTCATTCAAATAGACAAAAAAGTCTAGTTTCTCCGCATCTTTCAGGGTGTGGTAGCGCTCAAGGATCGTAGACGCGAGCGTGAGTCCTGAAACTTCACCTTCCGCAGACAAAAGTGCCTCACATAGTTCGGCAATGGACCGTTTGTCATCCTTGCCACGCCTTTTGTCGGGACGGTCCAGCAATTGGTTTAGTAGATCACCCAGAAACCAATTCCGTTGCATTTCAGGGCTCCATCTGGCTGCTAAGGTACTCACCTGTTCGGCGGTAGTGATCGATTAGGTGCCGAGTTGCGCTGTCTGCGTCGTGATTTAATGCGGCGTCCAGGATTTGCTGATGTTCGGCGGCGATGTCTCGCTTTTTGTAGCTCGACCCGCCAGCCGCCAGATAGCGGTAGCGAATGTTCAGGTCATAAAGCTGCGAGCAATACCGCAGCAGCAACGGCAGTTTCGAATTATCCAACAAGGCCATATGAAACGCCTTGTGAGCGTCCTCAAAGTCCCGCGCCCCGTTCTGGCTGGCCTTTTTCATATGATGGTGACGTAAGACAAGCCGATCTTCCCAGGGCGCATCCGCATTGGTGATGGAAGCGCGCAACGCGGTTTCCTCAAGGTTGCAGCGCAACAGAAGTATTTCCTCAAAGTTACACTTGCTGACTGGCGCTGCCCGAAATCCGCGTTGATCAATCCGCTCGACCAACATGTCCGAAGTCAAAAGGCTTAGCGCTTCACGAACCGGACTAGCGCCAGTGTCCAAAATCCCGCGAAGCTGTTCGATCTTGAGTTTTTGACCCGGAGGTAATTCTCCGGTCAGGATCATTTCGCGCAGCCTTCGATACGCTCCATGAGTGGCTGATGTCTCTTTGCCCTCAGTGTCAAGCATGGCGTCCATATCCGACTGTTCCTATTTCGCGGCTAATACTCTTGAGTGCACTTAACTGAAGGCACTTGTTCCAGTGGATAGACCAACTGAAAGGTTCAGCGAGCCTTCGTTGATCAACCAGCGCCGAAGTACAAAACTACGTGCCCCACTTTTGTGCATAGGGTCGTCTTCGGCCAGCTTCCGGGCGGATTCAAGGCTGTCGGCGCGATAGATGATCAGGCCCATTCCTTGCATATGCTCGCCGGTTTCATCCGACATGGGGCCCGCAAAAGCCAGCTGCCCCGAACGTTCCAACTGCGCCTGATACGCCAAGTGATCTGGCAGTGACGCCTTTACATCTTCGGCCGCTTTGGCTGGCGTGCTCAGCGCGACGTAAAGCTCCAAAGCAAGCGCACCGCGGCTTTTTGCTTCCGATTTGTAGTCTGCCCAAGCAACCATTTGCTGTCTCCAAAAATATCGATATTATTTGACATATGGCAAAATAGTCGGCAAAAATCAAGCGAACTGACATGGATGGTGAAAATGAAATACCTGGTGGGAGAGACTTCGGAAGGCACAGCGGTTTTTGCTGTAGACGGCGAAAACGCAGTGAATCTAACGGCTTTGTACCCTGCTGTCGGTTCGGATTTGATGGGTTTGATAGCCAAGCCTGAACTGGCCGACTCACTTGCCAGCAAAATTGACGCGGCAGACAGTGTGCCCGTGTCTTCCATCACTCCGGCGTTGCCCGTTACCGCTCCAGGAACGATCATTTGCATGGGGTTGAACTACACGGACCACATCAAGGAAGGCGGGTATGATATTCCGGAGTATCCGACGCTGTTCATGCGCGGGAAGAACTCGATCATGGCGGCGGGGCAACCCATGGTGCGGCCTGCCTGTTCCGAGAAGCTCGATTACGAAGCCGAACTTATGCTGATCGTTGGAAAACGCGGACGCCATATCTCGGAACAGGACGCACTGGATTATGTCTTTGGCTACACTGTATTCAACGATGGTTCGCTGCGGGATTATCAGCGCAAAACCGTTCAGTGGACACCCGGCAAAAACTTTGATGATACGGGCGCGATTGGTCCATTCACCGTTACGCCGGACGAACTGCCCGAAGGGGCATCCGGTCTGAAGATCGAAAGCCGTGTGGGTGATGAAATCCTTCAAAGCTCGAATACCGCCAACATGATTTGGGGGGTTCGTCAGGTCATTGCGACGATTTCGGAATATACTACTCTGGAGCCGGGCGACCTGATTGCGCTGGGAACGCCGCCTGGTGTCGGACACGCCAAAAAGCCCAATCCCCGTTGGCTGAAGCCCGGCGAAACCGTTGAGGTCGAGATTGAAGGCATCGGAATCTGCGCAAGCCCAATCATTGACGAAAAGGACGCCAAGTCCAAGGTGGCTGCAGCATGAGCGCACCAACCGGAGCAGAGCTGGAGGCACTTCGCGCCAAGGCGCAGCAAGATCACCGCGATCTGCGCGAGCGCATTCCACGCTTGTCGGATGACGCGATCGCCTTGATCTTGCGCGAATCCAGATCGCATTACGCGTGGACCAACAAGCCTGTTTCTGACGACATACTTGAAGAGATCTACGACATCACGATCAACGGTGCGACCAGCATGAATACGTTGCCCGCGCGCTTCGTTTTCGTGAAAAGTCCTGAAGGTAAAGAGCGGCTTGCAAAGTCTTTAAAGCCGAAGAATGTGCCAAAGATGATGGATGCTCCGGTCACGGCGATCATTGCCTATGACATGGACTTCTGGAAGGAACTGCCCTTTCTTTTCCCGCACGAAGACCGTCGGCCATTGTTCGAAAACAAGCCCGACTACGTGGCAGAAACGGCCTTTCGAAATGGCACGCTTCAGGGCGCTTACTTCATGATTGCGGCCCGGGCGGTCGGGTTGGATGTTGGCGCCATGTCAGGTTTTTCGAACAAGATCGTCGATGAGGAGTTCTTCGCGGGCACGACGCGCAAGTCCAATTTTCTTTGCAATCTGGGCTACGCGGACGAGACCGGATTGTTCCAGAAGCTTCCACGTTTTCCATTCGAAAAAGTTTGCTCTTATGCATGAGGAGGTGACGCTGTGGCTATGAAAGTGAAACCCGTCGTGACTTACCGCACGACAGCTCAGTGCCCGACTCACGCGCGGACCGAAATACCAATTCGCGATCTTGATGTTGTTGTCGATGAACCCGTCGAACGCGGCGGGACAAATCTTGGTCCGTCTCCGACCGAGACCGCAATGGCAGCCCTGATCGCCTGTACGAATGTCATCGGGCACAAGAACGCACATCGGTTGGGAGTTGACCTCGGCACTGTGACAATCGACGCGAAATGCAGGTTGGACCGGCGTGGGGTGCTGATGGAGGAGGAGATCGATGTTCCGTTTCCGGAAATCGAACTCACCGTGAATTGTAAGACGCCCGCCAGTCAGGAGGAACTGACGCGCGTGGGCGAGGAGACAGCCAAGTATTGCGCCATCGCAAAACTGTTTGAAGCGGCAGGCACGGACCTGACCGTAAACTGGGTCAAAACAAACAAATAATGAAATGACCTGTCTTTCTGGGAGGAGAGAAATGAAAAACTGGACCAAACGCAGCCTAGTGGGCGCTGCTCTGGCAGGCGTCATGGCGATGCCCCTCGCGGCAGAAGAGACCATTTCAGCTGTTGTGATTGATGGGTACCCAGATCGGGCCTTATGGGTGAAGGAATTCACCAACTTCTTTATTCCAGAAGTGGACAAGCGGCTGGCTGAGTCCGGTAACTACAAGATGAACTGGCAAGAGAATTACGGCGGTTCGATCGTTAAGCCGAAGGGCGTTTTGGAAGGTGTCCAACTTGGTCTTGGCGATATTGGGATCGTCACGACAATCTTCCATTCTTCTAAGCTGCCCAGCCAGGGTATTTCGGGATCGACACCCTTCGTGGCATCGGACTCCCGTGCCGTGGCTAAGGCAGTTGATGAAATCGCGCGCGAATACCCTGCGATGCAGAACGAGTTTGCTGCGCAGAACCAAGTTTACCTGGCAACTGGAGTCGTACTCGATACCTACCAGGTGTTCTGTACAGAGCCGGTTACGGCTGTTTCTGACCTGGAAGGCCGAAAAGTGGCCGGAGCTGGACTTAACCTTCGATACCTTGAAGGTATCAAAGACGCGGCCGGGGTACGTGGTGGTCTGACCGATTTCTACAATATGCTTCAAACCGGCTTGGTTGATTGTGCAATGCTTTGGCCCGAGGCTGCCAAAACCTTCAAGATCGCCGAAGTGGCTCCTTACATGCTCAAAGCTGACTTGGGTGCGGTGAATTCCAAGACGATCACTGTGAATTCTGACTACTGGGCAAAGTTGCCAGACGAAGTCAAAGACGTTCTTAAGGCCGTCGCCATTGACTACCGTGATCATGTGGCCGGTATCGCTATGGACCGCGCCGCGGCCTCACGGGATGCCTATACCGAAGCCGGCGGAACGATTGTCGAAGTTTCGGACGAAGAACGAGCGGCTTGGGCCAACGCAATGCCCAATGTTGCACAGGAATGGGCTGCCACATTGAATGAAAACGGCGAACAAGGCGATGCGATCTTAGCCGCCTATCTTGGTAAACTGCAGGACGCCGGTTTCACCGGAGTACGCGACTGGACGGCCGAATAACTGGCTGGCGATCCACGAAAGGGGCCTTTCATGCTGAAGACCGCAGTTTCTGGCTTGTCGCGGGTCGCCAATTCGCTTGCTATCGCCGCCAACGCATTGGGTACGCTTGTCGTCCTAGCGTTGGTGGTCATTCTGAATGTTGACGTCATTGCACGGGGCCTGTTTTCGGCCCCACTGCGCGGAACCTACGAGATGGTGCAATTCTCGGTCGTGATGATCGTGTTCCTGCAGCTGGCCGACGTTGTCAGAGTGGATCGTTTGACGCGCTCAGATGGGTTTCTGAACCTGCTACACCATCGTCGCCCCGGTCTGACAGCTAGCCTGAGGCGCATCATCAACGCCATTTCGGCAATCTTCATGGCCTTGATCGCCTATGTAACCTTCCCAGAATTTCTTCACATGTGGGAAACACAGGACTACTTCGGAGTGCCCGGTCTTTTCACATTGCCTTGGTGGCCGGTCAAACTGGTCATCGCGTGCGGTACTGCGCTTGCCTGCGTGATCTTCCTGCTCAAGGTCGTCACGGCGCAGGACCGCCCGCAACTTATTCGCACCCCAGAGCATGACGAGGCCGCAGAATGACGCCGATTGAGATTGGCCTGATCTCGGTCGTTGCCATAGTCTTTCTTATTTACGCGGGCGTCTACATTCCGATTGCTTTGGGCGTGGTCTCCTTCGTGTCGATCTGGCTGATGCGGGACAGCTTCACGCTTGCGCTCAATCTGCTGAAGGTTGCGGTGGGCGACAGCGCGATGGAATACAGTTTCGCGACAATCCCTCTGTTTACCTTTATGGGCCTCATCGTTTCAAAAGCGGGACTAGGCAGGGATATTTACGAGGTCATGACCATGCGATTTCGCAAGGTCAAAGGCGGTATCGGAATGGCGACCGTCGGAGCGAATGCCGTGTTTGCGGCCGTTACCGGGTCGTCCATTGCGTCCGCATCAGTGTTCACCAAGGTCTCGGTCCCGCAGATGATGGCACAGGCATATAACCCACGTTTTGCGGTTGGCGTTGTGGCCGGGTCGTCGGTTTTGGGGATGATTATTCCACCCTCGGCGATGCTGATCATCTATTCCTTTGTCGCCGAACAGTCCGTAGGGGACATGTTTCTGGCGGGAGTAATACCCGGTATCATGCTGGCAATAGCCTATGTGGGCGCGATCTGGTTGATGGGCCGTTTTTCACCTGCATTTGTGGGCGGCCGGGTCGTCGAAGACACCGAATGGATGTCCGGGCGCGAGATCGCATCCAAGACCCTGCCCACATTGTTCATTATCACGGTAGTGCTCGGTGGCATTTACACAGGATGGCTAACCGCTGTCGAGGCGGGTGCCGCTGGGGCACTGGTTGCGCTTGTGATCGCAGTCGTACGCAAGTCCATGACACCAAGAGCGTTTTGGGACGCGTTGCTGGAAACCGGTCACATTACAGCGGCGATCTTGTTCCTGATTACGGCGGCTTCGATCTATAGTCGCATGCTGGGGCTGGCCGGGCTGCCCAATCAGTTGCAGGACTTGCTCGCGGGAAATTCCGCGTCCTTTTGGTCGATCATGCTACTGTACGTTCTCTTGATGCTTTTTCTGGGAACTTTGCTCGATACGGCGTCCATCATTCTGATCGTCGTCCCGCTGTTCCTGCCCATGGCCGAAGCCCTGGACATGTCGTTGATCTGGTTTGGCATTATCACTGTGGTCGGCGCCGAAATCGGGCTTTTGACCCCGCCTTTGGGCATATCTTGCTTCGTCATCAAATCGACGATCAACGATGACCGAATATCGCTCAAGGATGTGTTTATGGGCGCACTTCCCTTTGCGTTCGTAATGCTGATCGTTCTGTTTATTCTGATCGAGTTCCCGATCCTCAGCCTTGCCCTGATTTAAGGAGGCGCAGATGCGCTCTGTCACCAAAGACAATATCACCGACGTGTTCATGGGATACCTTTCCAAGGACACTGATCCGCGGATGAGAGAAATCATGGGGTCTCTGGTCAAACACCTCCATGACTTCGCGCGCGAAACCAACCTGACACATGACGAATGGCGCGCAGGAATAGCGTTTCTTGAGGGGTGCGCCGCAGTAGAGACAGAAGACAGGCACGAGTTTGTTCTGGCCTCGGATGTGCTGGGCCTGTCGTCTTTAGTGGATATGCTGCATTCCAGCCCTGACGCGACCAGTTCCTCCGTGCTGGGGCCATTCCATGTCTCTGGCGCACCCCAGTTGCCGATCGGCGGCGATATGAAGCGCCACTACGGTGGGCCGGTTCTGCTTGCTGAAGGCGTGATCCGGGACACCGATGGTAATCCGATTTCCGGTGCAGAACTGGATATCTGGCAAACCGCGCCGAATGGAATGTATGCAAGCCAGGACGAAGAACAGGACACCTATTCATTCCACGCTCTGATGACGGTTGGGGAGGATGGAAAATATGCGTTCACCACGGTCAAACCGGTGGAATACACGGTTCCGTCGGATGGACCCGTCGGAGACATCCTACGGGCGTGTGGGCGCCATCCTTGGCGGCCTTCGCACCTACACTACATTGTCAAGGCTCCTGGCTACCGTTCTTTGGTGACCGAGATTTTCCCCGATGACGATCCTTATCTAGATCAGGACACGGTGTTTGGAGTTCGGGACGATCTGGTGATGACCTATGTCGAACGGCCGGCTTCAGAATTTCCGGACGGGATGGAACTTTCTGGTAAGATCACTGAACCATTCTTGCACGTGAAATTCGACGTGACGCTCGCCAGATTCTGAATGATGTCGAGGAGGCATGTGGTGCTGAAACAAATCTGCATTTTGAGTGCCGCGCTGTTTTGCAGCAGTGCCATCGCACAAGAGCGCCCGATCTTTGACGCGCATATTCATTACAGCCACGACGCCGTCAAACTGGTGCCACCAGAACAGGTGGCTAAAATCCTTCGGGATGCGGGCGTGCGGAAAGCATTGGTTTCCAGCTCGGATGACAATGGCACGCAGCTTTTGTTGGCCGCGGCACCGGACATCGTCGTTCCAGCCCTGCGCCCGTACCGTCGTCGCGGTGAAATCAACACCTGGATGCACGATGAATCTGTAATCGACTATTTGGAAGAAAACCTGGCTAAGAATGACTACGAAGCCATCGGCGAGTTTCACGCTTACGGGGACGACATTAAGACGCCGGTTATTCAGCGCATGATTGCACTGGCGAAAGAGCGGAACCTCATTCTACACCACCACGGCGATCGAGAGGCAGTGGACCTGATCTTCGAAACCTGGCCTGAAGCTCGGGTATTGTGGGCGCACTCTGGCTTTGATGATCCAGCGAGAGTTGTTGACGCGCTGAACACGTATCCCAGGCTTTGGGCCGACTTGGCGTTTCGTTCAGACATGGCTTCACGAGGCAGAATTGACCCCGATTGGAAGGAGGCTTTCGAAGCCCATCCGGATCGCTTCATGGTCGGTACGGATACATTTGCGCCGGAACGCTGGTACTATGTCGGCCCCCACGCAGATTTTTCGCGTGAATGGCTGGATTTGCTGCCGGACCAGATTGCGGACAACATCGCCTATGCCAACGCAGAACGTTTGCTGGCATCAGAATGATCCGCAGCGCTGTCTGGTTTATGATTTGGTCCAGCACGGCTTTTGCTTGTGACGAAATTGGGCAACGTATGACTTCGGAAGTTCAAAACGCACCCGAGGTTTATCTGTCTGTCGATGAAATTCCGTTGGCTGAGCCGTTTTCCGTACTAGTTTCTATTTGTAGTGAAACTACCGTGGGCCAAATGCGTGTGGATGCAATCATGCCCGCTCATCGACACGGTATGAACTATACCCCCAAAGTTAGCGCATTGGGCGGCGGAGCGTTCCGTGTTGATGATATGCTGTTTCACATGCCGGGTTTGTGGGAGTTGCAGGTCGATGTCGACATCAATGGCCAATCAGTTTTCTACTCGTCAAAAATTACGCTGAAATGAAGCTGTGGTTTACAGCTGCGCTAATAGCCCTGACAGGTGCAGTGCGTGCAGAGGTCTTGTTGTCTGCAGACGAAATTGAACAAACGCTTTCCTTTGGGCCTTGGTCACCATCCTTCCATTCGGACCCAAGCAATAGAGTTTCGAACAATGCCAGAGCGATCGCGCTTGGAGAGGCCTTATTCAACGATCCGGTGTTGTCCTCCGACGGTGCATTTTCTTGCGCAAGTTGTCATGATCCGGAACAGGCATTTACAACTCCAGAGGCGCGGGCGCTCGGCCGTGTACTGTTAGATCGAAACACTCCATCACTGCGGAACCTGGCCGGACTCCGCTGGTATGGGTGGGGTGGCAAAAGCGATAACCTTTGGGCAGCCAGCCTGCATCCGATCATCGAAGAACAAGAGATGGCGCACAGCCCCGAAAGCCTAAAAACAGCAATCTCTGAAAGTGCCTACATTGATGACTTTGAAGCTATTTTTGGCGTCATCCAAAATCAGGACCCAGAGCTTGTTCTGGTGAATACTGCAAAAGCTCTTTCGGCTTACTTGGAGACTTTGGTTGCCGACCGGACGCAGTTTGATGATTTCCGCGATGCCTTAGAGCGTCGAGATTTTCCAGCTGCCGCCTACTACCCCGAGGCAGCCCAGCGCGGTCTTCAGCTGTTTTTAGGGCGCGGGAATTGCGTATTTTGCCACAACGGCCCGAGGTTTTCCAATAATGAGTTCCACGATGCCGGTGTACCATATTTTCTGAATGAAACCGAGGTCGACGAAGGTCGTTTTGGTGGATTGAACTTTTTACTCTCAAGCCCCTATACACTGGACGGCGACTGGAATGACGATCCGGATAAGCATGGTGCTTGGGCGGTTCGAAATGTACGCCGGAGCCACGCTGATTTTGGAACCTTCCGCACGCCCAGCCTGCGCGGGGTGGCTGAAACCGCACCCTACATGCATGACGGCAGCCTAAGGGATCTGAACGGTGTGATCCGGCATTACAGCAAAATCAACACGGACAGGCTGCACACTGATGGTGAAGCCATTCTATTGCAATTGAATTTGTCTGAGCAAGAGATTGCAGACTTAGTTGCGTTTTTGATGACGCTGTCCAAGGCGTCTTACTAAAGCGTTTGTATTTAAAGCCCGGGTATGGGCTATTTGGCAAGCTGGTTCGGCGACTATCGTTAGCAGTGCCGATGAGGGGGTGCTGCTCGCTCTGGGTCAGCATTGCTTGACGTTTGGGTCAGAAATGGATGACGTGATCGGCCGATTTGTTGAGGTTTTGAAGTCGATTGAGTCCAATATCAGTAACGTTCCACAATCCTGTTGAACGTCGCGCGAACCTGACCCAACCGTCATAGTTGGACCAAAAAAGTGGTGAACGCTCGACATCAGATGGCATCCCAAGTCAAACAGTCTTTCCACTATTAAAATCAGATGCCACGCTACGACTAGTTGCTGTTAAACATCAGATCGCTTTGATTGCGCACTACAACTGACCCAAAATCGTGGAAAAGAGCCATGGTAGAAATTGTTCAATGTGTTCGGCTACCTCACGTTTTGCGAAAGTGACAAGTCGCCGCGTTAGTACTAAGTTGAGACTTAAATATTCAAATATTTGACTGCCCAGCTTCTCAGCTTCACCCAGCGCGAGTTTCATATGTCCAAGTTCAAATTTCCTACCGCCTTTACCATTCTGTTCATTCTGATTGCCGTCGTGGCGGCCCTCACATGGGTTATTCCGGCCGGTGAGTATGACCGTCAGATGAACGAAGCTCTGGGCAGCGAAGCGCCTGTCCCGGGCACCTACCACGAAGTCGAGCCGAACCCTCAGGGGCTTACGGCGGTCATCCTTGCCCCGATTGCAGGTATGTACGACCCTGGTCTTCTGGGGAGTTCATCCAGCGCCGCAATTGATGTCGCTTTGTTTGTTCTGGTCATTGGTGGTTTCCTGATGGTTGTTACCAAGACAGGAGCTATCGACGCCGGTATCGGTTGGTTGCTGCACAGGTTGGCTGGGCGGGAAATCCTGATGATCCCAATCCTGATGATCGCCTTTGCATTTGGCGGGACAAGCTATGGCATGGCGGAAGAATCCCTCGCGTTCTACGCTCTGATTATTCCGGTCTTCATTCGGGCGGGGTACGACTCCTTGACCGGGGTCGCGGTGATCATGCTTGGCGCAGGCATTGGGACCCTGGGCTCAACCTTCAACGCATTTGCGACAGTTGTTGCCTCGCAAGGTGCGGGTATTCCGTTCACGAACGGGATAGTCCTGAGGTTCATTATCCTTGTCCTTTGTCTTGCTGCAGGCATCGCATTCGTCATGCGATACGCATCACGCGTGAAAGCCGACCCGTCATTGTCCGTGGTGGCCGATCAGGCCGAGGAAAACCGGGCGCATTTCCTAAAGGGTTCGGAAGGCGATGATACGTTCCCCGAGATGACCAAGACGCGTTCGATCATTCTGATTCTTTTCGGGATTACCTTCGCCATTATGATCTATGGTGTTGTGGTACTGGGGTGGTGGATGGCCGAAATGTCCGGTCTCT
>NZ_WQDY01000013.1 GCF_013033355.1 Ruegeria lacuscaerulensis
AAGACGATGCGCCGATTTGGTTTAACGGCTGAATGCAACAAGTCATATTCGGCCCTTTGCGGCCGTTGGAGCCTTGTCGGTGCTGCGCCGCAGCATTTCGAGCTGCGGAGCGTCTGCTATGGAGACCTTTGTCGACGCCCAGCTGAGCCGGGTACAGCAACGCCGCTGTTCAAAGCCGCCCTTCGAGGTGTGAAGCAGAAAATGGAGTGGGGGCCTTGTAGAAACTGTACGAAACAGGCGTTCGACAAGGTAGAAGCAAGGGTCGCCTTAAAGTAGAAAGCATCAATCGTAACTATCGAGCGATTCCCCAAGCTTAACACATGTCCTGCTGGTTCGCAGATCAAGACTTACACCCTATTTTCTGAATCACGCTCGATGGAAACAAACAGCTGGTAAAGTCTTCTGGACTTCCCGGAGAAGACCATTCTAGCAGCCTGTGTTTCAGCACAACGCATAATTGCACTCAAAGCAAATTCGATCAGGTCAGCCGGCGCTCCGTTTTGGGAAAGGCAATCAGAGGACACTGCGGGCGAGTTAATCCGTCTGAGCAACTCCTGTTTGGCTCTTTGAAAGAGGTCACTTTTGGTCGGCTTTTTCATATGTAGACATTCGCGGCAATGCAGAAGAAATGCAATCTCGGCTCATCTCTGGGTTTCTCTATAAACAGGATCAATGTCCGCTAGTAAGCAGAATAAAGTGATGATGTGTAGGCACCGCAGGGTGGGCTGATTACTCAGCCAAAGATTGTTTCACATATCACCCATACCCCGACGTTCATATTCTTTATTGGAGCGTCAAACATCCATGGGTCGCGAAATTTCAGACGCTGTGACGGACCGCCTACGCCCGGATTGACGTCAGACTTCCAACTCTCGTCACCCTCATTCTCGGCGATTGACCTGTTCAAAGCTTCAAATGGGAGAAGCTCCTCGCGGAGTGTCATTTCGTAAATACCCTAGGCACGTCGCGGGTCTGGCCGAAGCGCGTCGAACAGATCCTCAGTCATGACGACTTGGGACACCCGTCCTGCGTGGCGTACGAATGTCGGACCCTCATCCGCCTGTTTCACCGGGCCAAAGGTACTGTATTAATGCGTTTCGATGCCGAAGCGTTTGCCTTGAAACAGTGGGAGATCTGGAAACCTCATGTTTTCCCTTATAAATGCAACTAAACGGTCGCGGAAGCGCCCACTTAGAGTGCTAATAGATGGAAAACAGTCAGATAATGGCGACAGCTAGGGCACCGATACTTCGCTGTCACCATCGTCGCAAAAATCTGGAGACAGATCGTTTGATGCCGATTGATCAGATCAGCGCAATGGGGACGAAACAGTCGATGCGACAAGTCGACTTTCAGCAAGTTGTCTTTAAGTTCTTTTTTGAAAGGTTCGTTCATAAACTCCGCGCAGAGCCAAGTCGTCAGATTGAATTCAGGTTGAAAGCGCCGGATGAATACTACAGCGAAGCAGATCATCTATTGAGCGCGAATAGGGGTCGGGAAATAGATCAGATAGGAACAAGTGAAGTTTTTCACCTCTACTGGGCTAAATAAAGACCTTAGCCGCAGCGTTGATGAAGGACCGCTATTCGGATTGAGCCAGAAATGCTTGACGTTTGGGTAAGAAACAAATGACTCGATTTGCAGATTTATTGAAGTTTTGGCTGTTGATGGCGTCAAAAATCAGTGACATTCCACATTTCCTGTTGAACGTCACACGAACCTGACTCAACCGCCATAGTTGGACCAGAAAAGCGATGAACGTTCGACATTAGAAGGCACCTCAATTCAAACTTCTTTTCAGAAACGAGTTGAGTGTTTGACTTCAGGCAATGTTCCCAAACGGTGGCATCCATTTCAGATGGACAGCGTTGTTTACATGGTGAAAGCCATCAAGAACGACCGTCGTGATCTTGAACCGTTTCCAGAAGGAGTTCGGATAATCAGCAAGTGAGGATATGTGGTCGGTCATTATGTGATATACCCCAGCAAGATGCTTTATCTGATTGCCTGAGTTTGGTTGCGAAACAACCAGGGTTTCAGCAGCACAGTTATGATTGGCATTATCACGTATGTCATCGACACAACCTGAATGGTGACGATACTCAGCGTCTGTGCCCAACGCGGCCAGCCAACCAGAAAGGGAACGAGGAAAACCTGTAGTGCAAAAACAAGAGCAAAGATAACAACGATCAACAGGACAGCCATCTTATAGCGTGGCGGAACGGTCGCCGGGACCTCGGGCAGATCGAACCACACTTCGAGGCCAGTTTCGCTTTTGCGATCTGCATCGCCGTCGGATATCCCTTCCAGCTTTGCAATCCACTGGGATCGCTCAGGTGACGTTTCCCAAGCTGCGGCATGTTCGTAGCTGTCGAAACGGTATATCATGACATAGCGACCGCCGGTCTGGTCAGACGGGCGCAATATGCTCAATCCCTGTTGCCCTTCAAAATGCGATGCTGCCTCGGCGACGCCACGGATCCAATCCTCGAATTCGGCCTCGCGCCCCGGTACCACCTTTCGGGATACAGAGATCGTCACAGGGTGGTTCTGTGTGTCCGAATGGGCTGCCAAGTCATCAGTCATTGTGAATCAAGTTACCTGTTTTGAGGTTCAAGAGCGTTGTTTGATCGGTGGCGGCCTGCCACCCACAATGCCTGTCTCGCGCTTTCGAGGCCCTAAAGCTCTCTTTCCAGTTGTTCCAATCGATCCTTACCAAAGAACATCTCCTCTTCGACAAAGAAGGTGGGGATGCCGAAGACACCTTGCTCAACAGCCGCGTTTGTATTGTTCTTAAGGTGCTCTTTCACAGAGTCTTCATTTGCGCGCGCCAACAGTGTTTGTCCGTCGACACCTGCATCGTTCATGGCCGAGACAAAAATATCCGGATCATCCATTTTGAGCCCCTTTTCCCACATCGCTGCCATCCCCGCCGCGATGTAGTTGTCCTGGAATCCGTCAATTTCGGCCGCTACTGCTGCCCGCATCATAAGCAGCGTGTTGACCGGGAAATGGGGATTCATGAGGAACTCAGACAGTTTGTGCCGACGAATAAACCGTTCGAACTCAATGCGGTCATAGCCCAGCTTGCCTTTGACGTTCTGGAACATCAAAAACGGAGACCGGTTGCCCGTTGCCTTGAAAATCCCACCCAGAAGACAAGGGATATAGTTGAACGTCGCGCCGGTTCTCTCCTCAATGCCCTTGACCAGACGATGGGCCAGGTAAGCATTGGGGCTTCCGAAGTCGTAGATAAAATCAACCTGAACTGACATGGTTCGCTCCGACTACCAGCTTTCTTTCCAGGGACGCAGGTCTAGCTCATGCGTCCACGCGGTTCTGGGTTGTTTGTGTAACATCACATAGTTTTGCGCGATATGTTCGGGCTTCAGGATACGGTCTTCATCGCGCATCTGGTCCACATCCGGGAAGTGTTCGCGGATAAAATTGCTGTCGATGGCACCGTCGATCACCGTATGGGCGACGTGGATGTTTTTCGGCCCCAACTCGCGCGCCATGGACTGCGCCAGCGCCCGCAGCGCGTGTTTCGCGCCCGAAAAGGCCGAGAACCCGGCATTGCCACGCATACTGGCCGATGCTCCGGTGAAAATGATCGTCCCGCGTTCGCGCGGCAGCATTCGGGCGGCGACCTCGTGACCCATCAAGAACCCGGCGAAAGCGGCCATCTCCCAGACCTTGCGATAGACGCGTGGGGTGGTCTCGGTGATGCCAAAACGCACATTCGCGCCAATGTTGAAAACGGCGACCTGGATCGGGCCGACCTCTTCCTCAATCCTGTCGATCAGGTTGTGCATCTCGGTCTCATCCCGCGCGTCGGCGGGATAGGCGCGGGCCTGATGACCCTCGGCACGGATCGAGGCGGCTAATTCTTCCAACGTATCGGCGTGACGGTCGCGGCGCACGACACAAGCGGTGAGACCTTCGGCCGCGAAAGCCCTAGCAATGGCCGAGCCGGTATCACCCCCAGCCCCGATAATCAGGCAAGCGCCTTTGGGATTCTGCATCCTGTTCTCCTCCTTGAATGAACTATCAACCTCTCCCATGCATTAGACCGCGCAGCAAATGGGTCGCAAACCGGGTCTGACTGGGCAAATAGCCGCTGGATTTCGGCAAATCATCCTGTGCGTCGCGAACCCGGTGATTGTAAAAGATGTGGAATTCCGGATCCGGCAAATCAGCTTGCTCGACAATGCGGGCGGACGGGACCAACATCAGCTTGGGAAACAGCGGCATGTTCAGCTTTTCCAGCGCAGGATTGCAGCAAGTGGTGCATTTCCCGCGCGCCAGCAAAGGTGGTTGGCGCAGAGTTTCATATGAAATCTCACCGCACCCGGCCTGATCCACGTCTGCAGCGCGAAACAGCAGGATATCGCCATATTCGGCATCATTGAACCGCTGGCAGATGGTGCAATGACAGATCGCCCGAAACAGCGGGCGACCTTGAGTTTTGAAATGAACCTGCCCGCAGCTGCAGATGCCGTTGGAATGTGTCATCTAACCTTCCCATGTTGCGAGCAGGGTTCTGCGAGATCAGGCGCGAACCTTTTTGACCGCTTTGCCGTTTTTCCAGAACCGGTACATCACCCGCAGCGCCGGCCAGACGCCATCTGCTTTGGTCTGCACCTTCTTACCCTGCGAGATGCGTTCGATCTGCATGGTGTACCAGCTGATCTCCATGATCGCCATTGCGTCGATCTTCTTCAGACCCGAACGGATGGGCGCAACATGCGAAACGTGCTTGGGGTTCTGCAGAACGTGCTGGCCGAACTTGGGATCAACCGCAAATGGACGGGCCACACCGGCCATGTCCAGAGCACCGGTTGCCAGAGCTTCGCTCATGCCCTCGGAAGAACGGAAACCACCGGTCACGACCAGAGGGGTCGAGATCTGTCTTTTTACCTTTTCGGCATATTCCAGGAAATACGCCTCGCGCTTGAGGGTGCTTTCCTTTTTGACTTCGGCTTTTCCCTTGCGGTTTACGGGGTTTTCCCAGCTGCCGCCCGAGATTTCGATCAGGTCGATCCCCAGACCGTCCAGACGCTTGGCCACTTCGATCGAGTCTTCCTCGGTGAAGCCGCCCTTTTGGAAGTCGGACGAGTTGATCTTGATGCCGACGTTGAAACCGTCGCCGGTACGGGCACGGACGCGTTTGTAGACCTCTTCGACAAAGCGGAAGCGGTTGTCAAAGCTGCCGCCCCATTTGTCTTCGCGGCGGTTGTGATGCGGCGACAGGAACTGGCCGATCAGATAGCCATGCGCGCCGTGCAGCTGGACGCCGGTGAAACCTGCCTCTTCCAGACGGGCGGCGGCTTCGGCGAACCGGTCAATGATGTCCTCGATCTCGGAATCGGACAGCTCGCGCGGGGGGGCGAACATCTCATTCGGGATTGGCACCACCGACGGTGCAACCGGAGCGTCGTTGACCATTTTGGGCGACTGCTTGCCCGGGTGGTTCAGCTGCGGCCAGATATGGGTGTTGGTCGCCTTGCCGGTGGCCGCCCATTTGCGCAGCAAGTCCATGTTGCTGTCCAGCAGTGCATCCACGACCAGCGGCTCGTTCATGTGCTTGCCGTCAACCATCATGTTGCCGGTGATCAGCAGGCTTGCACCGCTGTTGGCCCATGCTTCGTACAGCGAGACGTGAGCAGGTGTGACCTTGCCGTCCGGAGTGGCCAGCGCTTCGTTCATCGAAGCTTTGCAGATCCGGTTGCGCAGAACAGTTCCCGATTTCAGCGTCAGGGAATCCCCAAGCGTTGCCATTTGCGTGTTTCCTTGAATCGTCGTTTCGTTCGTTTCTATTTTCTGAGCAGCAACCATTGGGTCTTACTCCTTGAATTTGCGGCGCTTGAAGCGCATCGCCTGAAGCTTTTTCAGGCTGTTGAACATGAAGTTGTCCCAGGGCGGGGCAACAAAAGCGGTAGCGTTGATGCGGCCTTTGCGGACCACGCCCTTGGCTTTCGAGAAATTGCGGAAGCCTTCTTCACCGTGATAGTGACCCATGCCCGACGGACCGATGCCGCCGAACGGGATGTCATCGGCCATCACATGAGACATGGTGTCGTTGATGCAGGCACCACCCGCATGGGTGCGGGCCAGAATGTCTTTGGCGCGGCTCTTGTCCCAATCGAAGTAGTAGAAGGCCAGCGGACGCGGGCGGTCATTGACGTAAGCCACAGCTTCATCAATCGAGTCGTAGGGGATCACCGGCAGGATTGGGCCAAAGATTTCTTCGCGCAGCACCAGCATCTCGTCAGTCGCGCCCAGGATCAGGGTCATCGGCATCTTGCGGGTGTTGTTGAACTCTTCGCCTTTGGGGTTGATGGTGATCAGCTCGGCGCCTTTTGCCTCGGCGTCTTTCAGATAGCCTTCAAGGCGGGTTTTCTGACGGTCGGTGATGATCGCCGTATAGTCCTGATTGTCGCGCAGGGTTGGGTAGGCCTTGCTCATCGAATCTGCAAATGCGGTGCAGAACGCGTCCACCTTGTCGCGCGGGCAAAGGATGTAATCGGGCGACACGCAGACCTGACCGGCATTGATACCTTTCCCAAACGCGATCCGGCTGGCGGCTTCTTTGATCGGGAAGTCCTTGTGGATGATGACCGGCGATTTGCCACCCAGTTCCAGCGTAACCGGCGTCAGGTTGTCGGCCGCGGCCTTCATCACGATCTTGCCAACCTGAGTCGAGCCGGTGAACACGAGATGGTCGAACGGCAGCTTGGTAAACTCGGTCGCGACCTCGACACCACCGGTGACAACGGTCACTTCGTCCTCGGTGAAGATATCGGCAATGATTTCTTTCAGCAGTTCGCCCGAGGCCGGTGCAAATTCCGATGATTTCAGCATAGCGCGGTTGCCCGCAGCCAGCGCGCCAACCAGCGGCGACAGGGCCAAAAAGATCGGGAAGTTCCACGGCACCACGATGCCGACCACGCCCACGGGCTGATACTGCACCTGAATGCTAGCAGGCATCAGGGTCAGTGGCGCGTGGCGGCGCTGTGGTTTCATGAACTTGCGCAGGCGCTTGCGGTAAAAGGCGATGCCGTCCAGCAGTGGCATGATCTCGGCCAGTTCGGTTTCAGCCGCCGACCGGTTCGAGAAATCCTTGCTGACCGCCGCGATGATGCGCGCCTTGTTGTCGATCAGCGCGTTGTGCAGCTTGTCCAGACGCCGCACCCGAGCCGCCCGATCAGGCATAGGATCGGCCAGATAGGCTTTTTTCTGCGCCAGAAGCAGCGCTTCCAGATCAGGTATTTCCGACGAAACGGGTGTCAGGTGCGGTGCGGACATTGTCAAACCCTCCGGGATTTAAACGTAATCGGTGACGGGGCCGATCCCCATTGCGGCATGGGTGGCGTTCTTGCGCTCCAACCAGTCGGCTTCGTCGCCGGGGAAGGGCAGAACCATGCCGCCTTCGACCACCCAGTTGGATTCGATGCCGATCAGCGTGACCAGCACCTTGCTTTTGTCGAGCTGGGCCGCCTCGGAGATACGCGTGTGCATTTGCTCGTTCAGTTTTTCATAGAGACCGGCGGTCCGGTCTCCGCCCATGCGAACGTTGCCGTTCACGCCCAAAACAGTTCCGCGGCGCATACTATAGCCGGTCATGAAAACCACGTTCACGAACTCGGACGGCGCGCCAGTCAGGCCACAATGCACGTCGGTGATGACCTGTGCGATGTCAAAACGGATCTGCTCGGGGAACGGTTTCTTGGATGCAAGTGTATAAAGCGGCATTTCAATTCCTCTCCTATTGATTGAACTGCGTGATCAGCACGCCGTGCCGCATCTTCGAGATCATTGCGCGCGAAAACAGCTTGAATAGATAGGTAAAACGCCCCCACGGCGATAATCGCCTCAGGTTCCCCTTCAGAATGTCGCCATAGCGGGACTGATCGAATGCGCCCACCGACACCTGATCAGGGTGCTGACCGGTGATCTTGCGCCAGCACTTATCAACCTCCAGCATGAAGGCTTCGCGGCGCTGCGTTTCGAAACCGTCCGGAACTTCCATCGAGACAGTCGAAGACCGGGACCAGCGGCGATCCGTGATCGTGTGCTGCTTGGCGGCGACGTTCCAGATAATCGTCAGCTTGTCGTCGCAAATATGCTCGGCGTACAGCTTGCGCACGACCTCTTCGAGCGCTTTGATCTGCTCGAGTGAGATCTGACCTTCCTGAATGGCAATGAGTGATCGCATGATGTCCTCCTGCCATTAATCTTGGTTTTTGGGGTTCAAATTTGGATGATGGCAGCGGACATCTTTTTGACATTATCGGCCAAGGTGGCTAGCATCCGAACATGCAAAATGAGTCCCAGAAACGGTCCCCAGGAAGCATCCGCATTCTGTGCGAAGAAGCGCCAAATTATGGTGTGACTGCTGAACAGTGTCTTGAAGGAACCGGGCTTGTGACGTTCGACCTCTATCAGAACGAAGCAACAGTAACCCTTGGGCAGGAAGTTTCTGCGATTGCCAACTTTATCAAGTACGCTCCGGGGCGCCCGGGTATGGGGATTGAGATTGGACGCCGGTATCGACCCGAAGTGTTTGGAATATGGGGATATGCGATCTTAAGCAGTCCAACAGTTCGCGCAGGGCTGAAAACCGCGATGGACTTTGCGAATTTGTCCTTCCTAATCGCTCGCTTGCGGTTGAACGAGCTTCAAGACCCGCCGGTTTTGAATTTGGACATCAGCGGCTTGCCGAAATCGGTCGAAGGCTTCGTTCTGGAACGGCACCTAACTGTCATCAGCAACTTCACATCGCAGTTTCTTCCAAAGTTTTCACTGTCCAAGGTAACGTTCGAAACAACATTGGATGACCCGAAAATTGCCGAAGCAATCAAGTCCATGCTGGGTGTCAACGTTAAGCTGGGCTGCGACAAGAACGCCATTGTGCTGTCCAACAAGCTGTTGGATCTGCCGTTGCCTCAACACAACCCAGCTACTATGGAGAGTTGTCTGCGGCAGTGTCGGAGCCTGTTGAACTTAGAAGACTCTGATGTTCCGGAAATGACAGCACAAGTCCGCGAAGCTACGCTTCTAGAGATGAACAACGATCCAACAATCGTTTCGATCGCGTCCAAACTCGGAACCAGTGAACGCACGCTGCGCCGTCGCCTGGCACAAGAGGGCACCAGTTTCAGAAAGATCCACACTGAAGCCAAACTGGCAATCGGGCACGAATTGCTCAGCACTGCTGGCCTGGATGTTTCAACGGTCGCGTGGAGAACCGGTTATTCTGAACCCTCCAGCTTTGTAAGAGCCTTTACAAAGAAGTACGGATATTCACCCGGCAGTCTGAAGACTTCATCGCGTTACGGAGAAAAAAGTTAATCGGCTAGTTGACCCTGCAGGTTCTGGGTTTCGCTAATCGTTGCTGCTGATTGCGCCAGCAATTCCACAAGCCATTCGTGACCCGGCTCAGTGTTCCGGCTCTTGTGCCAGTACAAGCGCACCTCAATTTCGGGGTAGTCAAATGGAAGGTTGTGTGAAGCCAGTTCACCAGCATCCACGAAGGGACGAGCCAGACGGGTCGGTACGACGGCAATCAGGTCGGTTGCTGCCACAACCGGTGGAATCGAAACAAAACTCGACATTTGCAAAGCGATATTTCGGGCTGGCAGAGCGTTTCCCAACAGGAACTCCAAGGGCGTGGTTCGGCGACTATTCTGGCTGCGGACCATTCCTGACCTGCGCACCAGTGAAACCTGCGCCAGCGTTTGAAACTCTTCCAGCGATACACCGGTTAAAGCGCAGGGGTGATCGGTTGCACAGATAAGAGTCAGAGACTCCCGCAACAGCAGCAAAGAGTCATAGTGCTCCTCTGGCATAGATGTGTATTCGACTGCATATCCTAACCGCCCATCTTTCAAACGTCCGGGGATGTCGTCCAGGTAATCGGGGTGTACTTTCCACTTCAGATTAGGCGCCTTGCTGCGGGCCTGGTCCATCAAAGCCGGCCCCCAGATATGTTCAACCGCGTGATTCATTGAAACGTCGATGGTTCGAGAAAACGTCTCGGCAGAAAAATCCTGCTCCTCGAAACTGCTTCTTATCTGCATGAGCGCTGGCGCGATTTGAGTGTGCAAATCATAAGCCCGCTGCGTCGGTTTAAGGCCGCGCCCCGTGCGTACAAATAACTCGTCATCGAATCCAAGACGCAGCCGCTTTAGCGCATTACTGACCGCAGGTTGGCTCATGTTCAGGCGCTCTGCCGCCTTGGATAAATGCTGTTCGCGCATCAAAATATCGAAGATCGGAAGCAAATTCAGGTCGTGATTTCTTAGCATTAACCCCGTTATTCCATTCAGTGATAATATCCTTAAGTAATATAAATTAGAGGATATATCAAATCTCCGTATTCTGACTGGCAACTTTTGGTTAGGGAGGACCCAGTTATGAATGACGAGGCACGAGAAAAGTTTCGCGCCAAATACCGCGCAGGCGTAAGCCCAAATTACAGCGGCCTTTTGCATCTGTCCGTCGTGGTGCTTGGTGCCGGATCGCTGATTTGTTGGGGAACGACCAAACTGGTTGATTTCAAACTTTACCAGTTATGGTTCGTTGTGATGACATATATCGCTTACAATCTAGGCGAATGGGCGTCTCACAACTATTGGGGGCATCACAAAACCAAGCTCTTTAAGTTGTTCTACCAACGCCATACTGGCGACCACCATACCTTCTTCGTCGATACGGACATGGAGTATCAGATGGTTCTGGATTGGCGGGTCGTGATCTTCCCGATTTATCTGCTCGTCCTGACGACTGTAGCCATTTCAATCCCCGGAGGTCTGGTGTCTTACTTCATCTTCGGTGGCAACTACGGCTATCTTTTCTTCATCACGATGACGTCTTGTTACCTTCTGTATGAAGTGCTGCACTTCAGCTACCACTTGCAGCGAGGGTCAGTGACCGAGCGCATATTTCGTCTGATCCCCGGCTGGACGTATCTGCGTTTGTTCCACACCGTGCACCACAATCGCGACTTGATGGTCGAAGGTAATTTTAACATCACGCTTCCTCTGTTCGACTGGATTTTCGGTACGCTCTATTTCGATGCGAATGACGAGCAAAAACCGTCGAAGGGCGACACGAAACCTCAGCCTCAATAACCGAATGGATACGTTTCTGGCCGGCGCGCTTTGCCCGCCGCCCAGAAGTGGTAGATCGGTTGAGACACTCAGGAAAACAAATGAGAACCTCAGACCATCGGCCTTTCGGCCAAAAGGTGGCAATGCGGCTGATCAAAAGCCCCCTAGGCCTAAAGCTCTCGGCACAGGGAAGAAAGAAAGCCGCTCACAAACAACTGGATAATGCCGTTAACGAAACCGTCTTGATACCACGACAGGATGGAACCGGCGAAGTGCGGATACGGGTCTACAAGCCCGCTAACGCGAAGGGACCGTTACCTATCGTTGTATTCTTCCATGGCGGTGGGTACGCGACCGGTTGGCCGGAACGCCATCACGCGTTTTATCACCGACTAATGGCATCGCGGCCCTGCATCATCGTTGCCCCAGCTTTCCGACTATCGATAGAAGCGCCTTACCCCGCGGGACACGACGATTGCTATGATACCTTACTCTGGGTACGTGACAATGCAGAGCAATTGGGTGGCAACGCGGACAACCTTATTCTGGCCGGTAACAGTTCGGGAGGTGGGTTGGTTCTGTCGACAGCTCTGCGCGCGCGGGATTCCGGAGACATAAAGATCGCATTCATAATGCCGTTCTATCCGATGATCGATGACCGCGCGTCCAATTGGACCAAGCTGCCAAGGAACAAAATCACGTGGACGCGCGAACACGGGGTACTTGCCTGGCACTTGTTGCTACGCGAACTGCGGTCGCGAAAGCGATACGACATCCCGGCCTACGCGGTTCCGGCATTGGCCGAAGATGTCTCAGGCCTGCCGCCTGCACTTGGCTATGTCGGTGATTTAGACATACTTCGGGCCGAGGCCGAATTAATGGCCGATCGGATGAAACAGGCGGGTTGCCGCGTCACCTTCCGCACATTTGACGGGGTTTTTCATGCGATGGAAGACAGTGCCCCGCAAACGCCTCAGGCTCGTGAAGTTCACCTTTGGGTTTCCACTGAATTCGCCCGCATGGTGGATAGTTACTGCTCTGTGTGAGCAGCGATCCGAGTTCGTAGAACAATTGAATGGCCGAAAGTGTCAAACAATTGACCGATGCAACTCTATTGCAACGAGAACCCTTTGACCATTTTGGCGACAGGGAGGAATGCGATGCAGTTTGATTATGTGATAGTTGGTGGAGGCTCAGCGGGATGTGTGCTGGCCAACCGTCTCACGGAAAACCCGGACGTTACTGTCTGTTTGCTGGAAGCGGGCGGCAGTGGGGATAGTATCCTTGTCCGCATGCCAGCCGCCGTCGTGGCCATGCTTCCGGGAAAGCCCGCCAAGATCAATAACTGGGTATTTGAAACCGTCGAGCAGCCGGGGCTGAACGGGCGCAAAGGTTATCAGCCGCGCGGTAAGGCTCTGGGTGGCTCCAGCGCGATCAACGCCATGCTTTACGTGCGTGGTCAGCGCGAGGACTACGACGAATGGGCAAATCTGGGCTGTGAGGGTTGGGATTGGGACAGCATTCTACCCTATTTCAAAAAGTCAGAAAACAACGAGCATGGCGGCAATGACATGCATGGTGGCTCGGGTCCCCTGCAGGTCTCTGACCAAAAAGAGTCGCGTCCAATTACTCAGGATTTCATTGAGGCCGCCAAGCAACTCCAAATTCGCGAACGCAAGGATTTCAACACCGGCGACAATGAAGGCGTCGGTTACTATCAGGTCACGCAATTCCACGACACTGCCAAGAATGGCGAACGGTGTTCGGCCGCTGCAGCCTATCTGTTTCCGGTCATGGATCGGCCGAACCTGACGGTTATCACCAAAGCCCATGCCAAGGGTCTGACCTTTGACGGCAAACGCGCGACCGGTGTGGTTTACAAGGAAAACGGCAAGGGCAAGGATATCGAGGTCAAAGCCGCGCGCGAGGTCTTGCTGTGCGGCGGTGCGCTGAAGACACCTCAGTTGCTGCAACTGTCCGGCGTTGGTGACCCCGGGGATCTTGAGAAGCACGGGATCGAGGTGCGTCACAACCTTCCCGGTGTGGGCAAGAACCTGCAGGATCACATGGACTTCACGCTGGCCTACAAATCGGCTGATACCGACAATTTCGGCATTGGCCTTTTGGGCGGCATGAAGCTGATGGGTCACTTAAACCGCTGGCGCAAAACCGGTGTATCGATGGCGGCCACCTGCTTTGCCGAAGGCGCGGCCTTTTTGAAAACCTCGCCCGATCTGGATCGCCCTGACATTCAACTGCATTTTACCATCGCTCTGGTCGATGATCATTCACGCAAGCTGCACTATGGCTACGGCTTCAGCTGCCATGTTTGCAAACTGCGCCCTGAAAGCCGGGGCTCGGTCACGCTGAACAGTGCGGACCCCTTCGCCATGCCCGCCATTGATCCGGCCTTTTTGGCCGATGACCGCGATCTTGAAACAATGATCAAGGGCGCGAAACTAACGCGGGAGATTCTTGAGGCTCCGGCACTGGCGAAGTACCGCAAGAAAGAGATGTTCGGTACCGAAAACGCCAAGACGGATGCGGATTGGGAAAAACACATCCGTTCACGTGCAGACACGATCTATCACCCGGTGGGCACCTGCAAGATGGGTACCGATGACATGGCCGTCGTAGATCCGCAGTTGCGGGTGCGCGGGCTTGAGGGACTTCGCGTGGTCGATGCGTCGATCATGCCGAACCTGATCTCGGGCAATACCAATGCGCCCACCATGATGATCGCAGAAAAAGCCGCCGACATGATTAAGGCCGCAAGCTAACGCAAAACTGCGCGCCGATCGCGGTGCGCAGGAACAAGAGGAAAGAAGATGAGCACCAACGTTGTTCTGAAAAACATGGATGAGATTCTGGCGTTCGAACAGACTCCTCTGCAGGATCGCAATCTGCCGCGGACCACCTATGAGGCGCTGCAAAAAGGGGCGGCCATCGACCCTGGCGCACCTGCTCTCAGCTTTTTCCTGAGCGCGGCTGCCATGCGCACGCCCTATACGCTGACCCACGGGCAACTGCTGGCGCGCATCACTCAAACCGCCAACGCGCTGCGTCGGATGGGCCTGGGTCGCGACAATGTGGCGGCCTATATCCTGCCCAACATGCCCGAGACGCATTTCGCCATCTGGGGTGGCAGTGCGGCTGGTGGCATTCTGGCCATCAACCCGCTGATGGAAGCCGATCAGATGGCCGATCTGCTGAAAGGTGCGGGCGTCAAAATCCTGATAACGCTGGAGCAAACACCGGGCGTCGATATCTGGGAAAAAGCCAGTGCTGCAGCCAAGGATGTTCCCTCGCTTGAACATATCCTGCTGGTCAACTTTACCGCCTATATGAAAGGCGAAGGCGTGTGGCGCGACGCGATGCCGCTGCCGCCCGTTTCGGCCACGATCGAAGGTCGCGATGACATCAGCCTGACCCGTCTGCTGGACGAGATCGCAGGCGAAAATGCGAGCGGTCTGGATTTCGAAGGCCCTGGCCCCAACGACACCTCGACCATGCTGTGTACCGGTGGCACCACCGGCCTGCCCAAGATCGTGCGCCGAACCCATTTCGGCGAGGTTTATAACTCGTGGTGCCCCAGCTTGTATGTCGGTGCCGAAAACGTAGGCCCCGGCACCGCCGCGCTGTGTGGCCTTCCGCTGTTTCACACCAACGCCATGCTGGTGACAGGTCTGTTGCCCTGGATGCATGGTGGCCACGTCGTGCTGGCCTCTCCCTCAGGCTATCGCGGCGATGGTGTGATCGCCGGGTTCTGGGACATGGTGGAACACTACGGCATCAGTTCCTATTCCGGTGTGCCCACCATCTACGGCGCGCTTCTGCAGGTGCCGCATAAGGACAAAGACCTAAGCTCGTTGCGCTTTGGGGCCTGCGGAGCCGCGCCCATGCCGGTTGAGCTGTTCAACACCTTCGTCAATGAGACGGGCGTCAAGATCATCGAAGCTTATGGCATGACCGAAGGCGTTCTGGCCTCGTCCATGAACCCGATCATAACGGACAATCCACGCATTGGATCGATCGGGATGCGTTTTCCCTATCAGGACATGAAAATCGCCATCCTGGACGACAATGACGAATTCCTTCGCTGGGCTGATGTGGATGAAGCCGGGGTGATCTTCATCACCGGGCCGAACGTGTTCGACGGCTATCTGATCGAAAGCCAAAACAGGGGCATCTGGCTGGAGCAGGACGGCAAGCGCTGGTTCAACACCGGCGATCTGGCCCGGTGCGACGCCGAAGGCTATTTCTGGATGACCGGCCGCAAGAAAGAGCTGATCATCCGTGGTGGTCATAACATCGACCCAAAGATCGTCGAAGAGGCGATGCACAAGCACCCTGCCGTGGCCATGGCTGCCGTGATCGGTCGCCCCGACGCCAAGGTGGGTGAGGTTCCGGTCATGTACTACCAGAAATCCACCGGGGTCGATGTTGACCTGGCTGATCTGGCCGCCTTTGCGCAAGAGCATGTCTCGGAACGTGCGGCGGTGCCGAAGGACTTTATCAGCCTCGACGCCCTGCCGGTGACCGCTGTGGGTAAAATCCACAAGGTCACGCTGAACATGTTGGAAATCGAACGCACCATCCGTGAACTGGCGGGTTGGCACGCAGCCGAGATCGGATCACTCGAGGTGGTGCAGGATTCCAGCCGCGGCATCGTAGCAAAGCTTTCGCTGAACAGTGGCGAGGATGCGATGCGTCACGCTTTGGGTCAGTTCACTTTCACTGTGGATATGTAACGCCATTCATCAAAATCAGCGGGTCGGCCGGGGAATCGCGGGAGGCGAGGCAGGCGGACCCGCGTTCCTAAAGAGGGAGGAAAACAATGGATTTCGCAATCAACGTGGTGGTACCGGCGGCGCAAGCCTTCATCATGTTCTCATTGGGGCTTGGTCTGGAAATCGACGATTTCCGCCGGGTGTTCCGTCGCCGCACCGCCTTCGCCATCGGGGCATTCTCGCAGATCGTTCTGCTACCGATTGCTGCGTTTTGCGTCATAATGGCATTCAATCTGCCGCCGGTCATGGCGGCGGGATTAATGCTACTCAGCTTCTGCCCCGGCGGTGTCAGCAGCAACGTTATTACCAAACTATCGCGTGGTGATCTGGCGCTCTCGGTTTCGATGACTGCGGTCACCAGCGTCATGGCCTTCATAACTGTACCACCGCTGGCCACTTGGTCGGTTTTGTATTTCATGGGCGAAAGCGCACCCGATTTCTCGTTTTTCGAGATAGCGATCTTCACCTTCCTCGTCACAACTTTGCCCGTCATAACCGGCATCATCGTGCGGCACCTCTTCAACAACATGGCGCGTAGGCTGGAGCATCCCCTTCAGAATACGGCAGTCGTCTTTTGGGCGCTGCTGATCCTCGCGTTATTTGTGGCAAACCGAGATCTGATTATCGCTTACATGCCCACCCTCGGGTATTCGACCATGACCCTGCCGTTGGTGCTGATGCTAATTGGTTTGGCTTTTGGTAAAATTCTCGGGCTTAACAAGAGCGAGGGCAAAACGGTTGGTATCGAAACCAGCGTCCAAAACTCGCCTCTGGGTATCACACTGGCCATTGTGATCACTGGCACGAGTTCTTCACTCGGGGAAGTCCCCATGGCGCTGCCTTCGGCTTTGTATTCGATCACGATGTATCTGGTCGTTCTGCCATTCATGTTCTATTTCCGCTGGAGAAGTAGAGGTGACGCAATGGAAAGCGTCGCTGCAGAGTGACCCATCTACAAGCAGAAATGGGCGACCAAGAGAACTAACAAAATCACCAAGAGCCTGCCCGCTTAGGGCAGGCTGAGTGTTTAACCCAGATGGGATATTCTTGCTTCCACAATGCGTCAGTCTTTGTTGCGCTTGAAAACCCACGGCCAGAACCGAGGTTGCAGGAGCTCACGATATGAAGACAGCAATCACTGAAATGTCTGGAATTGAGCATCCAATTATTCAAACCGGAACGCACTGAGCAGGAATTGCGAGACTGGTGACCGCCGTTTTAAATGCAGGTGGTTTGGGCACCATCACGGGGCTGACGCAAAAGACGCCCGCCGACCCCGCCTATGAGATCGCGCAATGCAAGGACATGTCCGATAAACCAGTCGCCGTGAACGTCACCTTCCTGCCAACCGTCAACGCGCCGGACTATCCGGCGTTGATCAAAGTGATCATCGATGGCGGCATGAAAATTGTTGAAACCGCTGGTCGCAACCCCGCACAGGTGATGCCCTATCTTAGGATTGCCGTTGGCTCAATGGTTGCTGAAGAGTGGCCTCGACCCGAAGCAGACATGTCTAAACTTAGGGCTGAGCGCGAAGCTGAAAATCACTGTAGCTGCATCGTTTGTTAGGTACTGTCTCGAAAATTGACGCTGTTTTACTTGGCTAGAACCAGTGTTCGCTCTGCTGCTTGATTGGAATTGCGGGAAGCTAGTTCGAAGAAGAGCTATGAGAAGTATATTCAGCTAGGGCCGCTCTACTCCCATTTTTCCAAATCCCGTCCAACCAATGGTCAAAGGCTACGGTAAACTGTGAGCCATCGCCGAATTCCCCGCAATACAGATCCTGCGCAAGCCAAAGTCCGGGATCAGTTTTGGCTGCTAGCGCAGTTTTTCTCAGATCTTCCCAAACAGGATCATTGGCGGCGATTTCTGAGCCATCCTCGCGAATCCCAGCGCACATCCTGCACCATAAAGCTTCAGCTAGAGCCAGTCCTTTTATGGAAGCGCCTGAAGCAATTGCATCGCGTATCGACGGCAGCACGAACCCAGGGTGACGCGCCGATCCGTCGAACGCGACCCTGCGCGTTGTGTCGTGAATTGCCGTGTTTTCAAATCGACGTTCAACCAGCCCAAGGTACTCTTGCGGGGTCGTTCCAGGAACAGCGTCGACATGGGGTAGAATTTCTTCTATTTGAACCTTTTTAAAAAACGCAAGTATGTCGGAGTCTTGCATGCAGGCTGAAATCGTCGGGACATTTAGTATCTCGCCAACATTCGCAAGCAGTTGGTGGCCTCCGTTCAATATGCGTAGCTTCAATGCCTCGTATCCGTGAACATCATCGGTCAGTGTGACCCCAACCTGTTCAAAAGGTGGACGCCCTGCACAAAAGTCATCTTCGATGACCCATTGGCGAAAGTTCTCATGTGAAACTGGGGCGTGGTCGTCAACACCAAGCGCGTGGCATTGAGAAATCACTTGATCTGTAGTCGCTGGCACGATGCAGTCTACCATCGAATTGGGAAATGCGCCGTTCCGGTCGATCCAATCGGCAAGATCAGGGTCCGACAGGCGCGCTAACCCAACGATACAGTTTCGAAGGATAGTGCCGTTGCCTTGCAGGTTATCACAGCTCAGCGCGGTGAAGGGGGTCAAGCCATTTGCACGACGTATCCCGAGCGCTGCAACAATTGCGCCGAAAGCGGTGCGGGGGCGATTTGGGTTTGCCGCATCGTGGAGAATATCATCGTGATCCGCGTCGAAAGCGCTGGTGTTGGCATCCAGAAAATAGCCGCCCTCAGTCACAGTTAAAGATACAATGCGGATAGACGGATCAGCCATCCCGCGGACCAGTGCAGCGTTTCCTGCCTCAATCGGCAGATAGTCGATCATCGGGCCTATGACTTCCGCCGATACGCCTTTAGGGTCTAGCTCAATCAGAGTGGTCAGGTAGCCCTGCGCTAGCAGCCTCTGGCGCATTTCAGCGTCATAACTGCGTACTCCTGCTCCGATGATGGCCCAATCGCGGGCCTTGCCTTGCTGCATGAGCTGATGAATGTACCAAGCCTGATGGGCGCGGTGGAAATTACCAAGGCCGATATGAACGATACCGGGCGTCAAGTCCGGATGCTGATAGCTAGGAGTTCCAACGGTAGATGGCAGCTCTGCAAGCTTGTCTCGCCGCAGTTGGATCGGTGGGGTTGCGTGTGTCACAGGGCTCATCAGCTCATCCAATTTCCGCCATCGACATTGTAGGTTTGTGCAACGATGTATTTTGCCTCGTCCGAGGCGAGAAACACCGCCATCCCGGTCAGGTCTTCGGCCCGTCCCATGCGGCCGTAGGGAACTTCTGCGGCCACTTCTAATTTCTTCTGTCCGGGGGGTTTTCCTTCGTGTTTTGCGAAGAACGCATCTACCCCGTCCCAGTGCTCGCCATCCACCACACCCGGAGATATGGCGTTCACATTTATCCCGTGTGCGATCAGGTTCAGCCCTGCAGATTGAGTCAGGGAAATGATCGCCGCCTTGCTGGCGCAATAAACGGCGACCAGAGGCTCACCGCGCCGCCCTGCTTGTGACGCCATGTTGATGATACGGCCCTTGGTGCCATGCGCGATCATATGGCGCGCGACGGCCTGCATGGTGAACAAGGCGCCGGCGACGTTGATGTCGAAGACACGTTGGTAGTCGGCGCGCTCAATATCAACAATCGGGGCGGCGGTGAAGATCGCTGCGTTGTTGATCAAAATATCGATCGGGCCGAATTGAGCTGCGGTGCAGGCGATGGCGTCGTCGATACTCGGCTGGTTTGTCACGTCCATTTCCACGGCCAAAGCCGCAGTACCGATCTCAGTCGCGGCTTGCTGCGCACGCTGGATGTCGATATCGGCTACGGCGACACGGGCTCCCTCCGCAACATAGGCTTTCGTAAAGGCCAGCCCTATGCCGCGCGCGGCCCCAGTAATCAGGGCGGTTTTGCTAGCCAGACGTGTCATTCGATCCGCAAGCCTTTGGCATCAAACCGGTGTATCACATCGGCGCGTGGTGTCAGGTGAATGCGGTCGCCGTGACGGAAACCGACCTCGCCATCAGCGCGGACAGTGATTGTGTCAGCCAGCCCGGTCTCGTGGACATGGAAAAATGTATCCGAACCCAGATGCTCGGAAACGCTCACCACCCCGGACCAGTCCCCTTCGGTTTCTGAGACTGTGATATGTTCAGGCCGTATTCCGATGGTCTGAGCACCGTGTTTTGCGGCCTCGTCGCCCTCAATGAAGTTCATTTTTGGGGAGCCAATGAAACCCGCAACAAACAGGTTGCGCGGTGTCCGATACAGCTCTAGCGGGCTGCCAACTTGTTCGATTACTCCGGCCTGAAGGACGACGATCTTGTCGGCCATCGTCATGGCTTCGACCTGATCATGGGTCACGTAGATCATGGTGGTGGCGAGGCGTTCGTGTAATTCGCTAATCTCCAGCCGCATGCCGACCCGCAGCGCCGCGTCGAGGTTCGACAAAGGTTCGTCGAACAGAAATGCCGCCGGTTCGCGCACGATCGCGCGCCCGATCGCAACCCTCTGGCGTTGGCCGCCCGATAGTTGTCCTGGACGGCGGTCCAGATAGTCGGTCAGGTTCAGGACGCTGGCGGCGCCTTCGACGCGCTTGTCGATCTCGGCCTGATCCAGTTTCGCCATACGAAGGGGAAAGGCGATGTTCTTGCGCACGGTCATATGGGGATACAGAGCATAGGACTGGAACACCATCGCCAGCCCTCGTTTCGCGGGCGGGACATCGGTGGCGTCCGCGCCGTCAATGTCGATAGAGCCCGAGGTGATATCCTCCAATCCAGCGATCAGACGCAAAAGGGTGGATTTACCGCAGCCTGAGGGGCCGACGAAGACGGTGAACTCGCCATCTTCGATGGTCAGGTCCAGCGGCGGAATGACCTGCACATCGCCGAAGCTTTTGGTCACGGACTTGAGTTGAATACGTCCCATGTGTCGTGTTCCTTATTTCACAGCGCCGAAGGTCAGGCCGCGGACAAGTTGTTTCTGGCTGAACCAGCCAAGGATCAGGATTGGAGCGATTGCCATTGTCGAAGCTGCGCTAAGCTTGGCAAAGAACAGGCCTTCGGGGCTGGAATAGCTGGCGATGAAGGCCGTCAGCGGGGCCGCGTCGACGGCAGTAAGGTTGAGGGTCCAGAATGCCTCGTTCCAGGCCAGGATGAAGTTCAGCAAAACGGTCGAGGCGATGCCGGGGATGGCCATGGGGGTCAGCACATAGAGGATTTCCTCTTTTAACGTCGCCCCGTCCATCCGCGCGGCTTCCAGAATTTCGCCGGGGATTTCACGGAAATAGGTGTAAAGCATCCAGACAATGATCGGCAGGTTGATCAGCATCAGGACAACCACCAGCCCTCCGCGCGTATCCAGCAGGCCCAACCGAATGAACAGCAGGTAGATCGGATAAAGAACACCAACTGCAGGCAACATCTTGGTGGACAGCATCCACAGCAGAATGTCCTTGGTGCGCTTGGACGGCACAAAGGCCATTGCCCATGCGGCGGGTACCGCGATGATGACACCCAGAACAGTCGAGCCTCCGGCGATAATGACCGAATTCCACAAGAACCGCATATAGTCCGAGCGTTCCTGCACGATGGCGTAGTTTTCCAACGTCCAGTTGAAGTTCAAAAACAGCGGTGGGCTGGCGATCGCCTGCGCCTCGGTCTTAAAGCTGGTCAGGATGGTCCAGAGGATCGGGAAAAAGATCAGCAGACCAACGGCCCAGGCCAAGGCGGTATTGAACGATTTGCGGCGGGTTGTGACGGTGCGGGCCATGGTCTTACCTCCTCACGCGTCCAGGTTCTTGCCGACGATGCGCATCAGGAAGATGGCAACGATGTTGGCTAAGATGATTGCGTAGACACCTCCGGCTGATCCGAGACCAACATTCTGGCTCTCCAACACACGCTGGAAGATCAGGTAGGTGAGTGTACGGGTACCGAATGCGCCGCCGGTGGTCACGAAGATCTCGGCGAAGATCGACAAAAGGAAGATTGTCTGGATCAGGATTACGATGGTGATCGCGCGGCTCAGATGCGGCAGAATGATGTGGTAGAAGCGCTTCAGAACCGGTGCGCCATCCATTTCGGCCGCTTCCAGCTGTTCGCTGTCCAGAGATTGGATAGCGGTCAGTAAGATCAGCGTCGCAAAGGGCAGCCACTGCCACGAGACGATCATGATGATCGAGGTCATGGATGCTTCGGACAGCCATGAGACTGGCTCGGCCCCGAAAAAGCGCCACAGATGCGCCAGCAGGCCGTTGACCGGGTCCATGAACATGTTCTTCCAGACCAAAGCGGACACGGTGGGCATGACGAAGAATGGAGCGATTACAAGAATGCGGACAACACCTTGACCCCACATCGGTTGATCCAAAAGCATCGCGAGAAGGATGCCCAGAACAACAGTGATGACAAGGACCCCTCCGACAATCACAAGTGTTGCTTGAACTGCCGGCCAGAATGAACTGGATGAAACAAATCGAACATAGTTGTCTAAACCGACCCAGCCCAGATCACCGCCCCGCAGAGGCAGGTACTTCTTGAAGGAAAAATATAGCGTCATCGTCAGCGGCACGAGCATCCAGCCAAGTAGCAGGACCACTGCAGGTGCCATCATCAGGCGAGCAACGGATCGGGAATGTTGAGTAGCCATAACGCAAACCCTCTCTGTTCAGGCGTAACTCAGCCTGCGAGAAAAACGCGAATTGTGGAAGGGTAAGGCGGGGGGCAGATTACTGCCCGCCCGCGGGGAGAAGACCTCAGTACCCTGCGGCTTCCATTTCTTCTGCGGTAAACGCCTGTGCCTTGGCCAGTGCTTCCTCGACCGTTTGCTGCCCGGCATAGACCGCCGAGAACTCTTGGCTGACCTGGGTCGCGATGCCTGCGAATTCCGGGATCGCAGCGAACTGGATACCAACATATGGAACCGGCTTGACCGTCGGGTTGTTCGGATCAGCGGACAGGATCGAGTCCAGCGTCATCTTGGCAAAGGGAACCTTCTGGTATTCCGGGTTCTCATACAAAGAGGTGCGCGCACCCGGCGGAACATTTGCCCAACCTTCGTTTTCGGCAACCAGCTCAATGTAGTCTTTGGACGTTGCCCATTCGATGAACTGTTTGGCTGCGTCTTCCTGCTGTGTGCCGGCCGGAATGGCCAATGCCCAAGCCCAAAGCCAGTTGGAGCGCTTGCCCAATCCGGTGTCAGGTGCCAGTGCAAAACCAACGCTATCCGCTACGGTCGAGTCTGTGGGGTTGGTCACAAATGACGCCGCAACGGTTGCGTCGATCCACATGCCACATTTGCCCTGCTGGAACAGGGACAAGTTCTCGTTGAACCCGTTTGTGGCATAGCCTGCGGGACCAGATTCCGACATCATTTCAACGTAGAAATTCAGCGTGTCGGCCCATTCTGGCTGGTCGAACTGGGGCTTCCAGTCTTCGTCAAACCAGCGCGCGCCAAACGAGTTGGACATGGCTGTGATGAACGCGCCACCTTCGCCCCAACCGGCTTTGCCGCGCAGGCAGATACCGTTGATGTCAGCGTCACGGTCGGTCATGGCCGCCGCGGCCTCTTTGATGAATTGCCAGCTTGGCGCTTCGGGCATTTCCATGCCTGCTTTTTCCATCAGGTCGGTGCGATACATGATCATCGAGCTTTCGCCATAGAACGGCGCCGCGTAGAGCGTCCCTTCATGGCTCAGGCCGCCTGACATTGCGGGCAGGATATCGCCAACGTCATAGTCCTCGGACAGACCATCCAGCGGAACCAACCAGCCGTTCGCACCCCAGATCGGGGTTTCGTACATGCCGATTGTCATGATGTCGAACTGACCGCCGTTGGTGGTGATGTCGGTGGTGACGCGCTGGCGCAAGACGTTCTCTTCCAGCGTTACCCACTCGACGTCAATTCCAGTCGCTTCGGTAAATTTGTCTGTGTAGCCCTGCATCCGGATCATATCGCCGTTGTTTACAGTCGCGATAGTGATGGATTGCGCATGGGCCGCTGCCGTTGCGACGAAAGTCATTGCAGTCGCCGCACGAAGTGCGTGCTTCAGATACATCCCTGTCCTCCCTGAGCTTGGATGTCGTGCAGAGAGGTTAGATCGCAAATTGTCGCGCAGTCAATAAAAACTTTACGCGCGTTAATTTTGTAGTGTTATGCGGATTCTCTTAAAACCAATCGAGCCGGGAAAAGGGTCTCCGTCCGATTTTCTAATTTCCCTCCGTTTTCAATGAGTTCGAAAAGAGTTTCGACGCTTCGTGCCGCCACATTATCATAATCGTGCGCCGCGGTAGTCAGTGACGGGCAGGTAAATTTTGCAAAGGGATGGTCGTCATTTGAAGCCACACGCAAAGCGCAATCGTCTTTTCGCCCGACGCGAATCCCCTGTTCAAAGCACGCTGCCAGAAAGCCGATGGCCAATCGGTCATTGCTGCACAGAACTGAATCCGTGCGCAACTTGCGTTCATCCAGCACCTTGAGCGTGCCGAGCCGCCCAATCTCTTCAAAGGCCCAACCAGTACCTTCGATTTTGATCACATGCGGCTCAAAACCCAGACGTTCCATCACCTCGATATAAGCTTTTCGCCGTTTGTTTGCATTGGGGTTTGCAGGTGTCCGCATTTCGAAGAACGAAGGCGGCTCGCCAGTACGGGTCATGTATTCCACGGTCTGAGACACAAAGCTGAAATTATCGGACCCGATAAACGCTGCGCCCAAACCGTCGAGGTTGCTGTCAAACAGAACTGTCGGCACGCTAGCGCAGAATTTCTCAATTGCAGATTTGTCTGAGATACGTCCCAAGGGCGCAAACAACACGCCTGCTGGTTTCAAAGATTGCAAACCGTCCAGGATTTCGTTTTCCAACTTTTGTTCACCGTGAGAGCTGAACAGAAACGGGCGATACCCCGCTGCGATACAGCTTTGCTCAAGATACCGCGCAATTTCGGCAAAGAATGGATCGGCCAAATAGGGCACGACGATGCCAATATTCTTGGTCAGTTTACGGTTCTGGTTCACAGCATAGATGTTCGGACGGTAGTCGAACCGCTCCAGCGCCTCTTCGATGCGAGCCCTCGTCGATGGACGAACACTGTCTGGATCGTGGAAGTATTTAGACACAGTGGGACGCGAGATCCCGCTGAGGGCTGCGAATTCTTCCATATTCTTTATCTTGGTCATGCCAGTCTGCCTGCGGATCTCAGCCGCCTTGATCTTATCCTATTTTTACATATTCTTTGCGCGCGCTAAAAAGATCAATAGCAAGACAAGTTCCGGACTTTTGTGCAGGTAAGGGGTTTGAATGTATCTCGGGATCGATATCGGCACGTCAGCGGTCAAGCTTGTCTGCGTGGATTCCAGTCGAATTCTTGAAACGTCTTCGGTGAGTATAAAGACCTCTTCTCCTAAGCCCGGTTGGTCAGAGCAGCACCCAGATCTTTGGTGGCAGGCGACACGCGACGCCTTAGGCCAGCTTTCTAAGCAAACCAAACTGTCAGAGGTGAAGGCAATCGGGTTGTCAGGTCAGATGCACGGGGCCATATTGCTGAACCGTGACCTGCGCCCAATCCGCCCGGCCATCTTGTGGAATGACAGCCGGGCAGCGCGAGAGTGCGATGAACTGCGAACGACCTTGCCGGAGATTGGTCAAATCGCTGGGGTCCTCCCTTTGCCGGGCTTCACCGCGCCCAAGATTACATGGCTAAAACAGCATGAGCCAAAGCACTATGCCCAACTGGCTCACATCCTGCTGCCCAAGGACTACATCGGTTTACGGCTGCATGGCGAATTGGGAACTGATACGTCCGATGCTGCTGGGACAATGTGGCTCGATCAGGCGACGCGCGGCTGGCACGCAGGTATCGCCGAAGCCACAGATGTAGCATTGGATTGGCTGCCGCAGGTGTTCGATGGGCACAGTGTCGTTGGGACTGTGACAGCGCAAGCCGCGACTGAGACCGGCTTGAAACCTGGAACTCCAGTTGTTGCCGGAGGCGGAGACGCAGCAACAGGCGCTGTGTCTTTGGGCGCCACCGAACCGGGTCGCGGATTTATATCCCTGGGGACTTCTGGTCAGCTGTTTGTGGCAGATCGAAGCTACAAGCCAAACCCCGAACGCTATGTACATGCTTTTGCGCACACACTGCCCGACCGATGGTATCAAATGGCAGCAATGTTGAATGGTGCACGGCCGATTTCATGGATAGGCAGCCAGTTGGAACTGTCCGCGGCCGAGGTTGTCGCGCTTGCCGAAACGGCCAGCAGGGATCGAGTTCCAGTCTTTCTACCTTATCTGACGGGTGAGCGCAGCCCTCATGGCGACCCGCATATCCGAGCCTGTTTCTTTGGACTGGAGGATTCCACAACACGCGCAGACATCTGCCGTTCCGTGGTAGAGGCGATTGCTTTCTGCTTTGCCGATGCGGCGCAGAGTTTCGGCGGCACAATCGAAGATTTGCCGGAGCTCGCGGCGATAGGAGGAGGCAGCAAATCAGATCTGTTGTTGAGGCTGATCGCGACGGTGACCGGAAAGCCAATTGTGCGGTCAGCTGGGGCAGATTCCGGTCCGGCTTATGGTGCGGCAAGGCTGGCAGCCTTGGGTTTAGGCGCTTTGGAGAGAACTGATCTTGCAGTTCAACCGCCATCAACCGACAGGTTCGAGCCCGCAGATTTGGCGCCGTTGTTCGAAAGATTGACGCGGTTTCGGCAGCTTTACAAGGCCGTCCGTCTGACCGAATAGTTGTCAGCACTTTCAATAAAATCTACGCCACTTTTTGTCCCGCAGCGGGATCATTGCTGTCTTAACAAACAAGAAAATCTTAAATACGCAGCTCGCTGATGCTCGAATTGACAGAGCGGACGGCAGCAATTTCCGAACTTAAATCCTTGGTCACCGTCGAATGCAAGCAGGTGGGACGAACGGCGGCCAAAACGTTTGCGACCGCTACATACGCATAGCTTTTCTTGGATAGCCTTTGACAAGGCCAAACGTCACCAGGTGATGCGTATAGGTGACATCGCCCAGACCATTGTCGCTTCTTTTTCTGTCTTGTTGCGAAAGCGGTGCGAGATCATGGACGGGTAGGAGAAGCTATCTCCTTCACGCAAAGAAATGGTCTCGTCCCCGAGACGCAGTTCAACTTCACCGCTTAAGACGATGGCGTGTTGCTCACCTTCAAAGGAATACCCCTCCAGCGGCTCGGGCGGTTGTCCTGCGCCGGGACGGAATCGCGACAGTATCAGGTAACACTGGCCGGACAACGTGCTGGAAAGTAGTTCGTCCTCAAAGCCCAGTTCATCTGTTGACCGCGTATACATCGCAGACAGCGCCCTGCGGTTTTCGCGTCGCACGACGTGCTTGCGTTCCAGCGGACCTTCTCCCGACTGTGTGGGAAAGAACCAACCCGGGTCAACAGCCAGCGCATCGCTGATTTCTGCAAGCAGGTCCTCTGATACCTTGGCCGCGCCAAGTTCAATCCTGCTGAGATAGGCTTTGGAACATGACACCGCTTCGGACAGGTGCTGCAGGGTCAGTCCACGCGCTTTACGTACTTCGCGAATTTCACTGCCAAGCCGTTGGGCGTCAGTCTGGGACACGTCATTTTTCATGTGTTCAGGATAAATGATTTCAGTTGACTTATCGATACAAAATCAACTTAGTTGAAATATAGGAAAAAAATCAACCACGCTTGGACTGCATGGGAGGAAGCTATGCGCTTTGATTTGATTGCCAATTTTAGCCCCGGCGAGACGATTCCATGGGCGCGCACGCTGGAAATGATCCTCGAACAGTGTTCCTTAGCCGAGCAGGCTGGTTTCACGACCGCATGGTTTACCGAGCATCACTTTGCTCACAATGGCTATATGAATGCGCCGCCCAACCCGATCCAGATGGGTACGCATGTGGCCGCGCACTGCAAGAAACTGCGGGTTGGGACGGCCCCCATCATCTTGCCCGATTGGCACCCCCTGCGTGTCGCCGAAGATGCTGCAATGTTGGATAATATGACCCAAGGCAGGGTTGATTTTGGCGTTGCCAAGGGCATCAACGAACGCTCGACCCTTCAATTCAATAAGGACGCGGACCGGCGCGACAATGCTAAGGTGATGCGACTGTATCAGGAAAGCCTTGAGATTATCCTGAAAGCCTGGACCAACGAGGCGTTCACCCATCACGGTGAGTTCTATCAGTTCCCGGTTCCCGGATGGAAAGAGACCAACCGGTTCTTTGATCCTCTCGACCCGCGCTACCACGACGAAGACGGCGAATACAAAGCGATGTATGTGCATCCGCGCCCCTATTCCAACCCGCATCCGCCGGTTTGGCTGATGTCGAACGCTCCGCCCACATTCAAACTGGCAGGCGAACGTGGCTGGGGCGTGATCTCGATGGCGGCGGGTCCCAAGGCAACGCTGGCCTGTTGGGAGCCTTATCGTCAGGCTCTGTCGCAACGCGAAGGGCGTGAAGTAAAGCTGGGCGAGGGCGTTGGTGTTTGCACGGCGTTTTATGTCGGTGAAAGCATGGAAGAGGCGGTGAACACGATCCGCGGCCCGATCAATGCCTATTATGAATTCCTCGGCGGGTCGCGTCCCAAAGGGGAATGGACCAAGCATGGCTATCTGGATGTCGGTGAACAGATGACGCCGGAAGATGAGGATATGGACTGGTTTGATTTCCTCAACAAGCGCGGGATCATTGTGGTGGGCGATGCCGAATACGTCGCGGATCGCTTTGCCGAGCGGCAGGAAACCATCGGCCTCGATCACCTCATGCTGATGCAGCAATATACCGGTGTGGCTTACAAAAAGATCCTCGCCAGCTGGCATCGCCTGTTCGAGCACGTGGTTCCCAAGTTCGGCACGCAATCCATCGCGCAAAAAAGGATGCTGGAACATGCTTGAAATATGGGGGCGTCCCTATTCATCGAATGTGATTCCGGTGATCTGGACAGCGAATGAGCTGGGGTTGGACTATACGCTGCAACTGGCCGGCGGCAGCTTTGGCAAGCTCGACACCGAAGTGTACGCGCAGATCAATCCTAACAGGATGATCCCGGCGATCCGCGATGGCGACTTTGCATTGTGGGAAAGCCTCGCCATCGTACGTTATCTCTGTGACCGCTACGGTGCGGGAACGCTGAGCCCTTCGGACGTTCAAACCCGTGCGACTGCGGATCAGTGGATGGAGTGGTCTGCCAGTCGTGCCTTTGGGCCGGTGATCTACCTGTTCTTCGCAACGGTACGTACGCAACCCGACCAGCGCGACCCGGAAAAGATCGCCAAGCTGCGTGATGAGGCGCATGAAGCCCTGACCCTTCTGGATCAACACCTTGCGGATCGTGCCTATGTCTGCGGGGACAGCTTTACGATGGCCGATATTCCCTTGGGCTGTGTGGCCTATCGTTACTTCAACGTCGAGGTCGACCGCCCGCCCTTGCCAAATGTCGAGGCCTGGTACCAGCGACTCGCGGCCCGCCCCGCGTACCGCGATCACGTCATGCGCCACTTCGGGACCAACCCCGATGAATGGGCTGCGCTGGAAAAAGCCTGTGCCAGCGAAGGGGTGCTATGATGGACGTCCGCGACTATCGCCGCGCCCTTGGTGCCTTTCCGACGGGGGTGACCATCATCGCCACCTATGACGCGGACGGTGCGCCATGGGGCCTGACCGCCAATTCCTTTACCTCGGTCTCATTGCAGCCGCCGGTTATCTCGGTTTGCGTCGCAAAGTCCGGCCGTGTCTTTCCGGCGCTGTCGCAATGCGATCATTTCGCCGTCAATATCCTGTCGGCCGATCAGAAAGACCTGGCGATGCACTTCGCCAGTGATGTCGAAAACCGGTTTACCGATACCGAATGGACCGCCGGAACCGCGACCCCGCTGATCCCCGGAGCGTCGGCACAATTGGAATGCACGGTTCACAGCAGGGTCGATGCCGACGATCATGAAATCCTTCTGGGTCGAGTCGTTAACTACACCCACGTGCCCATCCCCCCACTTGTCTATTGCCGTGGTGCATTTTTCTCAGCACCCCAACCCGAGGCTTCGCCATGAAAGATCATCTGACCTATCACACCCGCTTCAGTCCTGATGAGTTCGACGCGCAATACAATCTGCGGGCAGGGCGGCCTGACTATGAAGAGACTGTCATTCCCGCATGGAGCCGCGACAGCGAGGCCGCGCGCGCCACATCCGATTGCAGCCTCGATATCCGCTATGGCGAAGGTGAGAAACAAAAGCTCGATGTTTTCCGCTGTCCGGATGTGGATGCCCCAACACTGGTGTATGTCCATGGCGGCTATTGGCAACGCGGCGACAAGTCGATTTACAGCTTCATCGCTCCGCCCTTTGTCGCGGCAGGGTGCAATGTTGTAATCGTCGGCTATGACCTGTGCCCATCGGTAACCATCACGCGTATTTCCGAAGAAATCCGCGAAGCGATGGCTTTTATTTGGCGCAATGCACGTGATTTGGGTCTTAATCCAGACCGTATCACCGTGATGGGTCATTCGGCTGGCGGCCATATTACGCAGATGATGATGGCGACCGATTGGCCCTCGCTTGGCAACGATCTTCCTGCAGACCTGATCAAATCCGGCATCCCGGTGTCCCCGCTCAGCTATCTGGAACCGGTGCGCCTGACTGAAGCGCTGAATGCCGGTATCCGGATGACGCCGAAAGAGGCCGAAGCGGAAAGCCCGATGACCAACCACCCGCCAATCACGAATGCACCGCAGCTGGTCGTTGTCGGTGGCGCGGAAACCGACGAATTTCACCGGCAAGCTCGGATGTATGTCGAAAAATATGGGACCGCAGACCGCGAGGTCGGCCTCTACATCGTCCCGGACGTCGATCACTTTGACGAATTGAACGTGCTTGTCGACCCGGCAAGCCCGTTCTTCACGCACACTTGCGATATGCTTCAAGGAAAAGGACCGCAATCATGACCGCTTTGACCCGAGACCTCGTCGACGCCGTCGGCGACGCGTTTAATGCCAATGACATCGATGCCGTTATGAAGCATTTCGCAGACGACGCCACATTTGATCACGCCGTCGGTCCGGACGAGCATGGCGTGCGTCTGGAAGGCGCCGAAACGATCCGGGGTGCATTTTCTGCGCTGTTCGAAAAAGTCGAAAACGTGCACTGGGAAACGCTGGACTGCGCGATCTCGGGCAACAAAGCCTACTGTGAATACCGGCGCACCGCGACGCACAAGGATGGTTCGAAAGAAGAGTTCTTCAGCGTCGACATCCTGACCTATCGCGATGGGCTAATTGTGCACAAAGACACCTATTACAAACAACGGACAAGCTGATCAGTTCACTTCGCTGCGATCAAATCTCTAAAGACTTGCTGAAGAAACCAGCCATCGTTTTGGGTGCTGTATCATGTTCGTGAGGCCAATTTACTGCGACGGTTCTGTCGTCGAAGGACCCTGGTCCGGGGCTACATGCAACGCTTACAAAATCAAGGCTGTGTCAGTCGTCATCCAATTTTGACCCCCTTAGTGATGAACCGGCCCGGCGCCGCGCAACCTCCATTTAACGCAGTTGTGGCGGGCCTGCGGGGTTTGTTATTAACGTTTTTCGCTGTTTTTGAATCGCCAGCTTTCATCCCCGGTTTCGAAGATCTTGCAGTGGTGTGTAATCTGAACGATGCACCGGGATTTATTCCAACTTGACCCAAGCCGCATTCCTTGAAGAGCTTTGCACGCAAGCGGCTACAAACTTAACACCATTGAGCCCGTCGTGAACCGTTGGATAAACAATCGAAGCGTCAGGTGAAATCCCGTTTCGGAAAGCTAGGATTGCCTCAGCAGCTTCTCCATAGATATTAGCGAAACCTTCTAGATATCCCTCGGGATGGCCCGGAGGAACTCTGCTCAACCGATTGGCAGCGTCACCAGCTCCAGCTCCATTTCGGGTGATCAGGCGCTTGGGCTCGTTGTATGGCGTGAACCAAAGGTAATTGGGATCTTCCTGAGACCACTCCAATCCCCCTTTTTCGCCATAGACGCGCAAACGAAGTGCGTTTTCATTGCCGGGTGCCACCTGAGAAGACCACAGCATACCACGCGCTCCGCCTTCGAAACGAAGCAAGACATGCGCGTTGTCATCGACTTTGCGCCCCGGCACAAAGGCCTGCAAGTCCGCCGCCAAGCTTTCCACTGTCAGCCCGGTCACAAAGCAGGCAAGGTTGTAAGCATGGGTTCCGATGTCACCGGTTGATCCACCTGCGCCCGAGCGTTCGGGATCGGTTCGCCATTCCGCCTGTTTGAAGTCCTGCTGTTCGGTCAGCCAGTCCTGCGGGTATTCAACCTGAACCACGCGGATCTTGCCAATATCGCCGTTGGCAACCATTTCCCGCGCCTGCCGAACCATCGGATAGCCCGTGTAATTGTGGGTCAAAATGAATAGAGCGTTCGCGCTTTCTGCCGCTTTGACCAGCTTTTTTGCATCAGAAAGGGTCGAGGTGAGTGGCTTGTCACAAATGACATGAATACCGCGTTTCAGGAACTCACGTGCGGCTGCATAATGGACGTGATTTGGCGTAACGATTGACACCGCCTCGATCCCAGATTTCAGCCGGGCTTCTCTTATCGCCATCTGCTTGAAGTCTTCATAAACTCGTTCGAGGCCTAATGCCTCACCACTTTCAAGAGATTTCTGTGGTGTCGAAGACAAAGCTCCGGCAACCAGCTCGAACTTGTCGTCCAGTCGCGCGGCTATGCGATGAACGCCGCCGATGAAAGCGTCGTTTCCGCCGCCAACCATGCCAAGTCGAATGCGTCCTGACGTTTCTTCGCTGCGTCCTGTGACCATCACTTGATCCCCAGCATTGCACGATTTGCGGGTTCGTCGGCACCACCATCCGCGAAGTCATCAAAAGCTTTCCCGGTCACACGGATAATGTGATCTGACACAAACCGAGCGCCTTCGCGCGCACCATCCTCGGGGTGTTTGAGACAGCACTCCCATTCGACCACAGCCCAGCCATCAAAGTCATTCGCGGCCATCTTTGAGAAGACTGCACCGAAATCCACTTGGCCATCACCAAGCGACCGAAACCGTCCGGCCCGATCTACCCAGCTTTGATACCCGGAATAAACGCCCTGACGACCGGTTGGATTAAACTCGGCATCCTTAACATGGAACATGCGTATTCGGTCCTTGTAGATGTCGATGTTGTCCAGGTAGTCGAGGCACTGAAGAACGTAATGCGACGGGTCGTATAACATGCACGCGCGAGGGTGATTGCCCGTCCTCTCAAGAAACATTTCGTAGGTCACGCCGTCGTGGAGATCCTCTCCGGGGTGAATTTCGTAGCAGACATCAACGCCGCATTCTTCGGCGTGATCAAGGATCGGTACCCAACGACGAGCGAGTTCATCAAACGCCGTTTCAATCAAGCCTGCGGGTCGCTGAGGCCAAGGATAGACATAGGGCCATGCCAATGCGCCTGAGAATGTTGCATGTGCCGAAATGCCCAAGTTTTTTGATGCTGACAGTGCCTTTTTAACCTGATCTACGGCCCATTCTTGGCGGGCTTTCGGGTTCCCCCGAACGCTTTCGGCTGCAAAGCCATCAAACGCACTGTCATAGGCTGGGTGAACGGCGACTAACTGGCCCTGAAGGTGCGTTGAAAGTTCGGTAACTTCGACGCCATTTTCTTGGGCTTTGCCTTTGAAGTCATCGCAATAACCGGTGCTGGACGCGGCCTGTTCAAGGTCGAATAGCCGGCCGTCCCAACTGGGCACTTGAACGCCTTTGTATCCACAATCCGCCGCCCATTTGGTGATCGCGTCCCACGAATTGAACGGTGCTTCGTCCCCCGCAAATTGCGCAAGAAACAAAGCTGGACCTTTGATCGTCTTCATAATAATTCCTCCCCAAAACCTATGCCTCTATGGCGGTAAATTTTCCTTCAGATAGATGTCGATACGGATGCGTTCCTGCGCTTTGTTGAATGGAACCTTGTCCGAAGTTGCGCGCAGCAGACGTACGGCAGAACGAACGATGTGGCCGGTGTCTTGCGAGATTAGAGCGTCAAATGTACCCAGCCTAAGCGCTTCCCGACTAAGCGGTGTGAGCTCATGAGCAATGATCACCAGATCTTCGCTGAGCTTGTTCTCGGAAAGAAATTGAATCAGACCTGCATTGCCCGCAGCTGACGAATAAATTCCGACCAGATCCGGGTAGGTTTCAAAAATTTCGGGCAGCAAAGTGTAGATTAGATCTGGGTCATCCCGGCCCTCGACAGATGCCACGACTTCGAGATGAGGGAAATCCTCTGCCACAACAATATCAAAACCCTGACGCCTTTCTAGGTGATCGCGTGCCAAACGAGAGCCTGTCAGGACCAGTACTTTGCCTTTGCGATCTACAAATCGCCCCATCAACTGGGCGGCTGTGCGTCCTGCAGACACGTTATCGATCCCCACAAAGTGGTCCCGCTCAGAACTCGGCAAGTCAGACACCAAGGCGACGACTGGAACACCCTTATCTCTGACCCTCTTTACGGCGTCGCGGACAGAAGGTGTTTCAGGACCGAAAACGGCAACTCCATCAACGTCCAAGCTTTCGACAGTATCCAGAATGTTGACGATATCCTGCGGCTCAAACGGAGCTACCTTCTTTATCGAAGTACGTGTCCGCTCGATGAATTGGTCACGAGATTGCTCTGCGATCTGACTGCTAATCGCCTCTACAAACTCGTTATCCGTGTCCGGTAACACAAAGAGGAAGTTGTAAACTCGGTTTCGCGCAAGGTTGGCCGCAGCCGTGTCGCGCACATAGCCCAGCTCATCAATTGCCTTTTGTACTTTCTGTACGGTTACGGCCCGCACGCCGGGGCGTCTGTTCAAGACCCGGTCAACAGTCGCCAGACTGACACCCGCAACACGCGCGATGTCATTGACAGTTGGCTTTTTAACCAATTCTAGTTTTTGTTTTTGGTCTTCCACGTGTTCTTCAGCCTTCAATCTCCCGCGCTAAGCCTTCAAACAACAAAGCAACAGCCTCAGCGCCGGGATCGTTATGTCCAACTAGGTTTTCTTCGGGAACATAGGCTGCCCGGCCCGCCTTCGCACGGCGAATTTTGGCCGTGTTGTCTGCACCTTCGCGAGCTGCCTTTGCCGCGTGAGTAAGGCCAGATGGGAGTGCGGCAAGCGCAGGTGCCAAGGCGTCAATCATGGTCCTGTCACCGACCTTGGCGCCGCCGACTTGGCTAACGCGGTTCAGACCTTCGACCAAAGACTTCGGTACCGAAGCGCCGCTCGCACAGGCATCTCCAGCGGCGTTAAAGAAGATTGCAAGTATTACGCCGGAAGAACCACCCATCGTCTGGCTCAATTCATTGCCCAACGCTGGAAACAGTTGTGTCAAGTCAGCAAGCGGCATTCGGTCAAGGCTACCTTGCAACGCCCTTGCTGCAGTCGCCAAAGTGCTCCCCGTGTCGCCATCCCCGGATTTGGCGTCCAGCTCGTTCAGGTTCTTCTCAGCGTTGATGAGAAGTTCAGACAAACGAGAGATCGTTTCCTTCGTCGCAGAATTATTCGAAGGAATTGGATCGATCGGAGCCAAACCATCAGGCAAAGGCGCTACTTTTATTGGGGTGATGGATTTGACACCGGGCCAAGCAACCAGATCAACCTGAGCTTCTAGTTTTGACAATTCGTGTTGATCTACGGGCAGAATAGAAACAGAAAATCCGTGCATATCCAACGATGTCATCATTGGTGCTGGGCCAATTATATGGCTGGCAATATCAGTCTCGGACAAGGCATGTGTGAGAACAGCCATTTCTAATGGTGTTGTAGAGCCAAGGTTATTGACCAACGCCACACAATCCCCGGAACCCACCCGTTGTTTCAGCTTCCCCACCACTGTGGACATGGCCGATACAGCATTCGAGAATTCCACCTGCTGTACACCGGGCTCGCCATGGATGCCCAAGCCGAGTTCCGCTTTTCCGGGCGCAATCCTGTCCTCTTTCGGAGAACCTGGGACGGTGCAGGTGTCCAGGCTCATACCTATGCTGACGACCTTCGCTATAGTGGTTCTTGCGGCATTGGTAACGGTGTCCAAGTCAGCACCATCTTCAGCAAGCGCACCAGCGATCTTGTGCACGAACAGCGTTCCTGCCACGCCACGCGGTTGCGGAAGGTCGGGCAGGGCGATGTCATCGTCGACAACAACCATCTCTACTTTGCGGCCCAATGCGCGGGCGCGCTCAGCCGCCAGACCAAAGTTCAACCGATCACCTGTGTAATTCTTGACGATAAGCAAGCACCCAGCCTCCCCCGTAACGGCGAGAATGCCAGCCAAAACCGCCTCTACTGATGGGGATGCAAAAACTTCTCCACATACTGCTGCTGTCAGCATACCCGCGCCAACAAAACCCGCGTGGGCTGGCTCGTGCCCAGACCCTCCGCCGGAAACCAAAGCGACTTTCGACTTGTCCCAATCGGACCTGTAGACGACTTTGATGTGCGGGTAACCGTCCAGCCGGGTAAGTTGTCCCCCGGATGACGCAAGAAGACCATCTATGGCCTCTGTCACCAGAGTTTCTTTCGTGTTGAGGAACTGGGCCATGCTTTTGCTCCTTAAGTCACTCGCGTGCCGGACGCGTCAAAATACAATGGGTTGTGTGGGCGGATTTTTATTACTTTCCCAGAGGGGTAGTCCTGATGGATATCAATCAGGGTCACAACCGGGTGGCCGTTTAAGTCTAGGTGCAGCCGCGTTTGATCTCCCAAGTGTTCGGCACGCACTACACGTGCATCCGTGCCTTCACCTTCGATGATGTTTTCGGGGCGAAGACCAATCTGCGGACCTTTGTGATCGCCTCCGAACAACGCGGACGGCAGGATGTTGATCCGTGGCAGACCCAGGCGGCTAGCAACATACACACTTCCAGGATTTTCATAGATGTCGCGAGGGGTACCGTACTGAACCAGCCTGCCATTTTCCAAAACGCCGATATGCGTCGCCATTGTCATGGCTTCGACCTGATCATGGGTCACGTATAGTAAGGTTGATCCCAGGTCTGCCTGAATCCTTTTCAGTTCCACACGCAAATCCGCTCGAAGTTTGGCGTCCAAAGAGCTGAGGGGTTCGTCCATCAGGAATATCTGGGGGTCCCGCACAAGCGCCCGTCCAATTGAAACGCGCTGCATTTCGCCGCCGGACAACTCAGTTGCTTTGTTATCCAGCTTGTGCGGAATTTGGAGAATTTCCGCGACCTCGCCAACCTTCCTGACGATCTCATCTTCGGGTGTTTTTAGGATCGGTGACCGCAGGGGAAAAGACAGGTTCTCTCGTACTGTCATATGGGGGTATAGCGAGTATTGCTGGAAAACCATCGCTACATCACGCTGGGCAGGAGTATCTATTCCAACGTCACGACCGGCAATGTGCACCGTTCCTGAATCCAGTTTCTCAAGCCCGGATATCAATCTTAGCGTCGTTGTTTTCCCTGCGCCCGTCGGCCCCAACAACACCACAAAAGCACCGTTGGGGATCGTCATCGATATACCATCCACCGCTTTTAGACTACCGAATGACTTCGAGATATTTTGTAAAACGACTTCAGCCATTGCTTAGCACCTCGTCGTTCAAAGCGGACCTCAGCGCGCGTCCGGTAGACTTTTCAAACAGGGTTACTGCAGGTGAGCGGAATTCCAATCCTACCGTCTCGCCGGGATTAACCACTTCACGCGCGTCAATGCGAGCTTTCAGCTCTCCGTTCGGGCTTTGCAGTGTCACGATCTGGGTGGTTCCCAGATATTCCGCTGCCAGGACTTTGGCCCGGTAGGCGCTGTCGTCTGACAGAAAAACATGCTCGGGACGAACGCCGAAAACCAGGTCACCTTCCGCCGCTTCCATCAGTTTGGGCACGGCTTCGTCATGGCCATTCAGTCGAACCATTTCCGAGCCAGGCGCGACCTTTCCCTGAAACGGCAGGAAGTTCATCGAAGGAGATCCAATAAAATCTGCAACGAACATTGTGGCCGGTTTGTCGTAGATTTCCTGAGGTGTACCGAATTGCTCGATCACAGCGTTGTTCATCACCACGATCTTGTCGCCCATTTGCATGGCTTCCAGCTGATCATGCGTAACGTACACAGTGGTTGCGCCCATGCGATCATGAAGAGCGCGCAGTTCTTCTGCCATATGCTCGCGAAATTCGGCATCCAAAGCGCCAAGTGGTTCGTCCATCATGAACGCCTTGGGTTCGCGAACAATCGCGCGCCCCAGTGCCACGCGCTGCCTGTCGCCGCCTGAAAGCCCACCTACTGGGCTATCGAGGATGTCCTTGATCCCCAGAATTCCTGCGACTTCCTCGACTTTGGCCTTTACAGCGGCGCGGGACATACCCTGCGATATCAGTGGATAGCTGATATTCTTGCGCACATTCATGTGGGGATACAGCGCGAACATCTGGAACACGAAAGCAATGTCCCGCTCTGATGGCGGTCGCTGGCCGATCTCTTCACCGTCCAAGTAGATTTCACCCGAGGTTGGAAGTTCCAATCCTGCGATCATCCGCAGCGTCGTCGTCTTTCCGCAACCGGATGGCCCAAGAAGCATGAAAAACTCACCGTCCTCAATCGTGAACGAGCTTTCGCGTACAGCGGTGAAGTCGCCGAACATCTTTTTTACGTTTTTGACTACGATCTGGGCCATTTCTACTCCGGGAAATGGCTGACGATAATGAACATAACGGTTCCGATCAGCGTGACGATGAAAGAGTAGGTGAAGGCCCAAAGGACAAAGGGCTGCATCAGCATGAAGACACCCAGTGCAATTAGGATGGTTGCGACCATCTCCCATGGGCCGCGGCGGAGTCGTAGTAATCCGGTAAGAAACTCGCTCATTTGCGCACGGCTCCGAATGTGATCCCACGCAGCAAATGTTTGCGCATTAGGATGGTGAAAATCATGACAGGGATTAGGAAGATCGTGGCACCTGCCGCCACGGCAGGCCAGTCCAGGCCGCCAATACCGATAATGGTCGGGATAAATGGCGGCGCTGTTTGCGCGTTCGCGGAGGTCAGCAGCACGGCAAATGCGTATTCATTCCACGCGAAGATCAGGCAGAAGATCGCAGTTGATGCGATGCCCGTGGCGGCTTGCGGCAGCACCACTTTGTAGAATGCCTGAAACCTCGTGTAGCCATCTATGAGGGCGGCTTCTTCGTACTCTCGTGGGATTTCGTCGATGAAACCCTTCAGCAACCAAACCGCCAGTGAGATGTTAACCCCTGTATAAAGCAGGATCATTCCCAGGTGCGTATCGCTCAATCCAAGGTTCCTGAACATCAGGAAGATTGGGATAGCAACAGCAACCGGCGGCATCATCCTTGTACTTAGGATGAAGAACAGAAGGTCGTCCTTGAGCGGGACCTTGAACCTACTGAACGCATAGGCGGCCAGCGTGCCAAGGAAAATACTCAGGAAGGTCGAGCCGAACCCGATGATAACCGAATTCATAAAACGCTCACCGAACTTTGATGGCCCGACAATCACCATGTCGTATTGGCGCACGATCTCATCGGCCCAGTTCTGCGGCGGGTTGGCTTCCAGAAACTCCTGCGTTTGCCGCGTGCGCGTGGTGAAGAGATTCACATACCCTTCAAGCGTTGGGTCAAAGACCACTTTGGGCGGATAGCTGATCGCATCGGCCGGGGATTTGAAGCCAGTCAGCAAAATCCAGACCAGCGGGATCATCGTGATCAGCGCATAAGTGATGACCAGAAAGCCTGCGATCCACTTGGACCGGTTCGAAGGTTCAGTGACGGAAAAACCACTCATCTCTGTTTCACCTTGTTCAGGGCTTTGACGTAGATCGACGCAAGGCCGAACACGGTGACGAAAAGGATGATCGCATAGGCCGAGGCATAGCCTGTACGCCACTTTTCAAACGCCTCTCGTTTTAGATTGATCGAGGTGAGTTCCGTAACAGAACCCGGACCACCGCCAGTTAGCTGAACCACCAGGTCGAACATCTTGAAGTTCTCAATTCCCCGGAACAGCACCGCCAACATAAGGAACGGTAGCACCATCGGGATGGTAATCGTAAAGAACTGCCGCAGCTTGCTGGCCCTGTCGATCTCAGCCGCCTCGTAGATGTAATCGGGAATGCTGCGCAGACCGGCCAGACAGATCAGCATCACGAAGGGGGTCCACATCCAGGTGTCGACAATCACAATCGCCCATGGGGCCAACGTGACCGATCCTAGCATTTCAAAGCTCGATGGGTCCTTGCCGGTAAACCAGGACACGATGTAGTTAAACAGGCCAATCTGAGGCTGGTACAGGAACTTCCAGAAGTTTCCTACAACCGCCGGAGACAACATCATCGGCAGCACGATGATCGTTGTCCAAAGATCGTTGCCCTTGAATTTTTTGTTGATTAACCACGCCAGCGTGAACCCGATCAGAACTTGAAAAAAGATCGTCCAGAACAGGAAATGCGCCGTCGCCTGCATGTTCAGCCAAGTGTCAGAGTCCGTCAGGATACGCTCGTAATTCCTGAGACCGACATCTTTGACTTCACGCCCGATCCGATTGGCCTTGTAGTTGGTAAAGCTCAGTTGGATGGTCCAGATCAACGGAAAGATATTGATCGCCAGCAATAGAAATATCGTTGGGGAGATGAATATCCAGGCGATCGCGCGATCGGATAATCCCCGGATTTTTCGCGCAACTCGCTCGGGCGTTGCCTGCGCAACGCGATCTACGGTCCTGTCAGACATCTCTTTGCCAGTTCTTGTTGGTTTCGGACTCACGGGTGAAGGTGGAGCGGGATTGCTCCCGCTCGTACCTGTGTCCGGGTTACAGCTTGCCTTCGTCTTCGAAGACTTCCGTCCAATCTTCGATCAGAAGATCCAACGCTTCTTGAGCTGTGCCTTGGTCAGCAACCACGTAGTCGTGGATGCGTTTCTGCATTGCCAGCAGAAGCTCAGCATAAGCAGGCTCTTGCCAGAAATCCTGCACACCGCCCATTGCTTCCAGGAAGTCACCAGCGAACGGTTGGCTATCAACGAAACCGGGATCTTCCAGCACTGAGTTATGTGCCGAGTAACCGCCCAGCTCCCACCATTTGGCCTGAACGTCTGGCTGCGCGAACCACTTTATGTACTCGAGCGCGGCGTCCTGTTTGTCGGAGTAACTGACTACAGAAATTCCTTGTCCGCCCAGTGTTGAACCCGCTTGATTTTGCGGTGGGTTCACGAAGAAGTCGATCTTGTCACCGCCGGTATTGGGGTCGGCATATAGACCAGGGAAGAAGGCAAACCAGTTCATCGCCATGGCGACCTGACCGGATTTAAAGGCGTCCAAGCTCTCACCCATATAAGAGTTGGTGTATCCCGGAGGTGTAGCCGTTTCGTAGAACTCTTTGTAGAATTCCAGTGCTTCAACTGCTTCTGGTGAATTTACGGCACCTTCCATGTCATACGAGCCAGGTGTGTTTTCATACTTGAAGCCCCATGGATACAGTGCCCCGGTCACACCCATTGTTATTCCTTCCGAGCCGCGCTCGGTAAAAATTGCGGCTCCGTAAACCGTCTTGCCGTCGATCTCACGACCTTGGAAGAACTGCGCGATCTGCAAGAGCTCTTTCTGCGATTGAGGCTCGCGCAGATCCTGACCGGTCGCCTCTTTGTAGGCGGCTTGGATATCGGGGTTTTCAAACCAGTCCTTGCGGTAGAACCATCCATTCGCATCGCCCATCGCAGGCAGCGCATAGTAGTTTGGTGTACCCTTGGGCCAGGTCGAATAAGCGTAGACAGTGGCTGGCGCGAAGTCGTCCATGCTTATGCCTTCAGCATCGAAGAACTCGTTGAGTTGGACATAATGACCGTTTTCGGCACCACCGCCGATCCATTGGCTGTCACCAATTAACAGGTCGCAGAGTTTACCCCCAGAGTTCAGCTCATTTAGCATCCGGTCCGCAAAATTTGGCCATGGAACAAATTCGAAGTTCATCGTGTGGCCAGACTCTGCTTCAAATTCTTTTGACAGCTCGACAAGCGCGTTGGCCGGATCCCACGCAGCCCAACATAGTGTCAGATCTTCAGCATTTGCCGTGGTAGAAAGAGTAGTAGCGGCAAGGACTATTGCGCTGGCCGAAGCCAGTTTTGTGTAAGTCATCCATTCCTCCCTTTTTTGCGCCGTCAATCGAGGATGTGCGAATCGCGGCATATGACCAAGGCTATTTGAGGTACGCACCTCAAGTCCAGAAATTTTTGAGGTTCGTACCTCAATAGACAGGAGAAAATCGCAACGATTTGCTATAAGCATCTGATTATTATGTATACTATAAAATCAGTTTTATGCATGAGTGGTTTTGGCGGAGATATTCTAAATGGCCATATCGACTAAAATTGGCGAAGCTCGTGATCGCAGTCATCATGCAACCAGTAGGTTTAGCTAAGCCGCGTCTGAAGCGCTCACAGATTATTTGGTCGATACCTTTGCGAATTGTAGATAGCGTCAAACAGCGCAGCCTGCTCTGGGTATTGGGTCACTCGATTGGTAAGGTGCAGACGTATGAAAAATCTCTCTATCGTCCGAATGAGCCGCTACCCAGTAAAAGGCTTGAGTTCGGAGCCTATGCAAACTGTGACGCTGCGAGCAGGAGAGGGCATTCCTGGTGATCGGTTGTTCGGATTTGCTAGATACAACTCGGGTTTCGATGAGCAGAACCCCAAACCACTGCCGAAAGATCGTTTTGTCGTTTTGTTAAATGAGGCTGCTCTGGCAGGCATTCAAACAAATTTTGACCCCGAGACCCAAGCTCTTGAGATCAAAGCTGACAGCAAGATACGACGCTTTAATATGCGAACGCCCGAAGATCGGATGAGCGCGGCAAATTTTCTTTCGTCGGAGATTGGTTTAAAAGATCCCGCACCGCCAAAGTTCGTCTCGTCTTCGCCTCATCGGTTTACGGATGTGTCTGTGGTATCACCGAAAATGATGAACGCGATATCCGTTTTGAATCTGGCTTCTGTAGAAGAACTGGGCAAGCAACTGAACGCGAATGTCCACCCAGCGCGCTTCCGATCGAATATCGAGATTGACGGGTTACCTGCGTTTGCCGAGCTGGATTCCGTTGGTTCAGTTTTGAGATTTGGTGATGTTAAGCTGAAAATTCTCTCGCGAACCAAAAGGTGCGCAGCAACTGAAGTTAACCCGATAACGGCCGAGCGGGACTTGAATGTACCCTATCTTATTCGAAAGGTGATGGGTCATATGGACATGGGTGTCTATGTCGAGGTGGCCAATGGTGGAACGCTAATGGTCGGTCAATCTGGGGAACTGCTCGCCTAATCCAAAACAGATTGTCAAAAGGCTTGAGACATAAACTATGCTTCAAGTCCAGTTGTCCTGCCTGTCCCTGAGACCCTCAAAACCTCAAGGACAGGCAGGACATTCCGCCATCCAGCTTAGCACAATCGGTATTGTCGATCTGAACAACCTCAAATCCCGCCTTGTCCAGAGTGTCGGCTGTGCGCGGGAAACCTGCTGCCATCAGTACCAGATTATTGAAACGAATTGCATTGGCAGCCGCTTCTTCACCGTCGGCGACATGCAAAACCCTATAGCCTTCAAAACACCCGGACGCATCCAGGCGCTTGGTTGCAAGGATGGTCTCGGCATCCATCAGCGAACAATCGGTCTTGAAATGCAACACGCCTTCAGGCGTAAACACCTCACGCAAAGCATGGCCCCACTCATTGGCAATTTCCGCCAGCTCGGCCACGCCTGCCGCGTCGGTGCGATCCGAACGGCCCACCAAGATTTCTTTTCCGGTCACCAGAATGTCGCCGCCTTCTACATGGCCGGGGCCTTTGATCTCGCGGACGTCGTGATAGCAGGCACGGATCGTCGATGCTATTTCCGCCACTTCACCCATGCGAGAGGGCGCGCCGGGACGCATCAGAATTGCACCTTGTGGAAGGCAAAGTGCGGTATCCTCGACAAATTGTGCATCAGGATAAGCGTCAAGCGGTTCAAGCTCGATCACCTCTGCCCCAGTGCTGCGCAGCGCACTGACATAGGCCGAATGCGCGGCCAGCATCCCGTCCAGGTTTGGATTGCCGATATCCTCGGCGCGCAACCCTTCTGCAATTGTCGTGGCGGGCTTGCGGGTGATGGCACGTGCAAATTCAAAGGTCGGATTCCGCATGAGTTACTCCTGATCCGGGCGATCCCCGGTAATGTCGATTTCCAGAATTGAAGGGCAGTTTCGCGCGCGGGCCGAAGCCAACGCGGCCGCTATCTCAGCGGGATTCTGAGAAACCCGTTCATGTGGTATGCCAAACGAGGCTGCGGTGGCGGCAAAATCAGGTGGAGTCGGGTCGCATCCGATCACCTCAACCCCAACATCCTGCATTGACGTCGCGATTTCGCCGTAGCCGTGGTTATTCCACAAGACAAAGGTAATGTGCAGGTTGTGATCCACCGCGGCCATAATCTCGGGCAGCGAGAATTGGGCGCCACCATCGCCGGCGATGCAGATCACAGGGGCCTGAGGATCGGCAATTCCTGCACCGATGGCGGCCGGAATGCCATACCCGAGCGCGCCATAACCGGTGGCGGCATTGAACCATCCGCCCGGACGGTCGTGGTCATAATAGAGGTTACCTGCGTAGATCGGTTGCGTGGAATCGCCCACTATAAGCGCGTTGGGGACAGTCGCGCGCATGGCTGCCAGGATCTCGACCTGGGCGCGGTAGTCTGGGCCGATCTCTTCATAAGCTGCGGCGCGGGTTTTTTTGGCGCGACCTGCGCCATCCCGCTGGTCGGGCCGGTCGGGCAGGGTAGCAAGCAATGCGGATATTGCCTGATCAGTCCGGGCCTGTATGGCAATTTTCGTGTCATGACGGGCCAATTGATCCGGGCAAACATCAACACGTATCAGACCGGGCATCATGGGCATCTTTCCCGTAGCGTACATGTCATAATCTGTTGGGCCCAGCTCGGTCCCTAAAGCGAGAACGCAATCGGCGTCTTCGATCAGTACGCGTACAGATTTCAAACTGGGGCTAGCGGGAACGGTCAATGGATGATCATGCATCAACCCACGCGCGTTGACGGTTTGCACGACTGGAGAGTCCAGGCGCTCGGCTAAGGCTTTCAGGCCTTCGGCGCTGGTTTTCGCACCGCCACCGGCCAGGATGACAATGCGTTTTGCGGCCAAGAGCTGCGCGGCAGCCTGTTGGATCACGTCGCCGTCCGGGGCCCAGCTGGGTAGGGTCTTGGCGATAGGGGCGCGTTCGGCTGCGTGTCCTGCCACATCCAGTGGGATCTCAATATGAGTGGGGCCGGGACGTTCCGAGCAGCAGGTCGCAAAAACGCGCTCCAGAGCTGGGTCCAGATCACCGGGCAGGCTCACATGTTCAGAAACCAGCGCCACAGTTTTGGCAAGGGCGTGCTGATCGGGCAGTTCATGCAAATGGCCATATCCTTGGCCGAGCGTATCTGTATCGTTGACGCCCGAGACCACCAGCATTGGCACGGAGTCCGCGCGTGCCTGCGCCATCGGGGTCAGGCTGTTTGTCAGGCCGGGACCGGTGATAACAAAAGCTACGCCAGGTTTACCCGACGCGCGCGCATAGCCGTCAGCCATAAAGCCCGCACCCTGTTCATGCCGAGGGGTGACATGACGGATTCCAGAGGCCGCAAGGCCGCGGTACAGCTCGACCGTATGCACTCCGGGAATGCCAAAGACACAAGACACGCCGCGCTGTTTCAGCCCTGCGACCAATGCTTCGCCCACTGTTTGGTTGGTCATGCGACGTTCCGATCGCTGAGGTTTGCATGGGCAACGATGCGGTCCAGTGCTTTTGCGAAACGCTCGTCGTCAATCGTCAAGGCGACCCGGACCCAATCTGTAAGGCTTTCGCCAAAGGCCGAGCCAGGCATGACGGAAACGCCATGCTCCAGCAGGTCCCAAGCATAAGTGTCCCCATCCATGCCGCAGGCTGATACATTGACCAACGCAAACATGCCGGCCTCTGGGCGGTGTACGACAAGCCCGGTTTCGGCGTGTAGCCGATGTTCCAGGATCAGGGCGCGGCTTGCAAAGCGGGACGCCATGCCCGCCGCGACCGACGATCCGTCCCGTACTGCTTTTTCCGTCATGTCCGCGATGAAGGGTTGATTGCCAAACAGCATGGTTTCGGAGACCGGCAGAAGCGCTGCACAAAACTCGGCCGGGCCCACACACCAGCCGCTGCGAAAACCGGGGGCGGCGTGGGATTTCGATATCGACGAGACCGCGATGACCCGGTCTGCCAGCTGCGGATCAGAAAGCGGCGACACAAAGTTGGCATCATCGAACACCAGATGCTCGTACACTTCGTCCGAGATGATCCACAGGTCATTTTGTTGCGCAATTTTACCGATTTTACCGATATCTTCCGCAGTCAGGATCGCGCCTGTCGGGTTGTGAGGAGTGGTCAGCAGTATCGCCCGGCTGCGCGGCGTGACACGCGCGGTGAGATCGTCAGCCTGAAGTCTAAACCCGTTTTCAGCGCGCAGCGGCACCGGAACTGGTTCAGCCCCGCTGGCGCGGATGACACCCTCATAGGTCGCATACATGGGATCGCCGACTAGAACTTCGGACCCGGCTTCTGCGAGGCCCTGCATCACCGCAAAAAGTGCTGTCTGCGTGCCGGGAAAACACAGAATGTTTTCAGGCAGAAACTGCCGCCCACGGCTTTCGGTGTATGTTTCGGCCAAAGCTGCACAAAGCCCGGCCTCTCCGCGCCCGTTTGAATATCCGGTACGGCCCGATTGCAATGCCAAGGCCGCCGCGTCGCACAACTCTTGCGGTGTTGGCACGTCCGGTTCGCCGATCGTCATTTCCACGAGGTCTGCGCCTGCCTCGGCCAATGCGCGCGCCTTCAGGTGGACTTCCCACTTGCCGCCGCCCAATCCGGCCAGCCGTTCGGTGATTGCTGTCAGCCTCATTTGGGCTTGCTCTCCTGCGTTAGATCCAAATCGAGAATGGCGGAAACGGACTGCAGCCCGATTTCAACCAGTTCACCTTGTTCAAATGCGTCCGGCAGCGCCCCGCCTTCAAGCCACAGACCATCGATCACCGCGTTGCACGCAATGGCCAATTGCCGCAAACGGGCAGGGGGCGCGGGCCGGTCAACTTCGTTCAGCGAGGCTGCAATCAGTTCCTCAAGCTGGTCCCGAAAATAGGCATATGTCCGTTCATGCGTCGCTTTCATCTGTGGGTCGTGCTGCACCTTGTTCAGAAAGCTGGCCCACAGGGCGATGGCGCGGGGGTCGACAACGGGTGGTGTCAAAGACGCCGTCACGAAAGCGGCGAGCCTGGTTTGCGCGCCGACCTCTGTGCCCGTCGCAAGTGCAAAGGTCTGGTCGGTCATCGTGTTCATGTGGTGCTCGTAGGCGGCCACGATCAGATCTTCTTTGGAGCTGAAGTAGTGGCGGATCAGCCCCCCCGTGACATTTGCGCGTTCTGCGATTCCCCGCACCGTGGCGCCGCGCACGCCCTGTTCAGCAACCAGTTCCAGCGTGGCTAGAATCAAAGCTTCCTGCCGGGATTCGGCCGACTCGCGCCTGAATTTTTTGCGTTCTTCGCTCACAACTGGCTCGTTTTCGCTGGTTGCATTAATTATACGCTTGCATAATTACGATGTTCGCGGCTTACTGCAATCGGAAAATTGGGGTCGCAAAAAATGGACACAGCCGCTGCCGCATCAGCACAGCAACCCGACACCCGCCGAGAGGCGATCCGGGTAGAGGATTTGCATAAATCCTTTGGCGATTTAGAAGTTCTGAAAGGCGTGGATCTGATCGCGCATCAAGGTGATGTTGTTGCGATCATCGGTGGTTCGGGTTCTGGTAAGTCAACCATGCTGCGCTGCATCAATTTTCTGGAGACGCCAACGTCGGGCAAAATCGTCATCGGCGGCGAAGAGGTCGCGATGCGGGCAGATGGCAGCCCGGCCAGCCAGAAGCAAATCGAACGTATTCGCACCAAACTGGCGATGGTGTTCCAGCAATTCAATCTGTGGACGCACCGCACCTTGTTAGAGAACGTGATCGAGGTGCCGGTGCATGTCCTGAAGGTCCCAAAGGCAGAAGCGATAGAGCGCGCGCGTGAATTGCTGGTCAGGGTTGGCCTGGGCGGTAAGGAGGACACGTTTCCCGCTTACCTTTCGGGTGGTCAGCAGCAGCGGGCCGCGATTGCACGGGCGTTGGCCGTTGATCCGTCTGCCATGCTGTTTGACGAACCCACATCCGCGCTAGACCCTGAACTGGTCGGAGAAGTTCTGACCGTGATCCGTGACCTGGCCGCTGAGGGGCGCACCATGCTACTGGTCACGCATGAGATGAAGTTCGCCCGCGAGGTCGCGAACCACGTCGTCTACCTATATCAAGGTCGTATCGAAGAGCAGGGCCCACCTGCCGAGCTCTTTGGAAATCCGCAATCCGAGCGGCTGAAGCAATTCCTCAGCTCGGTCGGATAAAACAAAAATAAACGCTATCAACACGGAGAAACTTATGAAAATCAAAGCATTCCTGACTGCAGTCTCTGCCGCAGCCATGCTGGCGGCAGGCGGTGCAGCAGCCGAGCAAGTCAAGATTGGCATTGCAGCTGAACCCTATCCACCATTCGCCTCGCCGGACAGCGCGGGCAACTGGGTCGGCTGGGAAATTGAGGTCATCGAAGCGGTTTGTGCTGCGGCCGAGCTTGACTGCGTGATTACGCCTGTTGCCTGGGACGGCATCATTCCGTCTTTGACTGGTCAGCAGATCGACGCGATCATGGCCTCGATGTCGATCACCGAAGAGCGGTTGAAAACCATCGACTTCAGTGATGCGTACTACAATACGCCTGCGGTGATTGTGGCCGACAAATCAATTGATATCGAGCCTACGCCTGAATCGCTGGCTGGCAAGATTATTGGCATTCAGGCCTCGACGATTCACCAAGCCTATGCGCAGGAATACTTCAAGGACGCCGAGTTGAAAGTCTACCAGACTCAGGACGAAGCCAATCAGGATCTGTTCGCAGGCCGAATTGATGCAACCCAGGCAGACAGCATCGCGATGGCGGACTTCGTGAACTCGGACAATGGCAGCTGCTGCGAGATCAAGGGAGCCGTTGCGGATGATCCGGCGATTCTGGGCCGTGGTGTGGGTGCAGGCGTACGCAAGGGCGATACCGAGCTTCTGGAAGCACTGAACAAAGGGATTGCGGCGATCCTGGCTGACGGTACGCACGAGAAAATCACCGAGGGCTATTTCACCACCAGCATCTACTAAGGCGCTGTTGTGACCGGACTATTCGAGACACTGGGCCTCGGCGCCAGCGCCGAGTTGCTGTCGCTGTCAAGCTGGGGCGGCAACCTGTTGCGCGGGCTTGCCAATTCCCTGCAGATCGCCGTGGGCGCTTTTGGAATGGGGCTGGTAATCGGGCTGTTCGGTGCCTACGGGAAACTCTATGGGGGGAAGGTCACACGTGACCTTCTTGCCATTTATACAACGGTGATCAGGGCGGTGCCTGAACTGGTGTTGATTCTGATCCTGTACTATGTCGGCAGCGATATCATCAACAAGATCTCTGAGGCTTTCGGTGGAGGTCGAGTTGAAATCAGCGGTGTCGCCGCAGGCATCTGGGTCTTGGGCGTTGTGCAGGGGGCCTATGCCACCGAAGTGCTTCGTGGGGCCATCAAGGCGGTTCCGGTCGGGCAGATTGAGGCGGCAAAATCCTACGGAATGCCAGCATTTATGATCATGCGTCGGGTGACGATCCCTGCAATGATGGGATTTGCGGTGCCAGGCTTGGCCAATCTGTGGCTTATCGCGACCAAGGATACGGCCTTGCTGGCTGTTGTCGGGTTCAGTGAATTGACACTTGAAACACGACAGGCGGCAAGCAGTACCCGTGCTTACTTTACCTTCTTTCTGGCGGCGGGCTTTCTGTATCTCATGGTCACCCTTTTCTCGGGTGCGGTTTTTGCCCGTATCGAGAAATGGGCGCGCCGTGGTCAGCCTTCGTTGAAAGGGGGTTCCTCATGATCACCGTGAAAGCGCTGATGCAGCCGCACCGGATCGTCATGATGCTGTTGTTTGCAGCCCTGATTATCTGGTGTGCCTTTTCGTTGCGATGGGATTGGATCCCGCAATACGCGCCGCTGGCGTTGCAGGGCCTTTGGACGACGATCTGGCTGCTGGTGGTGACAACCGTTCTGGGGTTTTTATTGGCGGTGCCGCTGGGCTTGGCGCAGGCGATCGGCCCTTGGTACCTGGCAACACCTGCCCGAGTGTTTTGCACCATAATCCGAGGCACGCCCCTGCTGTTGCAGATTTGGCTGTTGTATTACGGACTGGGTTCGCTGTTTCCGCAGTTTCCTTGGATAAGGTCGTCAGAGCTGTGGCCCTACCTGCGCCAAGCATGGCCTTACGCGGTGCTTGCGTTGACCTTGTCCTTCGCTGGTTATGAAGGTGAGGTGATGCGGGGTGCGTTTTCCAGTGTAGCGAAAGGGCAGCTTGAGGCTGCAAAGTCTTTTGGAATGCCACGTTTTACGATGTTCCGCCGGATATGGCTGCCCCAGGCTGTGCGCAACGTGCTGCCAACTTTGGGCGGAGAAACGATCCTGCAGCTCAAAGCGACACCCTTGGTTGCAACGATCACGGTGGTCGAGATTTACGCCGTCTCTTCGCGGGTTCGATCTGACACGTTTATCGTATACGAGCCGCTTTTGTTGTTGGCCTTGGTCTATATGGTCCTAGCCGGGTTGATCGCTTTGGCTTTTCGCCGATTTGAAGGTGTTTGAAGTCTGACACTGTCTTGTCGGCCCAAACTTGTTAAGCAGTGGAAAACCACTCCAGGTATTTGCTACTTAATTACAAGCCAAGGCGGAACTTGGTCGGTGTCATTCCGGTTTGACCTCGGAAAAAGCGAGTGAAGTGGGACTTGTCGGAATAGCCAAGCATCAGACCAATCTCCGCAATTGTCATCCGGTCTTCTTTTAGGTGCTCCTTGGCGATATCGACACGCAGCCGTTTGATTTCGCGGGGTAGTGTTGTGCCTTGTTGCTGAAGCGCTTTCAGGAAGCGTTCCGGCTGTATTCCCAGCAACCTGGCCACCATCTCCGGCCCCAAATCGGTTTCATCCAGTTTGTCGCGCAAGACAGAGCGCAATGCAGCCACCACGGTTACTTCTTCATCTTGTTGCGGTGAGGCGATCGGCTTGGCAGAGCCGTCAGAGACATGGTGCAAAAACAACCATTCCACAGGAAAACTAATTTGCATTCCGGGATCGGGTCCAAGGCCAACCTCGATCCCCTTGTAGTCGATAGGTAGACCATTGATGTATCTGCTTTCCCATCGTACGCGCGAAGAATCCCAGGAATCGCCGACGACGGTCTGCAATAGACGTACATAGATTGCGGCGCCAAAACCGGTCACCTGAACGGGTGGAACAGTTGGTTCCTGTTGCCCATCGATACGATAAGTCGCTTTGTCCGCTTCAATGATAAGGCTGTGCCGCACAGAATTAGACTCCTGCGGGACAAGCCCAACAAAGCGGGTAAAGAACTCGAACAGCGTTTTTGTAGTTTGCAGGGCTTGAGCGAACGGAGGCCACTCTTGCAGGTTAAACGTCTCGCCTACATTCAGTCCAAGATATCGATCCCCTGACACTTCTGAGAAGGCATTTACCAAGCCGTAGACCAACTCTGAGTGAACGAACACGGATGGGTCAGACAACAGTTCGGCCTTCAACCCGACCTGATCCAAAGCTGGTTGCGGATTGATCTTACGTTCGGTGAGGTATTGCAGAAACGGAGCAGCTAATGAGAGGCGAATAAAGCCCTCGCTATGCTCTCGGGAGGTGGCGTTGAAAGGCAAGCTCGTCATCCTTGTGAGGATTGGCAGTTTTATTCAGTGGCCATTTTTATAATCACATTCGAACATCCTAATTCAAAAGTGGCAACCAAGGCAAAACTTTCCGGACTACAGTTGGCAGAACATGAATATGAAGGGAGTACCCATGTCCGGTCTACGAATGTCGCTTTGCTCGGCGTCAATTGTCGCTGCAGGTCTCTTAGTTGCAACGTCTGCACAAGCTCAGGATCAAGAAGAACCCCAAACGCTGTTTACTAACGTGCATATCTTCGATGGCGTGAATGAACAGCGCATCGAAAACGCCAGTGTTCTGGTCGAAGGTAATCTGATCAAGGCCATCTCGACCGATGCGATTGATGCCCCCAATGCTACTGTTATTGACGGCAGTGGGCGTACTTTGATGCCCGGCCTTATAGACGGCCATGCGCATGTCATGATCAATAATGACTATGGTGTGATCGAGCGAGACAGCGATATCACTGACCTGTCCTACAACGCTGTCCTTGTAATGGAGAGATTCTTGCAGGACGGTTTCACTTCTGTGCGTGATATGGGTGGACCAGCCTTCGGGCTAGCAAGGGCCGTCGACAGTGGCCTTATCACTGGACCTCGTCTCTATCCGTCGGGAGCCTTCATTTCACAGACATCAGGACATGGTGACTTTCGTGACAGGGCAGATGCCGGTTTCAGCGTCAACGACGCCAGTGATCTATCGAACTTTGAACGTATGGGGATCGGAATGGTGGCTGACGGTGTGCCTGACGCATTGAAGGCCACACGCCTAAATCTCCGCAATGGGGCGACGCAGATCAAGATCATGGCCGGTGGCGGAGGTTCGTCTCGCTTCGATCCGATCGATACGACACAATTCTCAGTGGAAGAAACCTGCGCGATTGTTGAAGCCACCAAAGACTGGGGTACCTATGTCGCCGCGCATGTATTTACAGACCGCGCTGTACATCGACTGCTCGATTGTGGTGTCAGAACCTTCGAGCACGCTTTCTTCCTTTCGGAAGAGACAATGCAGCGCATTGCAGCCGAAGGGGGCTACGTTGTCCCGCAAATGTGGGGAATTTCACCCGATCTTGCCAAAAACCCTCTGATGCCGCCGGCTAAGATTCCGTTAGTACAGGAGCTTGGGAAGCAATACGCTGATTTCGGCCGCAACCTGCTCAAGAATAACGTAAAGGTCGTCTTTGCGTCCGATTACGTGGGTGTCAACGCTGATGCCGAGCGCGCTCGTCGCTACGAAATTTGGTGGCGTACTCAAACGTTTGACAGCAACTTCGAAGTGCTGAAACAGATGACTTCGATAGCAGGTGAAATGCTTGCGCTGGCTGGTCCCAGAAACCCCTATAAAGAAGGAAAACTTGGCGTAATCGAGGAAGGCGCTTATGCGGATATCATTCTCGTGGATGGCAACCCACTGGAAGATATCACAGTGATCGGTGGCAACACGGCTTGGTTTGATGCCGACCCTGAGTGGACGCCAATCGACACGATCGACGTCATTATGAAAGACGGTATCATCTACAAAGATACCCTGGAATGATACGCACGGAGCAACCGCTGGCGATCATGCGCCATTCGCTGCTTTTCGCAGTATGCGCTGGATTATTATGGTGCGGCGCTCTTGCCATGGCGGCACCAGGCGCGATGCTTGACTGGGCAGACCTGCCGGACCCATCCGTGCAGGTTTTTGACGACCCCTACCGTGATCTCAGCCCCGAACAATTCGACGATGTCCTCTACGTCGTACGATTGCGTGGCAGGCTACAGCAGAATGATGGCAGTGAAGACGAGCGGCAAAAGTGGCAAGCGCTTTTAGTCGAGACTGAGGATGCCTTGGCAGCTGATGGAATTGATATCGACTGGCTACTCGATCAGCGGGAGGTGGTAACGGAACGTCGGAGAAAGGCTGGGACCAACGGAAATCCACAATTCGACGGTCAAACAATCACACTGGCGGGCTTTGCCATTCCTGCTCCGAGTGATCCGGACGGGCGGCCTGTTGCGTATTTGGTGCCCGAACGAGGGATGTGCAGTCATATGCCTCCGCCTCCGCCGAACCAGATGATCCGCGTGCGGCTGAACGGGGACTGGACGCCCAGCTATGTCCACGAACCCGTTCGGCTGACCGGTAAGCTGACTATCGATCCTTCCGTACATAATATGATGGTTGTGGATGGCCTCATGCCGATGAACGCGACTTTCCAGTTGGAAACGGAACGTGTCGAAACTCTGGAAACCGAGGCAGACAGGCTGGAATGGAAGCAGCGTGCAGCTGATCGCATCCGCGCGGCAGGCAACCGCAAGACCGGCGGGGCAAGGGCGTCTGAATGATAAGACTTTTGGTTGCCGCATTGAGCATTGCCTTTGCTGGCGCAGCGTCGGCTCAGGGATTATCCGGTCCATCTTCGGTCGAAGCTGATCTAGAGACCGGAGATGGGCTGACCGACCCACAATACCGTTCCGATTTTCCGCGCAACATCGCACCGGGTTGGTTTCAGTGGAAAGACCGACTGGCTGAGGGTGGGTTTCGGTTCAACATAGACTACTTGGCGTTGGGCCAAACCACGAACGCGGATCTGGGAGCCGGCGAAGCGGCCAGCGGAATTGCGCGTTTCTACGGGAATTGGCAGGCAACTGAACGGGGTTCCCTGACATTCAAGATCGAAGACCGGCACAGTTATACGGACATTGCTCCGCAGTTTCTCGGGCTGGATGGCGGAGCCCTTTCAATCACGGGAACAGCCTTCAACGACAATGGTCTGCTATTGACTAACCTGTTCTGGACCCAAAGGGCCGAGAACGGTTCGTGGACGCTGCAAGTCGGGCAGATTGATGTAACAGACTTTGTGGATATTTATGGATTGGTAAGCCCCTACAGTGGTTTCCAAAATCTGTCTTTCAATACCAATCCGACAATTAACACGCCCAACCAAGGACTTGGTATTGCCGGTGGGGTAAAGCTGAGCGAGAACCTCTACGCCGTTGCCAGCGTATCAGACGCAAACGCCGACCCGTCCGATCCAAACTTTGATGTGTTTAGCGATGGCAACCTCTTCAAATCACTCGAACTTGGGTACACCTCCGGCTTTGATCGCATCTACTTCGACAACATCCATTTGACCCTTTGGCATGCGGATGCGGCTGACGATGGCAGTCGAGCGGAAGATTACGGCGCAGCGTTCTCTGCCGCATGGTTCGTTGACAATAAGTGGATGCCGTTCTTTCGGGCTGGGGCCTCAAAGGGGACCGCAGCGCTTTATGACCGGTCTATCTCTGCAGGTCTGGGCTACTATGGTCGCAATACCGATTTGGCCGGCCTGGGCCTGAATTGGGCCGAGGCAAGAGGCATAGACGGTGACCAATTCACGGTCGAAGCATTCTACCGGTTTTCAATCTCGCCCGGGCTGCAGATCACGCCATCACTGCAGTTCATTTCCAACCCGCTGCTGAACCCCACTCAGGACAACATCACACTGTTCGGCCTCAGAACCCGGATCGTTTTCTGAGGGGGTCTCATGCGGTGGCAAAACAAAACAGCTGAGGAGGCTCTGTTATGAGGACCCTGTTGGCCGTGAGCGCCATAGCGATCACTTTTGCTTGCGCATTACACGCGAGCGAGGAAAGCAAGACGTGGGAGGCGTCAGAAGAGGCGAAGCAGTTTGTGCAGGACACAATTGTCCTCGGCATGTTGGCCAGCCCGTATGGCACCGGTTGGACCGAAGACGAGCAGCTTCACACTTACTTCGCACGTGCCCGGGACAACGGCATTACGGGACACGAGATGACGCTGGCCGCTGCGGATATGTCTTTCGATACCTTTCTTGATCAGCATTACCACTTTCGCGCTGCCATGGCCCAGCAACCGGAAAACTACCTCATCGTGAATGAAACCCGCGATATTGAGGCTGCCCATATACAGGGAAAAACGGCGGTCATTTGGAACAGCCAAACTGCCACGATTCTGGACGGCGATCTAAGGAAAATGGCAGTGCTCAAGGATATGGGGATCAAAAGCATGATCCTTGCTTACAATGACATTTTCCGCACTGGTTCTGGGCAGTTGGCGGCCTATAACGGCCGCGACATTGGTCTGACGCCTTGGGGGAAGTCAGTCATCGATGAAATGGTACGGTTCGGCATCCTGCTCGACCTAAGCCACACGGGTTCAAAAACGGCCAACGACGCCATGGACTACATGGATGAAAACTATCCCGGCGTGCCATATGTCTGTACGCTCTCTGTCCCAGCTGGGCTTTATGCGAATGAACCTAACGCCACGCCACGCGGTTGTTATCGGGCCATTCCCGACGACGAAGCATTACGTGCGGCCAAATCAGGTGGTTACATTTCTCCGACCTTCACCGAATGGATGATGGACGGTGTTTGGCCTGAGGATATCTCGCCCGAGCAAGCTGCTGATATGATCGACTACTATGTCCAGCTTGTCGGGGTCGACCATGTTGGGATCGCAACCGATGATATGTTCTCGCTCGAACTGGTCGTACAGTTCGCAACTGCAAACGCGAGCATGTACGATGATGGCGGCTACATGATCGATGCGTTCAACAAAGGGGCCACTGGCAACGGTGAACTTGCCAAAATTCTTGCGGCGATTACCGATGACCTTTGGGCCAGGGGTTATTCCAATGAGGACCTTGCGAAGATTTATGGCGGTAACAAGATGCGAGTTTATGCGCAAGTTTGGGAGGGCAAACCACCCGAACTATTCCTGAAAGAATACCCCGAGCGTCTGCGCTTAAGGCAAGAACTACGTGACGGGTTTTATTCGCGTTAGATTATTGCGAGCTTACCGAAAGAAAACAGATGACATCCCGCACGGGCGAGGTTTACATCCCGCCCTTTGCTAGGTTGTCCCGCATCCAATGTGGTTGAAGATTGCAGTCGTGGCAGAGTTCGATGAGGTGTTCCAAAGACCGGGCAGACGAAAGAGGTATAAAGTGGTCCACCTCACATTGACCATACCGATACCATGACATGCCGTCCGAGAACTGGACCTCAAGGTGTTGTTTTAAGGTTTCCAGAGATCAACCGACCACTTCGGATGGGCAGGCCGCCGCTTTAGTGCTTGGCCAGACCGGTGCTGCACAGACCGAAACATACGACATGATGGATAGGCTGCTCGTCTTTTCCGATCTCGCTCCGCCGCTTTCTTTGCATTGCATTACACGCACTAGCGGTTGCTGACGTACCACTCAGTCATGTGCCCAAACTTAGACGGACGCCCTGTCCAGAAACGCGAAAGGCCGCGCAGGGCGGCCTCTCTACGAGTTTGGAACGTCTGTTCCGAAGTTATGTCAAACGGCACTAGGCTACTGCCGCCACCTGACGACCCTCCATCCGGGCAAGCAACTCAATCTGTCTCTGTCCTTTCGCATTAACTGATCCACTGTTGACCTGACCCGTCAGTAGCCAGTTCAGCAGTAGGTTCCACCATCCACAGTCTGATCTATAAGGCTGTGCAGGGACCGAATAGTTAATTCAGTTTCTACCTCGGTCCGGATAGTGCAGCAGCGGATGCGGACTTGATTGTGCTCGATGAGTGCTCAATGGTTGATGTAAACTTAGCGCGTGACCTGATGTCTTTCGGAACTCCCATCCTCGCACTTGGTGATCTTGAGCAGCTGCCGGCGGTGGACGGCGAGAGTTACTTCACCAACGCCAAGCCTGGCGCCATGCTGCCCGAAATCCGCAGTCATGCCAAGGACAGCCCGGTCCTACGGCTGGCGACAGACACTCGTTAAGGGAAACCGTTGAAATACGGTGCTTATTGCAACAGCCGTGTGGTACCGGACTGGAGTCTTGAGATCGATGGGATATTGGATGTGGACCAGGAACGAAAAAATTCTCAGCAGTTTAAATATGGCTATGCGTTGACAGTTCATAAAGCCCAAGGCAGCCAGTGAGGCCACGTGATTATAGAGGACGAAAGTCACATCTTCGACAAATATGCGAGGAATTGGCTCTATACCGCTGTTATACGGGCTTCTGAATGCGTGACCTTGGTTACACGCCTCTAGAAACACTTCCACATTGAAGGCAACATTTGGCAGGCACTTTCTGCCCAATGAAGAAGTTCCCTAACGCTATATCCATGCGAGCATTGAACCTCAAAATCTCGTTGGCGCCAGAACGCATCCCTGTCGCATCCAAAGGCTGTTTCCGGGACTTCGCTTATACCACAGAGGCGGAAGGCTGACTTTCGTTGCGGGCGCAAATAGTGGGAGCCGTCGAGGTGAAGCTGACATTTAGTCTATGCCGTGACAACCAAATTAGTTGGATTACCTGAAGGGCGTGCATTGTCGAGATTTCGTGACATCCGTTAGAATGCGATCAGGAGGGTCCTATGCAGCGCCGACTCGCCGCGATCATGGCTGCCGATGTCGTTGGGTATTCGTCGTTGATGGGAAGCGACGAGGCAGGGGTATTGTCCGCCCTCAAAACTCTGCGTTCAGAGATTTTTGATCCCGCAATTACAAAAAGCCACGGGCGCCTCGTCAAGTTAATGGGGGATGGTGCTCTTGTGGAATTCACTTCGGTGGTCGATGCCGTAGCTTGTGGCGTCGAGATACAGCGGGCAATGACTGAGGCTGCTCCGACACTTGCCAACGGGTCGCGGTTGCAGCTTCGGATCGGGATAAACCTCGGTGATGTCATGATCGCTGATGGGGACCTCTATGGTGACGGGGTGAATGTTGCCTCCCGCATTGAAAGTCTGGCTGACCCAGGCGGTGTCGCAGTTTCTGAGAGTGTCGCACAGCAGGCAGCGGGCAAGGTAGATGCCGGATTTGAGGATCTGGGTCTGAAAAACCTGAAAAACATCGCCAAACCGGTTCGGGTTTTCCGTGTCATAACCGACAGTGCGCCCATACCCAAATGGCGATCAAACAAACTTCCATTGATGGCCGGTGCATCGGTTTTAGTAGGTCTGGGCGTTATGAGCTTGTTAACGTGGTGGATCGGCTTTGATCACGAGCCGCTTGATGCCATGACCTTTGATGAAGCTGCTTTGTTGACAGAGCCTACAGGTCCGACCGTTGCGGTTCTGCCGTTTCAAAACCTCAGCAATACGGACGCCCGCGATTTATTGGCTATTGGCATTGGCGAAGACATCATTGTTGAGCTGGGGAGCTACCAGGACCTCAACGTACTGTCCCGCCAATCCACCCATTCCGTCGGACCGGACGAAAGTGATCTGCGCAGTATCCGACAGAAGTTCGGCGCGGACTATGTGCTGGAAGGTTCTGTACGGCAGGTTGCAGATCGTCTGCGCGTAACAGCGCGACTGATAGACACAAGCTCGGGGCTTCAGGTCTGGTCCGGGGCGTATGACGAAAGTCTCACGGCTTCAAATATTCTGGACGTTCAACTGAGCATTACAGAAAAAGTAGCCTCGGCTGTGGGTGACGCGGGCGGGGCGATCAAGCGCATTCACGCAGGTCATGCGCGTGCGAAACCTCCGGAATATCTCTCGTCTTATGAATGCTCCCTGCTGCGCGTTGGTTTTCTGAACCGACGAGATATGCAAGAGCGCGTCCGCGGCTGTATCCTGCGGGTTGTCGAAGACGAACCTGAGTATTGGCGCGGGTGGGCGCAATTGGCCGAGGCACTGCTGACAGATGTGAAGCTGTTTACCGGGCTGTATCCAGGAACACAGGATGAGAAAATCCAACGCGCGGAAGAGGCAGCGCGGAACGCGGTGTCGCTCAACCCGTATTCTGCGCGCGCTCATTTTCTTCTGGCGCTTGTGTTACAGATACAGCGCGATCTTGACGGGTTCTTTTCGTCCGCCGAAACAGCGCTGGCATTGGGGACAGATCGGTATCTTCAAGGGCAGATCGGCTATGAATTCATTTGGTCCGGGCGTCTGGAATTGGGCGCCGCTCTTGTTGAGAATGCAATTGCGCTTGATCCAAATGCAGCAGACCCGAACTGGTATCAGGCGCTGGCCGAGTATCATTTCCTGAACGGAGATTATGAAACAGCGCTGAGCACCTATCGCAAGGGAGCTCAGCCGGATATTTGGTGGTCGGTGTCCATCGAGGTTGCGATTCTGGCTGAACTGGGTCCGCGCGACGCCGCCATTTCCGCGCGGGACAGGCTAAACAAAATTCGTCCGGGTATAAAAATTGCTGACATTGTCTGGATGTATCGGCGCTTTGCGCGCCCCGACGAACACATCCAGCCTTTCGTGGAAGCCTACAGAGCTGTTGACATGCCCGAAGGTCAGTTTGCCCCGCTTCAGGATAGTGCAGGCTAACCGATAGGGCGCGGTAAGGCATAGGGTAGCGCCAAGTCTGGCCCCGATTCTTATTCGGGCACGCCCGCCTTTTGCAAACTAGCCAACCAGATCCGTCGGTTTTCGGGGTGGTTTTTTGATCCAGCGAATTGCCTGCGCATCGCTGAGATGGACAGTTTGGGGTTGATCTCAAGCGCATCGTTAACGGCCTCTTGGGCATCGTCTTGTTTGCCCATCTCGGCAAGAGTTGCCGCGCTTAACAGGTGATGAAACAGTCGCCAAGTATTGCTTGTTGCCACCGCGCCCAACTGCCGGGCTGCGTCCAGCGCTTCTTCGTAGCGTCCCAGATGAAACAAGATGTGACCCTGGTAGAAGTACATGTTTTGCAACATCGGATCGCGCGGGCTTAACCGGATCGCCATCTCTATCTCGGGCAGGGCGCGGTCCTGCATGCGGAACCAATCATAGGTATGCGCCAATTCCAGCCGTATACGCGCATCATTGGGGTTGAGCGCGACAGCGCGTTCGAGATTTGCGATGGCTGGATCGGCCTCTCCTGTAAAGCGGTAGATATAGCCAAGAGCCGCATGTGCCTGTGCGTCCTGATCGTCCAGTTCAATTGCTCTCTTGGCCGCCTCAGTAGCGGCAATCAACGTGTCCTGAGGAGTATCTGACCACTGAAAGAAGAATATCGTTCCCAGCGCGCGGGCCAACAGGCTGTGTGCTGCCGCGAATTCCGGATCCGCTGCGATGGAAGACTGTGCAAACGTCACTGCGTCGTGCTGAGCCTCCTGCGAAAACACTGCCTGCCGCGCCCGACCGCGCAAATACAGATCCCATGCACCCATGTCTTCGGTCGGTTTTTCCTGCGACCGTGCTTCGCCGGACTGATATATCTCAGGCAACAACTGGCCCACGATGGCCCGGCTGATCTCGTCTTGAACCTCAAAGACATCCGTTACCTGACGATCAAAAACCTCGGCCCAGATGGTTTGGGCACTGTCGACATCAATAAGTTCTCCGCTGACGCGCATCTGACCATCGGCGCGGCGGACGCTGCCGCGGACCACATAGCCAACCCCGAGGTCGCGCGCGATTTCGATCGGGGTTGCGTGATCCTTCGCGTAAGAGAACATCGTTGCGCGGGACACAACGAACAACTCCCGGTTGCGCGACAAATGCGCGATCAGGTCGTCGGTGAGACCATCGACGAAATACTGACCCGTTCTTTCGTCCCCGATATTGTCAAACTGCACAATGGCCAAAGAGGGTTTTCCGGTGTCCGGCAATCGCTGCCGGTCGGCAAATATGGAGAGCGACAGCATAGCGACTGCCAAAGCGAACAGCACACCCGCAACAAAAACGCCACGTTTGGGCGCCTGGGCAATACGCTCAGGCGGGTCGTCCGATGCAACCGGAGCCACAAATTGGAACCCGCGCTTTGGAAAGGTCTTGATGTAGTCTGAGCTTGCCGCAGAATCGCCCAAGGCTTTGCGCACGGACCGAATGCGCGTGTTCAGCGCCGCGTCCGTGATCGCTGCGCCAGCCCAAATCTCGTCAATAATCTCTTGCTTGCTAACAATCCTGTCTCGGTTCCTGACGAGAAATTCCAGCAATTGAAGGGCCTGAGGTTCCAGAGCAACCGGTTCGCCACCGCGTTTCAATCCCTGTGTCGGATCAAGTTGGAACTCTAAAAAACGGTACATACTGAAACCTACACTCCGCCATGTCTTTGGCTCAACGAAGTTTGCGGATTGTCAGATGAATGTCAGAAAAAATCAGCATCCGATCAAGCCCGGCGTGTTCGCCGGGCGTAGCATTTTCGGGGGTTAGCGCTCCGTAACGTTATCTGAAGCAAAAAGGAGACACGATATGGCACAACTAAAAACACTTTGCATGGCTGCCGCCTTCGCTCTGGCGGGAAGCATGGCATTCGCTGAAACGGATCTTGATGCGGCATTGAACAACGGTGCCGAGCGCCTCAATGCCGATCAGATCGCAGAGCTACTGATCGGAAATACTGTGACAGCCACGTCGGGAGAGAAGCGATTTCGCTTTTTCTATGACCCGAACAATGTCGTGAGCGGAGAGCTTGTGAACGGTGGATGGAGCGGTGCCGGCGCATTTGCCATCACCGATACAGACAAGGTTTGCGTTTCCATGGCCGCCGACAAGGGGCGTTATCGCTGCATGACAGTGCTGCGTGTCGGGGACTCAGTCCGGAAGTTCAGCGCCGATGGAAAGAGTACTTTCGAGCTGCACAGCTTTGAACCGTCTACTGGTCTCTGAGTTTCGGTTTCGAACTGGTTCTAACTCTGGACCTGCCATTTTTCTGGTTAAGGAGAAATAGCAGGCGCGAACCCAGTTGCCCTGTTCTCCATATGCGGTGAATGGTCGATTTTTTGGGCTGCCTCGCAGCATCATTGGCCATGCCTAACGGCAGCAAAGGGCCGGGGTTACTGGCATGCGTTCCTCGTATCGTTGCAGTGTTTACTCAGTCGGCCGCGACTTCCTTACTGTACTCCCGGGAATTAGTCGAAACCCGACATCAGTCGTGGACTTGGTTGGTTCGCCGTTGATTTGGGCCAGAACCATTTCCGCTGCAATCTGGCCAATTTTCAGATGGGGCACCGCAATTGACGTCAGCCGATAAGGTTGTATCGCTGAAATCGGTAAATCGCCCCATCCGGCGATGCCGATGTCATCCGGAACGCTTAATCCGATTTTCTGGGCGTAATGCAGTCCACCAATCGCCATGTTGTCGTTCTGATAGAAAATGACCTTGATATCGCGGTGGGACGCAAGCAGCTGCTCGGTGCCGTAAAATCCGGTATAAAAGCCTGGCGTGTCCTTCAGCAGCAATTGTTTTTCGAGACGTCCGTTTGCATCTTCGATGGCTTTGGAGAAGCCGTTTAGACGTGCGGTTGCCGCGTTTGCCACGTCATGAGAGGTGCCGACATAGCCGAATTTCTGGTAGTTCATCCCGGCCAAATAGCGACCCATACTATAACCGCTGTCGAAATGGTTAAGTCCGACGCACATATCCAAAGGGCTGGAATTGAAGTCCCAGATTTCTACCAACGGGATACCCGCGCCGCGTAGCATTTGGATCGCCTTCTGACTATGCGAGCGGCCCGTGATAATCAGCCCGGCAGGTTGCCAGGACAGCACGGTCTCGATCCATTTTTCCTCGTGATCGATTTCATGCTCGGTGAGGCCCAGTACAGTCTGGTGTCCGAACGCGCCGAGTTTACGGTCGATGCCCTCCAGAACCTGCGCGAAGATTTCATTGCCCAGTTCAGGGATGCTGACCCCGACAAAAGTGGACTTCTTGTCGCCCGCAAAAACCGTCGCTAGCCGATTCGGTAGGTAGCCCAACCTGTCCACCTCGGCCATAACCTTCGCGCGTGTTTTTTCCGAAAACCCACCCTCGTCGCGCAAGACTCGGCTGGCCGTCATCTTGGACACACCCGCAGCTTTCGCTACCTCGGCAAGGCTTACTTTATTGTTTTTATTTGATTTATCAGTGTCGCTGCTCATTTACGTTACGGGTAACTCTTTTTTATTGACAATGGGCGGGTCTGTGCGAATGCTAGCGTAACGTTACGGGTAACTCAATACGATGTTGAGGAGCATCAGGGTGACCCAAGTCCAGGAGGAGACAGCCGTGCCCGGCACTGCACAAAACAATCTGTTCTTTGACGGGATAAAGAAGCATTTCGGAGGCACCTATGCGCTGCGTGACGTGTCACTGAATGTCGAACGCGGAGAGATTGTTGCCCTACTGGGAGAAAACGGAGCCGGGAAATCGACCCTCATCAAAATCCTTGGCGGAATTCACAAAGCGGATGAAGGGCGGGTTCTGATCAACGGTGAACCCTACGAACATCGTCCAGGTGGGTTCGGCGAGCGTCAGTCCGTGGCGTTTATCCATCAGGATCTCGGCATGATCGAATGGATGACCGTGGCCGAGAACATTGCGCTTGCTCTGGGCTATTCGCGAAAGGGCGGTTTGATCAATTGGAAATCCGTGGAGAGCTTTGCACAGGACGCGCTGGACAAGGTGGGATGTGAATTCGATCCGACCACGCGGGTTCAGGACTTGTCGCGGACCGAGAAGTCTCTCGTCGCGATTGCCCGCGCTTTGGCCGTGGATTGTGACTATCTGGTGCTGGATGAACCAACCGCATCCCTACCTGCGGACGAGGTCGAACGACTGTTCGAAGCCTTGCGCCCACTGAAGGAACAAGGTGTCGGTATGATCTATGTATCGCACCGGCTGGATGAGATTTTTCAGATTGCTGATCGGGTTGCCGTGCTACGAGACGGAGAGATGGTCGGACTGCGCAGCATTGACCACACTACACCCGAAGAGTTGGTTTATATGATCGTCGGCCGCAAGACTCGGCAGGTGATGAAACCAGACATGCCGCCGGGTGCAACGTTGCTTGAGGTGTCTGGCCTGAACATGGAAGCAGCGCACAACGTCAGTTTCCAGTTGCAGACAAATGAAATCGTCGGGCTGGTTGGGCTGCGCGGGGCGGGTCATGAGAATGTCTCGCGCGCGCTGTTTGGGTCGGAAGGGTTTAGCGGCCAGATAACCCTGCATGGTGAAACGCCTGACCTGAGCACGCCGCAAACGGCGATGGCATCAGGGATCGGGCTGGTTGCGCGGGACAGAACTGAAGAGTCCGTCGCCATGTCACTGACCATCCGAGAGAACACGTTCCTGAACCCTGCCGCGATCGGGCGGTCGCTGTTGTCGTTCATGAGCCACAAAGCTGAAACAGAGAGCGCCACCCGGATCGGTGCGGACGTCGCCTTGTCTCCCAATGATCAAAGCATGGCGATTGAAAGCTTGTCGGGCGGAAACCAGCAAAAGGTGGTCATCGGACGCTGGCTGGAAACCAAACGCAAGCTGTTGATCTGCGAAGACCCGACCGCGGGGGTTGATGTTGGTGCGAAAGCAGAAATTTACGCGCTGTTGAACCGTGCAATGGAAGAAGGCGTCGGCATCATCGTCGTTTCCACCGATTTCGAGGAAGTTGCAGCCATTTGCCATCGCGCCATTGTCTTCAGTCAGGGTCAGATCGTGCGCGAATTGACCGGAACCGAACTGACCACTGAAAACCTGATACAAGCTGCTTCGGCCTCGAACGCCGTCGCGAGTTAAGGAATACGAGAATGCAATCGCTTGAATCCAATGCGCTGGAACCAACCAAGGCTGAGCTGAAAGATGTTTCGTTAAAGACGAGGATCCTCAGGTTCTTACCGGTCTATGGCCTAGTTTTGCTGACAGGTTTTCTGATCATCCTTTTCTCGATCCTTCTGCCCAACACCTTCCCAACGCTTCTGAACCTGCGGGCGATTATCTCGGACAAAGCGATTATCGCGCTTCTGTCGCTGGGGGCGATGATTCCGATGGCGGCGGGTCGTATCGATCTAACCGTGGGATACGGGATCGTGCTGTGGCATATCCTTGCTATCTCGTTGCAAACCACGTTTGGAATTCCATGGCCGATTGCTGTGGCAATCGTCCTATCGCTGGGTTTGCTAACCGGGTTCCTGAACGGACTGCTGGTCGAGGTAGCCAAGATCGACAGCTTCATTGCGACCTTGGGCACGGGCACGGTTCTTTACGCTCTGGCGCTGTGGCATACCGGCGGGCGTCAGATGGTCGGCGCATTGCCGGATAGTTTCTACGCGATCAACGGCACCTTTGTGTTCGGCCTGCCGATCACCGGGTTTTATGTCCTGGGTATTACGGTCGCGATGTGGCTGATCCTGGAATACACGCCGATTGGCCGGTACCTATACGCGATTGGGGCCAATCAACGCGCCGCTCAACTGAACGGTATTCCGACCCGGAAATTCGTCATCGGCGCTTTCATGTCTTCGGGGCTGATCACGGCTTTTGCCGGGGTGTTGCTGGCGTCGAAATTGCGGATCGGGCAAGCCTCGGTCGGTCTTGAATTCCTGTTACCTGCTTTGGTTGGGGCCTTTCTTGGGTCCACGACCATCAAGCCGGGACGCGTGAATGTTTGGGGAACAGTCGTGGGTGTCGCGATCCTGGCTGTTGGCATCTCGGGCATTCAGCAATTCGGAGGATCCTTCTGGGTCGAGCCGATGTTCAACGGTGTCACGCTGCTGATTGCAATCGGTATTGCCGGTTACGCTCAGCGTCGCAAAGGCGCCAACAAGTAAACAGCATAAGGGAGGAGATTATGCTGAAACGGACTTTCATGGCAGTATCCGCTGCTGCGCTTCTGACGGGTTTAGGACTTCCGGTGACCGCCGAGACGGCGTTCGACGGCCCCACCAGCGGACCCAAAGCCGCCGAGGGCAAATCCATTGTCGTCGTCGCGGGCGATCTGAAAAACGGCGGTATTCTGGGCGTAACCAATGGCGTCGAGGAAGCTGTCGGAACCATTGGCTGGGACGTGCGCGTTCTGGACGGTGCGGGTTCTATTCAGGGCCGGACCGGGGCCATTGGCCAGGCACTGGCTTTGCAACCTGACGGGATTATCATCAACGGCTTCGATGCCATTGAACAGCAGGCCGCGCTGGAAGGCGTGGTGAACGCAGGCATTCCTATGGTGGCCTGGCATTCCGGCCCCAAGATCGGGTGTGACGCACCCGGAGGAATTTTCGCCAATGTCTCGACCGATGCCATGACCGTCTCTGAGGTGGCCGCGGAATGGGCGATGGATGACGGCGCCGATGGCGTTGGTGCCATCATCTTCACCGATTCAACCTATCAGATCGCCATCGACAAAGCGGACCGGATCAAGGAAACCATCGAAGCTGCCGGCGGTACGGTGCTTGAATATGTCGACACGCCCATCGCCGATACCTCGGCGCGGATGGGGCCGCTGACTACCAGTCTGTTGCAGAAATATGGTGATCAGTGGACCCATGCGCTTGCGATCAATGATCTATACTTCGACTTCATGGGGCCTGCATTGGCTGCGGCCGGTATCTCGTCCGAAGATGGGCCGAAGGCTGGGTCTGCTGGTGATGGATCAGAGGCCGCTTTCCAACGTATCCGCAGCGGCAACTACCAGACAATTACAGTGGCCGAGCCGCTGAACCTGCAGGGCTGGCAATTGGTCGATGAACTGAACCGCGCCATTCAGGGCAAGCCATGCTCGGGCTATGTCACGTCGCCTGCATTGGTGACCGAGGAAGGCTTGGCAAAACTGGGCGACAGCAATCAGTTCGATCCCGACAGCCCCTACCGCGAAGCTTACGCAAAGATTTGGGGCAAGTAAGCGAACAGGCGGCCCCTGCCTGAATCGGTAGGGGCCTCGTTCAAAAAATGACACAGCGCACAGCCAACTCAGCGGTCTTTTGACCGCCATGGCGGAGCTTTGCGCAGAGGAGGAAACCATGAGCGACCAGCCATTGGTTCAAATGCTCGGAATAACCAAACGTTTTGGCGGCGTAACGGCGCTGCAGGAAGTGGATCTGACTGCATATGCGGGCGAAGTGCTCGCCATTGTTGGAGATAACGGGGCAGGTAAGTCCACCCTGATCAAGATTTTGACGGGAGTGTATCAGCCCACCGAAGGTCACATTCTGATGGATGGAAAACCGTTGGAGATGGCCAGCCACTCTGACGCAATCGCGAATGGCATTGATGCGGTTTATCAGACTTTGGCGTTGGCTGATCATCTGTCGCCAGCGGCGAACATGTTTCTTGGCAATGAGTTGACCAAGAACGTTTTCGGCATTCCGTTTCTGGACAACAAACGCATGAAGACCGAGGCCGCGCGGGTTTTGGAAGAACGCCTTGGTGTCCGGTTACGGTCAATGGATGTCATGACAGAAAGCCTTTCGGGCGGTCAGCGTCAGGCGGTTGCTATTTCGCGTGCGGTCTATCACGAAGACCTTCGCTTGCTGGTGATGGATGAACCCACCGCAGCTTTGGGTCCGCAGGAAACCGCGCGGACGCTGAAACTGATCAAGGCGCTGCGCGAACAGGGTCTGGCCGTAATACTGATTTCACACTCGCTTGACGACGTCTTTGAGGTCGCCGATCGCGTTCATGTGCAACGCCGAGGGCGCGCCGTTGGCGTTGTCAAAACTGCGGATAGTTCCGTTCAAGACGTACTGGGCCTGATCGTCGGCGCCCAGGATGCGGCAGCGTGAAGGAGAACGACATGTCCGCAACCACCACAAATCCCGAACAAAAGACCATCATGGACCGGCTAGAGCCCTATCTGGCGTTCATTGGTCCAATGGTGATGATCCTGGCGATCCTCATCTTTATGGGCATTGCTGAACCGGCGCGATATTTCCGTCTGACCAACCTGAACCTGATCCTGCTGGACGCGGCGCTCTATATGCCGATGGCCATGGCGATGACTTTCGTTATCACCCAGCGTGGGATCGACTTGTCTATTGGCTCTATCGCGGCGCTGTCCGCGATCCTGATGGCGTTTTTGGTCAAACAATACGGGTTTCCCGCCTGGGTCGCCGTTCCTTTGGCAATTGTTCTTGGGGCGCTGATGGGTCTGATCAATGGTCTGGTCATCACCCGGTTCAAAGTTCCCGACCTGATCGGCACGCTGGCGATGGACCTGGTCTATCGCGGTTTGGCGCTGGTCATCGCCAAAGGTCTGGTTCTGGCCCGTTTCCCGGACCTGATCACAGATATTGGACGAGGTCAGATCCCGGGCTTCATTCCAGTCCCGGTGGTTCTAGGGCTGATTACGATGGCCATCGGCTACGTGGTCCTGACCCGCACTTATTTCGGGCGCTACACCATTGCCATCGGTTCGAACCCCGAGGCCAGCGAGATGACCGGTGTCGCCGTCGATCGCCACAAGATCTACGCCTATGTACTGATGGGCGCTGCAGCGGCCATGGCTGGCGTCATGCTGACCGGCAAGCTGAATGCCATTCAGGCAACCTCCGCCCCATATTTCAACCTGCACGTCATCGCGGCGGTTGTTGTCGGTGGTACGTCCCTGTTCGGCGGGCGCGCCTCGATTATCGGATCATTGGCCGGGGTGCTGCTGCTGTCGATGATGATCAACGCACTGGTGACTCTGCGGATCGAGTTCTTCTGGCAATCCGTTGCCTCAGGCGTGGTGATCGTCTGCTCTGTCGCGCTTTACACCTGGATGCAGAAGAAAGACCGCGATGGGGCGCACGGCCTGCTGGCCGGGTTGCGCAGCAAAGAAGCCCAAAAGCTTATCCGTTTCTCAGCCGCATTGATCGGCGCCTTGATCCTGTTGCTGGCCCTTGGGGCGGGGCTGGCAACTGAGCCTACGCCAAGTGGCTAAGGCAGCAATAGTGGTGTGCCGGGAGGTAGGAGCCCCGGCACACCTGCAAGACCCCACTTATTCGCGAAAGGGAGGACTTACCGTGAAACAATTGAACAAAGCACTACTGGCGACAAGCGCGTTTTGCATGTGTGCCGCCGTGGCCGGAGCGGAAACCAATCTACCACTCAGGGAATTGCCTGGTATCGAAGACCGCGACTACTGGGTTCCTAGCGAAGTGAACGCAGATGGCAAGCTGGAAGCACTACAGGCCACTACTGGAGCGGCTGCGGTGCCTTATGCCGGAGCTCAGGATGGACCATTGCAGATCGCGCTGATCTATCCATCGGCAGATACATCGGATTTCTGGGCGCGTAACTATCTTGCAATGACCAAACGGTTGGATGAGTTGGGGATCGAATACGAGACAACCGAATTCGCCAGCCGTCAAATCGAGCACAGCTTGCAATCGACCTATGCCAATCAGGTGGTTCAGGACGAGGATCTTTATGACTTCGTGATCTTTGGTCCCTCTGAACTGGCCATTCAAGCCGACAATATCGACAAAATGGCAGGCACCGACGGGTTTGCAACCTTCGTTTGGGCGTTCCATACGCCGCCAAAAGAGTTGAAAAATCAACCTGATGCCTGGTTCGATTTCAGCTCGGCTGCAGGCGCTTTGACCATGTGCGACTATATGCTAGAGCGCCTCGGCTCAGACGTTACCATGGCGATGAACCGAGGTATCCCCGGTATCACCGACGACCAGAGATCTGGTGATTTCAAAGCCTGCGTGGAAGATAAGGGAAACTGGACCACCGTCTATGAGCACTACGGTGAGTACCAACGCGAAGGTGGTTTTGAAGGCACCAGCCTGATCCTGCAGGCCTATCCAGAAGCCACCATCATCCACAACGCCAACACCGCCATGGCGATGGGATCCGTTGAAGCGCAGCTTGCGGTTGGAAAAGAAAAAGAGGTCTTCTCGACCGGTTGGGGCGGCACAGGATTGGAATTGGACGCCATCCGACGCGGTGAACTTGATGCGACGCCAATGCGCATGGGTGACGACGTGGGTGCTGCAACAGCCGAGGCGATTAAAGCTCATTTGGAAGACCGCCAGGATGAACTGCCCTTTGTCTTCCTTGGCCGGATCACGGTTGCCCATGACCAGATGAGCACGGACGAACTGAACGCGCTCGAGCAGGAAGCGTTCCGCTTTTCTGGCGTAGGTGCGTTGGAACGCTAAGGAAACCGTCTGTGGCCGGCATGCGAGTGGCCGGCCACAGACACCTCAAATAACACTACTGAAAAAGGGGGTTCGCATGGCGCAATCCATGATGTTGATTGAAAAATGCAGCCATTGCGTAAGTTGGTATGACATAGAAACCGGCGCGCGGCAGGGGCGGTTGGATCTGCCGCATTTTCCTCATGAATTCGTCGTCGATGATGACTTCCATTACGCGTATGTCGGTCACTATGGCGTGCAGAACTCGGGTATTGATGGCACCGACGGCCGATCCGTGATCGTGATCGATATCCGTAAACAGAAGGTCGTGCATACTTATGATTTGGGCGAACACGCCCGGCCTCACGGGATTGGGTTGGATCAGCAGGGGCGGCTTTATGTGCTGTCCGAATGGACGGGACACTTGCTGGTTAAGGAAAACCCCCGTGCTTTTGATCAAGGCTGGGATCACATCACCCCCACCGGAGGTACAAAGTGCCATCTGTTCGCGCTGACCAAAGACGGGCACACGGCCTATTCTATGAACCTGACATCAGGCGACGTGACAGTCTTCAACCCTTATGAACCTTCGGTTGAGCCGATCTCAATTCGAACCGGGCAGAAGCCAGAAGGGCGTTGTCTAAGGGAAGACGTCCGCACACTTTATACCTCGCAACGTATTTCGAATACGGTGGCCGTGATCAATACCGACACGCTTGAGATTGAGCGCACCTTTCCAACTCCGGATGATCCTTGCCGCATCTATTATGACGACAAGCGCAACCGGCTGGTCACGATGAACCATTTTGGCGGCTCATTCTCGGTCTTTGATGAGGCGACGGGTGAGATGCTGCACGAACAGAAAACCCCGGCCAATCCGCTTGCGCTTTGCATCGATGATGAGGCTGCATTCGCCTACATCGCCATCGATTGTGAGCAGGTACAGCGGTTCAATCTGGATACATTCGAAATGGTGCAAACCTTTGAAACGGGCAAGGAACCTGATGTGATGGTCATCCTGCCCGATGGATTTTCAAAATATTGGGAGACCGCGGTATGACCAAACCCCGCATCGCTATCGTTCCCGGAGATCCCGCCGGGATAGGGCCCGAGTTAATCGCCAAGCTCTTGAACCAAGACGGTGTTCGCGAGGCCGCAGATATCGTGTTGGTGGGTGACACCCACCTGTGGCAGCGTGGCGCGGAACAGGCCGAATTGGAGGTGCCGCTGAACACGGTGGACGAGGTGGCGGATCAGACCGGCCTGATTCACATGAACCTCGACACTATTGCGCCCGAAGACGTGCAGATCGCCGAGGTCACGGTCGAAGGGGGCATCACGTCCTTGCGCTGTCTGGACAAGGCGATGGATCTGGCGATGGCCGGGCAAGTGGATGGCATTCTCTTTGGGCCGTTCAACAAGGCCGCGATGACCGCCGCCGGGCTGAATGCCGAGGATGAGCACCGCTATATGGCCCGCTACATGGGGCATACCGGCTATCATTCGGAACTGAATGTTCTGGAAGAGCTGATGACCACCCGCGTGACCTCTCATATCGGGCTCAAGGATGTTGCGGCCAATATCACCGAAGAGGGTATTTTAAAGGCGGTCAATCTGGCCAATGACACGCTGCGCAAGGCGGGCAAAGCGCGCCCGAACATCGCGGTCGCGGCCTTGAACCCGCATGCGGGCGACAATGGAAAGTTCGGTCGAGAGGAGATCGACATTCTGGAACCCGCCGTACGCAAGGCACAGGAAAAACAGATGAATGTGACCGGCCCGTGGCCCTCGGACACTGTGTTCCTCAAGGCGCAGCGGGGTGAGGTCGATGCGGTCGTCACCATGTACCACGACCAGGGCCAGATCGCGATCAAGCTGATGGGGTTTGAGCGCGGCGTGACCGTGGCGGGTGGCTTGCCCATTCCGGTGGCCACCCCCGCCCATGGCACCGCCTTTGATATCGCCGGACAGAACAAGGCCAATCCGGGCGCAACGCGGCAGGCATTCGACCTGCTGGTGCGCATGGCCAAAACACATCGCGCCGAACGCAGCGCGGACTGAGAGGACAAAGATGACCAAGATTAAATCCGTACGCACCCGCGTCTGGAACTGGACTGGGCCGACCGTTCCGCCCACCGGCAATTTCTGCACCAACGCTTCGGACGTGCTGTACGACAAAGGCGATGCGATGTCGTCTTTCCGGTTTCACCAATGGCTGACCTGCGAGATCGAGACCGAAGACGGCACCATCGGCATTGGCAACGCAGCCCTCGCACCCTCGGTGGTGAAGGCCGCCATTGACGAATGGTTTGCGCCTTTGGTGATCGGCGAGGACCCGTTCGACTATGCCTATCTGTGGGAAAAGATGTACCGCCGCAGCCACGCCTGGGGACGCAAAGGGATCGGGATGATCGCGATCTCGGCCGTTGATCTGGCGATCTGGGACCTGATGGGCAAACTGGCGGGCAAGCCAGTGTTCAAACTGCTGGGTGGCCGCACCAAGGAAAAGATCCCGGTATATTATTCCAAGCTGTATTCCGGCCCGATCGATGTGATGCAGGCCGAGGCCGCCGAGGCGCAAAAGAACGGCTATTCCGCGTATAAAATGCGTTTCGGTTGGGGGCCAAAGGACGGCATGGCCGGTATGCGCGAAAACCTCAAACGGGTTGAGGCCGTGCGCGAGGTCATCGGCTATGACGTTGATCTGATGGTCGAGTGCTACATGGGCTGGAACCTGGACTACGCCAAACGCATGCTGCCCAAGCTGGTCAAATATGAGCCCCGCTGGCTGGAAGAGCCCGTAATCGCTGATGACGTTGAAGGGTATCGCGAGCTGAATGCGATGAACATCATCCCGATCTCAGGGGGTGAGCATGAATTCTCGATCATCGGGTGCAAGGACCTGATCGAGAAAAAGGCCGTCAGCGTCCTGCAATATGACACCAACCGCGTGGGCGGCATTACGGCCGCACAAAAGATCAACGCGATTGCCGAGGCGCATCAGATACCGGTCATCCCGCATGCGGGTCAAATGCACAATTATCATCTGACCATGGCCAACGCCAATTGCATGATCAGCGAGTATTTCCCTGTCTTCGATGTCGAGGTCGGAAATGAGCTGTTCTACTACATCTTCGAAGGCGACCCCGAGGCGGTGGACGGCTTCCTTGATCTGGATGACAATAAGCCTGGTCTGGGGATCGAGATCACGGACAAACACCTGAAACACTTTGAGATTACGGAGTAGTCCATGAGCTATACCGGTATCTGGCCCGTTGCGCCGACACCATTCCACGATGACGGAACACTTGATCTGGAAGGGATGAAGCGCGTTCTGGATTGCCTGATCGATCAAGGCGCGGATGGGATCTGCGTTTTGGCTAATTTCTCAGAGCAATTCCTGATCTCGGATGAGGAGCGCGCGATCCTGACCCGGCTCAGCCTTGAACATGTCGCGGGCCGCGTGCCTGTGATCGTGACGATCAGCCATTTTGCGACGCAGATCGCAGTGGAACGGGCCAAATTCGCCAAAGATCTGGGCGCGGACATCGTGATGATGATGCCGCCCTATCACGGGGCGCTTCTGAAGGGGAACGCGCAGCAGACCTATGATCAGTTTGCCGCCGTGGGCGAGGTCGGCATCCCGATCATGGTGCAAGACGCGCCGTTGTCGGGCGTTGATCTGCCAGTGCCGTTGCTGGTGCGCATGGCGCAAGAGATTGAGATGGTGAAGCTGTTCAAGATCGAATGCCCTCGGGCAGCGAACAAGCTGCGGGCGCTGATTGCCGAAGGTGGAGAGGCGATTGAAGCACCTTTTGATGGCGAGGAAGGTATCACCCTGCTCGCCGATCTGGATGCGGGGGCGACGGGTTCGATGACCTCGGGCATGATCGTGGACCAGATAAAGCCGGTCATCACGCATCACCTTGCTGGCCGCGTAGACGAGGCGACAGCGGCCTATGGCCGGGTGGCGATGGTTATCAACCATGAAAACCGCCAATGCGGCTGGCAATCCTGCAAAGCGGCGATGGTCGAAGGGGGCGTCATCGGGTCCGAGTTCTGCCGCCATCCCATTGATCCGCTGCAACCGGCCATCCGAGACCGGTTGATCGACCTTTTAAAACCGCTGGACCCAATGGTCCTGAATTGGGGAAAATAGCATGATACTTGGACAAAATCTGATCGACGGCGCATGGGTCGGGTCAGACAATCTGCGTGCCTCAGACGATCTTGACGGCCAAAGCTTTGCTCAGGCAACCGCCGCGCAGGTGGATGACGCCTGCCGCGCCGCACGTCGCGACTTCCGCGCTTATTCGAGCAAGTCGCGGGCCGAGCGCGCCACATTCTTGCGCACGATTGCTGAACAGATGGATGTGCTGGGCGACGAGATCACGCAAACCGGCATGGCTGAGACCGGCCTGCCCGAGGCGCGGCTGGTGGGTGAACGTGGACGCACAACGGGCCAGTTACGCATGTTTGCCGACCTGATCGAAGAGACCGGGTATCTTGATATCCGCAAAGACGGCGCACTACCCGATCGGGCGCCACTCCCCCGTCCCGATCTGCGCCTGACGCACAAAGCCATCGGCCCCGTGGCCGTCTTTGGGGCGTCAAACTTCCCGCTCGCCTTCTCCACGGCGGGCGGGGATACCGCCTCGGCTTTGGCCGCTGGCTGCCCGGTGATCGTCAAAGGACACAGCGCCCATGCGGGTACCGCTGAATTGGTGGCTCAAGCCATCGCCAAGGCGATTGAGCTCTGCGAGATGCCTGCGGGCACCTTCCAGATCGTGCAGGGGACCGGGCGTGAGGTTGGATCAGCGTTGGTGCAGCACCCGGATATTCGGGCGGTTGGCTTCACTGGATCGCTGGCAGGTGGTCGCGCGCTCTATGATCTGTGTCACGCACGGGCGAACCCAATTCCGTTTTATGGCGAACTTGGTTCGGTCAACCCGATGTTCTGTCTGCCCTCAGCGATGGGAGCCCGGGCTGCCGAAATTGGCGCGGGATGGGCCGCGTCGCTGACTATGGGAGCCGGGCAGTTCTGTACCAATCCTGGCGTGGCCGTGATGCTGAAAGGACCGAGCGCGGATGCGTTGGAAACCGCCTGTGTGGCCGCACTTAACCAAACGGCCGAGCAGAAGATGCTGACCGATGGCATCCACGCGGCTTACGAGCAGGGCGTGCGCGCCTTCCGTGATCTGATGACTGAGGTCACATCTTGCGGTGCCGCAACCGGCAAGCGTGCAGCCCTGCCCGCGTTGTTCAAAGTCGGCGCCGCAGAGTGGATGGCGAACCCCCAATTGCAGCACGAAGTGTTTGGCGCGGCGGGTATCATCGTTTTGTGCGATACACTGGATGAGATGCGGGATGTGGCGGAAGCTTTGGAAGGGCAGTTGACCCTGACCCTGCATCTGGACGACGCAGATCAAGACTTTGCTGGCGACCTGTTGCCCGTTCTCGAAGAAAAAGCCGGGCGATTGCTGGCTAATGGCTTCCCCACCGGTGTCGAAGTGTGCTCGGCCATGATGCATGGCGGGCCATACCCAGCCAGCACCGACATACGCGCAACCTCGGTCGGCACTCTGGGTATCGTGCGTTGGCTGCGTCCGGTCAGTTACCAGAACATGCCCGACGCGCTGCTGCCGGACGAAGTGAAAGGGTAACGCCGCCCGACGGTGCCCTGTGACCCCAAACCGCTGTCGACCTGCATGTCCGGTGACGGTTACAAAAACAAAGGAGCAAACGGATGTACGGCGTTCTCGACGGCACCGGCTTTGAAGTCATGGAAAGAGAATTCGAGGCCTGTTTCATCGGCCACGCAAGGGTCGAACGTTTGTGGACCGGCGCGCGTTGGTCCGAAGGGCCTGCGTGGTTCGCCGCCGGGCGCTATCTGGTGTGGTCTGACATTCCCAACAATCGTCTGATGCGCTGGGACGATACCGATGGCTCGGCCTCGGTGTTTCGGGAACCTTCGAACAATGCCAACGGCAACACTGTGGACCGGCAGGGTCGGCTGGTGTCCTGCGAACATCTGACCCGGCGTGTCACCCGAACCGAGCATGATGGATCCATCACGGTTCTGGCGGACGCATGGCAGGGAAAGCGATTGAACTCACCGAACGACGTGGTTGTCAAATCGGATGGGTCCATCTGGTTCACGGACCCCTCCTACGGGATCATGATGGACTATGAAGGAGAGCGCGCCGACAGCGAGATTGGCGCTTGCCACGTGTATCGCGTGGACCCGGCATCGGGCGAGGTGACAACGGTTGCAACTGATTTCGTCAAACCTAATGGCTTGGCTTTTTCACCGGATGAGAGCGCACTCTATATCTCGGATACCGGTATCACGCATGACCCCGAAGGCCCGGCCCATATTCGCCGGTTCAACGTATCGAACGACGGAAAAACCCTTTCAGGAGGTGAGGTCTTCGCCAATTGCTCTGCCGGATTGTTCGACGGTTTCAGGCCAGACCGTGAAGGCCGCATCTGGAGTTCCGCCGCAGACGGTATTCATTGCCTGAACCCCCAAGGAGATCTGATCGGCAAGGTGCACATACCCGAGATGGTCGGAAATGTGTGTTTTGGCGGCGCCAAGCTGAACCGGCTGTTCGCAGCCGGAACCAGCAGCCTTTACGCGATCTACCTGAATGTGAATGGTGTCTCGCCGGTTTGATTTTACTTGCTACAGGAGTGTTGCGAGCCTCAGAAGCAACGATCAAATCTGGCTCGAATCTTATTCAAGCGGTTTTGGAACAGATTATGTCACACGCCCATTGAAAGGCCTCCGCGTCATTGAAGATGCGCTTAAGAACGCAGCGGGAATTTTGGACTGGAAGATATGAAGTGCTAATTCGGCAGTTGGTGGATGCCCGTAGTGAACGAACTGAGCACATCTATCGAACGAAACGTTGCGGATATCGTTGCGGCCATTCCTCTAAAAACAAAAAGGCGCCCTAGGGCGCCTTGTTTTATTGGTCGGAGTGAGAGGATTCGAACCTCCGACCCCTGCCTCCCGAAGACAGTGCTCTACCAGGCTGAGCTACACTCCGACCGTGGCGCGTGATCTATACCCCGGCTTTTGGATGTGCAAGAGGTATTCGAACACACAGATCATATAGTACCAGTCCCCGAGCCAAGGCTCTCAGCGCAACGTCTCTGTTCTGTATAAACGGATTTTGGTACCGCCATGATCGACAACAGGGCCTGCAGGCAGCAAAGGCAGGCGGGTCGCGCGTGCGAGGGACGGAGAGCTGGTGATGATCCCTGCACGCCACCCCCTGAACCTGGACATCAGAACCTTGCCAAATGAACCATAGAGCGACCTGAGACGTTTCTCGTCCCCGATTCGAGCGCCATAGGGCGGATTAACGATCACCAATCCACCTGTTTCGTGACCTGGTTTGATATCGCCCACAGCCCGAGCTTGGAAATCCGTAACGGTCGACACCCCGGCGCGGTCCGCATTGGTGCTGGCCGCTTGAACCGCGCCGCTGTTGCGGTCCGAGCCTCGGAACACCACTTGGGTCTCTTTGACGGAGGTGGCGTTTCGCATCTCGTTCCAGCTATCTTGATCAAAGTTTTTTAAGTCTTCGAAAGCGAACTTTCGCGAGCGGCCCGGGTGAAGGCCCAAAGCGATCTCAGCTGCTTCGATGACGAACGTCCCGGAACCACACATCGGGTCCAAAACAGGCTCGGACCCATCAAATCCACATTCACGCAAGAACATTGCGGCCATCGTTTCCCGCATTGGCGCCTTGGCAACGGCAGGTTTATGGCCGCGTTTGTGCAAAGGATCACCGGAGGTGTCTACTGACAAAGTGCAGATGTCCTTTTCTATACGCAAAAGCACACGCAAACCAGCTTCCGCCGAGATCTCGACGCCCAAAGTTTCCGCAATCGCGCGTTCGATCCTCTGCCGAGCAGCACCTGCGTGGTAAATCCGGGACTTCCGGCTGGTCGCCTCGACTTTGACGGCAACATCGGGCCGCAGAACTTCGGACCACGGAAATTTTCGCGCACGCTTGTCCAGTTGCGCCAGATGCACAGCTGGGAAACTGCCCAGACGAACCAGAACCTTATTCGCGCCGCGCAAACACAGATTGGCGCGCCAGACTTCGGACCATGACCCAAGGCAGCTCACACCGCCGGGGACGATTTTGGCGTTTTGAAACCGATTTTCAACAGCCTCAGTATGCAGGGGTGCTTCTAGGCCGGGTGTTGCGACCAGAAAAATCTCAAGATCATTTGTGTGTTCCATAAAGCGTGCTTACAACGGTCACGCACAGGGTGCGATATGCATTTTATTAGGCTCTCTCAAACGAAAGTGACATTCTCGGGTCACTTTGGGCGGTAACGGGTTTGCGTTTGATCGTTTCCCCGCGTAAAGGGACCGTGATTATGACATAGTCACGCATCATAGGCAGTCTTAGCTTATGTATTGCCGGGTGCTGGCGTTTATCTCTGCAGTGATTTTTGGCGGACACCCGGCAAAAAGACACGGCAGAACGGGAAAGAGGCTTGGAAGACCGTAGCGACATGCAAACTTTCAAACTGAAAAAAGGGTTCGAGCTGCCGGTGCAAGGTGCGCCGGATCAGACGATTCATCCGGGGCCCGAATTTTCGACTGTCGGTGTTCTCGGCGGCGACTATATTGGCCTGAAACCCAAGATGCTGGTGCAAGAGGGCGATGCCGTTCAGCGCGGCACGGCACTGTTCTGCCACAAGGACGCGCCGGACGCGATGATGGTGGCCCCTATGACCGGAAAGGTCGTAGCCATTAACCGGGGCGCGCGACGCGTGCTGCATAGCGTGGTAATCGAGGTCTCGGACCCGAATGACACTGGCATTGATTTCTCGGGCGTGGGCAATGGCGACAGTGCGGCAGGGATCACCGAGAAACTATGCGCAGCGGGTTTGTGGACGGCGTTCCGCACCCGGCCTTACTCCAAGATGCCTGAACCCGGAAGCGCACCCGCGGCGATTTTCGTGACGGCGATGGACAGTGAGCCTCTGGCGGGTGATGCAGCAGTGATCATCGCTGATGCAGGGGATGCGTTCGCTGCGGGTCTGGCGGCGATCGCGAACCTGACCGAAGGTAAGACCTATCTGTGCCACAAAGAGGGTGACTCGGTACCGGGTGCCGATGTGGCGGGAGTTGAAGCCGCCGCATTTGCAGGTCCGCACCCGTCGGGGCTGGCGGGGACGCATATCCATTTCCTCGAGCCGCTGGCGGGAGACAAGCAGGTCTGGACCATCGGGTATCAGGACGTCATCGCCATTGGTCGCCTGATGCAGACCGGCCATCTGGACCCCAATATCGTGATCGCTCTGACCGGTCCGGGCGCGCGACAGCCGCGCTTGATCCGAACGGTCATGGGCGCGTCGACCGACGATCTGACCCGAGATGAGGTTGATGTGGACGGGACGCCCCGGATTATCTCGGGCTCGATCCTGTCGGGCGCACAGGCCGAAGGTCCAACCGCCTATCTGGGGCGCTTTGCGCGGCAGGTTTCAATCATCCGTGAAGATCACGATCAACACACGATGGGTTGGATTCTTCCAATGCCGTCGAAATTCGCCGTACAGCCGGTATTGGGCTCGGCCTTTGCAAAAAAGCTGTATGCGTTCACTTCAAACCTGAACGGCGGGCGTCGTGCGATGGTGCCGACGGGCGTGTTCGAAGAGCTGATGCCGCAGGACTATTTGCCCACGCAGCTGTTGCGCGCATTGCTTGTCATGGACACGGACACGGCACAGGCGCTGGGTGCGCTGGAGTTGGACGAGGAGGATTTGGGCCTTGTGGGCTTTGCCTGTCCGGCAAAATATGAATACGGGCTGGCGCTGCGCGACTGCCTGACCAAGATTGAAAAGGAGGGCTGATCCACATGGGTTTGCGCAGCTTCTTCGATCGGATTGAGCCGAACTTTACCAAGGGCGGCAAGTACGAGAAGTTTTTCCCCATCTACGAGATGGTCGAAAGCTTCATCTACACTCCGAAAACCGTCACCACCGTTGCCCCACACGCACGGTCCTACGTGGATATGAAGCGGATCATGACCTATGTCGTGATCGCTACGATCCCCTGCATCCTGTGGGGGATGTGGAATACGGGTTATCAGGCGAATTCAGCTATTGCGACGCTTGGCCCGGATGCGGCTACCGGCTGGCGGATTGTTTTGCTGCAGATGTTCGGTATCTCGCTGGATCCATCCAGCCTGTTTGCCAACGTGTTGCACGGGTTGCTTTATTTCCTGCCGATCTACATCACGACGCTGGTTGCGGGTGGTATTTTCGAGGTGATCTTTGCCACCGTGCGCGGGCATGAGGTGAACGAGGGCTTCCTTGTCACATCTATGCTCTACGCGCTGATCTTGCCCGCATCAACACCGCTGTGGCAGGTCGCTTTGGGCATAATCTTCGGCGTTGTCATCGGCAAAGAGGTGTTTGGCGGCACCGGTAAGAACTTTCTCAACCCCGCACTGGTGGGGCGAGCGTTCTTGTATTTCGCTTATCCTGCGCAAATGTCGGGGGATTCGGTCTGGACTCCGGTGGATGGGTTCTCGGGCGCGACCGCGTTGGGGATCACCGCAGCCGAGGGCGTTCAGGCGCTGGCGGGTGACGGGATCACCTGGGCCAATGCGTTCTTCGGCACCATTCAGGGCAGTTTCGGTGAGACATCGACGCTGGCCTGTATGATCGGCCTGGCCTTCCTGCTGACAACAAAAATCGCCAACTACCGCCTGATCCTCGGCTGTTTGGCGGGAACCATCGGCTTCTCGCTCTTGCTGAACCTGATCGGGTCAGACACCAACCCGATGTTTGCGATGCCTTGGTACTGGCACATCGTTCTGGGCGGCTACGCCTTTGGTCTGGCTTTCATGGTTACCGAGCCGGTTTCGGCCAGCCACACCAACATGGGCCGCTATATCTACGGTGCGCTGATCGGTGTCATGGTTGTGATGATCCGCGTCATTAACCCTGCTTTCCCCGAAGGCATGATGCTGGCTATCCTCTTCGGAAACGTCTTTGCGCCGCTGATCGATTATTTCGTCGTGCAGGCCAACATTAAACGGAGGGCGCGTCGCCATGTCTGATACGCAGTCCCAAGAACCTAAGGGCGCGATTGCCAAGTTTCTGGCCGCCTCGCCGGATTCTGTCGGCAAGACGATCATTGTCGCGGTCGCTGTCTGCCTTGTGGCCTCGATGGTCGTATCCGCCGCAGCCGTCAGCCTGCGCCCTGTGCAAGAAGCCAACGCGCTGAAGGACAAGCAAGTCAACGTTCTGCAAGTCGCCGGTGTCTATGAGCCGGGTGTCGATGTCTCCGAGGCATTCGCCGCGTTCGAGCCGCATGTGCTGGAGCTGTCGACCGGCGCATTCGTAGATGATCAGTTCGATGCAGCCACGTTTGATGACATCGCTGCGGCCAGCGATCCCGACCTGAGCGTAGCGCTGGACAATGACCCGGCGGGCATAGGACGTCAGTCCAAGTACCGCGTGATCTATCTGTTGCGCGACGATGCGGGCGAGTTGGACAAGGTGATCCTGCCGCTGCATGGCTATGGCCTGTGGTCCACGCTCTATGGCTTTATCGCGCTGGAGAACAACGGCAACGATATCTTCGGTCTGCAATTCTATCAGCATGGTGAGACGCCGGGCCTTGGGGCTGAGGTGGACAACCCGCGCTGGAAGGCACTGTGGAATGGAAAACGTCTGCGTGATGACGCGGGTGAGCTTCAGATCACCGTCGCCAAATCGCAGCCCGCGGCTGGCCCGGACTTTTATGTCGACGCGCTGGCCGGTGCCACGCTGACTTCGGTCGGTGTCGATAACCTGGTGAAATTCTGGATGGGGGATGCGGGTTACGCTCCGTTCCTGGCCAAACTGCAAGCAGGAGAAATCTGATGTCTCAGACCAAGAAAGAGATGCTGGTCGACCCGCTTGTCGACAATAACCCGATCACTCTGCAGGTGCTGGGCATCTGTTCGGCGCTGGCGGTGACCTCGTCGCTGCAAGTGTCGATGGTGATGGCGCTGGCGGTGATCTTCGTGACCTCGTTCTCGTCCTTCTTCATCTCATGCCTGCGCAACCAGATTCCCGGCTCGATCCGGATCATCGTGCAGATGGTGATCATCGCCTCGCTGGTGATCCTGGTGGACCAGATCCTTAAGGCCTATGCGTTTGAGATCTCGAAAACCCTGTCGGTTTTTGTCGGCCTGATCATCACCAACTGTATCGTGATGGGCCGGGCTGAGGCGTTTGCGATGAAGAACCCGCCCGTCGCGTCGTTCATCGACGGCATGGGCAACGGTATGGGCTACGGCCTGATCCTGCTGCTGGTGGGCTTCATCCGCGAGCTGTTCGGGGCCGGGTCGCTGTTTGGCATCACCATTCTGGAGACCGTCAACAACGGTGGCTGGTACGTGCCCAACGGCATGCTGCTGCTGCCTCCGTCAGCGTTCTTCATAATCGGTCTGATCATCTGGGCCTTCCGCACATGGAAGCCGAACCAGGTGGAAGAGCGTGAGTACAAAATTCAGCAGGTAGAGGCCCACTGATGGAAGGTCTGATTTCACTGGCCGTAAAGGCCATCTTTGTCGAAAACCTTGCGCTCAGCTTCTTTCTCGGGATGTGTACCTTCATCGCCGTGTCCAAGAAGATTTCGACCGCGCTGGGTCTGGGCATCTCGGTCATGGTTGTGCAGGCCATCACCGTGCCTGCCAACAACCTGTTGCTGAACTATCTGTTGAAACCGGGTGCGCTGGCTTGGGCGGGCTTCCCGGATGTGGACCTGACCTTCCTTGGCCTGATCTCATATATCGGCGTGATTGCGGCGATGGTTCAGATCCTCGAGATGGTGTTGGATAAGTATTTCCCGCCGCTTTACAACGCGCTGGGGATATTCCTACCGCTGATCACGGTGAACTGCGCCATTCTGGGTGGCTCGCTGTTCATGGTGGAACGCGACTATAACTTTGTTGAGGCGACGACTTATGGTCTGTCTTCGGGCTTTGGCTGGGCGCTGGCGATCACTGCGATGGCGGGCGTGCGCGAAAAGCTGAAATACTCGGACATTCCCGACGGCCTGCAAGGGCTTGGGATCACCTTCATCACCGCGGGTCTGATGGCGATGGCCTTCATGTCCTTCTCGGGCGTGAAACTGTAAGGAGGGACGCATGGAAACTTTTAGCTTAGGCGTCGTTCTTTTCACCCTGATCGTGTTGGGGCTGGTGGCCATCATCATGGCTGCGCGGTCCAAGCTGGTGTCGACCGGGAACGTGAACATCACCATCAACGGTGAGAAAACCATCTCGGTCCCTGCCGGGGGCAAGCTGCTGCAAACCCTGGCGGCCGAGAAGCTGTTCGTCCCTTCTGCCTGTGGCGGCGGTGGCACCTGTGCGCAGTGTCGGGTGCGGGTGCATTCTGGCGGCGGCTCGATCCTGCCGACCGAGGAAAGCCACATCACCAAGCGCGAGGCTTCGTGCGGTGACCGTCTGTCCTGTCAGGTCGCAGTCAAGCAGGACATGGACATCGAAGTCCCCGAAGAGGTCTTTGGCGTCAAGAAATGGGAATGTACCGTTCGCTCGAATGAAAACGTGGCGACCTTCATCAAGGCCCTGACGCTGGACCTGCCGGAAGGCGAGGATGTGAACTTCCGCGCCGGTGGTTACATCCAGATTGAAGCCCCTGCGCACCAGTTGAAATACACCGATTTCGACGTGGAAGAGGAATACCGCGAAGATTGGGACAAGTTCAATCTGTGGCAATACGAATCCGTCGTGGCCGAACCGATTGAGCGGGCTTATTCCATGGCCAACTATCCGGATGAAAAGGGCATGATCATGCTGAACGTCCGCGTGGCCTCGCCGCCTCCGGGGTCGGAAGGTATCCCAGCGGGTCAGATGTCGTCGTATATCTTCAACCTGAAACCAGGTGACAAGGTCACCATCTCGGGTCCGTTTGGTGAATTCTTCGCCCGCGACACCCAAAAAGAGATGGTATTCATCGGCGGTGGCGCAGGCATGGCCCCCATGCGCAGCCATATCTTCGATCAGCTCAAGCGGTTGCAGAACCGCGATCGCAAGATCAGCTTCTGGTACGGGGCACGGTCGAAGAAAGAGATGTTCTTTGTCGAGGATTTCGACCAACTGGCCGAAGAGTTCGACAATTTCGAATGGCATGTCGCCTTGTCGGACGCGCAGCCCGAGGACGATTGGAAAGGCTATACCGGCTTCATCCACAACGTTCTGTTCGAGGAATACCTCAAGAACCACCCTGCGCCCGAGGATTGCGAGTTCTACATGTGTGGACCGCCGATCATGAACCAGTCGGTCATCAACATGCTGCTGGATCTGGGCGTGGACCGCGAAGACATCATGCTGGACGATTTCGGCGGATAAGACAGGAAAAACCGGCGCAGGACAGCGCCGGTTTTTTTACAGCCGCAGGTCGCTGGCCTCTGGCGGCAGACAGGATTTGACGTCGAACAACACGCTTTGATCCTTGCCAAAGGCGCGTATCTCGGCAGGGGCGAGCGCCAGAAATTCCTGATGCGCAACCGCCAGAACGATGCCGTCATAGGCGCCGGTTTCAGGCTGCGAAGTCAATGAAATCCCATATTCCTTCTGCGCGGCATCTGCATCCGCATGGGGGTCGTGGACATCGACGGCGACGCCGTAGTCTTGCAACTCGTCAATCATATCCACCACACGCGTGTTGCGCAGGTCGGGACAGTTTTCCTTGAAGGTCAGCCCCATTACCAGAACGCGGGCGGCGGCCACATTGATCCCCTCGCGCATCATCCGCTTGACCAGTTGCGAGACCACATAGCCTCCCATACTGTCATTTAACCTCCGCCCGGCCAGAATAATCTGCGGGTGATGGCCCACGGCCTCGGCCTTGTGGGTCAGGTAATACGGGTCTACGCCGATGCAATGCCCGCCCACCAGACCGGGGCGGAAGGGTAAAAAGTTCCACTTGGTCCCCGCGGCGCGCAGAACTGCATCGGTGTCGATATCCATCCGGCCAAAGATCATCGCCAGCTCGTTCACCAATGCGATATTCAGGTCGCGTTGGGTGTTCTCGATCACCTTTGCGGCCTCGGCGACGCGAATGCTCTCGGCCTTGTGGGTGCCCGCCGAGATGATCCGCGCATAGAGCGCATCAACCAGGTCGGCCACCTCGGGGGTCGAGCCGGACGTAACCTTGCAGATATCCGCGATCCGATGCGTCTTGTCGCCGGGGTTGATCCGCTCAGGGCTGTAGCCTGCAAAGAAATCGCGGTTGAACACCAGGCCCGAGGCGCGTTCCAACACTGGTACACAGTCTTCCTCGGTCGCGCCGGGGTAAACGGTGGATTCGTAGATCACCAGATCACCAGGTTTCAGCACGCGTCCAACCGTTTCAGACGCGCTGAGCAGCGGTGTTAAGTCAGGCTGCTTGCCCGCTGTGATCGGGGTGGGGACGGTTACGATATAGGTGTCACATTCCGCGATATCTGCCGGATCGGTGGTGAAGGACAGGCCGGTTGCGGCGCGCAGATCCTCGGGCTCGACCTCATGGGTTGCGTCCTGACCGGCGCGTAGGGCGGTTATCCGGGCTGTGTTGATGTCAAAGCCGATCACAGGGCCTATTTTGCCGAAGGCCACGGCCAGCGGCAGGCCGACATAGCCCAGTCCGATCACCGCGATCTTGCGCGCGTTGGGGTCTGCTTCAAACATCGCCGTCATTTACCATGATAGTCGCGGAACCACGCGACGAACCGGGCAATGCCCTCTTTGAAATCGGTTTGCGGGCGGTACCCTGTCAGGGATTGCAGCAGATCATTATCGGCCCATGTCGCAGGCACATCGCCCATCTGCATGGGCATGTAGTTTCGGATAGCCTTTTTGCCCAAGGCATCCTCAACGGCCTCGATGAAGTCCATCAGCCGCACCTTGTCGCCATTGCCGATATTCACCACCCGCCAAGGCGCTGCCGGAGACAGGCTGTCGCCCTCGGCAATCTGGTCCGCACTGTCCGGGCGCTCGGGCGGCACGTCGATCAGCAGGCGGATACCCCGCACCAGATCCTCGACATAGGTGAAGTCGCGGTACATGTCGCCGTGGTTATAGATGTCGATCGGGCGGTCATCCAGAATGGCGTCCACAAACTTATAGAGCGCCAGATCGGGGCGGCCCCAACTGCCGTAGACAGTGAAAAAGCGGAACATCGTCGTCGGCAGGTTCCACAGATGAGCGTAGGAATGGCCCATCGCCTCATTTGCTTTCTTCGTGGCAGCGTAGATAGTCAGGGGGGTGTCGGCTTTTTCGACCTCGGTAAAGGGCATCTCTTCATTGGCACCGTAAACGGATGAGGTCGAGGCCATCAGCAGATGCGCAACTTTGTGTTCGCGGGCGACCTCCATAACGTTGAACGTGCCCACGACGTTCGAGTTGATATAGCTGCGCGGGTCTTCCAGGCTATACCGAACCCCGGCTTGTGCGGCGAGGTGGACGATGACCTCGGGCTCGAAGTCATCGGCGATCTGTTTCAGGCGGTCGTGATTTTCCAGCAGGTCCTCGGTTGCAGAAAAGCCCGGATTTTGCAGAAGCATCTGGTGGCGGCGCTGCTTGAGGGTGACGTCGTAATAGTCGGTCATCCCGTCATAGCCGTGCACACGAAAGCCTTCGGCCAGCAAGAGCTTGGCCAGATGGAACCCGATGAACCCGGCCGTTCCGGTGACAAGAACCCGTTTCATGCAACCCTCTGTTTCATCGCCGTTTGATGCTGCATCAGGGATACTGTCACGGGGCCGAGGTCAAGGGGATTTTCGCTGCATTCGATCAGCCAACAATCATCTGTTTCATGCGAAGGGCTTCGTATTCTAGCTCTTTCAGACGAAAATGCACAACGTCGCCGATGGTGATCACACCGCGCAAGGCACCGTCAGAAAGAACGGGCATGTGGCGAAACCGCCCCTCGGTCATGGTTTTAAGAACTTGGTTCAGCGGGTCATCAGGTGCGCAGGTTTTGACCTCACGCGTCATCAGGTCCTCGACCGATTGAGGAAGCGTCTGACCGGGGGTGTCGGCCATGCGGCGCACGATATCGCGTTCCGACAGAATGCCTTGCAGTGCGCCGTTTTGGTCTGTAACCAGAACCGCCCCGATTTTCTTTTCCTTCAGCGTGTTCACCACCGAGTGAATCGTATCGTTCGGACGCACCGAGAAGACCGCGTCGCCCTTGCCCTCAAGCAGTTTCGCCACGGTCGTCTGCGAGTGTGACAGGTTCGAGTCGACCGACTGGCTGCGAGTGCTGGTATCGGCTTTATCGCCGCGGGTCGGTGGCTGGTAAGAGCTTGGGGCCATGGGCAATCTCCTTCTGCTTTGTTATTTACCTTAGCGCAGCCGAGCGACCTGTATAGGGTGCAATTGCCCTATCCGGGGAAAACTGCCAAAAACCAAGGATATCTGATCTTTTGTCCGACCTCTATTTGACACCGCCCATCGCGGCATTGATCTTTTTTGCAGTGGTGGTCTGCGGGCACAACTTTCGCATGACATGGAAACAGCAAGCGCCGGGTTGGCAGAAGAAAGCCTGGCTGTTCGGTTTGCCTGCCGGCATTGGCCTTTTGGTTTTAGGCTTCATGCCGCTTAAACTCTGACGTTGGTTTGACTCTGATCAGAGGCGCTGGCATATGCCGGGCACGTTTTCTTAAAAGGGTGCTGTGATGCGTCTTGTCCCCGTTTTGGCTGTTGCTGCGCTGGTGTCTGGCTGTTTGTTCGACAAAGAACCAGAGGTCGTGCGCCTGTCTGGCGAAACCATGGGAACGACCTTCAACATCACCGCCATCGGCGTGGACGTGGACGAAGAAGCCTTGGCAGACGCGGTCGATGAGACTCTGGCCGAGGTCAACGCCAAGATGTCCAACTGGGATCCGACTTCCGAGGTGTCCACCTTTTCTGCGTCGGAAAGCACCGATGCCGTGGCAGTATCTGACGAATTTGCGTTGGTGATTGATGCGGCAAATGACGTGCACGAGAAATCGGGCGGCACGTTTGACGTCACCCTTGGCCCGCTGATCGAGCTGTGGGGCTTTGGCCCGCGCAAACCCGAAGATCCAGTGCCATCGGATGTCGAAATTCAGGCCGCGTTAGACAGCGTCGGTCAGTCCCGCCTGTTGACGCTGGACCGCGAGGCTGGGACGCTGGCCAAATCGGATGCGGGTGTAGGCATCAACTTGTCGGCCATCGCCAAAGGCTATGGCATTGATGCGGTGGCCGAAACGCTGCGCGACGCCGGGATCGAGAATTACATGGTCGAGATCGGCGGCGATCTGGTTACTATGGGTCAGAATGGCAAGAACGAGGCCTGGCGGATCGGGATCGAAAAACCTGAAACCAGCGTGCAGGCCATTCAGTTGATCGTTCAGCTTGACGATCTGGGGATGGCGACCTCGGGCGATTACAAGAACTTCTTCGAACAGGACGGCGTGCGCTATTCGCATATTATCGACCCGGTGACAGGCCGCCCGATCACGCACCGGACCACCTCGGTCACGGTGCTAGCGGAAAACGCGATGATGGCCGATGCCTGGGCCACGGCCATGTTGGCGCTGGGGCAGGAAAAAGGGCTGGAACTGGCCGAAAAGCATAAACTTGCCGTGTATTTCATCTCGCGGGATGTGACAGGGGGCGAAGATGCCTATATCACGGTCCATAGCAGCGCGTTCAAAGACGCGTTGGGCAGCAACTGACGGATACTGATCATGAGCACCTTTATTCTGGCTTTCATACTGCTGGCTCTTGTGATGGTCGGCATGTCGCTGGGCGTGATGCTGATGGGCAAGACCATCAAGGGCAGCTGTGGCGGTCTGAACGCGATCTCGGGTGCGGATAAATGCGTGGTCTGTCAGAAAGATGTCGACCCGAACAGCCCGCTGCGTGATCAGTTGCAGTGCAAGCGCGCCAAGAAGATGCTGGAACAGATGGAACGCGAAGCGCAGGTGTAAATTCCGCTTCGCCGCTGACGCGGAATTGGGTAGCCTCAGCCCCGGACGATCAAAGGGGCGCATCCGTGGCCAAAGCCAAAAACATCCTGTTCATCATGTTCGACCAGCTGCGCTGGGATTACCTGAGCTGTAACGGCCACCCGCATCTTCACACGCCGAATATTGACCGTTTGGCGGCGCGCGGTGTGCGATTTGACGGGGCTTATATCCAATCACCCATTTGCGGCAGCTCTCGCATGTCGACCTATACCGGACGCTATGTGCATTCGCACGGTGCCTCGTGGAACGGCATCCCGCTAAAGGTCGGCGAGATGACGATGGGCGATCACCTGCGCAAGGCCGGAATGGAGTGCTGGCTGGTCGGCAAAACTCATATGCGCGCGGATGCCGAGGGGATGGCCCGGCTGGGTCTGGAGCCTGACAGCCTGATTGGGGCCCGTGTGGCCGAATGCGGTTTTGACGTGTTCGAACGCGATGACGGGATGCTGCCCGAGGGGCCGGATGGTTATTACGATCCGGACGGCGCGAAAGAGTACAACAAGTACCTCACTGCCAAAGGGTATGAGAGTGACAACCCGTGGCACGATTTTGCCAATTCCGGTCTGGACGCAGATGGCAACGTACTGTCTGGCTGGTTCCTGAAGCACTCGACCGAGGCGGCAAATATCGCCGAGGAAGACAGCGAAACCCCATACCTGACCGGGCGCGGGATCGAGTTCATGGATACTCATGACGGCCCCTGGTGTTGCCATCTGAGCTTCATCAAGCCCCATTGGCCTTATATCGTGCCCGAACCCTATGCCTCGATATACGGCCCCGATGACGTGCTGCCGGTGAACCGGTCCAAGGCTGAGCGTGACAACGCACATCCCGTTCTGCGCGCTTTCATGGACACAAAGATTGGCCAGACATTCTCGCGGCAGGATGTGCGCGAGGCGGTGATCCCCGCCTACATGGGTCTGATCAAACAGGCCGACGACCAGATGGGCCGCCTGTTCGACTGGATGGAAAAAACCGGCCGGATCGAGGACACGATGATCGTGCTGACCTCGGATCACGGCGATTTTCTGGGCGATCACTGGATGGGGGAGAAGACCTTCTTCCACGACGCTTCGACCAAAGTGCCGCTGATCATCTATGATCCATCGTCCGCCGCTGACGCCACGCGCGGCACGGCCTGTGATGCGTTGGTGGAATCCATCGATCTTGCCCCGACCTTTCTGGATGTGGCCGGTGGCGCAGATGCCTCGCATATCCTCGAAGGACATTCCCTGTTGCCGATCCTGCATGGGACACAGGCGGAAACTCCGCGGGATGTGGTGATTTGCGAATATGATTATTCGGCCTCGCCACTGGCGGAGAAACTGAATGCCTCGGTCCGCGATGCGGTGATGTTCATGGTCGCCGACAGGAAGTGGAAGCTGATCCATTGCGAGGGTGGCCATCGTCCTTTGCTGTTTGATCTGGAAAACGATCCACAGGAATTGACCGATCTGGGCGACAGCGCCGACCACGCCGACATCATCGCGCAAATGTATGAGCATCTGTTTGCGTGGACCCGCAGGCAGTCTCAGCGCACCACGCGGTCCGAGGCGCAATTGATCGAGATGCGGACCAAAAGCCGGGGCAGGGGTGTTGTTGTCGGCATCTATGATGAAAACGACATGCCGTTGGAGTTGACGGTGAAATACCGAGGCCGCAAAGCGCGCCCGTATCGGGAGATTGTCGGCAAGGATTAAATTCACCGCGTCTACGCCAAAAGGCGGTTCACCCGGCGTCGGCCAAGGGGTAAAAGGTCAGGCAAGAGCAGCAATCCCGGAGAGTCCGAATGACCGCGCCCAAACCTGTCGTCCTGTGCATTCTTGATGGTTGGGGTCTGTCCGAGGACACCAAGGCCAATGCCCCCTATCTGGCGCAGACCCCGACATTCGACGCAATCATGGCGCGGGGGCCGCACGCGCAGCTGATCACACACGGGCCTGACGTGGGTTTGCCCAGCGGTCAGATGGGTAATTCCGAGGTCGGCCATACCAATATTGGCGCAGGCCGCGTGGTGGCGATGGATCTTGGGCAGATTGATCTGGCGATCGAGGATGGGACATTTTTTGACAACGCGGCCCTTCAGGATTTCATCGCTAACGTTAGGGCGGCGAATGGAACTGCGCATTTGATGGGTTTGGTCTCGGATGGCGGCGTGCATGGGCACCTAAACCACATCGTCGCGGCGGCCAAGGCGATCACAGATGCGGGCGTGCCCGTGGCGCTTCACGCGGTGACCGATGGCAGGGACGTGGCGCCCAAATCGGCTTTCACATATATCGCCGAGCTGGAAGAGCGTCTGCCCAAAGGCGCACGCATCGTCACCGTCAGCGGGCGCTATTTTGCGATGGACCGCGACAATCGGTGGGAGCGTGTCAGCGAAGCCTATGCTGCCATGATCAACGGGCAGGGGCGGGCGGCGAGCACGGCGCATGGGGCCATCGACCACGCCTACAATCAGTCGGAAACCGATGAATTCATCGTGCCAACGGTGCTGGAGGGGTTCGACAGGGTGAACGATGGCGACGGGTTCTTCTGCCTGAACTTCCGCGCCGACCGCGCCCGCGAAATCCTGCGCGCGATTGGCGAGCCGGGTTTTGCCGATTTCGACACCGGGCCGCGTCCGCATCTGTCGGCTTTGCTGGGAATGGTGGAATATTCAGACGGCCACAACGCCTATATGACCACTGTATTCCCCAAGCGAGACATTGTGAACACCCTCGGTGAATGGGTGGCCAAACAAGGTCTGCGTCAGTTCCGTTTGGCCGAGACCGAGAAATACCCCCATGTCACCTTCTTCCTGAACGGCGGCAAAGAAACCCCTGAAGTGGACGAGGACCGCTTCATGCCCAAATCGCCCAAAGTCGCTACTTATGATTTGCAGCCCGAGATGTCATCGGCCGAGGTGACAGCGAAATTTGTTGAGGCGATTGAGGCCGGGTATGACCTGATCGTCACCAACTATGCCAACCCGGATATGGTCGGCCATACCGGCGATCTGCAGGCGGCGATCAAGGCGTGTGAGGCGGTGGATCAGGGGCTGGCGCAGGTGATCGAGGCGCTGAACAAGGCAGGGGGTGCGATGATCGTGACCGCCGACCACGGCAACTGTGAAATGATGTTCGACCCCGAAACCGGCGGACCGCACACGGCGCATACGCTGAATCCGGTGCCCGTGGCCCTGGTTGGTGGTCCTGAGGGCGCGGCTTTGCGCGACGGACGCCTGTCCGATTTGGCCCCCACTTTGCTAAACCTGATGGGGTTGGACCAACCGCCGGAAATGACTGGGCAGAGCCTGCTGTCATGAGGCTACGTGCGGCTCTTGCTTTTGTCATTCTTGGATCACCCGTTTACGCGCAGACAGATCCTGCTACGGCGGCGTTGAATGCAGCCCGGCAACTGGAGCAAGCGTCAATCACCCTAACCGAGGCAGACAGCGCCCGTGACAGGGTTCGCGCCCTGACAGCAACCATTCAGGCCTATGAGGCTGGATTGACGGCCATGCGCGACGGGCTTCGACAAGCGGCAACACGTGAAGCGCAACTGTCCGCCGAGCTGCGGGCGCGCGAAAAGGACGTCGCGCAGCTGCTTGGTATTTTACAAACCATAGAAACTACAAGCCCGCCTGTTTTGATGCTGCACCCGTCCGGCCCGCTCGGGTCGGCGCGCGCGGGGATGATGCTGTCAGAGGTCACACCCAGCTTGAACGCCCGCGCGCAGTCGCTTGCGCGAGACCTGCAAGAAGTACAAACACTACGTTTGCTGCAGCAAAATGCATCCGAGACACTGGTCGAGGGGTTGGCTGGCGTACAAACCGCGCGCACCCGTTTAAGCGAAGCCATCGCTGACCGTACCGACTTGCCCCGCCGCTTTGTCGAAGATCCGATCCGCACAGCGATCCTGATCTCGTCCACCGAAACTCTGGACGGGTTCGCCAGCGGGTTGTCTCAGATTTCCGAGGGTGAGATTGCAGCCACAAACGCGGATGTCTCTGGTAAGAAAGGGCAGATACAGCTGCCAACTCAGGGTGTCATTCTGCATCACGCGGACGAAACAGATGCTGCGGGCGTAACACGTCCCGGTATTGTGCTTGCAACGCGGCCTAGGGCAATTGTTACATCTCCGACAGCGGCAACGATCCGATACCGCGGACCACTGCTGGATTTAGGGAATCTGGTAATTCTCGAACCTCAACCTGGGCTTTTGTTTGTGTTTTCGGGCCTGCAGGAGGTTTACGGTGAGACCGGACAGGTTATCCCCGAAGGCTCTCCGGTGGGGTTAATGCCGGGTGAGACGCCAGAAATCGGCGCTATTTTGTCAACAAGCGGTGATGGCACTGGAACTGACCGGTCAGAAACGCTCTATATAGAGGTAAGACAGGATAATAGCCCCGTGGACCCGGAATCTTGGTTTCGGACCGACAAGGATGGATAAACGAGTATGAAGAAATTTGTGATGGCCGGTCTGGCCGGAACCCTGGCAGGCGTAATTGCAACAACTCAGATTGCTGGGCCGTTGCTGGCGCAAGAGGCCGAAAGCAAGGCCAGTGTCTACGAACAGCTTGATCTGTTTGGCGACATTTTCGAACGCATTCGCGCACAGTACGTGGAAGAGGTCGACTCGGAAGATTTGATCGAAGCAGCAATTGACGGGATGCTGACATCGTTGGACCCGCATTCCAGTTACCTGTCCCCGAATGACGCGGAACAGATGCGCGTGCAGACCAGAGGCGAATTTGGCGGGTTGGGAATTGAAGTCACCCAAGAAGAAGGGTTTGTGAAAGTCGTTTCGCCTATAGATGGCACTCCGGCGGACGAAGCTGGAATCGAGGCGGGCGATTTCATCACGCATGTCGATGGTGAAAGCATTCTGGGTCTGACGCTAGACAAGGCCGTTGATCTGATGCGTGGCCCGGTTGGGTCCGAGATCGTGATCACCGTGGTGCGCGAAGGCGAGCAGGAACCATTCGACGTCACAATTGTTCGCGATACTATCAAACTGACCGCCGTACGCGCGCGGACTGAGGGCACCAGCGTTGTATTGCGAGTGACCACATTTAACGATCAGACCTTCCCGAACCTGCAGACCGGTCTGGACGAACAGATCAAAGAAATCGGTGGAATCGACAAAGTTAACGGCGTCGTACTGGACCTTCGAAACAACCCTGGCGGGTTGCTGACACAAGCCATCAAGGTTTCGGACGCCTTCCTGAACGAAGGCGAAATCGTCTCGACCCGTGGTCGCGATCCGGGCGAGGGCGAACGGTTCAACGCTACCGCTGGCGATCTGGCTGAGGGCAAGCCGATCGTGGTTCTGATCAACGGCGGTTCTGCCTCGGCCTCCGAGATTGTGGCCGGCGCACTGCAGGATCACCGCCGCGCTATCGTTGTCGGCACCAAGAGCTTTGGCAAAGGCTCGGTCCAAACGGTCATGCCGTTGCGTGGGGATGGGGCGATGCGTCTGACCACGTCGCGCTACTACACTCCATCAGGACGTTCGATTCAGGCACTTGGAGTCAGCCCGGATATCATCGTGGAACAGCCACGCCCCGCGCCGGCGACCGAAGAAGAGGAAGACAACCGTCCCTCACGCTCCGAAGCTGACCTGCGTGGCAGCCTGAACAATGACAGCCTCAGCGAAGATGAAATCCGGCAAATCGAGGAAGATCGCGCGAAAGCCGAAGCAACAGCGGAGTTGCGCGAAGAGGATTATCAGTTGGCCTACGCAATTGATATCCTTAAGGGTTTGTCGGCCTTCAACCCGAACGGCCCATCCCAATAACAAGAAAGGGCCGCTCAAAAGGCGGCCCTTTTCTACTCCTCGATCTTTCGTAATTTTTCTTCGTTCAACCGTAGGGCAAGGATTACTCCGACCGAAACGGAGAGGGCGGCAAAAACAAAGGCCATATTCATTCCAGCATCAAACGCCGAAGCGATCGCGGCTTTAACCTTTTCAGCTTCGGCCGAGCTGAGTTTAGCCATGACAGCTTTTGCAGAGTCCGTGGTGAGCGTGCCGCCGTTTATGGCCCTCTGATCGGTCTCAGACATCTGAATCCCGTCCGCACCAAGCTGTCTGGCAAGGCTGGACAAGCTGGTGACGTACATAATGGCCGTGGCTATCGCGACCGAGATCGCCCCGTACACGAGATGGGCCATAAAGCTCAACCCGCCTACAAGTCCGGCGCGTTCAGGCTTGACTGCGCTCACGGCGGCTGTACCCGAAGGCCCGACCGTTAATGTTGCACCAAGCCCGATCATGGCCATGCCTGGCAATATCTGGAAGTATCCAAGCCCAGTTGGCATCACCACGATGCTGATTGCTCCAAACGTGGCGAACAGATACCCCCATAACAACAGGCGTTTGGGACCGAAGTCGTTGTACAGAGTACCGGATACAATAGATCCGACTGCCAGCAATATGGTGAGGGGCGCCAATCCCAGCGCCGAGTGAAAGACGGACCAGCCCAGAACCTTTTGCATGTATTGAGGGAAATAAAGTAACCCTACAAAAACCGCCGACACATTGAACATATTCAGGCCCAACGTGATCCGAAACTCGCGATTTTGCATCATTTGAGGCAACAGCAACGGTTCTTTCACGCGCTTTTCGACCTTTGGAAAGGCAACGAACAAAGCAGCGCTAACGAAGAACAGCATCAGAAGCGGCGGCGACACCCATCCCCAATCCGCACCAACGTCCAGCCCGTAAAGTAAAAGCAAAACGGCAAAAGACAAAACGGCCATCCCGGCAAAATCCAAATGTTCGCCCTGTTTGTGTTGGGTTTCCCGCTCCATCAGCACCAGCGCGGTGACCATTGAAATGGTTGAGAACACCACGTTAGCCAGGAAAAACAAACGCCAGTCACCAAAACTGACCGCCGCGCCACTGATCAGCGGTCCGATGACGTTCCCGGTCGTGACGCCAGCGAGGATCATCCCCATAATTATCGCGCGATGTTCAGGCTTCGATATTTTGGTCGCACCAAAGGCCAATGTACACGGCCAGACACAGCCCGCACCGATGCCCTGTAACGCCCGAGACACGATCAGAAAATCCAAACTGGGCGCAAAAAAGCACATAAGGGACGCGAACAGAAAAATAATAAGGCCGTTCAGCATCATACGACGATGGCCAAACATATCTCCCATCCGTCCTCCGGCGACCATCGTCATCGCAAAGAACAGAGCATAGATGTTCAAAACCCATTGAGTACTGGTGATATCCGCGTCAAAGCTGTTTTCGATCGCCGGTACCAGGATCAATGCACCGGTAAAATCTATTCCGATGCCAAACCCAGTCACCATCAACGCGATGACTTTGATTATGCTGGTGCGATCCATGTAAACATCCTGAGTCTAAAAAATGGAACCAGTGATGCATGAAATTGGTTTTTAAGATAGAAAAAAGAGGGAACGTATTCGCAGAAGGTTAGTCCGAAGCGCTGTGTGACCTGCGGAACGCTTGCTTCAACATATCCAACTCGGCACGCAACAGCTCAACCTCGACCCGCAGATCATTTTCAACCGGTGAGCCTGCAATGATCGAGAAATCGCCTAGCTTTTCCGAGGTCGCTTCATCGACAACTAAAAATGTGTGCACCCCATCCGATAAAGCTGAATTGGGGACCGGCACAGTTAAACGCCATCCGTCATCCATCTCTGTCAGTTCGGTGTCCACGATTTCCTGATCACGGTATCTGACCTTGACGCAAGGTTCTTCGTCTGCGGTCAGATGAGCTTGCCAAATGCCGTTTTCAAGAAATAGAGGCGTGAGAGAAAGCTGTTTCATTGACGGGGCCTCACAAATCGGCTCGGTGGTGTCGGCAGAAAGTCAGATCGTGCAGCACAACGCTGTTCATAGAAGGACGGTCAAAAATCACGTCCAACCAGACCTTCTGAATCCGCTGTTCATTCAAAGGCAGATGCGCCAGGTCAAAATCGATCGCGTGGGACATATCACATCGCTCTAACCCGCGCAGCACCTGATCTGTGTTCGGTCCGTGCTGTATGTTAAGCCGGGCCATGGCGCTTATCTCGCGTTCCGCCTGCAAACCGAGATCGACCCGGAAAAGATGCTCTTTGGTCAGATTCCAGGTCGCTTCAGATGGAAGTTCCACTGATACCGATAGGAACGACCCGCTGAACGCAAATACCTCTGTGCTTAGGCCGAATGGAGCGAGGTCTTTATCCGTGGCATTTCTAATTTGTCGCGCGGCTATCTCACACAGGGCGCAGTCATGGAACAATGTCACCTGACCGTCCAACTCTGCTTTGCGCGGGACCGACGCGACGCCTCGGCGGGGCAGGGGCCGACGCCACAAATCCGGACGCCAAGACCAATCCGTTCCAAGAGGTTTGGGAAACTGCTCGGACCCGACCGACGGCCACCTTAACCTACTGTCAGCTTGAGAAATCAAACTGTCCAGATGAGAGCGCAGTTTGCGGGCTTCATCACGTTGTTTTCTCAACTGCAGCGTTTTTGTAGCCGACGCATCCTGCGCAGCTTGGCGCCAACGGGCAAGAACCCGTTGGTGAATATAGCGATCCAGAAGTTTGCCCATGGTCCCATCGCCTGAAATTGCCTTTCTTTAATCAAAGACCGGGTCAAAGATAAGGCGCAAACGGTGTAGCGGGGATTAAATTTTGATTTTTAGCTAACGCTTTCTAGTGGGCAGGCAGTTTGTTGTCTGATAGGCGATCCACCGTTCTTGCAATCGGTCGGGCCAATGCGTACCGTCCGGCACCTGATTGCCGTGGATCATCCGAATACTACGTACCAAAACCGTGAGGCAGGGCCGGGGCATGGAACCCACTCTTTTTTCATTCATTTGGAAATATTCCAAGAAACAGCAGCTAATTCTGTTGGTGCTCACCGTCTTGTCTTTTCCTTTTCTCTACGCCTCATTGGAGTTGCCGAAACAGATCATAAATGACGCGATTGGCGCGCCGGCAGATACCGTCACAGTGTTCGGAATAACGGTCACACAAGTTCAGTACCTGCTGATCTTGTGTGTGGCATTTCTGGCCACGGTCATCGCCAGCGGGTTGATGAAGATGCGCATCAACACGATGAAGGGCGTGCTGGCCGAGCGGATGCTGCGGCGTCTGCGATTCACCTTGATCCACCGCACCATGCGGTTCCCCAAATCGTACTTTGCCACCACCAGTCAGGGTGAGTTGGTGTCGATGATCACGTCTGAGGCCGAACCGATGGGCGGGCTAATGGGTGACGCCATCGCACAACCAGTGTTCCAATTCGGCCAGATGATGACCATCGTGACCTTTTTGTTCATGCAAAGTGTGTGGTTCGGCCTTGCCAGTATCGCCCTGATCCCATTGCAGGCGTGGCTGATCCCAAAACTGCAGCGCCAGATTAACCTGTTGAACAAGGATCGTATTCAGCAGGTGCGACAGCTGAGCTCGGAGATTGGCGAAAGTGCAGCTGGCATCAGTGATCTGCGCGCGAACGGTGGATGGCGTTATCGCCTGGCGCAGTTCAGTTACCGACTTGGGACTTTGTTCGAGATCCGCTTCAAGATTTACAACAAAAAGTTCTTCATGAAGTTCCTCAACAATCTGATCACTCAGATGACGCCCTTTCTGTTTTATTCGGTCGGCGGTTATCTTGCGATCACCGGAGAGGTCACGGTCGGCGCGCTTGTTGCGGCTCTGGGCGCGTATAAAGATCTGAGTGGCCCTTGGAAGGATCTTCTGACCTACTACAATCAAGTTCAGGACATGTCATTGCGCTGGGAAATCGTTACCGAGCGTTTTGCGCCGGACAACATGATCCCGGAAGAGCTGTTCGTAGGTGAGCCTGAAACGATCCCGCGCCTTACAGGCGACATCGAGTTGCACAATGTGACTGTCCGCGACGATGACGGCAAAACGATCCTCGAAGACATCGACCTGACGATACCAAGTGGCGCTCGGGTCGCCATCAAGTCGTCGAGCGCAGCAGAACGAAGTGCTCTGGCACAGGTGCTGACACGCGAGTTGTTACCAGTTCAGGGCGATATCAAGATCGCAGGCCATAACCTTGCGAGCCTGCATCAAGCCGTCATTGCCGCCCGTATCGGATACGCCTATTCACGCCCGTACTTGTTTGACGGGACATTGGGCGACAACCTCTTGATGCCGCTGCGCACCCATCCGCAACAATCAGATGATGAAGCGAATACCCCAACACGGTGGAAGATAGAAGCCGAGCGATCCGGGAACCCAACCGACTCACTTTCCGCGGAATGGATTGATCCGGGCCTTGCGGGGCTGGAAAACGCTGACCAGATTCGCGACTGGTGGTTCGAGCTGGTCGAAGCGATGGGGATCGACGAGTTCATGTTCCGCCGCACTTTGCGTACACAGTTTGATCCAGCGCAACATCCGGCGCTGGCGCGCGACGTTGTAGCGCTTCGCGAGAGCGTCGCGCAGCGGCTGCGCGAAAAGAACCTGGACCGATATGTGTACCGGTTCGATCCCGACCGGTTTAACCCGGCTGTGCCGTTGGGCGGCAACTTGCTGTATGCAGCCCCGTCCCGCGATATTTCTCCGGACATTCTGGCCGGTGACGGGCGGTTTCTGGCAATGCTGCGGGCACATGATCTGGATGACGAAGCAATGGCTATAGCCCGGGCCGTTCTGCACACGCTGAACCAGACTTTCGGGCGCGATGGAACAGATCACCCTCTGTTTCTGCGGCTGGGCATGACAAAGGACATGTACTACCGTCTGCTGGACATCGAAGATCGCCGTAAGGCCAAGGGCGACGATGCCATCAACGAACGTGAGCGTGCATTGCTGCTAACCGTTCCGTTTTTGTTGACTGCCGAGCAAATTGGCCCCGACTTTCCCGATGAATATAAGGAAAAGATTCTTTCCATCCGCAGCGGTCAGGCCGAAAGGTTGCGCGCCTCAATGAATGGCATGTTCATTCCTGTCGCCCCAGACACCTATATCGACCGCATGACCGTTATGGAAAACGCACTGTTCGGACGGATTTCTCTTACTGCGGGTGCCCACGCCGAAGACATCGAAGATGTAGTCGCCGAAGCGATGAACGAAGCGGGTCTGCGCCGCCGCGCAGCGGCCATCATCTATGACCTGCCATCGGGTCTGGGCGGGAACAATCTCCCGACAGTATTCCAGGAACGTGCGGCCTTTTCCCGTGCAGGGATCAAGCGGCCCGACGTTCTGATTCTGGACACAGCGTTGGCAAGCCACGATTCGGAAAGCCGTTTGCGTACACGTCTTAAGCTGCGTGAATTGCTGCCCGACTCAATCATGATTTTCATGGAAAACCGGTTTGACCATCCCGAAGCCTATGACCTTTTTGTGGAAATCAAGGACGGTCGGATTGATGGCGTATCTAAAGCTCGCGTTGAAGACGAGCCAGATGCCACGGCCGATTTGAGCCGCAAACTCAAGATCATTTCCTCGACCGAGCTGTTTTCGGGCGTCGATGGCCGCAACCAAAGACTGCTGGCCTTTTCTGCCCAATGGTATGACGCAACCGCCGGTCAGGTGATCTTTTCACGCGGACAGGCTCCAGATGCCGCCTATTTGTGTATTTCTGGTCAAGCAAGGCTGGAATGGCCTGAAGAAGGCGGAGAAGCGCGGCCGATCTCAGATGTCGAACCTGGTCGACTGATTGGGGATCTGTCCGTCATCACAGGCGATCCGCGCCAATTGGACCTCGTGGCTGTTAGCGATTGTTCTTTTTTACGGATAGGAGCCGAGGAGCTACGCGCTGTTGTTGATAGCGACGCAAAAGTCGCAACGCAGCTGTTGCAAACAGTGGCCGGATACCTGACATCACTCGCCGTCCGTGTAAACGAAAAGGACTCGACCATTTTCTTTGAAGGCACCGACGCTGCAGGTCCGGAAACTTGAACATGGGCAAGCGAACACGTCCGACTTATTCGGCCCATGAAGTGTTGGTGGCCCAGGCCAGATCAAACCCTGAATTGTGGAGGCTTTTTGCGGGTCTAGGATTGATCGTGGCGGTCGTTATCGCATTGAACCTTGCGATTTTCGCTTTCGCGGCTTGGGTGGGATCCTCCGCTTGGGCCGCTGGGCTTTTGACCGGATCGACACCATTCGCGCTGCTTGTGTTGCTGGCCAGCTTTGCATTCGTGACTGTCGGAGTAAGATTGGCCGTACGGCAAGTACACCACAGAAACTTGCGATCGGTCTTGGGCCCGTTTCCGGAAACCCTTGTCCAATTCTGGCGCGTTTTCAGGACATTGCTCTTGCTTGGAGCGGTCGTTGCCGTTTTGCCACCTTACGACATGGGCACCGAGTTGATCTCCAATACACCACTTGCGACATGGCTGATGTTTTTACCTTTGTCGCTTGCAGCTGTCCTGATTCAAACAAGCGCCGAAGAGATCCTGTTCCGCGGCTATATACAACAGTCTTTGGCGGCGCGATTCAGGTCGCCACTTATTTGGATCGGTGTGCCGTCCATTTTATTTGCAGCTGGTCACTACGCACCCGGAACCGCCGGTTCCAATGCTGGTCTTATTGCGCTGTGGTCCTGCATGTTTGGCGTTTTGGCTGCGGACCTAACGGCCCGAGCAGGCACATTGGGGCCCGCTATCGCGCTACACTTCTTTAATAACATCATTGCGTTATTGTTTATCTCGCTGCCTGATAGCCTCAGCAGTCTTGCGCTTTACGTGCTGCCATACGACATGTCGGACACCGATGTTCTGCGGCAGTGGCTACTTGTCGATTTCGCTGTGATGATTGTCGGATGGCTCGCTGCGCGACTTGCACTCAGGCGTTGATTGCATTTCTTTCCGTAGCGTCTTATTTGACGTCAAAGCCGCATCAGCAAGGTTCCGATATGAACTGGATCACAAACTACGTCCGCCCCCGGATCAACTCGATTTTCTCTCGCCGGGAAGTGCCAGAAAATCTCTGGCACAAGTGCGACGAATGCGGAACCATGTTGTTTCACCGCGAATTGGCAGAAAACCAGAATGTCTGCACCCAGTGCGACCATCACATGGCAATCACCCCGCGCGATCGCTTTGCGCATCTCTTTGATGGCGGCATTTTCACCGAAGTCGACGTACCTGCCCCCAAGGATGATCCGCTGCAGTTCCGCGATCAGAAAAAATACCCCGATCGCATGAAGGCAGCGCAGAAAAAGACCGGCGAAAAAGAGGCGATGCTGGTCGCCGCTGGCGAAATTGGCCGCACCCCGATCATTGCCGCTGCTCAGGACTTCTCGTTCATGGGCGGTTCGATGGGCATGTACGTAGGCAATGCCATCATCGCTGCCGCGCAAGAGGCGGTAAAGCTGAAACGCCCGCTGATCCTGTTTTCTGCAGCCGGTGGAGCGCGGATGCAGGAAGGCATCCTGAGCCTGATGCAGATGCCCCGCACCACGGTCGCGGTTGAGATGCTAAAGGAAGCGAACCTACCTTATATCGTCGTCCTTACCCACCCGACTACCGGGGGTGTGACCGCGTCTTATGCGATGCTGGGCGACGTACATATTTCCGAGCCCAACGCACTGATCTGTTTCGCCGGCCCCCGCGTGATCGAGCAGACTATTCGTGAAAAACTGCCCGAAGGGTTCCAGCGGGCCGAATACCTTCTGGATCACGGAATGCTGGACCGTGTGACCAAACGGACCGAAATGCGCGACGAACTGATCACCATCACCCGTATGCTGATGAACCAGCCGCCCGCGGTCAAAGGCGATCTGCCTGCACCCACACCCCAAGAGGCCGAAGCGGCCGCACCCTCGGCTGAAAAATGATATCCTCCTCTTCTGACGTCATCCTTGACCGGATGATGGCGCTGCACCCCAAGATCATTGACCTGACCTTGGACCGCGTCTGGCGTTTGCTGGCCGCACTGGACAATCCGCAGACCAAACTGCCACCGGTGATCCATGTCGCGGGCACCAATGGCAAGGGCTCGACACAGGCCATGATCCGAGCCGGTCTTGAAGGGGCAGGGCTATCGGCTCATGCCTATACCTCACCGCATTTGGCTCGTTTTCATGAACGCATCCGTCTTGCCGGACAGTTGATTTCGGAACCCGCTCTGACCGAGGTACTGGACGAATGCTACGCCTCGAATAATGGCGAAAACATCACCTATTTCGAAATCACGACCTGCGCCGCCCTGCTGGCTTTTGCCAGAACGCAAGCGGACTACACTTTGCTCGAGGTGGGCTTGGGTGGCCGTCTGGACGCCACCAACGTGATACATGAGCCCGCTGTGACGGTGATCACGCCCGTGTCCATTGACCACGAACAGTTCCTTGGCAACACGCTTGGCAAGATTGCCGCAGAAAAGGCAGGCATCATCAAACCCGGCGTGCCCTGTATCGTCGGGCCGCAGCAGGATGAGGCGCTCGAGGTTATCGAGTACACCGCCGCTCGTCTGGGCGCTCCGCTGCTGATCCAAGGCCAACACTGGCATGTCCATGAGGAAAACGGACGCCTGATCTATCAGGACGAAACCGGGTTGCGCGACTTGCCGCTGCCGAACCTGTTGGGCGCACACCAGAATCAGAATGCAGGCGCTGCAGTCGCAGTTCTGCGCCACCTGAATATGGGCGATGACGCCTATGAGGCTGCCGTGACCCGTGCCGAATGGCCCGCACGAATGCAGCGCCTGAAAACAGGTCCGCTGGTCGAGGCCGCCGCCCAGGCCGAACTGTGGTTGGACGGAGGGCACAACGCCGCCGCCGGGATTGCTCTGGCCGATGTGCTGGCGAAACTGCCGCAACGCCCCACGCATATGATCTGCGGGATGCTCAACACTAAAGACGTCACCGGCTATCTGGCCCCGCTGGCCCAACAGGCCCAAAGCCTGACCGCCGTGTCCATCCCCGGTGAGGCCGCAACACTCAGCGCGGAAGACACCGCATCCGCTGCTGCCAAAGTCAACCTGCCAGCCACCACCGCACACAGCGTCGCTGATGCCCTCAACGCCATCACCACCAAAAACCCGCAGGCCCGCGTCCTGATCTGTGGCTCACTCTATCTGGCCGGTCACATCCTGCGCGAAAACGGATGAACCAAATCCGCGTAGCTTCATCTGGCTAAAAATACCTCGGGGGAGGCGCGCGCAGCGCGACGGGGGCAGAGCCCCCTATCCCCCCCAGTCCCGATCTTGCATCTCCCGCAGGCGTGACGCGGTGCGTTCAAATTCAAACGTCCCTTCTCCTTCGACATACAGCATCTCGGGCTCTGCGGCAGCCGAGCAAATCAACCGGACCTTTGCCTCGTACAGCGCGTCGATCAACGTCACAAACCGCTTGGCCTCGTTGAAATTGTTGCGCGACAGGCGGGGGATATCCTCCAGCACCAACACCTTCAACTCTTCGGCAATGGCCAGATAATCCGCTGGACCCAGCATCCGCCCGCACAGATCATAAAACGAAGCCCGCGCCACGCCGTTGCGGAAGGCCGGTAACTCAACCGCACGCCCTTTGACCTGCAGCACAAGCGGTTCCGCCGTCCCACCCGACAGGTCATTCCACACGCTGCGCACGTTCTGCCGCGCCTCGGGGCCAATCGGTGTGAAATAGACCGGAACGCCCTCCAGCCGGTTCTGGCGATAATCGGTGGGCGAGACCAGCTCCCACACCTGCAACTGCTCTTTGATATGCGCGATGAAAGGCAGAAACAGCTGCCGGTTCAAGCCGTCCTTATATAGTTCATCCGGGTGCCGGTTCGACGTGGTGACGACCACAACGCCTCCAGCATGCAGCAGGTCGAACAACCGCCCCACGATCATCGCATCGGTGATATCGGTGATCTGCATCTCATCAAAAGCCAGCAGGCGCACCGATTTGATCACCTCCTGCGCGACCGGGGCCAACGCATCCTCGACGCCCTCCTGCCGCGCCCTATGCATCCCGGCGTGGATTTCCTGCATGAAGGCGTGAAAATGCACCCGCCGCGCCGGGATATCGTCCAGCGCGTCCACGAACATATCCATCAGCATCGACTTACCGCGCCCGACACCACCCCACAGATAAAGCCCCTGCGGCGCGGGCGGGGCCTTGCGGAAAAACCCCCGCTTGACCGGCACGGACAGGGCCGCGCGGATGCGTTCGAAATGGGGCAGCACAGCCTCTTGCGCGTCATCTCGCGTCAAAGTGCCATCGGCGACGCGGGCCTCGTACAGCGAAATCAAATCCGTCATAGGCCCGAGCCTTACCCGCCGGGTTGCCGCTTGAAAAGCGGGCATTTTCCTGACGCATCAAATTTCCTTAACTGAAGCGGCAAATCTGCTGATTTGACCAATAGCCAAAAACCTCTAGCGTTCTGGCAAAAGGAAATTCGAGGTCTGAATGCCCCACTCTGCGAGTCTTTTTAATCCGATCCTGATCGTGGGCTGCATCATCATCACAGTCAGCTTTGCCGTGCGCGCCTCGTTCGGCGTGTTTCAGATCCCCATTGCCGAGGAGTTCGGCTGGTTACGTACCGATTTCTCGATGGCGATTGCCATCCAGAACCTGGCCTGGGGTATCGGCCAACCGATTTTTGGTGCGATTGCCGAAAAAGTGGGCGACAGACGCGCGATCATACTGGGTGCGCTGACTTATGCGGCTGGGATGGTCTTGTCTGCCTGGTCCGTGACCCCGTTTGAACATCAGACCTATGCGTGGCTGGTGGGGTTTGGCATCGCAGGCACCGGATTTGGCGTGGTTCTGGCCGTCGTAGGCAGGGCCTCGTCAGACGAAAACCGTTCGATGTCGCTGGCCATCGTCACGGCGGCGGGCAGTTTCGGACAGGTGCTGGGCGCGCCCACTGCCGAGTGGATGCTGAGCTTTCTGCCCTGGCAACAGGTCTTCATTGTCTTTGCCGTGGCGATTCTGGCCCTTGTGCTGACCTTACCCTTCATGCGCGCGCCGCAACCCGCCACACGCGCGCAACTGGAAGAGAGCATGGGCCAGATCGTCGGCCGCGCCTTTCGTGATCCGTCTTATGCACTGATATTTCTGGGCTTTTTTAGTTGCGGCTATCAGCTGGGCTTTATCACCGCCCATTTCCCCGCCTTCGTGACCGAGATGTGTGGTCCCATCCAACCCGGAGGCGTCCTGCATTCCATCGGCATCACCTCGACATCCGCACTGGGGGCCATCTCGATCTCATTGATCGGTCTGGCCAATATCGGCGGCACCTTACTGGCCGGTTGGGCGGGCAACCACTTTCCCAAGAAATACCTGCTGGCAGGGGTCTACACCGCGCGCACACTTGCGGCGGCAGCGTTTATCGTCTTTCCGATCACGCCAATCTCGGTCATCGTCTTTTCGCTGGTGATGGGATCGCTGTGGCTGGCGACGGTGCCCCTGACCTCGGGGTTGGTCGCGCATCTTTATGGGCTGCGTTACATGGGCACGCTTTATGGCATCATCTTCTTCAGCCATCAGCTTGGTAGCTTTCTGGGTGTCTGGCTGGGCGGGCGCATGTACGACGTTTACGGAGATTACACGATGGTGTGGTGGATCGGCGTCGCCATCGGCGCGTTCAGCGCCATCGTCCACCTACCGATCCGCGAAAACCGCAGTGCAGTCGCCGCCTGAGCTAGAGCGCCTCTTCCGAGTCAAGTAATCCTTCAGCCACCAGCCGGTCGGCCCAACCCTGCGGACCATCGAAATGATGCGTCTGCCAGCCGCGCGCGCGTGCTGTTTCGAGATTTTCCAGCCGGTCATCAGCGAACAGCAGCGATGCAGGCGATAACCCGCAATCATCCTCGACCATTTCATAGATCGGCGCATGAGGTTTGACCGCCTTCATCCGCCCTGAGACATACTGCCGGTCAAATTCATTCAGAAACGGATAAACCGTGGTGGCATAGTCAAAATTCTGCACCCCGAAATTGGTCAGCGCAAAGACCGGAACACCTTTTGTCCGCAACGCCCGCTGCAGCCGGACCGAGTGCGGAATTTCAGGGGCCGCCAGTTCGATCCATTTGTCATGCCACATACGGATCTCATCGCGCCATTCCGGGTATTTCTCGGCCCAGTCATAGATGGTGTCGGTAAAATGATGCCCCTGATCGACCAGATCGTTCATGCCGTGCAGGTCCACTTCGGCAAACATGGCGCGACGGCGATCCTCGCCGATGGTCTTGTCGTAATATCGCTCGGGTTGCCATTCGATCAGCACATTCCCGATGTCAAAAATCACCGCTTCAATCGGCATGCTGCGCCCCTGTCAAATCAATCTGTGATTGCGCCAACTGAACCAATCCCCAACGCAATTTACAAGGCGAAACCGCAGCGCGGAACGCGCTGCCTGGCCCAACGGGAGGACGCGCATCTTTGAAGCGCAGACAACCGGCGGGAGGGTTACGCCCTCAGCGCCGCCCTCAGTTCCCGCTCCAGCGCATCCAGAAACCGCGACCGGTCAGCCTTGCCAAAGGGTTTACCGCCGCCGCCCGCACCCAAGGGGTTGGCTGCGCGCAGATCAGCCATCAGATCGCGCATCGCCAGTTGCTGCCCTATATTGGCCGCCGTGAATGCCTCGCCATTTGGGCGTAGCACCCGCGCGCCTGCCTCGACGCATTTCGCGGCCAAGGGGATGTCGGACGTCACTACCACATCCCCAACCCCACAGCGTTCGGCGATCCATTTATCCGCCTCATCCGCGCCCTCAGAGACGATCACGACCTGCACCAACGGGTTGGCTGAAGGCCGCAGCCCGCCATTGGAAACCAGCGCCATAGGTACTTTGTGGCGGGTGGCGACCCGCTCTGCCTCTGCTTTCACCGGGCAGGCGTCGCCGTCGATATAGAGCGTCGTCACGACTTCTTAGCCTGTTTCTCAGCGGGCTTTTTCTTAACCTTGAACTCCTCGGGGATCGGCATCCGGTTGAACGCATCTAATCCGGCGATCTTATAGGCCTCGGCCAGCGTCGGGTAGTTGAACGTGTTCTGGACAAAGTAGTCCACGGTGCCCTTCAGGTTCAGCACAGCCTGTGCGATGTGGATCAACTCGGTCGCGCCTTCGCCAACGATCTGAACCCCCAGAACCCGGCGGGTTTTCAGCGAAAATAGCATCTTCAGCATGCCATGTTCCAATCCCATGATATGACCGCGCGAGGTTTCACGGAACCGCGCCACGCCGACCTCATAGGGGATGCCGCGTTCCTGCAATTCTTCCTCGGACATGCCGCAGGTGGAAATTTCGGGGACGGAGTAGATGCCGTAGGGGTACCACGGGCTTTCCGGCAGGGTCGGGGTCTCCAGCGCGTGACACGCCGCAACGCGGCCTTGCTGCAATGAGGTTGACGCCAGCGAGGGGTGCCCGATCACGTCGCCCGTCGCATATATATGCGGCACAGCGGTTTGATAAGTCTTGCGATCTACCGTGATCCGGTTGCGGTGATCCGTCTCAAGACCTACCGCCGACAGGTTCAGGGCCGATGTCGCGCCCATGCGTCCGGCGGCAAACAGCAGCATCTCGGCCCGCACATGGCGGCCGTTATCAAGCGTCACTTCGACATGACCGCCTGCATCTTCGATCTTTTCGACCGCCGAACCCAACCGCAAATCCACGCCGTTTTCGCGGATCTGATGGGTGAAATCGTGGATCAACCGGCTGTCGACGAAATCCAAGAACGTGTCGCGCGGTTCGATCAGCGTGACCCGCACATCCAGTGCCGAGAACATGGTGGCATATTCCACCCCGATCACGCCCGCGCCAATCACGCACAAGGAGCGAGGGATTTCAGCCATCTCAAGGAAATCGTCGCCGTCGACCACGGTCTTGCCGTTGAAGGGCACGTAATCGGGCCTATAGGTCTTGGTGCCCGTGGCGATCAGGAATTTGGCGGCAGTCAGGCGAGAGGTCTCGCCCGCATCGGTAGCAACCTCGACCTCGTGTGGACCGGTGAATTTGGCTAGACCGTTCAGCGTTTCCACATGGTTGCGGTTGAACTGATGCTCCAGCACGTCAACTTCGTGGTCCAACGTCATGTGCAACCTCGCCTTGAGGTCTTCGGCCCGGATCTGATCTTTTACCCGATACGAGCGGCCGTAAAAGCTGCGCTCGCGCCAGCCTGACAGGTTCAGCACCGTTTCGCGCAGGGTCTTGGATGGGATGGTGCCAGTATGTACCGACACTCCGCCAAGCCGATCTTTGCGGTCGATCACCAGCACCCGGCGTTGCAGCTTGCCTGCCTGAATCGCAGCAGCCCGTCCCGAAGGGCCAGACCCGATGATAATCAGGTCGTAATCGTAATCGCTCATGCGTTAGTCCCCGTACAGCGCCTCGGCGTGGAAGGTGATGTGATCTTCCATGAAGGTCGACACAAAGAAATACGAATGGTCATAGCCCGGCTGCAGACGATAGGTTGCCTGTTGGCGACGCTCCGCAATCGCCTGCGCCAGCGCCTCGGGGCGTAGCAGGTCGATGAACTGGTCGCTGGCGCCGGTGTCGATCAGGACGGGGCCGTCAAAGCCCTTTTCCTTCATCATAAGCGAGGCGTCATGTTTGGCCCATGCGGCCTCATCCTCACCCAGATAGGCGCTCAGCTGCTTGCGGCCCCAATCGGCCCCCGTTGGGTTCGAGATCGGCGCAAAGGCCGAGACCGAGCGATAGCGCCCCGGCAGGTTCATTGCCAGCGTCAGCGCACCATGGCCGCCCATCGAATGGCCAGTGATGGCCTGACGATCCATGTCGATGGCAAAGTTCTCGGCCAGCAGGGCGGGCAGCTCCTCGGCCACGTAATCCCACATGTTGAAATGTGGTGCCCAGGGGGTCTGGGTCGCGTTCACGTAAAAGCCCGCACCTTGACCCAGATCGTAGTCCTCGTGATCAGCCACGCCTTCACCACGGGGCGAGGTATCGGGGAACACCACCGCGATGCCCTGTTCCGCCGCCCAGGCCTGCGCGCCCGCTTTGGTCATGGCGTTTTCATGGGTGCAGGTCAGGCCCGAAAGATACCAGAGGACCGGGACGGGGCCGTCCTTGGCCTCGGCCGGCAGAAACAGGCCAAAGGTCATGTCACATTGGCAGGCAGTCGAGGCATGGCGGTAGACGCCCTGAACGCCTCCGAAGCAGGTGTTTTCCGAAACGGTTTCCATCTGGCTTTTGTCCTTACGTTAGGTTTGCGCCATGGCTAACGTTCCCAACACGGCTCGTAAAGTGCGGTGGTCAATACTGCTGGCATTTTTAAAAAAGGTGAAGATCAGGGCGTTCCGACCCAAGCGATCACCAATGGCACAGTCAGGATGCTGGCCGCAGTTGACAGCAAGATCGCGGCCGACGCCCGATGTGGCGCAACGTTGTAATGCGCCGCAAGCATATAGACGTTCCCAGCGACCGGCAGCGCGGCCGCCGCAATCGCGACAGCAGCGGGGAAGGGCGCGATGGGAAATATCCAAAGCAGCGCAATGGCCACACATGCCGGATGGATGACAAGTTTGCAGAAACTCAGCCAACCGGCCACATGCACGCGCTCAGCCGACTTGCTGGCCAGCGAGGCTCCGATAGCGAACAGAGCGCCGGGCGTAGCAGCCCCCCCAAGGATCGTGAGAAAATCATTGAGCGGCGCGGGAACAGGCATCTGAAACGCGGACCAAAGCATCCCTGCCGAAATCGAGACTATCATCGGGTTTTTCACCAGACCCAACCCAATCAGTTTGAAAGTGGCTGGGGTGAGCCGTCCGTCTCTGCCCCCGTTGATCAGGATCACGATCAATGACGAAAACACCACCAGATCAACCGTCAAAACCAGCATCACGGGGCCAATGGCGGCTTCTGTGAAAAGAAGGGCCAGCATAGGCAAGCCAAGGAAACCGACATTGCCGATGGCTGCGCACTGTGCTTCTACCGCTGCGGTCGGCACGTCCAGCCCTCGGAACCAGGCGACAAGCGTTGCCAGCAGATAAACCACTACTGTTCCCGCTAGATACCCGATAACAAGCCTGGGGTTGAAGATCTCGGCAAAGGGCAGGGTCGCGGCAAAGCGGAACAACATGGCCGACAAGGCAAAATAGAACACGAATTTGGTCAGATAAGCCGTCGCTTCCTCGGTGAAGAACCGGGTACGACCCGCCCAATATCCAAGGCCGATGATCGCAAAAAAAGGAAGCGTGCGCAGAAAGATATCGACCATGCCGGAAGTGTTAGCACAGATTGATCGCGCGGCAAGCTCCATCGCAAGGTCCGATATTCGACAGCCTGACTGGCGAAATTACAATATTTGATTGCGCGTTCAGAATTGCTTTGGTGCGAATCGTTGTATCTGAACTGACCGGTTTATAAACTCCTACATATACTGTTGGGAGAGAGCATGTCTGAAACCGCAGCCATTCTGCGCACAGGTCGCAAATTCGATCAGGTTCTGAAAGGCGCGCGAGAAGTCTTCATGGCCGATGGTTTCGAAGGTGCAAGCGTTGATGACATCGCCCGCGTTGCCGGCGTCTCGAAGGCAACACTTTATAGTTACTTCCCCGACAAACGCCTTTTGTTCATGGAAGTTGCCCAAACCGAATGCACACGTATGGCCGAGCATGTGGTGTCCCTGGTCGATGACTCACTTCCGGCACGCGAAGTCATGATGATCACGGCCAAACAACTGACGGCCTTCTTGGTCTCAGATTTTGCGCAGCAGGTTTTTCGCATTTGCGTGGCCGAACGCGACAGGTTCCCAGAACTGGGCGAAGCATTCTACGAGGCCGGACCAAAACACGGCACCGGCCACATCGCCGAGTATCTGCAAAAAGCGGTAAACAAAGGGGAACTGCTTATTGACGATGTTCAACTTGCTGCTGAACAATTCTCGGAATTGTGCAAGGTGCGGATTTGGACATTGTCGGCCTTTGGTATTCAGACAAGCTTCTCACAAAACGAAATTGATGAAATAGCTTCGCAAGCAGTCGACATGTTCATGGCGCGGTACGGTGCATGACGACCGGGCACAACCTGAACTGACCAAAATTTAAGCACTTGTTTCAACATCCTGCACAGCGCCGTCCTTAGATTTGACAGGTTGCGCGTTCTGAAGAACCCTTGATCACAGCAAGCTAAGGGTATTCGACCATTGACCAGTGACTCCAACAGTTTTTCGCGCCGGTTGGGCGAGTTGCTCGACCGGATTTATCCGGATCACGATCAGGTCGCACTCGCCGAGCAGATTACACAGGCATTTTGGCCATCGCAAACGCACCGACGCAGACAAGGTCGCAAGCCGGGGAACAAGTTATGGTCGGAAAAAGACAGCGTCTTGATCACCTATGGCAACTCGATCGAAGATCAGGTCCACAAGCCCCTTGACCTGCTGCACGACTTTTTGGTGCGACATCTAAGTGGGGTGGTCAACGGTGTGCATATCCTGCCGTTTTTTCCATTCACCTCCGATGACGGTTTTGCAGTCTCAGACTACTACAGCGTCAGTACTCAGCTTGGGGATTGGCCTGATATCACCCGTATCGCCACTGATTTTCATCTGATGTCCGATCTGGTCCTGAACCATGTGTCCAGTCAGGGCAGCTGGTTCACAAACTACTTGCAGGGCAAAGCGCCACATGATCGGTTTTTCTTTGAAGCCTCTCCCGAAGACGACCTGTCGCAAGTTGTCAGGCCGCGCACCACGCCCTTGCTGCGGCAAGTCGAGACCAGCACAGGTGAAAAATACGTCTGGTGCACATTTTCCCACGATCAGGTCGACCTGGATTTCTCAAATCCCGCAGTTCTGATCGAAATGCTGCGGATCATACGACTCCACATCGACAAAGGCGTTCGTATTCTGCGCCTTGATGCGGTTGCTTTTGTTTGGAAGGAAATTGGAACAAACTGTATTCACCTGCCTCAAACCCATGCCATCGTGCAGCTGCTGCGACTGCTGTGCGACTATGCGACCGAAACGCTGGTTCTGTTGACGGAAACCAATGTACCCCGGACCGAGAACCTTAGTTATTTTGGCAACCGGAACGAGGCGCACGCGGTTTACAATTTCCCTCTGCCACCGTTGGTCCTGCACGCGCTGCAATCAGGCACAGCGCAATTTCTACGCGAATGGCAGGCCGCCATGCCCCCGGCGCAATTGGGTTGCGCGTATCTGAACTTTACCGCCTCTCACGACGGTATCGGGATGCGCCCTGCTGAGGGACTGCTGCCGCCGGACGAAAAAGACCGCATGATCGACACGGTCCGCAGGATCGGAGGGCTGGTCTCGATGCGCGCACTGCCGGACGGGCGGGAAGAACCCTACGAGCTGAACTGCGGTTATTTTGAAGCCATGACCGAGACATTTCACGGCCCCGATCAATACCATCTGGCGCGTTTCATCTGCTCGCAGACCATCGTGATGTCGCTAGAGGGGATACCAGCCTTCTACATTCATTCCCTGTTGGCCACGCCGAATGATCACGAGGCGGTCGAACGGCGCGGCATGAACCGGGCGATCAACAGGCATCGCTGGCACTATCCCGATTTGTTGGCACGTCTGGCAGATCCGGGGTCAAATCAGGCGCTGGTGTTGTCGGAGCTGTCCAAACGTCTGCGCCTGCGGTCGCAGCAACCGGCGTTTCACCCTAACGCCACGCAGTTTACTCTGCGGCTAGATGATCGCGTCTTTGGCATCTGGCGGCAGAGTCTGGATCGCAGCCAGTCGATCTTTGCGCTGCACAATGTCTCGGCCGAGCAGGTCCATGTCAGCCCCGCCGAGATCAACATGATCGCCGAAGAGGTCTGGACCGACGCATTGACGGGCGAAATCCTTACCACCAACGGTCCCGACATAGTACTGGCCCCATATCAGTGTCGTTGGATCACGAACGCGGGCTGAATTCGTCCAGATCGTCGGAAACGGCGGCTTTCAGACGTAGCAGAAACTCTGGATCAGCCGAATGCACGCGGTTCCACGTGGGGATGAAGGGTGTCTCATGCGGGTTGTCCAGAAATATTTGCCCGGCACGGATGATGTTCTCGGCGAACAGCTCGATGGATTTCTCTTCCTTGTGACGATCCAGTTCCAGCCCGTTCATCTTGGCGTCAGTATAGTAACCCTCGAGCAGATCCAGCGCCGAACGGTAATAGGTCGCCTTGAGTGTGCGGAAGGTGTTAGGCGTGAACACCGTGCCGTCAGCGGCCAATTTGCGGAAGATCGCCTTGCAGATATCCGTGGACATACGCGACAACCCCCGATTTGCGTCCTCGGGTGATAAGTCCTGATGCTTGTGGTCATAGTTATCGGCAATTTCGACTTGGCAGACGGATTTCGGAGCCAGATTACGCCACGCCTCGGACAACACGCCGATCTCAAGCCCCCAATCCGAGGGGATACGCAAGTCGGGCAGGGTAGGGGTGCGGATGGCGAATTCGCCCGACAGCGGATAACGGAAACTGCGCAGGTAATCGAGGTAATCCCGGTCGCCAATGACCTTTTTCAGCGCAATCAGCAGCGGACTTACCAACAGGCGCGTGACGCGGCCGTTCAGCTTGCCGTTGCCGACGCGGGGATAGAACCCCTTGGCCATCTGAAAGGGAAAAGTCGGGTTGACCACCGGATAGACCAGCCGGTCCAACATCTCGCGGTTATAGGTGACGATATCACAATCATGGATCGCCATCACCGAACTGTCGGCGCAGGCCAGAAGATAACCGATGCAGGACCATACGTTTTTGCCTTTGCCCGGCTCTTGCGGGGCCAGACCCATTTCACGCAGATGGGATTCCAGCGCGGTCAGGCGGGGGCTGTCATTCCAGATGACCGCATGGTTTTGCGGCAGATCGGCAAAGAAGGTTCGGGCACGGCGGTACTGATCCTCATCCGCTTGATCCAGCCCGATGATGATCCGGTGGAGGTAAGGCACCTGTGCCAGCTCATTTAGAATTCCGGTCAGCGCATGGCCTTCCAGTTCGGAATAAAGGCAAGGCAGAATGAGAGTGATTTTTCGGGTCTCGGCAAAAACCGAGATCTCATGCGTCAGATGCCCGGCCGGTCGGCTGCGCAAATTATGCAGCGTCGTGATGTTTCCGTTCTGATGGAAATCTGCCATATGAAATGCCCCGTTCTTATCGAAGGTCCGCCGTCAGGGTCAGGATCGCATCCGACCACCCTTGCGGTCCACTCTGTTGTGTTCTGAGAACCCGCGCTTCTACCGGCGCAGGGAAAGGTGGTATGTTGGGGCCGTGCGGATTGGCGACCACGACGCCCTGATCTGCGGCCTGTATCATCTCGATATCATTGGGCGCATCACCCAGCGCAATCGTGCGGACAGGATGCAAATGCCGCACGACTTCACGCATCGCATCCGCTTTGGTCTGACCAAAGGAAAAAGTCAGAAACCGCCCGCCTTTTCGTGCGTAAAGCCCATGAGCGCGAGCCGCCTCTAGAAATTCTGCGAGGTATACATCAGAACCGGTCCAAACTCCGGGCTCGCTAAACTTTCGTTGACGCGCCAAGTTTGCTTGCTGGGAGCTCAACCCGGTTTTCTGCGCAACCTCATCGATCGTCATGTCGCCGAAGCCGACAAATCCCTGAGGCAGCTTTTTCAGCAAGGCGCGCAAGCGTGGATAGTCATCTTCACCCTCATCGGCATCGCCCGGCCAAAGTATTCCAGCGCCGTTTTCCACAATCGCAGGCATATCTGCCTGTCCCATATCGTCCCGTAGGGGGATGATTTCCTGCGCTGTTTTACTGCTGGCAAGAACCACACCGGTGCCTATCTCAGCAAGGCGTTTCAATCCCGGCTTGGCGGCGGACCAACTATAGTTGTTGTGGTCCAGTAACGTCCCATCCAAATCAGAAAACACCAGTATAGGCAGCGGGCGTTTCATCTCGGGCTTAAGTCAATTCGTTGTATCATCCCCTGAAACGGTAAAATCCCGCTTTGTGGGATGTAAATCCATTCTGTCGAAATTCCGGTCAATTGAGTTGCCCGCGCCCAAAAATTAGGCGCGGGCGATCTGGCTTACTCGATAAATGTCTTAGCAAGACGGTCACTGATAGGTTGAGCCAGATAGGCGAACACTGCTCGTTCGCCTGTGTTCACAAACAGATCGGCGGGCATTCCCGGCACGAGGTCCAGCGCCGTTACAGCGATGGGCTGCCGGGCGTCGAGTTTGACGCGTGCCTTGTAGTATGCTTCGCCAGTGCGGTCGTCTTCCAGCGCGTCAGCCGAGATATCAAAGATCTCGCCACTGGCCTCAGGCACATCGGCTTGGGCAAAGGCGGACAGACGGATACGAGTGGTCTGACCGATATAGAGCTTGTCGATATCACCCGTTTTTATCCGTGCTTCTACGATCAGGTTCTGATCCGCCGGAACGATGTCCATGATGGGTTCACCCGGACGGATTACGCCGCCATTGGTGGACACCGCAAGGTTTACGACCCGACCACTGGTTGGGGCTAGAACTTGAGTACGTTGCATCCGCGCCAGCGTTCCCGCGAACTGAGGCCGAACCAGATCAAGCTGCGCCTCAACCACAGCCAGCTCTCCGGCGATCACCTCATCACGCAGCTTCTTTTGACTCAGCAGGGACAATTCCAGTTCCTGCATTTGGTCTTCGGCCTGCGCAATCTGAGTGCGCAACGATGCATCTGCGCCGTTTAGACGCTCAAGCTCGATCTGGCGTGCGCTGACGCGCGTGACCGCGACCAAACCCTTGTCCAATAGCTTTTGCAGGTTCGCCAACTCGACATTGGTAATGTCGATCTGATTTTTTGTACTGCGACGTTGTTCCTCAAGCCCAGCAACCTGGTTACGCAGAGCCGAGATACGCTGAGCATTGATCTGCGCCTCGGTCCGCCTTGCGCGCGCTTCGGCGTCGAATAATTGTTTTTGTGTCAGGTAAGGCGAGACCCAGTGCAAGCGATCCATACCATCCCGATAAGCTGACATCGCAGTGGCTTCGTCGAATTGCTCCTGCCCGCTCATTTGCGCCAGTAGGCGCGCGCGGCGAACAGACAGCTCACCCAACTGGCTACCTTGCATGCTCAGTTCAACGTCGATCTCGGTGCTGTCTAACTGAACCAAAGGTTGGCCTTGCCGCACGAATTCTCCGTCTGCCACAAGGATCGAGCGGATGATGCCGCCGTCCAGATGCTCGACCGTTTTGCGATCGCCCTCGACCACGAATGAGGCAGGGGCAACCACAGCGCCATCCAGCTTGGACACGACCGCCCAATAGGCGCTGCCGCCTACGAAAACCGCCAGAGTGAACAGGCCGAAAAGAACATAGCGCCCGATGCCCGCCGAGGTTTCATTGATCTTTTTCAGCTGTGCCTCGTGAAAGGACACGGCGGTGTTGGATTTGGAATACTTCACCAGGTCGGTCATTGGGCTGCTCCGCTGATCTGAGTTTCACTTGATGGGTGGGCAACCGGCTTAACCACGCTCGATTGCGTCGGGGTGTTCAAAACGTTTCGGCGGTTGACCTTCATGACATCGTCTTTTTCACCAAATTGGGTCTGGTTCCCATTGCGCAGCACCATGACCTTATTTGCCGCCTGCAATGTCGCCGGACGGTGGGTCATGACGATCGCGATTGCACCACGCGCTTGAGCCGCCAACAGCGCATCGCGCAGAGCCTGCTCGCCATCGGCATCAAGGTCCGAGTTGGGCTCATCCAGCACAAGAACGAACGGATCACCGTATAAGGCGCGGGCCAGAGCAAGACGCTGACGTTGCCCGCCTGACAGGAAAAACCCTTGACCGATGCGTGTTTCATAACCTTCCGGCAAGCTGCTGATCATCTCGTGGACCCCGGCCTCGCGCGCCGCGCGCAGCACTTCGGCGTCGTCTATCGCGGTGGAAAAACGCCCGATATTTTCACGGATGGTCCCGTCGAACAGCTCAACATCCTGCGGCAAGTAACCGATCTGTTTGCCCAAATCCTCGCCGTTCCATTTCGACATCGGGCTTCCATCCAGCAAGACCTCTCCGCGTTGAGGAAACCAGATACCGGCAAGCATTTTACCCAAGGTGGTTTTGCCAGATCCGCTGTGGCCGATAATGGCCAGGACATCCCCGGCTTTAAGGCTGAAATCGATACTGCGGATGTTGGCATTGATAGCACGCGGCGGGCCAGCCTGCGCGATCTTGACGTCTAGGGTCTTGAAGGCTCGGGGCAGGTTCAGGTTCAGCGGCGCATCCGCGTAATCTTCGGTCAACTGCTTAAGCTTGGAATACGACCCGCGCGCAGCCAGGAAGGTGCGCCATTGGCCGATCGGTTGGTCTATGGGCGACAGCGCTCGGGCCAGAACAATAGTTGCGGCGATCATGACACCTGCGGTCGACTCGCCCGAAATAGCCAACGCAGCACCCAAACCCAAAATGGCCGATTGCAGACCCATCCGAACGGTCTTGGAAACCACCGAAAAGCTTGCCACACGATCCGCTGCGCGTGTTTTGTAACGGTGTGCGTCCGATTGCAAAGCAGTCCAGCGACGAACCAAATCGCCCTTCATTCCCAGCGCATGAACCAGTTCAGCATTCCGGTCGCTTGTGTCGAACAGAGCGTCCGAACGACCTCGGGCCTGCGAGGCTTGCTCCATCGGACCACGCGCACGGGCGTTGTTGATCAGCGCCATGATTGTCAGAGTAACTGCTCCGACCAGACCCAGCAGGCCCAGAAGCGGATGCAAGACGTACAGGACCATCAAGTAGATCGGGATCCATGGAGCATCGAAAAAGGCCGTTAAGGTGGTGCCCGAAATAAACTCACGAAATCCGTTGACGTCTTCGACCAGGTTTTCCCCACTGGAGGTTTCGCCCTGAACCCGACGACGCATGGCTGCGTTCAGAACCGGTGCGCCAACGCTTAATTCAAAACGGGCCGCCAAACGTCCCAGAATGCGCATCCGCATCAGATCAAGGCAGGCAATCACGACGAATACACCCGCCAGCAGCACGGAGAGTGCGATCAGCGTGTCGGCATTCTGGCTTGTCAGAACGCGGTCATAGACCTGAAGCATGTACAGTGGCCCGGCCAGCATAAGCAGGTTCAGGAACAGGCTGAAGAAGGCGACAGCGACAAAGCCTTTGCGCAGTGACCCCCAGGCAGTTTTGACGGGATTGGCTTGCTTGAACATTTCCTTGACCCTTTCCGGTTTGAAAAACGGGGCAGCACGTAGCCGCCCCGCTGTTGGTCAGTTACGCGACAAAGTCGTCGTCGTTCAGGTCGGCACTGTTGATACCGACAAGGCGCACCGAGCCTTCATTGCCGAAGGAGATCACGGCATCATCACCATCCTGAGCAACGCCGACGCTGCCGCCAAAGTCGGGCCCAAAGTCGCCGAACTGAAGCTGATCCAGACCGACTTCAAAGTCCTGAATGACGTCGTTACCGAAGTTGCCCTCGAAGACGAAGGTGTCGTTACCTGCGCCACCGATCAGGATGTCATCGCCACCCTCACCGTTCAGCACATCGTCACCGGCCTGACCGTTCAGGGTGTTGGACCCCGAGTTGCCCGACAGGATGTCGTCGCCACCATTCGGGCTGCCAGCGTTGTTCGAGCCGTTGATGTTTTCGAACCCAAACACCTGATCCAGGATTGCACCATCGGGTGCATTGACCTGTGCAACGCCGTTGCCTTCTTCATCCAGATCCAGAACAACGCCCGGCCCTGCGGTGAACAGCGCGGTGTCGATCCCTTCGCCACCGATGATCACGTCGGCACCGCCGAAAGAATGGATCGCGTCATTGCCGGCACCACCGTCGAGGATGTTGAACTCGTTGTTGCCAAGGATCAGGTCATCCCCGTCCGAGCCGACAACGTTTTCGAAGTCATCAACTTCGGCGACGATCTGGCCGTTCTGGATGATGGCACCGTCCTGCGGACCTTCATCACCGCTGCCAACAGGGTTCGGCGAAGGACCGCTGAGGTCCAGATCAACGGTTACACCGTCAAAGCTGGAGACGTCGATCGTGTCGCTGTCATCCGAGCCGACAACCCGCTCGATCGAGCGCAGGATGTCCACTTCGATCTGGTTGTCGATGACGTCCTCGCCGATGACACCTGTGCCACCAGTGGCTTCGGTATCCAGCGTCGCACCGGCATCTACCAGCGTGTCCTGCACGACCGGGCCGTTCTGACCAGCAGGTGCATTGTGCAAGTGCACAGCCGAGACAACACCCGGGATCGGCGTCAACAGATCAGCTTCGTTCAGGCCCGTCACGCTCAACTCGCTGGAATAGGTGACTTCACCGGTTTCCAAGTTTTGAGTGACGACGAGGGTCGCCTGACCGGTCGCTTCGCTGTCGGATGTAGGACCAGGCTCCTGCGAGGCGTCCAGACCACCGCTCAGCGTGACAGTACGGATGCCATTCTCGGTCACATCGCTGTCAACCAACAGTTGGCCGCGAATTTCACCAGCCGGGAAGTCCGAGGTGTGGATGTTGTAGTACAGGTTGCCCTGGACTGCCTGCTCCACGAACTCGGCGCCATTGGTGATGGACGATCCGAACTGATCCGGTGCTGCAACAACTGCGTCGGTGACGGTGACGTTAAAGCCTGTGTCACGTATGGCAGTGCCATTGCCGTTTGCATCCAGGCTGACTTCGACCGCGACATCCAGATCCGAGAAATCGGCTGTGTCGATGCCTTCACCACCGTCAATGAAGTCATTGCCCAGACCGCCGGTGATGACGTTGTCTGCGTCGCCTGCGATCAGAACGTCATCTCCTGCGCCGCCCGAGATATCACCGTTGGTGGTGCCCAGGTCGACAAAGATGTCGTCGCCATCGCTCAGCAGAACGTTGCCGTTGATCACGCCTTCGTCGTCGTTGACGATGGTCACGAAGCCTGCATCCGATGCGTCGATCGCATTGACCGTGCCGCGGATTTCGCTTTCGTTCAGGATCGCGCCAACCAGGTTCAGGCCGCCATCAACGCGGATACCTGCTGCGGCGTCAGAGTCCTCGGAGCCGGCGATCAGGCCTTCGTTGACCACAACACCCGCGAAAGAGGCGTCGTCCTGGCTTGTGAACAGGCGCAGACCGTCACCGACCTGGTTGCCTTCCAGCGCATCGCCACGACCTTGCAGCGTACCTTCGTTGATGACTGCAGCGGACACGATGTCCCCCGACTCGTCGCCGGTTTGCAGCGAAACGGCGGAGCCGTTATTGCCTTCGCCTGCATCGACCAGACCCGAGTTGGTGAAGCTGTAGTTGTCAGCAGTGCCATCGGCATAGACGGTGCCGTTGCGCTGATCGCCAGTGCCAAGGATTTCGCCTTCGTTGACAACATCCAGACCGATCCCGTCGATATTCACCGCACGGCTGTCCGATGTCACAGTGCCGCGGTTGACGAACGAGCCGCCTGTGTGATCACCGGTGCCAAAGTACACACCATTCTGGTCGCCTGCTAAAACGCCGGTTTCTTCGTTGATCAGCTGGCCACGGAAGTTGACGTTGTTCACCGCACGGAACGCACCGACCGTGCCGTTTGCACCTTCGGACGTCACTGTACCGGTGTTGGTGATAGTGCCTTCAAAGAGGGCCGGGCCAAAGCCGCCGCCTTCCTGCCGGACACCCTCCAGACGGATACCGTCGCCAGCGGTGCCCAAAGCTGCACCTGCATTGCCCCGACCCGCGATCGTGCCGTCGTTGGTGATCGAAACGTCGCCATTACCTTCGACGGCAAGTGACAACGAAACGCCCGCGCCATCATTGTGTTCGCCCGCGTCAATAGTACCCGATGCAAGGTTTTGGATCGAATAGTCGCGTGCGGTGTCATCAGCGTAGACTGTACCATTGCGCTGATCTCCGGTGCCCAGAATGTCGCCACCATTGATCAGTTCAACACCGGAACCATCGATGTTCACAGCGCGGCTGTCGGACTGGATGGTTCCAAAGTTTAGAACGTCCAGATCATGTTCGCCATCTCCGATGTACAGACCGTTGCGCGGCCCTTCGATCACACCGGTCGAGGTGTTTAGGATCTCACCTTCGGTATTGGCGCCATCAGCTATGCGCAGGCCTGCTGCCGTACCCTGATCGCTTTCGGTCGAGATGACCCCGCTGTTAACGATCTCGGCTTCCAGGATGGCTCCCTCGGCACCGTCATCGATGCGCACGCCGTCGCCGGCCAGCGACGTGTTTGAAGCCGCCTGACCGCGACCTTGGATTGTTGCACCAAAACCATTGAAGATATCGGTTTCGACACGGTCGCCAATTTCATCTCCGACCTGCAGAGAAACCCCTGCACCTTGGTTGCCTTCGCCTGCGTCAATCGTACCGCCCGAAAAGTTCGAGATCGAAATGTCTTCCGCAGTTGAATTGGTGTAAATCGTTCCGTTGCGCTGATCACCTGTACCGATGATGTCACCAAAGTTACGAACATCGATACCTTGACCCTGAATGTCGACAGCGCGACTGTCAGAACTGATCACACCGCCGCGGAAGTTATCCAGATTGCCCGAGCTTTCAGCCCCCGCAAACTGAACGCCGTTAAACTCGCCTACAATCTCGCCAAAGTTTCTGATAGATGCGCTTCCAGTGACAAGAACGCCTGTTGCAAGCGCATCTGGACCGTTATTGGCTTCGATCCGACCGGACCGAAAGTTAAAGATGTCGACGTCCTGACCTTGCGCCTGCACTGCAGCAACAGCGTTGTTTGTGATGATTTCGCCAAAGTTCAACAGGCGCGAAAAATCACTAGCCAGCACAAAAGCCGGGGTGTCATCCACCACAGTGCTCTGGAAAAAGTTGTTTATAAGGGTTTGACCATCGCGGGTGGTCTCTTGCGCCAGCGTGGACGATGTCAAGAGACGGGCGCGAAGACTGCTAAGAAGTTGGGACAGCATGGGATACTCCGTCAAGAATTGTTGCATTCTGCGGGCCGCCCGCTGCTTTGGGCATTCCACGTATCCAATGGGTAGTCAGCCGCTTCGGCCAGCTAAAATTCATCCTTCGAATTAGGGGTATAACCAACGCGAATACTCACAAAATCTGTGAGTTAGTAGTAAGTGAAATCAATAAGTTATCGTGCCTTCAATCACTTTGATCGCCTATTCACTAGCGGCTATTGACACTTATGTGTTTGAAAGTGATCGTTTCTTCATGCGCAACACTCACCGTCAGGGTATGAATCCGAAGGTGCATCAAGATGCGCGACTTGTATCAGTAGTTGGTGATCGTGAATTTCAGAGACTTGGAATACGTTCTGGCCATCGCCAAATATGGGCAGTTCAGTCAGGCGGCAGCAGCTTGCAACGTCTCTCAGCCTGCGATGTCCAATCAGGTCAAAAAACTTGAACAGGAGTTAGGGGCCGAACTGTTTTTGCGCCTCAATAACGAGGTTCGACCGACACTGTGCGGTGTTCAGGTGTTGCGCATTGCCGAACGCATTCTGAACGATGCGCAAAAGATCCGCGATACGGCGACCCAGTTCCGCGACCCCGAGGCGGTTCCATACACGATCGGAATGACGCCGACCCTCGCGCCCTACCTGACACAATATTTCTCAGATCTGTTTAGCGCATTGTTTCCCAATATGCGAGTGACGATGATCGAGGATTTGCCACAAAATATGTTGCGTATGGTCGAAGACCACACGTTGGATCTTGCTCTGGTCGCCAAGGTCAACAATTCCGAAGCGCTCGAGTTTACCTCGATCTGGTCCGAACCTCTGTTCTTGGCTGTTCGTGACGGTCACCCGCTAAGCACCTTGCCATCGATTGCCCCAGAGGACGTGCCCCATCACGACTTCATCCGACTGCCGCATAGTTTCGGCTATGAACTGGAAAACCGCTTGCCCAAAATCGACCCGGCAAATCGCGCCAGCAAGCGGTTCGACCTGAGCGCGCTGCGTTTCGAGACGATCTGTCGGCATATTTGTCATTCCGACGATTGTACAATCGTGTCGGCCCTGGCGGCCGAGCAATTCAAACGTGACCGCTGGCCTTTGTGCTTTATCCCCTTTGACGCGCCGGGCAACCTGCGTGATCTGGGCGCGGCGACGCGTCCGGGCTGTCCAAGACGGCCGCTCTTGGATCGGATCGGGGCTTTCATTCTGGAACAGCCTCCGATCGGCGTGACCCCAACATTCCAGATGTGATCGCGGAAAGCCGGAAACTTGCGCTGTATCAAAGTCGGCGCGACTGATTCCCCTCAAAGCTGGGAACTGAACCGGGCCGTCCCGAGACGGATGGCTGTCTTTGCGGGTACGTGTTCGCGGAATCGTTAACTTTGTTGACAATGGATTTTGTATTTTGGATACATTGAGCAGTGATTTCGCGACGGCAAGCGTTGCCAAAGAGTGTTCTGACAAAAAAGCGCTAAGCGAAAACCAAGCAATATTTACTGGGAGAAACTCATGAAACTTAAGTTTTTGGCCGCAACCGCAGCGATTGCGTTGTCCAGCGCTGCGGCACAGGCAAATACGTTGGTCTATTGCTCTGAAGGCTCGCCTGAAGGTTTTGACCCGGCGCTGTTCACCGCTGGCACCACCTTTGATGCGTCCTCGCACCCGATCTACAACCGCCTGCTGGAATTTGAGACCGGCACCACCAATGTGATCCCAGGCTTGGCCGAAAGCGTCGAGGCCAGCGATGACGGTTTGGAATATACGTTCAAGCTGCGTCAGGGCGTCAAATTCCACTCGAATGACGAATTCACCCCAACCCGCGACTTCAACGCCGATGACGTGATCTTCTCGTTCATGCGCCAGAAGGATGAAGGCCACCCCTATAATCAGGTGTCGGGTGGCACGTGGGAATATTTCCAGGGCATGGGTATGCCTGATCTGGTCGAGTCCATCGAAAAGATCGACGACTACACGGTGAAATTCACGCTGTCTAAACCCGAGGCGCCTTTTGTCGCCAACATGGCGATGGACTTTGCCTCGATCCTGTCGGCGGAATATGCCGATGCGATGATGGAAGCGGGCACACCTGAAAAGCTGAACACCGCGCCGATCGGCACCGGCCCGTTCTCATTCGTGGCCTATCAGAAAGACGCCGTGATCCGCTATACGCAGAATGCTGATTACTGGAAAGCACCAGCGGATGTGAGCAACCTGATCTTTGCGATTACGCCTGATGCGTCGGTCCGTTATCAAAAGCTGAAGGCGGGTGAATGCCACATCATGCCTTATCCGAACCCCGCCGACATTCAGGCGATGCAGGATGACGCCGACATCAACATGATGGAGCAAGAAGGCCTGAACGTGGGTTATCTGGCTTACAACACCACGATGGAGCCGTTCGACAACCCGAAGGTGCGCAAAGCGCTGAACATGGCGATCGACAAGCAGGCGATCATCGACGTGGTGTTCCAAGGTTCGGGGCAAGCGGCCAAGAACCCGATCCCGCCGACCATGTGGGGGTACAACGAGGCCATCACCGACGATGCCTATGATCCCGAAGCGGCCAAGGCGATGCTGGAAGCCGAAGGCGTCAGCGATCTGTCGATGAAAGTTTGGGCGATGCCGGTTCAACGCCCCTATAACCCGAACGCCCGCCGCATGGCCGAGCTGATCCAAGCAGATTTCGCCAAGGTCGGCGTGGATGTCGAGATCGTCTCCTATGAATGGGGCGAGTACCTGTCGCGCTCAAAAGAGCTGAATCGCGACGGAGCTGTGCTGCTGGGTTGGACCGGCGACAACGGCGACCCGGACAACTTCCTGGCCGTGCTGCTGGGCTGTGACGGCCGCGAAGCCTCGAACCGTGCACAATGGTGCCACGAGCCTTTCGAAGATCTGATCCTGAAGGCCAAGCAGACCACCGATCAGGCCGAGCGCACCAAGCTGTATGAAGAGGCGCAGGTCATCTTCAAAGAGCAAGCCCCCTGGGCCACCATCGCACACTCGGTCGTTTACATGCCGATGCGCAACGAAGTGCAGGGCTACAAGGTCCACCCGCTGGGCGGCCACATCTTCTACGGCGTCAGCGTCGAATAAATCATCACTCACGGATCGGAGCCGCCCGCGTGGCGGCTCCGGTTTTCTTTTTTGGAGGTCGGCCCTCATGCCGGATTTGTCCGAGTATCGTCAACTGGCAAAGGACATGTCAGTCGATGCCGTGGCCCTCGTGCCCGGTCCCAATTTCACCCGCGCGTTGGGGAAACCCTTCATGAGCCACGAGCGACCCTTTGTGGTCGTTATCCCGGCCCAAGGTAGTCCCGCCGCGGTTGTCCCCAATCTGGAGCTTGGCACCTGGGCGCTGGTCGGCTTTGACGGTGCCGTGTTCGATTGGATGGACCAAACGGGCTGTGACAGCGCTTTTGCCGCTTTGGCTGCGCACATGCCGCTGACATCGCTGGCCGTCGAAGGGCAGGTGATGCGGGTCTTTGTGTCGAAGGCTTTCACCAACGCGCTGCCCGATCTGCGCATTGTGGATGCCGAACGCGAAATCTCGGGCTTGCGGATCATAAAGACCGACGAAGACATCGCGGCACTGCAAGCGGCGATTGACATCTCGGAACGCGCGCTGGAACGAGTGATTGCCGATGTGCGTATCGGCCAGACCGAAAAACAGATCGAGCAGGCGCTGATTCAGGCACTGTTTGCCGAGGGCGCGGCCTCGTTGGCGTTTGCGCCGATTGTGGCAGCTGGTGACAATTCGGCCCAACCGCATGGCAAGGCGAGAGCGGATTATCAGATCAAACCCGGCGACGCGTTGTTGTTCGATTTTGGTGCGCGCAAACACGGCTTTGCCGCCGATATCACCCGCACTTTCTTTGTGGCCGAAGTTTCGGACGAGGGCAGGGATGTTTATGACACCGTCCTGCGTGCCAACCTTGAAGGGTTCAACGCCTGCCGCCCGGGCACTACTGCGCATGACATCGACGATGCTGTCACCCGCGTACTTGAGGCATCGCCCTATGCTGACCGTATCCGCACCAAAACCGGGCACGGGCTGGGCCGCGACGTACATGAAGCGCCCTATATCATGCGTGGAAATCATCAGGACATCCTTCCCGGCATGGTCTGGACCAACGAGCCCGGGCTTTATGACCTCGGAAATTTTGGTGTTCGGATCGAAGATGATGTTCTGGTGACGCAGGATGGCTGCCGGTCACTGACCCGCTTTCCCAAAGATCTCACAATCATAGGTCGCTGATGTTTGGCTACTTCCTTTCGCGCCTTGGAATGTTCGTTCCGACATTTCTGGGCGTGACGCTGATTTCCTTCATGTTCATCCGGGTGCTGCCCGGCGATCCCATCATCGTCATGGCCGGAGAACGCGGCATGACCGAGGAACGCTATCAGGAGATGGTGGTCAAGCTGGGCTTCGACAAACCGGTACTGCAGCAATACTGGGACTATCTGGTCGGCGTTATGCATGGCGATCTGGGTGAAAGCTTTGTCACCAAGAAACCGGTCTGGGATGAGTTCTTTGCCCTGTTCCCAGCCACGCTGGAACTGTCGATCTGTGCGATGATCTTTGCCGTGGCTCTTGGCTTGCCTGCGGGTGTGATTGCTGCCGTGAACAGAGGCAAGTTCTTTGATCGCGCGCTGATGTCCTCGGCTTTGGTTGGCTACTCGATGCCGATCTTCTGGTGGGCCCTGCTTCTGATCATCGTGTTTTCAGGTAATCTGGGCTGGACGCCGGTATCGGGGCGGATCGACCTGCTGTATTACTTCCCCAGCGTTACCGGTTTCATGTTGATCGACAGCCTGCTGTCAGGGCAGGAGGGGGCGTTTACGTCAGCCGTGCGTCACTTGATCCTGCCGACCATCGTACTGGGCACCATCCCGCTGGCGGTGATCGCGCGCCAGACTCGCTCGGCCATGTTAGAAGTTTTGGGCGAGGATTACATTCGCACCGCCCGCGCCAAGGGTCTTTCGCCCACGCGGATCAACGGGCTGCATGCGCTGCGCAACGCTCTGATCCCGGTGATAACAGTGATCGGCCTGTCGGTCGGCACGCTGCTGGCCGGCGCGATCCTGACCGAGACAATCTTTAGCTGGCCGGGCATCGGCAAGTGGATGGTCGACAGTATTTTCCGCCGCGACTATCCGGTGGTGCAGGGCGGGCTGCTGATGATCGCCGTGATCGTGATGCTGGTGAACCTGCTGGTCGATGTCCTTTACGGCATCATCAACCCCAAAATCCGGAGACGGTGATGGCCGAGCTTTCCGCAACTACGCCCAAGACCGAGGACCGCCCAAGCGCCCTGCGCGAATTCTGGTTCTATTTCAGCGAAAACCGCGGCGCGGTAATCGGATTGTATGTGTTCATGGCCTTCGTAATCTGCGCGGCCTTTGCGCCTTTGCTGGCGCCCTATGACCCGACCGAGCAGTTCCGCGACAACATTCTGCAACCCCCCGCGTGGCAAGAGGGCGGCAGTTGGGCCTTCCCGCTGGGCACCGACCCATTGGGCCGGGACATGCTGTCGCGGCTGATCATGGGATCACGCTATTCCTTCTTTGTGGGCATCGTTGTGGTCTGTGTGGCTGTGACGGGCGGCGTGATCATCGGGTTATTGTCCGGCTTTGCGCCGAAATGGGTCGATACGCTGATCATGCGGGTGATGGATATCATCCTGTCCTTCCCCTCGCTGCTGTTGGCGCTGGTACTGGTAGCCATCCTTGGGCCGTCGCTGACCAATGCGATGATCGCTATCGCTATCGTATTTCAGCCGCATTACGTGCGCCTGACCCGCGCCTCGGTTCTGTCTGAACGACAGAAAGACTATGTCACCTCGGCCCGTGTCGCGGGCGCGGGCAAGGCGCGGTTGATGTTCAAGACTGTGCTGCCCAACTGTCTGGCCCCGATCATTGTGCAGGCGGCGCTGTCATTCTCAACCGCTATTCTGGACGCCGCTGCCCTTGGATTTCTGGGAATGGGCGCACAGCCCCCCACGCCGGAATGGGGCACCATGCTGGCTGAAGCGCGCGAGTTCATTCTACGCGCCTGGTGGGTCGTCACGTTCCCCGGCCTTGCCATTCTGGTCACGGTTCTGGCGATCAACCTGATGGGCGACGGCCTGCGCGACGCGCTGGACCCGAAACTGAAGCGGAGCTGACGATATGAGTTTGTTGGACATCCGAAACCTCACTGTAGAATTCGCGACCGCCTCGGGTAAGTTCCGCGCCGTCGACGGGGTGGACCTGTCTGTCGACCGGGGCGAGCTGATGGCCATCGTCGGCGAAAGCGGCTCGGGCAAATCCGTGTCGATGCTGGCGTTGATGGGCCTGTTGCCCTGGACCGCCACGATCACCGCAGATCAGCTGAGTTTCGAAGGTATCGACCTGACCAAAATTTCGGCTCGCGACCGGCGCAAGATCATCGGCAAGGACATCGCCATGATCTTTCAGGAACCGATGTCGTCGCTCAACCCCTGTTTCACTGTGGGGTTCCAGATCAAAGAAGCGCTGCGCATCCATCTGGGCCTGAACCGCAAGGATCGTCACCAACGTGCGATCGAGTTGTTTGATCAGGTCGGCATTCCCGCGCCGGAAAACCGGCTGAACACCTTTCCACACCAGATGTCCGGCGGGATGAACCAGCGGGTCATGATCGCCATGGCGATTGCGTGCAACCCCAAGCTGCTGATCGCTGATGAGCCAACAACAGCGCTGGACGTCACCATTCAGGCGCAGATTCTGGACCTGCTGGTGCGGCTGCGCGATGAACAGGGGATGGGTCTGGTGCTGATCACACACGATATGGGCGTGGTAGCCGAAACCGCCGAACGCGTGCAGGTACAATACGCCGGTCAAAAGGTTGAAGAACAGCCCGTCAAAGATCTGTTCCGCACCCCGCGCCACCCTTATACCTCTGCGTTGCTAAGCGCACTGCCGGAACGGGCAACTTCGAAAATGCTGCCAACCATCCCCGGTGTCGTTCCCGGCCAGTTTGACCGACCAAAGGGGTGCCTATTCAGCCCGAGGTGCATGTTTGCGGATAACACCTGCCAATCCATCCCCCCCACACCACATAGTGAATCATTCGGCAAAGCCCGGTGTCACCATGTCGAAAGAATTGCAGCCGGAGAAATCGCATGACGGCCCCTATCGTTCAGGCAACTGCGTTGGCCCGGCACTACGAGGTCAGAGGTGGACTGTTGTCGAAATCCGCAACAGTCAAAGCCCTGTCCGGAGTAGATTTTGAACTGAAACCCGGCAAGACACTTGCCATCGTCGGAGAATCCGGCTGCGGCAAGTCCACATTGGCACGTGTCGTCACTATGATCGAAGAACCGACGTCGGGAACACTTACAATAGACGGCACCGATGTCACCCCGTCGAAATGGGCCGAAATGCGTGAGACCGTTCAGATCGTATTCCAGGATCCGTATGGCTCGCTCAATCCCCGGCAACGGATCGGGCAGATTCTACAGGAGCCGCTGACCATCAACCGCCCCAACATGTCCGCCTCCGACCGCGAGGCGCGGGCGCGCGAGATGCTTAACCTTGTCGGCCTGCGTCCCGAACACTACGACCGTTATCCGCATATGTTCTCGGGCGGTCAGCGCCAGCGGATCGCCATTGCTCGCGCTCTAATGTTGAACCCTAAAGTGTTGGTCCTGGACGAACCGGTCTCGGCATTGGATGTATCGATCCAATCCCAAATCCTGAACCTGCTGGTCGAGTTGCAGGAACGCCTGAACCTTGCCTATCTGTTCATCTCGCATGACCTGTCGGTAGTTAAACACTTCGCCGATGATGTGATCGTTATGTATCTGGGCCGCGCGGTCGAGCACGCCACGAAAGACCAACTGTTCGCCGCCCCCCGTCATCCCTATTCCAAGGCGCTGTTATCGACCACGCCGCGCGCGGACCCTGAGGCGCGCAAGGAACGGATCAAGCTGGAGGGCGAGTTGCCCTCACCCATGAACATCCCCTTGGGCTGTGCTTTCGCGCAACGCTGCTGGCTTGCAACCGAAGAATGCCGCGCCGCACCACCAGATCTGAGTGGTGAGTCGCATCAGGTGGCTTGCCTACACCCGCTGGATTGACCTTAGTCACCGTTGCGCGTGGCAGTCACCATCTCCAGCAACTGATCCTTGGTGCGTGCTATGTGGCGGGTCAACAGAGCGCAGGCGCTCTCGACCTGTCCGGCTCGGGCCAGCGATAACAGCTCGCGGTGGTCTTTCTTAGCAGGCTCTCGCTGTTTCATTACACTCAGGTGCATTCGGACATAGCGGTCCGACTGCAAGTTGACGCGTTGCAGGATTTCATTGCTCAACCCGCGATCAGCGGCAGCATATAGCGCCATGTGGTAAGCATTGTTCAACCCGCCCCAACGGCCCACGTCATTGGCATCGTAAGACTTCTCCATCTCATCCAGAATGCGCTCACACTCGGAAAAATGGATTAGGGTCATCCGCGGTATTGCGTGCCGGAAAAGATCGACCTCAAGCAAAACGCGCAGATCGAAAATCTCGGCGATCTCGGACAGAGAATGTGTGGTCACCGACGCGCCACGGTTGTTCGTCAATTGAACAAGACCTTCGGCGTCCAGTCGTTTGAGTGCCTCGCGGATTGGCATGCGGGAAACGTCATAATCCTCGGCCAGCGCTTCTTGCCGAATAACCTCTCCCTCGGCCATCTCCCCGCTTAGTATCCGCTCGCGCAGATCGTTTGTTATGACATCGGGCAGGCTTTGCCGTGGGATCGCGCGTGTTCCGCTCATATGTTGTATCTCGAGTGGTGGAGTATTTATCCAAAATACAAAGTAACTTGCGTATTTCCAAGGCTCTCAATCAGTAATGTCAGAATTTTGCAATTCTATTGCAACACTCAATACTTATCATCCAAACAATCTATTGGACCGATGGAATAAAGTGATCCAGATTGCCGCCGAACAAAGTTGGCCAATTTCCTATGAGGGTCCAATGTGGCGCTATTACAATCCGGTTGAAATCATGTTTGGCGCCGGTTCTGTTTCGGAACTGCCAAAACTGATTGGCGGCCGAAATTATGCTTTGGTCACTTATCCAAGTGATCCTTTCCAGCGCCTGGCGCAGCGGGTTGAAGAAGCGGCTGGACCAGCTGCGGTAGTAATAAACGACATCGCACCCAACCCGGATTTCCAGCTGCTTGGGCAGCAGTGCGCGCAGTTAGCTGGAATACGGCACCAAATCGAGGTGATTGTAGCCTTAGGAGGTGGGTCCGTAATCGACTCGGCCAAGGTTTTTGCGGCCGCAGATGGCAGTTTTGACAATGTAGTGACGTATTTAGAAACCGGCGGCGGCGCGGCAAACTTGGGAACCATTCCCATTATTGCGGTTCCGACGACTGCTGGCACCGGTAGTGAGGTTACATGTTGGGCCACAGTTTGGGACGAGCAGCGCGCCAGAAAATACTCACTTTCACGACAAAATCTCTACCCAGAAGCTGCGGTGATTGATCCTGAACTTATGGTCAACAAACCCCATGAACTGACCCTGTCCACTGGGTTGGACACACTTTCCCATGCTTTGGAAAGCATATGGAACATCAATGCAAACCCTATTTCGGCCAGACATGCCGTCCATGCAGCTGGCACCATTCTAGACACTTTGCCCGATCTGCTAAACGATCTAGGCAACCTTAGTCTGCGCACGCAGATCGCAGATGCAGCACTCAGCGCCGGGCTGGCCTTTTCCAATACAAAGACTGCCATCGCCCATAACCTGTCTTATCCAATAACCCTCGGATGGGGTATACAGCACGGAATTGCTTGTTCGTTCACGCTGCCAGTGATCTTAAGTTCGGTCGACGGCATTGGCGGGTTTAGACAGGCTGCCCTGCACGATGTTTTCGGTTCGAATCTGAGTTCCGCTTCGATTGAACTGATGACCTTCCTGAATCGGCTAGGTGTTTCCACCCGGTTTGCAGACTACGGCATATCCGACGCTCAACGAATGGATATTGTCGATGAAGCCTTTGCCGGTGAACGCGGCCGTAATTTTGCGGGCACAAAAGAGGCATTCCTGAAAACGCTGGACGCGCAGGATGGCAAAAAATCCAAGGTCGCCTGAACCATCTTTCAAAATAGACCCCGTGTGTCAGCCACTGTTGATCTGACTAACGCTCATACGCAAGGACCGCCCTATGACAGCTCAAACCCCGATCACCGCAAATGAACGAGTTTATCCGACGCCCAAAGTTCCCGCGATTGCGATTTGTCTCGATGGCTGCGAGCCAGAGTATCTGGATGTAGCCATCGCCAAAGGGCTGATGCCCACGCTCAAGCGAATACGTGAGACCGGCACGGACCGACTAGCGCACTCGGTCATTCCGTCCTTTACCAACCCCAACAACCTGTCAATCGCGACCGGACGTCCGCCAAGTATTCATGGAATCTGTGGGAATTACTTGATCGACCCCGACAGCGGTGAAGAAGTAATGATGAATGACGTTCGTTTTCTGCGCGCGCCTACTATCTTTTCAAAGTTCTACGAGGCTGGATACCGGGTCGCCATGGTGACTGCCAAGGACAAGCTGCGCGCTTTGCTTGGTGCCGGATTGAAGTTTGACGAAGAGCGCGCCGTCGCGTTCTCGTCCGAACGCTCGGGCGAGACGACAAAGGCCGAACACGGTATCGACAACGCAAGCCAATGGCTGGGAATGCCTGTGCCCGAAGTGTACTCGGCGGACTTATCGGAATTTGTTTTCGCTGCGGGTGTGAAGCTGTTGGAGGAGTTCAAGCCTGATATCATGTACCTTTCGACCACAGACTACATTCAGCACAAATTCGCGCCTGACCAGCAGGGTGCACTGGATTTCTACGCGATGTTCGACCGGTATCTGGCGCAGTTGGATGCTATGGGCGCAGCCATCGTCGTCACTGCAGATCATGGCATGAAGCCCAAACACCATACGGACGGAACACCTAACGTAGTCTATGTCCAGGACCTAATGGACGACTGGATGGGGGAGGATGCAGCCCGTGTGATCCTGCCGATCACTGACCCTTATGTGGTTCACCATGGCGCGCTTGGCAGCTTTGCCACCGCTTATCTTCCTGAAGGTGCGAACCGTTCCGATATTGTGGACAAGCTGAAAGCGACCGACGGTATCACCCATGTCCTGACCAAGGAAGAAGCCATCGCCGAATACGAACTTCCCGGTGATCGGATTGGGGATATTGTCATGGTCTCGGGTGAGAATATCTGCATCGGCACCTCCGAGGATCGTCACGATCTGGCCGCCTTGAAGGAACCGTTGCGCAGCCATGGCGGCCTGACCGAGCAAGAAGTTCCCTTTATCGTCAACCGCGTCCTGGATTTACCCTCGCAACCAGAACTGAGGAACTTTGACGCGTTTTTCTATGCTACCACCGCCGCAGCGCAATAAAATGGACGGGATCATGAACGCTTCAGACATTCGCCACGAAGGAATGCGTATCGGAGGAGAGGTTGTCTTTACTGATGCGACTGTACCGGTCCACTACCCTTATACGAATGAGGTCGTGGGCACCGTCCCGGCAGGGACAGCGGAACACGCGCGCAAGGCATTTGAGATTGCCGCAAACTACACGCCAAAACTGACTCGATACGAACGCAGCCAGATCCTGCAGCGCGCGGGTGAGTTGATCGGTGAAAAGCGGGACTACCTGGCCAAATGGCTGACGTTGGAACTGGGCATTTGCCATCAGCATTCGATTTACGAAACGAAACGCGCGCAGGATGTCTATCAGTTTGCCGCTGCCGAGGCGTTAAAAGACGATGGGGAGATTTTCTCGTGCGATCTGACCCATAACGGGAAAGAGCGTAAGATTTTCACCAAACGTGAACCCGTCACGGCAATCAGCGCCATTACACCGTTCAACCATCCGCTAAACATGGTCAGCCACAAGATCGCACCGTCAATTGCGACCAACAACTGTATGGTGTGCAAACCCACCGAGTTGACGCCGCTAACCTGTTTGGCGCTGGCCGATATTCTGTATGAGGCCGGTCTGCCGCCCGAGATGTTCCAGGTTGTAACCGGTTGGCCGCAGGATATTGGTGACGAGATGATCACCAACGAAAACATCGACATCATCACCTTCACCGGAGGTGTTCCGGTTGGCAAATTGATCGCGTCGAAAGCCGGATACAAACGCCAGGCGCTGGAGTTGGGCGGAAATGACCCATTGATCGTTCTGAACGATCTCAGCGATGCTGATCTGGACAAGGCCGCCACCATCGCGGTCGCAGGTGCAACCGGCAATTCGGGCCAGCGGTGCACTGCGATCAAACGCATTTTGGTACAAGAAAGCGTGGCCGACAAATTCGTTCCTCTGGTGTTGGAGAAAGCGAAGGCGATCCGGTTCGGTGACCCTCAGGACCCGGAAACTCAACTGGGCTGTGTGATCCATGACAAAGCCGCCGCGCTGTTTGAAAAACGCGTCCACATGGCCGAAGCCGAAGGTGCGGAAATCCTGTACCACCCCGGTCGCCAGGGGGCATTGCTACCTCCGATTGTGGTCGACAAGGTTCCCCATGACAGCGAGTTGGTGATGGAAGAAACTTTTGGGCCCATCGTACCTATCGTGCGCGTGCCCGATGACGATGCGAAGGTTATGGAAATCTCGAACGGTACCGAGTTCGGCCTGTCCTCGGGCGTGTGCACCAACGATTTGAACCGGGCAATCGCCTTTATCAACGGGTTGGATGTCGGCACTTGCAACATCTGGGAACAACCAGGCTACAGGATCGAGATGTCGCCCTTTGGCGGAATCAAGGACAGCGGCAACGGCGTGAAAGAAGGCGTAATCGAAGCGATGAAGTTCTTTACCAACGTCAAAACTTATTCGCTGCCCTGGCCCGGCTAGTGGCGCAGATGGGTGTTTCGTACTATCCCTGACGGCATGTCATTTGATTTGAAAAACCTAAACCTGTTTGTCCGAGTGGCCACCCTGGGTGCCATTGGACGGGCAGGGGCGGAGTTCGGTTTCTCGGCCACCAACACCTCACAACGCCTGCAGGCGCTTGAGACCGAACTGGATGTCAAACTGCTGAACCGCACCACGCGGGCTGTATCCCTAACCCCGGACGGAGAGCTGTTTCTAGAGCATGCCAAGCGCATCCTCGAAGACGTCGAAGATGCGCGCACCATGCTGTCTGGAAACTCTGGAACAGTATCAGGCAAACTGCGGGTAACAGCATCCGCGTCATTCGGGCGGTCACATATAGTGCCACATGTACCCGAATTCCTTCGGCTCTACCCGCATGTCGAGCTTGATCTGAACCTAACCGATACGGTGCTCGACATTGTGGAACTGGGGTACGATCTGGCGTTTCGTCTGGGCGATCTTGGCCCATCCAGCCTGTTGGCCCAGAAACTGGACGATGATCCGCGTCTACTGGTTGCGGCACCTTCCTATCTGGAACATGCAGGGACGCCTGAAACTGCGGCCGACCTGGCCAATCACGCTTGCCTGACAATGCACCCGCGCGAGGTCTGGCACCTGATTGATCAATCGGACACCATGCATGATGTGCGCGTGTCTGGCCCCGCGACCGTCAGCCTTGGTGATGCAGCGATGGATTGGACGCTGGCCGGATTGGGGATCAACAAAGCCTGCCTGTGGCAGACCGGAGATCATATTCGATCCGGGCGTCTGGTTCGGGTTCTGCCTCATCTGCGCGCCTGGCCGGATTCGAAAATCTGGGCCGTGCGCCCACCGGGCCGATTGATGCATGCCCGAGTCCGCGCGTTTTTGGATTTCATGCGTGTTCGGATCATCGCCGCCAACAAGGTGCTCTACGCCGACCTGATCTGAAGCTATTCTTCCGGTATACGGGATTATCATTTCCGAATTCTGCAGATAGCGGCAGACAATGGAAGGGCATAGATGCGGCTCATCACCAATTCGGAGCCCCATTCCATGAAAGACCTCATCGAAACCAGCGATGTTCAGACTCAGATCATCGACGCCTTCAATTTCCGCCACGCAACTAAAGTGTTCGATCCTGAGCGAAAAATCACTGAGAGCGAATTCAACACAATTCTGGAAGCGGCACGCCTGTCGCCGACCTCGTTCGGGACCGAACCGTTCCAATTGCTGGTTGTGCAATCCCCTGAGAAACGAGAGCTGTTTCGTGACTTCACCTGGGGCGCGAACGGCGCCACGAATGGTACTGCCGGACAGCTTGGAACCGCAAGCCATTACGTGATCATCCTGTCACATACCGGCGCAACCATGAAAGCAGGATCGGATTACTTGGCCCAGCACAACCGCGAGGTCAAACAGTTCCCCGAAGAAGTCATCGAGATGCTCGGCGGGGCTTACGCCAAGTTTCAAGCGCATGATTTCAAACTGGAAAGCGACGCGGATATCGAAAAATGGGCTGCGCGTCAGGCCTACATCGTTATCGGCAACATGATGACCGCCGGTGCGCTGATGGGAATTGATTCATGCCCCATCGAAGGGTTCGAGTTGGACAAAACCGAAGCTGTTTTGCGCGATCATTTCGGGATTGACACTAACGTCTACAAACCTGCCGTTATGGTGGCGTTCGGCTATCGTGCGGATGGTCCGATGTTCGCCAAAACGCGCCGCGAGATGGCCGATATTGTCACATGGGTGTGACGTATATGCCCGGCACGACGTGCCGGGCACCCCGCCTGCTACCTCACAAACACTCGGCACGAGGCGCATGGTGCATAGCTGACTCATGTATCAAACAAGCAAAATCGGACAATCTACTGACAGCTCAGGACAGGAAGCATCTGGGACGCTAGGTCAGTTCGAAAAAGTTTGCCAAATGCGTCATAAGACTAAGTTACAGAGCGTGATTTGAAAGATCCGCGAAGACAAGAAAAACGGGGAACCAAACGAAAGCGGCGGCGCAATGGGTTCAACTTCCCTACATCTGGACAATGACCGAGGCTTCAAGGCAAGGTTGGACAACGGTGTCAGCATCTACGTGCGCCCAATGGGCGTTTCCGACAAACATCTGATTGCGCAAGCAATCCATGATCTGTCCGACCAATCCCGATACATGCGCTTCTTTTCTGCGTTTCACGACGCCCCAGAACCTGTTTTGGACCTTCTGGCCAACGTGGATGGCGACAAGCACGTAGCTTGGGGTGCCGTAGACTCTGAACAGAATGGGCGGCCCATCGCCGCCGTGCATGCAATCCGGGGAAACCCGCAAGACAAGGATGTCGAAATCGCCTGCACGGTTTTGGACGACTATCACGGTCACGGCATATCCCACCTTTTACTGGCGGCCACCGTGTTCGACTGTCTGGCTTTAGGGGTCGAGCTCGCTCATGCTGAAGTTCTGTTCGGAAACTATAAGGCCAAGGGTTTGTTCGAAGGGTTGAATGCCGACCTCGTGGAAAGCGACGAAACACTGTTGTATCGCATGGAATTGTCTTCACTCTTACGGACGATTGAACGGAAGGGTCATCCAAATTCTTTGGCGCAGTTTATGCACGCGCTGCGAACTTCTGCGGATCCCAGCCCCACAATAGGCGTTCCGTGGTCAAACCCATAAAGCACATTTATTGTGAGATTCTATAATATTTAGGCGTGCGTCCGGTCCATCGCCGGAACGCGCGGACGAAACTAGCTGTTTCTGAGAACCCCAGAACGTGCGCGATCTGCTCGGTGCTCAGTGTCGCTTCGCGCAAATACTTTAGCGCAAGCTCCATTCGAACAGCGTCCACAATTGCACTAAAAGTCGTTTGCTCTCGCTTCAGGTGCCGCCTGAGGGTACGACTGGTCAAACCAAGGCTCTGAGCGACGGTATCCATACTTGACGAAAGTGCAACATTTTGAATCAAGCTCCGACGGACCTGACCACTGACACCGTCTTTTTGGGTGATCTCGGACAGTTCGTTTTCGCAAATTCGAACGAGCTGATTGAAAGTCAACTGGTTTCCCAGTTCGACTTTATGATCCAACCATTCCACTCCGACATGGAACCGGTTCCGTCCTGCGTTCAGAATGATCTCGTCTGCTGCATCAGCCGGCAAGGTGTATGCGCTGTCATTGGAATATCTGACTTCGATACGGCGTGAGGTAAAACCAGCGCCCATGACATCCCTGTGCAGCGAGTTGTAGATGCCCAACTGTAGATTGACGAGGAATTCGTAAAACTCTTTTCCGGCGTAAGAGGCCGGGACAGGCTCAAAACCCCACCCTTCAGCACCCTCGTCCTGCACAAACTCCATCGATGCGGTAGGAGCAGCTAAGAAGTGGTACTTTTGCGCAAACTCCGCGGTCTCGCGATAATCCACGCTACAGAGAACCGCGTATCCGTAAAGCCCGTAAGAAGAAACGTGCAGGTTTTGGCCGATCTCATATGGTATGTGAGGGTGCCATTTCCGGTCCGAGATGTTCCTGAACGCCTTCAACAGCTGATCATTGGAAATCCGAAAATCAACGTCGTACAATTGGGACGTTTCAATCCCCGTATCGTCGAACATATGGCCTGTTTCTAAGCCACGCCGCCGCAATACGTCGAGTGCTGCGTTTATCTTCGCGATGTTGTGTACCCGTCCCAGCAAGGTTCCTCCCAAACCTCTTTCAACCAGAAATCTGACTGGTTGGCCTTTCTAGTCATCCATTATGTCCTGATCGGTAATAAACATACAAGACATCGACAGGTTAGCATCGCTTAGGTCTGAATCTGCCGTATGAATCAAATCACAGGGTTCAAAGTCACAGATTTCATGACGCGATAAATTAGGTGGAGCATTCGGCACCGTCAAAAGGACAGCAAAACAGGAGGAGACCTGATATGAAGATTGCCATTGACCTCGATATGACACCGGCAGAGCTACGCGATGCCCTTGGTCTTCCGGATGTTAAGTCCGTGCAGGACCGTTGGGTCGCCAGACTGGAAGAGTCGCTAAACGAAGAAATTGCCAAAATGTCGCCCGAGGCGCTGGCTGAAAAATGGGCCGGGGCACTGGTTCCAAACACTGATCTGCTAAACGTTTTCATGAAGATGATGCCTGGGGTCGACACCAAATGACTGTGGTCGTAGCTCATGGCAGGTTGTGACCCAACGTAACAATCATCCAGCGACCTCATGAGAACGTAAGCTACTGGTTTTGATATGATTTAACGCTGTCCTCCACTTATGCTGCAGTGCAGAATATTTATTGCGCTGCAGCGAAGTCTCAATATATGATCACAGTGTCAACGAAATCAGACCCGGAAGGAGGCCAACATGGCTACTGCAAAAACCGCTGCCAAGGCACCCGCAGCTGAAGAAAACAACGTCACCTCGATGGTGAATTCGATCACGTCCTCATACAAGGATGTTGCCAGCAACTTCAAAGGTTACAGCGAAAACCTGACCCAGTATGGTTCGGTTGCAAACGAAACTGTTCGCAAGACCTTTGACGGTGTCGTCGCATTTGACCGTGCGCTGATCAACTTCCTGCGCGCCAACCTGGACAACACTGTCGAGCATGGCCGCAACATCGCGAAAGCACCGAACATCGCCAACGTCGCTTCTCTGCAGCAAGCCTTTGTTACCGAGCAGATCGAAGCCGTCAGCGGCCAGATCAAAGAGCTGAGCGACATCGCAGAAGAGCAGTCCAAGGCAGCTCTGGCACCTCTGTTCAGCGCAGTTGAAGACGCTGTCGCAAAAGCCGACAAGAAATAAGATCAACACGGTTTACGTGTTAATACCCCGGCGCCGCCTCGCGCCGGGGTTTTTTTTGTTATCCGATCATATGTTCAACTGTAAAAAGAATGCCGCCGATCCCAAAGCCCAGCAAAGCGCCGTTGATACGGATGAATTGCAGGTCTTTCCCGGCCTCGGTTTCGAACCGCTCGACCAGCAAATCTGGGTCCCAACCCGAAATCGTCTGAGCGACAAACTCACCAATATAAGGTCGGGCTTCTGGTATCATGCGCGCGGCAAAGTCGGCAATGGATGCATCGAGCTTTTGCTGCAGCGCCTCATCATCGGCCAAACGTTCAGCCATCTGTCGAATGTATGTCTGGATGGCGCTGACAGCTTCGTCGCTTTCCAGATAATCCGCCATTTTGCCTTTCATACTTGTAATCAGCGCCCGCAAGTTATGCTCGAAACTTACCGTACCCGAATAGTCAGCGGCAGCGTTTTCAATTACGTGTTGAAGGTGATCCGTTTTGGTAAAATCGCCAAGCACCTGAACAGCAGCGTCTTCGAAATCTTTACGCAGCTTGCTATCGGGCTTTGCCAGGTCTTCAAGGACCGACAGCAATCCATTCACAATCAACTCCGAGGCATTGCGATCCAGTCTCGATGCGATCCACCACCGACTGTTGTCACGTACAAGCCTTTCGACTGCCCCACGATTCTGATCAACCGTTTCGTGCAGAAACTCAACAATCTCCGTCAGGGTCTCGCCCTTTAGGCCCCGTTGCAGCAATTTCGACAGTTCTTGTGCGACTTTGGGGTTCCCGGCAGCCTCTCCTGTCAGCTTTCGAACCAGCTTACTGAGCATTCGCATCAATTTGTCAGGCATATCGGCCCGCAAGACCTGTACGACACCCTGCAAAAGTCTTTCTATAAAGTATCCTGATTGGCCTTCACGCAGCAACCAGACCGCAAGTTTCGCGGATATGGCGCTACCCTTCAGCTTTTCCAGGATCAGTTCGGTCTGCAGGAAATTCTCTTCGATGAACCGCCCGACATTGACGGCCACTCGCGACTGATTTCGCGGCAACAGGGCGGTATGCGGAATCGGCAAACCCAGCGGATGCCGAAACAACGCAACAACTGCAAACCAGTCTGCCAATCCCCCAACAATTCCAGCACCGGCGGCAGCGCGCAAAAGTTTAACAGGCCAATCAGGATCTGTTGGTACAAATGTCACCAGATAGATCGCAACAAGAACAACAAGCGTTCCCGTTGCGAATTTTCGCATGGCCGGCAGGTCCAATTCTCGTTGTCCCATGCCGGGCTATCCTTAATGTGGTTCGAAGATAAAACGCTCGACCCGTTGGGCAGTTTCGACCGGCATGGTCACCATAAACAAGTGACCGCAGGGCATGACTTCCAACTTGCCCCGATCCAGACGACTGGCCAGGATACGACCATTGGCGATGGGGACAATTGGATCGTCTTCGCCCATCAGAACCAGTGCCGGCATTTTCAACTTGGGCAAGTAATGCCAACTGGTCCAACCGACAATCGCCGACAGTTGATACATGTATCCAACAGGTGTTCCGTGATCCAGAGCCTCGGAAAATTCGCGCATCAACTCTTCCTGCACGGCAACAGTACCGCCATACAAAGTCAAAGCGTTCTGAATCATAAAGGTTGGGTCACTGTGGCGCTTGGGCGTGACCATCTTCAACAACGTTTTCGGAGATCCCGGGATCATGATTGCGCCCGCAGCCGTGGCAGCAAGCGTAAGAGACAGAACACGGTTGCCATACATGTGCGCGAATTGCTGTGCCGCGCCACCACCCCATGACACGCCAAAGACATGGACGTCGTAAATATCAAGCTGATTTAGAAGCGACGCAGCCATATCCGCGACATGTGACAATCGATACGGCAGTGTCGGTGTCGGCGTTCCTCCGACGCCGGGCGCATCAAAAATGATAACCCGGACATTTTCGAAGCTGGTGATGAAACGCTCGGCGCTTTCGATGTTGGCGCCAATACCGTTAAACAGCAACAGCGTTTGCCCGGCGGATTCGGGATGGTAATCCGCATAGCGAACAGGCCGACCCCATACATCCGCTGTGCGGATGACCATCTTTGCTTTTTCTGTCTGCTGGGGTTCTATATTCATGCCTTACCCGCTTCAAGATGGACATAGGTACCGGGTGAGGCGCAAATGGCCGGATAATCTTTGTTCCCAGTCGATTTGGGCGCTGCTTTTTCCTTGGCAGACCGTTCGGTCATCCATTCAACCCAGTGCAGCCACCAGGTGCCGTCAACCTCGGTGCTGTTTTCAAGGTACATTTCGGTCGATTCCGGCGGATTGACCATGCGGCGGAACTTGGCCTTGCGGTTGGAAGGTGGGTTCACGATAGCCTGAATATGACCGCTGGAACTGAGAACAAACTCTGACGTCCCGCCCAGCATGTGCACCGTACGATAGCAACCATCCCAAGGCGTGATGTGGTCTGTGGTTCCACCTAGAACGTAGGAATCGCAGGTTACGTTGGACAAATCCGCTGCTTCGCCCAAAACCTCGGCCGTTCCGGATTTCAAGCCGTTGGCCTGCAGCAGGTCCATATAGTCGCTATGCAAACCAGCGGACATATTGGTGGTGTCGTCATTCCAGAACAGGATGTCAAAAGCTGGCGGGTTCTGACCCATCAGATAGTTGTTGATCCAATATGCCCAAATCAGGTCGTTGGGGCGCAACCAAGCAAAGACCTTGGCCAGATCATTCCCATCGATCACACCTTTGGCGCGCGATATTGTCTTTGCCAGCTCAAGAATCTCCATGTTGGCGAACAGGCCCATCGAGGTGTTGGCCGCGCCGTCCGTATCCAAAATAGTCACAAGGAAGGTTGCGCTGGCTGCTCGGTCAATCCCTTTGGCCGCCCAATAGCTCAGGAGCATCGACATCGTGATCCCACCCGAACACGCACCCGCGATATGAACTTTTGGCGAATTTGTTATCTTTGTCACGATCTCAGAGGCATCGTCCAGCGACCGCACGTAGTCATCCAGACCGTAGTCAGCGTCTTCCGAGCCCGGATTGCGCCACGATACGATGAAAACGGTGAACCCTTGCTGCACCAAAAACTCGACCAGACTGCGTTCCGGTGACAGATCCCAAACATAATACTTGTTGATCTGAGGCGGCACGATAAGGATCGGAGTACCTTTAACCTTGTCGGTCTGCGGCGAATATTGAATCAGTTCGCGCAGTTCGTCACGGTGAACAACGTCGCCTTTACTGATACCGAGGTTCTTGCCCACTTCGAATTTGGACCGGTCTACAGAAGACGGCATGCCGCCATTGTTGACAACATCGTCCAACAAGTTCCGCATCCCGGCAACGATGTTTTCACCGCCCGTCTCAAGCGTCTTTTTCATAGCCGACGGGTTGCCCATCAGCACGTTGGTCGGAGACCACGTATCCAGAAACGTCCCCGTCAACAGCTTCATACGCTCGGCGTCGCGATAATCCAGATCCAGCTCGTCAATCCAGTTCATCGTATTGCTGCACCAAGCCAAGTAGCTTTGTTTTAGCGAACGGTAAGCCGGATTGCTTTCCCAAACCGGATCCGCAAAACGTTTGTCGGCAGGTGCGTCCTGAGTAGGGCCAAGGCCACTGAAAATGCCAAACATCTGGTTCCCAGTGTTCATACCCATGCGCATGAACTCCATGGGTTGCTTTGCCATAGCGCTGTAGAAATTTGAGATCGCTCCGGCAAACCCGTCGTCTTTGAAGTCTTTGTCAGACATTTCAATGTCCTCCCGTATTCTACGAAATTAGGTAAAGGCCATCGCCAGAGTTTCGGCGATCAGGGCCGGATCTTCCTGCCCAGCGACCCGAGCCGTAACGGTGGATCTGATAAGAATACGACCGCCGCTCTTTACTTCGACTCCGGTCAGAATTGCCGAAACCTCGACCGCTGCCCCACTTGGAACGGGTGCCAGGAAACGCACTTTGTCCAGACCATAGTTCATCACGCCCTTGCAGCCGTCAGGTACGATACCAAGGCCCATCTGCGCCGCAGCCAACAGTGACAACGTCAAATAGCCATGGGCAATCGGGCCGCCAAACGGGCTGTGCTTTTCAGCCTTCTCGACATCAACATGAATCCACTGCTGATCACCTGTAACATCGGCAAAGCCCTGGATGCGGTCCTGATCCACCGTAACAGGAGTGCTGGGGCCGAAGGTTCGGCCCACATGCTGTTCAATATTCTCGACTGTGTAGTCGATGGGAAACGTCTTGTCGTCGCTCATGGCTTACAAACCCCGCAGGTCTTTTCTGAGAATTTTACCCACCGTCGATTTGGGCAGCTCATCCAAAAACTTGATCTGTTTAGGAACTTTATATCCGGCCAGTCCTTTGCGGCAATGTTCGATGACTTGCTCAGACGTAAGGTCAGACCCTTCCGTGACGCTAAGGAACAACCGGATTGCCTCGCCCGTCTTTTCGTCTGGAACGCCGACTGCGGCCACTTCTGCCACTTCGTCCAGCATGGCCACATGGGCTTCGATTTCGTTCGGATAGACGTTAAAGCCAGAAACCAGAACCATGTCCTTCTTGCGGTCAACGATTTTGATCAGGCCCTTCTCGTCCCGCACCCCGATGTCGCCGGTGCGGAAGTAACCGTCTTCGGTAAAGTTCGATGCGGTTTCTTCCGGGCGGTTCCAATAACCCTGCATGACCTGAGGGCCTTTGGCACAGATCTCGCCGGCTTCGCCAACACCGACCCGGTTGTCTTCATCATCCAGCAATATGATGTCAGTCGACGGCAGGGCATATCCCACTGCGGCCGAGAACTCATCTTGTCCCATTGGGTTCAGGGTCAAGACCGGAGAGGTCTCGGACATGCCATAACCCTCTAGAACATGATGCCCGGTGATCTCTTTCCAGCGGTTCGAAACGGCCTCTTGCACAGGGGCACCGCCGCCGATCATTGCGCGATAGTTCGAAAAATCGACATCCTTCAAGCCCGGATGTGCGCATAGCCCGGCAATAAGCGTATTCACGGCGGTTGAGACAGTGAAACCACTGTCTCGGTAAGCCGAGATCAGCTGTTCCGGATCACGCGGATTTGCCACAAGGTAGTTAGTCGACCCGATCGAACTGTAGGTGATCATATTCACCATCAGGGCAAAGATATGGTACAGTGGCAACGGGGTAACGATGACCTCTTGGCCGTGCCGCATGGCTTCAGGCAAAGCGGCTTTCGTCTGCTCAGTATTCGCGACAAGATTCCGGTGTGATAGAACGGCGGCTTTGGACAGGCCCGTAGTACCACCGGTGTATTGCAGGAACAGCAGGTCATCGCCAGTGATGACAGGCGGATTGAATTCCAGATCCTCACCTTCTTCTACCAGCTTGGCAAAGCTCAGCGTTTCGCTCAGGCGCGTGTCCGCAGCCGGACTTGGGATCGGCGTCGCGGTCATATCACCCAGATCAACCGTAATCACAGTCTTGATCGGAGTGTTGTCGACAACCTCTGCCAGTGTCGGAGTCGAACCACCGAAGATCACGATGATCTCGGCGCCAGCGTCGTTCAACTGATGCTCTAATTCGTGCGGCGTGTACATCGGGTTGACGTTCACCTGAACGCCTCCGGCGCGAATGATACCCAGCATGGCAATCGGGAAGGCCAGGATATTAGGGACCATAAGCGCGATGCGGTCACCCTTTTTGACGCCCAGTTTCGATTGCAGATACGCAGCAAAATCGCGCGATAACCGATCTGCATCCGTATAGGTCAGGCTGCCGCCCAGACCGACATATGCCGTCTTTTCCGAGTAGGCCAGAAAGGCCTGCTCGAACATCTCGACGACCGAGCTATAGCTATCGGGGTTAATTTCCACTCCCATGTCGGGCCAAATGACTTCAGATGTGATTTCGGTCACAGGTTGTTCCTCCAAAAAACTGCGCAAAACGCTCAATTCGGTGACAGGTCGCTCCGTGCAAAACCGTGACCCGCCGATCATGAATTCTGTCTGCAGGCGATCCGCGTATCGTTCAATGTCAGAAGAGGACGAAAAATCGACATGGCAGGACACTACAGGTTCGTTTCGTAGGGTCACTAAGAACCATAGGTCGGTTTGGCACCAATGGAGCAAGAGCAACTGCACTTCTTTCCGAGGGCTCCAACAAACAAAAACCCGGCTGGCAAATACCAACCGGGGTCGCGATTTAATAGTTTTTGGGACCAGCTCTAGCCTTGAATGACATCCTGCCGCTGCACGCCCAGTCCCTCGATCCCCAGCTCCATCTTGTCGCCGG
>NZ_WQDY01000014.1 GCF_013033355.1 Ruegeria lacuscaerulensis
CCGGCGACAAGATGGAGCTGGGGATCGAGGGACTGGGCGTGCAGCGGCAGGATGTAAAGGCCAGCGCATGACCCGCATCACCGGCATCCGAACCGAAGACCTGCGCTTTCCGACCTCGGACAGTCTGGACGGATCGGATGCAATGAACCCCGATCCCGACTATTCCGCCGCGTATGTGGTGCTGGAAACGGATGGTGCGCATGAGGGCCACGGCCTCACGTTCACCATTGGGCGCGGCAATGAGATCTGCGTGACCGCGATCAAAGCGCTTGGCGCGTTGGTCAAGGGTTTGGAATTGGATTGGATCACCGAAGATATGGGCCGCTTCTGGCGTCATATCACCGGGGACAGTCAGCTGCGCTGGATCGGGCCGGACAAGGGTGCGATCCATCTGGCGACTGGCGCAGTGGTGAATGCCGCGTGGGATTTGTGGGGGAAAGAGGCGGGGAAACCCGTCTGGCAATTGGTGGGCGACATGTCTCCTGAAGAGATCGTGCGCCTGATCGACTTTCGCTATCTGACCGATGCGATCACCCCGGACGAAGCGCTGGACATGCTGCGCGCCGCCGCGCCGGGCAAAGACGACCGCATCGCCAAGCTGAAAGCCGAAGGCTACCCGTGTTACACAACCTCGGCCGGGTGGCTGGGCTATCCCGACGACAAGCTGCGCCGCCTGTGTCAGGAGGCCAAGGATGCAGGCTTTACCCACACCAAATTCAAGGTGGGCCGCGACCTGGACGATGACATCCGTCGTCTGACCATCGCCCGCAAGGTTCTGGGCGAAGACATGAACATCATGATCGACGCCAATCAGGTGTGGGAGGTGGATCAGGCCATCGACTGGGTCAAAGCCCTGTCCTTTGCGCGCCCGTACTTCATCGAAGAACCCACCAGCCCCGATGATGTATCTGGCCACAAGGCAATCCGCGAAGGGGTCGCGCCGGTCAAGGTGGCGACGGGCGAGATGTGCCAGAACCGCATCATCTTCAAACAGTTCATCAAGGAAGGCGCGATCGACATTGTTCAGATCGACAGCTGCCGGATGGGCGGGCTGAACGAGGTTCTGGCCGTCATGCTGATGGCCGCGAAATACAACTTGCCCGTCTGGCCCCATGCCGGGGGCGTGGGTCTGTGTGAATACGTCCAGCATATGTCCATGATCGATTACATCGCGATCTCGGGCGAGAAAGACAGCAAGCGGATCGAATATGTCGATCACCTGCACGAGCATTTCGTCGATCCCTGTGTGGTGAGGAACGGGGCCTATATGGCGCCGGAAAAGCCAGGGTTCTCGATCGAAATAAAACCCGAAACCATCGAAGACTTCCGCTTTTCAGAGGAACTGGCGGCGGAATGAAACAACCGCCTGACCGGGCTGAAGAAACCGGCGGGCATCTTAAATCAACCTGGAGGAACTACCCTAAATGTTTAACTTTGGAAAAACGGCCTTTGGGGCCGCCTGTATTTTTGCGCTTTGCGCAACGGCTGGCCTGGCACAAGAGACCCTGCGGTTTGGCCACGTCTATGAGGCTTCGACGCCTTATCACGCAGCAGCTGTACGTGCGGCCGAGCTGTTGGAAGAAAAGACCGACGGGCGCTACAAGATGGAGGTCTTCCCGGCTTCGCAATTGGGCAAAGAGGCCGCGCTGAACGAGGCGCTGTCGCTGGGTACGGTTGACGCGATCTATACCGGCGTGGCTTTTCTGGGTCAGTCCTATGGCCCGATCAGCATCTCGGACTATCCGTTCACCATGCGGTCCTATGATCACTGGAAAGCTTATGTGAACTCGGATCTGTTCAATGAAATGGCAGCAGAATACAAGAACATTTCGGGCAATACCGTCGCGGCAATGACCTATTACGGCGCGCGTCACGTGACCTCGAACAAGCCGATCCTGGCGCCCGCAGATATGGACGGGCTGAAAATCCGTACCCCGAACGCGCCTGCCTATCAGATGTTCCCCAAGGCCACCGGCGCAAACCCGACACCCATGGCCTTTGCCGAAGTTTATCTGGCCCTACAGCAAGGTGTTGTAGACGCACAGGAAAACCCGCTGCCCACCATCCAGTTCAAAAAGTTCTACGAGGTGCAGTCGAACATCAACCTGACCGGACATATCACCAACTCGCTTGCGGTTGTGGTGTCACCTGTGACGCTGGGCAAGATGGGCGATGACGGGCAGGCGCTGCTTGACGCATTGGCCGAAGCGGCCTCGAGCACATCGGATGAAATTGTTCAGTCAGAGGCTGAACTGGCTGATTGGTTCCGTGAACAGGGTGTTACCGTGAACGAGGTGGATCGCGCACCTTTCATGGCCGCCGTCGCGCCGCTGTTGACGGGCAATGACGTGCCTTGGGATGCTGAGACGTTCGAACGTCTTCAGGCAATCCAGGACTAATCTAGACTGTGCCCGGCCTCGCGCCGGGCGCATTCTGACCGCACAAGGTGGCCCCGAATGACCCAGACCGAAACCCCGCCCGAGATCGACTTTGACGCACTGGCCGCCGAAGACGACGCTCATTTCCAGAATTTCCGCATCACAATCGGAGACTACGGTTTACTGGCCCTGTTCGGGTTGCTGTTTGGCGTGGTCTTTTTGCAGTTTTTCACGCGCTATGTGCTGAACGATTCAGTCGCGTGGACGGAAGAGGCCGCGCGATATCTGCTGATCCTTCTGGGCTTTGCCGGGGCGATCCGGTGTCAGGTTGTCGGCAGCCACATCGTTTTGGAATTTGTCGACAAATACTATGGGTTCCGCCTGCGTTGGGTCCATATCTTTGCGCTGGCGGCAACCTTCGTTTTGTTTGCCGTGATCATGTGGTCCGCGTGGGAGCTGATCCAGAGGACATCGTTCCAGCAAATGGTCTCATTGCCTTTCCCGAAATACTACCTGCACGCATGCGTCATGGCCTTGGCCGGGGCAAACCTGTGCGTCGTCGGTTGGCAGATTGTCACACGTTTGAAGCAGATTGCAAAAGGTGAAGACAAATGGGTCTGACTATTCTGTTCGTTTCGCTGTTCGGCCTGATGCTGCTGCGGGTGCCGATCGCTTTCTCGCTCGCGCTGTCCTCGTTTGCTTACATTCTGTATTCTGGCCTGCCACCGGTTCTGTTGATGCACAATATGGTCAACGGGATGGACAGTTTCCCGCTGCTTGCCATTCCATTCTTTATACTCGCGGGCGCATTGATGAACTCGGCCGGGATCACCGCGCGGATCTTCGGATTTGCGCGCGCCATCGTCGGCTGGATGCATGGCGGTCTGGGTCACGTGAATGTGGGCGCCAGCATCATCTTTGCGGGCATGTCCGGCGCTGCCGTGGCCGACGCTGGCGGACTGGGTGCGATCGAGATCAAGGCCATGCGTGAGGCAGGCTATGATGATGATTTCAGCGTCGGGGTCACTGCCGCTTCGTCGACTATCGGGCCGATCATCCCGCCGTCCTTGCCGCTGGTGATCTTTGGCGTCATGGCGTCGGTGTCGATTGGCAAGCTGTTTGTGGCCGGGATTGTTCCGGGGTTGTTGATGGCAGCGGCGCTGTCGGCGATGATCTGGTGGATGTCACGCACACGCAACTACCCGCGTGATGTCAGCTTTAGCCCCTCGGTCATCGTCACCCGGTTTCGGGCCGCGTTCCTGCCGCTGATGACACCGGTCATCATCGTGGGCGGCATCGTCTCGGGGGCGTTCACTCCGACAGAGGCCGCTATCGGGGCTGCCGCCTATGCGCTGTTTCTGGGCACCATCGTCTATCGCACCCTGACTCCGCGCAAGCTGGCGGTGATCTCGCTGGAAACCATTGAGACGACGGCTGCGATCATGATGATCGTTGGCGCGGCCTCGGTGTTCGCATGGATCCTGACCGCCAATCAGGTCGCCACGCATTTCGCAGAATTTGTGCTGTCATTTACCGACAGCAAGGCCGTTGTGCTGCTGTTGATCATGGCGGTTGTGCTGGTCGTGGGCCTGTTCATGGAGACCATCGCGGCGATTTCGATCCTCGTGCCGGTGCTGATGCCGGTGGCGGCGCAGTTCGGGATTGATCCGGTGCATCTGGGCATCATCGTAATCTTGAACCTGATGCTGGGTCTGCTGACCCCGCCGGTGGGCATGGTGTTGTTCGTGCTGTCGCGCGTCTCGAAGGTGCCATTCGAACAATGCGTCCGCGCCACGTTACCGTTTCTGGTGCCGTTGTTGGCGGTCTTGCTGTTACTGACCTTCGTACCTTCGCTGGTTCTGTGGTTACCGAACCTATTGTACGGCTCGTAAGGAGCGTTCAGGCGTTTAGTCAAGTTTTGAGCCGGTCATTGATTGCCGGCTCGAACTTTACTTGGACCGCCTTGGCATCGCATTGCCGCCTTTTGCCGCTGCAGCGCGCGCGCGATTTTTCTTGCTGCTCGGTTTGCCCTTTGGTGGCGGCGGGCCTTTTGGGCGACGCGGAGGTTTGGCCGCCTGATCGCCAGCCTTGCCAGAGTTGCGCTTGGGTTTAGCGTCGGTTTTCGGCGTGTCAGGGGACTTTCGCTCGGGCTTCTTCCACGCCTTGGCTGGTTTAGGCTCGACACTGCGCGGGGGCTTTTTGCCGGTTTTGGCAAATTCCTTCTTGCTCTTTTCGCCTCGCTTGAAGCTGGGTTTGCCTGCTGCGTGGAAATCGGGGGCGGCGTCCAGTTGAACGATTGCCTTTGTACTCTCAATCGTCATCTCGGGACCGATGGCCTCCAGAAAACCCGCAACGCTGCTTTCGCGGATTTCGATATATGTCTCGGTTTCAGCGATGCGGATCGCTCCGACGTCCGATTTGGTAATGTTGCCCGCTTTGCAGATCATCGGCAGCAGGTATCTTGGAGACGCGTTTTCGTTGCGTCCTTCGGACACTGCAAACCAGACGCTCGGGCCGAACGGAGCACTTGGTTTGGGTCCAGGTTCTTTGACTTCGTTTAGTTCCTCGGGCGCAGAATGTTGTCGCGCGTATTGACGGACATAAGCCGCGGCAAGTTGTTCTGGTGAGAACTTCGACAGCAATTCATCCACGGAGTTACGTTCAGAGTCGGAGATGTCCAATTGCCAGTCATCTGAGTTGAACATTCTCTGCAGGTCTTGTGCATTCACCTCTTCGGCGGAGGGTGCGGCGCCCCATTCAGCCGTCAGCTTGGCGAATTTGAGCAGACGCTGAGCCTTTTTGAATGAAGCCGGGGGCACGATCAGTGCGCTGACGCCTTTGCGGCCCGCACGCCCGGTCCGGCCAGAGCGATGCAATAGGGTTTCATGACTGTTTGGCAGTTCAGCATGGATCACCAGATCCAAGTTCGGCAGATCAATCCCGCGCGCGGCAACATCTGTGGCGACACAAACACGGGCGCGTCCGTCCCGCATGGCTTGCAGGGCATTGGACCGCTCACTCTGTGTCAACTCGCCTGACAGCGCGACTACGGGGAATCCGCGGTTCGACAATCTGGCGGTCAGACGGCTGACCATGGCACGCGTGTTGCAAAAGACGATCGCGTTGGGGGCTTCGTGATACCGCAGCACGTTAATGATGGCGTTTTCGCCGTCGCGTGGGGCGACGCTCATGGCTTTGTATTCGATATCGGCGTGTTGTGTACGCTCGCTGACGGTGCTGACACGCTGAGCGTCTTGTTGGTATCGTGTTGCCATGCTAACGATGGCGCGCGGCACGGTCGCGGAGAACAAAAGGGTCTGACGGTCGATTGGGGTTTGCTCGAGAATGAACTCCAGATCTTCACGGAACCCGAGGTCCAGCATCTCGTCGGCTTCGTCCAGAACTACGGCGCGAACGTTCGTTAGATCTATCGAGCCGCGCATGATGTGGTCCCGCAAGCGCCCCGGTGTCGCCACAACGATATGCGCGCCTCGAGACAGGGCCCGGCGTTCATCCCGCATATCCATGCCGCCAACGCAGGATGTGATGTAGGCACCGGCATCTGCGTAAAGCCACCCCAGCTCTCGCTTAACCTGCATTGCAAGTTCTCGGGTCGGTGCGATGACCAATGCCAGGGGCGTATCCGCTGTGTCAAACGCCTGTGCATCGCCCAGAATGGTTGGGGCAATCGCCAAACCGAATCCGATGGTTTTACCTGATCCGGTCTGTGCCGATACCAACATATCCCGCATCTGCAGTTCGGGCGCGGTGACGGCCTGTTGGACGGGGGTCAGAGTGTCGTATCCCTTGCGCTTCAGCGCAGTTTCGAGCGTTTGTTTCATGGTTCAGCTTTCCTGGGTGATGCTGTCACCCTCAGAGCGTCCAACACACGGATCATAATCGAAGCGCTGCTCATACCGACAGAAGCTGAGGATGTATAGAGCGGAAAATGTGCGGCCCGACCGCTTGCGAACCTCGGAGCCTGTTTGCGCAACAGGTGGGTTTTCGCAGTCACAGAAGGTTGGTTACCCTTCAAAGTGATTGGCAAGAACCTGTTTCTTCAAGGCCGCACTGCAAAAGATTTAAGGCCGAAAGCGACTGGTCAAAAGCGGTTCTCAATTCCCCTGTGCGTCAGCTCGGACCAATCTTAAAACAGTTTCAATGTTGAAGGCCAAACGTTCGTCCAGCGCCTTTTCTTCCATAAGATCGCGCCCGAACAGAAACGAGCCCGTATGCCGGTTTGTCAGGTAATAATAGCCGATCGCGGCGATCGTGATATTCAACTGAGCAGCGTCGATGCCGCTTCTGAATTCACCTGTAGCCTGTCCCTTGACCAGGATTTCGTCCACCATTCCAACCAGACCGCGCATAGTTTCTGGCAAGTTATCAAGCGACTTTATGTGTCGCGCGCCATGCAGGTTTTCGCTGTTAACCAGTGTAATAAATTCAGGATTATCAAGATAATACTGCCAAGTGAACCGCACCAGGGTTTCCAGTGCATCAGTCGGGGACAAATCTTCGAGGTTCAATTCCCGCTCGGCCTTGCGGATATCCAGATAGGCTTCCTCCAGTACGGTTCGAAACAGGTCTTCCTTACTGCCAAAGTAGTGGTACAGCATGCGTTTGTTGGCTTCGGCCAGTTCAGCGATTTCATCAACGCGTGCGCCACCCAGACCCCGTTTGGCAAACTCACTCTTTGCGGCCATCAGGATTCTGGACTTGGTCGCCTCGGCGTCTCTTTTCTTTTTTGTTTTCGGTATTTCGGCCACGGCTAAACCCTTCTGATGAACCTTTCTATTACTCTGATGAGCCGCAGAGGTGTAGCCACATCTGTTTTGAATGAACGATTGCCCCCTGTTTTCCATCATTCTTAACGCTTGACACATCATTTCGTAAAGAAGTAACTAGTTAGTGCATTAAAGGCGTGCATAGCCGCGATCAATGCCGCGCGTCCGAACCGGGTCATCAATCGCGGACCCAAGGTGCAGATCGTAATGGGAGGAAAATATGTCGTTCATCAAAAACTATATCGCGCAGGAGACGATAACCCGTCGCAACCTGTTGCTGGCATCAGCGTATGGTGTTGGCGGTGCAGCAATCTCTAGCATGTTGGGTGGAATGGCGCGTGCTGCCATCACGGACCCAACTGTTGCTTGGTCTTATCGCAATCGCACGAACCCATATTGGAATGAGATCGTGTCCGGCGGCGAGGCTTTTGTTGAAAGTCTGGGTAAACCTAAGGATTTCCTGACGCATCTGATCAACGAAGGCTCATCTGAGAAATCGCTGGCGGATGTAAAAGCGCTTTTGTCCAAGACAAACGGCGAACTCGCGTTGGCCATTGACACCAACGATGCTCCGAATGCGCGTCCGGTTGTGGAATCCTGTGTCGAAGCAGGGGCCTATGTTTCGACCCTGTGGAACAAGACCGACGACCTGCACCCCTGGGATTTCGGCGACAACTATGTCAGCCACATGAGCTGGTCCGACGAAGGCCCGGCCGAGCAAACCGCGCGCATTCTATTGGATGCCATGGGCGGTTCCGGTGGCGTTGTTCATCTGGGCGGTATCGCCTCGAATAACCCAGCGATCGAGCGGCTGGCCGGTCTGAAGAACGCGTTGAAAGACTACCCGAATGCCGAGTTGCTGGCGGCAGAGCCCGCCGACTGGGATACGCAGAAAGCCAATCAGGTCATGAGCGCGTTCCTCACTCGGTATGGGGATGACATCAAGGGTGTTCACTGCGCCAATGACACCATTGCTTACGGCGTGCTCGAGGCCCTGCGCGCGGAAGGCATCGAAGATATGCCCATCGTATCCTATGATGGTAACCCGCAGGCGGTTGAGCTGGTGGGCGAGGGCAAGATCCTGGCCACCGTCTTCACCAACCCGCACTGGGGTGGCGGTATCACGGCGGCATTGGCGTATTACGCGGCCACGGGTCACTTCAAGCCCTCTGACGAACCAAACGAACACCGCGAATTCTATGGCCCGACCATCATGGTCCGCCCAGAAGACGCCCAAGCGTTCAAGGCCGAGTATCTGGACAGTGTCCCGACCTATGACTGGAAAGATTTCTGGTCCACGTCGAACGGCCAAATTCAATACAAATAATGTGATTGCGAGCCGGTCTCAGAGCCGGCTCGTACATTCGGGTCCGACTTGATCGACCACCACCAGTTCACTCAGTGGGAGGAAGCACGTGAGCAATGTGCTGACACGGGATGTTCTGATCAAATGGGCGCCCCTGATCGTCCTTTTGGTTTTGGTCCTGTTCTTTACGGCGATGGAGCCGCGCTTTTTTTCACTGCGCAACTTTGCGCGGATCGGAATTTCTTCGGCTCCGGCGCTGATGGTCGCTATTGGCGTGACATTCATCATCATTATGGGATCGATCGACTTGTCGATGGAGGGCACAGTTTCGGTTTGTGCCGTGGTGTTTGCTTTTGCTTTCATTGCTTTGGGTGGCACGTTGGCGTCCTGGGCGTGGCTTGCCATCCCTCTGGCCTTGCTTGTCGGCGGGGCAATCGGGTTAGTGAACGGGCTTGTGCATGTCTTGCTGAAGATACCGTCGTTTATGGCGTCTCTGGCGATGGGTTTCGTCGGCACTGGTTTCGCGCTGCTGCTGACAGGGGGCGACCGCATCCGAGTGGAGGATGACCTGTTCCGTTCGCTGCTGACCGAGCGTTGGTTCGGATTTCCCATCATGTGCTATGTCGCACTTCTGTTTCTACTGATCGCTTGGTTCATCCAGTCCCGTACGACACTGGGCCGTAACTTCTATGCTGTTGGCGGGGGCGAGGAACTGGCTCATGCTTCAGGTCTAAACGTCAACCGCGTGCGGATCATGGGGTTTGCACTGGCCGGTGTCTTTTATGCGGTCGGCGCGTTGTTGGCCGTGGGGCGGATCGGTATTGCCGAGACAGCGACAGGGTCGAATTTCATGTTCGTGTCGATCACCTCGGTTGTGGTGGGTGGTACTGCTCTGTGGGGCGGGATCGGCGGTGTCTGGAATACGCTGATCGGTGTGTTGATCGTGAATGTCATTAACAACGGCATGGTTGTGATCGGATTGCCCGGCTACGTGCAAGACGGTGTTCTGGGCATATTGGTCATCGCCGCGGTGGTTCTATCGACCGACCGCAAATCCGTAACCTTCGTGAAATAGGGGCGGGCAGATGTACGAACTGATCAATGTCGACAAGAAATTCCCCGGCGTCCACGCTCTGAAATCCGTGGACTTCAAGATCGGGCGCGGCGAGATCGTGGGCCTCGTTGGCGAAAACGGTGCGGGCAAATCCACCCTGATGAAGGTCATCTATGGGGCACACCAACCCGACGGCGGCGACATCACCATCGACGGCACTAAGGTTCGGTTCCAGAACCCGCGTCAGGCGATGGATCACGGTATCGGCATGGTGTTTCAGGAACAATCGCTGATCACCAACCTGACCGTGATGGAGAACATCTTTCTGGGGTTCGAGCAGCAATTCGTCAGCTACGGCGTTATCAACTGGAAAGCCATGGCCGAGGCCGCGCGCAAGCAGTTGGCTAAAGTCAAACTGGACATCGATCCGGGCACCACAACCTCGAAACTGTCATTCGCGCAGCGACAACTGGTCGAGCTGGCCAAGGTTCTGACGCTAGAGGAACGGATCGACGGCGATCTTGTCATCCTGCTGGACGAACCAACCTCAGTTTTGGCAAAGGAAGAGGTCGAGTTGTTGTTCTCGCTGGTGCGTGAGCTGACAAAACGGGCGTCGTTCATCTTTGTCAGCCACCGAATGGACGAGGTTCTTGACCTGTCCGACCGTATCTATGTGATGAAAGATGGCGAAGTTGTAGACGTCGTCGCCCATGACGATGCGAATGTTGATGCGATCCAACACAAGATGGTCGGGCGCGATGTCGACAAGGAATATTACCGCGAGCAGAAGCAAAAACCTTATCAGGTTGAGGCAAAGCCGCTGGTTGCCTTCCAGAACGTGACTGCAACGGGAAAGTACTCGGACATTTCATTCGATCTGCGCCCCGGCGAGGTTTTGTGTCTGGTCGGCACCGAAGGCTCGGGACGCGAGGCGATCTTGCGCACGATCTTTGGGCTCGAAACTCCATCTGCCGGTGCCGTAAGCATCAAGGGCGTGCCAGTCAGCAAATTCAACGCGCAAGTCGGGGTCGCCAACGGCGTTGGTTACATCCCTCGCGAACGCAAGGTTGAAGGGATCGTCGCAGGCATGAGCGTTTACGAAAACATGACGCTCAGCCAGATGGGAAACTATGCCAATTCGGGCGTGTTGCGGATTGGTGAGGAAAAAACGCTGGCTCGCCGATGGATCGATCGTTTGGCGATCAAGACACCAGATGTCTACAAGGATTGTGGCGGGTTGTCGGGCGGCAACCAGCAAAAGGTTGTGCTAGCCAAATGGCGCTCGGCCGGGTCCGATATCATCCTGCTGGATCACCCGACGCGCGGTCTGGATATCGGCGCCAAAGAAGATGTCTATGACATGGTACGCGAGATGTCGGATGACGGCGTCGGCATCATTCTGGTCGCTGACACTTTGGAAGAGGCCATTGGCCTCAGCCACACGATTATCGTCCTGAAGGACGGTAACGCCCAGAAACGTTTCGATTGCAGCCCAGGGGACAAACCGTCGCTGTATGACCTTGTCCATCACATGATCTGAGGGCGAACACATGAGTTTTGAACGTATCAAACCGCATTTGCCCTGGATCACTCTGTTGGTTCTGGTTCTGGTTGTCGGGGCTGCAGATTCCAACTTTTTGCGCCCTTCCAACTTGATTTCGATGGCGGCGGATATCGTGCCGCTGTTCATCATGGCGCTTGGCATGACGTTCGCGATCTATATCGGCGGGATAGATTTGTCTGCGCAGTCGGTTGCCAACATGACCACAGTCGTGGCCACGATTGCCTTGCCAACCTTTGGCATTGGTGCCGCGTTGATCTGCATTCTAGCCGGTGTGGTTCTGGGCGGGGTTTCGGGCTTTGTCACGACGCGTCTATTTGTGCCGTCCTTTATCTCGACCCTTGCGGTTGGCGGCATCGCCTTTTCCGCCGCACAATACATGTCAGGGCAGCGCGCGCTGTTCATGGACGCTTCGCTTCGGGATTCGACCTTTGGTTGGATGACCGGATCGCTGGCGGGCATCCCCAGCGAATTGTTCATCGCCGCCGCGTTGGTTCTGGGTGCATGGTTCCTGCAATCACGCACCACCTTTGGCCGTGCGCTCAAGGCTGTGGGGGCGGGGGAACCTGCCGCCGTGGCCTCGGGCCTGAATGTCAATCGCATCAAGATCATGGCGTTCGCTCTGTCCGGTGGACTGGCGGCGATTGCGGGCTTGCTGTTTGCAGTGAAATTGTCCGGAGGCTCTCCCACTCTGGCAAACGGATTCCTGCTGCCTGCGATCGTCGCGGTTTTGGTGGGTGGAACACCGCTGACAGGTGGTGTGGGCGGAGTGATCAACACCCTGATTGGCACTCTGATCGTGGCTGTGATCCGGTCTTCGATGCTTTATTTTGAGGTCGACGCGACGCAACAGCAGATGGTGTTTGGCCTTATTCTGATTGTGGCCATCGCACTGACTATCGACCGAACCAAGCTGAGGGTTGTGAAATGACCCCGACCATGCGAGCGGCGGTGCTGACCGAACCCGGTCGGTTCGAGGTCACTGACGTCGCACGCCCCAACCCAGGCCGGGGTGAAGTTCTGGTTCGCATCATACGGGTCGGGATTTGCGGGACCGACATGCATATCTTTAACGGCCACTACGCGGCCGACAGCATGCCCCTGATACCCGGTCATGAATTTACGGGCACAATTGCCGAGTTGGGCGAAGGCGTAGCCGGCCTGACGGTTGGTGCGCCGGTTGTGGTCGATATGAATATCGGTTGCGGCACATGCTATTGGTGCCGCCGGAATGAAATCCTGAACTGCCCCGAGATGCAGCAGATGGGTATCACCATGGATGGCGCCTTTGCCGAATACATCTGCGTCCCCGCGCGCCTTGTTATTCCAGCTCCGCAGGACACAGCTGCCGAAGTGTTGGCGTTGACCGAACCTTTGGCCTGTGTTGTGCGCTGTGCTCGTAAAGCCAACATCACATTCGGCCAGTCGGTCGTGGTGCTGGGCGCGGGCCCCATCGGTAACCTGCACGTACAACTCTTGCGCACGATCGGGGCGGCGCCGATCATCGTTGCGGATTTGTCCAAGGCGCGTGTGAACATGGCGCTCGAGGTCGGAGCGGATGTTGGTGTCACCGATCCAGACCAACTGGAACAGGTGGTCAGGGATCATACGGATGGGCGCGGTGCTGATGTGGTGATCGAAAGCGTTGGCCTGCCTGCTCTTTATAAACAGGCCACCAAACTGGCTCGAAAAGGGGGTCATATCGCGGCCTTTGGACTGACTGGTGCAGGAGAGACCCTGCCTGTCGATATCCTGCAAACCATCCTGCAAGAGAATTCGATCAAAGGTTCTGTCGCTGGGATGGGGCAGGATATGCATGACGCGCTGACCCTGTTGACCCACGGTCGGATAAAAACTGAACGCTTTATCCAAGCGATTTATCCGCTGGATCGCATTCAGGAAGCTTTCGACAGTTTCCAGGATCGTCCGACTGATCTGAAAACCCAAATAACGATGACGTAAACGCCAGAGAGGGAGGAGCTCAGCATGACCGTCGAAGTCTATACATCCAAACCAGAAGGCATGATCCCAAACAGCCGTTTTCCCCTGCTGATCCATCGAGGAGCAATCCCAGGTGGCGGCGTGGATGCCGTCAAGGCCCGGTTCCGCGCAAATGGCTGGGGCAACAACTGGGAATATCCGGGCGTTTACGAGTACCCGCATTTCCATTCGACATCTCATGAATGTCTGGGATGTGCGCGGGGCTGGATGGAGTTTAACCTATCTGTCGAAGGTTGGACTCGGGTCCGGATCGAGGCTGGTGATGTTATCGTCATGCCTGCGGGTGTCAGTCATGAGATGGTCGGACGATCCGACGATATCATGATGTGCGGCGGTTACGCCGGGGGCCGCGACTGGGACAATATTCAAGAGGCTTTTTTGACTCCGGAAATGTTCCAGGCGGCCGCCAAACGGATCATGATGCTGCCGATTCCGGATAAAGACCCTGCGACCGGTGAAATTCTGCACCAATGGCATGACGCGCCGTCCTCGGTGGATGGTGGGTGGAACGATTTCCGCGATGGCCTGGACGCCTCTGCCTGACGCTTTTTTTCGGAGCCCCGACTATGGACCAAAACGCACAGATACTTACACCGCCTTCCGAGCCCCGTGAATTTGGGTTCTTCATGGCCGGCAAATGGGTTCCCGCCGGTGATCGCGACGTGTTCGAGCGGTCCTCGCCGGGTCATGGCGTGCCGGTCACGCGCATCCCGCGCTGTACCGAGGATGATCTGAACGAGATCGTCGCATCGGCGCGCACGGCGTTCGATGATCGCCGCTGGTGCGGGTTGTCCGGGTCTGACCGCGCGGCTGTTTTATTGAAAGCGGCCGATCTGATCCGCCAGCGCACCGATAAGATCGCCTATTGGGAAACGTTGGAGAACGGCAAGCCCATCGCGCAGGCGCGGGGCGAGATTAGCGGTTGCGTTGGTATGTTCGAATTCGCTGCCGGTCTGGCGCGAGCTTTGCATGGGGAGAGTTTCAACAACAGCGGCGATGGCGCGTTGGGGATTGTCACCCGTGAGCCGGTTGGCGTTGTCGGCCTGATCACGCCTTGGAACTTCCCTTTCCTGATCCTGTGCGAGCGGGTGCCTTATATCCTCGCTTCGGGCTGCACGATTGTTGCCAAACCTTCCGAGGTGACCAGTGCCACGACTTTATTGCTGGCCGAGATCCTGTCGGAAGCAGGACTGCCGGATAGTGTGTTCAATGTGGTCACCGGATCAGGCAGCGTGATCGGCCAGAAGCTGGCGGAACACATGGATGTGGATATGCTGTCCTTTACCGGCTCGACCGCTGTTGGCCGCTCGGTCGTTGCGGCGGCGGGGCAGAGCAATTTCAAAAAGCTGGGGTTGGAACTGGGCGGTAAGAATCCGCAGATTGTCTTTGCTGATGCGGACCTTGAAGATGCAGCCGATGGTGTGGCCTTCGGCATCGCGTTCAACACCGGCCAGTGTTGCGTTTCCGGTGCGCGCCTTTTGGTCGAACGCTCGATTGCAGAAAAGTTTGCAGGCATGGTCGCGGACAAGCTGCGCAAGGTCCGCGTGGGCGATCCGTTGGACGAACGCACCCAGGCGGGCGCGATCACGACAAACGCGCAGAACCGCACCATCCTGTCCTACATCGCCAAGGGTCAGGAAGAGGGCGCGACCCTGCTGATCGGGGGCGGAACGCCCGAAATCTCGGGCGGGCAATATATCGACCCGGTGGTATTCACTGATGTGACCAACGACATGGCCATAGCGCGCGAAGAGATTTTCGGCCCGGTTCTGGTTGTGATCCCGTTTGATACGATTGACGAAGCGATCTCGATTGCCAACGATACTGAATACGGTCTGGCGGCAAGTGTTTGGACCAAGAATATCGACAGGGCGCTGACCATCTCTCGCCGCGTTCAGGCCGGACGGTTCTGGGTCAACACAACTTTAGCTGGGGGGCCTGAACTGCCGATTGGCGGGTTCAAGGCGTCCGGTTGGGGCCGCGAGGCCGGGATGCACGGCGTCGAGGAATATACGCAGATCAAGTCGATCCATGTCGAGATCGGCAAGCGGTCGCATTGGGTAGAGTAATGGCAAACGGATTTGACTATATCATCGTTGGTGGCGGATCAGCGGGCTGTGTTTTGGCCAATCGCCTGACCGAAGACGGCGCCGTCAGGGTGTTACTGCTTGAGGCGGGCGGAAAGGACAATCACCCGTTGATCCACATGCCTGTGGGCTTTGCCAAGATGACGGACGGGCCGCATACGTGGGGTTTTAACACCGTCCCGCAAGTCAACGCCAATAACCGCGAGATCCCCTATGCTCAGGGCCGGGTGATCGGTGGTGGAAGCTCGATCAATGCCGAGGTGTTCACGCGCGGCAACCCGGTCGATTATGACCGTTGGGCCAATGAGGAAGGATGCGAGGGCTGGGCCTTCAAGGATATCCAGAAGTACTTCATTCGCTCCGAACGCAATGCGATCCTGTCCGGAGACTGGCACGGGACCGAAGGGCTTTTGGGTGTGTCCAACATCCCGGACCCGCAAGAGATGACCCGCGCCTTTATACGCTCGTGCCAAGAGGCGGGCATCCCTTATAACCCCGACTTCAACGGGGCGGTTCAGGAAGGTGCAGGTGTTTACCAGACGACCACCTGGAATGCGAAACGCTGCTCGGCCGCTGTGGGATATCTGAAACCGGCGATGTCGCGCGGGAACCTGACGGTCAAAACTGGGTGTCAGGTGCATCGGATTGTCATCGAAAATGGCCGGGCGACCGGAGTGGAATTTGATCAGGGCGGACAGGTTGAAACCGCATCGGCGGATCAGGAGGTGCTGGTCACTTCGGGCGCGATCGGAACACCCAAGCTGATGATGCTGTCGGGTGTCGGCCCCGCCGCGCATCTGCGCGAGCACGGGATCGAGGTGAAGCAAGACTTGCCCGGTGTGGGTGAGAACCTGAACGACCATTTCGGCATCGATATCGTGGCCGAACTGAACGGGCACTATAGTCTGGACAAGTACAACAAACCTCATTGGGCGGCCTGGGCCGGAATACAGTATTACTTGTTCGGCTCGGGGCCTGTGACCTCGAACGTGGTTGAAGGCGGGGCGTTCTGGTATGGCGACGACACGGCCCCCGTGCCGGATTTGCAATTTCATTTCCTTGCAGGTGCCGGTGCCGAGACCGGGGTACCCAGCGTGCCCAAAGGCAGCTCGGGTATTACGCTGAACTCATACACTGTGCGTCCCAAGGCCCGTGGTACAGTGCGCCTGCGGTCAAACAAGGTCGAGGATATGCCGCTGGTCGATCCCAATTTCCTGGGTCACCATGATGATCTGAAAATCTCGGTCGAAGGGGTGAAACACAGTGTCGAGATTTTCCGGCAGAAAAGTCTGCAAAACTACATCCGCAAAATTCACTTCCCCGGTGACAACGTGAAAACACAGGCCGAATACGAGGCCTATGCCCGCCAATATGGCCGGACATCTTATCACCCGACATGTACCTGTAAAATGGGTGTGGATGAGATGGCGGTCGTTGACCCGCAAATGCGGGTGCGCGGGATTGACGGGCTGCGGATCTGCGACAGTTCAGCCATGCCCAGCCTGATTGGGTCTAACACGAACGCACCGACGATCATGATGGCCGAAAAAGCGGCGGACATGATCCGGGGCAATCACTGAAATCGATTTACCTCCCCGAACTGGCGGCGCCTTGAATGGGCGCCGCTTTTTTCTTTAGTCCCAATCGGGGGCCCAAGGCACCAAGTCCTCGGTGACGATCCGATAACCTACCTGGGTCATGGCGTCGATCCGATCCATATCGACGTTGGACAAGATGAAATTCATCACGTCAAAATTGGCCTGAATGTTGGCGCGTTTTGTAGACATGGTGTTGATCGGAACACCCTTTTGCAAAATCCAACGCAACACGACTTGTCCGGCGGTTTTTCCGTAGCCTTGACCGATCTCGGCAAAAATCGGGTGCTTGAAAACCTCTCCACGCGCCACTGAGCAATAGGACGACAAAGGGATGCCCGTTTCAGAGGCGGCTGCCAGAAGCACATCTTGGTTCAGCAGCGGGTGAAACTCGACCTGATTGGACACGATCGGTGTTTCGATGATCTTGACTGCGTCTCGCATCATTTGCGCGGTATAGTTTGAGACGCCGATGTTCTTTGCCAGACCCTTTGCATGAGCCTGTTCAAGCAATTTCAAAGATGGCGCGATATCCCCCCCTATATGTGGCCAGTGCAACAACAGGACGTCCACGTAATCAAGGCGAAGCTTCTTAAGGCTTTCTTCCACGGATGGCAGGAACGCGTCGTCACTGAAATTGTCCGGATGCACTTTGGTCGTGACGCACATTTCATCTCGTTTCAGGCCAATTTCGGCCAGCGCGTCACCGGTTTCCTTCTCATTTTCATACATTTGAGCGGTGTCAAAGGACCGATACCCGATCTCGGCTGCAATCGCCATCGAGTCGCGAAGTTCTGCTCCGGTCAGGGGGAATGTGCCGAAGGTACGCTGATAAGTGTTTTGAAAATAGATGTTCACGGTGATCCTCCCAAAGAACAAACTCAATAAGTAACTTATTAGTTACTTGAGGTTCGGTCAATTCCCTTGTTTTGGTTATTTTTGTTGCTTTTCGGTGCACCTGAAGGCATAACTTATAACCAATTAGTTACTTTCGTGAGGATCGCATGAGCAAGCAGATGACGGCACGCGAAGCGGCAAATCTTGTACCCGATGGTGCGACGGTCGCGGTGAATTCTTCAAGTGGTTTGTGTTGTCCGGATGCAGTTCTGAAAGGCCTTGGCGAGCGCTTTGATGAAGAGGGTGCGCCAACAAATCTGACGACCATTCATCCCATAGCTGCAGGTGACTTTTTTGGCACGAAGGGGGTAGATCATATTGCCAAACCGGGTCTGCTAAGTCGGATAATTGGCGGGTCTTACCCATCGGGGCCGAGCAATGCGGAACCGCCGCTTGTCTGGCAGATGATCACGGGCGAACAGGTGCGCGCGTATAACGTACCGTCGGGTATTATCTTTGATATGCTGCGCGAGGCTGCCGCCAAACGTCCGGGTGTCCTGACCAAAGTTGGTATGGAAACCTTTGTCGACCCCGAGATCGAAGGCTGCGCAATGAATGCCGCTGCCCGTGCCGAGCCCATCGTGAAACGGATGGAGTTCGAAGGTGAAGACTGGCTGTATTTCAAATCAATGGCGCCGAATGTGGCGATTATTCGGGCAACCACAGCCGATGAAAAAGGCAACCTGAGTTTCGAACACGAGGGGGCCTATCTGGGCGCGATGGAGATGGCCTTGGCGGCGCGCAACAACGGTGGCGTGGTGATTGCTCAGGCCAAACGCATCGCGGCGGCAGGAAGTATCCGACCACATGACGTGCACGTACCCGGTATTTTGATCGACGCGATTGTCGAAGCGCCCGACCAGTTACAGACCACGGCTACGGAATATGACCCGGCAATTTCGGGCGAATTGACCCGCCCGATCGAAAGCTTTCGAACGGCCGACTTCAACGTCGGGAAAGTCATAGCGCGCCGTGTGGCGAAAGAGTTGAAGGATGGTTGGGCTGTAAATATCGGGTTCGGAATCTCGGCCAACGTTCCGCGTATTCTGGTCGAAGAGGGTTTGCATGGCTCGGTCACGTGGATGATCGAGCAAGGCGCGGTTGGCGGGGTTCCATTGTTGGATTTCAAATTTGGCTGTTCCGCCAATGCCGAGGCCTTCGTGCCGTCGCCACATCAGTTCTGTTATTTCCAGGCGGGCGGGTTTGATGCCTCGCTGCTGTCTTTCCTCGAGGTTGACAAACACGGCTCGGTCAACGTCTCGCGTCTGTCAGCCATTCCGCACCGGACTGCCGGAGCAGGAGGGTTCGTGGATATCACAGCGAGGGCGCGCAAGATCGTTTTTTCTGGCAACTTCAACGCAGGAGCCAAGATGACCATTGAGGATGGTCAGCTGAAAATTCTGAAAGAGGGGAAAGTGGCCAAGTTTGTTGATGAGGTCGATCAAATCTCATTTTCAGGTAAGCGGGCACAGATGCAGGGGCAGGACGTGACATACGTGACCGAGCGCTGCGTGATCAAGCTGACCGAAAAGGGCCTTATGGTGACCGAGATCGCGCCCGGGCTGGACCTGCAACGCGATATTCTGGATCAGGCGGCGACACCCTTGTTAGTTTCAGATGACCTTGTCCGGATGGACGCGGCCCTGTTTGACCCGGCCCTGATGGAGCTGCAACTCGCGGCGGGCTAATGGAGCATTTCCTTCTGGATATACGGGACGGCATCGCGCGGTTGACCCTGAACCGCCCCGAGCGCCTGAACGCCATGGATGAGGCGATGATGGATGCGCTCATGGCGCTGTGCCGTCAGATCGAACACACCCAGGACGCGTATGTTGTGATCCTGACCGGTGCGGGAAAGGCGTTTTGCGCAGGGGGCGATATCGACGCGTGGTCCAGCCAATCGGCAGACGCATTCGGCCGCCATTGGCTCCGCGATGGGCATCAGGCACTGGATGCCCTGACGCGGCTGCGACAGCCTGTGATTGCGGTGTTGAACGGGCATGTTTTGGGCGGTGGTCTGGAACTTGCGGCGTGCGCCGATTACCGCATTGCCGAGGATCACATTCGGATCGGACAGCCCGAGCCGGGGCTGGGGATCATTCCCGGCTGGTCCGGCACTCAGCGCGCGGTCCGGCGGTTCGGTGCCCAGCTTGTCCGGCGCATGGCGCTGTTCGGCGAGCAGTTCTCGGCCCATGATGCGTTGACTGCGGGGATTGTGGATCAGGTCGTCGAAAAAGGGCAGGGCCTTTCCGCTGCGGATGAGCTGGCCAACCGGATGCGCCATCGTGGGCCGGTGGCGACAGAGCTTGTCAAAATGCTGATCAACGCCGCTGAGGGCGAGGAACGTGAGCGTGTTTTCGAAGCGCTGGCAGGTCGGATCGCCGCCGTCCAACCCGAGTTGAAAACCGGTTTGGCCGCGTTCAAGGATCGCAAAAAACCTGATTTCTGGTAAGCATCAAATCATGAGGGCCTAAATATGATACGTCACCTTGTTCACCTGCGCTTTAAGGACGACGTGTCCGACGAAGAAAAGGCCACGCTCTATCGGGATCTGGCCGGCCTGTCGGGTCATATCGAGGGCATTCTGGATTTCCAAAGCCGAAGCAATGTGTCGGTCGAGACCGATCTGGTGCGGGGCTTCAATGACATGTTCTGGTTTGACTTCCGCGATGAGTCCGTGCGCGATGTTTATTTGGTCGACCCTGCGCATCAGAAGGTCGGAGGCCGGATCGTGGCCAAAACGGTCAATGGCCCGGACGGTGTATTCGTGTGTGATATCGAGGTGTAGAAGACGCGGCTAAACCAAGGTCAGCAACAGGTGCGGTACCGGTCCACGATCACGTCCAATACCTCGTTTGGGTCGCGTTTCCACCAGTTGCCGGCCGAGAAGATCTCGACTTCGCACAGCCCTTTGTAGCCTGCTTGTTCTACAGCGGAGCGTAGGGCCCGAAGATCCGCGACACCGTCGCCCATCATGCCGCGATCCAGCAGGATATCCGTGGTATCGGCCAGCCAGTCACACAGGTGATAGCCCAGAATGCGCCCGTTCGCGCGTCGCGCCAATGTATCGGCCAGCGTGGTGTCCCACCAGACATGATAAACGTCGACGGCCATGCCCACATTCGGTGCGCCTATCGTATCGCAGACATTCAAAGCATCGGCTGCTGTCATCAGGCAAGTGCGGTTGCCCGCGGTGGCGGGGTTCAGCGGCTCGAGCGCCAGGTTTACGCCGCGGTCGGCCGCATAAGCTGCGGCCCGTGCGACGCGGTCCGCCAGGATTTTCTGGCTGTCCAGAACGCCCTTGGTGCCAGGCTCTGGTCCGCCCGTGACAATGGTCAGAACATCCGTGCCAAGCCCTGCGGCCTGATCGATAGAGAGGTAAAAATCATCCATGATCTGTTGGTCCGAGGGCAGCGCCAGTGGTCCGATCAGGAACGGCGTTCGGCATAGGCCAACAACTTGCAGCCCGGCTGCGCGGACCTTGTCGCCGATCTCGGCCTCACGTCCGCCCAATTCTCGCCGCCAGAAGGTGATGCCTCCATACCCTCGCGCGGCACAGGCGTCGATGATCTGCTCGGGTGACCATCCCGCACCAAACCCGTCCAGATTATGGCCCAGTGTCGCGGTATTCAGCGCGAGTGCAGAATGATCCTGCGAGAAATCGCGCATCCGGATCAGACCCCGTAGAGTTTCAGCATGTGGCGCATCCGTTCGACCGCCAGATCGGGATCGCGCAGCAAACCGCATTCGTCAGCCATTTTAAAGCAGTCAGTAAAATAGGGCAGAGACCGCGTTGCCTGCGCCCCATTCAGCATGATGAAGTGATCCTGAAACCCGTTCAGCCAGGCCAGGAATACTACGCCCGTTTTATAATATTGTGTGGGTGCCCGAAAGATATGGCGCGCGAGCGGCACAGTGGGGTCCAGCGTGGCGCGAAAGGTTGACGCATCACCTTCGCTCAGTTTGCTGACCGCATAGGCAGCCGCTGGGGCAAGTGGATCGAAGATTCCAAGCAAGGCATGAGAATACCCTTGATCATCACCTTCGATCAGTTCGGGGTAATTGAAATCGTCGCCGGTATACATTCGAACGCCAGCGGGAAGGCGGCGACGCATGATGACCTCTTTTTCAGCGTCTAGCAGCGAGATTTTGATCCCGTCCACCTTGTCTGCATTTGCGCTGATAACGGTCAAAGCAGTGTTCATCGCATCTTCAAACGCGTCGGAACCCCAGTACCCGGTCAGTTGTGGATCAAACATCTCTCCCAACCAGTGCAGGATGACCGGTTGGTCACAGGCGGCCAGAACATCGCTGTAGACCGAGATATAGTCCTCTGGACCCCTAGCAACCCTGGCCAGCGCACGCGAGGCCATCAGGATAATGCGACCGCCGATCTTTTGGATGGCTTCGACCTGCTGCAGGTAGGCGCGGCGCACGTCGTCCAACGTCTTGGCATCTGCAGGATCAAGGTGGTCGGTGCCACACCCATTCCCGACCAGGGCATCCGGCAGTTCCTCTTTGGTGCGCCGGATCAGTTCCAATGCGCCTGTCCAGTCCAGACCCATGCCGCGTTGGGCGGTATCCATCGCTTCGGCAATGCCCATCCCCATATCTGCAAGATAGCGTCTGAACTCCAACGTCTTTTCCCAGTCCACATGGGCTGGACCCGTGGGGTCGTGGTCGCCGAACGGGTCTGCGACCACATGCGCCGCAGAATACAGCACCCGTGCGGAATTCGGCGTCAGTTTCGAGGGCGCAACCGGTGTGCCTGTCAGGTGATAGTCCTGCAAAGCGCCGGTTGTATCGGGAAGCTGAATTTTCATCGAAACACCTTAGAACCGAGGGACCAGCATACCGGCATCCGCCGAGATCGCTTGTCCGGTTGTGTAGGGAAGCTTGCCGCTGGCCAACGAGGCTATGATGCGCCCCATATCTTCGGGCTGGCCGACGCGGGGAAACAGGGTCAGGCCATCTTTGGCGCGCTGATCATACATCTCGATCACCGGTGCGGTCATGTCGGTCGAGATCAGTCCGGGCTGCACGTCATAGACCGCGATATTCTCTTGGCCCAACCGCACTGCAAAGGTTTTCGAGATCATCGCAGCGGCTGCTTTCGAGGCGCAGTATTCCGCACGCGGGGCCGCCACCGCCACAGCGTTGGATGAGGTGACATTAACGATGCTGTGGAACGCGTCGGCGTCACGCGTACGGCTTAGCAGCCGCTTGGCGAAGGCTTGCGACAGAAAGAACATCGCTTTGGTATTCACAGCCATGCAGCGATCATAGCTTTCTTCGGTCACTTCAAGAAGATCACCGCGTTGCATAACGCCAACGCCTGCATTGTTCACCAAGGTCGTAAGCGGGCCGATTTCTGCCTCGATTTCCGCCAGCTTGCTATCGTGCAAGGCGATATCGGACACGTCGAAAGGTGCCGTAACGACCGGTACGCCCATGGCGCGAATGGTTTCGGCGGCAGCTGCAAGTTCGTCATCCGCCACGGGGCCGTTCAGGGCGATCGAGAACCCCTCCTGCGCCAGTGCAACCGCAGCGGCCAAACCGATCCCACGGGACGACCCGGTCACAAGTGCGGCCTGAGGTGTCATGCTGCGGCCCCTTTCGCCAATAGCTCTCGTGCGATGATCATACGCTGAATTTGATTTGTGCCTTCGTAAATCTGCGTGATCTTGGCGTCCCGGTAAAGGCGCTCGACTTCGAACCCCCGGATATAACCTGATCCGCCAAACACCTGCACCGCGTCCGACGATCGTTGCACAGCCATATCTCCAGCAAAACACTTGGCCATCGAGCACGCCTTGGTCGCATCCAGCCCAGCGTCGATCTTGTAAGCAGCTGAATGTACCAGCAGCCGGGCCGCTTCGACATCTTTGGCAATATCGGCCAACAGCCATTGAACGCCTTGGAAATCCGCAATTTGCTTGCCGAATTGCTTGCGTTGTTGGGCATAATCGGTGGCGGCCTCCAAGCCGGCCTGACCAATCCCAACGGCCAACGCAGCTATGCCGACGCGACCCTTGTCCAGCACGCTCATCATCATGTGGAACCCGCGCCCCTCAATGCCCAGCAATGCGTCGGCGGGTAGCCGGACATCGTCGAAGGACAGAGGGCCTACCTGACTGGCGCGCTGGCCCATCTTGATCTCTTTCGGCCCGCGCGTCACACCCGCTGCGTGAAGGTCGACGACAAAGATCGACATGCCGCGATGACCGGCTTCGGGATCCGTTCTTGCAAGGACAAAGCCCAGATCAGCCACGGGCGCGTTGTGAATCCAGATTTTACCGCCATTCAGAACCCAGCTGTCCCCATCGCGCACGGCGGTTGTTCGGATGCCTGACACATCCGTGCCAGCCTCGGGTTCCGTGATACAGTAAGCGGGGCGCAATTTGGCAGCCAGCAGGTCAGCCAACCACTTACCTTGTTGGTCCGCGGTGCCGTGGCGCACCAGCAAGGTGGTGACCAGCTCCAGCAATCCACACTGATCCGCAATGGACGCATAGCCGCGCGAAAGCTCTTCCATCACCAGTGCGTAGGTGATCGTGTCAAAGCCGGGTCCGCCCATTTCTTCTGGAACGCAGATTCCAAACAGACCCAGCTCGGCCATTTGGTCGTAGATTTCGGCTGGAAAGCGGGAATCCCGATCCAGGTCTTCGGCCAGTGGTCGGATCACATTGTCGGCGAACTGGCGGGTCATGTCCCGAACCTGAATGTGGGTTTCCGTGAGAAACATAGTTGCGTCCCATAATGTAACTAATCAGTTACTAATATGCGTTGCACCCCTGCTGCGTCAAGTGGGTTGATCGCGTCAGTCGATTGCGATAAATAACCAAACAGTTACTTATTTGAAGTGCAGTTGGGCGGGCGTAGGCTTGCTTTAGGGAGGCTTGCATGAATCCGAACACAAAAAACAAATTTGGCCGCGTCGATCTGGAGGTTACCGCATTTGGCTTTGGTACCGCGCCCATCGGGAACATTTTTCGTGAGATCGACGAAGAGACTTCGGATGCGATGATCCAGCATTCGTGGGACAAAGGCGTTCGGTATTTCGACACCGCGCCGATGTATGGCCACGGGCTTTCGGAATTGCGAACAGGCCAAAGCCTGCGCTGGAAGAACCGGGACGATTATGTGTTGTCATCTAAAGTTGGCCGCGTACTGAAACCGGCCAAACGCAGTGATATCAATTTTGAACCGTGGACCAATGCGGCCCCATTCACGATGCATTTCGATTATACTTATGACGGTGTTATGCGATCCTTCGAGGACAGCCTGCAGCGCATGGCGCTGGAGCGGATGGATATTTGCTTCATCCACGATATCGACGTTTTTACCCGCGGCGACGAACAGCCTGAAGTGTTCAGACAGGCGATGGATGGGGCTTGGAAAGCACTGGAATCTTTGCGTGATCAGGGTGTCGTCAAAGCCATTGGCGTTGGGGTGAATGAATGGGAGGTCTGCCACGCCGCACTCGAGCAGCGAGACTTTGACTGTTTTCTGTTGGCCGGGCGCTACACGCTGCTAGAACAGGATGCATTGGATAAGTTCTTGCCTTTGTGTGAAGAACGGGGTGCGGCCGTGGTTGTAGGCGGTGGTTTCAACTCGGGCATTCTGGCAACGGGCGCCAAAGACGGGGCCAAATATAACTACGCTCCAGCCCCGGCCGAGATTATGGAAAAAGTTCGTAAGGTCGAGGCGGTCTGTGCAGACTACGACGTGCCATTGCCCGCCGCTGCATTGCAATTTGTTGTAGCGCACCCGGCAGTTCCCACTTTTATGGCAGGCACTCGGACGGTCGAACAACTGGACCAGAATCTCAACTGGTTCAGCCACGACATTCCGGCTGCCTTCTGGGCGGATCTGAAAGCCAAAGGGTTGTTGCGCGAGGACGCGCCCGTTCCGCAATGACCAAACGGCTTTCAGCGGGGCAATACGGGTATAACGACCTAAAGGTCGGCGACGTGATGAAAACCGGTTCTGCGACGATCACGACGGACTTGATATCGTCCTTTGCTGACCTGACCGGAGACAAATACGCCTTGCACATCGACGACGACCTGGCGCGCGGGCTGGGGTATAAGGCCCGCGTTGCTCATGGGCTGTTGGTGCTGTCGGTTGTCGATGGGCTCAAGTTTCAATCGGATGCGAAGCCGGCAGGTCTGGCGTCGCTTGGGTGGAACTGGCGTTTTGAACAGCCTGTCTTTGCCGGAGATGAGATCAGAGCCGAGTTGACTGTAACCGCGAAACGCCTGACGTCATCGCAAAGCCGTGGCATCGTCACGTTTCAGTTCAATGTGTTCAATCAACACGATCAAATAGTGCAATCGGGCACCAATGATCTGATTTTTGACCTGTAGGTGGAGGCGATATGGTTGTTTCGATCCCTAGGCACGTAATTTCTCAGATGGCGGCAAATAAGGCTGTCCAAACGGCCTTGGCGTTTGCTGATGAAAATGGGTGGAATGTCGCTGCGATCGTGGTCGACCTGAACGGGGATATGATCGCGGCGGGCCGCATGGACAAAACCCCCGCAGCCGTTATGGCTTTCGCAATGGATAAGGCCCGAACAGCTGTGTTGGGGAAACCCACAACCGAATTCGCCAAGCGGATGTTGTCCAGCGCCGAATTGAACCTTGGCATGGTCAACCGTCCGGGTCTATGTGCTTGGGACGGTGGCTTGCCGATCCGCGAAGATGGCGAGTTGATAGGTGCAATTGGTGTGTCGGGGGCGGCCGGACCTGACGATGTTAAATGCGCCACGGCAGGCTTGGCGTCTATTGGGCTATAATTCGGCAGTGTTTGCAGGCAGGACATTCACGAACAAAAGAGTCACGGGCACGTCTGTCTTTCACGCCGATAATGCGTCCCATTCCAAACCGAACTTTTGAAGGTATTTGCGTAAACGATCTGCGTCGTTTTGGGTTGTCCTCTTTTGACGGGATACGGCAAATAGTGTGCGACCTGCCGCGCTGAGGCTAGGCGAATTGCGGCATGTTTGAATTACCTTGGCCAGTTGGGCCAGATCGAACGGATCGATATCGTCGACCGCCGGCCCCAAAAGATCTCTGACCAATGCAAACTCGGCATCCTGCGCCGAGGCGCGCCAGTCAGATTGCAGGGTCCGGATTTCCTCGGTCACCATGGAACGCGTTATGCGCCCTCTGGGCGCTAGGGTGCACAACCGATTCACTGAACTGCTAAAATCGCGGAAGTTTCCCGGCCACGGAGTCGCGGGGTTGGTGGCGAACCGGACGAAAGCGTCGCGTGCGTCGACATTGAAGCCGACCTGAGTACCCATTGACCGTTCAGCCCGCCCCAGTTCGAAAGCAAGATTGGCCTCGACATCTTCGCGGCGATCGCGCAGCGCAGGCAACGTGAAGCTCCACATATTCAGACGGGCGAGCAGGTCAGAGCGAAAAGCGCCTTCGGCGGATAAAACTCGCAGATCTCGACTTGCACCTGCTATGACCTGAAACCGGGTGGACACCTCGTGGTCCGAGCCCAAGGGATAGAACCGCCCCGTTTCAATTGCATGCAACAGGATGGATTGTTCGTTCCATCCGAGTTCGTCAATCTCATCCAGAAACAGAACACCCCCATCCGCTTCACGCAATAGCCCGCTGCGTTCTGTTCCTGCCTGACCCGTAAAACTGCGCCGCTGCCCAAACAGTGTTGCCATGGCATCGGGGCCATTCAATGTGGCGCAATTGACGTGAACCATCCGGCCCTTGACCCGCCGCCGATCCAATTTGAGGTTGTAAATCCGCTGGGCCAATTCTGTCTTTCCGGTGCCGGTTTCTCCTAGCAACAGGATGGGTTCGTTCGAGTTGCTGGCGATCAGCTCTATCCGGTCAATTAGTGCGTTATATCGCGGATTGCGCGTTTCAATTCCTCCCTTCAATTGGTCGCCGTACTCGCGGGACAATTGGTCGAAGCGCTGCTGCAGGGCGTTGTACCTGCTGAGGTCAAGGTCAATGATGTCGAACTTAGGGATGGCGTCATCCGGTCCGGGTGGCCCGGTCTGGATCAGTCGCGCGGGGATGTGGCGACTTTCAGTAAGCAAAAACCAACAGATTTGTGCCACGTGGGTGCCGGTGGTCAGATGGACGTGATACTGCTCGCGATCTTCGTCGAACCCATAGGCGCGGGCAAAGTCAAAAAGCTTGCCGTAGACCTCCTGAAAATCCCAAGGATCGGCTAGGTCCATACGATGCAACAGAACTTCGGTTTGGGGTGACAGCTCTTCGATCTCGCGTTTTACCTGATGGGCGAGGCGATTGAACTTGTGGTCGTGCAGCAACTCAAGCCGATCGACGTTGAAGTGGTCATGGATGGTCAAGCTGGGCGTCGGTTTCCAGCGCCGCTTCTTGCCCATGTCCAGCTGCGTTCCTAGGAATCCAATGACAACGTTTTTCATAGTCTATCTAAATTTATATCTTACGATCCTGTTGTATCGTATCGCTGGTTGCGAATTTCATCAATAGTCAGGAATATTAATTAAAAATAACAAGATACCACGTTTTTGGTTTCTTTTCTTGTCGCGAACCGTTCCGTGCCAAAACATCCTCACAAACCAATGAGGATAAGGAAATGGCGAACAAATCCGTGTTTGCATCGTTGAAGGGCCGGTTACTGCCAAAGGCAACTGCAGTGAACGCTCATGGCGCTCCGGCTTATGCGTATTCCGATGCCCATGCTCTGGCACAGGTCGCTGTGACCGGGACCTTCGGGGGCATGTTTTATCAGTCGCCGCAAGAAGAACTGGAATACGTTCTGGATGTGGCTGAAACCGTTGAGCCAAAGTACCTGGCGCAAGCTGCGATCTATGCCCGTCAATCGGGATATATGAAGGACATGCCCGCTGTCTTGCTGGCTGTTCTGGCCCGGCGTGATCCGGTTCTGTTTCGGGCAGCTTTCGCTCGTGTGGTCGATAACGGCAAGATGCTGCGCACGTTCGTGCAAGTTATCCGGTCGGGTCAAACGGGGCGTAAATCGCTGGGGTCGGCACCGAAAGCGATGGTGCAGACCTGGTTGAACACAGCGTCTGACCGTGCGCTGCTGAATGCCAATATCGGGAATGACCCGTCTTTGGCGGATGTGATCAAAATGGTGCACCCGAAACCGGCCTCGGCCGAGCGGGAGGCGCTGTTTGCCTGGATCGTCGGGCGGCCGTGCAACCTGGCACGGCTGCCGCAGGCCCTGAGGGATTGGATCGCGTTTCGGGAAACCGGCAAGGGTCCGTTGCCGGATGTGCCGTTTCAGATGTTGACGCAACTGGAGCTGACGCAGGCCCAATGGGCGCGGATTGCGCGCAAGGGCTCGTGGCAGATGGTGCGGCAGAACCTGAACACGTTCCAGCGTCACGGCGTTTTCGACGTGGCCCGCAACGTGGATCACGTGGCTGCTTTGCTGCGCGACCCAAAAGCCATCGCCAAGGCACGGGCCTTTCCGTACCAGTTGATGGTGGCCGCGCAAAACGTGGTGCCGGAAATGCCGCGCCTGATCGTGGACGCGCTGCACGACGCGATGGAGATCGCCGTGCAGAACGTGCCGCAGGTTGCGGGGCAGGTGGTTGTGTGCCCGGACGTGTCGGGCTCGATGACGTGGTCCGTAACCGGGTATCGTCCGGGGGCGACCTCGGGCGTGCGGCACGTGGATGTGGCGGCGCTGGTGGCGGCGTCCTTCCAACGGGTGAACCGCGGGTGTCAGGTGTTGCCGTTCGATTTCGACGTGCGTGATGTGCGTCTGGAACCGCGCGACACGATCCTGACCAATGCCGAGCGTCTGGCCGCACTGGCCGGAGGTGGGACGAACTGTTCCGCGCCGCTGGCCTGGCTGAACAAGCGCGGTCGCGCACCGGATCTGGTGGTGTTCGTATCCGATAACCAGTCTTGGGTGGATGCCCGCGCTGGCGGTCAGGGCACAGCGATGTTGAAGGAATGGGAGGTGATCAAGCGTCGCAACCCGATGGCCAAGCTGGTCTGCATCGACATCGCCCCATACGGGACCACGCAGGCGCAGACGCGTGCCGATGTATTGAATGTCGGCGGGTTCTCGGATGCGGTCTTTGACCAGATCGCGGCTTTTGCCAGCGGTCAAACCGGCCCGGATCATTGGGTCGCTGAGATCGAAAAGATCGACGAATAAACAAGGCTCGGACGGTGCGCCGCCCCGGCCATCAGAACAACATCAGGCAGAATGCCGGTGGGACTACATCGCTGTTACCGATCCGCGCCCGTTGAGGGCGCTGCCTCACCACCCCTTGTCTGCCTGACCCAAACGAAAGGGCATGTCTCGGCGAATGCCGGTGGAACTACAGATTTCGACTCTCCAGGTCGCGGGTTCGAATCCCGCTCGTCCGAGCCCCACGGGGACGGACGGTAGCTCAGTCGGGTAGAGCAGGGCGTTTCACCAAACTCTTGTCGTCGAGACCCAAAACGAAAGGACACCCCCGGCGAATGCCGAAGGAACTACATGGCACCTCAGGGACAGGTCGAGCGGGTTCAACTCCCCTCCGTGCCGGCGCCCAGACGGCAAACGCATCTGCCCATTCAGATGCGGGGCGGGCCTCCCGAACTGTTTCTTCCCCACTTGTCGCCGGGGCCTGAATTTGAGTGAATATGATGATGGAAAACACATTTGATCCCGTAACGGGCGAACACCTGAAAGACTGGGGACATCGCCCGGGCAAGCAATTCCCCGCCCTGCTGGCGCGCGCGAATGAGATGCGGGCCGAAGGCTTCGGTCTGGTGCGCATCCGGAAGGAGCTGGAGGGCGAGATCCCTCCAATTGCGCCAACAATGGACCTGCGCGGGCCCGGCGAGGTGCAGTTTCACGAGAATATAGACGCCAGTGACCCGGATGAGGAAGACAATGTCGACAAAGTCCGCGAAACGATGACCGCGCTGATGCGGACCCCGACCATTGAGGCCGGGGCGATCATGCCCGATGCTTGTCCGGCCGGTCCGATCGGCACGATTCCGGTTGGCGGCGTCGCGGCGGCGCGCAATGCGATCCATCCGGGGATGCACTCGGCCGACATTTGCTGCTCGGTCATGATCACCGATCTGGGGAATGCTGACCCAAAGGCCGTGCTGGATGCGGCGCAGTCAGTGACGCATTTCGGACCGGGCGGTCGGCCGCAGGGCAAGCGCTTCACAACCTCGCTAAAACTGCTGGACGCGTTCCGTGAAAATCCGTTTTTGGACAACCCGAAATCGCTGCGCATGGCGCAGGAGCATATGGGGACGCAAGGCGACGGGAACCATTTTCTGTTTGTCGGCAGGTCACGCAAAACCGGACGGACGGCGATTGTGACCCATCACGGCTCGCGCGGGCCGGGGGCAGTTCTGTATAAGAACGGCATGGCCGTCGCGCATCGCTTCCGCAAGGAGCTGTCGCCGGGTACGCCGAAGCAAAACGCCTGGATTCCGGCTGACACGCAGGAAGGGCGCGATTATTGGGATGCCCTGCAACTGATCCGCAAATGGACCAAAGCCAACCACAACGCGATCCATCAAGCGACGGTTGAGGCCGCGCGTGTGGGCGATGTCGGGGACCGATACTGGAACGAACACAACTTCGTCTTCAAACGGGGCGATCTGTTCTATCACGGCAAGGGCGCAACCCCAGCGTGGGGTGACTATGCCACCGACGCGACCGGGCTGACCCTGATCCCGCTGAACATGTCCGAGCCGGTGCTGGTCGTGCGTGGCAAGGATGCAGGTCACGGTCTGGGCTTCAGCCCACATGGGGCGGGGCGGAATTTCTCGCGTTCCGAACATAAGCGCCGGATGGGGTCCGTCACGCCGGATGAGATGTTGAAGGCGGAAACCGAAGGTCTGGATATTCGCTTCCATGCCGGCAGTGTGGATGCCTCGGAACTGCCGTCCAGCTATAAAAGCGCGGACAGCGTTGTGGCGCAGATCAAATCCTATGATCTGGCCGAGATCGAGGACTATATCGATCCCTACGGCTGCATCATGGCCGGTGATGTGCCGCCGTTCTGGAAAAACAAGAAGAAAGGCCGCAGGTAGCTGCGGCCTTCGTCATCTGCACGCGTTGGTCGGGATTATGATGAAGCCCGCGTATGTATCTTGCTCGGGCGTTCCTGAAAGGTCTAATTAGCTATGCACATAATCCGCCAGCTGGTTGGGGTAATAGCCAGCCCAGCCAACGTCTGCGGATCGCAGTTGATTTAGGTTAAATCCTCAACCCGTGCGTCAGGTGCATTGCGTTTGACGGATTCGATCCCGTTGTCGCGTGCAGAGGTGGTTGTGTAGCTTTCGCTTGTGCCGATTACCTGACCATTGCTGGCTTTCAGATTGAACATATGGCCACCGGATTTGGTTTCCTTGCGTTCGAATCTTTCGTCGCTTGGTGCGTTTGTCTTGACGGATGAAATACCGTTCTCGGCGCTTGCTTTCTGGACATAGCCTTCGCTGGCCAGAATGATCTCACCGTTTCCGGCTTTCAGCCGAAACCTGAACTCTCCAGCCTTGTCTTTGTAAATCTCAAATTTGCCAGCCATGTGATGTCCCTCAATACTATTGCAATACTTGCCTGCGATGTTGCTACGTTTGCAACGCGGCAACAAGAGTTTTCAGGATATTCAGTGTTTGCACGTGACTAGAGCCGAGATTCATCAAAGACGAGCCGCGATTGCATTGCCCGTCTAATCTGAATTTACCGCAATCAAATGAGCGATTGGTAGGATTTGCGCCGCGATCTGATCTCTGAGTTGCGCGAGCGTCATATCGTCATTCTTGACGAACTCGACGAAAGCCTGATTCAGGGCATTGAAGATCAGCGCACCCAAGTCCGACGCAACAAGGCTTTGGCGCACTTGGCCCCGGTCTTGCAGGGCGCCGATTAACTCGGTCACTTGTGCCGCGAGGCGGCGATCCTGCTCGGCATAGCGCCGACCGCTTGGCGTATTGGGGTGCTCGATTGAGTGCGCGATCGCCGTACGCCACATCTCTTTCGAGAGATATTCGAGGGAGTGGTCGTAATACTGGTAAATCAGACCTAGGATCGCGTCCTCGACGCGTAAAGGTGGATTCGCCAGGATCGGCGCGCCCGCTGTGATGACCTCTTCGACCTCCATGGCGACCGTGGCGATCAGGATGTCCCCTTTGGTTTCATAGTAGTTGTAAACAGTGCCGACCGAGACCTCGGCCATCTCAGCCAGATCTTCGATTTTCACGGACCGATACCCGTGTGACCGGAATTTCGCAGACGCAGCTTCCAGGATGCGCCGCTCGCGCGCCGCCTTTTGCCGCTCTCTTAATCCTGCCATTTGGAAAAACGACCTCGTTTGGCATAAATCTAAGTTTAGAGTTGACTACAAAGGTGAGGCTGTTCAAGTTTTTTGTGACAGACCCGGAAAAAAACAGGGCAAACCGAAATCAACAGGAGATGAAACGAATGCAAATTGGACGTAAAATCCTTGGTGCGTCGGCGCTGGCCCTGATGGCTGGTACGGCCTGGGCCGAAGGCGAACTGAATGCTCTGGTGTGGTGCGACCATACCGATCCCGAACTGATCGCTCCGTTTGAGGCGAAGCACAACGTCAAGGTCAATCTGCGGGAATACGAGGGAACGGGGGCGGCACTTGCGCTGCTGGAGCAATCCAGACCCGGCGACTGGGACGTGCTTGTGGTCGACGGGATCGATGTGTTCCGCGCAGTCGAAGCCGGTGTTCTGGCCCCGCTGCCCGAGGGCGCGGTCTCGACTGCGGATTACTTCCCCGAAGTTGTCATGGCCGAAAACAACACAGTTGACGGCGTGACCTATGCCGTGACTGAGAAATTTGGCTACAATACGATCTCGTACAACTCGGCCAAGGTCGATCCCGCAGATATGGAAAGCCTGAGCACTGTCTGGTCCGAGAAATATGACGGGCGGATTTCGATCTATGACTACTACCTGCCCGTGATGGGGCTGGCCGCCATTGCCGAAGGCATTGCAACGGACGCAATTGGCGCGGGAGATTTGGCAAAGATCGATGGTGTCCTTTCAACCATGCGAAGCCGAGCTGCCTCGGTCGCGGGGGTGGTTGCGGCGCAAACAGCACTGGCGACAGGCGAAGTAGATATCGTTGTGGGTGGGGGTGAGTGGCTGACGGCCGTGCTCGCCTCGGAACAGCCGGAACTGACATGGACCATCCCCAAGGAGGGCGCGGTTCGCTGGGCGCAATCCATCGGCGTGGTCGAGGGGGCCAGTAACCCCGATCTGGCGGTTGAGTTCATCAAGTACATCACCAGCCCCGAAGGGCAGGCCCGTCTGGCGACGTCTTCGTGCTTTTGGGGAATGCCCGCAAATGCCAAGGCCGGAGACGTTCTGACCGACGTACAAAAAGACATCCTGCGCTGGGATCAACAGCCTGACTATCTGGCGTTGACACAGCTGTACCCTGCACCGGATGCAGATCTGGACATCGAAATGCAGGATCTGTGGCTGGAAACTCTGCAGCAGTGAACATGTCCAAGGACCAGGTCCGCGGCTGGGGCTTTGTAACCCCGGCCCTGCTGTGGACCATCGCCTTTTTCATCGTGCCTTTCGTTGTGATGGGCGCGATGAGCCTTGCTTCGCTTGAAGGGCGAACGCTTGTTTGGGATCTGTCACTGGCCAACTACGCCAAGCTGCTTGAAAAGAAATATCTATGGCGGGCGATCCTGGTTTCGCTGGAAATCACACTGACGGTGACGGTGATCTCGGTCGTGCTGGCATATCCGCTGGCCTGGATCATTGCCTTTCGTGTGTCACCGCGCTGGCAGCGTCTTGCCCTGCTGCTGGCAATCCTGCCGTTCTGGACCTCCTATGTGGTGCGCTCCTATGCATGGTTGCTGGTTCTGGCGCGTGAGGGCGTGGTGAACGAGACCCTGATGTGGATCGGAGCCATCGCCGAGCCGATCACGCTGGCCAATACGCGCTTTGCTACGGTGACTGGCTTTGTGCATTTCTTTGTGATGCTTCTGACTCTGACGATCTATGCCAACCTGATCCAGCTGTCCCCGAACTATCGCCGGGCGGCAATGGACCTAGGCGCTAACGCGTTTCAAACCTTCCGACACGTGATCTTGCCGTTGACTCTGCCCGGTATCGTCACCGGAGCATTCCTAACGTTTGTCCTATGTATCGGCGACTACGTCACGCCGCAGATTCTGGGCGGCAATACCGAATTGACCGTGCCGCAGGTTATCATGGTGCAACTGGGACGGCGCGCGGATTTTCCGTTGGCCTCGGCGCTGGCCATTGTCTTGATGAGCATCGTCGCGCTGGCCTATCTGCTGTCTGCCCGCTGGTTAAGGCTTGACCGGTTATGATGCGCTTTCTGCCCTGGGCCTACCTGATCGCTGCGTTTGTATTTATCTACCTTCCGGTGGGCGTGCTGGTCCTGTTCTCGTTTCAGGAAGGATCGCTGCCTGTGCCACCGTTCAACGGGCCGTCCCTGCAATGGTATCAGACCATTCTTGGGGACGAGGATTTGATGGCAGCGCTGCGCAATTCGATCCTTGTCGCGTTCGGGTCGTCTGCGGTTGCCGTGGCGCTGGGATTTCTGGCGGCATACGGGCTTGCGCGGCACGTTCTGCCGGGATCGGCCTTGATCCGAGGGCTGCTGATCGCCCCCCTGACGGTCAGCTACTTGATCGTCGGGCTGGGCCTGCTGATCGTTCTGACGCGCTCGGGCTTTGGCGTTTCGCTTTGGACCGCAGCCATCGGGCATGTGGTCATCAATTTGCCGCTGGCTTTCGCCATCATCTATGCCTCGATGGGAGCGCAACAGCAAAACGCCGAACGCGCCGCCCGCGATCTGGGCGCGTCCGAGCCCAAGGTGATCGTGTTGGTGACAATACCCATGTTGCTGCCCTCGATTGCGGCAGCCTTTTTCTTGTCGGTCACACTGAGCTGGGATGAGTTTATTATCTCCTTCCTTCTGACCCGTTTTGACGTCACCTTGCCGGTTGAAATCTGGTCGCTGCTCAGGTCGGGCCTGTCGCCGCAACTGAACGCAATCGGTAGCTTTGTCTTCCTGATATCGGTGGCCGTTGTGCTGCTGCTGGAACTCACCATCTTTCGGAAAGGCCGCCAATGACCGCGTCTGTCACGTTTTCGGGTCTCAATCACTGGTTCGGTCAGTTTCAGGCGCTGTCCGGGATCGACCTGCAGATCGAGGCCGGTGAATACGTGACTCTGCTGGGCCCGTCCGGCTGCGGTAAGACCACTCTTTTGTCGATCCTAGGGGGGTTTCTTGAGCCTACTCAGGGCCGCGTCCTGATCAGCGGTCAGGATATGACCCGTGTAGCGCCGGTCAAACGTCCCACGACCACAGTGTTTCAGGATTATGCCCTGTTTCCGCACATGTCCTTGCGCGACAATGTTGGCTTTGGCCTGCGTATGAGCGGTATGGGTCGAAAAGACCGCCACGCACGCGCCGAACAGATGCTGAATCTGGTTGGCCTGAAGGATGCCGCGCTCAAACGTCCTCATGCGCTGTCCGGTGGGCAGCGACAGCGTGTCGCCCTAGCGCGGGCGCTGGCGGTCAATCCGGACGTTCTGCTGCTTGACGAACCGTTGGGCGCGCTGGACCTCAAGCTGCGGCGATCCATGCAGGACGAGTTGAAAAGCATTCAGCAACAGATCGGCACAACTTTTGTCCATGTTACCCACGATCAGGAGGAAGCCATGGCGATTGCCGACCGGATCGTGGTCATGAGCCGTGGCCGGATCGAAGATCACGGTACCCCGGACCGGGTCTACCGCTATCCGGCAACCCTGTTCACGGCGGATTTCATGGGCGAAAATAACCACATTTCAGGTGTGAAATCCGGGGCGGGTTTAGAAACACCGTTTGGACTTTTGCCAACCCTGAACGCCCCGGCCTCGACCAAAGCCGCAATCTGCCTGCGCCCCGAGGATATCCGCGCCGACGATCAAGGATCATTCCCGATGGGGATGGCCACGGTGACTGCGGCGGCGTTTTTCGGAACCTATTGCCGGGCGCATCTTTCACCGGCCTGTGCCCCGGACCTGAGCCTGACGGCCTATCTGGCCCCTGACCGCCCTTGGGCGCAGGGCGATGTGGTATCGTTGTCCGCAGATGTCGAGAATTTTCGCCTGTTCGAACCGGAGACCCCCTGATGCAGCGCGCGCAACCGCAGGATTGGTACCGCACCACCCGCAAAGGTGAAGACATTACCCTGATCGATGAGCCTTTCATCACGCCTTTCTATCGCTGCAACATGTGGCATGTACGTGGACGCGACCGCGATATGCTGGTCGACAGCGGCATGGGCGTTGTGTCGCTGCGGACATGGGTGCCTCTGGTGACCGAACGTGCGTTGACGGCGGTCGCAAGCCACACCCATTTCGACCATATCGGCTGTCATCATGAGTTCGAGGACCGCGCGGTCCACAGGGCAGAGGCCGATATTCTGGCCAACCCGACGCGCGTGGCGACGCTGGCCGACCCCTACGTGACGGACGAGATTTTCGACTGCCTGCCGCCATTGCCCTACCGATCCGACACATATGCGGTCAGCGGTGCGCAGGCGACGCGACTGTTGGACGATGGCGATATCGTCGATCTTGGGGACAGGCATTTCGAGGTGATCCACACGCCGGGTCATTCGCCGGGCGGAATTGCTTTGTGGGAGGCCGCGACAGGCATCCTGTTCTCGGGCGATATTGTCTATGATGGCGAGTTGATCGAAGACACCTATCACAGCAATGCCCAGGACTACTACCGCTCGATGGTGCGCTTGTATGATTTGCCGGTGGAAACCGTGCATGGGGGTCACTTCCCCAGCTATGGTCGAGACCGCCACCGCGAAATCATTCGCGCGTGGTTGGATGGAAAGAACGCGTCAACGGCGTAAGGCTTTCAGTTTTTCGCCATGTAGGTCACGACCCCGTTGCAGATCGTAGCCTCAACGGCGGTGTCACCTGCGTTTCTATCCGTCAACACCCGGTCCAGAACTACGATATCAGCTAGCATGCCGGGGGCCAGACGCCCGAACTGATCATCGCGGCGGCAGGCATAGGCCCCTTCGCTGGTATAGGCGGCTAGGGTATCTTCAAAACTCAGTCGCTCGTCCTTTTGATCGGCGTCCCAGACCTGCCGGGTCAAGGCGATGTCGATCCCGGTCAAAGGTGGCAGGGCGGCAATCGGCCAATCGCTTGAGAAACAGATACGCGCACCCGCCTCTTTGAGCGTCCGCCACACATAGGCGTCAGGCCATTGGTCCCTGCCGATGATCGAGGCCAGAGGCTCTAGCGGGAAATCCCCGCATCCCGGCGGATGCGGCGGCATGAACGAGGCGACCACATCAAGCGCGGCAAAGCGGGGCCGGTCTGCAGGGTCGAGCAATTCGATATGTTCCACCCGGTGCCGATTACCCTGTGGGTGGTTGGCAGAGTGAGCGGCCTCATAACCGTCCAACACCACGCGCACGGCCCCATCCCCAATGGCATGAACCGCGATCTGAAACCCGCGCTTGTCCAGTGCCACCGCCAGATCGGCAAATCGGGCCGGGTCATGCAGCGGCGCGCTTTTGTGGCCAGGTGTATCGGGGTAATCCCGCACCCGGTATCCGGTGTGCGCATCCAGTGTACCGTCCATGAAAAATTTGACCCGGTTGCACCACAGCATCGGGCTGTTCAGCTTACGCCGCATCTGCTCGGCAATCTCGATGTTTTCGACGGGTTCGCCGGGCGTGAAGTGATAGGGTAGCTCAAGCCGGCAACACAGATCGCCTTCGGCTTCGATCTCTTGCAGAAGACTGGCCTGGTACAGGTTGCCGTCCATATTGATGATTGTCGTGATACCGTGCTGGGCGCAGTATTGCAGCCCTTCGCGCATCAATACCTTGTCGGCCTCGCGCTGAGCTTGCGTCACTTCTTGGGCCGGTTCGATCCCCTCCAGCCCCAGAACCTCACGCCCACCATGGCGGCCAAGCGCCTGTATCGTGGCAACGGCCGGAGGCTCAATCAGCGTGCCAGTGGCGATCCCGTCCGGGTCCAATTCAATATGCGAACCCGGTCCCAGATCGCGCCCCCGCAACACATCTGCAGCCTGTAGCGCCGCGGTATTTGCCCAGCCGTTATGAAAATCAGCGCTTTGCAGCAACAGCGGGCGATCGGGGCATATCGCGTCAAGAATATGCCGGTCCGGATTTTGGCGACCGTCAAAACTCGCGTAGGCCAGACCCTGTGCCACAAGCAGGCTGTCATCTGGGTTTTGTGCGGCAAACTTCCGAATGGCGCGGGTCAGGGCTGCAGTGCCCGTGATCGCCTCAAGCCGCAATACCTTCAGGGAATAGGCGCCGAAAAACAGATGCATATGGCTTTCGACAAAGCCCGGCAGAACCGTTGCGCCCTCGGCGTCGAGGACCCGGGTGTCGACGGTACATAATGCCTTGATCTCTTCCGTTGATCCAACCGCTGCGACCCGATCCCCCGACACGAATATCGCCTGCTGCCGAGGGCCACCGGGCTCCATCGTGCGCAGATCTGCATTCACGATCGCAAGCGAAGAGGTCATGCGCGCGGCTTTCAACTAGGGGTGGGTTAGGTTCAGCGCCACGGTGTCTGACAAATAGGGGTTCTCGTCGCGCGATTGGGCATAGGCACCTGGATCAATCGAAGCCGAGATCACCTGTCCGCCTTCCCCCGCAAAACCCAGCTGCTGACCGTCCGGGGCCACGATCGAGGACATACCCTGATAGGCATAGCTTTCGTCAGAGCCTGCGTGGTTGGCGTACACGACAAAGACCTGATTTTCAAAGGCGCGCACCGGCACAACCTGTTGCGTGATGAACGCTCCGGCTGGGCCTTCGGCCATCGCTGTTGGCACAATGATCACCTGCGCCCCGGCATGCGCCAACCGACGCACGTTTTCAGGAAATTCGATATCGTAGCAGATCAGAAAACCAAGGGTCAGACCGGCCATTGTGGTCATCACCAAGGACCGCTCGGGCGTCTGGAAGATACCTTTTTCATAGGGGCCATACAGACAGTTCTTGCGATAGATCAGCGGACTATCAGGGTCATCACGGTTGATGATCAAGGCGCTGATATAGCGGGCGTCGCCATCGGCCTCGGGGAAACCCGCGACAAGGCTGATGCCGCTGTCACGCACCGCCTGCGTCAACTGTTGAACCCATGGCCCATCTTTTGGTTGCGCCAGATCGCGCAGAACTGCACCGCGCCCGTATCCGGTGATGGCCAGTTCGGGCGCAACCAGCAGATCGGCATCCGAATCGTGCAAGGCCTGTTCGATTTGGGCTAACCGATCCTCGGTGCTGCCTCCGGCTTGCATCTGAAATGCGGCGATCTTCATGGCACTCGTCCCTATGTTCCGGCGCAGTTCGATCAAATTTTCAGCGCCCGCGGTCGCGACCGTATTCAGCGCGCCCGATTTTGCAAATAGTGCGTTGCAAAACGATACATTTCTCTGGCTCAATGCAAGGATGAAAATCACGGGTTCAGATATCCATCTTTTGACCGTTTTCGACAGTGTTGTTCGGAACCGGGGCTTCTCGGCGGCGCAGGTCGAGCTGGGCCTCAGCCAGCCCACGATCTCGAACCACATAACGGCGCTTGAAGAACGTCTGGGCGTGCGTCTGTGCCAGCGCGGGCGGCGCGGGTTTCTGCTGACTGAAAAAGGGCGGATGGTGCATCAGATCGGTCTGGCACTGATGGACTCGCTGGATCAGCATTCGACCCATCTGGCCGAGTTAAAGGGCAATCTGGTTGGGCGTCTAAAACTGGCCGTTGTGGACGCCACCACAACCGATGAGGCATTCAAGCTGCCGCAGGCGATCAAACAGTTCACGGAGGCTGCTCCGGCCGTGCGTATCGACCTTGTGATTTCCGAACCGCAAGATATTCAGCAAGGTGTACTGGACGGTACCTACCATATCGGGTTTGGCAGTTTTGACAATGTAAGCAATGGCTTAAGTCTGACCGACCTGTATCGCGAACATCACGCACTCTATTGTTCGGACACTCATCCGTTGTTTGGGGTTCCGGAACACGCCCTTGGTGATGATGCCATTGCCCAGCAGGCTTGGGTCCACCGCGGGTATTGGAACCAGCAAAGGCAAAAGTCCCAGCATTCCTCGGACCGAGACCTTTTTGCGCAAGAAATCGAAGCGCAGCTGATCCTGATCCTCAGTGGGGCATATATCGGGTTGTTGCCGCTGCATCTGGCCTCGGGTTGGGAAAAGCAGGGGCGGTTGCGGCGCTTGCCCAACAGCAGCCGTGATTATTCTTGTCCCATGCAGATCGTCACACGGTCCGGAGCTGTACCTAAGGTAAATGGACTGTTCATCCAGACCCTTCAACAAATGTATGAGGGGGAATACATTGTTAAATGACAATGTAAGGGTTTGCGCATCGCTATTTTTTGGCCCAACCGAGCCAATTAGGGTCAAAAGGACTTTCGTATGACCTCAGCCGCAGGAACCATAATGCCAGACACGACCGCGCCGCGTTACAACCAACCCCTGGGCGGCAATGACATGCCCCGTTTCGGAGGCGGCACGACAATGATGCGACTGCCCGCGCAGGAAACCGCCGCCGGACTGGACGCCTGTTTCGTGGGCATTCCGATGGATATCGGCACCTCGAACCGGACGGGAACGCGTCACGGGCCACGTGCGATCCGCGCCGAAAGCTGCATGTTGCGGCCCTTCAACATGGCCACGGGCGCGGCACCATTTGCCAAGATGCAGGTGGCCGATATTGGCGATGTGGCGATCAACACGTTTGATCTTAAGAAAACCATGGACATCATCACCGAGGCTTATGATGAGATACTCAGCCACGATGTGGTTCCGATCACACTGGGCGGAGATCACACGCTGACCTATCCGGTGCTGCGCGCGATCGCCCGCAAACACGGTCCGGTGGCCTTGATCCATGTGGATGCGCATTCGGACACGAATGACGAGATGTTTGGCGAAAAGATCGCCCATGGCACTCCGTTCCGCCGTGCGGTCGAAGATGGGCTGTTGCAGAATGACAAGGTGTTCCAGATCGGCCTGCGGGGGACGGGTTACGCGCCCGATGATTTTGACTGGGGCCGCAATCAAGGCTTTACTGTCATTCAGGCCGAGGAGTGCTGGCACAAATCCCTGACCCCCCTAATGCAGGATATCCGCGCGCGGATCGGGGATGTGCCGACCTACCTGACCTTTGATATCGACAGTCTGGACCCGGCCTATGCGCCCGGAACCGGGACGGTCGAAATGGGCGGGCTGACCAATATTCAGGCGCTCGAAACCGTGCGCGGTTGTGCCGGGCTGAACCTTGTCGGAACCGATCTGGTCGAGGTCTCGCCGCAATATGATGTCAGCGGCTGCACTGCGCTGATCGGGGCCAACTTGGCCTATGAAATGCTTTGCGTCCTGCCCAAGAACCGGGCCAACTGAACAAGACCAACAGGAGATCACAATGCCAACCACCCTTTCACGCCGCCGATTTTTGGGTACCGCTGCCGCAACCGGGGCTGCCGCGCTGGCCGCACCCGCCATCGTGCAAGCCGCCCAGTCACTTAAGGTTGGAACCTATGGCGGGTTCTTTGAAGACAGCTTCAAGCAGTTCATCTTCCCCGAATTCACCAAGGCCACCGGGATCGAGGTGAACTCGGTCGCCGTACCTACCGGCGAGACATGGCTGGTGCAGATCAAGAACGCTGCCCGCGCCAAAACCGCCCCTGCGGATGTGTCGCTGATGGCGGGTATCCCGCGCAGCCACGGGGCGGATCAGAAAGTGTTCAAGGCGCTGGACGACTCCAAAATCCCGAACCTGTCGAACATGCCTGACAGGTTCAAGGACCGCTATGACGACGGTACTCTGTACGGCGTCGGCGCGGTGTCGTGGTACATCACGCTGTGCACGAATTCGGACGAAATCCCCGAAGCTCCGGACAGCTGGGCCGCGCTGTGGGATGAGACCTATAAGGATCAAATCGGTCTGCTGGGACTCGCGTCAAACTCGCATATGCTCGAGGTAACGGCGGCCACTTTCTTTGGTGGTACGGATATTCTGGACACCAAGGACGGTATCCAGCAGGTGTTCGACAAGCTGTCTGAACTCGTCCCTAATGTGCGTCTTTGGTACAAGGACGAAGGCGCGTTCCAGCAGGCGCTACAAGATGGTGAGATTCCGATGGGTCAGTACTATCACGATGTGGCGGGTCTTGCCGCTGCCGAAGGTTTCCCGGTGGTCTCGACCTTCCCGAAAGAAGGCGCGGTTGTGGACTCGGGCTATTGGATCGTGCCCGAACACGCCCAGCCGGTGGATGAGATTCACGAGTTTATCAACTTTATCTCGGCGGCCGAAACGCAGGCCCTGTTGTCGCGCAACGTGGGCACCGCGCCGGTCGTCGACCCTGCGCTGACGGATTTGACCGAAGAAGAACTGGCGGCCGTCAGCAGCCCCAAAGCGCCGATCGTGCCGCGCTATGACATTTACAAGGATCACGCGGACTGGATTTCCGACACCTGGAATCAGATGATCGCGGGATAACACCACTCACGGCACTGGCCCGTCCCGCGCAGGTGGGGCGGGCCGCTTCCTTTGTTGAAAGAATAGACCCTTATGCCCGGTTTAAGCATCGAAAACGTCACCAAGAAATTCGGTACCGTGACGGCCGTCAAAGATGTGAACCTTCAGTTCAATACCGGCGAGATGATTTGTTTTCTGGGCCCGTCTGGCTGTGGCAAGACCACTCTGCTGCGGATGATCGCCGGGCTGGACGAACCCACGCAAGGCACGATCCGGTTCGAGGATCAGGACCTGACCGGCGTGCCCGTACATCAGCGCAATATCGGCATGGTATTTCAGTCTTTTGCGCTGTTTCCGCATCTGAATGTGGGCGAAAACATCAGCTATGCGATGCGCATTCGGGGTCATTCCCGGTCGGAATGCGAAGACCGCGCGCGGCAGTTGCTGGATATGGTTCACCTTCCGGGGCTTGAGGATCGCAAGATCTCGCAATTGTCGGGGGGTCAACGTCAGCGCGTGGCTATCGCGCGCGCCTTGGCACTGAACCCGCAGGTGTTCCTGCTGGATGAGCCGATGTCAGCGCTGGATGCCAATCTGCGCGAGGTCATGCAGATCGAGCTGCGCAAGCTGCAGCAAGAGCTAGGGATCACTACCGTCGTCGTCACCCATGACCAGACCGAGGCGATGACGATGGCCGATCAGATAGTGGTCATGGGCAAGGCGCAGGTGCTGCAGACCGGCACCCCGATGGAGATTTACAAGACTCCGGTCGACAAATTCGTGGCCGGGTTCATCGGCACCAGCAACCTGCTGCCTGCCAAGATGTCAGGGCCTGACAGCGTGCATGTGAACGGGGCCGTTCTGAACGTGGGCGGCAACACAGGTCATTTTGCCCAAGGCGATGACGTTCTTCTGATGACCCGCCCGGAAGAGGTGTTCGTGCATCACCCCTCAGATGTGGATGTGGCCAATTCGGTCACCGGCACAGTGACATTCGTGCGCGATATCGGCGCCACGATCGAGATTTTGGTGGATTGCGCCGGGCACGAGGTGATTTCGGTCTTGACGCCAAAGGACTGGCCCAATGTGAAAGTGGGCGATCAGGTCCATGTTGAAATGCCCGCTGCGGCCTGCAGCGTGCTGGCGGTTTAGGAGGGAGAAGATGCAATCGAGCGCGCTTTCCCGCTATATCGGGCTGATCCCGTCCTCGGTGATGATCGGGGCGTTTTTTGTGATCCCTTTCGTCCTGATCTTGCTGACCAGCGTGTCCACGCCAACCGATGACGGAGGCTATGCCACCGGCTTTGACCTGCAGCATTTTGAACGGTTCCTGACGTGGTTCTACATCGAACGGGCGCTGTTCTCGGCAGGTCTGTGTGCGCTGATCGCGGTGCTGAGCCTGTTGATAGCGTATCCCTTCACCTATTTCCTGACCACGTTCCCGCCGCGCTCGCAGACCTTTTGGTTGATCTACATTCTGGCGCAGCTATCCCTGTCCGAAGTGCTGATCGCCTTCAGCTGGCAAATCCTTTTGTCCCGCACCGCAGGCGTGGCCAACATACTTGTCTGGATCGGGGTGATTGAGAAAAGCTTTGCTATGACCCCCTCGGCAGGCGCAGTAGTCGCCGCGCTGGTCTATCTGACCGTGCCGTTTTCAGTCCTGCTGCTGTTTCCCGCGCTCAGCCGGTTGGACAAAAGCTTGATCGAGGCATCGCGCACGCTTGGGGCCTCGCCTTTGCGGACGTTTTTCACGGTGATCATTCCCGTTACGCGGCCTGCGATCATCTCGGGCGGGGTGACGGTGTTCGTGCTGACGCTGGGAGCCATCATTGTGCCGCAGGTTCTGGGTAAGCCCGAACACTGGACGCTGTCAGTGCTGATTACGGATCAGGCGATATTCAATTTCAATATGCCCTTTGCCTCAGCGCTGGCAGTGGTGTTGCTGGTTCTCAGCGCGACGGTGATCTGGCTGGTCACGAAATTCTCGGGGAAAAAGACATGAGGGCGCTGCGCAGTATCTATCTGGCGCTGTTCGCGCTGTATCTGATCGGGCCGATCCTTGTGATTGCGGCCGTTTCGTTCAACGCCAAAAAGTTCCTAGCCTTCCCGCCGCGCGGCTTTTCCTTCCGCTGGTATGCCGAGGTTTTTGTGGCGAATGATTGGTTTACTGCGCTGAAAAACTCTTTGTTCATCGCCTTCGCCTCGGCCAGCCTTTCGGTTCTGATCGCGATGCCGGTGGCCTATTTCGCGTGGCGCTATGGACTGCGCTATGCCAAGGCGCTGCTGGCGCTTGGGGTAGCACCGTTTATCCTGCCGCCCGTCATCATGGCGCTGGCCTTCCTGTTGTTCTTCACCGGGATTGGGCTGAACGGGCTGATGATCAACGTCATCATTGCCCATGCGGTTTTCCTGCTGGCCCTGCCTTTGGTGACGATCTCTCTGGGGTTGGAAAGCGTCGATCACGCGCTGATCGAGGCCAGCCAGACCATGGGCGCCTCAAACGCCGTTGTCTTCCGCACGGTGATCCTGCCGATTGCCGCCCCCTTTGCCTTTGCGGGGTTTGCGTTCTGCTTTGTCCTCAGCCTGAATGAATACATCATCGCGCTTATGACCGTGGGCTTCTCGGTCGAGACACTGCCGATCAAGATTTTCAACGCCCTGCGCTATGGCTACACGCCGGTTATTGCGTCGATTGCGGTGATCTTCATGGTGATAAATATCGTGATTTTCGCCCTGATCGCGCGGTTCTCGAACCTCGCTCGTATTCTCGGCGCGATGGAGTAACCGACCCATGCCCCATGATCACGATCCTCTGGAAGAAGGCCCCGCCCTGCGCGTGCGCGCGCTGGAGGAGCTGATGGTGGCCAAGGGGTTGGTCAAACCCGAAACGCTGGACAGCATCGTTGAATATTATGAGCGCGAAACCGGCCCGCGCAATGGCGCGGCTGTAGTGGCGCGTGCGTGGACGGATCCGGAATATAAAGACTGGCTACTGCGCGACGGGTCCGCGGCGATCAATGCGATGGGGTTCAGCGGGTTCCAGGGCGAACATATCCGGGTGGTCGAAAACACGGACGCGGTTCACAACGTCATCGTTTGCACCTTGTGTTCCTGCTATCCGTGGCCGGTGCTTGGCCTGCCGCCCACATGGTACAAAAGCCCCGCCTACCGGTCGCGTGTGGTGCGCGAACCCCGCGCGGTTTTGGCGGAATTTGGTGTCAGCCTGCCTGAAGAGGTGCAGATCAAGGTTTGGGACAGCACGGCCGAGATCCGCTATCTGGTTCTGCCACGCCGCCCCGACCGGACCGAGGGGCTTTCCACTGCAGAACTGGCTGATCGTGTCACCCGCAACGGCATGATCGGCACGGCTTTGGTTTAGGGGCAGGGGATGGATGGCATTCATGATATGGGCGGGATGCACGGGTTTGGCCCGGTTCCATGCGATCAGGATCGGGCCTTTGACCACGATTGGCAAAAGCGCGCTTTTGCGCTGACCGAGGCTTTGGCTTGGTCTGTGCCTTTCTGCGCCGATGAACACCGCGCGGCAATCGAACGGATTGCCCCCGCAAATTACCTGCGGCTGGATTACTTTGAAAAATGGACCGTGGCCGCGACTGCGCTGGTACAAGCTGCGGGTTTGGTCGACCCGCAGGAAGTCGCATCGGGTCTGAAACGGTTCGACATCCCGCAGGGTGATCATCCGGCGGTCGGTCCGGCTGACATATTGGCGGCCACCAAGGCAGGGGCCGAGATGACATTCCCCCCAACCACCGCCACGCCACGCTTTGCCATCGGTCAGTCAGTGCGCGTTCTGGCCAACAGTCCCGTTGGTCACACGAGGGTGCCTCGTTATGTGCGAAACCACGTCGGGAAGGTCATCGCCGATATGGGGGTGTTTCAGTTCGCCGACTCGATGGCAAGCGGGCAAGGCCCTGATCCTCAGCATTGCTATACGGTTGAATTTTCGTCCAAGGATTTGTGGGGCAGTGCTGCAGACGCCAATGGTTGCGTCTGTCTTGATCTTTGGGAGAGTTATCTTGACGATGTGTGACGCCCATGACGTGGCGTTGCAAAACGTCCGCCGCTCGATCCCCGGGCTGGATGAAAACGGCCCTTTGTTCCTTGCTCCATGGCAGACTCGGATATTTGCTCTTGTCGTGGCCATGGTCCAACAAGGGCATTTCCCTTGGACGACGTTCCAATCCCGCCTTTCGGCCCTGATCACTGAAATGGAAAGGCGCAACAGTGCAGGTACGGCACGGGCCGTGGAAACGGCTTACTTCGATTGCTGGCTGCGCGCTGTAGAGGATACCTTGACCAGTGAGGGTTCTCTGAATGCCCCGGAATTGGAAAACAAAATTTTGGATATTCAGCAAACAGTTGCCAAGATCAGAGCGGCACAGTCTGCGTAGATCCAAAGTTCCAGTGTTCAGGATTAGCATCGGGGTAAAGGGAGCAGGTCCTTCTGCTTAGATCACGGATTTGATGCGTCTCTATCGCTCGGCTGTGGTGATAAAGAAATAGACCCACTCTCCTTTGAAGTCAGGGTTGACGGCCCGAGCTTCGGCGACGCGAGATTTGAGGAACTTAAGGTAAGCATCTGCCGGTTCGATTAGTGGGCGATCCTCTTGGTATAGCGGATCTGACGCAGCAAAGGCGACGGCGATTTCCTGTCCGTAGGGTGGACCTATCGTGATGAAAAGGCCGGGATCACCCGGCGCGGCCGCGCCCACGCGCAATGCGGACATTGCGAGTGTCGGCTGCATCGGGGTTGATTCATTCGGTCGCAAATGGATGACTTGCCCTTGGGCATCAAAGTAGTCGACATAGACGTATGCGTCGTAGTCTGCTCCGGTCAGGTCAAGAACCAGTTGTTGACCGTTCACATAGCGAAACGCACGCGCGTGAACGTCTTCCCCAATCAATAGTGGATTGGTGATCTGGTCCGTTGATTGTGGCAAGCCAATATCGGCTATTCCGCTGAGTGCGCCGCATTGCGGGCGCGGCAGGATGCGCAACTTGTCCTCGACCTGGATGTTGGAACCCATCTGCGTCTGAAGGGCGGCCAGAACCGGGTTACGCAATCCATCCTCGGGGATATGTCCAATAAGCTGCAAAGTGTTTGTGTCTGGCTGAAACTGAACCTGCAGCCGTGCGCAGGGGACTTGCGCCAAAAGTCCATCGATCCCGTCGCGCAGGTTCTCGGCCGATTTTCCGGCATCTTCCGGCTGCATAAAGCTCTGGATCGCGGCCAATGAGACCGGGTCTATCGGTCCGTCGCCAGAGGTGGAAAACACCTCGGATGCTGCAGTTTGCGGGATGTCGGGAACCGTTTGTGTCAGGACGACGGGTTGGAGTTGCACGGATTGTGAGACGTCCGCAGTGGGTTGCGCCAGAGGCACGGCTTGCGCCAGCGGTTGCTTCAATGAGACCGGATTGGCCTGTACCGCGGCAGAGACCAACTGCGAAGCGGGTAATGTTGTCGCTTGCAGTGGCTGAGATGTGGCGGAAACGAACTGCGCGGGTTCGAGCTTTGCCTCAGACGCCGACAAAGCATCGGTTTCCGGAATAGTCACTGCAACCAGCTGCTGAGGAAGCTGAGCTGCAGTCGCTGTTGACTGTCGGATCGTGCTTTGGCCCAGCTGCGCGCCCGAGGCGTCCTCGGTTTGAGCGGTTTCTGAGTCTGGTTGAGATTCAACGGCCTCGCTTTGTTTTACCCGGTGGGCCGACAGCTGCATTTGTGTTTCGGGAACCGGCTGTTCATCAACCGGTTCGGGCTCGACGCTCCAGATAAGGGCAATGGCGCCTCCGACATGCAGGGCGAGTGAAACGACCAGCCCGATACCCCATAAGACGGTCCCCCGGATCATTGCGGCGATCCCGGAGGGGTTACTACCAACACCACATCGCGAGCGCCCATAGCCTCAAACTGAGCAATACGGGGCAGGATTGATCGTAAAGTTGCTTCGCGATGCGCATTAATGCGGATCAGAATGTCTGGTTGGGCCACCAGCAACGACTGAACGCGACGCTCGATGTCTTCCGGCGCTACGGTCTCACCGTCCAATGCGATTATGCCATCTGCTGCCACCGAGATTGTGATGCCGCCTGCGGGCATGTCCGCGCCGGTCACCGCGACGGGCGGAGCCACGTCAAAGGGTGCCGTGGCATCCATACGTCCGATCAGCATGAAGAAGACCAGCAAAAAGAAAACAACGTCGATCAGGGCAATGATCGTTTCGGGGTGGTGGCGTGGGGCAGGGCGGGTGATTTTCACGGGCTAGCCTCCAGTCGAACCACGCGCATGTTCACTGTCCCGGCCTGGGTGACTGTATCCATGACCGATACAAGAGATTGTAGCCTGACCCCTCCGGTAGGCAGCACGATGACCTGAAGACCGGGGTCTCGGCTTAGGCGTCGGGTCAATAGGTCGGACAAATCATCATGAGATACCGCTTGGCCCTGATGAAACGGGGCTCCGTCCGTGCCTATGCGGATCAGTAACGTTTCAGCTGTGCCCTCTCCGGTCGTCCCTTGTGCGGGGCTGTCGCGTTGCGCCAGCGCCGGGATCATGTCGAGGTTCAAATACGTCGACGTAACCATGAAGAACACCAGCAAGATCAACATGACGTCGATCATCGGCACCAGCGAGATCAATGGCCGGGTTGGCTTGCGTCTGTTCAGGCTGAGATCGCTGTCCATCGACATCTTCCTAATGCGCGCCGCGCTCCTCCAGTACCATGAGTTGTCCCACCGCGTTCTCGATGGATTGCGCGCCGGCTTCGGCCCGACCTGACAGTAGTGAAGCCCCAATCGCGGCTGGAATGGCGACCACCAACCCTGCTGCAGTCGTCAAAAGTGCTTGCCAGATACCACCTGCCAGAACCGAGGCATTTGCAGCGCCCTGTGCCAGCTCGAGCTCTTGAAAAGACTGGATCATGCCGGTCACTGTACCCAGCAAACCCAGCAGGGGTGATATCATTGCAATCAATTCCAGCACGCGAATCCAGCTGTTCATTGTGGCAAATTCCAAATTGCCGCGCCGTGTCAGCTCGGCCATTAAGGCGGGGCCTTTGAAGCCGTCGATAAGCCCCTGCATCGCGTAGGCACACACCCGGTCCGCTGGGGATTTGCCCGCGGCGACAGCCTGCTGCGCTGCTTGCCGTTCGCCCGTGGACCATTGAACAAAAGCTGCGTCCCTTACTGGTCCGCCCGAATTGACAGGGGCCAGTTTGATCACTTTGACGACGATTACGGTCAGAGACAGCAGGGATAGCAGCCCCAGAATGGCGATGATTGGGCCTCCGGTGCCCAAGTTTTCCAAGCCCGGCATGACTTATTGCGCCAGATTGGCAGCGGTCTTGCTGTCCAGCGCCAAAAGCGGGAAGCAATCGACAGGGTCAGAATTCTGCGGTTTGCATGCAGGCAGGTCGTGCAGCAGAATTTCAGAAATACCCGAGCACTCAATTTCGGGGATTTCGAACAGTTTCAGAGTGGTCCGCTGAACGGGCAGAGGGGCGGCGTCAATCGACAGAAGCCGGTCGATCACCCCATCTTTGTCAAGGATCGCGAGCGACATTTCAAATTCTTCGAAACTGTTGTCTGTCTGATTGCGAAAAAGGAAAAATGCGCGGCAGCCTCCGGCTTCGCCGGGTTCGAATTTGTTAAGCTCGATTGAAAGCCTGCTTTCGTCCGCCTGCGCCATTAAAGCTGCACATGAAAGCGCGATGGCTGCAATAAGTCTTGTTCTCATTCTTCTCCCCATTCCCGATTGGCGGCCTTGCGCCGTAGTTCCGAAACACCGCGTCGTCCGACTTTGAGCAATCATTGCAGCATTGAACCGCAGGCAAGAAGAAAAAAATACATTGCAGCTACATCTAAATCCGTCAGCCAAAAGAAAAATCGCTGTTGCCCACCGTAGCGGCCAAGCAATGTCGTAAAAAAAACGTATTTTTAAGGTTTGACTTTGTGCCGGGTGTGCGGCTGATTCAACACAATGACTGGGCTTAAAACGTGAAATGTGTGCAAGTTTTGTCACTCTGTGAAATAGTTCATATTGGTAGTCGGGAACATCACGTTAAGCGGTGCCAACAAACGAAAAAGCGGTTCTCAACCGCCACGTTATTGGGGAGAGTATGAATTTATCGTCTTATCTGGAGCCCAGAAACGAAGACCAGCCGAGCGGCGAAAACCTGGAATATGATCCGGCGTTTACCGATCTGGAAATAGCTGCGCAGCCCGGCGAAGAACGGCAAATGGGTGACGAGGTCGTCGCTGCCGAAGAACAGGACTGGGGCGATGTCGAGTCCAAAGCGCTGGCGATCATGGAGCAAAGCCATGACCTGCGTGCCGCCGTTTATCTGGCCGAGGCCGTATTGCACACCAAGGGCCTGCCTGCATTTGCGACCTCTCTGAATTATATCAAATCCCTGCTCGAAGATTTCTGGGAGACATGTCACCCCGAGCTGGACGAAGATGATGGCGATGCGACTATGCGGATCAACGCGGTGCGTGGTCTGGCTTCGTCGGATCGCATGGTAAAAGCGCTGCGCCGCACCGGTCTGACGGACAGCCGTATGTTTGGGCGCATGACTCTGCGTCACTTGGACGTTGTGGATGGTCGGATCAATATGCCCGCCGATCTGGACGACATCCCGGACGCCAACAGCGTTGCTGCAGCCTTCAAAGACACCGATGACGAGGTGCTGTCTGCAAATGCCGATGCGGTTTCGTCAGCGCTAGAGGATGTCAGCGCGATTGACGCTGTGTTCTCGGACAAGACGCCAGGCGAAGGCCCCGATCTGGATCCTTTGATTGTGGCGCTCAAGAGCATCAAGCAAGCACTGGCTCAATATGCCGATGTTGGTGAGGTTTCTGCCGATGACATGGCAGAGGCAAACGTTTCAGCGCCTTCTGCGGCCCCGACTGGTGGTGCGGCAGCGCCGGCATCTGCGGGCGGTGGTGCGATCAATTCGCCCGACGATGTGACCCGGATGCTGGATCGCATTATGGACTACTATGCGCGGTGCGAGCCATCCAGCCCGCTTCCCATTTTGCTGGAGCGGGCCAAGCGCTTGGTCAATGCCGACTTTCTTACGATCATCGAAGACATGGCCAAGGAAGGCCTGGACGAAGTACGCCAGATTGGTGGCCTGAAAGATGATGATGATGATGGATTTTAATCCGCGCCCGGCAGCGCCTGGGCGGGGACCGAAACAAAAAACTGACGGATGAATCGAGGAGCAACAGATGGCTGACAGTTCACAAAAATTCATAGCCCGGAACAGGGCTCCGAGGGTTCAGATCGAATATGATGTGGAGCTTTACGGAGCCGAGAAAAAGGTGCAGCTGCCCTTCGTTATGGGCGTCATGAGCGATTTGGCCGGTAAGTCTGAGGTGGAACAGCCTGCCGTCGCTGACCGGAAATTCCTGGAGATCGACGTCGACAATTTCGATGACCGGATGAAGTCGATGGCGCCGCGTGCAGCGTTTACCGTGCCGAACACGCTGACCGGTGAAGGTAATTTGGCGGTGGATATCACTTTCGAAAGCATGGACGATTTCAGTCCCGCTGCTATCGCCGCCAAGGTTGCTCCGCTGAAAGAGCTGCTGGATGCGCGGACGCAGCTGTCCAACCTGATGACGTACATGGATGGCAAAACCGGGGCCGAGGATCTGATTTCGAAAATCATGCAGGACCCCAGCCTGCTGAAAACACTTGCAGCCCAGCCCAAACCGGGCGGCGACGCTGCCGAGGAGGAATAAAAGATGGCCGATCAAGAAGCCAATGTAGAAGCCGCCGAAGGCGCAACAGCGTTTGGATCCTCAGAATTCGAAGCGCTGCTGACCAAGGAATTCCGTCCGAAATCGGATCAGGCGAAAACCGCTGTGGAAAGCGCGGTTAAGACGCTGGCCGAGCAGGCGCTGGCCAATACCGGCCTGATTTCGGATGACGCTTTGCGCTCGATCGAAGGTATCATTGCCGAGATCGACAAGAAACTGACCGAACAGGTCAACCTGATCTTGCACCACGAAGAATTCCAACAGATGGAAAGCGCGTGGCGCGGCCTGCATTATCTGGTGAACAACACCGAAACCGACGAGATGCTGAAAATCCGCGTGATGAACATCTCGAAGAAAGACATGCACAAGACCCTGCGCAAATTCAAAGGGACCGCATGGGATCAGTCGCCGATCTTCAAGAAACTCTATGAAGAAGAATTCGGCCAGTTCGGCGGCGAACCTTATGGCTCGCTGGTGGCGGATTACCATTTCGACCACAGCCCACAGGATATCGAACTGTTGGGCGAGATGTCCAAGATTGCTGCCGCAGCCCATGCGCCTCTGATCACCGGGGCCAAGCCCAGCCTGTTCCAGATGGACAGCTGGTCGGAACTGGCCAACCCGCGCGATCTGACCAAGATCTTCCAGACGCCGGAATACGCCGCATGGCGCTCCCTGCGGGAAAGCGAGGATTCCAAATATGTCGGTCTGGCGATGCCGCGCTTCTTGGGGCGTTTGCCTTACGGTTCCAAAACCGAACCGGTCGAGGCATTTGCGTTTGAGGAAGACACAAGCGGTGCCAACAGCGACAGCTATAGCTGGGTGAACGCGGCCTATGGCATGGCGGTCAACATCAACCGGTCGTTCAAGGAATATGGCTGGTGCTCGCGGATTCGCGGTGTGGAAAGCGGCGGTACGGTCGAAGGCCTACCCGCGCATACTTTCCCGACCGACGATGGCGGCGTAGACATGAAATGCCCGACCGAGATTGCAATCTCGGACCGGCGCGAGGCTGAACTGGCCAAGAACGGCATGATGCCCCTGATCCACCGTAAGAACAGCGACTCGGCGACGTTTATCGGCGCGCAATCGCTGCACAAGCCTGCGGAGTACGATGACCCGGATGCAAGCGCCAACGCAAACCTTGCCGCGCGCCTGCCGTATCTGTTCGCGACCTGCCGTTTTGCGCATTACCTGAAATGTATGGTGCGCGACAAAGTCGGGTCGTTCAAAAGCCGTCAGGACATGGAAAGCTGGTTGCAGGACTGGATCAACCAATATGTTGACTTCAACGCCGACATTTCCGCTGAAGCCGAAAAAGCGCGCAAGCCACTGGCCTCGGCCGAGGTTGTGGTCGAAGACGTGGAAGGAAACCCTGGATATTACACGTCCAAGTTCTTCTTGCGTCCCCATTACCAGCTGGAAGGTCTGTCCGTATCCCTTCGACTGGTATCCAAGCTACCGTCTGAAAAAGCTGGCTAAAATTGAGAAAGATCGGCGGCGAGTGAAGTGCTTCACTGCCGCTGATCCAAACCTCAAATAACTCAGTGCTATCTCTAATCTCCAAAGGAAACGAAAATGGAAAACATCTTTATCAAAATGGACTTCCCGGGTGAAGCCCGCGAAAAACAGCACACTGACTGGATCGCTTGTAAAGAGGTCAGCTGGGAAGTTTCGCGCACATTGGACATGGGCGACATGGGCACCACCCAACGCGGCTATGCGAATGCAAACTTCGGCAAGGTTTCTCTGCAAACCGAACTCAGCAAAGCGTCTGCCAAGTTGATGACTTATGCTGCATCGGGCAAAGCCAATGGTGAAATGACCATTCACCTGTGCCGTTCGGGCGATGACGAAAAGAAAGGCATGGAGCCTTATCTGATTTTCACTCTGCGGGACGCCATTGTGGACAGCTACTCGGTTACGGGTGGTGAGGAAACGATCCCGTCGGAAAACTGGACCGTCGCCTATCGCGGTATCTCGATCAAGTACAAGATCGCCGATTTCAAAACCGGCAAGCTCAGCGATTGCAACGAGTTCAAGTGGAACCTGGAAACCGGCGACGTCAGCTGATTTTCACCACGATCCGGGCTTTGGCGGCGCATGTCGCCCAAGCCCTCTTTAATTACTATCCTGACGACGCGAGGGCCGCATGACGCCGGAAGACCATCTAAGAACAGGCGATCTGACTGCCACGCTTACTGCGCTGCAAGACAAAATCCGCGCCAATCCCGCAGATGCCAAACTGCGGATTTTCCTGTTTCAGCTTTTGTGCGTTATGGGCGACTGGAAACGCGCAATCACGCAGTTGAAACTGAGCGCCGAAATGGATGAGGCGGCCACGATGATGGCCAAGACCTACCGCGAGGCGATCATCTGCGAAGTGTACCGTGAAAAGGTCTTTGCAGCCGAAAAGACACCCATGGTTTTCGGCGAGCCCGAAGAGTGGCTGGCCCACCTGATCGAAGCGCAGAAACTGACGGCCGGAGGTAATTTCGAGCAAGCTGCCGAAATGCGGGCGAAAGCCTTTGATGCAGCCCCTGCAACTTCGGGAACTGTCAACGGTGAGGCATTTGAATGGATCGCTGATGCAGATATGCGTCTGGGTCCGGTTCTGGAAGTTATTGTAAACGGTCGTTATTTCTGGCTCCCGTTTTCACAAATCGCCCGGTTAGAGATCGAAGCCCCCAGTGATCTGCGCGATGCCGTCTGGACGGCGTGCACATTGACTGTCGCCAGCGGCGGAGAAGTCGCTGCGCTGATCCCGACACGGTATCCCGGTACAACCCAGCAGGGTGATGATGCAGCACGTTTGGCGCGGGCGACAAGTTGGATGGATGCGGGCTTTGATACATTTGTGGGCGTGGGTCAGCGTCTGCTGACAACAGATCAATCCGATGTCGCCTTGTTGGATGTGCGCGAACTGGTACTGAACGTGGCCACCGAGGCCGGGGAAACGGCAGGAGATGGCTGAGAAGACCCTTGCCGAACGCCTGCAGCCTTCGCTTCTTGATCGGCTGACGGACGATGCGCCGGACCAGCAAAAAGAGGGGCGCGACGCGCGTGTGATCGACGTCGGAAGGCTTAGGGAAATCATCCAGCGCGATTTGTCCTTGCTTCTTAACACCACTGATCAGTCCGATCTTATCGATGAAGACGTTTACCCGCACGCGTCGAAATCTGTCCTCAACTATGGCATTCGCGAGACGTCGGGCGCCTTTTCCACATTGCGGCAAGCGCAACGTATTCAGCGTTCGATTTCCGACTCCATCGAGGTTTTTGAGCCACGGATCGTTAAGGGTTCAGTTGCAGTGGATTTGCGTTCTGAAAAGGGCTCGGGTGAAATGCATGTTGAATATGACATCCGTGCCGTCATGTGGGCGCAACCGATGCCCTTGGAACTCTATTTGCGCAGCCGTGTAGATATAACGACCGGCGAAGTCGCAATCGAGCGGAGTTGACGTAATGGACACCCGGTTGCTTAAGCACTACGAAACCGAACTGGCCTTTCTGCGCGAAATGGGGGCCGAGTTTGCGGCCGCTTACCCCAAGATTGCGTCGCGTCTGGGCATGGAGGGGATTGAGGTCGTCGACCCCTATGTAGAACGGTTGCTGGAAGGCAGCGCCTTTCTGGCGGCCCGGGTTCAGTTGGAACTGGACATGCAGTTCCCGGCCTTTACCTCGAACCTTCTCGAAATCGTGTATCCGCATTATCTGGCCCCTACGCCTTCGATGATGGTTGCCCAATTCGAGCCTGACATTGGCAACGCTGCGCTAAAAGAAGGTTATGAAATTCCCCGTGGTACGACGCTGCGTTCGCATTTGGCCGAAGGCGAACAGACAGCATGTGAGTTCACGACCTCAGCCGATATGACGCTGTGGCCCATCGAGATTACCGAGGCCGAGTATATCGACGGTCGAGGTGAACTGGTCGCAGCAGGGGTCGCAAAAGAAACTGACGCACGGGCTGGTATAAGGCTTCGTCTCAATCGGACCGATGGCGAGCCCATGTCAAAGCTGGCCTTGGACAGGCTTGTACTGCATCTGGACACTCAAAGCGGCAAAGCTTGGGCGCTGCACGAACTTCTGGCGACACAATGTGTCGGTTTGACAGGACGGTCGACGGATCGACGTGCTGACTGGACCGTCCGCTTGACTGGAGCGGATGCGGTTCCCAAGGGGTTTGAACGGGAAGAGGCCCTATTGCCGACGCCGCGCCAATCCTTTGATGGCTACCGGTTGCTTCAAGAATATTTTTCAATGCCTGAACGGTTTCTGTTCGTAGAGCTGACAGAGTTGCAGCCAGCGTTGCGGCAATCAACGGGTACCGATGTCGACATCTACGTTCTGTTGCGCGACGGGATGCGTGATGTTGCTCCGGCGGTCGCACCTGCAGCGTTCGCGTTGAATGCTGTTCCTGCCGTCAACTTGTTCCGTCGCAGATGCGACCGGGTGCACATTACCCAAATGGATATCGAACATCACGTCGTTCCTAACCGAACAGCAGGGCTGGACTTTGAGATTTTCGCGATAGACCGGGTAACTGGAATTCAGTCTGACGAGGAAGGGGACATCCCGTTTCGTGCCTTCTACAGCGAAACTGATCTGACGGCTGCGGGCGATAATCATTCGGCCTACTACACGATCAAACGCCGTATGCGTCAGCGCAATGAAAAAGAACGTCTGCGCGGCGTGCGCACCTCGTATCTTGGATCCGAGGTGTATCTGTCTCTGGTAGACCGGGCCGAAGCACCTTATCCGGGAACGCTGGATCAGTTGGCGGTCGAGGCTTTGTGTTCGAACCGCGATCTTCCCATGCTTCTGGCAGCAGGAGGCGCGGATGTTTTCCACTTGCCCGAAGGGGGCCCAGTCAAATCCGTGCGCACTCCGGTGACGCCCACACGCCCTCATGCAACGCTGGCACAAGGCGATGCGGCCTGGAAACTGATCAGCCATCTGAGCCTGAACTACTTGTCCATCGCCGGCGACGGCAAGGAAGGCGGCGCTGGGGCGCTGCGCGAATTGTTGGGAATTTACGCCCCTCTGGGCAACCGCGTGACGGAAAAGCAACTAGAAGGTGTTGTTTCCGTTAGCAGCCGTCCGATTGTACGGCGCATGAGCGACGAAGTTCTCAGCACCGCCGTTCGCGGGCTCGAGATCACATTGGGCTTTGACGAAAGCTTTTATGAGGGCACCAGTGTTTATGTTCTGGGTGCGGTACTGGAACGGTTTTTTCGAAAGTACACAACCATCAACAGCTTTACGGAAACTGTTCTTAAGACCGAAAGACGAGGAGAGATTGCCAGATGGCGACCAGCGGCGGGCCTGGGCAGGGTCATTTGAACCTGCTTGCCGCTCTGGCGGCACATCCTGAAAGGCATCACGTCTTTCAAGCGCTTCGCGTGATCGAGGCGCATTACGCCGACGCGCCGCGTCTGGGTGAATCCCGCCGTCCGCACGAAGACAAGGTGCGACTGGGTCAGGACGTGTCGTTGGCCTTTCCGCCCACCACGCTGACCCGGTTCGAACCGGCAACGGACGGCGCACCCGGTAAGCTGAGCAATTTGTTTTTTGGCTATTTCGGCCCGCAAGGGCCTTTACCGCTGCATCTGACGGAATTCGCTCGAGACCGGTTGCGTAACCACCGAGATCCGACCTTTGTCGCCTTTACCGACATGCTGACGCATCGAATGATGAGTTTGCTTTACCGGGCATGGTCGGCCGCTGAACCAGCCCCCAGTTTTGACCGTGGGGATGATCCCTTCGAACAACGCGTTGCCGCTTTGGCCGGGTTCAAGGGAGACGGGTTCGATGACCGGGACGAAATGCCTGACATGTTGCGTCGGTTTTTCGCCGGACATCTGGGATCAGGAACCAAGACCGTCGAAGGGCTTATCGCGATTCTGTCTGATTATTTCGGAGTCGAGGCTCATGTGCAGCAATTCGTCGGCAGCTGGCTTGAACTTGAACCCGACGATACATGGCAGTTGGGTGGACCCGCGCGTTTGGGGCAGTCCACAAGTATTGGCAACCGGGTTTGGTCGCGCTCTGCCAAGTTTCGCATCCGACTGGGGCCGGTCTCTTTCGAGGATTACAAACGCCTTCTGCCCGGAGGTTTATCGCAAAAACGGCTCGAGTCCATTCTTCGCACGTATGTCGGAGATACACTGGATTGGGAGGTCAATCTGGTGTTGACCGGTGACGAAGTCCCACGCGCCTCGCTAGGCGGTACAACGCAGCTGGGCCATACAAGCTGGATCAGAACCCGCGACGACCCGGATGAAATGCGTCCGGATGTAGACGATCTGATCCTCTACCCCGGATATATGAACCAAGAATTTGAGGCCGCTGAACCGGCCCATAACGAGAGGTAATGAAGATGACGGAAATCAGCCGCGTGTCGCTGTTCGGCAAGCTGAACAAGCTGGGCTATCAGGCGATCGAAGGGGCCACCGTGTTCTGCAAGATGCGGGGCAACCCTTATGTCGAAATTCAGCACTGGCTGCACCAGATTCTGAACGGTCAGGACAGTGATATTCACCGCATCATCCAGCACTATGATTTGGACCCCGGCAAGATCGCGTCCGAACTAACCCGTTCGCTGGATATGTTGCCGCGTGGGGCGTCCTCGATCTCGGACCTAAGCGATCATCTGATGGACGCGATGGAGCGCGGCTGGGTCTGGGGCTCGCTTCTGTATTCCGACAGCAAGGTGCGCACCGGCTATCTGATCCTTGGTATGCTGAAGACGCCTGCGTTGCGCAACATTCTGGCCAGCATGTCGCCAGAACTGGCCAAGATCGGTGCCGATGATCTGGCCGACAAGTTTGCCGAAGCCACCGATGGCTCGCCCGAGGACACGCTGGGCGCGCAGGATGGTTCAAACGTCGGTGGCGGGGCCGAGCCGGGCGAGGCCAGCGGCGCGATGGCCCCCGGTGCCATGGGCAAGGGTGAGGCGCTGGAGCAGTTCTGCACCGACCTGACCGAACAGGCTCGCAACGGTGAGATTGATCCGATCGTGGGTCGTGACGAAGAAATTCGACAGATCGTCGATGTGCTGATGCGCCGCCGCCAGAACAACCCGATCCTGACCGGTGAGGCCGGGGTGGGTAAGACCGCCGTGGTCGAGGGCTTTGCCCTGCGCATCGCGCGCGGCGACGTTCCGCCCGCTTTGAAAGATGTACGCCTGTTGGTGCTGGATGTGGGCCTATTACAGGCCGGTGCCTCCATGAAGGGCGAGTTTGAAAATCGTCTGCGTCAGGTGATTGACGAGGTTCAGGCCAGCCCGACGCCCATCGTGATGTTTGTCGATGAAACCCACACATTGGTCGGGGCAGGGGGTGCTGCAGGAACTGGCGACGCGGCCAACCTGCTGAAACCGGCGCTTGCACGGGGCACGTTGCGCACCATTGGCGCGACCACATGGGCCGAATACAAGAAATACATCGAAAAAGACCCGGCTCTGACCCGGCGATTCCAAGTTGTACACGTCGAAGAGCCCGATATCCCCAAGGCGGTTCTGATGATGCGCGGAATTGCCTCGATGCTGGAAAAACACCACCGCGTACAAGTTCTGGACGAAGGGATCGAGGCGGCTGTCACGCTTTCCGCCCGCTATATCCCCGCACGGCAGTTGCCGGACAAATCGGTCAGCCTGCTTGATACGGCTTGTGCGCGGGTCGCGGTGTCTCAGCACGCGGTGCCCGCCGAGGTGGATGATAGCCAACGCCGGATTGAGGCCCTGACCACCGAGTTGGAGATCATCGAACGGGATGAAACCGCCGGATATGACGTGGCCGACCGGCGCGAGGCGGTGAATGTTGCGAAAGAGGCGGAAGAGGCGCGGTTGGCCGAACTCAACGGGCGTTGGGAGGCTGAGAAGAAAGTGGTCGAGGAAATCCTCGACCTGCGAGCTAAGCTGCGCGCAGGCGGGCAGGAGGTCGAAGGCACCGGCACCGCAGAGGGCGAAGCCGCGACCGAAGAAGCGCCGGATGCACAATCCATCGACCGCGATGCGCTGCTGGCGGAGCTAAAAGCCAAGAACAACGAGTTGGAAGAACTGCAGGGCGACAGCCCCCTGATCTTGCCCATCGTTGATCATCAGGCGGTGGCGAGTGTCGTTGGCGATTGGACCGGCATCCCCGTGGGTCGAATGGTCAAGGATGAGATCGAGACGATCCTGAACCTTGAAACCCGTCTGGCCCAACGCGTCATCGGTCAGGACCACGCGATGAAGATGATCGCTAAGCGGGTGCAGACCAGCCGCGCGGGGCTCGACAATCCCAACAAGCCCATCGGTGTCTTTATGCTCGCAGGTACCTCGGGCGTCGGTAAAACCGAAACCGCGTTGGCGCTGGCCGAGGTGCTTTACGGTGGTGAACAGAACGTCATTACCATTAACATGTCCGAATATCAGGAGGCCCATACGGTCAGCAGCCTAAAAGGCGCGCCTCCGGGTTATGTCGGCTATGGCGAGGGCGGCGTTTTGACCGAGGCAGTGCGGCGCAAACCGTATTCCGTTGTGCTGTTGGATGAGGTCGAAAAGGCCCACCCCGACGTGCACGAGATCTTCTTTCAGGTCTTCGACAAGGGCGTGATGGAGGATGGCGAAGGCCGTGTGATCGACTTCAAGAACACGCTGATCCTGCTGACCTCGAACGTCGGCACCGAAATGATCATGGATATGTGCGCCGATCCCGACCTGATGCCGGAACCCGAAGGCATGGCCAAGGCGCTGCGCGACCCGCTGCTGAAAGTGTTCCCACCTGCGCTGCTGGGACGTCTGGTGACGATCCCATATTATCCGCTCAGCCCCGATATGCTGGGCGAGATCACCAAGCTGCAACTGGGCCGCATTAAGAAACGCGTGCAAGAGGCGCACGGTGTGCCGTTCGAGTACACGGATGCGGTGGTCGAAGAGATCGTCAACCGCTGTCAGGAATTGGACAGCGGAGGGCGTATGATCGACGCGATTGTGACCAACACGATGCTGCCCGATATCTCGGCTGAGTTCCTGAAAAGAATGATGGAGGGCCAAGAAGTTAGCAAAGTCGTGATCAATGTCACAGACGGCGACTTCACTTATGGATTTGACTGAGCGAGACCGCGCTTTTGACGGATCACAAACCAAAAGAATTTCGCCAGTGGAGGACCCCCTAGATGGCAAAGACAACAGTCACCAAGCATAAGTTTTACGTCGTCGATCTGATCCGATCGAAGCCCAAGCTGGAATACATCGAAATCCCGAAATACCGGGTCGATGTGGCGTTTGAAATCACAAAATCGGGCAAGCTCAAGAAACCCGATCCGGTGCCCTCGACGGCGTTGAAACGTTTGGAAGACGCCGGCCGGCAAGTTCTGGATGATTACGAAAAGACCATCACTCAAGAAGCTATCCGACTGGACAAGAAAGTCGGCGAATTGATGAAGACGCCTGGGAAAAAGTCCCAGGCTGAAGCTGAAAAGCTAATTCAAGGCGTCAACCAGTCGATCAAGAATGCCATGGCTTCCGCCGAAAGCGCGGCCCAGGTGGCGATTGAAAAAAAGCTGAAAGATGAGGCCAACAAAGACAAGCTGCTGAAAGAAGCGCGCGTCAAAACCACGGTTAAAGTGACCATGGGTGTGGTCAAGATTAGCGGAGCCGTCGCGCGTTTGGTGGCAACTTCAGGTGCGGATGCGATGGCGTATAAGACCATCGCCAAGCAGGTCTATTCCCTGGGCAAAGAGCTTCAGCAACAGCTGAAGGGCGAGGAAAAGCTGCGTAAGGATCTGTACAAGGCTATCCAGAACTACATGAAGCTGCGCGAAAGCGTCATCATGCAGGCGGCAGAGCGTCAGGGCATTACGGATACTTCGGGTATTTCTGTGAAAAAGCCTCTGGAGGCGATTAAGAAGTTCACCGCCAAAGCGGTGGCGATGGGTGAGGAAGTCACCAAAGGCAAAGACCCCAAGACAATCGCAAAGAACATGCTGGATTTTGCGGCCAAGGCAGTCAAAGGCAAGGCGGATGACGCCAAGAAAGCCAGAGAGAAATATCGCGAACACACGACGAAGACGCGGCATAAAGTTGATGACCTGGGCGCATCTGCAGACAAGCTTATGAAGGCTGCCCGAGGGTCGAAAACCCTGAAGGAGGGTATCAAACTGGGCGCAGAGTGTATGAATGTTAAACGCTCGGCCAGTGAATTGTCGAAAAAGCTGGAAGATCGGGAAAATTTCCTGACCGAAATGAACACTCTGATGGAAGGTAACGGACTAAAGGTGGATGACACAGCGATCATCGACAAGATCAAGGCGCTGGACAAGAAAACGATCGCGACAGAAGCCAAGAACATGTTCACCAACATCAAGACCGTGAAAGGTATGATCGACAATATCAGTGATGCTGTAGGATGATCGACATCTAAAAAGGCCGGGCGCATCACACGAGCGCTCGGCACCAGCAAGACGACAGGAGGCAAGGGTGGAAGACGGTATCGAGAAGAGCGAAACGCTCCGCGAAACCGTGCGCGCGTTCGTCGAACGCAAGGCGGTAACCAACACAATTCTGGGTGTGATCATTTTCAACGCAATCACGTTGGGACTGTCCACCTCACCTTCGGTTCAGGCCAATGTTGGTCATGTCCTTCGGGTTATCGATACTGTCGTGTTGGGAATTTTTGTGGCTGAATTGCTGCTCAAATTCTACGCTTACCGTCTGAGCTTCTTTAATAACGCCTGGAATATTTTCGATCTTGTGGTTGTAACGCTCGGCCTGCTGCCTAACCGTGATGGGTTGTCGGCGCTTCGGGGGTTGCGCGTTATTCGCGCGATGCGATTGCTGTCAGTCATTCCGCAGATGCGGTCGGTGGTGCAGGCGCTGCTGGACGCGCTGCCGGGGATGGGCGCGGTGATCATCATGATCTCGATCGTGTTCTATGTCTTTGCCGTCATGGCCACGCTGATGTACGGCCCAGATTTCCCCGATTGGTTCGGTACGCTGGGCCGGTCGCTTTACACGCTGTTCCAGGTCATGACGCTGGAAAGCTGGTCGATGGGCATCGTACGTCCGGTGATGGACGTGCATCCGACGGCCTGGATATTCTTTGTCCCCTTCATCGTCATAACTGCCTTTTCGGTATTGAACCTGTTCATTGGCCTTCTGGTCAACACGATGCAGTCGGCGGTTGAAGACGAGTCAGTGGAAGAGTTTTCGCACCTTCGGGACCTTGTTCGCAGTGAAACGGATATCGTGGACGAACACGTGATGGAGCTTATGGTCGAGGTTAAAGCCCTCCGCCGCGAGGTCGCGGAATTGAAAGGACAAGGCAATGGCTGACAACTCGCAAAAGTTCATTGCGCGTAACCGGGCGCCGCGCGTTCAAATCGAATATGACGTTGAATTGTACGGGGCCGAAAAAAAGGTCCAACTTCCGTTTGTGATGGGCGTGCTCAGCGACCTGTCAGGAAAATCCAACGCCGAGACCCCGTCGATTTCCGACCGCAAGTTTCTTGAGATTGACGTCGACAATTTCGATGACCGCATGAAGGCGATGGCCCCGCGCGTCGAATTCGCGGTGCCGAACACGCTGACCGGCGAGGGCAACCTGTCGGTCGATCTGACATTTGAGAAAATGGACGATTTCAACCCGGCCCAGATCGCCGCCAAGATCGAGCCATTGCAGAAGCTGCTGGATGCACGAACGCAGTTGGCTACTCTTATGGCGTATATGGATGGCAAGGCAGGTGCAGAGGCGCTGATCGAGAAGATCTTGGCCGATCCTGCGTTGTTGGCAACGTTGGCCAACAGTCAGGTCGATCAGCAAGATACGCAGACAACACTCGATGCCCTGCGCGAAATGGCGCCAGAGGAAGCTCCTGATGATCGCTCGGTCGCCGATGCTTTGGCCTCTCTGCCCGACGCTGAAATTGAAGAGCCCACAGAAGACACGTCAGATGTCTTATCAAATCTTTCCGCTGCTGCGCCGCAAGACGCACCGGAAGACAGGTCTGTGGATGACGCCCTAGCTTCTTTGCCCGAAGCTGTCGATGCTGACACTCCGCAGGATGAGTTTGCGGATGTGCTTTCAGATTTGGCGGAATCCGCTCCTGACGACGCACAACAGGATCGGTCGGTCGAAGAGGCCTTGTCTTCGGTTCCTGAGGTGACACATGAAGACGCCGAGGATGATACCACAGGTGTTTTGTCTGATCTGGCGGATCGCGCACCGGAAGAAGTTACAGAACGTGATACTCTCGAAAACGCATTATCGTCGTTGCCTGAGGTCGAAGACACAAGTGCGGCCGACCACTCGGATGTCTTGTCAAACCTCGCCGATGCGGCGCCAGAGGATGAGGCGTTGGACACCAGTTTGGATGATTTGCTGGGCGATCTGGCCGACATGGCTCCTGATGACGATCCGGAAGACACCAGTTTAGATGACTTGCTGGGCGATCTTGCTGACATGGCTCCTGATGAGGACACGTCCGACGAAAGCTCTGCGGCAGAGGCTTTGGCGTCGTTGCCCGATGTGGCTGAAGTCGAGGATTCCGATGACAGTGACGATATTCTGTCCGATTTGGCCGATGCAGTTCCTGATGACGATCCGGAAGACACCAGTTTAGATGACTTGCTGGGCGATCTTGCTGACATGGCTCCCGATGAGGACACGTCTGACGAAAGCTCTGCGGCAGAGGCTCTGGCGTCGTTGCCCGATGTGGCCGAGTTTGACGATGCGGACTCTGATCTTGATGATCTTTTGGCCGATCTTGCCGAGGCGCCCTCTGAGCAGGCTGACGCAAGTGATGACACCGATGACGTCTTGGCGTCCCTTCCTGACATTGACGAGGATGAGGACGCAGACAGTTTAGATGACGTTCTCGGCGATCTTGCCGACGCTGCCCCGGATGAGGACGCAGAGGATGACGATGATCTTGACGCGCTGCTGAACGATTTGGCTGAAACCGCTACTGAGCCGGACAGCGCGGACGACATAGACCTGGATGATCTTCTGGGCGATTTGAGTGCTGATGACACCGAACGCGATGGCGAGGCGCAAGAGCCCGACTTGGATGACCTCGATTTGGACAGCTTGTTGGCAGAAGACGAGACCGAAACCGAGGAAAGCAGCGAAGTTGACCTGGATGATCTGGATCTGGACGACCTGTTGGGGGATTTGGATGACGTATCCGAGTCCGAAGAACAGGGCGATGCCGATTTGGATGACTTGCTTTCAGGCGATGACGAATTGGATGACGCATCCGTTTCCCAAGAGGTCAAGACGGATGGCGAACCGGTGCTGGCCTTTGGCCGCATGAGCGCCGACCGGCCTGAACCTGAGCAGTTGAAACGCAGCCGGTTCCGCATTGCCATCTTTGGCGATTTCTCGGGTCGGGCGGCACGGGGGCAGATAGAAAAAGGCGATGCGCTGGCTGCGCGCGCGCCGATCCTGCTGGACGCCGATACAGTCGAAGATGTGATCTCAAGCTTTGCCACTAACTTGGTTCTGCCCATTGGTAAGGACGGCGCGGGGATTGAGGTCAAGCTGACCGAACTGGACGATCTGCACCCTGACGAACTTTATGAAAAGGTCGCGCTGTTCGAAGGGCTGTCGGGCCTGAAAGGCCAGCTTGGGGCCGGGGCAACCGCCGAACATGCGGCGAAGCAGTTGACCGCATGGGGCGAGGAATTCGGGCAGGCCGTGGTGCCGCCGCGCAAAACGTCGGGTGGAAATACCGTGCGGGCTGATCTGAAACTCAGTGATTTTCAGAAGCTGATCGGAGATACGAGCGGAGAGCTGGCGCAGCCTTCTCCGGTGGATGATCTACTGAAACGGGTGGTCGGGCCGCATATTCGCAAATTGCCCAGCCCGGACGTTGCGGCGATGAAAACAGCGGTGGATGAGGCGCTGAGTACGGCGATGCGCATGGTTCTGCATCATCCCGAATTCCAGTCGATCGAGGCGCAGTGGCGCAGTCTGGACCTGATCGCGCGCAGCGTTGAGGATGACGATACGCTGGACGTGATCCTCTATGATGTTTCGGCCGAGGAGATTGCGGCCGATCTGGCGTCGGAAGAGGATCTGGCCCAGACCGGTTTGGTCCGTCTTCTGACCGAGGAACCCTTGGACGAGGAAAACGGTCGCGGCGGCTATTCCGCCTTGATCGGGCTTTATACGTTTGAGGAAACCCCGCCCCATGCCGAGTTGCTGGGACGTATTGGCCGGGTCGCGGCCCATGTGGATGCGCCTTTCATTAGCGCGATCACCCCCGCCTATCTGGACATCAAGAAAGAGGATCGCCACCCGCTTGTGGTTAAAGCCTGGGATACGTTCCGCGCGATGCCCGAGGCCGGGCATGTCGGGCTTGCCTCACCCCGCTTTATGCTGCGACGGCCCTATGGGGCCAAGTCAGAGCCGATATATGAGTTCGACTTTGAGGAATTCACCGAAGCTGAAGGTCTGCGTGGGATGCTGTGGGCCAATCCGGCGGTGTTGGTGACAATCCTGTTGGCACAGTCCTTTAAGCAAAATGGCAAGTCTATGAATCTGGGGTCCGTTATGAGCCTTGGTGGGGTGCCCTATCATTTCGTCAACGACCGATACGGTGACCAGGTGGCGCTGCCCTGTACCGAACGCAACCTGACAATGGACAAGCACGAACACTCGGTTCAGCGGGGCTATATGCCGGTGCTGTCCGTCAAGGGACGGGATGAGATCCGGCTGGGCTCGTTCAACTCGGTCGCCGGGCAAGAGATTCTGGGGCCGTGGTCCGGTGTTCCCGCCCCGGCGCCTTCGCCGGATATACCTGATGCGCCCGAACCCGATGACCCAGAGTCTGATGAAACGATAGTCGAGGATGACTTTGATCTGGATGATCTGGGGCTAGAGGACGATACCGGTTCTGGTGACTCGGACGATTTGGATGATTTCCTTGCTTCCTTCGATGACGATGCGGAAGAAGACGAGGATGACGACGAAATGGACCCGGAACTGGCCGCATTATTGGCTGATCTGTAACGGCGTATCCAACGCGATTTGGAAGGATTAGGAAATGTCTGACAGTCTGCAAAGTAAGGAATGGCCGCTTCGGATCACGGGCAGTTACAAATATAAGGAAGACGAGCTTGTCATTCGTCGCGCGATCATCACCGAGAAGATGGGTGAACTGACTGAGATCCAGGTCGAGATGCTGTCGCCCGACAAAACCATCAAGCTGGAAGAGCTGCTGGGTAAAATTCTTACTATCCATATGGCTGCGGCCGAGGGGGAAGAACGCAAGTTCACGGGTACGATTGTGCGCGTTGAACGGCTGGCGCTGCGGGACGGGTTCGTGCATCTGCTGGCCGAGCTGCGCCCGTGGTTTTGGATGCTGCAACAGACCACCAACAGCCGCATCTTCCAGAACATGACGGTCGACAAGATCATCGAGGACGTTTTCAAAGCGCACGGGTTCTCGGATTTCCAGAAGAAGCTGAGCGGAACCTATGAACAGCGGGAATATTGCGTTCAGTACCGGGAAACCGATTTCGACTTTGTCTCACGCCTGATGCAGGAAGAGGGCATCTATTACTTCTTCGACTATGCGAAGGCGAATAACAAATATGAAACGTTGGTCCTGTGTGACGGGCTGTCGGGGCACACGCCGCTGACCGGAAAGTCGGACCTGTTTTACCGGGCGGGCGACGATTATGAACAGCGCCTGCCCGACAGCGTGACCGAATGGGCCAGCGCGCAGCAAATCGTTCCCGGTGTCGTTGCTTTAGGAGATTTCAATTTTGAGACACCCAGTGCCAAAATGGCCTCGGTGTCGAAAACCATCCTTTCGCCCGATCACAAGCACAACAAGTACGAGCTGTATGACACGCCCGGTCATTACATTGACGCCAACAAGGGCAAGCCCCGTGCGCAGGTTCGGATGGAGGCTGAAGAAACCGAATATGACCGCCGCCGGGGCCGTGCCTCGGTCCGGGCGATGGAGGTGGGCAAGACCTTCACTCTGAAGGAACATCCCGACAAAGATCAGAACCAGGAATATCTGGTCACTGCGGCTACCTTCTATCTACAGACGACCGAAGGCTACGGTTTTGAAAAGAACTCCAAAGACCTGGATACAGGCGCGTTGGAATTTCCCGAAGACAATAGCGAAATGTATATGGTTGAATTCGACGTTCAGCCCAAGAAGGTCCAGTATCGCAACGCCCGTACCACGCCCTGGCCCGAGATTGCAGGGCTTCACACGGCCATCGTCACCGGCCCTTCGGGCAAGGAAATCTACACCGACAAATATGGCCGGATTAAAGTACAGTTCCATTGGGATCGTGCGGGCAAGAAGGATGAGAAGACGTCTTGCTGGGTGCGTGTTGTCACCCCGTGGTCCGGTAAGAACTGGGGCATGATCCATATCCCCCGGATCGGGCAAGAGGTCGTCATCCAGTTTGAAGAGGGCGATCCCGACAGACCCATCTGCACTGGTATGTTGTATAACGCCGAAACGATGCCGCCCTATGATCTGCCGGCAAACCAGACGCAGTCCGGGATCAGGACCCGGTCGTCCGAGAAAGGCAAACCCGACACATTTAACGAACTGATGTTCGAAGACAAAAAGGATGCGGAACTGGTGCGCTTTCAGGCGCAGAAGGATCATGAGAAGCTGGTCAAGAACAAGTCCACGGTCACGATAGGCTACGACAAGCTGGACACGGGCGGCAACGGCGGCGACGGTTGCCTGAGCCAGGTGGTGAAGAAAGACGTGAATGAAACGATCAAGGAAGGGGATCATACCTTCACGATTGAAACCGGCAGTCAGAAGGTCAGCATCAAGACTGACCAGACTGAAACGATCGAGGGCAAATCCACCCGTACCGTTACCGGCAACGACACCGAAACGATCAAGCAAGGCAACATGGTCACGTCGGTCGATTCCGGTAACAAAACGACGACTGTGAAACTGGGGAACATTCAGGTCGATGCCAAGGCGGGCAAGATCACCATGACAGCCATGCAGTCAATCGAGCTGAAAGTCGGGACCTCGTCAATTAAGCTGGATCCGACCTCGGTGACGATCAAAAGCACAATGATCAATGTGCAGGCGACCGCCAAGATGGACGCAAAAAGCCCACTGACGACGGTCAGTGGCGATGCTATGCTGACCCTTAAGGGTGGCGTGACGATGATTAACTAAGGGGCGAACGGATGAGCGAACGATTTGCCAATTTGACCAAGACACCCCAGATGCCTGCCGCCCGGATGTTGGCGGATGCCAATGCGCGGCTGGGCACCAAGCTGGATGCACCGGCCAGTGCGCCTCTGGACGTTGTTCTGGCCGAGCTTGAAGAAAAAGGCGCCCCGATTGACATGTTGCGATTGCTGGGCGTGGCTCTACCGCCGCGCGAACGGGTCTGGTGGTCGTGTCTGGCTGCGCGTGACTATATCGGAGTCGCGCCCGATCACAACACGCCATCTCTGGCGGCGTCTGAGGCTTGGGTGTTTCGCCCGACGCAGGAAAATCGCGAAAAGGCCGAGCATACGATTGATCTGGCCGAGCCCGATGATGAGACCATAAATTGCGCCATGGGCGTGCTCTATGCCGACGGCACGCTTGGCACGGGCGAGCTTGCGTCGATGCCGGCCCCGCATGGCGCAGCCGAAGCGCTGGCATTTGCGATGAATGTCACAGCGATGGGCTATCATGATGGCGATTTCGACGCCTATGTGCAATTGCTGATCGACCGTGGCCTTGATATCGCTCGTGGTGGAAACGGCAATCTCGAGGCGAAGGAATAGACATGGGATTTCCACAAGCCCGCGTCGCGGATCTACACACCTGTACGTTTCTGGCCCCGCCGCCTGCGCCCCCCGCGCCGGTGCCTGCGCCGATGCCGATCCTGCCGCCCTGCTGCCCCACAGTGTTGGTGGGCAAGATGCCTGCCGCTCGCATTTTTGACATGGCCACACCCGCCTTTCCGCACCCGATCATCAAAGGCTCGGCGACGGTACTGATTGGCAAGATGCCAGCTGCGCGGGTGATGGATACCTGCGCTTGTGGCGGACCTATCGTCAAAGGTGAATTTACCGTGCTGGTCGGAGGATGAAGACAGAAGAATGACGGTCACGCTCAAATTCCAATCCACCGGCGTCGTGCCGGGCGACGGGCGTCCTGTATCGATGCAGGGGGGATCGCTGACTGTAGGGCGTGGTCCGGCCAATGATCTTGTACTGCCCGACCCCGAACGGACGCTCAGCAAGAATCATTTCGTGATCGAGGATCACAATGGCAACGTGGTGATCGTGGACCTGTCGACCAACGGGACCTTTCTGAACTATTCAAAGATTGCTTTGGGTCGAACGCCGACACCGCTGAACAATGGCGATGTGTTGACGGCGGGCGGTTATGAGATGGTGGTCGAGATCGGCGCCGATTTACCCTCGTTCGAAGAGATGATCCCGCAGCCGATGCAGCAGGGCAATGTCTCGCCCGGACAGTCGCAAAACGCGCCGGACCCGCTGGATTTGCTGGACGCGTCCTCGCCGGGAGGGGATTTTCTGGATGACCTGCTGGGCGGTGAAGCCCCTAAAGGACCGGGTCAGATCGCAACGCCTGATCCCATGGACGAACTGCTGCCACCGCTCGGTGATGATGACCCGTTCTTTGCCAAACCTGCCGATGCGCATCAGGGCTTGGGGGCGAGCGACCCCATGCACAACCCCTCGGCCACGGATGCGTTTTCAGCACCCGCCAGTGGCGGCGGCGCGAACCTGATCCCCGACGATTGGGATGATGATTTCCTGTCGCCGCAAGAGCCGTCCTCTTCGGACCCGTTTGCTGCGTCACCGCCGGAACCGGCCGCTCCACCGGCCAAGCCAACACCGGGCGGGCGTGCGGCCCCACCTCCGCCGTCGGAACCTGTGGCTCCGACGCCTGCGCCCGAGCCTGCGAATGAGCCCACAGTGGTCGAAACGCCTGCGCCTGCTGCTTCAAGCGGCGATCAATCCGCCGCCCGCGCGCTGCTTGAGGCGCTTGAGGTGGACGATCTGCGCATCGACGACGCCGATCTGCCCGCCACGATGGGCCGGATGGGGCGCGTGTTACGGGCAATGATCACGGGTCTGCGCGAAATTCTGATGACGCGTACCTCGATCAAGTCTGAATTCCGCATTGATCAGACGATGATCAGCGCAGGCGGAAACAACCCACTAAAATTCTCGATCAGCGCCGAACAGGCTATCGAGGCGTTGGTGAAACCGCGGGTCAAAGGCTACCTCGCTTCTGAGGAGGCCACCGCCGAGGCATTGAACGACATCAAGGCCCATGAGGTCGCCATGGTCACAGGCATGGAGGCCGCGCTCAAAGGCGTTTTGTCGCGGCTCGACCCCGAGGTGCTGGCCGGGAAAATCGAAGGCTCCGGCAAACTTGGGTCACTTTTCAAGGGTAAGAAGGCCCAATATTGGGAAGTGTATGAAAAGATGTATGCGGAAATTTCGGATCAGGCCGAGAATGATTTTCACGATCTCTTCAGCCGGGAATTCGCGCGTGCGTATAAAGAACAGCTGGAAAAGCTGAAGTAACGCCCCATCGGGCGCAATAAAAAGGGAGGGCAGCCATTGTCCTGGGACAGCAAGGTGCTTTGGACCGAAGGGTTGTTTTTGCAGCCCCACCATTTCCAGCAGGCCGACCGGTATACAGAGGCGCTGGTGGCCGGGCTTGCGCGCCGGGTGACACCCTATGCCTGGGGGCTGAGTGCGCTTGAGCTGGATGACGAAGTGCTCAAGGTCGGGCAAATTGCGCTTAAATCCTGTTCAGGGCTGACGCCGGACGGGCAGGTGTTTCGCGTACCGCAAGCCGAAGACCATCCGCCCGCTTTGGAAGTGCCCGAAACGATCAAGGATTGCGTTGTTTACCTGACCGTACCGCAGCGGCGGCAAGGCGCGTCTGAGGTGGATCTGAGCGGGGCGGAACAATCCGTCAGCCGCCTGCGTCCCGCCGAACAGGAAATCACCGACGTGATGAGCCAGCAGAAAAAGCCGGTGACGCTGGGCGTTGGCAAGCTACGGCTGCAATTTGCGCTGGCGGTAGACGATCTGGCCGACAAGCTGGCCATTCCGATTGCCCGCATCATCGAAGTGCGTCCGGACAAAGAGATTGTCCTGGATCGCGGCTTTGTGCCCTCGGTCTTGGATGTGCGCGCAGCCCCGGCATTGGCGGGGTTCATGAACGAGCTTGAGGGGATGCTGTCGCACCGGATGCAGGCATTAGCCGGGCGGCTGTCCGAAGGTGGACCTGCCAAGGGTGCTGCCGAGATTTCGGATTTCCTGCTGTTGATGGTGATCAACCGCAACCTGCCGCTGGTGCGTCATTTCGCCAATATCGAAAACGTGCATCCAGAACACGCCTACCGCGTTTGCGCAGCCCTTGCCGGTGAATTGGCCACGTTCATGAGCGCCGAGAAAGAAGCCGTGCAATTCCCCGCCTATCAGCACGACAACCTGACCGAAAGCTTTGCCCCGGTGATCCGAGTGCTGCGCCAATATCTCAGCTCGGTGCTGGAGCAGACGGCGATCTCGATCCCGTTGGAGCCGCGCAAATACGGCATCAGCGTCGGTGTGATTGCTGATCGCAAGCTGATCGGCTCGGCCGGATTTGTGCTGGCAGTTAATGCGGATATCCCCGCCGAAGACGTGCGGCGGCACTTCGCGGGTCAGGCCAAGACCGGCCCGGTTGAGGAAATCCGCCAATTGGTGAACTCGGCCCTGCCGGGCATCACTTTGCGCCCGCTGCCGGTCGCGCCGCGCCAGATCCCGTACCATTCGGGCGTGGTCTATTTCGAACTGGACGCAGCCAGCCCGTATTGGAGCAAGATGACCACTTCGGGCGGGATCGCGGTGCATGTGTCGGGGCAATATCCCGGATTGCAGATGGAGCTTTGGGCGATCCGCAATCAGTAGCCGTTCGGGCCGTTGATTGGTACGAAACAAATTGATGGGGCTGCCTGCGTGGACCACTGGACCATGCGGGCGCTGTGAGGAAGCAGGTAGATCATGTCCGACAACGATCCTTTTGCCGAACCGGACGATACAGATAAGACGGTCATTCGCCCCAACCCGGGTGGACGACGTCAGGCCGGGACCATGCCGCAACAACCCGCCGCGCCTCAGCAACCGGCGGGTTACCCCGAGCCGATGGAAGCGCCTCAGCCGCAGCCCGCTGCGGCAGGGGACGGATATGGCGTACCTCCGGCGCAGGCCCCACAGTCGCGCCCGCCACAAGGCGGTGGGGAACAGGTGGCCGCAACCGGGATGAACCGGTTGAACGCCTGCGCCGCACCGCTGTTTTCGCTGATCAGCCGTATTCGAAACCGCGCCCAGCACATGGACCCCGACAAGCTGCGCCAAAGCGTGGTGGCTGAAGTGCGCAGCTTTGAAAATGCCGCCCTACAGGCGGGCATCCCGGCGCAATCGGTCAAAGTGGCGCGTTATGCCCTATGTGCGACGCTGGATGATGTCGTGCTGAACACTCCGTGGGGCGGCCAGTCCAGTTGGGCGACGCAATCACTTGTTGGCACCTTCCACCGCGAGACGGTGGGCGGGGATCGTTTCTACGACCTTCTGGCGCGGCTGGAACAGGAGCCTGCGAACAATATCGAGCTGCTGGAATTCGTCTACATGTGCCTGTCGCTGGGCTTTGAAGGTCGCTTGCGGGTCGAACAAGGCGGACCGGACAAACATCTGCAAATCCGGCAGGGTCTGGCTCGGGTCATCCGGGCGCAACGTGGCCCTGTCGAACGTGATCTGGCCCCGCATTGGGAAGGTGTGGACAAGCCATACCGTGCGCTCAGTATGTGGAAACCGGTTTGGATTGCGCTTGGCGTGACGGCGCTTTTGCTGGTGATTGAATTCAGCGGTCTGTCCTATGTCCTGTCGAACAAGACGGAAAATCTTGTGGGTCAGATGTCGGTGATCGACGCAGGCCCCGTGACCGAGTTGCAGCGCCGCGCGCCTCCGCCTCCACCACCTCCTCCGCAGGCGCAACCTCAGATCGCGAAGGTCGTCGAATTCCTTCAGCCCGAGATTGACGAGGGGTTGGTCGAGGTTTTTGAGAAAGGCAATACTCTGGTCATCCGCATCAAGGGGTCGGGTATGTTCGGGTCAGGCTCGGATAGCCTGCAAGACAAATTCCAAGAGCCGGTACGCCGGGTTGCCGTAGCGTTGAATGCCGAGCCGGGCACGGTGATCGTGACCGGGCATTCGGACAATGTGCCAATCCGGTCAGCGCGCTTTCCGTCCAACCTCGCCTTGTCGCTGGCGCGCGCAAAATCGGTGATGAATAAGATGTCGCCCGAATTGACCGACCCCAATCGCCTCAGCGCTGAGGGCCGGGCCGATAGTGACCCGATTGCCGACAATTCCACCCGTGAAGGCCGCGCCACCAACCGCCGGATCGAGGTCCTGTTGGTGCAGGAGGATACTCAATGACCGCCCGTAGAATCCTGAGATTCATCTTCTTGTCGATTTACACCGTGCTGTTTTTTACGGCGACGGCGTTGTCCTTGTGCCTTTATTTTTTCGGACCACTTATTGGGTCGGATGAATGGCGTCCTTTGGATGGGATGACGGCGCGGTTGATCTGGTGCGGTGTGATTTATGCGTTTTTCCTTATCATTGCGCTAACCATCTTCTTTGTTCGTCGTCGTCGCGAAAAGAAGCTGACCGAAGAAATCACCGAAGCCGTCAGCGACGGCGGCGACATGATCGACAGCGAAATCTCGGAACTGCGCGGCAAGTTGAAAACCGCAATGGCAGAGCTGCGCAAGTCCAAGAACGGACGGCGGCATCTGAATGAGCTGCCGTGGTACGTGATGATCGGCCCTCCGGGCGCGGGCAAGACCACAGCCATTGTGAATTCCGGCCTGAACTTTCCGCTGGCCGATGAGATGGGCAAAACCGCGATTGGCGGTGTGGGCGGCACGCGCAACTGCGATTGGTGGTTCACCGAAAACGCCGTTCTGATCGATACGGCCGGGCGTTACACGACGCAGGAAAGCGACGCGCAGGTCGACAACGCGGCGTGGATTGGGTTCCTGGGGCTGCTCAAGAAATACCGTAAGCGCCAACCGATCAACGGGGCGATGATCGCAATCTCGTTGTCGGATCTGTCTTTGCAGGATGAGATCACCCAGAAAGAGCACGCCAAAGCCGTGCGTCGTCGTCTGGAAGAGTTGCGCGAAAAACTGGGCGTGCGCTTTCCAGTCTATATCCTGTTCACCAAGGCCGACCTGATTGCCGGGTTTGCCGAGTTCTATGACAATCTGGGTAAGGAAGATCGCGAACAGGTTTGGGGTTTTACCTTGCCATTGGACAAGTCCCGGTCTGAGCAATCCCCGGTCGCCGCCTTTGACGAGGAATTCGCGTTGCTGCTGGGCCGTTTGAACGCCCAATCGCTGGAGCGGATGCAGACCGAGACCGACCCCCAGCGCCGCGCTTTGGTTGCGGGCTTCCCGATGCAGGTGGCCTCGTTCCGAAAAGTGGCGCATGAATTCCTGACCGAGGTGTTTCAGGACAGCCGCTATCAACACCGCCACATGCTGCGCGGGGTCTATTTCACATCCGGCACGCAAGAAGGCACTCCGATTGACCGGCTGATGTTGGGCATGGCGCGTACCTTCGGGATCGGACGTCAGGCGATTGGTTCGGGTCAGGGCTCGGGCCGGTCGTATTTCCTGACCCGCCTGTTTGATCAGGTGATCTTCCGCGAGGCCGGTCTGGTCAGCGCCGATGACAAGGTTGAGCAGCGCTATAAGATCACCAAATGGGCCTCGGTCGCGGCGACGCTGATTGCCGCTGTTGCAGTGGGTGCTCTGCTGGTTCGCAGCTTTTCGGGCAACTCCGAACTGATCGCCGAAGCACAAGAAGGCGTGTCCGCTTATCAGGCTGCAGCGGCGACGCTGCCACCCAGCCCGGTGGGCGATACCGATCTGGTGCCGGTGGTGCAGGCGCTGAACACGCTGCGCGATCTGCCCGCGAACCCGACCCTGTCCGACCCGGACCCTGAAACGCGCCTGACCTATGGCCTGTATCAGGGGGATGTGATTGGCACGCAGGCGGCGCAAACCTACCGCGCGGCGCTGAACCAGCGCCTTCTGCCACGTCTGCTGTTGCGTCTCGAAGAACAGATGAGCGCCAATATCAACAACCCCGATGTGCTGTATGAGGCGCTGAAGGTTTATCTGATGTTGGGTCTGCAAGGTCCGATGAACCAGAATCTGGTCAAGGAATGGATGAATATCGACTGGACGGTGTCCTTCCCAGGCCCCTCGCGCGAGGAATTCCGCGCTGATCTGAACGACCATCTTGAGGCATTGCTGAGCCAGCCGATGCAGGCCGTTGCGTTGAACGGGCCCATGGTCGAGCAGATACAGGGCCTGCTGTCGGAGCTGCCGCTGGCGCAGCGCGTGTATAATGGGATCATCTCAAGCCCGTCCGCGACGGCTCTGCCTGAATGGCGGATCACCGAGGTCGGCGGCCCAGCGGTTGCGCGCGTTTTGGTGCGGTCCTCGGGCAAACCGCTGAATGACGGGATCGAGGGGATCTTTACCTATCGCGGGTTCAACGACGTGTTTGTCGGCGAGGCGGTTGGCGTGGCCAAACGGGTCCAAAAGGAAAGCTGGGTTCTGGGCCCGCGCGGCGAGGCGGAACAGACCGAACTGGCGCTGGCCGCGCTTAGCCGCGATGTGCTGGACCTGTATTACAACGACTATATCGCGCGCTATGACGCGATGCTGGGCGATATCGACATCGTGCCGATGGAAAGCCTCAGCCACGCTGTCGAAGTGACCAATGTGCTGTCCGGCCCGACCTCGCCTATCGTGAATATCCTGAACTCGATCTCGGACGAAACGAAGCTGACCGAAAGCCGATCGGTTCTGCCCAATTCGGATGCTCTGGGTGAAGGGCTGTCCAGCGCGGCCAGCCTCGAGTTGCAGTCGGCGACCTCGGTCCAGACGCAAATCCTGCTTGAGGCCTTGGCCAAATCCAGCGGCGCGACCGCATCGCAGCCGGTGCAAGAGCCGGGCCAATATGTCGAGGATCGGTTTGCCTGGCTGCACCAGCTTGTTGACCGGCCCGAGGGGCAGCCCTCGCAATTGGATCAGTTGATGGGGTCGTTGACGGGCGTCTATCAGGAACTGAACAAGATGTCCTTCAGCGGAACCTCGGGCGGCGAGTCCGGGCAGGCGCTGCAGCAGTTTCAGCAAGAAGCGGCTCGCATTCCCGGCCCAATGGAACGCTGGGCGGTGCAGATCATCGACGGATCGTCGGGGATCACGTCTGACAGTACACGGGCCTCGCTGAACGCACGCTGGCAGGCCAATGTGCTGGCCTTCTGCGAGCAGGTCGTCACTGACCGCTATCCGTTCAGTCGTAGATCCGGGGCAGATGTGGCGATGGGCGATTTCAGCCGGTTGTTCGGCCCGCAAGGTCTGATCGACACCTTCTTTACCAACAACCTCGCCAAACATGTGGACATGCGCACGCGCCCTTGGAGTTGGAAAAGCAGCGTAAACGAGGCCGATCTGGGCATTAGTCAGGCCGTTCTGACCCAATTCCAGAACGCCGCCGAAATCCGCGAGGCTTTTTTTGCCGCGGGCCCACAACCCCAGATTCAGTTCCAGATCATGCCCGAGGCGCTGGACCCCAAGGCAAAGGGCGTCACGCTTGAAATTGACGGACAATCGCTGGAATTCCGCCATCGCGGCGGGCTGCCTTCGCCGATGGCGGTCACGTGGCCGGGGCAGGTTGGATTGGCGCGGGTCACGTTCCAGCCCGATAAACGCAACATCGAAAGTGTGTTGTCCAAGGACGGGCCATGGGCGTGGTTCCGCCTTCTGGACGCGGCCGAGGTGCGGCGGACCAACGTATCGGACCGCAAGAAGGTGATCTTCAATGTCGGCGGCCGGATTGCGATCTTCCAGTTGCAATCTGGCTCGGTCATCAACCCATTTGCCCTTCCGGCGCTGCAAAAGTTCAGCTGCCCTAAATCGTTCTGATGCAGCGGACTGGGTTTGGCGCGTTTGGTAAGATGCCTTCGGTCGGAGATTTTTTTCGGCTGGGGGTTTCACAGGATTTCGTCCAGCCATGGGATACCTGGATTCAGCACAGCATGTTAAACGCTGCTGAAGCTCTGGGACCTGTGTGGGACGCGCATTACATGTCCGCACCCATTTGGCGGTTTTGTCTGGCGCCGGGATTGGCAGGCCCGCAAAAGATGTTGGGCGTTTTGATGCCATCAGTGGATCGGGTCGGACGACGGTTTCCCCTGACTTTGGTATCGGGCGTATCTAATGAAGGTTCGGCAATTCTGTCTCACTTCCGGGCCGAGGCGACATACCGCCAGCTTGAAGACTTGGCTTTGGCTGCGCTTGAGGATGACATGACGCGGGACAAACTGGCCGAGGGATTGGAGGCGTTGGTGGTTCCATTACAAGAGCCGACTTCTCCGGTTCGGGCCGAGGGAAACACGCTGGTTCTGACGCGCGGGGAAGTCGCTGACAGCCTGTTGCCCGACCTCGCGGCGGGGTTGGTCGCGCATCGCTATCGGTCTCCGACAATCTGGAGCACTGACATCGGCGGCGTCCCTCGGATGATGGTCTGCGAAGGTTTACCGCAAGGATCAAACATGCAAGGTTTGTTTAATCTTCACGCTGCAGTCTGGACCGAGGCAAGGCCACTATGAATTCAAGTCACCGCGTTCGGTACAGCGCCCGCAGCCACGTCGGCCTCAAGCGCAAGCTCAATGAAGATGCCGTTTTGGCCCTGCCCGAGGAAAGCCTTTGGATGGTCGCGGACGGTATGGGCGGCCACGAAGGGGGCGACTACGCCAGCCGTCTTGTCGCCGACATGGTCGCGGCAATCCCGCCGGCACTGCCACCAGCGGATCGACTGGTGAAGTTGCGGGATGTGTTACAGCAAGCGCATTCGGCAATCCGTCAAGAGGCTGAGACCCGTGGCGGTAAAACCATGGGCACGACCGTTGCCTGTATGATGCTGGCCAACGGCCATTTCGTCGGTTTGTGGGCGGGCGACAGCCGCATCTATTTGCTGCGTGACAACCAGATTCAAATGCTGACCACCGATCACTCGGTTGTGGCCGATCTGGTGTTGGCGGGCCAGATGAGCTGGGATGAAGCGGAACAGCATCCCCAATCAAATGCGATCAATCGTGCGGTTGGTGTCGGGGATGTGCTGGAACTGGACAAGATCCGGGGCGAGGTTCAGCCGGGCGACCGGTTCCTGATCTGCTCGGACGGGCTGAGCAAATACGCGACATTCCCGATGCTGGAAAAGGCGCTGTCCGAGATGCCGATTGAAACCGTCGCCGATCAGTTGATCCAGATCGCGCTGGACGGGGGCGGGGCCGATAATATCTCGGTGATCGTGGTCGATATTCCCTGAACCCCGCGCTATTGCGCGAGGGTGGTCAGGATACGGCTGTCCAGCGACAAAATCTGCGTTTCCACATTGCGATCCTGTTCGCGCAGCGCCTCGGCATATCCGGCGGCGGATTCCGTGGTGGGGCGCAGTGTGTCGAACAGTTGATTGTCGGTATGCAGAACGATTACCTTGCTTTTGCCCAAGGTGCTGTCATCAACCTGAAAGGCAATGCCGCCGTTTTCCTGACTTTCGGGGATGGAATACGCCACGCGAACCGACAATGGCCCACTTTCTCCATCCCGCAGCGCGGCAATCCCGTTTTCTTGCCGTGTCACGTTTGGCAGTAAGTGGAACACGTTACCAGACACATCGAGAACCGAGACAGACAGGAACCCGTCTTGCACATCCTGCGGTAAGTCCACGTCAATCACCGGGTTCTGTCCTACGACAAAATCTCCGGTTGGGTTCGGGGCGTCGTTTTGTTCACCGTTGAAAAACGCGATAGAGATGTCGCTGGCCGGAGCACTGGGTAGGTAGTTCTCGATCAGGCATAAGGTCGGGTTCAACACGTTCACACCGTCCAGATCAATCGGCCGCTCACCGACCAGAGCGGTCAAAGCGGTATTCAGCCCGACCAAACTGTCCTGAGACGCCAGAGTGCCACTGACCCGAACAGGTGTCTCAGGGCCGTACCCGGCGGTGGGGACGTTTTCCAGTTTCAGTGCGCCGCAATCGGCCAGACCGGCAAGGATCGGGCGGATATCGGCAGCGGGCAGGAACATTGGCTCAAGCTCTAGTTCGACTGAGCCCTGCAACCCGGCGGGCAGTCCTGCTGAATAAAGCTGTTCCAGCTTGTCATGCAGCGCCTGATCCGTGGTTTGTCCGGTCAATTGAGCATCGTTTCCGTTCACGACCAGCCGCCATTCATCCAGCTCCATCACTGTTTCGATGACGTCACTGACCGCAGCGCCCCAGCTTTCCGAGATTTCCCCAGACGCCAACGTCAGATCAACCGTCCCACCCTGATCGGTGATCTCGCGTGTCATCGTGTCCCGTGTGTCTTCCGAAGGAACAAAACCGACGGCGCGTGGCGGCAGGCCCTCGCGTTTGTCCGCTACAAGTGTGTAGGGCGCGGCCACGGGATATTGGGGCCCAGTAAAGCTGTCGAATGCGCCGCTGAAATAGGCACCTGCGCCACCGCCGACAATGACCAGCGCGCCAAGGGCGGCAACCAGCCCGGTGCGCGATTTCTCGGGCGTTTCGACCGGAGGTGCGGCGGGTGCTGCGACGGCCGGGGCAGGCTGCGCAGGGGCCGCAGGTTTGCTTTTGGGTACGATTACGGTTGCGTCGTCATCGGTTTCGGCAGGGTGGGATTCCGCCTGTCCCGACCGGGCCGAGGACAAAGCCCTCAATACATCGCTGGTCGACTGATACCGGTCATCGGGGTCCGGCGCGGTCATCTTGTCCAGCACGGTTTTCAGCGGCTCGGGCACATCTGCAGTGTCCAGCGGTTGTTTTTTACTTTCCACAACCTCCAGCAGGTTACGCCCGGAATTGGCCTTTTCGCCCCGGAAGTTCGCCAGCAGCAGCGCGCCCAGCGAATAGATGTCGGTACGTTGGTCGGTCTTTCCCGACAGCTGCTCGGGTGCGGCATAGGCGTATTTGCCCGCGAACTCTCCGCCCACGATGGTTTCTGCGCCGGGGTTGGTATCCTTGGCGATGCCAAAGTCGATGATTACCGCCTGCGCGGGATCACCGTCACGCAGGATGATGTTGTCGGGGCTCAGGTCACGGTGGACGATGTTGCGCGCATGCGCGGCCTCGAGCCCCTCGCAGACGCGCTTGCAGATGGTCAGAATATCGTCTGCCGACATTGGACCATCAGCCAGTTTCCGGTCCAACCCCGGCCCGTCCACATAATCCATCACCAGATAGACATGTCCGTCGGCAGTACGGTTGTTTTCGGAATAGCGCACCACCGCGTCATGGCGGATGTCGCGGATCTCTTCCTCACGGGTTAACAGAACGAGGTAATCGTCGTTGCTGGAAAATTCGGCCTTCAGAACCTTAAGCGCGGCCAGACGCCCCGATATCTCGGAGCGCGCGCGATAAACGTCAGAGGTACCACCCCGCCCAAGGATTGCCTCGATCCGATATGTATTGTTCACCAGATCGCCCGGCTGAAACAGGTCGCCTGCGCGGGATTCAGTCATGCTGCCCTCGAAATTGTGTTTTATGAGGAGACTAAATCAGCCGAGCGCCTGAAATTCAACGCGGCGGTTTTCGTCGGCGCGCGGATCGTCCTTGTTCAGAGGTTCGGCTTCACCTACGCCCAGTACTTCCAGTCGCCCTTCGGCGATACCGCAATCGCTGACCAGAAAGCGTTTGACTTCTTTCGCGCGCAGCAGAGACAGATTTTGGTTGTAGTCCGCAGATCCTGCGCTGTCAGTGTGGCCGATGATCTGAAAGACGTTGACGTTGACGTTTTTCATCGCTTGGCACAAGGAGGACAGCTTGGGTTTTTGATCATCGCGCAAGGCGGCCGAGGCGAAGTCGAACCGAACCTGAATATTAACCTGATCTTCCGAGGCCACCGGTTGATATTCGGCCGGGGCGGCAGCAACTGTGGTTTCCACAGCTTCGTCGGTTGCTTCAGTCGCGGATGTTGAAGGTACGATCACCAAGCCGCGCGTTTTTTGCTTGTTGAATGCATCGGTGATTTCGTCGGCTGTTAGTTCATTGGATTGGGCCAAAGCGAATTGTGTCGTGCAAACGAGGGCCACGGCCGAAGCCCCAAAAAATTTAAGTCGAGAAAAAGTAATCATTACCGGAGTCCTTCCCTGTTTGGGACAAAGAGTACCCGTGCCTCAGGTGTGCGACAATGAAGAAAGTCACATTTGTGATTAAGAAATAAAGCCGAGCACGTGACATCTTGCGCGACGACTTTTAGATTTGGGCGCAATTGAATTGAGATACAGGTAAACACATCAGATGCGCATAGTTCCGGCAGTAATTCTTGGGGTTTCGATTATGTTGGCCCCTGTTATCTGGTATGTTTTTCCACTGATCGTTCCTATGGAAAGTGATTTTGAGGGGCCGGCAATCGATTCAGGCGCGCGGATCGAAATCGAAATGCTGAGCCAGCAGGTTGAAGATATGCGCAAAGAGATTGAGAGGCTGTCGCTCGAGATATCGCGATCCCAAAGCGACGGTTCGGCCGTGTTGCAAGGCGCAGACGGGGCGGACGACTATGGATATGACAGCACCAGCCCAAACGAGATCATTGATGCTTACGCTCAGGTTGTCCTTATCGCCAACCGCAACGACGTTAATCAAGAACTCAAACTGGCGAGTTCGTCGTTTCTGAAAGAGAAATTCGGGCTGCCGCGCGAAGACTTAACAGACAATTGTCAGTCCATGACCAACCCGCGGTTAGAAGAAAACCTTGTATTAGAAGAAGTCGGCCCGGTACGGGTACGCATGTTGAAACCGGCAATAGACTCTCTGCGCGTTGTTTTCGAAAACATCCGTCGCACGGACCCCGACCTCTTTGCACGCATCAATACAGCCGGGTCCTTGTGTGTCCGGCGGATTCGTGGCGCGACCTCATCCGCATCGGCCCATGCCTATGGCCTGGCTGTTGACTTGAATATCGACGGAGTGTTGGACACGCTAGGCGATGGTAAAACCCAGCTGGGCCTGACTATTCTGGCCGACTTCTTCCGGCAGGAGGGCTGGGTATGGGGTGCGGCCTGGGGTCGAGAAGACTCGATGCATTTCGAGGTTAGCCGCAACAAGATCGAAGAATGGTTGGAGCAGGGACTTTTGTAAAATCGTCGAATGATACGACGCTCTGTGAACTAGGACACGGACAGTCTCGGAACCAATCGTGATATGGATAACCTCAATCCAGACGGGTATCCTGTATTGGGAAATACAATCTTGCTTTGGCCTGCGGGCTGGGCTTTGCTAGGTTCTGTTTTAAGGTTTCACTAAGGGTTACGAATGCCAAAGACTCTACCTCAGGCGATCATGCGGATTCCGCGTCTCAGCATGATATTTGCTCTTGCAACCGGTGGCAGTCTTGTCCTTTCGGACGCGGTGCTAGCCCAAAGCGCGTCGAATTTGGCACCGTCAACATTTCAGCCGCAAAATCAACGCAATACGGGCCCTGTTACTGTCGCCAGAGACCCTGGCGCGCCGGTTCCCGAAGGTGCGGACAGATTGTTTGTGACAGTCGGGCGCGTGGACATCGAAGGCGCTCTGCCGCAAATGGAGGCTGCCAACGCTGCCTTTATTGAACGACTGACGGGAAAGCGTGTTGCTGCCTCTGAAATTTTTGCGGCCACAAATCGCCTTGAAAGCGCGTATAGCAATGCCGGTTTTGTTCTGAGTCGGGTCGTTCTGCCGCAGCAAACTTTGCGAGATGGTGGAACGTTACGGATCGTTGTAGTCGACGGGTTCGTCGAGCGTATTGACGCAACAAAAGTTCCGGAAGAGGTCCGGGACCGCGTGGTCAAGATTACCCAGCCGTTAATCGGCAAGCGTGGCATCAAACTGCAGCAGATCGAGCGCGCCTTGCTGCTTGCAGGTGATACGTTCGGAGTTCGCTTGGCGTCGACCTTGTCGGCAGGTGACAGTAATGGCGGCACCGTTCTGACTTTGGACGGAGAGTTCAAGGAATTTACCGGCTCATATGGGTTCGACAATACACTGTCAGACGATCTTGGTCCGTTGAATCTGAGCCTTGGACTTGAGTTTAATGGCCTGCTGGATCTGGGTGAGACATTCTATTTTAACCTAGGTGGGTCTCCGACGCGGTTTTTCTCGGGTGACCCTGAGTATCGGATTTTGGCTGCAGGTGCGGTATTCCCGATCGGGTATGATGGCTTTACGATTAACGCCGAGGTGACCTCTAGCGAAGCGCGCCCCGACACGGATTTTTTACCTAACGAAAGCGAGTTCGAACGGTTTTCGCTGCGGCTCTATTATCCGTGGATTAGATCCAGGAAAGTTAATCTTTCGTCGCAACTGATCCTGGATCGTATCAGCGATACGCAGAACCTGTTGGTCGGCCCCTTTGAGATTCCGGTCTTTGACGACGATATCAGCGTGCTGCGCGCTACTTTGGATGGCACACGCGCCTATGATAATGGTGGCTTCCTGCGCGGGAGTGTAGTGCTTTCAAGGGGTTTGGATATCCTTGGCGCACGGACCTCGGTCGGCCCCGGAGAAACTCCATTCTCGCGCCAGGATGCTGAACCGGAATTTACGAAACTCGTTCTGTCTGGCCAGTATCAGCGTCCTTTGAATGCCAACTGGTCTTTGGCTTTGAACGGCCGAATTCAAACCAGCTTCGGGGACGCTCTGGTGACGTCCGAGCAATTCAGTATCGCAAGCACCAGCGAATTGTCGACCTTTGATGCGGGTTCGTTGCGTGGCGATGACGGATGGGTCGTGCGGTCCGAAGTGGGTCGATCGCAGCGGGTCGAAGTGGCTGGGTTGCCGCTGATCCTGAAGCCTTATGTATTTGGTGCTTACGGCGAATTGGGAATAGAACAACCTACGGTTTTTGAGCAAAGCACGACCACGGCCTACGCCTATGGGATCGGTGCTGATTTGATTGCAATTGAAGACTCGACCTACAAGTCGGGATCGTTACGAGTTGAATATGGGAGGGGTGAACGCGATGACCTGGGGGCAGACGAAAACCGCTTCACTATTGTTGCAAGCCGCAGATTTTAGAGCTCGCGCCACAGTGATCCGCGGCGCAATTTTGACAGCCACGGCAACGCTATGGGGCACGACAGCTCTGGCACAAACGCTGCCCAATGGCGGAACCGTGGCGGCGGGAACTGTTATGATTGCGCAACCCAGCGGCAACCAGCTGGACATTACGCAGGGGTCGGGCGCGGCCGTAGTGAATTGGAACGGGTTTTCGATCGGGTCTGGCTCGACAGTTAATTTCTTCCAGCCCGGGCAAGAAAGCGTGATTTTGAACCGGGTGACAGGGGATACTACCAGCGCAATTCTCGGCCAGTTGAATGCCAATGGTCAGGTGTTTCTGGTTAACCCTAACGGTATCTTTATTGGCCCCAACGGTGCAGTCAATGCGGGTGGCTTTGTGGCCTCGACCCTTGATGTAACGGATGAAGATTTCCTTAACGGGCGCTATCGCTTTGCCGGAAATGGAAGTTCAGCCGCAGTGGAAAACGCGGGAACAATCTCGATTGTTCCGGGCGGGTATGCAGCGCTAATTGGTGGGCAAGTTTCCAATTCGGGCTTGATCCGTGTGCCTCTTGGCAAGGTGGGGCTTGGTGCGGGTGAACAAGTAACACTGGATATTTCTGGCGATGGCTTTTTGCAGGTCGCTGTTCCTTCGGATAGCGATGACGCCATGATGGAGGCGTTGATTACCAATTCAGGGCGGATCGAGGCCAATGGCGGTTCTGTTCACCTTAAAGCGGCCAGTGCTCGGAATGCGGCGCGACAGGTAATCAACATGTCTGGCGTGATCGAGGCTCAATCGGTTGGCGGAGTATCCGGAGCTGTCGTTTTGGGTGGCAGCGGCGGCGGCGTTCGGGTCGGTGGCACGATCGATACGTCGGCTCAGGAAACACTTGTCGAAACGTCGCTTCGGCCAAAGGTACGTACTCAGAACGGTGGATCTATAACCATAACTGGTGAGGCGATCACGCTGGCAGGGGCTACGCTGACATCCGACGGGACGGGTGGTGGAGATGGTGGAACCATTCTAGTCGGTGGCGATTTTCAGGGCGGTGGTACGCTTCCGACGGCGCAGACAACCTTCGTAGATGCGAGCACCAGCATCTCAGCAGACGGCGGAGACGAAGGTAATGGCGGTCGCGTTATTATCTGGTCTGATGACCTGACCGAGTTCCACGGCCAGATATCGGCCCGTGGTGGGGATACCGCGGGCGATGGCGGCTTTGTCGAGGTCTCGGGGCAGATCGATCTGGTGTATCGCGGTTTTACCGACCTGCGCGCTCCGAATGGGGAAACCGGAGATCTGTTGATCGATCCGGTGAACATAACGATTCCAGGCACGTTTACCGAAGCGGGTCTGGAAGCCCAGCTTGAATCTGCGGATGTGTTTCTGACTACGTCTGTGACCGGCACAGATGACGGCAATATCACAATCAACGCTGATATCGATTGGATGGCGGCAAATACGTTGTTCCTGATCGCGGATAATATGATCACGATCAACGGTGCGATCAACGCGGTCAACGGTGGGTTGTTGCTGAATGCAATGGGGGCGGTCGACGGAGTAGGCCGGATCACCACCGGCCCCGGCGGTAGCATTAGCGTGGCCACGTTCAACTTGATTGCAGGGTTCTGGGATCAGGTTTCGGCCACGCTGCCCAGCTTTTTCGCGGGCGATTTCATCGTCTCGCCAAACGCCACATTCCTGCGCGCCACGGGCGGCAACGGGTCGGGCGCGAACCCGTTCCAGTTAACCGATATATATGGTTTGCAGGGTCTCAACGGCTCTAGCCAATCCTTTGCGCTGGTCAACGACATCGATGCCTCGCCCACGTCCAACTGGTCATTTGGTTTTGTCCCTGCAGATTTTTCAGGCACGCTTGAAGGTAACAGGTTTTCGATCAACAACCTGTTCATAGACAACGACTTCACCTTCGGCGGCCTTTTCGGCACTCTGGACGGTACCGTGCGTAACCTGAGTATCAGGAATGCGGATATTACCGCTCAGGGTGGCGGCATACTTGCCGGTGAAAACCTTGGTACAATCTCGGGCGTTAGTGTGTCGGGCAGCTTCACCGGCAGTGACGACGTGACCGGCGGGCTGGTTGGCATTAACGATGGCGGTACAATCAGTGACAGTTTTTCGACTGCCAGTGTGACGGTTGATCCGATCGAGGCTGATTTCGTTTTGGTCGGTGGCTTGGTTGGAGAGAATTCTGGGGTCATTCAGCGTTCGTTCAGTAGTGGTTCGGTGACCGGACTTGGCTTTGGCGAGTTTATCATGGGCGGATTGGTCGGCGAGAACTTCGGTTCGATCGTTGACTCGTATTCCAACTCGGACGTCCGGGGTGTAAGCCAATTTTCCAGCCCGATGGATACCGTAGCCGTCGGTGGTCTGGTCGGAATAAACAACGGTGGTTCGGTCACACGCAGCTATTCGAACGGCAGCGTGGATTTCTCCGGCAGCGACACTCCGATGTTGGGCGGATTGATTGGCAGTAATTCCGGGACCGTTACCGAATCTTTCTGGGACACGCAGAGTTCCGGGCAGAATACCAGCGCCGGTGGCACGGGACTGTCCACGTTCCAACTGAACGACACAGTGACGTTCTTCAACCTTGCTTCGGCACAAGGCTGGGACTTTGAAAACACCTGGGCTCCGGGATCGGGTGAGACAGGCCCGGCAAATTACACGACCTCGCCGGTTGTGTTTGCTATTCCCGACGATATCGCGGTTGTTGAGGGCGAACAGCCGCCCAATGCGACGACGGGCACGATTTTTGGTGGGCCTTCCGTTTACCTGTTTGGTCCCCCATCTGATTCTTTGGATACGTCCACAGTATTTGAGGGGTTGAACTTCATCGAAAACGACGATGGCACCACGACATTTACGCTGTCGACCTCGTTTTTGCTCAGCTCAGCCGAAATAGGATATCAAGTTGTGTCTTTGCCCGGTTCGGTTGTGACAGTAGTGGAGCCGATACCCGTTCCGCCCACACCCGAGGTAGTAGTGGAGCCGATACCCGTTCCGCCCACACCCGAGGTAGAAGTTACTCCGACCGTTGATACCACTATAACCGGAGGCGGCGGAGGTGGTGGCACTGCCGTGACAACAGTCGCCGAGGCTGAAGCAACACTTGGGACTGTTGAAAACGTATCCGAGGAATTCGGAGGCGAGATCGCATCCTGTGCCAGCAGTGGTGAGAATGTCAGTGAATACCTGGCCTGTCTTGCCGAAGCGATGGATGACTATGCGTCCGAACTTGACGGTATCGTGAAGGGTTTGCCACCGGGGCTCGAATCCGTCGGTGACATCATTCGCGGCGCCAGCGCGGGTATCCGCGAGGCAGGTGACGAAGCCAATCGCCGCCTGTCGCTGGCCACTACCGCAGAAGAGCGCAACGCGATCCGCCGCGAGGCGGTACAGCAGGCGCGGCGGCAAATCCGTCAGGCCCAGCGTGAGATCCGCAAGGCCATCACGTTGATAAGAGCAACCGATCCCGAGCTTGCCATCGTTCAGAACCAACAGGTAGAAACGATTGTGGCAGCGGTCGGTCAGGCGGATATCGGACTGACCCGCGCCATCGGCCTTTGACACGTCGGAGAGTAGACCATTGGCTCTGAAACGGTGCTTCGCAGCGCTTTTCCTGATGCTGTTCAGTGCGACCATCGCTCTGGCGGACAAGCGGGTTGCGCTGATTATCGGCAATTCCGACTACGTGTCGGTTAGCCCGTTGGACAATCCGATCAACGATGCCTCTGATCTCGCCATCGCTTTGGAGGGGTTGGGGTTCGAGGTGTTTCTGGGCACCGACCTGACACGGGACGAGATGCTGTCGCTGGCGGAATCCTATGGCACGACTGCTGCGGATTCCGACGTATCGCTGCTGTTTTATGCCGGGCACGGGTTTCAGGTGAACGGGCGCAACTATTTGGTTCCTGTCGATGCGCAGATCACCAAGCCCGAAGACATCCCCGAGCAGACAATCCAGATGGAGGAATTCGTCAACCGGATGGAACGCTCGGATGGCATCCGTCTGGTGTTTCTGGATGCCTGCCGCGACAACCCATTCGAAGGAACGGGTTTGGAGGTCGGCGGCGAGGGGTTGGCTCGGGTCGGCAGCGCGGCGGATTTCATGTTCGCCTATGCGACGCAGCCGGACAACGTGGCCTATGACGGCACCGGCCGGAACAGCTTTTTCACCGAGGCGCTGCTGAGCCATATCTATACGCCGGGTCAGGACATTTCGGACCTGATGATCTCGGTGCGTAAGGACGTGCTGGCTTCGACAGGGGGACGTCAGATTCCGTGGGACAACTCATCCCTGACGCGGCAGTTCCGGTTCGACAACAGCCCCGTGACTGCGTCCGAGGAGACGCTGCTGTGGCAGGTGGCCGCCAATGCGCAGGATGCGTCCCTGATGCAGCTCTATATGGATCGCTACCCGCAGGGCGCGCATGTGAATGAGGTCGTGGCCTTTCTGGATCGGGCCGGGCAGGGGCAGACACTGACCCGCGCGGTAACGGTTGAGGACGCAGACGAACAGGCCGAACGTCTGTGGAAACTGGCTCAGCGCAGCCGGATGCGCCCTCTGCTGGAGTTCTACCTTGAGCAATATCCCGACGGCGCCCATGCGGCACAGGCGCAGCGTCTGATCGCATCCATCCCGCGCCCCGAGGACAGCACACCCGGCGGCATATGTGAACGTTTGGCTACCCACCCGCGCGACCGCACGGCCAGCATCCCCGGCGTGCCCTTCAGCCGTCTTCAGGAAAACGCCCTGACCGCCATTCAGGCGTGCAGCGCTGCAGCGGCGCAGACGCCAGACCTGTCCCACTACGTGGCCCTGCTGGCGCGGGCTACGATTGCGGCAGGGGATGTGGACCGAGCGGTGACGCTTTACAAGCAGGCAGCCGAAGCGGGGGACTTGAGGGCCATGGTTTCTCTGGCGCAATTGCACGAGGGCGGCACCGGTGTTCCGCAAGATCTGGCCGCTGCGCTTTCTCTGTATGAACAAGCCGCTCAAGGGGGCAGCTTTGATGCGATGATCAATCTTGCAGTGACACTGTTCGAGGGACAGATCGTCCCCAAGGACGAAGCGCGCGCCATCGCGCTGTTGCAACAGGCTGCGGATGGTGGGTCAGCCAAGGCGACTTTCAATCTGGGCGTTCTGGCTCAGGATGGGATAGCAGGCACTCCGGATCAGGCGCTTGGCTATTTCCAGCGCGCCGCACGTGAAGGCGAATATCAGGGCTATCTGGCGGCGGCGATCCTGCTGGACGAAGGGCGCGGCGTGCCCCGCGATCCGCTCGAAGCCGCGCGTATGCTTCTGCGTGGTGCTGCCGAGGATGACGGAGCGATCGTGAACCAACTGTCGCTGGCCTCGGACCAGTGGACGCGCGAGACGTTGATGGAAGTGCAAAAGCTGCTGCAAAAGGCCGGCTACTACAACAGCACCATCGATGGGGTGCCGGGGCCGAATTTCATCTCGGCCCTGCAACAATGGCGCAGCGGCGGGTTCGATCCGATCATCCTGGCGGCGAACTGACGCCTCTAGTTCACCGGCACAAATTCGATCCGGCGGTTGCGGCGTTTGCCCTCAGCCGTGTCGTTCGAGGTCACGGGGCGGCTTTCGCCATAGCCTACGGTCACAAGACGTTCCGGCGCGATCCCCTGATTTACCAGATAGGCGTTCACCGCCTGCGCCCGCCGTTCGCTGAGCACACGGTTGGCGGTGTCTGAGCCATCGCTGTCAGTATGCCCGCCGATCTCGATTGTTAGTTCCGGGCAGCGGTTCACGATGTCATGCAGGTTCGTCAGCAGTGGGATAGAGTCTTCGGACAAGCGCGCGCTGCCCGATGTGAAATAGATGTTTCCGGTGCGGGACAGGATCTCCATCCGACCTTCACAGGCTTCGCGGTCCAGATTGCCCTTGGTCTCAAGCGCCGCAGCGCCGGGGGTGGTCGAGGCCGCGACCAGTCGCGGCGGCGTGCCTGCCTGCGCGCGGTCGAACACGAAGCCAAAGCTGACAAAACCGAAGGGCAGGATATCAACGCCCGCGGCCTCTTGAAGCTTGCCGCGGCCTTCTTCCAAGTTGAAATCGGGCAGGGCGATGGCAATCGGTGTGGTGTTGGCCACGGCCACGCGGTCGTTGTCGACCAGAGTGATCGCAACCTGCGCAACGCCGTCCTTGGTCACACCGTGTAGCGACAGAGAATAGGGAAGGTCGATGATCTTGTGCCGCGCCTGATGCAGGTCGACCAGTTTTTCGGGGGGAAGCTGGGCGGTGATGATGGCCTCAGGGTACTTGAAGGTTTCAAAGAACAAAAACCGCATCCGCACGTTGCGCAAGTCGATCTTGGTATCCACGCTGTCCATCTGCACCCGTATCTCGGCGGCACCATCGGGGCCGATCACGCCTGACAGGCTGGCGAAACCGCTGTTCTCTGCAACCGAGCTTTTCTTGACGGATAGAAATTGCAATTCCGAGGCGCCTGCATCCAACGTCCAGCCATGTTCAAACGGATCCGCGCTTTGCGCCCATGCTGCGTTAGACAGCAAAATGATGGCTACAGCACAAATGCTTCGCATCAAGTTTGAGCCTGGCATGTGTGAACCTCTTCCTATGCTTGCTGGTCAATTCGGGATATGTCAGGCGATGGCCACAATAAAGTCAAATGACATATTTAAATATAATCAGGCTTACGTGATGCCATGGCGTCACGGGCGTGATAAAGGACCCGAAACAAAGGACCCGACGTGCTTCGCATTTTTTACTTTCTGATTGCGATGATTTCGATCTCGTGGGCCGCGCCGGCGATGGCCGAGCCGCGGATCGCATTGGTTATTGGCAATTCGGCTTATGCGTCGGTGTCGCCATTGGACAATCCGGTTAATGACGCCACGCTGATCTCGGCAAAACTTAAGGGCCTTGGGTTCGACGTTCGCAATTTGACTGACAGCACGCAGATCGAGATGAAGCGCGCCATTGCCCAGTTTGGTCGCGATCTGCGGCAGGGTGGCGAGGATGCGGTTGGGTTGTTCTACTATGCGGGCCACGGGGTGCAGTCCTTTGGATCGAACTATTTGCTGCCTGTCGATATCTCGCTTAGCGACCCCGCTGATCTGGATTTGATGGCGGTCGAGGCGCGTTCGGTCCTGCACCAGATGGCCTCGGCGCATAACAAGACCAATATCGTCATTCTGGATGCCTGCCGGAACAACCCGTTCGAAAATCTGGCCGATATGGATGACAACGGCCTGGCCGAGATGAAAGCCCCCACAGGCACATTTCTAGCCTATGCTACCGATCCCGGCGGCGTCGCACTGGATGGTGAGAAGGGTAACAGCCCGTTTACGTTGAGCTTGGCCGAACACATTGAAACGCCGGGAATGGCTATCGAGCACTTGTTCAAGAAAGTCCGCGTGGATGTTCTGGATCAGACCCGAGGGTTGCAAACGCCTTGGGATACCTCGTCCCTGACACAGGATTTTGCCTTCTCATCGCAGGTTCAGACGCCCACCGTCCAGACCCGAAGCGAAGAGGAGCTTTGGCAGGAGGCAACGACTTCGCGTGATCCGGTTCAGATCATGCTGTTTATGCGCGCCTATCCAGACAGCGCTTATGCTGCCGAAGCAAGCGATCTTTTGCAGACTGTTCTAGCCGAATCCTTTGGAACCGCGCCGCAACCCAAAGTGCCGGAGCAAACGGTGATCGAAGCAAATGAAACCGAACGCCTGATGTACGAACTGGCGTTGGCTGATGACACAGTCCACGCATATGAGGTCTATCTGCAAAGTTTCCCTGAAGGGGTGTTCTCGGGCAAAGCAGCCGAACGTTTGGCTGCCTTGAAATACGGTGAGGAAACCGTGACCCGTAAGACTGAGGCGGATGGTGAGTTGTCAGAAACAGGACCACCGGGCAACACCCCGATGACGCTCGATTCTGTACTGGATTTCGGCAACGACCATGTGCGCGGGCAAACGATTAACCAACTGGTGGCAGGCGCGCCACTGTTCCCTCCGATCGAGGGTTTGCCGGATGAGTTGTGGAAAGACCAGTCCTGTTCGAATTGCCACCAGTGGACGCCCGAGGACCTGTGCAATCAGGCCCAGACCTATGTCAACCGCCCCGAAGCCGGGAATGTCGCCAAGCAACACCCCTTTGGCGGCGGTTTGAAAGTCAACCTGCGCCGTTGGGCATTGGGCGGATGTCAGGGCTAAACGTTTAACCCGACAGTTTAGCTAAATCGGCGCTGAGTGCGCGCGCGTCCGAGATGCTTTTTTGCAGGGCCGTCAGTCTGGCTTCTGGCGTAGCCCCCCCAGGCGTGTCGTTCAAAACACGGTCGATGCGAGCCGCCGTTGCTGCGTCGCCTCCGCCAGTCGCGTCGCGTTGTTGTAGAATTTTGAGCTTGAGCTTGGCCAGTTCAGATTCCGACGATCGAATTTGCGCAGCAAGCGCATCATTTCGTGCCTGCGCCGTGGCCACATCCCCCTCGGCTGCGGTGATACGATCGTCGTAGGCACCGGTAGTAATTCCAGAAACACCGGCGAAGAAACCACCGTCTGCAGGATCAGTCGTGGTTTGGCACGCGGTAAGAAACAGGCAGGCTAGGGCGGCAAAGCGGATCATTCGTGCACCCTTCACAACGACGACGCCAGATCACTGGCGATCCCGCGCATCTGAGTGATCTGGTTCGACAAAGCCGTAAGATCCGCATCTATTGGTGAAGTTGTCTGTCCGCGGGCAATTGTAAGAGAGCGGGCCTCGGTGAATTCGGCCTGTCGTTTGGCGGCACCGTCAATGGCCAGTTCCATCTGGGTCAAGTTTACGTTGGCTTCGACAAGTTCTCTTTCGATCTGCGATGGGTCGGCCGTGCCTGCGGCGATGCTTGCGTTCAGTGCATCCAGTTCGGCTTTCTGTGCAGCCAGAACCTGGTTCATAACGGTTAGTGTCGTCTGCATTTCAGTTGTGTTGCGATCCAGGTCTTTCTTGATCTGTCGCAAACGTGCCTCGCGCCCTGCATAGCTGCGCTGGACGAAGGCGACGTAAGTCCCTGCTAAAGCCCCGGCGCCAAAACCGATCGAGATGCCTGTGCCCACATCATCACTACCACCCAGGCCAAAGCCGATCCCTCCGCCTACCGCGCCTCCGGCGACTGCGCCCTGTAGGATCGTTTTTTGCATGGCTGCGGCCTGTTTGACCAAATCAGCCTCGGCTTGTGTCATGCCCGAGGGGGTGGTTGCTGGAGCCGACGTCTGAGTGCTGTCGCCACAGGCCGCCAGGACTAAGGTCGCAACAACAAGGCTTGCAGCTATTCGGGAGGGATAAGATCGGCCAGCCATTGGTAACTTCCTTTTCTGCTATCATCTGCTTGCGATACATGCCGCAGGAACAAGCTCGCGTCCTGCGTCAGTTGCGCATTGGCAAAATCGAGATCACGTGACCCTGATGCGGCATTGACAATCGAAGCATCAATGTCAGGTGGAAAAAAAATAACAGCGCGGGCCAGTACCTCATCATAATAACTGCGGCTCTGGTCCAGACGGCGCAGGATAATCCCGCGCGACCGGTAGATGTCGTAGATATCACTGCGTGCCTGTTGCAAAACCGGCAATGCGTCTGCATTTGAACGGGCGATGTCTTCTATTTGCTTCAAAGCATCTTCGGCAATGGTCAGTGTGCGCTCGACGCTGCGAAGGGCTATAATGTCGGTGCGCAGCCTTTGCATCGTTGTGACCGCCAGATACACCGAAACCTGTGCCGCGTCTTCAAATAGCCGCTCCGGCGTGGCTGTTTCCGCAGCTGGCAAACCCCTCCTATAGCTGTCCAGTGCAGGGCCAAGGTCAGAAGACTGCGGTTCTTTGAGATGCCCCAATGCCATCAAGGCGGTCGCAAGCTTCTGAGGATCGGCCTGTGTGAATGTGGCACTGACCGGTGTCAGCGGAGTCGCCGCCGGCGTTTCAAGGGATGCCAGCTGTTCTCGGGCAAATGTGGCAAACAACCCATCGGGATAGGTTTTCAAGTAAGTTTTGAATTCCCGGCTGTCCGAACTGGAAGAGATACGTCTCCAATGTTCCAGATCGGCAGTGATTTCGTCTTTGGGCGAACTGTTGGGCAGGCCGGGTGCAAAACTGTGTTCGTCCAGCACAGATTCCTCGACCCAAGGGATCTGGCGCCCATCGGTTTCCAAAACCACTTGCTGGCGGACACGACCCAACATCAGTCGAACGTCCAGGTCCGGCGTCGCAATATGGTCCAGTAGCCCATTGGTGAAAACGCTGTTCTTTCCTTGCCCGTCATACGCCACGTTTCCTGGGTCTGTCGCGTAGGCTATCAACAAACCCGCTCCGCCACGCATTCTGACAAGGCCATGTTCGACGAGGCCCTTGTCGGAAAACGGATTGTTACGGCAGGCATCCAAAAGCAGGACGCCGACATCGGGCCCGGCCTTGGTCATAACGTCTCGCACTCGGTCCAAGGTGATCGAACTGCGTTTAAGTGCCTGCAGGCTATTTCCGTTGAAATCGGTTCCGATCAGATAATTTGCTCCGCCGATCTGTACCCCATGCCCGGCATAGAAGAACACGGCCATCTTAGCGCCTTTTGAGATAGCACCAAACTTGTCTACCGCCTCTTGCATGGTTCGTGCGTTTTGGTTTGTGGCCTGAATGACCGTGAAACCAAGCTCTTGCAACGTATTGCCCAAAGCTTCGACATCGTTGCCGGGATTTCGCAGTGACATTTCCTGCGTGGCATAGTCCGAATTGCCAATCAATAATGCGACGCGATCGGCTGCGTAGGATTGTGCCGCACTCAAAGCCAAACACAGTAGAATGATGGGTGTTCCGATGGTCATGCGGGTCTGGCACATGATTTCACGATAGCCCAACAGATGAACAGATAACAATCTGATTTGGGACGCTCAGTCGCCGGGGTTCGGTCAGGCGTTTTTGTCCGGGCAGTGTTTGTTGAGAGCAGCCGAGAGAGTTCGCTGAAAGCCGTGCGTCAATAATATGCGCGCGTCCTGTTGCATCCTGTGTTGTTGCATCATTGTATTGGCCGGCATTCAGGGCTGTAGCGGCAGGTTTGCAAAACATAGACTATGTCGACTTGTACAGACATTGATCCTGCAGAAAAGTTACGTTCTCCGATAGTAGTGTTAGGAACCACTATCCAGTCCTTAGTCGGTTTCTGGAGCGAGGGCATTGTAGATTTTCTGACCTTCTTCGGATTGAAAAAAACCCTTGCGACCCAAAAGCCAATATCCACTGGAGGAGGTAGCCTCGTACTGGGAAAGTTGAACAAGACTGCCGGCGTTCAGGTGGCCTTGTAAAACGCCGTGCCATCCCAGTGCGATCCCTGATCCTGCCAGCGCCAAATGTAGCGCCATACCATGATCGTTTACGATGATCCGGTTGTCCAAGAAGTTCCAGTTCTCGGAACTGGCCCCAAGCCAGGATTGCCAGTCTAACCAGCGGTGCTCAGTGTCTTCCAGTTCGATGAAGGGAACGCCTCCGGTTTCAACCCGGTCCTTCAATTTAAGAATCTGCCGGGCGACGCTGGGCGACGCGACCGGGAAAACACGTTCCCGGATCAACAGGCGGGACTCGAACCCGGGCCAGTATCCGTCTCCGAATGCAATCCAGCAATTTGCCTCTTCTCGAAACAAGTCAGCATCCGTTACTAGCGTTACGACTTTGGTGCGCACGTTTAGGTGTTTGGAAAGTGCCGGTAGGCGGGGTGACACCCAATGCGCGGCGACACCGGCATATGTTGCGATCGTCCAGACCTGCTTTTGATCGGCACGTCGAATCCGGGCCGATGTCTCACGGATTCCATCAAAAGCTCGTGAAACCGAGTGAAACAAATCATGCGCTGGCGGTGTGGGCTCAAGCTTGCCGTTTTTTCGCAGGAAAAGACGAGTCCCCAAGTCTTCTTCTAACTGTTTGATTTGATAACTTATTGCTGGCTGTTGGACGTTCAGGGCATCGGCGGCCCTAGTAAAGTTGCCCAGAATGTAGACTTCTTCGAAGGCGCGCAGGCCCTTGAGTGTCGGTGTACGTCGTGACATTGAAAAATTCGATACCCCTTAAAAATTTTTCCATATTTTACAGAATCCGCATTCTAATTAAACAACGCGGACCAGAAATTAGTCAGACAGAAAAAGATACAATGCGCCAGAAGTGATCCGGGTTGGTTTCCAAAAAGTTAACTACGTCTTCTCGTGGCGTGTGGTGGCTTGACGGGTTCCTGTTTCGGCGCTGACAGTGCCATTGAGCTTTCTTCCTGAACGTTCTGAGCCGCCAACAGTTGGTGGCAAACTAAAAAACTGATCTGGTCGTTTGGGAGGAAAGGCCATGCAGCACAACTATGACGCATTGGCGCAAAATGCAGCGAACTTTGTACCGCTTTCACCGCTTTCGTTTTTGTCGCGGGCAAACTCGGTCCATCGAGACCGTGTCGCGGTTATCTATGGGGATGTTCGCCGCAATTGGAGCGATATAGCCGCTCGGGCGAGTGCTGTTGCAAGCGGCTTGAAGGCGTTGGGTTTGTCCAAGGGCGACACGATTTCTATCCTAAGCCCGAACATCCCGGAATTGTTCGAGCTTCATTTCGCCATCCCGCTGATGGGCGCGGTTCTCAACACGCTCAATACACGGTTGGAAGCCGAAACGATCGCTTACATTCTGGATCATGCAGATACCAAACTGGTGATTGTTGATCGTGAGTTCGTTCCCCTCCTGTCGCAGGCTTTCGAGCGACTTGGCCGCACGGTCCCAGTGGTCGAGATCAACGATGTGAACGCGCCAAGGTCCGACACGTTGGGTGGCAGAAACTACGAGGACCTCGCCGCTGCTCCTGTCGATCCTGATCTGTTGGTCTCGCCAGCCAGTGAATGGGATGCGATCGCTCTGAATTACACGTCGGGCACATCGGGGCGCCCGAAGGGCGTCGTGTATCACCACCGCGGTGCGTATCTGATGGCTTTAGGTACTGTTGCCGCTTGGGAAATGCCGCACTATCCGATCTATCTGTCTGTGGTCCCGATGTTCCATTGTAATGGCTGGGGCCATCCGTGGATGATGGCTATTCTGGGCGGAACCAAGGTTTTCACGCGGACGCCCGCAGCAGACAAAGTTTTGGACGCGATCCGGACTCATGGTGTCACCCACTTAGGAGCAGCGCCTATCGTACTTCAGATGATCGCGGAGCACGAAGATACCGATGCCGCGCCGTTTGATCCCGCAATTCGTGTCCTTACCGCTGGTGCGCCGCCGCCGCCTTCTGTCTTGGAAAAGACCAAGGCGATGGGTCTGGACGTCATGCAGGTTTACGGCCTGACCGAAACATATGGCCATATCTCGCAGTGCTTGTGGCAGGATGAATGGGATCACAAGCACCCCGAGGAGCAAGCCCAGTTGCAAGCCCAGCAGGGTATCGCTTTCCCGATGGTCGAAGATGTGACGGTTCTGGATAGCGAGACCGGGCAAGAAGTTCCGCGCGACGGCGATACGCAAGGCGAGATTGCCATTCGGGGCAACACGGTGATGAAGGGGTATTACAAAGATCCCGAAGCCACGGCCAAGGCGTTCAAGGATGGATGGTTCTGGTCTGGTGATGCCGCCGTTATTCAACCGGACGGCTATATCCAAATACGCGACCGGTTGAAGGATGTGATTATCTCGGGGGGCGAAAACATCTCGTCGGTCGAGGTTGAGGCCGTGTTGTTCCGCCACCCGGCAGTTCAAGCAGCGGCGGTTGTTGCCAAGGCTGACCCGAAATGGGGGGAAGTGCCATGTGCATTTGTTGAACTGCGCTCGGGTCACGAGGCTGACGAAGCAGAAATCATCAGCTTTTGTCGCGCAAATCTGGCTGGGTTCAAGACTCCTAAATCGGTGATCTTCGCTGAGTTGCCCAAGACATCGACCGGAAAGATCCAGAAATTCCAGCTGCGGGAAACCGCCAAAGCCGCAAAGGAGTAGATGGATACAGTCACACCGGAAGCACGTTTGCGCGATCAACGCTCTGAGGCGCGAAAAACGGGTTTAGGGTGAGAGACACTCGAACACAAAACACCGCTCGATACACAAGACGGAGACCTAGGTGCCGGGCGGATCGTGCTTAATGACCACCTAATTTAAGTGCGAACTTTACGAAATCACGGAGGAGAAACATAAATGGCAAAAGAACCACCACTGATGGAGTTGCCCATCGAAGTCAGCGAAGGCGGCTTTTATGATGGCTTCAGCAAAGACGTCACAATCGCGTCAAAAATCCTAGTCGGTGCACTGATCTTCTGGGCGATTGCCTTCCCAGAGAACGCATCGAGTGTTTTGGGCGCAATGAACAGCTTCCTGCTGTCGAACTTTGCGGCCTGGTACACGTGGGTCGTGGCGTTCTTCATCATCGTCTGTGTGGTGCTGGCGCTGATCCCGTCGACTGGCCGTCTGAAAATGGGCCTGCCCGGTGACAAACCTGAGTTTTCAAGCTTTTCCTGGTTCTCGATGATGTTCGGGGCGGGGATTGGCATCGGAATGCTGACGTTTGCAACCGCAGAGCCTATGTACCACTTTGCCAATAACCCCGAGGTTATTCAGGGTCTGGCAGAAGGGTCGTCGGCTGACAACGTTCGCAATGCCTATAAGTGGTCGTTCCTGCATTGGGGCTTCTCGGCTTGGGCGTGCTATGCGCTGGTTGGCTTGTCGCTGGGGTATTTCTCGTACCGCCGCAACCTGCCGCTGACCATCCGCTCGGGTCTGGCACCGCTGTTCGGCAGTGCGCTGTCGGGTAAGCTGGGTCACGCGATCGACATCGTTGCCGTTGTTGCCACCATTCTGGGCGTCGCACAGACGCTGGGCTTTGGCGTTGAACAGTTCGTCGCCGGTCTGCACCGGATTGGTGTTGGCGATTGGTTGTTGAATGAAGATGGGAAAGCCACCACTGCTGCCATCGTTGTTGCTCTGCTGGTCATCATGGGTGCGTCCACCTTGTCTGCTCTGTCGGGCGTCGGCAAAGGCATCAAATGGCTGTCGAACATCAACATGGGCCTCAGCTTCTTCCTGCTGGCCTTCTTCTTGATCTTCGGCTCGGCTCTGTTCGGCCTGCAAGCACTGTTTGTCGGCTTGTTCGACTATATCGTGGCGTTGCCGGGTATGCTGTTCAACGTCTGGAAAGCTGATGGTACCGAAACTGGCGATGCGCTGGCCAGCTGGCAGGGCGGATGGTCCGTCTTCTACTGGGCCTGGTGGATCGCATTTGCACCATTCGTGGGTGTGTTCCTGGCGCGTATCTCGCGCGGGCGGACCGTTCGTGAATACGTGCTGGGTGCGATCATCATCCCCTCGATGATGTGCTTCGTCTGGTTCACCATCGTTGGTGGCACCGCCATCGACCTGACCCTGAACGGCACCGCTGGTGATGCGATTTCGGGTGCCGGTCAGCAGGCACAGCTGTTTGCGATGCTGGACGTGATCCTGTCGTCTGGCTTTGCCTGGGTAATGGCGGTAATTGTTGTGATCCTGCTGCTGACCTATCTGGTCACTTCGGCAGACTCGGCTGTTCTGATCGTGAACACCATCAACTCGGGCGGTGACGAAGGCCCCAAAGGCCGTCCGCACATCATCTTCTGGGGCACGGCTCTGGCGTTGGTTGTGGGTGCCTTGTTGATCATCGGTGGACTGGGCGCGATCCAAACCGCGATGGTGATTGGGGCGCTGCCGTTCAGCCTGGTGATGGCGCTGATGGGTGTTGCACTGATCAAGGGCATCATCCGTGACAGTCGCCGTGAAAAGCTGGGCGTGACCAGCGTTCACGCCGCTGAACCGGCCGAGTAAGGTCTGAAAAATCGGGGCGGGCGCGTAAAAACGCCTGCCCTTTTTTTGTGCCCGCCCTTTCGCGGGCCCCAGAATTCGTTAGATGTTTGACCCAGACAAAAAGCCATAGGATAGACGATGCTGACCCTCGACCAACTGAGTGAACTGAAGAATCTGGTCGTTGAGCGACACGAAGATGGCGTCTGGATTGTGCGACTGAACCGCCCGAACAAACGCAACGCGTTGGATATTGCCACGATTGATGAACTGGTTGACCTGTTCAGCAGCGCGCCTCGACTTGGCGCCGCGGCGATTGTCCTGACGGGTGAAGGCGATCACTTTTGCGCTGGCCTCGATCTGGTCGAGCACCATCAGGCCGATCGCAGTCCTGCTGATTTCATGCATGTCTGCCTGCGTTGGCATGAAGCGTTCAATAAAATGGAATATGGCGGCGTCCCCGTGATCGCCGCCCTTACTGGCGCTGTTGTGGGCGGCGGATTGGAACTGGCCAGTGCGGCGCATATCCGTGTCGCCGACGCCAGCACTTATTTCGCTCTACCCGAGGGCCAGCGTGGGCTGTTCACCGGCGGAGGGGCCACTATTCGGGTGGCTGATCTTGTTGGCAAGGCCCGCATGGTCGACATGATGCTGACGGGCCGCGTTTATCAGGGGCAGGAGGCAGTTGAAATCGGCCTGGCGCAATACCGTGTCGAGGGATCCAGCTTTGACAAAGCGTTGGACCTTGCGCGCCGCGCGGCTGAGAACCTGCCGTTGACCAACTTTGCCATCTGCTCTGCGATCAGCCACATGCAGAACATGTCTCCTTTGGACGCGGCCTATGCCGAATCGGTCGTTGCCGGTGTGGTGAATACTCAAACTGATGCCCGCGCGCGACTTGAGGCGTTTGCCAACAAGACGGCCGCGCGTATTCGACCCGACAGTTAGTGCATCGAGCGTCACCTTTGGGCGCTGAGGGAGTCATAATCTACTCGTTTTCCCGTAAATTAATTTTCTTAAAAACAAGTTATTAGACGCTTTCTGTCGGTTCTATATTAACGCTGCTTATATCACTTGGTATGATTAGTCATTGGATTTGTTTTGTTTGGATTTGGCAGATTGAGGTCGACCCAAGGAGGAGGCATCCATGACGACGACTGCAATCGGTCATTATATCAATGGCGAGGTTTATGGTGGTGCGCGCACCAACACTCAGGACGTGTTCAACCCGGCGACGGGGGCTCTGACGGGGCAGGTTGATCTGGCCTCGGTTGGGGATGTGGACAAGGCGGTTGCGGCGGCCAAGGCGGCGTTTCCGGCGTGGTCGAACATGCCTCCGATCCGCCGCGCGCGGTTGATGAACAAGTTCCTGAACCTGCTGAACGAGCACAAGGACGAGCTGGCCCGCGCCATCACTGCCGAGCATGGCAAGGTCTTCACCGACGCCCGCGGCGAGGTTGAGCGCGGCATCGATATCGTCGAGTTCGCCTGCGGCATCCCGCAGCTGCTCAAGGGCGATTTCACCGATCAGGTTTCGACCGGCATCGACAACTGGACCCTGCGCCAGCCGTTGGGTGTGGTGGCGGGCGTGACCCCGTTCAACTTCCCGGTGATGGTGCCGATGTGGATGTTCCCGGTGGCGATTGCGGCGGGCAACACGTTTGTCCTGAAGCCTTCGCCGACCGATCCGACGCCGTCGCTGATGTATGCCGAACTGATGAAAGAGGCCGGCTTCCCCGATGGTGTCTTCAACGTGGTGCAGGGCGACAAGGTGGCCGTGGACGCGCTGCTGGAGCACCCCGACGTGCAGGCGATTTCCTTCGTCGGCTCGACCCCGATTGCGAACTACATCTACGAGACCGGCGCCCGTCACGGCAAGCGCGTGCAGGCGCTGGGTGGGGCCAAGAACCACATGCTGGTGATGCCCGATGCCGATCTGGACAAGGCCGTCGATGCGCTGATGGGCGCGGCCTATGGCTCGGCTGGCGAGCGTTGCATGGCGATCTCGGTGGCCACGCTGGTGGGCGACGTGGCCGACAAGATCGTGCCGATGATCAAGGACCGCCTGGCCTCGCTGAAGGTCAAGAACGGGGTCGAGATGGACGCCGAGATGGGCCCGATCGTCACCAAAGCGGCGCATGAGCGGATCACCGGCTACATTGCCAAAGGTGTCGAAGAAGGCGCTGATCTGGTGGTCGATGGCCGTGGCTACACGGTTGAGGGTCACGAGGATGGCTATTGGATGGGCGGCACGCTGTTCGACAATGTCACTAAGGACATGACGATCTACAAAGAGGAAATCTTTGGCCCGGTTCTGTCCTGTATCCGCGTCGAAAGCTTTGCTGAAGGTGTGCAGCTGATCAACGACCACGAGTTCGGCAACGGCGTGAGCATCTTCACCCGTGACGGCAACGCCGCGCGCGAGTTCGGGCGTCAGATTCAGGTGGGCATGGTTGGTGTGAACGTGCCGATCCCGGTGCCGATGGCCTGGCACGGCTTTGGCGGCTGGAAGAAGAGCCTGTTCGGCGACACCCACGCCTATGGCGAAGAGGGCGTCCGCTTCTACACCAAGCAGAAGTCGATCATGCAGCGCTGGCCTGAAAGCATCTCAAAAGGCGCTGAGTTCACTATGCCCGTCGCGCGCTGATTGTCTGGTTGGGAGGAGGAACCATGCAAAAATCCGAAGACGAAAAACTGGAAGGCGGTCCCCTGTCGGGGATCACCGTTCTTGACTTCTCGCGCGTGCTGGCGGGGCCTTATTGCACCATGGTGCTGGCCGATCTGGGCGCGCGGGTGATCAAGGTTGAAAAATTCGGGACAGGCGACGACACGCGCGCCTTTCCCCCCTTTATCGACGCTGAAAGCGCCTATTTCATGTGCTTCAACCGGGGCAAGGAAAGCATCGTTCTGGATGTGAAATCGCCCCGCGACCGTGAATTGCTGGAACGCCTGCTGGATACGTCCGATGTTCTGGTCGAAAACTTCCGCCCCGGCGTGATGGACCGCCTTGGCTATGGCGCAGAACGGCTGGCCAAGACGCATCCGCATCTGATCTATGCCTCGATCTCGGGCTTTGGCCATTCCGGTCCGATGACCGATCTGCCCGGCTATGACATGGTCGTGCAGGCCATGGGCGGCGTCATGAGCCTGACCGGCTGGCCCGGCGAGCGCCCGGCGCGCGTCGGCACCAGTTTTGGCGATCTGGGCGCGGCGTTGTTCGGCGTGATTGGCATCCTGTCGGCGCTGTATAAGCGTACCAAGAACGCACAAGGCGAGCGGGTCGATATTGGCATGCTGGACTGTCAGGCAGCGCTGATGGAAACCGCGCTGGCGCGGTATGATGTCGAAGGCGTCGTGCCCACGCGCACCGGCGACTGCCACCCCTCGCTGGCCCCGTTCGAGACGTTTCAGGCCAAGGATGAACGCTTTGTCATCGCCGCCGGGAACGACCAGCTGTTCCTGCTGATGGCCGATGCGCTGAACGCGCCCGATCTGGCGATGGATCCGGATTTTGCGTCCAACGATCTGCGGGTGCGCAACCGTCCCAAGATGGTTGAGGCGATCGAAGCCGTTACCACCAAAATGCCGATGGAACACTGGCTGGACGCGTTGAACGAGGCCGGTGTGCCCTGCGGCCCGGTCAACACCATCGACAAGCTGCTGGACCATCCGCAACTGCTGTCGCGCAACATGATCGTGCAGGTCGAGGGTAAGGGCAAAAAGCCGTTCCGCACCGCCGGCAATCCGATCAAGCTGTCGGCCTACAAGGATATGGACCCTGACCAGCCGCAGGTCGCGCCGGGGCTGAACCAGCACCGCGAGGCGATTCTGGCTGAAAAGATGGCGGATTTCGAATCCTACGATCAGAACGGCTCGGCCAAGGCCAAGCACAGCGATGAAGCGCCCGCCGAGGGCACTAACTGGACCGATTTTGGTCTCAAGAACTGAATCAGATTCCGGGAGAAAACTCATGACGACCAACAAGACCAAGGCCAAAGCCGCCGACACCGCCAAGAAAGCCGCACCCACAGCCAAATCCGAGCGCATCGCACTGGAGGAGATCATTGTCGAGCGTCGCGAAAGTGTTGGCCTGATCACGCTGAACCGGCCCAAAAGCTTGAACGCGCTGAACCTGCAACTGGCCGCCGAGGTGATGCAGACCCTCAAGGAATTCGACGCCGATGACCGCATCGGTGCCGTGGTCATCACCGGCAGCCCGCGTGCCTTTGCTGCGGGTGCCGATATCGAGGAAATGGCCGAAAAGCACCTGGTGGATCTGCTGGCAAATGACATCTTTGCCGACTGGGATCAGATGCGGTTCATCAAGAAACCGGTGATTGCAGCGGTCAGCGGCTTTGCGCTGGGTGGCGGGTTCGAACTGGCGCTGATGTGCGATTTCATCATCGCCAGCGAAGATGCGCAATTTGGTCTGCCCGAAATCAAACTGGGCATTCTGCCGGGAATCGGGGGGTCTCAGCGCCTGACCAAATCGATTGGCAAAGCCTTTGCGATGGACCTGATCCTGACCGGGCGGACAATTGGCGCAGCCGAAGCCAAGGAATCGGGCGTCGTCGCCCGCGTGGTTCCTACCGAAGATCTGCTGCAAACTGCACTGGAGGCTGCACATCAGATCGCTGGTCTGAACGCCCCTGCCGTGGCTATGGCCAAAGAAGCAGTGAACAACGCGCTGGAGACCGGGCTGACCCCGGGCGTGCTGCATGAACGCCGCCTGTTCCAGGCCGCGTTCGCGACCGATGGCCAGAAAGAAGGCATGGCGGCGTTTATCGCCAAGCGGGCACCCGTATTCCGCAACCGCTGAGGCATGGCGGAACAAGCCATGTCACTGGTCAATGTTGAAAAACAAGGGCGTTCAGGCATCATCTGCCTGAACCGCCCCGAGGCGATGAACGCCCTGAATCTTGAGATGATCCATCAGATAGACGCGGCCCTGGACCAGTTCCAGGACGATCCGGCCGTGTTCTGCGTGGTTCTGACATCCTCCAGCGACCGGGCCTTTTGTGCCGGGGGCGACATGCGCCGGGTGCGCGATCTGGTTCTCGCCGAGCAGCTGGACGAGGCCGAGCAGTTCTTTCGGGAGGAGTACGCCCTGATCGAACGGATCGCCGGGTTTCCCAAACCTTATATCTCGGTGATTGACGGGATTTGTATGGGCGGCGGTATGGGGTTGTCGGTGCACGGAGCCTACCGTATCGCGACCGAGCGTGCACTGTTTGCCATGCCGGAAACCGCAATCGGGTTCATTCCCGATGTGGGCGGCAGCTATTTCCTGTCACGTATGCCGCATCATTGCGGTGTCTGGATGGGCCTTACCGGGGCCTCGGTTCGTGGGTTTGATGCGCATGGACTTGGGATTTCGACCCATATGACGGCGACAGAATCCCTGCCTGCACTGATGAAGGCCCTGTGTCATTCAGACCACTCGATCGACGATATCCTGACTGATTTGTGCGTCACGAACGTAAATCAACCAAGTATATTGATGTTGTCCGATACGACCGGCTGTTTCAGTCCCACATCGCTAAGCACCATTGCCGAATGCCTTCAAAAACGCCCCAGCAAACGCAAAGAGGCGGCTCTGAAGGCGCTGCGAAAGGCGTCTCCGCGTAGCTTGCTGGAATCCCTGAACCTGTTGCGCAATGGAAAACATCTGACTTTATCCGAATGTCTGGAACAGGAATTCGAAGCTATGCGGATGGCCATACGCCACCCAGATCTGATCGAAGGTGTCCGCGCAGTGCTGGTCGACAAGGATCACAGCCCGAACTGGCATTCGTGCAGTAACTCATAATACAGGCGCCGCCCTTCTGACGACACGAGGGGCGGTGATGACCCAAGGTTCGAAAGAATTAAACTACATGATCGTGACGGACGGCTTGGCCGGATGTGCTTTGGCTGATCGCTTCTCGGAAAACCTTCAGAATAAGGTGTGCTGGTCAAGGTAGGGCAAGAATACCTGTATCTGAATGTAAATCCTCGTCAGTTACTTGTGTTACATGAGTAATCCCCCGACCGATTGTGGCGTCAGGGCCCGGGACAGGATCGGTTGATCTCGCTCGCGCTGAACTAACCGCAGCACGGTTGGAACGATGTGCACCGAGCCGGCTACTTGTTGGATATGAAACACGGCGCGCGATTGAGTTCATGGGCTGTGACTATCCTGCGCATGGACCCGTGGCAGTGTCTGAATTTACAATGAGGCCAGAGCCTAAGAACAGCCGGAATAAGTGATGCTGCAAGTCTCAAACCTGATAAATTCCCATACCGAGTGGCTGACCGATCGGGTGATCCACTATGCGCATAAAAGGGACTATACTCAGTTCTCATCCACCCTGCGTGAAGCCTGGAGGATTTCGGTCATCGGGCTAAGTGAACCTCTGGTCGATTTGATTGAAACCGCTCATTCTAAAACGCTGCCTCATGAAGCTATGCTGGATCACGCTTCTGAGTTTGGGGTGCAACAGGGGCTCAAACATCGGGCACGCGGGATAAACATAGTGGACTTCGTCGGGCTGATGAAGCTGTACCGAAACGCCTATTTGGACTTGGTGGTCGAAAAATCCAACCCGGACAATCAGCGCGAGGAGCTGCGCAACCTGATCTTGGAACTTTTTGATGCTATGGAAACCGGTCTGATCAAGACATGGCAAGCTACGAACAGTTCTGATCGGCTAGAAGAACTTCAGACGCTTAACCGATCGTTGAGTAACGAAAAGAACAAATACCTAACCGTGTTCGAGAGTATAGCTGAACCTGCGATCTTGCTGGACAGCGAGAACAAACCCACACATGTCAATGTCGCGGCCAATCGTCTTCTATTAGGTCAGATGCAATCCGGTGCCGGATACTACACCGAAATTCAGTCGGCGGCTTTGTCGCAGGTCGTTGCGAAATTGTTGAGCGCCCGTGGTCCGTCGCTGGAACCTGTTGTGCTTGATACCCCACACGGCACCCGCTCTTTCGATGTTGCTATCCAGGAAATGCTTGATGTCAGCGAGAAATTTGAAGGGCGCGTTATTATTCTGCAAGACATCACGGACTACCTGAAAGCCATAGATGCCGCGCGCGAGGCCGACCGCGCCAAGACCGTGTTTCTGAATACGATCAGCCATGAAATCCGAACTCCGATCAACAGTATTCTGGGCTTGACCCGCCTGTTGGAAGAAGACTTGGCTCCGGCTACCAACGACAAGCTACTCAGTATCCGGGCGTCGGGTACGGTTCTGGCCTCACTGATAGAAAATGTGCTGGGTCTGTCCAAGGCGGAAAACGGCGCATTGCAACGCGTGGATCAGGATTTCGATCTTGATGAACTTTGTAGTTCTATTGCGCAGATTGTTTGGTTGCATCAGCCTTCGGAGCAGTCACAGTTCAAGCTGCGGATCGCGCCCGAAGTATCGCGACACTTGAACGGGGATATGCACAAGTTGCGGCAGGTTTTGTTGAATCTGTTGTCCAATGCGCGCAAATACGCGGGCGAGGGGGAGGTGGTTCTCAACGTCACGGCTGAAGGCTGCGGAGCACCTGATAGAACACGCCTGATATTCAAAATTTTAGATTCCGGTCCCGGAGTTCCGGAAAGCGCCGTATCCGATCTTTTTGAGCCCTTTACGCAGATCGCGCAGGGCGACAATTTGGGGCTGAATACTGGGACCGGGTTGGGGCTGGCGATCAGCCACAGATTGGTGAGTTTTCTGGGCGGACGGTTGGAATATCTGCCGAATCCCACGGGCGGCAGTATCTTTGCATTTGCGATTGAAATGCGGGTGCTATCGGGAAAGATTTCCAGCCAACCCAGTGGCCGTAGGGTCCTTGTTGTCGAAGACGACCCGTTGAATGCCACTGTGATAGAGGGCTATCTGAGCGACCTAGGAAATCACGTAGTTACAGCCAACAGTTTCGCTCAGGCCAGAGACGTTCTGAAGGATCCGAATTTTGATGTCGTAGTCACCGATTTTCAATTGGGCTCTCATACGGGGCTGGATGTGGCGCAGCATGTCAAGTCTGTCGGTGCGAATTACGGTCATAGCATTCCAGTTATCGTTGCAACTGCAGCTTTGCCGCAAGATGGGCTGAATATGCTGCGTAAATCGGGTATCAGCCGTTTTTTGGAGAAACCATTTACCAAGGCTGAACTTGGGGCTGCTTTATCCGGCGCTATTCCTGCTGACGACACACAATCAGAAACTGCGTCGACTCAAAACGCGATTGCAGATGCAAATCTAAGGCAGCTCTTTGCCGATCTCGGTGTGCAGAGGGGGTGCGCGGTTGCGGACAGGTTTTTTGAAAGCTGTCCCGATTTGGTTTCCAAAATGAATGCTGCACTGATTGCGGACGACTACTCAGGCATAGCTGAGTTAACCCACCAATTGACCGGAGCCGCAGGGTTTGTTGGTGCCACTCGCTTGGTTGCATTGGCCAAAGAACTGAACCAGCGCAGCAAACAAACCGACAATGCAACGTCCATCAAGCAAAAGCTGAACGAGGTCGAGACCGAAAGTCTGCGCGCAACCAAGGCGTTGCATGAGCTGGTGCAGGAATTGTCAAACGCCCCGAAAGCAGGGGCCTGACTGGATTATGGGTTTTGCGTCAGTCGAGCGCTGTCCTTCGCATGATGCTGCATATAGGTGCGGATCAGAAACTGGCCCTCTTTCGGCAACCCGGTTCGGGGCCCCATCACCTTAAGGTGGCTGGTCCACTGGTTCGCGGTGTAGTGATCGGGAATGCGGCGTTGATGACAGGCGGTGCAGCGCTTGGCGAACAGCGGCTCGGCGCGCGCCCAGATCTGGTTCAGATCGGATTGCAGCGCGGGGTCGTGTAGCCACCCGCGTAACTCGGTCCGGGTCCATGTCAGGCCAGTTTCCGGGTCATCCTGCGTGTCAGTCAGGATCAGATCGCCCACCGCCGATTTCGGTAAGGTGGCCGACAGCACACGAATGCCGGGGGCCGCATAGATCACGCGTTCGGCCCCGGCCTGGGTCCAGCCGGTGATACGGACCTGCACCCAATCTTCCTGACGGCTCAGTACCTGCAGCGGTGTCGCAACAAAAGCCCGGCCGGGCTTGCTATCGGTTGAAGGGGTTAGGTGGATGGCGGCCATCTGATCCAGATACTGCAGATCGGGGTCGGCATGGGCGGTTTCGGCCATACCAAGAGCCGCGCAAAGAATAAGGAGTCGGTACAGATTAAACATTTCGGCACCTGAAAGGAAAAAGGCGCGCGCCCGAAAGCGCGCGCCAGTAGGGAGGTTAGGATCAGCCCTCTGCCGGGGCGTTAAAGACGTTCACCTCGGGCAGTTCGCCGGTGTATTTCTCGACTTCTGCCATGCCGGTGTGGCCGCAGTTACCCTGCGCCAGGCTGGATGTACCGCGACCAACAGTCAGACAGTTGACGTCGCCATATGCGTCCAGCGAGCCCAGCTCACCGCCATTGACCGGATCGTACCAGCCGCCTTCGAAGATGCGGATCACGTTGGGGCGGATATCGTCCGAGACGATGGCCCCCACCAGAACCTGACCGCGATCGTTGAAGACGCGCACAGTATCCCCATCCGCTATGCCACGGGCGGCGGCGTCCTGCGTGTTGATCATGCAGGGCTCACGTCCGCCAACCACGTATTTCTCGCGGGTGACCGTGCCACACAGCTGCGAGTGCAGACGGAATTGCGGGTGGGCCGAGTCGATATGCAGCGGGTAGGGCGCGTTGCCACCCAGACGCTCTTCGGGTTCGTACCATGTCGGGTGCGGACCACAGTCGTCATAACCCATCTTCTCGATATTACGTGAGAAGATCTCGATCTTACCGGTCGGCGTGCCCAGCGGCTCCAGCAGTGGGTCGTCGCGGTAATCAGCATAGCGGACGAACTGCTTGGAGCTTTCGGGGATATCGAAGACCACGACACCGGCGTCCCAGAACTCGTCAAAGCTGGGAACGTCAATGCCTTTGCCCGGACCCTGTTTGGCGGCGTCTTCATAGAAGCCCTGGATCCAGCCCATCTCGTCCTTACCTTCGGTAAAGGCGTCACCGGCACCCAGACGGGTGGCAATCTCGGTGAAGATGTCAAAGTCGGTGCGGGATTCGAACACCGGATCGACGATCTTCTTCATGCCAAGGATCGCCTTGAGCGAGTAGTCCCCGATATGTTCGATATCGTTGCGCTCGTAGGATGTGGTGGCGGGCAGAACGATGTCGGCAAAGCGCGCGGTTGCGGTCCACTGGAAGTCCTGCACAACAACCGTTTCCAGTTTCTGCCAGGCTTCGACCATACGGTTCCGGTCCTGCTGGTGCGAGAACGGGTTGCCGCCGGTCCAGTAGACCATCTTCACTTCGGGGAAGGTGGTGCGGGTGCCGTTAAAGTCGAACTCTTCGCCCGGACGTTCCAGCATCTCGACAATCCGGCTGACCGGGATCGAGGCTGCGCCGGCCTGTGTCAGCCATGCTGCGCCTTCGACCGCTGCGCCGCCATCCGAGATACCCGGCAGAACAACCGAGTCCGCCGACGGTGCGCCACCGTTGGCATAGTGGTAGCTGAGGCCAAAGCCGCCGCCCGGCAGACCGATCTGACCCAGCATCGAGGCCAGAGTGACCAGCATCCAGTGCGACTGTTCGCCGTGGTGCTGACGCTGGATCGACCAGCCTGAACCCAGCATGGTGCGGTTGCTGGCGAACAGGGCAGCCAGTTCCTTGATCTGCTCGGCAGGGACTTCGCAGATTTCCGCAGCCCATTCCGGTGTCTTGGCAACGCCGTCGCTTTCGCCGGTCAGATAGGGCAGGAAGTCTTCAAAGCCTGCGGTGTATTCGTCCAGGAAGTCGGCGTCATGCAGGCCCTGCGCATACAGCTCATGCGCGATACCCAGCATCATGGCGACGTCGGTATGCGGACGGATCGGAATCCACTCGGCATCGAAGAACTTGGCTGTTTCCGTGCGGATCGGGTCGATAACGATGACCTTCTTGCCGGTTTTGCGGAACTCTTCGTAGTAGGGATAGGTGTCGTGATCGGCCACGGTCCAGCCGATCTGGTTGGTTTTGACTGGGTCGGCAGCCCAGAAGACCAACACGTCGGTGCTTTCGATCAGCACAGGCCAGACGGTCTGCTGCTCGTACACTTCCAGCGTGCCCATCACGTGCGGCATGATGATCTGGCTGGCGCCGGTCGAATAGTCGCCCGAGCTGTTTACGAACTTGCCTTCCAGACCCACGTTCAGCGCACGGCGCAGCAGGTTCTGACAGTTATGCAGCTTGCCCGAGCTTTTCCAGCCATACGAGCCCGCATAAACGCCGGTCGGACCATAGGTGTCGCTGACGCGTTTGAGTTCATTGGTGACCAGTTCCAGCGCCTGATCCCAGCTGACGCGCACGAATTCTTCGTTGCCGCGGCCTTCGGGGTTCGCACCTGCGCCACCTTCCAGATAGGCTTTGCGGACCATCGGGTATTTGATGCGCGAAGGCGAATAGACGCTGTCCATGACGCCTTCGAGCATTTCACTGGGATGGGGGTCTTGTTCCCAGGGGCGGATTTTGGTCCAGACGCCGTCTTCAACGGTGCCGTAGAACGCACCCCAGTGCGAGCCCGACAGGACCTCGCCCGAGGTTGCGGCATGGGCAGCACCTGCATGCAGCAATGCCGGAGCAAACGCGCTGAAGACACCCAGCGATGTTGCCCCTTTCAGCAGACTGCGACGTGACAGTTTGGTGGATGTATTAATGGACATTCTTCCCTCCATTACTTCGTCAAACGGGTCGAAAGGACTGGCCTTTCGGGTTTCTGATGCGGCCCCCCGTCTTGGGTGTAGGGGATCGCTGTGCGGTGTGGCTGATCCGACCTTCAGGTCGGATCACGCTGCGGTTTGGGCCGCCTGAGCGTTGTCCTGACCAAGCGCCAGAGCGGCGCGGGCGGTTTCCGCGATCAGGGCGGGGTCGCGCTGCTGCTCACAGCGATGCGCGAATTGGGGCAGCCAGGTCAGGACGTATCGGTCCAGGAACTCTGACGGTGTCAGTGGCAGGTCGTCCCCCTGATCGGCGCGGTCCAGCAACTCGGCCATGACCTGAAGCTGAACGGCCAGATGGTCGGGGGGTTCCTTCAGATCGGTGGGCAGACGCATGTCCAGCTCTTGCAGAAGGGCGGCCATGTCGCGGGCGGGTTGTTGAAACAGCCGGCCGCTGTCACTGAGGTAAATCGAGGCATAAGGCAGTGCCCCGTGCTTGCCGCCCATATCGAAGATCCGGCTGTAGGCACGGACGATCCGATCGTGCAGGGCGTCCAGGTCTTGTCCTTCTGCCATCTCGTCAGTGATCCACTGCACCAGAGGCTTCAGCGCGGGAAAGGTGGTGCATTCTGCCAGGAATCTCAGACCATCGTCGCTGCGATACGCCAGCAGTTCGGGCCGGGTCGGGGGACACAGCAGAAGCTGTGCCAACCACCGATAGGTTGCGCTGCGGGGCAGGGGTTCGGACCGATCAGCCATGGCTACCCGCTCCACCTGTGTCCTTGGCGTTCAGCTGGAGGTATTTCTGAAGAATACGGTATTCTTCCTTGTCCAGCGTGATGAACCGTTTCATCGCTTTCAAAGAGCCAATCCACTGGTTCGCCAACGAGTGTCCCGGATCAGGTTTCGAGTGGCAGGTGCCGCAGCTGGCGGAATACATCTCGGATGTATATGTCCACAGCTGGTCCACGTCCGAGATCAGATCCTTGTCAGCCACCCAGCCGTCCAGGCTGACCTTGTGCCATACCAGATCGGTATCCGGGTCGGTTTCGGTGCCATGGTTCTGAACCAGGTCAACCTTGGCCTTCTTCACCGTCGCCTCAAAGATCCGTTGACCGCGCAGAGCATAGACAACCTGTCCGACTCCATCCTGTTGCCAGCCTTCGACCTGAACATTCAGTGCGCCCTTGCTGCGATCTTTCACATGCATATGGGTTGCAGCCAGAACCTGACCGATGACGTTTTCACCTGCGGCCGCATCAGCAGCGGTTTCATAGAGCGGTACAGTTTTGATCGGGTACAGATCGTCACCGGATACACCATGGGCAGCTTCGGCTGTCAGGTCTTCGAATTTCTTCTTATACCCTTGCGACAGGTCGGGCAGTTTGTGCGCGATACCTTTGTGACAGTCGATACAGGTGTCACCCCGTTCGATCCCGGCCTGCATCAGCTCGGCCGCTTTGGGGCTTTGCAGTTTGAAGTCCATATGTTCGACCGCGTGACAGTTGCGGCATTCCAGCGAGTCGTTGGCCTCCATCGTGGCCCAGACGCTTTGCGCCATTTCGGCCCGGTGGGCTTCGAATTTTTCAGGTGTGTCGATAACGCCCGTTACAAAGTGGCCGTACAGTTCTTGCGATGCCTGAATTTTGCGGATCACCTTGGGAAACCACTTTTTCGGCACGTGGCAGTCAGAACAGACCGCACCCACGCCGGATGCGTTCATAAAGTGAGGGGATTCCTTGTATTCCTTATACACATTGTCCCGCATTTCGTGACACGAGATGCAGAACTCCATTTCGTTTGTGGCTTCCATCGCGGTGTTGAAACCGCCCCAAAAAACGACCCCGGCAATAAAGCCGCCGATCATGATGAAGCCAAAAGACAGGGCACCTGCAGGGCCCCAGAATTTTCGCCAGATTCGTCCAATCATCTGTTTCGCCTCCGATTATGCGGTCAGCATAGGCGGGGGCTGTAAACACGGTTTTTTGGGTCTTTGAACCGTTGGTAAAAGTATGTAAACGTCTTGTAAACGAGCGGAGCCAGACAACATGCAAGCCAAGCAAATCCTGATCGTCGAGGATGATCCAACCAGCCTTGAGGCGATGGCAGGATATTATGAAGTCGAAGGCTACCGAGTCGTCCGTGCCCACGACAGTGACGAAATGGAGCGCGAACTTAAGCGGCACGTGATTGATCTGGTTGTCCTGGATATTCGCCTGCCCGGAAAGGACGGGCTGACTCTTTTGCGTGAATTGCGGGCAGAATCGGATGTACCTGTAATTGTCGCCAGCGCGCGCGGCGAGGATGTGGATAGGATCGTCGCGTTGGAGATTGGTGCTGATGACTATTTGCACAAACCCGTCAACCTGCGCGAATTGTTGGTGCGGACAAAGAACATACTGCACAGGGTCGCAATGCCGGCCGTTCCTCATTCGGAACAGGATGAGGTGCTCGAGTTCAACGGGCTTACTCTTGATCGCGGCGCACGCACGTTGACAGCAACAAATGGAGAAGACGTTCACCTCACGCGAGGCGAGTTTGAACTGCTCAGCTATCTCGCCCAACGCCCCAAGCGCGTGCTGCAACGAGATCAGTTGCTGGACTGTCTATCAGGTCGCGACTGGCAACCCTTTGATCGCACCGTAGATGTGATAATTGGACGGCTGCGGAACAAAATTGAAGTGAACTCAAAAGCGCCCGAAATTCTGGTGACCGTTCACGGGGTAGGTTACGTGTTCATGGGGGCTTAGCCATTAGCCTACCGCGAAACGCGGAAAGGCGCCCGTTTGGGCGCCTTTTTGTGTTTCGTGTGCTTTGGATCAGTCGATCATGGGCAGGAGCTTGTCCAGCGACTGCTTGGCGTCGCCAT
>NZ_WQDY01000015.1 GCF_013033355.1 Ruegeria lacuscaerulensis
GTCATCGCGACCCGGTTCTCACCGTCCAGTATTTCCTTTGGTGTGCCTAGCTTCATGGGTCAGGTCCTAGTGGCGTTTCTTGGGTGGCATCAGGTCGGTGATCGTGCCTTCGAACATTTCGGCCGCGAAATTCACCGTCTCGCTGAGCGTCGGGTGAGGGTGGATCGTGTGACCGAGATCGACCGCATCTGCGCCCATCTCGATGGCCAGAGCTGTCTCGGCGATCAAGTCACCCGCGTTCGTGCCCACGATGCAGGCCCCCACTACGCGTTGATCTTCGGGATCGAAAAGCAATTTTGTGATGCCTTCGGACCGGCCATTGGACAGGGATTTGCCTGATGCAGCCCAAGGGAACACGCCTTTTTCGACCTTGATGCCTTTGGTCTTGGCCTCGGTCTCGGTCAGGCCACACCATGCGACCTCGGGGTCGGTGTAGGCGACCGAGGGTATAAGCTTGGCGTCGAAGAACCGCTTGTGACCAGCGGCCACTTCGGCGGCGACCTTACCTTCATGCACTGCCTTGTGTGCCAGCATGGGCTGGCCGACCAGATCACCGATGGCGAAAATATGCGGCACGCCTGTGCGCTGCTGGTTGTCCACGGCGATGAAGCCACGTTCATCCACCGCAACACCCGCCTTTTCTGCGTCGATCAGCTTGCCATTGGGCTTGCGGCCCACGGCGACCAGCACCTTGTCGAACGTGTCGGTGAAGCTTTCGCCCTTGTCATCCTCGAACGTGACTTTCAGGCCCTTTTTCTGAGGCTCTATCGCGGTCACTTTGGTCTTGAGGAAGATGTTCTCGTACCGGCCCTTAATGCGGTTCATCAAGGGTTTGACGATGTCCTTGTCGGCACCGGGGATGATCTGATCCATCAGTTCGACCACGGTGATGTTCGACCCCAAAGCGTCATATACACAGGCCATTTCCAGACCGATGATACCACCACCAAGAACCAGCATCCGTTTGGGCACATCCGCCAGTTCCAACGCCCCGGTCGAGTCGATCACGCGATCGTCGTCATGCGGGATGAAAGGCAATTCAACCGGTTCAGAGCCCGCAGCGATGATACACAGGTCGAATGAAACGGTGGTCATGCCATCATCACCCACAACTTCGATCATGTTGGGGCCCGAAAAACGGCCATAGCCGCGCACGATCTGAACCTTGCGGCCTTTGGACAGGCCGTCCAGTCCGCCGGTCAGCTTGCCGACAACGCTGTCTTTGAAGGCGCGCAGCTCGTCCAGGTCGATCTTCGGTTTACCGAAGCTAACCCCGTGTGCGCCCATCTCTTCGGCTTCGGTGATGACCTTGGCTACGTGCAGCAGGGCTTTTGAAGGGATACAACCCACGTTCAGGCAGACGCCGCCCAGTGTCGGGTTGCGTTCGATCATGACCACCTTCTTGCCCAGATCGGCAGCACGGAAAGCGGCGGTGTAACCACCGGGGCCAGAGCCCAGCACAACCACGTCGGCATGCACATCGCCCTGACCAGTCGCCGTGCCGGTGGCGGCCACGGCTTGCGGCGCGGCGGCGTGGGCCTCTGCCGGAGCAGCTTCGGGCGCGGCCCCATCGGCGGCTTCCAATGTCAGGATCAACGCACCTTCCGAGACGTTATCGCCTTCGGACACGGCAATCGAAACCACTTTGCCTGCGGCGGGGGAGGGGACCTCCATCGTGGCTTTGTCGGATTCCAGTTCGATCAGTGGGTCCTCGGCGGCGACAGTATCGCCGACCGAGACAAGAATGCTGATCACGGGTACATCGGAGAAATCACCGATATCGGGTACTTTGACGTCCATCTGATCTCTCCTTACCACATCAGCTTGCGCATATCGCCCAACAGCGTCTTGAGCGTCACGCAGAAGCGCGCGGCCAAGGCGCCATCGACGGCACGGTGGTCATAGCTAAGCGACATTGGCTGCATCAGGCGCGGCACAAATTCCTCGCCATTCCAGACCGGCGCCATTTTCGAGCGGGTCAGGCCCAGGATTGCCACCTCGGGTGCGTTGACGATGGGCGTAAAATGCGTGCCGCCGATACCGCCCAACGACGAGATCGTGAAGGTCGCGCCCTGCATGTCATTTGACTTCAGCTCACCTGCGCGGGCCTTGCCAGACAGCTCCATCAGGTCCTTGGAAATCTCGACAATCCCCTTACGGTCGGCGTCCTTGATGACCGGAACCACCAGCCCGTTGGGCGTGTCAGCCGCGAAACCGATATTGTAGTAGGATTTGCGGATCAGCTTGTCGCCATCGGGGTGGATGGACGAGTTGAACTCCCAATGCTGTTTCAACGCACTGACCGAGGCTTTGACGACAAAGCTGAGCAGGGTAACGCGATAGCCTTCTTCCTTGGCCATCGTGTCCATTTCCTTGCGGTACTTGTCCAGATCAGTGATGTCCGCCTCGTCATTATGCGTCACATGCGGGATATTCAGCCAGGACCGGTGCAGGGCAGGGCCCGACAGCTTTTTGATCCGCGGCATCTCCACATCTTCCACGGGGCCGAATTTCGAGAAATCGACAACGGGGATCGGAGGGATGCCCATGCCGCCCGCCGCACCGGCAGCAGCCGGGGCCGCCGCGGTTGAGGCTTTCAGGAACTTGGTGACGTCTTCGCGCAGGATGCGACCCTTACGGCCCGAACCGTTGACTTTGGACAGGTCGATATCCAACTGGCGCGCAAAGGCGCGCACCGATGGCGAGGCGTGAGCCTTGCCGAACCCACCATCCACAACGGGTGCGGGTGCCGGGGCAGCAGGCGCTGCGGCCGGTGCCGAAGCGGCAGCAGGTGCGGGCGCAGCCTCGGCCGGGGCGGCAGAGGCCCCTTCGCCTTCCAGCAGCAGGATCAGCGCGCCCTCAGACACATTGTCGCCCTCGGCCACTTTGATTTCCTTGACGACACCAGCCGCCGGGGAGGGAACCTCCATCGTTGCCTTGTCGCTTTCCAATTCGATCAGCGGATCTTCGGCGGCGATGGTGTCACCGACCGAGACCAGAATGCTGATGACGGGAACGTCCGAGAAATCCCCGATATCCGGGACTGTTACTTCGATTGCCATGTCTATGTCTCCTCGTGCCCCGTGGCCTTAAACCAACCGGGGGTTCGGCTTGTCGCCGTCAATTTCATATGTCTTGAGCGCTTTCTCGAGCTCGGCCTTGGTCACGGCACCTTCGCGGTACAAATCGACCATGGCGGCCGCCGCGATGTGGTTGGCGTCGACCTCGAAGAACCGGCGCAGGTTCACCCGGCTGTCCGAGCGGCCATAGCCATCCGTGCCCAGCACGGTGTAGCGGCCCGGCACAAAGGCGCGGATCTGTTCGGCGTAGTTCTTCATATAGTCGGTGGCTGCGATGATCGGGCCCTTGGCTTTGGACAGCTGCTCGGTCACGTAAGGCACACGTTCTTCGGCCAGCGGGTCCAGACGGTTGGCGCGCGCCGCGTCCTGACCATCGCGGGCCAGTTCGTTGAACGAGGTTGCCGACCAGATATCCGAGGTCACGCCGAAATCTTTCTTCAGCATCTCGGCGGCTTTCATCGCCTGAACCAGAATGGTGCCCGAGCCCATCAGATTGACGTGTTTCTTGCCGGGCTTTTTGACCTCCTGGAACCGGTAAAGCCCCTTGATGATGCCTTCTTCCGCGCCCATTGGCATGTCGGGGTGGGCATAGTTTTCGTTCATCAGGGTCAGGTAGAAATAGATATCCTCCTGATTACCATACATCCGTTGCAGGCCGTTCTGGATGATCACTGCGACCTCATAGCTGAAGGTCGGGTCATAGGTGATGCAATTCGGAATGGTGCCCGCAAGGATATGGCTGTGCCCATCCTCGTGCTGCAACCCTTCGCCGTTCAACGTGGTCCGTCCGGCAGTGCCGCCCAGCATGAAGCCCCGCGCGCGGCTGTCACCCGCAGCCCAGGCCAGATCGCCAATCCGCTGGAACCCGAACATCGAGTAGTAGATGAAGAACGGGATCATCGCCACGCCGTGGTTGGAATAGGACGTCGCCGCCGCGATCCAGTCGGCCATGGCTCCAGCCTCGTTGATGCCTTCCTGCAGGACCTGACCGTTGGTCGTTTCCTTGTAGAACATCATCTGATCGGCATCTTCGGGGGTATAGTTCTGACCCGCCGGGTTGTAGATGCCAACCGAGCGGAATAGCCCTTCCATCCCGAAAGTGCGGCTTTCATCGGGCACGATCGGAACCACGTTTTTGCCGATCCCTTTGTCACGCAGCAGCGTTGTCAAGATGCGGACAAAGGCCATGGTGGTCGAAATCTCGCGCTCCCCGGTGCCTTTGAGCTGCGCTTCGAACTTGGACAGGTCCGGGATATCCAGAGCGGGTGCGGTGCTGTCGCGTTTGGGGAATTCCCCCCCCAAAGCTTTGCGCCGGTCTGCGAGATAAGCCTTCTGTGCATTGTTCAGCGACACGAATGGCGCGTTTGGCAGATCTTCGTCGCTAACCGGGATTTGGAACCGGTCGCGGAAGGCGCGCAGTTGATCTTCGGCCAGTTTCTTTTGCTGGTGCGTGGTGTTTTGTCCTTCACCAGCCGAGCCCATGCCATAGCCTTTTACGGTTTTCACCAACAGGCAGGTTGGAGTGCCCTCATTCTCGGTTGCGCGTTTGAACGCGGTAAAGACTTTCTCAGGGTCGTGTCCGCCCCGGCGCAGCGCCCAGATTTGATCGTCGGTCCAGTCTTCGACCAAAGCGGCAGTCTCGGGGTATTTGCCAAAGAAATGTTCGCGGATATAAGCGCCGTCCTTGGATTTGAAGGTCTGGTAGTCCCCATCGACCGTCTCATCCATCAACTGGCGCAGTCGGCCGGTGGTGTCTTTCTCCAACAGCTGATCCCAGCCTTTGCCCCAGAGCAGTTTGATGACGTTCCAGCCTGCGCCGCGGAAGTCGCCCTCAAGCTCTTGCACGATCTTGCCGTTGCCGCGTACCGGGCCATCCAAGCGTTGCAGATTGCAGTTGATGACAAAGATCAGGTTGTCCAGACCTTCGCGCACGGCAAGGTCGATCGCACCCCGGCTTTCGGGTTCGTCCATCTCGCCATCGCCCAGGAAACACCACACCTTGCGGTCCGCCATGTCGATATGGCCCCGGTTGTGCATGTATTTCATAAATCGTGCCTGATAGATCGCCATCAATGGGCCCAGACCCATCGAAACGGTCGGGAACTGCCAGTAATCCGGCATCAGCCACGGGTGGGGATAGCTGGACAGACCACCTCCGCTGACTTCCGAGCGGAAGTTTTCCAACTGCTCTTCGCTGATGCGACCCTCCATGAAGGACCGGGCATAGATGCCGGGGATCACGTGGCCCTGAAAGAACACCAGATCGCCGCCATGGATCGCTGATTTCGACCGCCAAAAGTGGTTCAGGCCAATGTCATACATGACCGCCGACGACGCGAATGAGGCGATGTGGCCACCATATTCGCTGCTGACCTTGTTGCGCCGCACCACGGTGGCCATCGCGTTCCAGCGGTTGATCGTGCGAATGCGCCATTCCATGTCCTGATCGCCGGGAAAGGCATACTGATCATCGACAGGAATGGTGTTCTGATAGGGCGTGGTTGCCGAAAACGGCAGGGTCGCCCCAGCAGCGCGCGCCTTTTGCACCGCTTTGTCCAGCAGGAAATGTGCGCGATTGGCGCCATCCCGTTCGATGACGTCTTCGATGGCGTCCTGCCACTCCTGAGACTCGATTGGGTCGATGTCGGGTTCAAGGTCTTTCATTTGGCAGGATCCTTTCTTGTGTATGTCCGGGCGTTAGCTGAAGAACTGCGCGCCGTTGGCAGAGATGGTCGAGCCGTTGATGAACTGACTGTCATCCGAGGCCAGGAAGGCCACGCAGCGGGCGATCTCCTCAGGCTCACCCAGCCGTCCCGCCGGGATTTGGGCTATGATCGAGTCGCGCACCTTCTCGGGTACGGCCATGACCATCTCGGTTGCGATGTATCCGGGGCAGATCGCGTTGGCGGTGATGCCAGCCCGCGCGCCCTCTTGCGCCAGAGATTTGACGATACCCAGATCGCCCGCCTTGGTTGCGGCATAGTTCACTTGCGCGAACTGACCTTTCTGACCGTTGATCGAACTGATGACGATGATACGGCCAAACTTGCGCTCGCGCATACCGGGCCAGATTGGATGAACGGTGTTGAACACACCGGTCAAGTTGGTGTCGATCACGTCTTTCCACTGGTCCGGGGTCATCTTGTGGAATGGTGCGTCGCGAGTGATGCCTGCATTGGCCACGACAACGTCAATGGGTCCGAGGTCCGCTTCGACTTGCGCGATACCTGCGGCCGAGGCTTCGTAATCGGCAACATTCCACTTGTAAGTCTTGATACCTGTCTCGGCGGTGAAGGCGGCGGCCTTTTCATCGTTGCCTGCATAAGTCGCGGCTACATTATATCCTTCAGCCTTCAACTTTCTGGAAATCGCTTCGCCGATACCCCGGCTACCACCGGTTACAAGTGCAGTACGTGTCATTTTCAATTCCTCCAATTAGTCAGAAACTTTGACCTAACTCACTTTGTTACGTAGCGTAATTTTCAGCGTACGGATAGGCCTGAGCGGAATACCAGCTATGCGTCTCAGGAAAAGTTTAACGTTAAACTATCTGAAAAACGCCACGCATAACCTTGGGCGATTTACTTGATCCCTTCGCCATAGTTGCGGGATTTTGACATCTTGCCGATCCCCGGATTGAAAGAGTTTGTCGGATCGCAACACGTGTAATGCGCCGCAAGATCGGGCTTGGCTTTATAGAGGTGCCCGACATTGTGTTCCGCCGGATATTCGGCACCACGCGCATCGAACAGCTTTAGCATCGCAGCTTTTAGTGCTTTGGGATCTGCCCCTTTGCGCACCACATAGTCCTGGTGCATCACGTGACACATGAAGTGGCCATAGTAGAGCTTGTGAACAATCTGATCGCCGATCTCGGGCGGCAAAACCTCAAGCCAATCACGATCATTGCGGCGCAGGGCTACGTCCAGCGCGATGATGTCTTCAACCTCATCTGCGTGGATCGCCATGTAGCGCACCGCAGCACCAGCGGCTGCAAACCGGTGCAGGCCCGCAATCTTGGCTTCGCGGGGGGTACATTCGAAGAAATCTGCATCGCGCCCTTCGAAGAAGCCGGGCAACCAGTCGCGGATCGCTTCGATGCCCTCGTCCTTCATTTTCAGGATCAGATGATGTTCAAAGGCGTCTCGGTATTCGATCATCCTCTTGGGCAGGACCTGCGGCAGGAGGCTGACTGCGGCCTGCATGAACCGGTCGGTGAAATTGCGCAGAAAAGGAATGCGCCGTAAACGTGCATCCACTGCGCCCTTCAGCGCAAAGAACATCGGCAAGCGATCTGTGCCCAACTTGTCGATCATCCACACAGTGTCCTTACCGTAGGCCTTAGTGATGTCGAACACGTCGCGCTGCATGTACTCGGCCGAGACTGGCAGGGACGCGAATTGCGACAGGATATACCGGCGCAACTCGGCCAGATCGTCTGGGGAGTTGGTTCCGATATAGAAAACCTGTTCAGCCTCGTTTTTGGCGAAAGTGTCCAGACGCACGGCAAACACAGCCACTTTTCCGGCTGAACCCGCAGATTCAAACAGCTTCGCCTTATCCGCATTGTATCGTGCGGGCGTTTCGGCATCCACGTCGCGCACGATCTGCGCATAGTCACTGGCCGAGGCGCGTTTATTCGTAGACCCCGGATTGCGCTCGAACTGACCAGCATCGAGATTTGACAGGATCTGTTCCGGTGTCTCACCCAGATCAATGCCCAAGTGGTTGACCAGCTCTAACGTGCCGTCTTCGGTGATGCGCGCATAGACCGACAGCTCGGTGTAGACCGGCCCGCGTTCAACCAATGAACCGCCCGAATTGTTGCAGACCCCGCCCACAATCGAGGCCCCGATGCACGAAGATCCGATCACCGAGTGCGGCTCACGCCTCATTGGGTCCAGCAACTTTTCCAGCGCAAAGAGCGTGGCGCCGGGAAAGCTGATGACTTGTTCGCCGCCGTTCAGCGGAACCAGAGTATCCATGCGACGGGTATTGATCAGAACCACATCGCGGTCATAGTGACCCGAGGGTGTCGACCCTTCGGTCAGTCCTGTATTGGCGGCCTGCATGATGACGATCTTGTCGGCGGCGACGCAGGCTTGTAGCACCTTCCACTGCTCAAGCAGAGTGCCGGGCTGTACGACGCACAGCGCCTCGCCTTCACCCGACCTGAACCCACGGCGGAACCGCTCGGTGGCGCGTGCGCCGGTCAGCACATGGCGTGACCCGACGATTGCGCGGAAGTCGGATATGAGGGCATCGTTGGTCATGCCGCGTTCCGATGCGCCTGTCCCTGAACCGTCACCGGGTCGCGAAACCGCAGATTGGCGCGCGACAGTTGATCAACCCGCGTGACGCCCATCAGCTTCATGTCGCGTTCGATCTCGGCCCGCATCAGCCCCAACGCGCGTTCGACACCGGGCTGACCGGCAGCGGCCAGCGGATACAGATAGTGCCGTCCGACACCAACCGCTTTGGCCCCCAGAGACAGCGCCTTCAGCACATGGGTGCCGCGTTGAATGCCGCTGTCCATCATCACGTCCAGCTTGTCGCCCACCGCATCCACGATCTCGGCCAGTTGGTCGAAAGGTGTGCGCGAGCCGTCCAGCTGACGTCCGCCATGGTTCGACAGGATGATCCCGGTGCAGCCGATCTCGGCCGCGCGGCGGGCGTCCTCGACGGTCATGATCCCCTTGAGGCAGAACTGACCGTCCCATTCCCGAACCATCTGGGCCACATCGTCCCAGTTCATCGACGGGTCCAGCATTTCGGTGAAATAGCCACCGATCGAGCTGGCTCCGCCGCTCATGTCCACGTGTTCGTCCAGTTGCGGCAGGCGGAATTTCTCGTGCGCGACATAGTTGATGCCCCACATCGGTTTGATAGCAAACTGGATCATGCCGCCCAGCGTCAGCCGGAACGGGATCGAGAACCCCGTGCGCAGGTCACGTTCGCGATTGCCGCCGGTGATGCTGTCTACGGTCAGCATCATCACCTCGACACCCGCCTCTTTGGCGCGCTGCATCATGGCCGAGTTCAGGCCCCGGTCTTTGTGGAAATAGAACTGATAGACCTGCGGGTTTTTGTGTTTCTGGCGCAGTTCCTCCAGCGAAACGGTGCCCAGCGAGGATACGCCGAACATGGTCCCGTATTTCTCGGCCGCCGCCGCCACGGCCCGCTCGCCCTGATGGTGGAACAGGCGCTGCAGTGCGGTGGGCGAGCAATAGATCGGCATGTCCAGCTTTTGCCCCATGACGGTGACGGACATGTCCACGTCTTTGACCCCGCGCAACACCGATGGCAGCAGATCGCAGCGATCAAAGGCGTTTGTGTTCTCGCGATACGTTACCTCATCATCCGCGCCGCCGTCGATATAGTTGAAGATCGGTCCCGGCAGGCGGCGCTTGGCCAGTTGGCGGAAATCGTGGAAGTTATGGCAATCGGTTAGACGCATGTCTCTTCCTCCTATCAATACGCGACGGATGGCAGCCAGGTGGCCAATGTGGGCCACAAGAAGACCAACGCCAGCCCGGTCAGTTGCAGCAGGACAAACGGGATGATGCCCTTGTAGATGTCGGTCAGTTTAATCTCTGGCGGGCAAACGCCCTTGAGATAGAACAAGGCAAAGCCAACCGGAGGTGTCAGGAAGCTGGTTTGCAGCGTGACTGCAACTAGGATCACGAACCAGACCAGCGCGGGTTCGTCCAAGACGCCAAAGCCGGGGATGTCGATGCCCAGCCCATTCACGATCGGGCGCATCAGGGGCAGGACGATCAGGGTGATCTCGATCCAGTCCAGCACAAAGCCCAGCAGGAAAACGATGAACAGGATGAACAGGATCGTGCCATTGGCTCCAAAGCCGGTGGACTGAACCACATGTTCGATCAGTTCATCGCCGCCAAGTTCGCGTAGTACATAAGAGAACACGGTCGCGCCTAGGAAGATTGCGAAGATATAGGCGGTGGTGTTGAAGGTCGACACCAACACGTTCCACAGCTTTTGGAAGGTCAGCTTGCGATAGCCCAAGGCCAGCAGGGTCGCACCCAGTGCCCCGATGCCTGACGCTTCGGTCGGCGTGGTCAGGCCCGCAAAGATCGAACCGAGCACGGCGAGGATCAGCATCAGCGTCGGGATGACCGCGATCAGCACGTCCTTGACGGCGGCCCAATCGGGGGCCTTGGCGCCTTCGGGTACAGGGGCTGCGTCGCGTTTAATCAGCGCAAGGATAAAGATATAGCTCAGATACAGCCCACCGATGATCACACCGGGGAAGACGGCGGCCATGAACAAATCACCCACCGACAGCGCCATCTGGTCGGCCATGATCACCAGCATGATCGAGGGCGGGATCAGAATGCCCAGCGTACCGGACGCGGAAACCACGCCAGCGGCCAGTGTCGGTTGATATTTCTGCTGCATCATCGAGGGCAGCGAGAGCACGCCCAGCAACACGACAGACGCACCGATGATCCCGGTTGAAGCCGCAAGGATGATCCCGATCAGGGTCACGGTGATCGCCAAACCTCCGCGCACTGTGCCAAAGAGGCGCTGCATCGAGGACATCAGGCGCTCGGCCACGCCGGATTCGTCCAGCATCAGACCCATGAAGATAAACATCGGCAAGGCGACCAGAACCGCATTGGACATAGTCGCATAGACCCGATTTACCACCGCGCCCAACGTCAGATAGTCCAGCCCGGTAAAGGTGCTTTCCAGCCCCGTCCAAAGCATCAGGTCGTTGTCGAACAGATAGGCCAGCCCGCAATAGGCCACACCCACACCGGCCAGCACCCATGCCACCGGGTAGCCAGTGAACAGCAGCGCGATGAAGGACAGGAACATGGCGATGACCAGCTTTTCCTCGGTGGTTTCCACCAGGAATGTCAGGCCCACACAGATCGCGGCAAAGACGGCCAGAACCAGCAGGACGCGACGCAGCGGCGCGCCTTCGCGTTCGCTCTCGGGTCCGTAGATAAGCGCGTGGCCATCATGGATCAGTCGGGCAAGGGCGGCGAGCGCCAGTAGCACAAAGCTGATCGGAATGACCGCTTTGAACGCCCACCGTGCCGGAAGGCCGGTCGGACTGTCGGACCGTTCGTTGACGCGGAAGCTTTCGTAGAAATAATCATACCCCTGGTCGATCATCAGATAGATGAACGGGGTCAGCAGCGTCAGGATGCCGATCACCTCGATCACCCGCTGAGCGCGGCGGGAAAGCTGCATATGCAGCACGTCCACACGCACATGACTGTCGGTGATCAGGGCGTAGGAGATACCGATCATCGTCACGATGCCGTAGAAATGCCATTGGATCTCGTCCAGTTTGGGATAGTTCTGGCTGAACAAATAGCGCAGTGAAACCTGAGTGAAAATCGCGGCCATCAGCAGCACATTGGCCCACATCACCACATGGCCAACGGCCTTTACGCTGGTGTCTAGGGCAACAGCAATTTTTTGGCGGTCTGTATCGGGATGTTCCAGGAGGCCTTCATAGGCTTCGACCGGATCATTGACGTTCTTTGGCGTGGCCATGGGTAATCCTCCCTCGGTTGATCGGCGCGGGCGCGATCAAGGCTTTGCAGGCAGTGGTCCTTTGGATATCCGGGGCGGAAGAGCCCGCCGCCCCGGACGCGTCAGTCGTTCAATTTACTGACGAGGGAGGAACGCGTTTGTTTTCCACAGGTCATAGCCTTCGCGGAACTCAGTCATGTCGGCCATGACTTTGGCAAAGAAGGAGTCGTTTGCAGCTTCTTCAGCAGCAACTTCTTCCCAAGTGGCGCGGAAGGTGTCCAGCATCTCGGGCGACCATTGCTTGATGGTGACGCCGTTATTTTCGACGTTGTCGAGCAACGCGGCGTGCTGAATGGCTTCGCCTTCGGCAAAGCTGTCTGTCATCGACGCTTTGCAGGCATTTTCGATGATCGCCTTGTGCTGATCGCTGGCTTCGTTCCAGACATCCTTGTTGATCATCAATTCGAACACGGTTGCCTGCTGGTGCCAGCCGGGGAAGTAGTTGTACTTGACCAGCTTGTGGAAGCCCAGGCGAGCATCGATAGCGGGCATCGAAAACTCGGTCGCGTCGATTGCGCCTTTTTCCAGTGCGGGGAAGATCTCACCGCCTGGCAGCAACGAGGTTGCGACGCCCAGCTTCTGCATGACTTTGCCGCCCAGGCCAAAGAAGCGCATCTTCAGGCCGTCCAGATCTTCGGGGCTGTTGATCTCGGTTGCGAACCAGCCCGAGGTTTCCGGGGCAATGATGGCGCAGGGCATGACGTGCACATTATAGCCCGCCTGGTCGTACATTTCCTGATACAGCGCGCGACCGTTTCCGTAATACATCCAGGCCATGTATTCGCCGGCTTCGGGGCCAAACGGAACGGCCGAGAACAGCGGTGCGGCGGGGATTTTACCCGCCCAGTAGCCAGCGGTGGTGTAACCCGAGTTGATCTTACCAGTCGACACCGCATCCAGAATCTCAAATGGCGGAACCAGCTTGCCCGGCTCATAGACCTTCATCTTCAGCGTACCGCCCGACATCAGCTGCAGCTGCTCGGCCACGCGTGGAATCGGCGAGCCCAGACCCGGCAGTTCGGTCGAGAAGGCGATAGGTGTTTTCAGCAGCAGCTTGTCGGCGGCAAGTGCGGGTGCGGCGATCAAGCTGGCAGCGACTGCAAGGCTCGTCAGGGTCTTTTTCATGAATTCTCCTCCGGGATGGTTCGGACGCAACGTCCAATCAATCTGTGACGCTAGGTTATCTGGCGCCTTGAGTGGTCAATAAAGTTTACCAACATATCCAGTCAACAACTTTATTTACCACTGGATCATGTGGCCGCAGGCACAAACTGCCTTACGTCTCGATCGGTGGATAATTTCTGACTTTGTGCGAGAAGTTCAGGAATACAGAATAAAATAATTTAAAACAGACTATTAAGGTAATTCGTCAGGTGAGCCTGTTCGCGCAGAAACTAGTTGAAGTTTGGCGTCTCAAAGGTTATTTTAATTTACCAGTAAGAACGACTGAGCCCAAACCACAAAAGGCCGCGCGTGATGACACCAACTGCGATTTTTGAACCAATCGGCCACGAATCGCTTGCAGATGCGGTGGTTGCCCAGGTCGAGGATCTTATTGCTTCAGGTATTCTCAAGCAGGGCCGCAAACTGCCTTCCGAACGCGATTTGGCAGAGATGTTGCGCGTGTCCCGGCCTAAACTGCGTGAAGCGCTACATGTTCTGGAAGAGCGTGGTCTGGTCACAACCCAACACGGCGAAGGCACTTTTGTGGCCGCTTTGACAGGGCAGGCAATGATGCCTGCTTTGCTGGCATTGTACGAACGCCACGAGCCTGCCTTTTTCGACTATCTTGAGTATCGCCGCGAACAAGAAGGCTTTGCTGCGCGACTGGCCGCGCGCCGCGCGACTAAGGCCGATAAAGAACGGATCACGGAAATTCTGGCCGAAGATGACCGAGCTTGGCGCGCGAATGATCCGGCTGCTTCTCGTGAGGCTGACTTTGCCTTGCACGCAGCAATTGTCGACGCAAGCCAGAATGCCACGCTTATTCACATGATGGCCTCAATCTATGAATTGACTCGCCAAGGCGTTTTCTACAACCGCGAGTTCCTGAAAACCATTGACGGAACCGGCGAGCGATTGGTGCAACAGCACAAAGAACTGGGTGAGGCTGTCATTGCGGGCGACGAGGCGCGTGCCGAACAGGCCGCATTCGACCATATTGATTTTGTAGAGGAGTCTTTCCGCTTGGGAATTGAAAGACGCCGGCGAGAGACAATGGCCGAGAAACGACGCATGCTTTCAAGTTCTAAGCCGACACCCAATTCCTGAGAGCAAGCGCAGCCCGTACATTTCGGGCAAAACTCGCGATTTAGTAGCTAAGGTTTGCACTAAAACAGCCATCATTCACGCGGCAACCTCGAAATTTTGAGTGGGGTGCGTTAAGGTTTGTGTGCACAGAATAATCGCAAGACGCTATCGTCTTAGACATGTGCCAGCATTTTCGGTGTGTTGAAGATGCGATCACTGGCGGTCAGGCAAATGTTCCGTGCAGCCCTTAGAAGGAGGGTTTTACGTTTGTTTTCGTGTAAATATTGGGGGGGAAATCAATATGAAAACATCAAGGATACTCAGCGCGTTTGCTTTGCCGATTTTAATCGCTGCGGGCGGAACATCTCTACTGGCTGAAAGTGCTCGCGAAGAAAGTCAGGGTATGGTTTTGCTGCGCGGACTGCCAACTTTGGACACGTCGCACAGTGTCGCGATTGTCGAGCTTGATCCGGAATCCGAAAACTTCGGGAAAATACTCAGCGAAGCCGAACAACCGGATATGGCTGAGCCGTTTCATCACTTGTATTACAGTCCGAATGGTCGCCTGTATGCCACCGGGCTTGACCCAACATGCAGTTTGGCAGAAATCGGTCTTGTCCGCGATTCCAGCGGTGCGCCACAGGTCTCAGGTTTTGAATGTCTAGACACCGCGGGCCAGATGGTCGGCGAAGACATCATGTGGACCACGTCGAATGGGTCTGAGTACATGTTTGTCACGTTCATGGGTGGCCTTGGGGGCGACGACGGTGGGTCATTAGGTGTGTTTGATCCACAGACGAATGAAGTCGTAAAAGTCATTGAGGCCCGTAAGAGCGAGATCGCTGAGGGTGCGCCTTACATCATGTATCCCCACGGGATTTCGGCGTTTGAAGATCGTATGGTGATCTCGTCAACAGTCCATCCTGACCTGGCGACCGGAGTTGGCAATTCAATCACGGTAATCGATCTCAATACGCTTGAACCTATCCAGACAATTACGGTCGAAGGTGAGACACCGATTGGCTTTCCTTCATCTCCGGTCGAGGTGCTTTTTGCCCGCCCGTCGATCCACCCAGAGATCGAACCAGCGGTCATGGTGAATACGATGTTTGGCTTTGAAACCTGGTCCATCCCTTACGATGCGGCGACTAAGACGTTTGGCGAAGGCAAAGTGATCTATTCCGGCACTGAAAACGGCACAGGCGTGCCACTTGAGTTCTATGGAACCGAGGATGAGCTGTTTATCAGTCACGCTCTGCCGGGTGTCGTAAAGCGCTACGACTTGTCGAAGCTGCCTCAGCTTGTCTCGTCTGGTCCTGATATCGTTGCCGATCCAGGTGCGCATCACATGATCTTTTTCACTTCGGCGTCTGGACGCGATCTGATCGCCGTTCAGAACAACCTTTTGAACCTTGGAAATGCTGAAGCGAATGATCCGACGGATGTCGATTTTATCGCGTCGGTCAATGCCAACACAATTACCGTCCATGATCTGGAAACCGGAGAACGTCTGGGCACGGTGAATTTCAAAGAAACGTACCGGAAAGGGGTCGAAAATGTCGAAGGCCTGTTTGGCTCGGGCTTCGTACATCACCACTAGGCTGCGTTCTTCCAAGTCCAAAAAGGCCGTTTGCACCGGGCTAACGGCCGTTTTGGCTTCGGTGCTTTTTGGTTCATTTGATGGTCAGGGCCATGCCGATCCTACGCCGATAGAGGGCTTTCAAGCACCCTTTGTATTTGGCCGGTTCACGGTACCCGCCGACAACCCGCTGACGGAAGAAGCCTTTGAGCTGGGTCGAAATCTGTTTTACGACCCGATCCTGTCGGGTGACAACACGATGTCTTGTGCAACCTGTCACGAACAGGCTCGTGGGTTCACAGATGGCCGCGCGCGGTCGGTTGGGCATAACGGTGAAGAACTGGACTTCAATGCAATGGCCCTAGGCAATCTGCTTTGGGGGCCGCAACTGTTTCTATGGGATGGACGCAGCCCAAGCCTTGAGCATCAGGCCCTGCAACCTTTGCTTAACCCGATTGAGATGAATCAGCCTCTGGACGCGTTGTTGGATGAGTTGAGTGCTTCCGCCCACTACCAAGAAATGTTTGACGCTGCTTACGGCGAAATCTCGGAACAGGCCGTTTCCAAAGCGCTGGCGACATTTGTTCGACTGTTGATTTCCGCCGACAGCAAATATGATCGTTACCTGCGGGGTGAAATCAAGTTGAACGATCAGGAGGAGCATGGGCGCAAACTGTTCATGGCGCATCCGGATGTGAAAACGTCACTGCGCGGAGGGAACTGTATCGATTGCCATAGTCAGTTTGTCACCGCCGGATTTGCCGAAGGGTTTGATGGGTTCAGCAACAACGGTTTAGACCCCGATACAGACCTAAAGCCCGGCCTGAGTGCCACGACCGACTACGATGGTGACCATGGAAAGTTCAAAGTACCCAGCCTGCGCAATATCGCAGTCACCGGTCCTTATATGCATGATGGGCGTTTTGAGACATTGCGAGAGGTTTTGAACCACTACAATGAAGGTATCGTCCTCAGCAGTACGCTTAGCCCGCTGATCCTCGAGGCAGATAATGAAGTGGCCGACCCGACACAGGCATTGGGGCTGCAACTGACCGAAGTGGAAATAGATGCAATCATCGCCTTTCTGCACACGCTCACGGACGAAGCATTCTTGTCAAACCCAAAGTTTTCGAACCCATTTTAAGGTGCTGTTCATGATCAATCTTCTAACGGCAAAACGACAGCTGATGGGGGCAGGGTTGGGTCTGACCTTGTGGAGCGCGCAGGTTGCGGCTCAATCTCCGATGACGCTTGAATTCCACGCGATGAACGGTGACGCGCCTTTCATTTTCGATGAATTTGTCCATTCCGATCCAATTGGGGGGGAACCTTTTCGCCTGCGCGACTTTCGATTTTTTCTAAGCAATGTGGTGTTTTCCGATGGCACCCGGCAATTTGCGGTTCCCGAAAGCTATTACCTGATCAGGTTTGATGGCCGTAGCCAAACATATGAGGTAACTATCCCGGAAATGCCCTTGCAGACCGTCTCGGAAATCTCCTTCGCCATCGGTCTGGATGCTCAGACCAACGGGTCGATCACGCCGCGCGGAGATGTAGACCCGAACAGCCGCATGGCGTGGAATTGGGAGATCGGCTACAAGTTCGTACTGGCCGAAGGCGCTCTGCGCGGGGCGGATGGGCTTATTCCTCTGGTCTACCATGTCGGGTTTGACGAGAATATGCGTGAGCAAAGCCTTGCTTTAAACCTTGAGAGCGGCGCGCGCGAAATTGCATTTGATGTTGATATAATGGCGTTGTTCGACGGCGAAACCCGGCTTGATCTCTCGGCCTTGCCGACTGTGAAAATGGATCGGGATGATGCCTCAGCGTTGGCTGACAATTTTGCCGGTTTGGTGAAGCCGCGGAAATAGGGCTCGCAAGGGCAGTCCCATTTGGGAATTTGAGTCACTTGCCCCGCCAGACGTGGATTTGTCACAGGCGGTATGGGTTTTTCCCAAAGCGGCCAGCGCTTAAGTTCGAGTCATCGCAAATCGGAGCTACCTACGTGACGCATCAAAGTTGGAGCACAGCCATACTCGACCGGCTGGAAGCTGAAGGGACGCGCATGACAATCCCTGACGGAGCGCAGTTGTTTGCTCCGGGTGCCTACGGACAGGTTTTTCTGATTGTCCGGTCGGGGATCGTGCGCGTTGAACAAACCAGCCCGTCTGGTCGCACGGTGGTGCTGTACCGCGTTGGTCCCAATGATAGCTGTGTGATGACGACATCTTGTATGTTGTCCGACATTCCATATTCCGGTTTTGGCTATGCCGAAGGGGCAGTGACCGCACTGGCGATTGGCCGGGACCGGTTCAACGCGCTACTGGCTACGGACTCGGGCTTTCGCGCTGCGGTTTTCATGGCATTTTCTCAACGGATCGTCGAACTGTCCGAAGTCATCGACGACCTTTTGCTGAACCGTATGGATCAGAAGCTGGCGCAGTGGTTGCTGGATCAGGGCAAAGATGTCCCCGACATTCACACCACTCATCAGCGAATTGCCACTGAGCTGGGCAGCGCACGCGAGGTGATGTCGCGTATTCTCAAGGATTTCGAACACCGGGGATGGGTTGCGTTGGAACGGGGTGTAATCCACCTGCAGAATCGTTCTGCATTGCAGTTGCACGCAAAATCCGGGTCTGTGTGACCTCGTCACATATAGCCAAGCCAAAAGCTGCGAATCTCTTCCCAGATCATCAAGGAGATTCGATCATGCAATTCACATCCAACGTAGGCTCTATCGACCGCGCATTGCGTCTGATCCTGGGGACCGCGCTGATCCTCTTGGCTTTAACTGGCACTGTTGGCCTGTGGGGCTGGCTGGGCGCGGTGTTTGTCGTTACAGCCTTCGTCAAGTTCTGTCCGATCTACGCGATGCTGGGCCTATGCACCTGCGGAAAGGTCGGCCAATGACCCTGCGCACACCTCCGTCACGCAGGGCCGTTCTGGGTATGGGGATCGCGACGGCGCTGGCGTCACCATCGTTGGTTTCAGGGGCCAGTTCGATTGAAACCTCGGTCGATCCTGCGCGCCTATCAGGCCGGCAACGGACTCCATTGGGTTTGTATTTGACACCGCAGGCCGCATTCGCGGCCCTGCAGCGGGATAGTGACATCTTGTTCGTTGACGTACGCGACCCGATCGAAATTTCCTTTGTGGGCCACCCCGAGGGATTGGACAAGATCATTCCACTGGGCATTGTCACCCACCAAGTCGATCCGCAGAGCGGTCAGTACCAAATGAAAAATAATCCCAATCTGGTGGCCGAGTTTGATGCTTTGTTGAAACAGCAGGGGAGATCGCGGCAGGATGCCGTTTTTGTCACTTGTCGGTCAGGGGCGCGGTCTGCGGTCGCGACCCGTCAACTGGCCAAGGCGGGTTATACAAATGTCTGGAATCTGATCGAAGGGTTTGAGGGTGACAAGAACGCTCGCGGTGTACGTGCGCTTAATGGTTGGCGCAATGCGGGATTGCCATGGGGGTATCGTTTGGGCCCCGGTGTGGCATGGCAGGGCGCGATTTAACCTTGTTGTTGCAACAGGTATAGGGTTGCCTACCCCTAACCACGAGGTGTGGCGTCGAAACTGAATACGAGGCCACACCCTTTTGACGTGTGAACCCAACGACCGGGGTGCGGCGTTTGGTACAATTTTAATCAACAGATCAGTTTGGGTTTTCAGTCCGCCGTTTTGTGGGAGTTATTGAGTGCTTAAAAGGCGGGCGCAAATTCGTGGATCGCGTCTGACGGCTGGAAAAACTGCACCAAAGCGTTGACAAGTATTTTTCAAAGATGCAACCAATTGCACATTGGTTTAATAAAAAGGTTGCGCCTGTGCCCACACCAAGTGTCCGCACCACGCCTGACACAAGCGTCGAAATCCTGAAGCTGTCCGCCTTCAGCCTGTCGTTTCGTGGCCAGCCCACTGCTGCGGTCGACGACTTGAGCCTGAGTGTTTCAGCGGGTGAAACGCTTTGCATTGTCGGCGAGTCCGGTTGCGGTAAGTCCGTAACCGCCATGGCCTTGATGGGTCTGTTGCCGCGGGACGTCATCGAAATTCCATCAGGACGGTTGGACTTCGAAGGACGCAGCTATGATTTGCGCTCGGAACAGCTTGATGCCGCCACCCGAGGCGACAGGATGGCCATGATCTTTCAAGAGCCGATGACCTCGCTCAACCCCGCCTTCAAGATCGGGGATCAGATTACAGAGGCCGTTCTGCACCATCGCAATTGTAGCCGTGCCGAGGCCGATGAAGCTGCTCTGACCATGCTGCGGCGCGTAGGTATCCCGGCCCCTGAGCAGCGGCTGAACGAGTATCCTCATCAGTTGTCTGGTGGGATGCGGCAGCGGGTGATGATCGCGATGGCGTTGATCAACAATCCCTCGCTGCTGATCGCGGATGAGCCGACCACGGCCCTGGACGTCACGATCCAAGCCCAAATCCTTGACCTGATCCGGGAACTTCAGGCTGAAACAGGAATGGGTGCCGTTTTCATTACCCACGATCTGGGCGTTGTCGCTGAAATCGCAACGAATGTGGCAGTGATGTATGGCGGACAGATCGTCGAAAGCGGCCCGGTAGATGCAGTGTTCGATGATCCGCAACACCCCTACACCATTGGCCTCATGAGCTCGGTCCCGCGCATGAGCCGATTTCGCGACAGGTTGATCACTGTGCCCGGCACCGTGCCTGCGCTGGCGGACATGCCGCAGGGTTGCCGCTTTCGCACGCGCTGCCCCTTTGCGACCGAGGATTGCGCCGATCGTCCAGTGCTGTCTGATGTCGGGGAAAACCACGCAGTGGCTTGCCACTATGCCCCGCTGGAGCAGCTCAAGGGGGTCAAATGCGCGATGTAATCCTTGAGGCACGAAACCTCACCCGTCATTTCACACTGGGCACCGGCCTGTTCGAGCGCAAAACCAAAGTGCGCGCGGTCGATGGTGTTTCTCTGTCGGTGCATAAGGGCGAAACCTTTGCCATCGTCGGAGAATCCGGTTGCGGTAAGTCAACGCTTGCGCGGCTGTTGATGCGGCTGGATCGCCCGACCTCGGGTCAGGTTCTGTTTGACGGGCAAGAGGTTCAGGACCTGCCCCGCCGTGACATGGCCCCGCTGCGCCAACAGATGCAATTCGTGTTTCAGGACCCGTTCTCGTCCCTGAACCCCCGAATGACGGTGGGCAAATTGGTCGGCGAACCGTTAGAAGTTCACGCGCCCGAGCTGGGTGAGGACGCGCGTCGTCAAAAGGTGGCCGCGTTGTTGGCACAGGTCGGATTACTGCCAGATCACGCCAACCGATATCCGCACGAGTTCTCGGGCGGTCAGCGGCAACGGATCGGAATTGCGCGCGCGTTGGCCTCGGGTCCTCGGCTGCTGATCGGGGATGAACCGGTCTCGGCTTTGGATGTGTCGGTACAGGCGCAGGTGGTAAATCTGCTGAACGATCTGAAAGAGGATCTGGATCTGACGCTGGTCATTATCGCTCATGATCTGGCCGTTATCCGGCATATGAGCGACCGCATCGCTGTGATGTATCTGGGGCAGGTAGTTGAAACCGGCCCTGCCGATCAGGTGTTCGAGGAACCGCGCCACCCCTATACGCACGCGCTTTTGTCAGCCATCCCGGAACCCGAACCGGGGCGCGAACGCGATCACATGGCGCTGAACGGGGAGACACCCAGCCCGTCCGCGCCACCAGCAGGGTGCAGGTTTCACACCCGCTGCCCCTTTGCGCAAGACAACTGCCGGACCACACCCCCGGTTCTGGAGGACGCAGGCAGGGGCCATCACGTCGCCTGCCATCATTGGAAAACCATACCAGAGGCTGGAAAACCGGCCCCGCCCCGACGCCGCAGCGCCGGAGCAGAAGAGCGGTTCGCGCTCTATCGCGCGGCTGTCCAAACGCCCCCGGCTTCTGCCGAAAACAGAGAGGAAACACCATGAATGTCTTGAAAACCGGTCTGTTGGCCGGACTGCTCGGCGCAACCGCGCTGAGCGCGCAAGCCGCCGATCTGCGCATCGCCCTGCAATCCGACGCCGACGTGTTGGACCCCGATCAGTCGCGCACATTCGTTGGTCGCATCGTCTATGCTTCGATGTGTGACAAGCTGGTCGACATCACCCCTGAGCTTGAGCTGATCCCGCAACTGGCCACCGGCTGGGAATGGAGCGAGGACGGCAAAGCCCTGACCATGACCCTGCGCGAAGGCGTCGTGTTCCATGACGGCACGCCCTTCAACGCACAAGCCGTTGCCGACAATATCGACCGGTCGCAGAATCTTGAGGAGTCGCGCCGCAAGTCCGAGCTGAAGTCCGTGACCGGTGTCGATGTGGTCGATGACTATACCGTTCGTTTCAACATGGCCGCGCCCGACGCGACCCTGCTGGCGCAATTTGCCGACCGCTCGGGCATGATGGTTTCGCCAACGGCAGCCAAGGCGGCAGGCGCGGATTTTGGTCTGAACCCAGTCTGCTCGGGCCCGTTCAAGTTCAAGGAACGCGTCGCTCAGGATCGTATCGCGCTCGAGCGGTTCCCTGATTACTGGAACGCGGATGAGATCCATTTCGACAGCGTTACCTTCCTGCCGATCCCGGACACCACCGTCCGTCTGGCCAACCTTCAATCGGGTGACATCGACATGCTAGAACGTCTGGCCGCGACTGACCTCGCGCAGGCCGAAGGTGATGGCGGGATCAACGTTGAACGCGCCGTTTCGCTTGGATATCAAGGTATTACCATCAATGTGAACAATGGCGAAAAGGGCGATAACCCGTGGGGCAATGACAAACGTCTGCGTCAGGCGCTCAGCTATGCGCTGGACCGTGATGCGATCAACCAGGTCGTGTTCGAAGGGGCTTTTGCACCGGGCAACCAGCCCTTCCCGCCCACGTCTCCGTGGTACGACGCCGATCACCCGGTGCCCGCGCGTGACGTGGAAAAAGCCAAGGCTCTGCTGGCCGAAGCGGGCTTCCCCGACGGGATCGACCTTGAGGTTCAGGTTCCCAACACCACCGTTCCGCTACAACTGATGCAGGTCGTGCAGGCCATGGCGGCCGAGGCCGGAATCAGAATCGAGATCACGTCCAAGGAATTTGCCACCCTGTTGGCCGATCAAAGCGCCGGTGACTATCAGGCCAGCCAGATCGGGTGGTCAGGTCGCGTCGACCCCGATGGTAACATCCACCAGTTCATGACCACCGGTGGCGGCATCAACGACAGCCACTATTCGGACCCGAAAGTGGACGAGATGCTGAACAATGCCCGCGCCTCGACCGATTTCGATGTGCGCAAGGCGGACTATGACGCAGCTCGGGACATTCTGGCCCAGGATATGCCCATTGTGTACCTGTATCACCAGACATGGATCTGGGCGCTTGATGATGGCCTCTCGGGCTTCACCCCCTATCCGGATGGGATGATCCGGCTGGAAGGCGTGAAACTGGAGAAATAAGCCACTCACGGCCCGCCCGGTCCTCCAGCCGGGCGGGTATTTTAACCGAAAGCCCCTGTTATGCTGTCTTTCATTCTGCGTCGCATCCTGATTGCGATCCCCACGATCTTGCTGATCTCGATCTTCGTATTCAGCCTGCAAAAGCTGTTGCCCGGCGACCCTGTGCTGGCCATGGCAGGCGAGGAACGCGACCCCGAAGTTCTGGAATTCCTGCGCGAGAAATATCGTCTGAACGACCCCATTCCGGTGCAATATCTGACATGGGTCGGGAATGCATTGCAGGGGGATCTGGGCATTTCGCTGCGCACCAATCAGCCCGTGACCGAGCTGATTGCGGAAAAGCTGCCGGTGACGATCCAGCTTGCCATCATGGCGATCCTGTTTGCGCTGGTGATCGGGATACCGGCGGGAATTCTGTCGGCGGTCAAGAAAGGCACTATTACGGACTACATTGCCAATATCGTGGCTCTGTCCGGGCTTTCCATTCCGAATTTCTGGCTGGGGATCATGCTGATCCTGCTGGTTTCCGTGAAACTGAACCTGCTGCCAGCCTCAGGCTATGTACCCCTGTCCGAGGACCCTGTGAAATCCATCACCGCCATGCTTATGCCCGCCTTTGTGCTGGGTACCGCACTGGCCGCGACGCTGATGCGACATACCCGGTCGGCGATGCTGGGTGTGCTGAAATCCGACTATGTCCGCACTGCACGTGCCAAGGGTCTGTATGAGCGCCGCGTGGTGCTGAAACACGCCTTCCGCAACGCGCTGACCCCGATTGTGACCCTGACCGCCTTGCTGTTTGGAGAGCTGATTGCAGGTGCCGTCTTGACCGAACAGATTTTCACCATTCCCGGCTTCGGCAAGATGGTCGTCGATGCAGTGTTCAACCGTGATTACGCTGTGGTGCAGGGCATCGTGCTGGTCACAGCCGTGGGGTTCATCGTGATGAACCTGTTGGCTGACGTGGCCTATGTGCTGTTGAACCCCCGTCTGAGGAATGCGTGACATGGCCCTAGCTGATCCCATCCTGTCCCGCCGCCCGGAAAATCGGGTCTGGAAGAAATTCCGCACGCACAAAAGCGCCATGCTGGGCGGTTTTCTGGTTACGTTTTTCGTGCTGATTGCCCTTCTGGCCCCGATCCTGCCGGTTCCCGACCCGGCGACGACCGACTGGGGGGCGGTGCGCAAACCACCCACCGCAGCGCATCCATTCGGCACCGACGAAATCGGCAGGGATGTCCTGTCCCGCATGATCTGGGGCGCGCAGGCGTCGCTGCTGGCAGGTGTTGTCTCGGTCGGGATTGCGGTGCTTCTGGGCGTCCCGCTTGGCATAATCGCGGGCTATTTCGGCGGCTGGATCGATGCCATCATCTCGCGCTGCACTGAGGCCCTTTTGGCGGCTCCGTTCCTGATCCTCGCCATCGCTCTGGCGGCGTTTTTGGGGCCGTCCCTGACCAACGCGATGATCGCTATTGGCCTGTCTGCGACCCCTGTCTTCATACGCCTGACCCGTGGGCAAGTGCTGTCGGTTCGGGCCGAGGACTACGTCACCTCAGCCCGTGCCATCGGCTTGCCGACCTCGAAAATCCTCAGCCGCTACATTTTCCCCAACGTGCTGCCGCCGGTTCTGGTGCAGGCCACTCTGACCATCGCCACCGCCATCATTGCCGAGGCGTCATTGTCCTTCCTTGGCCTTGGGCAGCAGCCACCTGCGCCCAGCTGGGGCTCGATGCTGAACACGGCGAAAAACTTCCTCAATCAGGCCCCGTGGATGGCCATGTGGCCGGGCATTGCAATCTTCCTTGTGGTGCTGGGGTTCAACCTTCTGGGCGATGGGCTGCGCGATGCGCTGGACCCGCGCGAACATTGATTTCGGAGACTAAGAATGACTGAATTCACCACCCGCCCCGAGATCCGAGGCACGTTTGGCGTCGTCACCTCGACCCATTGGATCGCCTCGGCTGTGGGCTTTGGCATTCTGGAAAAGGGCGGCAATGCGTTTGACGCCGCCGTCGCCACCGCGATGACACTACAAGTGGTCGAACCCCATCTGAACGGGCCCGCAGGCGATTTGCCTGCCATTATCCACTCGGCCGAAACTGGCAAAACGCAGGTTCTGTGCGCCCAAGGGCCTGCACCTGCCGCAGCCACGATTGAACATTACACAGGGTTGAGCCTGAACCTGATCCCGGGTTCGGGGCTGTTGGCCACAGTCATCCCCGGAGCTTTCGATGGCTGGATGCTTATGCTGCGCGATCACGGCTCGTTACCGCTGCGGGACGTCATGGAACCTGCCATCGCTTATGCGCGGGATGGTCATCCCGTGCTGCCGCGTGTTGCACATACAATCGACGGGCTCTCAGATTTTTTTGAAGACGAATGGCCCAGTTCGGCGGAAACCTGGATGCCCGATGGCAAAGCGCCCGAGCCGCACAGTATTTTCGCCAATCCCGATCTGGCGGTGACCTATGAGCGAATAGTGACTGATGCCGAAGCCGCGCATGGCGATCGCACTGAACAGATTGATGCCGCCCGACGGGTATGGCGCGAAGGATTCGTCGCCGATCGTATTTTCGACTACCTGAGCGACGCCAAGGTCATGGATGTCTCAGGTCAACGCAATGCAGGGGTCATGACCCGTGCTGACATGGCGAATTGGGAGGCGACTTACGAGGACACGCTGACCTATGAATACCACGGTTGGACGGTCCACAAGACACATGCCTGGAGCCAGGGTCCGGTCCTTTTGCAAACTTTGGCGATCCTCAAAGGGATAGAACTTGGATCGATGGACCCGAACGGGGCCGAGTTCGTCCATACAGTGATCGAGGCGATGAAGCTCGCCTATGCCGATCGCGAGGCCTATTACGGCGACCCCGATCACAGTGATATTCCAATGGACTATCTGCTGAGCGACGAATACGCCGCGGAACGTCGTGCGATGATTGGCGTAGATGCTTCGCAAGACCACCGCCCGGGTCGCGTCCCCGGGTTTGAACATTTGGCGGATGCCTATGTCGCCCGCGCGGCGCAGGACTTTTCGGTCAGAACCGGAGCGAGCGCGGGCGAGCCGACGATGTCTCACCTGACTGAAAAACGTGGCGATACGGTGCATCTCGATGTGATCGACCGTTGGGGTAATATGGTTGCGGCAACGCCATCGGGAGGATGGTTGCAAAGCTCTCCGGTCATTCCGGGTCTGGGATTTCCGCTCAATAGCCGGGCACAGATGTTCTGGTTGGAACCCGGCTTGCCGACCTCACTGGCGCCAGGGCGCAGGCCCCGAACGACACTGACGCCCAGTTTGGCTGAAAAGGGCGGCGTCCAGCTGGTGTTCGGGACGCCTGGCGGAGATCAACAGGATCAATGGCAACTGATCTGGTTCCTGCGGTTCGTGCATTTCGGGCTGGAATTGCAGGAATGCATGGACGCGCCGCTGTTCCATTCGACGCATTTCCAGGGGTCATTCTACCCGCGCGCCGCAGCGCCCGGTGAGATGATGATCGAGGCAACCTTTGGCGATGCCGTTATTGAGGATCTGCGCGCACGTGGCCACAAGGTCACTGTGGCTGATCCCTGGACGGTTGGACGCCTGACAGCGGCCTTGCGGGAAAAAGACGGATCAATGCGCGCGGCGGCAACGCCGCGTTTGATGCAAGCCTATGCGGTAGGACGTTAAAATGACCTATTCTTTGATTGCAAAAGACCCAGAAACCGGTGCTATCGGCCTGATTGTGGCCAGCCGCTTTTTTGCCTGTGGTGCGCGTGTGCCCAATGTTGGTCCGCACTGTGCCATAGCCTCGCAAGCATTCTCAAACCCGGTTTGGGGCACCGAGGGGTTGCGGCGTCTTGAAGCCGGAGAGGCCGCGCAATCGGTACTGGATGATCTGGTTGCTCGTGATACCGGCCGCGATGCAAGACAAGCGCATCTGATGGATGCGCAGGGCAACTTTGCGGCCTATACCGGGTCGGCCTGTGTCGAGTGGGCGGGGCACCGGATTGGTCAAACACATTCGGTCGCCGGCAACATGCTGGTTGGGCCAGAGGTTGTGGATGCGACCTTTGAAACCTATGCCTCTGAAACCGCGCTGCCGTTTCCCGAACGTCTGATGGCCGCGATGGAGGCAGGAGAGCGCGCAGGTGGCGACAAGCGTGGCAAGCAAGCTGCTTGTCTGGTCATCAATCGGGGCGAGGCACATTCCTGGTTGGATATGCGCAGCGATGACCATGCCGATCCGCTGGCCGAGTTGAGACGCCTCTACGACGTAGCCGGTGAGCGTTATCTGCATTTCGCCGAGGCGATGCCGAGTGAACGGAACTTCTCGGGCAATCCTGATCGCACCGCATTGGACGCCGCAATTGCCGAGGCCGAGGCCAAACGTCAGGCTGAAGGACGGGTTAGCCGTTCACTGGCCACCGATCCGGCGTGATGCATGGGCGGGGTTGACCTTTCCACAATGGCAACACTGGTCGCAATTGCCGCAGCGGCCGGTGTGTTCGGCGGTATTTTGGCCGGGCTGTTGGGGGTTGGAGGCGGGATCGTCATCGTTCCTGCGCTGTACTTTGCGCTATCGCTGACAGGCAGTGATCCTGCGCTAACCATGCAGGTGGCGGTTGGTACATCGCTGGCCACCATTGTCTTCACTTCGCTGTCTTCAAGTTGGGGCCACTACAAACGCGGTGCGCTGGACATGGCGCTGCTGAAACGCTGGGCCCCCGCCATTTTGATCGGAGTGGTTATTGGTGGCTTGTTGGGTGGAGTGGTCAGTGGCTACATCCTTGTTGCTGTCTTTGCTACTGTGGCAGCGTTGGTTGCGTTGGACATGATCTTTCGCAAGCCCGGTGGAGATGGACCTCCGCGCAGCTTTTCACCACGCGTGTGGGCGGCTACGGGCGTTGCCGCAGGGGGGATATCGGCGATGATGGGCATTGGCGGCGGTACGGTCTGTGTCCCGGTATTGAATTTTTTGGGTTACGATATCCGTCGTGCCGTCGGTACGTCCGCCGCGATCGGATTTGTCATAGGTCTGCCCGGAGCTTTGATTTATGCGGGCACGGGCCTGGGGCAAACGGGATTGCCCCCTTTTTCCATCGGCTACGTCAATTTGATTGCCGCCGTGTTGATCATTCCGCTGACGACCAGCTTTGCGCATGTCGGAGTCCGCATTGCACACACCATTTCGCAACGTGCGTTACGGCTTGCTTTTGGTGCGTTCCTGATGCTTACGTCCCTGCGCATGTTTTATGACTTGATCGGAGCGTTCTGACCTTGGGGACCTGTCCAACAGACACAGAGCTGACCGCAGCATTGCGCGCAGGGATCGAATCCGGCGCGTTCCTAAAAAACGGAAAGCTGCTGCCCGAGCGAGCCTTGGCCGAGGCGCTGGCCGTAACGCGGGCCCGCATGCGACGTATTCTGGATCGGTTGGAGGAAGACGGTACCGTTTTTCGCAGGCACGGGCAGGGGACGTTTGTGTCGCCACCACCTGCTGTTGGAGCAAGCCCCTTCCGGGCTGTCGCGGCCAAGGTAATGCCGCGTGATGTCATGGAAGTCCGCTTGGAAATCGAACCTGCGCTGGCGGCGTTGGCAGCGCAACGCGCCTCGGTCAAAGAGCTGCGAACGCTGGAACAATTGATGCGCGCGACGTTGGATGCGGCGGATACGCAAGCCTATGGGGTTGCGGACGATGTGTTCCACTACAAGATCGCGGAACTTGCCCACAATCCGTTGTTTCTGACTGTATACGACTCGATCCGAGCGGTCAGGAAGCAAGCGGAATGGACACAGCAGCGGGAAACGCAATATTCACCGTCGACCCTTACCCGTTTGGGAGAACAACACGAGCAACTGTTCAGCAGCATTGCGTCACGCGACAGTCAGGCAGCAGCAGAAATCATGCAGTCGCATCTTTTGTCGGTTTCGAATGCCATGCTGCGAGAGAGAACATATGGGCAGACCCAAACCCTCTCCGATTTGGCTGAAGAGTGATTTCACGGTTTGAACCAGCATGTGATCTCATGGAGATGTGACTTCGCTGGTCCAAGATTCATTTAGGATGCGGGCAAGGCCGAAGCTATTATAATTTACGACCCGTTGGAGTGACATAAATGCCTTCACTTTTCAGCGCCTTTGAATTGCGAGGCGTGACGTTCAAAAACCGTGTTTCGGTTTCTCCGATGAGTCAGTACCGGGCGCAAGATGGTTTCGCAAACGATTGGCATCTTGTGCATCTGGGGCGGTTTGTGATGGGTGGTGCAGCGCTGGTTTATGCCGAGGCGACAGCGGTCACGCGCGATGGGCGCCGGACACCGGGCGATCTTGGGTTGTGGGACGACAGCCAAATCGCGCCCTTGGCAAGGATCGCTGATTTTATAACACGCGAAGGGTCAGTTCCGGGTATCCAACTTAGTCACGCAGGGCGAAAAGCGTCTGAGCGGCGACCTTGGCACGGTGAAACGCCGTTGGACGATGAAGACGCGGCAGTTCGCAGCGAACATGCGTGGCCAGCTATGGCGCCGTCTGCGTTGCCTTATGCAGAGGGATGGCCTACGCCGCGCGAAATGTCAGACGACGATATACAGGCCGTCATCTCAGCTTTTGGGGCAGCAGCCAAGCGGGCCAAAACTGCGGGTTTTAAAGTCATTGAGGTCTATGCCGCGCATGGCTTTCTGGTGCACCAGTTTCTGTCGCCGATCACCAACCAAAGGCAAGACAAGTGGGGTGGCAACACTGAGAACCGGGCACGTTTTGCGGTCGAGGTCGCGCGTGAAATCCGTCGGAACTGGCCGGAGGATCTGCCGCTTGCTTTTCGGTTATCTGCCAGTGATTGGATGGACAATGGGCTTACTCCGGAAGACACGGTGGACATCGCCATAGCGCTCAAGTCAGCTGGGGTAGACCTTATCGACTGCAGTTCGGGCGGGATCGGAGGTAAGGACCGGCCGCAACGTATGACCATCGAACACGGATTTCAGGTGCCGTTCGCAGCGCAGGTACGGTCAGAGGCCAACATTCCGACTATGGCAGTCGGTTTTATTTGGGATGCCGCTGCGTGCGACACGTTGATCGACCGCGGAGACGCGGACATGATCGCCCTCGCGCGCGAGTTGCTTGATGATCCGAACTGGCCCTTGCACGCGGCAAGCCAGCTTGGGCGGAACGCTGACCATACCTTGTGGCCGGTTGAGTCAGGATGGTGGTTGATGAAACGCGATCGTTTGCTGTCGAAACTCGGTCTGAGATAATTTGAATTTTCCGCTTTGGAACCCGCGAAACTTCCGTCCGCTGATGTTCCAGCGCTTGTTCTTGAGAAGCACGGACAAGGTTCAGTGAAGCCTCGAAAGGTTGCTTTAGATCATTTGATGCCAAGACGATCGGGGCAATGGCATTCGGGTCGCGATGCTTTCCTGCAGTTGTGCTGCCGTTGACCTCAGGGCGTCAACGACCATTTCTCTTCGGTTGTCGATCAGGGCCGTTGCGAAATGAGGAATGGTTAGGGCTGCGATGACCGCTTTGCCCGGAGCATGCCTCACCGGAGCCGAAATCTCGTTGATAGCCTGACTTTCAGGGCTGCTTAAAGAGACATAGTTCTGAACCTCGCACGCTGCGGCCAGATCAGCGAACTCGTTCAGGTGCTCCTCGCCATGGCCGGGTGAAAGTCTCTCCAGCAGTTCCAGCCGCGCTTTTTTTGTTTCCAGTTCTGACAGGAAGCAGACCCCGGCTGAGGTTGGGAAGATTGGGCTGTTATACCCGACCTGCACTGTCACACCGTAGTTTTGCGAAGACGAAACACTGTTGATAACGACAAGATCGCCGGAGCCGCTGGGCACCCAAAGGTGGTTGGACAGTTCGGTTTCTTCGGCAAGACGTTCCATATAGGGTTCGGCCAGTTCGGCGAGTTTGCTGTTATCCGTGCGATCTCCGCCCAACAGCGCCAGTTTACCGGTCAAGCGAAACAAATCGCCTTCCTGACGCTCAATATATCCGCGCTCTTCCAACACGATCATCATGCGGAAGATTTCGTTTTTTGAACGCCCAATTCCCTGCGCCAATTGTGACAGGGTGGGAAAGACATCCGAAAGCGACAAAAACTCTAGAATATCCAGCCCTTTTTCCAAGGCGGGAGCCGAGTATTTCTGAAGCTTGGTCTTTTCTTCGGACATCGGGTTTCCTTTTTATCGGTGCTTTCTCAAAAAAAGACCGCAGGGGCGCAAGCCCCTGCGTGTCCGGTCGACCATCCCGACAGGGAGGAGAAAGGGTGCCGACCTGAACAGTCTTTTATAGACCGTTCTTTTTCAGGACTTCACCAGCGTTCTCAGAGGTGATCGCTTCGGTGCCCATAACAACCGATTTCGGTACTTCTTCACCTTTCAAGTGCTTCAGTGCCTGACGCAGGCCTTCTGCACCGGGGGTCGGGTACAGGAAGGTGGCCGACAGTTCGCCGTTTGCAACCCAGGTCACGCCTTCGCCGGGCAGAGCGTCAACACCGATGAAGATGATGTCGTCCGCACGACCAGCATCTTTGGCGGCCAGATATGCGCCATAGGCCATGGGGTCGTTGTGACCATAAACCATTGAGATGTCTTCGTAGTTGCGCAGGGCGGTCGACATGATGTCATATGCCTGATCCTGCTTCCAGTCGCCCGACTGCTGATCCAGCAGGAAGGTTACGCCGTCTTCGCCTTCAAAGGCTTCGTGGAAACCGTTGGCACGGTCATGTGCGGCTTGCGTACCCAGACCACCCCAGATTTCAACGATGGTGCCTTTGGCGCTACCTGCACCGCCCAACTGCTCAACCGCGAATTTACCAGCTTCACGACCGATCAGTTCGTTGTCGCCGCCAACCCACTGAACGAATTTGTCGGTGTCGACGTTACGGTCCAGAACAAAGACGGGGATACCCGCGTCGGTTGCCTGCTCGACCACGCCGGTCAGGCCAGCGGATTCTTTCGGCGAGATCAGGATCGCGTCGACTTCCTGACGGATGAAGTTTTCAACGTCTGCAACCTGCTTTTCCGTGCGGTCGTTGGCGTCTGCGATGATCAGCTCGACATTGTCGTGCAGGTCCGCTTCGGCGCGCAGGTCTTTGTTGAACTGGACGCGCCAGGGTTCAACCGTCGTAACTTGCGAGAAACCTATCACATAGTTGTCAGCGGCCAGTACCATGGATGCCGAAAACGAGGTTACGAGCGCGGTGGCGGCCATCAGGCCCTTGCCAAATGTTCTTCTTTTCATAGTCTACTCCTTAGTCATGATGCGGGTTTCTCCAATGTTCCCGCGTTCTGATTGCTCTGACCTATTGTCCACCAAGACCTTCAGGTCAGAGCCTCCTCCCTCTGCCCAGGCGCTCTTTCGCCATGACAAAGATCTCTTCAAATCGCCCTTCCTGAAGCAGGACGGCGACCACGATGATGATGCCCTTCAGCACCAGCTGCGTGTTACTGTCGATGTTGTTCAATTGCAGGATATTGCTGAGGAAACCAAAGATCAGTACCCCAACGAACGTTCCCATGATTGCGCCGCGCCCACCCATCAGGCTGGTACCGCCGATGACAACGGCCGCAATTGCATCCAGTTCCAAGCCAAGACCCGCATCTGGTTTACCCTGACGGAACTGCGCCACATAGAGCACCCCGGCCAGCGCGGACAGACCACCCGCCAGCGCATAGGTGATGATCTTGTTGCGGCCCACATTGATGCCCGCCAGACGCGCGGCCTCTTCATTGCCACCGATGGCCATCAGATAGCTGCCGAAGGTGGTGAAGCGTGTGACGAGGAAGAATACCAGCAACACACCCAGAAAGAACAGGCCCGGTACAGGGACGACGCCCCACAACAGTTCACGCAGCACTTCAAAATTTTCGGTCGCATTCGACCCAGTATAGACCGGATACACGGCCGTATCCTGCCCGGCGATCACGCGGGCCAGACCCAGCGCGCCCACCATCATCGCCAGCGTCACAATAAAGGGCTGCAGACGGCCATATACGATCAGCGCGCCGTTCACCGTGCCCATCACGGCACCAATGCAGGGCACCACGATCAGCACTGCCAAAACGCCGAATTTAGGCATCACCTGACCGGCCAGCCAGACCATTACACCGATGGCAATGGCGGCGGCGACCAGACGGCTCAGCATCCGCGAGGGCGCGCTGTCTGTCGGGTTGTCCGAGCTGCGGCTCAGGTTGTTTTGCACGAAATAGATCAGCGCTGCGATACAGACGAATAGTACGATCCCCGTGGCCGGAACCCCGAAATAGCTGGCAGCCGTCCAGCCTTCCTGCGTCAGCAGCATTGCGCAGATCACGGTTCCCAGCGCCATGACCGAGCCCACGGACAAGTCGATTCCGGCAATAAAAATCACCATGGTCATGCCCACGGCGACAATCCCTGTAACCGAAACCTGACGTAGAATGTCGGTCAGGTTGCCCAACGACAGAAAGATGTTGTTGCCTTTGGACGACAACGGCGAGGTCAACGCCCCAAACAGGATCAGAGCGAACAGGCCCCAATATAGTTTGGTCTTGCCCAAAAGGCGCATTAACGTCGCCGCGCTGGGGCGTTCGGGTTTCACTGTCGGGCTATTGGGTTCCATAACGGTCATGTCTTTTCTCTGGTTGGGCCAGTTCTAACGGTGTGTGCAGTCAGCGGAACTGCATCGCCAGGGCCTTGATTGAATCAACGGTCATCTCATCGCGCGAAAGCTCACCGGCCAACTGGCCTTCACACAAAACGATCATGCGGTCGCAGACAGCGATGAATTCGGACAGTTCCGAGCTGGCAAACAGCACCGAGATGCCCTGATCCGCCAGTCGTCCAACCAGATCGTAGATTTCGTCTTTGGCACCGATATCGATGCCACGAGTGGGTTCGTCCAAAAGCAATACTTGCGGTTGCGTCGCAAGCCATTTGCCCAGCACGACCTTTTGCTGGTTACCGCCGCTGAGTTTGCCGACCGGATGTTCGGGCCCGGTTGCGGCGACCTTCAAGGTCTCAATCGCGGTCAGAGCCTGCTTGCGTTGTTCAGCTTCGGAAAACCTACCAAAACGCGATTGCAGCGGCATCAGCGGCAAAGCAACATTGGACGCAATCGAGCGGTCAAGGATCAAGCCGTTGCCTTTACGGTCTTCTGTGATCAAAGCCAGCCCGTTGCGCACCCCGTCCTGGGGTTTGATTGGTCTTAGTTTCTTGCCTTCAAGTGTGATTTCGCCCTGATAGCTGGCGCCACGCGCGCCGAACAGAGTTTCCAACAGTTCGGTCCGGCCTGCGCCCAACAGGCCGCCGACCCCAAGAACCTCTCCGCGCTTAAGCTCGAAGGATACATCATCCAGAACTTTGCGCTTGCCTTCCCAGGCGGACAGGTTTGCCACCTGCAGAACGGTTTCGTCGGTCGCCGGTGTATGGCGTTCGACCGGATTGATTTCAACCGTGCGTCCAACCATCATGTTGATCAGTTCGGCGGAAGTGGTTTCCGAGGCCAGCCGGGTCCCGATCAGATTGCCATCGCGCAGAACTGTAACGCGGTCAGAAATCTCGAACACTTCGTCCATCCGGTGCGAGATATAGACAACCGCAACACCCTGTAGCGCCAGATCGCGGACGACTTCCATGAGAATATCAGCTTCGGCTTGCGACAAAGCTGAGGTCGGCTCATCCATAATCAGAAGGCGCGCATTCATCAGCAGTGCACGGGCGATTTCTACCAACTGCTGCTCGCCAACACGCAAATCTTTGACCGGCGTGTCGATATCCAGAGTGAAGCCAAAGCGGGCCAACGCTTTGCTGGCCTTTTCCCGCAGCGCTTTGCGGTCGATGAACGTCCCAAATTTCCGGGGCTCGTGGCCCAGCAGAACATTTTCAGCCACGGTCATTTCCGGGATCAGGCTGAGTTCCTGATGCATGATGACGATACCATGCTTTTCAGCGTCCCTTGGCGCATCGAATTCCACGGTTTCGCCGTCGATCTGAAATGTCCCGAATGTCGGTTTTTGCACGCCGCTGATGATCTTCACCAGCGTACTTTTGCCCGCACCGTTTTCGCCCATCAGCGTGTGAATTTCACCACCGTCAATGACCAGGTCGACATCCCTTAGAACGGATACACCAGAAAACGACATACCGATGCCATTGAGGGAAACCGTAACCTGGCTTTCCGTTCCTTGTTGTGCGCGCAGAGCAGATTCTTGCTTCGCCATCACAACGCCTCCCTTCGTTGATCTTAACGATTTACCGCAAAACGGTTTTATATACGAAACCACGTAGGTCTACAGAGCGTCAAGAGGTATTTTTGAATTTGAATTTGAAGGTAGGATGAGGCGCAAATAAAGTGTTTAAAAATAACAGTTTATAAGACTCTCTGCGGACCCATCAGCTCTGCCATTTCCACGATTGCAGGTCGCTTGACCGACCGTTTTACATGCAAAACGGGTGGCGTGTTCGTTAAGAATCTTCCGTATTCCAAGCGTATTTGAGTCGGCGTGAATCGCCGTTTCGAACGGTTAATGACGGTCCCTTGATCCGGGGTCAGCGCGACGAATGTGGCTGACTTTGCGCGCGCCGAAAAACAATTTTTGGTAGCTTTGGGGCGTCGAACGGCTCAGAAGTCCAGCCCGATGTCAATCGATCGGTAAGAGTGCGTCAAAGCACCGGACGAGATGTAATCAACCCCTGTCGCGGCTACCGCCGCAACTGTAGCCTTGCTGATATTGCCCGATGCCTCGGTCACCAATCGGCCGTCCACCAACTTGACTGCCTTCGTCAGAACGTCTGGCGGCATGTTGTCAAGTAGCACGACGTCAGCACCGCCGACCTGGATCACCTCGGACAGTTGCTCCAGCGTATCGACCTCGATTTCGACTTTCATCATATGCGACGCGCGGGCTTTTGTTGCATCAAGCACAGCCCGCACACCGCCAGCGGCTGCGATATGATTGTCCTTGATCAGAATTGCATCCGATAGCGAGAAGCGATGGTTGAAACCGCCGCCGTGCAGCACGGCCTGCTTTTCCACCAGACGTAGCCCGGGTGTCGTTTTTCGCGTGCAGGTGATACGCGCCTTGGTGCCTTTGGTTTCAGCCACTAATTCCGAAGTGGCCGTTGCAACACCCATCATCCGCTGGGCGAAATTCAACGCCACGCGCTCTGCCGACAGGATTGAGGTGGCTCGGCCTTGGATTTTCATCAGTGTGTCGCCCTTGGCGCAGCTCTGGCCATCTTCGGTGTAGGTTGTGATGAGCAACGAGGGATCGACCAGACGGAACGCCAGCGCAGCCACTTGCATCCCTGAAACCACAGCATTTTCACGTGCCTCCAACCGTGCGGAATAGGTGACGTCCGCAGGGATCACTGTCTGAGTGGTGATATCGCCACAGGTACCCATATCTTCAGTCAGCGCGGACCGGACCAGAGGTTCCAGGATCATGTCTGGCAAAGCGGGGTGGGTCATGCTGCGTCCTTTGCTATGCGATCTCGCAAGTTGAGTGCCTGTGTCAGTGTCAGGCTGGATCGTTGACCGGGGCCACGATTTGGATCGGGGAAATCGGACCGGTAATGCGCGCCGCGACTTTCGCGGCGTTGCAGCGCGGCGGCGGCGATCAGGGTGGCCGTAGCGGTCATGTTGAGAAACTGGTCTGACCCAAAGTGCTGGGCCTCAAGCGCGGCAATTCCAGATAGGGCTTGGCTCAGGCCAGCTTCTTCCCTTACCACGCCGACATGTTCCGTCATTATGCGGCGCAACAGCATCAAATCGTGCTCATTGTCAGTTGTGCCGGGTGACAAACGGATTTCGACTTCGGGTGCGCTCTTCACGGTTATTTGGCCCGCAATGTCCCGGGCACAGGATCGGGCAAACACCAAAGCTTCAAGCAACCCGTTTGATGCCAACCGGTTGGCGCCATGTAACCCGGTGGACGCCGCCTCGCCACAGGCCCAGAGCCCGGCCAACGAACTTCGCCCAAACAAATCTGTTTCTACGCCGCCCATATGGTAATGCGCTGACGCGGTCACAGGGATGGGGTCCCGTGTTGGGTCAACGCCATGACGCATACAGGCGCGTGTTACACCGGGAAAAAAAATGCTGATATCGGCACCGATCGCGCCCCGCGTGTCCAGCGCTGGCCGCATGCCAGCTTTGGCTTGCAGATAAACGGCCCGCGCAACCGTATCTCTGGGGGCAAGCTCGGCATCGGGGTGGAAATCGGGCATGAACCGATGCCCGTTCTTGTCGACAAGAACGGCCCCCTCGCCGCGCAGTGCTTCGGTTGCCAACGGGGTGGGGTCAGAGTCTACGTCGATTGCGGTGGGATGGAACTGTACAAATTCTGAGTCCGCGATGCGCGCACCAGCACGGGCAGCCATACCAATCCCTTGCCCGCGAATGCGCGTTGGGTTGGTGGTTTGCGTATAAAGGCCCGAAGATCCACCCGTTGCCAAAAGATAAGCGGCCCCGCGCAGCAGCAGCTGCGCCGGGCCAGACCCAAGCGCACCTGTAAGGTAGACGCCTGTTACTTGCGCGCCGTCGCTTTCCAGCGCCACGGCCTGCGCGCCCTCGATAACCTGGATTGAAGGTGTCTCGCGCAGGGCTTTGATTAACGCGCGCATAATCTCGGCCCCGGCCTGATCACCTTTGACCCGCACAACCCGAGCAGTGGAGTGAGCGGCCTCACGCGACTGAACAAACTCGCCGCTTGCAGTACGGTCGAATCCAGTGCCAAGCGCAGAAAGGTCGAGGATATGCTCTGGCGCAGCTTGCGCCACAAACTCGGCCACTTCGCGTAAAACCGAGCCCGCACCCGCGCGCATCGTGTCGTCCGCATGGGCCTTTGGGCTGTCTGTCCGCGCCATGGCGGCTGCGATGCCACCCTGCGCCCAGGCTGAGCTTGCGCCAGAGCCCAGCGGTTCAGGCGAAATCATCACGACCGGGCAGGGCGCCAGCTTGAGAGCCGCATACACGGCGGCCAAACCAGCGCCAATGATAACCACTCGCGATGTTTCGATGGTTTGCATCTGCTGTGTCAAATGCCCAACTGGCGCGACAGGTCGATCATACGCTGAACTGAAAGACGTGCCTTTTCGGCGACCTGGACGTCAACCTCGACTTGACCGGTCATTGTGTCCAGCGCGAACAGCACTTTTTCCAGCGTGATTTTCTTCATGTAGGGGCACATGTTGCATGGGCCGACAAATTCGACTTCGGGCAGTTCGTCCGCGATGTTGGACGCCATCGAACATTCGGTGATCAGCAGCGCTTTCTCTGGTTTTTCGTCCGTGACATATTTGATGATGCCGCTGGTTGAACCCGAGAAATCGGCCTCGGCCACCACGTCCGGCGGGCATTCGGGATGCGCGATCAAGCGGGTTCCGGGGTTCCATTCGCGAAAGTCGCGCAGGTCACTGGCCGAATATTGCTCGTGAACGATGCACGAGCCCTCCCACCACACGACGTTTTTCTGCGGAACTTCGCGTGCCACGTTCTGCGCCAGATACTGGTCGGGCGTCATGATGACGGTCTCACTGTCCTGTGCTGCCACGATTTGTGCCGCATTCGACGAGGTGCAACAGATGTCTGAGGCTGCCTTTACCTCGGCTGTTGTGTTCACATAGGACACAACCGGTGCACCGGGATATCGGCGGCGCATTTCCGCGATGCCTTCGGCGGTGATCGATTCCGCCAAAGAGCAGCCTGCCTCCATATCCGGCATCAGAACCGTTTTTTCGGGGCTGAGAATTTTGGACGTTTCGGCCATGAAATGAACGCCGCATTGAACGATCACCTCGGCCTCGACCTCGGTGGCCTTGATCGCCAGTTGAAGGCTGTCACCGCCGAAATCGGAAATACCGTGGTAGATCTCGGGCGTCATGTAGTTGTGTCCCAAGATGACCGCGTTGCGGTTTACCTTGAGTTCATTGATCGCCTTTACATATGGCGCATAAATCGCCCAATCCGCCGGTGAGACCACACGCGACATGCGGTCGTATATATCGCTCATGCTTGCGGCAAGCTCGGGCGACGGGGTCAGGTCATATTTTTCTGAGAGATGCGCGCGCTGCGCGGGTAGGTCGAACACGGGGCTGTTTTTCTGTCTTACAATCTTTTGGCGCTCTGACTATCGGATTTCGTTTATTTTGAACACCAGTCAATAAAGGAAAATGTGCTGTTTTTTGCAGCTTCTGTAGAACCAGCTGACTTATTTAGGATTTTTCAGTGATGGTTACGGGCTTCCATCCCTCAGCGGGTGGGCTTGCCAGAAGTTCTCGCATTTTGTCGGCCATCGCGAGCGAGGCAAGGTCCCCGCCACGGATTTGGTCAGCGGTTTCAAATTCTGACAGGGCATTTTCGAATTGCCCGGCGCGATAAAGCGTTAGGCCGCGTTCATATGCCTCGATCCAATCGCGTGAGGGGTTGTATCCTTCGGTCATTGCAATCAGTTCATAAACCACAAGCTCTTCGCTGCGGCCGAACACCGTGAGCGTATCCAATTCGCGCACAATTACAGAATCGCCGGCTTCGCGTCGGGTCTCTGGGCCGATCAGGATAAGGGTGCCGTAGACTTTGTTCGCGCCTTCCAGTCGGCTTGCGACATTCACCACATCGCCGATCGCCGTATAGTTCAGGCGCTGTTCGGATCCTATGTTCCCCACAAGCGCCTCGCCGCTGTTCACCCCGATCCGTAGCCGCAGAGGAATACCCTGACTGTCCTTGATGCCTGCCGCGTCGACAGTTTTGACAAGATCCAGCGCCGCACGACAGGCGTTTTCCGCGTGGTTTTTATCCTGACGTGGTGCCCCCCAAAAGGCCATCACTGCATCACCCATGAACTTGTCGATAGTGCCGTCATGCCTTGCAATCGCGGCCGAAGCGGCGGTGAAGAACGGTTCCATCAACTGAACAATTCCTGGGCCCAGTTTCTCGGACAGTCCGGTAAAGCCAGTCACATCGCAAAACAAAACCGAGATTTGCTTCATATCACCGCCCGGCTGCGTTTTGATGCCTTCGGCAACCAGCATGCGAACCAAATCGGTTGGTACATATTTTCGGAACGCTGACAGACCCGCAGCCATACTGGCCGTTGCCGCAGACAGGTTGGCCAGTTCTGACAGCTTTGAGGGCCTGCGTGAAAAACGCTCAACATCGAAACGTTCGATCTTGTTAAGGTCTTCGGCGATCCGCGCCAAAGGGTTCGCCACAACCCTACGGACCAGCCAGATGGCTAACCCGGTGGCGAAAACGACTACCCCAATCAGAATATAAAGAAGGTTGATCAGAGTTTTGTCGATCCCAGACAGGAATGCGGATTCCGGTATTACGGTAGCAACGCGCCAGCCATAAAATCCCAACGAGGTCAGGGCAACTGCATAGGGAACGCCGTCTATTACAACCCGGGTCGTTGCCCCGCCGGCAGGATTTTTGGCAGGGTCACCCAAAAGCCGTTCGCCCGATATCATGGCGGCCTCGTACAACTCGCCTTCGCCCATTCGGGCGGGTGTCGTTTCATCCGCCATGGCGTCGGGAACGGCGATCACCTTGCCATCAGCATCCAGAATATAGGCTGCTCCGAACTCGCCCGGATGTAAGGTCGCAAGGAACCGCGACAAACGGTCGGTTTCGATTGCGACCGCTAGAACACCCTGTCGCCCGCGGTTGACGTCAATGGGACCGGCATAAGCATAGACCGTTTTTTCACTTCCTGGCAGATCCCGCGCTTCGATCCATCCCGATGAGTTCAGGCTCATAAAGTTATTGAACCAGGCGTGGTCGCGTGGATCATATTCTGTTTCCCGGAATTTTCGCTCTTCGAACTGGATGTCACCTGGAATGAAAATGTATTGGTCGGTTCGCAACTGCCGATCACGGATGTTCCTATCGATTTCGACCATCTCAAGACCGCCATCCCCAAGGCGGTGCGAGGCGAAGAAATTGCCGTCGGGCCAGCCGAAGAATATCCACGAGATATTGGGCTGCGCTTGTAGTTGCGACAGGAATACGAATTCTCGCTTGTCTGCCTGGCGCGTGGCGATGACATTCTGCACGAAAATGGTGCGCACTGCGGCCCAGGCCGCTTCGGCCGAGCTGAGCGTCGCGCCGACCTCGATCCGGACGGTATTGGCGATCTGAGTGTTGATTTCAGCAGCCAGCATACGGCTGTTGTCCCGTGCCGTTGTCCACCAAAGCGTATGAACAATAAAAGTTGACACGCCAATGGACAGGGCGACCAGGATAGATACAGCGATGCCTACACTTATCCGCATCACATCTCCACAATAATGACCGGTAAATCAGTATTGGATTGAGAATTTGCCAAGCGCAAAGGTTGCTTTGCTAAACGCCCGAAAATTCACGCATCTGTTAGGTTGATGCCATATCGACTGGCGGAAACGTGAGCGGCCAAAACAGCGATCGGCCGACAATTCGCCGAATGTTTACTGGCGTTGCGCATCAAAGGCGCAACGCCTGCTTTCGAATGCCAATCAGCCGACTTTCACGACCATTTTGCCGAAATTACCCCCAGCGAGTAGTTGATTGAAGGCCTCTGGCGCGTTTTCCAGCCCATCCACTACGTGTTCTTTGTACGATACCGAGCCGTCGTTAAGCCAGCCTGTCATGTCTCGTACAAATTCCTGATAAACCTCGGGGCCGAAATTGTCGAAAATGATGAACCCCTGCATTTTGACTTTCATCCGCAGCAAGGTGCCCAAGATCGCAGGGCCCATATCCGGCCCTTCCGGCAAACCGGGCAGGTTGTACCAGGCTACGATTCCGCAGACAGGGACCCGCGCAAACGGGTTTAGCAACGGCAGAACTGCATAAAGCACCTTACCGCCAACATTCTCGAAATAGACGTCGATGCCATCTGGGCATGCATCGCGCAGTTGAGCAGCCAGATCGTCGGATCTGTGGTCTATACAGGCGTCAAAGCCAAGGTTCTGGACAACATGCGCACATTTTTCCGGCCCGCCTGCGATGCCGACGACGCGACATCCTTTAAGCTTGGCGATCTGTCCCACAGTTGCCCCGACCGGTCCCGCAGCCGCTGCAACAACGACGGTCTCACCGGGCTTGGGCTCGCCAATTTTCAACAAACCCGCATAGGCCGTGTAGCCGGGCATTCCCAAAATACCCAAAGCCCAGGATGGATTGTCTGGTGTTTTGCCCAGATTGACCACCTGTTCTCCGTTCGATATCGCGTAGTCCTGCCAGCCGCTCATATTCAAGACATAGTCACCGGCCTCGTACCCATCCAGGTTCGACTCGATCACTTGAGCCACAACCTGAGCGGTCATGACGCCGCCAATTTCGACAGGCTCGGCATAGGATTTTGCGTCGTTCATGCGGCCGCGCATGTAGGGGTCGAGCGACATAAAGACCGTTCGCACTAGCATCTCATCAGCGCCCGGTGACGGGATATCTGTGGTTTCAAGCCGAAGCGTGTTTTCGTCGGGCTGACCAACAGGGCGTTCAGCAAGAACGATACGACGGTTGGTATCGGATGTTTGGGGCATTGGAACCTCTTGCAAATATTTACCCGCACCAGAAACCTTAAGCGAGCAAGGTGCAAGGGAAACAATGCAGGTAAAAGGGGAAACCGGCAGAGACTGGCCAAGAATATTCTGGATATTTAGCCTCTTTGCCCTCGCAGTCTTGTTTCAAGCCAGGCAAGATAGATAGGCTGGCTAAGTCCAATTTCAAATGGACCTAACCGCCAAAATTACTGTGTCTTGCTGCTCTGTTCTTATTCTGCTGCAATTGCGCCTGAGGTGTCTGGAATTTCGCGGATTGGGGACCACTCAAGGTCGCCGTCGTATCTCCAAGCCAGTTGTCCGCTGTCATCCATGGCGATCAGGTGAAGCCACCCATTGTCAAAAAGCGCTTTGACGTCAGGGTGACGTGCCAAGATGTTTGACATCGCCTCGCGCGGGGCTTCGATGACCACCGTCAAGCGCAGAGGATCATGCTGGAATCCGTTGCCATCATGCACGGACTGCCATGGCAAGCCCGGCCTGGGGGCGCCGTTATTGCCTTCCAGCACGCCTATCCCGCCAACCACATTGTGCAGAAGCTTGTTGCCTCCTCCGAACAAGTCGGGCGCAACGGTCGAACCGTAATATTGCAAGCTGATCCAGCTGGCCACGACAACCGGAGCAGTCATGATCAATTCAAGGACGCCAAACCCATCATCCTGTCGCCAGTTGTAGTTGTGCAGAAATGCCCGCCCGGACAAGTCCGCGCCATTGGTCCGGTCACGTGGAGCGGCGACAAACGCACGACACCCGGCAAGACCCCATTCGGGCCGTGTTTCAGCCCAATCACGTGCACGATGCAGAACTGCTGCAGACTCGTTTGCACGCGGCAGGCGTTGCGCGCGTTCTGCGCGGGACAGATCCCCTGCGGCATCCAACCAGGTTTTGAGCTGCGCAATCTCTGCCGCTGCGGTGCCTGATGGTAAATCCTGTTCGAACAAAGTGACCATATCAGTCGTCGTGTGATGCAACGCAGGTAAGAACATGGTGTCTTCGGGTATATCTATCCCTTGAGCCTGAAGACCGCTTCGAATGTCTGGATCATTCAACAGCCCAGCCAAAAGGCGAGCGTTCACATCTCCGGCGTAGCCACCACAGGCCCCACATTGCAATGCGCTTTCATGGGGGTTGTTTGTGACGTCGGCCCCGTGGCCCGCCAACATGACAATTCGTGCGAAGTTATGGGTCAGCGACATCGCCGACAAAACAGACTTGGCCATACCGACCCGCGTTTCAAAGCTTAGGTAAGGGTCCAGTTTTGGCGCCGGTTCTGGTTTGGCCTTGTCACGCAGACCAAGCGAATCCCGCACAATTTTACCGGCATAAACCGGGCCGGTGGCCTCGACAAAGGCAAAGGACGACACGGCGGCCAGCTTGAACCGGCCCCATGCGCGTTTAGCCCGCGCCGTGTAGCGGCGGTTCAGGTCCGCTTTGACAGGTTCAACAGCTTCCGAGGTTGCCCCGGCTTTCAATAGAACCGGACCCCTGAACTCGGTCACGTCCGACCCTGCGGCCTTGTGTGCGCTGGCCAAACCGAAGAACCCGGCAAAGCCGATGGTTTCGATTTTGGCATCCTGCGCTTCGAGCGCCCTGCGGAAAACCTCAGAGCGGACGTCGATGCAGAACGCTGCCTGTATGTCAGGGCGTCCATTGGAGGCGACGGGTTCGCTTTTTTTCAGTTTAATAGCCAAAGCGCGTTGTTGTGCGCGTTCAGCTGCATCCTGCAGGACAGCGTTGATAACCTCGGACTTGGACGGCGTGACGGGTGTGCGGTGCTTGGCTACGACCTCGGCCCAACGGGCGGCGATTTGGTCTTGGTAGAGGTCATATAGCGCCTCATCAAACACCATGCGAACGGCCAGCAACTCGGCCACAGTGCTGTCCGGGCGTCCGTCCAATTCGGCCTGCCACAAATGATACCGGCCGTACTGCGCCCAACCTCCCAAGGTTATCAACCAGCGATGGAACGTCGTTTTGGCGGCCTCAGTGTCGACGCCCAACCGCTCGGACGCCCGTCCTATGGCGCGCCAATGCGACCTGTTGGTTCGAGTGACAAAGGCGCAAAAGCCTTTCACACCGTGGATTTCAGGCGTCAGGTCACGCGTGGCGAATTCCCGCCACGACTGGAATACGCCGCCTGTATCGGCTTGCTGCCAGAGCGCCTGACCCTGATCAAAATGACCCGCAGCCCAGGCGCCGATGCGATCCTCGATCAAGCCAGGCCAATCAATACCAGAAACATCGGCAGCAAGTTCGGCGACGGTTGCCAGTGGCTGCGGCGTGTCCTGAGGTGTGTCTAATGCGTCCAGTATGTCTTGCAGGCTTGGTGCGTTAAATTGCCCTTCAACCGCCGACACAGCGGCGCGCACATCTTCTTGCGAGATTTCGTCGCTCTCAAATTTGGCTTTCCAGTATTCGCGAGCAGGGGTGATCCGTGTTCCGGCAACCCGTGCAAGGCGTGCCGCGGTGACAGAAAGTGGCTCATCAATCTGGCCAAGAAAGGGGTTCACCGCAACGCTAGAGGAAAGCGGGAACAGGGGCGGGATCGCTTTGGAGGCGTCGTTGGCCTCGGTCACAAGTTCCAACAAAGGGGCGGGGTAGGTTTCAAGTTTCGCAAACATGAGGAACGTTCCTTTCAAACGATCGAACGCTTGGACCAACCGTCCAGCAACTTATCGAAAACTGCATTTGCATAGAGACCATTGGTCAGGTGAACCCTTGGTCCTGCCGCTGCTGGGTGCGAGGCCCATAACGGGAATGTCGCCTGTGCCACGGCAACACAGCCAAAGCTGATCAATGCGAGGATAATCAAAGCCCATTCAAGGGGGCCGGGGGCCGGAGTAGCTGGCAGGGTTCCCGCAGTCAGTTTCTGTGCTATGACCTGCAGGGCGAAATAGCTTACCGAAGTGACCAGAGCATAGGCGACAGTGCGTTGCATCAACGCCCTTGGGGCAGCATCGGCAAACCCTTGGGCCAAGAGATAAGCGACGCCGAAAATCAGGATGACTCCCAGTGCAATGGCCTGAACCGACTTTCCGTCAAACCCAACGACCATGCCAACAAGTCCGTAGATTGCTATCGCGATCACAAAAGACAACAACACGTTACGCGCGCTTGGGACGGCAATCGGTCCAGGGCGGCGAATTGCAGCGACGTTTCGCACTGCTTCGCCTGCACTTAGGAACGCATGTGCCTTATACAGCGAATGGGCCACAATGTGCAGCAATGCCAGCGGGAACAGCGCTAAGCCACATTGCATGACCATGAAGCCCATCTGGGCAATGGTCGACCATGCAAGCGATGTCTTTACTGCTGGTTGAGTCAGCATCACCAACCCGCCGAACAAGGCGGTGAACCCTCCCAACATGACCAACAAAGCCATCACACCCGGCGCAAGCAACATTACGTCGGCGAAACGTATTAGCAGCAGACCGCCAGCATTGATGACACCTGCATGCAGCAGGGCCGAAACGGGCGTTGGGGCCTCCATAACCTCGGTCAGCCATCCATGCAGCGGGAACTGGGCTGAAGCCAGGACAGCAGACACGGCAATCAGAAAGGCAGCGGACATCGTCAGCCAGTTTGGTTCTACGACCGAAAGGATCGTTTTTATGTCTGTAGTCCCGGTGGCGACAACGATCAGCGCAAAAGCCAATGCCAAGGTCGCCTCGCTTAGCCGTGCAACGAAGGCTTTTTTACGTGCTGCGCGCTGCGCGGTGGCGCGTTCCGGATAGAATAGCAGCAATTTGTTCAATGCCAGGCTGGTCGCGACCCAAGCCACGAAGAACTGCACAAGGTTGCCGGACATGACCAATAGAAGAACCGACGCCAGTGTGACTGACATCCAGCCCGCGAAGGCACCTTGGTGGTCTTCGCCATCCATGTAAGTTCTGGAATAGCGGATCACGATCCAGCCGATGAAGTTGACTAGCAGCAGCATCACGGAACTCACCGCATCCAGGTGAACCGAGAGCCCGATGCCGAACATCCCGATCAATGCCGATGTGCCGGGCCCGTTTATCACCAAAAATGTAGTTGCAAGGATCGAGGCAACAAAGGCCGCGAATGCGGCAACTTCAGTCAGGCCTGCTATGTTTCCCGGTCGTTTTCCCGGTTGCCGCGACGCAAACCATGCTGCCCCAAGTAAGACGAGCGGGCCAAGAAGCGGCAAAAAAACGTAAGCCATAGTTCATTTCCTTCTGTGTCGCGGCCAAAGGGCCTTTTGCGGCAGATAGGACAGAATTTGTGACAATAAAAATTCATTGTTTGCAAGATAACGTTCTATTAAATAGAACAATATGCCATTGAACTATCACCATCTCCGATATTTTTGGGCCGTTGCGCATGACGGTAACCTGACCCGCACGGCGCAGCGTCTGAACCTGTCTCAGTCGGCTCTTTCTGTGCAAATCAAACAACTGGAAAAACGTTTGGGTCACGCCTTGTTTGAACGCCGCGGTCGACAGTTGCAATTGACCGAGGCCGGTCGCATCGCACTGGACCATGCAGACGCGATTTTCGCCACGGGGCAAGAGCTTGTGGCCACGATGGAGGGAACAGTTCAGAACCGAAAGGCACTTAGGGTAGGGTCGCTGGCGACCCTGTCACGCAACTTTCAGATTGGGTTTTTAAGGCCCATCTTGTCTCGTATGGATGTGGAGGTGATCCTAAGATCGGGCAGCCCGACCGAATTGTTAGAGGGGTTAGAGGCGCACAATCTGGACCTTGCCTTGATGAACAGGCCTCCCCCTGATGATAGTCTGACCCCTTTCGAAATTCACTCGATCGGTGAGCAAGAGGTTAGCATCGTGGGCACTCCGGCACGGTTGCAGCCTGATGCACCTTTGCGCGAGTTGTTGCATAAACAGCCGTTTATTCTGCCGACAACTGACAGCAGCGTTCGAACGGCCTTTGATGCGCTGGCCAGCCGGTTATCGGTTCGTCCACAGATCGCCGCCGAGGTGGATGATATGGCGATGATGCGACTGCTCGCGCGCGAAGATATTGGCCTTGCGCTTGTGGCGCCTATCGTTGTGACAGACGAACTGACTTCGGGTCGATTGAAAGAGGCCAAAGAGCATCCCCGGATCAAGGAAACGTTCTACGCGGTCACTCTACGACGGCGGTTTGTAAATCCTTTGGTGCAGCAGATTTTGGAGCAGAATTCCGGCTCTGCATTCTTGACCTGATCAAAAAGCAACACTCGGCATCTTGCTCTGTCAAACTGTTCTTGCGCTTTGGCAGCCCATAAGCAACTTGACGGTATGGAGAATTTGAACTGTCCGAATTGCGGGACGGACTGCCCGATTTCATTGACGTTGATTAAGGTCGTTGTTTGTCCGTCTTGCGGAACCACGCTGATGCTGAACGACGAAACGGCCTCGGTCGCGGGTGACCAAGGCGTGATGCATGATGCACCACTCTTATTCGGGGTTGGCGATCGGGTGGTGATGGGCCGGACTTCGACCCGAATTCTAGGTCACGCACGATATTCTTACGGTCGCGGGTTTTGGGATGAGTTCTGCGGTGTGGATGAAGCCGGAGGAACCTGCTGGATTTCGGTCGACGAGGGTGACGTCGTGCGGCAAACCCGTTTGCAGGCGGACGACGCGCCAAAGAGCCAACCGCCCTTCAAACCTGGCGAAACATTATATTTCGACTCGGCGGCATTTACGGTGACAGAAGTGGAAAGTGCCGAATGTATCGCGTTGCGCGGGCAGTTCGACGAAGCTCTGACCGTGGGAGAAACCTATCAATTCGTAAACGCGTCTGCCGGTGACGAAGCTTTGCTGTCCGGTGAGTTTTGGGATCAGTCCGGCGCGTGGTTCTATGGTCGCTGGTACGATCCTTTCGACATACAGGTCGAGCGCCAGTAATGACCAGAAACCCCGAGATACTGTCGATCAACTGCACGAGCTGCGGCGCGGGACTGGACGTGTTGGGTGGCGGTCGTGTCGTGGTACAAATCTGCCCCTATTGCGGTAGCGAACTGGACGTGCAGGACAACTACAGAACTCTCAGGCAGTTCAAGGGACTTACGCGTCCCAAGACACCGTTTTCGATCGGGATGACCGGTGCGCTTTATGGGGTCGATTTCACCATTATCGGGTTGATCGAGCACTCAGAACGGTGGGGTGGGCGGTTTTACACCTGGATTGATCACCAGCTTTATTCACCCACACATGGGTATGCGTGGCTAACGCTGGAAGCTGGCCATTTGGTGTTTACCCGACGCCACCGTGGGCCAGGTTGGATATCTGAGCGGGCAGTGGAAATATCAGAATATCCGCCGATTGTTCGCGTAAATGGAGAGCGGTTTGTCTATTTCGAAACGACGACAAGCTCGATCACCTATGTCGAAGGTGAATTCACGTGGCGGCCAGAAATAGGCGAGCAAACCACAACCATCTCAGCGATGTCTGATGCGGCGATGCTGGGATTTTGTACGACTGGCTCTGAACGCGAGAGCTATCGTTCGATTTATGTCCCCAGAAAAACAGTCGAAGACGCATTCGATGTTCAGCTTGATCAGAAACCTTTTCGCGTTCACCCGCTTGAGCCATTTGTCGCCGGACCGAACTATGGCTTTGTGCTGTTTGCCTCGTGCGTGTTTGCGATCATCTGCCTTTTCATGTCCTTTGTTTTTGCCAGCCGCACGGGTGAAGATGTGCTGGGCGCGCATGTCCTGACGCGGGCGGATTTACCCGCAGAAATCACGTTCCCGCTGGAAGCCGACAGTCAGCTTACGCGTATTTCTTTTTCGGCCGATGTTCGCAACAGTTGGGCGTATCTGGATCTGGAATTGCTGGATCCAGATGACACTCCTGTCTTCCTCGCAGGCCGGACCATCGAGTATTATTCGGGCCGCGACGCCGACGGATCATGGAGCGAAGGCTCAAGACGCGCCAACCTGTCGTTTCGGCCAGAACGTACAGGCGATTACACACTAACAGTGGACGTGCCCGACCAAGGGGTCTGGACCGGGCCGGGGGCATCCTCGGTTCAGAGTTATCCTTTCAACCAGCTCATGATCAATGTGCGTTCCGGTCTGTCCAGCAGCTTGTGGACGCTTGCGTTGGCCGGAGGCTTCGGGTTGTTGTTCTTGTTGCAATTCGGACGTAAATGGCTGCACCAGCGCGCCCGTTGGTCCGGAACCGATTGGGTGGATGAGGATTAACGTGAACCTGTTCCGAGCGATTTTTATTGTCATTTCAACCACCGCAATCGCTTCAGTGGGGTACGTCGCATGGCACGGCTATGGCGCCGAGAGCCGGGATTTGGATACTTCGGTTCGCGTCGGTAGCAGTGGCGGCGGATATTATCGAACAGGTCGTGTAAAATAAGGGAAAACCAATGGAATATCTGGCAGCGATTCAGATCGCCGAGATTGTAAGCACCATCTTCTACACTGTTCTTGGTGTCTCGTTGATGTGGGGTGTCTGGAAAGTGATCGACTGGCTGACGCCGTTTTCCATCGTGCGCGAGATCGAGAAGGACCAGAACATTGCGCTGGCAATTCTGATCGGTCTGCTATTCGTGGCCGTCTCAATTATCATCGCAGCTGTCATCCTGTCATGACACCCGCTCCGGCGGTTCAGGCACGGGCGGTTTGGTTGCTGGCGGCGACCTTTCTGGTGGCCGTGGCTGGCCTGATCTACGAGCTGATTGCCGCAACTCTTTCCAGTTATCTGCTGGGCGACTCGGTGCGTCAGTTCTCGCTGGTTATCGGGATTTTCCTGTCGGCAATGGGGGTCGGCGCGTGGCTGTCGCGCTTTGTTACTCATGCTTTTTCGGGGTTTGTTTGGGCGCAAATTCTGTTGGGCATTGTCGGTGGCTTCATGGCCCCGGTTCTGTTCCTGAACTACGCGTGGATAGGTCAGGTGGCCTTGCCTTTGTACGCGGCACTGGTTGCGATCGGGATCTTGTCGGGCATGGAATTGCCCTTGATCGCGCGTGTGTTGGAGGAGATCGGGGCGCTAAAGTTCCGTTTCGAAAACGTGTTGAGCGTGGATTACGTGGGGGCTTTGGTGGCCTCACTGGCATTTCCGTTGTTGGTTATTCCGCATTTGGGATTGATGTCCGCAAGTCTTGCATTCGGCGCGTTAAATCTTGCGGTGGCGGGGCTGTCATTGCTGGTGTTTCGGGAGCTGGCGACCCGCAGGCAAGTCACAGTCTGGACGTTGGCCATGCTGGCAACGGTTGCGGGCCTATGGCAATCCGAACGGTTGGTCTCCATAACCGAGGCTGAGTTGTTTGAAGATGACATAGTCCTGTCGGAAAACACCCCATATCAACAGGTTACTGTTACGCAGTATCGAGACAGAGTGCGGCTGTTTCTGGACCACTCAATCCAATTCGACAGCCTTGACGAACATCGGTATCACGAACCTTTGGTTCATCCTGCAATGGCTTTGGCACCACGCAGGGCTCAGGTGCTGGTTCTGGGCGGGGGGGACGGAATGGCCGTCAGAGAGGTGCTCCGCTACCCAGATGTTCACAATGTCACTTTGGTGGACCTTGATCCACGAGTCACCGAGTTGTTTCGCGATCATCCTGCATTATCGAGTTTGAATGATTTTGCATTAAGGGATCCTCGCGTAACTATCCTAAGCAATGATGCGTGGAAATTCCTGGAACAGGATCACAAGATTTATGATGTGATCATTGTAGATTTGCCTGACCCGAAATCCATAAGCTTGTCACGCCTGTATACTAGGCAATTCTATTCCATTCTGGTCGAACGCCTCAGCGCGCAAGGAATGCTTGTGACTCAAGCCGGTTCACCTTTTTTTGCCCGACAGGCGTTTTGGTCCGTTGTTGGAACGATCGAGTCCAGCCGGAATCCTCAGCAACCGGGGCAGGGGCTAAGTGTTTTGCCCTATCACAGCTACGTGCCCAGTTTCGGTGAGTGGGGGTTTGTGTTGGCCTCGCCAGCGCCTTTGTCAGGCCGAAAGATCTTGTTGCCGGGGGGGTTGCGATATCTTGATGAAGATGTTTGGCGTGCAACGCAGGTATTCGGAGCCGATACCGCGCGTATCGCGGCTGATCCGAATTCGCTGCAGTCACATGCTTTGGTCGGCTACTATTTGGACGGGTGGGATTTCTGGTTCCGTTAAGGCGCCTCGGTGAATACGAGTGATGTCCACACTCTCGGGGTGCAGCAATTCTGCAAGGCAGTCCACGGCGCGTTCGGGATAGGTGCCCCCGCACATAAAAATGTCGATCGCGGCATAAGATTTCTCGGGCCACGTGTGAATCGAGATGTGAGACTCAGCCAGCAACAGAACGCCCGTAATGCCGCCATGGCCTCCGAAAGTGTGAAAGCTGCTTGAAAGGATTTTCGCCCCTGCAGCGTGGGCCGCAGATTTCAGCGCGCTCTCTAGATACGAGGAGTCCGTCAGCCTCGACCCGCCATGATAGTCCAATAGTATGTGTGTCCCGACGGGATTCTTCCTGATCATGTCTTGCGTTTACACGGAAAAAGCGGGCCACGAAAACCCCCGGCTGCCTAGCTCGGGGGCATGTCTGGTCATGGCGAGCGGTCGCCTGTTTTCAAAGTCCGATTTTCTCTGACGTGGCGTGTCGAAAAATCACGTGACACACCGGAAGCGCTTGGGTTAGCTTATCTCAAAACGAAACTAAAAAACATAATACGTAAATACTTGAAGGCATATAATATGCGGTCGCCCGTTGGGACTCTGAGGAAATTCCCATAGGAGCAGCGCAATGGGCCACGGAATTTAAGCTGTTGCCTGTATCAGGAACTCTGTGGCTTCGGCAACGAGTGGAGTTCTGAAGCAGGCGCGGTGTTTCATTGAAACACGGAGGAGCCGAAATTCAGACAAGACATATCTGCACATCCGCTGCGAACCTTTTGCTGACACTGACCGGACAATAAACGCAGAGATGATCCGGTGCGTTGCGATATTTAAAAATGAGGGAATGACAGATGACACAGAAAACCAGATTGATATCTTCGGCTGCCGTTCTGGCTCTGGGTTTTGCACTGCCGGCTGCGGCCGAGTTAAAGTACGACAACAACTCGGGCGGATTTGTTGTGCTGTATGGACAGTTGAACCCCGCTATCATCTCGGTTGATGACGGAGAAGAGACCGAAACCAATGTTCGCGACTTTGACGCCTCCAACAGCCGTGTTGGACTACGGCTCGAGCAACCCTATGGCGCCAACACGTTCCGGTTCCGCTTTGAAACTGCACTAGGTTTGCCAAATTCGACCGAAACGGATCAGAACGGCAACGACTTTAGCGGCTGGACACGCGAAGACATTCGGCATGTAGATTTGTCCCTAGAGGGAGACTGGGGCACTTTCTCGGCCGGGCAGGGCAGCATGGCCGCTGACGGTGTCGCCGAACAGGATTTGTCGCTGGTTGCTCTGGTCTTGTATTCGTTCACCGCGGATTCAAACGCATCCTTCCTGTTCCGTGACGATGGCGGCATTCTGAGTGGGCCGACGGTCTCGGGAACAACCGATAACTTTGATGGCGCGCGGCGCACACGGGTGCGCTATGACACGCCGTCGTTTAATGGGTTTTCGTTCAGTCTGTCTTATGGCCAGAACGTGTTGGAAGAAGATTTCAACGATGACCGCGACTATTATGACTTTGCAGCCTACTACCGAAACACGTTTGCCAACGGTGTCGAAGTTGCTGCCGGACTAGCCTATCAGGTACGTGGATCCGGCAACAGCGGTGCAGGCGGCAGTGAAAGCGAAAAGCGTGAGGACGTTGTTGGATCGGCCTCGGTTCTGTTGGATAACGGCTTAAGCTTCGCGGTCGCCATCGGTGAGAGGGATGTGGACGATGATGCCTCGGCAGATCCCAGTTTTTACTATCTCAAAATCGGCTACGAGGGCGACTGGTTCAACTTTGGCAAAACCGGTGTCGGGCTTCATTACTGGGACGGCTCAGATTTTAACGCGGATGGTTCGGATTCTGAGGTCTGGGGCATTGGTGTCGTCCAAAAAATCGACCAGTACAATATGGAAGCTTACTTCTCGTACCAGGATTATGCCTATGACGACTCATCCGATGAGTTTGATGACCTGTCCACAGTCGTCTTGGGCGCACGCTGGCGCTTTTGAAGCCGTTTCACGTTTGCGGGCCCTTCTTTGACTGGCCCGCAAAAGGATGAAATCGAACGATTATAGGCCCTGTTTCCGGACTATCCCAAGGCGCTTTGCGCGGATAAAATTGCTTACTCTGCTTCAGCGATCGCCGGAGCTACTGAAGGTGTATTGAATCCGATCACGATTAACACGGGTTCTTTCGTGCCTTTGGCCGCGCTGCTCTTCATTTCTTAAATCAGTGACTGACGAGAAACCCTCTGGTGCCGAAACTCCAAAACTTGTTTTGTGGGTGCTGACAGAATGCAGCAGAAGTTTAGGGCTGACAGCTCGCGATGACAGCACCGAAGGCAACGGAGGCCTTGGCGTATGCGAGTGAAATCAGGAGGAACCCATGGCGTCAGTTGAAATACGCAAAGAAAATGGCCTAGCGCTCGTAAAAATCGACAATCCGCCGGTCAACGCGGCGGGGTATAGTGTGCGTATCGGGCTGGTGAACGCAGTCCGTGATCTGGTCGGGGACGAAACCGTTCGCGTTATAGTACTTTATGCTGCGGGGCGGACTTTTGTCGCCGGTGCTGATATTCGCGAGTTCGGCCAGCCGCCGAAACAGCCGGTTTTGCCCGAAGTGTGTGAGATACTGGAAGCCAGCGCCAAGCCTATTGTATGCGTTCTGCATGGAACAACACTGGGTGGAGGGCTTGAGATCGCGCTTAGTTGTCACGCGCGGGTCGGCATAAAGGGTCTTCGACTGGGCCTACCGGAAGTTAATCTCGGCCTGTTGCCCGGCGCGGGTGGAACGCAACGCCTGCCGCGCCTGGTTGATGGGCAAACGGCGCTTACAATGATCACTTCTGGTAAACCAGTATCGGCAAACGTCGCACTGGATGCAGGGTTGCTGGATGGTCTGCAAGAGGGTGATCCCGAAGCGGTAGCGTTGGCTGCAGGTCAAAAGGTGTTGGACGGCACCCTGAAAACCCGCGTAACTGCCGATCAGGACAATCGCCTAAGTGCTGATGAAATCGACGCCTTTCGCGGCAAGATCACCGGTGAGGTCGCTGAACGCGCCTTAAAGGCTGCTGAAGCAAGTAACCTACCGCTCGCCGAAGGTCTAAAGATTGAACGTGAGCTTTTCGTGGAAGCGATGGGTAGCAACGCACACAAAGGGCTGAAGCATGCCTTCTTCGCGGAAAGGGTAGTTGCCCATATTCCCGAAGCCAAGGCCGAAGCAAGAGAGCTGACCTCGGGCGGGGTGATTGGGGGTGGTACCATGGGCTCGGGCATTGCTACGGCGATGCTTCTGGCCGGGATGCCCGTTACGCTGGTTGAGATGGAAAAGGATCGTGTGGATTTCGCTCGCAATACGATCACCAAAAATCTTGCCGGTGCCGTCCAGCGCGGCAAACTGACCGAGGCACAAAGGGACACGGCCTTGGCCGCATTGACATGTACCACGGATATGGCCGCGCTGGCAGATGCGGACGTTGTGATCGAGGCCGTTTTTGAATCCATGGAGGTCAAGCAGGAGGTTTTCGGAAAGCTTGATGAGGTTTGCAAACACGGTGCCATCCTTGCCACCAATACCTCCTATCTTGATGTCAATGAAATCGCATCAACGACCAAGCGGCCTCAGAATGTCATCGGTTTGCACTTTTTCTCACCTGCTCATGTCATGCGATTGCTTGAAATTGTGGTTGGTAAAGAAACCGCGCCCGAGACGGTCGCCACCTGTTTCAAACTTGCGAAGAAACTCCGAAAGATTGCGGTTCGGGCCGAGGTGTGTGACGGGTTTATCGGAAACCGAATTCTGGCGCATTACCTGAAATCAACGTCATACATGCATCTTGATGGGGCGCCGTTTGATCAAATAGACACTGCGTTGGAAGAGTTCGGTTTCGCTATGGGACCTTTCGCCGTCTCGGATCTTGCTGGTTTGGATATTGGATGGGCCACGCGGAAACGCAAAGCTGCCTTCCGTCCGTCGCAGGAGCGATATGTCGAGATTGCCGACCGTATTTGCGAACAGGGTTGGTTCGGACGCAAGACAGGCAAAGGGTTCTACTTGTACGACGGCAAAACCCGCAGTGTTAATCCAGCGGTGGCCGAATTTGCGCAGGCTGAACGTGATGCCAAAGGGATCACCCGGCGCAGCTTTACCAATCAGGAAATTGTCGACCGATACATGGCGGCAATGGTGTCCGAAGCCGTTCGGGTCGTTGAGGACAAAATAGCCCTGCGTCCCATTGATGTAGATGCTGTATTTCTATTCGGTTACGGCTTTCCGCGCGTATGGGGTGGACCTCTGCAATATGCCGATATGACGGGGCTGGATGTTCTGGTGCAACGCATTGAGGCATACGCGCGAGAAGACCCTTTTTACTGGCAGGTTCCAGACCTGCTGCGCGAACTGGCCGAAGCGGGTAAAACCTTCGGCGATCTTAACAAAGGGGCGTGAACATGGACCTGAGATTTACCCCGGAAGAAGAAGCGTTTCGTGCAGAGGTACGCGCGTTTCTGGATGATAACCTGTCTGATGATCTTGTTCGAAAAAACCGTAATTCTGCAGCTTTAAGCAAGGCGGATATGGAAGATTGGCATGCGAAGCTGAACACAAAAGGCTGGTTGGCTGCGACGTGGCCTTCGGAATATGGCGGCACCGGGTGGGGTGCGGTCGAGCGCCATATATTCGAGGAAGAATGCGCTCTGGCCAATGCCCCTCGTACGGTTCCCTTCGGCCTGAACATGTTAGGGCCGGTTCTGATCAAGTTCGGAACCGAAGCCCAAAAAGCTGAAATTTTACCACGTATTCTGGATGGCTCGGATTGGTGGTGTCAGGGCTATTCCGAGCCCGGCGCGGGCTCCGACCTTGCAAGCCTCAAGACTCGCGCTGTGCGGGAAGGTGACGCCTATGTAATCAACGGGCAGAAAACATGGACGACGCTGGGGCAGTATGCCAACAAGATTTTCTGCCTCGTGCGGACGTCGAATGAAGGGAAACCGCAGGAAGGTATCAGCTTCGTTCTGGTCGATATGGACACACCGGGGGTTGAGCTGCGTCCGATCCGATTGTTGGAGGGCGGATACGAGGTGAACGAGGTGTTCTTTACGGACGTGCATGTGCCCGTGGCCAATCTGGTCGGTCAGGAAAACAAAGGTTGGACCATCGCCAAATACCTTCTGACACATGAGCGGACAAATATTGCGGGTGTCGGGTTTTCCACCCGCGACCTTGATAAGCTGAAAATGCTGTCCCAAACCCTTGTTCGGGGGGGCAGGCCATTGTCCCAGGATCCGTTGTTTGCGGCGGAAATGACCGAGGTCGAAATTGACCTCGAGGCGCTGAGAATTATGAACCTGCGTATGCTGTCGGCGGCCAAAGAAGGTGCTGCATCCGGAACACAAAGCTCGATGCTCAAGATCAAGGGAACCGTGATCCGCCAACGAATTCTAAGCTTGACCCGTTCAGCGCTTGGGTCTGCGGCTGCCCCATTCCCTGCAGATGAGTTGCCAGAGAACGTGCTGTCCGTGCCCGAAGAAGCAGCGCGTGCTGCAGCCAGTTACTTCAACAACCGCAAGCTTTCGATCTTTGGTGGGTCAAACGAGATTCAGCGCAACATTATCGCCAAAGATCTTTTTGGAGGCTGACACATGGATTTCAACCTGACCGAAGACCGCCAGATGCTGTCCGATACTGTGCGCCGCTATTTGGCGGACCAATATGATTTCAAAGTCCGGACCGCAGCGACTGCGTCCGCTCCGTACCATTCTGCTGAGAAATGGGAGGAATTGTCAGAACTGGGCCTGATCGCCGCTTTTGTGGCCCAAGACAAAGGCGGTTTCGGTGGCACTGGTTTCGATATAGCCACCGTTTTCGAGGAACTGGGACGGGGCCTGTGCCCCGAGCCGATGCTGGCCGCGTTGATGAGCGCGCGTGTCGCTGCCGATTGCGGGGCGCAGACGTTGGTTGATGAGATGATCATGGGCACCAGAAGGTTCGCCTTTGCGGTGTTCGAGCCGGATGCTGATGGTCTTTCTTTGATCCGGGCAAGTGCTGACAAGTCTGATGACGGTTGGGTTCTGAACGGTCGAAAATCTGTGGTGTACGGCTTGCCCGGCGCAGATGGCGTACTGGTGGCAGCGCGTGTCGAAGCGGAAATCGGGCTGTTTCTGGTCGAGACGCCCGAGACCATCGACTATGCCATGATTGACGGTGGCGGTGCAGGCGAGTTGATTTTGGACAATACTCCGGCCATCTGTCTGGTCGAAGACGCAATCCAGAGCATCAAAGCGAGTTTGGATGCGGGCCGTCTGGCACTCTGTGCCGAGGCGGTTGGCGTTATGCAGGTTCTTGTAGACATGACTGTGGAATACTTGAAACAGCGAAAACAGTTTGGTCGCCCAATCGCCAGCTTTCAGGCGTTGCAGCATCGCGCTGTAGATATGGCAATCGAGATCGAACAATGTCGGTCGATCGCTATTCTGGCGGCCAGTAAGCTGGGAACCGATCAAGCTGAAAAATACGTCGCCATGGCGAAAAACCTCATTGGACGTGCAGGCACCATGATTGCCGAAGAAAGTATTCAGTTGCATGGGGGTATCGGAATGACATGGGAATACCCGGGATCACATTATGCCAAACGATTGGTAATGATCGACCATCAACTGGGCGATCGCTACGCGCAATTGCAGCGCGTGATCGAGATGTAACCAGCGTTTTGACTGCGGGTAAAGGCATCGTGTAGGTGCTTAGCTAAGATGTATCAAAACTATCGGGTACTGGGTCTTGTTTCCTGACGTGTTCTACCACAAAAGTCTGGAACCCTATTTGAACGCAAAGGCTATTTCATGAATGCCCGTCACGACCAAGACCTGTCGACCTTGTCAGATTGTCCTGATGCGTTTTGGAAACGCTTTGTCGTAACGAAAGACGATCTCGATGGCTTTAACCATGTCAACAATGCCGTTTATTTGAAGTGGCTGGACGCGACAGTATGGGAGCACACACGAGCCGTGGGGTTGGGTGAACGTGCCTGCCTGGAGCTAGACCGCGGCATGGCGGCCGCGCGTCACGAGATCGACTACATCGCGTCTGCTTTTCTGGGAGATGAGATCGTTGTTTACAACTGGATCTCTGCCAACGACCAACGGTTGCGCGCCAGCCGGTCTTTTCAGGTGATTCGGTTGCAAGACATGAAAACGATCCTGCGGGCAAAATCCCACTACGTATGCACCAAACTGAGCAGCGGTCGCCCAACACGAATGCCCGAGATATTCAAGACGGCCTATGACGTGAAAGTCTCGGTTCAGCGTTAGAATTATGCACGAGTGAGTTCCGGCACAGGTCCGCGTTTCGACCAGTGCCTTTTGGACTCAGATATCAGGCTGCGCGGGCAGCCTTAATCAGATCCGAGGCGCGCTCGGCGATCATAATCGTAGGGGCGTTAGTGTTCCCGGACACCAGATTGGGCATGACCGAAGCGTCAACTACACGTAACCCCTGAATCCCATGCACGCGTAGTTCAGGGTCAACGACCGACATCTCATCCACGCCCATTTTACACGTGCCGACGGGGTGATAGATTGAGTCTGCGCGAGACCGGATGTGGTTTTCCCAATCCTCATCAGTCCTCAATTTATCAGATCCGAACATCTCTTTTTTGCGGTGTTGGGTCATAGTTTCTGTCTCAAGGACGTCGCGCATCATCTTCGCGCCTTTGACCATGACTTTTATGTCGCGAGGATCGGACAGGAAAGCTGGATCAATACCCGGTGCAGCCAGCTCGTTCGTGCTTTGCAAAAAGACCGAGCCGCGGCTGTAGGGTCGTACTTGGCAGACGTGACAGCTGTAGCCGTGTCCCAGATGTTGTTTGCGCCCGTGGTCATCGAGCAAGGCTGGCACAAAGTGAAACTGAATATCCGGCCGGTCCAGCGCCGGATCGGTCTTTAAGAATGCGCCAGCTTCGGCAACGGGTGACGCGGCAAGAGAAACTCCGTCTTTGCGCCACCGCAGGATTTCGCGGACGATGTGGATACCGCCTCTCAAACTGATCCCAAGGTTGTCGTGCCGATTGGTCTTGTAGCCAAGAATAAAGTCCAGGTGGTCCTGCAAATTCTGGCCGACGCCCGGTAGATCATGTCTGACCTGAATGCCCAACTTGGACAGATCTGCACCATTACCGATCCCGGACAGTTGCAACAGTTGCGGCGACTGAAAGGCCCCTCCACAAAGTAAGACTTCATGTTTTGCGTTAACCGTAACGTCTTGGCCTTTGTGTTGATAAATCACGCCTGTAGCACGTTTCCCTTCAAAGGTGACGCGACGTGCACGAGCGCGGGTCACAATCGTAAGGTTGGGTCTGTCGGCATTGGGAAACACATAGCCCGCGGCCGCCGAGCAGCGTTCACCGTTTTTGTCTTTGTCAAAGAACTGTGTGACCTGGTAAAATCCAACCCCTTCGTTGTCGCCCGTGTTGAAGTCGCGAGTTCTGCGATGTTGCAACTGCGTGGCGGCATCAACAAAGGCTTCAGATAAAACATGGATGGATTTCTGGTCACACACCTGCAGAGGTCCGCTGCCGCCATGCATGTCGTCTACGCCGCGTTCATTGCTTTCGGCTTTTCGGAAATAGGGCAACACACTGTCCCAATCCCATCCTTCGCAGCCCAGATCGGCCCAAGCATCGTAATCCTCTCGTTGGCCGCGGACATAAAGCATGGCATTGATCGCACTGGACCCGCCCAGACACTTCCCGCGCGGCTGATAGCCCTTGCGTCCGTTCAAGCCGGGTTGTTCGACCGTTTCAAAGCTCCAATTGTTGATCTTTATCGGCTTGCTAGGGACCATGGCTGCGACTGCCATAGGCATACGTACGAATATATCGTTGCCACCCCCGCCGGCTTCGAGCAGGCAAACCGAAACTTTCGGATCTTCGCTGAGGCGTGCGGCAAGAACCGACCCGGCGGAGCCGCCACCTACTATGACGTAATCGAACTGCATAGATTTCCTTCCAGTTTACCCGCTCTCTTGCGGGTTATATGTGGCGCGAGGATTAGTGCGTAAGCTGATCCGGTTCAGACCAAGTTGCGCCCGCCGGTCTGTATTTGCTCGCAAGAACAAACCCTTAAAGCCAAACCAATTTGTTGGATGGGGTTTTGTTCGTAGCAATGACATAGTTATCCTCCGGCCGTTTCTCGGATGCCCCAGCCTCTCTCCTAGCCAGTAGCAACTCGATACCCAACAGAAAGACTTATCCGCGGATGTTTCGACTTAGTGGAAAATATTGCCAGTCGACCCCAGTGCGTAAACCCCACATCGGGTCATAAGATTGACAATCGAGGACAACGTAGCGTCAGATTCCGCCTTCAGAAACCGACCCTATAGTGTTTCGGTGTTTTTCCTGTCCACCTTCTGAAGGCGCGCACGAAGCTGGCAGAATCTGAGAAACCTAGCACATAGGCGATTTCCTGTATGCTGAGTTCGGTATCCCGAAGATACCGAAGTGCTAGTTCAGACCGCGTGGAATCGACGATATCGCTGAACGTCGTGTTTTCTCGTTTCAGATGGCGGCGCAGGGTTCGGCTAGTCAATCCAATCTGACGTGAAATCAGTTCCATATTGGCCCCAAAAGAGAGGCTTTGAACAAGCGCTTTTCGAACTTTTCCAGACACGCGCCCCTCATCGCGGCTGAGCAATTCGGACAACTCCTTTTCGCAAATCTGGACGATTTGCTGAAAGGTCATCCGGTTTCCCAGTTCCAATCTTTGGTCCATCCATTTGGGAGGAACACTATACCGGTTCTTCTCAGCCGAGAATTTGATGACATCTGCGGCGTGTGCCGGAATGGTGTAATAACTGTCCCTAGGGTATCGCAACTCAAGCAAATTGCACTGGAAATCCTGACCAATCACGTCCTGATGCAGTGAGGCAAATATTCCGGCCTGCAGATTGGTCAGAAAGGAATAGAAGTCAGGCGATTGTTCGATCACCGAGACCGGTTCAAATTCCCAACCGGGGTTGTCCTTATCAAAGTCAAAGGACATTTCGGCTGTAGGCGCCGCAAGATAGTGAAACCTCTGCGCGAAATCTACAGTATCCCGGTATCTTGTGCTGCTTAGAACAGCATATCCATAAAGCCCGTAATCCGAGATGTGGAGGTTTCTTCCGATATCGTAAGGTAATTCGGGGTGCCAGCGCTGCTGCGCGATATTATTCAGCACATCGATGATCTGACGCAGCGAGACACGATACTCTTTGTCTTTTAAGCGAGTTCGGTCGATATCTGTTCGTTCGAAAACACCATCAGATTGAATCTGATAGCGATCCAATACCCGAAGCGCCGCATTCAATTTTGCGGCTGTATAATGCCTTTCTTTCAAAACTCCTCCCACTCGGTTCCACTGCGTTCGTAACCGGGTTGAGCAAGACTATGGCCTATATCTATCTGATCACACAAGAATCTTGGTGATAACAATCCGTTTTTAACGACAAGAGCTAGTCACGTTAACGGTCGAAATCAGTGATGACTGTCGCGCCGATGGATTGAAAGCGATCCATTTCCATCAAGGCCTGCGGTGCCTGAGACAGATTGATCGTTTCGCCTACCAGTTTTTCTGGCGCTAGCTTGCCACAAGCGATCATATCCAACATCGCGCCGTACCGATGGGCCTGCATTCCGTGAGAGCCCAAGATTTCAAGCTCATTCGAGATAACTTTTGCCATTGGCACCTGAGGTTGCGCTTGTTCGCCCAGCATAAGCCCAACCTGCACATGTTTCCCTCGGGGTCGTAGGTTTTGGATGGAATTGAAGCAGGTCGCCGGATGTCCCAGTGCGTCAACTGAGACATTAGCACCGCCACGGGTCAATTCGATAACTTCTGCTGCGACATCTGTCCCGGTGCCATTGATTGTGGTGACCGCGCCCAGGTTCCGAGCCAGGTCAAGCTTTCGGTCATCAATATCCACGGCAATGACCTGAGCGCCCACCGCGCTGGCGATCATCACGGCAGACAGACCGACCCCGCCGCACCCGTGAATGGCGACCCATTGACCTGCGCCGACTTTTCCTTGGTCGACAATAGCGCGAAACGACGTCGCAAAGCGGCAACCAAGACTGGCCGCGGTTGCAAATTCCATGCCCTCGGGCAAAGCAACAAGGTTTAGATCGGCCTGATGAACCGCAACATATTCGGCGAATGAGCCCCAGTACGTAAAGCCGGGTTGATGTTGATCCAGACACAATTGTTGATGTCCCGCGTAGCATTCCGGGCAAGAGCCGCAGCCTGCGACAAAGGGGACTGTTACCCTGTCACCTGGTTTCCATTTCTTGACGTTTACGCCTGTGGCTTCCACAACGCCGGCCAGTTCGTGGCCGGGGACATGTGGCAATTCGATATCGTCGTCATGCCCCATCCAACCGTGCCAGTCCGAGCGGCATACGCCCGACGCCTCAACGCGGATCACAACACCATCTGCATCCGGTGAGGGGTCGCTTATTGTGACCAGCTTAGGAGGCTGCGAGAAATTTTCGTAGAGAACGGCTTTCATTGGTCAGTCCCGCGGTAGTGGTTGCTTTGGCAGCATGGTAGTCAGGTTTTCATGCGATAAAAAGCTCTGCCAAGCGTCGTTTGATCAGTGGTTTCGGTGTTCAATTTACTGTGGCCTCCGGTTGCGGATATTTATCGATGAAAATAGGTCATGTGCCATTGTCGCAAACAGCTTGAGCCTACAACGACGTGGCTTCAAACCGACTTGGTTCAGCTTGGAGTTCCTCAATGCCTGGCGGTTTCCCGACGACCAATGCGCTTGCGTGTCTGAGGGGAACATGGTCAGATTTTATTACTTGGGTCTTTTGCTCGTTTTCCTATGGTTTTTTTGCGGCGGGATCGGGCATTTTGTCGTTTCAGAGTTCTTCCTAAGTATTACGCCACCTTATGTTCCTTGGCCGTTGGCGGTGGTTTACGTGTCAGGAGTTCTGGAAATCTGGGGGCGATTGGCATTCTATTGCCGCAGGCCCGCCAACTCGCTGGGAATTGTCTGATTTTACTGACATTGGCCGTGACCCCGGCCAACATTCATATGTCATTGAACCCTGAGCTTTACCCATTTGCTACCGAATGGCAGCTGAACTTACGCCTGGTTATTCAAGTCCTACTGTTGGTTTGTATCTGGTGGTCGACACGCGACCGTCGCTGGGTCTGACCGTTTGGTCAACTGGGTGGACTCGTCAAAAGTGTGCGCAAAATCTGCACAATAGCCTTTCAAAACCTGTTCAGGACTCGCCCCAGCTCTGCAATTGCGTCTGTCAACCTGATGGGAAGAACAACCGCAATCAGGAGGCGCGTAATGAGGCAGGAGCTGATAATCCACGGAGTGCCGGATAGCCTTAAACGAGATGCGTGGTGGCTAAGCATGTCAGAGACAACATCCGCGCAAACAAACCCACGGGCGCAAAGCGATAAATCGCTGTTTTCCTCACTTGGAATGCGGCACAAGATACCTTTGCTTGGCGTTTTGGTGACACTGGCAGATTGGCTGTTCTGGCACCAGCCGATTGGAATCTCTCTTGCCTTGTTTGCGATGATCCTTTCGGCAGCAATAGTGGCATTGAAGACCCCTCGGACCAATCGGCGTGAGTGGGTCGGGGCCATGGGCTTTGCCCTAGTGTGCAATTTGCCGTTGTGCATCGACCTGCAATTCTTGTCGGTGTTATTTAGTCTGGCCGGGTTGGTTTTGCTGGTGGGGTGGTCGGTCTACGGATTGCCGTTGAACGAACGCTTGTTTTTTAGGGTTGCAATGCGATTGCCTACAATCGGAAACTTGTTGCTGAGTTGGGCCGCGCTGCGTGATTTGCCTGAGGCAGATATGGGCAAGGGCATTCGTCGTCAGGCATCTTCGGCCTTGCTTCCCTTCATAATGGGCATCATTTTCCTGATACTGCTGGCCGCCGCAAACCCAGTTCTGGAAGGCTACCTACAAGGGCTGGACCCAACTCATTTGTTCACAGCCGATTTTTGGTTGCGCGTCTTGTTCTGGTGTCTGATCGGGTCTCAAGTTTGGGCGTGTTTGAACCTTAGTAAGTCTTGGTTGGGTTCCGAAGCGCAAAAACCCTCTTTCCGGAGGGCCGGGCCCGGACGGGTTACATTTCTGATCAACCCTCTTTCTGTTCGGAATTCTCTGTTTTTGTTCAACCTGTTGTTCTTTGTGCAGACAGGTATGGATATCGGGATTTTTACCGGCGGTGTCGCCTTGCCCGATGGTATGACTTATGCTTCCTATGCCCATCGTGGTGCCTATCCTTTGGTCGTGACGGCATTGCTAGCAGGGGTATTCGTCCTGTTGACACGCAGCATGATCGCGCAGGATAGGGTCTTGCGGAATCTGGTTTATCTTTGGTTGGCTCAGAATATCTTTTTGGTGATGACCGCAGCCTTCCGCCTGCAGCTATATGTTGAGGCATATGCCCTGACTTATCTGCGCGTGGCCGCCTTTATCTGGATGGGCCTTGTATTGATCGGCTTGGTGCTGACGGTCATTCAAGTTCATCGAGGGTTGGGAGTTGATTGGCTATTGCGACGGTGCCTGGCCACCGTTGTCGTCACAGTCTATGTTTGCTGCTTTGTCAATTTCGCGCACCTGATCGCTGGCTATAACCTGACGCACGGTCAGGATCTGGCGCTTCGCGATACCTACTACATCTGTGGATTAGGTCCCGATGCATACCCTGCCATACACGCTTTTGAAGCCAAAACCGGCGAGCGTATTTGTGGTAAAAGACTGGACTATCTCATGTCCCAGGATGCCATTTCCAACTGGCGAGAATGGGGCTTTCGCAGGTGGCGCATCCAAGCCTATTATCAGGCTCAGAGCTGAGGACCCTATTTGATGCCCGCACGTATTCTTATCGTCGACGACGATCCGGACATTCTTGAAGTGACAGGGTTTGCAGTTGAAAACGCGGGTTTTCAAACGATGTTTGCCAGTGACGGTTTGGCCGCACTTGACGCTGCTCGACAAGAGCAACCTGAACTGATCGTATTGGATATCGGCTTGCCTGAACGTGACGGGCTTGAAGTGTGTCGCGAAATTCGCAAGTCCTCGGATGTCCCGATCCTGTTTCTTACGGCTCGGGATGATGAGGTTGACCGGGTCGTCGGGCTTGAGATCGGAGCAGACGACTATCTTACCAAACCCTTTTCCCCGCGCGAACTGGTGGCACGTATCAAAGCCATCCTCAAACGCAGCGTCCCGCCAGCCACCCCGGCGGAACAAGTCCTCGTGCAAGGGAAGCTGACTCTGGATGCGCGGCGCCATTCGTGCCTGTACGGCGCAGAGCAGGTGGTATTGACAGGATCAGAGCTTCGGTTGTTGGCAACTTTGATGTCCCGACCGGATCACGTTATGTCCCGACCTCAGTTGGTGGATGCGCTGTACGGTTACAACATCCACGTGTCGGACCGAACAATAGACAGTCATATTCGCAATATTCGCGCCAAGCTGTCACAAGCCGGCTGCACCGACGGAATTGTCACCGTGCATGGTGTTGGCCTGAGGATGGGGCCATGCAAGGCGGGGTAAAGCCTAGAAAACGTCCCAAGCTCTGGACTGTTGTCTTGCTTGTTCTGGGGATTGTTCTGTGTCTGCCGTTTGCCGGGCTGGCATTGTTCCGATTTTACGACAGCCAGTTGGTCCAGCAAACCGAAGAAAGCCTGCTGACACAAGCCGCTGTCCTCTCGGCGACCTATTCCGAGCTATATGCTGAGGCAGCAGGGCTTGATCCGCCCAAGCGCGGCGCAATTTCGGTCGATCGGGCAGTCTTTCCAGCATTGTCTGTAAACCGGGAAACAGTTTTGCCTCCGCGCCCCGATGCGCAGGCAATGCAACTGGACCCCGGCCGCGTTTATAAGCAAATAGCGGCTCCTTTATCGCGGATCGCGGCTGGAGCACAGACGCAAACGCTGGTGGGGTATCGGTTTCTGGATACGTTCGGAAATGTCTTCGCCGGAACCGCCGAACTCGGAGAGAATCTGGGGCAGGTGGCCGAAGTACAGGAAGCTATGCAGGGGAACATCTCGTCGGTCGCTCGAACGCGTCTGCGCGAGGACAGAACGCCTGCGGTCTATACACTCAGCAGGGCAGCCCGTGTTCGCGTGTTTGTTGCGATGCCGGTGTTCGTAGAAGAGGCGCAGATCGGGGCTGTCTATCTGAGCCGGACCCCTAACCATATCTTCCGATTTCTTTATGGCGAGCGTTTTAACTTGGCCAAAGCGGCCGTATTCGTAGCTTTGTCCACTGCGTTGATCGGTTTTGTGTTCTGGCGCTTTATCACGCGGCCCATCCGCCTTTTGATAGAAAGGACGCAATCGGCAGGCTATGGCGTTGACGCGTGGGAGCCACCAGAGCATTTAGGCACTCGCGAAATTGAGGAGCTGAGTCAGAGCTTTCAGTCTCTCACCACACGTCTGCAAAACAAACAAGACGCGCTAAAAACCTATACTGCCCATGTCACGCACGAGTTGAAGTCTCCTCTGACTGCCCTCAAAGGTGCGACCGAGCTGCTGCGGGACAACAGCTTGCCTGTGGAACAACGGAACAAGCTTCTGGATACCGTAGATAAAGGCGGCAAGCGTATGGAGGACTTGCTGGCCCATATGCGTGCGTTCAGCCTTGCCGATCAAAGTGCTTTGACCGGAAGTTGTCGTTTGGATGATGTCGTTCCCTTCGTGACCGAGACCTTTCCCAAGCTTTCGGTGCAAGTCGAAAACGGAGATCTCCCTCTGCCCGTGGCTGAAGAAACGCTAAGGATTATACTGACGCATTTGCTTGAAAATGCACAGCAACACGACTCCAGCGAAATCGTTCTGACAGCAGGTCAACGCAACGATGCGACCACCCTACGCGTTGCGGACAACGGAACGGGGGTTAGCGATGGGAATGCAGGAAAGATAATGCAGCCGTTTTTCACCACGCGGAGAAACAGTGGTGGGACGGGTATGGGTTTGAATATTGTGACGGCAACCGCCGAGGCGATCGGTGGACGCCTAAGCCTGGACCCATCCAGTCGCGGGGCATGTTTTCTCTTGACCTTCGGCTGACTCGACTGTCGCGCTAAAGAGCACGATTAGGATTCAGCTTTGTTCCTTCGTCGGCGAAATTTGCGTGAAGATCGCCGTACAAATCTGATCCATTTCTAGGGCAAAGAAGTTTTTGGCTGCAGCTTCGTTCGGATGATACGGATCTTTCACCATGCCTTTTTTGTTCAGACGAAAATACTCTTTGTTCCCTTGATTGGCGGCGACAGTTTCCGGCGTGGATCCCGGCACAAACGAACAACGCAAGCCTGATGTTTTGAAGGCGTCCATTAGGTTCTTTTGCGCCCGCAATCTCAAGTCTACGATTTTCTTTTTGTAAGCCGGGGCGGTGGTCATGAAAATGCAGGGCAGGTCAGGTGGAAGCTGGGTTTTCAACTTTTGAACATCGCGGATTGCAGCCTCGGGGCTGTTGGCCCAGCGTTTTGCGGAATTGCCCAGAAAAGACATCAGGATCAGTTTTGGGTCGTAATAATCGTCGCGCAACATCTCTTCCAGCGGAGACGTGTTTGCTGCACAAAACTGGTAGTCGCGCCCTTCGCCAATCTGGACGTATTTATTGCCGGACTTGTTTACGAAGCCATAAGCCCCCGCATTAACCCGCCATTTGGGATCAACCTTGCAGATCGTATCCTTACCCTTGCCAGATCGTGCTGTCCACGATGGTATAGAGCTGGAGCGCACACCGATTACACCAACCCGCATTTTTCCAAGTCGCTCAAGATGCTGCTTTTGCTCGGCGTTCGGTTTGCAATGAGTTTTGATATTACTGAAGAACTCCAGGAATGCTGGCCCCGAGCCGAACGATATCTGACTGTCCCCGATGATCAGTATTTCAGGCGAGTCAAACGGCTCGGCACTGACCGGAAGTGCTTGCAAAAGAAGGGCAATGGCCATGCCCGCGGCTTTGTTCAGAAACTGCATGTTTCCCCCTTATGCGGTTTCTCTATTTCAGGGCTTCGAAGATCGCATCGCAGAAATCGACCGTGTTGATCTTCAAAAACTGGCGAATTGCAGCCGGACTTGGATGATGCGGATCTTTGACACGACCGGCTTCGTTGCGGCGAAAATATTTTGGTTTGCCCTCAATGGCCGCGCGCGTCTTTGCATTAAACCCTTCCACGGCAATACACTGGGCATCGGCACGCTCGAACGCCCGGGCAATGGCCGTTTGAGCTTTCATCCGCTTGTCGTTTGTTTTTTTCAGGTAGACCGGCGCGCTTGAGATAAAGACGCAAGGCATATCCTTGGGCACCTGTTCCAGAGTCTTGGACACATCCTGTGCGACCGCTTCTGGTGAGTTTGCCCAGCGATCGGCCGAGTTGCCCAGAAAAGTCAGGACCAACAAACCGGGATCATAGTAGTTTTCGGCAAACATAGCCTCAAACGCGGTTTGTTTGGGTTTGCAGAACTGATAAGATGAGCCTTTTCCGATCTGGATGAAAACACGATCAGGGTTTCCATCGATCCCATAGGCACCAGCGTTAACACCAAATTTCTTGTCTACATCGCAGATTGCACCGCGTGTCGGCCCGCTGACGGATGTCCAAGATTGCAACGAGGTGGACCGTACACCGATCGCCGCCGTTTGACGCGCGCCAAGCTTTTCCAGCAACCGAGTGCGTTCTGCTGTCATATTGCAGCGTTGTGGCAAGTCTTGGAAGAATCGGGTGTATTCCTTTCCTGCCCCAAAAGAGATCTGACTGTCGCCCAGCACCAAAATGTCGGGTTGCGCCAGCGCAGGCACTGAACCCAGCGACAGTATCGCCACAAGCGCAGTGCGCAAGATTGATCGTCCCATGTGTGTCACGCGGCTACCTTCGATGAGAACCAACTGTGCATCCAAATCCTAACTGATCGGTAAAACATGGCCTAACCGGCGATGAAATACCAATCAAGACCCGGTTACAGTTAGCGGAGCCACTCAGATTGGAACGTGAGTTATCGGGAAAATCGTTCGGGCGACAAGTTGGGCAACGCGGACAGTAGATCGGTGACCCTGCCGTGGCACAGTGCCAGCGGTCCTTTTGGGTTTAGGGAAATATGGGCCCATACTGCAGGGCGCAGTGCCATTTTCCGCCAGTGGTGCAAAAGCATCAGTCGTATCGCAGCTTGGGGCAAGGATTGCATGCGATGAATTTCGGCAGAAGCTGCAAGGTCAAAGATGCGCGACGCCTGACGTAGAACATTGTCCTGCACAAGACCGCTCGAGAACCACTCGGGCGGAGGGTAGTCATCAAACTTTAGCGTCACGACGTTTTCGGCTTTGGCAGCAGCTGAGGCGGGCATCAGAACCAGCGCTTTGTCGATTGGAATCGATAAGGGTGGCGCTGCGAATCCTTGACGACCCCAGCAGATTACCCAGCCTTCGGGGTATTTGGCGTCTTGACGATATACATCCTCATAGGCGGCCCGGGTTTCTGATAGGCCATGTGAAGAAAGGCGATAGGTAACTTCGCGCCCCGATTTTGTTGACTCGATCCAACCGTCTTTTCTAAGGCGATGCAAGGCGACACGCATGGCTTCGGTTTTGATCCCAACACGACCAAGTAGCAGCCCCAAGTCTTTGCCTGTAATTTCTTTGCCGTTCATGTCACCGAACAGGGTAACGATCAGCGACCAGGTCTTGATCGGTTCCAGCGCAACAAGTTCTTCAATCAGTTTTTCGGCTGAATTCAAATCTAGGTTTCCAAATGGCCGGTTCGCAGGCTGGCCTATTAGATATCATGCCAATGTCTTGTGTGGCCACGGAAAACCGACGCTCAACCTCGGGAATATGCATTCATTGTCAGAAGATCGTACTCGGCTGCCCGGTCGCCATTCTGGTTTGTCAGTGTCACATGCCAGCGAACCTCGCCATAGTCTTGGTTACGCGGAGTTTTCTGCTTGACCGTCAGATGAACTTGAATGCTGTCTCCGGCTTGTACGGGCTTAAGGAACCTCAGATTGTCGAGCCCGGTATTCGCCAGAACTGGCCCTTCATCTGGTTGCACGAACAACCCCGCAGCGAAGCTGAGTAACAGATACCCATGTGCCACCCGTCCCGGGAAAAACGGGTTCCGCTTTGCGGCAGCTTCGTCCATATGCGCATAGAATGTGTCGCCGGTAAAATGTGCGAAAGTTTCAATGTCGGCCAAAGAGATTTCTCGGGACGCGGTGTGTAACGTCTCACCTATTTCTAGTTCATGGAAGGTGCGGGTAAAGGGGTGTGCATCGCGGATGACCTCTGATGAGCCGGCCGTCCATTTTCGGTTAATCCGCGTCAGAATATCGGGGCTGCCCTGAACCGCAGTGCGCTGCATGTAGTGCAGCACGCCCCGAACGCCTCCCAGCTCTTCGCCGCCGCCCGCGCGTCCTGGGCCACCATGCACCATGTGCGGCAGCGGAGAGCCATGGCCCGTGCTTTCGTTCATAGATTGTCGGTTGTTGAAGTACAGTCGACCGTGAAACGCGCCCGCACCCAAGGCGGCTTGTCGGGCAAAGTCGCCGTCGTTGGTGATGACCGAGGCAACAAGGCTGCCTTTGCCCTTGTTGGTCAGGCGAAGGGCATGATCAATATCGTGGTAAGGCATGACGGTCGAAACCGGCCCAAAGGCTTCGACATCATGAACGTATTGCGCTGTATCTGGGGTTTCGCAATAAAACAGCATGGGTGGCACGAACGCGCCTTTTTCGCGGTCCGCACCCGAAACCTGAAACTTTTCTGGGTGGCCAAAAACGCGAGTCGCATCCTGCTCGATCAGGGCGGCCTTCTGCAAAACGTCCCGGCGTTGCGCCTGAGAGACCAGCGGCCCCATCTGCGTCGCCGTGTCCGAGGGATCGCCTATAATTGTCCGCTCAAGGGTTTTCCGCAACGCTGTAATCACCGCTTCGACCTGTGGTTCAGGCACAATAATCCGACGAATGGCAGTGCATTTCTGCCCAGCCTTTGCCGTCATCTCGCGGGTAATTTCCTTGATGAATAGGTCGAATTCGGGCGTGCCTACTTCCGCATCGGGTCCGAGAATTGAGGCATTCAGGCTGTCTTGCTCGGCAATAAAACGGGTTGCGTAATTCAAAATGCTCGGTGTGCTACGCAGTTCAAGAGCCGTTTGCGCCGAGCCGGTAAAGCTGACCACATCTTGCGATCCGACGTGGTCTAGCAGCGCACCAATATCGCCCGAGATCAGCTGTACTGCACCATCTGGCAACAAGCCGCTTTCGAGCATGATGCGAACACATAACTCGGTTACGTAACAGGTGGCTGTCGCCGGTTTGACGATTGCCGGCACCCCGGCCAGTAAGGTGGGCGCAAGCTTTTCCAGCATGCCCCAGACCGGAAAATTGAACGCATTGATGTGGACAGCGGCGCCCGTCAACGAGGTGCAGATATGTTGCCCCAAAAAGGTTCCACTGCGGGACAGTTGCTCGATATTGCCGTCCAGATAGATCGTATCATCTGGCATCTCACGCCGACCTTTGCTGGCAAAGACCAGCAACGTGCCGATCCCCCCATCAATGTCGATCAGGTGGTCCTTGTGCGTAGACCCGGTCGCGAAAGAGGCGTCATAAAGTGCCTTTTTGTGCTGGCCCAAATGCAGCGCAAGTGCCTTCAGCATGCGGGCTCGATCATGGAAAGTCATGGCCCTCAACGCCGAACCGCCTTTGGCACGCGCATATTTCAGCATGGCTTCGGTGTCCAAAGCACTGTTGCCTGCCCGTGCAATCAAATCTCCGGTCACCGCGGAATGGATATCCCGCGCGGCGCTGTCACAGCCAATCCATTGACCGGCTACATAACTTTCAACGTTCTGAACTGCCATTTCGGGACCTCTACAATGGTGTTGTTCATTAATTGACCAACCGGACGGTTTATGAAATGTTTAAATTGAAGGTTGCTTAAGATCAAGGAGTATACAGTGCTTGCCACGCGACACGCAGGTTGGGACGGGTTCACAGTGAATCGACCTGATCAGATGAGCAATTTGACCAATGAAATGCACCGTACCTTTCGTGATGCCTTGAATTGCGCGAATGTTGCGCAAAACGTTTTGATCAGTGAGGCGAGGCAGCAGCGCATTGAACCAGACGCCTATGCCGTAAACAGCTCGGCTGTCAGGACAAGACGATCATCGCCTTGGCATGTGGTATCGTAGTGGTCACGGATACGGCCAAAAGCCCAAGGGTACAGTTATGACGCCCAAGGAACGCGCGGAACAGGCGGCCCGAACGATGTGGGGTAATGATCAGGCAAGCCCTTGGGTGGGAATGCAGGTCGAAGCAGTGGATGAAGGGCAGGCGGTTCTGACGCTGACAGTAGAAAAGCACCACACCAACGGGCACGGCATTTGTCATGGAGGCGTGATCTATATGCTGGCCGATAGTGCATTCGCGTTTGCCTGCAACAGCCGGAACCAATCGACGGTCGCGCAACACAACTCAATTACCTACATCGCGCCCGGTCAGTTGGGCGATCGCCTGACCGCAACAGCGACCGAGGTCAGCCTGACTGGGCGGAGCGGAATCTATGATGTGACCGTGGTCAATCAGACGAACACAGTTGTAGCAGTGTTTCGCGGTTGCTCTCGGGCGGTGCGCGGTCACGTGTTCGAGGAATAGCGGAGGAGTTCATGAAAGACCTAACACCGGCCCGAAACACGCTTGATCCGATAGAGATTGCTTCCATCGACGAAATTAGAAGCCTGCAGTTGGACCGTCTGAGATGGTCTCTGCGCCACGCTTACGAAAACGTTCCGATGTATCGCCAACGGTTCGACGCGGCGGGGGTCCATCCGGATGATCTGCGATCTCTAAGTGACCTGTCGAAATTCCCTTTTACTCACAAAGACGATCTGCGTGCCAACTATCCATTTGGGCTTTTCGCTGTTCCTCGGGAAGAAATCGTGCGGGTCCATGCATCATCCGGGACGACTGGTAAACCAACGGTGGTGGGCTATACTCCGAAAGATATTGATAACTGGGCCGGACTTGTGGCGCGATCCATGCGGGCCAGCGGTACTAAACCAGGAGAAATAGTGCACATCGCCTATGGCTATGGCCTGTTCACAGGGGGGCTGGGCGCGCACTACGGGGCCGAGCGTCTGAACTGCACGGTTGTTCCTGTCTCCGGTGGCATGACAGAACGCCAAGTGATGCTGATACAGGACTTCAAACCCAGCACGATCATGGTCACTCCGTCCTATATGCTTAACATACTGGAGCAGTTTCACACGGCTGGTATTGATCCGCGCGATACCTCTTTGGATGTGGGAATCTTTGGCGCCGAACCCTGGACGAACGCAATGAGGGCAGAGGTTGAGGATGCTTTCGACATGCATGCAGTCGACATCTATGGCCTGTCCGAAATCATGGGGCCAGGCGTTGCAAATGAGTGCGTCGAGACCAAGGACGGGCTGCATATCTGGGAGGACCACTTCTACCCGGAAATCATTGACCCGGAGACGGGTGAAGTGCTGCCAGATGGCGAGCTGGGTGAGCTGGTCTTTACGACCCTGACCAAAGAGGGCATGCCAATGATCCGCTATCGCACTCGCGATCTGACGCGGCTTTTGCCCGGAACGGCGCGATCAATGCGGAGAATGGAGAAAATCACCGGCCGATCCGATGACATGATCATCCTCAGGGGCGTGAATGTCTTTCCGACCCAGATCGAAGAGCTTGTTCTGGCAGCCCCGGATCTGGCGCCGCATTTCCAGATAGAGCTGTCCCGCACGGGCCGGATGGACGATATGACGGTACGCGTTGAAACCGGCGCGCCAGAGGACATGCGCGAAGGTATTGCCGGGGCCTTGTCCAAGAAGATTAAAGATACCATAGGGATCGGCGCATCGGTGAACGTTGGTGCTCCGGGCAGTGTCGAGCGCAGCCAGGGCAAAGCCCGTCGAGTAGTTGACAACAGGCCAAAGGAGTAAACCCGTGGCGCGGACGATCGCTAAGGACCATGACAAGAAGCGTCAGAGCATCCTCGCGGTGGCTGCCAATGTGTTCGCCCATGAAGGCATCGCACGGGCTTCGATGAATCAAGTCGCCAAAGCCGCGGGTATATCGAAGGCGAATATTTACCACTATTATGACAGCAAAGAAGCACTGCTGTTCGACATTCTGGATACCTATCTGTCCGAGTTGAAGAACCGCGTCTCCGCAATTGATCTGGACGGGTATCCACCCGAAGAACAGTTGCATCTGATCCTGCGCGAATATCTGCTGGCCTATGAAGGGATGGATTACGAACACACCATTCAAAGCGAAGGTGTCTCTCTGCTGCCCGAGCATATGCAGAAGGTGCTTAAAGCCTATCAAAAAGACATGGTAGCGCAGATGAGCAACATTCTGAACGCGATCAGTGGTGGCAAGCTGCAAGACGATGGCAGCCTGCTGCGTGAGGTGACCATGTCTGTGTTCGGAATGCTGAACTGGTATTACATGTGGCATCCAAAGGCGACACGTGCTGATCGCGAAGGATATGCCAAAACGGTTGCCCGTTTCACCGTGGCGGGCTTGCCCGGAGTGTTAAGCAACGTTCAATGCCCGGCCTCATCATAGTCCCAAACAACTTTCTCTGAAACTGCAAAGCACTGACAGGTCAGAACAAAACCGGCTTCAACCTCGTAATCCTCAAGGGCGTGGTTGGCGACCATTTCTACCTCACCTTCAAGGACCTTGGCCTTGCAGGTCGAACAAACACCTGCTTTACAGGCGTGGGGCGCATCCAGGTTTTCGTCCAAAGCCGCTTCCAGCAAGCTTGTGTCTTTAGGTATGACAAGGCTTCTGGTTTCACCGCCCAACGTGACGCGACCTTTGACACCGCCAGTTTCGGCGGCTTTTGAGACAGCGCGTTTTCTGGCGCGCCCGGGTTGAGACGACGCGAAAAGTTCGAAACGGATTTGGTCCTTTCGCAATCCATGATCCTTAAGCGCCTGTGAAATGGCCAGCATCATTGGTTCGGGCCCACAGATGTAAGCCATCGAGACCGATTTAATGTCGATCCAGTGTCGAAACAGATCGGCGCATTTGGTTTGATCGACCCGGCCTTTGAACAATTCAATGTCCTGACTGTCATCCTCAAGAACGTGGACGATGTTCAGCCGATGAAGGTAGCGGTTTTTCAGGTCCTCAAGCTCTTCCCGGAACATGATCGTATTTGGTGTGCGATTTGCATAGATCAAAGTGAACCGCGTAGACGCGTCCTCGGACAGGGCGGTCTTGAGAATGGACAGGACCGGAGTGATGCCCGAGCCGCCAGCAAACGCCAGATAGTGCGGCGCGTCGTCTTCGACTGCGGCATGAAAGTTGCCCATGGGAGGCATGGCGTCCATTACGTCCCCAACCTGCAGTTCGGTATTGGCCCATGTTGAGAACGCCCCGCCATCCACACTTTTGATCCCAACCTGCAGGATGCCTTCATGCGGTGCCGCGCAGATAGAGTATGACCGGCGTAGTTCCTCGCCCTCGAAATCCCTTTTGAACGTCAGGTACTGACCAGGTGCAAAACCAAACTCTGCCACGTTTTCAGCTTGCAAAGTGACTACGACGGCGTCGCGGATGGTCTTTTGAATATCGGTGACTTTCAGAGGGTGGAAGTTGGTCATATTGGGACCTCAGATACACTTGAAATAGTCGAAGGGTTCCATGCAATCCTGACATCGCCATTGGGCCTTGCAGGGGGTCGAACCGAACTGGCTGATTTTTTCTACCCGCTTGGATTTGCAATGGGGGCATCGTTTGGGACCACCCGCAGCTTGGGGTGGGGCAATCCCGAATTCTTCCAGTCGGGCGCGGCCTTTTTCGGATAACCAGTCAGTCGTCCACGCCGGTGCGATGCGGGTTTGAATGTCCAGCTTGCCGATGCCGTTTTTTGCAAGTTCGGTTTCGATGTCCAACGCGATAACAGCCATGGCCGGGCAGCCGGAATAGGTCGGTGTGATCGTCACAGTCACATGGTCCTGCGCGACCTGCACCTCGCGGATCACGCCGAGATCCACAACCGAGATGACTGGGATTTCAGGGTCAGGCACGGTGTCGAGCCAATCCCAGACCTGAGCCTCGGTCACCGCCATCATCGTCACCACGTCGCGCCTGGATACGAGCGTTGAAGGGTTTGCATCACGGCCAGCATATGGCCCAGGTGTTCAGTGTGCCGAAATCCGGTTCGCCCTCCTTTTTGGGCATAGTCGCCTTCCGGCAAAGTCAAGCACGCCTGCACCAGCACAGTCTGTACGGTTTCAAGCCACAGAGGTTTTATTTCTGAAAGCAATGGCGCGACACCCGCTGTCGCCATGGCATGATCGGTTTCGTCATCGACAAAGACTTCACCACTATACGGCCACAGGAAAGCAAGCGCTTCATCCATGCGCTTGTTGCTTTCCGCGGTGCCGTCCCCCAAGGCGATTACTGTGTGAGAAGACCTGTCCAAGTGATAGAGGGCCTCTTTCAAGCATTTTGCGGCGATTTCAGCCACTCGGGTGTCGGTGGAATTTTGCAGTTGCGTCAACCATGGTACTTGAAAGGCGTCATACAGGAATTGCCGCATCTGAGTGCGCCCGAAATCGCCGTTCGGGACCTCAAGCATCAGCAAATTCCGGAAATCATAAACGTCACGTAGAAACGCCAGATCGTCGGCAGAGCGTCCGGCCCCTTCGACCTCAGCCGCATATCCTAGCCACAACTGGGTTTGCCCGATCTGATCCAAGGCCATATTGGCCAGCGCGATATCCTCTTCCAAAATCGGAGCGACCCCGCACCATTCCGAGGTTCGATGCCCCAGAACCAAAGCGTTGTCGCCTTGTCTCAGCAGAAACTCGAACAGTGGTTTTTGCGCCGCGTCCATCACATTTTCCCAACTTCGTCAGGAATGTCGTAGAAAGTGGGGTGCCGGTAAACTTTGTCGCGGGATGGGTCGAACAGGGGCCCTTTGTCCGAAGGGCTGGAGGCCGTGATCTTTTCAGCCTCGACCACCCAGATACTTACGCCTTCGTTGCGGCGCGTATAAACGTCTCGCGCATTCCGTATGGCATGCTCGGCATCCGCCGCGTGCAACGAGCCGACGTGCCGGTGGCTCATGCCGTGTTGGCCTCGGATAAAGACTTCCCACAGGGGCCATTCGTTTTGGTGTGACATCGACTACTCCGCCGCTTTGGATTTGTTTTGGGCTTTCCGCGCGTGGGCCAGCATGGCATCACGGACCCAGGCGCCATCCTCCCAAGCCTTACGGCGGGCGCTCAGACGCTCGGCATTGCAGGGGCCATTGCCCGAGATGACATCGAAAAACTCGGACCAGTCTGGTTCACTAAAATCATAATGCCCGGTTTCTTCGTTCCAGCGCAGGTTCTCGTCAGGAATTGACAAGCCCAGAAACTCGGCTTGCGGAACGGTTTCATCGACGAATTTCTGACGCAGCTCATCATTTGTGTTGATCTTGATCCGCCAAGCCATCGATTGGGCGGAATGTACGCTGTCCTTGTCCGACGGACCGAACATCATCAGGGCAGGATACCAGAACCGGTTTAGAGCGTCCTGCGCCATGCGCTTTTGATCGTCAGTACCTTCTTTCGCCATCCTAATCATGATGTGATAGCCTTGGCGTTGGTGAAAGCTTTCTTCTTTGCAGATGCGCACCATTGCCCGCGCATAGGGGCCATACGAGGTGCGCTGCAGTGGCACCTGATTCATGATCGCAGCCCCATCAACCAGCCATCCGACCGCGCCCATATCTGCCCAAGTCAGGGTGGGATAGTTGAAGATGGACGAATACTTCATCCGCTCGGAGTGCAGCATCTCGACCAGCTCATCCCGACTGACGCCCAGTGTCTCAGCGGCGCAATAAAGATACAGCCCATGGCCTGCCTCATCCTGAACTTTGGCCAGAAGGTTGGCCTTGCGTTCCAAAGTGGGCGCACGGGTGATCCAATTGCCTTCGGGCAGTTGACCTACAATTTCAGAATGCGCGTGCTGGCCGATCTGACGGATCAGTGTTTTTCGATAGCTTGGAGGCATATAGTCCTTGGGTTCGATCTTTTCACCGCGGTCGATGCGATCTTGAAATGCCCGATCTTCGGGGCTCATCTCGTTACGAGATTGCACCCCTTTGCCCGTTGATTTTACCATTTGGGCGTACATGGCCTTGTCCTCCTCAAACCCATTCCGCTTGCCTTGATCAATATGTTACAGAAAAATAAAGTAACAAGCAAACTGTAACGTATTTTGATTGATCAATTCCTTTGAGATAATTGGCGATCATTTTAATAGCTGTTGTGCGTCATAAAGGGGGGGCTCAGAATTGGGCACTACGACTGTTAATCTCATCGGGGCAGGACGGGTTGGCCAGACACTGGCTCGACTATTGCCAGCAACGCAGTCTTATGTTCTGCAGGATGTAAGCAGCCGTCGTCTTAAATCCGCTAAGGATGCTGCCGCATTCGGTCGCAACGCGCGGGCTGTTGAGCACTTGGCCGATATGCGGCCAGCAAACATTTGGATACTTGCCGTACCCGATTCGAAAATCGCCGAGGTGGCCAGAACCTTAAGCGACTCGAACCCAGATAGTGTGTTGCAGGGATCGCGCCCTGTTGCACTACATTGTAGTGGATTCTACCCGGCCGCCCAAATGGATGCCTTAAACGAATATGGGTGGGGTTTGGCGAGTGCGCATCCAGTGCTTTCCTTTTCAGATCCCGAAACTGCAGCATCGCAAGTCTCCTGTGTCCCTTGTGGCATCGAAGGTGACCCATATGCGGCAAGCATCGCTACTTCGTTGTTCGAAGAGATGGGCGCCGAGTGCTTTTCCATCCGGTCGGATGCGAAAAGCCTGTATCATGCTGCTGCGGTAATCTCGAATAACTTCACGGTAGTCCTGCAAGCCTTGGCGCGTGAGGCGTGGGCCGAAGCGGGCGTTTCCGAGGATATGGCAGCACGCCTGAATGAAAAGCTGTTGACCGGAACTTGCGAAAACGTAGCCGCGCAGGGGCCACAGGTCGCGTTGACTGGTCCCGCTGCACGCGGGGATACTGACGTCGTTGCTCAACAAAACAGAGTCGTGGCTGGTTGGCACCCGACAGCTGGGGAGTTGTATGCACAACTAAGTGATCTGGCGCGGTCCCTTAAATCAAGCGGCAAAACCCGTTAGCGCCACAACCATCGCTTTGGTCTATTGATCCTCAGTGGAAAATAGTATACCGCCGCATACAAAGAGCATCCTGTGGGCCTGGAAAACCAGTCTTTGCCGGGTCTCAAGCTTCTTCTAACGCCTAATCGTCGGGACCGCCATGAGCCTTTACACAGATTACCTCAGTGAAATTGAAACGCGCAAAGAACAGGGCCTGCACCCCAAGCCCATTGATGATGGTGCGCTGGTCAAAGAGATCGTTGAGCAGATCAAAGATGCCGGAAACGTGCATCGCGAGGACTCGCTGAACTTTTTCATTTACAACACCCTGCCCGGAACCACGAGCGCCGCAGGTGAAAAGGCTGAGTTCCTGAAAGAAATCGTCTTGGGTCACACTGTGGTCGACGAAATCTCGGTTCCTTTCGCGTTTGAACTTTTGTCACACATGAAAGGTGGCCCGTCGGTGCGGGTCTTGTTGGACCTTGCTTTGGGCGAAGATGCAGCAATTGCCGAGCAGGCAGCCGCAGTCCTGAAGACTCAGGTTTTCTTGTATGACGCCGATACAGATCGCTTGAAAGAGGCTTTCAAAGCCGGGCATCCCATCGCCAAAGAGATTCTGGAAAGCTACGCCAAGGCTGAATTCTTCACCAAACTGCCCGAAATCGACGAAGAGATCGAAGTTGTCACCTATGTTGCAGCCGAAGGTGATATCTCGACCGACTTGTTGTCGCCCGGCAATCAAGCGCACTCGCGCGCGGATCGGGAGCTGCACGGCAAGTGCTTTATCTCGGACAAAGCGCAGCAAGAAGTTGAGGCGCTGAAACTGCAACACCCCGATAAGCGGGTGATGCTGATTGCAGAGAAAGGCACCATGGGTGTTGGGTCGTCTCGGATGTCGGGCGTCAACAACGTAGCCCTGTGGACGGGTCAGCAGGCCAGCCCCTACGTGCCTTTCGTCAACTTCGCGCCTGTTGTCGCAGGCACGAACGGCATTTCCCCGATCTTCCTGACCACCGTCGGTGTGACTGGTGGTATTGGTTTGGACCTGAAGAACTGGGTCAAGAAGGTCGATGAAGACGGGAATGCCATCCTGAACAATGACGGCAACCCGATCCTTGAAGAGCAGTATTCGGTCGCGACCGGTACCGTTCTGAAGATCAACACCAAAAGCCACAAACTGCTGAGCGAAGATGGCGATGAGCTGGTGGATGTGTCGGCCTCGTTCACTCCGCAAAAAGTCGAATTCATGAAAGCCGGTGGCTCTTACGCCATTGTCTTTGGCAAAAAACTGCAGACTTTGGCCGCCGAGACGCTGGGTGTCGAGGCCCCGCTGGTCTTTGCACCGTCCAAGGAAGTCAGCCATGAAGGTCAGGGCCTGACTGCGGTTGAGAAAATCTTTAACAAGAACGCAGTTGGGGCGACCCCAGGTAAGACCCTGCACGCTGGTTCGGACGTCCGTGTAAAGGTCAATATCGTGGGTTCGCAGGACACCACCGGCCTGATGACCATGCAGGAACTCGAAGCGATGGCCGCAACAGTTGTGGCGCCCAGTGTTGACGGTGCCTATCAGTCGGGCTGTCACACTGCGTCGGTCTGGGATGCCAAAGCTCAGGCCAACACGCCGCGTCTGATGAAGTTCATGAATGATTTCGGCCTTGTTACCGGTCGCGACCCGAAGGGCGTGTATCATTCGATGACCGACGTGATCCACAAGGTTCTGAACGACATCACTGTTGACGACTGGTCGGTGATCATCGGTGGGGACAGCCACACCCGTATGTCCAAAGGTGTGGCGTTCGGCGCGGACTCGGGCACCGTGGCTTTGGCGCTGGCGACCGGTGAAGCCTCGATGCCGATCCCCGAGTCAGTAAAAGTGACCTTCAAAGGCAAAATGGCGGACCATATGGACTTCCGCGACGTGGTACACGCCACACAGGCGCAGATGTTGGAACAACATGGCGACAATGTCTTCCAGGGCCGCGTAATCGAGGTTCATATCGGAACGCTGCTGGCGGATCAGGCCTTTACCTTCACTGACTGGACTGCCGAGATGAAGGCCAAAGCCTCGGTCTGTATTTCGGATAACGACACTCTGATCGGTTCTCTGGAACTGGCTAAATCGCGTATTCAGATTATGATCGACAAGGGTATGGAGCATGAGAGTGGCATGCTGCAGAAGTTGATCGCGATTGCGGATGCCCGCATTGCCGAGATCAAGTCCGGTGAAAAACCCGCCCTGCGTCCCGACGACAACGCGAAGTATTCCGCCGAAGTGGTCGTGGATCTGGATCAGATCGTCGAGCCGATGATCGCGGACCCGGATGTTAACAATGCGGACGTGTCCAAGCGCTATACACACGACACGATCCGCCCGGTATCTTTCTATGGTGGTGACAAGAAAGTTGATCTGGGCTTCGTAGGATCTTGCATGGTGCATAAGGGTGACATGAAGATTGTTGCGCAAATGCTGCGAAACCTCGAAAAAGTGTCGGGGAAGGTAGAGTTCAAAGCCCCGCTGGTGGTGGCCGCCCCGACCTACAACATCATCGATGAGTTGAAGGAAGAAGGCGATTGGGACGTGCTCGAGAAGTATTCGGGCTTCGAATTCGACGACCTGTTCCCGAAAGAAAAGGCGCGCACCGAGTACGAAAACATCCTGTATCTTGAACGCCCGGGCTGTAACCTGTGCATGGGCAACCAAGAGAAAGCCGCTAAAGGCGATACGGTTCTGGCGACGTCTACACGCCTGTTCCAAGGTCGCGTTGTGGCCGATGCACCGGACAAGAAAGGCGAAAGCTTGCTGGCCTCGACCCCGGTCGTGGTGCTGTCGGCCATTCTGGGTCGTACGCCCAAGATCGACGAGTACAAAGCCGCGGTCGAAGGCATTGACCTGACCCGATTTGCGCCTCCGGTTGAAAAACTGGCCAACAGCCGCTCGGCTCATTTCTAAACACGGCGGGCCGGTCACCAAACTGGTGATCCGGCCCGTTTTTTCCCTGTCTAGTTAGACGATCAGCGCGCTTTGCGCGCAACAATCCATGTTGCGTGATACGTCAGACAGACCCCTTCCGGAGTCCGGTGCAGCCTTTCATAGTCATCGCTGAACTGTCTGAGCGTGGCTTTGGTCCATGGTTTTTGGGCCCGGCCATTTACTCCGGTTTTCCGAAGGTGCTGCAGGACATCTCTTGGAGTTGCGAAGAACACGCGCTCTAATGCTTCCCCGGTATTGATGACCTCCAAACACTCGGTGACGGCCGACGCCATATCCGAGTGATCCATCAGGCCAGGTGCGGCCGCAGACGAACCAATCTGTGCCAATTCGGTGTATTGGAATGGCCCGAACCCGGAAATGGCAAGCCATCCACCGGGCGACAATGCGTTGGCAGCCTGACGCAGAAATTCTGCGGGGTTCTGTAGCCATTGTATCATCGAGGCCGACGCGATTAGGTCAGGCTGCGTCGGCAAGCTGACTTTTGAAGCATCGCCGCACAGAAACTTGGCGCGATGACGGTTTGCGGTTTCTGCGGCGGCGGGGGTAAGGTCGTTAAGCGTTAAAGCGCCACAATCAAAGGTTTCAAGCAGGCGTCGAGTAAGGTGACCTGTGCCGCATCCAAGTTCGAGCGTTTTGTTGAATCGTTCAGGCGCGCCTGCCGCACCAAGGGCTGTCACCAAACGATCCGCGACTCGTGCCTGTTGGCTGGCCTCTCCGTGATAGGAATGAAAACTTCTGCTGAAACTGCGCTGCACCCGATCTGTGGCTTGAAACGTCATGAACACCACTCCGTCCAGTTTTGACCCTTACGAAAAGGGACATGTGGCGCATCCACGCCGCGGACCACGCTTGCCTGGTCCTTCCAGGCGGCTTCTTGTGCAGAGGTTGGAATGATCCGGTCGTGTTGCGGAATCCAGATGCGATCGAATGAAAGCGCGCGCGCTGGCCCCCGTGCGATAACTGCGTTCAACTCTGCACGGGCCTTGGGGACGTCGAGCTTGCGGGCGGGCACGTCCAATCCCGCGCGGCGGCAGAATTTGGAAAAGCTCGCTTCGGTCAGGTTGTCGGCAGTTGCCCTAATCATCTCGGGTGCTATGCCCCAGCGCGGATCTGCTGGGTACAAAGTACCGCCAACAGCAACAAGCCTTGTCGGTCTGACATTAAAGTCGTTCACCCAATGGGCGGCCGAAACGACTCCGAAGGAAAATGAAACCAGTGTGACCCGATCATAGTCTGAGGTTTCATCCAGGGGGTCGTCCAGACGGATATAATCGTCAACAAACAGTTGATCATGTTCACTGGAAAGCTGTTGAAACGGGGCAGGGCCCAAAGCCCATCCCCCAAAGATCAGGATCAAGTCTGCCGTGCCAGAGCGTGCCAGCCATTGCTTTTTCATGAATGTCCTCGGGCCAGGGAAACCATGGTCTGTGTTACTCGGCTCAGTTCGTCCGAGGAAATTACGTAAGGCGGCATACAATAGACGTTACGTGCAAAGGGGCGAAGCCAAACGCCCGTTTCCGGAGCCAGCTGATGTGCGACCGAAGGGTCAACCGGCGATGTCATCTCGATAACACCGATCGCACCCAGCACGCGAACATCCGCAACACCGGGAAGGGTTCGCGCGGCGGCCAATTCTTGTGTCAGCTGATCTGCGATAGATTGAACTTCACCCTGCCAATCCCGGCTCGAGATCTGATCAAGGCTGGCACAAGCCGCAGCACAAGCAAGTGGGTTCGCCATGTAGGTCGGTCCATGCATCAGAACACCGGCTTCGCTTTGTCCGATACGATGTGCGACGTTCCGCGACGTGATCGTCGTTGCCAGCGTGATGTGCCCCCCGGTCAACGCTTTCCCAAGACACAGGATGTCAGGGACTACCCCAGCGTGATCCATCGCAAACAGTTTTCCCGTGCGTCCGAACCCCGTAGCGATCTCGTCGAAGATGACCAAGACATCATGCTCGCGGCACAACGCGTGCGCACGCCGCAGCCATTCGGGATGGTAGAAATACATTCCGCCTGCGCCTTGGACCACGGGCTCAAGGATAAGCCCTGCGATCTTGTCACCTTGTTCAGACAGCAATTTCTTTAACTCATTGAGGCCGTTGGTATCGTCGTCTTCGGACCAGTCTTCCTCGAACCGGATTTTCGGACGCGACAGGAAATGCTGAATTGACAGCGCGCCTCGGAACAGGCCGTGCATCCCGTTGACCGGGTCGCAAACGCTCATCGCTTTCCAGGTGTCGCCGTGATATCCGCCGCGAATGGTGGCGAACTCGGTGCGTTGGGTGCGGTTTTGCGCCATCTGGTACTGCACCGCCATTTTGAGCGCGACCTCAATGGCAACCGATCCGCTGTCACTGTAGAAAATTCTGTCTAGCCCATCAGGCAGCAGATCGACCAGCTTCCGCCCCAGCTCGATCGCGGGGGTATGCGTCAGCCCACCGAACATGACGTGGGGCATTTGATCTAGTTGCGCCTGCATCGCCGCGATCAGTGCCGGATGACGATGGCCGTGGATAGCGCACCACCACGAAGACATGGCATCGATCATTTTTGTCCCATCGTCGCGGGTCAGCCAGACGCCTTCTGCCTCTGTGATCAGATGCATTGGGCCGGGATTGGCGATGTTCGTGTATGGATGCCACAGGTGGTTGGCGTCAAACTCCAGCGGGGTCACAGTGCGCTCCGGATTGTGGCGGTGTCGATGGCTTCAAACGCGTCCGACAGTGTTTGGGGTGTCAATGATGGCAAATGCGGAAGCCGGCCCAGATGCCGGACCGAGCACATCTGGGCAATGGTCTGCTCGACAGGCGGTTCAGCTTCGCCCACGAATGCAACGCCGACCAAATTGCATCCTGCGTTCCGCAACGCCATCACGGACAGGCTGGAGTGATTGATCGTGCCAAGTGCTGTGCGGGCGACCAAAACAACCGGGGCTTTCCATTGCGCGAACAGATCCAAATAAAAATGTTCACGGTTCAGCGGTACCATCACGCCGCCTGCACCTTCGACGACCAAGGGGCCGTCGACTTGCGGCAGTGCCAACTGGTTGAGCGTGATTTCCACGCCCATATCTTCGGCCGACAAATGTGGAGAAGCGGGTAGGGATAGCCGGTATGCCTCGTGCAGAGTCTCAGCGCCAGACAAAGCGCGTATGGTTTCTGTGTCGGTCGCGTCTTCCAAGCCGGATTGAACAGGTTTCCAATACCGCGCGCCAAGTGCGGCGGTCAGGCCAGCTGCAAAAACTGTCTTGCCAACGCCGGTGTCAGTTCCTGTGACGATAATGGCGCTCATGCGGCTGCTTTCAACTGGTTGGACAAAATGTCGAAAAGGGCAGTGATATCTGCATCGCTGACATTGCCGGTGACGGAGATACGCAAGCGAGACGTCCCGCGTGGAACCGTCGGTGGGCGAATTCCGCGAACGTCGAACCCGTGGGCTTGCAGCTCGGACGCGATGCGCATTGTCAAAGCATCATCGCCCAAGATAATCGGGATGATTTGACTGTTTAGGCTGGCGTTGGGCAGGCCGATGCGCCGGGCGCAGGCATGCGCGAAATGCATTCTGGAGACGGCCGACTGGGTAAGAGTCGCCTCACATTGCAATCGTTCAAGCACAGCTCGCAGCAGCGCAGCATTCAGCGGAGAGGGCGCAGTCGCGAAAATAAAGGGTCGGGCACGGTTGATCAGCGTGTCAATCATCACCCGAGGGCCACAGATCAATCCGCCAGCAACCCCCAAACCCTTGCCGCATGTATGCAGCGTGACAAGCTCTGCTTCCAAGCCATGGGCCAGCCCCCGTCCGCTGGGTCCAAACAGTCCGGTCGCATGGGCTTCGTCGACAACCAGAATGGCATCGAACGCAACAGCCATATCAGCTAGCGCTGTCAGAGGTGCAAGATCACCTTCCATCGAATAGACGCTTTCTACGGCGATCCAGATTTGTCCGGTCCCGCCTTTCGCGCGCCACTCCTCAAGGATACGCCGGGCGTCCTCCACGTCATTATGTTTGAAAGCCCGAGCTTCAGCGCGGCCGAGGCGCATTCCTTCATGTGCACTGGCATGAACAAGCGCATCATAAAGGATCAGATCTTCGGCTGCGGGCAGGGTCGAAAATATTGCCTGATTTGCCTGAAAGCCGCCGCCCATGAACAGAGCAGCCTCGGACTGGAAAAAGCGGGCCGCTGACTGCTCAAGCGCCTCATGTTCCGGGTGGTTGCCGCGTAACAGGCGTGATCCGCCCGACCCGACAGGCACTTCGCGGGCAAGTGCGTTGCGCGCGGTGTCGGCCAGAAACTCGGACCGGGCCAGCCCCAAGTAGTCATTGGAGGCAAAATCTAAACCCTGCGCTGCGGTCAGGCTACGTCTGCGATGCCGTTTCGTAAGGGTCGCAAGCATCGCGTCAAGGCGATGATGCGCTTTCATTCAGCCGCTTCCCTGCTGCTTTGTCCTGCTACGGTCTCTGACTGCAGGCCGAGTTTTGCGAACAGGATTGCATCTGTATCCTCTTCGGGGTTTTCGGCCGTCAAAAGGGTCTCTCCTACAAAGATCGAGTTTGCACCCGCAAAGAAACACATCGCCTGCAGTTCATCGCTCATGTCGCTGCGCCCGGCGGACAATCGGACATATGAGGTTGGCATCATGATCCGAGCTGTTGCAATCACACGTACGAAATCAATAGGGTCGATCGGTTTGGCATCGGCCAAGGGTGTGTCTTCTTGCGGCATCAGCATGTTGATCGGGACCGAATCCGGAGCCGGATTCATATTTGCCAGAGTCACCAGCATGTCGACACGGTCCTGCGTTTCCTCGCCCATGCCGAGGATTCCGCCGGAACACACTTTGATCCCAGCTTCTTGCACACGGTTCATCGTGTCGATCCGATCCGAAAACGTACGCGTTGTGATCACTTCGGGGTAATATCGTTCCGACGTGTCGATGTTGTGGTTGTAATAATCCAACCCGGCATCGCGAAGGCGGATTACCTGATTGTCGTCTAGCATTCCCAACGTCATGCAGGTTTCCATTCCCAGTGCCCGGACGCCTTCGACCATGGCAACCAGTGCATCCATGTCACGATCCTTGGGTTCGCGCCATGCCGCCCCCATGCAAAACCGGGTTGCGCCGCCGTCGCGGGCTTGTCGAGCTTGGGTCAGAACACGTTCGACCTCGATCAGTTTGGAGGCAGAAAGTTTTGATCCGTTCCGTGCGGACTGAGAACAATACGCGCAGTCCTCGGCACACCCACCTGTCTTGATGGACAAGAGCTTGGAGGTCTGAACCTTATTGGGATCAAAATGCGTGCGGTGAACGGATTGAGCGCGAAACATCAAGTCCATAAGGGGCAGATCATGCAGGGTCTGAGCGTCTTCGCGGGTCCAGTTCGTCGTGGCAACAGTCATTTTATAGATAAAATCCCATCATCTTGAGGCTGATGTTGATGTTTATAGATAAAAATTTGTATAACAAGCCTCAACCCGGACATTTGGCGGGTTTCCGACCATCTCAGGCAGATTTGATCACGTAAAACCGGTATTGAACTCAGATAATTTCAATAGTGCCCTTCATATGGGGGTGAAAGGCGCAGAAATACTCAAGCTCCATACCCTCGGTTACAAGGATTTCTGCACTCTGACCTTTAGACAGCTCCTGCGTACCCCAACCCTGTGCGTCAGCCGTGGCCGTGTGTGGCGCGATATCCAGATTGGTCCATTTGATGCGATCTCCAACGTGGACCGTTACCAGCGCGGGCTGAAACTCAAATCGGTGAATCCTGACCATATGTAGTACAGATGCTCGGGATGCTTGCGCGGGCAGGTTAAAAGCGACTGCTGACGCAGCCGCTTGGGTCACAATCTGACGTCGCGATAGCAGGCGCGGCATCAATTCAGCGACTCTACCATCTTTTCGGCATGAACTTCATGGGCCTTGAAAATCTCTAAGCCTTGTTCAAACAAGGCCTTGACCTCTGCATTGTCGATGTTCGGGATCATGCTACCCTCGACCAGATCATTAACCGCTTGATGGTACGCTAGTTCATTTGCTGCATATGCCGCATCAAATTCTGCACCGCGCAGCTGTGATAGCGTGTTGATGATCTCTTCCGCGTTGGCGTTGAGAGTCTGGCTGAAGGCATTGTCCTGCGCCGTCGCGCCGAGTTTGTTCAGCAACCCAAGCGCCGCTTCGTTCACGGCGGTGTGGTCGCGGATCATGGTATTGGCGAACTCATGGATGTCGGGGTTGTCCGAGAGCGCCAGCGCCAGATGAGCGTACCGTATGTCGATGACATCAGCAGTATAGGCGATATGCGCAAATTCCAGATCGTTCATGCCAGAAACGTCCTGAGCATAGACTGGTGCTGACAAGATCAAAGCGGTGGCGACGGCAGAGAAGAAGCGGTTCATCAAAGATACTCCATTGCGAATGGTTTGTATCTCCGAGTATCGACGTTCTCTTGTTCTTCGACATTGCTTGGCGTCCGAATAACCTGACAGATCGTCTACGAACAGGAACTATCGCGCGGTTGTGACCCGGACTTTATGTACTCGTGCGGTCAAGTCCGGGTCGGGTCCAGTGTTCGATAGACAAAGCCGCGGTCCTCCTGCGGTGATGCGTTTTGTAAAATCGCCTTGATCCGAGCGTGTTCTGGGGATTTTTGGCAAACTGGATCAGTCGCGGACGCGTCGCCTGCCAATGCCAGCGCTTGGCATCGGCACCCGCCAAAGTCCACCTCTTTGCGGTCGCAGCTTTTACATGGCTCAGGCATCCAGTCGGTGCCTCGGTACGCATTGAAGGCCGTGCTATCATACCAAATGTCACTCAGATGCCGATTCCTTACAGAGTCGAAATGCAGATGGCTCAGGGTTTGTGCGGCATGACAGGGCAGTACCGTACCATTCGGAGTTACGTTTAGCCCGGTTGACCCCCATCCACCCATGCACGCCTTGGGATAATCTGCGTAGTAGTCAGGCGGGACAAAGTCGAATGCCAAAACGCCCTGCAGTTGCTGTGCGGCCTTCGCCACCGTTTTCTTCACAGCCAAGGTTTGTTCAAACGACGGCATAAGATTGTGCCGGTTTTTCAAAGCCCATCCGTGAAACTGCACGCAGGCGACCTCTAACCTGCGGGCACCGAGTTCGACGGCCATTTCGATCGTCCGATCCAGGTCGTCCAGGTTTTGGCTGTGCATCACGGCGTTCAGAGTCAGCGGAATGCCCCGATCGCGGATTTCGCGGGCGATTTTCATCTTGCGGTCGAACCCGCCGCGATAACCTCCGATCCGATCGGCAAGTGCCGCGTTGGTGCCTTGCAGCGATAACTGAATATGGTCCAGGCCCGCGTCCTCAAGCCGATCGAGCCGTTTGGGTGTCAATCCCACGCCGGACGTAATCAGGTTGGTGTACAAACCCAGTTGGGCTGCATGACGGGTCAGGTCCTCTAGATCGCGGCGCGAGGCTGGTTCGCCTCCAGACAGATGCAGTTGCAGAACGCCAAGGTCATACGCTTGCGAGAAGACATCTTTCCACGTGTCGGTGTCCAACTCGGTCTCTTTGCGTTCAAGTTCGACCGGATTGCTGCAATACGGGCAACTAAGGGGGCATCGATGGGTCAGCTCGGCCAGCAGTGCGATAGGCGGTGCGATACTCATGGCTTTACCATCACATACAGACGCCCGCGCAAAGTTTGTAAAAACTGTTGAACGTCTTTCTCAATGGTCTCGGCCGGAGCCCCAAATGTAGCAGCCAAAACCGCGATGATATCGCCAAACCGGGCTTGCCCATCGACCCTCGACAGGATTGCGACGCCAATATCGTCCAGTTCAATCACTTTCTCTGGTGCCATCAGAACAGTGCGATCACGTACTGCGTCGCGTTGAATCCGCACGCCGCGCGGCAGATAAGGGCGGTCCGATGCAGAGAAAACCAGCGTCATTTCATGCCTTCCCCGGGTTGCCAGGCACCGGGCGGGATCAGGCCGGGTTCGACATAGGCAGACCACAGCGCGTCGAGCTGTGCCCACAACACGTTGGTTTTGAAAATAAGGGCGTCGCAGGCCATATCCTCTTTCTCGGATGTGTCGGCGTGATCCAAAACCCAATTTAGGCCAAAAGCCACATCTTTAGGTGCCTGCGACAGTCGTTTTCGGAAGTAAGACAAGCTGTCCGCATTGGCGAAGTCGTAGTGCTCGAGCAGACCTTCGATCCGTTTTTCATGAATTTTTGGGGCGAACAGTTCTGTCAGTGAGGACGCTACAGCCTGAAGCATTGGCTTTTCGCGGACGTAATGCACATAAGCATCAACGGCGAATTGAGTTGCGGGCAGAACACCACGCCCCGAGGCGACGTAGTCGCTGTCCAACCCGACTGCCTCGGCCAGTTTCAGCCACCGTCGGATGCCGCCGCCCTCTTTCACGTCCCCGTCGTGATCTTCGATCCGGGACCGCCATTCGCGGCGGATATCTGGGTCGGTACAACGCGACATGAAAGCAGCGTCTTTCATGGGGATCGCCGCCTGATATGCCCAACGATTGATCACCCATGCGCGCACCTGGTCCGGGGAGCATTGACCGCTATGAAGCCGGTGGTGAAACGGATGTTTGTCGTGATACCGCTCGGCCCCGATCTGGCGCAGCCGTGCTTCGAGAGTTTCGCGGCTCATATCGTGATCTCCTGCCCGTCATAGGCAATGGTCCAGCCTGCAGATTCGACAAAGGCGCGCTCGGGTCCATCGGGCTGCAACATCGGGTTGGTGTTGTTGATGTGGATAAAGGCTTTGGCCGCGTCGATCCCGGCCAATTGCGCGACCGAACCGTCTGGGCCACTGACCGAGATATGCCCCATCCGCTGCCCTGTCTTCACCCCTGTTCCCGAGCGGATCATCTCATCATCGTCCCAAAGCGTGCCGTCAAAAAACAGCTGATCCGCGTCCGAGAGTTGATCCATCAGGGCAGGGGTCACTTGGGCGCAACCAGGAATATAATAGGCAATCTTGTCGCCTGCAGTCAGGCGAACACCCACTGTTTGCTCTCCGATCAGATCGGTTTGAACGGTATCACCTTCCATGAAAAGCGGCACTTTACCGGGCACGGCGAACAAGCGCGCGCTGAGGCCGGGCTGCAGGGCGAATTCCTGATCAAGTGAAATCGGGGTCCGCAAAACCTTGTCGCGATTGACCGCATCAAAAATACGGTTCTGCGCTAGCACGTTCAGAATATCCCCTGTGGCGAACAACGAAAACGGGGTTTGTTCACGCAGGCTAAGCAACCCTGCAATGTGGTCGATATCTCCGTTTGTCAGCAATACCGAAGCCACAGGCGTATCGCGCAGTGTTCTGGGATGTAGTTTGGGGCAGTCCAGCATTTGTTGCCGGATGTCAGGTGAAGCGTTCAGTATGCTCCAACTTTCACCATCGGGCGAGACCGCTAAAGATGATTGGCCAGACGGCGGGATGACTCCCAAACGGGCATCCTCGCAGTTCCGACATCCACAATTCCATTGCGGCAATCCGCCGCCTGCAGAAGCCCCAAGAACCAGAAAATGCACCTCGGGCCTCCGCTGCGTTTACGTAATCAGAACAGGTCGCGCTCGTGCTCGCGGCCTTCATCCTCGGACGGAGAATACATGTTGATCTCCATGCCGCAATTTACTTCTTTCAGCTTCGGTGCGCTCCAGGTCATTGCTACCTCCCATAAATCACTGGCGTTGATGAGACCGTACATCTCGGGCCAGATTCAGAAAATGCTTCTTTGGTCGTACGGTTCGAGCGGTAGTTTTGAACCCATTTCGGCCGAGGTCAACAGGCTTTAGGTCGTAGATTGTCAGCTTAGGACTTTTGTCGAATGTCGTCGGGTAAGACGGGCTTATAGTCTTGCGGCCATGCGCGCGGTTATAGCAATGATCCTGCTGATGCTCGGCAGCCTGATGGCTGCGGCCGAGCCGCTGCCGCGCGAACGCATCGAGACATTTATCCGCGCCCCGTTTTCTCTGGGGGAGCGCCTCAACGAAAACGGGGTTTATTCGCTGTTGAACTCAGGCGGAATCGAGGCGGGTTATGTGTTTGAAACCGAACCCTTAGCGCCTTTGCCGGGGTTCTCCGGTGCCCCGATCAACGTGCTGGTTGTCTTGGATCTTGAAGGACGGTTCATGGACGTCCAGCTGATTGAACATAACGAACCCATATTTGTGTCTGGTTTGGGCCAGGCACCGTTCCACAAGTTCTTTGAGCAATATGGAGGGCTGTCCATATCGGACTCGATCGTTGTTGGTACGCCGTACGGCGATGCTGCGTCCGGTTCACAGCTAGTTTATCTGGATGGCGTAACGAAGGCCACGGCGAGTGTCCGTATAGCGCATGAATCCGTCATGGGGGCGGCGCTGGCCGTTGCGCGCGAAAAGATGCAAGGGTTGGCAACCGCGCCACCCGCTTTTCCGAACCCAGACTATGACGAGACCCTCAGCTGGGAGGATCTGGTCGCTAAGGGGATCGCAACCAACAAGATCATAAAGAATTCAGATGTCGACGCCCTTTTCGAGGGGACATTGTGGGAAGATGACGATCCCGAGGCACAGGATTATCCGGACGAGGCTTATCTGGATTTGTGGGTGGTCGATCTGGGGCCCAAATCCATTGCGCGCGCGGCATTGTCCCAAGACAGTTTCGACGAGCTGCAGGGTTTTCTGGAGATTTCCGACAATGATGAACCAATCCTTCTGATCGAAACTGCGCGTCATGGGCTGGTCAGCGAAAAGTTCGTGCGAAACACAGCACCCGATTGGATTTCTGCAGAGCAAGACGGGTTACCGGTCGCATTGCGCGACGCCGATCTGCTTGTCGAATTGGCCGATGGAATGCCAGACGGCGTCGCAATGATCCTGCGCACCGACCGTCGTTTGGGTTTTGATCCTTCACGCGAGTGGGTCCTGAAGGTTCTTGCCGTTCGCGAACACGGCATGTTCCAGCCCGAGACGGGGTCGGTGACACTAGAAGTGAGACATGTGACGCCCGATCGGTTCTTTGAGCGTCCGGTCCAGATCACGCCCGCCCCACCATGGCTAGAGGCCCTGCGAAATCGTCAGCCAGACATGATCATTTTGTCTGCATTGCTTGCCGGTCTAGTGCTGACGCTCGGTTTGCGGATGAATTCTTTTGCTGCGCAACCGCTGTTCACACCATATAGGCTCGTTATTCTCGCGGTCATCGTGGGATTCATTGGTTGGTGGGGACAGGGACAACTGTCCATTGTCACCGTGTTGGGTGTTATCCGAACAGCTATTGACGGGGGCAGCTATGGGTTTTTGCTGTACGACCCGTTTTCGCTTTTGATCTGGGCGGTTTCGATTGCCGGGTTAATCGCTTGGGGCAGGGGCTTGTTCTGCGGGTGGCTCTGCCCGTTCGGCGCGCTTCAAGAGTTTGCACATCATCTGGGAAAAGCGCTCCGCTTGCCCCAGATCGAGCCATCGCGGGCGTGGGACCAACGGTTGAAATGGCTGAAATACGTGATTCTTGGTGGCTTGATTGGCGTCGTGTTTCTGGCCCCAGACGAAGTTGACAAAGTGGCTGAGGTTGAACCTTTCAAAACCGCCATCACAACTTTCTTTATCCGCGAGTGGTACTATGCCGCATATGCGATTTTTTGGCTTATTCTGGGCATGGTAATGTTCAAAGGGTTTTGCCGCTATGTCTGTCCGTTGGGGGCGGTCATGGCGATCGGAGGCCTTCTTCGTGGCCGCGACTGGATCGAAAGACGAGCTGAATGCGGGTCACCGTGTCAACTGTGCAAGGTCAAGTGCAAGTACGGGGCTATTAAGCAGACTGGGGAAATTCAATATAATGAGTGTTTCCAATGTCTTGATTGCGTTGCCATCCATGATGACCGCAACCAATGTGTCCCATTGATTCTAGCCGCACGCCGTCAATCCAGAAAGGTCGCTGCAGAATGATGAACCGCCGACGATTCCTGGCCGTATCCGCGGCGGCTCTGGGGGCTCCTGCTACGGCTCAGCCGACTGAGTGGCGTGGTCACGCTATGGGTGCCGAAGTCAGCCTGACCTTCGATGCCAATCCTGAGGCAGCCGCGTCTGCGATCACCAAAGTGCAGGCTCTCCTGGATCGGGCCGAGTCTCTGTTCAGTCTGTATCGGCCGGACTCTGATTTGGTTCGCCTGAACCAAACCGGGATTTTAGTGAATCCAGCGCCGGAAATGTTGGAGTTGTTAAGTATTTGTGATTGGGCACATGGCCGGACAGGGGGGCGGTTTGACCCTACGGTGCAACCGCTTTGGCTGGCGGCCGCCAACGGTCGCAATCTCGACGCTGCCCGAGAATTAATCGGTTGGGATAGGGTCCGGATATCCGAAGACAGAATTGTTCTGGGGCAGGGTCAGCAACTTACGATGAACGGCATCGCTCAGGGTTTTGTCACTGACCTTGTGGCCAACACATTGCGGAACGCAGGCTGGACCAATGTGCTGGTAAATATCGGTGAGTATTACGCCGCTGGCCGAATCTGGAGGCTGGGAGTTTCGGACCCGGTGCATGGCATTGTTCAAACCGTCAGGCTTCGGGATCGGGCTATCGCAACTTCCAGCCCCTCTGTGCTTCGTTTGAGCCCTGTTCATCTCCATATCCTGAATGCAAAAAACGAACGTCCTGCACTATGGTCGACTGTCAGTGTGGAAGCCGCAAACGCTGCAATGGCCGACGCGCTCTCCACCGCGTTGTGCCATGTCCCAGCCAGTGAAATTGCAGATATACTATCGCTTTCAAAGGGCAATCCCAAAGCCATTTGCACCCATGAAAGCGGCGAAGTATCGATATTTTATTCCTAAAGTCAGCCCTGTTTTTTTCAGGGCTGACGTTTGATTTAGCTACAGGCTT
>NZ_WQDY01000016.1 GCF_013033355.1 Ruegeria lacuscaerulensis
TCTTCAATGAAATCAATGTTGGGAATGCAGCGTTATGAGCGCACCTACAGTCGGTGTAGGCAGAAGGGATAGTCTGTAACGAGCCCCAAAACAGTCACAGTCGTTAGACGAACTATCGTATCGTTTGGACTCTATTAAACCTCGCTGATGACCTTCGACGCAGTCGCTTCGTTGATAGCCAGAACTGTGTTGTACAGCGTGGCCAATCGAAGAAGCGATTTTACGTCCACGTCGTGTGGCAACGCTGACAATGGATCAATGAAAAAGATCAGTGTGTCGAGCTTCCCTTCGGCAATCATAGCGCCGATTTGAGCGTCGCCTCCCAAAGGACCACTTTTGAGACGCGTGATTGAAAGGCCGACTTCATCCGCAATTCGCCCGCCAGTCGTGCCAGTCCCAAAAAGCTTCATTGTGCTCAGTGCGGTTTTGTGGGATTTGGCCCACTCGACCATTGTGTCTTTCATCTGATCATGCGCCACAAGCGCGACTCGTTTACGGCCATTTGGACCGTCGCTCCCATTGCTCATGGTGTTGTTTTCCTCGGGGTTGATGTGTCCGTAGCCCAACTCCATGCTAGCGGAGATTTGCGTTTAAGGGCGCCGCTCAAATGCTGCCGCATTCTGTAGGAGGCATCCACGGTGTTACCGGATTCCAGGAGTGTAAGGATCTCAAGGTGCTCAGTACATTGTTCGATCAGTCGTTGATGGTTCACTTCGGCTCGGTACTCCATGAGGCGTCGCATTCTATTCACGCGTTGGAGTGCCATGAGAAAGAACGGGTTTCCGGACAACTTGATGAGCTCCTCATGGAATAATGCCCCGCTTTCTAGCAGCGCTTCTCCATTTACGGCGTCCATATCCATATCAAGCATTCCCTGCTGAATGCGCCGCTGTTCCTCCAGGACTTTGTGATCGAGTTCAAACGAGGGCTCCAGCATGGCGGCTGGCTCTATCGCCATTCTGAACCGGTAAATCTCATCAAATGCCTCGGGCGTTTTTGCGACCGGAAGAAACCGCCAGCCGTAGCCTTCTTTGCGTTCAGCCCAGCCTTCTCGAGAAGCGCGGATCAACAGTTCTCCGACCTTAGCTTTAGTCCAGCCGTACTTCTGCTTTAAGAACTGCTCAGTAACTTCTTCTGGAATTTCATTTGTTAGCCAATCGTTTGCAAGCAGTTGGTATTCGTCTAGCTCGCTCGGGTCGACAGAATCCAGGTTTTCTTTAATGGCTGGAGGCAACTTGTCGGCCACAAAGTACCCGCGGTTTTCCAGGCGGATGAGAACATCTTTTTCCTCTAAGGATATCAGCGCCTCGCGCACTGGGGTTCTGGATACGCCATACCTGTCGGCGACTTGCTGAGCGCTTATGTGCTGGCCACCTTCAAGTGTACCCACAACGATATCATGCAAGAGACGGTTTGATATCTTCTTTGACAATTCGCTGGCTCGCATCGGTATGCCTGACTCCTCTTGCCGCTCTCACCTACGTAGATTGCATCTGACGGCCAGCATACAACCAAATTTTAGGTTTTCTACACGTAAAAAGCCAAAGGCAGGTGAATTCCACACTGCTGAGACGATGATGTTTGCGTGAATTAGATTGGTTTTTTGAGCTTTTCAGCGAAGCCGTTTCCTTTCTAGTGAGCGCCAAGATCTGTAATATAATATATAAAACAAATAGTTAAATTATATCTGGGGATAGCACGTTTAGCTATTTTGGTTTTTCCGGCAGAAAAAAGCAAAATAAAATTGGCTTTTTGAGCAGCAATATGCAATCAAAAGAGCCAGTGCGGGATTCGCGCTGAAAAACACTTGGAAAACTGGGGAGGATTACCCGTGTTCATGAAATTTACTCGCATCGGCGTCATTGTTGCCGCGGCAACCGTTGCCGGCGTGACTGGCGCGTCCGCCGAATTCAAAGCTGAAAGCCCGCAATGCATTGCGCCCTCAAATCCCGGTGGTGGATGGGACTTCATCTGTCGCACAACGGCAAAGTATCTTTTCGATCTCGGGATCATCGAAGACTCGATGCAGGTTACCAATATGAGTGGTGGCGGCGGCGGAGTTGCGTTCGCGCATGTCACGAAAGAGCGCAACGAAGACAACAACCTTATCGTTGCGGCTTCTATGAGTACCAGCGCTCGAATTGCGCAGGGCATTTACGAAGGCGCCCAACAGGATGACGTGCACTTTCTTGCCACTTTCGGAGCTGAATATGGAGCCATCGCTGTTCCCGCAGACTCCAAGTACACCTCTCTTTCTCAGATGATAGAGGACATTGTCGCTGATCCAAAATCAGTTGGGATCGCGGGTGGTTCGTCTGTGGGCAGTTTTGACCACATCAAGCCCATGTTGGTCGCCCGCGAAGCTGGCCTCGAAGATGTTACCCAGATGAAATATGTATCGTTCGATGGTGGCGGTGAAGCCATGACCGGCCTGCTTTCTGGTTCGGTCGAGGCGCTGTCTGGAGATTTCTCCGAGATGCTGGGCTTCCTGGAGTCGGGTGATATCCGGGTAATCTCGATCCTGGCTCCTGAGCGTCTGAAGAACTATCCGGATATTCCTACTGCAAAGGAGGAAGGCTTCGACGTCGTTGGCGCGAACTGGCGCGGCCTTTACATGCCGGCTGGTGCAACTGACGAAGCTAAAGAGTTCTGGAAGAACGCGATCATTACGCTGACCGAGGATCCTGGGTTCCAGGCAGAGCTCGAAGCAGCTGCTATTGAGCCGTTCAACAACTTTGGCGACGACATGTACACCTTTGTTGAGGGCAGTATTGCGGACGTGACCAAGCTCTCGAAAGAGATCGGTATCATCCAATAAATGTCATGCGTGCCCAACCGGTCGAATCTGGTTGGGCACCTAAAATAAATTCCGGAAATCTGGGAGGAAACTATGAGTGACCGCATCTTCGGCGGTTTCGGGCTGGCCCTTGCGATATTCTATATTTGGGCCGCATCGATCATCAAAGACAGTTTCATGGTCGATGTCGTGGGTCCGCGCGCCTTTCCTTACATCGTGGGCACCGTGTTAGGCCTTACGTCGCTCTACTTCATAATCCGCCCGGATGAAGAGCCAAAATGGCCAGGGTTGCGCGACTTTGCCGAGATGTTGTTCGCCACTGCTGTGATGTTTCTGTACGCATGGTCTCTTTCCGAGATTGGGTTTGTTATCGCGACAACCTTTGCAACTGCCTACCTAACCTGGCGACTGGGAACCACTCCGCTTTGGTCGTTCGTCGTAGGCCTGCTGACAGCCATCGGTATCTACGTCGTTTTTCACCTAATCCTAGGCCTTGCTTTGGCCGAAGGACCATTGGGGTTCTGAGGGGGCGCTATGGAAACGCTTGCACTTCTTGTTGATGGATTCTCGGTTGCGTTGTCACCGCAAAATCTGTTCCTTGCTGTCGTTGGATGCTTCCTCGGCACTTTGATGGGAGCATTGCCTGGCTTGGGCCCGGCAAATGGGGTCGCGATCCTCATTCCGATTGCCTTCTCGCTCGGTCTTGGGCCCATCCCATCTCTCATCTTGCTTACAAGTGTCTACTACGGCGCCATGTACGGAGGTCGAATTAGTTCGATCTTGCTAAACATCCCGGGCGATGAACCCGCGATGATGACGTGCCTCGATGGATATCCGATGGCAAAGAACGGTCAGGCCGGCGAAGCCTTGTCTTTAGGGGGCATCGCATCTTTCTTTGGGGCGTTTGTCGCAACAATTGGTCTGGTGATTTTGGCACCGCAGTTGGTCAAAATCGCGCTGCTTTTCGGACCAGCTGAGTACTTTGTCCTCTTTACAGTCGCATTTGCGACACTGGGTGGTGTGTCCTCTACGAACCAAGCCAAATCTGCTTTCGCAGCTGCACTAGGGCTGGGTATCGCGATGATTGGCAGTGATAGCCAAACAGGGTCGCAGCGTTTCACCTTTGGTGAAATCCACCTCTTCGATGGAATCGACTTCTTGATCGCTATCGTTGGCTTGTTCGCCTTGAGTGAAGTGTTGATTTTTCTCGAACATCACCGTGGCGGTGCCGTTGGATCAGCTGGCGCGACAAAGGTTGGACGCATCTTGCCTGACTTCGGCATGATCAAACGTTGCATGCCTTCAATCGCTCGCGGCACTGGTCTTGGTTTCTTCTCAGGCGTCTTGCCAGGTGCCGGAGCATCGCTGGGGTCATTCCTTGCGTACTCACTGGAGAAACAAAGCGTCGACCGGGATGGGAAATCCTTTGGAAAGGGCGATCCACGCGGTGTTGCAGCTCCGGAGGCAGGCAATAATGCGGCCGCTGGAGGCGCGTTGGTGCCGATGCTTTCGTTGGGCGTACCGGGCTCGGGGACGACCGCCGTTCTGTTGGCTGTTTTATTGCAACTTAACATTACCCCGGGACCACTGCTCTTCACAAAGAATCCGGACGTGGTGTGGGGGTTGATCGCGGCCTTGTTCATCGGCAACATCATTCTGCTTTTGATGAACGTTCCGTTGGTCGGGTTGTTCACGCGCGTGTTGCTGGTGCCGACGCGCATTCTGATGCCTGTCGTCGCAATGATCTCGTTCGTTGGGATTTACTCGATAACGGGCTCCACCTTCGATGTAATGCTCATGGTTGGTTTCGGTTTTGCAGGCTGGCTTCTACGCAAACTCGACGTGCCGCTGGTGCCAGTCATCTTGGGCATCCTTCTTGGCAACCAAATGGAAGTGAACCTTCGCCGCGCAATGACGATTTCAGACGGGGATTGGTTGGCGCTAGTGGGAAGTCCCTTGGCAATAATCCTCTGGCTCATCGCAATCGCCGGTTTCGTGTTGCCCATGTTTGTTGGCCGTCGGGTTAAGGACCGCATGGATGCGCAGCGCCATGACGAAGAGGCATCGGTCGGGGATTAAACCCACCGGATTTCAAGAATGACTGGCTTCGGCCAACAAGGAGACAAAAGATGCGTATCATGACATTGCCCTGCGATGGCATCGGACCTGAAATCATGGCGGCGACTTTGGAAGTCGTTGAGGCCGCCAACAAGAAGTACGATCTGGGGTTAACGTTTGAAGAAGAAGAGGCCGGTTTTACCAGTCTCAGGAACCACGGTATCACTCTGCGTGACGACGTGTTGGAACGTGCACGAACTGAGTTCGATGGAGTCATTTTAGGGACGCAGTCCCATATGGACTACCCGCCAGTCGTTGAAGGTGGTCGCAACGTTTCGGCCGGGTTCCGTATCGGCCTCGATCTTTATGCGAATGTGCGGCCGGCCCGGAGCCGTGACTTTATACCGAACAAAGCGCCTGGGATGGATCTTGTGATCATGCGTGAGGCGACAGAGGGATTCTATCCTGACCGCAACATGTACAAGGGCGTCGGAGAAATGATGCCCGATCCGAACATGGCGTTGTCGGTTCGCAAAATTACGCGACACGGATCAATGCGGATTTGCAGAGAGGCTTTCAAACTGGCCATGCAACGGAAGAAGAAAGTCGCCGCGATACACAAGGCCAACTCTTTTCTCATGACCGACGGCCTGTTTCTGGAATGTTTCCGCGAGGTGGCGAAGGACTACCCTGAAGTCGAAACCGAAGAGTTGATTGTCGACGCATTTGCAGCGCTGCTGGTTCGAAAACCGCACGAATATGATGTTATCGTCGCGACTAACTTCTACGGCGATATTCTCTCGGACCTTGCCTCTGAACTTTCAGGGTCTTTGGGGCTCGCTGGGTCGATCAATGCAAACGCTGAAACGGGCTTATGCTGCGCACAAGCACAGCACGGTTCTGCCCCGGACATCCAAGGGCAAAACGTTGCGAACCCGACATCACTTATTCTCTCCGCCGCTATGATGCTCATCTGGCTCGGCGAGCAGAAGGGTAGTCCGAAGCTTATGGAGGCTGGGCGAGCCATTGCGGATGCAGTTGATGCCGTCATGGATGATCCTGCAAAGCGCACCCGTGACCTTGGTGGCACCGTAAACACCGACATCTTCGGGACGCTTGTGGCCGAAATGGTCTCCAAGGAAACGATCCCGGCGTGATTGGATCTCCCGGTGGGCAAACGTGCCCACATCAACTGGTGGCGTCGCTCCTTGCGGCGTCACCCGTCTTGAGCTGGAGCAATTATGAGAAGACCAAGACTAGCGTTGATCCATGCCACCCGCGTCGCGATTGATCCAATCGAAGTTGCGGCACGCGAGCACTGGCCGGAAGCAGAAACCATTTCGATCCTAGAAGAAGGGTTGTCTTTAGACAGGTCTAAGCAAGTCGAATTGTCCGCCGATCTTTTCCGGCGCATCGTAGACCTTTGCCGGTATGCGGAAGGCGCTGACGCCGATGGTGTACTGTTCACGTGCTCAGCATTCGGAGCCGCAATCGAAAGAGCAGATTTCGAGGCGCTCATCCCAGTCATGAAGCCGAATGAAGCGATGTTCGATGCGGCTTTCTCATACGGTGATCGCATCGCAATGGTTTATACTTTTCCTCCAGCAGCGGCAGGTATGGAAGAGGAATTTCTAGATGCTGCTAGGGCGCGCGGCAGCAATGCGGAGATTACGTCATACTATTGCTCTGGCGCGTTGGCTGCAAAGCAAGCGGGTGATGATGAAAAACACAATCGCCTGATTGCGGAAACCGCATCAAGTATCGACGACGCGGACGTTATTCTTCTAGCCCAGTTTTCGATGTCTGACGCCGTTGAGGATGTCCGTAAGACAGTACAGATTCCAGTGTTGACCAGTCCACAGGCGGCGATTCACGAAATCCGACGGCGCGTCGAAGGCAATCAGTGAGGGAGGTTCAATGCTAGTCGGTGTCATAGCGGACGATTTTACCGGTGCGAGTGATATTGCGAACACCTTGGCGAAGGGCGTTGAGCCGGAAGGTGGGTTACGAACCGCGCAGTTCCCGGGTGTTCCAACGACCCCAGCCGACGAGGAGATCGAAGCGGGTGTGATCTCACTCAAGAGCCGCACCGCACCGACTGAGGAAGCGGTAGCGGACAGTTTGCGCGCTCTGCGGTGGCTTAAGGATCAAGGATGCAAGCAGTTCATCTTCAAGTATTGCTCCACCTTCGATTCCACTAAGGAAGGAAACATCGGCCCCGTTGCGGAAGCACTGGCCAACGAACTGGGCGCGCAAAAAGTGATTTTCAGCCCGGCCTTTCCGACCACGGGTCGCACCGTCTATCACGGTCATCTTTTTGTGCTCGGCAAGCCGTTGAACGAGTCCGGGATGGAAAACCACCCACTTACTCCGATGACGGATGCGAACCTCAAGCGATGGTTGCAGCATCAGACCGAAGAAGCCGTTGGGCTGGTGTCAATTGACGCCGTGAAGCAAGGTTCAAAGGCGATTGCTGATGCGTTGCATAACGCAAACGAACGCTTTGTAATCGGTGATGCGATTTCGGATGAAGATTTGCTGGCCTGGGGCGAGGCGCTGAAGGATGCCAAGCTCATTACCGGGGGATCCGGGATAGCATTGGGTCTACCCAGAAACTTCGTCAGAAAAGCTTCCTCCAAAAGAGGTGGCAGTGCGTTCACTGGTATCGCAGGGCCTGCCGCGATACTTGCTGGGTCTTGCTCGGGAGCGACCCGAGGGCAGATTGATGTTCACGCGAAGTCCAATCCGACGTTCGCCATCGATGTTCCGGGTGTCATGTCCGGGGATGTGACCACGCAAACGCTTCTGGATTTCTTTGAAAAGCATCCGGGTCAGGCACCGCTCGCATATTCATCGGGAAGCCCGGATGATGTGCGTGCTATACAAGGTCAATTCGGTCAGGAAGCTGTAGCGGACAGGCTGGACAATCTCTTTGCAGATACCGCGCGAGAGCTTGTTCAGAAGAGCTACAAGCGATTGGTGGTGGCAGGAGGGGAGACCTCGGGAGCTGTTGCCAAAGCCGTCTCTGAGGCACTGGGATCCCCGGCCATGTCAATTGGGCCAGAGATCGACCCGGGCGTACCAGTCTTGAGCGTTGGGAAAACTGAACCCATTGCGCTGGCTCTAAAGTCTGGAAACTTTGGCGCTCCGAACTTTTTCGCGAAGGCCCTAAGAATGATGGAGGCCAGCAAATGAGTTCTCAAGAATTGGCTTTACGACAGCAGATGTCGGAACTGTGTGCTTCGCTGTTTGAGCGTGGCTTTTCCGTCGGCACTGCGGGCAATGTCTCCGCACGTCTTGATGACGGAATCCTCATGACGCCAACCAATTCCAACTTGGGTGATATCGACCCAGAGCGTATTGCTAAGATTGATTTGGATGGCATCCACGTATCCGGCGACAAGCCGACCAAGGAAGTTTTTCTACATCAAGCCTTCTATGAGACAAGACCTGAGGCTGGCGCCGTGGTGCATCTGCATTCGACCTGGGCCACTGCACTGTCGTGTCTGGAAGAAACCGATCCAGACGACTGTATTCCACCGCTGACACCATACGTGGTGATGCGCGTCGGCACGGTCAAACTGGTTCCATACGCTAAGCCTGGCGACCCGAAGTCCGGTGATTTGATCCGCGAACTGGGCGGCAAGTATAGTGCGGTTCTATTGGCCAATCACGGACCCGTTGTCTCGGGAAAGGACCTGTTCTCAGCGGTCTGTGCAGCTGAAGAGTTGGAAGAAACAGCCAAGTTGCTCGTGGCACTGCGAGGTATGCCAACCCGGATGTTGGATGAAGCACAAGTCGCAGAACTCAAAGAGACTTTCGGAAGGATTTAATTCGACACCGAAATGGGGGCGTGCAAACTTTTGGGAAAATCGTGCAAAACTATGCGCAAATACGGCGCAAAGTTATGGGCAAGCACACTTGAATTTGATGAACGAAATCAATGGCAGGAGCGCAGCGTTATGAGCGCGCCTACAAGCAGTGTAGGCGCGCTCATAGTATTTCGCGCACCTCATAAGTTTGCGTATTTTGCCAATAGTTTATCATCTTCATGTCTGACATCGCCCTCGCGACAAAGCTTTTGATTGGGTAAACTGCGCAATACGTCAAAGTTCACCGACTACTCGGCCAGGGAAATTTCGTGGTTGCTTTTAGCCATGTAAAACAAGACGAGGACGATTGGGCCGTCTTTGACTTGTTCCGGCTGGAGGGTGGAAAGATCGTCGAACATTTGATGTTCAGGACCAGATCGGCCCGAAAGAGACCTGTAACAACTCTGGCAAATTCTAGGGGAGTAGAGTGTTACAGCCTATCTGGCGGAGGCCGATGATGATTTCTTTCTCAGGCAAACGCGCGTTGATGCCGGGTCAACATTCCAGAAATCGAATGGTTGTCTTTGACTGAACCAGCGCGATAGTCTGATTGCATCTAAGGATTGGCGGAACATGTGTGGAGCTTTGAATGAACAGGTTGGTGTTATCAGCAATGGCATTGATCTCCACTGGCGCGGTGTGGGCCGCCGGTATGGAACGGTGGGGTGAATCCGGCGACTGGACAATTCTGATTGATGCCGAAAAGGGCAATGGCTGTCTTGCGTGGAAGCCCTTTGAAAATGACATGACCGTTGAAATCGGCGCAGCACCTAATCAGGACGGCGGCTTTTTTGCCGCTTTTAATCCAGCCTGGGTGCAAATCGAAGAAGGTGCGACCGGGATCGTACAGTTCGATTTTGGTGATGCGAGATTCGAAGGCGAAGCGGTGGGTGTCTACAAGAATGGCGTGCCCGGTGGTTACGCCTTTTTCGACAACCCGGCATTTGTAACCGAGTTTGGAAAACGCCAAAGCGTCACGATTATTGGCGAAAGCGGGGCCGAGGTTGAACTCGATCTCAGCGGGTCTGCCAAAGCCATTGAGGCCGTTCTGACGTGTCAGGCCGAACAGCCGGAACCACTAAAGAACTAGGTCGCGTCAGATCACTGCAATTGGTTGATATCAGGCACGCAGGGTTGCCTGTCGACAGGCATAGCATCTGCGCCGTCTGGAGCCTTGTTTCTGGACCCGCCTACATCCAGCTTGAACTTTGGCGACGAAAGTTGGCCAGTCACATCAAAGGGCCAAGCGCTTCTGGATAAGGGTTTGCCAACGCGCCGCGGCTCAGCTCTGATCGCAATGCTGTCGTTCAGCCAGTCCACTTGTCCTCTGGCCACCAATTGAACCGATCCCGTTTCAATGACGATAGAGTTTGAACTGACTCGCCCGACTTGGATATTAACCGGGGCAACCACGCAAGTGATGTCGGTGTAGCCTTGTCTGAACTCCTCTGAAAACAGCCAGGGGAAAATTCCCAGCCCCGCCAGCTCCAATAGGCTGGTGCTGATATAGCCCTGCGACATCGACAAAGACGCGTTGCCGCGCATCGAGTTGATGAAGGCTTTGCCAGAGCTGGTGCTGCCAGAAACGTTGAACTCTCCGCTCAAACGGCCATAGGCATCAATACCGATTCCCAATTCATCAAGGATCTCCCCGAATTCCCATCCCGAGGTTGATCCCGACAATGAAAGCCAATCGGGTGAATCAATCAGATCCATGACCGCCCGAAGGCTGAAGTTTCCGCCACCGTAAGCCATCTGAAGGGGGCCGAAATCCACAGTTCCTTCTTTTGCTGACAATTGGCTTGAAACAGACGTTACACCTTGCTGGCCTACAATCTCTTTGAATTCGATCTGTACCTCGACGTCAGCTTCGCGTAGCACGCGCTGCACATCCAGAAGATCGGCAGGTTTCCCTTTTTCCTTTGGCAATACCAAGGGCTGCACGTCTGTCTCCTTCGGTAAAACTAAAGGTTGCACTTCGGCTTCAGGTTCTTTTGACGTCTCCCCTACCAGACTTTTCAGTTGGTTCAGCACGGCAGTCAGGTTCTTCAGGTCGTTGAGATCGAGCTTTTCGCTCGTGATGTTGCCCCGAACAACAGAAGTGCCCTCGGGGAAATTTGCGTTCAAAGTCGCAAGGAGATGCGAAGACCCGGCTTCGAACTGGATTGCGGCATCAAAGTCCTCGCCCTGTTTGGAGGTTTCAGCATCGATAGCTAGTGCCCCGAGCTCGACAGGTTGTAGATTAACTGCTGTCAGAAACTCGACGCTGTCGTCGACATCCAATTCTACATCAAAATCGAGACCGGCCAGCCCTTTTAGCTCGTTGACGGATAGTGCAAGATCAAGCGCCCATAGATCGGTGTCGTAAGTGGTCGCGTTAAACCTGTTGAGAGAAACCGACCCGCCCGCATTGGATACGTTGAAGTCGGCTTTGATGCCGCCGAATTGGTCAACGTAGTCTTTATCGAGGTTGGGCAAAATCAACTTGGCGGGCCCGTTTAGCTCCCCATCGAAAGTCACGTCCTGAAGCTGAAGCAGATCGAGGATTTCACCTTCGGCTTTCAGGACAGGCTCTTCAATTGGACCGGCTTGTAGCGCAATGCCCAGCATGGCGAGCCGTCCGTCTGGCATGCGGCGAATACTTTCGATTGAGGCTGGGCCGATTACGTCCAGCCCTTGGTCAAATGCATTGGTTTGGAACAGCAACTTCTCGAATTCGAAGGAAGCCAGAGATCCGACCATGTGCATTTCAAAGCCGGTGAATTTCAGCTCTTGGATACGTTTTGCTGCAGGCGGCGGCTGTCCTTCGGGATGAAGCCGTGCGTTGAAAAACAGATCGACGCCTTGCGCGGTGTAGAGGTCATCTATTGCGCCCTCAGCTTCGAGCTTCTGCCCATCTTCCAGGCTGACGGTGGTTTTAAACGCCTCGATCTTCAGAGCGTCCTGAGACACAAGCTCTGCTTGCAGCTGACCATTGCCTTCCAGAACGCGTTCCAATCCTATGACATCTAGAAAGTCACCGAATTCTCCGGTGTCCATCTCCAATACAGCCCGATAGCCGCCCCCTTCGTCTGCCGATAAGGGCTCGCCATCGTAGCTGACGGTTATTTCTCCGAAATTGGCCCGTGTTGTAAACGGTGCGTCATGGGGGTAGTCGCCTTCGATTTCGAAGCCTTGACCGTTGACGGAGCCGGAACCAGAGACCTTTGTTCTTTGTCCATTATCTACTTGTTCGAGCGCGAGTGACTGAAGGTCAAACACAAATGAGAAGCCCGAGACCTTGTCGTCGATGTTTAACCCGATTGATGTGAAGCTGACGTTCTTGTCGCTCAGGAAGTTCAGGATTCCGCTGCCTTCTGTGTCGTTCTCATTGGTACTATCAGCGCTAGCGACGTCTTTTGGACCACCCGCTGATACAGTTTCCTTGGACACTGGTTTGGGTGTTGGCCTGTCTTTTCGCCAGCTTGTGGTGCCGTTTTCGGCCGTAAGAATATTTGCTTGGAGGCCCTCCACGACGAGATTGTCAAAATGCAGACGCCCGTTGGTCAAGGCGATAATATCCAACTCCAGTTCTAACAGGTTCAATTCTACAAGAGGTGACTCCGGCATTGTCAGGCTCGGGATAACCACCCCGCCGACGTAGATGTGACTAACGCGCCCAAGCGCGACGCTTACATCATCGTTCACTAGAAGGGGCCGACCAATTTGTTCTGAAAGAACTTTTTCTACAAGGTCGCGCCGCATGTCCGAGAACATCGGAGCCGCAAGCAACAACCAAACGAATGCGACCGTTGTGAAAGCGAGAATTGCGACAAGCCCAATTATTCTAATAAGCCAAACCTTCATGCGCTCCCCTATCGCCGCTTTCGCCGTTCAGTCTTTCACGAGCAGCAATTTAGCCCACCAGCTTGAACGCTCGTTCTGAAACATATTCTGATCAATTGGTTCGTGTCACTAATCGTCTCTAGTAGCCCCGCCAGTCGCCTTGATCCTTCCCATCAATACTCGTTCCCTATTGGTTGAAGCCTCTTCGGAAGTCTGGATTGGTCCAAAAGTCTGAACGTCATCGACCTTCATAGTGAACGCAGCCTTCATGAGGACAGTACCATCAACAACCAGCATTTCCTTCTGCGTCGGCTCGATCCTGATTTGACCAGTCACAACGATGGGTTCGTAGACTGTCGATGGCGTCCATGAATCGCTTAGGTGCAAACGCACCATCTGGTTCGGAGTTGGAGGTGGTACGTGGCTGCACATTCCACGTTCCGGCACGATATATGCCATTTGGGAACCATCTTCGTCGCGGGGTGCCGGGATCACAAACCCGCCCAATGAAACGATCATGCCGTCGATGTCGATGTTAGCGGCCGTGCCCGCCTTCTCACGTCTTTCCATCACAATCCAGCGTTGGGAAATCAGCCAGTTCGCATCAACGCGTTCCTCAGCAAGAGTTGCTTCGGTCGCCTCGATATCCACTTGAAGCTGGTCCAACAGCTCTGGCGACGACCCGCCTTTTTCTTGCTGCGCGCGCAACCGGACCAATTTTCGAAGCGTGTTAAGCTGTTTGCCCGTCAATTCGACGAATGGATCTTCGTAGTTCTGAGCAGTTTCATCGATCAAGTCAGCCCATTCGATACGTGTAACTTCTGAGTGAACCGGCAAAGCCAAGAAAAATGCGAGAACTGTTGGAACAAGTGTCAGTTTGGCTCGAATTCTCATTTTGAGAAGTTCCCATTTGTAGAGCTAGGGATGCGCGGGGTGCCGAGGTAAATTCACCCCGCGCGACACTCAATCGAGTGTATTCTTGTAGATCACACCATCTTTCATGATCAGGTCGATGTTGTTGGTGTAGTCGACCAGGATCTCGGCATCCTCGACCGGGTTTCCCTCGACCAGCAGCAGATCGGCGTATGCGCCCTGTTCGATCACGCCCAGCGGACCTGCTTGATAGGGGTTGAGTTTTCCTGACAGTGCCAGAAGTGCGGCCGATTTTGACGTGGCTTGTTGCAGGATTTCGTACGAAGTCCACGCCTCCAGCCGGTATTTGAACTCATCATTCTGCTTGGTCAGAGCCACCGGGTCGCCGATGATATCGGTCGAGAATGCGACGTTTTCGATCTCGTATTCTTTCAACAATTTCATCTGATTGCGCGCACCGGCCTGAACATCAAGAAACTTGGGCGCTGCAGCGGGGCCAAGCGCCTTTTTGACAACTTCCTCGTCAAGCCCAAGCAGAGAATAGAACGGGACAATCCAGGCGCCAGACTCCTTGATGGCTTGCGCCGATACTTCAGTCATCAGTTGCCCATGTTCTATGCTGATGACGCCCGCTTCCAGTGACCGCAGGATCGAGTCGTCGTTATAGGCGTGGACCATGACATAGGTCCCCCAATCAGCCGCCGCGCGAACCGAAGCCTCTAACTCTTCTGGCAATCCTTGAACGGTGTGCAACGGATCAACCGAAGATGACACACCACCGCCTGCCATTACCTTGATCTGCACCGCGCCCATGCGCAGTGCTTCTCGCGTTGCCCGCAGTACTTCGGGCACGCCATCGGCCAGGAACTCGACGTGCTGGTTAAAGAAAGACGGCTGCGCCCCCATGAAGTTCGGGTGGGGTTCGGTGTAGACCCGGTGCTCGCCATGTCCGGAAGTCTGCGAAATGACTGGCCCTGATGCATAAATCCTTGGCCCCACGGCCTTACCGCGGTCTATAGCTTTTTGCAGACCAATTGCCGGGCCGCCCGCGTCCCGAACGGTTGTGAACCCACGCAGCAGCATTTTCTCGGCTTCAATTGTGGAAACCGCGCCCCAGTACATCCAGTCAAAGTTGTCCCTCAAATCTGCGACGGGCTCGGTGATTGCCATATGCACGTGAGCATCGATCAAGCCCGGCATCAGTGTTCGACCTCCGCCGTCAATGATCTGAGCATTGGCGACGACCAACGGTTCTGACGACACTTCTGCGATCAGGTTGTCCACGACCAGAACGTTTGCGTTCTCAATTCGCTGTTCATCAACGCCGTTAAACACGTGGATGTTGGTAAAGAGGATCGGAAAGCTCTCTTCCTGCGCCAAACCTGGGCCCGCGATTGCCAGGCTTGCAGAAAAGGCTGTCGTGGCCACCATGCGTTTGAGTTTCGGCGTCATCGAAGTTCTCCAAATGCGAATCACAGATGTATATTTCTGAATGTGATTTTAGAGTGATCGCCGAATATTGTCTGACAGTATGGCAGATTTCACCAAACTGATTTGGCATTCTGCCAGCTTTTGGCGCCTTTTTGTGTGTTTACTGTCTTTCTGTCGTTACCTTCATGATATTTGAGGGCGACATGGACGCATTTGACCAAAACACAAAGAAGGCCTTGCCGTTGGTTCGGGCATCGGTTGCTGCACCCGTGGTAGCTGCTTTACGTGGTGCCGGTGTTGAACCGTCCTTCGTTCTAGACCCTCTGGGCGTAAGCGAATCCCAAGTGATGGATCGCCAGAATTTCTTGCCACACGAGACGATTTATAAAATCCATCAGGCCGCCGCTGACGCAACATCGCCGGACTTCTGCGCGCAAGTTGGTCAATCAATCGACCTTGTTCGGTTTCTTCCTCTAGGTGACATGTTGGCCGAGGCGTTGACGCTGGGCGACTTCTTTACGCGCTACACTCAAGCCGTCTCGAAAGAATCCAACGCTGTCACGCAATCGCTGCTAGTGGAAGGCGAGCATGCTTATTTCAGTGCCAAGCGGAACTTCAACATTTCGGTTTCCCCCGGACAGACCGACGCATTTCTGGCGAGCATTTGGATATCACTACTGCACCGGGTTATAGATTTCAGGTGGGATCCGAGCCAAATCATTTTACGGGTAAGCGAACCAGACGTGCTACCTAGGCACTTTCATGGTGTTCAAGCCATCAAGTGCAGCCCACAGGGATTTTCGATCAGGTTTCCCTCAATCTGGCTGAGCCATCAGTTGCTATCGGAAACACTGGAAAACCCGTCAGACCAGACAGGCGCTACCCCCGAGCAGCATGCGCCTCAAGATTTCTTAACCGGGCTTCAGGGCCTGATCCGAATTCATCTTGGCGAACCAGGATTTGGTGTAAACGAACTGGCGCGCCTGTGCGGTTTCCACCGGGAGACATTGAACAATCGGCTGGCCCCTTACGGGCAATCGGCCTCTCAGGTCATATCTGGCGTCAAACTGGAAGAAGCAAAGAAGCTGCTGGGTCCAGCAGGAAAGTCCGTTAGTGAGACCGCACTGCGGCTTGGCTACGCAGACCCCACTGCGTTTTCGAGGGCCTTCCGAAAATGGTCAGGAATGTCACCGTCAGCTTATAGAAATTTGGTGAAGGGGCGGGCCTGACCATCTCGGTGCCAATGTCGATCGAGGTTTTTGTGCTCACCACAAGATTGCACCAACTAGTGGTTTTAAATGCTCGGCAGGAAGATCGCTGAACTAATCCCAAGTAATTGTCAGTGACCTTGCATCCTTCTTGTTGGGCTTGAATTTCGTTCATCGAAGTGCACTTTTGATTGGAAAATAACGATTTTATTTGAGTGGTTTGCACGACGCCGTCGACATCCCAGCGTCCTGTTCTTTGATCATGCCGACGATTTGCGGTTCCGTGAAATAGCTCTTTCGCATCCGTTTGATTCTTCAAAAGGTTGAGCAAACTCTACATTAGAACGAGGGACGATTAGGGTGGCAGATCACCAGGGGCACAGCTTTGCTGCGGCTGACTTGTCATGCCATCAGCAGCGAACGGCATTGAACGAGTATCCAAGCGACTTGGCTCCCTTTCCCGCCCAATATTTTACCATGGCTACATTCGCTTGAATGTTTAGGGCTCAGCCGTCAGCCTTTTGGCTCCCAACCAGCGTCTTTCATTGCCCGCCCGAGTTCCTCGCCGTGTTTGGGATCAGCGAACAGTTTTTGAAAAAGTAAATCAACGCGACTTTCGGGCCATTCGCGCGAAAGTTTTTTTGACAGGGTCTGCGCTTCGGCGACGTTGCCCAGCATCTGATGTGCCGCCATCAAGTAAGCGACCGAGACGGGCCCAACCGGGCCTCCTTTTTCGGCCACGTGTTCGAAGGTGGATACTGTGCCTTTGTAATCCTTGAGGTGGAACTTTGCAGACCCCATCGCATTTTGAAACACGTATCCCCTCTCTAGATCGATTTTCGAGAGCGCCTCTTTGCTGATGGAAACAACGTGCTCAAATGAGCCCGAATAGAGAAGGATCAGCGAGACGAATTCCAGCACGTGCACATCATTCGGGGCCAAGCGGCGCGCTCTCTCCGCAAAGTTCTTGGCTTCTGGCCAATTGCCTTTAGCGAATTCAACCCACGCCTTGGCAGCTTGGCTCCAACCTGTTTCAGGTGCCTGCTCGAGCGCCATTAGGGACTGACTGTCTGCGTAGGCAAGCATGTCGCGGGTCAGGTCCGGATCCGGTGTAACCACTGCCATTGTCGCGGCGACCTGGGCAGCTCCGGCATATCCGCCGAAATAACTGGGGTCATTCTTGATTGCACCTTCGAACATGATCAGAGCGGCATTCAACCGTGCAGGCTCCAGGGCAGGAAAAATCAGATCCCGACCTGAATTGGCGAGGTTTACAGCTTCAAGCCGCATTGGGGATGCATCGAAAATGGCGCTGCGCTCATCTGGGCTAAGGCCATCCAGCATTGATTGACCCGGCGCGTCCCTTTTGGGCGATGTCAGCATAAGTACCGTAGCGAACCCGACTAGAACGACAATCCCTGCTGCGCCAATGGCCGGACGATGCCATGCGCGGGCCTTGATATGCGGCGCCACTGGACTGTCAGGCATGCCCCCGCTGGGTACCCTTACTGTTATCTGAGGCGCATACCCCCCCTTGGGTAAGTCGAACAGTGTGTCCTCATTCCGGCCAGCGTCGGCATAGTACTCTGACAGCTTGCGCCTCAGGCGACCGGCGTCCACGCGTACAACGTTTTCACGGCGCGCCATCTCGGACATCGTTCCCCCATACACATCCATAGCGATGGTCTTCGCCCGGATATCATCGGCTCTGCCCCTCAGAGACTCTTCGACCACATAGATCAGAAAGTCCTGTAGTCGCTGCGAACCCGCAAAGGTGGAAGATTTGACAAGTCGCTGCAGCGCCGCCCGCACATCTTTGGCGTCCGGCGTCTGGTCCTTATTCACAGTCGGTGATGTATTTCCAGATATCTTCATTATTACAGCAGGTTGGACCTATGATTAAACCGTATTATGCCCCGATAAACCTTTTGTGAGAAGAAAATTCCGCGAACAGTTTGGGAACCATGTCGATCCAACAAACGAGCGTCAGAATTGAAAGGCTGTTCTCTTGATTCAGAATTTCCCGACCACCGATCCGCCATTGCGGATCTTCGGCGCGTGGATGCGGTGTTCGATGAGATTTGCCGTGACTACCAGCTTTTGTGTGCGGAGCATCTGTCAATGAATTCTGAACCCGGAAGTCGGTCATATCAGATTACCTGCGATATCCGCGAAACCCTAAGCGGTCTTCGGGGTGAAATCGCTCAGGCGCTTCGGCGCGCAGGAAAGATGTAATTCAAAAATGGGGAAGGGATACCGATGAAATCACTGTTGCAACATGCTTCGGTCATGGTGCTAATGGCTGGCGCCAGTTTGGCTCAGGACATGCCGCCCATCATTCATGATGGAGAGTTTCAGTTTCTTCGCGCGCAGTTCGGCGAAGAATGGGACGCTCAGGATGCGGAAATTGAAGCAAAACTTGCCGAGATCCGCGAAGCCAAAGGCGGGCAACCCCCCAATTTTCTATATATTTTGATTGACGATGTAAGCTTTGGTCAGATGGGCAACCGGACGATGAACTACGTTACCGGTTTCGATACTCCCAACATCAACGACTTTGCCACGGAAGGTATGTCGTTGATGAGAATGTATACCGAGCCATCCTGCACTCCGACACGAACGGCGATGTTGACCGGTCGTCATCCCGTGCGTGCGGGCGTGGAAGAGGTCAAAGTCGCGCTGGTCGGCGAGGGGCTTGCGGCTGAAGAAGTTACCATCGCTGAAATTCTGAAAGAAAAAGGATACAACACGTCGCATGTCGGGAAGTGGCATCAGGGCGACATCGAGGAAGCTTATCCGCATAATCAGGGTTTTGACTGGGCGGCATTTCCGTTGCATCAGCAGGTCCAACTTAGCCTGATGACACGGGATGCAATGGTGGCCAACAATATGCTCGGCTTTCATCCGTCGGGGCAGTCCAACCAGTTCCAGTTGGATCAGCGTTTCAAGCCGTACGGCCTTGTAACTGGGGTTGAAGGCCAGGCCGGTGGGATTGCTCGGGAAGTCGACATGGCGCCCGGCGAGGAATGGACACAGGCGAAATATGAAGAAATGAACCTGCGCTATCAGCGTCAGGCATTGGAGCAGTTAGAGCAGTTGGCCGCGCAGGATTCCCCGTTCTTTATGCAATACTGGCCGCTTTACCCGCTGAATTTTGCTTATCCTGATCAAGCCGTTTCAAGAAATGGTGGGTTCCATGCTGACAAGTTGCAGGTTCTGGATGGCTGGATCGGCGAAGTTTTGGACAAACTGGATGAAACGGGTGAGGCGGACAACACCGTTGTCATGATTATGGCTGATAACGGCTTGATGTATCATTACGAGGGTACTTCGGGACTGAACCAGTTGATCTATCGCGGGGGCAAGACCCAACACCTCGAAGGTGGTGTGCGCACGGATGCGTTCATCCGGTGGCCCGGTGCAATTAAGCCGGGCAGCGCGGCGGGCGACATCGTGCATGTCTCGGATCTGTTCACAACCTTCGCGCGCATTGCAGGTGCGACTGACCAAATTCCGCGCGACCGTGTGATTGACGGGATCGACCAGACCGCGCTGTTGCTTGAAGGCGAGGGTAATTCCCGCCGCGACTATGTTTATGTTTACGAAGGGCCGGTATTACGCTCGGTGGTCAAGCAAGAGTTCAAGATGCATCTGGCTGCCCCCGGTCAACCCGGCGCTGCAGCGCCTGTGTTCAACGTTTACCGCGATCCACGGGAAGAGCATCCGCTTGTCGGGTATTCGTTGTGGTCGGGGGCGTCTTTCCAGGACATGGTAAAGCGTCATCAGAAAACCATTGCCGAACATCCGCATCTGCCGCTTGGAAAAGGTATCCCCTATGAAGGGATCGAGAACCTGCGTCCCGAGAGCGAATTGACCCGAGAGATTTTCGCCAGCTGGCAGTGACAAACGCAGGGCGGTGGCAAATTGGCCGCCGCCGTCCCGATCGCCCAAAATCGCGTGGTTTAGATAAGGGCTCGTCGCTTGGTGGCAGGAGCTCGGCCAGAATAGAGCTCAAGGCACTCAGCTTCTGGAAAGAGGGCGCCTGGTCGGTTGGTTATCGTCCGCAGGGTGGTAAAACTTACGGCCCCGGTGTTGCCGTTTGCGAAGCGGCAATGATCGGGCGCGCTTCTGATTGCCCGACAATCTGGGAACCAGGGTCGAACAGCGGTTTGAAAGTTAAAAGCGGCTAAATTCCAAGGAAACTTCCATGCAACATCTGCAATTACTCGTTGCCGTGGCGCTTGCGACGGCGCTAGTCGCAACACCTGCGCCTGCTCGCGCTCAATCTTTGCCCCCACTGGGACAGGATGAGAGGGGGTGGCGACACGCGGCTTCGGTCTTCCTGTTTGCACCCCTGCGTACCACCGGGACATCCACTGTTGCGGGGCAATCAGTAGAGCTTGATCTGGATATCGGAGACGTGCTGGACGTGCTCGAGTTCGCGGCTTCAGGCCGGTATGAGGCATGGAATGGGAACTTTGGGATCATAGTTGACGCCAACTATGTCGGCATAGAGCAGGATACCACATTGCCCAGCCCTTTGCGCGCGCGCCTTGATGTCGATGTACGCCAAAAGTGGTTTAGTGTTCTTGGCGCGTTCCGGGTCATGGACGGCACATATGGTGACAGCAAGAAACGCTATGTAATCGACCTGCAGGGCGGGCTGCGATACAACTCTATTCGCCAGGAAATTGAGCTGACAAACCCAGGTCCGGTAAGCCCACCTGTGTTAGGCGGGGATCAGAATTGGATCGAACCTGTCTTTGGCGCACGCGGCATGTGGCGGCTGAACCAAAAATGGACCGGAATTGCATCGGTTGAGCTTGGCGGCTTCGGTACAGGAGGTAACGACCTCCAAATTGGCGCAAATGTTGGATTCGACTATCAGCCGTGGGAAAACACGGCGCTTACTTTTGGATATCGGTATTTTAGCGTCGACTACAGTGACACGCTGAGTTCCGGAGAATTTGCCTATGACGTCGACCAGCATGGGCCATATTTTGGCATCAAGTATTTCATTCAATAAGCAAGTGCACGACCTTCGCGACTGCGGGGTTTAAGACCTGCGTCCTGGAAACGGTTATGGCGAAAAGCTGTTGCCTATAGCGAAAAAGGCCCCGGCGTTTCCACCGGGGCCTTCATCATGGGAAAGAGCGATGGATTATTCCGCGTCTTCTTTCTTTTCTTTCTTTTCGGGAACGATCTCTTCACCGGTTTCCTGATCGACCACTTTCATCGACAGGCGAACCTTGCCGCGGTCGTCAAAGCCCAGCAACTTGACCTTCACTTCCTGACCTTCTTTCAGAACATCCGAGGGATGGTTCAGGCGGCGGTTTTCGATCTGGGACACGTGGACCAGACCATCGCGCTTGCCGAAGAAGTTCACGAAGGCGCCAAAGTCGACGATCTTGACCACTTTACCGGTGTAGATCTGACCTTCTTCCGGCTCGGCCACGATCGAATAGATCATGTCATAGGCCTTCTGGATCGACTCTCCGTCCGGTGAGGCGATCTTGATCACGCCATCGTCGTTGATGTCGACCTTGGCGCCCGAAACCTCGACGATCTCGCGGATGACCTTGCCGCCCGAACCGATCACTTCGCGGATCTTGTCGGTGGGGATGTTCATGGTTTCGATGCGCGGCGCGTGGACCGAGAATTCGTTGGTCTCGGACAGGGCTTTGCCCATCTCACCCAGGATGTGCATCCGGCCGTCCTTGGCCTGGGCCAGAGCTTTTTCCATGATCTCGGGCGTGATGCCTGCGACCTTGATGTCCATCTGCAACGAGGTGATGCCGTTTTCGGTACCCGCCACTTTGAAGTCCATGTCGCCCAGGTGGTCTTCGTCACCCAGAATGTCCGACAGGATGGCATAGTTGCCGTCATCTTCCAGGATCAGACCCATGGCCACACCGGCAACCGGTGCTTTCAGCGGAACGCCCGCATCCATCATCGACAGCGAGCCGCCGCAGACCGACGCCATCGAGGACGATCCGTTGGATTCGGTGATCTCGGACACGATACGGATCGTGTAGGGGAAGTCGGTCGCCGCAGGCAGAACCGCCTGCAGGGCGCGCCATGCCAGCTTGCCGTGGCCGATCTCACGACGACCGGGGCCACCCACGCGGCCAACTTCACCAACCGAATAGGGGGGGAAGTTGTAGTGCAGCAGGAAGTTCGATTTGAAGTTGCCGTGCAGCGCGTCGATGAACTGCTCGTCATCACCGGTGCCCAGGGTGGTCACGGCCAGCGCCTGCGTTTCACCACGGGTGAACAAGGCGGAACCGTGCGTACGCGGCAGCATCGAGGTTTCGGCCACGATCGAACGGATATCAGTGGTCGAACGACCGTCGATCCGCTTGCCGCCTTTGACGACGTCACCGCGCAGAATACCGGCTTCCAGCTTTTTCATCGCCGAGCCAAGGTTGGCGTCTTCCAGCTGTTCTTCGGTCAGGGCTGCCTTGATGGTTTCGCGGGCAGCAGAAACAGCGGCGGTGCGCTCTTGCTTGTCAGTGATCGCGAAGGCGGCGCGCATCTGTTCTTCACCGGCTGCAGCAATAGCGGCATACAGGTCCGCATAGTCGGGAGCTTCGAATTCAAACGGCTCTTTCGCGGCGTCTTCAGCCAGACCGATGATCAGGTCGATCACCGGCTGAATCTGCGCGTGCGCAAAGTTCACGGCACCCAGCATTTCAGCCTCGGACAGCTCATAAGCTTCGGATTCCACCATCATCACGGCGTCTTTGGTGCCGGCCACAACCAGATCCAGACGCTGTTCAGGGTTCAGGCGCAGGTCCTGCATGTCGTCCACGGTCGGGTTCAGGACATATTCGCCATCCACGAAACCAACACGGGCGCCGGCGATCGGGCCCATGAACGGCGCGCCGGAAATGGTCAGAGCAGCCGAGGCCGCGATCATCGCCACGATGTCGGGATCGTTGACCAGATCGTGGGACAGCACGGTGCACATCACCAGAACTTCGTTTTTAAAGCCGTCAACGAACAGCGGGCGGATCGGACGGTCGATCAAACGCGCGGTCAGCGTCTCTTTCTCGGTCGGGCGCGCCTCGCGCTTGAAGAAGCCGCCCGGAACCTTACCGGCGGCGTAGTATTTCTCTTGGTAGTGGACGGTCAGCGGGAAAAAATCCTGACCGGGTTTTTGGCTCTTGGCAAAGGTCACGTTGGCCATGACGCTGGTTTCGCCCAGCGTGGCAATCACGGTGCCGTCGGCCTGACGGGCAACCTTGCCGGTTTCCAGTGTCAGCGTCTCTTCGCCCCACTGCATAGATTTCTTAGTTACATCAAACATATGCGTATCCTAGAACGGAGCACTCCCGCCCCTGCGGGTCTCCGGTTTGCATGGCGGCCCCATTGCCGCCGACCCCATTTATCTTCCATTCGAGTGCCAGGGTCAGGGCACAACGTCTCAGATACCCGCGCGCATACATGAGATTGGTGTCAAAGGGAAGGGATAAGGCAGCCGAGGGCGTTTGGGTAAACAGCCGTCGTAATTCTTGTTGCCGCTTGCCGTTATCGTGTAGGTCCCGCCCCGTGGACCTGTATAGCATTTGGAGTAGGTTCGCCTGACGACGGGCGTGGGTCGGCGGTATGTCGATATCTTTCGGATTTGCGTGCCCCACTCGCAGGCGAGGCCGTCGCCATCTCCATCAAGATTATGAGGGTCGGAAACCGGACCACCAGAAGCCAAAAAGAACTTCTGAGCCGCCGCGCCGGTTGGAAAGTCGCTGCAATCATATGTGTCTACGCTGGGCGCGTCGGACCTTGAATAGATTGTCTTCCCAGCCGTCGACACACTGAATTGACCGTAGTTGCCCAAAGTGCATTGGTTTACCCCGCGCTCGGCCAGTTCTGCTTCGATCATGAGTTTACCGCGGGAGGTGGTTTGCGGCTGAAAGTAGGCACCGCACAATTCTGAAGTCGATGCCTGAGCGACTTTCGAAGACAGAGCCTCGGGTGAGAGCAGGTCAGCGGAGCAGGCAGTTGTTAACATTATGGCAAAATAGAATGAAAGGCGCATTAGAGTCCTCAATTCGGCTAAGTATATGCTGGCGTTGATCGGAGGCGAATGGTCAAAATGGTTTAAGTCAAATTCAGGATTGAGAGCCTAGCCTACTGAGTGATTTTTGAAAGAGGCGGGGGTAACCGGCTTGCAATAATTGCAGGATTGCACATTGATTTATTGCGCTAACATTCGTCCAAAAGAATGCATTTTGGGAAATATTGCTTTGCGTGTAGGCTGTTAGCACTGAACCCGCGGTCGAAAAGACGGAACGACGCCAAGGGGGTACGATATTCTTGTCCGTCAGCCGACCGACTACCTTGGCGTTTGCACCTAGCGGACAGAGGGGCTTCGAATGGCTCAAACCAAGAAAATGCTGGATCCCGATCCAAGGATCTATGACTTTGAAACAGAATACGAATTGGGGCAGGACAACGTTCGCCCGTTCGGTCTGGATATACACAATCCGGTCTTTTTGATCTCAAGCATCCTGATCTTTGCGTTCGTCCTGATCGCTCTGGCCAACCAAGAGGCAGCCGCAACGTTTTTTGGGTGGCTCAGGCCATGGCTAACCAGCACGTTTGACTGGTTCCTTGTCTTGTCGGTGGACGCCATAACCTTGTTCTGTCTGGTGTTGATCGTTCTGCCTGTGGGCAGCGTGCGCATTGGCGGTAAGGACGCCAAGCCAGACTATTCCTATGCCGGGTGGATCGCGATGATGTTCGCGGCCGGTATTGGTATCGGCCTGCTGTTTTTTGGCGTGATGGAGCCGGTTTATTACAACTTCGCCGAGGGCGGCAACGCCGTACCGCTGGGCATTGATATCGCTGTGCCGGGCAATGAATACGCGGGCGTTGTGGGTACGATCCACCACTGGGGTCTGGAAGGCTGGGCAGTTTACGCTGCCGTGGGCCTGAGCCTTGCGATCTTTGCCTATAATCTGGACCTGCCGTTGACCCTACGGTCGGCCTTCTACCCGATCCTCGGCGAACGCGTCTGGGGCTGGTGGGGTCACATTATCGACACTCTGGCGGTGTTTGCCACGCTGTTCGGCCTGACCACATCCCTGGGTCTGGGTGCGCAGCAGGTTGCAGCCGGGTTGAATGAGGTGTTCGGCATCGAACCCAGCCCGACCGTCGTTGTCCTGCTGATCATCGGCATCACGCTGATCGCTCTGGGCTCGGTCCTGATGGGCATGGATGCCGGCGTGAAACGGCTGAGCGAGATCAATATGATCATGGCCGTAGGTCTGTTCATCTTTGTGATCGTCGTCACCGGCGTCGGAACCGCCATCGCGCGGTATTTAAACGTCATGGTGGATTACGTGACGCACCTACCGGCCTTGTCCAACCCGTTCGGGCGTGAAGATACCAGTTATTTCCATGGCTGGACGACTTTCTATTGGGCCTGGTGGATTGCGTGGTCTCCGTTCGTGGGCATGTTCATCGCCCGCATCTCCAAGGGTCGCACGGTTCGCGAGTTCATCCTGTGTGCGCTGCTGGCACCTACTGCAGTCTGCGCGCTTTGGATGTCGACCTTTGGCGGAGCGGCCATCGACATGCTGAACGCAGGCGGCGCCGAAGGCGTCCGCGCCACGGTGATCGACAGCTATGCGCCCGAGGGCGCGCTGTTCGGCTTCCTGAAAGAGTTGCCGTTGTATTCGATCGTGGCCCCCATCGCACTGGTTCTGATCGTGGTGTTCTTTGTCACCTCGTCGGACTCGGGCTCGCTGGTGATCGACACGATCACGGCGGGTGGCAAGATGGATGCGCCAGTGATCCAGCGCGTGTTCTGGTGTACGCTTGAAGGTTTGGTGGCGATTGCCCTATTGCTGGGTGGCGGTTTGTCGGCCCTGCAGGGCGCGGCGGTGTCAACCGGTATCCCGTTCACGCTGGTCGTTCTGATGATGTGCTACTGCCTGTGGTTGGCACTGAAATCGGAAAAGGCCAAGATGTAAGACCGGGAGCAGTCAAAAAAGCGAAATGCCCGCCCTTTGGCGGGCATTTTTTTCGAAAGTGACCGTCGACTAAGGACCCATTTTAACAATTGCTGCGCTACAGCCAAAGGGCCGACTTTCGGTAAGATAGCCAGAGCCTAACCTGTGACCTCTGCCTCATTGGTTCATCTGTTGAAGAACTCTGCAACGGCATCGGTCGATGCTTTCACAGCTTCGGGCTTGTAGTAGAAGTCTACATGGCTGAACTCGTCAAAAGCTACTTCCTCGTGCTCGTTAGTCAGCTTCTCGATGAAGGCCGTTGAGCAAATCGCAGTGACAGCAGTTGTGCCGTAGATAGTCAGAGACGATTGCGTGATCTTGTCGGCGTAGGCTTCACAAATCGAGAACAGCGACTGCATGGGCTGATCGCCAATATGCATGTTGGTGTAGTTTGGAACCGCAACCGGGCCTTTGGCACCGTCACGTCCGTAGTAGTCGTAAGTTTCCCCCGCCATTGGGTTGATTCCAAGGTCGATGAAGTCTTGTCGGGACATCTCGTCGTTTAGGCCGAAGGGGGCAACGAAGTCTGGTTCGCCGGTCTCATATTGCTTTTGCATCGAGGCGTTTGCGGCCTCGATCATCTGGTCGACCATGTCGCGGTCGGTCCACTGGAACGCGTCTTAGGCCATCATGCCCGAGACCATCGCAATTTTCTTGATGCGGTGGTCGGTCACCGCTGCCGATGCAATGGTCTGACCACCCTGACAGACGCCGAGGCCGTAGATTACCTCAACGAAGGGTAACGTGCCCAAATAGGATACCGCGTCCCATGTGTTTTCGATCAGGCGGAAGTTATAGCGCGACTGTTTGTGTTCGCCCGGAAGCGCCGGGGAGTCGCCCATGCCGAGATAATCGAAGCCAAGATAGATGAAGCCGCGTTACGCCATTTCTGGCCCATAGGTTGCCGGAATTTGGTCCTTTACCTGCGGGAAGGGGCTGGCCCCTACGATGGCCTTGTAGGTCTTTGTCTCATCAAAGCCTTCTGGCAGGTAAAGATCACCTGCCAAATCCACGCCAAAGGATTTGAAGGTCACTTGGTTTTTGCCAGCAGTGAAAGTTTTGGTAGCCATGATCCAGGTCCTCTTGGGTTGGAAGGCACATTGCCTTGCAAAAGTAAAATATAAAGTTTACTTATGAGAGGATGTGATGATTGTAAACAAGTAATTTTACTTTTGAGGTGAAAACCGTGAAACGTACTGAAAAAAAACGGAAAGATATCATCGACGCAGCCATCGATGAGTTCAAGGAACAGGGGTTTCTGGGGGCGAAGACCACCTCCATTGCCAAAAAAGCGAACGTATCGAGTCGCACGCTTTACAATCACTTCGAAAGCAAGGAGGCGCTGTTTGACGCGATTTCAGAGATCATGTTGGAACAGAACCGGAGCATGGAGCCGGTCTCCTACGATCCAGAGCGCGACTTTGTTGAGCAATTGAGGGATGCTTTGTGGAAGTATATCGCCATCATAACGGAAGAGACGGCGATCGGCTTAAATCGTATGGTCTTGTCAGAGTTGATCCGTGACCTCGACCGGTCCCGAAGTTTTTTCACAGAGACCGAAACCCACGACTACCCGATGACGCGGTTGATCGAAGAAGCCATGGACGCAGGCGTGATCCGCAAAGCCGATCCGGTCTTCGCAACTAACCAACTCCTGGCGCTCGCGAAAAACTTCTTTTTCTGGCCAGAGTTCTTTCTTGGTGAGAACCCAACGCCAAGAGAAATTATGGATGACTGCATCGCAATGTTTCTAGCGCACTACAAAGCGGAGATTTGATCGGTCATCACCGACGGAAAGAAAGCCCCTCGCGGTTGACACCACCGAGTGCTACTGGCGTTATGCCGTGACGTTGCCGCCGAACTCGTAAAGCCACAAATAAAACGCCCACCAAATTGGCGGGCGTTCAAATCGGAAATATCCGGTTTCAAGCCTGTTGCAAGAAGCGTTTAGCGGCGGATGCCCAGCTTTTTGATCAGGTCCTGATAACGGGCCTCTTCCTTGCCTTTCAGGTAGTCCAGCAGCTTACGGCGCTGGGCGACCATTTTCAGCAGACCGCGACGACCGTGGTTGTCTTTTTTGTGGGTCTTGAAGTGCTCGGTCAGGGTGGTGATGCGCGAGGTCAGGATAGCAACCTGGACTTCAGGCGAACCGGTGTCGCCTTCTTTGGTTGCGAATTCTTTCATGACGCGTGCTTTTTCAGCGGCAGTAATCGACATCGGGGTCTCCTTGTAAAAGGTTAAGGTTGATGGCGCAGGCCGGGATGTCGTCCAGCACAGGCCCATGGAGAAAACCGCACCGATTCCGATGCGGATGCGCGCGTATAGGCGGTATTGGGAGAAATGGCAAAGGGATTCTGTGACGCTCAGCCCTGTGTCATTTGACCCAGTGCGTTCAGCTGCGCCAGATCTCCTTCGGCGATCAGCTGGATATCATCGGGGGTCAGCCCCTCGGCCTTTAGCAGCTTAGCAATGGTCTGGCCGTCGATCGTGACATTGGTCAGACTGTCATCCTCGGTATCCGGTTCGATATGAATGTCGGGGTCTCCCTCACCCTCCCACGAGATCAGCAGCTTATCCTCACCCGGTTGGAAGTCCATGACAGTGACGGCGGCGTCATCTTCTTCGGGCGTGATCACGATGTCATCCTCGCCTTCGCCGCCGGTGGCGATATCCCCGCTTTCGGCCAGAATTGTGTCATCCCCTGCGCCGCCATTGAGGAAATCAACCGCATCCCCATCCGCGCCATCCTGCCCGGTCAGCACGTCATCGCCATCGCCGCCAAACAGAACGTCTTCGCCTTCGCCACCGTCAAGATGATCGTCGCCATATCCCCCATGTAGCGCATCATCGCCCGCATCCCCGGTCAGAGTGTCATCGTCCTGCCCGCCGTAAAGCTCGTCCTCGCCGTCGCCGCCTGTCAGGGTGTCATCACCGAAATGACCAAACAGCGTGTCGTCGCCCTGATCACCGGAGAGCTGGTCGTCGCCGTCCTCACCATGAAGCACCTCGTCATCAAGGCCGCCCGTGATAATGTCATCACCTTTGCCGCCGTGAAGCACATCTTCGCCCGCGCCGCCGATGATGGTGTCGTCGCCTTCATACCCGTTGATCTGATCGTCACCTTCATACCCGTTGATCTGATCGTCGCCGTCCTGCCCTGTCAAAAGGTCGGTATCTTCGGACCCGGTGATGATCAGATTGCCGTTCTGCTCCGTAAGCACCGTTCCGGTCGAGATTTCCGAGGTTTCGGGGGCGTCGATATTCTCATCCACGTCCAGCAGGTTGCCCTCGGACAGGTCGACGGGTTCGTCTTCCTGGATGTCGTCCTCTTCGACCTCTTCCTCGGGCTCAAACACATCGCTGATTGCATAGGCCGCACCGCCCATGGCGGCCAGACCGAGTAGTCCGATCAAGAACATGGCAACCCTCCGTGAACGCAGTTCTCCGAGGATGATTTATCCTATTTTCGTAAGGCTTTGGTCAAAGGCAGGTTGGACTCGTGGTTAACTGTTTGTCACCACGGTTCGGGCTGCTGGGTATAGGCGATGTACAGAGGGTGCTTTGGATGCCCCGCCTTTGTCAGCCCTAGATGGAACAGCGGTTGGCCGGTGCCGCGCAGCAGCGACTCGACCGCCGGGCCGCGATCCAGGTGCGTGCCATGGGTGCCCCATGCGGCAATGACCTGATCGGCCCATTCGACACCGTCTAGAATGGCGGCGTCATTCGCGGGGCCTACCGGATCGGCGGCGGCGCGCATCTTGCGTGGGTCAGTATCGCGCCAGGCAAAGATGTTTGTAACCTGAAACGCACCGAACCCCAACGCCCGCGCGCGCCGTTCGCAGCGCTCGACCGTGGGGTCATTCTGTACCTCGGTCGCGGTCGAGGGGTTCAGCATCACAAACAGCGCCTTGCGCCCGCCCGCATCCCACACGCGGGTCAGGCTATAGCGATACTTCTCGCAATCGGAGTAGACGGCGGTCGAGGGCGCATCGCCCTTGGTATGCGTTCGGGTGATCATGCCCCCGCCTAGCACGGCGTTCAGGAGACGAACACCCGGCTGGGGTGCAATTCGCCGGATTTATAAATGCCCACTGCTACGGCTTTGCCTTCGAGCGAGGCCCAAGCCTCGTCGCCATATTCCACGTCGCTAGCCAGCACCATGCCCGGATTGCCATTGCGCAGGCGGGTGGCGCCCTCGGGCGTGCATTTCAGCTCGGGCAGGTCGGCGAGGCCGGTTTCCAGCGGGTGCAGATACGCGTCCAGCGCCTCGGTTTTGGCCATCTCGTCGATCTGGTCGATGGACAAGCCATCTTCGACCTCAAACGGGCCGGACCAGATGCGACGCAGCTCTTTGACATGGCCGTGGCATCCCAAAGCGGCACCCAGATCGCGGGCGATGGAGCGGACATAACCGCCTTTGCCGCAGGTCATCTCAAGCACCACGTGATCGGCGTCGGGGCGGTCGACAAGGATCAGTTCCTCAACCCACAGGGGGCGGGCGGACAGCTCCACATCCTCGCCGTCGCGGGCCAGTTTATAGGCGCGCTGGCCGTCGATTTTCACGGCGGAGAACTTGGGCGGCACCTGCATGATGTCACCCAGAAACGGGGTCAGCGCCTGTTTGATATCGTCATCCGAAGGGCGCGCATCGCTTTGCGCAATCACCTCGCCCTCGGCATCGTCGGTGTTGGTGGCCTGACCCAGACGCACGGTGAAGGTGTAGGCTTTCAACGCGTCGGTGATGTAGGGAACGGTCTTGGTCGCCTCACCCAAAGCCACGGCCAGAACGCCGGTCGCCTCGGGGTCCAGCGTGCCCGCATGGCCTGCCTTTTTCGCGTCCATCGCCCACCGCACCTTGTTGACCACAGCGGTTGAGGTCATGCCCGCAGGCTTGTCCACCACCAGCCAACCGGAAATGTCGCGGCCCTTGCGTTTGCGTCCCATATCACACCTTGATTCATGCTAAGGCGCGCGGGTTAGCGGATCACATGGGCGCTGTCAATTTACGGGTGCGCTTTCGACCACGCCCACGATCGGCCCCAGCGAGAACCCGATATCCGAGCGGCCCCTGGCACGGTCATACATGCGCGAGATATTGCCGTCGAAGAACAGCGCGTTGGGCGTTTTCAGCACGTCCCGAAACAGGCTGCCAAACTCGTGGAAGGTGACATAATCGTCCGAGATTGCGAATACCGCGCGGGTGCCATCGGCGCTGGTGCCCACCCCGTTGCGCACGAACAGAGAGGTCGAGTCGGGCAGAAAACGCGGGTGCAGCTCTTCGTCGATCACAAGCATGGGGCCGGATTGGGTGGCAAAGCGGCAGTCCGGCGCTTGATCGACGAAGTCTAGCGTCTCAAACACGTCAGCGCGGCCGTCGCGGATACAGAACACCCCATTGGGTAGAAGGCCGAAATTACCGGGGCCGGGGTTGGAGATGACGCGCATCTGTTCCTGCCCGTCCTCGACATAATGGCCCACGGGTGAACGGTCGTCGTGATACATGCCCGCATTCATCGCAAAGGCCAGACGTTCGCCGCCGGGGGCCAGCGCCTCATTCACCGAGGAGAAATGCCCCAGCAGATCGCCATTGTCGTCGTTCAGAAACAGGCGCAGGTCTTCATTGGCGGCGTCCACCTCGCAAACAGTATAGCGCTTGTCGTCGTGGGTGACTTTCTCACAACTCACCGCACCGGCTTGCGCGGCCCATAGGAGCGCGCCCAATGTGGCCAGCGTGCGGATCACTCGTCCAGATCGCGGCGCACCGCGTCCTGTTCGAACATGCGGCGGGTATCGTCCAGACGGTCGAACGTGTCATCCAGACGGAACCGCAGATCCGGTGAGAACTTCAGGTTCAGCTTCTTGCCGATCATACGTCGCAGCTCACCCTTGTTGCGGGCCAGCAGCTCGATCACATCCTCCTGCCCTTTGCCGCCCAAGGGCAGCACATAGGCGGTGGCGATCTTCAGATCGGGCGAGGTGCGCACTTCGCCTACAGTGATCGACATACGGTTCAGGTCGGGGTCGTGGACATCTCCGCGCGCCAGAACTTCGGACAGGGTGCGGCGGATCAGTTCGCCGACACGCAGTTGCCGTTGGGACGGGCCGGGGCCATCGTGGAATTTGTTCTTTGCCATGACTTCGATCTAAGCCCAAATCCCACCTTTGCCAAGCAGGCGCGAACCGGGTAGGAGGCTTTGAGCCGACAAACGCGAAAGGACCAGCGCCATGACCCATATTCCGGGGATCGTCATCACAGGGGCTTCGGGCCGTATGGGGCAGATGCTGATCAAGACCGTGTCTGAGAGCGATCAGGCGCGTCTGGTCGGCGTTGTTGAACGTGCGGGCCATGACTGGATCGGGCAGGATGTAGGGACGGCTATGGGCGGTTCAGCGCTGGGCGTCACAGTCACCGATGATCCGCTGGAGGCCTTTGCGCAAGCGCAGGCGGTGATCGACTTCACCGCGCCCGAGGCAACGCTGGAGTTCGCCACGCTGGCTGCGCAGGCGCGCTGTGTGCATGTGATCGGCACCACCGGCATGACTGACGAACAGATCGCGGCGCTGGAACCTGCCGCGCGCCATGCGGTGATCGTGCGGGCCGGAAACATGAGCCTCGGCGTCAACCTGCTGGTGCAGCTGACCAAAAAGGTCGCCGCCGCACTGGACGAAGATTTCGATATCGAGGTCATCGAAGGCCACCACCACCACAAGGTCGACGCGCCCTCGGGCACGGCCCTGATGCTGGGCGAGGCCGCCGCCGAGGGGCGCGGGGTCAACTTGGCCGATGTGTCCGACCGGGGCCGCGACGGTATTACCGGCGCGCGCAAACGCGGCGACATCGGTTTCCACGCGATTCGCGGCGGAGACATCGTGGGCGAACATGACGTCCTGTTCGCCGCGCCGGGTGAACGTATTGTCCTGCGCCATCTGGCCACCGACCGGGCGATATTCGCCCGTGGCGCGCTGAAAGCGGCACTGTGGGGGCAGGGCAAAGCGCCGGGTCAGTATGACATGGTGGATGTGCTGGGCCTCTGAGCCATAGACGCGGAGACCAAAGGCGCTAGGGTCAGCTTATGCGAACCGTGAAGTCTCGCGTAGTTTTGGGCTTGTTGCTCGTGGTGTTCTATCTAACGCTGCTGCCTTTTGTTGTGCATGGGTTTGGCATGATCCGTGTCGGGCTGTCTGAAGACGCGGCGCAGCAAAGCTATTTGTTTGCAGACGGGCAGGGCGTCGGAAATTTGGCGATGCTGGTGCATATTTTTGCCGGGACCGTATTGGTCGCACTTGTCCCTTTGCAAGTGCTGCCAGGCTTGCGGCGGAAATACACCCGTTTCCATCGCATTTTGGGCCGAGTGCTAGTCACGCTTGCGTTGATCACGGGTTTGGCCGGAATGACCTACATCCCCCTGCGTGGGACGATCGGTGGGTCGGTCATGTCGGCGGCCTTTTTCCTTTATGGGCTTTGCCTGTTCACGGCAGCGCTGATGGTGGCGCGTATGGCGTTGAACAAAGACCGTGCCGGTCATTGGGCTTGGGGCCTGCGCCTGTTCTGGCTGGCGCTGGGATCGTGGCTTTATCGGGTGCACTACACGATTTGGTATCTGCTGACCGGTGGGCTGGGGTCCGAGCCCGATTTCTCGGGCCCGTTTGACCTTGTGCAGAACTTTGCGTTCTACGTGCCGTATCTGATGGCCGTTCAGCTATGGGTCGCCCGCAAGCGACGGGCGCATACTGGGGCTTTGCCTACACGTCCTTAATCTTGTACGCGCGCAGCGGGCAAGACAGGTAGACGCCGAACTCTTTCCCGATATCGGCGCTGACGCGCGCATGAACTGCGCCCTGACGGTCAAGAAACCGCTGGCTGTCTTCGACTGGGAAAATCCCCTCGTGCCAGATACCGGGATGAATATAGAGCCCGCGTGAGCCGTCGCACCAGAAGGCCACCACCTTCTCGGGCGTCAGGTTGTCGCCGGGCAGGGCAGCAGGAACGATGAACGGCTTGTTGACCAGGGGCCAGAACATCTGACCGCCATCCGGGTGATAGTTCATGTGCCACAGCAGGACCTGATCACGAGGCGCGGTTTGGCGTGCGGTTTGCGCCTGCTGCGGATCGGCGGACCAGCCCAGAACATAGTGGCCTTTGACCGCCTCGTTCTCGCCATAGAGCACGTCGCCTTGCCAGTCGCATTTGAACGTGCCTTCAACCCAGCCGCCTTCGTCACCGGTGCCCTCGTCGATGGGCCGCCAGCCTTGCTGCGGCCAGCGGGTGATCTCGATCTCGAACCCTTGTGGGTTATCGACCAGACAACCATAGCCTTTGACGGATGCATCAGTGGCTCGGATCAGAGGCACCTCGTGCCAGGGCAAGGACGGCTTGGTGCTGGCTTCAAAGATGTACTCAGGCGCGGTCATGCGGCCCCCATATGCTTGTCGACCATGCGCTGCACCATCGGGGCGAAATGGGCGAAATCGGGGGTTTCCATGCCCGCGCGTTTGCCGGCCTCGTCCAGATAGCGGACCTGAACGATCTCTTTCAGGTTGGGGTTTGATTCGAATGCGGCAACTTCCTCGGCGCTCATGGGACCGCCTTGTAGCTCCAGGGTATGAACCGAGGCTGCCGACAGCCGGTCGAAATACGCTGGCTTGGTGGCGCACAGATACCGTTTGGCCGCAACGTGATAGCGGCAGCAATCGGTGATGACCGACGGAAAGAACTGTTCCAGCACCTTTGCGCCTGCGTCCTCGTGATGGCGGTCTTCGGTGTCGTCGGGGTGATAGGTGCCGAACTCGGACGTAAAGTGGCCGATATCGTGCAGTAAAGCACCGACGATGATTTCCTCAGGCATCCCGTTCTGTTCGGCAATCGTAGCCCCTTGCAGCATATGTTCGGCCATGGTGACGGGTTCGCCCAGATATTCCTCACCGCCGCGGCGGTCGAAGATATCGCCGATGAAGGCCACAATGTTGGTGCGGTTCAGGGTCGAGAAATCGGGTTTCATTCCGCCGCCTCCGGCTGTGCCATTTCCATCGCCGCCAGTGTGGACAGCAAGCCATCCTTGTCGGCGTAACACCCCTGCAACCAGCGCGATCCAGTACCGGAATAGCCCAGCCGCGCATGCAGGACGCGGGTGTTGTCGACGATGAAGCTCTCACCTGGTTCCAGTTTGAAGGACACACCCATGGCCGAGTCGTCGATGATGTCGCCAAGCTGACGATAGGCGGCGTAATAGGCCTCCATCCGGTCGAACGGGATATCAACAAACGGTGCAGAGGAGCGGTTGTTGAACCGGATGCTGACCAGCTCGCCATCCGGTGACAGCTCGATCATCGGGCGGCGCGACCGCAGGCAGACGTCGTCCTCGCCCTTGTATTCGAACCGCGCTGGGTATCCGGCCAGCAGGGCAAAGCCGTCGGGGTTCTGATCGCGCAGCTTTTCGGCGGCACGGAATCCGTCCACTACGACGGAATCGCCGCCCTCGGCGCTGTTCTCCAGACAGTAAAGGATTTGCAGCGTCGGTACCGGATCGCGATAGGGATTGTCGGTATGCGCCTGCAACCCCAGCCCGGTAAAAGCGAGGTTGGTCGGGTTCACCTCGGTCCGGACCTCGAAATAGGGGCCGTAGTTGGTTTTGCGCACATAACCGAACAGCTCAGCCACCTGCAGCAGCGATTCCGGTTCGGTCGGGCCGCCGGTTAGCTTGGCAAAGCCGAACTCTGCCACGGCGGCCAGCCAGTCGCGCTTGGCCTTGGGATCGACGTGGACCGCGTTCCAATCCGCGCTGGGCGGGGTCAGAGTGCTTTCCCACGTGGTGAGGCCGGGGGCAAGGCGGCCCATCTGTTGCGCCGGATCGCGGTCATAGATGTGATCGGCCAGCCAGCGGGCAGGGAAGGTTACGGTTTTGTCCTCAGGCTGAAAGGTGACGCTCAGATCGCCGTTCAGAACTTCGGCCGCGCTGACCGAGACATTGGCGGGGATGTCCCCGATGGTGATCAGGCGCTGACCATTGCCCGGCGCGCGGGTGTCGGGGTCCAGCGCATTGTCGCGCAGCCAGATGGCGTGAAAACGCGCTTGTGTGCCATCGGCAAATTCAACAGTCACGATCTGGGTGGTGTGAGTGGCGGTGCGCAGCATGAGGTCTCTCCTGTTCGGCGCGGGCTATGGTTGAGGAGATACGCCCCTCGTGGCATTAACACAATTAAACCTTATTGCGACTGAGGACTGGAAAAACTTATGGCTCGAAAAAAGATCGGATTGCCGCCTTTGGACTGGCTACGGGTGTTCGAGGCCGCCGGCCGGCTGGGCGGGTTTTCTGCGGCGGCCCGGGAATTCGGGTTGACGCAGGCGGCGGTGAGCCAGCGGATCGCAAATCTGGAATCGTGGCTGGGCCGGACCCTGTTTGTGCGTGAAGCGCGTGGCGTGTCGTTGACGGTCGAAGGCGAAAGCTATTTGCCGCTGGTTCAGGACAGTTTGCAGGCGCTGGAACGCAATACCGAGGATCTGTTCGGTAAAGCCCCGCGCGAACTGCGCGTAGCGGGGCTGTCGTCGAACATCCACGCGTTGGTTCTCCCGGCGATCCCCCGGTTTCAGCAGCTGCGCCCCGAGGTGCGGGTTATGACGGATTCAGTCGCTCGGCGCTCATCGCTGGACGAAGAACGCACGTGGCTGCAAATCCGCTATGGGCGCGGCACGTGGCCGGGGCGTGAGGCGGAACGGATCGCGCCCGAGGTTCTGGTGCCCATGGCCGCGCCAGGCGTGGAATGGGGAGCCCCCCTGATCGACCTGCGAGGGGAGCGGCCCGCCTGGCGCGACTGGGCGCGCAAGACTGGCCATGACGATCTGCCGCCTTCGGTGATCAGCTTCGATTCGATGGAACACGCCCTGTCGGCGGCACGGCAAGGGATGGGGGTGGCGTTGGGGTCCGAACCTTTGGCGCAGGCCGATCTGCAGGCCGGGAGTTTGCGGCAGCTGGAACTGCCCGCGCTGAACACGAAAGACGGCTATTGGCTGACATGGTCCGAGGATCGGGCGAAATCCAAAAAACAGCGCGCGTTGATTGCCGATTTCCTGACCGCGCTGCGGGGCTGAGCGGTCAGAAATCGATCGCGATGCCCTTCTTCTCCCAATCGCCATAGCGGGCGGGGTCGGGGCCGTCGCGGCCACCCAGTTCCTTGGGCTGCTCTTTCGCCTCGGCTGCGGCCTTGCGGCGGCGGTCCTCGGCCTCGGCCAAAGCGCGTTGGGCGGCGGGCGGCAGGTCTTTGCGGTCGTCGCTCATGTGATCGGGTTCCTTTCCGTGCTAGGGCTTGATATACGCCCCCGTCCGCGTTTGGCAATGCGGGCGAGGGTCACATCAAAGGCGGTTCCATGTCCGACAACGCAACGGCAGCGCGGCGCAGCGCGATCTATCTGCTGGATCAGATATTGGGCGAAGGGCGTCTGTTGTCCGAATGTCTGGCCGCCGGCGCATTGGACCGGCTGGACCGCGAAGACCGCGCCCGCGCACAGCGCCTGACGCTGGAAACCCTGCGCGGGTTGGAACGCGCCGACCGTCTGCTGGACAACCATTTGAACCGGACCCCTGCGTTGACCGTACATAACGCCCTGCGTCTTGGCGCGGTGGAACTGTGCCAGGGCGAGGCCGCGCATGGGGTAGTCAATTCTATGGTCGAGATCGTTGGCCGGTCGCGCAAACATGGCCGCCTCAAGGGTCTGGTGAATGCGGTGCTGCGCAAGGTGGCCGCTGAAGGGCCCGAGGCATGGCCCAAGATGCGCATCCCTCGACTGCCCGAATGGCTGCGCGACCCGCTGACCGTGGCTTGGGGCCCTGATGCCATCACCGGTATGGAGCAAGCGCATTTCGCAGGCGCGCCGCTGGATATTACCGTCAAACCCGGCGCCAATGGCCCCGGTGAGACGCTGCCCACTGGCTCGCGCCGGGTACAGGATGGGGGGCAGGTCTCGACCTTGCCGGGGTTCCACAATGGCGATTGGTGGGTACAGGATGCTGCTGCAGCTATCCCCGTTCAGGTACTTGCACCGAGAGCCGGAGAGAAAATACTGGACCTCTGCGCCGCCCCCGGTGGGAAAACCATGCAGATTGCCGCGGCCGGAGCGAACGTTACAGCGCTTGATGTGTCGGATTCTCGGTTAGAACGTGTGCGCGAGAATCTCCAACGAACAGGGCTGAAAGCCAAGATCATCGCTGGTGACGCGCTAGAGCATCAGGGCCAATACGACGCGATCCTGTTGGACGCGCCCTGTTCGGCAACCGGTACGATCCGCCGCCACCCGGACCTGCCCTTTGCCAAGGATGGCTCGGAATTTGGCGGGTTGATCGAATTGCAGGCACAGATGCTGGCCCATGCGTGGGGCCTGCTTAAACCCGGCGGGCGGCTGGTTTACTGTACCTGTTCCCTGCTGCCGGACGAGGGTGAGGTTCAGATCGAAGAAGCGTTGGATCTTTTCCCGGACATGCAGGTCGACCGCGAGGCGCTGGATATTGCTGGCATCGACAAGGATTGGATCACCGAAGAAGGCGGCCTGCGCCTTCGGCCTGACTATTGGGCGGATCGGGGTGGTATGGATGGTTTCTATATCGCGTGCCTGAACAAATCTGCCTGATGCGACGCTTTTCGATGACATGACGCGCGACGCGGTTTATCGTTGCGCTTAGGCGCCAGCAGAGCGCACAGGGCAGAGTAACGGGCGGCATGTCAAACAAGGATACCATGGCAAACCGGTGGACGCGGTTTCAAAACCGCCTCTACGCGCGGCTCAGTCAGCGGCGCAAACCCGTCAGTGGTTTTGTGGGTGAGCCCGAACCCCGGACGATTGGCGCGTTTGCCCGGGGTCGACAGCTGGTCGCCGGAAACCTTCTGTTTGCAGGTTTTCTGGTCGAGGCGCAGGATACCGAGCTATGGGATGTCACGGCCCCAAGTACCGGTTTCGACAATGAACGGCACGGGTTTGCATGGCTCGATGATCTGGCGGCCGTTGGCGACATGCGTGCTCGCGAGAAGGCGCAGCGCTGGGTCTGGGGTTGGATTGCGGCGCATGGGCGCGGTCACGGTCCCGGCTGGGCGCCTGATCTGACCGGGCGTCGTGTGATGCGCTGGGTCAACCACTCTGCCTTTCTGTTACGTGGTACGGATGAAAAACAGCGCCAGCAGTTTTTTCGAGCTTTGTCGCAGCAGACTTGGTTTCTGTCCAAGCGCTGGAAAGCCGCCACGCCGGGATTGCCGCGGTTCGAAGCTTTGGCGGGTTTGGTTCAGGCCGGTCTGGCGCTGGAGGGTCTTGAACATATGGCAGACCCGGCCCTGCGCGCTTTGGCGCGGGAATGTGACAGTCAGATTGACCCCAAGGGTGGTTTACTGACCCGCAATCCAGAAGAATTGCTTGAGGTTTTCACGTTGCTGGCCTGGACATCCGCAGCACTCAGCGAGCTAGGCAGGGGGACGCCCGGCGCACAGGCGGGTGCGATCAAGCGGATGGCCCCCACACTGCGCTGTCTGCGGCACTCGGACGGGGGGCTGGCGCGGTTTCACGGGGGCGGGCGCGGGCTGGAAGGACGTCTGGATCAGGCACTGGCGCAAAGTGGCGTGCGGCCACATCACGCCACTGGCCTGTCGATGGGCTACGCGCGCCTTTATGCAGCGCGAACCAGTGTAATCGTGGATGCCAGCGCGCCGCCCAAGGGGCCCGCGTCGTATAACGCGCATGCCTCAACCTTGGCTTTCGAACTGACCTCGGGCCGACGCCCCCTGATCGTGAATTGCGGATCAGGGGAAACCTTCGGCGCGGAATGGCGCCGGGCGGGACGGGCAACCCCGTCGCACTCAACCTTGTGCCTTGATGGCTATTCCAGCGCCCGCCTGACCAGCCCTGACCACCGAGGAGCCGAAGCCCTGGTCGATGCACCGGCTGATGTTCCGAACGAATTCGAAGAATCCTTTGAAGGTGCGAAGTTCATGGCCGGGCATGATGGCTATTCGAAAGTGTTCGGCCTGACCCACGCCCGTACGTTCGAACTGCGCTTTGACGGGCGCGAACTGGTTTGCGAGGATATTCTGCTGACGTCGGATGACCGTGCAAAACGGCAATTCGACAAGGCGATGAACGCCTCGAGCCTGCAGGGCATCGGATTCGATATTAGATTCCACCTGCATCCCGACGTTGATGCGGCGCTGGATTTGGGCGGCGCGGCGGTGTCGATGGCGCTCAAAAGCGGTGAGATCTGGGTGTTTCGCCATGACGGGGTGGCAAAACTGTCCGTCGAACCAAGCGTTTATCTTGAAAAAGGGCGTCTAAAGCCGCGCGCGACAAAACAGATCGTTCTATCTGGCCGCGCAATGGAGTATGCGACGCGCATTCGGTGGACGTTGAGCAAGGCACAGGATACAGCCTTTGCCGTGCGCGATGTGCACCGGGACGAGCCCGATTTCGACTGACGCCAAAAGGACCTTTGGACCCATGACCGACCTTCACCCCGTGCGCCGCGCGCTGCTTTCCGTATCCGATAAGACCGGATTGATCGATCTGGGCAAGGCGCTGGCCGAGCGCGGGGTCGAGTTGTTGTCAACCGGCGGCACCGCAAAGGCGCTGCGCGAGGCGGGGCTGGACGTGAAAGACGTCAGCGAGATCACCGGTTTTCCCGAAATGATGGACGGCCGGGTCAAGACCCTGCACCCGATGGTGCATGGCGGGCTGCTGGCGCTGCGTGACAACGACACCCATGTGGCCGCGATGACCGAGCACGGGATTGGCGCGATCGACCTGCTGGTGGTGAACCTCTACCCGTTCGAGGCGACCGTAGCCAAGGGTGCCGACTATGACGAATGTGTCGAGAATATCGACATTGGTGGCCCGGCGATGATCCGCGCGGCGGCCAAGAACCATGCCTTTGTGAATGTTGTCGTTGATGTCGAGGATTACGACAAACTGCTGGGCGATATGGATCAGCACAATGGCGCGACCTGCCCGAAATTCCGCCGAAAGCTGGCGCAAAAAGCCTACGCCCGCACCGCTGCTTATGACACCGCTGTGTCCAACTGGCTGGCCGATGCGCTGGAACTTGAAGCCCCCAAACGCCGCGCCTTTGCCGGTGAGTTGAAACAGACCCTGCGCTATGGTGAGAACAGTCACCAGACGGCGGCCTTCTACACCGATGGCTCGGGCCGCCCCGGCGTGGCCACGGCGGTGCAGCATCAGGGCAAGGAGCTGAGCTACAACAACATCAACGACACAGATGCAGCCTTTGAGTTGGTGGCTGAGTTCGACCCGGCGCAGGGTGCGGCCTGTGCGATTATCAAACATGCCAACCCCTGCGGCGTGGCGAAAGGTGCCACGCTGATCGAGGCCTACAAGGCTGCGTTCGACTGTGACCGTACCTCGGCCTTTGGTGGGATCGTGGCGCTGAACCAACCGCTGGATGCGGAAACCGCGCGGGAGATCACTGGCATCTTCACCGAGGTCGTGATTGCTCCGGGCGCGTCGGATGAGGCCAAGGCTATTTTCGCCGCCAAGAAGAACTTGCGCTTGCTGACGACCGAAGGCCTGCCGGATGTGACCGCAGGTGGCAAGACCGTCCGTCAGGTGGCTGGTGGCCTGCTTGTGCAGGACAAGGACAATGGTTTTGTTGGCATGGATGACCTGAAGGTCGTCACCAAAAAGGCTCCGACCGAAGATCAAATGCGCGATTTGCTGTTCGCGTGGAAAGTGGCGAAACATGTCAAGTCTAATGCCATCGTCTACGTCAAAGATGGCGCGACCGTAGGCGTCGGCGCAGGGCAAATGAGCCGCGTGGATTCGGCGCTGATTGCCGCCAAAAAAGCCGAACGTATGGCCGATGTGCTGGGGCTGCCGCAACCGCTTACCATCGGCTCGGCCGTGGCGTCTGACGCGTTCTTCCCCTTCCCCGACGGTCTGATGGAGGCGGCCGAAGCCGGTGCCACCTGTGTGATCCAGCCCGGTGGCTCGATGCGCGATGATGAAGTGATCGCAGCGGCGGACGAGGCCGGTCTGGCCATGGTTTTCACCGGTATGCGGCATTTCCGTCACTAATGCGCTATCGCTTGCTCCTTTTGGCTGCGCTTGCGGCGTTCGCGATCGACCAGATCAGCAAATATCTGGTCGTCCACGTCATGCGCGTGGCCGAGGGCGATATCGACGTTCTGCCGCCCTTGCTTGTGTTCAAATACGGCGAGAATCGGGGCATCAATTTCGGCCTGTTTCAGGGCAACAGCGACGCGGCGCGCTGGGTGCTGATCGGCGTGTCCGTTGCGATCTCGGTTGCTGTGTTGATCTGGCTGATGCGCTCTGCACCATCAAAGCTGATGCTGTTCTGCGGCGGTTTGCTGATCGGCGGAGCGCTGGGCAATGTTGTTGACCGTGTGCTTTATGGCTTTGTTCTCGATTTCTTGAACATGTCATGTTGCGGCATCAACAACCCATTTGTTTTCAACCTTGCCGACGTGTTCATTTTTGCGGGGGCCATAGGGCTGGTGCTGTTCGACAGCAAAAAGCCCTCGTGACGCGCTTGTCGATATGCGCTAAAACGCCCGAAACAGGCTGGAGACTCTGATGCGGTTGCCGCGTTCCATATTTGCCGTGACATTGGCTTTTGCGGTTGCAGGATGTGCCGATATCGGCCTGCGCCACCTTGAAGCGCCGGGGCCAGGGCCGGACGAGTTTTCCGTGCTGCCGGTGAAACCTCTGACGCAGCCCAAGGACTATCAGTTCCTGCCTGCTCCAACTCCGGGCGGTGGTAACCTGACCGACCCAACGCCAACAGCCGATGCGGTTGCGGCGCTTGGTGGCAATCCGGCAGCTCTGAATCCGAATACGGCGATTCCATCGACGGATGCCGCGTTGGTGACAGCCTCAAGCCGCTACGGTGTCCCGTCCAATACCCGTCAGGTGGTTGATACTGAGGATGCCGAGTTCCGTAGGAAGCAAGGCCGACTGACCCGTTTGCGTTTGTTCAAGATCGACCGCTATGAGCAGGTCTACCGGAAAGAGGCGCTGAACGCGGAACAACAGAACCAGGCGGCCCGTCGTGTAGGTATCGAAACGCCTTCGGCCCCTCCTTTGGATGAATAATCCTTAACTTTTCGTCATCGGCCTTGAACCTGCGCCGCACCACCGTAGTTTGAACCACAGCAAACTATACGGAGGATGCCCCATGGTTCGGGCCTTGGCATTGTCGGCTGCCCTGATCGCCGCCACCCCGGTCTTAGCCGAGGATGGGCAGGAGACGGTCACTACCTTCACGCTTGATAACGGCATGGATGTCGTGGTGGTTGAAGATCACCGCGCCCCTGTGGTGCAGCATATGGTCTGGTATCGAGCAGGGTCTGCGGATGAGCCGATTGGGTCGTCTGGTGTGGCGCATTTTCTGGAACATCTGTTGTTCAAAGGCACGGATACGCTTGCACCGGGTGAGTTCTCGGCCACGGTCGCAGCCAATGGCGGTAATGACAACGCTTTCACCTCCTACGACTATACAGCGTATTTCCAACGCGTGGCCTCGGACCGGCTAGAGCTTATGATGCGGATGGAATCCGACAGGATGCGCAATATCCGCCTGAGTGAGGAAGATATCCTTACCGAACGCGACGTGATCCTTGAAGAGCGTAATCAGCGCACAGAAAACAATCCGCGCGCCTTGTTCGGCGAGCAGATGAGCGCGGCGCAGTACCTCAACCATCGCTATGGTGTGCCGATCATCGGCTGGCGGCATGAGATGGAGACACTGGACATGCAGGATGCGCTGTCCTTCTACCAGACCCATTACGCCCCCAATAACGCCATTCTGGTCGTTACAGGAGACGTTGATCCCGATGACGTAAGAACCTTGGCCGAGAAATACTATGGCGTCATTCCGGCCAACCCGGATCTGCCCGAACGCATCAGGTCGCAAGAACCGCCTCAGACCGCAGCGCGGAGGCTGACCTATAAGGACCCGCGCGTCTCGCAACCCTATGTTCAGCGCAGCTATCTGGCGCAAGAGCGCGACGCGGGCGCGCAGGAAAAGGCTGCGGCGTTGTTCCTGCTGGCCGAGCTTTTGGGCGGGGGCAATACGTCATACCTGTCCGAAAAACTGCAGTTCGACCAGCAAAAGGCCGTCTTCAGCGGTGCGTTTTATCGCGGGATGTCGCTGGATAATACAACCTTTGATCTTCTGGTTGTCCCGGCGCAGGGCGTGTCTTTGCAAGAAGCCGAAGATGCGATGGATCGGGCTGTTGCGGATTTTATTGCCGAAGGTGTGAACGAGGACGACCTGGATCGCATCAAGATGCAGTTGCGGGCATCGCAGACCTATGCGCGTGACAACGTGGACGGAATCGGCAACCGCTATGGCCGTGCATTGACCAGCGGATTGACGGTCGAAGACGTTCAAGCTTGGCCCGATATTTTGCAGGCCGTTACCGGCGATGAGATCATCGCGGCCGCCCGCGAAGTCTTTCAACTCGAAACATCAGTCACCGGGTGGCTGATGCGCGACGATGAGGTGACACAATGAAACGGATCTTTGCCACTCTGATCGCTTTCATTATCGCTTTGCCAGCCTGGGCCGAGATCGAAATTCAGGAAGTCACGTCGCCCGGGGGTATTACCGCCTGGCTGGTCGAGGATCATTCGATTCCCTTCACCGCGATCGAGTTGCGGTTTCGTGGCGGCACCTCGCTAGATGATCCGGACAAACGCGGCGCAGTATACCTAATGGCGGGCCTGATCGAAGAAGGCGCGGGCGATATGGACTCGCGCACCTATGCCCGCGAGTTGGAGTCTCTGGCCGCCTCTTTCCGGTATAACGCAACTGACGACCAGGTATCGGTGTCGGCGCAGTTTCTGACCGAAAATCGCGACGAGGTGGTCGATCTGCTGCGCGTTACTTTGCATGAGCCGCGCTTTGATCAGGACGCTGTGGACCGCGTGCGGGCGCAGGTTCTGTCTGGGCTGCGCTCGGATCAAACCGATCCCAATGACATTGCCGGTCGCAACTTTGCCCGCATGGCCTATGGTGATCATCCCTATGGGTCCGAGGGCAAAGGTACCATCGACAGCGTCACCACCCTGACGCGGGACGATATTGTCACGGCTTACGAAAATGTGTTCGCCAAGGACCGCATGTATGTTGGCGCAGTTGGCGACATCACGGCCGAGGAACTGGGCGTGCTGCTGGATAAGCTGTTGGCCGACCTGCCCGCAAGCGGCAAACCGATACCGGGCCGTGCTCAGGTGACCATTCCCGGTGGTGTAAGCGTGGTCGAATTCGACACTCCGCAATCGGTGGCATTGTTTGGCCATGAGGGGATCGACCGTGATGATCCCGACTTCTTTGCGGCCTTTGTTCTGAACCACATCTTGGGCGGGGGTGGTTTTGAAAGCCGCCTGATGCATGAGGTGCGTGAAAAACGGGGCCTTACCTATGGTGTCAGCACCTATCTGGTGCCCAAGGATCTGGCCTCGGTTTATCTGGGATCCGTGTCTTCGGCCAATGATCGTATTGCCGAGGCCGTCAAAGTCATTCGTGACGAATGGGCCCGCGCGGCAGACGAAGGTGTGACGCAGACGGAATTGGATGAAGCAAAGACCTATCTGACCGGTGCCTACCCGTTGCGCTTTGACGGAAACAGCCAGATCGCGTCGATCATGGTTGGGATGCAGATGGAAGACCTGCCGATCGACTATATCGCGACACGCAACGATCAGGTGAACGCCGTTACGTTGGAGGATGTGAACCGCGTTGCATCCGAGCTGTTGGATCCAGAAGGGTTGCATTTCACCATTGTCGGCAAACCCGAAGATCTGGACGGTTGATCCGGTTAGGCAGCGGCGGGTCTTTTCTGGGCCAGTAACGTATGCTTGTTGCTGCTCAGCAGCTTTTGCCGCGCATGTCTGAAATGCGCGGCCTTTAGCGCATCATCAATATGTCTGTTTCGTTTGAGCAAGCGCGTCAGCTTGATGTTGTCGAAGACCAGGCATCTGGTCGGTTCGGTTGCGATGACGGTGGCAGTTGCGGGCAGGCCAAGGCCGAAGGTCAGCTCTCCGAGTATTTCATCCGATCCGCAGCAGTTGATCACCTGACCGTCTTTCAGGATCGTGGTTCGACCGGTCAATACAAATCCCAGAAAATCGGTGGTCTTGCCTTCTTCGATCAGGATATCCCCGGTTGGGAACTCTTTCACGGTGGCCGTGTTCAGCAACCTGCGGGCCTGATGGGGTTTTAACGATTCCAGATGTAGTGCGATGAATTGGCGCTCGTCCTCCGAGAACCGCACCAAGTGCCGGGACAAGTAGCCTCGCAATAGACCAAGGACCGAGATCAGAATATATGCCATCTGGATGATCGAACCCGCCAGATTGAATTCTTCAGCCATACTGATCAGGACGCAACTGGCGGCGATAATGGTCAGGACGGGGTAAAGGATTCCTGTTCCCCTGATGACACCCATCTGCAGCATGAAGTAGTTCAGAATGTACAGTCCGGCGCCGCAGACGCCTACCAACGTGACAATCTGTAAAGAGGTTGAGAAATCAATCGGTAAACTCAGCATGAAAAAAGGCCCATTCTGGATTAGAATGGACCTTACGTTGGGTCAGGCAAGCGGCTTTGTCTGTGACCCCATTCACAAAATGTCTGCACATGAGCGGGCTTTCGCCTGCGTCCTGTGTTGCTTTACTCGCCGTAAGGCACCCAGATGTTCTTGACCTCGGTCGCGGCCTGCAAAAAACGGCGTGTGTGGTCGATGCTCCAGTCGGTTGTCGCGCCGTTATTGACCCATGTACGTTTCAGGTTCCCTGCAGATACAACCTCAATCTCTTTGGACAGGTCAGTGGACGAGAACGTCCAGACCGCATCCACGTTCATGTGTGAGGCAAGTGGTTTCGCCAGCTCCGCGTGACTGCCGGTCAGGATGTTGACCACCCCTGCGGGTACATCCGAGGTTTCAAGGATCTGATAGAAATCCGTTGCAGCCAGTGGATAGGGTTCGGAGGCCGCCAGCACCACCCGGTTGCCCATCGCAATTGCGGGGGCCATGGCCGAGATCAGGCCCAGCAAAGGTGCCTCATCCGCGCACAGTGCCCCGATCACGCCAACAGGTTCCTTCATCGCAAGGGCAACACCCCGGATCGGTACGCCATGGACCTGACCGTCATATTTGTCGGCCCAGGCCGCGGCGCTGAACAGGCGCTGGATTGATTCCTCAACCTCGGCCGCGCCGGTTTTGCCACCGGTCATGGTGTCGATCCGGGTGGCGAACTCATCCGCGCGGGCCGAGAGGTTTTCGCCGATGTAGTACAAGATCTGCGCCCGCAGATGGCCGGTGGTCTTGGACCAGCCTTTCGCGCCCGCCGCGGCTTCTACCGCGTTGCGCACGTCCTTGCGGTTCGCCAGACCCACATGGCCCAGCAGGCCGGATTTACCCCAGACGGGTTTCGAATAGCCTCCGTCCGGTCGCGCTTGCTTTCCACCCACATACATCTTGGCGGTGCGATCAATAGGATCAACCGGCGCGCCTTGGCCCATTGCAGCCTCGACCTTTGCCAGCGGCTTGGTCTTGCCTTTGGGCTTGGTATAGGCGGCCAGCCCTTCCCAGCCGCCTTCACGGCCAAAGCCGCTTTCGCGCACTCCGCCGAACCCGGCAGCGGCGTCAAACAGGTTGGTGGCATTTACCCAGACCACGCCCGCAACCAGCTTGGGCGCGATATCCAGCGCGAGGTTCACATTCTCGGTCCACACGGTCGCGGCCAGCCCGTAACGGGTGTTATTGGCCAGTTCGACCGCCTCAGTGGGCGTGCGGAAGGTCGAGGAGACCAGAACCGGGCCAAAAATCTCCTCTTGCATCAGCGGATCGGATGTCTCCAGACCCGAGATCAGCGTGGGCGGATAATAGCAGCCGTTCTCGGGCAGCGCGCAGGCCGCCTGATAAACCTCACCTGCGGTGTTGCTGTCGACCATGCCTTTGATCGTCTGCAACTGGATCGGGTCCACAACCGCGCCCACGTCGATGCACTTGTCCAGAGGATCACCGATGCGCAAGCCGTCCATCCGCGCGCGCAGCTTGGCGTGGAAACGGTCGGCAATGCCTTCCTGCACTAACAGGCGCGAGCCCGCACAGCAGACCTGACCCTGATTGAACCAGATCGCATCGACTAGCCCTTCGATGGCGCTGTCGATATCGGCATCGTCGAACACTATATAGGCGGATTTACCGCCCAGCTCCAACGTCAGTTCCTTGCGGGATCCAGCAGTCGCCTCGCGGATGCGTCGCCCAACGGTGGTTGAGCCGGTGAAGGCAATCTTGTCCACGTCGGCGTTGACGATCATCTCACCCACCGCGCCGTCGCCGGTGACGATATTGACTACGCCCTTGGGCAAACCGGCTTGCGTGCAGATGTCAGCAAACAGCAGCGCAGTCAGCGAAGTGTACTCGGCAGGTTTCAGAACCACCGTGTTCCCCATCGCCAGCGCGGGCGCGATCTTCCACGCCAGCATCAGCAGCGGGAAGTTCCACGGGATGATCTGCCCGCAAACGCCCAAAGCCTGCGCGTCGGGCAACTCGCTTTCCATCAGCTGCGCCATGCCAGCGTGGTAATAGAAATGCCGCTGGGCCAGAGGGATGTCGATGTCGCGCGATTCACGGATCGGTTTGCCGTTGTCGAGGCTTTCTAGCACCGCGAACAAACGCGAATGCTTCTGCAGCAGGCGCGCAATGGCATAGAGATACCGCGCCCGTCCCGCGCCTCCCAGCTTCTCCCACTTGGGTTGCGCTTTGCGGGCTGCGGCCACTGCGGCGTCCACGTCGGCCTGTTTGGCTTGGGTCAGCTTGGCTAGCACTTCTCCGGTCGCCGGGTTGCGGCTGTCAAACCCTTTACCGGGTTTGGTGAAGGCCCCGTCGATATAGTGGCCGAATTTGTCACCCTGATCGACCAGCCAAGCCAGCGCCTCGGCTGCGCTTTCGGGGGCTGGGCCGTAATCCATGGTTTCGAAAATCTCTTTGACTGTCATTGTTCTTTTCCTCAGCCCATGGAGTGACGGTAGCCAGCCGAGTACGCCCCGGTGGCATAATGTTCCAACTGCCGCTCGATATCGCCCAGCAGCGACGACGCCCCGAACCGGAACAGGTCCGGCTTCAGCCAGCGATCGCCCAACTCGTCCTTGATCAGCGACAGATAGACCAGCGCGTCCTTTGCTTTGGAAATCCCACCAGCCGGTTTGTAGCCGACGCGGTATCCTGTGCGGTCATAGTAATCCCGGATCGCGCGGATCATCACCAGCGAGACGGGCAGGGTGGCGTTGACGCTTTCCTTGCCGGTCGAGGTCTTGATGAAATCCGCCCCCGCCATCATGCACACGACCGAGGCGCGGGCTACATTTCGTAGGCTGCCCAGCTCTCCGGTCGCCAGAATGGCTTTGACATGGGCATCGCCACAGGCGGCGCGGAACGCCTTCATCTCGTCATACAACGCCTGCCAGTCGCCCGACAGCACGTGACGGCGCGAGATCACGATATCGATTTCCTCGGCCCCGGCCTTCACGCTTTCTTCAATCTCGGCTACGCGCAGATGGAAAGGCGACAAGCCCGCCGGGAACCCGGTCGAGACAGCCGCCACGGGAATCCCCGTGCCTTTCAGCGCGGTCACGGCAGGTTCAATCATGTCGTGATACACGCACACGGCCCCGGTGGTGATCGGCGGCATATCCATTGCCTGCAGCAGCGCGGGCGCAACGGGCTGGCGCGCCTTGGCGCACAGGCGGCGCACGCGGCCCGCCGTGTCATCGCCCGACAACGTGGTCAGGTCGATCATCGTGATCGCCTTCAGCAGCCAAGCGGCCTGATAGTCTTTCTTTACCGAACGACGACCGGGCAGGGTGGCGGCACGGCGTTCAATGGCCGAGGTGTTGGCCTGCACGGCGCGCACCCAGTCCAGATCCAGATCCATGCCCGGATTGCGGGGTTCGGTCACTTGCGGCAGATGCGCGGTGCGCACGGCGCTGTCAGGGCTCTGCGTTTCCATTCTCACATCCTTTGGGAGGTTTGCGCCAAAATCGCACGGGTTGCGCCCAAATGAAAGGCAAACCGGCAATTCAACGACAACTTTTTGTCCATTTGGTCAAAAATAAATACTTTGTTGCGAATAATTCGCAATAGCATTGACTAAGTTGCGAATGGTTCTCATATTAATGGTCGTGGGGATATCAGATCGGGGTCTGACATGATTCGTCGTAACTTTCTTGCTGCGTTGGCTTTGGCTGTCGCTTTGCCAATTTCGGCCAATGCCGAAACGCCACTGAAAGTGGTTGCGACAACCGGTATGATTGCCGACGCCGTGCGCCAGGTCGGTGGCGATCAGGTCGAGGTCAAGGGCCTGATGGGCCCCGGCGTCGATCCGCACGCCTATCGCCAGACCCGCAGCGACATCGTCGCCATGACCCGCGCGGACCTGACCCTGTGGCACGGCTTGTATCTTGAGGCGCAGATGGAGGATTTCTTTCACGATCTGTCCCGCAAGCGCAACGTGGTGGCAGTGGCCGAAGGGATCGACACGTCCAAGCTGCGCGCCCATGATGATTACGCCGACAAATTCGACCCGCATGTCTGGATGAACCCGGCCCTGTGGCGCGACGTGGTGGTTCAGGTGCAAAATGCGCTGACCGACACCCGCCCCGAAGCAGCCGAGATTTTCGCGGCCAATGCGCAGGCCCATCTGGCCGAGATCACCCAGTTGGAAGCCTATGGGAAACAGATGCTGGCCGCCGTCCCAAAGGACAATCGCATTCTGGTGACGGCCCACGACGCATTTGGCTATTTCGGTGCGGAATACGGCTATGAGGTGTTGGGCATTCAGGGCATCTCGACCCAGTCCGAGGCCGGTCTGAACCGGATCGGCGAACTGGTCGATACGCTGGTTGATCAGCAATTGACAGCGGTGTTCGTGGAAAGCTCGGTCTCGGATCGGTCCATGCGCGCGCTGATCGAGGGTGCCGCGGCCAAGGGGCATCAGGTGGATGTGGGCGGAGAGCTGTATTCCGACGCCATGGGCGAGCCGGGCACCTATGAAGGCACCTATATCGGAATGCTGGATCACAATATCACTGTCATTGCCAGCGCGCTGGGTGCGGATGCACCGGCACTGGGCATGAATGGCAAATTGTCGGCGGGGTTCTGAGATGACACTTGAACTGGCCGCAAATCACGGAGTTTCGGTTCAGGAAAACGGGCTGGGCAGTAGCCCTCTGGCCATTCGCGGGCTGACCGTGTCCTACGGCCAGAAACCCGCGGTGTTCTCAGTGGATATTACCGTGCAGCCTGGCGCTATGACCGCGATTATCGGGCCGAACGGCGCTGGCAAGTCGACTCTGTTGAAGGCTGCGTTGGGGATTGTGCCCGCGCTGTCGGGCCAGGTGACGGTTTACGGCGACGCGCTTGAGAAACAGCGCGCTCGCATCGCCTATGTCCCGCAGCGCGCCAGCGTGGATTGGGATTTCCCGACCCGCGTGATCGACGTGGTGCTGATGGGCCTCTCGCGCGAGTTGGGTCTGCTGGGCCGCATTCGGGGTCGTCATCGCGCGCGCGCGATGGATTGCCTGAACCGTGTCGGTATGCGTGATTTCGTGGACCGTCAGATCGGTCAGCTTTCGGGCGGTCAGCAACAACGTGTCTTTCTGGCCCGCGCTTTGGCGCAAGGGGCTGATCTGTATCTGCTGGACGAACCTTTTGCCGGGGTCGATGCGGCCACCGAAAAGGCCATTATCGCGGTGCTGAAAGCGCTGAAAGAGGCCGGGAAGACCGTGGTTGTCGTGCATCACGATCTGGCCACCGTCACTGACTATTTCGACCATGTCTTCCTGATCAACACCAGCAAAGTGGCCGAGGGCCCGGTAGAGCAGGCTTTCACCGCCGAGACCCTGCAAGCCGCCTATGGGGGCCGTCTGGCGACTGCCCAGATCGACCAGATCTCGCGCGCGCTGGGATAATCCATGTTTTGGGACGCCTTGACCCTTCAGCTGGGCTATAACGCCTCGCTGGTCGCCATCGGGGCTGCGCTGCTGGGCGTGTCGGCGGGGGTGACGGGCACGTTCCTGTTTCTGCGCAAACGGGCGCTGGTCAGCGACGCGATCAGCCATGCAACGCTGCCCGGTGTGTGTCTGGCCTTCATGTTGCTGGTCGCCTTTGGCGGCGACGGACGTAATCTTCTGGGACTGCTGGCTGGTTCGGCCCTGTCGGCTTGGGTCGGCTTGCTATGCATGAACTGGCTGACCCACCACACGCGACTGGCCGAGGATGCCGCGATCGGTGCGGTTCTGTCGGTGTTCTTTGGCTTTGGCATAGTGCTGCTGACCGTCATCCAGACCATGGGCGTGGGTCGTCAGGCGGGGCTTGAAGGGTTCCTGCTGGGCTCGACCGCCGGGATGCTCTGGGCCGATGCGCTGGTAATCGCGCTGGGCGGGGCGGCCACGCTGGTGCTGGTAATGATCCTGCGCCGGCCCATGACCATGGTGGCCTTTGACCCCGAATATGCCGCCGCCCGGGGGCTGCCGGTGCATCGCATCGACCTTGCGATGATGGGGCTGGTGATGGCCGTCACGGTGGTGGGGCTGAAAATCGTCGGCCTGATCCTGATCGTGGCGCTGCTGATCATTCCCGCTGTCACGGCGCGGTTCTGGACCGAACGGTCCGACCGCGTGGTGCTGCTTGCCGGGATTGCCGGAGGGGTATCGGGCTATGTGGGCGCGGCGCTGTCGGCCTCGGCCCCTAACCTGCCGACGGGTCCGATCATCGTGCTGGTAAGCTTTGCCCTGTTTGCCCTGTCGCTGCTGCTGGCCCCGGTGCGCGGCGTTCTGGCCGCCGTGCTGCGCCATTTGCGGTTTCAGCGCCGGGTGCATATCCGTCAGGGCCTGCTGGCGCTGGCGCAGGGGCAGAAGATTTACGAGCCTCTGACCCTGCGTCTGTTGAAGCGCGCCGGTCTGGCCCGCGCCGATGGTGTCGCGACCGAGGCTGGGAAGGCCCGCGCCGCCAAGGCCCTGCGGGATGAAAAACGTTGGGAAATTGTCCGCGCGGATCAGGCGCATGAGGCAACAGCGGCGCTGTACCACGGGTTGCGTGATATCGAGACTGTCCTGACCCGAGACCAGATCGCTGAAATCGACCGTCAGATCGGCGGCCCACAGGGGGTGATGGCATGAGCGGTGAAGAGTTTGTCCCCCTGTCCCTTACGCCCTTGCTGATTGGCACATTCGCGGCGATTGCCTGCGCGTTGCCGGGTAATTTTCTGGTGCTGCGTAAACAGGCGTTGATCGGCGATGCGATCAGCCATGTGGTGCTACCGGGGATTGTCGTGGCCTTTATCCTGACCGGAGCAATATCCACATGGCCCATGATGCTGGGTGCGGCGGGGGCCGCAGTGGTCGCCGTGGTAATGATCGAAGCGATCCGGAGACTGGGCCAGATCGAACCCGGTGCCGCGATGGGTGTGGTCTTTACCACCATGTTCGCCGCCGGGGTGCTGTTGCTGGAACAGACCGATACTTCGACCGTGCATCTGGACGTGGAACATGCGCTCTATGGCAATCTGGAAAGCCTGATCTGGCTGGATGCGGTGGGGTGGTCCTCGTTGCTGGATCTGACGGCTTTGGCGGGGCTGCCGCCCGAACTGCCGCGCATTGCTGCGACCTTGCTGGGCGTGACGCTGTTCATCTGGTTGTTCTGGCGACCGTTGAAGATCTCCACCTTCGACGAAGGGTTCGCCCGCACCATCGGCATTCGCACTGGTTCGTTGGGCTTTGCGCTTGTGATTGTCGCCGCCATTGCAGCTGTCGCTGCCTTTGACGCGGTAGGGTCGATCATCGTGATCGCCATGTTCATCTGCCCCCCCGCCGCCGCGCGGATGATGACCAACCGGCTGGAAACCCAGATCGGCTGGAGCGTTGTCTTTGCCGTGGTATCTGCGGTATTGGGTTATGTTCTAGCCGGGTATGGCCCGTTGTGGCTGGGCGGCGCGGATGCGGTCAGTGCGGCAGGCATGATCGCCACCGTGTCGGGCCTGATCCTGGCCTGCGCTGCGCTTTGGGGGCCATGCAAGACCCGCGCCGGAACACCGAAAGTCTCTTGACACGGCATGTTCTTGCCACTTCTGCCCGCGTGCAGTCGGCTGAATTCTGCTCAGATTGCACGCCATCCAGAGTTAATGAGGGCCCATAGTTCATTCGTGCTAAGTGCACTTAATTACTTTCTGAATGACCACCACTCACTATCGATCGTTCGGACAATCGCGACCTTGTTTGCTGGCTGCAAAACCCGGCCCCGGCGCGATTGTTCGAACGCCCCCTCTTGGAAAAATTGTGCGTTCAAACCAGTGGCAGAATCGTGTGTGCTTATGCTAGGTCTGGTGGTATGGCGCAGGCACACCCCAATATCAGCGATATCCGTCCCGTAATACGACAGTTGGACGATGCTGCGATCAACCGTATCGCGGCAGGCGAAGTGGTCGAACGTCCGGCCTCAGCGGTCAAGGAACTGGTGGAAAACGCCATTGATGCAGGGGCCAGCCGGATCGCCATCGATATTGCCGATGGGGGTAAGACGCTGATTCGCGTCACCGATGATGGTTGCGGGATCGCGGCCGATGATCTGCCACTGGCGCTGTCGCGCCATGCGACCTCGAAAATCGACGGGTCAGACCTGCTGAACATTCATACCTTTGGCTTCCGGGGCGAGGCGCTGCCCTCATTGGGCGCGGTGGGTCGGTTGACCATCACCAGTCGCGTGGCCGGGGCTGAGGCAGCGCAGATCAACGTCTCGGGCGGCAAGATGGAGGCGGTCAAGCCCGCCGCCCTGCGCGCGGGCACGGTGGTTGAGCTGCGCGATCTGTTCTTTGCCACGCCCGCAAGGCTGAAATTCATGCGTACCGACCGGGCCGAGGCGCAGGCGATCAGCGACACGGTCAAACGTCTGGCCATGGCCGAGCCCGCGATCACCTTCACCCTGCGCGATGTCTCGGGCGGGGGCGAGGGGCGTGTGACCTTCCGCGCCGACCGCGAGAATGGCGATCTGTTCGATGCGTTGCACGCCCGTCTGGCCCGCGTGATCGGGCGCGAGTTTGCCGAGAACGCCCTGCAGATCGACGCCACGCGTGAGGGGATCAGGCTGTACGGATACGCCGCCCTCCCGACCTATTCGCGCGGCGCGGCGGTGGCGCAGTACCTGTTCGTCAATGGCCGCCCGGTGCGGGACAAGATGCTGACCGGAGCGCTGCGGGCGGCCTATTTCGATTTCCTCAGCCGGGATCGCCATCCGGCGGCGGCGCTGTTCATCGACTGCGACCCAACGCTGGTGGATGTAAACGTGCATCCTGCGAAATCCGAGGTCCGGTTCCGCGATCCCGGCGTGGCGCGCGGGCTGATCGTCTCGGCCCTGCGACACGTGTTGGCCGAGGCCGGGCATCGGGCATCTTCGACCGTGGCAAACGCGACCTTGGGCGCGATGCGGCCTGAACCGGCACAGCCTGTGCCCACGCGGGTCTATCAGATGGACCGGCCGTCGCTGGCAGCCCGGCAGGCATCCTACCAGGCGCAGGCGCCGGGCTTTGCGGAACTGTCGCAGGATTACAGCGGTAGCATCGTGGAGCCCGCACCCGTCGTCGCGGAAGAACCCCCGGCGCAGGATCTGCCGCTGGGCGCAGCGCGCGGGCAGGTGCATGAGAACTACATCATCGCCCAAACCGCCGATGGAATGGTGATCGTCGATCAGCACGCCGCGCATGAGCGGCTGGTCTATGAGAAACTCAAACGCCAGATGGCGGAAAACGGCGTCGCCGCGCAGGCGCTGCTGATCCCCGAGATCGTCGAACTGTCTGACGGCGACTGCGCCCGTCTGATGGCCGTGGCTGACGACCTGACACGCCTTGGCCTGACGCTGGAGCCGTTTGGCGGCGGCGCCATCGCCGTGCGCGAAACCCCCGCCATTCTGGGTGAGGTCGATGCCCGCGCGATGATCCTGGATATCCTCGATGAACTGGCCGATCAGGGCGAAAGCCAGACGGTTCAGGCGCGGATTGAGGCGATCCTCAGCCGGGTGGCCTGTCATGGCTCGGTCCGGTCGGGCCGCCGGATGCGAGCCGAGGAAATGAACGCCCTGCTGCGCGAGATGGAGGCAACGCCTCATTCCGGACAGTGCAACCACGGGCGGCCAACTTATGTGGAACTGAAACTGTCCGATATCGAACGGTTGTTCGGGCGCAATTGATCCCGCGCGCGCCGCGCGCTAAGTAGAATAAAACAAGAACAACCGAGGCAACATGATCGAGATTGCTGGCACCCAAATCGCCCTAAACGACCCCGCGATTCTGATCGGAGGCGGGGTGGTGGCGCTGATCCTTTTACTGCTGTTTCTGTCGCTTCGCGCGGCGCAGCAATCAGCCCGCATGGCTGAACCTCTGGCGCGGCAGATGGCGCACCTGGGCCAGCACGTGCAGCAATTGGGACAGGGGCAGGAGCAACTGCGCGGCGGGTTGCAGCATGTGTCGGACACGCAGGCCAACGCGCAGGTGCAGGTGATCCAGACGGTTGAATCGCGCCTGTCCTCGGTCCAGCAGCAAATGAATGACCGGCTGGCGGACAATGCGATGAAATCCGCGCGTGCTTTGGCCGAGATGCAGGAGAGGATGAAGGAATCGCTGCATGGCTCGTCGAAACAGACCGCGACCTCGCTGACCCAGCTGCAGGAGCGCCTCGCCGCCATTGACAAGGCGCAGGACAATATCACCAAACTGTCGGGTGATGTGCTGTCGCTGCAGGATATCCTGTCGAACAAGCAGACGCGCGGCGCGTTTGGGGAAATTCAGCTGAATGATATCGTGTCCAAGGCGCTGCCCTCGGACAGTTTCCGACTGCAAGCGACCTTGTCGAACGGGCGGCGCGCCGATTGCCTGATAAACCTGCCGAACCCACCGGGCCCCATCGTGATCGACAGCAAATTTCCGCTGGAGGCCTATGAGGCGCTGATCGGATCGGCCAACGATGCCGAGCTGAAGGCAGCGGTGCAGATGTTCCGCAGCACAGTTCGCAAGCATATCAACGACATTGCCGAGAAATACATTCTGGATGGCGAAACCGCCGATGGCGCGCTGATGTTCCTGCCGTCCGAGGCGGTCTATGCCGAGCTGCACGCCAAGTTCCCCGAATTGGTGCAGGAGAGTTTCAGCAAGCGCGTCTGGATCGTGTCGCCTACCACCTGCATGGCGACGCTGAACACCATGCGCGCGATCCTGAAAGACGCGCGGATGCGCGAGCAAGCGGGTGCCATTCGCAAGGAATTGGGGATGCTACACAAGGATGTGGAGCGTCTTGGCGACCGGGTGTCCAATCTGGACCGCCACTTTGGACAGGCGGCCAAGGACATCTCGGAAATCAAGATCAGCGCCGAAAAGGCTGGCCGCCGGGCGCAGCGGCTGGACAATTTCGATTTCGAGGAACTGGCCCCGGACGATCACTCCAATGTGGTACCGCTGGGCAAGACAGAAGGTTAGCCGCTACTGGATCGACAGGTCCAGATTGTAACCGACCGTCTTGCCGGTATCGCGATCATTGCCCATCAGGTAAACGCGGATCGTGTAATCTCCGCTTTGGGGCAGGGCGATACGCGCGGTGTTGCCGTCGATCGAACCGATATAGATCGCCTCACCCTCGCTGCCCGGTGGCAGGATGTTGAAATAGATCACGCCGTTGCCATTGGTATCGCTGACCTTCAGATCGGCGAAAATCTCTTGACCGGCCTGAGCGCCCAGCTTGTAGTCGAAATACTCGTCCCCGGTGATGGTGCCGTTGACCATCGTGCCGTAATTGCCGGGTTGGAATTTGACCTCGGCGACGCGTTGGGCCGAGGCCGAAGTGGCCAGACCCAGGATTGCTGCGATAAAGATCAGGCGTTTCATCATGCACTATCCTCCGACGAATGACGGCAGCTTAGCACAACGTGTCTCTGCCGTCAGATTCGTAGAAAAGGCTGGAACAGGCGCGGCATCAGCTTGTTGAACTTCAACGGTGCGTCGGTCACGGCCAGACAGATGCAATCCTCGGACATATCGGCCGTGGGCGTGTGATGCAGGTCCTCGTCTGCGATTTCCACATCGCCGCGGGCGAAATGGTCGACCTCATCCGAAAACGCCCCTTGCAAGACCATTGTCAGCTCCATCCCGTTGTGGCTGTGGTCCGGTACGGCGGCCCCAGCGGGGATAAACAGCAATCGCGCGGTTGCTTCACTAGTAGTCGGCAGGATAGCCTGTTTCACACCCATGCCGATTGAGCGCCACTTGATCGCCTCAACATTTCCGCCCACGTAATCCTGCAACGGAGCAGGCAGGACCGAACATCCCGGTTGGGCTGGTTTTGCAATCGGTGCACCTTGCGCAATCAACGCCATAGTTGCCGCAAGCGATCCGTCGCTCATCCGAGCGGCGCTTTCCTGATCTTCCAGGACACAGCCCCCGACGGCATCAAAGCTTTCGGCCCGCGCGCGGCAGTGGTCGCACAGAGACAGATGCGTAGCGACCATGAGGTCGAACGCTTCGGGCAGATTGCCTGCGGCGTAAGCCATCAGCAGGTCATCCGTCAGGTGATGTTTTATGTTTTTGCTCATCGTCGTTGTCTCAATTCATCGAATGGCGCAAGCGGTCCAACGCCAACCTAATTCGCGATTTGATCGTGCCCAGTGGTAATCCGGTTTGCGAGGCAATTTCTCGGTGGCTCAGGTCACCGAAATAGGCCTTTTCGATCAATTCTCTTTGCGCCTCTGGCAACGCGGTCATCGCGTCGCGCAGCTGCGCGGTTTCCTGTTGCAGCGCCATAATGTCGTGCTGGTCCGGCTCGGCCTCGGGTCCCCATCCCAGATCTTCGGGCTCGGGGCGGCGTTGCTTGCGCAGCACGTCAATGCGCTTGTTCCGAGCAATCGTGAACACCCAAGTGGCCACCGTTGCGCGGGCCGGATCGAATAGATGCGCCTTGTGCCACAAGGTCGCCATCACCTCTTGCGCACATTCCTCTGCCAGGGTCACGTCCGACCCCGACTTTATCAGGAACGCTTTGACCCGAGGCGCAAAATGCTGGAACAGCTCGGCAAATGCCGCCTGATCCTGCGCGTCGCGGATACGGGCAACATGGTTAACCCATTCCGTTCTGGTCTCGCAATTGCCGTCTGCGTGGTTCACCGGTCGTCCTTTTACTCGTTGTTTCCCGCGCGGGGGCATTACAACGGGCTTTTCAGCCACCGGTTCACCCAAGCTCGCGGTATCGATCTCGGTAAACATACTCTTTTTACGCGGGCTGTCCCAACTTGGATCACTAAGCACGAAAATTTTAATCCAAACGAGCTGTCTTGTCGTAGTATCCCTATGAATTGGCCGCAAAAAATAAGCGCTGTTTGATCAAATCGCGGGCAGAATGGAAAATGTGGAATGAATCGGATAGACCATATTGCAGGGCAAACCTATCATGGGCGTAAAGGGGCCATCGAAAACGCATTTCGCTATTCGGTCGACTACATCCTGTTTGACCCCGAGAAAAAGGCCGCAACGCCGCGTCTGTTTTCCTTGAACGGCGCAAACATTACGAACTGGAGAGATAGGGACCACGGTGGTGCGCCAGGTAAGGGGCGCGGCGCGGCTTGGTTGCGCGAACAGTTCGATGCGCTGGGCGTTATGCAACCGGCGCACATCATGCTGCTGACGCAACCCCGTGTTCTGGGCCATGTGTTTAATCCGGTCAGCTTCTGGTTCTGTTTTGACGATTGCGACAACCTTTACTCAGTGGTGGCTGAGGTAACGAACACTTATGGCACGCGGCACAGCTACCTGTGCCACAATGCCAATTTCGCGCCCATCCAACCCACCGATCGCATCGTGGCAGACAAGCTGATGCATGTATCGCCATTTCAAAAGATCGAAGGCTTTTACACGTTTCGATTTGACTGCCGCGCCGACCGGGTCGGTGTTTGGATTGACTATGGGCGCAAGTCGGGGGGGCTGATTGCCACTCTTACCGGCCCAAGGGCGCCCTTGACCGATCGCGCGATCCTCTGGTCTTTGGTGCGACGTCCGTTTGGGGCGCGGCGTGCCTTCACTTTGATCGTGTGGCAAGCGCTGAAACTGAAATTAAAAAAGGCCCAGTTTCGTCCTTTCCGCACCGCACCCGTTCCGGATCATCCAATTTCTCGGATACGCAAGTCATAACCCGCCGCTGTTTGCGTAAGATCAAAGACTCAACCCTTTGAGAATGGTTCTGGTAGTAAGTAAGCCGCGAACACGAGGAGTTGGGACATGTTGGAAATCTCGGCAAGAAAAATAGCTCAGGTCGCCATGATGGGGCGTGAACTGGACCGGGCCGAGGGCGAATTGCGCGCTTTTATTGGCCGGATGAGCGAAGACGAGCAGGCCGAACTGGTTGCCGTCATGTGGATCGGACGTGAAAGCTTTTTCGCGGATGATCTGGCGGAAGCGATCGCGACCGCCAAGTCCGAGGCGTCGACTCCTTGCGCGGACTACTTGATTGGTACACCGCACCTGTCTGACCATTTAGAAAACGGTTTGGACGCCTTGGGCATTTCGGCTGAAGACGTCGAAAACGATCTGATGTAAGGTCGTGCGCTCCGTAGGCGATCCGCAGCGGGGTCGAAAGACCCGACGCACGCCCAGAAATATGGCCTGGCCAATTCTTTTAGTGGTCGACAGTACTTGCCGAGTCAGTACGCCTAGGTCGCCAATCGAAGAACGTTCAGGCCCTGACCTCACGGGCACGATGACTGAACATTGCCTGACCTGATTGAACGTCTGTCCGGAAATCCGCCACTCGACCGGGAAGCGAGCGATAGAACTGACGCAAGCCGGGCTCGATTTCGACCGCGATGGCCAAACAATGCCCGCACAACTGCTCGATCCTATCGTACGGCTGCCGGTCTCGGATTGCGGAAATAAGTTCGTTATGTGCCTCTGAAAGCCGTTCAAACGACGCGCTGTTCAGCACGGTGTTGTCTCCGATAAGAACGAACACCGCTTCGAGATCCGTTTTGCCTTTCAGATCGACAAATCCGGCTTCAAGCATTGCCATATCCTGATGCGCTGCGTTGTAGACTGAGTGTGAGACAAGGATGTCGTAATCGACATGGCGACAGCTTTGTTCAATGCGGGCCGCCACATTCACTACATCACCGATGACGGTATAGTTGAACCGGCTGCGTGATCCGATATTGCCGACGCAGGCGTGTCCTGTGGCGCATCCCGTGGCAAGGGCAATCGGTGGTCGGTCCTGCATCACCTTCGACGCGTTGAACGCAATCAGAGCTTTGCGCATCAACAATGCCGCGTGCGCAGCGCGACAGGGGTGGTCTTCTACCGGCAAAGGCGCATTCCAAAACGCCATAACTGCATCGCCTATGAATTTGTCGATTGTACCTCTTTCATGCAAGATCTGGTCGCCCACCTGCGAGAAAAGCTCGTTCAGCAAGGTCACCAGTTCGGTTGCGGAGACAGATTCAGAGAGTGGAGTAAATCCCCGTATGTCCGAGAACATGACCGTGATCTCCTGCGTCTCGCCGCCTAGTTTCAAACGGTGGCCGGACTGCTCCATTTCGTCGAGGATTTCCGGCGCTACGTAATGTGAAAAAACCTTGCGGATTTCGTGCTTCTCACGCTCGGTTGAGACAAAGAGATACCCCGCCAACAAGCCGAAATTGGCCATTCCCCCAGCCAGAGGGAACGTCACATCAAACAAGATCAGCTGATTTTGAAAAGCAAGCCAACTTGTGCCGATGACCACAGCAGCGGCTAAACCCCCAGCAACAAATGATGCAACTGCCCCAAAGCTGGACATGACAGCGATCACGATCAGGCCGAGCAACACGAAAGACAGCAGCTCCAGCGCAGCGGTTACATCTGACCGGCTCAGCATTTCGCCGGTCAGGATCTGTTCCAGCAGTTGTGCGTGGATGGAAACGCCGGGGACGGACTCGCCAAGTGGTGTCTGGTGCATGTCGAACAAACCTGCTGCAGATGTGCCAATCAAAATGATCCGGCCTTCGATTTCAGCTTGCAGCGCTTGGTCATCAGGACTTGTCATTACGTCATTGGCCGACAGGTAGAGCTCGGGTTGGTCGCGCCTGTATCTGATCCAGACCTCGCCGTTTTCAGTGGTCGGCAACCGAAAATCACCAAGCTCCACCGCAAGCATGATGCCCTCTTCATCGGATGATCCCTCGGCCAGCACAAAGGGTGCGCCGATTGCCACCCTGAGTGCTTCGATGCCAAGGCCGGGAAGTGGACCGCTGGGGCCGTTCCAAAGAACCGGAACGCGCCTTACAACGCCCGTTCCCCCAAGGGGTGAGACATTCACACCGCCAATGCCAGCAGCGCTGCGCCCCAGAGGCGGCGCAATTGGCGTCCAGAACGGGACAGAGACCAGCCCGGATGCCGGTTGTTCACCGACTTCAATAATGCCTGCCTTGGGTGTAATTTTGGCACCTTCCTGCGAGACCCGGGCAGCAGTTCCCAAGACAACGGGCCAATTCGCTACTTCCAGACCGAACAGAACGTCGTAGTCCATCTTCTGTGCATGGTGTTCGACCGTCAGAACGCCCGCCAAGGCAGGGTCGTTTAGTAACCGCGCAGGCGAGTACCTGTCGGGCTCGACAAACAACATATCAAAAGCGATTGCCGCAGCGCCGCTTTCGCCAAGGTTTTGCACCATCTGGGCCAATAGCGTTCGGGGCCATGGCCATTGGCCCCAGACCGCCAGGGTTTCTTCGTCAATGTCCAGAACGCGGATCGGCAAGTCCGGGTTGTATTCGCGCGGTGAAACACGTTGCAGCAGGTCGAAATAAATCAAACGGCTCATGCGAATGGGATAAGGGTCAATGACCCTGATGAAGCAACCGATCAGTATCAAACCCAGCCCGACCAGGCGAAAACCGCGCCGCCGTCCCGTTTTTTCTCTGTATTTCCCGGTCAAGTGTGCCTCCGATAACATCGGGCGAGGGTTGCCCGGTTTGGGTTATCAGCTCGCTGACGCGTCTGCGTGCGCGGGCACGTCACTGTGCCGTAGAAAGGGCGCATGTACTCAAGCGTCGCCCCTGTCTCGCTTACCTTTCCCGCGACCTTGACCTTTCCCGTGCCCTGGCCCCTTGCCCTGTCCGGGGTTGTTAACCCCACCAGATGGCCCGCCCCGACCCGCTGGGTTAGAACCATCAGCCTGACCCGACCTGCTTTTTGGGTCCGAAGGCTCCGGTGCTGGCGGCTCCGGTGCAGGTGGTTCGGGTGCAGGCGGCTCCGGTGCCGGCGGTTCGGGTGCCGGTGGTTCGGGTGCCGGCGGTTCGGGTGCCGGTGGTTCCGGCGCAGGTGGCTCAGGGGCGGCGGGGGGGTCAGCTGCCGGTGGGTCTGCACGGGGGGCAGCAGTGATTTTTGCTTGCTGCCGGATGCGTCGCGGTGTCGGTGCGTCGGACTTAATAGGTGGCAATGGAACGGATTCAGCTGCGCAGCCACCAATCCCGACTTTAAGCGGGCTTAGTAGTTCGTCTTGAGACTGGACGAAGGGAAAGCCGGTCTTCAGCGCCAACTCGTATTGTTCCTGATCTATAGGTCGACCAACATTGCCGCGCTGAGTGGTCGCGAACAGACTGCACTGTCGCCCAGTGGAGCGGCATGTACCGCCGAGGCCACACATTCGAACAGTGCCATCCAAAACCAGCATTGCGCTTTGCGTTCCGGGAACAACCCACATGTCGAACGTTGTGCCCCGAACGGCCATGGTGGCTGTCGGGGTTTGGATGGAATATGCCCTTTTCTTACTTTTCCCCGAGATGAAGCGAAAACTACCGCCCAATGCCTGAACCGCAAAGGACTTTGCTTTTTGCTTGCCGCGCAACATGGTCACATCAAGTACCATGCTGGCGTTCGGTCCGATCGCTATTTTGGTTTCATCGACAAATATCAATTGAACCAATCCATTTTGGTCGGTTGTTATGGCGTCGCCAGACTCGACCTCCATACCGGACCGTAAGGGCTGTGATTCTCCGCTTCTGACGATTTGTGCGCCTTGTTTGACGCCGACAACTTTTCCTATGTTGGCCCAGACTTGCACAGGTACAAGCAATAATATAGACAACACAACGCAAAATACTTTTAACCAGGCCAAGCTTATATACCCCCAACAGCTTAGAAATGGGCTGAACGCCCACTGCCCGGTTTTGCCCCCATTAAATTTAGTCTTATCGGTTTCTTAAATATGTATAAGCAAATATGCCTTAAACCATGTCCTGTTGGCAAGTTTTCTGACTCGCCCTGCTTCCACACCCCACTCGGCGTCATGTGTTGGAACGGTTTTTCGGCGCGCACCTACGCCAACTAGGTGTGTCTTTTAGGAATTCTGATGTCACCTTCGGGTCGTAAGTTAGAAAAATAACAGCAGCTGGGAAAATCGCCTTGTAACTGGTCGCCGGGCAGGGATATACCGGCCAACGGAGACGTGGCCGAGTGGTCGAAGGCGCTCCCCTGCTAAGGGAGTAGGCGGGAAACCGTCTCGAGGGTTCGAATCCCTTCGTCTCCGCCATCAAACTCAATTTAATTATTTTAAATTAATATATTAGTAGTATATATATTATATTCATCCCCCATTTTATCCTCCATTGTTAATTTGAGTGTTGGGATTGGGGGCGGGTCAAACAATAGGCCATTTAGGAGTGAGACCGCGTGGATAGGCAAAATTCCGTGTGGTACAAATTAAAGGTTTGCAAAACTCTAAGCCCGCTTTCCCATTCTAAGCAGTCACCTGACCAAAAGACTCAGATGACTGCCTTGAGCCCAAAGAAGACCTTGGATTTGTAAGTTCAGGCGGCGAGCTTCACGAGTGTCGTCTCTCAACTGACTTAATTAGCTGGTTAAAGTATTGCGGATATTTGATTTGCCTCGCAATCCAAGGCATCGACGGAAACCGAGTCAGAAACGCCAAGTGATCCTTAAGCCGCCACCGAATTCATCGCCGTTTGTATTTTTTTGGAAGACAACCCCCGCAGAAGCATCGACGGACGCGTTCACGGTCGTTGCAAGACCCAAGCCGACGGAGATTGCGTTCTCGCCTCGATGGGTGCCGACAAAAGACTGAGAAATGCCCGGGGACGTGGCAAAGGCCGCGTCAATTCCGTGTGTCTCGTCGGATGCAGCAAGAAAATCGTGTTCATAACGCATGAAGCCAAGAGGTATTAGACCACCAGCAAATGCCGGCCCAGTCACGTTGATGCCTACGCTTCCGATCAGACTATCCGCAGTTGCATTGTCTACCGCCAATGCGGTTGCCAAGTCGCCATCTTCAGTAAATCCGTCTTGTTCGTAGCGGGCGTAACCCAGACCGACCTCCGGTGCTAGATGCCAACCGCCACGTGATGGCAGGGCAGTGTATTCCGCGCGCGCAGCAATCTCGTATGTTGTATGATCATAGTTTGCCGTATGACGATTTACGCTTGAGCCAGTAACCGCGTCCCGGGTCGCGTCTGTGTCACCCCATGATACGCCAGCCATTCCCGAAAAAGACCAATTCGTCGACTCCACCACGCCGTACGCGCCGATGCTGAACGCGTCAGAGGAAAAGTCGAGCGTATCGGTCGAGGTTGTGTGATCTGTCATCGAATAAGTACCGTAACCAAGATAGGCGCCAAAGCGGCGACGATTGTCTGCCCAAATATCGGCGCCGAGGATGAACTGGTTAAGATCATAATCAAACCCTGCTAGCCTGCCATCGGCATCGACTTGCCCTCTGGTCAGACCAGCATCGAACCAGACATTCCGGCCTTCGTCGGTCAATCCCTCGATACGGCCATTGCCAGTGGCGCGCCCATTGGCGTTCGAAAGAACCATGTTGCGGCGCATATCGCTGTGCTCCAATGCGACAGTCATAAAAGAGGCATAGGCTTCCGGGTGCAGCGTGCTGACCTGTTGCAGGGAGTTGTAAGGAAGGCTTTTACCATTGGACGAGACCAACTGTCCAAGGTTTTGGGTATTTGTCGTCCCAGTTGCGGGTCCCAAGGTGTTTGTCACCGTGTTCGTGGAAATCACCCCACCGCCGGGTGCTGTGATCGTTGTGGTTACAGTTTGGGTCGCGCCGCCGCCCGACGGCGTGGTAACGACCGTAGTTGTTGTCTGATTGCCTGTATTTGGATTGGTGACAACGGACGTGGTTGTTTGAGGTGTGTAGGTGGAGGTGATGAATGGGTTATTTGTTTATCCGACGTCTATGAACGCTATGTCCACCTGATCGTCTGCGAGCGGGTCGTTCACGATGGAATACAATAGATTTGCCGGGAGCGTTGAACCGGCGGATGCCAAGTCCGTAGCCGTTGGAGTGCGCGGCCTCGCATCGTAGGATGCGGTGGTGCCAGGAAGTCCGATTGCCGGATTATTCAAGGCAACAGTGTAGATGCCGCTTACGCCGCCGGTCACATAATCTGCGGCACCGGCATTTTGGTCAGTTGCGAGTGGCACGAAAAAGACAGTGTCGAACCCCGTCAGACTTGGTGCAGTTCCTGCCACATTGGTGATCAGTTGCCCACTGTATCTCGTTGTTCCCGGAATGCAGCTACCCCCAGAGACCGAGCACTCGCCGGAGGGACTAATCCCGATGCGTACATTGTTGTCACCCGAGAACTGCGCTTGTTCTGCGTTCAGTCGTAAGCTTGCCAAACCCGGCGCGATGCTAGACGCAGGAGGCAATGCCCCAAAAAGGTCGATCGTGCTATCGTTAAGTCGTGCGACCATTGGACCACTCGGGCCAGCAAAAGACCCAAATGTGGCCAGCGAGCGCAATGTGCCGCCATCGACGTTCAGCGTATCGAGGCCAGAGTATACCTGCGATCCGGCGTCCATGAACGTTCCACCATTTACCACAGAGAGCGCAGACAAGTTGTCATAAAAGTCGCTTTGAGCACTCAAGCCGGAGATATCCAACGTCCCTTGATTTATTGCAATGTTGCTTGCGCGCAAGCCTGCGCCTACATCCATCAGCGTTGACGACGAAACGACTGTCGTGCCCGCGCGCACGTTCACCGTTAAATCGTCCGGCCCCGTCACAGAGCCGGCAACGGCAGAAGCCCCACTTTCGAAGCGCAGGGTGCTGTTTCCTGCGAATGTCAACGCGCTTGCGGCATTGTTGGAATCCTGAACACGAAACGTGGCGCCCGTTTCAAGAAGGATAGAGCCGTCAGTTATCTGAGGATCGGTCAATTGTAGCTCCGTCCCCGCACCTTCAAGGCGAAGCGTACCCCCCGTGATCTCAGAGGAAGGCGTAGCGGAGCCGTTCGACTTTGTTAAACCCAGAACCGAGTTGGATCGAAGTTGTAGCTCCGCACCCTGACCAACGGTCAACCAACTATCAAGAAACGGCTCGATGGTGGTGCCGACCAAGTCAAGGCGCGCCCCGTCTGCAACGTCGACAGTAAGCGGCACACCAAATATATGGTTGCTTCCCAAACGCAATTCGTTTGTTCCGCGTTCGGCTCTGATGAACGCAGGTCCGCCATCCGGCGAGTTCATTGAAAGGCGGGTTCCATCCCGAAAAATCAAATCGCTATTGCGAAGCGTAAGTCCACCGCCACGCCCGATACCGGCTGCGCCAAAGCCGAGACTCAGGTTGACGATCTGACCGGTCTGAGGACCAGCAGAACTTACCCCGTCCCGGATCGTCAAAGAGGTGTTCTCGAGCGTTAGTCGATCAAACAACAAAGTCGCTTGAACGTTTCCGGGGCCCGAAGGCGGATCGCGGAATGCAAACACGTCCAGGGCCGTTTTCCCTCCGTCGGTTCTCGTTGACCCAAAGAAAACATTCTCCCAAGAGCGATATACTGATCTGGAAAATGCAATTGATTCACGGGTTCGGAACCCCCCAAGTGCAAGCCCTGACATCGTGTCTGAGTCCCAGACCAGACCATCAAAGCGGCCAATGACGGGGTCCACAAAAACATCTGCAGCGCCGAGTGTACCGGTTGAGGTATTGGCGAGCGTCTCCGCGCAACCAAGGTTCAATCCTGTACCAGTGACGGCACTGCAATACCCTTGCGCCGCGGCTTCGCCAATAACACTAAACGTCAGGTAAAGCGCTGTTGTGCACACTAAACAAGCCTTGCGTCGTGGTGCGAGTTGTTTGTTTTTCATATTGCCTACCTCTGCCAGCGATGCGTGCGTGGCGCTAGTTACCCTCAGGAACCCAACCGCAATACGTATAAACCTGATAGATCGAAGTTCCGTCATCAAGCCCGTTGACAACCAACATGCGATTGTTGCTCAGGGGTGACAGCACCTGACGGTATTCATACGACGAGCCGTCGTAAGAACACTCAAGATCGACAATTTGCAGAGATGTCCCGCGCAGGGCCTGAACTTGCGCATAGGCGCAGTCCGCGTCATCCGATTTACGACCTTCATCGTCATAGATGACATAGCCTGCTCGAAGATCGCCATACTCTTCAGAGATTTGTGCACCATCTTCGCAACTCAGACCTTCTGGCACGTACAGGCCTGAAAAATGAACACCATCTGCGTTCGTTGGGCCGCACAGGCAAACCAGACAAAGGATAATCACGGCTTGGCTTTTAGTGTTCATTCGGAGGTCGTCCTCTGCTTCATGAACTTTGAAACGAGCGATCCCATTAGAGCAACAGCCCCTGCGAAGGTGAAAACCCAACCAAGGGCAAGGAGGTGGAAATGCTCCTGCAACACGCCATCTTCATCGACATAAGAGCCCTGAACCGCATATCCGGCCCAGAGCGCAAGGCCCAAGCCAAGCAACAAAAGGGAGATGAGTGTCAGCTTTCTCATGTGGCCTTACTCCGTTGGCATAGTTTGGGTGGCGAAAATCATTGCAGCGCTCTGGCAATGTTTCTCACGCGGGTCACTCCCACTCAGCGGCAGTTGTTCGCCATTTTTTCTCTTCGCTGTCCCAAATGCTGGCTGCCGCACAAGGTGTCGGATTGATACCGCCGCACTGCGAACCGTGGACGTCCGCTAGAAGGACCTTGCTCAGTCCCAGATCTGCCAAGTCCCAGCCCTGGTTCAACAAGGAATAGACTTTATCATGCACGAGAAAGTGCGACATGCATCCACCTGTTCCACAGTAAAGCGATGCGGCTGTCGAACAGGCGAACCCCCGCTCGTTCAGCACCCAATCGAGATATAGATCGCCGTCCAGATCGACCCGGTCAACGGCCTCCCATTCGAGGTAGACTGTGCCATTGTCGAACTCTGCGCAAGCTTGTCGGGCGGATTGTACTTTTTCCTGCAACTGTTCAGGCAGATCGGACACATCGGCGGACGTTGCCGGTGTGATTAAGGCAAGCCAGACTGCAATCCAAACTCCGAGACTCCTCAAGACTTTGGCCGTTCGTTTCTGCGAGCGTAACTCTGCCAAAGCATCAGTTACACTTGTCATAACGATAATCCCCATATTCCAACCAGTCCGCTCCCGCATCCTGGAAAATCAGGGCTTCTGATCTGTCCTCACCAAGAAGCGCAACAACGAACCCTTTCGGGGCTTCTGCATTGCCAAAGTAGCTGTAGGCGGTCATGGCCCGCGTCACCTCACCATTCACGGTGAGCAATGCATCCCATTCACCGTCCGGAGAGTTCAGGATCACGTATTCGATCTGGCGTTTCACGGCGCCGCCACCGCAATAGACTACGCCCTCCGGAGCCTCGGTGCTCGCGGTCTGCTGTGTCGCCCCGCCACAGGCAGACCTGAGCGACTTGATGGCCGCGCTCGAACCCGCCAAATCGAAGATCCCATAAGTGATGTCCTGATCGATCATAGAAAGATTGACCGAGGCATTTGCTGCCAATTGATCCAGAACGAAGCCGTAATCCTCCGCACTGTTGAACAAGATCTCGACGGGGTAGTTGTCGACGATCTGAGTGTCGGCGTTCTCTGGTCCGATCTGGAAGGCACCTGCTTCTGTCGTTCCATCCTTCATGAAACGGATCGATAATCCCTGCTTGGCCACAATGTCTTCGCTATCCTCATAGCCCGCGGGCACAAAACGGATACGGTCACATTGAAGTTCAAGAGTTGAGTCGCTGGATTGAATGAACGCATTTGCCGTCGGTCCGGCGACGAAAGTCCACTCTGCAAAGACTGGCGATGCGATGAGGCAGGCTACCGCAAGGGCCAATGATATCTTACTCTTCATTCCAGTTTCCTCTCTGTATCAAAAGCTAGCTTGGCAAATGTCCTACGCCACCGGCGGACCATACGCGTTGTCCCCGTCTTGCGACGGCCGGGTCAGCCACCAGATCATCATGACCGTCAAGACCAATTGCAGCGCCCAAACCACCATCATACCGGTCGCTCCGAGAAACGCCGCTGGTCCGCGTAGCACCTCTGGATCGTCAACACCACCTTCCAGTACGGTGAAGACCGCAACGCCGCTAAGAAGCGCAATCATGGTCGCAAACCCCAAGGCCATTGGTAGAAGAAGATACCATCCGGGGCGTCCGCTGTCGTGCAATCGGCGCCAGCCAGCAGCCAGCATTGGCAAAAAAATCGCAACTTGAAACAAGGGATTAAAGATACCCGTGCCTTCGCCGGTTTCTGGGTTGATGCCGAAAATTGCCCCGTCCAGGATCGAAAAGATGATGTTGCACAAGATAACGAATAGCACGAACCACCAGTATTCCGAACGAGTCGCCCGCCCCGAAAAAACGACATACTTCGAAAGACAGACCTTTATCGATTGTACAAATCCCATATCAAGCGTCCTTATCAGTGGCTTTGCTCATGTTGCCCCGTTATTCTTTAGTTATTTGTTTATGGGTCAAGCCATCGGCCACGGATTGTTCCGTCGCCTGACGCGGCTAAGCAGACGGAAAATGCCGATGTTTTCAACGCGCAATACGTTGACCTTCGCCATACTCATTGTGGCCGGAATCGCATTCTGGGCTGGTTCTGAGATACAGAAAGCCACCTATGTCGACCAATGCCTTGATCTGGGAGGGGGGCGAAACCCCGGCAACCATCCGATATGCGTGATCAATGCCTCAACAGCGCCGCTTCAGCTTGGTCCTATCCTCGTAACAGCGCAGGAAGTGATTAGGGGCGAAATACGCGAAGGTACGGATGGCCAGTCTCTTGTCGAGCTAAGCCTAATGCCAGGCGCTGCCGCTGCCCTTGCTGCATTCACCAAGGAATCTGTGGGTGGTTCGCTCGACATCAGAGTGGATGGAAACCTGCTTCGCTCGGTGAACATCATCGAAGGCGTCGAGGGAGACCAACTGATCATTCCTTTGACCAACGCAGACGCGCAGTCACTCTTCAAAAACCTTGGGCTGGTCGGGCTGTGAGCCAGGATTTGCATCTAAGTAGAGACCGGCGATTGGTCCAAAGTCAGCTGAGAAGCGCCAAAATGCTGCTGGACCCGCGGAGAGGATCGGCGGCTGTGTGATGTCGAGGTGTAAGTCTGGGCCAGAGATATGCGCAGTCCAACTGAATCGACTTCGAACAACCCTCAAATATTGCACGCGCGGCAAAAGTCCGGTTTCACAGGCAATAGCGCAACAACGCGCAGAGCAGTTGAACGGCAGGTTTGGGTTCAGTGCGGTCCTTGCCTTGTGCTAAGTGGATGGCGGCTCTGTCCGCACAGCGGTCATTGATGCACTGCGCAGCGAACGTCTGCTTTGAGCCCAAAGCAGACGTTCATTCTGACCACTGATAGCTTTTGAACATCGCAGACGGGCGGTCAGCATAAGCCAGATGGTAGCTGCTTTAGTTGACCCCCAGCTCCCCCAAAGTATGCAAATGAGATTGAACTAGAGCTTGATGCGGAAAGCCGCGAAACCGTCTGTGCCTTCTCCGGCGTCTTCGATTGAAACGCCTTTGACGTCGCCAATGTAGTCTCGGGCCTTTGGGCCGGTTTCGAAAAGAACGGTTGTGTTCTCAAGAGGCGCAAAGGACCAATTAGCGTCCGCTTTTGGGTTGATCGTTCCCTGTTCAACAATATAGCGCACAATGACGTCGCGATTGGTGTCTGGGGCCTCGAATACGATTGTATCACCCAGTGCGCCAGGGAACGAACCGCCGCCCGATGCACGATAATTGTTGGTGGCAATGATGAACTCCATGTCATCAGTGACCGGTTCACCTTGGAAGGACAAGTTCACAATTCGGGCTGCATCGGGATTCGCCACTTCGCCCTTTGGTCCAAAGCGCGACGGTTGTGACAGGTCGATCTGGTATGTCACACCATCCATTACATCGAAATTGTAAGACGGAAACTCAGGATTCAGTAGAACCGCGTCTTCTGAGCCTGACTCGATCGTGTTGAACATTCCGGCCGATCGCTCCAGCCAACCACGCAGCTGAACACCGTTCACTCGCACCGCGCGCACCGTATTTGGATAGAGATACAGATCAGCCACATTTTTTATAGCAACATCCCCAACCGGGACATCGGTGTAATAGTCGGGGCCTCCGCGACCACCCGCCTTGAACGGCGCCGCCGCTGACAGGATCGGCAAACCTTCATGCTCGGTGCCTTTTAGCATTTCTTCGACATACCATTTCTGCGCGATTGAAACGATCTGAACAGACGGATCATCAGCAACCAGCGCGAAATAGCTGTGCAATGGAGCAGATGTCTTGCCGACTGCTCGACGGACATAGGCGAGCGTTTCGTCGTGATCCTTCGCAACCGAGTCGAGAACCTTCTGATCGTCTCCGACCAAAGCGGTGATTGAGCGGTCTTCATTGCGTTGGGAAATCGCACGGGCCTCAGACGTAGTGGTAATCACACGCCACTCATTTCCTTCCCGTTCCAGCAGCAGATCCAGCAAACCAAGATGTGAACCCCAGAAGCCGCCCATGACAGCAGGTTTGCCCATAAGGGTGCCCTTTTCGACATCGATGCCGGGTCGGTCCGAAAATGTCGGCGAGGGGAAGACAAGGTGATTGTGGCCCGTGACCAACGCGTCGATCCCGTCAACACCCGCCAAAACGACTGATGCGTTTTCCATACCGTCGACATGATTGGCGTCACCGATCCCAGAGTGTGAAAGGGCGATGACTAGGTCACAACCTTGTTCTTTCATCTCTGGCACGTATGCCCGCGCGGTTTCGACGATATCGCGGGTTTGAACATTGCCTTCCAGGTGCTTTCGATCCCAGTTCATGATCTGCGGCGGCGTAAAGCCAATTACTCCAATTTTGATCGAGTGCTTAGTCCCATCGCCCATTTCGATTTCACGGTCGATGATTGCATAAGGCTTGATCAGCGTTTTGTCGTCACGCGGAGTTGCACCTTGTGCCTTTGAAACATTGGCCAAAACGACCGGGAACTCCGCACCCGCGAGTGATTTTTCCAGGAAATCCAGCCCGTAGTTGAATTCGTGATTGCCCAGAGTTGCGGCATCATAGCCAACGATGTTGAACGCGGTGATAATGGGGTGGGCGTCCCCTTCTTTCATGCCACGCTCATAGGCGATGTAGTCACCCATCGGGTTCCCTTGAAGAAAGTCACCATTGTCGACCAAGATCGAATTTGTTGCCTCAGAGCGAATTTCGTTGATGATCGAGGCCGTACGGGACAAGCCCACGGTGTCACGGGGTTTGTCAGCATAATAGTCATAAGGGAACACATGGACGTGGATGTCGGTTGTTTCCATAATGCGCAAATGCGCTTGGTTGTTGGCAGCCAAAACTGAAAAAGGATGCAAGGTGATCGCCGCTGCACTGGCTGTTGTTGCAAGAAACTGGCGACGCGAAATTGACGAGCGGCTGGAAAATGACATGGGTGACCTTTCGAATTGGCTGGCAACGAGAATTGTTGCCGCTTTTGCATAACGATCTTATGACAGTATTTCCTATCACATCTTGCAGACTTATTTCAGGGGTTTTGGACGAGCACCAAGCACCAACTCAGGGCAGTTGTTAAGTGATTGCGTCCGGTGAAACCAAGCTAGGAGTGTTTTGACAACGTATTTGCAAAATACTCAGTGCCATTTACCTTCGTCCGTGCGGCATTGACGGCGCTGAACTATTCTGAAGGTGGTCGCCGGAGCCAGTACTGGCCAGTGCGTTGCTCGAGCCCGCCAGTGACGTACGTTAACCAATAATCGGTGTAAACGACATTGCGGTTTTGCCTTCGCCTTGAGCCATGAAGGACACACACGCATGCACCTCTTGTTGCCGCGCGTACTCCGGACTTGAGACCCCGTGAAAGCTGTCTGTGAGCATTAGCCATCCGTCGATGCAGAGCAGGTGCTCGAAACATGTTTGGTGCCGCCGCTACTGAC
>NZ_WQDY01000017.1 GCF_013033355.1 Ruegeria lacuscaerulensis
GTCCGACCCTCAACATCACCGCTCACAGCTACGCCGTTCACAGTCATCGAAACCTTCATCAGATTTTCCTCCCTTTAATTTTCGGTTCAACCACTGAACAGGCGCTTGAACCATCCTTTTTTCTCTTCCGGCGGCGGCGCTGCCGGAGCTGGCTCAGGCGACACTTCGGACACAGCAGCGGCCGCTGCCGGTTCGGGCGCAGCCTCGGTAGGCACGGGCTGAGGTTCTTCCTCGACCGCATTCTGGAAATTTTCAAAGAACTGGTCGGCCATTTTCTTGGCCACACCATCAATGACCCGCCCCCCTAGCTGAGCCAGCTTGCCGCCCACACGCGCATCGACATTGTAGGCCAGCAATGTTCCCTCGGGCGCATCCGACAAGGTGACATCTGCTGCACCCTTGGCAAATCCGGCGGCTCCGCCTTTGCCTTCCCCAGATAACTTGACGCTTTCCTGATCCACCATGTCCGAAAGGGTCACTTCACCTTTGAAGGTCGCCTTTACGGGTCCGACCTTCTGCACCACTGTCGCGGCAAACCCATCTTCGGCTGTTCCCGACATTTCTTTGCAGCCGGGGACACATTCTTTCAGAATGTCGGCCGATAGCAGTGCCTCCCAGACTTTGGAACGTGGGGCCGCAATGACGCGGCTGTCATGTAGTTCCATGTCACTCCCTCCAGTATTTTCAGTTAAGCTACGCGGTGATCTGCCCGGTGCCTATAAGACCTTGGGTGTAGTCACCGCAGTTTCGGGGGCGAATGTGTCAGGCCATATTCCGCAAAGATATTAGCAATACGCCCGTCCTGAAGCGCTGCAAAAATGGCGTCATCCACGGCGTAGCTGAGGCCGCGATACGCAAAGTGAACGGCGACACCATTCGTCCAGGTGCTGACAGCAAACCCAGGAAGCGGTGGCGCATGGACTCCCAAGTCGGGTGTCAATCCGGTCTCAAGCTGGCCCCGAGGTCCCATAGCAGCCATGGTTTCGCCTGCCGCCAATGCCTCCATAGCTTTTTCGGCTGTCTTGAACCGACGAATGTTGCGCGAAAGTTGCCCCCCCGGAAAGGCGGATAGGTAGAAATCCGCGATTGAGTCATTTTCGACCGCTACCGAATCGAACCGGAAATAAGCCGGGACCGGAGGATCCTCGGGGTAGGCATCCCGACGATAGGCAATTGCGATTTCTTCGTCGTGGTACTGGCCAGTAAAAACAACCTGCTCGACCCGGCACGCGAACTCGCTGTCGTAGGGGATATGCAACATCACATTTGCAACTCGGCCGTTAATCAGCGGGCCTTTCCAGATCCAATTGCGCAAGTCGGCTTCAAGGTTCTCTCCGGCAGCGACCAGATTGAACCGAGCTTCGACCCCTAGATCACTGGCGATGAGTTTTCCAATCTCAATATCGACACCTTGGATAGTACCGTCTCTCTCAAACGACCAAGGGGGAAAGTCTTCGTAGGCTGCGAATTCAATATAACCGCGGTCGATTATGGTATCGAGATCGGCACCGACGATATCTCGGCTTGCGTTCTGAGGTTTGGGCTGGGGCACATGATCTTCGCACCTGGCCAAAACCGGTCCTGAAAACAGGGTGGTGGCCAACAGGGAGAAAACGAAAACGTACTTGATCATGCGCCCCATTCTGCCGCGCTACTGCGCGGCGGACAATCCAATGGTAAGTTGTTCAGCGGCTTCGGCGAAATTGGGTGCATTCCCAGATATCAATACCGCCGCACGCAGAGCCACGCTGTCGGCCACGGGCGCGCCGGATCCGGTTTCGATAGTTTCGGCGATCTGGGTCAATTCCGATTGAAGCGCTGCCGTGTCCCCCTCGGCGCCGCCGGCCATTGCTGCCAGAAGATCCCTGATTTCCTTCAGGCGGTCCGAGTGATCGTCCAGCGCGCCGTCATCCGGACGCGTTTCGATATAGGTTCGAATGGCCCACGCTGCTTTTTGTCCTAACAATTCGCCAAAGGCGGGCATCTTAGTAATACCGTTTTGCGTATAACCTTCGCGGAACCGCTCTACATACCATTCGTCGCCATATTCCTCGGCTTCAAGATACCGCAAATCAGGGGCTAACCCGCCCGATACGACACCAAGACCATGGCAACGGGCACAATTCTGGTTATAGCCGGAGTCGCCTATTTCGATTGCAGCCTGCCATACCTCTTCGCCCCGGTCGCGATAGGGGTTTTCAATCAGCCACTCTTCTCCAACATCGGGAAGGATGTCTGTGTTGACTGGTTGTGGGGCGACATCGCCATGGGCCAGCGCCATACCTCCGGCAACAAGGCCGCCCAGCAATGTGCTGTGAAATCCAAGACGCATCTTCTCCTCCTTTACGATGCTTTTCACGGTCATACCGCAGCAAGACTCAGCGTGAAATTCGACCTTGGTTGCACATCCGTGCAGGTTTGCGACTAAGGTCTTATGGTGGGCTGCATTTTGGCCGTTTTTACTAAGGCGGCGCAGGAGGAGGCGCGAAAATGATTAAGATGTTCCGTGCGGTAGCGGCACTGATACTTCTGCCTGGCACTGCGTTGGCAGAGATTGGTATTTCAGTGACTTACCTACAACAGCAGGTCGCGCGTCCACCCGTTTTATCCAACCTTGATCCGATTCCAGATGATCTTGGTTCGGCGGGTGCCAAACTGGCGCTGGAAGACAATCTGACGACCGCAAAGTTTCTGGGACACGACTACACGCTTACAGTCACTACCGTTTCTGACGGTGAGGATTGGATTACAGCAGCGCGTAAGGCATTGTCGGACAGTCCGTTTCTAATTCTTGATGCGCCTGCCTCTGCTCAGTTGCAGGTCGCGGACTTGGCCGAGGCCGATGGTGCGGTGCTTTTCAATGCATCTTCCCCTGAACTTTCCATACGCGAGCAGGACTGTCGGCCGAACCTACTGCACACTTTGCCGTCGGGGCTAATGCGCACGGATGCATTGGCTCAATTTCTGGTCAAACGCCGCTGGCAGGATCTGGTTCTGATCTCTGGAAACCACCCACAAGATCAAGCTTTTGCCGACGCGCTGAAGCGGTCATTGCAGAAATTCCGTCTTGACCTGATGGCGGAAAAGACCTGGGTTTTTGATGCTGACCTGCGTCGCAACGCAGCGCAAGAAGTTCCGTTGTTCACGCAGGAATTCGGCGACTATGACGTCCTGTTATTGGCCGATGAATTGGACGATTTCGGCCGCTACGTCGAATTCAACACCTGGAAGGCGCGCCCTGTTGCTGGTTCCGATGGTCTTAAGCCCGTCACATGGTCGCGCGTGGTCGAACAATGGGGTGCGGCCCAGATGCAGAATCGGTTCTTTGAGCAGTCGGGCCGCACCATGATGTCCAAAGACTACGCCGCATGGGCGGCATACCGGACGCTGGGCGAAGCCGTGACACGTACCCAGTCCGACGATCCTGCGGTCTTGCGTGATTATATTTTGTCGGATGAATTCGAACTTGCCGGGTTCAAGGGCAGGGCGATGAACTTCAGGTTTTGGAATGGGCAATTGCGACAACCAATCCCTTTGGTCACAGACCGCGCGGTGGTCGCCATGGCGCCGCTGGAAGGCTTTCTACATCAGCGTACAGAACTGGATACGCTTGGAATTGATGAGGCGGAAAGCCAGTGTCAGGCATTCAAGGAGTAACGGGCATGAGACTAGCGACACTATTGGCCTCTGCTGCATTGTGCGTTCCCGCAGCAGCGGATGAGATGTGGATCAGCAACGAAAAAGACGACACGCTCAGCGTGATCGACATCGAGACGCTTGAAGTCATCCGCACAATCGAAACTGGTGAGCGGCCGAGGGGAATTACGTTTTCGAAAGATTTCTCGGTGCTGTACATCTGCGCCTCTGACAGCGACTCGGTTCAGGTCATGGATCCCGAAACCGGAGAGATACTGCACGACTTGCCATCTGGCGAAGACCCTGAGCAGTTCGTTCTACATCCCAATGATCGTCATCTTTATATAGCCAACGAGGATGACGCTATCACCACTGTGGTCGATACTGAAACGCGAACGGTTATCGCGCAGATCGACGTCGGGATCGAACCCGAAGGCATGGCGGTGTCGCCGGATGGAAAAATCGCAATCACGACTTCTGAAACCACCAATATGGCTCATTGGATCGACACGGAAACGCAAGAGCTTTTCGCCAATACTCTGGTCGATTCCCGCCCACGCCACGCCGAATTCCTTAAGGATGGAACCGAGCTTTGGGTGAGTTCCGAGATTGGCGGTACTATCACTGTCTTTGATGTGGAAACCCAGACTGAAAAAGCCAAGATTGAATTTGAAGTCGAAGGTGTGCATCCTGATCGAGTTCAGCCCGTGGGGTTTGAACTGTCTAACGAAGACAAAACTGCCTTTGTCGCGCTTGGACCTTCGAACCACGTCGCAGCGGTCAATCCCGACACCTATGAGGTTGAGGATTACATCCTCGTCGGTCGTCGGGTTTGGCACATGGATTTCAACGCGGACAAAACACTCTTGTTCACCACAAATGGTGTGTCCGGCGATGTGACCGTCATCGATGTTGCAAAACGTGAACCAATCAAAACCATCAAGGTCGGGCGGTTCCCATGGGGCGCAGCGTTTCGTCCGACAAACTGATCAGGGAGAATTCAAATGAAGCGTTTATCCACGCTGGCAATTGCTGCCGCGATGATCTTACCCAGCGTCGTTAATGCCGACGATGACTCGGGGTTCGGCTTGGCCGGGTTGTTGTCGGCCAAAAACAAGGAAGACCTACCGCCCATCATCCTTTCAGCCGGAGAACCCTTGGCCGATGCTCCATGGGAACTAAAATCCGGAACTTATTACGAGTTCGAAATTCAAGGTGACGGAAGTCAGGAGCTTGCCATCATCGGCCCCGAGTTCTTTCGTGCCATCTGGGTCGATGAGATTGTGGTAGAAGGTTTAGAGATCCGGCCGCTGGGTTTGGATTCGATCGAATTCGACGAGGCCGGTGAAATGGAAATAGGCTTTGTCGCGATCAAGCCGGGCAGCTACTATCTGAAAGTGCCGGGCAGCACCGGTGAGACACAGCGGCTGGAGATTACCATTAAGTGACAGGGCTAACGGTCCGAAACGTCAGCTATGCCTATGGCGAGAAACGCGCTCTTGATGATGTGAGTTTTCACGTCCCGCAGGGCGCGTTTTGTGCGTTGCTGGGCCCGAATGGGGCAGGTAAGTCAACGCTGTTTTCCCTGCTGACACGGTTGTTCACCACCAGGCAGGGTGAGATTGAAATCGCTGGAATTGACATCGCGAAACACCCGCGGAAAGCCTTGGCTAAGATAGGGGTCGTTTTTCAACAGCCTACGCTTGATCTGGACCTGACGGTTCATCGAAACCTCAGTTATTTTGCCGCTTTGCACGGTCTGTCCGGCCGCCAAGCTGAGGGCCGCATCACGGCCGTACTAGAGCGTCTTGATATGGCTGAACGTGCTACTGAACGTGCGCGTGATCTGAATGGAGGTCATCGCAGACGGTTGGAAATAGCACGATGCCTGATACATGTGCCTTCGGTCCTTTTGTTGGACGAGCCAACCGTTGGGCTTGATGCTGCGTCACGTCATGCCATCACCAAACATGTGCATGACCTGTCTTCGCAAGACGGTTTGACGGTTTTGTGGGCTACCCACTTGACCGACGAGATCGGGCCAGACGACCAAGTGGCGATCCTTCATCGTGGTAAGTTGCTGGATCAGGGTATTTGCCGAGACATCACTGGCGGCGCTCCAATGCAGGATACCTTTTTGTCGATGACCAGAGCGGCTTCATGATCGATGCAATGATCGCTTTGCGCGCAATCTTGATCCGAGAAGCCTTGCGGTTCGTGCGGCAACGCAGCCGGTTTGTTGCGGCGCTTGTACGTCCTCTGGTTTGGCTAGTGGTCTTCGCTGCTGGTTTTCGCGCAGCATTAGGTTTGTCGATTACTCCGCCGTATCAGACCTATATCACCTATGAGATCTACATCGTCCCCGGCCTGTGCGGCATGATCATGTTGTTCAATGGCATGCAAAGCTCTCTCAGCCTGGTTTACGACCGTGAAATGGGGTCGATGCGGCTACTGCTCACCAGCCCTTTGCCGCGGTGGTGGTTGCTGTTTTGTCGCTTGTTGGCAAGCACGACGATATCGATCCTGCAGGTTTATACTTTTCTGGCGGTCGCTGCGGTTTACGGTATCGACATGCCCTGGATCGGATACGCGTATGTGTTTCCAGCGCTGATCGTCGCTGGATTGATGCTGGGCGCGTTGGGTTTGGCTTTGTCCTCGGCGATCAGGCAGCTTGAGAATTTTGCGGGCGTCATGAACTTTGTGATCTTTCCGATGTTTTTTTTGTCTTCAGCACTTTATCCACTTTGGAAGATGGCAGAAAGTTCGGCCTTATTAAGAGATATCTGCGCGCTTAACCCTTTTACGCACGCGGTCGAGCTAATCCGTTTCGCGCTCTATGGGCAGTTTAATGCTGTGGCATTGGGGTGGACGATATTGGCGGGTATTGTTTTTCTTGGGTTTGCTTTTTGGGGCTACGATCCGGCGCGTGGCATGAAGCGCGGCTAAGCATCTACTACCAATACCACAGTGAAATCGTAGGCCGACTTCTGTACACTGCCGAAAACCGGAGGGTACTGCCATGATCCGCATTGCTGCGTTTTTTCTGCTTTTGGCGTCTGCAGTCACGGCTCAGACCGTTGAGGACGAGTACGGAACGCTTAACCCGCAGGACACGGGCTGGGGCAAAGTCCTCAGCAACATCGACAATGGCGTAACCGACATGACCACCTGCGCTTCGGGTTACTACATGACAAAGTCAGGCCGCCACGATCTGGCGCGACGCTTGTTTCGCACCTGTGCCGAAGCAGGGTACACCGGTGCCATGACCTGGATGGGTCAGTTGGATAACAATGGGCTGGCCGGACCCTATGACCCTGATGCAGCGGCGGCGTGGGACAAGCGCGCCGCCGATCTGGGCGATCCGGTGGGCAAGTTCAACTATGGTCTCAACCTTTTGCGTGGTCACGGTGTGACAAGGAACGAGGAACTGGGTCGGGCCTATGTTGACGAGGCCGCACAGGACGGCCTCAGGATCGCCAAACGCCTAAGGGATTCGGGCTATGATCCTAACGAAGTCACACCCGACGCTGACGAGTGGAAATACGCACCTCTATTCTGAACCCAGTTTTTTTTCTGAGAACTACGACTAAAGGATGATGCTCTTCCTCGGTTTTCTTGACCCACGTCAAGCCGGTATCGATGGCCGCGGATTTACAGTTCGGCCAACGTTAGGAGGACCACGTGAAACATCTTACCCTGCTACTCGGCCTCGCCGTCAGTTCCGTTTCGACAGCGCCAACACTTGCTCAATCCACATTCGACCGAGTCAAGATTGAGGCGGGCGAGATGCTCTTTTTCTCTGAATGCCGACGCTGTCACGCGCCAGATGCAACTGGTCCAAGTTATGGTCCGCAACTTGACGGTGTCGTTGGGCGCAAAGCAGGTACTGTAGAAGGTTATCAGTATTCGGATGCTCTGGCTGGTTCCGGTATCGTTTGGACACCGGCCGCTCTGCGGGCATGGATGGAAGACAACGACGGCTTCATGCCGGGCACCAAGATGCGGCATGTCGGCATAGATGATCGCACGGTTCAAGACTTTATTCTGGCATATCTAAGCAGCATCTCAGACTAGAACCGAGCGTTGGCCGAAGCTGGTCAGGAAAACTGGTTTATCCAGAATAATTGACGATCGCGCTTGAAAGCCATGATTTCCGCCCTACGACCATTGTGCAATTTCACCACGAGTTCTGCCCGCCAATAATACTCTCGCCTGCAATCCCGATGCGTCGGAGATTCGGCGCGGAGGAAAGACATAAGTCTAGGGAGGACACAGATGAGCCGGTTTATCATGGCAACTGTTGCAAGTGTGATTGCAGCAGGCGCGGCCTATGCAGAAGTTACCGAAGACGATCTGGCCAATGACCAAACGATCACCACGCAAGTCGTAACCAACGGTATGGGGCGGCACCTTCAGCGCTATAGCCCACTGGACATGCTTAACAAGGACAACGTCAAAAACCTGCTGCCGGCCTGGGCTTTCAGCCTTGGAGGGGAAAAACAACGCGGACAGGAAACCCAGCCGCTGATCTACGACGGCATGATGTATATCACCGGCTCTTACTCTCGCCTGTATGCGATTGATCTTGAGACCGGTAAAGAGGTCTGGCAATACGATGCCCGTCTACCCGAAGGTATCCTGCCCTGTTGTGACGTGGTTAATCGCGGGGCCGCAATATACGGCGACAAGATAATCTTCGGAACGTTGGATGCACGGATTGTGGCGCTGAACAAGGACACTGGAGACGTTGTCTGGCGTGATAAGATTGCCGACTACAAGGCGGGATATTCCTATACCGCTGCTCCATTGATCGTAGATGGACTGGTGATCACCGGCAATTCCGGGGGCGAGTTTGGCATCGTCGGGGCTGTTCAAGCGCGCGATGTGAACACTGGTGATCTGGTCTGGGAACGCCCGGTGATTGAAGGCCACATGGGCACGTTGAATGGTGAAGAAAGCACTATGACCGGAGAGCTGAACGCAACGTGGCCCGGTGACATGTGGAAAACCGGTGGCGGGGCGACCTGGCTGGGTGGGTCTTATGATGCGGACACGGATACGCTGGTCTTTGGCGCGGGCAACCCAGCGCCTTGGAACTCGTGGCTGCGGGACGCTGGAACTCCGACTGAAGGCAACAAAGGCGACAACCTCTATGCCGCCAGCCGTATTGGGATCGACCCAAAGACTGGCGACATCAAGTGGCACTTTCAAACCACCCCGCGCGAGGGTTGGGATTATGACGGTGTCAACGAAGTCGTGGCCTATACAGACCGTGATGGCAACAAGCGTTTTGCCACAGCGGATCGCAACGGTTACTTCTATGTTCTGAACCGCGAAGACGGTGCTTTCGTCTCGGCGACGCCTTTTGTCAAAGACATTACTTGGGCCGATGGCGTGGATGACACGGGTCGCCCGATCTTTGTCGAAAACAATCGTCCCGGTGACCCGGCTGCAGCAGCCGATGGTAAGAAAGGTGAGGTTATCTTTGCCTCGCCGTCCTTCCTGGGCGGCAAGAACTGGATGCCAATGGCCTTCTCTCAAAACACCGGTAATTTCTATGTGCCTTCAAATGAATGGGGTATGGATATCTGGAACGAGCCGATCACCTACAAGAAAGGTGCCGCCTATCTGGGCGCGGGCTTTACCATCAAGCCCAATTACGAAGACCACATCGGTTCTCTTAAAGCCATCGACCCGGATACCGGGGAGTGGAAGTGGGAGTACAAAAACGACGCGCCGTTATGGTCAGGTGTGATGACCACTGCTGGTGGCTTGGTGTTCTTTGGCACACCCGAAGGCGAGTTCATCGCGCTGGATGATGAGACCGGCGAGAAACTCTGGTCGTTCCAAACAGGGTCCGGGATCGTCGGCCAGCCTGTGACATGGGAACAGGACGGCGAGCAGTATGTCTCGATCATCTCTGGCTGGGGTGGCGCAGTTCCGCTTTGGGGCGGCGAAGTGGCAAAGAAGGTTAACTATCTGAACCAGGGCGGCACGCTTTGGACTTTCCGATTGCCCAAGGAGCTGGCCTCGGCAAATTGATCTTCTTCGCAACTCATGACTTTAACGCGCGCCTCGCTTGGGCGCGCGTTTTTTATACGACTTTCCGCCAGTTGGCGTGACTCTGTTCTCTTGCTACGCTTTGGTAGGTTGGGCAACATGATTGCAAAGGCCAATGCGAATGCTTGCAAATGCCGTCGGGCAAAACGATTTCGAGAATGTGCTGATCGTCGATGATCATCCTTTGTTTTGTGACGCTTTGTCGATGACATTACAAAGCGTGGCTCATATCCGTGAAATCCACACCGCGGACCGTCTGGAAGATGCGCTTGAGATGATTGCAGGAGGTTTGAAGCCTGACGCAATCATGCTGGATCTGAACTTGCCTGACGTTGACGGATTGGATGGGCTTGTCCGTCTGAAGGCCGTCGCAAATGCGCCTGTGATCGTTGTGTCTTCAATGACGGACAATCGGGTGATTAGCCAGGTTATTCACGCGGGTGCGTCTGGGTACGTTCCAAAACACAGCCAGCGTGACGTCTTTCGAACCGCGTTTGAAACCGTTCACGCGGGCAATGTCTTTTTGCCGGATGGATGCGTTCTGATCGATCTGGACGGCGCAGATGAACAAAGCGATGCAGTCGGGCGGCTTGCAACGTTGACCAATCAGCAGTCCCGTATTCTTCAGCTGATCTGTGAAGGCAAGCTGAACAAGCAAATTGCCTATGACCTTTCGATCGCCGAAACCACGGTCAAAGCGCATGTCACTGCAATCATGCGCAAGCTGGGTGTCCAAAGTCGTACGCAGGCCGTTTTGATAGCAAAGAAAGCGTCCTTTGCCAGTGTCTTGCAAGAGTCGAGTTAAGCTGCATACTCACAGAAAATCGTCGCGCTTTAGGGAGGAGGCTCGATGGACCAAGCTGTCGGGTGGGCAACGGCTCCGACCCGCGCGCCAGGTATCGTAAGAACTGCATGTGTGCCATACGACACCGAAGACGCGGTCACCGGACTATTGAAGACTTTCGGTGCCGGAGAGTTATCTCTGGTCATTCTTTTTGTGACGGACAGAGCTGACGCTGCATCGGTTATTGCACAGGCAACCGAAGCCTTTACGCCCGCGCCAGTGGTTGGTTGTACAACAGCCGGTGAATTGGCGGGGGCCGGCTATACCGAAAACCAGATCGTGGCCATCGGCTTGCCTGCATCACATTTCGACGCTCGCATCTTGCCAGTACCTGATCTGGATACATTTTTGGCTAAGGATCTGATTCATCAGATGATCCGAAACCGCAATGAAATGACGGAGGCAAACCCTGACTGGCACCACGAATTCACCTTTTTATTGATTGATGGGCTTTCAACAAAAGAAGACGCGCTGACCTCAGAACTCGCGTTGGGGCTAGGGCCAGTTCCGTTGTTTGGGGGTTCCGCCGGGGATGGAACGGATTTCGAAACAACTTACGTCCTGCACGACGGACAGGCATTGGAAAATGCTGCAATCCTGGCGCAAATACGAACTCGATGTCCGATCAAGGTTTTCAAGACAGATCATCTGGTGCCAACAGCTCAACGGATGGTCGTGACCAAAGCCGACCCCGCCCGGCGGATCGTTCGTGAGATCAACGCAGAACCTGCCGCGCGCGAATACGCCCGTATTCTGGGCAAAGACCCCGAACAGTTGACGACCTTCACCTTTGCTGCGCATCCGGTCGTCGTACAGATTGGCGGGCAGCATCACGTTCGGGCCATTCAGCGCGTGGATGAGAACGGGGATTTGGTGTTTTTCTCGGCCATCGACGAAGGATTGGTTCTGACTTTGGCTGAACCTCGCGACATGGTCGAGCATCTCGAGCAAGAGATCGAGGGCCTAACAGAAGCCGAGGCTCCGGATACTATTCTTGGGTGCGACTGTATCCTCAGGCGTCTGGAAGCGCAGGAAAAACAGATGACGGGTGCTTTGTCTGCAATCCTCGCCGACAATCACGTGGTTGGGTTTTCTACTTATGGCGAGCAATTCAATTCGATCCATGTCAACCAAACGTTGACGGGGGTTGCGATTTACCCGCCGGAAGAGGATTGACATGATTGAATCCCTGATCAACCCGGACGATCCACCAGACCGGCAGAATGAAAAGCTGCTGAAGATTGCCGAGGCACTGATGCGCAGGGTTGAGGAATCGACTGATGCAAGCGGCGCAGCTTACGCACAGTTTCAAAGGGCTGCAGTGCTGGAACAGGAAGTCCGCGCTCGGACATTCGATCTTGAACGTGCGCTGGATCTGCTGAACGACTCCAATGCTCGTCTGGCTCAAGCCAATCAGGCAACAGAGGCGGCGCGGGCGGACCTCGCGAATGCAATAGAAACGGTGCAAGAGGGCTTTGCCCTGTTCAACTTGGAAGAGAAGCTTGTGCTGTGCAACAGCCGCTTTGGTATACACATGCCCGATATCCAGCCTCATCTGGTGCCTGGTTTGCAATTTACCGAGTACGTTGAACTGGTTAGTCGCTCGCGGTTTTTGTCACTCCCCGAGGCAGTGTCGCCGTGGGACTGGGCAAAACGTCGTATCGCGCGCCATGCGGATGACCACGTTGTTTTTAACGTCAGGTTGAATGGCAATCGTTGGATGCAAGTCTCTGAACATCGGACACCCGACGGTGGCACAGTGATCTTGCAAACTGATGTCACGGATATCATGCGTATCGAACGTCAGGAGAGGGACCGCATTCTTGACGACAAGGCCCGACTTATCCGTGCTACTCTGGAACATATCGATCAGGGTGTATGTATCTTTGACAGTAAGCTGAGGCTTATTGGTTGGAACAACCGGGCCAGTGAATTGTTGGCAATCCCAAATGCGCAGTTCCAGATGGGTGCGCAGTTCAAAACTCTGTTCAATCGCCTGAGCACCACAATCCGCTTTGCACAGGGCGTAAGTGACGCCGACCTGCTTGCGTGGGTTAACCGAACGTCCGAACGGCCACCGTTGAGGTTCGAGATGCATAGCGGTCGGGCAAAGATCCTGTCTGTTTTCGCGCAGGAAATGTCCGACCGGGGATTTGTGATTTCGTTCACCGATGTGACCGCCGAGCGTAAATCTGCCCAGGCGTTGTACGACTCCAAAGCCTTGCTGGAACAGCGCGTCGCAGCCCGCACCGAAGAGCTTGCGGATGCGCTTAAGGACGCGGAACGGGCAAATGCTTCGAAATCGCGCTTTGTTGCCGCCGCAAGCCACGACCTGCTGCAACCGCTGTCGGCGGCTAAGCTCTACGTTGCCACTCTTGGAAGTGGGTTGAACGAAACAGACGCGAGGGACGTGGCCGCCAAGGCGGAAAGTGCACTTAGCAGCGTTGAACATATTTTGGATGCGCTGCTTGATATTTCTAAACTGGATTCAGGACGGGCAACTGTTCATTTGTCGACATTGCCAATAGATGACGTGTTTTCGCAGCTCGAAGATTCCTTTCGTCCGGTTGCACAGGCCAAGGGATTGGAGCTGCGCGTCGTCTCTTGCGGCGCGCTGGTTCAAAGCGATGCAAGTTATTTGAGGCGCATCCTGCAGAACCTTCTGTCAAACGCCATTCGCTACACTGAAGCAGGCAAGGTACTGGTTGGCGCCCGGCGTCGAAAAGACTCTATCGTGATCGAGGTTTGGGATACCGGTATCGGAATTGCACCGGATCAGAGGGATATCATCTTTCAGGAATTCCAACGGGTTCATTCGGATGCCAGCGCTGCCGAAGGAATGGGACTTGGGCTGGCTATCGTTGAGCGCGCGTGTGTCCTGTTGAAACATCCTATGGAGTTACGTTCCGGATTGGGAAAGGGGTCGGTCTTCTCGGTAGAGGTGCCTTTGGCTAAACCGGCGTCTCATTGTTATGGCCGGTCTGCTGATTTGGCTTCGCCAGACACCAAGGTTCTGACACGCGCGGTTGTTTTGTTGATTGAGAACGACGAAAATCTGCGCACGGCGTTGACCATGACAATGGAATCCTGGGGCGTGCAGGTTTTGGAATGCGAAAGTCAGGCACAAGCGGTTGGCTTGCTGCAGGAAATTGGCATTCTTCCGGATATTGTGGTTGCCGACTACCAGTTGAACAAAGGTATGACCGGAACTGAGGCGATAGACGTGTTATGGCAGGAATTCGGTCCATTACCTGCCTGTGTGATCTCGGCCAATCGTTCGCCAGAATTGACCGAGTATTGTGAGGATGTGGGTCTGCCTTTGCTGCGAAAGCCGATTGACGCTCGGCACCTGAAATCAATTATCGAAATCGCACTGAAAGGCGCGTCCGCCGCTTGATTGTGCCAAGGTTTAACGACCGCGGGCAGAGAGTTTACTCTGCCCGCGCCTGACGTCTATCCGTAAACAATGTTTGGTAACCAGGTCACCACCCAAGGGAACAGCATACAGATCACCAACCCGACAATTTGAAGGAACAAGAACGGCAAGGCGGCTTTGAAAATGTCCGTCATTGGGATCGACGGTGGCGCTACTCCGCGCAAGTAGAACAGCGCATAGCCGAAAGGTGGTGACAAAAAGCTCATCTGCATGTTCACAAGATACAGAACTCCGAACCACAAGACCAAATCATTGGGATCATCAAACCCAAAGGCAGCCGCACCCAGCGCCTTGATGATCGGTACAAAGATCGGGACACACAGCAACAGGATGCCGACCCAGTCCAGGAACATGCCCAGAACCACCAGCAGAATCTGCATCACGATCAGGATACCCCAAGGGCCCAGACCCGCGCCTTGCATCGTCTCTTGGACGAATTGCTGACCGCCTTCCAGAACGTAAAGTCCCACAAAGATCGTTGCACCGAACATGATCCAAATCACCATAGCCGAGGCTTTCAGAGTGGTCAGACATGCCTCGCGCACTGTGGGCCAGTCCAGCTTGTTGTGGATCGCGGCCACGATGAAGGCGCCGAAGGTGCCGATACCCGCCGCCTCAACCGGGGTTGCAACGCCCGAGAAGATCACGCCCAGAACAATTACGATCAGCGCAATGGGCGCGGACATCTTGCCCAGCAGGCGCATTTTTTCGCGGTTCGAGATACGCTCGTCAACCGGGATTGGCGGGCCAAGCACCGGATTGATATAGGACCGCACCACCACGTAGATGATGTACATACCCGACAGCATTAGGCCGGGAATGACCGCGCCGATGAACAGCTCCCCAACCGATTGTTCGGCAACAACGGCGTAGATAATGGCCAGAATGGAGGGCGGGATCAGGATGCCCAGCGTCCCCCCGGCCATGATCGAACCCATGGCGATCTTGGTGTCATAGCCGCGTTTCAGCATGGCGGGCAGGGCGATGATGCCCATCGTCACCACAGCTGCGCCAATCACACCCACCATCGCCGCCAGAACGGTCGAGGCGATGATTGTTGCCGCAGCCAGACCACCTTTAAGCCCACCGAGCACCTTGTAGATCACATCGAACATGTCGTTGATGATCCCGGCCCTTTCCAACATCGAGGCCATAAAGATGAAAAGTGGAATTGCGGATAGCTGATAGTTCGTCATCAGTGGGAAAATCCGGCTGGGCACAATGTTCAGTGCACGCGCATCCCCCAGAACGAACAGGAAGACACAGGCCAGACCTCCGGTCACAAAGGCCAGCGGCAGACCTGCCATAAGCAGGACCAGAAGCGAACCAAACATAACGAGCGTCAACAGCTCGATGGACATATCAAGACCCATCGGTCAGTACCCCCGTGCAATCGTTCGGATGTCTTTGGACAGTTTCGACACCCCTTGCAAAATCAACAGAACCGCGCCTACGACCATCATCCATTTCATTGGCCACAGCGGGATTTCCCATTCGTTAAAGCTGATTTCACCCCAGCGAATATTCGGATCGGTCCAATCGCCAAAAGTCAGCGCTCCGAACATCTGGAAAAAGCTCATCTCTCCACGCGCCCAGTCCGAGACAACCGAGTTGCCGGTCGGAACCGCAATCGCATCCATCGCGAAGATGTAGGACGTCACCAGCAGTGTTCCCGCGAAGATGAAGAAGAAGATTGAGGTGAACAGGTCCGCCCACGCCCGTTTCGGCTTGGTCAGCGGTGCATAGAAGATGTCCACACGCACATGGCTTTCGGTCAGCATCGCATAGGACCCGGCGATCAGGTACTGCATCCCGAACATCAGATACATGGATTCATGCGCCCAGTTTGTGGGGGCGTTGAACACATAGCGCACGATCACTTCGTAGTAGTAGACGAATACCGCGATTACGGCCCAATAGCTGACGAACTCACCTGCATAGAGAGACAGGCGGTCAATCCAGTTCTCGGCATAATCCTGGTCCGCCTTGCGTGCACCGGGGTCCATTTCTGCAGCCCGTGCAGCAGTTTCTTCATCAATCTCCATTTCAGGCTCATGCGGATCCGCAGCAGCCTTGGCGCGCGCACTTGCCACTAGTCGCGGTAGCATCAGAGCATCGATCGCCATAAAGGCCAGAATTGCATAGAACGCATAACGTGCTACCGAACTCCACAAAGCGCGGTTTGCACCGCTGGCCTCGGCCAGAGGTTGCGCCTCGGCTAGGGCGGTTTCGGATTCGGCCAGACGTTCGCGCCCGGTTTCAATGGCCTTCTCGGCCCGCTCCAGAGCACGCTCGGCTCGGCGTTTTTGCAATGCTGTCCCATCCTGCGCAGCCTCGGCGGCGGCGCGCAGTTCTTCCAGCCCTTCCTCGGCGGTTGCAACCCGTTCGGCTTCGCGCGTGATCGTACGCTCGGCCTGACGGACGATATTGACCGCATTCGAGAATTCGTTGCGGGCCGTTCGCTCTTCGCCATTGGCGTAGAGGATCAGCAGGAAAACTGGCAGATAGACCAACCCCAGCAAGCTGCGCAAATAAAAGCGGTGCAGGCCCAGCATTCCTCCGGTGACAAGGATCAGATAGCCCAACGGTAACCCGTAGGTGCGCTGTTCAGGTTGGGCTTTGCGTGCCAGCACCATGGCCAGGGCCGGAAAGGCGATCAGCCCGACCCAATATAGCCAGTGCGGCAGCGTGAAATCGACGCTCGGCATAGTACGTTCCGAATTCCAAGGAAAAGGCATGCCCGCGCGAAATTCGCGCGGACTTTTGGTTAGGCTTCAGCGGACTACAGGTCCAGCGTATAGCCTTCGATCATTTCAGGCGTCACATAGCCCAAGGAACCCGACATCATGTAGTCAAGTTGGATCTTGAAGACCCGCGCCGCATCTTTGTCGCGGTTGGCATATTTGAACCAGATCGGCACGGCGACCTCGGTCATCAGCTCGACATCGTCCTGCGACAGGCGAGTGATCTCGGTGCCTTCCGCTTCGAATTTTTTCCAAGCTTCCTGGTCGGCGGCCTGAATGGCGGCGTGGTGCAAATCCGAATAGACGTGGGTTTCCATTTCCACGAATTCCTGCATCTGTGGGCTCAGCTTGTCCCACGCGGCCTTGCCCACGGTGATGTCCATGATGTCGACCGGCTGATAAACTGACATAAAGCCCGGAGGGCCCATGACGATATAGTCCGTCACCTGGCTGAAGCCCAAGGCGTGGTTCACGGCGGGGCCCACAAAGTCGGCCACGTCGATAGTGCCCTTTTCCAGCGCCGGGAAGATTTCCGAGCCCGGTAGAACGGTTGTCTCAGCACCCAGTTCCGAGAAAACCTCGGCAACCATACCGCCTGGCAGGCGCATCTTGCGGCCCGCGAAGTCGTCAACCGAGCGGATCGGAACCTTCGAGTGGATGATGTTCGGCCCGTGATGCACCGGCCCCACAAAGTGCAGACCCTGACGGCCCAGCAGCTCGCGCGCGATGTCGATGCCGCCCAGACCATAATAGAACGTGTCGTATTCATGCGGCTGACGCAGCCCCAGCGGGTATGAGCTGAGGAAAACAGCGGCAGGGATGATGCCCTGATAGTAGATGGTGAACGGGTTGATAGCGTCCAGCACACCGTTCTTCACCGCGTCGGCCAGTTGGAAATCCCCAACCACGTCATTGGCGCCAAAGGCCTGGAAGGCCAGCTCACCGCCGGTTTTTTCTTCGATCGTAGCGCACCAGTCTTTGAACGTCTGTAACCCGATGCCCCCGGGCCAGGATGTCTGTATCTTCCAGGTGGTGGTTTCACCCGCTGCGGTCGCGATATGAGGGGCCGCCAGCGTGGCCGCACTTGCACCTGCAATAGTTCTAAACGCGCTGCGGCGCGTGATTAGCTTTTTGGTCATTTCTTCCTCCCATTGATCATCGCCATGCACGTGTCAGGCCATGTCGATGCGAGGATAGCATAACCTGTGACCCAGAAATTGGTAATATTTTTTTTCCAATTAGCACTTTGCTCACTGTTGTGTGAAGAACTGAGGGCTTTGCTATCGATTACATTCGGGCATTCCGCCCGGCGTAGACGACGCGACCAATAGCTATGCCGAAAACGTGTGCGACAGTGTGGATTGGGTGTTTCGTTGCCGCTTGCCAAGTCTAAGGCCCCTGTATAACAGGGCACATCCCGGTCGCAGCCTACCCGGGTAACAAAACAAGGGTTCAAAATATGAAAACGATCGTAATCTGCTCGGGCGGGCTGGATTCGGTATCTTTGGCGCATATGATTGCGCAGGATCACGAATTGGCGGGCCTGATCTCTTTCGACTACGGCCAGCGTCACCGCAAAGAGCTGGACTATGCTGCGCTTTGCGCGCTGCGCCTTGGCGTTCCCCATGACATCATCGACCTGCGCCCCGTTGGGGCGGTTCTGACCGGTTCGGCGCTGACCGATGATGTGGATGTGCCTGACGGGCACTATGCCGAAGACAGCATGAAAGTGACCGTGGTGCCCAACCGCAATGCCATCATGCTGACCGTTGCATTCGGTGCCGCCGCCGCCCGTGGGGCGGATGCCGTGGCCACTGCAGTGCACGGTGGGGATCACTTTATCTATCCCGATTGTCGCCCCGCTTTCACCGAGGCTTTTGAAGCGATGCAGAAACTGGCGCTGGACGGCTATGCCGATGTCTCGCTGTTCACGCCGTTCGTCCATCGCAGCAAGGCCGACATCGTGACCGAGGGCGCGCGGGTGAATACCCCCTTTGCGCAGACATGGTCCTGTTACAAGGGTGGCGACAATCACTGCGGGCGCTGCGGTACCTGTGTCGAGCGGCGCGAGGCGTTCCATCTGGCCGGTATTACTGACCCGACAACCTATGCCGATCCCGATTTCTGGGTGGCAGCCACGGCTGAAAAGGAAAGCGTCTGATGTACCGGATTACCAAGGAATTCCACTTTTCTGCCTCGCACCAGCTGAGCCATCTGCCCGACGATCACCAATGCGCGCGGATGCACGGTCACAATTACATCGTCGAGGTTGAACTGGCTGCCAAGGACCTGAACGCCGACGGGTTTGTCCGAGACTATGGCGAGCTGAAGCCGCTCAAGACCTATATCGATGAGACGTTTGATCATCGCCACCTGAATGATGTGATGAATATCCTGACCACGGCTGAAAACATGGCGCGTCATTTCTATGACTGGTGTGCTGCACGTTGGCCGGAAACCGCCGCCGTTCGGGTCAGTGAAACGCCGAAAACATGGGCCGAGTATCGCCCATGAATCGCCTGCGCATTGCCGAGATTTTCGGCCCCACGATTCAGGGCGAAGGCGCGCTGATCGGTGAACCAACTGTATTCGTGCGTACCGGCGGATGCGATTACCGATGCAGTTGGTGCGACAGCCTGCACGCGGTTGATACTGCCTATCGCCATGACTGGGCGGCGATGACCACGAATGCGGTCTGGAGCCGGGTGCGCGACCTGTCGGGCGGGCGGCCTTTGACCGTGTCGCTGTCGGGTGGCAACCCGGCCATTCAGGACTTTGCCCCTCTGATCGCGTTGGGACGGACAGAGGGTTATCGGTTCGCCTGCGAGACGCAGGGCTCCATCGCAAAACCGTGGTTCAGCGAACTGGATACGCTGGTTCTTAGTCCCAAACCGCCCTCCAGCGGGGAGACGGTAGATTGGGCTGCGTTCGACGCCTGCTTGTTGGCTGCTGGAAACGGCCCCAAAACAGTGATGAAAATCGTGATCTTTGACGAACGTGACTACGCTTGGGCCCGTGCCGCGGCGGATTGCTATCCGGCGCTGCCACTGTATCTACAGCCGGGCAATGAGACGGTCGACCCCACTCAGCCTGTCGATCCGCAAATCCTGTCGGACCGGCTGTTGTGGCTGGTCGATAAAGTCACCGCAGATGGCTGGTTCACCCCTCGGGTGCTGCCGCAACTGCATGTCCTTTTGTGGGGCAACAAACGCGGGGTCTGAAACCCCATCTGGAGAAGACAATGGAAACCATCTACAGCGATCTGACCCAATTGGGCGGGAAAACCGAACTGCCTACCTCGCCCGAGGCGGCAGAACTGGAACGGGTACAGAACCCGCAGGCCGATATCGACTATTGCGTGCGGTTCACTGCGCCCGAGTTTACCTCGCTGTGTCCGATGACGGGGCAGCCGGATTTCGCGCACTTGGTGATCGACTATGTGCCCGGTGATTGGCTGGTTGAATCAAAATCGTTGAAGCTGTTTCTGGGCTCGTTCCGCAATCACGGTGCGTTTCATGAAGACTGCACAGTATCCATCGCACGTCGTTTGGTTGATTTTCTGAACCCGCGCTGGCTGCGGATTGGTGGGTACTGGTATCCGCGCGGCGGCATCCCCATTGACGTATTCTGGCAGACCGGAGCCACTCCAAACCATGTCTGGATTCCCGATCAAGGCGTGCCTCCTTATCGCGGACGCGGCTAGTTGCCAGACACGCGCCACGGAATACCCAAGCGCTCCGTGGCGCTTGTACTCCTGAGAATTCACAGCGTGGTTGTGGCTAGACGATCCAGATGGCTGTCAATAATGCTTAGAACTCGACGCAGATTTGCCGCAGGCTCAGCCTGGTTTAGGCGATGAATATAGAATTGACCGAAAGGTTTGAGCCTATCGTCAATGTAGTGCAGGTCACTGGCCACAGGTAGATTGTGAAGAAAGATATCCCCTACATACCCCAACCCAACGCCAGCTTGCACCGCATTCAGATAGTTGCTCAGGTTTTGAGTCTGGTAGATCGGCCGAAACCTGTATGATGATTTTTCGAAATACGCCGAGAAAATCTGCGCCGGCTGCCATTGTTCGTGCCAACCAACGATAGGGACAATGGGACGCGCCAGAAGGTCATCTACATCGACAGACTTGGCCGCGACCCAGCGAACGTCAAATGGCCAACTTTTTTGGGTCAGCGGGCTGGGCACCTCACGATTGCAAACATAGCACGCATCCAAATTGCCCTTTTCCACGGAAGCCAGCAGGTTTTCCGTGTCATCTGTCGAGATTGAAAGTGTCGTGTCAGCCCGGCCCAAACCGAGGCTTGCGATCGCTGAGCTCGAGCACAAGTTTTCCAGGCTGGCGGACACACCGATCCGGATGACTTTCCCGACTTGGGTTTGCGTCAGAACCGAGATCTGATCCAACTCATTCTGGATCGAAAGGCATCGTTGATACAACAGCTCGGCCTGCGCGGTCAGCCCCGAGTGCGGTGTCTTATCCTTGAACAGTGCAAATCCAACTTGATTTTCCAGCAAGCGAATCCGATTGCTGATCGTAGGCTGAGACCGTCGGAGCATCTTTGCGGTTTCTGAATATGACTTCACCTGACACAAGGTCACAAACGCTTTTACGAGGTCAGTCGATATTGGCATCTTTTTATTTCCTGATAGGGATGTGATCTAAAAAGACGAATCAAAAAAACATTTTGATATTATGAGTAAAACTATGCGGTATTGTGTTCATGTCTTTCTCCATCCCAATTACGCTAATATAGTTCCAAAAAAAATGATCCTTTTTTCTTTTCAAGGAAGCGGTCAATATAGCCCTAAAACAGATCAAACTACTTTGCGCAAATAAATAAACACGCGAGAACCAATATATATTCACGTGCAATCGAAAAAAAATTCAAAATAATTATAAACATAAACTTATCATACAGTTAGACTGCAACTCCTCCGAGCCGGAAAGCAAAGACAAGCAAAGTTTTTGATGTCTGGGGCTGGGTTAAAGTTTTTTCAATACCTCATTCAACTTTCGAATTTGACTGCTGCAGTTGCTTCGTAAAGTCTTGCCTAAAATCTACGCCACTTTTCTTTCACAAAGTTGTGGAGAGCATATGTGGTCACCTGGGTGGAGAAGAAGATGACGGTTATGCAGAATATGAACCAGCACAGAGATGGTGAAATAACTGCTTATTCTTCAAATGAAGGACCGTCTTTAATTAGCGGTTCCAATTCGAATGCGGCGGGAAAATACGGCGAGAACGAGAGATTTAAATGCCAGCAAATTGGAGAGATTTGCTTGGTATTGTCCCGTTCGCCCCACTACGCACGGATGCCCCTTCGGCACTTGGGTGAACGTTTCCTCTTTCCGATGAGCATTGGTCAAGGTCGTATTTTTAAGGATCGGAATGGAAAGCCATTTGGCATTCTGAGTTACGCCTGGTTGTCCGATGAGTTGAGCGAAAAAATGAGGCACCAGGGGCCGTTTGAGCTGCGGCCTGAGGATTGGAATTCGGGCAGTAACCTTTGGTTTATGGAATTCGCAGCGCCTTATGGGGGTACTCGAAAAATGACTCGGGTGATGCATGACTTCGTGCGCGACACGTTTCCCGACGTTCAGTTTGTTTTGGCGCACAGAGTTAAAAATCAAGGGCGCGATATCCGCGTCGCCAAGTTCCACATCATTCGAAACTAAACAACACACCACGGACACGGCCTGGCTGCGGTGATGCTGCTCACCCGTCCAGAGCGTTAAGAAAAGGGATACGGTATAATGGGTTCTTCCTACGAGTCATTCTACAGCACGACCTACGACAACGGCCGCTACGCGCATATCGACGACGTGGGCGATATTTATGTTGAACACTACGGCAGCAACAGCACCATCAGGATCACCAACACTTTCGACATCGAGAACCTGATCATCCATGGTGACAACAACATCATCTATCTGGATGATGTTGAATACATTTACAATTTTGACGCCCGGGGCAACAACCTGGACATTGATATCAGCCGTATTCGTGAAGATAATATCTCGCAGGCCGACGCCAATATCGAGCTGTGGACATCGGGGTCTGACGTTAACCTTGTGGACGGCTTCAACCTGGAGCTGTGGTTTCATGACAATGGCGCCAATGGGAACAACAATATCAGTATTGTCGACTTCTGGAATATCGATGTCGACCTTTGGGGCAACAATAACTCTCTATATGCTTACGACGTTGATGATGTATGGCTGGATGCCTATGGGGGTGGACAGACGATTACCATCATCGACGCCTTCGATATCGAACGCCTCTATATCTCGGGCGGTGACAACTATGTTTACCTTAACGATGTAGAGTTTGTGACTGTTGATATTCGCGGCGGCAACAACACCTTGAATCTATATAACGTCGCTGAGAACGGGATCTCGTTTGCAAATTCTGACGTTGATATCTACGGCGGCAGCAACACCCTGAACGTAGACGATATCTTTGACCTAGACTTGGATATTCGCGGCGGGTTCAACACCATCAGTGTCAACAACGCCACCGATATTGACATCAACTCCCACGGCTATGGCGAAAACAACATCACATTGACCGATGTGGATGACGTGGCGCTGCATTTGGTCGGACGCAACACCACCCGTATTCACTCGACAGCCGAGTTCAGCGCCGATATCACCGTGCATGGCGGTACCGGAACGAACCACATCACCACTGCGGGCGGGTTCGAGGCGACAGTCAACACCTATGGCAATACCGATGATACTGTCATTGCAGGGGCTGGTGGATCTTATATCTACACGCATGGCGGGAACGACTATATCGACTCGACCGGAGCGTTTAAGATCAATGTCTATGCAGGGGCAGGCGACGACACGATCATTGCCCGTGGAGCGGATGCCTATATTGATGCAGGCAGCGGCAACAACACGATTACCGCCAGTGGGGTCGGTGTGGGCGTTGTTGCCGGGTCGGGAAATGACACGCTGACAGTTGATGCCGCCATCGGTTACGCCAGCCTTGGCGATGGTCACAACACAGTGAATTTCAACGTGGGGGTTGGCTCGGTCACGGTTGGGTCCGGCGACGACACAATCAACGTCAACGCGGCAGGTGCTGCGATCAACGCGGGCGAAGGCAACAACACCATTCGTTTCAACGGCTTTGCCGGGGATATATCGGTGGGCAGCGGCAATGATACGGTTCACGTCAACGCAGCGGGTGTCCGCCTGAATGCTGGCGAAGGGGATAACTCGATCCATTTCAACGGGTTTGCGGGCGATATCACCGTTGGTGGGGGCAACGACAGAATCTATGTGAACGCTGTGGGTGTCGGCATTGACGCCGGTGAGGGCAACAACCATTTCGACGTGCGCGCGTTGGGGGCAAACCTGACTGCAGGCAGCGGGAATGACAGCGCTTATGTTGGTGCCGCTGTTGGTGTTCTGGATTTGGGTGAGGGCAACAATACGATCGAGTTGCACGCCATCGGAGGATCTATCCGAGTCGGGTCTGGCGACGACACGATCCTTGCGCGGGTGGTCGGAGCCTCGATCGATGCAGGTCATGGGAACAACCTCTTTGACGTTCAAGCCGCGGGCGCAAGCCTGACTGCGGGCGATGGCGACGACACCGCGTTTGTTGGGGCTGCTGTTGGCTTGCTGAACCTGGGCGGGGGGAACAACGTTGTCGAACTGAATGCAGTTGGTGGCAACATCACGGTAGGCGATGGCGACGACACATTCGTAGTCAACGCTTTGGGCGCGGATCTGAACGCGGGCAACGGTGACAATATCATCACCGCAAAGGGCTTTGGCTTTTCGGCGGAAACCGGGTCAGGCAATGACCGTATCTGGTCCTTGGGCGTAGGCGGACAAGAAATTGACAGCGGTGATGGCAATGACATTGTCACCGCCTATGGCGGAGTCAACGTGGTCCATGCCGGGCATGGCCACAATCAGGTCGAGGTCGCGGGTGGCCTGAACGTCGTACAAGCAGGCTACGGCAACAACGTGATCGACGCTTATGGCGGCGCAAACGTGGTTCTGTCGGGCCACGGCAACAACGATGTAGACGCCTTTGGCGGCGCCAATGCCGTTTTCCTTGGGGATGGAGACAACGAAGTCGTCGCCGGCGGTGGCCTCAACATCATCGCGGTAGGGGATGGTGAAAACAACATCTTCGCCGCAGGGGGTCTGAACATCATCCTCGCGGGCAACGGAGATTCCAGCCTGAACACTCGCGCGCAGGCGGTCACCAATTCGGATCGCGGCGCAAATCTGGTCGAGAACGGCTCGTTCGAGCTTGGCACCGATATCGGAACCGGTATCTCTTTCCGCGTCCCTGAAGGTTGGACGCAATCCTTCGGCCAGTTGGAAATTCACGACACTTCGATCTTTAACGATCAGGTCAGCCCGTATGGGTTCTCAGCTTCGGGCAGCGGACGGCACATTCTGGAACTGGACGGCACGCGGAACTCGGGTGTGTACCAGGATATCGACACCCGCGGCGGGGCAACCTACGAGATCACGCTCAGCTATCGCGGGACGACCACCGTGTCGGTGGAAAGCAACACGATCGAAGTCTGGTGGGATGGCGAAAAGGTTGGCGAGATCGCCTCAACCCATACCGATTGGCGCGACTATTCCTTTGCGGTCACTGGCGCCGACACCTCGCGGCTGGAACTGCGCGCAGCAGGCAACTCGGATCTGCTGGGCGGAGCCGTTGACAACGTGCGCGTGAATGAAATCCTGGGCACCCGAGACATCGGTGACGGCGTTTTGGATGCGGATTTCAACGCAACCGCCGCTGAAAACGTGCAGGACCTGTCGGAAAACATCGTTCAGAACGGGTCGTTCGAGCTGGGCACGCAGGCAGATACCGCCATTTCGTTCTATGTGCCGACGGGCTGGACACAGTCCTTTGGGCGACTCGAAGTCCACAACACCAACTTGATCAATGACAGCATTAACCAGTTTGGCCACAGCGCATCTGGCCATGGCGACCACATTCTGGAATTGGACGGAACCGAGAATTCAGGAATTTACCAGGACATAAACACGCGGGCTGGTCTCGAATATGATATCACCATCAGCTATCGCGGAACGACAACGGTGTCTGCGGAAAGCAACTCGATTGAGGTTTGGTGGGCCGGGCAACTGGTTGGGACGGTTGCAGATACCCACACTGATTGGCGCGACTACACTTTCCGGGTCACTGGGGAGGATACATCACGTCTTGAATTCCGGGCGGCGGGAACATCCGACCTGTTGGGCGGAGCCATTGACAACGTACGGGTTGTTGTGAATTCGCAAGCAACCGACGGTAACCTTCTGACCAACGGCAGTTTTGAACAAGGTAACTATGGCGATGCCAATTTCGGTCTTGGCCTGCCAGACGGCTGGACATCGTCCTTCGGCACACCCGAGTTCATTAAACTGGCAAATGCAGGGTACGGAGATGCCGCCGACGGCGACTATATCATCGAACTGGCCGGCGGTGCGGTCGACGGTGGCTTTGGTTCGGGCATTTACCAGGATGTCGACACCAATTCGGGCAGCACCTATCAGGTCTCGCTGAATTTCCGGGGACGGGATGGTGCAAATGGGGCAGACAACGCCATCGAGGTCTGGTGGGACGGCGCAAAGGTCGGAGTGATCTCCGAGGCGCATTCGGACTGGCGGACTTACACGTTCGACGTGAACGGCGCGGCCGGGGATACGTCGCGGCTGGAACTGCGCGCAAATGACAGCACTCATCTGGGCGGGCTGATCGACGATGTGCGCGTCGTCGAGACCGGCGAGCTGAACGCAAACCTGACCGCTGGCCTGAGCAATCCGGGCGCGGGTGACAATCTGATCACCAATGGCAGTTTCGAATTCGGCAATTACGGCGATGCCAATTTCGGACTGTCTCTGCCCTATGGCTGGTCCTCGTCCTTTGGCACGCCTGAGTTCCTGAAAACCAGTACAATTGGTCTGGGTGCTGCTGCCGACGGAGAGTTTGCTCTTGAACTTGCTGGCGGTGCAGTCAACGGCGGATTTGGCTCGGGCGTTTATCAGGATGTCGACACCAGCTCGGGCGAGACCTACCAGATTTCGCTAAATTTCCGAGGCCGGGATGGCGCAAACGGTGCGGATAACGCGATCGAGGTCTGGTGGGACGGCGTACAGGTCGGAGTGATTTCCGAGGCGCACACGGATTGGCGGACCTATACATTCGAAGTCTCGGGCGCGGTCGGTGACAGCTCGCGGCTGGAGTTGCGCACAACTGACAGCACCCATCTGGGCGGGCTGATCGATGATGTGCGCGTCGAGCGTTTCGTTGACGGTGCGCAGCCTGCAGCCGATGAGCCCGGCAATGACATTCAGGCTTACGGCGTTGGTAACCTTGTGGTTAGCGGCAGCGGCAGTGACCGCATCGTTGCGGGAAGCCTGTTGAACCTGGCAGCGCTTGTTGCAGTGGATGCCGCTGCCGCCAGCGACGATAGCGGGCTGGTCGGCAGCCTGTTCGGTACGTCGGATGGCACGGCCTTTGGAGAAGATCAGGCCGGGTCCATTCTGATCAACGCGCTGGCCAGCGTGACCAACCTGGCCAACGTGGTCATCGCGGGCAATGGCAACAACCAGATCAAGGCTTATGGCGGGCACAACCTTGTGCAGGCTGGAGAAGGCGATGACGACATCACCGCGATCGGCAATGCCAACCTTGTGGTGGCCGGTAATGGCAACAACGATGCGCAGCTTGTCGGCTCGCTCAACGCCTATTGGGGCGGCAGCGGCGATGATGAGATCGACCTGATCGGTGGAAACAACATCCTGCTGCTGGGCACCGGCGACAATACCGTGACTGGTCTGGCGCTGGGGCAAAACCTGATCGTGGGCGGCGGCAATGCAGGGGATACCGATGACATCGTGATCACCGGCAGCTCGAACTTCCTGTTCTTGGGCAGCGGCACCAATAACGTGCTGACCATTGGCCAGAGCAATATCGTTCTGGGCGGCGACGGCGAGGACACGATCTTTGCACTTGGCAACTTCAACTTTGTCAACGCAGCCAGCGGCACAAACAGCATCGCGGTGGCCGGTGTCACCAACTATGTGCTGGGTGGCGATGACAACGATCAGGCGCTGATCCTGGGCGGCAACAACGTCTCGTTGCTGGGTAATGGCAACAACGATGTAATCACGCTGGGCTACAGCAACGTGGTTTTCACCGGATCGCACAGCGACACGGTTTATGCCGGTGGCCGATACAACGCGATCTCGACTGCGGCAGGCGAAGACACGATCATTGCCGCGGGTCAGGCCAATGTGGTTCTGTCCGGTGCCGATGACGATTTTGTCACCATCGCAGGCCAGCGCAACTTTGCCCTTTCAGGCACCGGAGATGACGTTGTCGTCTCAGTCGGCCAATACAATATCCTTTTGACCGAAGCCGGGGACGATACCGTTCTGACTGCGGGCAAGGACAATTTCGTGCTGACAGCCAGCGGTGATGATACCGTTGCGGCCTTTGGCAAGTTCAACCTTGTGGCTTCAGGCAGTGGCTCGGACGTTGTGATTGCCTTTGGTCAGACCAACTTTGTTGTGACCGACAACGAAATCACGATCGACCCGCAAGAGATCGCCGATTACCAAAAGCGCGTCAAAGACAAGAAAGAGGCCGACAAGGCCGCAGCGGATGCGGCTGATCGAAAAGCTAAAGGCCTGCCGGAAAAAACTGCGCAGGAAACACCAACCAGCTCTACCACCAACACGGCCAATGCCACGGGTGTAAGCACCAAATACGAAGACAAGGATATCGGAGCCAGCTTAACAGCCGGTATTGCGGTATCGGGGTCGGCTTCGGTGCTGTTTCCTGATCTCGAATTCTCGACAGAAGGGGTGCCGGATGTCTACATCCCGGGGTTCAGCACGCCGCAGATCAGTCTGGATATTCCCGATATTCCGGAACTGCGCAGCCGGCCTGATTACCAATATGGTGAGTTGGGCGCCTATGGCCTGCCAGAAATCAGCCTGCCGAACCTGACAATCCCCGACCTGACGGTCGCCGGGCAGGCTCTGCCCAGCTTGTCGCTGCCCGATGTGTCAGATTTCGGGTTCCGCGATGACGGGTTGGATTTCGACTTCACGCTGGATATCGACTTTAACCCCAACGCTTACGCCGAAATCAGCAATGTCTACAAAGACCTTGTCGGCGTCGAAAGCGCGGACGGGAAGGCGGGCATCTTCAACTCGTCCAACGGAATTCGCCTCAGCCCCAACAGCGGCAATGCGGAATTCCAAGCCTACACCGAACAGCGCGGCGATGTCGGGCCTGCAAGCGGGGGCAACAACACCTTCTTTACCGGTACCGATCTGGCAAATTCGCCTTCGATCACGGGCAGTGCCAATGGCGGGTATCAGGCACTACAGACCGAGGAAGAGTTTGACGTTCAGGTCAATCCTGCCGAAGCCGCGCCAGAAACCGCTGCACCCACGACAATCAGCCTGCCAACCTTTACGCTGCCTGAAATCTCGGTGCCCTCTTTTGCCATCGGCGGAGCAGATCTGTCAGGCCTGTCGGATATCGACACCATTTTGGGAGGACGCGAGTTCTTTGGTCTGTCGATACCCGAATTCGACATTCCGGCCGAGTATCTGGAGATACCCGATTTTGATCTGGACGACTTCGCCAGCCGCGATGCGGTGACGCTTGGTGCGCAAACCTTCAAGATCCCGGAACTGGCCTTGCCCACAGTTGCAGGCGTCAACTGGGCGCAACGGTTCGGCAGCTTTAACCAAACCTACAACTTCCTGCAAACCGATGCGGATGGAGGCGAAGGTGACATTGTAGTGGTCGGTGGGCGCGAAAACCGTGTCTACACCGGCGGAGGCGACGACGCGGCGTTGGTTCTTGGCAAAGCCAACAGTGTCTATCTGGGCGCGGGCAATGACGCCGCCGCCGTGTTCGGGACCGAGCGCAACTTTGTCAACGCAGGCGCCGGTGCGGATATCTTGCTGGCCGTAGGCAAGACCAACAGCCTGAATGGCGGTGCGGGCAACGACATTGTCTTTGCCATCGGGGAATCCAACACCGTCCGCGGCGGCACTGATCCCACACCTGGCGTGACCGACGACAACATTCTGATCGCCATCGGTAAGAAGAACGACATCGACTCGTCCAACAATGGCAATGATCTGAATGACGGCATAGACGTGGCCATCGGAATCGGGGCGGAAAACAAAGTCCGCACCGGAGGCGGAAATGATACCGTCCTGAGTGTCGGGGTGAAAAACGACATCGACTCCGGTGGTGGCAACGATATCGTGGTCAGTATTGGCCAGGAGAATACTGTCAATCTGGCGCGCGGCAGCGATGTGGCGCTGGTGCTGGGGGTCAAAACCGAAATCTCCGGCGACAAACAGTCTGACTCAAATGGCGATGACATCATCTTTGCCTTGGGTGGCCGCAACAAGATCGAAGGCAACGGAGGCAATGACAGCATCTTTGTTGCTGGTCTCTATAACACGGTACTGGCTGGCGGGGACGATGATCTTGTGGTAAGCACTGGATCGCGAAACCTGACCTCGTTGGGCTCGGGTGATGATATCGGCATCACCATAGGTGTGGCCAGCCTGACAACCGGTGGTCTAGGGGATGACACCATCATCAATGTAGGCGCGCGCTATGCCAGCCTTGGGGGTGCTGGGAACGATGTGTTCCTTGGTATCGGCAACGGATACCTGGATGGTGGCGACGATCAGGATGTCTTCCTGAACTTCGGGACCGGGACGTTGGACTTCCTGTTCAACGCGGGGATTTCGGTTGTGTCGGAAGCGCTGGCAAATGTGGTTGGCGCCCTGGATACAGTGCTGGAATCCTTCGAAGTCAGCGGCTCAGCCGCGTTGGGCGGGGTCTTCAGCTTTGTCGAAAACTCGGTACTGAACGGCGGCGCGGATAGCGATGTGTTCGTGGCCGGCTTTGGCAACTCGGTGGCCTTTGGTGGCAGCGGCGCGGACCAATATATCTATACGCTGGGCAGCGGGCGCTTTGCGGTCAGCGATCAGATCCAGACCAACCTGCAGGACAGCGCATCTGCTCTGACGGGGACAACCGCCGAAGGTCTGTCGCAATTGTCCAACGGCGATGACGCAGCATTCGGCACCTATTTCGACGACGTCGAAAACGGTGTGCTAGGAGATGCCTCGGGGTCCACGGCATCGGTTCTCAGCAACGATGCTTTTGTCGATGTGCTGATCTTCCGTACTGCCAACGGGGATACCACCGATATCACTACCGACAACCTTGTCTTCTCGGATGCGGATGACACGATTGACGTTGTGGTTGACGGGGCCTCGCTGGGTCAGGTGCAGATCAACCAGTTCGGCAGTGAGGACATAATCCGCGTCGTGGATCACGACAGCACCTCAGAGATCACGTTCGGGCAGCTCATTTCAAGCTCGACTGATGCGCAAGACCCGTTCACCGAGTTTGATGTCGTTGCCGCAATCCAGTCCGGAGTTGATGCAACGATCGCGTATCTCAGTGAAGGCGTGGCCGATCTTGCAGCCAGTAACACTTCCGCAACACGCAGTATCGAAAACGGTGCTTTCCAGGAAGTTTCGTCAATATACGACGATCTGTCGATCCTGAGTAGCGACAATCTGGTCTTTGTCTGATCCTCCCGGCTCGGCGCGTTGTCCTGCGCCGGGCCACTAACATCCCTCTGCGTAAGGAGCGTTAAATGCAACACGCTTATATTGATGGCATCACGGATATCTCGACGATCAACGGAGTAGTACGTGTCACTTGTGGGTGTCTGAAAAAATCCGCGACCGAGGGGGAAGCTCCGGCAAGCGAAAATACCCTGATGATCAACATGTCGCTTCATGCGCTTTTGCAATGCCATGCGCAGATTTCAACCATGATCAAGGTGCTTGAAGAGAAAGAAATCTACAAACACGTGGAAAAAACGTCCGAAACCGATGCCTAGGCGGAGTTGGATTTTCAAAGGTTTGCGGGCAAAGGGCTCTGGCAAAGCCAGTAAGATCTTTCTGGTTTAAGGTACTGAAAAGACAGGGCTAAAAAATGGCAGGTTCAGAGGCCAGGCAGATTCAGGCGGGGCGCGCCGAATTGCGCGGTGCACGGCGTCAAAGCCGTGGCCTGTTTTGGTGTGTTGCCATTTTTAGCTTTTTTGCGAACCTGTTGATGCTCACTGGCCCGCTATACATGCTCCAGGTATATGATCGCGTCTTGGGTAGCCGCTCGGTCGAAACACTGGTCGCCCTCTCTGTGCTGGTGGTCTTCCTCTACGGTATGATGGGATTGCTGGACTACGCGCGAGGTCGACTTTTGGGCCGAATAGGCGCGCGGTTCCAATCCGACCTTGATCCTCGTGTTTTTGATGCGGCGCTGCGTAGGGCGTCAGGTCCGGGGAAATCAGATAACACTGCCGGTCCAGCTGATCTGGTTGCCATTTCGCGGTTGTTCTCGTCTCCAGTTTTCGGAGCGGTTTTTGATCTGCCCTGGACCCCGGTATTTTTCCTTGGAATTTGGGTTTTCCACCCATGGCTGGGCATACTGGCCCTCGTCGGTGGGGCCGTTCTTATTGCAGTAACCGTCATCAACCAGGTCACCACGCGCGCACCTAGTCAAGCGGCCAACCGGGCTTCGGTCGAGGCGCAAGTCATCTCGGACCAAATGCAAAATGAAGCCGAAATGGTGCAGGCGCTGGGAATGCGTGGCGCAGCCTTTACAAGGTGGAGCAAAGCGCGTGACAACGCATTGTCCGAACATATGCGCTCGGCCGATCTTGGAGGGACGTTCACCACCACGACAAAGACATTCCGACTGTTCTTACAATCTGCAATGCTGGGGCTTGGCGCACTGCTTGTGCTACGGGGTCAGATGACGCCAGGGGCAATGATTGCAGGTTCGATCCTGATGGGTCGTGCCCTTGCACCTATCGAACAGATCGTCGGCCAATGGCCAATGGTTCAGGCTGCTATGCGAGGCTGGGGACAACTGGCCGAGCTTTTGGGCACGGTTCCAATCGAAACAAAGCGAACATCGATACCAACGCCGAAAGCTCGACTTGAAATACGTAACCTCACCATTGTTCCACCCGGTGAAACGCAAGCCGTCCTAAAAGCTGTCAACTTCGCTGTTTCACCAGGGCAAGCCGTGGGGGTAATCGGTCCGTCAGGTGCTGGTAAATCAAGCCTCGCAAGGGCGTTAACCGGCGTATGGCCTTCGGCAGGGGGGTACATCCGGTTGGATGGGGCCAGTCTTGATCAATATACGCCAGATGTTCTGGGGTCGCACATCGGGTATCTGCCGCAGGAGGTGACCTTGTTTGACGGAACCATTGCCGAGAACATAGCTAAACTGGCCCCGGACCCCGAAGCTGAAAAGGTGGTATCAGCTGCGCGCAAGGCGGATGCGCATGAAATGATCCTCAAATTGCCAAGGGGTTATGACACGCCTGTCAGAGCCACGGCCAATCGTCTGTCTGGTGGTCAGATTCAACGCATCGGTCTGGCCCGAGCGATGTATAGCGATCCTGTCATTCTTGTTCTGGATGAGCCGAACTCGAACTTGGACAATGAGGGCAGCGAAGCAGTGAACAAGGCGATCCGGGGGCTCAAGGCTGATGGCAAGTCCCTGTTGATTATCGCGCACCGGCCGGCCGTTCTGGCAGAATGCGATCTGTTGTTAATGTTGGATGGCGGAACTGTACGGGCGTTTGGGCCCCGAGACGAGGTTTTGCGAAAAGTGGTCAGGAACAGCAGTGATGTCGACCGAAAAGATGCGCAGGGAGGTGTCCAGTGACCCGACCGGTTCAGCAAAACAACGGGCAATGGTCCGCGAAGGGGCCGTTAATTCTGGGCGTTTTGACACTGTTTCTGTTACTTGGAGGTTTTGGCGCCTGGGCGGTACTTGCCCGTATCTCGGGCGCGATCATCGCTAGCGGACAGATTGAGGTCGATCAGAACCGTCAGGTGGTTCAGCACCCCGATGGTGGCGTGGTGGCAGAAATTCTGGTGGATGAAGGAGACGTGGTCAGGGCAGGTGAGACCCTAATTCGTCTGGATCCAAGCGCTTTGGAGTCCGAGTTGGCCATCGCTGAAAACCAGCTCTATGAGTTGATGGCCCGCCGCGGACGGCTAGAAGCTGAAAGGGATGGGCGCGAATCCATCCGGTTTGACGTTATTCTGTCGGAAGCTGCGGCCAAAGACTCAGATGCTGCGGATCTGATTGCGGGTCAAAAGCGGCTGTTTTCCGCGCGCGCGGCATCGACGCGCAACGAGATCGCCCAACTTGAGAAGCGCGCCAATCAGATAAAGAACCAGATAGATGGTCTGGCGGCACAGGAGGCGGCGCTGTCCCGGCAGCTTGAATTAATCACACAAGAGTTGGCCGGGCAGCAACGGTTGCTGGATCGCGGCCTGGCGCAGGCGTCTCGTGTTTTGGCCTTGCAAAGAGAAGATGCCAACCTGTCGGGCCAGATGGGTGACCTCAAGGCGCGTAAGGCAGAAGCCGAGGTGCGGATCACCGAGATTGGAATCGAAATCCTCAAGCTCGCCACTGCTCAGCGCGAAGATGCTATATCCCAGTTGCGCGACCTGACGGTTCGTGAGTTGGGTTTGCGGGAAGAACGCCGGGCTCTTTTGGATCGTTTGGCTCGCCTTAACATCAAGGCTCCGGTCGCAGGCGTAGTGTATAGTCTGCAGGTCTTTGCACTGCAATCCGTTGTCCAACAGGCGGATCCGGTTCTGTTCATTGTGCCGCAGGACCGACCATTGGTGATCAACACACAAGTTGAGGCTATTCATATCGACAAGCTGAGTATCGGCCAACTGGTCACCCTGCGTTTTCCAGCGCTGGATCAGCGCAAAACACCTGAACTTAGCGGTCGCGTTGTGACAATTTCGGCAGACGCTTTCGAGGATAACACCAGTCAGTTGCGATATTACCGGGCCGAGATCACATTGAACGAAGGCGAAACGCGAAGGCTGCCGGAAGGATCGATTCTTGTACCTGGCATGCCTGTTGAAGCTTTCATCCGAACCGCGGATCGCAGCCCTTTGGGGTATTTGGTCAAACCTATGGCAGACTATTTTGCGAAGGCATTTCGTGACTAGTGTCTGGGCGATCGGACGCCGTCGTTTGCAGCAACCTTCCGTACCCATGCACAGAATTGGCAAGACCCATGATGTGCCGAGCCTGATACATCATTGCTTGGTTTGACGTGACAATTGGTTTGCCCAATGCCTGTTCTAATTGGTCGATAACTTCGACACTGCGCATATCGGTACAGGAAAGAACAATCGCATCAGCCTTCGGGTGGTCTGCAGCTCGTCCAAGTTCGAACACGGCTTGGGGGCCTATCGTGCCCTGTCCATAATTGTCCAACGTACTTGCGACTTCCGAGCGGTTGACCGTGTGGATTCCGGCCTCGGTCAAAAAACTGACGGCAAGGTCGTTGATTGCGGGGACATACGGCGAAGCAAACCCGATATTTTTCGCGCGCAGTGATCGCAGCGCAAACACGATTGCTCCGGCAGCGGTTACAGTCTCGGCTCCGCATTCGGCTTTAATCCGGGCCGCAAGTGTGCGGTCAAAGGCGAACCCATGGGTCAGGGTTGCAGATGTGCATCCATAAAGTATGACCTTGGGCCGGACCCCTTGGAGCAAACGAAGCGGCTCTTCAAGATTTGCGGCTCCAAGGCCGTGCATCTGTTCGGCATCAGGAATCTCATCCTGATCATAACCGCCCATTCTCGCGAAATGCAGCGACACCCCGTCGGGGCGCAACAAATACATATCAGGTTCAAGGTTGGTGTTCGTGAAGGGCACAAGAATGCCGAAACGAGCCAGCCCTCGGGAATGCTTCATGGTGTGTCCCCTTCGATCCATGCTTCCAACAGTTGGGCCGTGCGGTCCATTTCGGTGGGTTGGCCCATAGTAATCCGCAGGCATTCGGGTAAGCCGGCCCCGGCCTGACAACGTGCTATGATCCCGTCGGCCCGAAGCGCATCATTGGCCGACCGTGCATCTTGGGGGTTTGCAAAGCGGATCAACACGAAATTGGTGAAGCTTTCTGGAACCTCGAAACCCGCACGGCGTAGTCTTGTCGCGAAATCGTCGCGCAGTTGGATCGTTGCTGACCGCGTGGCCTTCATATAGTCCTGATCATTCAACGCGCCTATCGCCGCAGCCTGAGCCGCCACTGATATGTTGTTGGGATTCATAATCTTACGGGTCTGTGTCGCGATATCCAAAGGGAACACGCCCCAACCGATCCGCATACCCGCTAATCCGTAGGCCTTGGAAAACGTCCGCAAAACAACCGTGTCACCGCGTTCGACCAGATCAAAGATAGGCTCGTTAAGATGGTCCGCATATTCGCCGTAAGCCTCGTCAACAACCAGTAACACCTGATCGGGAAGAGCCTCACGCAAACGCACAAGATCTGCTTTCGGGATAACGGTACCAGTCGGATTTCCCGGATTGGCAACAAAAACGATGCGTGTGTCGGGTTGAACATGGCCGATCAGCGCATCAACGCATACTCCGCGCGACTTTTCTGGGGCTGTGTCAAAACGTGCACGAGCGACTTGTGCGGCGGTTTTGAAAAACGGATATGCATGTGCCGGTGCAAGTACCGAACAGTTTTCGTCTGCGTAGGCTTGGGCCAGACATGAGATCAACTCCATGGACCCGTTGCCACATAATATCCACTCGGCTGGCAGATCATGCAGCGCGGCCAGTGCCGAGCGGAGATCACGCCAATCGGGATCAGGATAAAGATGACCTGCTTCCATAGCGCCAGCAGCGGCAGAAACTGCCAGCGGGCTGGGGGGTGTCAGACTTTCATTTTGCGCCAGGGATATTAAGCGCCTACCTTCAAGATCGCTCAATTCAGCAAGCGCGTAAGGCGACAGTCTTGAAACATGCGACACTGGTTGGATCATGTTTCCACTCCATAGACGTCACGCGCGGACTGCTCCGTGATCAGGCCCGCCTCTAAGTCACGCAGAACCTCGGTTCGGCTACGGTCCTGGGGTAATCCAAAACCTCCGCCGCCCGGTGTTTCGAATACAAGAGTCTGACCCGCCTGTATTCGGACCTGACCTTTTCCAGGCAAGTCAGAACCATCGTGGCCGACCCGAATGCGCCCATTGGCACCTGCTAATCCACCTGATCGCCCACGTGCGGGGTTTTTGACCCGTTCCACGGAAAGGAATAGCAACAGGTCTTCGTCACAAGCGGATCGAAGCTCGATATGCTGTCCTAGACCGCCCCGCCTTTGACCCGCACCGCCGGAATCTGTTTTTAATTCTCGTCGGGTTATCAATACTGGTGCGACCGCTTCGGTCGTTTCGACCTGCGATCCCCAAACCCCAGATGGGAACGCAGTTGCCGAGAGGCCGTCCAAGCTGGGTCTCGCGCCAGTACCACCACTGAACACCAACTCAAGCGCGAACTGTTCGCCTCCGGTCTGCGGCGCTTCGGGCGCATGTCGCAAAGGCAGGTCGTACATGCACGACGCGCCTTCGGCAGGTACGCGATCGGGTAGGGCCTGCGCGAGGCACCCATACACCAGATCCGGCGTCATCTGGCCCAGCGTGTGACGCATTGCAACAGGCGCACCCGGCTGCGCATTCAGAATGCATTCTTTCGGCCCCGACACGAGGAAAGCCGCCAATGATCCTGCATTGTTGGGAATATCTGGGCCTATTAAGCACCGCAGGGCAAAGACCGAATAGGCGGTCGCGTAATTCAGGGGTACATTGATACCCTTGCTGGACAGTCCCGAAGTACCCTTGAAATCTAGAACGATCTTATCCGCCTCAATCGTCAGGGCGGCGTGCAGTTCAATTTCGCGCTCGTACCCGTCTACTTTCAGTACGTTATGCCATGTGCCTTTCGGCAATCCAGCGATGACGTCAAGCGTGCCGCGATACGATGTTTCGATAATATAGTTTGCCAATTCCTCCAGCCGATTGATGCCGAACTCTTGCATCATGCCAGACAATCTAACCGCTCCGGCCTCGCAGCATGCAATCAAGGCGTAAATGTCACCTTCATTTGCAACAGGTTCACGTGAGTTTGCCTTCACGATCTCCATCAGCAGAGCGTTGACAGTGCCGGCCTCTACCAGTTTGCAGGGTGGAACAAGCAACCCCTCGTCGTAAACATCTGACCCTTCCGGCCCCATTCCCAGACCACCCAAATCGACCAGATGAGAGGTGCAGGCCGTAAAACCAATCACCGTATCATCCAGAAATACAGGCATCATCAGCAGGATATCGTTCAGGTGCCCAGATGCGATCCAGGGATCATTGGTCACGTAGATGTCGCCGGGCTGCATATCTTGCAAGGCAAAGCGGCCACGCAGGGTTTTCACCGCTTCGGCCATCGTGTTGATATGCCCCGGGGTTCCTGTAACGGCCTGCGCTAGCATCCGCCCCTGCACATCGAATATCCCGGCCGAAATGTCGCCACACTCTCGCACGATCGGAGAAAACGCGGCGCGGATCAGCGCTTGTCCTTGTTCTTCTACAACCGCCAACAGGCGGTTCCACATGACCTGCAACCTTGTTTCTGACAGATTCATCATGATCCTCCAGCGTTCCGGGCCAGCCAGATGTTCCCGGCCTCGTCCAACCACGCCGAGAAATCAGCGCTGACCAAGGTTGTTGTTTGCGGTTCCATAATCAAAGCCGGTCCTGAAAGATGATCACCCGGTTTCAGGGTGGCGCGGTCATAGAGACCTGCCTTTCGCCAATCACCAGTGACGTCGCACAGGATTGACCGAAAGCCGTGAGGCTTGGCTTGACGTTTTTTTGCCGAAGCCGCAGCGGGTGTTAAAGCGGGAGGAAGCGATGAGATTTCAAGCCCCCAATTCATGATTTCGATGCGCATGCCCGGAACTGCGCGGCTAAACTGTCTGATGTATTCATTCTCGAAACTATGGTGCAGTTCTGGAATGTCTTCTTCTTGCAGTGACCTATTGGGCAGCTGAATTTCTATCTCGTGACCTTGTCCGTGATACCGCATGTAGGCCCGCCTTCGTTGCACTAGCGCGCCAGTTGGGGCGCCGCTGCGAACAACAGACCGGGCCTCTTGCAACATCAGGTCAAAAAACGCGTTGAGATCCTGCAAATCGAGTGTTTCGAGTGTTGTGTAACGCGAGCGAATGATCTCGAATGACACCGGTGCGAACAGAAACCCGACCGCTGAGCCCACGCCCGGGTCGTGTGGAATAACGATCCGGTCGACCTGCGCGCGCCGAGCCACTCGGGTGGCATGTAACGGCCCGTTGCCGCCAAAGGCGATCATAACGCGCGCAGTTAAATCCTTGCCGGACTCCACAGCATGCATTCTGCCTGCGCTGGCCATGTTTTCGTCAACGATTTCGCTAATACCGAGCGCCGCCTGATCTGCCGCCAACACCAACGATTTTCCAATGCTCTGGTCCAACGCGCAGTGCGCAGCGTGTGTGTCTATTTTTAGACGCCCTTCGGCAAACCGGTCCGGATCTATATACCCTTGCGCCACATCCGCATCAGTGACTGTAGGCTGCGTGCCGCCATTGGAAAACGCCGCTGGGCCTGGTTCAGAACCAGCGCTTTGCGGGCCGACATGCAAGCGCCCCAAACGATCAACATGGGCAATCGAACCGCCGCCCGCGCCGATCTCGATCATTTCGATAACCGGAATACGAACGGGCATACCCGATCCCTTGATAAAACGCGCTGCGCGGGCGATCTCGAATTTACGCGCGGTCTGTGGGCGAAAGGCGTCGATTAGGCAGAGTTTGGCCGTCGTACCGCCCATATCAAAGCTCAGAACTTCACGCTCGTCCGTCTCGGCGGCAACCCGCGCCGCAAGTATTGCGCCTCCGGCCGGGCCGGACTCGACCAAACGGATAGGCAGGCGCGCCGCTGTTTCCAGCGTCGTCATACCTCCGCCTGCGGTCATCATTAGAATAGGGCAATCTAAGCCTTCGGCGTTAAACCGTGTTTGAAAGTCCGACAAATAGTCTGCCATCTGCGGCTGGACATACGCGTTGGCAATGGTTGTCGACAATCGATCGAATTCTCGCGCCTCGGGGCTGACCTCATGCGACAAGGAAATCGCCACCTCTGGCAAAGCCTTGGACAAAAGCTGCCGCAGCCTGATCTCATGCGCCGGGTTGGCGTAGGCATGCAAAAGGCAAATCGCGAGAGCCTCGGCGCCACAGTCGGACAAATCGCGAACAAGCTGTGCGACATCCTCCTCTGCAAGTCCGGACAGTTCGCGGCCACGCGCATCCATCCGCCCTCGGATTGTAAAGGCGCGCGTGCGCGGCACGATCAGGTCTGGCTTGACCAGGTTGATATCATACTGGCTGTAACGGCGCTCATAAGCGATTTCCAGAATGTCCCGAAACCCTTCTGTTGTCACGGTCGCGACCCGAGCACCGCGCCGTTCGATCAGCGCATTCGTGGCAAGGGTTGTTCCGTGAATAAATCCGGTGATGTCGCGCCAATTTGCGTTGGCATCTGACATCACACGCCGGACACCTTGCAGCGCGCCCAAAGTGGGGTTGCTGGGTGTCGTAGGCGTTTTGGTCGTTGCCAAAATCTGGTCATGTTCGTTGACCAGGACCGTGTCGGTAAATGTACCACCAATATCGACAGCAACACGCAGGCCGTTTTCAGATTTCATTCAAAGCCATAAGGATTGAGTTAAGGGATTTTGAGCCTGTGTCGCGCTGACAGAGGACCCAACGACGTGTCACTTAGTGACGGTCACACGACCAAGTCACAGCCAGTCGCGCGGCGCCCCAGCTGCGCGCCACCGGCCATAGTAGGCATGTCTGAAACGAACACGATTCCCATGTTTGCAACTCTGCAAGAGGTTCTAACGCGCTGTCAATAAAACGAGCGCGGTAACCTCCCCCGGCTTACACCGTCAATCCAGCTGGTCGGAACCGCCGGATTTACGGTGGCGGACCGCCCGCATGCGATCAGTAAGGGTTTCGATCCGGTTTTGAGCGTCCTGTGCGTCTTCCAGAGCCTCGACCTTTTCAGCGTTCATCTGAAAGGTTGCGCGCATGGGCACAAATCCATCGACGACCATTACCATTTGATCTGATGGAGCGATGGCCAAAGTTCCGGTCACCCGGATAGGCTGGTGCATATAACGCGGCACCCAGTCTGAATCCAATTTCAGACGGATCATCTGATTTGGTGGTGGCGGAGGAAAATGGCTGCACATCCCCAGTTGGGGCACAAGATACGCCACGGGCTGACCATCTGAGTCAGGCGGAGCGGGGATAGCATACCCTGATACAGTGAAGGACCGACCATCCAGTTTGGGGTTTCCAGCCGTAGCGGCACGCTCGCGCCGTGCGGTCACAGCCTCGCGTTGATCCAGAAGCCAATCAATGTCCACGCCTTTCGCCGCCAAGGCGTTTTCGGTTTCTGCCAGAAGCTCCTGCCACTTCAATCTCTCGTCCGGGGTGCCGATTTCTTGCTGCAGTCTACCGCGCAATCGTACTGCAAAAACCAGATCGTCAAATTCTTCAGGGCCGAGTGTCCGAAACGGGTCTTCAAAGGCTTGCGCGGCTGGGTCCGGCATCTCGGCCCAATCCAGCGTTTCGTCAGGCATTGCGTCAGCCACGAACGTCATCATGAGCAGAGCAGCCATCCAGCTGAAACCATGTTTTCGCAAATTAGACACAAGTCACCACCGTCGGCATAATCCAACTTGAGTATTGTGGACTCTGTGCTGTGAATCCAGCCTTAGCCCAGAACAAATTTGCAGAGAATCAGCCCCGCCGACGCGCGCAATGATTTTGCTGCTGGGTAGTCTAAGTTTGAAACTGTAATGCTTCGGCTCGCGCCAACTCAAAGTATAGTTGAGCCCTGCAATGCAGCAAGCGTTCAGGATTTAGTCTAATTTTTAAGCAACCAGATCAGCATCCGAGAAACCGATGGCACCTTTGTTGTCAGGATCAAAACCTCTGAGCATTCTGAACGGGCAGGGTGCTTAGGGTTCCGCTGACATCGTCAGGTCAGGTCCAAGAAGCATCACCTTGTCGGCAAACTCCGACAAGGCACACGGCGGGCCAAAATCCCGGGAGGTTACTGCGCTGGTTTCGTCCGCGCCCGATCTCATTGTTCCGCCAGCGGTCCGGAAACCCTCCACGAATTTGGCGGGACGTGACAACGGGGAATGACATGCAAATGACTAAGCTGATGTCCGCGACCGCCCTTGCCTTGGGTGTTCTGGCCGTGCCGCTGGCCGCTCAGGAAAAGACCGAGTTCAAGCTGGCATGGTCAATCTATGTGGGCTGGATGCCCTGGGGGTATCTGGAAGACAGCGGGATCATGGACAAATGGGCCGACAAATACGGCATCGATGTCGAGATCGTGCAGTTCAACGACTATGTCGAGTCGATCAACCAATACACCGCCGGTGCGTTTGACGGTGTCTCGGCCACCAATATGGACACACTGTCGATCCCCTCAGGGGGCGGGGTTGATACGACCGCGCTGATCGTGGGTGACTATTCCAACGGCAATGATGCGGTGATCATGAAGGGCGCAGGCAGCCTGGAAGACCTCAAAGGCAAGCCGGTCAATCTGGTGGAACTTTCGGTGTCGCATTACTTGCTGGCGCGGGGGTTGGATTCCGTGGGGCTTGAGGAATCCGATCTGGCCTCAGTCATCAACACGTCGGACGCTGACATGATCGCGGCCTTTGCCACGCCTGATGTCGAGGCAGTGGTGACATGGAATCCGCTTGTGTCCGAAATCATGGGCAGCAACCCTGATGCAGTGAACCTGTTCGACAGCTCGAAAATCCCCGGTGAGATTCTGGACCTGATGGTGGTCAACACTGAAACGCTTGAAGCCAACCCATCATTCGGCAAAGCCGTGGCAGGCGCCTGGTATGAGGTCATGGCGCTGATGGCTGCGGGCGACGAAGAGGTTCTGACCGCCATGGCCGAAGCCTCGGGCACCGATCTGGTAGGCTACAAGGCGCAGCTTGCCGCGACTGAGATGTTCTTTGACCCGGCCGCCGCCGTCGCACAGGCTAGCGCCGGGGATCTGCCGGAGACCATGACAAATGTCGCCGAATTCCTGTTCGACAAAGGCATTCTGGGCGAAGGCGCTCCCAGCGCTGATTTCGTGGGCATCGCTTATCCCGATGGCACGACCACGGGCGACGCGGGTAACGTCAAGTTCCGCTTTGACACGACCTACATGCAGATGGCCGCTGACGGCGACCTGTAAGCAAGCTTCGGGGCGGCCCGCGCGGCTGCCCCGATCCCCCGACGTGCCAAGGATCGCCCACTCATGCGCCTGATCAATCACAAACCCGGACGCCCCGGAGCGTTGCTGCTGGCCGCGCTGCCCTTCGTGGTGCTGTTTGTGGCCTATGCGGTTGCCTCGGATATCCGGCTGACAGCGAACCCGCAGGACAAGCTGCTGCCCGCGCCCTCAACCATTCTGGACACGGCGCACCGGCTGTTCACGGAACCTGACCGCCGGTCAAAAGAGATCCTGCTGTGGAATGACACGTTCGCCAGTCTGGCGCGTTTGCTGGGCGGGGTCGGGATTTCGGCGGCGCTGTCTTTGGTATTGGGGCTGGCCATCGGTTTGCTGCCCTATGCGCGGTCGCTGCTGTCCAGCTTTGTTGCGGTGATTTCGATGGTGCCGCCGCTGGCCCTGTTGCCGATCCTGTTCATCGTGTTCGGGCTGGGCGAGCTGTCCAAGGTTGTTCTGATCGTCATCGGCATCACCCCCTTTATGACTCGCGATCTGGCGCAGCGCGTGATGGAGATCCCAAAGGAACAGATCGTCAAGGCGCAAACGCTTGGGGCCTCGACCTCGGTGATTGCTCTGCGTGTAGCGCTGCCGCAGATTCTGCCGCGCTTGATTTCGAATATGCGTCTGTCCTTAGGTTCGGCCTGGCTGTTCCTGATCGCGGCCGAGGCGGTGGCCTCAAACGTAGGCCTTGGCTATCGCATCTTTCTGGTGCGCCGCTATCTGGCGATGGATGTGATCCTGACCTACGTCATCTGGATCACCCTGCTGGCCTTCGTGATCGACTGGGCGCTGAAAACCACCTCGCGCCGTGCATTCCCGTGGATGGAGGCCGGACTATGAGTTTTGTATCCGTCCGCAATGTCTGGCAACGCTACGGCGACCGATCCATTCTGGAGCGGGTCAGTGTCTCGGTCGATGAAGGCGAGTTTATCTCGATCGTCGGCGCGTCAGGCTGCGGTAAGTCCACCTTCCTGCGTATGCTGCTGGCTGAAGAGCGACCGTATAAGGGCGAGATCAGTATTGATGGTGGCGACACGGCAGTCGAGCCGAACCGCGAACGCGGCGTGGTGTTTCAGAAATACTCGGTCTTTCCGCATATGACCGTGCGCGACAACCTGATCGCGGGCGAAAGCTTTGAACAGCCTTTTGGTCGTTTGCGCGGGGCTGCACGCACCGAGGCCGCAGCGCGGGCAGACGCGATGCTGGAACGGATCGGCCTGAACCATGTGGCCGATCAATTCCCGGCGGCGCTGTCGGGCGGGATGCAGCAGCGGTTGGCCATCGGTCAGGCCATGACGGCGCGGCCGCGCATTCTGCTGCTGGATGAACCCTTTGGCGCGCTTGATCCGGGTACGCGCCTGCAAATGCATGATTTCCTGATGGAATTGCGGGACGAAACCAACATGACCGTCTTCATGGTCACGCATGACCTGCAAGAAGGGTTCAAACTGGGCGACCGGGTTCTGGTCTTCGACAAACCCCGCTGGGACCCGGACGATCCGGGCTTGTTCGGAGCCACGATCACCTATGATTTCGACGCCCGTAACAAGGGTATGCCCTATCAGGACATTCTCGATCAGTACCCCTCTTTGGCAGGGGCCTGAACAGCCGCAGCATGCGCCGCCGGGCTCCGCATGCTGCGTTCACCAAAGCCCGGAGATTCCCCGCCCGACAGCGGGACACTGATTTGGGAGACATACCGTGTTTTCGGATCCAAAGCGCACGCAGTCCCATCACCCGATGGACCTGCGCACTCATCTTGAACGCCGCGAAAAGCGCCAACACCACCCTGACCTGACCAAACTGGCGGGCTGGAAGGCCATGCAGAAAGAGGCCGATCTGCCCGAAGGCCGCTGGGACGAGGAACGCCGCTGGGCCCTGCGCATGGGCCTGACCGGGGCCGACAGCATCGAGGACAAGTCGATCCCCACTTTCGCGCGGGGTGAGTTGCCGCATTTCGCAGGCATCAACACCTTCCTCAAGGCCCCCTATGCCGAAGACGTTCTGGAGGTTGCCGATTATGACGCCACCGTGTTGGGTATTCCGTTCGACGGTGGCACCACTTATCGCCCCGGCACCCGGTTCGGGCCGCAGGGGGTGCGCAAGATCTCGGCGCTTTATACGCCTTACAACTACGAGATCGGGGTCGACCTGCGCGAACAGATGACCCTGTGTGATGCGGGCGACGTGTTCACCATCCCGGCCAATATCGAGAAAAGCTTTGACCAGATCAGCCGCGCGGTCAGCCATGTGTTCAGCTCGGGCTCGCTGCCGATCATGATCGGGGGCGACCATTCCATTGGCTTCCCCTGTGTGCGTGGGATCGCCGAATGCACCTCGAAGAAAATCGGCATCGTCCACTTCGACCGCCACGCGGATATTCAGGAAAAAGACTTGGATGAGAGGATGCACACGACTCCGTGGTTTCACTCCACCAACCTGCCCAATGTGCCGGCCAAGAACCTTGTGCAGATCGGCATCGGCGGCTGGCAAGTCCCGCGTGAGGCCGTCAAGGTCGCCCGCGAGCGCGAGACCAACATCATCACTATGGGCGATATGGAGAAGATGGGCGTCGACAAAACCATCGAGATGGCGTTGGAGATGGCGTGGGACGGTGTCGATATGGTTTATATGTCCTTCGACATCGATAGCATCGACTGCGGTTTTGTTCCGGGCACCGGTTGGCCCGAACCCGGCGGGTTCCTTCCGCGAGAAGCGCTGGCGCTGGCCTCGGGCATCGCTGCCGAAGGCATCTGTGGCATGGAACTAGTCGAGGTCTCACCGCCGTATGACACATCCGATATCACCGCCCTGATGGGCACCCGCGTGATCGTGGATGTGCTGGGCGCGCTGGTGTCGAACGGCAAGATGGGCGCGCATAAGAAGTTCATCGACAAACCCGTCGCCATCCCACACGGCGAATTCGAAGGGCGGAGGTGGTCGAATGCCACATGATCACGCACACCATCACCACCACGATCATGACCATGCCCATCATGGGCATGGCCACAACCACGCCCATGGCGACCACCTGCACAGCCACATGCATCACGAGGATGAGGCAGCGGACCTGCAGGTTCTAGCCACGCAATTCATCGACGGTTTCCTGCAGGCCGGTGACAAAACCAGCTATCTGAAACTGGCCGGTGTCCCCTTTGAACGCCCGTCCAAGGACGGCGCCAAGGCGCTGAAACTGATCGACATCGAATTGAAGACCGAATGGCAGGTGGGCACCGCCTCGCCTTCATTCGGCTCGCGCGAGCTGAGCTATCTGCCCTTCCCCGGTCAGATGGTGCAGGAGCGCACCAATATGTCGCTGATCTATGTCTCGATGGATGAGAAATCCACTTTAGACATCCGCGACTTTCTTCACCAACGCAAACAGGAGATCGAAGCATGAAATCTGTAAGACTCGCATCAGTAGCCGCATTGGCCGCAACGCCCGCGATGGCCCACACCGATCACGCGTTTCACACACATGGCAGTGAGGTTTTCTTAATCCTCGCTGGCGTTGCAGTGATGGCTTTTCTGGCCTTCCGATCGAAGGGGTAAGTCTGTGACTCGTGGCGCAGTTATTTAAGCACTGCGCCACGTGAAACCTTGTGCCTGTGGTCGAAATCAAAATTTAGTATTTTCTAAATCATCAGTCCCTGTATCGTGAATTAAGCTGACCAGTGTGAAGCTCTGGGGATTTCGATATGGATATTTTAGCAGAACAACTCCGCGCGTTTCCGATTATGGCGCTTTTCCTTTGCCTGGGTCTAGGATACGGCATTGGGAAATTCAGGGTTGGAAAGTTTGAACTGGGCGGAATTGCCGGAACCCTTCTGGTCGCGGTTTTTGTAGGCCAGATCGGCGGCATTACCCTAAGCACTGATGTGCAAAACGTCTTCTTTTCCTTGTTTATTTTTATGGTTGGCTATAACGGCGGGCCGCAATTCTTTGCCGCCCTTAACCGCTCGGCTCTGACAAAACTGTTGGCGGCGTTCATGATGACGGCTTGGGGGCTTTTCTTCGTGATCGTCGTGGCTCGCATGGCGGGGCTGGACAAAGGGCTTGCGGCTGGACTGGCTGCCGGAGGGCTGACGCAGTCGGCGATCATCGGCACAGCGGGCAACGCGATTGACTTGCTAGGGCTCGCGGCAGATGAGGCGGAAAAGCTAAAAACCAATATCGCGGTTGGCTACTCGGTCACCTATATCTTTGGTTCAATTGGGCCGATTCTGGCCGTCAGCGTCATTCCTATCATTCTGCGCTGCGATCTTCGGCAAGAAGCGATCAAACTGGCCAGCAAACTCAGCGGCGGCGGTCGCAAGCTGGAGGAGGGTGAGTTTCTTCCAATGAACCGGTTTGAGGCGCGCGCCTATCAAGTGACTGCTGATGCGCAACTTGCCGGGCAATCTGTCAAGGCCATCGAGGAACGTTATGGCGGCGATCTGATTGTCGAGAAGCTGATGCAGAACGGAACTCCGGTAGAGCCTGAACCTGAAACCGTTGTCGGGGCAGGTGATGTAATCGTTGTCTCGGGCCTTGTCGCCTCACTTACCAGTTTCGAAGACACCGCAAGCGGCGAAATCGGGGAATATCCGCCGGAATTGGTTGTCGTGGAGGAACGCCGCAACGTGATCATCACCAATCGCAAACTGACAGGAAAAACTCTGGCAGAACTGAGGGCTGCATTGACCGCCGATCAGCGTCGTGGAGTTCACATCTCAAAGATCACGCGTATGGGTCATGACGTGCCGGTACTGCACAATACGGAACTCCACGCTGGTGACGAGATCAGCATCGTTGGCCACAAAGATGACCTGAACCGGGCGGCCAAATTGGCAGGCTACGTGCCGCCCTCGGCCTCGGCTACGAACTTCATCGCTCTGGGTATTGGTGTTGCCATCGGTTACCTGATTGGTGAGATCAGCTTTGTCATTGCAGGAACGAAGGTCGCGCTTGGGTCGGGGCTTGGCTGTCTAGTGACCGGATTGATCATTGGCTATCTGCGCATTCGTCGACCCAAGATTGGTGGCATCAACCACGGCGCTGCAAACTTCCTTCAGAGCTTTGGACTGGCGGTATTTGTCGGCGTTGTTGGCTTGAATGCTGGCAAACCGGCGCTGGAAGCCATCCAGCAATACGGCATTACCTTGCTCCTGCTGGGTGTCGTCGTCACCTTGATGCCGATGATTGTGCAGTTCACGATCAACTACTTTATTCTGGGCATAAAAAACCCGGTCGAGGCATGCGCGGTCGTAACCGGATCCCGCTCAGGCAACCCAGGCTTTGCGACGTTGTTGGAAAAGACCGGAAACGCGACGCCAACCCCCGCGTTTACGATGACTTACGCGGTCGCCAATATCTTTTTAACGCTCTGGGGCCCGCTCGTTGTGGCCTTTGTTCCCTGATCAAAGCGTTCGTAGTCGCAAACTAACCGTGAATTGGCAGGCCATTCGCGGCGCGGTAGGCTTGCACATAGCCAACCGCCACCGCCCTAACTGCCCGGCCGATCTGGCGATAGGCGCTGTCATCTAGATTGGCAAAAGAGACACGTGCCGACCAGTTTGGTGCGTCAAAGCCCGACCCATTGAGCAGAACAATCCCATGGTCTTGCGCCAGTTTGAATGAGATATCCAGAGGGTGAACGTTCTCCTTAATCCACTCCACAACCTCTTCACCTACATATTTCCTTAGCCAGAATTCAAAATCGATAATGCCGTAATACTTGTCGAAAAGCGGATTGTCAGAAACCTCTATCCCCAAACCTTCGACCAGCTCATTGAAACGGTGATCGAGAATACCCCAGCAAAACGCCTGATACTTTTTCTCTTCGTCCATCAGTTCAACAAGTGAAAACAGCGTCATCATAACTTGCTGTGGCAGAGACAAACCCGCAGTATGATTCAACGCGACATCTCGGCTGTCCGCCACAATTCGATCGATGAATTTGAACGAGGACGGATCAGGGGTAAGCGTTTCGTATCGCGCTTCAACGACTGCACGCGTATCCGCTGGGGCTTGGGCGATCATTTTGTCGAAGATGTTGTTTTCAGACACTAAGATTGCGCCGAGACGCCAACCGGTACACCCAAAATACTTCGAAAAAGAATAAACGCCGATCGTGTTTTCAGGCAAATGTCCCATCACCGACTGAAAGTCTGGCACGAAGGTGCCATAGACATCATCGGTCAGGATAATCAGATCCGGACGTCGAGTATTGACGAAATGCACCAGCCGGGCCATGACCTCGGGGCTGATCGCAACCGACGAAGGGTTGCCTGGATTGACAAGGAAAAGTGCCTTGACCTTCGGGTCGGCCAAGAGCTCCAGATGATCATCCGTCAACTGAAAATGGTGTTCTTCCTCTGACGATATGTCGACCACGTTCAACCCGTAGTCTTCCAAAAGCGGCATTTCCAAATAAGGCGTAAAGATCGGTGTGCCCAAAGCTATTGTATCGCCTGCGTTAAGCAGTCGCTGGTTTTTAAGCGCCTTGAAAATATAGCACATCGCGGCGGTACCACCTTCGACAGCATATATGTCGAATTTTGCCTCGGGCCGATGCCCGGCGCACATCGCCCACATTATGTATTCGTGCACAATGGCTTCGTTGTGTTTCATGCATCGGTCAGGCATTGGATAGTGGTCGCCCACAATGCCATCGGTTAGTTCAAGGACAAAGTCGTCAGGCGTGAAATCAAATTTTTCAACGGCGTAATCCACCATTGCCGCCAGCGTGTCGGCACCCGGAGGTCCATTCTGTTCCAAAGAATCGGTGCAATAGGCTTTCAACCTCTCGTAAGAACCGTTGCCTTGAGGCATTCCGGCCAACCCGACCTGTGGTTCATCGCGGTGCCGTTTTGCTTCGGTCATCGCAAACTGGCCCAGCAGGAAGAACGCCTCGCGTGCTTTGGTTGCGATCCAGTTGGGATTCCCACGCCCTGCATTCAGATAGGGCAGTGCCATCTGCTGCGACTCTTTCTGAGCCAGCTTGATGAGTTCGTCTTTAATCTGAAAAGGGCTAAGATGTTCAAATTTGTGCAAGTTGAGCGTCTCGGGCATGACAATAAACCTTTCGTAAAAACTTCAGGAAAATTCATTGAAATCGTAGGCAAACCATAGGGCCAAAGTAAACAACGCTCTGATCGAAGGCACGGGCGGTGTCACAAACTCTGGTATTCAAGACTTGGCCTTAGAACAGGGTATTGAATGCCCAACCCACGGTGAGCTAGGCCATTTTCGGTGTGCTTTGGATGCCATCTTGTCAGAATTAAGCACAGACGCCATAGTTGCCATTAGAAATTTATTTATTCGATTATTTTTTGAAGCGCTTTTGCAAGGAGCTGAACAAAATCGAAACGCAACAATCTCGGTTTTTTCAAGAACTCCTCTGGTTCCTGCTGTTTATTGGCTGGGTCCCTATGTTGGCGTCCTATGCATTTGTGCTGGACCCGGTGGCCACTGGCAAGACGGGTGTTCTGACGACGATTACCGATCAAATAACGCTTTATCAGCAGCGCGGTTGGGGGCATCCGGCCATCGGTATTTTGGGGTTGGCAGGGCTTGTTTCCGCGGGCCTAGTCATCCGGCTCGGGCGTTTGTCGCTTTGGCCAATTCCGGCCTTTTTGTTGTGGTCGTCGCTGATTTATCAGTTCAACTCGATGGGGGCCGGCGGCGCATTTGAGATGACCACGCACGTGATTTATGCCGCTCTTGCCGCCGCATGCACCTATCTTTTTCTGCGCCACGGTCATTTGCTTTCCACGTCATTCACAGGGTTTACCACTATTCTGTTTCTGGATGTAGCTGGGTCACAGATTGCGCAACTTTTCGGTGCAGCGCCGGGTACCAGCTTGCTGGGTATGATGTTTCTTGGCTATCAACCCAAACTGGTGAACGCACTGTTGTTCCTGACGATATCGGTGCTGGTTCGAATGCTGTGGATGATGGTCCGTGACAACTGGCAGTTTGTCACAACGCTTTCTAAATCGGATCTACGCTTCGCCAGTCGCAAGACATTACGACTCTGGAGCCCTGCGTTGGCTGTTTTTGTTTTTTTCGGTGGGTTTTGGTGGGGACTCGTAAATTTGTGGATCGAACCACAGATGGTTGCCGATGTTGAACGCCGGACGGCCGAGTTAGAAAGCCGGGCAATCATCTGGGTGATCGAAAACGAGCCGATGGCGCAAGACAGCCATGTTCCGTACGTCAAATCCTGGTCCCGTAGCTATCCAAGCGCGGACCCGCTGGAACGCGCTATCAATCAGTGGTCGGATCTGTATCTGATTTCGGTGCATAAACGTGTGAGTCTCAACCTGAAGACGGTTGAACGGGACGCAAAGAACGACCTTGCTCGTGTACCCCTAGCTGTAAAAGACCAGATGAATACAGCCTTTCCCAAAGAGGTCTTGCCCTTGTTGGAAAAGCCGGGCTGGTGCTTTCCACTTGATCCTGTCTGCAAGACAAAGGAATGGATCGTCGAAGGGGCCAACCAGATGATGGTGGATGCGCGGACCGGAATGATAGACGGCACCACCGATTTTGCGGGATGCATTACTCTGGCATCGTCTGACCCGAACAGGCCCCGAAACTGCCCCAGCGATGTCGCTCTGGCTGATGACGTATCAGATGCTTCAACCCGGGTTCAAAGCTACTACCAACAGGTTTATCTAACCACGCACACGACAACCACATCGACCGTAACAGGCGGCTTTAGAACCTGGCGCAACGTATCGCTGCTTTTGACGTTGTACAGTGTCATTATTCTGCTCAAGACTTTCCTTATTGTTTTCTCGCGCGTGATATTTGCGCCAAACGGGGCCGCCAGTCTGCATGCACAGTTTCTGCCAGATGACCCCCCATCTTCAGCGTCTGTTTTGGCTAACCATGGGCAGCACTACCGCATCCCCATTACCGAAAAAGATGCGTATTTTGTAGCGCGTTGGGGCGTAACGTTGGAAGGGCCTCCGCCCGCCCGACGCCGCCCGCTTGGGTTTCGAATGCCTGTCGCACGCATTGCCAGCGGTACATGGGCGATGAATCGGATTGAGGGCAACCGCGCAGAGAAACCCGATGAATTTGACGCGGAACTGAAAGTCGACGAGCCTGCAGAACTTGTTTCTTGGTCCCTTCAACCTGGTGAGCGTGTGATTTTCAGGTTTTCAGATTTCGTCGGAATGAGCGAAACATTGAAAATGGGACGCATTGCCAGTCTGGGTCTTTCGACGCTGATACTGGGGCGTATGATCTACTATTATGCAGAAGGTCCAGGAACCCTGATCCTTCGAACCACCGCGGCTGCGCGTCTTACGCCTTCATCTGAGGCGGAAAAACCTGCTCCAATGCCCAAGCTGGTCGCCTGGGGTAGCAGTACAAGATTCAGCATTTTTGCCGCTCTTACAACGATGGACACGTTCTTAAGTGGATACAATCTCAAAACAGCGCCAAAAGATGTAGTCGTCTGGGATAGTTCAACCCGCCGTGGAGATGGTCCGGGGACAGGGATCATGCGATTTATGAAAAGCTTCTTGCTACCGCTATAAATGGCGCAAGCATAGTGGTGGACCAGTTCAGTTGGGGAAGCTCAATACCTGCTGCCAATGTCAGCTTCAGCGAATACCGCATCGCGGCGACCCAGACCCCACTCAAAGCCCGGTTTGGGCCGAATATGACTTGTTGCATTCAGCCGTTAAACCAAATCGGCGCATCGTCTT
>NZ_WQDY01000018.1 GCF_013033355.1 Ruegeria lacuscaerulensis
CAATCGTGCCGATGTTGACGTGCGGTTTTGTACGCTCAAACTTTTCCTTTGCCATTCCTCAGGCGCCCTTTTGCGATTTGGGGGACCCTTGGTCCCGTGGTTACATCTGCGCGCGCGAGATATTTGGTTCGCAGGGGAAAATCAAGCACATCCTGAGGGAAAAGCCGTTTACGACGCTGGATTTTGCGTGAGCTCGCCGGAATCCAGCGGCTGGATCAGATCGGGGCGACTTTTGAACCAACCGTTCTGTTGATGTTCTTCGGCCAGCCATTCCTCGACTCGGTCCGCAACCTTCAAGGCCAGACCGCTCATCTGCTCTTCTTTAGTACGCTCATGGCCCGAGCCCTTTAACGCGCTGCCGCCAGTGGTGTCTTCCAGAACCTGAAATTGTTTGCCCTTGGCCAGAAATTCTTTCTTGTTCACATCATAGACATTCACCAGCACAATCGCGGTGCTGCGTGGGTTGTAGATCACCGGAATGCCCGGAGGTGCCAGCATATATCCCTCTAGGCTGATGCCGATATCATAATCCTGCGCGCCTTCGTATCGGCCAAGGCGGATATCCACCGCATTCTGGATCGCGGCCGTCCACTCGTCCGGCGTAGCGTCGCGTGAGACCGGTCCCTGAACCGCCTTTTCGGCAAAGGCATAGTTTACGCGCAGTTTGAATTCGCCGAGCGACTCGGGCTCTTCGTACACTTGCGTCTGCGTACACGCGCCCAACAGGGCCAGTCCGGTGATCAAGGTCAAAATGCGCAACATGTCTCTCGTCTCGATAGGCCTGTTTTCTTTGATTTAGCGCACCGATACGGACTGTGCCAAGCCGTATCGGCGGAATTCCCCGCAAGCGGTCGCAAAATCACGAGAATTTATAGTCCCTCGGGAAGCCGTAAGGCGGCTTTTTCCCGACGCTGGCGCGTTTGGCCAGCCATTGAGACATATCCGCCTCGTGCCGGGTCTTGTCGCCACCCATGGACCATTTCAGGCCCTCCTCCCAGTTGAAAGTGGTGATGTCGGACAGACCGCCATCCAGCTCCAGCGTGCCCTGACGCCCGCGCGCCATGTTGTATTTCTGCAAACGTACACCCTTGCCGCGGGTCATCTCAGGCAATTCTTCGGTCGGGAAGACCAGGAACTTGCCGTTTTGAGACACCACCGCTACGTGGTCGCCCGCGACCGGTTTGCAGATCACCGCCGTTTCATCACCTTTGACGTTCAGCACCTGCTTGCCGTTGCGGGTCTGCGCCAGCACGTCATCCTCGGGCACCATGAACCCGTTGCCCGCATCCGAAGCCACCAACAGCTTGCGCCCCGGCTTGTGGATCAGGATGTCGATGATCTGCGCCTCGTTCGGCAGGTCGACCATCAGACGCAGCGGCTCGCCCATGCCCCGCCCGCCAGGCAGGTTGGCGGCGCTGACCGTGTAGAACCGACCGTTTGAGGCAAAGACCAACAGGCGGTCCGTGGTCTCCGCGTGGAAGATGAAACGCGGGCCGTCACCGTCCTTGAACTTCAGCTCGCGCTTGAGGTCGATATGGCCGGTCATGGCGCGAATCCAGCCCATCTGCGAACAGACGACCGTGATCGGCTCCTTGTCGATCATCGCCTCAAGCGGCACTTCCTCGACCTGTCCAGCCTCGGCGAATTGGGTACGGCGTGCGCCGCCTTCGTAGTCTTTACCAAAGGTCTTCTTGGTCTCTTTCAACTGCTCGGCGATCTTGGCCCATTGCAGTGCGGGATCAGCCAGCAGGTCTTCGAGATTGGCGCGCTCTTCCATCAACGCGTCACGCTCGCGGACCAGCTCCATCTCTTCCAGACGGCGCAGGCTTCGCAAGCGCATGTTGAGGATGGCGTCGACCTGAACCTCGGACAGTTCGCCCTCGCCCGGTTTGGGCGAGACATAGTCGGATTCGTCCGTCGCGCGAACGTGGTCGATGCCCCAATCTTCGCGCATCAAAGCAGCTTTGGGATCATCGTCATAACGGATGATGTCAATCACACGGTCGAGGTTCAGGAAGGCAACGATAAAGCCCTCCAACACTTCTAACCGGTGGTCGATCTTAGCCATGCGGTGACGCGAACGCCGCAACAACACCTCTTGCCGGTGGTCAAGGAAGGCGCGCAGCACTTCCTTCATCGAGCAGACCTTGGGCGTCACCCCGTCGATCAGCACGTTCATATTCAGGCTGAAACGCACCTCAAGGTCCGAGTTGCGGTAGAGCATCCCCATCAGCACCTCGGGGTCCACGTTTTTAGAACGCGGCTCAAGGATCAGACGAATGTCATCCGCGGATTCATCGCGGACATCGCCGAGGATGGGGATTTTCTTGGTCTGGATCAGCTCCGCGATCTTTTCGATCAGCTTGGATTTCTGAACCTGATATGGGATCTCGGTGACAACGATCTGCCACTGGCCACGCCCCAGATCCTCGACCTCATACTTACAGCGCAGGCGGAACGATCCACGCCCGGTGCGATAAGCCTGCGCGATATTCTCAGGGGGCTCGACAATCACGCCACCAGTCGGAAAGTCCGGGCCGGGGACATAGTTCAGCAGCGTGTCATCCCGCGCGTCCGGCGTTTTGATCAGATGCAGACAGGCATCGCAGAGCTCAGAGATATTATGCGGCGGGATATTCGTCGCCATGCCCACCGCGATACCACTGGCGCCGTTTGCCAGCAGGTTCGGGAACTGCGCCGGCAGAACGACCGGTTCAGTCAGCGTCCCGTCATAGTTGTCACGGAAATCAACAGCGTCTTCGTTCAGACCTTCCAGCAGCGCTTCGGCCACGATGGTCATCCGCGCCTCGGTGTATCGCGAGGCCGCCGGATTGTCGCCGTCAATGTTGCCGAAATTCCCCTGCCCGTCGACCAGCGGGTATCGGACGTTAAAGTCCTGCGCTAGACGCGCCATCGCGTCGTAAATCGCGGCATCACCGTGGGGGTGATAGTTACCCATCACGTCGCCCGAGATCTTGGCGGACTTACGGAATCCCCCTGTCGCGCTGAGTCGCAGCTCGCGCATTGCATAGAGGATTCGCCGGTGAACCGGCTTCAGACCATCGCGCGCATCGGGCAGCGCCCGGTGCATGATGGTGGACAAAGCATAGGTCAGATAGCGTTCGCCAATCGCGCGGCGCAGCGGTTCGGCTACCTCGCCCCCACCTTCGGGGGCCTCCATGTTGGGGTCGTCGATCGTGTCGTTCATATATGATGTGATACGACGCAAGCGCGCCGCGGTAAAGCAACCGGCAAGCATTTTGCTGGGGACAAGTGGCGCTTTTTGCAACAGGGGGAGGCAACCGACGGATTTCCCCCGATCTTTCGACTCGAGACCTCAGATATGGTAAGCTCTCGGTCATTAGACTGCTGCCTATTTCATCTTTTACGATTACCCGGGGGAAGCGCCATGACGCGCCTTATCGTTGTTAGTTTCGCTGCACTTGGCTGGTGTTTTTACGTCATGAGCGGTGGGCCAGACTTTGAACCGCGCGGCCTGCGTGCCGAACAGCCTGTGCGTGTCGCCACCCAATCCAAGCCAGTGCAGATCGCACCTGCGCCTGCCCAAAATCTTGTGACCAATGTCGCCAGCCGCACCCCGGCCGTCCGGGCCAAACCGATCGAGCCTCAACCGGCCGTTGTTGAATTTGTGACTGAAACCGCAAGCGTTGAAGCGCTCAGGGAAATTTCGGTTTTTGATGATCAAACTTCCAATTTTACGCTCGCATCGCTTGAAGATGGAGTGAGCGGCCTGCAGCAGATCGAACCAGAAGCGCCTGAACAGATCGCGGAACCGATTGCCCCCACTGAGCCCGAGAAGGACATTCGCGAGATTTCTGGAACACGGGTCAATCTCCGCGACGGTCCCGGCACGATCTATCCAATCATCGCAAAGGTCGGCATTGGCCAGAAAGTCGAAATCCTGAGCGACTCGGGCACAGGTTGGCTTCGCCTGCGCGTGTTGCCGCAGCAACAGGTCGGATGGATATCGGCATCTCTGGTCGAAAAACCCGTAAACTGACGCAGTGCAACGATTGTCCCACCCGGTATCACGCCCTAGCTAGGGGTAAGGCTTGGTATCGGGGACACTATGCAGAAATCGATTCTAATAACCGGCTGTTCGTCCGGAATCGGGCTGGACGCAGCGCATGGCATGCGCGCTCGCGGTTGGCGCGTCTTTGCATCGTGCCGACAGCAGCGGGACTGTGACAGGCTACGCGCGCAAGGCTTTGAAAGCCCCCGCATCGACTATACCGACACCGACTGCATCGCCGCTGGTCTGGCCGAGGTGCTTGAGGCCACCGGAGGCACGTTGGACGCACTGTTCAACAACGGAGCCCACGGTCTACCCGGCGCAGTCGAAGATCTGCCCACCGACGGGTTGCGCGCGATCTTCGAGGCTAATTTCTTTGGCTGGCACGAACTGACCCGTCAGGTCATCCCGGTGATGCGAGCGCAAGGCCACGGGCGAATCGTGCAGAACTCCTCGGTTCTGGGACTGGTCGCCTTCCCCTGGCGCGGAGCTTATGTGGCCACAAAATATGCGATCGAGGGCCTGACCGACACATTGCGGTTGGAACTGGCGGATACCGACATCAAGGTCAGCCTGATCGAACCCGGCCCGATCACCTCGAAAATCCGCGAGAACTCGATCCCTTTCTTCGAACGTTTCATCGACTGGCAGAACTCAGCCCTGCGCGAGCGGTATCAGGCGACACTGTTGAAAAGGCTATACGAAACCTCAGGCACAGATCGGTTTGAACTGCCCGCATCCGCCGTGACCGACAAGCTGGCCCATGCGGTCGAGGCAAAACGACCGCGCCCCCGCTACTACGTTACGACTCCAACTTACATCGCAGGCTACCTGCGCCGCATTCTGCCAACACGTACGATTGACCGTATCCTCTCGGACGTCTGAGGCGAAATTACCCGTTCGCTTTTCTCCGCCATGGGTCTAGATGGTAAGCTAATGCAAAAAACGCGGACGGTGTACCCATGGACCTATTGATGGTCGTATTATTGCTGGCGATGGCGGCGGTGGTCGTCGTGCTGGTGATCGGCATTTCAAACTTCGGCAAGGCAGGGAAAAGTGCCGCGCTGAAAAGCAACAAGATGATGCAGCTGCGCATCCTGTTTCAGTTCATTGCCGTGGTGCTGATCGTGCTCTACGTCTGGCTTCGCGGACAGGGAGGTCAGTAAATGGTTGTACTTAACAAAATCTACACGCGCACCGGCGATGACGGCAAAACAGCCTTGGGCAATGGGGAACGCGTTGCCAAGTATTCGGGTCGAGTTGCTGCGTATGGCACGGTGGATGAACTGAATTCATTTGTCGGCGTCGCCCGAACCGAAGCTGATGGTGAGGTCGAAGCCGCGCTGTCGCGCATCCAGAATGACCTGTTCGATCTGGGTGCCGATTTCTGCCGCCCCGACATGGATAAGGATGCCGAGGCTGAATACACGCCGCTGCGCATCGTACCCTCTCAGATCGACAGGCTTGAGGCTGAGATCGACGTCATGAACGAAGCGCTGGCGCCGCTGCGCAGCTTCATCCTGCCCGGTGGGTCACGCCTGGCGGCCCATCTACATGTGTGCCGCACCGTCTCGCGCAGGGCCGAGCGTCTGGCGGTTGAGCTGACCAATATGGAACCTGTCAACGAGGTGGCGGTAAAATACCTCAATCGCCTAAGCGACTGGTTTTTCGTGGCCGCTCGCTGCGCGAACGAAAACGGCTCGGCGGATGTGCTGTGGGTTCCGGGCGCGAACCGCTGAAGCGTTGGCTTGAGCGCGCCGTAGCGTCAAAAAATATGAAACGCGACGTCCCAAGCCCACGAGATGACGATTTTGCCCTGTTGTCGTGTGTCTTGAGACGTTATTCAGACGTCCGAGAGCATTGGTGGAGTCGCGTCGCGGCTCACCGTTATTTGTGAGGAGCAAGCGCAAAATGAAGGTACTCGTGCCTGTCAAACGCGTGATTGACTATAACGTGAAAGTTCGCGTCAAAGCGGACGGCAGCGGTGTTGATCTCGCCAATGTCAAAATGTCGATGAACCCGTTCGACGAGATCGCCGTCGAAGAGGCGATCCGTCTGAAAGAAGCAGGCAAGGCGGATGAAGTCGTCGCTGTTTCCGTCGGCGTCAAGCAGGCGCAGGAAACCCTGCGCACCGCTCTGGCCATGGGTGCCGACCGCGCAATTCTGGTTGTTGCGGCTGATGACGTGCACACCGATATCGAACCGCTGGCCGTTGCCAAGATCCTGGCCAAAGTGGTCGAGGAAGAGCAGCCGGGTCTGGTTCTGGCGGGCAAGCAGGCGATCGACAACGACATGAACGCCACCGGTCAGATGTTGTCGGCCCTGTTGGGCTGGAGCCAAGGCACCTTCGCCTCTGAGGTGGATATCGAAGGCGACAGCGCCAAGATCACCCGCGAGGTTGACGGCGGTCTGCAGACCATCAGCGTCAAGATGCCGACCATCGTGACCGTTGACCTGCGCCTGAACGAGCCGCGCTATGCTTCGCTGCCCAACATCATGAAGGCGAAGAAAAAGCCGCTGGACGAGAAAACTGCTGCCGATTACGGCGTCGACGTCACTCCTCGTCTGGAAATCGTCAAAACCGAAGAGCCGCCGGCACGTGCCGCTGGTATCGTCGTGGGCTCGGTTGACGAGCTGGTTGCGAAACTCAAAGAAGCGGGGGCTGTGTAATGGCTGTTCTTCTTCTCGCCGAAGTCAATAATGGTGAACTGGCGCTGGACGCCACCGCCAAAGCCGTTAACGCCGCGAAGGCGCTGGGTGACGTGACCGTTCTGGCCGCAGGTGGTTCTGCCGCTGCTGCCGGTGAGGCTGCCGCAAAGATCGACGGTGTCTCCAAGGTTCTGGTTGCCGAAGACGCATCACTGGGTCACCGCCTGGCGGAATCGACCGCAGCCCTGATCGTGGGCCTGGCCGATGGCTATGAGCACATCGTCGCACCGGCTACCACCGACGCCAAGAACGTGATGCCCCGCGTCGCAGCCCTGCTGGACGCGATGGTGATCTCGGATGCATCCGGCGTGGTTGACGGTTCGACCTTCGAGCGTCCGATTTACGCAGGCAACGCGATCCAGACCGTGAAATCGAACGACGCCAAGAAAGTCGTCACCTTCCGTACCGCGTCCTTCGATGCTGCAGGCGAAGGCGGCTCGGCCGCGGTCGAGACGATCTCGGTTGGTGACAACCCGGGTCTGTCTTCGTGGGTCGAGGACAAGGTTGCCGAAAGCGATCGCCCGGAACTGACCTCGGCTGGCGTTGTTGTCTCGGGCGGCCGTGGCGTCGGCTCGGAAGAGGACTTCAAACTGATCGAAACCCTGGCAGACAAGCTGGGCGCCGCCGTTGGCGCGTCGCGCGCCGCCGTTGACTCGGGCTACGCTCCGAACGACTGGCAGGTGGGTCAGACCGGTAAGGTTGTTGCCCCTGATCTGTATGTTGCCGTCGGCATCTCGGGCGCGATCCAGCACCTTGCTGGTATGAAGGACTCGAAGGTCATCGTTGCGATCAACAAAGACGAAGAAGCACCAATTTTCCAGGTTGCTGACTTCGGTCTGGTTGCCGACCTGTTCCAAGCCGTACCGGAACTGACCGAAAAACTCGGCTGATCTTAAGCCGAGGCTTTTCGACGAAAAATCTGACAGGCCCGCCAAAATGGCGGGCCTTTTTCTTAGCGCAGATCCCGAATTGGACCCGCCAGCGCCTCGGCTATGGTCCTGTGCGCAGCAGGCCCAATCATGTACTCAGCCATCGGCTGCTGCAAAGTTCCGAATAGCATGTCTTCAAGCTCGTCCGATTGCCCAGAAACGCTGACAGTCTCACGCACGATTGCCGCGCAAAAAGGTCTAACCGCGTCCAGCAATCCAAGAGACAATGGCACGTCTGCTTCATCGGCAGGGTCCCCGCCATCCGATTGACCAACAACCTGCAAACAGAGAAGAATCACTGGCACGTCCAGTTTTTCCAGCAGGGCCCGCATCTGCTTTAACCAATTGCGCCGTAGCTCATCTGCGACGGCTTCGAAACGTGCGTCCTGATGGTCGCGCAACAGCGCCATCAGGTGATGCACGAAATTCACGTCGGCAAAATCGACATCGGGGTATAGCGAGATCAGATCATCCGTGGCGGCCAGAAATCGATCGTTCCGCCTTGGATGGACGCGATAGAAGCGATTCGATTGTCCAAGTAGGTCCGGCGCTTGCAACACGCACAGTTCAGCCTTGTCCATCAACGACTGAAGACCGGAATCGCGACACAACGCGTCGACACCGCAGAACAGGCTGCCAAGGTTTAAACACCGCCTGTCAAGCTTGTCTTCCAAAACGGACGCGAACGGAGTTTCGACGAAACGGCCAAACGTCTCTGTCCCACCGATGCAAGCCATATATGGCGTATCCAGTGATCGCTCGGGACCACGAAACCAAAGCCGCGAACCCGAATACCGGCAGACGGCATCCTCGGGAACCCCCGAGCCTGTTTGGTAATAGCTCATTACACTCACCCATTTTTCACCCGGGAGACACTTTGCAGCGGCATATCTTGAGAAATTACTAATGTGCGCATTTGAAGCAAATTCGATGGGTCTCATCCTCTTGCCGCCCGCCCCCATCTGCCGATACTGTCGCCGTAACCCGTGGGACAGAGGCACCTGAATATGGATGTAAAATCAGTCGGAGTGATTGGCGCAGGTCAGATGGGCAACGGTATCGCCCATGTGTTGGCCTTGGCGGATTATGATGTTGTTCTGAACGATGTCAGCCAGGATGCGTTAAACGCTGCGATGGCCATTATTGAAGGCAATTTGGCCCGCCAGGCATCACGCGGAAAGATAACGGATGAGGCGGTACAGAACGCCTTGAAACGCATCACAACCACGCTGGAATTGCCGCAACTGGGCAAGACCGATCTGGTGATCGAGGCGGCCACCGAACGCGAAGCGATTAAGCAGGCGATTTTTGAGGATCTGCAACCTCATCTTCTGCCGCATACGATTCTGACATCGAATACGTCGTCTATATCGATCACGCGTCTGGCCAGCCGTACGGACCGCCCCGAAAGGTTCATGGGTTTTCATTTCATGAACCCGGTTCCCGTTATGCAACTGGTCGAACTGATTCGCGGCATCGCCACAGATGAAGAAACGTTCAGCGCGTGTAAGGCCGTCGTCGACAAGCTGGGGAAAACTGCAGCCAGCGCCGAGGACTTTCCGGCCTTTATCGTGAACCGTATTCTCATGCCAATGATCAACGAGGCGGTTTACACGCTGTACGAAGGGGTCGGGAATGTGCAGTCGATCGACCAGTCGATGAAACTAGGGGCAAACCATCCTATGGGGCCCTTGGAACTGGCCGACTTTATTGGGCTGGACACGTGTTTGGCCATCATGAACGTGCTGCATGATGGTTTGGCGGACACCAAGTATCGCCCTTGCCCATTGCTCACGAAATATGTTGAGGCAGGGTGGCTTGGTCGCAAATCCCAGCGCGGGTTTTATGACTATCGAGGTGAGTTCCCCGTTCCGACCCGGTGAAGGGGGCCAGCCCCCTCGCCCGGACGTTGTCCGGGCTCACCCCCGAGATATTTTTAGCCAGATGAAGCAGCGGATCAGGTTCCGCGTGTCTCGCCCAAGGACAAAGTGTGCTTTCGGAGCCACGCCATGAAACCGCGTGGATCGCGTTCCAGAAGTTGCATGTCATCTTCCGATATAGGTTCACCAATGACTGGGGATTGAGGCTTGTTACAAGACCGGACGATCTCGTGCAGCAAAAGGCCCTGGCGCATAATGGCTGATAGTTTGTTCGCGATCTGATAGGCGCGAGAGTTGCGGCCCGGGAAGAAAATCGGCACCACCTGCGCGCCGGATCTCCGGATCATCTTGGCAGTGAAAACGTTCCACTCGCGTTCAATCGCAGGGCCGAACCAATCATCCGAGGACATAACGACACCTGACGGGAACAGAGCCACAACGCCTCCGTTTTTAAGGTGATCCATCGCCTTGCCACGCATTTCCAGCATTTTGGCCTGCGCTTCCGGGTCATGCGGGAAAGGCACTGGAATCATAAACGACGTCGCGGCCTCATCCAGGCCAGTCAGGACCGAGCGTGTCAGAATGCGATAGTCGTTGCGCACCTGACCGATAAGCTCGGCCAGAATCATGCCATCGACCATACCGTGAGGATGATTTGCCACGACGACCACAGGTCCGGTTTTGGGGATACGGGCAATCTGTTCCTGCGGTGTGGTCAGATTGATTCCCATCACCTCAAGCGCGCCGCCCCAGAAACGCTGGCCCCGGTAGTATTCGTTCTTCTTCTCAAACTTGTTGACCATACGCAAAATGGTCAGCTTACCGGTGCACCATTCGATGGCGCGAATGGCTGTCGCGGTCCAGGCGTCGTCAAACGAGTTCGCATAGGTCAGGGTTCTACGGTCGTAGATTTCGCCCTGGTCCTCGGTCCCATCGACAACCGGGCCTGTCTTGGTCTCGTGCGTAGTTTCCGCCAATTCCTGGTCTTCCCGTTCTTGGTATCGCGGCTGACGCGCTCAGAACCCCTCCCCGAACTTGTCGTTCACGAGGGTTTCCAACGCATCGGCCAACGCCTCAGCATCCGGTCCGGACGTCTCGACGTCAATAGTCGTTCCACGCGACGCTGCCAACATCAAAAGACCCATAATACTGTCGCCCGACGCTGAAAGCCCGTCTTTTGACACTTCGGCCTGTGCATCGAACCCTTCGACCACTTCAACCAACTTAGCCGAGGCGCGCGCGTGAAGGCCCTTTTCATTAACTATTTTCAAGCTTCGGGTGGTCATTCTTAGTCGGTCCGCTCTTGGTCAAATGTCACGTTTTGCGCATTGATATACTTGCGCCCAGCTTCCATCGCCTGCCGCACCGCGTCGCCAATTGGCAAGTGGCGGGATTTAGCCAGTTTGATCAACATAGGCAGATTTGCACCGTAAAGGATACGTCGGTCATGAGGTGCGCAAGCGCGCAAGCTGAGATTCGACGGGCTGCCGCCGAAAAGATCTGTCACGACAACGACGCCATCGCCAACATCAACGCTGTCGGCGGCAGCACAGATTTCTGCCTGCTTGGCCTCGCGGTCATGGTCCGCTTCTATCGAAATCGCCGCAAGGCCAGGTTGCTTTCCCACGACATGCTGCATGGCCGCAAGATATTCCTGCGCCAATCCACCATGTGCTACGAGTACGATCCCGATCAATCCGGCCTCACATTCAACGATCGACGTTCCATTTCGCGATGCCTAATTGCCACCTGCTGCCCCCCTTCCGCAAGAGCCTTTGCAACCGCTTCCGCTGTGGCGACCGATCTGTGCTGACCGCCCGTACACCCGAATGCAACGGACAGATGCGCTTTTCCTTCGGCACGATAGGCCGGAAGCAGGATTAAAAGCAGATCGACCACGCGCTCAAAAAACGGCGCATAATTTCCGTCTGATTGAACGTAGCGCGCCACGTCCGGGTTTCGACCGTCTTCGCCCCGCAGGTCTGGCTGCCAGTATGGGTTTGCGAGGAAACGGCAATCAAATACCATGTCCAGACCACGGGGTAACCCGCGTTTATACGAAAACGACTCGACCGATACAGCTAGATGTCGGCCTCCCTGTGGCGCGAACCAACGTTCGACCTCTTGCCGCAGCTGGTGCACGTTGAGCGGGCTGGTATCAATTAGCGTGTCAGCAATCTCTCGGATCGGCGCCAGCAACTCTTTTTCCTGCATCACCCCGGTTTCAGGGCTGGCATTCGCCGCGACTGGATGGCGCCGTCGCGTTTCAGAGAACCGACGCAGCAAGACCTCATCGCTGCAATCGAGATACAAGGTGGCCAGGTCGACATCAGCCATACGGCGCAGTTTCGCGGCCAGTTCGATAAAACCAATTGTCGAGAAATCCCGATTTCTTGCATCCAGCCCCAAAGCCATGGGCCGCTCGCGCGCCGGTCCTTCCAGCAAGCGAAGCAATAGGCCCATCGGTAAATTGTCTATGGCTTCAAAACCCAAATCTTCGAGCACCCGAATAGCAGTGGATCTCCCCGCACCAGAAGGTCCGGTCACCAGAACTATCCGTTGTTGTGTCATGCGTTCGGCCATTCTGGACCCACTCGCCCCATTTTCAAAAGCTGCATAAGAGCTGCTGACAAATTGGGGGCAGCCGCTGCCCGTAGCAAGGGAACAGTTTGCCTCAGGGCGAGAACAGTTGCGTGTTCGGGCAGGCGCGCGTGCTCGGGCGTATCTAGATCAACAACATAACAAAGTGGGACGGGCCCGACCGGAACAGCTTGCAGAAGGCCGATACCACGGGCCTCGATTATGCCGCTAATATTGGGGGCGGCATCCGCTAATACAGCTCCGCTCTTCATGCGTAGACTGACGCGGTCGTCTGCAACCAACCCGGCCCCCGCCGCCATCATCTGCAACCCAAGCGCGGATTTCCCTGAACCGGACGCGCCAATGATCAAGATACCGCGCCCGTCGACCGCAACGCAGGTGGCGTGAACAACTGCGGAATCCAGATTTTCAACGGCCGACAGCGTGGTGTCCGGCATGACCTATACGGGCAACCCGACGACGAACCGGGCGCCCAGCGGATCCGAGGTGATGTCCGCTTCGGTCGGTCGAATGTTTTCGGCCCAGATAACGCCGCCATGTGCTTCGACAATCTGCTTGGAAATCGCCAAACCAAGGCCCGAGTTGTTCCCGAAATGCTCGGCCGGGCGTTGGGAATAGAAGCGCTTGAACACCTTCGTCAGTGCCTGTTCCGGGATACCGGGACCGGTGTCTTCAACCACAATCAAGACCCGATTTTCGCGCTGGCGGACCCAGACACGTATCGCATCGCTGTCCTCGCAGAAAGAAATCGCATTGGTGATTAAGTTGACAAAGACCTGTGCAAGGCGTGCTTCGAGACCGTGGATCACGATCGGTTGACTCGGCATATCCGTGATGTAATCGATGCCTTTTTCGCGCGCGTCCTCGCCCAAATACTGGCCGATGTTGCCCAGTAGCTTGAGCAGGTCGAACGGCTGCTCTTCTTCCTTGACCAGTTCGGCATCAAGACGCGATGCATTTGAGATATCGCTGACCAGACGATCCAACCGCCGCACATCGTGCTCGATCACACCCAGCAGTTTGTCTCGCTGGTCTTCGCGTTTGACCATACGCAGGGTGCCAACTGCGGATTGCAGGCTGGCCAAAGGATTCTTGATCTCGTGTGACACATCGGCGGCGAACTGTTCATTTGCGTCAATGCGGTTGTAAAGCGCCGTGACCATGCCTCGCAATGCCCGGCTAAGACGCCCTATTTCATCCGGCCGCGCACTGAGGTCAGGGATACGGATACGACCAGGGTTCATACCTGTGCCACGGTCTCTGCCCGTCTCTGCAGCAGAGGCCAAATCCGCCAATGGGTTTGCAATGGTCGAGGCCAAAACAAGGCTTAACCCGATGGAGACAAGCAAGGCGACCACGAACATCTGTAGAATACGCTCTTGCTCGCGTCGCGCCAGAGCGTCAATTTCGCCTGCGGGGCCCGTTATCGCAACAGCCCCAACTGGTACTCCGTCCTGCAGGATCGGCGTAGCCGCAACGACGACCGTCTCGCGTTGTTCGTCCTTTACCGCCTGAACCTGTGTTGCGCCATCAAGCGCTGAGGGGACAATAGCCTGAACCCGCTGCGCCAAAGTGGGTGCCGTGCTGGGATCGTAATTCGTGAAAACGCGGGTCAGGCCGTTCCACACCGCATTCAATGCGTCGCTGATCAGCGTGCTGCCTGTCTGAACCTCGGCATCAGTTCGCAGCAGCACGGCCATTGTGGATGATGAAGCCTCACCGCGCGTCCAACCGATAAGAGTGCCGGACATGTCATACACAAAAACTTCGCCACCCGGCGGCAGGCTCAGACCGGCCAAAGTGTCTTCAACGTCCAATTGACTGGCATCTTGCGACGGTTGATCGCCGGTTTGACGCAACCGTGTTTCAAAGACGTTGCTGACCAGTTGCGCGTTTCCGACGATATTTCGCGCAGTCTGCTGAACTTGTTCCTCACGAGAATCGTCCAAGTACAACAGTCCAGTTACCAGAATAACCAAGGCCACCAAGTTGATAGTAACGATTTTGCGCGCCAGCGGGGACTCACGCAAGGCGAACAGATTTCGGCGACGCCGCGATGCGCGCAGCTCGCCTGATTCTCCGTCCTGTGGAATGACCCAATCATCCCCCAGAACGACATCGCCATCCTTGAATTCGCTGGCTTGTTCCGTATCGCGCACGAGACCCAACTACCCTTTCAGATTGGCGTTCTTATTCTTCGTTGTACCGGTAACCAATGCCATAGAGCGTTTCGATGGCCGAAAACTCTGAATCAGCGGCGCGCATTTTCTTGCGCAGACGCTTGATGTGGCTGTCAATGGTCCGATCGTCCACATAGACCTGATCGTCATAGGCCACGTCCATCAGTTGATCGCGGCTTTTGACAAAGCCTGGTCGCTGTGCCAACGCCTGCAGCAACAGGAACTCGGTCACTGTCAGGGACACGTCTTCTCCCTTCCAGCTGACCGCATGGCGCAGAGGATCCATCCGCAGTTCTCCGCGTTCCATAACCTTAGCGTCGCCAGTATTGGCGACAGTCGCGTCACCTGAAGTGGCTTCCTGTCGGCGCAGCAATGCCCGGATACGCTCGACCAGCAAACGCTGCGAGAAAGGCTTTTTCACATAATCATCCGCGCCCATGCGAAGGCCAAGAACCTCGTCAATCTCGTCATCTTTCGAGGTCAGGAAAATCACCGGCATCTGGGTCTTCTGCCGCAGGCGCTGCAACAGATCCATGCCGTCCATACGCGGCATCTTGATATCCAGCACAGCCATGTCAGGCAGTTTCTTGTTGAAGGCGTCTAGCGCGGCCTGCCCGTCATTATATGTTTCAACCTCAAAACCTTCGGCTTCGAGAGTCATGGATACGGACGTCAGAATGTTTCTGTCGTCATCCACCAATGCAATCTTTGACATCGGGTTAACCCCTATTCCTGCTCACTCATGCAATTTATCGCTTATTAGTATGGCATTTCTGGCGTTTTTAAGGCCGCGAATCAATCCGTAACTGCGAATCGTGCGATTGTTGTCACATAGTTGCAGCAAAAAAGCCGTTAATGTTGCCGGAAAGGCGCTTTGATTTCCGACAGGAAATTTGTGATGGCGCTAAACTTGGGCTTGGTTGCGCTAACTGCGTCAAACCCTCCTGTTCATGTCCCGAATGACCGTGGTAAGACGCGGCCATCCGCCGGTTTTTCCCGGCTAATTGCCCAATGGCGCATCCGGCCCAACCGCCAACGCGCCGCCACACGGAGAAGACACACATGACATCTGGACGGGTTAACCCGCAATTCCGCCTCGAGGATCAGGGCATCGAGGGTCTGGGAAATGTCTATTACAACTTCATGGAACCGGCGCTGATCGAAGAGGCGCTGAAGCGCGGCGAAGGCACTCTGGGCAATGGCGGAGCCTTTTTGGTTACCACCGGCAAGTTCACCGGCCGCTCGCCCAAGGACAAACACGTCGTGCGCACTGACAGCGTTGCAAACCATATCTGGTGGGAAAACAACGCCGAGATGAGCCCCGAGGGCTTTGACGCGCTGTATCAGGACATGCTGGCCCACATGAAAGGCCGCGACTATTTCGTGCAGGATCTGGTTGGCGGAGCCGACCCGGCCTATTCGATCAACGTGCGCATGGTTACCGAACTAGCTTGGCACAATCTGTTCATCCGTCACCTGCTGCGACGCCCGGATCGTGAAGATCTGAACGAGTTCATCGCCGATTTCACCGTCATCAACTGCCCCAGCTTCCAGGCCGACCCGGCCAAGCATGGCTGCCGGTCTGAGACGGTGATCGCGATGAACTTCGATCGCAAGATGATCCTGATCGGCGGCACAGAATATGCAGGCGAGAACAAGAAATCTGTCTTTACTCTGCTGAACTACATGCTGCCGGAAAAAGGCGTGATGCCGATGCACTGCTCGGCCAACCATGCGGTTGGTAACCCGGTCGACACCGCCGTCTTCTTTGGCCTGTCCGGCACTGGCAAGACAACCCTGTCCGCTGACCCGGCCCGCACTTTGATCGGCGATGATGAGCATGGCTGGTCCGATCGCGGCACCTTTAACTTCGAAGGTGGCTGTTATGCCAAGACGATCAACCTGAACGCCGAGGCCGAGCCGGAAATCTACGCGACCACCACCAAATTTGGAACTGTGATCGAAAACATGGTGTTCGATCCCGAAACCAAGGAACTGGATTTCGAGGACGACTCCCTGACCGCAAACATGCGCTGCGCCTATCCGTTGGAGTATATCTCGAACGCGTCCAGCAGCGCACTGGGTGGCCACCCCAAGAACATCATCATGCTGACCTGTGATGCGTTCGGCGTGCTGCCTCCGATCGCGCGGCTTACCCCGGCGCAGGCGATGTATCACTTCCTGTCGGGCTTCACCTCCAAGGTTGCCGGGACCGAGCGCGGTATTACCGAACCTCAGCCCACTTTCTCGACCTGCTTTGGCGCGCCGTTCATGCCGCGTCGCCCGGAAGAGTACGGCAACCTGTTGCGCGACAAGATCGCCCAGCACGGCGCGACCTGCTGGCTGGTCAACACCGGCTGGACCGGTGGCGCCTATGGTGTGGGCAGCCGGATGCCGATCCGCGCGACCCGTGCACTGCTGACAGCTGCGCTGGACGGATCGCTGCGGGATGCCGAGTTCCGCAAAGATGCCAATTTCGGCTTTGACGTACCGGTTTCGGTGCCCGGCGTGGCCGAAGTCCTTTTGGACCCGCGCCGCACCTGGGATGATCAGGCGGCCTTCGACAGGCAGGCCGAAAAACTGGTGCAGATGTTCGCCGAGAACTTCGAACAGTACCTTCCGTTCATCGACGAAGACATCAAAGCCGTAGCAATCGGTTAATCGAAAAAAGGGGGCGAAATCGCCCCCTTTTCTTTAAAGAGTCTCACTACATCGTGATCGCGCATAAGTTGTATATTGCAAAATGTGAATGCAATTGCGTTGCTCGAAGTGTCGATCTGAGGTATCTCGGCATGTCAGAAATATGACAAAACCCGACGCTCTCGCGTCGGGTGAGAAGTGAAAAGACCTATGGGATGCTCAAGCGCACACTCACAAACGCGATTTAAGCAGCCTAATCAGATAGCTAGTGTATTCTAAAGGGGATGAGTGTCAATATGAGATTTGCCGGGTAACTCGTAAAACGGCATACCTCAGTTCGTCACCGTAAAGGGGCGGAAGACACGGAATAAGGCAGGTAACGATATGACAGAAATCTCGAAACTCACCGAACTGCGTAAATTGATGCAAAGCATGGAGCGGACGCTGGGCCTGGAACAACTCTCTCCGGTTGAGCGCGATATCTATTACGCGGCTGAGGAATTGTCGAAAAACGATCAGGAAGTTCGCACCTTTGGTTTGATCGAACATACACTGGTTCAAAGCGTATCGCGCCCGACATTTTTCCGTGCACTCAAGTCCCTGGTGCAAAAGGGATACCTTTCGCAAAGCGGCAGCGCAAACCGGGGGCGGTACGTCGTTCATGCTCCCAGGTGACGCGCCCAACAGCTACGACAATGGCTGATTGTCGTGCGCAAATGGGCTTCTGAAACGTTTTTTGCCTCGTTGGCATATGTCGTGGCATCGTACCTTACATTCGAGGTTCTGATGCCCCTTCAGAACATGTTTTTTCCAGAATATCCAAGCCGGGCCAGCCTTCTGTTCCTGCCCCATGGGGTTCGGGTATTGTCTGCATGGCTATTGGGCTGGCGAGCCATTTTTGCCCTTCTTCCCGGCGTTTTCATTGTCTTTGCCGCCCTGGGGGGCAGCGACGTTTTCCTGCCCAGTCGTCTTTCCGCGATTGCAATCGCCGTTCTGACAGTACCATCGGTCTTCTATTTGCTCAAATGGGCCGGATGGGATCTGTTTCCAAGGGCTGATCGCAAACCGTGCTGGGTCTGTGTCATGGGTGTCGGTGTGATCACCTCATTCCTTGTGGCAGGTTTGACAAATATGGCTTTTGGCAGCGCACGCGTCGAATACATTGCCTATTTGATCGGCGATATTTCAGGTCTGTTCTTCCTGATGCTGGGTTTGTATTTCGCCTTCCGCTTTGCAGATAGCCGCAGTTAACCCATCACCGCTTTACGCAGAAGGTTAAATCCTGCGATCAATAGCACCATCAAAGTCAGTTTCCGAAACCGCGCCTGGTCGATGCGCGCCTGCAAGCGCAGGCCGACCCACATCCCAAGCAGTGCGGGCAGGATCAGAATTGCCGAGAATGGTGCTGTCTCGGCCCGCAAAATACCAGAGCCCAGATGCGCAATAACCAATGCGCCTGCCCCAAGCCCGTAGATTACGCCTTGTACGCGCATTTGCACATCCTTGGGCGTATTCAACGCTGTCAGGTATGCGACCGTCGGAGGCCCCCAGATCCCCGACATACCCCCTACGAAACCGGCTACGGCTCCAATAGCAGCCTCAACTCGGGTCGAGGTCTTTTCGAGGGTCAGTTTCCACCCGGCGATCTGAATCACCGCAAAGACCGAGACCGGAATGCCGATCATCAACAGAAACACCGTCTCGGGCACGAAGCGGACCAGTTGTGCCCCAGCTAACAAAAACACGAGGCCAACCGACAGAAAAACGCGAAACTGCCGTATGGCGTCGATCGCGGCCGGACCCCCTTCGCGCAATGCCTGCACGCCATTTGTGACCAACGTAGGCAGGATCAATCCCGCCAGCGCCAGTTGCGGCGACAGGAAAACACTGAGTCCAGAGACAAGCACCATGGGCATGGCAAAACCGACCATCCCTTTGACCCAACCCGCGGCAAACGCGACGGCAAGGGCAAACAGAATATCCGACGGTGACACAACGGAGAACAGGGTCATGCGCCTGTGATATCACTCCTGAAAAATTCTGCATCGCAAAACTGCGCAAGAAATTTTTGAACTATTTCGCAACGTAATTCGTATTTTTGTTGCGCTGCACGTGCAGCATGGTATGACCAATCGACCCAGAAAAGGACTTGATTCATGGCCCATGACGGACAGGATATGACCCAGATGACAGCATCCGCGATTTTGCCCGACCTTCTGACACTGACCCGCGCCGCAGTCCCGGCAGTCGAAGCTGTGTTCGACCGCGCGCGTGAATCTGTGCGCGAGATGGTGACTGTCGAGGGTCGCGTGTCCGGTGCGTTGATCGAAGCCAACCAAACGGCCGCTCATGGCCTCGCGTGGCTGGCCACCTACAGTCAATCGCTGCAACAGATGCAGCGTTGGGCCGAGACGTTGGATCGTGATGGCAAGTTTGGTGAAATCGAACAGCTGCTGCATCAAATCGCGTTCGGCGAATATCTGTGGCAGGTCTATGGCGGCATCCAAATGAATCAGGGTGAAATCGTCCGCCTGCAGGATCTTGGCCTCAGCCAAGATGATATGCGCGCATTGATGATCCCTGAGGTGATGACTCTGACCCAAGGCGGCAATACACAAGCCGCCCGCAGCCGCCTTGTAGAATTGATGGAAGATCAGGCCGGTGCCACAATGTTTGGCGCATCCGGTTTGGACGAAGAACTGGAAATGATCCGCGACCAGTTCCGCCGTTATGCGGTCGAAAAGGTCGAACCGCACGCCCATGAGTGGCACCTGAAAGATGAGCTGATCCCGATGGAAATCATCGAGGAACTGGCTGAGATGGGCGTCTTTGGCCTGACCATTCCCGAAGAATTCGGCGGGTTCGGCCTGTCCAAAGCCTCGATGTGTGTGGTGTCCGAGGAACTGTCGCGCGGCTATATTGGCGTGGGTTCGTTGGGCACCCGGTCCGAGATCGCGGCTGAGCTGATCATCGCCGGCGGCACGGACGAGCAAAAGGCCAACTGGCTGCCAAAACTCGCGAACGCTGAGATTCTGCCCACCGCCGTGTTCACCGAGCCCAACACCGGGTCCGACCTTGGCAGCCTGCGCACCCGCGCAGTCAAGAATGCCGAAGGCGATTATGAGATCACCGGCAACAAGACCTGGATCACACACGCGGCCCGCACCCATGTGATGACCCTGCTGGCCCGCACCAACCCCGACAGCTCTGACCACCGCGGGTTGTCGATGTTCCTGGCCGAGAAAACTCCCGGCACGGACGAGGCCCCCTTCCCCACGCCCGGCATGACCGGCGGCGAGATCGAGGTTCTGGGCTATCGCGGCATGAAGGAATACGAGCTGGGCTTTGACGGCTTTAAGGTCAAAGGTGAGAACTTGCTGGGCGGCGAAGAAGGCAAAGGCTTTAAACAGCTGATGGAGACCTTCGAATCTGCCCGCATTCAGACCGCTGCCCGCGCCATCGGCGTGGCGCAAAGCGCGCTGGATATCGCCATGCAATACGCGCAGGATCGCAAGCAGTTCGGCAAGTCGCTGATCAACTTCCCCCGCGTCTCGGGCAAGCTGGCGATGATGGCGGTCGAGATTATGATTGCGCGCCAGCTGACCTATTTCAGCGCGTGGGAAAAGGACAACGGACATCGCTGCGATCTTGAGGCCGGCATGGCCAAGCTGCTGGGTGCACGGGTTGCGTGGGCTGCTGCGGATAATGGCCTGCAGATTCACGGCGGCAACGGGTTTGCGCTGGAATACAAGATCAGCCGCGTTCTGTGTGATGCGCGCATCCTGAACATTTTCGAAGGGGCTGCCGAAATTCAGGCACAGGTCATCGCTCGGCGTTTGCTGGGTTGATCTGAAAGGTAGCCCTGTTTCCCCAACTTGACCCGGCGCGCGCGCCGGGTCTTTTTTTGCTAATGACATAGGCCCAGTTTCGCCAACGCCCGGAATTTCTCACTACCACGATGCCTTGAATACGGTTACATCAGCCGGGACAGTGAACAGGAAATTACACGACATGATGCGATCTATTCTGGCCTGCCTCGCAGTAATAGTGGCTATGGCGCTAGGAGGCTGCGCCAAGCAATACCCAGCCGCTGGCCAGAACGACATTGACAAACTGGCGCTGGCTATCCGCGACCTCGGGCCCAACGTCGACCCTGTCGAAGCGCAGCAAGCCGCTGAAATCGCGTACACATACTCAAGCCGTTTGGCGCAGGAATGGAACGTGACCGATCCAGCTATCATTCACAACGCCAAGGTCGTCAATGGCCTGCGCGAGAAGGGACTGTGCAACGATTGGGCCGAAGCCATGACTGCCCGGCTTCGGCAAGAGAATTTCGAGACTTTGGATCTGCATTGGGCGACTTCGCCCCCCACGGCATTTCGCATTATCCACCATTCTGCGCTGATCAGCGCCAAGGGGGATTCGATGTATGATGGGCTTATTCTTGATCCATGGCGCAACAGCGGCGCACTGACCTGGGCCCCGACGCGCGAGGATACACGATACAACTGGCGCCCTCGCAGCGAAGTACGGGCCGAGTTGGTAAGCGGTCAGAACCCCTATTAACCCTGTTCGGATTTAGGGTGATTTGGACTAACGTGATCAAATGATACGACTAACCCTGATCCTGCCCTTCATGGCTCTGTTTCAATGCGACAGGGATGAAACCGTCGCCGCCTATGGTGCGGCGGATAGAACATGGGCGCTGCAAGAGATCGACGGTCAGCCTTATGAAGCCAGCGCTTTGCTACGTTTTACGGAAGACGGGAAGATTGCGGGTAACGCCCCGTGCAACAGCTACAACGGCACCCTAAGCGCCCCATATCCCTGGTTTGAAGTGACCGGATTGACCGCCACCCGCGCAGCCTGCGCGGGGCTGGAAGCCGAAGGATACTATTTCGCCGCTCTGATTGCCATGACACAGTCTGAAGTGGCCGGAGACGTTTTGATCCTGCGGAACGAGGACGGCCACGAAATGGTGTTCAAAGCCGCCGAGTAAACTGCTCGACAAACCGCGCCCGCGCTTCGGGCAGCGGGCGATGACCGAGGGACGGCGCGACCCGGTGCTCCAGAAAGTACCCGGTGGTGCGTAGTGCCTCGGCAATCTCGGGATCCGGCGCGGCCCCCTCGCCGCGCAGACATGGGGGCAGTGGCAACAGCTTATCCGCCCATTCCCCCGCCCCTTTCTCACTAACCGCGCGGCCCGATTTCGGAGAGACATAGATCAGATCTTCGACCGCCCCGGTAACTGCGCAAGCGGTCAGATCAAGACCAAAGCCCAACTCTTCAAGCATGGCCAATTCCCATCGCAAGTAGGCCAGCGGCCATACATCATCCTGCCCCAGCAGGTCCATCAACTGTTCGGTTTGTTTGTAGATGACCGGGTGCGGTTCCCGCTCGGGAAGGCAGAAGGCCAAAAGTGCCACGACCGCGTTTAATCCCGCCAGTGCCAGCCGCCCCGAAAACGCCACCGCTGCACGAGAACGCAGGGGTTCGACTTGAAACGTGCCTATATGCTCTTCGAGCCGCGCGCGCCAAAGCACGTCTAGCTGCGCTCCCGGCTGCAGGATCGGCGCAATTTTCCGACTGGTCCCACCGCGCACAACCCCGGCATGACGTCCGTGGATTTCGGTGAAGACCTCGATGATCGCCGCTGTCTCACCATGTCGGCGTGTGGTCAGAAGTATACCGTGATCGCGCCAGTCCACATTGCCGCCGTTTGTCTCAGAATGTAGGTAGAAAATCCAAAGATAACGCCCAACACAAGTTGTTTGTTGATAATGAGCAGCGACTTCGTCGGCAAAAGCACTATTCATCGGTGGTTGATAAAGGCTTTTCTGATCGGTCGTCTAAAGCAGGGGCGCCAACTTAAGCCGACGCCCCATTTCATCAATCGTCGTCGCTTGTGATTCTACCACTGACGCTGTTTCCGTCATCCAAAGAACTACCGGCGTTACCCCAACCCGACAGACCTTTGCCCAATGCGTTTTTGCCGCTTACATCTGCGGCGACACTCGCAAAACCACGGTTCCCTTGCAGTGCGCCTGACATTGCCTGAGCCTGATCGTTATTTCCTTTTCCCTTGCTCTTTCCCGGATCTGCCATTGCAACAGTACCCAGTGCGACAGCCGCGGCTGCAGTGATTGTCAAAATCTTCATAATTTCCCCCTTTTTGGTAGACATGTGCTGTAACTACGGGGGGCGCGTCGCATCGGATCAATAAAACGTGAGATTCTAAAATCAGGTCGTACAGAAATACCGGACAGAAGTTGCAGTCTTTTCAGCTTTTAAGTGAGGCGGGCAATTACTCTAACCCGTCTTCACCCAACAAATGCCGCCCCTGTCGATCTTCGACCTCGACCACCCAAAGGTCTGGATCAAAACTGCGTTGTTTTGTAATCGCCACATCCACGTCGGCCTCGGGACCACCGGATAGTTCGACCCATTTGCGCTCCCCACTCATCAGATCAAAACTGCGCTGGAACGCGACGGCCTGCCCATCCAGAGTATTGAGCTTGACCAGGACAGCGCCGGCCGTGTTGTCACCGTGAGCGACGACAAACGCAGGAATTTCTTGAAACCGCAGGCGGGCCAAGTAGGCGTGAACCCAAAATTCCGCCGTCAGCCGGGTCATTGCGCGCTCCTTAGCAAAGGCGCCAACAATTTCCGACGAGATTTCTTCGTCCCGCTCATGCGTTGCCGTCTTTGAAATCCAGACCCATTTCCGAGTAACGCTCAGATTCCTCAAGCCAATTTGGACGCACTTTGACCTGAAGGAACAGGTGAATTTTGCGGTCAAGAAACTCTTCCAGCTCGGCGCGCGCAGCTTGGCTAACCGCCTTGATCGTCTCGCCACGTTTGCCCAGAACGATACCCTTGTGGCCGTCGCGCATAACATAGATGACCTGATCGATTTTGGCGGATCCGTCCTTGCGCTCTTCCCAGTTCTCGGTCTCGACGGTCAGCTGATAGGGCAGTTCCTGATGCAGGCGCAGGGTCAGTTTCTCGCGCGTCATTTCGGCGGCGATCATGCGCAGGGGCAAATCGGCAATTTGATCCTCGGGGTATAGCCAAGGCCCTTCGGGCAGCTCGCCCGACAGCCATTTGCGCAGGTCTTCAACCCCGTGGCCTTTTTCGGCTGAGATCATGAAGGTTTCAGCAAACGGATAGCGTGCGTTCAGGTCGCTGGTTAGCGCCAGCAGTTTCTCGGATGGTACTTTGTCGATCTTGTTGATGGCCAGGGCGACGGTGCGGCCTTGCCCGATCTCGTCCAAACCTTCCAGAATGCGTTCAACCCCTTCGGTGATACCGCGATGCGCTTCGACCATTAAGACCACGACATCTGCATCAGCTGCGCCCCCCCAGGCGGCAGCGACCATGGCGCGGTCCAGCCTGCGGCGTGGCTTGAAAAGTCCCGGCGTGTCAACAAAGACCAACTGGGCCTCGCCCTCCATCGCGACGCCGCGAATGCGCGCACGCGTGGTCTGCACCTTATGCGTCACGATCGAGACTTTGGCCCCCACCATGCGGTTCAGAAGGGTGGATTTGCCCGCGTTGGGCTCTCCGATCAGGGCGATAAATCCGGCGCGTGTGGTCATGTGTACTGCGATCCTGTTTGCAAGTGCGCACCCCTATAGCAGAAAGACTTCGCGGGCCAGAGGGTTTTGTCTCATAGCGGGTTTGCACTTCTCTTGGAGAGAAAGCACCGTCAGAGCAGCTGTGGGTAAGAAAGTGGGCTCATCTGGATTGGTTGTCGACGTTGGCAGATCTGACCTGGCTAGAGTTTCCGATGTTCGTCAGGGGAAGCGTCGCGGCCTTTAGGAATGAGGCGTTTCATCACTGGATAATCGGCTGTCAGGTCGGGTGGTATCAGGTCGTTTCAATTTCGAATTGTTTGCGCCAACCCGATCCAAAGGGAGCCAGCCTCCTCGCCAAAGGGATATGCTATTTCGTTAACTGGTCGAGCAGCGATTTGGCTGCGGCCTGTTCCGCCTGGCGTTTTGAGCCGGCAGTGGCTTGCGCCTCTGTACCGTCCTGCAAACGTGCGGCGATCGTGAATACCGGGGCGTGATCGGGTCCACTGCGTTTGACCTCGACATAAGATGGAGGTTTCTGACCGCGTGCCTGCGCCCATTCCTGAAGAGACGTTTTAGCATCGCGCGCATCTGCTTCGACCGAATGGATGCGATCGCCCCACAAAGCAATGATCACGTCCCGCGCCGCTTCGAACCCGGCATCGCGGTAGATTGCGGCGATGACCGCCTCCATCGCGTCGCCCAACAGTGCCTGTTTGCGACGACCCCCTGACAGCATCTCAGATCGGCCCAGTTTCAGAACCGCCCCAAGGTCGATCTGCCGCGCGACATCTGCGCAGGCTTCTTTTCGGACCAACGCATTGAATCGCGGCGCGAGTTGACCCTCAGTCGCCTTTTTGTCGGCCTCCAGCAAGGCCGTAGCCATAACCAACCCCAATACACGGTCGCCCAAAAACTCTAACCGTTGATTATCCGGTCGAGTTGAGGACGAGACTGAGCCATGAGTCAGCGCACGCACAAGCAGATCTGGGTTGGAAAACGTGTAGCCCAACCGATGCTGAAAAGACTTTATCTCGGCAGAAAGCTTCACTTGACCGCCTTGAAGAACCGGTCACTCCGCCAGGTCCAGAAGAACAGCATCGACCGGCCAGCGGAAGAGAACATGATCCGATCCGCGCGACCAATCAGGTTTTCGTAAGGCACATAGCCCACGCCACCCGCGGATTGCGGCAGGCGGCTGTCGCTGGAATTATCGCGGTTGTCGCCCATGAAGAAATAGTGACCTTCGGGAACTGTGTAGATCCCGGTGTTGTCCGATCCCTGATTGCCGATATTGAGTACGTCGTAAGAGACGCCGTTTGGCAACGTTTCGATCGTTCGGGACTTTTCGCAAATCCCCCCAATCCCGACCGGGCCGTTTTCACATCGTGGACGAAGACCTTGCGGCCCCTGTGGCAAAGCTGTTTCGGTGAAAACACCATCCGGTTGCTGTGGAACAGGCGTACCGTTCAGGATGATCTGGCCTTCGCGGATCTGGATACGATCACCGGGCAAACCAATCAGGCGTTTGATGAAGTCACGCCCTGTAACAGGGTGACGGAAGACGATGACATCCCCGCGTTCAGGATCGCCGGCCCAAAGGCGCGAGTTATCGTCCCCCGACATCCAGCCGCAAACATCCTCGGCATCGATATTCAGGCCAACGCTGGGAATGATCAGACTAGGGCACGAGGCGTAGGAATAACCATAGGCCATCTTGTTTACGAACAGGAAATCCCCGATCAGCAGGGTCTGTTTCATCGAGCCCGACGGAATCCAGAAGGGTTGAAAAAACAGTGTCCGGAAAACGCCTGCGATCAGCAATGCGTAGACGATGGTTTTAATCGTCTCCCACACGGGATTTCCGGTTTTGACGTCCTCGGCCATACTGCTCTCCGGTCCTTGGTTTGTTGGGGTGCTACATGCGGGGCGCAGAGAGGTTAGTCAAGGCTGGCCGCTGCGTTCGTGATGGCGCGCGCCTCAATCACCACGAAAGCCTGCGCCCAAGGGTGGTCGTCGGTCAGGGTGACGTGGATGATCGCCTCATGGCCTTCGGGGGTCATCTCGCGCAGGCGCTCGGCGGCCCAGCCGGTGACATGCATGACCGGCTGGCCGGTGTTCAGGTTGGTGACGGCCATGTCCTTCCACGCGATGCCCATGCGTAGGCCGGTGCCCAAAGCCTTAGAGCACGCCTCTTTCGCGGCCCAGCGCTTGGCATAGGTGCCAGCCGTGTCATGGCGACGTTCGGCCTTGCGCTGTTCGGTGTCGGTGAAAACGCGGTTGCGGAACCGGTCACCGAACCGGTCGAGCGTACCCTGAATACGCTCGATATTCGCGAGGTCTGTGCCGATGCCTAGGATCATATCGTGCTTTCTTTGCTACGCCGTCTGGCAATCGCCCTGAGTTCCATTTTGGTCGACAAATAGAATAGAACGCTGTTGGCGAAGAAAGCAAAAATCGCCAGATACAGCATAAGTCCGCCCATATAGCCACCTCTGTGCCAATACATCAGAAGCGACGTATCGACCGGTCCGATATTGCTGATCGCCAAAATCAGATAGGCCGCAGAGTTCACGATCATGAATATCACGGTCCCCGCAACCGCAAAGACCAGCACCTCGCGCAAGTGCGGCATTCGGCCCATCGACCGCGCTATGCCGCATCCCGTTATCATCGCTGCGGCAATCGCAGACAGGAAGGGTATCCCCACATTCGCTAAATTGAGCCCGGTCACATGCCACAGAACGACAATAGCGATCGGCATTAAAAACCGGACTTGGACAAGCAAGACGCTGTAGCGCCACAAATTGTTCGAATCCATAGCGTTACCTTTGCGATCAGACGACTGCCCGCGCCTCATCCATCAGCCGTCGCATCTCGGCAATCGCCGGGGTCAGGCCGCGAAAGATAGCCTCGCCGATCAAGAAATGACCGATGTTCAACTCGCGCACCTCAGGGAAAGCCGCGACAGGTTGCACGGTGTCATAGGTCAGACCATGGCCCGCGTGGACTTCCAGCCCAAGCGAATGGGCAAATGCGGACATCTCGCGCAGGCTGTCCAACTCTCGATTGGCTACGTCTGTGTGGCCCTCGGAGACGGCGTCGCAATAAGCACCGGTATGCAGTTCGATCACCTCGGCACCGATGCGATGCGCGGCTTCGATCTGGCGCTGGTCGGCGGCAATGAAAATGGACACGCGGCAGCCCACATCGCGCAGGGGGGCGATGAAATGGGCCAGCTTGTTTTCCTCGCGCGCGACTTCCAAACCGCCTTCGGTCGTCCGTTCCTCGCGCTTTTCGGGAACGATGCACACCGCATGCGGTTTGTGCCGCAGGGCGATCTGCTGCATCTCGGGCGTCGCGGCCATTTCAAAGTTCAGCGGGACCGACAGAACCTCCATCAACCCGTCGATATCTGCGTCCGATATATGACGGCGATCTTCGCGCAGATGGGCTGTAATGCCATCAGCCCCGGCCTCTTCGGCCAGTTTGGCGGCGCGCAGAGGGTCAGGGTACGCCCCGCCACGCGCATTGCGCACGGTGGCCACGTGGTCGATATTCACGCCCAGACGCAGGGGATTGTCAGACATCGCTTGATTCCTTTGCCGAATTCTGGCTCGAGCCTAGTGGTTTTGAAACTGAAACGGCAGGCTTGGATTCTGCCAAACGGCGGATTTCGTCAAATTTCGCTTTGATCTTGGCTCGACGCCGCTGCTGGTAGGTTCGGATCAAAGGCAGGCTCAGATAGTGGCAGATCGCCCCGGCCAGCAAACCGGGCAAAATGCCCCCTATCAGGTAGGGAAAGAACACTTCGTCATAGAATATACGCAACCCGGACCAATCAGCCATGCGATCAGTGAAAATGGCAATGAAGTTATCCTTGAGGTCGCCCAGCGCGTCGGCAAACTTACCCATAAGGCCATGGGTGTCGCCCTCCTGAAACTCGGTTCCCAAAATGAAATGACCGGCCTGAAGGCAGATGACACCAATCGGAACGTAAGTTAGCGGGTTTCCGAAAAACGTTCCGCTCAGCGCAGCCAAAATATTGCCGTTGATCAAACGCGCCGCCAACGCAGCCACGACGAAATGCAACCCGTAGAACGGAGTAAACGCTGCGAACACCCCTGCCCCGATACCGCGTGCGATGCGTTCAGGGGAGTCCGGCAACCGACGGACGCGGTGTTTTACATAGTGGAACGCGCGGGTCCATCCGCCACGGGGGTAGACGAATTCAGATGCGATCTGGACAGGCGAGCGTCGATCTCGGCGCTTGAAAACCACTCCTGATCACCCCTTCTCAGCCAGCCGCCACGGCGGTCTTGGTCCTGTCTCTGTAGCGTTCGACAGCAGCAACATCGCTTTCGGCCTCAAGCATCAGCATCAAAGAATGAAGCTGTTCAAGGTCGCGCAGTTCGACATTGATCAGAAGACGGTAAAAATCCGGTTTCCGGTCGACGAATTCAAGGTTCGAGATATTGGCCTTTTTCTCACCGATCAATGTGCAAATACGCCCCAGTACACCCGCATCGTTTCCAATGGTCAGATCCAGCGTCGCGCCATAGACCGCCGGATGGGTGCCAGTGTGCCAATGCAAGTCCACCCAACGCTCGGGTTCGCCTTCAAACTCGGTCAGGCGGTCACAATCGATGGCATGCACCACCACCCCTTTGCCACGATAGGTGATGCCGACAATCCGCTCTCCCGGCAGGGGCTGACAACATGGTGCCCGGTCGAATTTCTGACCCGGCTCAAGACCAATCACAGCGCGGCGCAGGGGGATCGCGTCCCCTTCATCCTGCGTAAGCTCTGGATAAACGGCGCTCACCACGTCATGGGCCGTCAGTTCGGCACTGCCCAAACGAGCCAACAATTCGTGTCGGTCCTTCAGACGCAAATGCTTGGCGGCCGTGTCCAACGCCTTGTCCGTCGCCTTTCGGCCCACATGTTCGAACCCCGAGCGCGCCAGTTCCTTGCCCAATTTGATGAAACGCTCGCGGTCAACTTCACGCAGAGCGCGCCTGATGGCAGTGCGGGCTTTGCCAGTGACCGCAATCTCAAGCCATGTGACCTGCGGGGTCTGCCCGTCGGCCGTGATTACATCGACCGACTGACCGTTCTTGATCCGAGTCCACAGCGGCACTCGGATACCGTCCACCTTGGCCCCGACACAAGCATGGCCAATCCGCGTGTGGATCGCATAAGCGAAATCGATTGGTGTCGCCCCACGCGGCAGTTTCACAACATCGCCCTTGGGCGTGAAGCAGAACACTTGGTCGGAATACATCTCAAGCTTGACGGCTTCGAGGAAATCCTCGTGGTCATCCTCGCTGTCAAATTGCTCGGTCAGGTTGGCGATCCACTTGGCCGGATCGACGGCGAACGGGTTTTCGGACCGCACCCCGTCGCGGTACGACCAGTGCGCCGCCACACCCGTTTCGGCCACGTCGTGCATCTGGCGGGTACGGATCTGCACTTCGACCCGTTTGCCATCCCGCCCCGATACCGTTGTGTGGATCGACCGGTATCCGTTCGATTTTGGCTGGCTGATATAGTCCTTGAACCGTCCCGGCACCGCGCGCCAGCGCTGGTGGATCGCGCCAAGGGTCCTATAGCAGTCTTCTTCTGTCTGAGTGATAATGCGAAAGCCATAGATATCGGACAGACGCGAAAAGCCCTGATCCTTTTCCTGCATCTTGCGCCAGATCGAATAGGGTTTTTTGGCTCGGCCGAACACTTCGGCTTCGATCCCAGCCTTGTCCAATTCAAGGCGCATATCGCCGGTGATCCGATGGATCACATCGCCGGTTTCCCGTTGCAGAGTGATAAACCGCCGGATGATCGACTGCCGACCTTCGGGGTTCAGCACGCGGAAGGCCAGATCCTCCAGCTCTTCGCGCATCCATTGCATCCCCATACGGCCCGCAAGTGGCGCGTAGATATCCATCGTCTCGCGCGCTTTTTGAACCTGTTTTTCGGGGCGCATCGCCTTGATCGTGCGCATGTTGTGAAGACGGTCGGCCAGCTTGACCAGAATAACCCGCAAATCTTTGGACATGGCCATGAACAGCTTACGAAAGTTCTCGGCCTGTTTGGTTTCCCTGCTGGACAGCTGCAGGTTGGTCAGCTTGGTGACGCCATCGACCAGCTTGGCCACTTCATCCCCGAACAGCTCGGACACCTTGCCGTAATTGGCCTTGGTATCCTCGATCGTGTCATGCAGTAGTGCGGTAATGATCGTGGCATCATCCAGACGCTGTTCGGTCAGGATGGCGGCAACGGCAACAGGATGGGTGAAATAGGGTTCGCCAGAGTGGCGGAACTGACCCTCATGCATCTGGCTTCCGAACTCATAGGCACGGGCAATGCGGTCAGCATTTGTCTTGGGGTTGTAGTTGCGGACCAGCGCAATCAGGTCTTCAGCAGAAATCATCCGGTCCGCACCTTCGTTTTTGGGGATTACCCCTGGCCTTGAGCCTCCATCAGAGCGCGCAGCAGCTTCTCTTCGGACATGTCATCATCTGCAGGCTTGTCGGATTCCGCACCCATCAGCAGCGCCATCTGGTCCTCTTCGGGCTCATCAACCTCGATCTGGGTCTGGTTGGCCTCGATCAGGCGTTCGCGCAGTTCATCAGCGCTTTGGGTTTCGTCGGCGATTTCGCGCAGCGACACAACCGGGTTTTTGTCATTGTCGCGGTCCACAGTGATCGCAGCACCTGCGGAAATCTCACGCGCACGATGGGCGGCAAGCATCACCAGCTCGAACCGGTTTTGTACCTTGTCTACGCAATCTTCTACCGTCACGCGGGCCATTGGGCGCTCTCCGTTTCTGAGTCCATGTCAGGAAGAGGTTTATCTAAGGGCGAATCCCTGCCTTGACAAGCAGGAAATGCCGCAAATGCACCGATCACAAAGGGGTAACGGCGGCAATATCATCGACAGACAGGGCTGCCACCATTTCCCGGACCGTCAGACCCAGCACGGGATGGTACCAATCCGGGGCGACATCAGCCATTGGCACCAGCACGAAGGCGCGATCCTGAAGACGCGGATGCGGCAGGATCAACCGGTCCGGCGCCTGCTGCATCTGTTCCTGCGACGGCAGCGTCCGCCATTGGTTATAGGTTGACGTATCCGGAAGCACTTGGTCGCCGAAACATACCAGATCCAGATCCAACGTCCGCATCCCCCAGCGCTGTATTCGTTCGCGCCCGAATTCGTGTTCGACCTCATGCAGCAGTTGCAACAAGTCTGCAGCTGACTTGTCCGTTTCGACCAAAACAGCCGCGTTCACGTAATCCGGTCCAGCACCCGCTGGAAAACAGGGGGTCTCGTAGAATCGGCTGACGGCGCGAATCACCAAGCCCTGACGTGAAATTGCGTCAATTGCCTGTTCTAGTGTCACCTTGGGTCCGCAGCCTCTCAAATTGAGATTTGCGCCCAATGCAATGACCGATTCTGACGTAAATTTGCACATACTATTCCCTATATTCGGCGAATTGCATACTTGCGATACACATTAAATGCCCTAATTATAGGCGTATCAGCGCGCCGCTAATTTCCTAGCTCACTCACGTAACACCCGGCGTTCTGGTAGATACCGGAAGGACCTATTTATGTTTTATAAAGACGAACGGCTAGCGCTGTTCATCGACGGCTCGAATCTTTATGCGGCCGCGAAAGCACTTGGATTTGACATCGACTACAAACTGCTGCGTCAGGAATTCATGCGCCGCGGGAAGATGCTTCGTGCTTTTTACTACACAGCGCTTTTGGAAAATGACGAGTATTCGCCCATCCGCCCCCTGGTAGACTGGCTGCATTACAACGGCTTCACCATGGTGACGAAACCGGCAAAAGAATACACCGACAGCATGGGGCGTCGGAAAGTCAAAGGAAACATGGATATCGAACTGACCGTCGATGCCATGGAACTGGCACCGCGCGTTGATCACATCGTGCTGTTTTCGGGCGATGGGGACTTCCGCCCGCTGATAGCAAGTCTGCAACGTCAGGGCGTGCGCGTTTCAGTTGTGTCGACTATTCGCAGCCAGCCTCCGATGATCTCGGACGAGTTGCGCCGCCAGGCCGACAACTTCATCGAGCTTGAAGACCTGCGCGATGTGATCGGCCGCCCGCCGCGTGACATTCCGATGGAACCGCGCAGCGTGGCTGCAAGCGGTCAGTAACACGCGCCAAACACCAAAAGATAAAGAACGCGGTCAGGGTTGATGCCCTGACCGCGCGTCTTAAACTAGAAACAGGTGATGAAACATCTGTTTGATAGCACTGATTCATGTCAGATGAATGACACTGTCCTGTCTGGACCATGGCGAGGAAAAGACCTACCTGTGGCCTTAAGGAGAACGTGACATGACAAAGCCATCCCTGACGCTGTATCTGGCAGCACCGCGTGGGTTCTGCGCCGGTGTAGACCGGGCGATTAAGATTGTGGAAATGGCGCTACAGAAATGGGGCGCTCCGGTCTATGTGCGTCATGAGATCGTGCACAACAAATTCGTAGTGGACGGGCTGCGTGAAAAAGGTGCGGTGTTCGTAGAAGAACTGGATGAATGCCCCGATGACCGGCCGGTAATTTTTTCGGCCCATGGCGTTCCTAAATCGGTACCTGCAGCGGCTGCCCAGCGCGAAATGATCTATGTCGACGCGACCTGTCCGCTGGTGTCCAAAGTCCATGTCGAAGCGCAGCGCCATGCCGAAGCCGGGTTGCAGATGATCATGATCGGTCACAAAGGACACCCCGAAACTGTCGGCACCATGGGGCAACTGCCCGAGGGCGAGGTCCTACTGGTCGAAACCGTCGAGGACGTCGCCACCGTCGCCGTGCGCGATCCCGACAAGCTGGCCTTTGTAACGCAAACGACCCTGTCCGTTGATGACACCAAGGACATCATCGCAGCTCTACAGGCGCGGTTTCCAGCCATTGTCAGCCCACATAAAGAAGACATTTGCTACGCCACCACAAACCGACAGGAAGCTGTCAAAGCTGTGGCCCCCAAATCCGATGCGCTGTTGGTTGTGGGGGCACCCAATTCGTCCAATTCACGTCGTCTGGTCGAAGTTGCCGCACGCGCCGGGTGTAACTATGCGCAACTGGTACAACGTTCGACAGATATCGACTGGCGCGCCTTGGAAGGGATTTCCTCGGTCGCGATCACTGCTGGTGCGTCTGCCCCAGAGGTCTTGGTGAATGAAGTGATCGACGCATTCCGAGATCATTTTGATGTAACAGTCGAATTGGTCGAAACAGCGGTTGAAAACGTCGAATTCAAAGTCCCGCGCGTTTTGCGCGAACCGGCATGAACGGTATTCCACGCGCCCCTTTGGTTCTGGGGCTGGCCGGGTTGATCCCCTTCGTCTGGGGGGCGCTGACTTACTTGAACGATGATCTGCATGCCTGGGGCACACAGGCGCTGGGTCCCCGTTTCGTGGGGCCTTACGTTCAGCTGTTCTACGGCTCGATCATCCTCAGCTTTATGTCTGGCGTTTTGTGGGGGTTTGCGACGAAGACATCGGGCAGTAAGGCTGCGACCTGCTATCTGTTGTCCGTTCTCCCCGCGCTTTGGGCCTTTTTCAAAACGGGCGGTGGACCCCTCGCGGCAGGTACCAACCTGATGTGGGGCTTTGCCGGGTTACTTTTGCTGGACGCTGTGTTCTCATACTGGCGACTGACGCCGGTTTGGTGGATGCGTCTGCGCATGTTGCTGACAGCCGTCGTTCTGGTCTGCCTTGCCGTTGGAGTATACTTGTGACCGACAAAAGAACGATTGACGCCTATTCCTCGCGCGTCGCTGATTACCTCAGTGTTCCCATACCCCCTGAACAGATCGAAGCCCGCATGGCCTTTGCAGAAGCGGTCGTGGAAGGCGGACACGTACTGGATCTCGGGGCCGGCCCGGGATCGGACAGCGCCTTTCTGCAACGGCAAGGTCTGCGCGTCCGCGCCATCGACGCCACACCCGCTTTTGTCGAACACGCGCGTGAAAACGGTGTTGACGCTCATCTGGGGACGTTCGACGACGTGACCGAAGAGGCCGAGTATGATGGAGTCTACGCAAGTTTCTCGCTGTTACATGCCCCTCGCGCCGATTTCCCCCGACACCTGTCAGCCATCCACAAGGCGCTGAAACCCGCAGGGGTCTTTTTTCTGGGGTTAAAACTCGGGACTGGTGAACATCGCGACGACCTGGACCGTCGTTACACCTATTTCTCGCAGACCGAAATCGAAGAGGCTATGGCAAAGACCGGATTCACCATCGACCGGATCACCACGGGCGTGGGTGCGGGCCTTGCGGGTTCGTATGATGGTTTCATTCTGGTGTTGGCCCATGCCTGAGCTGTTTGCCTATACGGACGGCGCATGTTCCGGTAATCCGGGCCCCGGCGGCTGGGGCGTGCTTTTGCGCGCGATGGATGGCGACAATGTCCTGAAAGAGCGGGAACTCAACGGCGGCGAGGCCGAGACCACAAACAACCGGATGGAGCTGCTGGCTGCGATCAGCGCGCTCGAAACGTTGGACCGGGCCTCGAAGATCACCGTTGTGACAGACAGCGCCTATGTGAAAAACGGCGTCACGGGGTGGATTTTCGGGTGGAAGCGGAACGGTTGGAAAACTTCGAACAAGAAGCCGGTCAAGAATGTAGATCTGTGGCAGAGGCTGGACGAGGCACAAACTCGTCATGACGTGACCTGGGAATGGGTCAAAGGCCACGCGGGCCATCCTGAAAACGAAAAGGCCGATGAGCTGGCCCGCGCCGGTATGGCCCCGTTCAAGCCAAAAAAGACACAGGCATGAGCTGGCTGGCGCTGCTCGACTATGCCTCGGTTCTTGTGTTCGCACTGACCGGGGCGCTGGTGGCCAGTCGGGCGCAGCTGGATCTGGTGGGCTTTGCCTTTATCGCCAGCCTGACCGCCGTGGGTGGCGGCACCGTCCGCGATTTGCTGCTAAACCGCGACCCGGTTTTCTGGGTCGGACAACCGGATTACATCCTGATCGCAGTGGCCGCCGCCGTATTGGTGTTCTTCACCGCACATCTGGTGGAAAGCCGCTATAACTGCCTGATCTGGCTGGACAGTTTTGCACTGTCAATCGCCGTCGCGGCCGGATCGGCCACCGCTTTGTCGCTGGGGCAATCGGGCGTGGTCGTCGTGCTGATGGGGATCAGCACCGGATGTCTGGGCGGGTTGATGCGCGATGTGGTCTGCAACGAAGTGCCTTTGGTGCTGAAACAGGGCGAACTTTACGTCTCGTGCGCCTTTGCTGGGGCGCTGACCGCTGTTGCCGCCAGCCGCCTTGGGCTGGACGATCTGGCCATTCTGGCGTCTTGTGCGCTGGTCTGCTGGGCCTTGAGGGCGGGGTCATTGCTGTTTGGTTGGAAACTGCCTGTCTACAAAAGCCGTCCACCGCGTGTTTGAATAGGGCCTCTACGCATGAAACCTGCATTTTGTATCGTCATCGCCGGACTCGCCGCCCTCGCTGGCTGCGGTCAACAATATGACCCCATGCAGTTTGCCGCGCAGGGAGATCAAATCGTGGCCACAGGTACTATCGACCATACGACGCTGGATGCGTTTCTTGAGGTAATCCAGCGAAACCCCGACGCAAAAACACTGGTGCTAAGCTATATTGAAGGCTCGATGGATGACGACGCGAATGTGGTTTTTTCCCGCGTGGTCCACGAGCAGGGGTTCGATACGATTGTGCCCTCAGACGGGCTAATCGCTTCGGGCGGGACGGACCTGTTTCTGGCGGGCAAGCGCCGCGTGCTGGAGCCCGGAGCCTGTGTCGGAGTCCACAGCTGGGGCGGCTGGAACATCGTCGCCACTGAAATCCCCGAGGACGACCCCGAACATGACCGATATCTGGACTATTTCGAAGATATCGGCGTGGATGAGGCGTTTTACTGGTACACGTTGGACGCGGCCCCGTCCGAAGGGATGCACTGGATGAGCGCGGCCGAGGCCGACCGGTTCGACATGACCACGGGCGGCGCACCCCGTCTGGGATCAGCCGCCCAATGTGATGCGCGCTAGGGTCAGCGCGACAGCAGACGCCCGCCGATTTCCTTGACGAATTTCGCCGCAACCATCGCGGTGATCCCATAGGGATCGCGGTGGGGGTTCAGTTCGACGATATCCGCGCCGACTAGCTGCCCCTTGAAACGGTGGATCAGGTTGATCACCTCGCGCGTGCTCAGCCCGCCGGGTTCGTGATGCGAAACACCGGGCGCAAAGGCCGGGTCCAGCGCGTCCAGATCCAGCGAGAGGTAAACCGGGCCGTCAAAGCTGATCTCAAGATCCGGGCTCCAGCTTTGCATGTCGATCACTTCGACGCCGAACTTGTCGGCCTGTTCCTGCTGATGCTTGTTCATGGTGCGGATACCGACCTGTACCAAACGGTTGATCTGACACGTCTCCATCACCCGCGCGAAGGGGCAGCCATGGCCCAGCGGGCCGACCTGCTGACTGTCATAGAGGTCAGGGTGCGAGTCGATATGCAGGATGTTCAGCCCCTCATACCGCTCTGAGTGCGCTTTGATCAGCGGATACGCGACCGAGTGGTCGCCCCCCAGCGACAACAGCCGCGCGCCGGTGGCGATGCGTTCGACGGCCCCGGCCTCGATCCGGTCGATGGGCTCCTGTCCGATCATCTCGAACACGTCCAGATCGCCGGTATCCCTGAACCGGTCGGTCGCGCCCAGATCGGTGCCGTCTTCGGCAGTCAGGTTGGCAGCTCCGGAATGCAGTGCCTCACGAATGCGGCCCGGCGCAAAGGCGGGCCCCTGCAGGAACGAGGAATGCAGGTCCAGCGGAACGCCCATCAGGGCAACGTCACCGGGGTTCAACTCATGCGACATGGGGCACCTTTCGGATAGAATTTCCCGGCGATCTGGCCGGGTTCGACCCGAAAGGTCAAGGGGTCAGCGACGCAGATATCTCTGCCAGATCCAGATCACCAACAAAGCGCCCAGAACCGCGCCAACAAAACCCGACAGCCAGCCCGCCACGGCAATCAGGGCACGCAGGATAAACCCGCCCACCAATGCGCCGACAATGCCGATCAGCATGGTTGTGGGTATGTCCGCCTCGATCCGCATCAGGCGGGTCGCCAGAAACCCGGCTGCAGCTCCGATGATGATCAGGGCGATGACGGGCACGTTATTTCCTCCAATGAGTCGGAACGATGATGAGCGCACCAATCGAGGACAACACGGCATCAAAACCAGGCGGCCCAAAGCTGATGCCGAACATGATCCGGACAAAGTAAAACAGGAACGCTCCGCCCACACAAATGATGATTGAGGGCAGATACCCATTGTGGGTAAATCCCGTCTTCTCAGACAGATATCCTACAATGCCAGCGATAACCACCGTACCCATCAAGACCATGAACATCTACTTTACCCCAGCGTTAAATTGGTCCCAGCTGCGACTGGCCAACCCCTTAGGAAAGTTGCTGCATCCTGCGCTGCTTTCCCAGCCCGCTGCAAGCGCAATAGGTCAATCGCGCCATCGCCACAGGCAACGCGGAGGGTATCATCCAACAGCTCACCCGGCTGCCCCTGCCCCACTGCCAACCGAGAGGCCAACAGCTTGATACGCTCGCCTCCAATCTCGGTCCAGGCGCCGGGAAAGGGGGACAGGCCCCGGATTTGCCGGTCGACCTCGACGGCTGGGCGGGTCCAGTCGACACGCGCCTCGGACTTGTCGATCTTTGCCGCGTAGGTCACTCCGTCCTCGGGCTGAGGTTCCGGTGCCAGGTCCGATAAGGTGTCCAACGTTTCCACAATCATCGCTGCACCCATTTCTGACAGTCTGTCATGCAGGTGCGCCGTGGTTTCCTGTGTCCCGATATCGGTGGCACGTCGCAAAAGGACCGGCCCGGTATCCAGTCCGGCCTCCATTTGCATGATGCAGACGCCGGTCTGAGCGTCCCCCGCCATGATTGCGCGCTGCAGCGGCGCGGCCCCGCGCCAGCGCGGTAAAAGGCTGGCGTGAATATTCAGACACCCCTGTTTGGGCGCATCCAGAACAGGTTGCGGCAACAGCAGACCATAGGCAACGACAACGGCCACATCCGCTTTCAGCGCTGCGAAGGCTTCTTGTTCTTCGATCGACTTTAATGACACCGGGTGACGAACATCAAAGCCAAGCGCTTCGGCCCGTGCATGAACAGGGGTTGGCCGGTCTTTCTTACCCCGCCCTGCTGGGCGTGGTGGTTGGCAGTAAACAGCGGCGATCTCATGCCCGGCTTCGACCAGCGCGTCCAGTACCGGCACCGAGAAATCGGGCGTTCCCATGAAAATGATGCGCATTTCTACCCCTGCTTTCTGGCTTTGCGCAGCAGAATATCGCGTTTGACCTTGCTGAGACGGTCGAAATACATCCGACCGTTCAAGTGGTCGATCTGGTGCTGCACGCTGGTGGCGTCAATCCCCACAAAATCACGACGGTCGATCATGCCCTGTTCGTTCAGGAATTTCACTGTCACCGCACGGGGGCGTTTCACCTTGGCAGACACGCCGGGAAGGTTCGGGCTGGCTTCATCATGCTCGCGCAGTTCGATCGAGCTGTGCAGGATTTCCGGGTTCGCCAACCGCACCGCACGTCCACGCTCGGTCGAGCCATCCACCACGGCCAGCCGTAACATCACTCCGATCTGAGGGCCCGCAAGACCAACACCGGGCATCGCCTCCATCGTGTCGATCATGTCGTCCCAGATGGCCCGGATTTCATCGGTAATCTCGGCCACATCCTCGGCCTTGGTCCGCAGGCGTTTGTCGGGCCAAGGCAGGCAGGTGCGAACGGTCATGCGCGGGCCTTTTCGCGTTTCAACTTCTGCATCTTACGCGTGATCATCTGGCGTTTCAGCGGCTTGAGATAGTCGATGAACAGCTTACCGTTCAGGTGGTCGATCTCATGCTGCACGCAGGTCGCCCAAAGGTCATCAAACGTTTCTTGCTGTGCGTTACCGTCACGATCCATCCAAGCCACCTCCACCACTTTGGGACGGGTGACTTCGGCATATTGTTCGGGAATCGACAGGCAGCCTTCTTCATAAACATTTGTTTCGTCCGAAGAGGCCACGATCTCGGGGTTGAACATGATCAGGGGGCGCGGTGCCTCGCCCTCTTCCTTGACGCAATCCAATACGATCAACCGATCCAGGATGCCAATCTGCGGTGCAGCCAGCCCGATACCAGGAGCGTCGTACATTGTCTCCAGCATGTCATCAGCCAGTTTGCGCAGTTCATCCGTCAGGTCAGCAACGGGGGCGCAAACTTTTTTCAAGCGCGGATCGGGGTGAATAAGAATTGAGCGTTTCATGTCGTTGATTTAGGCCATCGCGCCCCCCGCCGCAACGCCCCCCTTGCACCCGCCACGATTGTGACTAGCTTTCCGTCCGACAGATGGAGACAACATGACGTTTAACGACCTGATCGACCGCCGGGGCACCAACAGTTCTAAATGGGATAAGATGGAGCGCCTGTACGGCGTTTCACCGGATGACGGGCTGGCCATGTGGACGGCCGATTCCGATTATCCTACGGCGCCATGTGTTGTCGATGTCGTGCGGCAAGCGGCGGACCATGGGGTTTTTGGCTATTCTTGGATGCACCCGGACTATCTGAGTTCGGTCCAGTGGTGGATGAAAAACCGTCATGGATGGGACATCGACACCGATTGGGTTCTGACTTCACAGGGGTTGGGGAACGCGATCGCCCTATGTCTGGACGTCTGGACCGAACCGGGCGACGGAGTGGTCATCTTTTCGCCTGTTTACCATGAGTTTGCGCACAAGGTGAACAAATCCGGCCGCAGGGTGGTAGAGTGCCCGTTGGCGCGCGATGGCGACAGCTACGGGGTGGATCTGGACGATGCGCAATCGCGGCTGGACGGATCTGAAAAGATGCTATTGTGGTGTTCGCCTCAGAATCCTTCGGGGCGGGTCTGGACACCAGATGAGCTGCGCGCCGTTGCAGCTTTTGCCGAACGGAATGGGCTGGTTCTGGTGTCGGATGAAATTCATCATGACCTGGTCTATCCCGGCCAAACGTTTGTGCCGATGGACGTGGCCGCCCCGGATGCGCGGCCCTGGACCGTGACACTGACGGCACCTTCCAAAACGTTCAACATCGCCGGTCAGCGCACTGGCAACATGATCATCCCAGATCCCAAATTGCGCGCGGCCATGCGCAACCGCATCCAGACGCTGGACTACGACCCCAGTGCGCTTGGCGTGGCGATGATCACGGCCGCCTACACCCCAGAGGGCGCCGCATGGGTCGACGAGCAGATCGTACATCTGGACAGCAACCGCCGTCTGTTTGATGCAACGATTGCGGAAATCCCCGGTCTTTGGTCCATGCCACTGCAGGCGACCTATCTGGCCTGGGTTGATTTCTCGGGCACCGGAATGGACCACCCCGAATTCATTCGCCGCCTGCGTCAGGATGCCAAAATCGCCACCACATCGGGCCCCGGCTTCGGCGCGGGCGGAGAAACCTTTGAGCGGTTCAACCTGGCCACCCAACGCAGCCGAGTGGAGGACGCCTGTGCCCGCTTGAAACAAGCGTTTGCCGATTTGCAGTGAGGCAGGCGTTAAAGATAACTCTTATGCTGTGCCTGATCAGCGCAGCATGGGTTGGGTAGCACCGATACGGGCCACGTCCGCCCGCGCCGGAATGGTTCCCGAAACCGCACAGATCGACCACTTCCTGATCGAAAAATCCGCCCCTAGTCCTCGTGCCCCAACAGCGCGATCGGCGCATCCGGCGCGCGGTAGAAATCCAGCGGCGCCTTGTCGGCTGCGGCGGTGCTGCGTTTGAAGTCATAACGCATTTCACCCGCCTGCGCGTCATCCGCGATGATCAGGCATTGGTACAAATGGCGCGCGCCGTCATAGATATCGACCAGACCGCGCAGTTGCGGAGTGGTTTCAGCCTCAACCGTGAAGCCATCCTTCCACAATCTTAAAATTTTGAAGGTATTGTCGCCAAATTCCACACGAAGACGGCTCGTCCTCTTCAGGCCCGCGATTCGAGCCGCGTCCAGTTCAGCGCTTATTTCCTTGGAAACATAGGTACTCATCAAAAAACTCCCCCGGCAGTGAGTACTATTGTGCGCTCTCAATCGTAAAAATCTAGTGAAACCGGTTACTTTAAATCCAGTCTTCATCACAGTGTTGCGGGCACACGCGCCATGGTCTGTGCGCAAACGCAGGCAAATTGCGCGCCTGCTCGCATAGGAACACCGCGCTCAAGCGCCTATCTTTCGAAAAATCGCTAAGCGGAGGAATACAGATGGGCCTGTTGGTCGATGGCAAGTGGCATGACACGTGGTATGACACCAAATCCACAGGTGGCGCGTTCAAACGAAGCGCCGCGCAGTTCCGCAACTGGCTAACCGCCGACGGCACGCCCGGCCCTTCGGGCAAGGGTGGGTTCAATGCGGAACCGGGGCGCTATCACCTCTATGTGAGCCACGCGTGCCCCTGGGCGCATCGAACGCTCATCTTCCGCGAACTCAAGGGGCTAAACGACCTGATCTCGGTTTCGGTCGTTCATCCGGATATGCTGGATAAAGGTTGGACCTTCGAGACGGATGACAACGGCGCGACCGGAGACGATCTTTACGGGCTGGATTATGCCCATCAGGTCTATACCAAGGCGGATCCGTCCTATTCCGGCCGTGTAACTGTGCCAATCCTTTGGGACAAACGGCAAGAGACGATCGTTTCCAATGAAAGCTCGGAAATCATCCGCATGTTCAATTCGGTGTTTGATGGCATCACCGGAAACACCGATGACTATTGGCCCGAGGCGATGCGCGACGACATCGAGGAGGTCAACGCTCGCATCTATTCCGACGTCAATAACGGGGTCTACAAGTCCGGTTTCGCCACCAGCCAAACCGCTTATGACAGTGCGGTGGGACCGCTATTTGATACTCTGGACTGGCTCGAACAGCGCCTGTCTCAGAGCCGCTATCTGATGGGTGACCGCGTCACCGAGGCCGATTGGCGCCTGTTTACCACTCTGATCCGGTTCGACCCGGTCTATCATCTGCATTTCAAATGCAACCGGCGGCGACTGATCGACTATCCGAACCTGTGGGCCTACACGCGCGAGCTATACCAATGGCCGGGCGTCGCACACACGGTCAACATGGAGCACATCGTGCGCCACTATCACTATAGCCACGAAAGCATCAATCCGCATCGCATCATCCCGACCAACCCGGTGCTGGACTTCATGGAACCTCATGGGCGCGGTCAGCGACCCGCTGCGTAGTGCTCGACCATCGCCGCCAGATCCTCTGGCGGCGTTGCGCTTTGCACATAAGCGCAAGCGTTAGGGCTGTGGGCAAAGATCGACCCGTCCGAAAAGAAGGTGGTATTGGTGACAAAAATCACCCGTGCCTCGGGGCGGCGATAACTGGCGAAATCTGCGACGGCCAGCGCGCTGCCCGCCTCTAACACCAAATCGAGCACAATGATATCGAACTCAGCCCCATAGAGCGCAAGAATTGCAGCCTCTTGCCCAGTGACCAACGTCACTTCGGCACCCTGTCGTTCAAGATGCCTTTGCCAGACCCGACCCAGATCGGGGTTACTCTCAACAATCAAAACATTCATACGCAAAACCTCGGCCCATGTTGTGGTGAGTAGTGCCGATCCCTGTGGTTTGTGATCACGTTATTTCCTTAACAAAGTGTTAACGCTGTTTTCGGCTTTTCGTGACCGCGCGGATTCGCTTGTAAAAACGGCGAAAATCCGCTTGAAACAGCCAGAAATACGCGATTCCGGCGGGACCTAGATGACAAGCTCTGACAAAAACTTGAACCCACGGGCTGCGCGAGACCACGGCGGCGGGTTGGATGCAGCGATTGCGGCCTGTGGCGGCGCGCGCGGGAACTGGATCGACCTTTCGACCGGAATCAATCCTCATCCGTACCCCATAGCCGCGCTGGCCGATGAAGATTGGACAGCCCTTCCAGATCACGGCGCATTCGAACAGCTGTCGCAAGCCGCCCGACACTTCTGGTCAGTCCCGGCAGACGCGGCCGTTTTGCCCTCGCCCGGCGCATCGGCCCTGATCGCCCGTATCCCCGCACTTGCGTCGACAGGCCGCGTTCAGATCACCATGCCCACTTACAATGAACATGCCGCGGCCTTTTCCGCGCAGGGCTGGAAAGTTCAATCTGGTGGACCGGCCCAGGCCCGCGTCATCGTCCACCCCAACAATCCAGATGGTCGCTATTGGGACAAGTCAGACGTGAATGCCCCGCTGACCATAATTGACGAGAGCTTTTGTGACGTCACTCCAGAGGTGTCACTGATCCACCTGGCCGCGCGACCGGGCGTGATCGTTTTGAAAAGCTTCGGCAAGTTCTGGGGGCTGGCCGGGCTGCGTCTAGGGTTTGCAATCGGTGATCCACTGCTGATCGCCCGCCTGAACGACCTGACCGGCCCTTGGGCAGTGTCTGGGCCGGCGCTTCGCATCGGTCAGCGCGCCCTGACCGATCCCGATTGGGCCAATTCCACCCGTCAGCGCCTGGCGACGGATACCGCTCGACTGGATGCGCTTATGATCGCAAAAGGCGCGCAGCTTGCTGGCGGCACCACACTGTTCCGCCTCTATCAAGTCGATGACGCTGCCCAATGGCAAACCCGTCTGGCCCGCGCCCATATCTGGAGCCGCATCTTCCCCTATTCCCAAACCTACCTGCGGTTGGGCCTGCCCCCTGCAGATGGCTGGGACAGGCTTGAGGCCGCACTGTGAGCACCGCCTTCCTGCTGGTCTGCGCCCTATGTCTGGACGCCGCCTTAGGTGAGCCGGACTGGTTATGGTCGCGCGTCAAACACCCGGCGGTCATGATCGGCTACGTGATCGGCGCGCTGGACAAGCGCTTGAACCATGGGGCGCAGCGACGTTTGAAAGGCGTAGGTGTGGTCGTTCTACTGGTCGTAGGCGCGCTGGGGATCGGTTGGGGGCTAAGCTTGCTGGGTTCGGTGGTCCAGATCATCGCCTGCGCCATCCTGCTAGCGCAAAAATCGCTGGTGGCCCATGTACGCGCAGTCGCAGACGGATTGCGGGTATCCCTGCCCGAGGGGCGCGCCCAAGTCGCGATGATCGTTTCACGCGATACGCGCGACATGACGCAGGCGCAGGTGGCACGATCCACCATCGAAAGCGCGGCCGAGAACCTGAGCGACGGGGTCATTGCGCCCGCCTTCTGGTTTCTTATTGGCGGTTTGCCCGGACTGCTGGTCTACAAAGCCGTTAACACGGCCGACAGCATGATCGGCTACCGGACCGACAAATACCGAGACTTCGGCTGGGCCGCCGCCCGTCTGGACGACCTGCTGAACCTGATCCCTGCCCGCCTGACCTGCATGATGATCGTAGCCCTATCAGGCCAATGGGCGCGCTGGTCTGCGATGGTCGCCGATGCGCGCCGGCATATCTCGCCCAATGCAGGCTGGCCCGAAGCCGCAATGGCCCGCGCTCTGAACGTGGCCCTAGCCGGGCCTCGCAGTTATGACGGGCAATTGCGCGATCTTGCCTGGGTCAATGGTGACGCCCCCCGCGATATCGGCGCGTCAGAGGTTTTCCGCGCATGTGACATGCTATGGCGGGTTTGGGGGCTTGCGCTTGGCCTCGTGTCGGTGTGGGTTGGGTTTAGCTTTATTCTGTAACGGACCCGTTTCATGCGCTTGCTTTCTGGCCTTTTGGCCACCGCCCTGCTGACCTCGCCCGCCTTTGCCCAATGTGGCGGAGGGTTCAATAGTTTCGTCAAGGATCTGAAATCCGAGGCCGCGCAGCAGGGCTTTGACCACGCCACCGTCAACGCCTTCTTCAAAGGTGTGCAGCAGGACAACGCAGTGCTGAAAGCCGACCGCGCGCAGGGCGTGTTTCAGAAACCGTTCATTGAATTCTCGCGCCGCCTGATTTCGCAAAACCGGATTGATCGCGGGCGGGCCATGTCGCGCAAATATGACGCGGTTTTTGACCGGATCGAGCGCGAATACGGCATCTCGCGCGGCGTACTGCTGGCCTTCTGGGCGTTCGAAACCGATTACGGCGCGTTTCAGGGAGATTTCAACACCCGCAACGCGCTGGTCACGCTGGCCCATGATTGCCGCCGTCCCGAACTGTTTCGCCCTCAAATCTTCGCCGCCATCGAATTGTACGAGCAGGGCAATTTCGATCCCGCCCGCACCACCGGGGCTTGGGCCGGAGAAATCGGCATGGTCCAGATGCTGCCCCGCGACATTCTGGAAAACGGTGTGGACGGAGATGGGGACGGTAAGGTCTCACTGAAAACCTCGGCCCCGGATGCGCTGATGTCGGGCGCAAAAATGCTTTCGAGCTTTGGCTGGCAGCCAGGTCAGCCATGGCTGCAAGAGGTCACGGTACCCGAGCGAATGGACTGGTCCCTGTCCGGCCCCGGCAAGCCGCGCCCTGTGTCCGAGTGGCAGGCGATGGGCGTTCGGGCCCGCAGCGGGTCGCTGTCCAACCTGCCCGCCTCGCTGATCCTACCGCAGGGGCATAAAGGGCCTGCCTTTCTGGCCTATCCGAATTTCGACGTCTATTTCGAGTGGAACCAAAGCTTTACCTACGTCCTGACCGCCGCCTATTTCGGCACGCGGTTGGAGGGTGCGCAGATTTATGATGCAGGTAACCCGGCGCAGGGCCTTTCTGGCGCGCAAATGAAGCAACTACAGAGCAAACTTCAGGCCCGCGGCCATGACGTGGGCAAGATCGACGGGATTCTGGGGGCCGGAACACGGGCGGCCGTGCAGGCAGAACAGGTGCGGCTGGGATTGCCTGCGGATGCGTGGCCAACGGTCGAGTTGTTGGGACGGTTGTAAATACTCAAATAATATTCCGCAATAACTCTGAATGAAGTTAACGTTGGGTAAAAAAAGTACTACTTGCGAGCTATGTTTTTTCACCCGGCAGTCGCAGCTTTATGGCGCCCACAAGGTATTTCCACGGATATCTTTTACAGTGATCCAGTTGCTGCAACATCTGATTGTAGTCTACACTTTTTACCTTAAGCGCCCCCGTTGTTTTATCCAAACCTTTCAGGATGTCTCCAAGTGTCACATTCAGCAGGCGCAACGCTTCATCCATCTCTGCTAGGTTCTGGACCTATTAATTTGGTTGCCGTCGACTTTGCTGCGTGATTCAAGC
>NZ_WQDY01000019.1 GCF_013033355.1 Ruegeria lacuscaerulensis
GCCTTCGCAATGGAGTTGGCAGGCCAAGCCCTGCAGACGGATGATGCTGCTCTGACCGGTGGTCCGGATACGGACACCAAAGGTGTGGGCGATCTGTTCAACGTGACCATGAATGATCCGGGCGAAGATGGCTTGGGCGCGCTGGTCTACAGTCTGGAACTGGGCAGCAATGCCGGGTCGGTGACCCTGAAAGACACTGCCACTGGCAACACTGTGTTCCTGTTTGACGAACTCGGTGACATTGTTGGGCGCGAAGGCACGAATGCCACAGACGCCGCAACCGGCGACGTTGTGTTCTCGGTCTCAGTCAACAGCAGCACCGGCGCAGTGACGCTGACCCAGGAACGGGCGGTCGAGCACAGTTCGGCAGATACCTCGGGCTATGCCTCGGATATCACCGGGTTGGGCGCGGGCCTGACCGATGCGATCAATCTCGTCGGCACCCTCAGCGATGCCGAGACCGCCGCAGACACCGCGTCGGCCTCTGTCGACCTCACCCAAAAAATCTCGTTCACCGATGACGGGCCGGCCTTCGCAATGGAGTTGGCAGGCCAAGCCCTGCAGACGGATGACGCCGATCTGACGGGTGGGCCGGATACGGACACCGAAGGCGTGGGCGATCTGTTCAACGTGACCATGAATGATCCGGGCGAAGATGGCTTGGGCGCGCTGGTCTACAGTCTGGAACTGGGCAGCAATGCCGGGTCGGTGACCCTGAAAGACACTGCCACTGGCAACACTGTGTTCCTGTTTGACGAACTCGGTGACATTGTTGGGCGCGAAGGCACGAATGCCACAGACGCCGCAACCGGCGACGTTGTGTTCTCGGTCTCAGTCAACAGCAGCACCGGCGCAGTGACGCTGACCCAGGAACGGGCGGTCGAGCACAGTTCGGCAGATACCTCGGGCTATGCCTCGGATGTCACCGGATTGGGCGCGGCCCTGACCGATGCGATCCGTCTGGTCGGCACCCTCAGCGATGCTGAAACCGCCGCAGACACCGCGACGGACTATGTCGACCTCACCCAAAAAATCTCGTTCACCGATGACGGGCCGCAGATCACTGTCAACGACGCATCGGGAAGTTATGAAGCGGGTGCGCAAGGCACGTGGTCGGATTCGCCCGGCGCTGACGCGTTTGACTCGTTGGACATTGAACTGGTCAGCTACGAGATCGACGATAATGGTACTGTCGTGGTCAACGCCGATTTGACCCAGGACTTGGTTAATCCCAACTTGTTCTCTGGCTCAATCACCGATGACTTTAATGGTGATGGCGTCGATGAAACAGTGGATTTCACCATAGAATTCGACAGCCCAACCACCTATGATCTTCAGGTGTCTACACCGCCGGGTTCGGTGGTCGAACTGTCCACGGCAGATGGCAGCCTTGATGCGGGTGGCCCGGATCCGGTGCGGACGCTTACGATCGATACAGAAAGCATCGTGTTCGCGGCGGTCGAGCCAACCTCGACACCTGGCGAGATCCAACCGTTCCTAAATACTCTTGAAGCCAACTGGGAGGGTAGCGCGACATTCCTCAGTGCGGAACAGATGAATGTCAGCACCTCGGGCATCGGGAATGGCAATAACAATTTGAACGGTAACGCCAACCACGGCATTGATGGCGACACGACCTCGGGCGGCAAGGTTGATGAAAGCTTCGTCGTCGACCCGACCGATTTTGACGTCAGCGCCGTGAAGGTCTTCATCGACAACTCCGTGGGCGGGTATGATAACCCGCCAGAGGATCTGTGGTACACGATCTACTATAGCGATGGCACACCCACTAGCGGCCCGATTGAGGTGTTGGACGGCGATCTGTCGTCTGAAGCCGGTGGTCAGGAAAGCTTTGTGATCGGTGATCCAACAGGACCGAACAACATCGACGCGATCCAGCTCTTTATGGGTCAAGGGACCATCAAGATCCCGGTCATCGAGTTCACGACCTCGCAGGAGTTCAATCCCGAATCGTTAGAGATGACCCTAAATGCGACCGAAACCGACGGTGACTCGGATACGGACACTGACGGGTTCACAATCGACCTCGAACCGGTTGTCGCCTGACAAAGCAGTGAAACGCGCAGACCCGGCGCCTTGCCGGGTTTGCACATCCTCACAGCCGTACCAAACCCTTGTTACAGAGTGCCACGTTCATGAATGCCAATCCCGATACAAATATCGTCGACACCACCAGAAAAGCCGTGAAGCGGCTTTTCCCGCCGCTACTGATCGTAAGCTGTGTCGTAAACCTGCTACTTCTGGTGAGCGCTATTTACATGCTGCAGATCTATGACAGGGTTCTGACCACCGGGTCTTTCGACACTCTGGTCTGGCTGACGGTTGTCGCACTTTTTGCGCTGATCATTTACGGAATACTAGAGCAAGTACGACGGATGATCTTAGGTCGTGCAAGTTTCTGGGTTGAATCAGAACTCAGCGAACCGACCCTCAGAAAAGCCATGTCTGACCGGCTGACTGGCGGCAACCCAAAGGCCAGCCTGAACGATGTTGCCAACCTCAGGTCATTTCTGGGCGGAGACGCAGTCCTTGCCTTTTTTGATGCACTCTGGACACCGATCTTTATTGCGTTCATTTGGTTACTCCACCCTGGACTTGGTGTCTTTGCGCTTTGCAGTACTATCGTTCTCTTTCTGTTTGCGCTTACAAATGACATTCTGACACGCAATCCCAACAAGGAAATAAGTGCCAAGCTTCGCCAAAGTGATACGGCAGCGCAGCAGTTTCTTGAGAGTGGTGAAACCATCCGCCCTCTGGGAATGGGTGATGCCTTGCTTGGTCGTTGGCAGTCTTTTCAGGCAGGTGCCCGACGTGAGCACCAGAACCTGAAGGAAAAAACCTCGGGCCTTGTCAGCGCATCACGAGCGCTACGCCTTGCCTTGCAAGTCATGATACTGGGACTTGGCGCGTATTTTGTCCTTCAAGGCAATCTGACTGCCGGAGGGATGATCGCTGCCTCAATTGTTCTGGGCAGGGCACTTGCTCCTATCGAGCGTTCAATAAGTGCTTGGAAAGGTTTCGTGGCAGCGCGTACCGCTATCACCCGTCTCAGGGATCACTTTGCGGGTGAATTTGCTCCCGATTATGAAGTCAACTTACCAAAGCCTCTCGGCCAATTGCAGGTGGAAGAGGTCTATTGTCTCGCACCCTATTCGGGCGAACCGATTCTGGAGAACATCTCTTTCGCTCTTGAGCCCGGCGAGACACTAGTCGTTTTTGGGCCTTCCGGTTCGGGCAAATCGACCTTGTGTCGTTTATTGGTCGGAGCCTGGCAACCAACACGCGGCCATGTAAGGCTTGACGGTGCAGACGTCGGAAATTGGAACCCCGAAAATCTAGGGCCGTGGCTGGGCTATCTGCCCCAAAATGTAGAGCTCTTTCCAGGCACCGTAGCCCAGAACATTGCCCGAATGCGAGACGTCGACGACTCGATGGTAATCAAGGCCGCCAAAGAAGCAGGAGTTCACGATCTCGTTTTGCGGTTACCACATGGGTACGAAACAGACGTTGGCTTGCACGGCGGGCGTATCTCTGGTGGTCAAAGGCAAAGGCTGGGACTTGCTCGTGCTCTACTGGGTGACCCGTCGTTTATCGTCTTGGATGAGCCCAGCTCGAACCTCGATCAGGAAGGCGATGCAGCCCTTGCTGCAGCTCTTGCGCGCTCCAAGAATCTTGGTCGCACCGTCGTAGTTGTGACCCATCGTCCCGCGGGGCTCAGGACTGCAGACAAAGTTCTGGTTCTCAAAGACGGATCTGTCGCCGCATTTGGCCCGCGTGAGAAAATTTTGCAGATCAGAGGCCAAGCTCCAGCCTATCAAACCGTGCGGACGGTGCAATCTAGCAGCGGCAACAACGCAGTAGCAGAGTAAGGTGGTTCGCCAATGAGTTTTTGGGAAGAGTTACAGGAAAACGTGAAGGCTTTCTGTGCTTCGGTGCTTGATGGTATTTTGGGTGCAATTCCAGCCGACTGGTTGGATTGGATCTTAGAAAAGCTACCACCCGCCGTTGACCCGAGGTGGATCGCGGCAATTATTTTATTGCTCACGTTGGTGCTTCTGACATTACTCCTCCGCTCAATTCGACACAAAGCGGTCACAGACTCAACATCGAACCTTAGAGATCTCACGCGCGCGCCGCTTCGCACGGGGTACATCGTCGCAATCGGGCTGGTGTTTGGTTTGGTGACCTGGTCATTCAGCGCCCGGCTGGAAGGCGCAGCCATTGCACCAGGAGTAGTCAGTCCAGAAGGGTACCGCAAAACCGTTCAACATCTGGAGGGCGGAATCATAAAATCTATTCACGTGAGGGAAGGGGACAAGGTGACCAAAGGTCAGGTTCTTTTAACTCTCGACGACGTGCAGGCACGTGCCCGACTTGACGAATTGGTAAAGCGGTACACGCACCTGCTGGCGAGGGTCGCCCGCCTCAAAGCTGAATTAGACGGTTCCGAAATATTGGTCGTCCCGAACAGCGAGAATGTATCCGATGAAGCTGAATTAACACGCGCAATTTCCGATCAACAAGAACTTCTGACGCGGCGAATTACGACACAAAAAGGCCGCGACAACATACTGCGCAAACGCATCAAACAGCTCGACGAAGAAAACCTCGGACTTAAGAAAACGATCGTCGGCTTGGACGAAAAAACACATTTAATTGAGGAAGAAATCCAAGGTGTAACAAGCCTGCTGGGGAAAGGTCTAGAAAGGAAGTACCGACTACTGGCCCTGAAACGCGCAGCCGCAGACATCACGATTGAGCGTGCTACCAGTAAAGCGCAGATCGCCCGCAACAATCAAAAGATCGGTGAAACCGAATTGCAATTACTGGCCATGGTTCAGCAGGAGATAGAAGACTCCACCATGGAATTGTCGGAAATGAAACGTACTCTAGCCGAGTTGGAAAGCGAAATACGATGGCACAGGGATGTGGTCGATAGAACGGAAATACGCTCTCCGATTGAAGGTAAGGTAATGAATGTGCGGATCACTACTCTTTCTGGGGTCGTCCGAAACGGTGAACCGATCTTGGATATCGTACCTTCGAAGGTTCCTTTGATAATCGACGCCCGAGTCAACCCGATTGATATAGATGTCGTAAGTATTGGTATGCCTGCCCGTATTCATCTTACTGCGTATCAACAACGCAACATGCCACAGATATTCGGTTTGATGCGCTCAATTTCCGCAGACCGCATAGTCGACGAAAATACAGGGCAACCCTATTATTTGGCAAAGGTTGAGGTTTTACCTGCCGAACTCGCAGATTTACAGGACGTCGAACTCGTCTCAGGAATGCCCGTAGAGGTTATGCTGCAAACCGGTGAAGCAAGCGTTGCCGACTATGTCATCGGGCCGCTTTTGAGTTCAATCCGACGTAGTTTCCGGGAAAACCACGGCAGTTAACAAAGATTTGGTGATACAAGGTCGGTAGTACACAAAACAAGTTTGAAAGTTCTTTGTTGCTTGATCTCCAAATACTAGAGAAATCCCAATCCGCGTTTTTATTATAGAACTTGCGACAGATTGCCATGCTAGCGGTAATTGACCTTAACTGTTTGCCGCCGCAAGCCAAGTACCGCGTCGAATTGGTCGCAAGCGAGTAGCTTGCAGGGGTCGATCTAGCTCCGCTACACCCCCACTTTCCGTCAGACAATATCCGGCCCCCGCTCCTTCCCCCCGGTCTTGCGGGAGAAGGCCCATCGCTTTCAGGTTCGTATCCGCGCGATGCCTTTTATCGGAGGCTAGCCGCTTCGCCGCGGGCTTCTCACCTGTCCCGCTCTGACTGCGCACGGTCTCGGCGATCCCCGGTCCGACGATTGCCTGAAGACGTCCGTCGACTGGTGAGTTCCGTAGTCGCGTTTCTGCACCGGCCCAGAATTAACAAGGCCGCCTTGCGGCGGCTTGTTTGACAACGAGTTCGACCCAAGTGGTCTTTGGAGTATGCTTTGGCCCACTTTCTTTGAGGTTGTGAGCCTGGCGCGGTGAAGACGTTAAGCAATTGATCCGGGGGATCAATTGTAGTCTGACCGGGCTGTGTAGGGGATTTCTGACGCTGGTTGCGGGAGCAGGATTTGGCCTTTGCCGAACGTCCGCGAAGTTGACTTTCTAACGATACAACTTTGCGCAGTTCTTAACTTCATGAGGATAAGTTGAAGAGTTTGGTTCACTAAAAGAAGACGGACGAGTCGACCAATAAAGGGTCGCCCAAACCTCCACCAAAGCGTAGGTTTGCACTTTTGGGATGTTAAAATAACGTGCAAAATCAACAGGCACGACAAATAATTCACCCAATTGTGCACATGTTTTGACCTAGCCAAAGATGCGACGGTACGAGAGGAGCAAGGTGTCGTGCGGCGTTCAGCATCGGATTGCCTAACCTTAAAGTAGTTTGGCGTCGTTACCCGAAGCAAACTAAACCCTGAGTAGCCTGTTAATCAAAGCGCTCAAGTTCCATTTGCTAACACTGCTAAAGTTTCGAGCAACTCTAGCAGTGAAAATTAGTTCAACTGTGACAGTGATGACGGTCAAAGCTGCCAAATAAACACCGGCACAGCGTGCAAAGAGACCAACACCCAACCGTAGAGTTCTTGGCACCTGAAACAAAGGCAGATCGCCGGCTACCAACATTCATTCGATGTGAACGGTCACCTGAGAAGACCGTTTGAGCAATTAAATCAGAAGGGAAAACACATGAGGTTGCCGAACTTGGGTGCAGCACAAGGTGTAATTTTGGCGAGCTTGCTGTCTTTGTGTGCAACGCCATCTATGTCGCAGGATGACTGGGACCGCTCAGTTTTGCCGATCCCTTTAACTAAATTCAATGGTCATATCGGCCTAAGAACTGGCGATTCCAGTCTGGACTTTCCGAGGCAAGTCGTCGCCCCGGAAGGTGCGCCCAACATTCTTCTAATTATGCCCGATGACGTTGGGTTCGGGGCACCCACAGCATTTGGCGGACCCGTCCCAACAGAAGCGTATGATCGAATAGCCGAAGACGGACTACGTTTCATCCAGATGCATACAACCGCACTATGCTCGCCAACCCGGGCTGCGTTGATATCGGGGCGCAATCACCATTCGAACGCGACCGGTGTAATAATGGAAATCGGCACCGGCTTCCCAGGCTACAACTCCCTCATGCCTAAGGAAAACGGAACTATTGCAGAAATTCTCAAGGGAAACGGCTACAATACCGCATGGTACGGTAAGAACCACAATGTTCCTGATTGGCAGTCGAGCCAAGTCGGACCTTTTGATCTGTGGCCGACCGGCTTGGGCTTTGAACAATTCTTCGGTTTCATTGGTGGCGATACAAGCCAGTTTACCCCTGCTATTTTCGATGGAACCAAACCGATCGAACCGCCCAACACCGAAGACTATCACCTAGACGTGGACATGGCGGATCGGGCTATCAACTATATTCGCGAACAACATGCACTTGCGCCGGAAAAACCGTTTTTCGTTTACTATGCGCCCGGCACTTCGCACGCACCACACCACGCTCCAAAGGAATGGATCGAAAAATTCAAAGGACAATTCGATCAAGGTTGGGACAAGGTCCGTGAAGAGTCGTTCGCCAGGCAGAAAGAACTGGGAATAATCCCTGAAGATACCATTCTAACTCCGAGACCTGAGCAACTGCGTGCTTGGGATTCACTGAACAACCAACAAAAAGAACTCTACGCACGAATGATGGAGGTCTACGCTGGCGCTCTTGCCCATATGGACCATCAAATTAACCGGATCATCGACGCTGTTGAGGAGACCGGTGAGTTGGATAACACCCTCATTATCTACTTGATGGGCGACAACGGAGCGAGCGCCGAAGGCAGTCCGGATGGCCTGTTGAATGAAATGACTTTCTTCAACAACATCGCTGTACCTTTCGAAGATACATACGCGAGAATGGATGAGCTGGGAGGGCCAAATACCTTTGGTCACTTCCCTTCAGCTTGGGCGCACGCCATGAACACGCCATTCCAATGGACCAAACAAGTTGCCAGCCATTTCGGAGGCACACGTAACGGAATGATCATTCGCTGGCCAGCGGGGATAGAAGCCAGAGGCGAAGTGCGAAGGCAGTTCCACCATGTAATCGACATCATGCCGACAATCCTTGAAGCGGTAGGGATCCCAGCGCCGACATCAATAAACGGCGTCGCGCAATCTGAAATTGAAGGCACCAGCATGGTTTACGCTTTCGATAATGCCGACGCCCCATCAACTCGTCGCACTCAGTATTTTGAGATGATGGGCAACCGCGCGATTTACAGCGACGGGTGGGTAGCCACCACTACCCCGCCGGAAGCTCCCTGGATTAGCGTCACCCAGAAAAGCGACGTGATCAATGATTGGATGTGGGAACTTTATAATGTCCAAGAGGACTTCTCGCAGGCCAACAACTTAGCTAACGAAAACCCCGAGAAATTGGCCGAGTTGCAGATCTTATTCTATGGTGAAGCCGCCAAATACAATGTCCTTCCAATCGACAACGACAAGGTCGACAGGCTGGACGTAGCGCTCCGTCCAAGCCTGACGCAAGGTCGTTCGAAGTTCACATATTTCGACAACATGCGACGTATCCCGGAAGGCACTGCACCCGACTTCAAGAACAAGTCACATACGATCACCGCGCATGTTGAAATTGGCGAGGGTGAGACTGACGGAATGCTCGTCACACAAGGTGGACGATTTGGAGGATGGGCGCTCTATGTGTTGGGAGGAAAGCCAATCTACACCTACAATGTCGCCAACCTTGAGCGGTACAACATAGTGGGAGATGTCCTTACGCCGGGCGAGCATATTATTCGCTACGAGTTCGAATACGACGGTGGAGGTGTCGGCCTTGGCGGGACAGGAAAACTCTTTGTAGACGATACACTTGTGGGTGAGGGCCGGGTCGAACGGACAATGGGCTACCGGATATCTCTCGACGAGACCTTCGATATTGGCTCTGACGCAGGAGAACCAGTGAGCGAAGACTATCATGTGCCATTCGACTTCCCAGGAGTTTTGAAGAAAGTCGAAGTTGAATTGGACCCTTAAGAGGAAACCATAACTTGCGAGCGACCAGCGTCCCTAAGGTCCTAACAAAACCTTCGCTCGAAAACGTGGAAATGGAGGCCCTAAATGAAGCTCAGTTTTGCCACCGCAATTTCAATCACAACGCTGGTCGCCGCGACGACCTCAGCCCCTGCGCAAGACCTCTTGCCACCCGCTGATTTAGTCGATGAGCCAAAGGCTGAATACTCACCTTATGTCGACGACCATTTTCCTAACCGTGTTCTTTTCGGTGATACGCACTTGCACTCCTCGTGGTCTGCAGATTCAGGTATGGCAGGCGGAGTGTTGGATCAGGATGCCGGGTATCGCGTATCACGTGGCGAAGAGGTGACAAGCGCGCTCGGTTGGAGGGTAAAACTGATCCGCCCTCTCGACTTTGTAGTGATGGCCGATCATGCCGAAAACCTCGGCCTCGCAGATTTTATCCGTCGCTCGGACCCGCTAATTCTGGCCAACGAGACCGGTAAACGCTGGCATGATATGGTTAAATCCGGCAACGGATATGACGCATTTCTTGAGTGGCTGCGCGCTAATGATACCGACTTGATCAACGAGCCAAAACTGCTCGCAACGGCATGGGATAGTGCAACAACCAACGCTGACGAATACTACCAGCCTGGAACATTCACCACATTTCATGGCTTCGAATGGACGTCTCACCCCGGCGGCAACAACATGCATCGCGTTGTGATCTTCCGTGATGGCAAAGATCGCACTTCCCAAGTGTTCCCATTTTCGCAATACGACTCCACCGATCCCGAAGATTTATGGGACTACATGGCGGCTTATGAAGAGAAAACCGGCGGTCAGGTCCTTGCGATCCCGCACAACGGTAATTTGTCGAATGGGCTTATGTTCGCATTAGAGACCATTGACGGGTCAAATCTGTCAGGGGAACCAATCGACGCGAACTACGCGGCCAAGCGCATTCGTTGGGAGCCTTTGGCGGAAGTTACCCAACAAAAAGGTGATGGTGAGGCCCACCCGCTTTTGTCCCCAGACGATGCGTTCGCCGACTTTGAGACGATCGACGCTGGCAATCTAAACGGTCAGGGCGCAAAGACGCCTGAGATGCTCCCTGCTGAATACGCTCGCGAGGCCTTGAAGACCGGCCTTATGGCAGAGGCAAACCTTGGCGTTAACCCCTTCAAATTCGGAATGATCGGTTCAACAGACAATCATACTGCCCTGCCCACTTCGCGCGAAGAGAACAATTTTTCAAAGGCTTCATTCGTAGAGCCCGCTCCTGACCGTGCTTTCCACCCGCTTGTTGCAGCCGACGACCCCGCATTGTCTATCATGGAAGCCGACGTCGGTGCTTCGGGTCTTGCAGCTGTTTGGGCAAGGGAAAATACCCGCGAGTCAATCTGGGACGCTATGGCTCGGAAGGAAACTTATGCAACTTCCGGAACGCGCCTTTCTGTTCGAGTTTTCGCGGGCTGGGATTTCAACGCTGAAGAGGTTTCGCGCCCTGACTTTGCCCGTACCGGCTATGCCCGCGGGGTGCCGATGGGTGGCGACCTGACCGACGCGCCAAGTGGCAGCTCTCCGACACTGATGATCCGTGCTCTGCGTGATCCCGACGGTGCCAATCTTGATCGCATTCAGATCGTGAAAGGCTGGTTGAACGACGACGGCACGACTTCAGAGAAAATCTTTGACGTAGCCTGCGGTGATCGGGCTGTCGTCGATCACGCCTGTGATGGAGATGTCGGCAACACTGTCAATGTAGCGGATGCCTCTTACACCAACACGATAGGTGAGCCGTTATTAACCGGTTACTGGATTGACCCGGAATTTGATCCAGAAAAGCGAGCATTTTACTATGTTCGTGTGATAGAGATTCCGACGCCTCGGTGGACAGCTTACGACGCGAAGTTCTTCAATGTCCAAATGCCGGAAGGCACTCGGATGCAATTGCGGGACCGCGCTTACACTTCCCCCATTTGGTATACGCCAAAATAGGTGTTTAGCTAAAACTCAAAAAGGAACGCGGCTCACGCACGTTCATCCTGTGGTTTCTTTCGCACGGGATAGCGGCACATAGTCGAACAAAACTGTTTTAGCAACACAGAGGTGCGCTGAGACTAACGCGATGACACCGAAATCTTCCCGACGATATAGTATGAAAGACCAACCGCGCCTCAATGACTAGGCCATGAATTGAAACAGCATGCTTATGCAGCATAACTCTTACTTGTTGTTAGCCTCGTTGCTACTCATGATCGTGATGTCTCCACTGCTGGAGAGTTTTGTCCTTGGGCAAAGAGTTCTGGATGTGATTTTTTGCCTAGTGCTAACGAGCGCTGTTCTTTCTTTGGCAGTTCGTCCCACAGTACAAATGGCAGCAATAGCGGCAGCTTTGGCAACTCTACTCGTTCGTTTAACTGGCGCATTAGATTTCGGAGACGCTTGGTTCATAGTAGGGTATATTTTGTCCCTATTATTGTTGGTACTTGCGTTCATCAGTTTGATGAAAGCCATTATTGCAGCCGACTATATTAACCTGAAAGTCATTGCCGATGCTGTGTCCTGCTATCTATTGATCGGCATTGCTTGGGCACTGATTTTTTCAATAATACATACAGTTTTGCCACATGCTCTAGATTTTGGAGAGCCTAACGGATCTGAAAAGTGGAGTAGTTACATATATTTAAGCTTTATGACACTCACAACCCTCGGTTATGGAGACATAACCTCCAACAACGCGGTTGTTCAAATCTGGTCAATCTTAGAAGCGGTTGTAGGAGTTCTTTTCCAAGCAATACTAATCGCGAGACTTGTCAGCCTATATGGGACTCACACTAAGTAGCTCGAATAACTATCAAAGCAGCATGATTAGTGTTCCAAGAGCCGTTAAAAGTACATTGGCAAGCGCGTAAGTTCCTGCATAGCCAAGGGATGGAACGGAACTCTTCGCCGCTTGTTGAACAATCCCGAGAGCTGGTGTGCTTGTCATTGCACCAGTGAGAGCCCCTAAAAGTAAGGCTGGATTCATGTTCAGAACGATCCGCCCAAATGCATATCCAACCAATAGTGGGATGCACGTCACGACAACACCACAAAGAAATAGTTTCGGCCCGACTGCACCAAGAGCTTCGATTATGCCACCGCCGGCATTTAGGCCAACGCCAACCATAAAAAACAGCAACCCTAGCTCCATAAGAATAAAGCGCGCCGCAGCTGGCATACGACCAAACGTTGGGCGGTTGGCCCTGAGAAAGCCAACTGCTATCCCTGAAACAAGTAGACCGCCGGCATTACCTATTCCTACGTCAATTCCACCAATTCTTACTGTTATCTGACCAATAAACAGCCCTACGACTATTCCGGCTGCAAATGTCAACAAGTCGGTTTCCACTGCGGCCCGCTCTTCTACCCCCAATATCGAAACTAACTGCTGCAAAGCGGCACGCTCGCCGGTCAAATACATCACGTCGCCACGTTGGACCCTTGTCGAAGGTGACAGCGGCATTTCTATTTGCGAGCGTGTCAATCGCGTCAGTCGGCACCCATGCTCTTGTTGGATTGCAAGCTGCCCGATCGTTTGACCGACTGCGAAGCTGGAATTGACAACCACTTCAACAACGTCGACCACAGCGTCTACCAAGTCTTCGTCTAGCACTTCGCGGCCGAGCTTCATTTCCTCCCGAATTTTCTCATGTAGTTTCGGCGAGCAAAAAAATGCGAGTTTGTCACCAGGCTCAAGAGTTGTGTCTGGCGACACGTCGATTATGTCGTTGCCGCGCTTTAACTTATAGATGGCGCCATAGTCTTGATATTGAGACAAAAAATCGGATGATGCTTGAGCTACGGTTTTCTTTTCGTAATCGACAGATGGAACCTCGTAAGCCCGTAAAATTGGGCGCTCGGCCTCCTTTGCTGAATCCTCAGCAACAAAGCCGCGTTCCTTCGCAAAATCTTGCGCCTTTTCAACCAGATCAATTTTAAGCAGGCTTGGTAATAGCTTAACAAGCAGCAAAAGACCCACGGTACCAAAGATATATGTAATCGCGTATCCTACACTGATGCTCTCGATTATCGCCTCAGAAGTTGAACCGGCCGGAATTGGAACCAACCCGGCTTCTACAGCGTTCTGCGCCCCTACAAGTGTAGGAGTACTCGTCAATGCCCCTGCCATCAAACCAGCGGCAAGCGCGTTTTCCAAGTCGACCACAAGCGCCAGTCCAACCACTAATGCAAAAGAGCCCAGTGACATAAATAGTGCGATGGTCAAATAGCTGAGGCCATCTTGGCGCAACACGTTAATAATTTGAGGACCCGCTTGCCATCCAACCGAGTAGATGAACAAAGTAAACCCGATTGATTGGACGATCGGATCAATTTGAAATCCAAAATGACCGAAAACCAAAGCGCACAGCAAAACACCGCCGGTAATCCCTATCTCGAATTGACCAATTTTGACGTTGCCTATCACGTAACCGATGGCAATGATCGTAAAAACGACCAACACCGAGTTGGCTGAGAAAAGCTGAAAGAAATCGATAGTCATCTCTGCCCCGATGTAGAGGGTATCGTTGTTCTCGCCTTTGGTTGCTTTACCGGCTGGAAAGATAACCCCAATTAGTTACGTTGCTGGCTCCTTCACACGATAGTAAATCGAGTAGAAGACCGGAATCATTATCATCGTGAACACCGTCCCAAAGGCCAATCCGACGGCCATCGTCGTTGCCATGGCGACCCAGAAGATATCCTGCATCAATGGAAGAACCCCAAGAATCGTTGTACCTGCGCCAAGCAAAACCGGGCTTAGTCGAGAAACAGCAGCATTCATTACCGAGTCATACTGTTCCATACCTTGCGATTTATTCAGATTGATTTCGTCTAACAACACAATCGCATTTTTTATCATCAACCCGATGAGGCTCATGGCCCCAAGCAACGCCATGAAAGAAAAGGGTTGCAGGAATGTTAGCAAACCAACGGTAATACCGATTATCGCCAGCGGGACGACCGAGAAGATCACAAAAACTGGTCGAATAGCGTTGAAGAGCACCACAATCAAAAACACGATAATTATGATAGCGGGCGCCGCACCGGGCTGAAGCGAAGTTTGACTGTCCACTGTCCCGAAGTATTCTCCTCGCCATTCCAACTGATAACCGGGAGGCAAGGGTATAGCCTCGAACTCCTCACGGACACTTTCGAACAACGTTGGAAATGTAACTTCGTCAGGGCTGGCCTGAATAGTTACAGCGCGCTTGCGATTCCAGCGCACAATAATTGGGTCTTCCAGCTCAACTTTGATGTCTTCTGTTACCGCAGAGAGCGGCAAGTTCTTTACAGACAGGGCTGGAACGACCTGCAAAAGCTCAAAGTCTTCGGCAGTTCGTTGCCTTTCATCGTCGACACGTCGAACAATAATTGGCAAGAGATCTTCGTTTTGGCGATAGAGTCCGACGGGCAAACCGTCAAATGCCGCGCGAGACGCATTCGCGATATCAGCGCGAGAAGTTGCGGTCCAAACACCCGTAACCTGATCAAACTCAGGAACAATCTTTGGAACTCGATTGCGCATGTCGGTCCGGATGTCCTTTGCGTAGGGCGACTTTTGAAGTATCTCCACCCCCTGCCGCGCAAGATCCCTCAACACTTCCGGGTCTGCATTTGCCGGGCCCGAGAACCTTGCCTCGAACGGCCAGGTAAAACCGGGACCTGCTGTGAACTTTCGAACTCGGACCATTGCCTCAGGCAGGTTATCCACAACCCATGGCTCTAGTTCCTCGACAAGGCTATAAACACTGTCTAGATCGGTCGTGTTAATAATGACTTGTGCGTAGCTTTCGTAGGGAAATTCTGGATCAACGGGAAGATAGAATCTGGGGCCTCCGGAACCTACAAACGTGGAAACTCCGGAAACACGCTCATCTCCCTCCAGGTGATCTTCCACCCTTTTTGCCAGAGCCGAAGTTTGTTGAATGCGCGTACCTTCAGGTGCCCAGATATCGACCATAAACTGCTGCCGCGTCGCATCAGTGAAGAAGAGTCGATCTACGAACTGGAACCCGTAAAGCGCGGATCCGAACACTGCCAGCATAACAATTACGGTAAGCCAGCGCACTCTGATGCATGTAGACAAGACCGCGCGGAACATCGTGAAAACAACGCCTGCATATGGATCTCGTGATGAGTCTCGGTCAGCTTCCGAGATCTTGATAAGATCAACACACATCAATGGCGTGATTGTCATGGCAATAAGCCAACTTAGCAGCAGCGAAACCCCTACCACCACAAATAGTGAACCGGCATACTCGCCTGCATCTGCGGTTGCTGCGAAGATTGGGTAGAAAGCCATCATTGCGATAACTGTCGCGCCCAGAAGAGCCCAACTCGGTTGGGCAGCGGCTTCAATGGCAGCCGCCTTGCGATCCATTCCTTTCTTCAAACGGACAGCCATACCATCTGCAACTACAATGGCGTTATCGACCATCATTCCCAGAGCAATAACCAGCGCACCTAGAGAAACCCTTTGAAGATCAATTTGCAGTATAGACATTACAATGAAGGTGCCGAGGATCGTCAGGATAAGCGCACCGCCTATTACCAGCCCCATACGCCAACCCATGGCCAGAGCAACAACGACTAGGACGATAAGAACCGCTTCGCCCAAGTTTATCATGAAGGCGTTTATGGCTTCCGTCACGAGATCGCTCTGCCAAGCGATTTTGTGCATTTCAATTCCCAAGGGAAGGTTGGCCTCGACAATGGCCAAAGCCGCATCCAAATTTCGTCCTGTGTCTACAATATTGCCGCCAGTCACATTGGCTATTGATATCCCAATTGCGGATTGGCCATTGAATCGCATGACATTGATGGGTGGTTCCAGGTAACCTTGTCTGACATCTACAACGTCCTTGATTGCGATTGTTTCAGCACTGCGGTCTCTGGGGCGAGTTGCCTCATCAGCAAAATCCGCGGGAATATCCAGAGCTTTGTCCAGCAAGCTTGTACGGACTCGTAAGTTCCCGATATCTTCCGGGCTTTTAAATTCTCCAGTCGGCGCAATTCGAAGGCGCATATCGCCAAGCTCTAGTTGCCCCGCATTAACGACCTGGTTCTGCAGTGCCAGCGTTGCAACAAAGTCTTCCGTCGTTACCCCGAGATCCAGAAGCTTTTGTTCCGAAGCATCAAGGTAAATAACCTTTGGCTGCACTCCCCAAGTTTCGACACGTGCAACTCCTTGAACAAGCGCCAGCTCTTTGCGGATCGCCTTTACGTATTCTTCCAGTTGCGCGTAGGAGAAACCGTCGCCCGTTATCGCAAGAACGAACCCATACACAAAACTGAAGTCGTCGATAACGTTTGGGGTCATGGCTCCTGGCGGAAGCTGACCATGGACATCCCGAACCTTGCTACGCATCTTGTCCCAAACTTGGGGCAAGCGGTCCGCCCAATACTCCTGTTTGATTTCGACCTTTACAATTGAAAGTCCAGCTTTTGAGTAAGACGTAAGAAAACGAAGTTCCGGGAGTTCTTGAATCGCAGATTCTATGAGGTCAGTAACCTCTAGCTCAACTTCTTCAGGGCTTGCACCAGGATATTGAGTAATCACGATCGCGGTTTTGACTGTAAAATCGGGATCTTCGAGTTGGCCAAGACGGAAATAACTAAAAGTTCCGATGACCAAGATAAGGAACAGCGTAAAATACGTTACAACTCGGTTCTCAATGGATATCTGCGGAAGTGACATGGCTGCCTCCAGAATTTAAGGCGCTTCGACCCGGACCTTTTGGCCCTCGGTTATGACATTGACACCTGCAGTGACGATACGATCCCCCGCATCAAGCCCTTGAACAACTAATCCCCTCCCCCCGATAGAAATTACTTCAACAGATTTTGGAGAAACTGTGTTTGACGCTTCATCAATAAGCCAAACGAAAGTGTTTCCCGCGTTTTCCCCGTCAGGCGAAAACACAGCTGCGCTGGGAATCTCAACACCGGTCTTCGCCCAGTTCTCGGGCAGTCGTACACGAGCAGTCGCTTTACCGGCCATCCCGGGTTGGATTTTGGCTTCGTCAGGTTGATCCATTACAATTGTAACTGGATACGTACGAGTGCTGAGCGACGCCTCAGAACCTATCCTGGAAATTTCTGCAGGAACTTCTAAATTCGGTAGGCTTGAAAAAGTAACGCTGATTTCTTCCACGAAAGGAGCCAGCCCTATAAGAGCTTCTGGAACGCCGATTTCCATTTCGATCTGGGAAGTATCCAGGATGCGCATTACCGGTTGTTTCGCGACAACGTTCTGAAAGTTGTCCGCAAAAACCTCCGACACAATCCCATCGAAAGGTGCTTTCAGTTCCGTATAGTTTAGGTTGAGACGAGCAGCGTCCAGCAAACCTTCAGTCGCTTCAATTTTTGCCTTGGCTGCATCGACAACCATAATTTGGTCGTCGACGTTGGCCTGAGAAACAAAATCATTTTCGAGCAGTTTTTCTCTGCGCTCCAATTCTGTGGTTGCGTTGGACAATGCCGCTTGAAGAGAAGCTTGTTCCCCTTCAATTGTGCGAATCCGAGCTACATAAGGCTCCGGGTCCAAAGAACCGAGAATTTCCCCTGATCTGACAGTCGATCCCACATCGACCGGTCTGGTAATCATTCGCCCCGATACTTCAAAAGACAGGTTCACTTCCCGTACAGCTTCGGCTCGACCAGGATAGCTGTCAGTCCGAAACCTTTCTGTGTCACCCACGATCATCGACAAAACCGGTCGAGCAGGTTTTTCTGTCGCTTCGGCACTATCCTCTTCAAAGCACCCTGCAAGTACACCTACAAAACAAATCGTCATCCAAAACTTGGCGTGTTGTTTAAAGCAAGTTTTTCCCATTTGTTTTACTCTCACTGAATTGGACAGGTTGGATGACCGCGCTGTTTGGCTTTCCGTTCGTTACTCAGACTTCATCGTAGGCGCTTAACTTTTCTACACAAAACACTCATTCAAACCTTTGAATAAAAAGTGCTTTTAGTGAACGCCCTACCGAATCGGTCATCTAACTGGCAGCTACGTAACTAGTGTCAGCAGTCTCATTTTTTGGTCGGCGCAGAAGAACTTTCCTGAACACCCGACGGAACAGGGAGGCGGATTCTAAGGCTTTTCACTTGGGCCCTCTCTTTTTTGCGTTGTAGTAAGTCCTTTTGTCAGACGCTCGTTTCGATCATTGGAACTGCATATTTAGTGCAAAAAACACTTGTCGTTTTGGTTGTCCTGGCCCGCTATCGGCAACTGACCATTGAGGTTCAACGAACACGTTGAATACAGTTTTTCCGTTTACCCAGACTTTTCCGACCCGGAGGCCTAACGGTACAGAATAATCACCGTTTTCCAGATTTGCTGTCCAAATTGGAGCCCCGCCTGTGTACCAGCCGTCGCCAAGTTGGCGGAACAGAATAGGTTGCAATGCGGCGGTGTTTACGCGTTCCCGGTCGTTCGTGCTACCCACGCCGCTTCGCCAAATTAGCAAGTACCCATACTGCCAAATTGCCGATTTTGCGTTGAAGTAGACATTAGCCAAACCCAACTGCCATTGGTCGCTGCCCAAACGGTCATCGGAGGCGGTTGGAGCCACAATAGAAGGGCCAATTGCAAAGCTTACTCCCGGTTTTTGTAAGTCGATCTGATAGGCGGCGAAGATGTCAAAATCCCCCACTCCATCTACCGTTGACCCACCATCGCCGACAGGAAAGCTGTTGAACGGCAAAGACGCGCGGATCAGCCAGTTTGTTTCCCCTAGCTGAACCGGTTGGGCGTAGCGAAGAATGAACGAATTTGCATCGTTTTCGCTAGGGCCAGTCAACTCATCGACATAATAGTTCTGCAAGTTGAAAGCCGTGAAATTTGCCAGAGGGTTATTGGCCTGCGCCGCAGCGTCTGCGCTGTCTTGTGCATAAACTTGGCTACTGAAAAGAGTAATCTTAGCCGCCAATATTGCTAAGACACCGAGCACACGCCGCAATCTTCCCTCGCCAATTTGCATTCGGTCCGCCTACCAAGCCCCGTGTTTAGGAAAACATGCTTGCATTGAAAGGCGATCGTTGGGGGGAATTTCGACATCCCAAAAGTGCAAAATACGTGTCACAGACCAAAGAATTTACCTCAATAACTGACTGTTACGTGTCAAAGAAATATTGCTATGTCAAATTTTCTGAATGTGATATTCGGAATAGATGGGGGACAAAGAACTATACAAAAACTTGTCGGTTGAACGGACATTCACAACCACGTCTGACGTCGGGCAGTTGCAGGACGCCTCCGTCGGTTGGGATCAAGAGTACTACCAAATGACTGCTGGTCCTTTGGAGAGCAGTCTTGACTTACTTCAAGTTGGTCAAAAACAGATTGCTCGGGAGAAATGGAATCGAAAAATAGTGTACCGCGGCACAGGTATGCCCGGTTGTTTTTCGGCGGCGCTCGTTTTGAAACAAGCTGAACCCGCAGTTCTTTTTGGTGAAAAAATCAAAACAGGTTCGATTGTTGTTCAACCTCCCAGTCGAGAAGCCGAGCTAATTGGCAGTACAAACTGGGATGGGGTAAATCTGGCCGTTCCCTTTTCGGAAGCGCGGTCTCTGGCGCTTAATCTCACTGGGGATGACCTCGACTTTGACGACATACCTCCAGTCAGTAGTCTAACTCAGCAGGCGAGAAAAAGACTGGGACTCGCGGCTCAAGATTTGTTGCGCCGTTCGAAGCAAGCAAATGAATTTGAGACCAAACACCTGCTTGACCAATTCACGAAGTTATTCTTGTGGGAATTGATTAGCTCGCAGGCTTCGAAATCTGCTTCTCTACAATCTTGCCGTTCCGCGGCAATTGTTAGTCGCGCTTGCGATATCGCATATTCGGACGATGTCTGCTCCGTGGGTCTGGTCGAGTTATGCAGCGAAATCGGTGTAAGCCTTCGGACTTTACACTACGCATTTCGAGATTGCATCGGTATATCCCCCGCAACCTGGTTGCGACGCATACGCCTTAACAAAGTCCACAAAACACTTAGTGCTTCCAGTGTTGGGGAAGTTCAAATCAAAGGTGTTGCGATTGAAAACGGTTTTTTTCATCAAGGTCATTTTGCTCAACAATACAAACGGGTGTTCGGATGTCTACCGGAAGAAACACTTGGCCGACACTAACATGTTTCGTGGCGCAAAGCTCGCAGCCCAAGAATAGAGATCGGTGGCTCTAGCCGGCCGAAAGCGCGTCATGTACCCAAATTCAGTTGGATATCGCCTCGTCAACGACAGCGATGGTACCACTGGCGGTAATAACCACGGCTTCAGCGCGACCTGAAACCTTAGCGCCTTTATCGCCTGCCAGTATTCTGTCCCCAATCAGGCGCACAACCTCGGGAGCGTCAGCAAACTTTGAATGGTGTACAGTGGTCGTGTCTTGCACCTGGGACAGGTCAATCACGTTCAAACCAAGCTCGGAAATCAGTGTAGCATCTAGCTGTCCCACTCTCGGGTTTCTTGCAATCAAGCTTGAAACCGCAAGAGCTTGGTCATTTTCGGATGTCAGCACATAGAACCTCCGTTTGTCCTTGGGGATCGCTGATAACTGAGCAATGAATAAGTCTATGTCTATGTCGGGCGACGCAAGAATAACACTTCTGAGTTTACCGCTGACATTGAAAAGCCCGCGATTTGCGATGCCGCGAGCGGCTTCCATGGCAACAAGGTTACCCATCGAGTGGGCTACGATATCTATTGTTTCTACAGGACTGTCTTTGAGTAGCCCTGGAACCTCCTCAAGCTGATCCCGTGCAATGAGTGCACTGTTGATGTCGTAGACGTAGGCACCCAAACGAGCCTGAGAGGCCCAAGAATATAAGATGGGCACTCCGCTATACCCGGTGTCTTCCAGAAATTGAGCAAACCGCAACACTGCATCAGTCAGATTTGTGTTGTAGCCATGTATCCACAGCAGGGATGAACGTTTTCCCTTTGGCAAAGCCAAAACACTGTTCTCTACTGTGCCCACAAACTTGCTATCTTCGTCAAATATCTGCGGGTTCGTGATAACGAAATGCTTATCGGGATCTGGCGAGCTGCCTCTCGGCCTTTCGATATTGCCCGTCTTGTGGTTTGGCGGGATTACAACATCTACAGCCGCAAAGTTAAGACGATTGGCGCGACGACCTGAAAAAAACTCAGTCGCCACCGTTGAGGGTTCGCGAACAGTAGCAATAAAGATCCTATGACCTCTTTCATCGATTTCTGCTTTGGATAAAGCTCTTGTTGGTTTGAGGCCGACTAAGTTCCTTTTGGAACTGCACCCAGTCGCGACAAAAACGCTCCCTGAAAATACGAAGTGCCGCCGCGACTGATCTATGGTCTTTTTGACGCTCAACTTCACAAACCCTTTTTCCACGAATATCGCCGTCAAAGGCATCGTAGCCAGAGCACATTACACATAAGTGGAATATAAATATCGGACAAATAGGCGGGCCGCAATTTTCCCTGTATCTCAAGGCTTCCACCCGAAAGGCCGAAAAATCAATTCTGCTCTAGCAGCACCATTCAGTAACTGTCTCAAAGATAAAATGACTTATCCAAGACAAAGGGCTAAGGAACCGGAACATCTTTGCGGATTGCTGCCGAGTAACCCTCGTCTAGTCCGTTTGCTAGTGCGTTAGCTGTGATATCTCCAAGACTATACAACTGCTGAATATCAATCTCAGTATTGGTCAGTCCTTGCTCGTACAGGTAGTCAGGAAAATAGCCATTAATTACAACGCGATAGTCGACAGGAACGCTAATGCCAACATGTCGTGCGATTAAAATTGCTGATCGGGAGCAATTGGTGAAAACTGAGTTGAACCAGCGGGGTCGCTCGGCGATTTCATTTGCAGCTTCTACATAGGCGCTGATCAGTTTGATACGCTCTTCTAATTCACCACGCAGCCTGAACAGATGTACTTTCTCTTTTCGAACATTAGAGCGAAGCCCGACGACATCACGCTCCTCCGCCGCTATCATTACAATAGGATGCGCTTTGAAAAAGTCGGCCACGGGAGAAAAAGACTCTCCGACCTGTCGGCGTACTTCGATCGACCACGTCAAATACCTGCCATCAGAAAAGCCGAAGCTTAGCATAAGGTGCGCCATTTCTGGCCCACCCCAATACGACATGAAGAGGTCCACACTTTCAATTTGAGACAGATCGTATTCTCTAGTAATCCACTTCTCTTCGAAAGTATCAGCCGACTGCCATTCAAATGCACGAACGTCATTCAGAGTTAGTGTGTTGCCGCTTATTTCACCTGTGACTGTCCGTACAACATCAGGCGACCAATTTCCGTCCGAAGGTGGGGTTAGTGAGTTCCACCATATTAGTATTGCTGCGAGATATACTGCGAATCCAGACAACCATCGCCATCTACTTCTTCGAAAAATTGAAACTAGCGTTCCGAGGCCAACGACGATAAAGGAAACGATCGCAATTAACCGGATCAATTCTGGGACTGAAAATTTGAACCATAGGGCCAAAGTGCCCCATACTGTTGAGTAAGCGACAACTAGAAACAATAAAGGAAAGCAAAGAGCATTCAGCACTGTGCGCATAGCGTATCCCACCATTCAATTGAGCCTTAAACAACCGTAAAAACGGCTAGAGTCGACTAGCGAGACCAAAAACCAAGGTGAGCATCAGAAAAAGGACCTGTGCCTCATACCTCTGGGTCAGTTCGTTCGAACGGCAGACTGTCGTCAGCACCGCGCCTGTAAGAGCCGACCGCATTAAAGTGATTTCTCGCTGGACGTTATCAAACATCCGTTTAGTTGTTTTTTAGTTTCATATTTCGCCGCTTAGCGCAAATTGGCCCGTACTTGTCATAAGACAATATCCGGCCCCCGCTCCTTCCCCCCGGTCTTGCGGGAGAAGGCCCTTCGCTTTCAGGTTCGTATCTGCGCGATGCCTTTTATCGGAGGCCAGCCGCTTCCCCGCAGGCTTCTCACCTGCCCCGCTCTGACCGCGCACGGTCTCGGCGATCCCCGGTTCGACGAGCGTCTGAAGACGACCGTCGACCGGTGGGTTCCGTAGTCGCGTTTCTGCACCGGGCCAGAAGGAGCCGCGTCGGTGCGGGATGGGGTAGTCCCCGAACCATAGTTCACAATTGGAGGCCGGTCGTGAACGTACCGTGGTCACCGCTTTTTTTGATCGTTCACCAGGGAAAGCAGCAAGAATAAACCGGGCGCAACGGAGACGGGGAGACCCATCCCAACCCGGAAAGTCGGATTTTACGCTCTTGCTGACTAAGTGTATTGATCTCTATTTTTTGGGGATCCCCCTGTTTCGCGCGGCCGCAAGTTGTACAAGTCGTAGCTGGTGTGACGCGCGACAGCCCTCCAATATCGAAGGCCGCTCGACACAGAACCTAGCCAAATTGTTCTCTTCCTGTTCTTTTGTTGATGTGCAACCTTGGAAGGGGTCGCCGTGTCTCAATCAGCGCTTTCTGAGCAATCAGTACCGCCTTGTTGCACGTAAGCTTTTGGACGCACGACCAGACCCTAGAGTGTGCCAAACGGAGAATAAAATGAGCGCTAACGCGGACAGCGGTCTGAAGGACAACCGAGACGTTGCACATACTGAAGTTGACTATTCCGTCTATCCGCACATGGATGGGATCAAGTGCTCGATGTCATGGAAGCTCGGCAGTTATGGCGAACGCGGTGCTCTATCTGATGACATGATCGGGAGCTTGGCTGAACGGTTTGGCCTGCCAACTAAGCTCGTACGCGAACTCTCTGTACTTCTTGGGAACTGCCTCAATAACGACGACGACATCGCAATCAACCTGACTGAGGTCCGTCGCTCGCAAGCGATTGTACGAGGTCAAAAGCACCTCAAGACACTCCTGCGGGAAGCCACGCGGGGCACAATTACTACACAAGAACTCCGGAACGCATTGGGCTCGCTTTCGACTTATTTCGTATCGACGCCAGAAGATGCAGACCTACTTCCGCAGCTCCTCAAAAAGCTTGAGACCGCAACGACACTTACTCAGGATGTCATCGATGACATTCGACGCATCCATGGGACACCTGGTGCGGTTGCGGAGATGTCGCCGCGAGACAAGCGGTTCTCGCGCGACAAACGCCGTCAGTACATCGTCGAGAGTTGCTGCCATATCTGGAAAGATTCCGGTCGCCCTCTGACCTACACGACATACTCAGACGGTCGTCCAGGAGGACAACGGCAAGGTCCACTCATCAACTTTATCCAGGCTGTCGTGAAGATGATCACCGAGCCGGGGCAAATCCTGAGCGGTGAGACGATCCGCGTGGACATTGACGGTTTTCGCGACAAGCTTGAGCGCGAAGAGCAAGAGCGTTGGGCGCCGCCGGAATTGGGCAATCAATACACTTAGAATGAGCAAGCCCGCGTTGTCATGGTCATGGCATGACACGCGTTCCTGCCACACCCCCTTCTGACGACTACGCGCGCAAGCAGGTTGAGACAGCGATTGACCAGTTGGTCCGATTGCTGGCTGCCCAGGCAGTACGGGAACTAGGCCGGGACGCCTCTGACCAAAAGGAGGCGCATCAGTATGCCACAGATCAATGCGAAGAAGAGCCCACCCCGCAAGCTTCTGACGGTGAAAGACGTCGCTGAACTGGACAATTGCTCGGAGAAGACGGTGCGCCGTGCGATTGCGGCTGGCCTGCTTGAGGTTATTCGGGTCGGCCCTGGCGGACGCCTCATCCGCATTGATCCGGCAGCTCATGCCGCCTACCGGCAGGCACAGTGCTGGTAGGTAATCGCGATCATTAATGTACATTAATGTCAATGGGTTATGACATTTTCGGGAAGAGGGCCTGCCCGTAAGTTTCTAACTTTCTGTGCTACGCTTTTCCCGAATCAGACCCCCTGTCCACACCCGTCCGCCCGAGACCTGACATGTCCAAAGGACCGCAAACCCGATGACTAGCCAGAGCCCCGTTCCATTGACATTGGCCTTCGTCAAAGCCGACACACCGATGTTCGCCGAGCTCATCGACCAACTGCACTCCGACAGCTCTCTGTCGGACGGACGCCGTCGCGACATGATCTCCGGTCTGCGCCGCGTGGCCAAAGCCCTTGGGCTGCCGCCAGAGGATGTGCCCTGCGACAGTCGCTGGTTGCAGCCCCGTCTGTCCAAAGTCACACCGGCAGCACTCGGTCTTACACCGAAGAGTTGGCAAAACGCGGTGAGTGATGCGCGTGCCGCCCTCGCGCATTTCGGGCTGGTGGAACACCGCTTCAACCGGATCGATGATCTGTCTCCCGATTGGCACGCGCTCTGGACAGCTGTACTAGCGTCCGGGGACAAGACATTGCAACCCGCGCTCTGCCGCTTCGTACACTTTCTAAACCGGCAGGGCGTCAAACCTGCCACTGTGTGTGAAGAGCATGCTCAAGCCTATCGCGTAGCCCTTGAGCACAACGAGATCAGCAAATCTCCTGATGTTGCACATCGTGCCGCTGTCAACGGCTGGAACCTGGCGGCTCGACGTATTTCACAATGGCCCAACGTCACTTTGCCTCTGGAATCGCGTCGGAAGGTCATCACTTTTCCGGTGACTGATTTTCCGGCGCCATTCCAAACTGATCTTGCAAAGCTGATGCATCGTCTGTCCAATCCAGACCTGCTGGCAGATGACGGACAGAACAGAGCACTACGACCCGCGACCCTGTCCCAATACCAAAGGCAGTTGGTTCGGTTCGCCTCCGAACTCATTCACTCTGGTATCCCGATCGCGGAGATTGGCGGATTGGACGTCCTGATTAATCCGGCAATGGCTGAACGGGGTTTGCGCCAGATGTTATCGCGCACCAACAACCAGACCACAAAGATGATCAGCGAGATTGCCGCGTTACTCCGCAATCTGGCCCGGTTACTCAATGCACCCGAAGGCACCCGGGAATTACTGGCTGGGCTTGCAGCGCGTCTGGCGGTCAAACCCCAGAATGGCATGACCCAAAAGAACCGAAGCAGACTTCGAATGTTGCAAGAGGACCGGCATCAGCAGCGCCTGCTACTCCTGCCCGAACGGATTTTCGCGCGACCACGCGGCACCTCCAAGCCGTACGGATGGGCTCTGGCGCGCGAAGATGCGCTCGCAATCGCCATCCTGCTGGTCTGCCCCGTCCGTGTGAAGAATCTGGCTGGCATCCACATTGAACGCCACCTGCACCGCCCTGGTGATGGCCGAGCCTACCTGGTTCTGGAAGACGGTGAGACCAAAAATGAACGACCTGTCGAGTTCGAGATTCCGCGTGATGTATTGCGCATGATCGACAGCCATCTCAAATCTCGTTGCCCGGAACTCTGCCCCGCTGGAACGCCTTGGCTGTTTCCCCGCAGGGATGGTCAACATTCTGTTGATCCCGGCGTTCTGTCTGGGCGCATCTCCAAACGGATCCGGAAAGAAACGGGGTTGGAGATGAACGCCCACCTGTTTCGGCATTTCGCGGTGATGAACTGGCTCGACGCCAATCCCGGCGGCTACGAGGTTGCGCGTCGGTTGCTCGGACATTCGGAGGTCAGCCACACCATCAACATGTATTCCGGTCTTGAGGCACGTTCGGCAACCCGCGCCTTTGCTGACCTGATAGACGCCAAGAAAGGGCGTCGCTGATGAGCCTTGTTCTGCCGCTCGACGAATGGCCCGCGCAAGACCGGGATATGTGGCTCAGCCTTCAGGCGGTAGGTGGACCACTCGACGATTGCGGTGCCCTCGCTCATCTACGCGCAACCTCGTTAAAGACGTTAGAGTTGCGCTATGCCCGATGGTTGCAATGGCTGATTACCAGCGACGCGGAGGCGATCACACTGCCTCCGGCTCGACGCGGGACCCTGCCGCGCCTTTCCGCTTGGCTTCGGGACCTCTCACACACCCGGCCGATGACTCGGTTGGTGTTCATTGATGGCGTGTTGCGTATCCTCTCCGTGGCTGACCCGACGCAGGACTGGTCCGCTCAGCGGAAGTTAAAAGAGGGATTGAAGCGCGCCGCGGGTCGAGGTGATCGGGACCGTAAACTTGGGCGTGTGTTGTCCAGCGAAGTTCTATTCCGTGCAGGGCTGTCTCTGGCGACGGGTCATGCAGAAGCTGCGTCAACACCGCTAAGCAGTATGATGTGCCTGCGGGATGGCACCATGATAGCGATGTTGGCCCTGATGCCGATGCGGCGACGCGCCTTCGCGGGCCTTCGGATTGGCATATCCCTGTATGTCGCAGCAGACACGATGACCGTCGCGCTCCCCGGGGATCTCACCAAATCAGGGCATCCCTGGGAAGCTGATGTTCCACCGAGCGTTGAACCGCTCTTGCGCCGTTACATCAACGAAGCCCGTTCCTTTATTATGGAGCGTGGCCAACAGCATCACAATGTCCTGTGGGTTGGCCGGTCTGGTGCTCCTTTTAAGAAAGACGCGCTGAGCCCTCGGATCGCGGAGCAGACACTGAAGCTGACGGGTCGCCGTATTCCACCGCATTTCTTTCGGGATGCTGCCGCGACAACCCTGGCCCGCTCTTCTCCGGAACATGCCAAGCTAATTCGACCAATTCTTGCGCATACGAGCTTCGGAACCGCCGAGCGCCACTACATCCACGCACAGACAATTGAAGCGGGCCGCGACTACGCGGCTTTGATCAACCAGAAGAGAAAGGCCCGGCGATGACCCGCGTTGCAATCTATGCCCGTTTCTCCAGCCAAATGCAGAGAGACGCATCCATCGACGACCAAATGCGACTGTGCCGGGAACGTGCTGAGCGGGAAGGTTGGACTGTTGTTGACGCCTATTCTGATCGTGCGGTCTCCGGCGCCTCCATGTTGCGCCCCGGTCTGCAAGCGCTGTTTCATGCTACACAGGGAGGACAAGTTGATCTGATTTTGGCGGAAGCGCTGGACCGGTTGAGCCGAGATCAGGCGGATATCGCCGCGATCTTCAAACGGCTAAGCTTTGCAGGGGTTTGCATCGTGACGCTGGCTGAGGGCGAGATCAGCGAATTACACGTAGGTCTCAAAGGCACCATGAACCAACTGTTCCTCAAAGATCTGGCGGACAAAACCCGGCGCGGTCTGCGCGGGCGTGTAGAGCTTGGGCGCTCTGGCGGTGGCAACAGCTATGGTTATGACGTCGTCCGGCGTCTTGGGCCAGACGGCCAACCCGTCACGGGGGAACGAGTGATCAACGCAGCGGAAGCTGAGATTGTCCGACGGGTACTTCAAGAGTTCACCGAAGGGCACTCCCCAAAAACAATTGCGCGACGTCTCAACACTGAGGGTGTCCCAGGTCCCCGTGGCAAGTTATGGCGTGACACCGCCATCCGAGGGCACCGAGTGCGGGGTACGGGTCTCCTAAACAATGAGCTTTATATTGGCCGCCTGGTCTGGAACCGGCTGCGCTACATCAAGGACCCTGAGACCGGCAGACGTGTTTCTCGTCTCAACGATCCGTCCAAATGGATCATCGCGGAGGTCCCTGAGCTGCGGATCGTCGGGGATGAACTTTGGGAGGCGGTCAAGCAGCGGCAAGGCGAGATCGAAGCTGATCCCCGCGTCAAAGCCATCAAGGAAACCCGGTTTTGGGAGAAGCGTCGCAAGAAGCACCTTCTGACAGGTCTTGCATTCTGCGGCACCTGCGGAGGACCACTCACCACTGTCGGGCGCGACTATCTCGCCTGCTCTGCCGCTCGCAAACTCGATACCTGCACGCACAGGCAATCCATTCGCCGCCATGTTCTGGAAGACGCCGTTTTGGATTTGCTTCGCCAACGTCTGATGCAGCCCGACGCAGTGGCCGCTTTCATAAAGTCCTTCAGCGAAGCCGCCAACGCAGAAGCAGGCACAGCAGAGGTAGCCCGGACCCGTCTGCAATCCGAGCGGGACAAAGCGGCGCGCAAACTGAATGGGTTCTATGATGCAATCGCAGAGGGCATTCGCACCCCCGGCCTTCAAACGCGGCTCGAAGAGCTTGAAGCGCAGATCGCCGGTCTTGATGCGAAGCTGTCTGAGCCTGCGCCTTCACCAGTGCGACTGCACCCGAACCTGTCCGAACTCTATCGCTCCAAGGTCGCTGATCTTGCAAAGGCGTTATCGGATCCGTCGATCCGTACAGGGGCTTTGGAGATCATCCGGGGCCTGATCGAGCGTGTCTCGGTCCAACATAAACAGGATAGCGTTCAGATCGAACTGGAAGGGGCACTTTCAGCGATGATTGGGTTGGCCCAGAACGAACAAAGCCGCCCTGAGGCGGCTTGTTCGAGACTCTGTTCGACCCAAGTGGTTGCGGGAGCAGGATTTGAACCTGCGACCTTCAGGTTATGAGCCTCACAGGCGGATAATTGATGTAGTTTACTGAAGATATTTTTTTATATATTTATCAATTCTTTAAGCAGTTCACGCTCAACCTTACGATTTCCGTAGATTGCTCATATCTGCTCCAAGGTGTAGCACCAGTGTAGCACCAACGATTATTGGTAGTACCAGACACCTCAAGGATACGACGTGGCCAGTCACCGTTTGAATTTCACCAAAGCCGCCCTTCTAAAAGCACCCGCCGCCCAAAAAGGATCGCGAGACTACTACTATGATGAGCGAGAGGCCGGTTTAATGCTGGCTGTGACCGCCGCACGGTCGAAGAGCTTCTACCTCTACAAACGCATAGAAGGGCGTCCAGAACGGCTTCTACTTGGTAAGTTTCCAGACATGACTGTGGAACAGGCCCGAAAGGCTGCTGCTAAAGCCAAAGGCGGAATCGCATCTGGGGCGAACCCTCAGAAAGAGAAAAAGGCCATTCGAGACGAGATGACCTTTGGAGTGCTGTTTACAGAATACATGGACAAGTATTCCAAGGTTCACAAGAAGTCGTGGAAATATGACGAACGGGAAGTAAACAAATATCTGTCGCATTGGTTTCGCCGAAAGATATCCAGCATTGACCGAGCCGAAGTGGAACGGCTTCACGCAAAGGTTGGAAAGGATAACGGCCTGTATCAAGCCAACCGTTTGCTTGAGCGTATCCGCTCTATCTTTAGCAAAGCGATTGAATGGGGCTGGAAGGGTTTGAACCCGGCCGTCGGCATAAAGAAGTTTCGGGAACAGAGCCGAGACAGGTTCTTGCAGCCTGACGAATTACCACGCTTCTTCGAAGCGTTAGCAAATGAACCAAATGAAGCCGCACGAGACTTCTTTATGATTTCGCTACTGACAGGCGCGCGAAAGTCAAACACGCTGGCGATGATGTGGAACGATATCAACTTCCAGTCGGCTACATGGCGGATCGAAGAAACGAAGAACGCTGACCCGTTGACGGTTCACCTGCCTCGTCAGGCGGTTGAATTGCTTATCGAACGGAAACTGAAATCAGACGGCCCATACGTATTTGAAGGCTCTGGCAAGAGCGGTCATCTTGCAGACCCGAAAAAGGCTTGGAGTCGTATTTTGAAAGAAGCTGGAATCGAAAACCTGCGCATTCACGACTTGCGTCGCACTCTGGGTAGCTATCAAGCGGCAACAGGGGCCAACGGGTATATTATTGGGAAATCACTTGGGCATCGGTCGCAGCAGTCCACAGCGATCTACGCTAGGCTGAATCTAGACCCCGTAAGAGAGAGTGTGGACAAGGCGACAGAGTTGATGTTTTCCCAAGATACGTAAGGTAGAAAGCAGACATTCGTTACGCGAAAAAGGTGTTTATAGGTTATGTCGGAAGTACAAATTTATCTGAAAAACATCATTCAAATGTATCAGATGTAGCCACTAGAAAATATACCTAAAAGTAAAATAGTCCCGCAATATCCCCCGGGGATGTCCAAGAATGAATAGCGGAAGGAATTAATGAGTGAGTAAGACGCTAAAGACGTTTATTCCGAGCAATGACGATACTGGTGACTGGTTCGCTACAGTTAATAGAACCGCGCCTTCGGGTGAGTTTTTCAAAGTCGAAGCCGTACGAAAGATAGAACCTGACCAAGCTTTTAAGGCTTTCAAAACCAGATCAAGAAGTCCATTTGAGAATTCAGTTTTCCCGTGTTTTCTAAATTTTGGTAGGAAGGGAACCCTTGGAAACGTAGAGGTTATTGGTCAGGGCGTCGGCGAGGCGGGGCCAGATGTGGTTTTTGAGACCCAGTCGGTAGAAGCTGAAGCAAAGTATATTCTTTTTGGCGAAGGTTTCGACATTGACCACCTTGCAGCCTACGCGGCTGTTACTTTTCTCCCCTCTGGCTTGAGGCCATGGGTGAAGGGCGTAGAAAATCGACCGTTACCAGACCATTTTTCCTCAAGTAGTACCGAGATAGAGTCCTTTGATCTGGCTGGAATTGGCAAGTTACGGGTCTTTTTCGCCCATGAAGGGGCTATAGGAATTGGCTCCGAAACAAAAACTTTCACTCCATATGTCTCTATAGAATTCGATCATCCAAGGTCTTTCGTGCAGATTGATAGCATCTGCTCATTGCTAGATTCTTTGTTCTCGTTCTTAACGATGACAGCAATAGAGCCGACAGAGCTAAAGCTGACGCCGAGCGGCGAGCATCCCGACATGATAAGGGATCACACCCTGCTTCGTTCGGGAATTCAGTGGAACATCAAGTCAGATAGAAGTATGTTTTCTAACTTTTTGTCGGTAAAAGATGTTCCTTCAATAAAAACGATCATCTGCGACATGATGAATGCCTATGGTGAAGCAAGTTTGATATTGGAGGCGATAAATGAGGCTCTGCATTTTTCGGAAAATTGTAACAAGAGTTTTGGATTAATATTCCCGAAACTTGAAAGATTTCTAGATAAGTGGTTCAGCGGTGACGATGAGACGAGTTTTCAAAGTAAAGAGGAAAAATTCTTTCAATACATCAAAGCCAGCAAAGACGAAGAAATCATTGCTTTCTGTAACAAGCACATTAGCGTCAAGAATAGAAAAAAGCGTGGAACCAAACAGAAACTACGCCTTGCGATTGAAACACTAAATCGCTCTTTAGGATGCGATATGGATGTTGTTCTTGCAGAGAGAATTCTTGAGTTTCGAACCTCTAAATTCCATTCCTCAGGTTTGACGAAAATCTTTAATGCCTCTGAAAACTGTCAAGAAGTGTCGAGGGCTTGTGAGTTCATGTTGATTGCTTTCACTCTGGAAGTCTTGAAAATCCCTCGTGAGACCTACTCACCAAAGCTAAAGTCTTTATTTCCCGACCTTTACGCGTGACCACAATCGCTCACATTCCCAGCAGAGCTTGCGGAGAACTTGGGAGAATACTCTAAAACCGGTTCTGCCAAATGCCCACTTCAGTTAGCAGGTCGGATGCCAGCTCGAACTACGCACAATGCTCGAAAGCCGTCGTTTGATCTCGTCCATTGTACGTGAAACGCGGCGTTCCAAAAAAGGCCCCGCAGCGGTCTTGATATCGCTCAACGCCCGCAAGTGACGGTTCCGGGTCCAGTACGGTTCTGTTTTACTGTCTGCACTGTCAGCCACTGGCGTTTCGCCCGATTTTCCTGAACAAGCTGCATCATGGAACAAGCTGACAACACCCTCTCCGACACCACGGCAGCACCGACCGCCCCATGGCAGCGCCTCATGGCGGGTCACGGTTTCTTGGCGGAGCTACATCGTCTCTACGATACCCGATTCATGTATGAACTTGAGATGCTGATGGCCGCACCCGATCCCGACATGGAAGACCTTAGCAAAGGGGTTGAAGCCGCAGCGCGGGCTTATATCCGCGAGCGGCGCAACATGCGCCGACGCAAGCCGGGTGCGATGGAATACCGCCGTCTGTCCGCATTGTCTGCAAAGCTAGAGGCCATATCGATAGACCTCGCTCGGGTGCAGAGGTCGCCCAACTGTTCCGTAAAGCTGGCCGATGCGCTGGAAACAAAGGTTCAATCAGCCGATCCAAGTGCCGCCGGAATAGCAAACCTGATCGACGGCGCTTTTGGTCCCGGTGATCCAATAGCTCACATCTCGGCGTTTCTGGACCTGTTGCAAGAGGCCGCCGCAGAAACGGTTTCTCTCGGGGAACAGGACACTCCAAGCGCTTACTACAAAGCCGATCTGGACGGCTGGTTTCGAAAGGCAAGGAAAACCGACAGCCAGCCGGTTGCGGCCTTGGCCCGTGCTTTTCGCCCCTATTGGGAGCGTAACGCTAGGCGCCCCTTCAATGCTGGCCGCTATGACCCGACCACCAAGCAGAACAAGGCCTACGCGGTTGACGCGATTCACTTGATTGCTCGGAAGCTCGACCCGGACCTGACGCGCACCCGCGTTGTCACGGTAATGCGGGTGATTTAGACACATTTTCGCCATATTGTGTGGCAATTTGCAGACCTGTTTCCCTACGTAGAACTTGTTTTTTTACGTCCTGCTTCACGCGTTTTAGCCTGCCCAAGCGCTCTCTAGATTTCTCTTCATAGACGTAACTTGATGGAGATAATCATGATTGCAAAACAGGCAGACACCCTGCTTAAGCCTGAGCAAGTCGCCGACCGCCTCGGCGTATCCACAACCACCCTTGCTACTTGGCGCTGCACCAAGCGCTACCCACTGGCCTATGTCAAAGTTGGCCGCTTGGTCCGCTATCGCGCTGGGGATGTCGAAGCATTCGAGATCGCGCGTCTTCAGGAGGTGGTTGCAAATGACTGGTAATTGGAAGCCCATTGAATTTGCAGCAATTGCGGAACTGGCCCGGATCAATCTGCAAAGCCTGCTAGTGGAATGGTTGCCCGATGGCCGGGTTATCGGGCGCGAATGGGTGGCGCTGAACCCCACCCGCGCAGATCGCTCGCGCGGATCGTTTCGGATCAATATCGACAGCGAACTTTGGGCGGATTTTGCCACGGATGACAAAGGCGGTGATGCTATCAGCCTCTTTGCCTATCTGAACGGGGTGCAGCAAGGACAGGCCGCGCGTGCGCTGGCCCAGCGTCTGGGGGTGCAGGCATGAGCGCGCTGCACGACCTCTGTCACCCAACCGCCGGAAGAGCTGACACCCAGCACATCTACCACAACAAAGCGGGCGCGCCTGTGCTTGTTGCCAATCGCTATGATGGTAACGGCAAGGGTAAATTCTTCCTGCCTTATGACGTGAGCAAAGAGACGTGGAAAGCGCCTCAATCCCGCCCGGTCTATCATCTGGATAGGATCGCCCAGGCGGACCCGGATCAGCCGGTGATCTGGGTCGAAGGAGAGAAGTGCGCCGACGCGCTGACAGCCTTGGGGTATCTGGCCTCTACCAGCTTTGGCGGCAGCAAAGCGCTGGCAAAAACGGACCTCTCCCCGCTGAAGAGTCGCACTGTCATCATCTGGCCCGATCAGGATGAACCGGGACAGAGTTATGCCACCAAACTGGCCGAAGAGCTTGTTACGTTACATAGGGCGACGCCGCTCATATTGCCGATCAACGAGGCGCTGATTCAGGCGCATGATCATGCGGGGCTGATCCCTATACCTATACATAGAGGCTGGGACGTGGCCGATGCCATTGTTGCTGGTTGGGGGAATGGTGAGATAGATGCCCTGATAAACAGCGTGGCGTGTGATCTGCCGGATGCAACCGCCGCTTACCTGACTGGTCAGACAGGGCCTGCCGCAAATGACCCGCGTTCCCCTATGTATCATAAGAACAACCCCGACCCGTATACGTTACATATACATAGGGACGAGACTGCACCTATACATAAGGAAGATAGCGCAGCCCTCGTGGAAGGGCTTGAACTCTGGAACACACCGCAGGGTGAGCCTTATGTAACTATACAGGCCAAGGGTCACTTTGAGCACTGGCCTGTCGGATCATCGACCTTCCGCAACTATCTGGCCTATGCCCACTATAGGGCTGAGGGCAAAGCCCCCTCCAATGCTGCGCTGGACGACAAGCGCCGGATGCTGGAAGGGGTGGCCCGGTTCGAAGGCGAGACTTACCCTGTGTCCAGCCGCATCGCCTCAATCGGGCGTGCGGTCTATCTCGACCTTGGCGATGCGGACTGGCAGGCTGTGGCGATTACCTCGGAAGGCTGGCAGGTGGTCAACCACCCGCCCGCACGGTTTCGGCGCTCACCAGCCATGCAGGCGCTGCCTGTACCGGAACGGCATGAACACGGCATCGATCTATTGCGTGATTTTCTGAACGTAGACAGCGAAGATGATTTCCGCATGTTGGTGGCGTGGGTTCTGGGGTGTTTCCACCCCAAAGGCCCCTACCCTATCCTGATCCTGTCCGGCGAACAGGGCAGCGCCAAAAGCACCACTGCACAAACGCTGCGCGACCTGATCGACCCGGCCCAGCCCAGCACCCGCAGCACGCCCAATTCCGAGCAGGATTTGGTGATTGCCGCGATGCACAACCACGTCTTGAGCTTTGATAACCTTTCAACCATCCGCCCGATGATGGCGGACGCCTTCTGTCGGATCGCCACCGGCGGCGGGTTTGGCACCCGCAAGCTGCACACCGACAGCGACGAGGTTCTGTTCAACGCCACCCGGCCTTGCCTGTTGAACGGCATTCCCGATCTGGCGGCGCGGCCTGATCTGGCAGATCGCGCCATTGGCATTCATCTGCCGGTGATCCCACCCGGCAAGCGCAAAACCTTGGGCGCGTTCAATCGCGATTTTGCCAAGGCCAAGCCCTTCATTCTGGGTGCGCTACTGGATGCGGTTTCCCGTGCCTTGGGTCGAATTGACTCTGTAAGCCTTTCAGAAGCCCCTAGGATGGCCGATTTTGCAAAATGGGTGGTTGCCGCCGAAGACTCGCTTGGCTGGACTCAGGGCGCGTTTCTGGACTCCTACGCGGCCAATCGTGCGCGCAGCGATCAAGCTGCCGTTGAGGCCAACCCGGTTGCGCTGGCAATTCTGTCTCTGATGGAGGGGCGGCAGCATTGGAGCGGCACAGCAACCGAGCTGAAGCAAACCCTGCGAGACCGCTTTCCGGCGCTGACAGAGGACAGCCAGAGCTTTCCCCGATCTGAGGCGCGGTTTGGTGCGGCCCTGCGCAGGGTACAGCCCGTGTTACGGCGTCAGGGCATAAACATCGCGTTCAGCCGTGAAGGCAAAGCAGGCATGCGGGTGATAGGATTGACCAACCGGTGAAGATTTCAAAAGCGCCCGATCCCAGGAGTCGAGCGCTTTTGTTCACTATCTTCGTGACGTTTGTAGGGTTTGATTATCACCTACAATACGCAAGTAGCAGTCGCCGCCCGCAAAAAAAAGCCAGTCTACGAGCACAACCATTAGCATCTCTAAGAATATCTTGGGGATGCTATCCCATATCATGTTTTACTGCTGACATAGCAAAGAGCGTACTAGTCTTAAAAACTCCTACAGAAACTCCTCAACGAGGCTGAATTCCAACTGCGTTACTTCGTGGGAACCCTCCAAGTATGCAGAAACTTCGTCAAATATCTTACCTGTATCAACCAGCTGCTCATCTGTATAAATTAGCGTTGTAATCCTATGCTTTTGGAAATACTCGCGCATTTTTTTGGCTTCTTTTTCAAAGTTTTTCAAAGCTTCCGCGTTTATTTCTTTTTGAGTCTTCTTCGCCGTACCCGCGATATGACCGTGAGAAGACCATGGTGACAACTCGAATCCGACCTTTTCGAGGGTAACCGGATCAATCACACAGAAATCTAACCTGTATTTGTGCTTCTTTTCTTTTCCTCGGTAGCGAAGTTCTGGAATCAAGAGTGGAACATCTTCCGGCTTCTTCTGTGATCTAACATAGTTACAGTAGAGCGTTGCGATCTCCTTTTCGTACTTAGACCCGGAGGGGCGCACCAACACCTTGGTAAAGAAATTGAGGTATTCTTCTATTCCGTTAAAGTTGATCGGTGTAGGATCTCCTTGAACCACCAAACCGGTAGTTATAACATGGCCTATTGTCCAATATAGCTTTGGAAAATGCCTGATTTCACTCTTGTCGTTCTCCCACTCTGCAGACTTATTGAACCTCGGTGTTATTAGTAGCCCATAGTCGCAATTGTTCTGGCCAATCCATATCTCCGAGTCCGTTGCAGAGGGGCGGGTTCGAACTAGCTCATCGTAGTGGCGCAGGAACGATCGCTGGAGGAAAAGAAGAAAGTACTCCTTAGTCGCTTTCGTCTTGGTTAGGGTTTCGAAGTTTGCCTTCAGAGTGGTAGCACTGAATGGCGTTCCTCCAGCCGTCCAACCATCAGTTTCTCGAGCCTTCTTAAAGCCGCGCAAATATTCCGAGACATACTCGTCAGCCGACTTTATTACTTTTTCCTTGAGATCGATGAAAGTAGCGGCCTTACCTCCGATCAGGGCATTGAAGGATTGTTGGCTATCATATCCGCTATCCCCAGAGACCTTCGGCCACATTTTCGCCAACTGCGAAGTGATCTCTTTGCCTCTTTTGTTGCGCGCTGTTTTGTTTGGATCTCTCTTGGCCAAATTAAAAACTCCCGTAGATTGCACCGCGTAACTAGCCCTGCGCGGTTCAGTTGTACAAGCAGAATGTCGCTGATGGGGTATGTTGTGGATGTAGATGCCTCTTTGCCGGATTTGCACAACAGAAATGGAGCGCAGCACAGACAATCACTGTAATAGTTGGTGGCGCTGACAGCACTGACAGTGAAGCGGCGTGGTTTTCAATTCAGAAGGAATCGGCTTTTCCGATTCGGCGTTTCCAGAGTGCTTCCACGGTGCTGTTGTTTGCTGCGTGGCGTAGCACTGCTGTAGCACCGGACGTTTTCGGCACAAACGCAAGAAGCGCCCCTTGGGGCGCTAAGTGCTTGATATCTGACTGAGAGTATTGGTTGCGGGAGCAGGATTTGAACCTGCGACCTTCAGGTTATGAGCCTGACGAGC
>NZ_WQDY01000002.1 GCF_013033355.1 Ruegeria lacuscaerulensis
AAGGGGGTTCTAAGGTCTACCCCACAAAGCCGCAAGCAGAAAATTTGAAAAATTCCATTTTTTTTGCATTCTTTTATTTTTTCCCTTTAAAACAACGATCTAATCACCACCCTTCGACGTCATTTCCCTCCAATTCAGCGTCGAACAACAGCCCAAGGTATGGGATTACAACAAGGCGGGTCGAACAACACCCTATATATAGTGAGCAGTAAGCCGACAGACACTAGAAGCTCTCGACTCGTGCGTCTCTTTGCGAGTCGAAACCTGCGGCGCAAAAGCGAGATTCCGGCAGCCACAGCGTGTCAAAAGTGGATCTACGCGCTCAAATGCTTGCGTATCAACTGCGGATGCGGTCAGGTCACGGCAACCAAGCTGAATTGACGAAATTCCATGACCCAAGTGCCCGATCATAAATTCCCGCGCGTGCGCACCGTCGGATACGACGGTTTGCTGGTTTCCTTTGGTGACACAATGGAAGAATCCTCGAACCGGGCAGCCTTGGCGTTTCGCGATCTCATCGACAGCGAAAACTGGGAAGGCGTACTTGAAACCTCGGCCACTTTGGCATCCGCTTATATACGGTTCGATACCAAACGTTTGTCACATGCCGACCTCGATGCCAGGGTACGCGGGGCTTTGGGCCACCAAGACTGGTACTCTGCGCCCATGCCCATGGGACGCAGGTTCTGGCGCGTTCCAACAGTATACGGTGGTGAGCTTGCACCCCAGCTTGGCGACGCGGCAAACGCAGCAGGGTTAAGCGTCGAGGAAGCTATCCGTCGCCTGTCGGAAACTCGCGTCCGCGTCCTGACGATTGGGTTCGCGCCGGGGCAGCCATATCTGGGCCCGCTTAGACCCGAGTTTAACATACCCCGACTTCAGGATTTAACCCCGATGGTGCCCGAGGGCGCGCTGGTTCTGGCAATATCGCAGTTCGTACTTTTTTCAGGACCAACTCCGACGGGATGGAGGCATGTCGGCCAAACCGCGTTCCGATGCTTTCGCCCCGAAGCAGAACACAGCTTTGCCCTGCGCCCCGGCGACGAAATGCAGTTCGTGCCGATTTCCCGAGACGCGTTGGAGGATATCCGCGCAAACAACGCCGACGGCACGGGCGGCGCAACTTGTCAGGAGATCAAGCAGTGACTCTGACCGTTCTGCGCATCGGCCCAGCCTGCACAATTCAGGACCAGGGACGTATTGGATATCTGGATCAAGGTTTGTCCAGATCCGGGGCTGCTGACATCCTTGCCCTGCACGAAGGGGCTGCGTTGTTGGACCAGAGCCCGGAACTTGCAGCGTTGGAAATGGCGGGCATGGGTGGAGAGTTCGAAGCGACCCAAAGCACATATTTTGCCCTCACTGGCGCACCGATGCAGGCCAGTATTGATGGAAGTCCCGTGCCGTGGAATGCCTCTCATCAGATCGAGGCCGGGCAACGATTGGTGATCGGAGCTGCGCTGCGTGGCAGCTATGGCTACCTTCATCTTGGTGGCGGTATAGACGTGCCAGAATTTTTGGGGTCCCGCTCAACGCATCTGACCGCGAAGATTGGGCGAGTTGTTCAGCAAGATGACATGCTGAATAGCCCCAAGGGCGCGGGGCGTGCTGGTTGGAAGTTAAGACCAAAGGACAGGTTCTCGGGCGGACTTTTGCATGTAGTCGCCAGTTTTCAGACATCCCTGTTTGATCAAAGTACTCTGGACCGGTTTGCCGCCACCAGCTTTACGCGCGGTGCAAGGGCCAACCGCATGGGGATGCAATTGGAAAGCCACGGACCCGGATTTGCGGCAAAAGGGCAGCTTAATATCCTATCCGAGATCATCACACCCGGCGACATCCAAATGACCGGCACTGGAAACCCGTTTATCCTGCTGCCGGAATGCCAGACCACTGGGGGTTACCCACGTATCGCCACGGTCTTGCCTTGCGACATCCCTCGGGCGGCACAAACGCCAGCTGGTGCTGAAATTCGGTTCGAATTCGTGACGCTTGAGGAGGCTGCGACGCTACAGGCCCGCCACTCTGCCGACCTGATCCGGCTAAACAGTCAGATCGAACCGCTGGTGCGCAATCCTCATGACATCCCGGACCTGTTGTCCTACCAATTGATCGACGGAATGATCTCTGCCACCGACTAAAGGAGTTTTGCCGATGCCCAGCGTCGATCTGAATGCCGATATGGGGGAAAGCTTTGGCCCCTGGAAGATGGGCGATGACGATAGTCTGCTGAGGATCATCACCTCGGCCAATATCGCTTGTGGCTTTCACGCGGGTGATTGGGATGTGATGGCGCAGACGATGAAACTGGCCGCTGAAAACGGCGTCGGTATCGGCGCACATCCCGGCTTTCCTGATCTGCAGGGCTTCGGCCGCAGAAATATGAAAATCCCCCATGCGTCCCTGCGCAATCTGGTGCGGTATCAATTGGGGGCGGCTTTAGGTATGGCCAAGGCCGTTGGAACGCAGGTCCGGCACCTGAAATTACACGGCGCGTTGGCCAACATGTGCTCGGTCGACGTGGATATGGCACGAGCGTGTTATCTGGGCGCGCTGGACGTGGATCCCGATATCATCATCATGGTGCTGGCCGTCACCAAACAGGAAGAAGCTGTACGCGACCTTGGCTGCAAATGGGTCGGAGAGATCTTTGCCGACCGCGCTTACAATGACGACGGAACGCTGGTGGATCGAAGCCTGCCCGGAGCAGTCATTCACGACCCTGAACTTGCCGGGCCACGCATCCTGAACATGGTGCGCGAAGGGGCCATCATCACCGAATCCGGCAAACGACTGGAAACCTCGATCGACACAATATGTCTGCACGGGGACGGCCCTACGGCGGTGCAAATCGCAGCTTCGGTGCGGGAAAACCTGATTGCAGGCGGGGTCGAGGTGACGAAATTCATCCGCTGATCAGATTGGCTTAAGACAGCACGCGTATACCGCCGATGTTGCCGGGGTGAGGTTCAGCCCCTAGCATGACCACAAGTTCATGTTCTGAGTGCCACAATCCCGGCAACACCCTGCACCACCTGCAATGCGCAGGAGCAAGGAGATAGCTTTATGTCTTTTGATCTGATGTCCTACGAACCCCGCGGCGACAAGAAAAACTCGGACTTCTTCAACGAGTATTTGCCAAAAATCTACGAACGCCGCGCCAGCTCGGGCGTTGCCGATCTGGTCGGGGCGATGAAGGCCATCGTGATACAGGTCGAATCCGATGCGCTGTTTGACACACTGGTCGAGCTTTACGTAATGACGCCCTATCGCCACACAGCCAGCTATCTGGGGCGCACGCATAAATTCTCGGTCCTGCATTCACATTCCGACTACCCTGCCCTGATCGTGATGGCACCGCTCAGCCCAGCTTTCGAAGACTTTATTCCCCGTATCAATCGCATGTATCCGCTGGCCCGAAAGACTCCGCAAACCCGATATGTCGGAGAGGTCTTCGGCGCGTCGGACCTAGCTGCGTTGACCCAAACGCTGGAGGATCAGAATATTCGGTTCGAGTATTCAGGCGACACCGAAAACCCGTTCTATACGCTGCTGGGTTTTCAGTTCACTACACCTTCGGATTTCACCTGCAATCGGGTTGGCTATTCCAATCTGGACTTCAACGACACGGATAGCCTCGGTCTGGGCGACCGTGTTCTATTGAGCGACAGTGAGCAAGCTCGTCTGAATCAGGCTGCCGCGTTTGGGGCTGACAGCAATATCGCACCGCTCATGCTAGGTATTGATCACCTCGCCACGCGTGTTCTTGCCGGAGAACGCGAGGACGCGATCCTCGAGTTCCTGACGATGGTGCCCTACTATTTCTGGGGCGCGTACAACATCTTCGACATGAATTCGTCCACCAATGTGAACCGAAACCCAAACGTAGATGACGACAAGAAATCACCTGCCAAAGTGTTCACCGCCAACAACACGCCGTCCTTCGTGAATTCCTTTGCCAAACTGCCAATGCCGACCGAGGATTTTGTCCGGAATTTCGGCCGTCGCCTACATCACATGGCGGTCGAGATTCAGGATGGCGATCATGGCGCGGGTGAAAAGAATGTGGATTTCGTGGTAAACACCCTCAAAGACAAAGGCGTGCCGTTTCTGGCCCATGTAGTAGGCGAGTGCAAAGACGATCCGAACCTCAAGCAGATATTCTCAAAACACTCAAAAAACACGCTGCTGATCACGGAATACATTGAACGCTGCCACAAATATGATGGCTTTTTCACCAAGGACAATGTCGCCGCGTTAACCGCCGCCGCCGGTCAGGATGAGCAGTACCAGCACGGTCATGTGTTCGACTAAAGCCTGCAAGCATCTCCGAAACGCTCTGGGACACGAATGTCCCGAAAATGGCAAACGCGTCGCGGGATGTTCTCACGTGAGCCAAACTCCGAAAAAAAGGCTGGGAGTTCCTTCGCAACCCCATCCAATCAGGAGAGAGAATGTCGGGTCTTATGACGGCCCAATCATGAAACACGTGACATTTCGGGCCTGCAACCTGCGGCAAGCCAGATCGGCCTGTTCGCGGGTCATGCCCTGGAACGTCGCATCGAAACCTCGTGAGCTTTGATTCACCTTGCGTAAGGTTCCTTCCAGAGTGGTCATTTCGGCCAAAGCGGTTTTCAGCAGCACCTTCTCGGCCTCGTATCGTGTAGTATAGCGACCTACATTGACACCCCAAAGATGCCCGCCCGAGGTAGAAAGACGGGTGACAATTTCCCTTTCCGGCTCTGGCTGAGCAGCTGGGTTGGTCGACGCCAGAACCAGATCATCAGGACGAGGTGCCGGGCGCACCGTTCCGTCATCCGGGGTCTGGATATCAGCCGCTGCGATTGCCGCTGCGATTCCATTCTGAATTCTGCTCTCGTCTTTTGCGGCTGCTGCGGCAACTGTTCCGGCGACTTGAACTGCAGCTGCGCGGCGCAACACGGGCCGCAGGCTGGCCGTTGGCGCAGTGGTTAGGCGCGCGACCTGCGCATTCAGGCCCACATTTCCAGCGTAAGCCGGACGGGCAGGTTTACGGATAGGCGCACGGGATGGAGCGCGACGGAAGCCCATATCCAGCAACTCAGCCACTTTGGCGTTGCGCGATGCACCAGATTTTCCGCCGAAGACGGTCGCGATGATCCGCTCATCCTTACGCTTGGCCGAGGCTACCAGATTGAAGCCCGCCGCTCGTGTGTATCCTGTCTTGATCCCATCGGCACCCTTATAGGCGGCCAAAAGGCGGCGGTTGGTGTTCGGAACCGTTTTGATCCCTGCATGAGTCGATTGACGTGAAAACAGGTTGTAATACTGCGGATAGTCATACAGGAGATGCCGCCCCAGCGTCGTCATGTCCCGCGCGGTCGACAAGTGGCCGGACTCGGTCAATCCATGCGCATTCTTGAAGGTTGTGCGGCTCATACCCATAGCTTTAGCGGTGCGCGTCATACGACGTGCAAACGCGGCCTCGGATCCACTAATGGCAATCCCGATAGCGGTCGCCGCGTCATTGGCGGATTTCACGGCGGCCGCGCGGATCAGGTACCTAAACGCAATCCGCTGACCCGAGCGCAACCCTAGCTTGGACGGAGGCTCTGCCGCAGCTGCTTTGGTGATACGTACCTGCGTATCCAACTCGATCTCACCATTCCGGACAGCCTCGAACGCTATATAGAGCGTCATCATCTTGGTCAGCGAAGCCGGGTGAAGTCGGGTATCCGCGTTGCGCGAATGCAAAACCTCACCCGTGCGCGCGTCAATCACCATCGCCGCATAGGGCGCGGCAACCGATTGCAACGGCGCAAAAGAAAGCAGCCACACGAATGCTAAAAGAAATAAGCCCATTCGGGCCGGAACTGTCCGCCGAACCTGCACGATCTTTGCCTCTGTCTACCTCGGGCCGCCGGGTTTTCCCGGTCAGCAATTAATTTATTTTATTACCCGTAAGGCTAACACAGAGAACGTCCGAAATAAACCGAAAGCTGGTAAATTCGATCTTTCTTTCGGCGCGCAGTCACCCACAACATATGGTCGACCTGCGCACCTCAACCACCAAATCGTCCTCCGATCTGGTGCCGCCGCACATAGCCTATTCAATTTTTTGTAACTGGGACCATTCGGCAACATCATGCAAGCGTGCGAACAAGGCTCGCCAACTCACCCAGATCCCGCAATTCCTTGTACCGGTTCGAACAGGTGGGGACTTCGGCTTTTTCGATCTCCCAGACCAGCCCATGGGGGACGTAGACCCCCCAGCAGCCAGCCTCGATCGGAGCCACGACGTCGGATCGCATCGAATTGCCAACCATCATCGCTTGGGTAGGGCCGGTTCCATGGCGCGCAAATATTTCATGATAGGTTTCAGCCGTTTTCTCCGAAACGATCTCGACCTCGTCAAAAAGCTCGCCCAAACCAGATTGCGCCAGCTTCCTTTCTTGATCAATCAGGTCGCCTTTGGTGATCAGCACAACCTTGTGAGTCGCCCCGACTGCTTCGACCGCTTCGCGGGCATGGGGCAGCAGTTCGATCGGATGGGCTAACATGTCTTGCCCCGCGTCGATCAACTGACGAATGACCGAAGCCGGTACACGATCTTCGGTGACCTCGATCGCGGTTTCGATCATCGACAGAATGAAGCCTTTGATTCCATACCCATAGTGTCGGATGTTGCGTCTTTCTGCAGCAAGCAGACGATCCATCAGATGATCCCGATCGGCATGGTCCGCCAGCAGATCGGCGAAATAGGCCTGCGTCAGTTGAAAGAACCGTTCGTTGTGCCACAACGTGTCATCAGCATCAAACCCAACGATGGTCAGCTTGTCTTCCATTGCGATTACGTCCTGCTGGCTCTTTTCTCTGGCCCCTAGGACGTTATATAACCGCTCAGATAAACCGAAGCCTGAATCGGACTTTTGCGCGCAATGTTTGAAAACCCTTGGATGATGTCTGACAATTCGGACGACGACGGCGACTCGTCCGTCCTAATTCAAACGCGCCCTAAAACCAAGCGCCCGCCGCTCTACAAGGTGCTGCTGCTGAATGACGACTACACCCCGATGGAGTTCGTTGTGCACGTGCTGGAGCGCTTTTTCGGCATGACCCACGCCGAAGCGTTCGAGATCATGCTGACCGTGCACAAGAAAGGCGTCGCCGTGGTTGGCGTATTCAGCCACGAGATCGCCGAGACCAAAGTGGGTCAGGTGATGGACTTTGCTCGCCGACACCAGCACCCCCTGCAATGCACAATGGAACGCGAAGAGTAGCGTCTGCTCTTCCAACGAACGCGTATGTCCCCTCGCCTTGATCTTGCCCTGAACAGCGGCCTTTCGCTGTCACAGCCGCTGACGGTGATCGGGCCGACACCAGCCCATGACCTGTCCCAACTGCCTCGCGATACGCAGGTGGTACAGCCCTTCAAACCGTTCCATGATCATTTCGCGGCACAAGGTTTTGACGTTATCCCCGAGACCCGTGATCCATGCCAGGATGCGGTGATATTCCTGCCCCGCGCAAAAGCTTTGGCCCGCAGCCTTGTTCAACAAGCCTGCCTGCGCGCCAAGGGTACGGTTGTGGTGGACGGGGCCAAAACCGATGGGGTGGACAGCCTGCTGAAGGACATCCGAAAGCGTGTGCCGGTCGAAGGGCCAATTTCCAAAGCGCATGGCAAAATCTTCTGGTTTGCCTCTGATCCAGAGGCTTTCGCCGACTGGGCCGCGCCCCATGGGCAAATGGTGGACGGGTTTACGACCGCGCCCGGTGTGTTTTCGGCGGACGGAGTGGACCCGGCCTCGGCCCTGTTGCTGGGCGTCCTGCCCGCAAAATTGGGCGCACGGGTGGCGGATCTGGGTGCGGGCTGGGGGTATCTGTCTGCCAACGTGTTGCAAAAACAGGGGTTACGCGCCCTATACTTGGTTGAGGCCGACCACATCGCCCTGACTTGTGCCAAGACCAATATCACCGATGACCGGGCGACTTTTCACTGGGCCGACGCGGTAACGTGGCGCGCACCCGAGGGGCTGGACGCGGTCGTTATGAACCCACCCTTTCACACTTCGCGCAGCGCAGACCCCGCGCTGGGTCAGGGCTTTATTCGATCCGCCGCACGTAACTTGGCAAAACATGGTGAGCTGTGGATGGTGGCCAACCGCCACCTGCCTTACGAAACCACGCTGAACGAAGCTTTCTCGCGCGTCGACGAAGTCACTGGCGACAACCGGTTCAAGGTGTTCCATGCCTCTCGCCCTCGGCGGTGATCCCGGTTAATCTGCGCGCAACTCAGGGAGACAACGCATGTCCTTTTCCATAGCAGGCAAGACCGCCATCGTCACCGGTGGCGCCAATGGCGTCGGGTTGGCCATTGGGCGGCACTTCGCGGATGCGGGTGCCAATGTGATGTTTGCCGACATGGATGAAAAGCGGCTGACCGACGAGTTGGGCGAGCAAGCCGACGACAGCAATATCCGCTTTTTCGCCGGCGATTTACGGGAAAAGCTAACCATCGCAAACCTGCTTTCCGCCACGATAGACGCCTTTGATCAGGTGGATATCCTGATCAACGGGTCGCGGCAGGTTATCCCGTCCGATCCGTTGGATACAGATGACGACTCGGTCAAGACCCTGCTGAATCAGAATTTGATGCCAGCCCTGCGTCTCAGCCAGGCTGTCGCCAAACGCATGATCAAACAATCCGGAGAAGGAGACGGCCCTGCCGGATCGATTATCAACCTGTCTTCGATAGCCGCACGTCGAACACATCCGGATCTGATGGCCTATTCCGTCTCGACCGCTGCGCTGGATCAGATGACGCGGTCACTGGCCGTGGCTTTCGCCCCGCACCGCATCCGCGTGAACTCGATCGCGCTGGGTTCGGTCATGAGCGCCTCGTTGCAGTCAACGCTCAAGGAAAACCGCGATTTCCGAGACGATATCGAAAAGCACACCCCGTTGGCCCGCATTGCCGCCCCCACCGAACTGACCGAGACGGCGCAGTTTCTGGCCTCGGACGCGGCAGGTTTCATCACCGGGCAAATCCTGACCATTGACGGAGGTCGCACCCTGCTGGACCCCGTCGCAGCACCGGCGCACTGACCCCATGTTTGACACCGAAAAATCCACCGCCTCCGCGTGGTTCCGCACCCTGCGCGACCAGATCGTAACTGCGTTCGAAGCCCTGGAAGACAGCCACGACACTGGGCCGTTTTCCGACGCCACCCCCGGCCGCTTCGAAGTGAAGGAAACCACCCGCCAATCAGACGACGGATCAGATGCGGGCGGCGGTTTGATGTCGGTGATGCGCGGCGGGCGCGTGTTTGAGAAAGTGGGCGTCAATATCTCGACCGTTTACGGCACGCTGGGCGATCGCGCGCAGCAGGCTATGGCTGCGCGCAAAGGCATTCCGGGCATGACCGAAGACCCGCGCTTCTGGGCCTCGGGCATTTCGCTTGTGGCGCATATGCAGAACCCGCACGTACCAGCGGTGCATATGAATACCCGTATGTTCTGGACGCCCCACGCCTGGTGGTTCGGCGGCGGGTCTGACCTGAACCCGTGTATCGAATATGACGACGACACCGCCCATTTCCACGCCACGCAAAAGGCGCATTTGGACCCGCATGGGCCGGCGCATTACCCGCGCCTCAAGGACTGGGCGGATGAGTATTTCTACATCCCGCACCGCAAACGCGCGCGCGGTGTGGGCGGCATCTTCATGGATGACTACTGTACCGGCGACTGGAGCGCCGATTTCGCACTGACGCAGGATATCGGCCGCGCCTTTTTGCCCGCCTTCCTGCCCTTGGTCGAAAAGCGCCGGGTGCATGGGTTTGATGATCCAGACAAAAACACTCAACTGGTGCATCGTGGTCTGTATGCCGAGTACAACCTTGTCTACGACCGAGGCACCAAGTTCGGACTGGAAACCGGCCACGACCCAGATGCCGTTTTGATGAGCCTGCCTCCACTGGCGAAATGGGTGTGATTACTTCTTCATCCTGATATCCAGAACAGCGTCGTAACAATAGCTTTCAGCCTTGGATGCCGAGTAATTTTCGCCCACATACTTCACGGTGATCGAATGTTTGGATGTCGTGTCGGGCTCAACTTGCGGGTCCAGGGAAAACTCTACGGTTCGAATACCGGGCTCATATGGCTTTGAAAGATAGATACGCCGGGTCGACTCAGTTCCCAGTGTCCTGATCGCATAGTCCCCAATCCCGCACCAATACGCCAACGCAACTGATGACCCGACCACATTAACTTCAAAATTGCCCGTTTGTAATGGCGTCACGTGAACTTGAAAGGTGGGGAATATACCAATACCCGGCTGATCCGCCTGAGCTTCCGCACAGAGAAGCAGCGCAAAAGCTAAAGGCATACATTTAAAGAGTTTCACGGTCGATTACCTCTGCGCAAGTCACAGCAGCCCTCATTGGCCGCATCCCTTGACTACGCAGCGTTGTTGAACCGCAAAGCGCTGGCAAAACACAAAAGCGTCATTCAGTCGTGATGAATCCCAGCAAAGCCTTTAGGGCCTCAGAATCCGAAATCGAGGAAATTGTCATAGCAATAGGTCTGCGCGGATCCCGCCGACAGGTTCTCGCCCACACGTTTGACCGTGACCGAGTATCCCGGAGTGGTATCGACCCCTTCTGGTGGGGTCAGTGAAAACTGAACCGTCCGGGTTTGTTTTTCATAGGCACGCGTGATGTAAATCCGCTGGGTCGCCTTGGTTCTGAGTGTTCGGATCGCATAATCCCCAATACCGCACCAATACGCGACCGGCGCCGTGGTCCCTCGGGTTGATACCTCGTAGATGCCATTGCCTTTGTCCGCCACTTCAACCCGAACCGCAGGATTAAGATTCACTCCGAAACCGATCGCCTGAGCAACCCCTGGCAACAATACAATCGCCGCAATGGCAGGCATTTTCCGAAACCGCATAATCCCTTACCCTTTCACACTAAACACCGCAGAACAAAGCATAGACAACATCACAGTCTAGTAAAGTTCCCGCACCACAACGTGCTATTCGCTAATCACACGCCCGCCCACATTCTGTGGTGCCAGCGCAACCGTCTTGATTACCGCATAGCAAAGCTGGCCCGGTTGCAGGCCCAGCGCGTCGACCGAACGGCGAGTGATGCGAGCAAGAACAGATCCCGCCGGAGTTTTCACTGAAACGATCGCCCCCGGACCTTCGCCTGCGCGAATGGTGTCAACCGTACCTTCCAGCATATTCAGCGCCGACAAACCCTCGGGCCGTTTGTTGGACAAGATGACCTCTTGGGCGGGGATACGGATTCGAAGGTCATCGCCAATCTGATGCGGAATACGCGGCAGGAACAGGCTTGTCCCGCCCGCGTTCAACTCGGTCAGACCATCGGAATGGTGCTTGGCAACCCGCACTTGCAGCACCGCCCCGACCGCGCGAATACCCGCAGGCGCAACCGATGGGTCGGCCAGCACTTCTGAGGCTGGCCCGTGTCGTACTGCTTTTCCGTCTTGTAACGCCACAACCGACGTCGCAAGGCGCGCCACCTCGGCGGCAGAGTGTGTGACGTACAGAATGGGCACCGAAACCTCATCCCTGAGGCGTTCGAAATAGGGCAGGATCTCGGCCTTGCGCGCATCGTCCAGCGCCGCCAGCGGCTCGTCTGCCAAAATCAGGCGCGAGCTGGCCAGTAAGGCCCGGCCAATCGCCACGCGCTGTTTCTCGCCCCCGGAAAGGCCAGCAGGACGGCGGTCCAGCAGATGGCCGATCCCCAACATCTCGATCACCTTGTCGGGGTTCTCGCGCGGCGCGCCCTTGGGCGCGAACCAACGGCCGTATGACAGGTTTTGGCGCACCGTCAGGTGGGGGAACAGCCGCCCCTCTTGAAAGACATAACCCAAACGCCGCTTATGCGGCGGAAGCCACAGATGTTTCTCGGTGTCGAACAGCTCCCATCCATCAACCGCGACACGGCCCGAAGTCGGTTTGAGCAATCCAGCGACGGCATTGACAACCGTCGTCTTGCCCGAGCCCGAGCGTCCGAACAAAACAGTCACGCCGGACGGTGCATCAAAATTGAGATCCAGTTTGATGTTGGGCAGATCATGCCGCAATCGGACAGAAAGGCTCATGACCCGGCCACCCTTGCTGCGACACGGCGGGCTATGAACTCTGACGCCAAAAGCGCGCTTAGAGCGATAACAACCGATATAACAACCAACCGCGTGGCGGCCGCTTCACCGCCGGGAACCTGAAGAAAGGCGTAGACCGCCGACGGCAGCGTTTGGGTCTGCCCGGGGATATTGGACACGAAGGTAATGGTGGCGCCGAATTCGCCCATCGCCTTGGCAAAGGCCAGAATAGCCCCGGCGATAACGCCCGGCAGGATCATCGGCAGAGTGACGGTCGCAAACACCATAATGCGCGAAGCCCCCAATGTAGCCCCAGCCTGCTCTAGCTTGGGGTCCACCGCTTCGATCGACAGCCGGATCGCGCGCACCATTAAAGGGAATGCCATGATCCCCGCCGCTAGCGCTGCACCGGTCCAACGGAATGCGAACACAATTCCGACTTCGGACAGGGCGCGACCCAACGGCCCCTGAATGCCAAAGGTCAGCAAGAGGAGGTAGCCAGTGACTACCGGCGGCAGGATCAACGGTAAGTGCACGAGCCCGTTCAAGACCTGTCGTCCCGGAAATCGCCAGCGGGCCAATGCATAAGCAGTGAAAACTCCAAAGGGCAAAGTTACCAGCGTGGCCCAAAAGGATACGCGCAATGACAGCCTCAGGGCCTCAAGCTCTTCGGGACCCAACCATCCCATCGCTTATTGCTCCGGCAGGGAAAAGCCCTGCCTTTCAAAGATTTCTTGCGCTTCGGGCGATTGCAGATGCTCCAAAAAAGCAAGTGCCTCTGGTCGGGCAGACGTTGTCACACCAGCCGGATAGATGATCGCAGGGTGCAAATCAGACGAAAACTCAGCGAGTACGCGAACGCGGTCTTCGACCACGGCGTCCGATCGGTATACAATGCCCAAGGGGGCTGCTCCTGCCGCAACCAGAGCAAGCGCTGCACGCACATTGTCGGTTTGCGCCACTTGCCCCTGAACACTATCCCACAGGTCCAGACTGCGCAGCGCCGCCTTGCCATAGATCCCAGCGGGTACAGCATCGACCAATGCCATGGCCAGATGCCCACCGGCCAAAGCCCCCGCCAGATCGGTTTCTGGGGTCACCTCGTGCATGTCGGGGGCCGAGGTGCCGCCAATGAGAACCAGCCCATTGCCCAACAGATCGACCCGCTTATTTGCTTCGATCAGGCCCTTGCCCTGCAGGACATCCATCCATTCGACATTCGCCGAAATGAATACATCCGCCGGTGCGCCCAGCTGAATCTGACGCGCCAGAACCGAGGAAGCCGCATAGGAAACCGTGATCTCTTGTCCGGTCTGTGCCTCAAACGCCGGAGCGATCTCGTCCAGAGCATTCTTCAGACTGGCTGCTGCAAAAACCAATATGCCGTCTGCCCCCGCGCGCAGCGGAGCCAGTGTAAACATAGCCAGAACGATGGCCGCAAGAAATACACGAAGCAGACGTGACAGGATCATCTCATTCCCGCCCCTCGGGGTTAAGGTCCTCTTGGGGATATCTGAGGCACCGGGGGGCGTGCAAGCGCCGATGCGCCTCAGGTTCACCCAAAGGGCAGAGATTGCTGGAAAATCCTTGCCCCAAGCCATTTTCGTCAACAGACTCAGCGACAATGTCGCAAACGATCTTGATCCTGATACGTGTCACGGGGATGCTGCGCGCGAGTCAGGAACAGGAAAGCCGACATGTTGCACACTATCCCAGGTTTGATCGACGCCGTACGCGCGCGTTTTGCCCATGTCGAAAGCTGTCCCTTTCAAGGGCCCCGGATTTTCTTTGAAAACGCAGGTGGGGCCCTGACGTTGAATTCCGTGGTCGAGACGTCGGCCAAGTTCGCCGCTATCCCTGACAACCAGGGGCGCGACAACGTCGCTAGCCATGCGCTTGTCGACACCATCAACACCGCCAAGGCTGATTTAGCTGTGTTCATGAATGCGCCTTCAGGTCAGTTTTTTGTCGGTGAAAGCGGGACCGAACTGCTGTTTCGTATGATCCGCACCGCCTGCGTGAACGCGCCCAAAGGCGGCAAGGTCATCGGCAGTTCCATCGAACATCCCGCCAGTCGTAGCGCCGCCCACCGCTGGGCTGCCGTTGCTGGGCTGGACTATGTGAACGTCCAGCACGACAACGATACAGGTCTCGTCACCGCCGAGGCATTCCGGGCTGCGATGACTCCGGATGTCTGTGTCGCCACGATCGTTCACGCCTCGCCGGTCACAGGTATGGGGATGGATGTGGCAGCCATCGCGCGGGCCATTCGTGAGGTCTCGCCCGAGTGTTTCATCATTGTGGACGGTATTCAGCACGCGGCTCACGGGCAGTTGGATATCAACAGCTACAATGTCGATGGTTATGCAATCTCACCCTACAAAGTGTTCTCGCGCCACGGGTATGGCATTGCATGGATATCGGACCGGCTGACCGCCCTTCCCCACGACCAATTGATCGACGCCCCGTCAGAAGGGTGGGAATTCGGAACCCGCGACACCGGTTCTTACGCGACCATGTCCGACGTGGTGGCTTATTTCGAGTGGCTGGGCGACCGGGTCTCGGACCACACGGACCGCCGCGCCCGGATCGAGGCTGCTGGCCGCGCCATCCATGCCTACGAATCGCATCTGACAGATGCAATGATCAACGGCATCGGCAATCTGCCAGGCCTGCGCGATATGGAGCACGTTTCAATTCTTGGCGGCGCAAACAACCCTGCCCGCGAAGGGTTGGTTTCAATTGTCGTGCGGGATATCCCCTCTGCCGATGTTGTGACACGCCTGAATGACCAGGGCATCCGTACCCACATCCGCAAAGCCGATCACTACAGCGGCAACGTTCTGACCCCGTTGGGGCTGAACGACTGCATCCGCATATCGCTTTGTCACTATAACACCGAACAAGAAGTCGCCCAATTGCTAGCCGCAGTGAACGAGATGACAGCTTGATCAAATAAATTCTTCCAGACCCTCTTGCACCCGGGCGCTGGCTTGGCTAAATGCACCGTCACGGGTGATTAGCTCAGTTGGTAGAGCGCTTCGTTTACACCGAAGATGTCGGGAGTTCGAGTCTCTCATCACCCACCATTCCCTTCATTTTCAATGGTTTACTCAGGGTCTTGTAACGAGAACTTGGAGACTATTTGAGGATGAATGTACGGGAATCGAAACCTCAACACCGTGTTGGACTACCCAGAGGATTGTTCCTCAGAGGCAAAGGGTACGCTCTCAGGGTGGCTGTACCGACTGAGTACCAAGACATTGATGGCAAACGAGAGATCGTCCGAGGGTTAGGAACTCAGGACCTAGCCGAAGCATTGAAGCGCCGTCCAAGAGTCTTTGAAGGAATCATTTAAGCGATCACCGAAGGACAAACAGCGTCTCAAGTTGTTGGCCCTAATAAACCGAAGCAGGGGAATACTGTGGGAGATACCGCCGACAGGTGGATGGCTGAAGCGGACGGGATAAGTAACAGCACGAGGGTCAGATACCGCCAAAATCTTAGGACATTTGAGGCGTACTCTGGAAACACACAGGTCACGGAAATAAACCGCTCTCTGGCACTGAGCTTCATTGAGAACCTTAAGGCCACTCCCTCAAAGCGAACTGGGCTAGCACTCTCAGGTCGCTCTCTTCGAACATGCCAATCATGCTTGGCTTCTTATTGGCGTGTGCTGAATCACGGGGGTTTGGTTGATCCCGATATGCGGAACCTATTTGGCTCTCTCATGAGGCGTGTGGCAGGAAAAAGAAAGAAGAAACACTTACGTGTTAAGAAACTGAGGCCTGTCACTAGAGATGAAACTCAAAAACTGCAGTACATCGCTGGCAACAATGGCCTCAAATATCAGTTCGGGATGTACGCCACAGTAAGACTGTTATAGGTCACTGGATGCAGGCTCAATGAAATCTGCTCGAGGTACATGAAGGACATTAAAGACAGAGGGGATCACATCAAAATCAGCATCCCTCAGAGCAAGACAGAAGCCGGAATAAGAGATGTAATGATCGTTGGCGCACAGGATTGTCAGCTACTCCGGGAAGCTACCAAAAGGGCAACGATTGTAGAGCCAAGTTGTCCAGAGAATATCGGTAGGTTGTTTCCTCGTATTGCTTTGGGTGGCTACGATAGACACCCCAATCATTATCTCGGGAAGGCGCTTGAGAAAGCCCGGAAGAACCTTGATGGCGATAATTCCAATTGGGATATGCATTCGTTCAGGAGAACGGCTGGATTTCTCGCCGCCCTGCAAAATCCAATTTGGAGCGTGTGCAGAAATATCTTTGCTGCAAGCGTGCGCAGCGAGAAAGTCAAATTCACAAGATGGGCTCAAAACAGACATCGGAGGTGGTGCAGGATAACGTGTGGGAGGCGATCTTCGGACCCCCACTCACGACCCATTGCCGACATTAAACCCATTGGCTGGATGCCGCAGTCGCAACCCGCACTGCTGCTATTCGTTGCACTTGCTCGGTTTTAGTTATCGCAGACGTCTGGACCGCGGACAAAGCGGACGCTCAATCGTTTGATCTTCGCCCCGATCTGTATTCTGGAAGTTTGGCCAAGGCCGATTTTAACGCGTCACCCCATCCATCGGAAACACTGCGAAAGTACTGATCGTCAGCTTCGAATCTTGACCGCGTACCGCCATCAAGGCTGTCTTCATCGTAGAGAAGCAGGTCGAGCGGCGCCCCGACAGACAGATTGGCCTTAATTGTGGAGTCAAAACTGACAAGCAAGAGTTTCACGGTTTCTGGAAAACTCATTTCCGGATCGTAGGCTCGCACCAGAATAGGACGGCCATATTTTGTCTCACCGATCTGAAAGAACGGGGTGTCGTCGCCGGCCTCGATAAAATTGCCTTCAGGGTAGATCAAAAACAGGCGAGACGGACCGCCCTTGATCTGGCCTCCAACAATGAGCGTCGCGTGAAAAGCGCTGTCAGCTTGCTGACCGGACCGGGCATGCTCCTCGATGACGTCGTTCAGCGTAGCCGCGACCAGTTGCGCAACTTGAAACATTGTCGGTGCTTCTAAGATCGATGGTGAACGATCTGCCGGCGCTTTTGTTCTTTCTTCTAGGAGACTTATCGTTGCCTGAGTAGTGGCCAGGTTTCCGGCCGTTAGGATTATGATCGACCGGTCACCTTCGACTGTCCAGTTGAACATCTTGTTGAAGGTTGAAACATTGTCGACGCCGGCATTCGTGCGCGTATCGGACATAAATACCAACCCGCGGTTCAACCGCATGCCGACAGCATAGGTCATTCATGTCTCCGTTATTGCTGTGCGACTTGCAACTGCACTGTCAATTGCTCGCCCGCTGTCCCAATTCTGTTCCCTATTACCGGGGCGGCTTGGGCATAGTCCAGACCGGTTGCGACGCGTACGTATCGATCATCTGGCGAAATCCCGTTTGAGACGTCAAATCCGACCCACCCAAGCCCGTCCAAATGAACTTCGGCCCAGGCATGGGTCGCGTCCTGCAGCTCCGTTTCGTTCATCATCAAGTAGCCCGAGACGTAGCGTGCTGGCACTCCGAGCTGTCGGGCGCAGGTAATGAAGATGTGCGCATGGTCCTGACACACGCCGCGCTCGGCTTTGAGGGCATCTTCTGCGCTCCAGCCCGGGTGTGAACTTCCAATTTCGTACGAGACCGTAGCTCGAATTCTTTCGGACAGTGTATGCATCTGCTCCAGCGGTTCGCCGTTGGGCAATGCGCTTATCAGCTCTGCAACTCTTTTCCCCGGCGATGTCTGCGGAGTGCTTCTTTTGAATAACCACAAGGGCGTCGACCCTTCGTGACGCCCCAGAACGCCGTGCGTGTCTTTCACTTCAACAATGCCTTCGGAGATCAACGAGATGCTTTGGGTGTTTGTTTCGAAACTGATCAATTCCACCGTGTTGCGGTGGTAGTCTTCAAATGTCAGCTCTTTATGCCCACCGGTGATCTGGGTGCTCCAACTCACAATGCTCTGGTTTCGAAATGACTTTGGTGTTTTCCGCAGCTGTTGCAGACCGAAGGGAACCGGCGCGTCGAAATCGTATCGTGTCTCGTGTCGAATGTGCAGTTTCATTGGCTACTCGTAGAACCTGTAATCAATCTCGATCTGACGGCTCAAATTGCCGAGATCGGTCAGAAAATCCTGAATGTACTCATGCAGACCGAATTCAAAAATATCGGAAATTTTCTGATCCAGGTATTTCTTGTAGAGAGCATTTGATGCCTCGCACGAAGGCCCAGCAAAGCCGTAGTCTTTCTTCAGGTAGGACAAGTTTTCCTGAATCTTTCTGCAGCAGAAGTGCAAACTGCGAGGCATCCGCTGATCCAGTATCAAAAACTGAGCAATATCAGACGGCCGAGTTTTCTCACCATGGGTCATCCGATACCCTCCACCAGCGCCGACGGAACGGAGAATGCTTTCCCATTGGATGTTGTCCAGTGATGAGCCGACCGAGAAGGCTGTGGGCAGAAGAACATAGTACTTCACGTCCAAAATGCGCCCAGTATTGTCCGCCCGTTCGACAAAAGTCCCGATGCGGGTGAAATCGAAAATGTCGTTACGCAGCATGGTCCCCAAAGTGGCACCACGGACCAGAGCCGCCTGTTGTCGAATGAGTTCCAACGTTGCAGGTAAGTCCCGCTCATTCACGCGTCGTTTCATCACCTCGTCGATCTGCATCCAGGTGGAGTTCACTGCGCTCCAGACATCATGGGTGAGCGCTGTCCGAACAAGGCGCGCGTTGTCTCGGGCTTGCTTGATAACCGACTTGATCGAGGATGGGTTATCAGCGTCACGCAGCACCCAATCGACCGCATTGTCCTTTGAAATCTCGTCATACTTAGCGTGGTACCCATCCAGAACACCGGCCGTTTTTAGAACCGAACCCCATTCCTCGGCAGAGTTTTTGGTACGGGTCAACGCCATTCTCTGACCTGTTTCAAGCAGCCTCGCCGTATTTTCCGCTCGCTCAAGATACCGGGACATCCAGAACAACCCACCAGCAGTTTTTCCCAGCATGGTCAGTCCTCCAGAACCCAGGTGTCTTTGGTCCCGCCACCCTGGCTTGAATTCACGACCAGCGACCCTTTCTTAAGAGCCACGCGGGTCAGGCCGCCGGGGGTGATCTTGACCCCTTCGGGTGAAACCAAAACGAAAGGACGCAGATCGACATGTCTGGGGGCCAGCCCAGAACGCGCGAAGATCGGCACCGTCGAAAGCGACAATGTCGGCTGAGCAATATAGTTCGCTGGCCTCGATATGAGCTTGTCGCGGAAAGCTGAAATCTCTTTCTTGTTGGCAGTCGGGCCGATCAGCATCCCGTAGCCGCCAGACCCGTGCACTTCTTTCACTACAAGCTCGGAAAGATTGTCCAGTACATAAGACAAAGAGTCGGGGTCGCTACACCGCCAGGTAGGAACATTCTGAAGCAGAGGCTTCTCGCCCGTGTAGAACTCAACGATCTCGGGCATGTAGGAATAAATAGCCTTGTCATCGGCTATGCCTGTTCCCGGCGCGTTGGCGATCGTGATGCCGCCAGCGCGGTATACGTCCAAAATGCCTGGCACGCCCAATGCGCTATCAGGGTTGAAGTTCAGCGGATCCAGGAAGTCGTCATCAACCCGGCGATAAAGCACGTCGATGGGTGTATAGCCTCTGGTGGTGCGCATGCAGACACGTCCGTCGACAACCCGCAGATCGTGACCTTCGACCAATTCCACGGCCATCTGATCTGCGAGGAACGCATGTTCGTAGTAAGCCGAGTTATAGATGCCCGGGGTTAATACCGCGACAGTGGGTTCCCCGTCTGCACAAGCCGGTGCACAGGCTGCCAGCGACCGTCTTAGATTGCGGGGGTAGTCAGAAACATTCCGAACGTTGGTCGCGCTAAAAAGCTCAGGGAACATCTTTAGCATCGTCTCCCGGTTCTCCAGCATATAGCTGACCCCGGATGGCGTTCGGGCGTTGTCTTCCAGAACGAAAAACTCGTCTGGGCCGGTTCGCACCAGATCGACGCCGACAATGTGCGTATAAACCTGACCGGGCGGTGAGACGCCAAGCATCTGCGGCAGGAACGCTTCGTTTCCGGCAATCATCTCAGCCGGCACACGCCCGGCCCGGACTATTTCCTGACGGTGATAAATGTCGTGGAGAAATGCGTTGATTGCCCGCACCCGCTGTTCGATACCGCGTTCCAGCCGCTGCCATTCGCGCGCTGAAATGACTCGTGGCACGATATCAAACGGTATAAGGCGTTCCTCAGCCTCGGCTTTGCCGTAGACGTTAAAAGTTATGCCCGTCAGCCTGAAAACCTCTTCGGCTTCGCGCTGTTTCGCCCTCAGTCGTGATACGTCTTCCGCGTTGAACCAGCGGCCGATCTCTTCGTATGGACCTCTGAGTGACCCATCGCCGTTGAACATTTCATCAAAATACACACTCATGCTTTGAGTTTTACGCATAGATCAGATTTTTCAAGTCATTCAGGCTTGGTTGGAAGCTGCCTTTAGAAGGAGCGTCTAATTTTCAGGCTAACTGGATAGTTTCGTGAACTTAACAACGTGGCGTTCTTCGTGTTTCCACTTGAAGTCACATACAGTGTTTTGAGTTCAACAGTATCTGGTTTTGTACTGCATCCGAACGTCCACATTGGGCTTATTCCAGACTTCGGAGGCAGCGCAGCATCATGTGATATGTTGGCGTGGTCAACGTCGGGTTGTCGTTGTGGGAAGGCATGGCGGATCGGAGAATCATTCATGCAAACGCCAAACTTACCAGCCATTCGCACCCTTTCGCCCTGCATGGAACAAAGGCCGCATCGTGGGTCAGAAACGACCGTTGAAACCAAAGCATCTTTGGGCGATCCGTGTTCGATTTGAATTGGCCGAGAATCACCGTGATCTCGCACTTTTCAATATGGCCATCGACGGCAAACTGGGCGGAAGTGACCTGGTGAAGATGAAAGTCGTGGACGTCATGGCGTCTGGTCAGATCAAAGAACGGGCTTCGGTTTTGCAAAGCAAAACGCAGAAACCGGTGCACTTCGAGATTTCTGAAGGCACACGTATGTCGGTTGAGAAATGGATGGAAGATAAACTCATGGTCGGCTCGAAATACCTGTGACCGGGTAGGTTCCATGAGTGCCTGTACATCTCGACCCGACAGTATGCACGGATTGTTCGTGACTGGGTTACGTCAATCAGGCTCAAGGCGAGTGCCCATGGCACCCATTCGATGCGCCGAACCAAGGTCACCCAGATATACAAGAAGACTGGCAACCTTCGAGCAGTTCAGCTTCTTCTCGGTCACCCCAAGGGGGACAGCACCGTCCGGTACTTGGGTGTTGAACTGGAGGATGCTTTGGCCATCGCGGAAGCCATTTAAATCTAGCGTATTTGGGTCGCCTTCATTGGCGGCCCAAAGGAGACATCCAGTGCATCCCTCGAATGCTGCGGCTGCTGCCCGTATTCCTGCCGTTCACCGCGCAAGTGAATTCCGGGGTTTAGTGATCTCACGGCAAGCGGACAAAGCGGGCACAAAGAGACATGTCCAAGAGTCTGTTCTTGCGTTTCTTAGATCCGCGTAGTCTGTTGGTTTCTGAACATTTTTCGGAGAACCTTTCTCAATGCTTAAACACATTCTGACTGCGATATTTTCAGCTGTCCTATTCTCAATCGCTTCGTCTGGAGGCGCCGAGACAATGCATGTGAAAACCACAGTGACCTACCAGGAACGCATCGCGCTGCCGCCTGACGCCGTTTTAGAAGTCGAACTACTCGACACTTCGCGTGCTGATGCCCCTTCGGTTAGCCTGTCTTCCCAGAGGTTCAAACTTGCGGGTGTCCCCAGAACAGTTGAAATTGCCTACGACACAGATCTCATCGATGAGCGCCATACCTAGACAGTGGCTGCCAGGATCATTTCAGACGGTCACGTGAAGTTTCGTTCTACGACGGCGACACCTGTGCTCACCCGTGGCGCACCAAATTCTGCTGAACTCGTTTTAGAGATGATGCCAAGGAGAGCGGGCGGCAACGACCCAGACCAATCGATCTACGATATCAATTGGGAAGTCTATGAGATCGCAGGGCGTATGCTGATAGTTGATAACCCTCCTTCCTTGACAGTTGAACAAGACGGCCAGTTTGGCCTTTACGGTGGGTGTAACCGGTTTACGGGAACCCTTGACGCAGCCAACGGTGAGTTCAGCATGCCGGGCAACTTCGCAGGAACGAAGATGGCGTGCCCGGAGGATCAAGAAAAGCTTGAACAAGATACGATCCAAGCCTTGTCCGAGGCAGTGGCCTACGTGATAAACGGAACAAACCTGGCGCTCAGGAATGCAGCGGGAGCGACGGTTCTGCGTCTGCGTAAATTGCCAGAATAGGTACCGCGCCTATTGGAGCGATCTGGGACAATCAGCCGACTTGTTCAAGCCAATATCAGCGGGAATCAAAGGTCGAAATCCCGAGCGGATCATAGACGTTGGACGGCTTTGATTGCGAGTGATCGTGATAGTGGGCCTTACTGCGTGCGTGGCGTAGTGACGCCATCAACACTCGTTCCGGATTATCGATCAACTGGCCTGCATCGGCTTCGTCATTGTCTTCTCCCGCTGCAGGAGGAGCGGGCTGTAGACGGCCTTCAAGTACAGTTCCCCACACATTGATATCGGCCAGCGTCAAAGGATCCACAGTTAGCGGATTTTCTTCAAGGATTGTGAAGTTGGCCAGTTTGCCGGGCTCGATGGAACCGATCTCATCCTCCAATTGCAGTGAATAGGCTGCGCCAATGGTGATACCTTCCAAAGCATCTTCAGCACTGATGCGCTGGTCCGGACCAACGACGCGACCACTCGTGGATATCCGATTGACAGCAGCCCACATGTACTTCAGCGGCTCCGCAGGAGCCATCGGCATGTCCGAGTGCATCGAAAAGGGGATACCTGCCCGAACGGCATCGCCTAAAGGCACCATGCGCTCTGTGCGATCACTACCAACGCTGCCTGCGGCGTACCGATCTGCGAGCGTCGGCGTATAAACGGAATTGCCGCTGACGATCGCGCCAAGACGTTTAATACGTGCGATCTGATCTGGTTGGGCGTAGCCAAAGTGTACAACGACAGTGCGATGGTCATATCGCGGGTTGCGCTGCATGGCGGCTTCAAGGGCATCAAGAAGGATGTCCAGACCGCCGTCTCCTAGAGTGTGAACATGGACCTGAAAACCTGCGTCCCAATAAAGGTCGAAAACCTGCTTGAAGAAATCGGGCGTCATGATCCACTGACCTTCATGCCCGTCCAGATAGCCGTCGCGCATTATCATTAGTTCACTGAAGATCGCACCATCCAAAAGCAGCTTGACTTGCTTAGGTAGGAACTGGGTTCGGCCTTCGCTCCACGCCAGCACAGCTTCGGTCTCGGCCAGTACTTTTTCGGGGCCCACTGTGTTCAGAAACATACTCCCAAGCGTTCGACCGTCGGGAATAAAATAAAAGTTGAATGGTGTGTCGTCTGGACCGAACGCTTCCGCCACCAGAGCTTGGGCGTTTTGATCCACAGGGCCAGCAGGCTCTGCAAGGGTCGTGATCCCGCTGCGGTGATAATAGTCCTCTGTGAACTCCAGCGCCTCCATGACCCTGTCGATAGACGCATAGGCCGGAGCAAACTTCTCAAAGAACACATGCTCCCAGAATGCAGCTTCAAGGAAGAGGCCTTTTTCAAGGTTGGCTTGAGACCGGGCCAACTCGCTTGACCAGCTGGCAATGTATTCTTCGGTGATATCCAGTTGTTCGAGGGCCACCGAGTTGAAGTACATCTCGTGGGTAGAGCGCTGCCATACAGCCAGCGGAATGTCGGGGGCCAGTTCGTCTAAAATCGTACGGCTCATGTCCCCGTGCCACGACGCGTGATACCCCCAGACCATCAACGGCCGCCCGCTGCTTGGATCATATGTGTTGATGACCTCGGACAGGCGTGCGCGAAACTCCTCCTCGCTATTGGCAAGAGGCGCAAATCCGGCCGGCGATTGCCAGTCCTCGATGGAAATGATGGCATCCGACATCATCGCAAGTGCGCCCAGAAGCGGGTGCAAATGCTGTTCAATAAACCCGGGCACCATGACCTTGTCTTCAAAGCTGCGGTCAATTGCATAGCTACCTTCGGGTAGGCGACCCTCGATTTCCTCCAGGGTGCCAACGTCAGTAATTCGACCGTTCCTGACCGCCACCGCTTCAGCCACCGGGGCGTCCGGATTCATGGTGAGAACTTTTCCACCGACGTAGACCGTTGTGCCGGGAAACTCAGGGAAACGCTCGAAGGCGTCTTGCAATGAGGGGGACTGTGCAGCGCTATGAAGCGGCAGGAAAGCGAAAGCGAATACTGTGAGAGACTTAAAGAACTTCATTGATGCCTCCGAATGGGATTACGGACGTAAATAAATTGCTTCGATCAGAGCAGGCTGATCTGCCATGTGTCAACCTAAGCCCTCAGTCACTCAATACTGACTGAGCAACCCAAACTTGAAAGCCACTTTTGTTGCCCGCTGTGGGCTCACAGCAGTAATTCGCCCAAATTCGCAGAATGACTGCATTGGAAACAACGTTGGAATTTCACCAGGCAGCGTAGAACGGCAGTAATTCTCGAATACCCGAGAAAACGGACTATGCTTTGCCTCGTAAAACTACGTTGTTCAGTTCTTTGAAAACCAGATTTTCACCAGCCGACTGCGGCCGTACTTCAGCTACAACTCATTTGGAGCGATACTGCGATGCCAAACACTTCGTTACTTTCAAAGTCCAATTTTCCAGTTTTTGCGCTTATTGGAGGTTTGATTATGCAAAACCTTGGAACTTCTCCTGTCCATGCTGAAGACGACCCATACGCGACGCCGCGAGAAGACTTTTCCATCCGCGACTTGAGGAATGGTTACACAGCCAAGCAAGCCTACGACCTGAGCTCTGAATGGAATTTGCAGAAGTTCCTCGACATTACCGAAGCCGGGGCGTTTTCGTACATGAACCTCGCCGAGTTCCTGCCAAGTTCGGTTATTCGCCGCGACGGGGCCGTTGCGATGCTTGCGACAAACCTTAACGATGCCATAGGCGCCACGAGCGTCCCGGGCGCTGATGGCAATGCTGTCTCGCTCGACGAGATGATTAATGCCGATAATTCCACGGTGCAGGGCGTTATGGTTCTTCACAACGGCGAAATCGCTTACGAGGTTTACCCGGGAATGCGTCGGACGGACAACCACGTCTGGATGTCCAATGCAAAGATCCTTTCGAGCTTGCTGATTGGTCAATTGGAAGATGAGGGTAAGATCGACGTTCAGAAAACGGTTGGCGACTATGTCGAGGGCACCAAGGGAACAGCCTGGGAGAGCATAAAAGTCATCGACGTCCTGAACATGCAGTCTGGTTTGGATCTGGAAGAGAACCCCCTCTCGCGCAAAGGCGATACGCCATATGGGCGTTTTGTCAGAGCTGAGGTTGGTGTTCCGAACGAAGCAGGCCTCCTGCAAACGCATAACGAAGCCCTGTTTGCCATACCCAAGCTGCGGGAACCGGCTGAGGCCTTCGAGTACTCCTCTGCAAATACACAAATGCTTGGCCTCGTCATCGAAGCCGTTACCAACCAGCGACTTGGTGAAGCGATCACGGAGCGGGTTTGGAGCAAAGCGGGAATGACTGGCGACGCCACCCTTGCGCTGTCACCTCAAGGAAACGGTATCATACACGGTCTGATCAGCAGCCGCTTGATCGACATGGCAAAGATTGGTCTGCTCTACACGCCAAGCTGGGACAAGACAGCGGCGGACCGCATTGTATCTGAAAAGATGATCGACACGATCCAAAAAGCGGGTATCGTCGAAAACTACATCAAGGGAACACTCGGCCCACACCTTTCCGAAGCATTCCGTGAACAACCGATGGCAAACGCATACCAATGGGATGCCGTTTTTGCCGATGGCGATTTCTACAAAAGTGGGATGAATGGCCAAGGCATCTATGTCTCGCCAGGAAAAGACGCAGTCGTCGTTTGGTACGCAACCGGAGGTGCGAGTATCGACATGGAAGCTTACGCCAGGGCCATTGTGAATTCCCTGTAGGTCAGATCACGCACTGGCGTCTCTGGCCGCAGGCCAATGTATAGTCGGTCGTTTGGTGACTAGAGCATCCATTCGACCGGCAGCCACCTGACCACGGCCGTCAGGGCACGCTGTAAACCAGTGGTTTCCGGGTCTGCGGTATGAATGGTGACTGTCCCATCCTGCTCTTCTTGCAGCCATATCATCTCGCCGCTGTCGTTAAGTTCGACTCGATAAGAAAACTCACGCCGGTTCATTTGCTCCGCGAGCGATGCAGCAATCTTTGGGCTTTCGATCATAAGGCCCATTTCTGTATTCAGCCGCGCGGATCTGGGGTCGAGGTTGTAAGAGCCTATGAAGATCCGTTCTCCATCCGATCCAAAGACTTTTGCGTGTAGACCGGAGGCCGATCCGGCCAGCATCTCGGGCAAGCTGCGCTCACGATGTTCACGCCGCAAAGCTCGAAGCTCTAGCAACTCTACACCGCTGTTCAACAAGTCTTCCCTGTAACGCATATAGGCCGCGTGAACGGGCATAACATCCGTGGCATCCAATGAGTTGGTCAGAATGCGGACCTTCACTCCGGACTCTGCCAACCCCTCCAAAACCTCCGCGCCTCTTTCGCCCGGAATGAAATAGGCTGAGACAAGGTCTAGCGAGGTCTCAGAGGTTTTGGCGAATTCGATAAGTTGCTCGACAATCAGATCTTCACTCTCGACTTCGCCCAGCCCTTTTGACGGATCGTCGACGAAAAGAGTGACTTCGCTCCATTCGAATTTCAGATCGCGCGCCGATATCCGGTCGGCCAGTTCATTTTCCTGAATAGCCCTTTGATAACCTGCGCCAACCGCAGTCTGGCGCGCGGCGTCTGCCTTCGTTTTCAGACTTTTTCCCGACGGAGGCTCCAAAAATAACTCCGCGTCGTACGCGGAAGCACTGTTCCAATATGCGTCGAATGATTGCGACACCTCATCTACAATCGGGCCAATAGCTATCGCGTCCACATCAAGATAATGCGTTCCTGCACCGTAGTCGAAATAGATGTCACCAATGTTGCGCCCTCCAACAATCGTGGCGACTCCGTCCACAGTCATTGATTTATTGTGCATCCGCCGGTTCAGGCGCCCAAAGTCAAATGCATAGGACAGAAGTTTTGGGTTTCTCAAAGTGAACGGATTGAAAATGCGAACATTTGCATTTGGCAGAGCGTTCAGTTCGGCGAGCAATTCATCCAATCCGGGAATGCCGTTGTCATCGACCAATAATCTGACACGGACACCGCGCTCTGCTGCTGCCCTAAGCTCTTCCAGAAGCATGAGGCCGGTCACGTCATCTTGCCAGATATAGTACTGAGCATCGATTGAGGATGTCGCTTCTCTTGCAAGGATCGCCCGGGCCGCAAAGGCTGCGCGTCCATTTCCCAACGGCCTTACACCGTCTAGCCCGGGATTGCGTTCAAGTGCATTTTTTATTGTTGCACCTAATGGTCCGTCCCAATCGGCATCTTGCTTAAACGTTGGCTCAGAAAAGTTTTCCTCAGGAAGCGGAAATGTCAGTCGTAACCCCATAATGATCACTGCGATCACCGCTACCAAAATCAAACATGTTCTGATCAGCCGCATTCAGGGTTCCACAAATGGCAAGTTGGATTTGCCTTATAGTTGAGATTGACCTATCGACAGACAGTTTTTCAAGAGTTTAGGTCCAAACAACAGACAGAGAACTGAGCTTTGTCCACTTTGGGCTCGGAGCTGACCTCGGAGGCAGCGCAGCATGACGTGATAGGCTGGACCGGTCAACGTCGTGTTGTCGTTGTGGGAGGGCATGGCTGATCGGAGGATCAGTCATGGAAACACCAAACCTACCAGCCATTCGCGCTCTGCGCCCTGCATGGAGCAAGGGCCGCATCGTCGGTCAAAAACGACCGCTGATACCAAAGCACGTCTGGGCCGACTTGAGCTGGCTGAGAACCATCGCGATCTCGCTCTGCTCAACTTAGCGATCGACAGCAAACTGCTTGGATGTGACTTGGCAAAAAGCAAGGACGTCGAGAGCGTGCGAGGTTTCATTGATCATCGTATTCCCACCCTCGCAATGGAAGATCGAAGCGGCAAACTTATCTGGTTTTTGTTCATGGCGCTTGCGCTCAACATTCGTATCACCGGAGGGGTGCTCACCCCTCTCTTTCATGTTGAAGATCCGATGTGTGCCCTCCTCATAAGTCAGGCCGCCGATCGAGGTTTGGTACGTGGTCCCATCGATCAAGCCGTTTGGAACCAATCAATAAGCGGCGCCGGTTTAGAAAGTACGGCGTGGCCCTATGCAGGTCCGCGACTGGGCATCATCCCAGGGGCTACGCTTGATCATATCGAGAACCATCCGTATTTCTCAATTCTTCACCAGCGCAATATCAGATTTTTCTCATTGGATGCGAGTATCGAAGCTATCGACAGCGCAATGTCGCGACGGCGCGTGGACAGTCTCCATGCGATGAGACTTCGCGCAGAATTTGCGGAGTTCGGCGACCCACCGGCTATCGACGATAGGGATGTCGGTGATGAAGATGAGCATTTCGAAGAATTTGATGATGAGGCGATTTACTGACTGGCAGCTTGGGAACTAGGTGAAGCCTTATCTGTTCGAAATTCGAGCTGGTGACAGGGCTGGCCATCTTGTCTTTGTTGGTGCAGCTCAAAAAACTTCGGCGACTTATTGCATTTTGCGATCTCAAATGTCCGCTTCGACAAGAACGCCTTTCAAACGCTGTTCTGCGGCGAAAGTCAGGTTCCCAAGCAAAGGCCCCTTTTCTGGCTTTCCGATATCGATCCCGACACCGCGCTGGTGAGACTATTTTTGACTGGAGTACCGGCGCCGGTGAAGATTGTTTCGACCTTCGCCTTGTACCTCTTTGTTGTACACAATTCCTATTGGACAGGGCTTACCCAGCCTTGTTTACGTAACTCGCGCAGTACGGCTTCTGCATGCTCGACATCTTTGTGGATACTTTTGAGCATCGCGCCGATTGGTGCGTCCGGCCAAGCACGCTCAAGTTCAGCTAGTTTGGCTTTAGCCGCATGGTCTTGCCCCATAGCTGACAGCGCCGCCGTTACATATGCAAGTGAAGGTGCGCTGAGTGGATCGCCAAGTTGCTTTGCCTCTTCAAAGCGTTCTACCGTTGTTTGATATTCACCCAGATGAAAATGCGTCGCGCCGGAAATGTTTCGATTTGCAAACCTTTGGTTTCTGGAATCTAGCAGAGAAAGCCTGTCGGCCGTTTCAATAGCTTCGCCAAACTCGCCAGTAAACATCGCCACGGCACCGAGAAAGTCGAGAACGGCGCCATCGTTAGGATCAAGTTTTGAGGCCCGCCTACCGAGTTGCAGCGCGGCGTCATAATCGCGATTGGCGAAACTGGCCCAGCTTTTTGCGGACTGGCTCCAGGCTTGGTCTGGGGCAAGGCTAACCGCTTGGCTCGCCATCTTCATGGCGGCATCCGCATAGTCGTTCTTGGTGTCTGACGGCGGAGTTATCACCGCAAGGGACGCGAGGGCCTGCGCTGCACCGGCATATCCGCCGAAATATTCTGGATCGATCTCGATCACGCCTTCGAAAACGGACAGAACCAGCAACTGGCGCTGTCGGTCGAAGACCGGAAATATCATTGTCCGTGCTTGTTGCGCCAAATTGAATGCTTGTAATGCAGCAGGGGATTTTTCGTAAATTGCTGCGCGCTGCAAGTGCGTGTTGGGATCAGTTGCAGATAAACCAATCACTTCGGCAGCAACAGTTTCTTGTCCATCTTGGGCAAGACCAACTGCAACCAACGCACCGACGACGGCCCCAATGGTGAACGCCCCTACGGGCAGTCCAAAGCGTAGGGCCTTTTTTGAGATTGATACAGCGGTTGTTTCTGAAACACTTTCGAACCGCGGCCGATATCCACCGCTATCGATACACAGCCGTACCGGATCATCTTTTCCGATGCCCTCGTAATGCAGTTCCAAGAACTGGCGAAGTCGCCGCGCGTCGACTCGAACGATGTTTTCCGGATCGGTCCCCTCCGAGGTATCGCGGTCATAGACATCTTGAGCGATAGTCTTGCTGCGAATTTGGTCTCCTCGACCAGCAAGTTCTTCTTCGACGATGTACGTCAGGAACGCCTGAAGTCTATCGGATCCATCCAGATGAGCGTCAACAAGCAACCTGCCAAGGGCGGCGCGCTTTTCACGGTCCGAAATGTCTTTGGAATACCTCATCACATTCTTATTTTTGCAATTAATGACGCGTGAGTCACGCCGATATTCACCGTGAGTCACTTACGTGAATGTTTCCTAAGCCTCAGACTTGTAACCAAAACAGCGAGCCGGAGCGCGAAAATCCGCATTCCCAGCATGCCAATCTACTAAGCGACGGGAGGATTACACATGACACAACGTATGAATTACGAGAGGCTTAGCAAGCACTTCGCAATCGGCGTGATATTTGGCGCTTGGGCTATTTCTCCACAATCGGTCACTGAAGCAGTCATCGATTTAATTGCCCCTTCGGCAGCATACGCGCAGGAAACAGAAGAAGTTTCTCCTACGATGGTGCGTGATCGCCCTCGCGATGTGTACTACCCCAATACTGAAGATCTCGCCGAAGACGAGATGCGGGTCATCGCGTGTGGAACCGGAATGCCTACTACGCGGGCTGCTCAGGCTGCAGCGTGTTTCCTTGTGGAACTGGGCAACGGAGACAAGTTCTTGTTCGACATTGGCTCGGGATCGGCCGAGCGAATTTCTTCCCTGCAAATCCCGTACAATTATTTGAACAAGGTCTTCATCGGCCATCTTCATACTGACCATTTCGGCGCGTTGCATGACTTGTTCATCGGTGGCGCATTGATGGGGCGGAATATTCCGTTGCGGGTTTGGGGACCAAGCGGTCCCGTGGAAGAGTTAGGGACAGCCTATGCGCTTGAAAACATGCGACGGATGTTGACCTGGGACCTCGCCGCGCGTGCTGGCAATACTGATTTTCGCGGATACAGCTTGGAAATCAACGAATTCGACTACAAAGGTGAAAACCAGGTGGTCTACGAGAACAATGGCGTAACGATCCGCTCCTTCCCAGCAATCCACGCGATTGATGGTTCGGTTAGCTATGCTTTGGAGTGGAATGGGCTGAAGTTTGTCTTCAGCTCGGACACCTATCCGAACAAATGGTTCAAGGAATACGCAAAGAACGCAGATCTCGCGATTCACGAGTGTTTCATCGCCGTACCTGAACTGGTCACCAAGATGAAGTTTACACCTGAGTCGGCACTGCTGGTTGGAACCCAAGTCCACACAGCGCCTGAAGCCTTTGGAAAGGTGATGAGTGACATCCAACCACGAATGGCTGTTGCGTATCACTTCTTCAACGATTTCGACACGGTCAACTCGGTCTACCAGCGTATTCGGTCAACTTACGACGGCCCGCTCAGTCTCGCAGACGATTTTATGGTTTGGAACGTCACCAAGGACGACATAACCATCCGCATGGCCGCAACTGAAGAAAGAACTTGGGCACCGCCATTGGCTGCTCCGGCGCAGGCACCCGACATGCGGGATCGGGTTAATTTTTCTGAAAAAGCTGGTGTGCCGCAAGATGTTCTCACGTTCTCAGAGTTCACACTCGGGGGTGTTGACGATGTAGATGACGTCTTGCGTCCGATCTACGAGGAGGCGTCAGAAGTGTTGGGCCAAGAGTTCCCGTATCCGGGCGATGAATAAAGTTTAATTTGACCGGCGCGTCTTCATAACGCGCCGGTTCCTTCAATTCTGATCGGAACTCTCTATGCGACATACCTCATTGATTTTTCGCTATTTGGTCTGCGTTGGATGGCTGCTTGCCGCCATATCCCACGCAGCAAACGCCCAGTCACTTGCACGTTCTGAAGAGGATGAAGGCGGTTGGCGACACTCAATCACGCCCTATTTGTTCCTTCCGCTCCGCACGACGGGCACGTCAACTATAGATGGAACAAGCGTCGATTTCGACTTGAACCTCAGCGAGGTGCTGGACGTGCTGCAAGGCGCTGCTTCAGTACGTTACGAGGGCTGGAACGGCGACTTCGGGATCATTTCTGAAGTTTACTACGTAAAGCTTGGCGGAGATGGAACTCTACCCGGTGGAAGGGTGGACGTTGATGTTGATGTCCGGCAGACCTTCGCCAACGTGCAGGGCGCTTACCGGTTTGCGAACGGAGTAAATGCCTCGGGCCAACGCTATGCAGCGGATGCCGCAATTGGGGTTCAGTGGAACCGGATCAAACAGGAAATCGACTTTGCGGGCCCCGGCCCAGGTATGACGTTGGGTGGGACAGAAGAATGGCTCGAACCAATGATCGCACTTCGATATATCACGGAAATCAACGACAAATGGAGTTTCGCCAGCCGGGCTGAACTGAGTGGTTTCGGTGTGAATGGTGATGACCTGCAATACCTGGTTCTGGCTGGGTTTGATTGGAAAGGCTGGGAAAACACGTCCCTGCGGTTTGGCTATCAGTTCTATGGAATCGACTTTTCCACCGACCGTTCGGATGGGGAGTTTGCCTATGATGTGGACCAGAATGGTATCTATGCTGCCGTCGCGTTTCATTTCTAAGATTGGCGAATACAGTAAAACATGGGTTCGGTTGGGCTCAGTACTTGCGAGTCTTGCGTTTGGGGCAAGCCAATCGATTGCGGACCTCGTGTCCCCCTACGGCGGAGAAACCGCGCCGAACTTTGTTGAGCTTTCGGTGCAGCCTGATCATGTGCGGGTTCTCCTTGAGGTCGATTTGAACGACTATCCCCTATTCGTCATTCCAGATGATGGTTCGGGAACGTCACTGGCTGGGCGTACGGGGCAAAACCTTCAGATCTGGGCAGACGAAGAGAAACTGATCAGCACAACGAATACGATTGATGTGCGCCCCAGAATTTCCCGGCAAACAGCAGCGAGCACTCTGTATCGACCGCGACCGCGTAGCGAAAATGTCGTCTACGTGGACATGGAGTTTCCGTTCAATGGCAAGCCGGAACAGATCACGTTCATTCCCCCCCTAAGTCCACACGGGATTCCCTTGGCTTCACTTGGCGTTGTGGCCGAGCATATGGGCGTTCCAGTAACAGATTATCGCTATTTGTCGCAGGCTGAAACAATGCTGCCGGACTGGGAAGACCCTTGGTTTAGCAAGTTTGAGAATCCAAACCTCACTCGCCACCACAAATCTCCGATGATGTCTTTTCTTGCGATGGAACCGCGTGTCGTCCGGCACGAGGTCATACTGCGTTTGAAAGACCTTGAGACTTGGGTGAACTTGGGCTTTGGCGATGCTGACCGACTGACCACAGATGATGTCGCCCGGATCAAGTCTAGCGTGTCGGACTTTTTTGAGACGAGAAACCCTCTCGCCGTCGACGGCAAGCCGATGAAACCGGAAACGGTGCAGGTCTCGCGTATCAAAGTTGGTGCCGAAGGTTTGCGTGTTCTTCCGGATCAAGCCGAGGCAAACCGAAAGACGATGTTACTGGGCGTCGTCCTTTCTTATCCGGTTTCGACTTTGCCGAACCGAGTTGATCTGGCATGGGAGCTTTTCCCAGTTGGTTTGGATGTTGTTCCGATCACCCTTTCAGATCCGGCAGGGGCGGTCCCCTCGCAGATTTATGCATCCGATCCTGTTGTAAGTTGGAACAATCACCTGACAACTTGGACCAACCCAAAGACCAGCCCGGTTATCGTCAACGTCGCTGGCGTAACTCAGGTTCCATCGTTTGCGCTCGCCTTAGTGTTCTTATGTTTGATATGCGCATATTTTTCGTGGCATCGTGCAAACGGTCAGCGTCTGGTCTTGCTTGGCCTGACCGGGGCATTCGGTGCCGCTGCGATTGTCACGTATTTCCTAGGCAACCCGTCGACGGCGCCCAAGCCGGATGAAATCGCGACGCGTCAAATCGTGGAAGGGCTGTTAACCAACATCGGGACCACGATGCTTGAGACGCAAGATGATAATTCCGTGGCGGCGATGGAGCCTTATGTCGAAGCAATCAATCGCGACAAGGTTCAAGCAGAAATGCGTCGTGGTTTATCAGTTACCTTGCCCTCCGGCGCCATGGCTCGCGTCGAAGCAATTTCCGAACTGAGTGTCGAAAGTTTCACGCCCGGCGAAGAAAGAAACCAGCATCAGGCCCTCGCCAGTTGGACAGCCCGCGTAAGCGGAGGCCATTGGGGGCACCTGCATAGGCAAGCGGTTTCTTATCGTGGCTTGCTCGACGTTTCGCGGCATGGCGACCATTGGATGCTTGATGACCTGACGATTATCAGCGCCAAGACAGGAGGGTAATTCTGTGGTTGCGGTAAGGTTGTTTTTTGCCACGTTCTTGTTTGCCACGATCCTTTTGTGCGCAGGCAGAGCAGAGTCCCATTTCAATCTCAACCAAAATGTACGTATTCATCATGTGGCTCACTCAGAAGATGGGTTAGATATCTATTTACGCCTTCCGATGCCCTATTTGGTCGCGGAACTGGTCGGTCCCGAAGGTTCGGACGGTTTGCCCGATCCCGCTCCGTACACATACAATCAGATCGAAGATGGTGTGCTCATGCACTACCTGGATCAGGCCGCATTTCACAAAGACCCGTCCGGTTTGGCTCGTATTGCTGAAAACGGCTTTTCGCTATCTATCGGCGGTCGCCGACAAATAGCAGAAATAGTTTCGATAATACTACGCCCGTTGGGGCAAGAATCTGGATTTGCCACGCTTAGTGAGGCCCGTTCGGCACTTGCGCAAAGAGACAATTTCCCAACGCCTGAAGAAATTTATGTAGGCGAGGTGATGGTGGACGTACATCTGCGCTTTCCTACGGGAGAGGTAGGTGCCTACAGTATGTCTTACACTTCTGATCCGGGGCTTCCTGGACAAGAAGAAACGGCAAACCTGATCCTCGACTACAATGGGCAAGATGTTCGGACGTTTCGCGCACGGGGTCTAATGCATTCCCCGGTTGATGTCTCCGGATCAGCGACCGCAGCCGCTTCGACCTTTTTTGTTGAGGGAATTCGGCATATTTTGGAAGGTCCCGATCACGTTCTTTTTGTGCTTTGCATGATCATCGGTGCCTTGAATTTGCACAGCCTTCTCGCCCGCGTCACAGGCTTTACCTTGGGCCACACGGTGACTCTGATTTTGGGATTTTTTGGCTTCGCGCCGAGCGGAGCATGGTTCATCCCAACTGTCGAATTGGCAATAGCACTTTCGATAATCTACGCCGCTGCAATGGCTGTTTGGCCGCCAGAGAAAGGACATGGCGATCTGAAGGCATTTGCCATCACGTCGGGCATTGGGTTGCTACACGGGTTTGGGTTCTCTTTCATGTTGCACCAAATTCTACGTGTTGATGCGCCGAACGTTTGGCACAGCTTGTTGGCCTTCAACGTTGGAGTAGAGGCGGGACAAGTCATGATCGTTCTATTGGTCTGGCCATTGGTGCTGTTGTTGCGCAAACAACCAGGCCGTATCTGGGTCGGATCTCGCGCGATAGTTGCCGCATGTGCAAGTCTGGTAGCTATGGTTTGGGTAGTGGAGCGGGCAGAGTTTTTTCTCTGATACTTGTTAGGTTAATCTTGCGCTGATTTGTACAGTAAGCAAATCTTCAATTAGACTTGTTGAACGTCAACTTTATCCGCAGAGTGGTTGTTCGACGTGAGCCAAGCGAATGTCCACTTTGTTAAGCTAAGCAATATCAAAACTCACAATTCAGAAATTCCTTTCGGTGCCTACGGACAACCTCATAAAGAGGCTTGGCTCAGGTCGAACGACTGCCATGCGGACTTTGCGGGCATCCGCATCATTACTCCGAAGGACCGCAATAAGCCTTAAGCGGACATTCACAACTAGACTTTGCAGGTTCTGGAAGAAACCCGAGCGCAATCTGCCCGCATCTTCACGCTGGAAGAAAAAGGAATTTGCGCTCCAGCACGCGGCGACGAAGCGCGTGCTGCAGTCCATCAATGTCCGCTTACAAGAAAATCAGGTGCAAAACGCGTCAGCTGTCACCCAAATTGTCACCCAAACGCAAAAACGCGCTTCGCGTTGAACGCGTGAAATACGATAAGCATCTGTTTTTTTGTAATTTAAGTGGTGCCCGGGGGCGGAATCGAACCACCGACACGAGGATTTTCAATCCACTGCTCTACCCCTGAGCTACCCGGGCACGGGAACGGCTGCTGCCGTTGGGTGGAGGCGTTCTATGACTTGCCACTGGCAGTGTCCAGAGCCTTTTTTACATTTTTTCAATGCGGACGCGAATGAGCGGTTTCTTCGCCCTCAACATCGGCCTCAACGTCTTCCTCCCTCTGAGACGGGACCGCATATGAACCGTTCAACCACTTGGCAAGGTCCAGATCGGCACAACGTTTTGAGCAAAACGGGCGGTACGCCTGAACAGTGTCTTCAGCACAAATCGGACAGGTCATTTCAGCACCTCGCTCAGCGGCAACCGAGCCCGTCTGCGCTGCAATTCAAAATGCCCTAGCGGCGTCCAGCCTGCCAGTGTGGTTTCGATCGGGTCGGTCTTGAAGGCCGAGCGTAGCGCGGATTCGAATCCTCTGCGGTCCTTCTTGGGCATCGGCGCCAGGTCAAGCGTGATCTGCCCTCCTAAACCCCGCACACGCAAGGCGCGGGCAAGCGCTTTGGCGCAGGCAAAGTTGGCCTTCGTACCCGCCGCCAGAGATGTATCGGCACCAGTGTTAACATCGACGGCGACCAATGCGCGTGTAGGCTGAATGTAGAGGCGCCCTCCGCCAGACAAAGGCTCAGAGATACCGCGGGCCGTGTCCAATGCCTCCAGCACGCCATGGGTGCCGAAACTACCTGCGCGGGTTTCGACCTCGGCCGGGTCGGTCCAGTCACGCCAGGCCAGAACATGAGGCCCGTCGCCTTCAAGCAGCAGTTCCGGCTCGGTTCCGGGGTCATTCACGACAGCGTCCGCGTGGGCCAGCATGGTGCTGATATCTTCAGCAATCTCACCCGCATCCTCACCCGCGCAGCACGAGCGCAGGATCAGGCCGTAATCGCTGCCTTCCATCACCTCGTGCGCGACCTCAAGCAGGCGGTCACGCTCATCCTCATCGCGGATCGAGCGCGAGATGTTCAGGCCCGGCGCGTCGGGGGTGACAATCGCATAACGGCTTTTGAACAGGACACGATCGGTCACGGGCAGGGCTTTGCCCGGCTCGGCATAGCCAGTCACCTGCACCAGCAGCAGCGCACCGGGGGCAAGCCCCTTGACCTGCCGCAGAAACGCGGGGCCGTCGGGCGTGGACAGGAACATGCCGCCCTGCCCTTTTACGGGCCGATCTGCGCGAGCACGGTAGATTGTGCCCGGTGCAGGCGCATCGGCGGCGATCAGGAAATCATCCAACTTGCCGTCGACCATCAACGCGGCCGCCTCGCGATCGTTGATGTGATCCAGAACGATAGTGCGACCCTTCATGAGACCTCACGATATAGGGGATAGCCGATGCCTTGCAAAAGGGCGGCGGTTTCAGACAGGGGCAGACCCACGATACCGGTGAACGAGCCCGAAATCCACGGGATGAACGCGCCAGCGGGGCCTTGGATAGCGTATGCGCCCGCCTTTCCTTGCCAGTCTCCTGTCGCCAGATAGGCGTTGATCTCAACATCCGATAGACGTTTGACCTTGACCTGTGAGACCACGTCGCGTTGCAGCACCCGATCCCCGCGTCGCACCGCGACCGAGGTAATTACCCGGTGGCGACGCCCGGACAGGGCGTGCAGAAACTCGGCCGCTTGGCCTGCATTTTCGGGCTTGCCCAGAATACGACGACCCAGCGCCACGGTGGTATCCGCACACAGCGTGATATCGTCGCCATCCGCTTGCACCGCCTGCACTTTTTCGCGCGTGATGCGGCTGCAATATGGAACCGGAAGTTCGCCCTTCAGGGGCGTTTCGTCGATGTCAGGGGGGCGGATCGCATCGGGCTGCACGCCAAGCTGGGCCAACAGGTCCAGCCGCCTAGGGCTGCCCGATCCGAGGATAAACGCCATGAGAAAAGGCGTTACTTGAAACGGTAGTTGATCCGACCCTTGGTCAGATCATAGGGGGTCATCTCGACCTGAACTTTGTCGCCAGCCAGAACACGGATGCGGTTCTTGCGCATCTTGCCTGCCGTATGTGCGATGATCTCATGGCCGTTTTCCAGCTCGACCCGAAACGTCGCATTAGGCAGGAGTTCCTTCACGACACCGGGAAATTCGAGCGTATCTTCCTTGGCCATGTTGTCTCCACATTTACGTTGCACTCGCAGAATCTGCGAGGATGTGCGCTTAAATGAGCCTATTTCGGGCTTATTTCAAGGCCGGAATCACGAAAGAGCAGAGATTGTGACCGATTCGACTCGGGGCGTTTGCTCATCCCAATGGGTTCGGTTCAGCACATGGCCATCAGCGCGGACCTCGGCAATAGCCGACAGGTCGATATCGGCGTAGGTCCAGCCGGGTTGGTTCAACTGTCCTTCGGCCAATACGCCGGTGCCGGGAAACCCTTTATCGGGCGGGCAGAAGATGCCGCCAGTGCCAGTGTTCATATCCACGGCCTCGGACCACCCGTTGCTGCCGACCAGCGACGCCATAACCGTCACGCATTGGTTTTCCAGCGCGCGCGCCATCGCGCCGATCCGCACCCGCCAATAGCCCGAGAGTGCCTCGGTGCATGAAGGTACAAGGATCAGGTCCGCGTCACTCAGCGCGCGACCCAGCAAGGGGAATTCGCTGTCATAGCAGATCAGAACACCGATCTTGCCCAGCTTGGTGTCGAACAGTTTCAACGGGCCGCCGGGGGCGATATCCCAAGCCTCACGCTCGAACCGGGTCATGATTTGCTTGTCTTGGTGATCCTGCTGGCCATCGGGCGCATAAAGCGCCGCTCGGTTCACCGGGCGGCCCTGCCCATCCACAACCGGAGCGGACGCGCCCAGGATACAAGTGCCATATTCCCGCGCCAGCCGTTGATGTAGGGCCTGCGCATCGACCATCCGATCCGACACGGCGCGGATCGAACGTTCCAGATCGCCTGCCACATCGGTCCCTTCCAACGTCGACAGCTCCATCGCGCCATATTCGGGAAAGACCAGCAACTCGGCCCCCTGCCCGGCGGCCTCGGCCACCCAGCGGTTCAGCTTGTCCTCATACTGCGCCCAACTGTCGAGCCAGTCGAGGTCATAGGCGGCGGTTGCGACTTTCATGGGCTGCGTCCTTCAGCATTGGATTGGCGTGACCCTAGGACAGGATCGCGCGATATGTATAGACCAGACGGGAAAGTGAATTGGCTTACCGATCCAGACTTGGTTCAATAGGGTCAGGAGGATCACCATGCAAAACCCCGAAAGCTTCGAAAAGTTCTATTTCGCCAAGGTCGGTATGGGCGAGGCCTGCGGCTGCGCCGAGCGTGTAATTGACGTGTTCGAATTCAATCGCAAAGGCGGGGCACAGACAAAATCCGAGGTTAGACTGGAAAAACCCAAACGCCGGTCCTTTCGCGGATGGGCGGTGAAGTACGGCCTTCTCAGCCGCAAAAAGACACACTGACACCGAAAGGCGCAGCTACGCGTTCAGATCCCTGATCCAGAACTGCAACGGTTTCTGCGTCTCACCGTCTTCTCCGATATCCTTCCACGAAAACTGTGCCACGACACCGGGTAAGGGTTCATACCCGCGTGCCCGCCAGAACGCATCCAAAGGCCTATAGCTTTCTGGTCGCATCGGATGGTCGACAGGGCGCTGCACACTGCAAAAGGCGCATTTCGTAAAGCCCAAAGCGCGCGCATGGGCTTCGCGTTGATCGAAGAATTTATGACCAACACCCTGCCCCCGGTAGTCCGGCAGCAGAACAGATTCGGCGCAATAGAAAACATCCGACAAACCCACACCTGACCCGTCAAAGGCCGCAGCAAAATCTTCGGCATGATCGGCCAGCGGCGCGCCGGTCGAGGCCCCGATCAGACGGTCGCCGTCAAAGGCCCCTACCACGATGGATCGGGCACTGTCGCGGTAGGCTTGCAGGTATTTCCGCTCATAGCCCAGATCCCCATCATAGAGATAGGGCCAAGCGTGAAACACCTTGATGCGCAACCGGGCCACATCGTCCAGCGCGGCCTCAAGCGCCGCTCCGGTCAGGGGGTGGACCGCTGAGACCTTAGCCATTCGAGACCTGCTTGGTCCAGTCAGCCAGATTGTAGAAGGTAGTGACCCGGGTGATTTTCCCGTCCTTCAGGTCAAAGAACGACCCGGCGGGCAGACGGTAGGTTTGACCATGCGCCTCGGGCAGGCCTTCGTCTGTTTCAAGATAGGTGCCGTTCACGATGAACTCGGCCGCAGCACGGGTTCCACCTTCGGCGTCGAACACCACGATATCGGTCAGGTTCTCGCGGTAGCAGCGGTTCATATGGGCGCAGAAGGCGGAAAATTTCTCTTTGCCCACACGAATCTGCCCTTCATTCACGTGATGGGCAATGTCATCGGACAGGCAGGCCAACATGCCATCGACATCGCCTGCATTGAAGGCATCGAAATAGGTTTTCACGGTCTGGTTCATGGTCACTCCGTCGGTTCGCCCCAGCGGTCCTTCAGATGTTTGATGATCTGATCGCGGGTCTGTCGGTAGTGAGTTAGCTTGTCTTCGCGACTTTCGCCCAGCCCAGTAGGGTCCATTATTGGCCAATAATCGACATCCAGATGAAAAATACGGGTCAAATCCAACGCTCGCCTTTGGCTGGCGGGTGACAACGCGACGATCAGGTCGAACGAGCTGAGGTCATCGCCCCATTCCTGCATCTCGTCGAAGGAACGCGACCTGTGTCGCGAAAGCTCAACGCCGATTTCCTGGCAGACGGCGACGCAGAAACCGTCGATCTCCAGATCGTTATGGACACCGGCAGATTGCACATAGGTACCGGTGCCGTAGAACTTTTTCATGATGCCTTCGGCCATCGGGGACCGAACCGAGTTGTGGTCGCAACAGAACAGAATGGACTGCGGCAGAGACGTCACCCGTCAGCCCCCAAAGTGCAATACGCAAATCAGCGTGAACAGGCGGCGGGCTGTATCGGTGTCCACTTCGGCCTTGCCATCAAGCCTTTCCTGCAGGACCCGGCTGCCTTCGTTATGTATGCCGCGCCGCGCCATGTCGATGGTTTCGATCTGACTGGGCGGCAACGACTTCACCGCATCAAAATAGCTTTCGCAAATCTGGAAATAGTCTTTGACCACTTGCTTGAAGGGCCCCAGCGAAAGGTGAAACTCGGCCGCCTTTTCTTCGGCCTCAGTGGCAACGTCAAAAACCAACCGTTTGTCGCGGATCGACAACTGCAGGTGGTAGGGGCCATCAGGCACGACACGGTCATCGCGTTTGGGCAGCGCGAAGCTGTTGTCCTCAAGCAGATCATAGATCGCGACCTTGCGCTCCTGTTCGATCTCAGGCGTCGGCGGAGGCAGGTTTCGGTCGTCCAGTTCGATATGCGAAATACGGGTCATGGGTGTCTGGTCCATAAGGGTTGAGACAGCCATATCGTAAGAAAAGTGAATGGGCAACGCGCAGAAAATCGGTCTATGCCAATTCGTCACAAAGGATGTTTGGCGGGGTCAATCCCGTGCTTTGACAGGAGGGTATCGACCAAAGACCCCCGGTTGATCTCCATTTCACGAAACATCTTTCGGAACCACGAACCAAAGAAATGGATCGACATTTTGTTTTGCCACTCCAAAAAATCGAGCTTTGACATATCCGGTTCATTCCACAACCTGCGATGCCTTAAAGGCACGGCGTACAGCTCGGTTCGGGCCGAATTCATCTCGTGTTCTGGCGAGCCATAAAGGCAATGGAAAAAAAGTGGTGGTCCCAGGGTCGACAATGGGAGGCTCCAATATGAGGAACGGCCGTAGAGTTCGCGATACACCCTCTGATGATCCTCCGACCACCAGAATGGAACAAGATCGCTTTCAAAGGCAAACCGACACATCTTTTGCAGCGCAGAACTGTCGCGTGGCAACGCGACAACGCCGTTCATCATGCGCTGCCGCGCCAAATTCGCTTTTGGAAAAAGATATCCTGTGTTGGTTTCGAATGGCCGAAGGGCATAGGCATCCGCATCGACCCAGATATAGTCGGTCTGTTGCATGAGCTTTAGACGAAAAAGATCGGCATGAACGGCAACTGATCGCGTGATCGGGTCACGGTAGATTTCAGAAACATCAAAGATTTCCCGCGCATCACGCGCTTCGACGTAGTCTGGAATGTCTTCAAGCTCGCCATAGTGGTAAACAATGGGCGTCTGGTCGACATCCGCAAAGGACTTCAGGCAAAGGTGCTCCAGATAGCTGAACCGCTTGCCTATCCACAGTGTTGCTACACGTTCCAAACTTACTTCTTCCGACGTTGTCACGTCAGCAAGACGCCTCCGTTCCGCGAGTAAGATCAAGACCTTTTGTTTAATGAATGGGAATGGCGCAGGGCGTTGTGACCCTCAAACCATAGCCACTTAGTCGTTCAAACGTTTCAATCTTGCAGCGACCGACAAGCCATGTGCCTCAAGGCTTTCCGATTTCGCAAGTTGTTCGGCCGCAGGGCCTATGGCCCGCAGCGCAGCAGGTGTCATCTGGCTGAGTGTCGTGCGTTTCAGAAAGTCCATCACGCTCAGCCCCGAAGAAAACCGCGCCGAGCGCGCCGTGGGCAGAACATGGTTGGGACCCCCTACATAATCGCCGATGGCCTCAGGAGTGTATTGACCCAGAAAAATTGCGCCCGCGTGAACGGTTTTCTTGCTAAGCGCCACAGGGTCGCCCACGCAAAGCTCAAGATGTTCCGGAGCGATCCGGTTGGACAGGGCTGCTGCCTCGTCCAGATCACGCACAGTGATCACCGCACCAAAATCACGCCAGCTGGGGCCGGCTATTGCGCGGCGTTGTAATGTCTCAAGCCGCTTGTCCACGGCCTCGGCCACCGCCTGCCCGAACGCCGCATCGTCGGTGATCAGGATCGACTGTGCACTTTCGTCATGTTCGGCCTGACTCAGCAAATCCAGCGCGATCCAGTCTGGGTCGTTGTCCTTGTCGGCGATGACCAGAATCTCGGACGGGCCCGCAATCATGTCGATGCCCACCTTGCCGAACACCCGCCGCTTTGCCGCCGCGACAAAGGCGTTGCCGGGACCTGTAATCTTGTCCACCGGCGCGACGGAATCAGTACCGTAAGCCAGCGCTGCAATCGCCTGAGCACCACCGATACGATAGATCGTATCCACACCTGAAAGCTGCGCCGCCAGCAGGACAAGCGGGTTCACCACCCCGTCGGGCGTCGGCACCGTGATGGCTAGGCTTTCGACCCCTGCCACCTTGGCCGGAATCGCATTCATCAAAACCGAGGACGGGTAAGACGCCAGCCCGCCGGGCACATAAAGCCCCGCAGCAGACACCGCCGACCAGCGCCAGCCCAAAGTCGCCCCGGCTTCATCCGTCCATTCGTGATCCTCGGGCAACTGCTTTTCGTGATAGGCGCGGATACGCGCGGCGGCCAGCTCCAGCGCGGCGCGATCCTCATCCGAGACCTTCGCCACCGCAGCTGCGACTTCTTCGGCAGAAAAGGCCAGAGTGTCAGGCGTCAACTCAAGCCGGTCGAATTTCGCGGTCAGCTCGATCACCGCAGCATCACCCCGATTGCGAACATCTTCGATGATCTCAGCCACAATCACGTCTACATCCGGGCTGTCCTCGCGTTTTGCTGACAACAACGCCTGAAAGGCGAGCTCGAACTCGGGCGAGGTCGTATCAAGGAAAACGGGCATGAGCAGGCACTCCGAACGGGATTTTACCGGGACATATCGCCCGCAGCAGATGGTCTCAACCCTTCGTCGGGTGGGTGCAACGATTTGCGCATAGGATAATGTCGCATTCCGCACCAATGTTCGGGCGCAGCCGCATCCTGCCAACCATATCGGCGATAGAATGCACGCGCTGTTGCGGTGGCGTTCAGATGCGCAATTGTGCAGCCTTGCTGCGCAAGCTCGTGCTCCATTCGAACCAGCAGGGCCAACCCGACACCGCGCCGAACATAGGCCGGATCGACATACAACGACGCGATTTCCGACCCGAAGCGCAGAGCCCCGACGCCCGAGACTTGGCCGTCCATTTCGGCCAACCAAAGTTCGGTTCCCGATTGCAACCAGCGTCGGATCGTCTGGGGGTCTTTGTTTGCACTCCACGCCGCCAGCAGATCGGGATCTTTCCGATGATCTGCTGCACCAAGGTACGTAATCGACCGGATCAAAACCTGACTGATCTGAAAAACGTCGAACACGGTCGCCGGACGCAAAACCAGACCCGTTGAGGGTCCGGCAAAGGCTTGTGCTATGCCCCGTTTATTCCGGATGATGCGGAGCCTGACCAGAAGGCGCCTGATAGGGCCGGGTCACATCCTTGAGGGTGACGTCCAGAGCCTCGACCGTCAAACGGATCGCTCCGTCCCCGGCCAGCGTCAAAACAATATGACCGGCGCCTTCTTCGCCGGGCTCGAAATCAACCGACAGCAGGGACATAACCATATCCTTGTCGCTGCGGTCCACCCCCTGGCTGGCAACCGACAGGACGGAATCGAAAACAAGCAGCGCTTGGACCCGTTCAAACGGACGGTCGCGTTGGCTCGCAGCATCTTTGTCTTCCCAGCGGAACCGGTTCAGCAAAAGACCAAATCGACGCTCCGACGGACGCCATGTCATCTCGGTGATGGGGAACACCGCGTCCTGCGTCAGGGTCGAAATCACCTGAAGGTCATCCGCATCCTCTGCCCCCAGGTTCAGCGGGGCCTCACGACCGTCGTGGAAACTTGCATCTGTCATTACTGGCCCTTGATCCGTTCAATCTTTGCACCCACGCCTTCCAGCTTGCGCACCACATGTTCATATCCCCGGTCCAAATGATAGACCCGGCTTACAGTCGTCTCACCTTCGGCCGCCAAACCGGCCAGAATCAACGAGACCGAGGCGCGAAGATCCGTCGCCATCACCGGTGCACCTTTCAGACGCCCGACACCCGTAACCGTAGCGGTACCGCCATGGACCTCGATATTGGCCCCCATACGTACCAGTTCAGGAGCGTGCATAAACCGATTCTCGAAAATCCGCTCTTCAAGAACGGACACGCCTTCGGCAGTGCACATCAGCGCCATCATCTGCGCCTGCAAATCGGTCGGAAATCCGGGGAAGGGTTCGGTGACAACATCGACAGACCGTACGCGTCCGTTCTTGCGCGCAACTTTCAGCCCGTTTGCGGTTTCAGTGACCTCAATGCCTGCGGCATTCAGCTTAGCGGCGAAAGAGTCGACAAGAGACATCCGGCCGCCCAGTAGTTCAACCTCGCCGCCACAGATCGCCGGTGCCAACATATAAGTGCCCAGTTCGATCCGATCCGTTACAACCTGATGGGTCGCACCGTGCAACCGGTCGACGCCTTGAATTTCGATTGTCGAAGTCCCTTCGCCCGAGATCTGCGCACCCATCTTCCGCAGGCACTCTACCAGATCGACGATCTCGGGCTCACGCGCGGCGTTTTTCAGCACGGTGGTGCCTTTGGCCAGCGTGGCAGCCATGACGATGTTCTCGGTCGCGCCGACAGAGGCAAACCGCATCTCATGCACGGCCCCTTTCAACCCACCCGACGTTTTGGCGTGCAGATACCCGTCCTTCAACTCGATCTCAGCGCCCAGCGCCTCAAGTCCCTCGACATGCAGATCCATAGGTCGCGCACCAATCGCGCAGCCGCCGGGCAACGAGACCACGGCCTCACCAAAGCGCGCCAGCAGCGGACCAAGCACCAGATTCGAGGCGCGCATCTTGCGCACTATCTCGTAATCAGCGGTATGGCTGGTCAGGTTGTGGCTGGACATGGCCAGCACTTGTCCGTCCTGCAGCGCCGACACTTCGGCCCCCAGCGATTGCAGCAAAGCAGTCATCGTCTTGATGTCGCTCAGCCGGGGTGCGTTTGTCAGCGTCAGCGGCTCTTCGCTTAGCAGCGTCGCTGGCATAAGCGTCAGACATGCGTTCTTGGCCCCCGCAATCGGTATCTGACCGTTCAACGGACCATTGCCCGTAACCAGAATCGAATCCATGTGCTCTTATCCCTCGTCCTTGTCGGTCTTCTCTCCGGATATCGCCCGCGCCTTGGCTTGCGCCTTACGTCGCGCCATGTTCGCCTTAAGCGCAGCCTTCAGTCGCTCCTCGCGCGGATCGCCGGATTTGCCGTGTTTTTTTGGTGTATCTTTGTCTGCCATGATCTTTCTCTACAGGAGGCGAAAAAAACCGTCCAGACACCCTTGCGCCGCGTTTCGTTTGAGTCTAATCACCCGCCCACAGCGCTGCTGTAGCTCAGAGGTAGAGCACTCCCTTGGTAAGGGAGAGGTCGAGAGTTCAATTCTCTCCAGCAGCACCACCTTACAGTACAATATGTAGATGTGCGGATACTAAGCCTAATGTCTCTGCGCCGACAAAGCGTTATTGCGCAGCATCACCGCCATTTGCCGCGCAATTGAACACCTCAGAGCTATGAATTAGTTCAGACGGCGGGATGCTGCCAACGCCCCTGCCAGAGCATTTTCAATCTCGCCCGGAAAGCTCCGGCCTTTTTCGTGCAGCCCAGCGGCGACCCATCCCACAGTATGTCCGCGCGCACCGATGTCGTTGGCCCTGACCACCATCGGAGAAGTCTTTTCAACCCGAACCAGCGCCATCGACTCTTCCACATCGCTTTCGGACAGGATCATTTTGACCGCGCTGCATATATCCATAGATACCTGCAGGGTCTGATGCTCAAGCCGATGGACGGATTCGGACAACAACCGGGTGCAGAAGGCAGACAAGAAATACCACCGAAAAATTTTGAAAACCCGCTTCTGGAAATCACCACTCGCCTCCATGTTGCAGGATGCGCTTTGGGAAATCTGTTCGAATGCTGTTTGGGCTGACCGTGCCGCTTCACAAATCTGCGCCTCGCGCTGTTCGACAGGCAAGCCGTGCAAACCCGAGAAAATTGCAGTTTCTTGAGTTTCTAAATTCATTTCGGTCCTCCAGCTTTAACTCCTGAGAAGGACATGGGAAACTTCAAGGCCATTCGAATGTGATTTTCTGCCATAAATTAACAAGTCAGTCTGATTTCTGACTTTACAAAAGTGCCACAACCTCGCACTTAAGGCAAACATGCCTAAGATTAACTTATCTTTAAGGGCCAAACTGTGGCCCATAAGAGGCATTTGAAATGAGGCAGGATGATCGTTTCCGCGCCAAAAAACAGCGCGGAGTTGACATGTTCTGGCAATAGTTACGCCCATATTACGGTTTAAACACAGTCAATCTCGCGGAATTGTTGACCAGTTGGATTTTAACGAGGGGGTACAAGCGGGAACACGGGGGTGAGCGCATGTCCAGCCCACCTCGCCAATTGACAGAGCGGCTCCCCCCGTCACCACAAATCAATCGATCTTGCTTTTCTGCGCATGAGGCGTGACCCCGAAACTTGAGCGATACACCCGCGAAAAATGACCGGGGCTTTCGAAACCACATGCCATGGCAACTTCTGTGACCGAGGCTTCGGTCTGCAGCAACAGCCTTTGCGCCTTTTCCAGCCGCAGTTCCATGAAATACTTCTTAGGTGAGGTGTTTAGGTATTTGCCGAACAAACGCTCCAACTGTCGGGTTGAAATGCCTAGCCCATCGGCGATCTGCGAAGGAGAAATCGGAGACTCGATACAATCGCGCATTATGTGGATCGCCTTGGCCAGATGGGCATTGCGCATCCCGTTGCGCGATTGCAGCGATACGCGTTGTTTAGCGGTCGCATTTCGCACGGCGTTGTAAACCATCTGGTCGGCCACAGCGACAGCCAGCTCTTCGCCGTGATCCCGCTCAATCAGGTGCAGCATCAGGTCCGCAGTCGCTGTGCCTCCGGATGCGGTTATGTGCTTTTCATCCGCCACAAAGACACTACGAACAAGATTCACCTCGGGGAATGCTTCCATAAAGGCGTCATGGTACTCCCAATGGATCGCGGCCTGCATTCCGTCTAGAAACCCCGCCTCGGCCAGCAGCCACGCGCCGGAACACAAGGCACCAATGGCGGTTCCCCTCGCCCGTTCCCGGCGAAGAGTAGCCAAAAGCGAACGGGTGACGTGGTTGCGCATATGAATGCCGGACAAAACGAACAACTGATCCGTCTTTGGCAGATCGCCCAAACCACCATGCACCAGCGTCACAAGTTCGTTCGAGCAAACAGCCCTCTCTCCATCTTCTGAAATTAACGTCCAATCATAAAGCGTCTGCTCACTCACCAGGTTGGCGATCCGCAAGGGTTCGACCGCGCAGGAGAATGCGAGGTGCGAGAATTCCTCGATCAAGATGAAGGTGAGGTGCCGCGTTTTGCGCATGAACAGATCCGGTTTCTATGGGGCGCTATGCTGCACGATTCTTTTCTGTATACAACTTGTATTTTTATAGAATACAGAATGAAAGACCAGACACGAATCGATCAAGAATGGGGCGGACCAGGTGAAAGACGACAGCAAATCCCGCAAAGCGGACCTGACCGAACATCTGAAGGTCGGTATTTTGACCCTGCGCCTGCAGCCTGGAACCGATTTGGATGAGGCACATCTGTCTGATGCGTTCGGCCTGTCCCGCACGCCCCTGCGCGAGGTGTTCCGGCAACTGGCCGGTGAGGGTTATCTGGACCTGCGCACCAACCGATCCGCGCGCGTGTCCGAGATGTCATATACCACCCTACGCGATTTCTTTCTGGCCGCACCGATGGTTTACGGCGCCATCCTGCGGCTGGCTGCGCAGAACGCCACAGGAACGCAGATCGACGCCCTGAAGGATGCGCAGCAGGCGTTCAAGGCGGCTTTGCGTGCTGGGTCCGCCGAAGATCGCGCGCTGGCCAACAACCGGTTCCATGACGTGACCGGCGAGATGTCGGGCAATGTCTACTTGTTGCCCTCGTTCAATCGGCTTTTGATTGACCACGCCCGTATCGGGATGACGTTTTACCGGCCTCAAACAGCCAAAATGACCGAGAACCTGTCCCAGGCCAGCAACCAGCACGACGCCATCATCGCCGCCATCGAGGCGGGCGATGAGGCGGCTGCTGCGCAGCTGGCCGAGGACCACTGGAACCTGTCACGCGATCAGATTGAGCTGTTCGTGATGCCTGACGCGCTGGATGTGCCCATGGGCGCGCCCCTGTCGAAACCTGCATGAGGACGCAATGAACCCGATTTTCAAGTTTGAGGGGATCTATACCCCCGTAGTCACGCCCTACCACGCCGATGGGTCCGTGAATTGGGATGCTCTGGCGCAGGTGATCGAGTTTCTGATCAACCATGGCGTGCATGGGCTGATCTCGGGCGGATCAACGGGTGAGAACTATGCCCAAACGGTCGAAGAACGGCTGGAGCTGGCACGTTTCACGCATCAGCAGTTGAAGGGCCGTCTGCCCTTGGTGGTCGGCACCGGTGCGATGTTGACGGCGGATTCGATTGCGTTGGCCTCGGGCGCGCGAGAGATCGGCGCGGACGCGATCCTGCTGGCCAGCCCACCCTATGCGGTGCCCACCGACCGGGAAAACGCGCTGAACGCGCTGGCCATAGACAAAGCCGCCGACCTGCCCGTCATGCTGTATAACTATCCACACCGCACCGGTACGATGATGGGAGAGGAGTTCCTTGATCGCGTTGGACGCAGCCGCAATTTCTGCGGCATCAAGGAAAGCTCGGGCGATATCAACCGGGTTCATCTGCTGGCGCGCGACTACCCTCATATCCAGCTGGGCTGCGGCATGGATGACCAGGCACTGGAATTCTTCGCCTGGGGTGCGCCCTTCTGGGTCTGCGGCGGATCGAATTTTCTGCCTGCCGAGCATGTGGCTCTGTATCAAGCCTGCGTGGTCGAAGGCGATTTCGCCAAAGGTCGCCGGATAATGTCAGCGATGATGCCCCTGATGCGGGTGCTGGAACAGGGCGGCAAGTTCATCCAGACAATCAAGCACGGCGTCACAATGAACGGGATTGATGCGGGGGGGATGCGGCCTCCGCTGAAAGGTTTGAACAAGGATGACAAGCGCGCGCTGGAACAGGTGACGCGCGTTTTGAAAAAGACAATCGCTGACATTGTGGCGGAGGGATAAAGCATGGAACTGCTGACACAGGACGAATACACATCCATCGCCGCAGGGCTGGACCTGCCCACCGGTGCGTTCATCGACGGCAGCTATCGCCCCGCGATCTCGGGCCAGACGTTTGAGACGGTGAACCCCGCGACCGGCGCGAAACTGACAGATATCGCCGCCTGTGGTCCGGCGGATGTGGACTTTGCCGTCGAAAAGGCGCGTGAGGCGTTTGACGATGGCCGTTGGTCGAAACTCCACCCGTCCGAACGCAAGGACGTGCTGATCCGCCTGTGCAAGCTGATGACCCGAAATGCCCGCGAGCTGGCGGTGATGGAGAGCATCGACAGCGGTAAGACCATCTATGACTGCGAAACCGTGGACTTGCCCGAGACGATCCACTGCCTGAAATGGCACGCCGAAGCAATCGACAAGATTTACGATCAGGTCTCACCCGCCAGCGACGATCACATCGCCATGGTGGTGCGTGAACCGATTGGCGTCGTGGGTCTGGTGCTGCCGTGGAACTTCCCCTTGCTGATGCTGGCGTGGAAGATCGGGCCTGCCTTGGCGGCGGGTTGTTCAGTGGTGGTGAAACCGGCGGCTGAAACAACGCTGACCGCCCTGCGTCTGGCCGAACTTGCGATGGAGGCCGGTCTGCCGCGCGGTGTGCTGAACATCGTTCCGGGTGGCGGCGCGGAAGTGGGAGAGCCCATCGGGCGGCATATGGATATCGACATGGTGTCTTTCACCGGCTCCACCGTTACTGGCAAGCGGTTCCTGACCTATTCGGCGGAAAGCAACGCCAAAGAAGTCGTGCTTGAGATGGGCGGCAAGAACCCCGCCATCGTGATGGATGATGCCGAGAATCTCGACCGTGTGGCCGCGCATATCGTCAATGGCGCGTTCTGGAATATGGGCGAGAATTGCTCGGCCTCGTCCCGCCTGATCGTGCATAAGGACGTGAAAGCCGAGTTGCTGGAACGGATCGCCCATCACGCGAAACAGTGGAATATCGGCGACCCTCTTAACCCGGAGACCCGCATGGGCGCGCTGGTCAGCGAGGCGCATTTCACCAAGGTCTGCGGTTATCTGGAACAGGCCGAGAATATCGTGATCGGCGGAACCGCCAAAGACGGGTTTGTTGAGGCCACGGTGGTCGAGGTTCCCGGCAACGACGCGGTGCTGGCGCGCGAAGAGATCTTCGGCCCGATTCTATCCGTGATCGAGGTGTCCAGTTTCGATGAGGCCATCAAGATCGCCAATGACACCGAGTATGGTCTGTGCGCCTCGATCTTTACGGCCAATGTCAAACGCGCCATTCGCGGCGCACGGGCCATCCGGGCCGGTACGGTCACGGTGAACAGCTTTGGCGAGGGCGACATCACCACGCCTTTCGGCGGCCACAAGCAATCGGGCTTTGGCGGGCGCGACAATTCCGTTCACGCGCATGATCAATACACCCAGCTGAAAACCATATGGATTGATCTGGCAGACGACGCGGATGAGGCGGTGGATTGAGCAGCTACACCGCCCGCACCCTGCCCCGGCACCGTGGGCCTGCGGCGTGGAGCGTCCTTCTGGGCGATCCTCCACCCGCGCGGGAACTGGACACCCAAATTACCGCCGATTTCACCATCATCGGCGCCGGGTTTGCCGGGTTGTCAGCGGCGCGGCGGCTGACCCAATTGCAGCCCGACGCCAAGATCGTGGTGCTGGAAGCCGGGCGTGTCGCCGAGGGGGCTGCGGGGCGGAACTCGGGCTTTATGATCGACCTGCCGCATGATCTGGCCTCGGATGATTATGCGGGCGCGGGCGATGACCGGACGATGATCGCGCTGAACCGGCAGGCCATCGGTTTTGCGCGTGAGGCCGTCGCGCAATACCAAATCGACCCGAACTATTTCGACCCGGCGGGCAAGGTAAACGGCGCGGTCAGCGCAGCTGGTAACGCGCACAATGAAAGCTACGCGCAGCATCTGGCCTCACTAGGCGAGACCAGTGAAATGCTGGACCCACAGCAGATGCATGAGTTGACCGGGTCTCGCCACTATCGCTCGGGGCTGTACACGCCGGGGACGGCGATGCTGCAACCGGCGGGCTATGTGCGCGGCTTGGCGGCGGGGCTGGTCGGAGATGGGGTCGCGGTGTTTGAAAACTCAGCCGTCACCGGGTTCGCGAAGCAGGGCAGCGCGTGGCAGGTGCAAACGGCCCGCGGGTCGGTCAGCACGGGCACGGTGATCCTGACGGTGAACGGGCATCTGGAAAGCTTCGGGATCGAGACCGACCGGCTGATGCAACTGTTCCTGTTTGCCGCCATGACGCCCGAGTTGGACGCCGAGCAGATGGCCCATATCGGCGGGCAGTCACGCTGGGGTGTAACACCGTCCGACCCGATGGGAACGACGATGCGTAGGATTGATAGCGGTCAGGGCGGCAACCGGATCGTTACCCGCACCTGCGCCGCGCTGCGCCCCGGTATGGCGGTGAAAGCGCGCGATCTTAACCGGGCCGCCCGCGTCATGCAACGCAAGTTCGATCAGCGCTTTCCGCAGTTGGCGGGTCTGCAAATGCAATACCAATGGGCGGGCCATCTGTGCTTGAGCCTGAACGGCGTCTCGGTCGCGCGGCAGATCGAACCCGGTGTCTTCTCGGGCTGCGTTCAGAACGGGCTGGGCACCGCGCGCGGCACGTTGACGGGTATCGCTGCGGCGGAACGTGCTTGCGGACATCAATCCGACATCACCCGCCATTTTGAGGAGGAACAACCGCCAAAACGCCTGCCTCCACAGCCTTTTCGCGAGCTTGGAGCGAATGTGGTACTGCGCTGGAAGGAGTGGCGGGCGCGGGATGAATAATCAGGGCAAGCTGAGCTTGGCCATACGCCCGCCGTCAACCGTATAGACCTGCCCGGTGATGAAACTGGCCTCGTCCGACGCCAGAAACGCGACCAAAGCCGCCACCTCGGCGGGTTGGCCGGTACGGGCGACGGGATGGATGCGTTTGATATCCTCGGAAAACCCCTCGGGGTCCGGCATCGAGGCGATGAATTCCACGTTCAGTTCTGTGTCGATCCAACCGGGTGCAACTGCATTACAGCGAATGCCCTCGGCCCCGTGATCCACGGCAACGGCGCGGGTCAAACCATGCAGCCCGGCCTTGGAGGCGCCATAGGCGGCGTGGCCAGGATTGCTGCCCAAACCCTCGATCGAGCCGATATTGACGATGCTGCCCCCTTCCTTTCGCAAATGCGGCAGCGCGGCTTTGATCAGCAGAAACGGCGCGGTCAGATTGACGGTCAGAGTGCGCTGCCAATCCTCAAGGCTCATTTCGTCAACGCGGGCCTCCTGCATCATGCCTGCATTGTTGATCAGGATATCCAGCCGCCCCGCCCTGTCGACGACCTGATCGACCACGGCTTTCGGGCCGTTGGGATCGCTGAAATCGACCTCGATCCCATTGGCATCCGCACCGCGCTGCGCGGTGAACACCTGCGCGCCCTCATCCCGCAAACGCTGAGCAATGGCACGCCCGATCCCGCTGCGCCCGCCTGTCACCAAGGCGGTTTTTCCTTCAAATCGGGTCATGCGACGGGTTTGCCTCCGTTCACTTCCAACAAGGCCCCGCAGATATACCGCGCCGCGTCCGAGACCAGAAACATCACCACATCCGCAATGTCCTCGGGTTCGGCAATTCGACCGAGCGGGACGGTCTGGCCCAACTCGGCAACTGCGCTGTCGGGATCGAATCCGCGTTTTTCAAAGCCCGAGCGCAACATAGGCGTGTTCACCTCATTCGGACAAACTGCGTTGATACGTATACCCTGATGGGCGTGATCCATCCCCATACATTGCGTCAGCGAGGCAATGGCGGCCTTGGTCATGCAATAAACGGCATGTTTCGGGCCGGGGCGCAGGCCCCAGCAAGACGCAGTGTTTACGATGGCCCCGCCCCCCGCTGCAGCCATGATCGGAATGGCAGCACGGCAGATGCGGAACGGGGCCTCGACATTCACGCCCAGCGACAGCACCCAGTCCGGGTCCGTCGTCTCGGTCACGGCCCCGCGCGTGATGACACCTGCGTTATTGATCACGATGTCCAACCCGCCCAGCGCATCCGAGGCGGCGTGCGGCAGCGTGTCGGCATAAGATTCGTCAAGCAGGTCTCCGGGCAAGTGGGCGTCGGCAGCGATCCCGGCCACGTCGCGGTCAGCCACGGCAACCTGTGCCCCGGCGGCGCGCAAGCGTTGCACGATGGCGGCTCCGATCCCGCCTGCGGCCCCGGTCACAAGGGCGGTTTTTCCTGTCAGGTCCATAGTACCTCTGGTTTGAAAAAGCCCGCCCGAGGGGACGGGCGGGCAAGTTTCGGGAGAGATGATTTCAGTAGCTTTGATTCAACTCGTCAGCGGCCGGGATTTCGCGTTCGCGCCGGGCGATATAGTCCAACAGGGCCTCATCCTTCGCCTCGTCCAGTTTCGGTTCCTGATATTCGTCCAGCAGAGTTTTGGCGCGATTCAGGGCGCGTTCCGTAACCTCGATGCTGCCTTCGGCCTGCCACTGCTCGATCGAGTTGTTGTCGAACAGTTCGGGCATGAAAAAGGCGCTTTGAAAATTGTCCTGCGTGTGCGGGTGGCCGAGGTAATGCCCGCCGGGGCCAACATCCGGCACAGCCGCCAAAGCCTGATCGAAATCACCCCATTTCGGCCCCTCGGCCATACGATAGGCCATGGCGCATTGTTCGGCATCGACGATGAACTTGGCCACGGAACAGTGCATCCCGGCCTCATTCCAGCCCGCCGAATGCCAGATATAGTTGGCCCCCGCATGGATCACCGCCTGCAAGGTAGTGGCGGATTCGTATCCGGCCTGCGCGTCAAAGGTCTTGGCCCCGCCCAGTGTGTTCGAGGTCCGCCACGGCACCCCGTAATGCCGCGCCATCTGGCCGATCATGAAATTCATCAGGCTGATCTCGGGTGTGCCCGCCATCGGCGCGCCGGATTTCATCGAAACGGTTGACAGGTAATGCCCGTAGATCGCGGGTGCGCCCTTGCGAATGACCTGCGTATAAGCCAGCGCGCTTAACGCCTCGGCGTTCAACTGCGCCACAGTGGCGGGAACGCTGGCAGGCGTGTTTGCGCCGCCCAAGACGAAGGGCGAACACAGAACCGGCTGATTGCGACGGCAAAACGCCCGCATCGCGCCCAGCATCGTCTCATCCCAGACCAGTGGCGAGTTGCCGTTGCAATTACCGGTCGTGACGGGGTGATCCTCTAGGTAGTCTTCGCCGAACAGAATGGCGCACATCTCCATCACGTCCTCGGCGTTTTTGGGGCTGGTGGTCATGCCCATGAAAGTCTTGTCGGAATGTTTCATCGACGAATAGGTGATCCGCAGATGGCGCTGGCTGATCGGGTGGTCATAGGGTTCGACGATGTGGTGCGCGCTGGAATGCAACGCAGGCAGCATATGCGACAACTTGTGAAACATCGCCAGATCATCCAGCGTCGGATTGCGGCGCACATCATCGAGATCGCGCAAAAACGGCGCCCCGGTCATTGGCACAAAGATCGAATGCGGTCCGCCCAAGCGCACATTCTTTTGCGGATCGCGCGCGTGATAGGTGAAATCGCTTGGGATCGAGGAAATCAGTTGACGCACCAACCCGCGGTCCAGATAGACCAGCTCTCCTTCGACCTTGGCCCCAACCCGTTTCCAATCCTCTAACGCGATAGGGTCTCGAAACTGAACACCCACATTTTCCAGAATGTCCATCGAGGCCGCATCGATACGGTCTACTTGCGCACCATCCATAACTTCGCACAAAGGAATGCCTCGGGTCAGGCCAGGCAGCATGTCAAAGTTCGGCGCGGTGCGCAGGGCGCGGCGGGCCTGACGGCCTCCGGCGCGGGTTGCGGTGCGAATGTTCATTGGGCAGTCCTCCGATCTTGTGGTCCAGATTGAGGGATTCGGAGGCGTCCTACGTCACTGATTGCGAAACCTGTTTGCAGGAAACGACACAGATGCCTGCTTTGAATACCGTCACCCCGGGCGTCCGTGCGGGGCCGCAAGCCGGTTGATCTCTTTGTCCAATCGCTTTCAAAAAACCTGAGAACACTGGTTTTCTTGCACGGATACCCCGATATTGACATGAACCAAACTCATGCGAATGCATCACCCAAGGTCCCTGCGATTATGTCCAGACGTCACTACAACCTACCCCCGCTGACAACGCTTGCCGCATTCGAAGCCGCCGCGCGGCATCTGAGTTTCAAGAATGCGGCCGAAGAGTTATCGGTGACGCCCGGTGCTGTCAGTCACCAGATCAAGGCGTTGGAAGGCGATTTGGAAACGGCCCTTTTCCAACGCAAGCATCGCGGGGTTGAACTGACAGAAGACGGAAAAGCCTTGTTCGAGGCACTGTCATCTTCATTTTCCAACATCTCAAAGACTCTGGCCACAATTCGTGGTCGCGTGTCGGTGGGTAAGGTCACTGTCGGATCCACGACCGCCGTAGCAGCCCTGTGGCTGTCGCCGGCTGTGATCCGATTCTGGCGCGAGATGCCCGAGGTCAACGTAGATCAAATTGCGCAGGACAGACCATTCCGTGACCGGCCGGATATCGACTTTTTCATACGCTATGGTCGCGATAGTGACCCGAGCCTATCGCATACACCATTGTTTCGCGACCACTTGACCCCCGTGGCAAGCCCTGAACTGGCCCGGCAACTGATCGGCGCCGATCTGCAACAGCTTGCTGCGCAGCGCCTGATTCATCTTGAATCGGATGACCGCAGTTGGACCACGTGGCCCGAATGGTTCCAGCAGCTTGGCTACCCCGGTAAGATCCCGATCGTATCCCGCGTGAACAGCTATTCGGTCGCGTTGCAGCTGGCGCGCAAAGGGGCGGGCCTGGTGCTTGGTTGGCAGCGCCTTATTCAACCCATGCTGCAATCGGGAAAACTGGTGACCCTTGGGCCGCATCAACTGACCGCGCCTAACCAATTCTACCTTGTAGGGCGGCCGGATGACGAACTGTCTGAAAGCGCGCGCGCGTTGAAAAACTGGATCCTTCAAGAGGTACGGGATGGTTCGGTTTAGGTGAAGTCACCCAGTGATGAGGTTTTCTGGTATTGAGAAAAGGCAGCCCCTTCCGCCAAAACGGATGAAACGCATCCAGCAATACCCTCAGGAGAGCCCGATGAATAAATATAGCCCGCTGTCCTCGGTTCTGGCCGATGTGAATGTGGCCAACGGTCTGCCGAACGAGCATTACATCGACCCGGTCGTCTTTGCCGAGGAACGTAAGTCCGTCTTATATGCGAACTGGTCAGGGATCGGGTTCGGCAAGGACGTTCCCGAGGAAGGCGATGCCAAACCGGTCGATTTTCTGGGCATGCCCCTGTTAATCGTGCGCGACCGGGATGGTGAAATCGGTGTATTCCAGAACACATGTCGCCACAGGGGCATGATACTGGTCGACACCCCCCGCAAGATCGGCGGCGCGATCCGCTGCCCCTACCACAGCTGGTGCTACAGCCTGAAAGGTGAGCTACGCGCGACCCCTCATGTGGGCGGCCCCGGCCACAACACACACAAGGATGTTGACCGCAAAGATCTGGGTCTTGTCCGGGTCCGCTCGTATGTCTGGCGCGACGTGATTTTTGTAAACGTGGACGGCAACGCCCCCGCATTCGAGGACGCCCACGCCGCGCTAATGGACCGTTGGAAAGAGTTCGACAAACCGGTGCATCACGGTGGCGAGACCTCTTCGTTCAAGCTTGAGGTCAAGACCAACTGGAAGCTGGCAGTCGAAAACTATTGCGAAAGCTATCACCTGCCTTGGGTCCACCCCGGCCTGAATAGCTATTCCCGATTGGAAGACCATTACAGTATCGAAGAGCGCGGGCATTACTCGGGTCAGGGCACATTGGTCTATCGACAGCTGACCGACCAAGACGGCGCTACCTTTGATGATTTTGACGGCCTGAGCGACAAATGGAATGAGGGCGCGGAATATGTGGCGCTGTACCCGAATGTCCTGCTGGGCGTGCAGCGAGACCACGCCTTCGCAATTGTGCTGGAGCCGGTTGACCAGGAAAACACGGTCGAACACATCGAGCTTTACTATGCGAAAAGCATCGACGAGACACCGCAGCACGACGGCTTGCGCGCCTCGAATGCGCAGCTGTGGAAGACCGTATTCGAAGAAGACGTCTTTGTAGTCGAAGGGATGCAGAAAGGCCGCCACGGAGTGTTGTTCGACGGCGGTCGTTTTTCGCCCGCGATGGACGGCCCGACCCATAACTTCCACCATTGGGTTGCCTCGCAGATCGAAAATGGTCGCGCAGAGTAAGATAGCGGGCTGGTCGGCTTTTTGCTGATCGGCCCTGACGGAGACCCGATGGACAAGACCGATCTGGATCGCCTGCTGCTTGAGGCCCATGATCACAACGATCATGGCGCCCTCATTCGCTATTACACGATGGCCGCAGACGAACGCGAAGCGGTGCAGGATATCGACGCGGCCTGTTTCTATCTGACCCATGCCTTTGTGTTCGCTCTGGAATCCGGCGCGCCTGAGGCAGAGCCCTTGAACGCACGACTGGCCGCCTACGGGCGCGCTCATCGGTTGGAATTCTGAGATTAGCGTCAGGTTAAACTCGCTCAACTCAACTTGAAATTTATGTCCGTTGTCCGCGCAACACCCTTGGTGACACAAAGCGCGAAGAACCCAACTTGGATATGGCAGGCTCATGAAAACGAATGCACAGGCGGTGGTAATTGGCGGCGGGGTGATCGGGTGTTCTATCCTGTATCATCTGACCAAATTGGGGTGGTCAGATGTGGTGCTGCTGGAACGGGACGAGTTGACCTCGGGCTCAACCTGGCACGCGGCGGCGAATATCCACGGGCTGCATGACAGCACCAATATCAGCCGCATTCAGCACTATACCATGACCCTGTACAAAGAGCTTGAGGCCGAAACAGGCCAGAGCTGCGGCGTGTTCCAGCCCGGCTCGCTCTATCTGGCGCAGACCCAAGAGCGCGAGCATCAGCTTCGCCTGCAGGCGGCCAAGGCCAAGCTCTATGGCATGAATTTCTATGAGATAAGTATTGAAGAGGCCCAACGCCTGAACCCTCTGGTCAACTATGACGGCATCCGCTGCGTGATGTTCGAACCCGATGGCGGCAATGTGGACCCGTCGGGCGTGACCAATGCCTATGCGGTGGGCGCGCGCCAGCGCGGGGCCGAGATTCATCGTTTCACTCCGGTTACGGCAACCGATCAGCAAGAGGATGGCAGCTGGATCGTGCGCACCCCCAAGGGTGACATCAAAACGCCCTGGGTGGTGAATGCCGCCGGTCTGTGGGGCCGCGAAGTGGCGCGGCTGGCGGGAATCGAGCTGCCTCTGCAGCCCACCGAACACCAGTATTTTGTGACCGAGGCAATGGCAGATGTGCAGGCGCATGGCACCCGCCTGCCCTCGGTCAGTGACCGGGACGGCGAATATTACCTGCGGCAAGAGGGCAACGGCCTGTTGGTCGGGGCCTATGAGAAAGACATGAAGTTCTGGGCCGAGGACGGCACGCCGCTGGATTTTGCCCATGACCTGTTCCCCGACGATCTTGAGCGGATCGAAGAGAACATGATGAACGCCATCGAGCGCCTACCTGCCGTAGGTGAGGCCGGGATCAAGCGTGTCATCAACGGCCCGATGATCTGGTCGCCGGATTCGAATGTCTTGATGGGGCCGGCGCCCGAGGTGGACGGTTATTTCTGCTGCAACGGCATCATCCCCGGCTTTTCTCAATCCGGTGGCATGGGCTTGATGGCGGCACAGTGGATCATCGAAGGCGAAACCCAATACGACATGTTCGCCTGGGATATGGCCCGCTTTGACACCTGGGCCACAAAGGAATTCACCAAAGCCAAGGTGCAGGACCAATACGCCCACCGCTTTGCGATTCACTTCCCGAACGAGGAGCGCGGCGCTGGCCGCCCTGCCCGCGTGCGCCCGATCTATGAGACCCAAAAAGCCATGGGTGCGGTCTTTGGCCTGAACGTCGGCTGGGAGCATCCGCTGTGGTTCGCGGATGAGTCGGGCACGGTGGATACCAACGGCTTTACCCGCCAGAACTGGTGGGCCCCTGTGGGCGAAGAATGCAAGATGTTACGCGACCGAGCAGGCATTATCGACATCTCGAACTTTGCCAAATACGTCTGCAAAGGGCCGGGTGCCGAGGACTGGTTGAATGCGGTCTTCGCCAACACCATGCCCAAGGCGGTTGGCCGGTCTTGCTTGACGCCGCTGATCTCGAAACGCGGCGGCATTGCCGGGGACTTTACTATCACCCGCGTGGCCGAGGATGAATTCTGGATCATCGGCTCGGGCATGGCCGAGCGGTATCACAAACGCTTCTTCAAGCAGGTTCCGCTGCCCGAAGGCACCACATTCGAAAGCCACACCGAAGCCATGTGCGGCTTCAACGTCGCCGGTCCGAAATCGCGTGAGATCCTGCAACGCCTGACCAACACGTCGCTGGCAACCGAGGACTTCCCGTTCATGCGGTCCGCGATGATCGAGCTTGCAGGCGTCGAAGTTCTGGCCCTCCGCGTGTCCTTCACCGGCGATCTGGGGTGGGAGTTGCATTGCAAGACCGAAGATCAGGCGCAGCTATATGAGGCACTGCTGGAAGCTGGCAAAGAATTCGGTGCAGGCCCCGTGGGCAGTCGCGCACTGATGTCGCTGCGGGTCGAAAAAGGCTATGGGTCATGGAGCCGCGAATACAGCCCCGAATACTGGCCGCACGAAGTTGGGCTGGATCGTTTGTGCAAGTTCGACAAAGACTTCCTGAACAAAGAGGCCGCGCAAAAGGTTCTTGAAAACCCTGCCCGAGAGCAGCTGGTCCTGCTGCATCTGGGTGAGGCCGAAGTGACCGCGTCCAACGCCGACGCGACCGGCGGTGAGCCGATCTTCAAAGACGGTGAAGGCATCGGTCGTGTAACGTCGGGCACCTATGGGTACACGGTCGGCATGTCACTGGCGCTTGGGTATGTCAAAAACGCTCAACCCGGTGATGAGGTCGAAGTGATGGTGCTGGGCCACCCGCACAAGGCCACCATCCTGCAAGAACCTCCGTTCGATGCAAAAGGTGAAAAACTGCGCGCCTGATCGAACCGTGATCTACCTCTGACCCTACGAGACCCTATCCACGCGCCCTGCCCTGCCTATATCCTTCACATACCATCTGGATCGTTTTGGGAGGGGCGGGGCGCGTGGAACACAAGACCGACATGCTGATTATTGGTGCCGGGTTCTCGGGGCTGATCATGGCGATTGAGGCCCGTAAGCGTGGGATTACCGATATCGCGATCCTTGAAAAAGCGGGCGATATCGGCGGCACGTGGCGTGAAAACACCTATCCCGGCGTTGCCTGCGATGTGCCTTCGCATCTTTATTCAATGGCCACTCATCTGAACCCCGACTGGAGCCGCGCGTATGCAGGCGGGGCGGAAATCCAGGCTTATCTGCGTAAAGTCGCACAAGACGAAAGCTTGTACGATCTGTGCCATTTTCATCAACAGCTTAAGTCCGCGCGGTGGGACGGAGCCCAATGGCAGGTTGAAACCGAAGACGGGCAGCATTGGTCGTCGCGGATACTGGTTTCCGCCATAGGCGCACTGCACGTGCCCAGCATTCCAGGCATCCCCGGCGCGGACAGTTTTACCGGGCCAAGTTTCCACTCTGCCCAGTGGAATCACGACGTCTCTTTGTCGGGTAAACGTATCGCGGTGATCGGCACCGGAGCCTCCGCAGTCCAATTCGTCCCCGAGATCGCGAAAATGGCGGGGCATGTCACAATCTACCAACGCAGCGCCCCATATGTTCTGCCGCGCCCGGATGGCCCAATCGCGCCGTGGGTCCGCAGGCTGTACCAGCGTGTTCCCATGTTACCGAAATTGCGCCGAAAGCTGATCTACATGGTATTCGAATACCGCCACCGGGTTTTTCGCGGAGAAAAAGGCGCTGTGAACTTTGCCATGAAGATGTGGCGCTCTGCCATGGAAAAGGCGATCAGTGACCCGGACGAGCGCGCCAAGCTTACGCCCGATTACCAAATTGGCTGCAAGCGTATCCTCAGCTCGAACGACTGGTATCCAACTCTTGCGCGTTCCAACGTGTCTGTTGTGCCGCAGGGCGTGACCTCAATCGAGGGCGATCAGATCACAGCTGCGGATGGGTCCCAATCACAGGCCGATATACTGATCTGGGGCACCGGATTTCACGTCACCGATATGATCGAGTACCTGAATATCTCGGGCGACGACGGTGTAAGCCTACGCGACGCATGGGCTGACGGAATGAAAGCCAATCTGGGTACTGCGATTGCAGGCTTCCCGAACTTCTTCATTCTGCTTGGGCCCCATACGGGATTGGGGCACAATTCTGTGGTGCTGATGATAGAAGCGCAGGTTCGCCATATCGGCCGTGTTTTGGACGAAATGCAGCGCGACGGTCTGCAGGTTGTAACGCCCGACCCCAAAAAACAGGCGGCCTTCACCCAAGAAATGCATGACCGGCACACGGACAGCGTTTGGCAGGCTGGCGGATGTACGTCATGGTATCAGGACGCCCAAGGCCGCAACACCACGCTATGGCCCGGCACTGTATCCGAATTTGAAAAGCGTATGGCGCGCTCGGGGTTAGAACATTACCAACCCCTTCCTTCCCAACACGCGGAGAATTGAGATGAACGTAATTCTGATCCTTGTCCTTCTGATCGCCGTATTTTTCGTGGTCATGAATGTCTGGACCCGAAAACTGACCCGCGACGGGCTTGTCCGTGTTCCTCAACTGGGTCAGATCACTCCTGTGCGTGGGGGCAATATCCACTATGTCGAAAAAGGCGACCCCTCCAAACAGACGCTTGTGCTGATTCATGGCCTCGGTGGGCAGCTGCAACACTATACCTATGCGATGGTCGACCTGCTGGCCGATGATTACCACGTCCTCGCTGTGGACCGCCCCGGCTGCGGCTACTCGACCCGCGATACTGCTGAACTGGGCCGGCTACCAGAACAGGGCCGCATGATACAGGAGTTTCTGGACACCAAAGGCGTGTCTGATGCAATCCTTGTCGGGCATTCGCTCGGGGGGGCGGTCTCATTGGCCATGGCATTGGACTATCCTGAAAAAACAAAAGCATTGGCCCTGCTGGCCCCGCTGACACAGGTGATGCCCGGGCCGCCCGCCGTGTTTAAACCGCTAGAGATCCGCACCCAATGGCTGCGCACCTTTATCGGCAACACCATTGCCGTTCCAATTGCCGCAAAAACTGCCCCACATACACTTAGCGCGGTGTTTGATCCCGAACCGGCGCCCAGTGATTTTCTCGACCGCGCTGGTGGGGCTTTGGGCCTGCGCGCTTCGGCATTCATAACCGCCTCGCAGGACATTGTCGGCATTGACGAAAGCCTTGAGGGACAAGTGGCCCGCTACGGTGACCTCAAAACCCCCGGAGGCATCCTGTATGGCGCACAGGACGCGATCCTTTCACCCGAGGCACATGGCGCCCCGATGGCTCAATTCGGCCTGTCCGAAGAGCGGCTTGAGGGGCTGGGTCACATGATCCCGATAACCGCACCCGACACCTGCGCCGACTTCATTCGTCGCATCGCCAAAAGCACAGTAGAGGTTGATAACTCCGATACCGGAACGACGTGAGACTGGGTTAAAAAAGAATCTCGCACCGGGGCCATTTCCCTCTTGACCCTCTTGGGCCCCTCGCTTAAATCGCCTCTCACCCATGGCGGAGTAGCTCAGTTGGTTAGAGCAGCGGAATCATAATCCGCGTGTCGGGGGTTCAAGTCCCTCCTCCGCTACCATTTCTTCCCACACGTTTCAGTGTGTCCCGCGCGGAACGAAGAAGGGGTCAATCAACACTGTCTCACTTTCTTTTGCCGGGTCGGCGAGACGCCGCTCTAGCAGCCAGATGACCTGCTCGACAGCCTCGTCAATTGGATTGTTTACTGTGCTGAGGTTAAACATAGGCCAGCCCGCCATTTCAATGTCATCGAAGCCTACAATCGATAAAGATCCCGGAACATCCAAGCCAAGTTCTCGCGCCGCTGTCAGGGCACCGATGGCGCTTGCGTCATTGGCACAAATCAACGTGTCCAGCTGGTGGGCTTCAAGCATCCTCATCGCTGAACGGTATCCTGCTTCAACTGTGAACTCCCCGACCTCTTCTGCCACCAAAGAAAGACCGGCATCCCCTAGCGCTTGCATCACGCCAGCTTTGCGGTCAGCGGAGGACCCAAACCCTGTTGCGCCCGCTATATAGCCAAATCGTTGACGACCGCGATCAACCAAAACCCGAGTCGCTATCTGCATACCTCGCGCGTTTCTGCAGCATACATTGTCTACGCCCAATGCATCTACGATGCGCCCTGATGAGATCATTGGGACGCCGAATTTACTGCATTGCGTCACTACCGACTCAGGCATACTGCCGCCGCGCAGAATCAAAGCGTCCAGCGGGTAGCGGAGCACCTGGTCGATGGCGGAGCCGGCCCGATCATCTTCGCCATCAATCAGGACCGGCCACTTGTTCAAAGCATTCAATCGACCGACCAAGCGATGCACGAATTCCGAGTCATACGCGCTGCGCATATTGCCAATAAACACCGCCACAAGATGCGAGCGTCCGCCCTTCAACCCTGCGGCCAACGCATTTGGTTGATACCCCATATGTGTCGCAATTTCTTGAATTTTCCGCCGCTTACCCGCATCAAGATACGCGCCCGGAGTAAACGCGCGCGACACGGCAGACCGCGAAACCCCGGCAGCGTCAGCGACGGTTTGCGCCGTTACACGGCGGGGCCTTTCGGCAGGTTTACTGTTGTCGTCAGCCACCCCCAAGCTGTCCTCCGTTTCCATATAATTTGTCAATATTGCAATAAATCTTTCACCGAACTGTCACAGGAACTGCGTATGTGACCACGTGTGCACACACTGTGCATTCGCAAGCGGACCGTGTCCGTTTGCTCTGCTTTTTTATGCTGCAAGGGGCACCAGCCCCGCGAACTGGTGTGTTGGCCGCAAGCGCGGGAACCACCAAACCGGAGAGAGACATGACCAACCTGACATTCTGCGCAACCGCTGCGGCTGTCGCGTTTTCCGCGACCGCGGCCTTTGCCGAAACCGAGATCACATGGTGGCACGCCATGGGCGGCCAGCTGGGCGAAACCGTCAATAAACTGGCCGAGGATTTCAACGCCTCGCAAGACGAATACAAGATCACTCCGGTCTATAAAGGCAGCTACGAAGAAACCCTGACTACAGGTATCGCCGCCTTCCGCGCGGGCGAACAGCCCAACGTCATGCAGGTTTTTGACGCCGGTGCCGCGACCGTAATCGGAGCCAAGGGCGCAACCATCCCGGTTCAGGACCTTCTGGCCAACAATGGCGTCGACTTCGACATCAACGACTATATCGCCGGTGTGCGTTATTTCTATGCCGACAGCGACGGCAAGATGATCGGGATGCCCTTCAACTCTTCCACGCCGATCCTGTACTACAACGTGGACGCGCTGGAAGCGGCAGGCGTTACCCCGCCGAAAACCTGGGAAGAGTTCCAGGCGACAACCGCCCCCGCGCTGAAAGACGCAGGCTACATCGCGCTAAGCCAGTCGCACCTGCCCTGGATCTTCACCGAAAACTTCATGTCGCGCCACAACCTGCCGTTTGCGACCAATAACAACGGCTATGACGGCACCGACACGCAGATTTTGGTGAACAATGACGCGATCAAAGCGCATTTCACCGCTGTGTCCGAGTGGAAAGACGACGGTCTGTTCGAATGGTACGGCACCGGCTGGGGCGACAACGCCAAGCCGTTCGAGGAAGGCAAAGTCGCCATGTGGCTGGGTTCTTCGGGCTCGTTCGGCGGCCTGCTGCAGAAAGATCTGCCGTTCGAATTCAGCGCGACCGAGTTGCCCTATTGGGAAGCAGTGACCGCCGAGCCCACACAGACCTTCATCGGTGGTGCCGCTCTGTTTGCCATGTCCGGCCAATCGGACGAGGAGAACAAAGCCACGGCCGAATTCTTCCGCTTCCTGACCGCGCCTGAAACCCAGTATTTCTGGCATCAGGAAACCGGCTATGTGCCGATCACCGAGGCCGCTTATGAAGTTGCCAAGAAAGACGGCCACTATGACCGTTACCCGGCTGCCGAAGTTGGCGTCAACCAGCTGCAAGACAAGGCCGGCGACAACACCAAGGGTTACCGCATGGGCTTTTACGTTCAGATCCGCGACATCATGAACCGCGAATATGGCCGTATCCTGACAGGTGAGACTGACGTGGAAACCGCGTTCAAAACCATCGAAGAGGAAGCCAACGAACTGCTGGCCCGCTTCGCCAAGACCCAGGGCTAAGCACGCGTATCACCCCCCGGGATGGTCGCGCTGTCACGGCGCGGCCATCGCTCTTTTTCTTACTGGACCACTCAATGAAACGTGCGGGCTTCGACAATATCTGGCTGCCTGTGGCGCTACTGCTGCCACAGCTGATGATCATCGCCATCTTTTTTTACTGGCCTGCGGGCTGGGCACTGCAATCCTCATTCTATCTGCAGGACCCTTTCGGGTTTGGCTCGACCTTTGTGGGTGGCGAGAACTACACGTCGCTTGTGGGCAACGACCAGTACAAGCGTGTCGCCGGATTTACGATCATCTACTCGGTTCTGGTGACGTTCTTCTCATTGGCCATTGCGCTGCTGCTGGCGGTCAAGGCCGACAAGGTAATCCGAGGCGCCAAAACATATCGCACGCTGCTGATGTGGGTTTATGCCATCGCGCCGCCGGTCGCCGGCTTCATGGGTATCCTGTTCTTTGATCAAAGCACCGGACCGCTGACCAAGTTCTTTCAGATGTTCGGGTGGGATTTCAAACTGGGCGTGGACTACAACGCAACTGCAACCGCCATGGTCATCGTGGCCGTGTGGAAGCAGATCCCGGTGAACTTCATCTTCTTCCTCTCGGGCCTGCAATCCATCCCCCGATCGGTGCGCGAGGCCACGATGATCGACAACCGATCCGCCACCGGACGGTTCTGGCAGGTGACCTTCCCGCTGCTGGCCCCAACCGCATTTTTCTTGCTGATCATCAACATCACCTACGCCCTGTTCGACACGTTCGGCATCATCGATGCATTGATGAAGGGCGAGCCGGGCAACAACCCGATGACGCTGGTCTACAAGGTTTATCTGGACGGCTTTCGAGGCAACGACCTGGGCGGATCATCGGCGCAATCGGTCATCCTGATGGTGCTGGTTCTTTTGCTGACCGTGTTTCAGTTCCGCCTGGTGGAACGCCGGATACACTATACGTAAGGGCTTTGGACATGGCTGAGACAACACTCGAAACTCCCGTTGAAACCCATCGTCCCCGCCGCATCAAATGGGGCGCGATCGGCGATCACACCGTCCTGATCCTAGGCGCTTTGCTGATGATGATACCACCGCTGCTGGCGCTGACCACGGCCAGCCATGACGCGGTGACGATCCACCGCGAGGGGTTGCAGCTGACGCTGGGCGACAATCTGGGCAAGAACTTCCATGCCGCCATGTTCGAAAAGGGTGGGTTCACCCAGACGGTGGATGGCACGCTGATGCTGATGAATTCCTTCATCCTTGGTATCGGCTTTGCGATGGGCAAGATTATCATCTCGATGATGGCGGCCTATGCCATCGTCTATTTTCGCCTGCGCTTTGCCACGCTGGCCTTCTGGGTGATCTTCACCACCCTGTTACTGCCGCTGGAGGTGCGCATCCTGCCCTCATACGAGGCGATCCAGAAACTGGGCCTGACAAACACCTATACCGGTCTGATCGTACCGCTGATCGCATCCGCAACCGGCACGTTCTTTTTCCGTCAGTTCTTCATGTCCGTCCCTGAGGAGCTGGCCGAGGCCGCCCGGATTGACGGCGCAGGCCCATGGAAGTTCTTTGTCGATATCCTTGTACCGCTTAGCCGGACGATGATCGCTGCGATCTTCATCATCATGTTTGTCTTTGGCTGGAACCAATATCTGTGGCCGACACTGATCACGACGGATGAGAGCTTTTTCACCCTGGTCCGGGGCATCAAACAGATCGTGCTGTCCTACACAGATAGTCAGATCCCAGAACACGGGCAGGCATTGGCACTAGCCATTGTCGCGATGATCCCACCCGTGGCGATCGTCGTCTTTTTCCAAAACTGGTTCGTTAAGGGCCTCACAGAATCCGACAAATAAGGAATACGCGCATGGCTCAGGTTTCATTAGAGGGCATCCGCAAGGTCTATCCCAACGGCTTTCAGGCGGTTCAGACCACAAGCTTCACCATTCAGGACGGCGAGTTTGTCGTGCTGGTCGGCCCCTCGGGTTGTGGCAAATCCACCCTGCTGCGGATGATTGCGGGGTTGGAGGAGATCACCGAAGGTGAACTGAAGATCGGCGACCGGGTGGTCAATGACGTGGATCCGGCGGACCGGGACATCGCGATGGTGTTCCAGAACTATGCGCTATATCCGCATATGACGGTGCGCAAGAATATCGGCTATGGCCTCAAGAATCGCGGCACCCCGGCCTCCGAGATCGCGGCCAAGGTCGAAGACGCAGCCCGGATGCTGAACCTGACCGAGTATCTGGACCGCAAACCAGCGCAGCTGTCGGGCGGTCAGCGTCAGCGCGTCGCCATGGGCCGTGCCGTAGTGCGTGACCCGGCGCTGTTCTTGTTTGATGAACCGTTGTCGAACCTCGACGCTAAGCTGCGCAACCAGATGCGGATCGAGATTAAGGCCCTGCAACGCCGCCTTGGCACCACAGCCGTCTACGTGACCCATGATCAGGTCGAGGCGATGACGATGGCCGACCGGATCATCGTCCTGAACGCGGGCCGGATCGAACAGATCGGCACGCCGTCGGAAATCTACCACAACCCCGCCTCGACCTTCGTGGCCTCGTTCATGGGGGCACCACCGATGAACCTGATCCGGGCTGAAGTCGATCAGAAACAGGTCAAAATAAATGGGTATGACGCGTTAATGGTCGCCTCTGAGGCGTTTAGCGGCCCGATCACAATGGGAATACGCCCCGAAGATGTAGAGCTAGACGCCCAAGGCCAGGTGAAGTTTCACGTCGATATCCTTGAGGAATTGGGCGCTCATCGCCTGCTGCACGGGCGGATCGATGACCAGCCGTTCTCGGTCATGATTGGTAAAGAAGATACAGCCCATACAGGTGAAACACGGATCAAGTTGAAGCCCGAAGCACTGCGCCTGTTCGACAAGGATACGGGGCTGCGACTGTGATTACTCAAACCCTTGCGACGCTACCTGCGGTTTCACCGAACCAGCGGGCCGCAATCCTGTCGGCAGATCGCACGGCGCAAACACACCGTCATTTGCTTGGTGATCTTCCGGCATTGAATGCTGTCCAGGTGGGTGGAACACCTAAGGCAGACCAGTTGCCGTCAGAATTCACGGCCGCCGCCTGGAACGTTGAGCGCTGTTTGTTTCCGGAAGAGACGGCCGCGCATCTGCAAAGTGTCTCTCCTGATGTCGTTCTGTTGTCCGAAGTAGACCACGGCATGGCCCGCACGGCGCAACGGCACACGACCGAGGCAATGGCGAGCGCACTTGGCATGACCTATGCTTTCGGGGTCGAGTTTCACGAGCTTGGTTTGGGCGGAGCAACCGAACGCGCCTATTGCACGGACGCTACCAATTCTCTCGGTTGGCATGGCAACGCGATCTTGTCCTCGGTTCCGTTCGAACGTACGGCGCTTATCCGGCTGGACGATCACGGACACTGGTTCTGCACCGATTCCGGTGCCGCTGACCCAGAGCAGCCAAGAATCGGAGGTCGCATGGCGATCGCTGCGGTGGTTCCATACGGCCGCGGGCTTGTATGCCTGGTGTCCACACATCTGGAAAGCAATGCTGATGCTGCGCATCGTTTCGGTCAATTCCAGAAGCTGTTGCGAGCTATAGACGAATTCGCGCCCGGTCTGCCCGTTCTGATCGGAGGAGACCTGAACACCGGCAATCATATACCCCCCGCCTTTGATTGGAGGGACGAAACCCTGTTCGGATTGGCCGAATCTCAGGGCTATGATTGGGGTTTCACCGCGCCAGGTTTCACCACACGCCCCAGCCTTATCACGCCGCATCCCGAACGTCAGATGAAACTGGACTGGCTGGCTGGTCGGAAACTGACCCCGTTAGAGACAGGTATCGTGACGTCCATATCAAAAGATGGAAAGCCACTCTCGGATCATGACTGCGTCTGGAGTCGCATTACCTTTAAAAACTGAGCCGGGCGAAGTAATTCCTGACGCCCAGCTTGGCCCCGCACTTCAGGAGCTTTGCAAGGATAGACCCGCATCTGCCATATGGATGCTGAAACCTTTAGCGTTGGCAAAAGGGGTAAGAGTTTCCCCAAGGCGCTTCAACACAGCTGCATCCTGACACGCAACTTCATATTTCGCTTCGAACTTCAAATCCAAAACATCACCGGCCACCAAGGTCCCGCGACCTAGCCCGTGACCCGAAAGAACCACACGCGCAGACGTTACTGAACACTCGGCCTCGACCGGAAGGCCCAAAAATCCATGAGGGTCTGACAAATCCGAGATCGCCCGAGCGATCAGCGCGTTGTCGTCTGCAACCCCACTGGCGGAGACGTCCCCTAGCACATCAAAAGTGGCGACTGTCATGGATATCAGAAGGCGGGAACCAGAGTGAACTGCTTCACCACTCGGCTCTCTATCGCGCCACGCTGTTGCCGGACCAGCCTGGCTGAAAAATAAAAACGACAGTGCCGCTAAAACAGTCGAAAAACAAATCCTACGCACAAAAAAACCAATCAACTAACTTTAACTTAAACTGGTAGTACCTCCTACAGGGGCGGCCTTGAAGGTGGAAGCCCACTATATTTGGGGAAGTCTCCACACCCAAATACCTGACAGTAAAACTCAGGTTGACATAGTCGACTAATTCACTCAGTTATCAGGCAGCCGACGCTTTCGTGGCGCCGGATCTGAATTTCTGAGATGAAAGACCTGCCCCCAATGACCAGATTGATTGCAACCACAAGCGCCCTGACACTTTGCGCCGTTTCTGCGGTCGCTGCCCCGGCGAAAACTGATGTTCTGACCACTTACGCCAATATTGCCGAAGCCAAGTATCAAGACAGCCTGATTGCAGCCCAGACGTTGCAATCTGCAGTGAACGCGCTGATTGCCAACCCGTCAGATGCAACCCTGAACACTGCCCGCGCGGTATGGATCGCCGCCCGTGTTCCCTATCAACAGACCGAGGTCTACCGCTTTGGCAACGCGATTGTTGATGACTGGGAAGGCAAGGTGAACGCGTGGCCTCTGGACGAAGGTCTGATCGACTATGTCGATGCCGCCTACGGCGGGCCGTCGGATGAAAACGAGCTTGCAGCACTGAACGTCATCGCCAATCCAAGCTTTACGCTGTCGGGCGAAACAATCGACGCATCGGAAATCACACCTGAATTGCTGGCAGAAACCCTGCACGAAGCAGACGGGATCGAGGCAAACGTGGCCACTGGCTACCACGCGATCGAGTTTCTTTTGTGGGGTCAGGACCTGAACGGCCATGATGCTGGCGCAGGTGACCGTCCGTGGACCGATTATGCCCAAGGTGACGACTGCACCGGCGGACATTGCGACCGACGCGGTCAATACCTAAGCGCAGCCACCGACCTGTTGGTCAGCGATCTGGAGTGGATGGCAACCCAGTGGGCCGAAGGTGGTGATGCGCGCGTTGCTTTGACCGAAAACGAAGCTGCAGGTGTCGGCGCAATTCTAACTGGTATGGGTTCGCTGTCTTATGGCGAACAGGCGGGCGAGCGGATGCGTCTTGGCCTGATGCTGAATGACCCGGAAGAAGAGCATGATTGTTTTTCTGACAACACCCATAACAGCCACTATTACGACGGCTTGGGCATCCAGAACGTTTATCTGGGCAGCTACACCCGGATCGATGGAACTCCGATTTCAGGGGCATCACTGTCCGATCTGGTCACCGCGACCGACCCGGCGCTGGACGCTGAGATGAAGGTTAAGCTGGCCAACACCATGCAGGCATTGGGCCTAATCAAATCGACTGCTGAAGCCGGTTTTGCATATGACCAGATGCTGGAACGCGGCAACGAAGGTGGCGAAGCCTTGATCATGGGCGGCGTGAACGGTCTGGTCGACCAGACCAAAACGATCGAACGGATCGTTACGACGCTGGAGCTGGATCAGATCAGCATCGAAGGTTCGGACAGTCTGGATAACCCGAACGCAGTATTTCAGTGACCTTGGCCGAGAGGCGGCTCACCGCCGCCTCTCGGGCTTTTGAGAGCTGAATGACAGTATGACGCAGGACTTCCGTCAATTAACCTACCATTATAGTCAGATTAGCAGCCTAAGGCATCTTGCCATGATCGTTTGCCATTGCACGAACATCTCGGACACCGAAATCCATGCCGCGATCGACTGGATGCGCGCGTCGGACCCCCATGCAGTGATCACCCCGGGCAAAATCTATCATGCCCTTGGAAAATCAGCGGATTGTGGCGGATGCATGCCACTTTTCCTAGACACGATGCGTTCCAGCGATAAGCTGGAAGTCCCCATGCAACTTCGCGCGTTGCGCAGCGAAGTATCACAGGAGAGTGCAGATGAAGGGCGACCCCAAAGTAATCGAATACCTCAACAAATCCCTGCGGCATGAGCTGACAGCGGTCAGCCAGTATTGGTTGCACTACCGTTTGCAGGAAGATTGGGGTCTTGGCCATATGGCCAAGAAAAGCCGCGAGGAAAGCATCGAAGAGATGGGCCACGCAGACAAGCTGATCGAACGGATCATCTTTCTGGAAGGCCACCCCAACCTACAAAAGCTGGACCCTCTCCGGATCGGACAAACGCCCAAAGAAACGCTGGAATGCGATCTGGCCGCCGAACACGACGCGCGCGCTTTGTATGTTGAGGCCCGCGAATACTGCCGCGAAGCCGGGGACTACGTAACCATGTCCCTGTTTGAAGAATTGATCAGCGACGAAGAGGGTCACATCGACTTCCTCGAAACGCAGCTTGATCTGTATGAAAGGATTGGCGAAGCCAATTATGCGCATCTCAACGCATCGAAAATGGACGAAGGCGAGTAAACTTTCGATCTTGGCGGTGGCGGCTTTGGCGGCCACCCCCTCACTGTCCGGCGAATTGCAGGACCTTCACCTCAACTTTCTGCCGAGAACCGACGACGAGGCCGCGCGGATCGCCAAAGTGACCGCCCCGCCTGAAGATTTCAGCGCACCGCAACAGTTCGAAGAGTTGCCCGCAGGGGCGGCGACTGTTCGTTTGCGCACGGATGCGGACGCGTTTTCGCAACCGTCAGGCAATCTGGAGTTCGAACAGGAGCTGGACTTCAAGGTCGGCAATGGGCTTTTTAAAAAGCTCTGGGTCTCTTCTCCGTCATCGACATTGGCGTCAGATGGGCTGGGCCCGCTCTATAATGCGCGGTCGTGCCAGCGATGCCACATCAAAGACGGGCGCGGTCATACGCCAAATGGGCTGAATGACAGTGCCGTGTCGATGTTCCTGCGCATATCGATCCCCGGCGGGGCCAACCCTACCGAGATCGAAGATTACATCGCCACGCAACCTGAACCAAACTATGGCGGGCAGATGCAGGATCTGGCACTGCCCGGCCATCCGGCAGAATACCGGCTGGACATCACCTATGAGGACGTCCCCGTTACGCTTGCAGATGGCGAAACTGTCACGCTGCGCAAGCCGACATATGTCGCCGCAGATTTGGGTTACGGGCCGTTACACCCTCAGGCCATGCTTAGCCCGCGGGTCGCGCCACAAATGATCGGCTTGGGATTGCTGGAAGCGATTCCGGTCGAAGACCTACTGGCCAAGGCCGATCCCGACGACGCAGACGGAGACGGCATTTCCGGACGACCCAATATCGTTTGGGCCATAGAATATGCAAAGCCCATGATGGGCCGCTTTGGCCACAAAGCCGGAATGCCCACGATCATGGAGCAATCGGCAGCGGCCTTCGCCGGAGATATCGGAATTTCAAGCCCGCTTTATCCTGCTGGCCACGGCGATTGCACTGAATTGCAGGTGAATTGCGTGAAGGCGCCGCATGGCGATGGCTACGACCGCACTTTCGAGATCGACCAGCAAGGCATGGACCTGATCACCTTTTACAGCAGGAATCTGGGGGTGCCCGAGCGTCGCAACTTGGGCGATCCACAAGTTCTCCGCGGAAAACAGGAGTTCCACGAAACGGGATGCACGTTGTGCCACACCCCGTCATATGTGACTCACCGCTTGGAGGACCGCCCCGAGCACAGTTTCCAATTGATCTGGCCCTACACCGATCTGTTGCTGCACGATATGGGCGAAGGTTTGGCCGACAACCGCCCCGAAGCGCGGGCCACAGGCCGGGAATGGCGCACTGCTCCTCTGTGGGGAGTGGGCCTGACACAACAGGTTTCGGGTCATACCCAGTTTCTGCATGACGGGCGCGCCCGCTCGCTGCTCGAAGCGATTTTGTGGCACGGAGGGGAAGCACAGACCGCTCGTGACACAGTTGTTGCCATGCCAAAACCCGATCGCGACGCCCTGATCCGCTTTCTAGAGAGTCTATGATGCGTAAATTCGCTTTGGCCCTATCAATATGTCTGCCTGCAGTGGTGTCGGCACAGGATCGTGGGCAAGTTCTTGCGGATGTGACTGAAGAACACATACTGCCCAGATTTTCTGAATTGTCAGAGGCGACCTTTGTGCTCTCCGCAACAGCAAAGGCCGATTGTACACCTGAATCGTCTGAACTGCGCGCCGCTTATCACGCTGCTTTCGACAAATGGATTTCCGCCAGCCACCTTAGGTTTGGTCCATCCGAAGTGGACGATCGTGCGTTTGCTCAGGCTTTCTGGCCCGACACCAAGGGGTTCACAGCCAAAGCGTTGTCCGGGTTGATTGCTTCGGAGGACACCGCTGTCGAAACCCCTGAACTCTTCGCTGAAACCTCGATCGCCGGTCGCGGATTTTTTGCTTTGGAACAGATGATGTTCGAACCTCAGTTTTCGGACCAGGGTACCGAGGTTTATCGTTGCGCGCTCATTCGTGCCATCACGACTGACATCAACAGCAATGCCAACGCCATGTCGGAAGAATGGAAAGTCTATGCGCCATCGTTGTCCCAGCCAGGTGCCGACAGCCCTTACCGCTCGGATGACGAAGCCCTGCAAGAGTTATATAAATCGCTGGTCACAGGGCTGGAATTCACCGCCCAAACACGTTTGGGGCGTCCGATGGGGACTTTCGATCGACCCCGTCCCAAGCGCGCCGAGGCACGTCGCTCTGGCCGCTCGCTGAGGCACGTAGAGCTATCTTTGATCGCACTGAGAGACCTGGCAACACATCTATCCGCAAACCACCCCGAAATTTCGGCCGATCTCAATCGTGCATTGGAAAAAGCAATCCTCCGCGCACAATCCTTGGATGATCCGACACTTGACGGAGTGTCGTCACCGCAAGGACGGCTTCGTATCGAGGCTCTGCAGCAGTCAGTCGAAGATGCCCGTCAGATTGCCGCAACTCGGCTAGGCCCGACTTTGGGTATCAGCGCCGGGTTCAACTCATTGGACGGGGATTGACGGATGACCAACCGACGTCATTTTCTGGCCGGCCTGGTGGCTACAGGTCTCGTCCCGATGCGCGGTTGGGCAGCGGTCGGCGCGCCTGATTTTCTAGCCGCTGCGCTCTTTCCAGACGACTCCTACCGGCTTGTCGGGCTAGCAGTAGACGGTGACATTCAGTTTTCCCTTCCGCTGCCAGCTCGTGGCCATGCTGCAGCTGCCCACCCATCCCGCGCGCAGGCCGTCGCGTTTGCCCGACGACCAGGTACTTTCGCTGTGGTCATCGACTGCGCGGCAGGTGCTGAGATGGCTCGGCTGAAAGCACCCGAAGATCGCCATTTCTATGGCCACGGCGTGTTTTCAGCGGATGGCTCGCAACTCTTCACCACCGAAAACGACTATGAGGCGGGCACGGGTGTGATCGGCGTCTGGGACACGGCGACATATTCCCGACAAGGCGAGTTTCCCTCGGGCGGGGTTGGTCCGCATGACGTGCGTCTGATGCCTGATGGCAAGACGCTGGTCGTGGCAAATGGCGGGATCGAAACCCACCCCGAGACGGGGCGCAGCAAGCTGAACTTACCCGTGATGCAGCCAAGCCTGGCCTATCTGGACTTGGCGGGCACGGTGCTAGAGCAGGTCACGCTGCCAAGAGCGCTGCACAAGAATTCGATCCGCCATCTGGCGGTGCGGTCTGACGGGCTGGTGGCGTTTGCGATGCAATGGCAGGGGGACAGCACGCAGCATCCTCCGCTACTGGGTCTGCACCAGCGCGGCGAGCCCCCCCGCTTGTTGGCCGCCTCAGAAGCCGACCAGAACACGCTTCAGGGCTACGCCGGCAGCATCGCCTTTACTAAAGACGGCCAAAGCGTCGCCATCACATGCCCGCGCGGCAATGCGTTGCATCAATTCGACGTCACTACCGGCGCGCTGACCGCCGCTCTCACTCTCGAGGATGTCTGCGGCATCGGCCCCGGCCCCACGGGATTTGTCTTTACCACCGGAACCGGGCAGATCGGAGCCTTCACCTCGTCAGTCCGCATCTCAGCCCACCCAGACTGCCAGTGGGACAATCACTTGATCCCGGTCGGCACTTGCGCGTAACTTCGTCAGTTCCCGTCACATAGATTACACTTGGACGAATCAAACTGCTGCCGTATGGGCAAGCGCAAAACCGCACCCCCACGGATCAAAGGACTGACTTGATTGAAACAGACGCCCGACGCACCGCATTCCATCTACGGGGTTGAGAAATGGGGCAAGGGCCTTGTCGAGGTGACAGAGCAGGGCGAAATCGGCCTGCGCAATCCGCTGGCCCCTGACGCGGCGGCGATCAGCCTGCCCGGCATTCTGGCCGATCTGAATGACCGGGGGATCAAGGCGCCGATGGTGTTGCGGGTCAGTTCCTATCTGGAACATGAGATCGCGCATCTGAACGAGAGCTTTGCCGACGCCATCGCGCGGGTGGGCTACAAAGGCCCCTATCGCGGCGTGTTTCCGATCAAGGTCAACCAGCAGGCACAGGTGGTCGACCGCATCGTCGAGTTCGGCAAGAAATACAACTATGGCCTTGAGGCCGGATCGAAACCCGAACTGGTCGTGGCGCTGGCCCATCGTCTGGCCCCCGAGGCGCTGATCGTCTGCAACGGCGTCAAGGATGCCGAGTTCATCCAATTGGCCATCCTCTCCCGCAAGATCGGTTTCAACACCGTCATCGTTCTGGAAAGCCCGAAAGAGGCGGACACGGTGATCGAGGTCTATAACGAGCTGGGCATCGAACCCCTGATCGGCGTGCGGGTGAAACTGACCAACCAGATCAGCGGCAAATGGGAAGAAAGCTCCGGCGATCGCTCGGCCTTTGGCATGAACACCGACCAACTGGTCGCCACCGTGGACAAGCTGAAGGCGGCAGGGCTGCTGCACTGCCTGAAGCTACAGCACTCGCATCTGGGATCGCAGGTGCAGGACGTCAACGACGTGCGCCGCGCCGTGGGCGAGGCGTGCCGGTATTACACCGAACTCACGCGCGAGGGCGTACCGCTGACCCACCTGGACCTCGGCGGTGGTATGGGCGTGGACTATACCGGTGAGAAAAAGGCCGCCGAAAATTCGATCAACTACACGGTTGAGGAATACTGCGCCAACGTGGTCGAAACCGTTGCCTATGCCATGGATGAGGCCGAAATTGCGCACCCTACGCTGGTCACCGAAAGCGGGCGCGCCGTGGTGGCGACCTCGTCTATGCTGGTCTTCAACGTGCTTGAGAGCACCCTCTACGATGCACCGACCGGCCCCGAAGTTGAACCCGACGATCACCATTTGGTCGCCGACCTTGCCGCCGTTCACGGGTACCTCAGCCAAGACCGTCTGCAGGAATGCTGGAACGACGCCACCTTTTACCGCAACGAATTGCGCGCCCTGTTCCGCCGGGGCTATGTCGACCTGCGCCAGATGGCCCGCGCCGAGCGTATCTACCTGTCGCTGATGGCCCGCCTCAAGGCGCTGGCGGCCAGTGAGGAACTGGACACGGATGTGGACGACCAGCTTGAGAAAGTGGCTGATATCTACCACTGCAACTTCTCGCTGTTCCAATCCCTGCCCGATGTCTGGGCCATCGACCAGCTTCACCCAATCGTCCCGCTGCAAGGGCTGAACGAAACGCCGGACCGCCGCGCGGTGCTGAGCGACATCACCTGCGACAGTGACGGCAAGATCGACCGGTTCATTCTGGCCGACGGCGTCTCGCCCAGCCTGCCGGTGCATTCCCTGCCCGAGGACGGTGAGTACTTCATGGGCGTCTTCTTCGTCGGTGCCTATCAGGAAACGCTGGGCGATCTGCACAACCTGTTTGGCGACACCAACGTCGTCACAATCGACTTGCGCGCCGATGGTGGCTTCGACCTGCTGCATGAACAAGAGGGCGATACGATCAGTCAGGTCCTGTCCTATGTCGAGTTCGACCCCCAAGACTGTGTCGCCGCCTTCCGCAAAATGGTGGACGAGGCGATCTCGACCGGTACTCTGATGGCCAAAGACCGCAAAACCCTGATGAGCGCGTATCGCGACTCCATCAACGGCTACACCTATTACGAATAACCCCCTGAGAGGAGACGACCCCCATGGGAACTTTGAGTGGCAAAACACTGGTTGTCGGCGCAGGCGGCGTATCCCACGCCGCCGTGCACAAGATGGCGATGAACTCGGACATCTTCACCGAGATCACTCTCGCCAGCCGCACGAAATCGAAATGCGATGCCATCGCCGCAGCCGTGAAAGAACGCGTTGGGGTCGAGATCAAGACCGCCAAACTGGACGCCTACAAGGTCGAAGACACGGTCAAACTGATCAAGGAAACCGGGGCCGAGATCCTTGTAAACCTCGCCCTGCCCTATCAGGATCTGGTGCTGATGGATGCCTGCCTTGAGGCCGGTATCCACTACATCGACACCGCGAACTATGAGCCAGAGGACGAGGCCAAGTTCGAATACCACTGGCAATGGGCCTATCAGGAGCGCTTCAAAGCGGCCGGCCTGACCGCCATTCTCGGGTCTGGCTTCGATCCGGGTGTGACCAGCGTATTCGCCAAATGGCTGAAGAAACACAAGCTCGACACGATCCGCCAGATCGACGTTCTGGACGCCAATGGCGGCAGCAACGATCAGGAATTCGCCACCAACTTCAACCCGGAAATCAACCTGCGCGAAGTGCTGGCCGAAGTCCGCCACTGGGAAGGTGGTGAGTGGAAACACTCCCCCGCCATGACCCATAAGGTCGAGTTCGACTTCCCCGCCATCGGCCCAAAGAACATGTACCTGATGTATCACGAGGAACTGGAGAGCCTCAGCACCCACTTCCCCGAGATCGAGCGCGCCCGATTCTGGATGACGTTCGGCGACGCCTACATCATGCACGCCAAAGTGCTGGAAAACGTCGGCATGACTCGCATCGATCCGGTGATGCATGACGGCAAGGAAATCATCCCGATCCAGTTCCTGAAAACCTTGCTGCCCGATCCCGGCGATCTGGGCGCGGAAACCAAGGGCAAAGCCTGCATCGGCGACATCGCCACAGGTCAGGCCAAGGATGGCTCAGGCGAAAAGACCTTCTACATCTACAACATCTGCGACCACGAGGAGTGCTACGCCGAGGTCGGCAGCCAGGCCGTTAGCTACACCACCGGCGTTCCAGCAATGATCGGCGCGGCCCAGGTGCTGAAAGGCAACTGGACCGAGCCCGGCGTCTGGAACATGGAACAGCTCGATCCCGATGACTTCATGGACATGCTGAACACCCACGGCTTGCCGTGGCAGGTCCACGAACTCGACGGCCCGGTCACCTTCTGATCCGCGCGGGCGGCCCCCACGGCCGCCCTGCTTCATCTGGCTAAAAATACCTCGGGGGGGACCGGGGGGCTGGCCCCCCGGCCTCTCCACAATCGGAGACGCCTGACATGTCCGACATGATGACCACCCAAGCCGGCGACGCCGGTGCCTTTCGCAATTTCGACCTCAGCCGCGTCCCCACTCCCTGCTTCGTGGTCGACGAAAAGGCGATCGAGCGAAACCTGCGCATCCTCTCCGATATCGGCACACAATCTGGCGCGCATGTCCTGAGCGCGCTCAAGGCCTTCTCCATGTTCTCGCTCGCCCCGCTGGTGCGCCAGCACCTCGGCGGCACCTGCGCCAGTGGCATCCACGAGGCCCGCCTCGGCCGCGAGGAATATGGCGGTGAAGTCGCTACCTTCTGCGCTGGTTACAAAGACGCAGATATAGAAGAAATCCTGTCGCTGTCGGACCACATCATCTTCAATTCGCCCGCGCAAAAGGACCGGTTTCTCACGAAAGCCCAAGCCGCAAACGTTCAGGTCGGACTGCGCATCAACCCGGAGCATTCCGAAGGCGAGATCCCCAAATACGACCCCTGCGCGCCCTGCTCGCGCCTAGGAACGCCCGTCAGCCAGCTGACCGAAGATACGTTGACCGGTGTAGACGGGCTGCACATGCACACGCTCTGCGAACAGGGATTCGAGCCGCTTCAACGCACATGGAAAGCCGTAGAACCGAAACTCAAACCCTTCCTCGGCCAACTCAAATGGCTAAATTTCGGCGGCGGACATCACATCACCCGCGATGACTACGACCGCCAAGGGCTGATCGCATTCATCAAGACCATCCGCGAAACGTACAACGTCGATATCTACCTCGAACCCGGCGAAGCCGTCGCTTTGGACGCGGGCATTCTGATCGGTGAAATCCTCGACCTGCCCATCAATGGCATGAATCTCGCCATCACCGATATCTCGGCCACCTGCCACATGCCCGACGTGATCGAGGCCCCCTATCGCCCTGCCCTGATGGACGAGGCAGATGCAGGCCATACCTACCGCCTCGGCGGCCCCTCCTGTCTGGCAGGCGACGTTATCGGCGACTACACATGGGACAAACCGCTGGAGATAGGTCAGCGCTTTGCCTTCCTAGATCAGGCGCATTATTCGATGGTCAAGACCAACACGTTCAATGGGGTGCCCCTGCCGACCATCGCCCTGTGGAACAGCGAAACGGACACGCTTAAGATCATCAAAGAGTTCGGCTATGACGACTTTAAGGACCGCCTCTCATGAGCATTTTCCTCGACAGTGAACTGACCACGTCCGAGCGCACCGAAGACGCGCGGTTCCGCGTGATCCCGGTGCCGCTGGAGCGCACCGTATCCTACGGTTCGGGCACCGCCAAAGGCCCCGAAGCCATCATCGAAGCCAGCAACGAACTGGAGCGTATCACCGGCCATACCGAGCCCTGCGTCGAGGGCATTTTCACCGAAAACCCGCTGGATTGCGAAGGCGCCCTCCCTGACGTCATGGAACGCCTTGCCCAACGCACCGAGGCTGCCATTCGTGCAGGCAAAGTGCCAGTAACGCTGGGCGGAGAGCATTCCCTCAGCTACGGCGCAGTGATGGGCGTGGCACGTGCGCTGAACCAACCCGTCGGCATCGTCCAGATCGACGCCCATGCGGATCTGCGCAATGCCTATCAGGGCGAGAAGCATTCGCACGCGTCAGTTATGCATCTGCTGGCTGAAGAAGGCATCAAACTGGCCCAATTCGGCGTCCGCGCGTTTTCCACCGAAGAGGCGCAAAGCCGTCTGAAAAACCACGTGTTCCACGTCGACGCCGAGGAACTGGTCACCGGCAACATCCACGCCGTCGACCTGCCCGAGGACTTCCCCGAGCTGGTCTATGTCAGCTTTGACGTGGACGGTCTAGACCCCTCGCTGATGCCCGCCACCGGAACTCCCGTACCGGGCGGTTTGGGATACTATCAGGCGCTGCGGCTGGTCGAACACGCCCTCAAAGGCCGTAAATGCGTGGGCTTTGACGTGGTCGAACTGGCCCCAGACGGCAATGCCGCCTGGGACTTCACTGCAGCTCAGATCGTCTATCGCCTGATGGCGGCCTGCTAGCTTTCCGAGGTTTCGTTCAATTCCATGTGCCCCTCGCCCTTGTTCAATACGCGGCGCAACATGGGCTCGAAGAACTCCAACGGTTTGGTCGGGTAGTCCGGGTCGAACGCCTTCTGATCGTATTCATGGCAGAAATAGCGGCAGTCCTCCCAATAAGGACTGTCGCGGTACTTGTCGCGGGCGTTGCGATCGCCGCCAAGGTGGTGGTTATAGTAGTAGCCCTGAAACACACAGTGATGTTTCAAAATCCAATAGGTCTTCTCGCTGACATAGGGCTTCATCATCGCCGCTGACAGCTCACCGTGATTGTAGGGCGACAGGATATCGCCGGTGTCATGGATCAGAGCAGCGACCACCAGTTCCTCATCAGCCCCATCTTCGTAAGCGCGGGTCGCGGCCTGCAAACTATGCTGATAGCGGTTGACCGGGTATGGCGTCCACTCCTCGTCCAGCGACCGGATCGCGTCCAGAATACGGTCGGGCAAAGCGGCATTGTACGCCTCTTCATACTCCATGACCGCATCCCAATCGGCTTTCGTCGCCTCTTCGAAACTAGTCCAGGTGGGTTTGTGGCTTTTGTCCAGCATGACACGGTCCTTATGCACATCGTTCACCACAGAGTAGCGCGGAACCATGACTCCAAAAAAATGATTTGATTTTATCAATTTGATGAAAAAATACTTTCAACATGCAAATCACAGCGCTCGAGACTTTCCTATGCGTGGCCGAAACCGGAGGGTTCCACGCCGCCGCCCGCAAGCTGAACGTGACACAGACCGCAGTCAGTGCCCGTATCCGGTCGATCGAGGAATCGACCGGAAAATCACTGTTTAACCGCGGTGCAGGTGGCACCACCCTGACTGATTTTGGTCGACAATTCCGCCCCTATGCCGAGCAGATGCTGTCTCTGTGGTCTTTTGCTTCGCGGGACTTGCCTGCCCAATCGACAAACCGGATAGCTCTGCGTCTTGGAGCGCAACTCAGCATCTGGGATCCATTGCTTGTCGATCTTGCTGTTCGATTTGAGCAGAAACTGGGCCAGTTGCTACTGACCCTTAACTACGACCACGATCTGGACATGATCGACGCGGTCGCCACACATGTATTGGACGCGGCCCTTACCTACGAAAAACCGTCAAACACACGGATCATTTCTGACGAACTAGCCCCAGAGCGCTTGCGGCTCGTCAAATCCGCAGGCTCGGGCGGCGACCCGGTGTTCGTCAACCTGGAACTGGGTGAGGTCTATCAGGACCATGTTCGCTCAACCGCGCGCAGTGCATCGGGACAAACAGTGTTTCTGGGCAATTGCATGATGGCGCTTCGCTATATCCTGCGGCGGGGCGGGATCGGCTATTTTCCAGACTACGTTGTCGCCGACCATCTGGCATCTGGCGAATTGACGGCTGTGCCCGACGCGCGCGATCTGATGTTGCCACTCTATCTGGTCACGCGCCGTTCCGGCCCCGCGTTTGACAACATTCGGGATTGCCTGACTGATCTGAGAAAACCTGTCTAAGCCGCAGACGCCTGCCGCAGTCTGGACCGTCCTCTTACCAACGGCCTCCCTGCGATTAGCAGGAACAGACATGATATCAGGATACCGATAATTGCTGGCAAATACAGCACGATCCACAACCCCGGATCGGCAACGACAATGGGCGAAACAAAACCGCGCACACCCTCTAAAAGCACCAAAATCGTAAAGGCACCGAAAATCTGCGGCCATAGGCCAAATCGCGAAAAACTACCCAGCATCAGGGTTGCGTATCCGGCCATTGAAACGGCGACGCAAATGGCAATCCACGAGAACCTCTGATGCAGCTCCTCGATCAATTCACCCTCAGTGAACCCTTCCGCCGCTGCTATTTCCGCCCGGTTTTGAAAAAGCTCATTGGTCGGGATCGCCTCGAGGCTTCGTTCTGTCATCCGATTGGTGTTCGTTAACCCTGAGATGTCGTACGAGGCGTCCTCGAACAGTGTCGAAGAAAGCGTTTTGCCCTCTTGATCCAGGCGCAAAGCAACACCGTCCACCATAACCAGATGGATACCCGAACCGCCATTGACCAGATAGGCCGTTTTACTGGAGTAGCTCACGGGAGTTGCCTCATCCCTGCGGTCGGACACAAAGACCTCGCGCAAAGTCCCATCCAGGTCAATCCGACCGATATATACCGTGACGCCAGTGGTCGGGTGCAGAAACTCACCTTCGTTCAACAGTTGAGCGGTCACGTCGCCTGCGACTTCGGCCTGACGCAGTTCCAGCTGTTCGACCGAGGCAGGGCGCAGGAAAATACTGATCGACGCCATCATGGCGCCAGACACAAGACCAAACAGGAAAACCGCGCGCGCAAGGCGCCACGGGCTGGACCCGGTCGCCAGCATTACGGTCAATTCACTTTCACGACTCAGCCGGTTGGTTGCGTAGACGGCCGCAGCAAATACAGCCATTGGCATCACGGTTCGGATTAGCGTAGGCAGAGTCAGAGCGGTAAATTCCAGAAACACAAGCGCCGACTGCCCGCCACTGATTACCCGGTCAAACAGGCTGACCGAGCGAGTGATCCAGAAGACCCCCACCAGAATTAGAGTGAAAAAGCCGAACAGAATCAGCAATTGTCGCAGGAAATATCCATCGAAACGCGACATGTATCCTCATCCGGCCCTTGGGTGTTTCACCGGACAATATGCCAATCGCTGGGCCGAGGAAACCAGAATGCGAAGGAATAGCCCAAATTGACCGTCCGTCGTCAGGGATTTTGGAGCAAATTACATTATCTTCGCGTACGGTCAGGCCGTCGGTCGCCCTGGTGCGTCACCCAATGCAAGCAACAACAGGATCGCCAATAAGGGTGATGCGACAAGACCTATCAGAAACCAGATGAGACCGGATCGGTTGCGGCGCCCCGCCATCGTGATTGGCAGAATGTAGAGCCAGATCACGAAAATCAATAACAAGAGCAAAAGAACAAGTTGGATAATAGGTGCGTCCATATCTGAGCCTCGTAATTTTATTACGAACCTGCCCGTTCTACGCGCAGTGTCAACACCGGCCGTTAGTTGTGTATTGACACAAAAAGCCCCGGATCCCGTGATCCGATCTCTCGACATACTGATACAAAGTGTAATTTGGCAGGGGCAGCAGGGTTCGAACCCGCGACCTACGGTTTTGGAGTGCGCCATTCATAATGGATACAGTGTCTATAGTGCATTATGTACGCTAAATTCGGCGCTAAAGGACGGTTTGTATGTCCTGTTTTTAGCACATGTGTTGACCGGATTGTTGACACACAACCGGTCCATAGCGAAAAAAGCCCCGCTCAGAGGCGGGGCTGGCACTCGTTACCCCCTCTCACTAAGCCCCCCCAAAAAAACCGCGCTGTTCGGAGGTAAACCAATTGAACAACGCGGGTAGCAGTTTGGGGTAAACTAGTTACGAGACTGATCACAGGTTGGATCAAACTTCCCCGCGCTGCCCAATTCTGGGATGACAGGCAACGCGGGGATTTAGTCTGACCATGGGATTGCCCAGACTAAATGGGGCAAGATAGGTAAATTGACTGGACAGCGGTGGAGTACCTGGCAACTAGGGAGCGAGCGTCGAGTCTGCACAATGGGATTGAAGCCGCATCAGAAAGCATTTGTGAAGCCAACGTTGAACAGTGTTTCGTTGTAGCTAAAGGCGTCAATTCCGCTGTTCACTCGATTGTATTCCAGCTCTGCAAATGGAACGAAGCCATTCCCAACAATGTAATTTCGTTTTTCGACCCTTAGCATTGCACCGTATTGATCTTCGTCGGGGTTACCAACAAACAGGGGGTTAATGTCTTGGAATACCTTCTTGGCCAAATACACCCTCGGCTCAACTACGTATCCCCGCCCCACATCAAACGATCCAAATGCCTCCAAGCCAGCGATGGTATAAGTATCAATATCTCGTTCAGTGGATTTAGTTTCGCCGTACAGGGCGACCCCGATTGTGCTTTTGCCGCCGAACGAGCGACGCATGCCCAAACGAGCAATCGCCGAATTGCCGCTAAAAGTTTCGTCGAGTTTATTGTCCACTCTATATCCCGAGATTGACCCAAAAATCGAGTAAGCATTGAGGTTTCGTCTCTCGAACGCGACTTCCATTCCCAATCTGTCTTCAAAACTCTCATCAGCCAAGTATCGCGTTGTCAAAACTGGGCTAATGACAGCGGTACTTTCGGGAAAAACAAACCTCGCGCCCCCACGAACGCCAATAGTAACATCGCGATATGTTTTCTCTTCGGATAGATCGCCAAATGAGAAGACTTCACCGAACGCTACAACGAGTCGTTCTTTGCTCGAGATGCTGTCTAAACTCGTTCGCCATAGAGCCGAACCAGAGTATCCAATGCCATAAGAACTTTCATCGGAGCGATCCAAAGTCGCCGGCAACGTTATGCCAGAAAAATCAAGATCGATTTCGTCGGTGTCATAATTGCGAGTTGAACCGAGTCTCTTAACGCCGATTTCAAAGTCCCATTCGAACCCTCGCCTCGCGTCGATTGCTCGAATAAAACCAAGCACTTTTTGCCTTACTGGCTCAGGTATATCCCCTGAGAGAACCTTGAAAAACTCTGACCTGGATCGGTTCCATTGCTCATCCAGAAAGTAAGCCCGCGCTAACTCCAGCCTAACCCGCGTAAGACTTGGGTCACTTGCTAGAATGCTTTGAAAAATGGCGATCGCACTTCTGTAATCGCCACTAGACACAGCGGTTAATCCTGAAAGAAACTGGCTCTCTGTGGCCTGCATATTGTCTGTTGACGCAGAAACTGCGCCAATTTGGGAAAACACCGCCAACGCACAAGTTACCACCAGTCGAGCCAACTTCATCGTCCCGCCTTTCACAGATTTTTGGTTTTAGCCTTTAGCGTTTGGCACCAAAAGCAGCACCGTACTTAAACTCGGCACCATCAAGAGAACCTGAGGTTCCCCATTCGCCTCCAACCTCCTCGGCATTCGGCCCATAGAACGCAACTGATGCAGTTCCGGATTGGGTAGGTGTCGAAATTGTCCCTACGCCAAATCCATCTTCTACGTCGTTTATTGTTGTCGAGAAGTCCAAGCCAGCCGCAGAATTTGAAACTCCAGTTGCCGCATCCGTGATGAAGGTGTCACTGCTAGACAATGTGGCTGATTTAAAGTCTGTAGAGACGGTTACATTACTATCAGTCAGCCCGGAGGCTCCAGTTTCAGTTGCGAAAATCCCAACTGAGTTTCCTGAATAGGTCGCTGATGTACCGGTTGGTACATTTGACGCCGCCGTACGCTGACCAAACGAACCGGCATTTGCCCAACCTGATCGGCCATCTGGGGTATTCAACCAAGCACCATAGGTTTGGTACTCATGATTGATTTGGTCCGGGTCCGCAATTACCGCTAAACCGGTTCCGTCCGGCTTTGTTACCAATAAGGAGCCGTTATAGAAGGAAAAAGTAGCGTCGTTCGGCCCGAAAGAAATGTCAGGCTGCCCCTCTTGCTTAAAGACAATTGTACGGTCGCCGTTACTTTGTGGTGTCAAGTCTGCCGAGGTGACAGCAAATTGCGTCCCTTCGAAACTTAGTGTTCCATCCGCATTTTGGGAAAATGGGATTACTCGGACACCACCGCCCGATGTTAAACGCGTCGTTTTACCGTTTTGCAGTTTCGAGAAACCGTCAAAGGGCAAAGGATTGGATGGAGTGCCTGGTGCCGGTGCAGATTCTGAAGACCCGCCTCCACCGCCTCCGCACGCTGCTAGCGATAGTGCTAAAGTCGTTGCTACAGTTGCTCTTAAGATCATTTCGTTCCCCTTCATCAACTCAACACTCGAGTGATTCACTTTTTCGTGAGCCTTGCCGGGGACTTATGATTTGAAAAAAGCAATGACTTGTTATCTTCAGCCAAAGTGTTGTTGCTTAGTGCCAAATTTGCATTCAGGTCTTTACTCTTGTTTAGCTTACATGCGCCTTCAGAGCCGTCTAGCAAACAGTCAAGAAACCGAGAAACCGTTTTGCCCAATTTTGAGAACCCCGCCCTCATACTTGCGGCTGTCATCGGTCTTATTCTGGTCATTTCCCTGATCGGCTCCACAAGGCACTATTTTTCTGGCCACCGTTACAAAGGCAACGTCATTCCATTTCGTCGCAGACCGCGCCTTAATTTGCCGCGTCCAGTAACACCGAGACGGTCGGTAATAGTATGGATGGCCGCTCTAATCGGTTTCGCGGTCTTTCTGACTAACTTCGGTCCAAACCAAACCGACCGGCGCACTGTGGAAGGTATCGCCAGAGTCCGAGACGTGGACACCATCGTCGTTCAGGGCGTTCCAGTGAGGTTGAACGGTGTAGATGGACCGGAATTGGCTACAAAACCGGGGATGGCCGCAAAGCACTGGATGACTGGTCGCCTGCGCGGCAAGACCGTCATCTGCAAACTGAACGGAGAACGCACTTACGACCGCTGGGTGGGCGTTTGCTACCTAGATGGGGAGGACATAGGCGCGGCCTCAATCGCTGCCGGACATGCGCTGGACTGCCACCGGTACTCAGGTGGCCGGTACCGCCGCTTGGAAACGCCAGAAGCCAGGGCGAGGATAGTGCGGGCCGGGTATTGTTAGGTTCTGGATTCGCATCTCTAAAATGCGAGTTGCGCAGATAAAGTCTGGAGCACTGGACCGAGGCTCGCCTTGTACCAGATACGCATTCATGGCAACGCTAGGCTAAAACCAGAACCGGAGACTTTAATGCTTAGGATAATGGCCTTACTTGCCCTGTTTCTGCTTGCCGCTTGTTCTAGTAGAACCGAACGTTTGACACGGGAATATCAGGTCGGAGAGGAGCTGATGATTGACTGTCAAGAAAATGGCAAACGCTGCTCTGAGTATATTGATTTCAAAAACCGCTTTGAAGCAAATTATGGAAACATAACGACGTTTGAGCAAAGCCTTGCAACCCACAAAGCACGGGTGGCGAGAGGCGGCGCTATTTGATGGCCGGACATAATCTGGTTTGGATAATCTGAGGATGATTTGTCAAAATGACTTTGAGGTTAGGTTTTTTAATTGGTCTTTGTGGTATCCTTTGCACCCTGGCACCTGCATCTAATGCGGACACCATCATGCACTTGGGCCGGGAATGGCCAGCGCCCAAGGGTTTTGAAGGTGTCTGCCAGAGTTATCCGCCAATTTGTCAAAAATCACCGCACCCTCATCAGATTACCGATGCTGACTGGAAGAAGATTAAAAAGGTTAATCAAAGCGTTAACCAAAAAACTCCAGAGGTTACCGACGAGAGCCAATATCACGTTCTTGAAAAGTGGGCGCTGCCCTCGCACCTAGGCGGAGATTGCGAAGACATCGCGATGCTCAAGAAAGTTGAACTTCAAAAAATGGGTATCTCTCCGGATCACTTGCTTCTCGTAACAGTGCTGGACCTTCACCACGAAGGGCATGCTGTGTTAGTCGTTAGGACATCGAAGGGAGATTACGTGTTGGACAACCTGACCAACCGGGTGCTTCCTTGGAACAAAACCCACTACGCATTCATCGAGGCACAAGACCCCAACAACCCAGCGCGATGGGATATTGTCCTGCAGGATCGATGACCTGCAGACTGCGGTGTGTCAAAGCTATCGGCTCAAAGAATTCGCAATGAGTTTCAGGCTTCAGACACAATACAGAAACGAGAGACATGATCCGTGTTCTTACACGCGCTATCAATGCGGGCATTCCAGCGCGTCAGGGACAAATAAATTCTGCCGACCACGACGCCAAGCCGTATCGCAAACGCCATCGTGTCGGAAACCTGTTTGCCCGGCCAAAAGACTGGCGGCGCACAACGACCCATTATGGCCGATGCGATGAACTGCCCTCGTCGGCAAAATTTGCATCGCCGCTACCGTCATCTTTTGGTTATGAGTCCTGACCATTAATAGATGCTGAGGGTGGTGAACCAGACCACCTTTTGAAAGCTGTCGAGAACGCCGCTTGGTCAGCGTAACCTATTGAAAAAGCTACTTCAGTCATGCTCATACCGTCTTTGATAAGAGTTTTCGCTAGGTCGTACCGCAAGTCGTCAACAATTGTTCTGTAACGGAGGCCACTTTCTGTCAGTCGTCTTCCAAAAGTGCGAGTACTCAACCCCAAATTTCCTGCAACCTCCTCTGCAGAAGGCACTTTGCCAGGAAGCACCGCGATAATTTGACTTTCAATTATTGCGCGGAGGTTTTGTGTGGGTTTGTCGACTTCTGATAGAAGCCTATTTCCATAAGCAATTAGGTGATCCCGCAGCTTCGGATCGAAGGACGGAATTGGAAGTTCGAGCGTTGTGTGGCCCAAAACAATTTCTGGTTTTTCCGCCTCAAAAACAACTGGGAATCCTCCGATTTTGGAAAATGAACTAGCGGACTTCCCGGCTTGGTGATCAAAGCGGATTTCCAAAGGATAGAAACCTGTCTTGGCCAAGTGACGCATCCGAGATAGAGCGAGGAAAAGCAAGTACTCGGTGTGGCGGTGAAACTTCCCGAAACTGGCGTCTTTCCAACTGATTTCGATCGAGGCTACATTGCTTGATACTCGTAAGTTAAAGGCAAGGGCCGGATCGATAAGATCATGAAAACGGGCTGTATTCTCAATAGCGTCGCCCAAATTTCGAGAGTATTTGCCGATGTATCCAGTAATGGTCGTACTTTCACGGAAAGAGAGTGCTGACGCAGCAGCAAACGTCACATCGTCGACGGCATCGCAAGCCGCGCGAACCAATTCCGCCTCTTCCAGGTAAGTGATTTTCTCCGGGACGGGCCAGACAGATTTTTTTGGAATTCCGCAGCGCGTCAAGATGCCAGTGACGTCATGTTCACTTAATCCTTGCTCTTGAAGGCATTTGACTAAGTGTGCAGCTCTCGAAGCGTCAATATCCATTGGTACCTCACAGTCCTTCCCAGTTTTCCTTTATGACAGAAAGTAACAAGCAAGAAACGGTTAGAAACCGGAAACCTCTGCCTCGGCAACTCATTGAGTTCTGCCCAAGTGTTTCTGCGCTTTTTGTGCTCAGGTGAGCGGGAAGGTCAAAATGAACCTGTTGCAAGCGAACCCCTTAAACTCCACTTTAACGCTTTGATGCGAACCGCCGGTTCGGCAACGGATAGTTTTTCAGCTCACGTAGCGAACGAGAACGTTAGACTACGGTTTGACCAGCTTTTTAATTTCTCTTGTAGGTAAAGTCCGAAGGTTCGCAGCCATAGACCGGCACGACCAAGGACACGCGCCGGGCCGCGTGCGCAAGACCCATTATAGCTAAAATTTATGAGAAATCTATAATTTTGAAATAAAATACTATCATAAGTAGATGAACCATTGAGTCAGATACTTGAGCGATTTTTAGTCGTTTCTGTTTTTACGATCACCCCTGCGCGGTGACGGCCCCCGAGCAAATCTTTTTGACTCATCCCCCCACCTTTCTAAGCAGCCCACCGGACCAACGCGGACCGCAAAAGACGCAACGGCCAACGTGTTTCGTGTGAGTGTCAACGTGAGCAAACGTGTTGTGTGTGCTGGGTGGTGGTGCTGACCGTCTGTCACGCAACGGCTTAAATTATTCTATCATTTATCATAGCATAACACACGCCACACTCGGTCCACTCTACGTTGGTGACGGTATCCAAGGTAACCAGCTTTAGGCACCCACTTCTTTTAATACGAAACGCACATACTTTTTTTAAAACAGTATACAAATCTCACGTATATATTCTTAGGGGGTTACTTTGGATACCTTGGATACCGGGTTAATATTCAGTCAACCAACGCTCAAAAGCACCCTGTAACATCTCCCAATGTGGGTCAGTGCCGTTGGCGGGTAACGTCACCACGCGTAATTGTTCGCCACGTTGGCCGGGTCTGGCTTGCTCAACGACACCGTTGGTCATTGCGTAGAAGTCTTTCCAGAACTGAGCGACACCAACAGCACGTGACGCTTTGTGTTCGTGCTGCCTATGCCAGTGCTTATACGCAGCGTAGAGAACCTTTTTTTCTACCTCAAAGTAGTGACTGGGTACTTGCATAGGCGGGCTACCTGCGTACACATCGCTAGGTGCTGGGTGAAGCATGTCCAATGCGTCATATCCAAACGTCTCGTTCTGGATGGTTTCGTGCCACCAATGATGCACTTCACGCAGGCTGGCTTTACGACTGTCCATATAGATCGGCGTCAGTGGTCGGTCATCGACCGGATGCCAGCCCGTCAGGTCGCGGCTCATCAGGTAATTTTGAACAAAGAACTTCCCACCTTGCTCTAACCATCTGTGCAGATCGTCCCAATAAGCACGGGCCTGTTTTTGGTCCAAGACTTCAAACATCGCATAGCGACGATCCGAATATTCCACCTGTGCCGCAAACCGGTGATTGGTCGCCATCAGGATCGAAAGGCGATTATCCATTTGAATCGCATCGACCCCTTTTGGTTCGATGAAAAGGTACGGCTCGGTCACAATCGATTTCAGCGCGTCAGCGGCGCGTAAATCACCCGCGAACAATGCCTCGTCTGCAAAGACAAACAGAGCGTCGGCAAGGTGTTTATTGAAGTCACCCACCAGACCTTTCGCCTTGTAGATGGCGCGACCGTGCTGTCCGAATATTGTTAATAAAAGGTTACCAAGGGTGCCTTTACCTGTCCCTTGCCGTGGGCTGATGAGACAAAGCGCGACGTTTATCCGTTTACCGGGATTCTGAACCACCCAAGCCAGCCAGTTTAGGATGTACTCGGCCCATGCGGTCTGACCGCACGCAAGGATGATTTGGACATAATCGACAAACGGCTGTGCGTCACCGGGAATAGGGGCAATACCAAAACCCGTCCACAGGTTAAGTTTTCCGTCCACCACAGAAGGTTTTTCCGGGTCTGTCGTGAGGCCGTCATACATTCGCCGTTGTGGATTTTTCAGCCACAATTCTGCCTCTGGCTTGTGTTCGTTCCATGCCAGAAAATCGGCCCGCGTCATCATGTGCAAAACACGCCTGCCGTGACCGTTGACCTGTTCGTATGAGAAGTAGCAGAACCGGACCTTGCCCCCCATGTTGACCACAAAGTAGGTATCCAGCATTGCGTCAGCGGCTGACTCTACAAGTTCCTGCATCGGTGCATTTACCAGGTGGCTTACAAGTTCTCTGAGTTTCGGTTTGCGTTGCGCGTACCCTTCGGCCTTGCACCTGTCCCAAAGGTCTGCAATGGCCGGTTCGCGTTCAATCTCGGGCATTGCCGCGATTGTCTGTACTTCGGTCGCCAGTTGTTCAGCGTCCATGGAAAACCTCCAACATCTTGGCGGTCATCAACCGCTTCGCCTCGGTCGCTCTTGCGGCCTCACGTTTGATTTGTCTGACTGTGATCCGGTTCAACCCATCACGTGCCACGACGCCGTGCGGGTACTGCGTGGCAAGCAACCAATAGACTTCGCTGTAATTGAAACCGGCGATACCCAGCAGCTTGGCCGCGCTCATATCGAAACCGGACCGGGACGTGTCGAGTAGGCCGGTCGGATCGCCGTACCATCGTCGCCTGAGTTTGACAGGTCCGACCGTCAGGGCCACGTGCAACCGTCTCAGCACTGCATCGGCATCCACTGGCGCAACGGGCTGTAATTTGACGTCTTGCGCCGCTGTCGCCTTTGTCAGTTCTAGACAGACCGCATCCGGCAAGACGGTAGGCCACGCATTGACCGCTACGCTGTACCCTTCACCAAATGCGATCCAACCTCCTGCGCCTCGTGTGTCCAGCCCCGGCACCACGTTTTGCCGGGTTTGCAAGTTGGTCCATTCACCCAAGGTACGATAAATCAGATGCAACCCACCTGAGACGGTCCGGTGTGTCCGCGTCTGGGTCGGCACCTGCCACTGTGTCAACCATTGGGCCGCCGCACAGCCTTGCTTGTACTCGTCCAGATCAAGCGCATACCAACCGCTACCCATGGCGATACCGTAGCCGTTCGCACCACGCCAATTGTGTCCGCGCACGTCATAGCTTGCGTTGAGATGTCCATTGCGGGTGAGCGGGTACTTTTCCCATTTGCCTTTGCGCGTGTTCCACTCAATTCGGATCGGGAAAACAGGTGCTTGAGCCTGCGCAGCGGCAACTTGCCAGTTGGACTCTGTCGGGATACTACCTGTCACAAGCCGTTCCTTTATTGGCGTATTGGCGCGGGTTCACTTTCTCATGATTCAACCGGTCTGCATCGCACGTGCAGCCGGGATTATTTTTATTCAGCGCATATGCGCACACGACATCCAGCACGCCATGTGTTATGGCAGCGACGTATGCCGGGTGATTGCCTTCCCGGAACGCACCTCTGGTCTCATACTCAGAAGCAGCGGCCCTCAGACGCTCAGGGGGCAGAGGATTGATCCATTGGATACTGTCGGTCATTTTTGGGCTTACCTTTACGCAGACCGCACGTCCCGGTATGGTCCCACTGTCAGTCAGGAGATACCAAGCCATGCAGGGCGGTCTCAGGACCGCTCTGTTTCGTTAGGCGGCACTCTGCGGCACGTGCGCACCGTCGAGCGTGCCATTTGCCACCCGCAACACATCCTCACCTTTGATGCGAAACGTGCGCTGACCGGGCTGCTTGAAGCCCGGCAGGATACCGGCCCGGATCATCCGACGGATGGACCAGACCGGTTCGCCCGTTGCCTCGGATGCTTGATTGACGCTGTAGGTTTTGGCCGGGTCGACGTCGCTCAGTTTCATATCTTTCCCTCCTGATGCTGTCTGTTCGTCTAGGCTGTGTTGAACACATTGTTACCGTCAATATAATTTTTTACCGTAACATTTCTCTACCTACGGTCTTGTGACTCACCTAACCGTTCTATACGTTGTATACGTACAGTACGAGCCATGGGGGACGACATGGACCATTTGGAAACATGGCTGGACGACCGGATACCCGGTCTGTTCGCCCGAATCGCAACAATACGAGACGCCAGTGACACCACAGACGACGTCGTGTCTGACGCCTTGACCGCAGTGTGGAACCTACCAGGTAGCAACCGGATCGATCCGTCCGCGACGCCACCACACATACCCGGCTTCAACACATGGGATGAGGTTGTCGGCATATGCAGGCGGGTGGCTATCTCGTGGCCCGATCTGGCCGCGTCTGGTGGTGTGAGCGATGCAAAGACCGTGCGGACCTATCATGCAGCAGCAGAACGCCTGCTGCCCGATCTGGTTGATAGCGTCATAGCAGCCGGTGAATTACGCATCTCGGTCGATGCGTCCGACCTTCTATTCAGAGCCGATGCGCTGACCGTTCGCGCCCATTTGGCCAATGAAATGCTGGCGGCGCTGCGTGACGGCTGGCGTTGGATGCAATGCAGCTACTGCGGAGGATGGCACCGGATTCAGCGTGCCAGAGACACCAGCTATTGCAGCAACCGGTGCAAGACCGCCGCGCACCGGGAAAGGCAGACGGTATGACTGTCAGCTACACACGCAAGGTCGGTGCCAATAACAATCGGGCCAGACTTTGGCTTGAGGGTCGGCATTTGGACGCGGCTGGACTGTCACACGGTATCACGTGGTCACTGCTGCGGACCGAGACGGGCCTGATCATCCAAGCGGAGCCTGACGGTAAGCGCAGGATCGCGGGCAACCCATAACGCCCAATTATCGACGTCGCCGGTCAATCGGTCCCTTGGGAATCCGGCACTATCGTCATCGTTAACTACACGCCCGTTTCGGGCCGTATGGAGATTAACTGACATGGCTACAGTAACCCAACGAAAGCCGGGTGTGTATAAGGCTCAGTACCGCGCTCCGGACCCATCCAAAGCGGGTAAGCTGGTCCAACGATCCTTTACGATCCATGCGTCCACCAAACGTGAGGCTCAGGCGTTAGCAGATGAGCGGGAATTGGATGAACGCCGGGTTCATGTCGCGCCGGACCAATACGCCACGGTTGGTGACTATCTCGTCCACTGGTCCGACAATCGTCCTGACACCAGCAAGGGGCGTCCACCAGCACCCAAAACGGTCGCGCGGGACAAGCAGTACGTCAACGTCATCAAACGCCATGTCGGCAGCGTCCGTATGCGGGATGCCGGTAAAGGCACCTTTGATACGCTGGTTGCTGGATTGCGTGCTGATGGCTACTCGGACCGAACGGTTAAAAACACATGGTCCTGTCTCAAGAAGGCACTGCGGGAAGCATGGCGCAATGACCTGATAAGGGACGATCCAAGCGCTAAGGCCCGTGCGCCCCATGTCGCCAAGACTGAGGCGGCATACGCCACCCTTGAGGACGTGACCGAGTGCGCCGGGTACCTGACCGGGCATATGGGCCGTCCCGACTTGGCGGTATTTGTCCGGCTTCTATTCACGACCGGTTGTCGTCCGGCGGAACTGCTTGCGATTACGTGGTCCGACATCGACTATGACGCAAACACGATCCAGATCGACAAGACGGTTACTGAGGCTGGTGGGTTTCAAGTCCGCCGGGAAACAAAGACAGACGACAGCACTGGCACCGTTGACTATGCACCCAGCATCGATGCGGCGTTGGACGACCTACACACGACCCACCTACGGACCAAAGCAGATCGCGGGCTTCACTGGAACCCGGAAGGGTATGTGTGGCCGGGTGTCGATGGTCTATTGCCCGTGCGCCCGACCAGCCTCGGACGCCGGGTGCGCGATGCTCTGCGAGCCATTGGCGCGGATCACCTGACCCTCTACAGTTTCCGGCACGGATCGGCCACGTACATGCTTGAGGCAGGCGCATCGGTCAAAGAGGTGCAGGACCATCTGCGGCACTCAACGGCCCAACTGACCGCCGATACCTATCTGCACGTCACGGAACGGCTGCGTGAGCGTAAGCGGTCCGTGTTCGATGGCGTGTGAGCGCCATTGACAGCCATAAGAACAAAATTAGAACATGCGGTATGACCAAATGGCCGCGAACGATCCCATACGATTTACGATGCAAGCTGGAAGGGTTGCGGGAATACCGTAGCGCACCGTCGTTGCAGGACGATTGGGGCGCGATCTTTGAGTGGCTGCACAAGCACGACATCCAGCCACCAGACCACGACTTACCGACTGAGCCGGAAATAGGCGGTCCGGTCGGGCTTAGTTAGGCGTCACTTCTTAGGGCGTAAAAGCGCTCGAAAGACTAAAACGACGATGGCTAACACTGCCACTATTATGGCTAACGTGAGAGTTTTGATGATCATAGCTAGGCCGTCGGTTGCTCTGGTGCGTCACCCAAAGCGAGCAACAATAGGATGGCCAGCAAGGGTGACCCAACAAGCCCGATCAGAAACCAAATCAGGCCGGATCGGTTGCGCCGTCCCGCCATAGTGATCGGCAGGATGTAGAGCCAGATCACGAACACCGCTAAGACAAGTAAACGACAAGTTGAATGATTGGCGCATTCATAATTGACCCTCACGTTTTTTGACGAATCTGCCCGTCCTGCTTGCTCTGTCAACACCGTACACAGTGTACGTGTTGACCGATGTGTTGACCTTTGCCGGACAGAACGCACGACCCAAACGCCTAACTTCTTACGATATATGAGAGATTTTGGCAGGGGCAGCAGGGTTCGAACCCGCGACCTACGGTTTTGGAGACCGTCGCTCTACCAACTGAGCTATACCCCTAAGGTGCGCATCAGATATGCCAGCCGCGCGGCGGACTCAAGAGGCTTTTTCAGATTCTGTTGCTCTAAACCTATGCGACAAACAAGTTGCGCATGGCGTTGAGTTCTATAAGACACAATTTGCTTGGCAGAAGGACCCCGCCCGTGAGTATCCGCAAGAAGATCGCTGATAGTGAAGCCCTGTTGAACTGGGCCGCGCGGCGCATTGCGTGGTATATCCGACTGGTCCATCGCAACACCGAATGGCAGCGTATTGGCTATGAGGAACTGGACCAGTTGGCCGAACAGGGCGAACCGGTCATCGTGGTGCTGTGGCACCAAAGGCTGGCGCAATCGCCCTATTTCTATCCGCTAGACAAGGGGCCCATCTGCTCCATCACCTCGTCTGCGCGCGCGGGCAGCATGGTTGGTCGAGTGCAGAAATTGTTCGGCATGGACACGATCGCCATGACCAGCAAGAAATCGAACAACATTGCTGTGTCGCGCGAAGTGATCGGCAAAATGAAGCAAGGCATTTCCATCGGCATCGCCGCCGACGGTCCACGTGGGCCGGAAAGGGTGTTGTCCACGGTGCCTTTAGTCTGGGCAAGGACCTCGGGCAAGCGGGTGTTCGGGATTACTTTTTCCGCGGAACATGGTCGCGAGGCAGGCACATGGGACCGGTTGCTGATGCCGCGCCCCTGGCGCAACAAGGGCGTGTTTATTTGCCGGGAATGGACGGAAACCGTGCCGCGCAAAGCCTCGGACGAGCAGATCGAGGGCCTGCGCCTCAGCCTTGAACAACATATGAATGACATCACGGCCGAGGCCGACCGCATAGTCGGGCGCGAGCCTTGGTCGCCGTCCTAACCGCCGCGCAAACGCTGCATTAGGTAAACTTCACTGCCTTCCGGGATCGGTTCGGTCAGACCGGTTGCGATGACGCGTCCGTCGATGGCGATGGACACGCCCGCCTCAATTGGGCCTTCCAGTTGCGGATGCGTCCTGACCAGTTCCCGTAGCAGATCGCCGGTGGTTTTGGCCTCGACCTCCACCACCTGCTGACCCCCGGTCAAAGACCGGAGGCCGGACCAGAGGTGGACCTCAACCATTGTCCTTGAGCGCCGCCAGAATGCGCGGCGGGGACATTGGCAGTTGCTTCATCCGCACGCCAGCTGCGTTGGACACAGCATTGGCGATGGCGGCCAAGGGCGGCACGATGCCCGTCTCACCCACACCGCGCACACCGAACGGATGGCCGGGGTTGGGCACTTCGACGATCACCGTGTCGATCATGGGCAGGTCGCTGGCAACGGGGATGCGATAGTCAAGGAAGATCGAGTTCTGCAACCGACCATCCTCGCCATAGATATATTCCTCGTTCAACGCCCAGCCGATACCTTGCGCGGCACCGCCCTGGAACTGGCCCTCGACATAGGTCGGGTGGATCGCCTTACCGGCGTCCTGAATGACCGTATAGCGGGTGATCGTGGTCTTGCCGGTTTCCGGATCGACCTCGGCGTCAACAATGTGGGTGCCAAAGGACACGCCTGCGCCTTCGGGCGTCGCCTCGAAATGGCCCGAGATCGGACCTCCGGTGCGTCCCATTTTGGCAGTGATATCTGCCAGCGGCATCGGGTCAAAGTCGCCCGCGTTCGGGCCCGAAGGCACGGCGCAACCGTTTTCCCACTTCACGGCTTCAACCGGGATATCCCATTTGGCCGCTGCACGTTCGCACAGTTTTTCGACAGCATGGCGCGCAGCCTTGATCGTCGCCAGACCCGAAGCATAGGTCACCCGGCTACCGTGGCTGACGTCGTTATACCCCAGCGTTGCGGTGTCTGCGACGGTGACACGGATGTTCTCATATGGAATGCCCAGCACCTCGGCCGCCATCAGCGCCATCGACGCGCGCGAGCCGCCGATGTCGGGCGTGCCCACCATCAACTGGGCTGAGCCGTCTTCGGACAACGCCAAGGTTACCGACGTTTCACCCCCGTGGTTGAACCAGAAACCGCAGGAGACGCCGCGTCCCTGCCCCGGCTTCAACGGCGCCGAATAATGCGGATGCGCCTTGGCGGCCTCGAGCGTTTCCACCAGACCGATGCGTTCATAACGCGGGCCATAGCTGGCCTTGGTGCCCTCATGCGCGGCGTTCTTTAGACGCACCTCGATCGGGTCGAGACCCAGCTTGTTGCACATCTCATCAATGACCGACTCGACCGCAAAAGCCCCCATCGGCGCGCCCGGCGCGCGATAAGCGGCTTGCTTGGGGCGGTTGGCCATCACGTCATAGCCGATCTGTTTGACGTTTGTCAGGTTATAGGCCGCAAAGGCACACATGGCGGTCATATCGCCCGGCGCACCGGGGAACGCGCCGCCTTGCAGACGGAACTCACCCCGCGCGGCGGTGATCGTGCCGTCCTTCTTCATGCCGATCTTGATATCCATCGAGGCCGAGGCGGTCGGCCCTGTCGCCCGGAACACTTCGGATCGGGTCATGACCAGCTTGACCGGGCGGTTCGCCTTGCGGCTCAGCGCCAGCGCGACCGGTTCGATGAAGACCGTGGTCTTACCGCCAAAACCGCCGCCAATCTCGGACGCGGTAACGCGCAGCTGCGAGGTTTCGATGCCCAGCAATGCCGCACATGTCTTTTGCGCAATCCAGTGGCCTTGGGTAGTGCACCAAAGCTCACCTTTGCCGTCATTGCCCAACAGGCCAAGACAGGCGTGCGGCTCGATATAGCCCTGATGGGTCGCCTCGGTGACAAAGCTATCTTCGAGGACCAAATCTGCCTCGGCAAAGCCTGCGTCGACATCGCCATGACCGCTTTCGTGATACCGCACAACGTTGGGGTGCATCCCTTCGGGCACGGAATAATCCGCCGCACCTTCGCGAATGACCGGTGCATCCGGGGCCATCGCTTTGTCAACGTCGGTCACATGAGGCAATACCTCATATTCGACCTCGATCAGCTTCAGCGCATCCCGCGCGGCCAGCGCCGAAGTTGCCGCCACCGCAGCCACCGCATGACCATCATAGAGAGCCTTCTCACCGGCCATGACGTTTTCCAGCACGTTCCAGAATTCGCCAGCCAAACCCGGCTTGAACGGCACGTCGGCGAAATCAGCGCGTGTGACCACGGCTTTGACGTCTTTCAGCGCCTCGGCCTTCGATGTGTCGATTTTCACGATCCGCGCATGGGCGTGGGGTGAGCGCAGGATCGCGCCATGCAGCATGCCGGGCGCAGACATATCCGCGCCGAACTTGGCGCGGCCCGTCACCTTGTCCAACCCGTCAGGGCGGTTCGGACGGGTGCCGACAAAAGTGAAATCCGTTTTACGATCGTCCAGAGCCATTACGAAGCCTCCCGCAATTCTTCTGCCGTTTCCATGACGGCGCGAATGATCTTGTCATAGCCGGTGCAGCGGCACAGGTTACCCGCCAGCCAGTACCGGGTTTCTTCCTCGGTCGGGTTGGGGTTTTTCTCCAGCAGCGATTTGGCCGCCACCAGAATGCCCGGCGTGCAGATGCCACATTGCAGGGCTGCATGTTCGATGAATTTCTGCTGCAGCGGATGCAGCACGTCACCGTCCGCGATACCTTCGACGGTTTCGATGGTCTTACCCTCGGCCTCAGCGCCCAGCATCAGGCAGGAACAGACCAGACGGCCATCAACCGTGACCGAGCACGCGCCGCAATCGCCAGTACCGCAACCCTCTTTCGCGCCGGTCAGGTTCAGCTTGTCGCGCAGACAATCCAGCAGGGTTTCGCGCGGGTCGCACAGAAAATCGACCTCATCGCCGTTCACTGTGGTCGTTACGTGGAGCTTGCTCATGCTTTCTCTCCCTTCGCGCGGGCATAGGCGATTTTCGCGGCGCGCTTGGCCAGAACGCCTGCGACCTCGGTGCGGAATTCGATCGTGCCGCGTTTGTCGTCGATTGGGTTACAGGCGGCCGATGCCGCAGCCGCCAGCGCGTCCAACGCAGCATCGTCCAGAGTGCTACCGATGATGGCCTTGGCGCAGTCTTCAACCAGCAGGACAGTTGGTGCAACAGCCCCCAGCGAGACGCGTGCCTCGGTCACGGTATCACCGTCCAGACGCAGGCTGACACCCACGCCAACAACGGCGATGTCCATCTCGGTGCGCGGGATGAACCGCAGATACGCGTCACCCGCATTGTTCCCGCGCGCAGGGATGTTTACGGCCGAGATCACCTCACCCTTGGACAGCGAGGTCTTGCCGGGTCCGGTTGGGATATCCTCGACAGCCACCTCACGCGTTCCATCCGGGCCAGTGACAGAAACGGTCACACCAGCGGCAACCATCGCAGGCACCGAATCCGCCGCCGGAGAGCCATTACACAGGTTTCCGGTCAGCGTTGCCCGCCCCTGCACCTGCGTCGAACCGATCAGGTCCATCGCCTCAACCACGCCGGGCCAGTCGCGGCTCAGTTCAGCATGTTCGCTCATCTCGGCACCGGTTGCGGCAACGCCAAGGGTCCAACTGCCGTCTGCATTACGGGTGATGTCGCTGACACCGTCGATCTTCTTGATGTCGATCAGCGTATCGGGCGTGACCAGTTCCGAGCGCAACTGCACCAGAACATCCGTTCCACCGGCCAGAAAGCGGGTGACGCCCGTTGCGTTTGCAGCCAGAGCCGACGCCTCGGCAAAACTGGCGGGGCTGTGATAATCCATGAAAATACCTCGCACCTGTTAATCAGGGTTCACTAGGGTTCGGCAGGGACGTTAGTGCAGCGGCGCCCCAACGTCCATGGTTGGAGCGACCAATTTTTGAGATAAAAAAGTCGTTTCCTGACCTTGGCTCAGAGGTCAATCTCGATCACACCATCCGGCTGTGTCGCCCGGCTTTGGCACAGGATGATAGCGCTCTCACGTTGTTTCTTGGACAAAACGAAATCGCGGTGTTCGACCTCACCCGAAATCACGCCGCATTTGCAGACCCCGCAGATGCCATCGGCGCATTTCACATCCACGTGAATGCCAGCCTCGTTCAGCACCTGCGCTGCATCTTTGTCGGCGGGTACAGTCAGATCTCGACCCGATTTTGCCAGCCGCAAAGTGAAGGCGTGATTCTCATAGTCCGGCTGCTCGGGGACCGAGAAATACTCCAGATGCCGCGCTTCTTCGGGAAAGCCCTGACGCTCAGCCGCTTGCATAACTCCGTCCATGAAGCGATCAGGGCCACAGGTATAGACGTGCCAACCGTCTTGATATCCCGACAGGACGGCTTCTAGATCGGCCCGCGTGCCTTCGTCCGAGAAATGATAGTGCACGTGATCCGCCCAAGGCATCGCTGCCAGATCCTTCAGATACCCCGCCCCGGCACGGGTACTGGCCGAATAGTGCAGCTGGAACGGTTTGCCCATGGCATACAGACGGTGAGCAAAGGCGATCATCGGAGTGATGCCGATCCCGCCGCCCATCAGGAAGGTCTTGGTTGCGCCCTCGTCCAGTTCGAAATGGTTGATGGGTTTCGAGATGAAGACCTTGCGCCCCTCGTTGAAAATGCGGTGCAGCAGAGCTGAGCCACCGCGTCCCTCATCCTCACGCAGCACGCCGATCTGATAGGTGGCGCGGTCTGCTGGATCGCCGGACATAGAGTACTGCCGCAGGAATTCCGGCGCGACCAGCACGTCCAGATGCGCGCCCGCCGTCCATTCGGGCAGTGGTGAACCGTCCAGCGTCGAGAATTCGTACTTGGTCACATCCGCAGTCATCTTGTCGACCTTGGTCAGTGCGACGCGCATAACCGGGGCATCGCCCGCGCTGGTATAGCGGTGGATCACCGACAGATCACCCGCCGCTTTGCGCGCCTTGTATTCCTCGGCCGTGACCATGGCCTCATAGGCTGCGATCCCAGCCTCACGGTCCATGGCGAACGGATAGGGCCAGGGATGCGGGGCCAGATAGGCGGGGTAGACGGCCAGAGTCTGATCTTCGTATTTCAGGTCTAGGTCGGTTTGCAGATCGCGCCGGTTCAGCGGGTGGTCGGTCGGGCGATAGGCGCCGTCCGGTTGCAGCTCCAGATCCCACCACCATTTCTTGACGTCGTTCAGCCCGCCATTGCCCACGGCATCATCCAACCGCGCCAGCGCGGGCGCGGCCTTAGGAATATTCATCGCGGCCCAGCGGAAGGGACGTTCCTTGAATATGCCTTCCAAATTCCACGGGCAGGTTTTCATACATCGCCCGCACATCGCGCCGCCCGGCGTGGTCACCCTGTAGGTGGCGCATTTTTGGCTGTCGGACTTCCAGATCTCATAGCCGTTGAACATCAGCTTCGGCCCGGCCGTGATCGCACCCGAGGGGCATTCGCGGGCGCATTTGTTGCAGCTTTCGCAGAAGGTCTGCAGACCGTAATCGATCGGCTTGTCATGCGCCATCGGCATATCCGTCGTCACCGCGCCGGATTTTAGGCGGGGCCCCAGATAGGGGTTAAGGATCACCTCTCCGATCCGGCTAACCTCTCCCAGCCCAGACAACAACAGCAGTGGCGGCTGTAACACCTCGCCATCCATTACGGTATGCGCGCGGGCCTTATAGCCCAGATTGCGGATCTGTTGCGCGATCACTCCACCCAGTAACGAAAACCGCAGATAAGCGCGCATCGACTGCGCGACACTGATCCAGTCATCGCCGCTGGCGCCCTCCATAGTCTCATAACCCTGGTCGATGATCATGCTGATGGCCTGGTCGTGGGGCGGCGTGATCTCCTCGCCCGTTGCATCATGCGAGTACCACGCCCAGTCCGGGCACCGGCTGAGGCCCACCGCATCGACCCCCAGAAAATACGTGGCCGCCTTGATATTCGCGGCATTGCGCGCGGCGTCCGTAGGCGGCGCGGTATCGGCGCTTTCCCCATCCTGCAACAGAACAAACGCGCCCAGCGCGCGGCGTTGCGCGGTACTGGGCGCGGCCTTGCGCACGTAATACCCGCCCTTGGCCCCGTCTTGCAGATGCTTGCCCATATCCCCGAACTGCGCGCGAGCGAACATGTCGGCGCGCTTGGGGACGCGGGCGACGTTTTCCTCGTCGATATAGGTTGTAGGTTTTTCCACCCGCTTGAGGGTCTCAAACGGATGCGCCCCGTCCACATAGCGCCGTTTGGCATAAGGGTCGCGGTTCAGCGCGTTCTTGGCAAAACCCGCGCCCAGCCACCACGCCGGGCCTTGGGTTCGAAACCACGGCTGTTGCGCCATGGGGCGCAGGGGCTGATCGTGGGCGATCTCCATCTCGGTCGTGACCGCAGCCAGTCCGAACCGTTTACCCAGCCACGGCGCGACCAGCTCTCCGTCTTCGACCGAACACAGCCCCGCCGCGACGGCCAGCTTACCCAGATCAACCTCGGAAGACATGACCGTATGCGCCCGGGCGTCAAAGCCCAGAATGCGGATGTAGTTGGCGATGACCACGGCGTTTTCGGTCGCCAGAAGACAAGCGCGGTGGTCTTGCGCATCCATGATCCAATCTGCGCCGGGCTCGTTGGGGTCCGGGTCGCGGTTGTGTTCGTACAGAAAGACAATCGCATGGCGATGGGTATCCATGGGGCGCGGTTTGGCCTCCATGCTTTCTTTCAGATCGGCCATGATCAAGTCGATCCCCGAAGCCAATGTCTTGGTCTGCCGTGTCTTCAGCGCATGGGCCAGACGGTCGATATCGGGGTTGCGGCGGGGTTCGGTCAGCAATGCCTCGGGCGGCAGAGGACCACACCCCATCATTGAGGCATCATTGAAATAGCCGAACGCTTTTAGATGGTTGGCACGACCGGTCAGATCGGCAGGCACCTCGGACTCCACCGGATTCACGAACCCATCCCGGATCGTATCCAGCATCGCTTGAAACTCACCCATCGCATTGACAATGCTCTCAGGGCGCTCAGGGCGATGAAAGCTAAGCGTTGGCATGGGCATCACCTCGGAAAGATCAGGCAAATCCGACTGCCGTGCCAACCGTTCTAGCGGGTATTGCCCCATATGAACCGGGCGGTTCTTGTCCGAGAAAAAGCGGATTCCCATCGCGCACCTCCTGATGATGACAGTCACCTATTGCGCACTGGACTGCAAATCCATTCATGAATAATCATACACGTCATGAGGAAAACTGATTTTACTGATCTGGACGGTAAGGTCTTGCGCGTGTTTCTGACCATTCTCGAAGAAAGTTCGGTATCGAAAGCGGCCGACCGGTTGGGCGTGACGCAATCAGCGATCAGCCATACGCTGGCCAAATTGCGACAGGTTCTGGGCGATCCGCTGTTTGTCCGCTCGGGTCAGGGGCTGACCCCGACCGAACGGGCTTTGTCGCTGAAAGACCCAGCGCAAAACGTGCTGGATGCAATGCGGGCGCTGACCGAAAACCGCCCGTTTGATCCGATGCTCGAGGAAATGCAATTTCAGATCGCCACCAACGACATGCCGCGCGAACTGATCTTTCCCGAACTGCTACGCGCCACACGGGCCGAGGGCGTCCGGTTGCGGCTAGGGTTCATACCTTCGGGTGTTCCCGATCCGGACTTGTTGCGTAGCGACCGGTGCCAGCTGATGCTGACGCCCCTGCCGCCTGATGGGCCGGACATCTTTCAGAAACGTATTCTCAGCAGCCCATTGATGATCTTTTACGATGCAGAACGACGCTGTCCGCCGGACAGTTGGCACGCCTACTGTGCGACTGAACATGTTGACGTTCGGTTTCCCGATGGCCGCAGTTCGCGAGCCGTGATGCGGGGCGTAGACCAAAGCCAGATCAGACCACCCACCGTCACCTTGCCTCATTTCAACGCCATCCCGTCCTTTGTGAAAGGCAGCGACCTGATCTCGACCGACACCGCGTTGATGAAACGCGGGCCACTGGCTGCGCTGGACTGCGCGCCCTTGCCGTTTAAATGCGAGCCGGTCTCGATCTACATGGTCTGGCATCAAAGGTCGGCAAACGATCCTGCTCATCGCTGGGTACGTAACAGGATCGAGTCCACCGCGCGCGCCCTTCAAACCTGAGATAAAAGCCATTTTTGCACCACCTCAACCAGTTCCGGTTGTCGGGGGCGTTTTGGCACGACGATGTGAAAACCGAGATCCTCGACCAATACGTCAGGCAGAGGTTGAACAAGGCGTCCTGACGCCAGTTCGGCCGCGACCAATGGCGCATTGGCCAGCGCTATCCCTTGCCCGGACACAGCCGCGTCAATGGCAAGGCTTGTCTGGCTAAAGTTCATCATTCGTGGCTTGCCGACGACTCCGGCCCGATCAAGGAACAAAGGCCAAAGACCGTGGGTGTCGTTCAAAAGGATTGCGCCTGACAGGTTCTGCGGCGCTTTGACTTTGTTGGCCATCGAAGGGCTACAGACCACAATGAATTCAGTGGAAAACAGAGGCACCGATGATAAGTCGCTGCCAAATGGGGATCGACCCTGTCGCACGGCGATATCGACCCCGTCGCCTTTGAAATCTGCCAACCGCTCGCGCGCGTCGATCTGAACGGCGATATCCGGATAACGCGAGGAAAAGTCCTTTAGCCGTGGCACCAACCATTTCGACGCGAAACTGGGCGTGACCGAAATCGTAACATGTCTGTCGCCGGACAGATCGGTGACCGCCTCTTCGATCAAACGAAAAGCGCGGCGCAGAGGGGCATGAAACCTGCGTCCGGCTTCGGTCAACACAAGGCCACGTGGCAGGCGATCAAACAGCTTCTCGGCCAATCGCGCTTCTAGTCTGCGCACCTGTTGGGCAACCGCCCCTTGCGTCACGCCCAACTCTTCTGCTGCCAGTCGAAAGTTGAGATGTCGCGCCGAGGCTTCAAACGCGCGTAGGGCATTGAGCGGGGGTAATGCGGTCACATAACCATCCTGTAGATTTTCTACAACATAGAAACAGAAGAACTGATTAGTCAAATGCGCCGACGAGGCGCATTTTCGGGTCATCAACAAACGGAGAGATCACATGACCAAAGTGGCGCTTATCACAGCCGGTGGCAGCGGCATGGGTGCGGATTCTGCCCGGCGGCTGGCTGCAGACGGGTTCAAGGTCGGTATCCTGTCCTCTTCGGGCAAAGGCGAGGCACTGGCGCATGAATTGGGCGGTGTTGGCGTGACCGGTTCAAACCAATCTACAGAAGATCTGCAAAAGCTGGTCGACGCCGCGATGACCCATTGGGGGCGGGTCGACGTTCTGGTCAACTCGGCCGGGCATGGACCCCGCGCATCGGTACTGGAGCTGACGGACGAGGATTGGCACACAGGCATGGACGTCTATTTCATGAACGCCGTTCGCCCAACCCGCCTTGTCACGCCGATCATGCAATCGCAAGGGGGCGGGTCGATCATCAACATCTCGACTTTCGCCGCCTTCGAACCGGACCCGGTCTTCCCTACGTCGGGCGTGTTCCGCGCCGGACTGGCCGCCTTTACCAAGTTGTTTTCCGACCAATACGCCGCCGACAATATCCGCATGAACAATGTCCTGCCCGGCTTTATCGACAGCCTGCCCGAGAAAGAAGAGTTCCGCGCCCGTATCCCGCTGGGCCGCTATGGGCGCAGCTATGATGAGATCGCCTCGGTCGTGGCAATGCTGGCGTCCGAAGGCGGAGGCTACATCACAGGGCAAAACATACGCGTAGACGGTGGCATCACGCGATCCGTCTAGGATCAGAACCGCGCCTTAATCAGATGCGTAAGCGCCGCGCCTGTCTCGAAATAGGCGCGCCGCAGGCCGGTCCAATTTTCCGAGTACTCAGCAACTGCCGGGACAGGCAGCAGACCCGGATCATTGCGCAACAGGCTTTTGGCCATTTGACGGCCAAAAACCGTACCCGGGCCGATACCACGGCCCGAGAACCCATGCGCTGCCAAGGCATTCGGGCCAATCTGCGTGATTTTGGGAATATGGTCCGACGTCATCGCAATGCGACCATGCCAACCTTGGGTCAGGGGCTGGTCGGACAGCTGCGGATAAAGCTCGGCCTTCTTGCGTCTGATCCACGCGCTGTGGGCCCCGCTACCTGCATGCCCCAGATCGCCCATCGCCCCGATGATAAAGCGTCCCTCGTGATCCAACCGGAACGAGGTCATGATCAGGCCAGTATCCCAGGCACCCTCGCCTTGGTGCAGAATACTGGCGCGCAGGTTGTCCGAAAGCGGGGCTGTCGCGAACTGAAAATAGTAAACCGGTACATATGCAGGCGCCGTTCCGGGCAAACCCCGGTGATAAGCATTTGTGGCCTGGATCAACGCTTTGGCCCGAACAGTACCTTCTGCTGTGGTCAACACCCACACATCGCCGTCACGCGACAGCGATTGAACCGGGCTTTGCGTAAAGACCTGCGCCCCCGCCTCAACTGCCGCACGCGCAAGCCCGCGGACATAGTCCAACGGCTGGATCGTCCCCGCACGCGGATCAAAAACCGCACCGTGAAAAGCCGCACTACCGGTGCGCTGGCGGGTTTCGTCGGCTGACAAAAGCTCAATCGGGGCACCGGTCGCACTGAGTTGTGCATGCCGGTTTTTCAGGTCCTTAAGCCCGGCAGGCGAATGCGCACAGTGCAGGGTACCGTTGCGCACGGGCGAACAGTCGATCCCATGTTGCTGGATCAGGTCAAACACATCGCCCGGCGCAGCCCCTAGCAGGTCGATAAGGCGGTTGCCTGCCGCCTCTCCCAAAAACGCACGAATTTTGTCCGGTGGCAGCCACAGACCTGCATTGGCAAAGCCGACATTTCGGCCCGATCCACCATGCCCGATTTCCTGCGCCTCAAGCAGAGCAACCGATGCGCCGGACTGCGTCGCCGTCAAAGCCGCCGAGCAGCCAGTATACCCACCACCGATCACAGCCAGATCAACCGCCAGATCACTGGTCAAAAGGCTACTGGCCACATGCTCCTTACTGGTATTCAGCCAGAGGGACTGGTCATGGTCGCTCACGTCGGGCTCCTTGCGAATAAGCAGATCATCAAGACTGTGTCAGCCGGTTGCAAGTGCGCGCTGATCATCGCGGCCCATGGCAATCAGGAAGGGTTGCGCATCCTGCCGCGCCTGAAACGCGGGTTTGTTCGCCAAGCCGCGCCAATCCGCCAATACCAGAGACTGTGCCACTGCGCCCCCAAGGGTTGCCCCGGGTCCAGCAACGATAAACAGGTCCGGTGCAAATTCGCGCGCTGCGGTTTGGACGGCGCGGGTGAAGTCATAGGGTTCGGTGACTTGGTGACCTAAAGTGTAGTTCCACAACGCTTGCGTATCCGTCGCTGCAGGCCACCAGATTTTGCCGCGTCCGTCGATCAGAGGGCGCTCGGGCTGGCCAAACAGGTCGGCCCCCAACCGCGCGCGGCCCTCGGCGGCGACCGGGGCTTGCAGCGCCGTGTGAAACGCGGCGTGATTGGCCAGACGCATCGGGAACCGGTCCTGCTGGCCGGGCTGAGACGCCTCGAACGCAGCCAGCCCGGCCTCATCCCCGGCCAGAACCAGCATTCCGCCCAGATCAATCGACAGGCCAAGCGTGTGGCCGTCCTGCGCATTGATCCGCGCGACCTCGGCCAGCAACTCCTCCTTCCGAGCAGGGTCGTTTACCCAGTCGTCACCGATGAATGGATAGACCAGTTGCCCGCCGATCAGGTGATCCTGCATCAGCGTGCCCATGGTGTTCACCACCCGAAACCCGTCCTGCGGCGACAACGCCCCGCCCGCAGCAAGCGCGCTGTACCAGCCCATCGAGTTCCCCGTGACCGCGACAACCTCGATATAATCAGCCATGGCCTGCGCATCCGCCAAAGACGCCGCATAGATCAGAGCCGAAGCCACATCCCCGCGCGAATAGGTACTGACCGTGAACCGGTCGGCCCCATCTAACGCAGTCACAGCCTGCTGCCCCGCCTCGGCACGCAGGGCGTCGAAGCTGTGAAACAGGTCCATCCGCTGCGCGTGGTGACGGTGCAGATAGCCCAGCTCGGGCTTGTTATAGGTGCCTCGACCGGGGCAGATCAGAACAGCGGTACGGGTCATGCGCGGCCTCCGGTCAGGTTTAATGCAGCGGCAACGATCCCGTCTTTTGACGGCAAAGGGGCTGCATAGGCGGGGCCGGTTGCGATGAAACTGTCCTCGGCCACGACGCGTGCGATTGGGGTGGCCGGACTTTCTTCGGCGAAGAAAGTCATCAGCGCCTCGGATTGACTGCCTGTCCGGCGGCATTCGTCGACGATCAACACATGTGCGCAGCCCTCGGTGGCCTCGCACAACGCCTGAACAGGCAGTGGCGCCAACCAGCGCAGGTCGATGATCCGCACGTTCAACCCCGCCGCCTGCAACTCGGGCAGCGCCTGTTTCGACAGGTAATGCCCGTTGCCATAGGTCACGATGGCAAGATCGGTGCCGTCGCCATGCACCCCCACCTCACCCAGCGCGATCCGTCGATCCGGCGCGGGATAAGTCGTCATCCAGCCCCCATCCTGCGCCTCATGCAGATCACGCATGGGATAGAGCGCGATGGGCTCCAGAAACACTACCACCCGCTGTTCTTCCCGCGCCAGCCGGAGGCATTCGCGCAGCATCTGCGCCGCATCCTCGCCGGTCGAGGGGCAGGCGATGATCACTCCGGGAATATCGCGCAGCACGGCCAGCGAGTTATCATTGTGGAAATGCCCGCCGAACCCTTTCTGATAGCCCAAGCCAGCAATCCGAACGACCATAGGGTTGGTGAATTGCCCGTTCGAGAAAAACGGCAGCGTCGCGGCCTCGCCCCTGATCTGATCTTCGGCATTGTGCAGATAGGCGAGGAACTGGATTTCGGGGATCGGCACAAACCCGTTATGACCCATGCCAATCGCCAACCCCAAAATCGACTGCTCGTCCAGCAGCGTGTCGATTACCCGGTCCGGCCCGAACCTCTGTTGCAGCTTTTGCGTGACGCCGTAGACGCCCCCCTTGCGGCCCACATCCTCGCCCATGCAGACGATTTCGCCATGTTCCAGCATCAAATCAGTCAGCGCCCAATTGATCAGGCGACTCATGGGCTGAGGGTCATTCATTGCTCGCATATCCCCGCCAAACGCATCTGCGCGCGCCTCGGCGCCGGGTCCGTTGGTGGGTTTGCAATCGCGTTTGGGCGGGATCAGGCTGGCCATCACCTCGGCAGCGCCGCCCAGATGAGGGCGCGTGGCAGCCTCGGCAGCGACGCGATCGGTACGGGCGCAAGTGTCCTGGTATATCTTCAGCGCCTGATCAGGTGACAGTGCCCCGGCCTGATCCAGCAGGCGCACGGAATGCAGCAAGGGATCGTTGGCCTCGTCCGCCTCGACCTCGGATTTGGGCATATATGTCGTCGGCACATCCGCCCCCGCATGGCCGTAAAGGCGCACGGTTTTCAGATGCAGGAAGGCAGGTTTCCGGCGGGTACGCACATAATCGGCGGCCTCTTGCGCGACGGCATAGGTCTCGTAGATATCCAGCCCGTTGGCCTGAAAATACGTGATGCCCGGGCGATGCTCCATCGACGCCTGTATCCAGCCCTTTGGCGTTTTGACCGAGATGCCAATCCCATTATCCTCACACACAAATAACAAGGGCAGAGGGGTCGATTGAACGCTGGTCCAGCCCGCCGTGTTGATCGCCCCCTGCGCGGTCGAGTGGTTGGCCGAGGCGTCGCCGAACGAGCACATGGCGATCCCGTCCTCGGGCAGTTCGCGATGCTCAGGTGCGTGACGCCGCGCCGCGCCCAGAGAATAAGCCGCGCCGACCGCCTTGGGCAGATGACTGGCAATGGTCGAGGTCTGTGGCGGGATGGTCAGCGCTTTGGACCCCAGCACCTTGTGCCGTCCGCCCGAGGTGGGGTCGTCGGAAGAACAGGCAAAACTCAGCAGCATGTCCCAGGCGATCTGCTGGCCCGGCACCTGCTCCGCGCGGGCGATCTGAAAGGCGGCGTCGCGATAGTGCAGAAACGCAATATCCGTTGGGCGCAGCGCGTGGGCCACAGCCGCCATCCCCTCGTGCCCGGATGAGCCGATGGTATAGAACCCCTGCCCCGCCTTCTGCATCGCGCGGCTGGTGCGATCCAGTGCCCGGCTTAGCACCTGCGAGCGAAACAGAGATACCGCTTCGGGCGCAGGCAGTCCCGACTGAGGAGGCGCACCATGGGGGAAATCGCGTTGCGCCACACGGGTCAGGAAATTCTCATGAACGATCTGAGCGCGATCCATTTGCGGGTCCTTTTGGTTCAACCTGGCGGCAACATCAGAAATACAGCGCCCCCTTCTTGCAGGCATTCAGCAGCTTACGCAAAGGAAATGCCTGTGATGTGTATCGGGCTGGCGCAGCGCAAATACCAGTGATATTCCCTCCCAAAGGTATGAGGATTTATCATATGATCGCGCCCCGTCGTTTCCTACCCTCAATCCCGTCGCTTCTGGCTTTGGAAGCGGTAGACCGGCTAGGCAGCGCCTCGGCTGCAGCCGAAGAGCTGTCGTTGACCCAAAGCGCGATCAGTCGACAACTCAAGGCAATGGAAGAGCAACTGGGCGTTGATCTGATTCAACGCAACCAGATGCGACTGAACCTGACGCCCGCGGCAAAAGAATATGTTCAGGTCGCCCGGTCCAGCCTGAGTCAGCTTGCTCGGGCGTCTCTGAAGCTGAAGGCCAACCCGACCGGCGGCTCACTCAATCTGTCGATTCTGCCAGCGTTCGGGATGCACTGGCTGGCCCCCCGCCTTCAGGATTTCGCCCGCAAACACCCCGAAGTCACCGTAAACCTGAACACGCGTCTTAGACCGTTTGAGTTTGAAAACGAACACTTCGACGCCGCGATTCACTTTGGCGGACGGACATGGGCCGGTGTGAACTACTTGCCGATCATGCGGGAAGATGTTCTGCCGGTCTGCGCGCCAGATCTGCTTCCGACACAGAACGATGACCCCGACTGGCTTTTGAGTGCACCCTTGTTGCACTTGGAAACGCGGCCAGATGCGTGGGAAAGGTGGTTCGCTGTACAAGGTCGATCCGTTAGTGGTATTTCTGGCATGCTATTTGACCAGTTTTCGACGATGGGTCAGGCGACAATCCACGGGCTGGGGGTCGCGTTGCTGCCGACTTATTTGATCGAAAACGACTTGAAAACGGGCAAACTGGTGCTTGCATGGAACGGCCCGAGTGTCAGCCTTGGCGACTTTTTTCTTGTCTGGCCCCAATCCCGAGCGGAATCTGAACCGCTCCGATCGTTTCGAACATGGCTACAGGATCAAATCTCTTTAGCCTGAACCAATAGACAAGACTTACCGAGCAAAACTGCGCGGCCTCCCGCCTTGCGTACAGCGGACAGCAAGGGCCGGGCAGGCGCGGGCTGCGCCCGCGCCTGCCCGGCCCAACGGAAGGAGATGTTTCTTCAGAAACGTCGACGACGGGCGGGAGTATCCCGTCGGGCTTTATGTGTCCAAGGAACGTGCGATGAGTTCCTTCATGATCTCATTGGTGCCACCATAGATCATTTGAACGCGCGCATCGGCGTAGAGGCGCGCGATAGGGTACTCCATCATAAACCCATAGCCTCCGAACAACTGCAGGCATTCATGCATGACTTCGTTCTGCACCTCGGAACCCCAATACTTGGCCATCGATGCCGTCGCTGCGTCCAGCGTTCCAGCTTCAAGCCGAGCGATACAGTCATTCACAAAGCTACGCAGAACCTCGGCTTTGGTTTTGCACTCGGCCAGTTTGAATCGTGTGTTCTGGAAATCCATAACCCGCTGACCGAAGGCTTTGCGCTCTTGCGTGTAACGCACCGTCTCGGCAATCGCGAAGTCGATCGCGCCAAGTGCGATGATCGCAATCGTCATACGCTCCCACGGCAACTGCTTCATCATTTGATAAAAGCCCTGCCCTTCTTCCGGGCCGATCAGGTTGGTCATCGGCACCTTTACGTCCTCGAAGAACAGTTCGGCCGTGTCGTTGCCCTTCATCCCCAACTTCTTGAGGTTGCGCCCCTTCCGGAACCCGTCCGCGCCTCCGGTCTCGACCGCCACCAACGAAACACCTTTCGAGCCCAGCGATTTGTCCGTTTTTGCTGCGACAAGGATAAGATCAGCCGACTGACCGTTAGTAATAAAGATTTTCGAGCCGTTTATGCGGTATGAATTGCCATCTTTATCGGCAGTTGTCCGAATGCCTTGAACATCGGAACCAGTGCCGGGCTCAGTCATCGCCAACGCGCCGACCATTTCACCCGAAGCCAGCTTGGGAAGCCATTTTTGCTTTTGCTCTTCACTGCCATAAGCGGTGATGTAATGGGTCACAATCGATTGGATCGGGTAACCCCATCCACAATCTCCGTGCGACGCCTGCGCGTACATCGTAACCGCGTCGAAACCAAGACCGCCCCCGACACCGCCATGTTCCTCGGAAATCGACCCGGCCATAAGACCCATTTCCCCAGCCTTGTGCCAGAACGCTCGATCAACTTGCCCCTGATCGCTCCAGCGTTCGGCGTTGGGGACCAATTCATCCTGCATGAAACGGTCCGCCATCTCTGCGAACATCCGATGCTCTTCGGTTACCCAATTGGCGGCATTCGTAAACAAAGACATTTCGTGTCCCCTCAAGTCAGTTTCCTTGAAGGTAACCCCCGCGATCCGGCAATCCAATGCGCCAGGAGCTTTGCTACGCAACGTCTTTTGAACGTAACGCCTCAGACCGGCAGCGCATTCGCCAATAACACCCGCGCTGCTTCCTTGGCGTCGCGCGCAGGATCACAGCTTTTCAGCAGAACAGCAGTGACAATCGCGCCTTCTTTCAACAGCAGAATCTGACATCCCAGCTTTTCAGGCTCGCGGGCGCCTGCGTCGCGGGCCAAATCAGTGAAATATTCGAGCAGCAGACGTTTGTGCTCGGCTGCTTCCAGATGGATGGGGTGGTCTTTGTCCTGATATTCGGCTCCGGCTTTGATGAACATGCAACCGCGATAGCCGTCCTCTTCAAACCACTCTCCCAAGGCATCGAAACTGGCCAGCAGTTTTTGCGCGGGCGTTTCGGCAAGCGCATCGATCCTGCCATAGAACCAGTTGCGGAAATTCTCATCCCGCAAGCGCAAGGCGGCAACGATCAATTCCTCTTTGGTTCGGAAATGCTTGTACATCGAGGTCTTCGACACACCCGTCTCTGCCACCAGTTTGTCCATACCGGTGGCGTGAAAGCCATCCCGGTAAAAAACCTGCAGAGCATTGCGGACCAGCTCGTCGCGTTTGTTCGGGCGCATGATTCGGCTCCTGAGTGTACTGATCAGTACATAACCATGGTTTCATTTCGCGACAAGATTGCCGGGAACTCAACCCCTGAAGCCTTTAAATTATAGCTCTTTAAAGGTCATTCAAAAATTTTCTCAAATTGAGACTTGCAAAAGTTTACCGATCAGTACACATTGACTTCAAGATGTACCGATCAGTAAACCTTGGAGCTAGACGATGAAACGCCGCAACAGCCCATTTTCCCCTCAGTATGTCCCCTTCCTGTTGACCCTAGCGCTGCTTGCCGCCGCACTGACCTGAAAGAACAAGATATGAGCCGACCCCCTCTGCCACCCTTCACCCTTGAGACCGCCACACAAAAAGTCCGTATGGCGGAAAACGGCTGGAACAGCCGCGACCCCGATCTTGTGACACCCGCCTATACCGAGGACAGCCAATGGCGGAACCGCGCCGAATTCTTGTCGGGCCACGAAGACATCCACGCCTTCCTGACCCGCAAATGGAACAAAGAGCTCGACTACCGTCTGATAAAGGAACTGTGGGCATTTACGGAAAACCGAATTGCCGTACGCTATGCCTATGAATGGCATGACGATAGCGGTCAGTGGTTCCGGTCCTATGGCAACGAGAACTGGGAATTTGCCGAAGATGGCCGGATGGCCAAACGCCACGCCTCGCTGAATGACCTGCCGATTGACGAAGAAGATCGTCTGTTTCACTGGCCCCAAGGCCCCAGACCCGAAGACCACCCCGGCCTGTCTGATCTGGGTCTCTAGAAAGGATCACCCATGCCCCGCGCCTTTTCTGAACTGACCTTTACTCCCGCCGTCCGCGCCCATCAGGAAAGAATGGGATCGGCCAAGACCTATGCCAAATTCATAGAAGGCGGGCCACAACAGGGGCATCAGATCGGCCCTGCGGAAAAAGCGTTTATCGAGGCGCGGGATGGGTTTTACCAATCTACTGTGTCCGAGACCGGTTGGCCCTATGTGCAATATCGCGGCGGGCCAATCGGGTTTCTAAGGGTGCTTGGGCCGACAACCATCGGATACGCCGATTTCTCGGGCAACAAACAGTATATCTCTCGCGGAAATTTGGACGGAAACGACCGGATTGCCATGATCCTGATGGATTACGCCAACCAACGGCGGTTGAAAATACTGGGCCGGGTCGATTTTACCGAAGGCGAAGCCGCCGCCGCCAGCCTCTATCCCGACGGGGCGGAAACGCCCGCGGAACGCGCCGCAATCATCCGGGTCGAGGGGTTGGACTGGAACTGCCCCCGCCATATCACACCTCGCTTTACCGAGGCCGAACTGCGCCCCCATCTGAATACGCTTGGTCAGCAATTGGCGCAACTTCAGGCCGAGAACGAAAAATTAAAACAGGAACTGGCAAAACGGGGCTGAACCGAATTGCGATCCGCCCTCAGATTGGAAACAGGGATTACCATCATGCTGCGTTCGACACTGAACCTCGCCAGTTTCTGCCTTTTTGGCATGTTGATGTGTGTGGCCATTCTGATGCTGGGGTTTTTCGCGTCTCCAGAAGCTGTCCGCAGCGCGCCGCCCGCCCAATACAACTCGCTTTTGCTCGAGGTTTTTTCAGATCGCTGACCCCAAACGCATGGCAGATATGCGTTGAAAACCCACGCAACCCCTTGACCTTCCCGTGACTGGAACCCCCATTTAAAGGAACGAAGATCTACACGGGATGAGTCGGATGACAGCCGTACACGAAACCAGGCTGAACATAACCGGAATGGGATGCGCATCATGCGTGGGACGTGTCGAAACGGCCCTGCGCGCCGTGGATAGCGTGACCGATACTTCGGTGAATTTCGCAACCAAAGTGGCGCAGGTTACCCACGACGGCCGGATCACCCGGCTAACCGATGCGCTGGACGCCGCCGGATATCCCGCCGCAACAGCCACAGCATCGCTGAAGATCGAGGGGATGAGCTGCGCCTCGTGCGTGGACCGGATCGAGCGTGTCTTGCAGGCCGACCCGGCCGTGATCAGCGCCCAAGTCAACCTCGCTACCGAAGGCGCAACAATTCAGTACGTTGAGGGGGCCAGCGATCCCTTAGCATTGGCCAGGCTATGCGCTGACGCGGGTTATCCAGCGCATGTCGCGCAGATGGATGAGGGCGCGACGGATAAGGCGCAAGAAGCCACAGCACTGACGCGCACGACCCTCATAGCTGCGGTACTGGCTCTGCCCGTCTTTGTCCTTGAAATGGGTGGGCACATGGTCCCGGCCTTTCATCACTGGGTGCATCAGACCATTGGGATGCAGACCAGCTATTTGATTCAGTTCGCGCTTACCACGGCTTTGCTGGCTGGACCGGGAAGAGTGTTTTACGCAAAGGGTGTTCCATCCCTGTTACGCCGCGCACCGGATATGAATGCGCTGGTCGCGATGGGCACGGGTGCGGCTTACTTGTATTCGATTGTCGCCACATTCGCACCGGGTCTCTTGCCGCAAGGCAGTGCGAATGTGTATTTCGAGGCCGCCTCGGTCATCGTTGTCCTTATTCTTCTGGGGCGCGCGATGGAGGCGCGGGCTAAGGGCCGCACCGGCGCTGCGATCCGCAGATTGGTGGGCCTGCAACCAAAGACGGCTCGGGTTGAACAAGGTGGTGCCACTGTAGATCGTCCCATTGCCCAGATCGTGGTGGGTGACATTCTGCAAATCCGCCCCGGTGAACGCGTCGCAGTGGATGCCGTGGTGCTGGAGGGTACGTCATACATTGACGAAAGCATGATCAGTGGCGAACCCATTCCGGTCGGCAAAGCACCAGACGACCCGGTTGTGGGTGGCACGGTGAATGGCACCGGCGCGTTGCGCGTCCGTGCAACGCGGGTTGGGGCCGACACGGTCCTGGCGCAAGTCATTCGCTTGGTCGAACAGGCGCAGGGAGCTAAGCTGCCAATTCAAGGGTTGGTCGATAAGATCACTGCTTGGTTCGTTCCAACCGTGCTGGTCATTGCGCTGCTGACCATTGCGGTCTGGCTGATCTTTGCGCCCGCGCCGGCGCTGCCAATGGCGCTGGTCACCGGTGTTTCGGTCCTTATCATTGCATGCCCTTGCGCGATGGGTCTGGCGACGCCGACCTCGATCATGGTTGGCACCGGGCGCGCGGCTGAGTTGGGTGTTTTGTTCCGCAAGGGCGACGCGCTGCAACAGTTGCAGCAGGCAAAGGTGGTCGCGTTGGACAAGACTGGCACTCTGACACTGGGTCGGCCCGAATTGGAAAGCATCACCACCGTCAACGGATTCGACCGCGATGATGTTCTGCGTCTGGCCGCTTCGATTGAGGCGCGGTCCGAGCACCCGATTGCCACCGCGATCACACGCGCCGGACCTGCGGATCTGCTGCAGCCAGTCGAATTTGAGTCTCTGACCGGATTGGGCGTGCGGGCCGTGGTCGAAGGGCGCGAGGTGTTGATCGGGTCGCCTCGGTTTATGGATCAGGGCAGCGTGAACCTGTCTGAGCTGACGCCCGAGGCAGATCAACGCGCCGCCGCAGGGGCCACGCCTTTGTTCGTTGCCGTGGACGGTCGGGCTGCTGCTTTGCTGACGGTTTCCGATCCGATCAAGCCGGGGACGGCCGAGGCTTTAGACCGGTTGCACGCGATGGGCCTGACTCTGGCCATGGTCACAGGAGACAACGCACGTACAGCGCAAGCCTTGGCCGACAAGCTGGGTATAGATCATGTCACCGCCGAGGTTCTGCCCGACGGCAAACTAAAGGCGATCAACGCACTGCGCGACCGGTTCGGTGCGCTGGCCTTTGTGGGTGACGGTATCAACGATGCGCCTGCGCTTGCCTCTGCTGATACTGGAATTGCCATCGGCACGGGCACGGATGTGGCGATCGAAACGGCCGATGTTGTGCTGATGTCCGGAGATCTGCGCGGCGTCGCCAATGCGGTCGAGATCAGCCGCCGGACAATGCGCAACATCCGCCAGAACCTGGGTTGGGCATTCGGGTATAACGCAGTGTTGATTCCGGTCGCGGCGGGTGTTTTGTTCCCCTTCGGCGGACCGTTGCTGTCCCCGGCCTTGGCGGCAGGGGCGATGGCCTTGTCCAGCGTCTTTGTCGTGACCAACGCCCTACGCCTGCGACGGGTGCGGGCCACGCTGCCCGAGCGGCAGACAGAACACCAACCTCAGACGGTGACCCCATGAATATCGGAGATGTTTCGGCCCGGACGGGCCTGCCCGCCAAGACGATCCGCTACTACGAAGACATCGGGCTGGTCAAACCACTGAGGGATAACAACGGATACCGTGTGTTTCGCAGCCAGGACGTGCACAAGCTGAACTTTCTGGGCCGCGCCCGCGCCTTGGGATTCACCATCGAAGATTGCCGGACCCTGATGGCTTTGTACGAAGACGAGACCCGCGCCAGCGCTGATGTGAAAAAAGTCGCGCGCGCGCATCTGGCGCAGATCGAGGCCAAAATCGCCGACTTGAATGCGATGCGGGATACGCTTGGTCATCTGGTGGACGCCTGCGCAGGCGATGACCGTCCAGACTGTCCAATCCTTCAAGATTTGGGTGGGAACCCTTAGCACAGGGTTGCCCTTTCCTCGCAGCTTTGATTTGTCTCTGCTGAACATTCCGGACTGCTGCGCTACGTGGTTGTCGGACAGCAGAGAGGATCTCCACATGGCAAAAGTCGCGTTTCTGGGTTTGGGTGTAATGGGCTATCCGATGGCCGGTCACCTACAGGCTGCAGGCCACGATGTCACCGTCTATAACCGCACCACAGCCAAGGCCGAGGCTTGGGTGGCCCAACATGGTGGCTCAATGGGAACGACGCCGCGCGAAGCCGCTGAGGGCGCGGAATTTGTCATGGCTTGCGTGGGCAATGACGATGACCTGCGCATGGTCTGCACCGGAGAGAACGGCGCGTTTCACGGCATGTCCGAGGGGGCGATTTTTGTCGATCACACAACAGTATCCGCCAAGGTGACGCGTGAGCTATACCACGCAGGCAAAGCCGCAGGTATCGCGTTTGTGGACGCTCCGATCTCGGGCGGTCAGGCTGGGGCCGAGAATGGGGTCTTGTCGATCATGTGTGGTGCGGATCAAGCGGCCTATGATGCAGCAGAACCGGTGATGCAGGTGTATTCCAAAATCTGTCGCCGCATCGGCGAAAGTGGCGCAGGGCAGATGACCAAGATGTGCAACCAAATCGCCATTGCCGGTTTGGTGCAGGGTTTGAGTGAAGCTCTGCATTTCGCTGAAAAGGCCGGATTGGACGGGCGCTCGGTCGTTGAGGTGATCAGCCAGGGGGCGGCCGGCAGCTGGCAGATGGCCAATCGCTATGAGACGATGCTGGACGATCATTTCGACCACGGCTTTGCCGTTGACTGGATGCGCAAGGATCTGGGGATTTGTCTGGATACGGCGGATGAGACTGGGGCATCGCTGCCGGTGACGGCTTTGGTCGATCAGTTCTACAAGGATGTGCAGAAGCTGGGCGGCGGGCGCTGGGATACGTCCTCGCTGATCAAGCGGCTGCGCGCTTTGGGGTAACGGGTCAGGGGGGCTGTCTGCCCCCCATCGCGCCGGGGCGCGATTCCCCCCGAAGGTATTTTTAGCCAGATGAAGAGGATCCCGTTTGGAAACGGGGCAATTGTGGAAATGGAAAACATGACGGAGTTCTGGGCCGGTGCCTTGCGCCAGCATTGGGGCCTGGAGGCCAAGCTGACGCGGCTGGATGGCGAGTATGACCTGAATTTCATGGTCCATGCCACCAATGGTCAGGATTACGTTCTAAAGGTCATGCGCGCGGGCTGCGAGGCCGAATTCGTCGATCTTCAGGTCAAGGCGCTGGAGCATATCGCGACTGAGGCACCGGGTCTGCCGTTTCCCAAGGTTTTCCCTGATCTGAACGGCCGTCTGCTGCCCGAGATTGCGGATCAGGACGGACAGCCCCGGCCGGTCTGGTTGCTGGAGCGCCTGCCTGGCGAGTGCTATGCCAAGGCCGCTCCGAAATCCGAGGCCCTGATCCTGAAGCTGGGCCGCGTTTTGGGGGCGACCGACCGGGCGCTGGAGGGGTTTGCCCATGACGGCTTGCAGCGCAGGGATTTCAAGTGGGACATGATGCAGGCGGGTTGGATCACGGATCAGCTTGAGGCGATCTCCGATCCCGCGCGGCGCGCTTTGCTGGCCGAGGTTTGTGCCGGGTTTGACGCGATATCACCGGTTCTGTCCCGACTGCCCAAACAGGCCATCCACAATGACGCCAATGACTATAACATTCTGGTCGAGGGTGAGATGGGCCAGCGGCAGAGCGTCTCGGGCCTGATTGATCTGGGGGATATGTGCGCGGCACCCCGCATCTGCGATCTGGCGATTGCCGGAGCGTATGTCGTGTTGGACCATCCTCAGCCCGAACGCGCGCTGACCGCCTTGGTGCAGGGCTATCACGCCGCGAACCGCTTGCGCGCGGATGAGGTTGATCTGATCTGGCCGCTGTTGCGGACGCGGCTGGCGGTGTCGGTGGTGAACTCGACTCTGATGGCCGTCGACAACCCGGATGATCCGTATGTGACCATCAGCCAGGCCCCGGCCTGGCGGTTTCTTGAGAACGCTTCAGTCAATGGCGGGTTAATGGCGGCGCGGCTGCGCGTGGCCTGCGGGCTGCCTGTGACAGATGGGGCCGAGCGCGTCCTCGACTATCTTGCCGCGCATCGCGGACAGTTCGCACCGATGTTTGGACAAGATCTGGCTGATCTTCCGATGGGGTCGCTGTCGGTGGAAAACTGCGTCTGGCCGCAGAACCCGTTTCATATGCCACTGGCCGAGGCCGCCCGCGTGGGCGAGGAATATGGCGAGGGCCTGTGGCTGGGCTATTACAATGAGCCGCGCCTGATCTATGCCGAGCCGGGGTTCCGTAAGGGGCCGTGGAAAGCCTCGGACCGGCGCACGGTGCACTTGGCGGTGGATGTGTTCGCCCAGGCGGGCACCGTGTTGCACGCGCCGATGAGCGGACGGGTTGAGGCGGTGGAAAACCGCGACGCCCATCTGGACTATGGCGGCGTGGTGATCCTGCATCACGAAACGCCCGAGGGGGACACGTTCTATACGCTCTATGGTCATCTGGACCCCGAGGTCTGTGATCGGCTGAAACCCGGTGATCCTGTGGCGCAGGGCGCTGCGTTCGCGCGATTGGGGGACGCCACACAGAACGGCGGCTGGGCCCCGCATGTGCATTTCCAGCTGGCGATGACCACGGACGGGATGCAGAACGACTGGCCCGGCGTTGGTGACCCCGATGAGATGGAGCTGTGGCACGCGGTTTGCCCCAACCCGGCGGCCTTGCTGAACCTACCTGATGACAAGGTGTTCTATCAACCGACCGACAAGCAGGCGATCTTGCAGGGGCGGCACGACCATTTTGGCGGCAACCTCAGTCTGACCTATGACGACCCGGTCATGCTGGTGCGCGGGTGGAAACACCACCTGTTCGATGAATGGGGTCGCCCCTATCTGGACGCCTATAATAACGTCCCCCATGTGGGCCACGCGCATCCGCGCATTCAGGCGGTGGCGGCGGATCAGCTGAGGCGCATGAACTCGAACACGCGCTATCTGCACCCGGCGCAGACCGCTTTTGCCGATAAGGTACTCTCGAAACTGCCCCACCACCTTGAGGTTTGTTTCTTCGTCAACTCCGGCACCGAGGCGAACGAGCTGGCCCTGCGGCTTGCCCGCGCCCATACCGGGGCCAAGGGGATCGTGACGCCCGATCACGGCTATCACGGCAATACGAATGCGGCAGTCGCGATCTCGGCCTATAAGTTCAATAAACCCGGCGGCGTGGGTCAGGCGGCTTGGGTCGAACTGGTTGAAGTGGCTGACGACTATCGCGGATCATTCAAGCGCGATGATCCCGACCGCGCTACAAAATTCGCGGATCTTGTGGACCCGGCGATTGCCGCCTTGCAGGACAAGGGCCACGGCATCGCCGGTTTCATCGCCGAGACCTTCCCCTCGGTCGGCGGGCAGATTATCCCGCCCAAAGGCTATCTGCCTGCGGTCTATGAAAAAATCCGCGCCGCAGGAGGGGTCTGTATCGCTGATGAGGTGCAGACTGGGCTGGGACGTCTGGGTGAGTATTATTTCGGTTTTGAGCATCAGGGCGCCCTGCCTGATATCCTGGTCATGGGCAAACCCATCGGCAACGGGCACCCTCTGGGCGTGTTGGTCACCACCAAAGAAATCGCGCAAAGCTTTGACAACGGGATCGAGTTCTTCTCGACCTTTGGTGGATCAACCTTGTCCTGCCGGATCGGGAAAGAGGTGCTGGACATCGTCGATGACGAGGGGCTGCAGGACAATGCCCGCGTAATGGGCGCGCAGCTGATGGACGGGTTGCGCGGGATCGAGGCCGACTTCGGCTGTGTTGGCGACGTGCGGGGCATGGGCCTGTTTCTGGGGGTCGAATTGATCAACCCCGACGGCTCCGAGGGCACCGAGATTTGCAAATACGTCAAGAACCGGATGCGCGATCACCGCATCCTGATCGGCAGCGAAGGGCCCAAGGACAATATCCTGAAAATCCGCCCGCCCCTGACGATCGAGGCGGATGACGTCGACATGATCCTGTGGGCGCTGCGTGATGTGCTGACCGAGGTCGGCGACTATGCCCCTGCCCCCGCCTGCGATCACCACCATGCCGGTTGCGGGTGTTGCTGAATGAACAAACCCCCGGCCTAACTGGGACGGGGGTCTGAGCCTGACCGAGCTGTTAATGCAACACGGCAGAGGGGGTTACGTGGCCGGTCGAAGGAAGCGGGGCCGCGACTGACATGCGACGCAATGCCAGCGCCAATTCCTCGGACAAGGCAGCAAGGGCGGGTGCGAAATCCGGACGGACGATAAGCGCCGCCAACATCATTGTGTCTTCGCGCGCACCTTCCGAGGCTGCGGCGATCATCTGCGCGAAACAGTTCTCATCCGCGCCCAGACAGGAACACCCCAGTCCGTGGCGGATCAACGGTCGTCTGCCATGATGAGCACAGAGTGAACACAAGCGATCCATAACACTCGTCGCGACACTGTCCTGATCGGATTCTTGCGCCAAACCATCTGCGCGCGCCAACGCTGCATCGCTCCACTGCCGCAAGTACAGAACCGCGCTGGCTTCAATAGGGCTAAGGTCTGCCAGTCGACCAACGGTAGCCCCGCCGCGGGCAAAACGCGCGCTCATTTCGTCAGGATCAGTTTGCCAGCGCGGGTGATGCGCAGGGTGTAAAGCTGATCACCCAGCTCAATATGAGCCAGATTTCCGCCTTTCGTCAGTTCTTCGGCTTTATGTGCCGGCAGCATGGATACGGGGTAGGATTGCGTGGGGTTCGGGTTCTGCACATTCATCAGGTCAACTCCAGAGGGTCACGGGCGAAAGGCCGATTTCTGTTCGCGTTTTCAGTGGCTGGCTGACCCGAATCCGGGTTGGCTTGGTGTCTTGATCCTTAATCTGATAATTTTACTCAGGTATGTCAAGCGTCAAAATCATACCTCATTCATCCGCGTGGAATTGCGCTGCTTTGGCGATCGGGCTAAGCCTGATGCGACAATTCAAACGCCCGAGGTTTTCCATGACTGCAACGCTCATGTTCGATCTGGACGGAACGCTGATCGACAGTTTGCCTGATATCGCGGCCGCCGCGAACCGCATGCTGCAGGACGAGGGACGCCCCCATCTTCCACAAAAGACAATCCAGCAATTCGTTGGGAATGGCCTTCCCAAATTGGTCGAACGTGTCATCAGGCATTGCGACATGCCACTTGATCGCCATGCAGAACTGACTGAGCGTACACTTGCACATTATTCCGCCGCATCCAGTGCGCTGACCGTGCCCTATCCCGGTGTTTCCGAGGCGCTACAGCAGCTGCGCGATATGGGATGCGTTTTGGGCATTTGCACCAACAAGCCCGAGGCCCCCGCCCGCGATATTCTGCGGGATTTGGGCCTCGCTCATCATTTCGATACCGTCTTTGGCGGTGATACTCTGAACGCACGCAAGCCCGACCCCGCGCATCTTCACGCCAGTTTCGCCGCCGTCACCCCGACCGGTCCGCGCCTGTTTATTGGCGACAGCGAAGTCGACGCCGAAACCGCGCAACGTGCGCAGGTTCCGTTTCTGCTGTTCACCGAAGGGTATCGGAAGTCACCTGTATCCGAAATCCCTCATGCACTTAACTACGACCACAACGAAAAGCTGCCCTCGTTGGTCCAGCAAGCGATATCGAAACTGGAAGAAACGGCCTGATCCAAGGAACTGAGGGGCCGGCCGAGGGGGTAAGAAGCCAGCCCCTCAAAGGGGGAAATGTCCTTGGTAAAACCTTGGATGATTTACAATTAAGGTATTTCGTATTTGCAAGATATTGGGGGTTTCCCGTAGAGGCAGGAAAACCTCCAACCGTCGTTCGAATTCAATCGCCCTTTTTGCAGCCCTGAAACAACTAAGGCGAAGTGGTTCCCCACCCCGCCTTAACTCTTTGCAACGGATTGTCCGGATCAGATCGCCAAATATTCCTCACGCAGTTGCGTATTCTCCAGCACTTCGCTGGCAGTGCCGTCAAACACGATACTACCTGTATCCAGGATGATTGCGCGGTCGGCCAATTCCAATGCACGCACGGCGTTTTGTTCAACGATGATCGTGGTCATGCCCTGTTGCTTTACGTGGATCAGAGTCTTTTCGATCTCATCCACGATCACCGGGGCCAATCCTTCGTAGGGCTCGTCCAACAGCAAAACCTTGATGTCGCGTGCCAATGCACGCGCTATAGCCAGCATTTGCTGCTCGCCACCTGACAGGGTCACACCCTCTTGCTTGCGTCGCTCGCCAAGACGGGGGAACAACTCGTAGATACGTTCAAGCGACCAGCCAATTGGTGGCGCAATCTGAGCAAGTTGCAGGTTTTCCTCGACTGTCAAGCCGGGGATGATCCGGCGATCCTCGGGGACAAGACCAAGACCGGCCGCTGCGGCCTCGTAGCTTGTTTTGTTGTGCAGAGGCTGGTGGTCCAGCCAGATCTCGCCATGGCGCACTTCGGGGTCATCAAGACGCGCGATCGAGCGTAGGGTCGAGGTCTTACCAGCCCCGTTCCGGCCGAGCAGAGCCAGAATCTCGCCCTCGTGCACGTTGAAGCTGACACCTTGAACGATGTAGCTTTCGCCGTAGTACGAGTGCATATCCCACACCGAAAGAAAGGCGGGCGCAGTTGTGGCCATATTGGCGTTTTTCGAAAAGTCCGGTTTCTGATTCATAGCTTTTCCTTACGCTGCCTCGCCCAGATAGGCTTCGCGAACCTTGGGGTTACCGCGAATGTTCTCTGGCGCGTCTTCCACCAAGGGTGTGCCCTGTGCCAGCACGGTAATCCGTTCGGCAAGGCTGAAGACCACATGCATATCGTGCTCAATGATCGCGATGGTGATGTCGCGTTCATCCTTGATTTGTTTCAGCAGGTCGATCGTGTTGTTGGTATCGGCCCGCGCCATGCCAGCCGTCGGTTCATCCAGCAGCAAAAGACGCGGGTTCTGGCTAAGGCACATGCCGATCTCAAGCCGACGCTTGTCACCACGCGACAAGGAAGCGGCATGCATTTCGCGCTTGTCGGCCATGTTCATCTCGACCAGCATCGCTTCGGCCTGTTCCACGATGTCCTTTTCCTTGGCAATCGTCTCATAGGCGTGCATCCGAAACGCCCCGTCTCGCATGGCGAAAATCGGGATTAACATGTTCTCCATCACCGTCAACTCACCGAAAATCTCGGGGGTCTGGAACACACGGCTGATGCCCATCTGGTTGATCTGAAACGGTTCGAGCCCTAGCACCGAGTTGTTGTCAAACAGGACCGACCCGGTGTCCGGCATCAGTTTACCCACAAGACAGTTCAGCAGGGTCGACTTGCCGGCGCCATTGGGGCCGATGATGGCATGAACCGAATTTTCCTCGACGTTCAGGTTCACGTCCGTCAGCGCCTTTAGGCCACCGAAGCGTTTACTGACGTCTTTTACACGTAGAATTGCCATAGTCGCCTCCTTTATTCCGCTGGCTCGGTTTTGCCCGAAGGCGCATCATCCGCACCGGATTTCCGACGTTTGAACCAGTTCGATACCCGCTGTCCGCCTTCGACAAGGCCGCCAGGCAGATAAATCACCACCAACATGAACAGGATACCCAATGTCAGGTGCCAGCCTTTGCCGATGAACGGGTGGATGATGAACACCACCGCGTCCTCCAACCCGTCGGGCAGGATGGCAAACCAGCTGTGCAGGACGTTATCGTTGATTTTCGAGAATATGTTCTCGAAATACTTGATGAAGCCCGCGCCCAGAACCGGACCGATCAGCGTTCCGGTACCGCCAAGGATGGTCATCAGAACCACCTCGCCCGAGGCCGTCCACTGCATCCGCTCGGCCCCGGCCAGCGGATCCATCGCGGCCATCAGGCCACCAGCCAGACCGGCATACATGCCAGAGATCACAAAGGCCGCCAGCGTATAGGGTTTCGAGTTCAGCCCGGTGTAGTTCATCCGCTGCTGGTTCGACTTCACCGCCCGCAGCATCATCCCGAAAGGCGACCGGAAGATACGGATCGCCAGATAAAACACGACCATCATAACCACCGCACACAGGTAGTAGCCTGCGTTGAAGTCAAAGCTCCACGCGCCTATGTCCAGCGTATAAGTCGCGCGCATGGGTAATCCGAAAAGGTGCGGCAGGTCGGGCGCATTGGCCCCCTGCAGGATCTGCGGGTCATCTGCATAGACCTGAAGGCCAGTCTCCCCGTTGGTCAGGTTGAATTTGGGGTTCGACAGCACCGAATAGGCCAGCGCAAAGCTCATCTGTGCGAAGGCCAGCGTCAGGATCGAGAAATAAATCCCTGACCGCCGCAGGCTGACATAACCGATCAGCAAAGAGAACAACCCAGCGATCACCACGCTCAGCGCGATGGCGGGGATGACGTTATAGCTGAGCAGCTTGAACATCCAAACGGCCGAATACGATCCCACGCCCAGAAAGGCCGCATGGCCGAAGGACAGGTATCCGGTCAGGCCAAACAGGATGTTGAACCCGATGGCGAAGATGCCAAAGATCACGAACCGCTGCATCAGGTCGGGGTAGCCCGCGTTGAACTGCGCCATGGCGCTGTCCGCCGGGAACGGGTTCAGGATGAAGGGGGCCAGCAGCGTCAGAATCCCAACGATGATCAGCAGCCCGGTGTCTTTCTTGTTCAGTCCAAACATGGATTAGTCCTCCATCACGCCTTTGCGCCCCATCAGCCCGCGTGGCCGCAGCAGCAGCACGATGATGGCGACAAGGTAGATGATGATCTGGTTGATGCCCGGAATCGTGGTCGTGGCCCAAGTGGTCGAGGCAAAGCTCTCGAGGACCCCCAGCAAGAACCCCGCCAACACGGCACCAGGCAGCGATCCCATGCCACCTACAACAACCACAACAAAGCTAAGGACCAAGAAGTCCATCCCCATGTGATAGTTGGGCGGATTGAGCGGCCCGTACATCACCCCGGCCAGTCCTGCCACCGCCGCAGCGATCCCGAACATGATGGTAAATCGGCGGTCGATGTTAATGCCCAACAAACCCACGGTTTCCCGGTCGGCCATACCTGCGCGAACAACCATGCCGAAGGTGGTGAATTGCAGGAATGAGAAGACTGCACCTATAATGGCAACCGCAAAGCCGAAATAGACCAGACGCCAGATCGGATAAATGATTGCGTTCGGATCGAACCCGATCATGGTGCCCAAATCGATAGAGCCATTAAGCGCTTCGGGCGGCGGGGTCTGGATCGGGTTGGCCCCGAAGAAATACTTGACGACCTCTTGCAGTACGATAGCCAGACCAAATGTCACAAGGATCTGATCCGCATGGGGGCGTTTGTAGAAATGCTTGATCAGCCCGCGTTCCATCACGTAGCCGACCAACAGCATGATCGGGATCGCGAACAAGATCGCCAGAGGCACCGACCAGTCGATGATTGACGCACCGACCTCGGGACCGAACCACGCCTCGACATAAGGTGTCTCGACCTTCAGCGGATTACCCAGAAAGTCCGTCTGGGTTTCGTCGATGGTCTGAAAGCTGAGGCTAAACAGCTTTTGCAGGGTAACAGCACAAAAAGCGCCGATCATGAACAGAGCCCCGTGGGCAAAGTTCACAACACCCAGCGTGCCAAAGATCAACGTCAGCCCTAGCGCGATAAGCGCATATGCCGATCCCTTATCGAGCCCGTTTAGGATTTGAAGAAGTATGGCGTCCATTGTCCCCCCCCTTTTGTTGCCTTCAAGGCAGGCTCCCCTGCGTCAGCAGGAGAGCCCAGTTTCAGGTACAAGAATTTTCGTCGAAAATTCTGAGGCGCGGATTATGCGCCCGAGTTACAGGAACCCAGGTCACCGCCGGCGAACATCGGATGATCAGGTGCATAGGTCACCTGTTCAACCGGGGTCACCTCGACGATTTCCAGCGTGTCATAGGCGTTGGTCGGGTTTTCGTTGCCACGCACGACCAGCACATCTTTGAAGCACTGGTGGTCTTCGGCGCGGTACAGCGTCTTACCGTTGCCCAGACCGTCGAACTCGAACCCTTCCAGCGCTTCGACAACGCCACAAGGGTTGAACGTACCCGCACGCTCGACCGCATCGGCATATAGCAGAACCTGCGCATAGCAGGTCTGGGCCGAGTTGGATGGCGGCTTGCCGTACTTTTCACCGAAGGATTTCACGAAGGCCTTGGTGCCCTCATCCTGCAGCTGCCAGTTCCAGTTCATCGAACCCAGCACGCCTTTGATGTTCTCACCCGCACCAGCGGCCATCAGTTCGGAATACAGCGGCACGACAATCTTGAAGTCCTTGCCATTGGCCACCTTGTCCAGCAAGCCGAACTGAATCGCGTTGGTCAGCGAGTTCACCATGTTGCCGCCATAGTGGTTTAGAACCAGAACATCCGCGCCCGAGTTCAGAACCGGAGCGATGTAGGACGAAAAGTCCGTTGACGCGAGTGGTGTTTTGACTGTGTTGACCGTTTCCCATCCCAAGGCTTCGGTCGAAGCAACAATCGACTCTTCCTGGGTCCAGCCCCAGTTGTAGTCAGCTGTCAGGTGATAAGCGCGGCGTTCCTTGCCCATCTCAGCCGCCAGCACCGGCGCCAGCGCGGCACCCGACATATAGGCGTTGAAGAAGTGGCGGAAACCGTTGGCTTTCTTGTCTTTACCGGTGGTGTCATTGGCATGGGTCAGACCCGCCATAAAGATCACGCCCGCCTCCTGGCACAGACCCTGAACCGCAACGGCCACGCCCGAGGACGATCCGCCGTTGATCATCACGGCCCCGTCTTTTTCGATCATCGACTTGGCCGAAGCGCGGGCTGCATCCGATTTGGTTTGTGTATCACCGGTTACGAACTCGACCTTTTTGCCAAGGATACCGTTCCCCTTGAGCGCCTTGGACGTAAAGGTGTTCAGGCAACCGCCATCGCCTTCGCCATTCAGATGCTCGACCGCCAGCTGTTGCGCCAGAAGTTCATCATTTCCTTCTTCGGCATATGGCCCGGTCTGCGGGACGTTGAAACCAAGGGTAACCGAAGACCCTGTGGGCTCGTTAGTGTAGGCTGCTGCTGACGAAGCGGTGAAGATCGTAGGCAGGGCCAGACCGGTTCCCGCAACGGCACCGGACTTCAGCACGCCGCGGCGTGTGACAGATTTGTTAGTCATTCATTCCTCCCATTTCCCAATTTTCACTCTCTGGCTCCTCTTCCAGCGAGTGAAGGCGCATTTCTGCGTTCTATGAGTATGGAGGCCCATCCGAAAATTTCTCAACAACCTATTAAACTTGCAACGATGTTAGGTAAACAAATACACAAGAAATGCGAAAATCAGTTAATGTTTGGTCATTTTTGAGTTTTTTACTTTTTAATTACAGATGTTTAATTGTGAATCCAATATTCTTGTCAAAAACCTAAAACCGTCGCCAAGCTCGCTGATTCAAGATGCACCCTTAGGGCCAAATGCAAAGAGTTCTCACAATGACACTTATCCGCGCCGCATTGAAACACCTGAGAGCACATTCTGAAGAGCTTAAACTTGCTGATCTTTGATGAACTTTTTTATCGCTATAACTGACATTATGAACACTCATAACGACTCAAGCCAGAGCGCATAACACGCCATGAAAGAAACAGTCTAAAGGAGCTCGCTCGTTTGTCCCCAGAAAGGAGGCCATAAAGTCACAACTTTCATTCGTTGCTCTAAATTTATGTTCCATTAATTTTCAGTTAATTTTTTAGGTGGTACTTTAGACTTTCAAAAGAATCGTTAAAGAATCGAGTGGGCATTTGTCCGCTTTTGGCGTAAGCCGCATTTTTGTTGTAATTAGTATGGAATGGTGACGTATGAATGGGGGGAAGGCTCAAACTGGAGCGTGGCTGCCAAATGCGCTTCATGCACGAGCAATCATAAATTTCATTCATTGGAGTCAGGGCGGCCTTGTTCTGGACGCAGCTCTCAATGGTATAGTGGAAGCCTTCGGTGCAGACTGCGCCGTAATAAGCCGTTTGTGGCTGAACAAAGGTGCCCACAGGGTGGCCGCGCGCTCGGACACGCGCGATCCATCAATCAGCCGCCCTCTGTTCTTGTCCTATGCCAATGACGCGCTTGGACCTTTTCGCAACATGCCGAAAAGGGCATCTGTTTTCAGTTTGCGTGAAGATGGCGAGGACCCTGCGAAACTGTCACCGGTCCTGACGGATTGGATTGCGCATCGCAAAATCTCGGACATCCTGTTCCTGTGTCTGGACCATCAGGCTGGCGAAATAGACTTTCTTGAGCTGCACTTTGGTCAGAATCCCGAACCCGGCTATAAGGAGGCAATCGAACAGATTGCTCCACAGTTGTCCGAGACGTTTCAGAGCCGGCGCGCTGGCCTTGTGACCGAGGCATTGTCCCGGCAGACCGTCGCAACCATCCGCAAGACAAGCATTGAAGTGCCTATCCTGAGCACCGAAAACCCTGCGGGGCTTACCCGTGCCGAATGGCGTGTGTGCGTATTGGTGTCTCGTGGCATATCATCCCAAGGTATCGGCGCTGAGTTGGGAATTGGACCTGCAACTGTCAGGACACACCTCAAACATATCTATTCGAAAACCGGTCTGGATAATTTCCATATGCTGGCACGCAGACTAGTGTCGGTCGAAGAGCGCGAGGCGCTGTACGGGAAACTGCATCAAGCAAGGGCTTAATGCCTGAATTAGACTGGCAAAATTGGATTGCCCTATGGCTGTTCGCGCCGCTGTTTGTGGCTACAGCGTGGACTGATTTCACTCAGTTGCGAATTCCTAACACTTATTGCATCATCGGCCTGGTCATTTTCGTGGCCACCGCCCCGTTTCTGGAATGGCACGAGTTGTTCATGCGCCTCATGATTGGCGGAGCGTGCTTTCTGCTTTGCTTTGGCCTGTTCGCAGTCAGATGGCTGGGCGGCGGGGACGCCAAGATGCTTCCTGTCGTGTTTCTCATTGTTCCAAGCCCAGCAGTTCCCGACTATTTACTGCTCTTGGCCGCAGGTATGGGTCTGGGGCTTGTTGGGATGGCCTTGGTACGACGTTATGCCAAAACCCTGTCTCCGCGCTTCAAATCAACTGCCCAATCGCGAGAGTTTCCAATGGGGATCGCAATCGGGTCTTCGGGGCTGGTTTTGACCCTGCATTCTGTCCTTCTGTATGCGTAGTCAGCCTTAGCTTCCAAAAGTCTCCATGTACCGAATCACGATGGGAGCCAGGATCAAACCAGCAATAGCTGGCAACATCAGGCTGGCCATGACTGCCGACATCTGGACGGGCAGTTTGTTGGCCTTTTCCTGAGCGCGTACTTCACGCAGTTCCCGCATCTCTTCCGCATACGTGTTCAACGCAGCAGCAAGCGGAACACCAAACCGGGTCGACTGAAGAACAACACTTACAAAAGCACTCATTTCCTCGATCCCGGTTCGACGCGCCATACGCATAAGAGCTGTGTCACGATCCCGGCCTGCCTGAATCTCGCTTAGCGCGATCAGTATTTCTTCGGACAGTTCTGGAGCAACCAATTGCATTTCGACGGCCACTTTCAGCAGAGCCTGATCGAATCCCATACCAGCTTCGATCCCAATCTGCAGAAGATCCAGCATGTTCGGGAAGGCGCTCTCCATCTGCCATTTACGCTCTTTGATACGAGCTTGCATCCACAGATGAGGAACGTAAAAACCGATCGCACCCAAAATGACCACGTTTCTTAGGGTCGCCAGCATGTCCAGACCGCCCATATATTCTGCGATCCGCGCGCCAAAGTTGTTCGGCGGCTGCCAGTTGAGCAAAAAGATAAAGGTCATCGGCAAAAACGTCGCCAAGCCCAACCGGATAAAGTAGTAACCCGCAATCGCGTTCTTCCCGCGAAAGCCAGACTTGGCCAGCACCTGCCCGACTTCGAGACGCTCGCTTGCATCAGCAGGGATAAGCGCTGCGCTCAGGCCAGTCGGCGTTTCGCCTTCCAGTTTATCCGGCGTTCCCCGAGCCAAATTTTGGCGCGGCCGGCTTGGCGCCATGCGATCAGCAGCGGTTGAACGTTCTCTGAAAGCGGACGAAATTCCGAAAAAGGCGAGCACTGCGCCAAGGATCACAATTGCAAGCAAAAGGATTTGTGACCCAATTTCGTCAGCAAGAATAGAATTGATATATTCCATCGGAGAAACTCCTTATATCCGGAAATTCACCAGCTTAAACAATACGATGGCATTCAGGACCACCGCTACCGCGATCACCCCCATTACCGGCCAGAACGACGGAGCATCCGCAACATCTCCGTAATAGGTCGGTGTCATGATCGTCATAAAGACAGCAATGAGGACGGGAATACTGGATAGGATAAATGCGGTCATTCGACCTTCAGCCGAGATCGCCTTGACTTTACGGCGCAGCGACATTCGCGCGCGAATAACCCGCGCCAGAGTTCTGAGGATTCCGGCAAGATCACCCCCCGTACCATGCTGCATCATCAACGCAACGGCCAGGTATTGAATGTCTTCTTCGTCAATACGCTCAGCAAGGGTTTTCAAGGCATCCGGCAGTTCTTCGCCGTAGGCAACCTGGTCGACAATCAGCCCGAACTCGGTGCCGATAGGATCAGGCATCTCTTCGGCAACGCTCTGCAACGTAGTGTTCAGCGGATGCCCAACTTTCAAACCCCGGGCCATAAGGTCCAGCGCATCAGGCAGTTGCTTGATCAGCATGGCCTTACGCTTTCTCAACGTGCTTCCGAGGACAACAAGCGGGCCAAACAAGAAAACCACGGCCGAGATTGGCACAACCTGCACTGGATTGGACACGAGCGAACCGCCAATTGCGCAGACAAGAAAGGCCGCAGCACAAGCTATCAGGAACACCTCGGGGGCCATGTTCAAACCGGACGCTTTCAACGCTGCCGGAAGATCCCCCACAAACGGGAAATTCCGGATCAGCGGCTTGGCTTCCTGCGGTTTAAGCAGGTTTAAAACATCTTCACCGCTCTTACCTTCGTTTAGCAGCTGAACGCGACGATTGATCGCTTCTTCACGGTTTTCACCCCGCCGCAGGAATTGCCGCAGCCCTTCCCATGCGATCAGAGCCCCCAGGAAAACAGCCAACGCGAGAACAAAGCGCGCATCAAAACCGAAGATTTCCATCTCGGGCCCAACAATTCCGTTGATATCGAGATTGGAAAAGAATGATCGAATTTGCTCGAACATGACCCGCCTCCTTAGGTGAACTGGACGGTGGACAGGTCTACCCCAGCAGCGGCCAATGCTTCGCTCGACTTCGGCCGGATACCGGTTGCCATGAACCGTCCCAAAACTTTGCCGTTCTCATCTTTGCCTTCGCGCTTGAAGACAAAGATGTCTTGCATGGTCACAATGTCCCCTTCCATGCCGGTCACTTCAGCAATGGAAGTCACGCGGCGGGTACCGTCTGACATGCGGTTCAACTGCAGAACAAAGTGCACTGCCGAGGCAATGGTGGCGCGAATGGCCGAATGCGGCAGTTCCATTCCACCCATCTGGACCATCTGTTCGACACGCGACAGGGCATCTCTTGGGCTGTTCGCGTGGACCGTAGTCATCGATCCGTCGTGGCCTGTGTTCATGGCCTGCAGCATGTCAAAGGCTTCCGAACCGCGTACCTCGCCCACGACGATACGGTCCGGGCGCATCCGCAGCGCGTTTCGAACAAGGTCACGCTGCGCCACCGCTCCTGTTCCGTCCAGACCAGCCGGACGCGTCTCCATGCGCAGCACATGTTCCTGCTGCAGCTGGAGTTCCGCAGCATCTTCGATTGTCACGATCCGTTCGTTCGCACCAATGTAAGAAGAAAGCGCGTTCAGCATCGTCGTCTTACCAGAGCCTGTACCGCCCGAGATCAGAACATTCATCTTGGCGTCAACCAGCCCTCTCAGCAGATTTGCGGCACTGTCGTTCAGGGCGCCGTTGTTCACCAAACGCTGCATCGTCAAAGGAACGCGAGCAAATTTACGGATCGACAGGGCAGGGCCATCCAAAGCGCAAGGCCGAATAATAGCGTTCACACGGCTACCATCCTCTAGACGCGCGTCCACCCAAGGCTGACGTTCATCAATACGGCGACCAACCCGGCTAACGATTTTGTCGATGATACGCAGCAGGTGGCGTTCATCACGGAACCGGGCTTCAGTTTTTTCAAGGATACCAGCGCGTTCGACAAAGATCTGCTCATGGCCGTTGACCAGGATATCGTTGATCGTCGGGTCGGCCAGCAACGGCTCGAGCGGGCCAAGGCCCAGGACTTCATGCATCAGCTCTTCGACAAGCTCTTTGATCTCTTCGCTGCGCATCGCACGGCCTTCATGGCGCAACAGATCCGTAGCGTGCTTGCCAATCTCGCCGCGCAGAGTGTCCTCTTCAACCTTGTCGATTACAGCGAGGTTCAGCTTGTCCAGCAGCGAGTTGTGCATCCGCGCCTTCAGGTCAATACGATCCTGCTGTCTTTCGCGATCAACGACCTTTTTCTCGGCTTCAAAGGCTGCGATGTCTGATACGTTAGAGTCCAGCTTCTTGGTATCCAAGGGAACGACCTTGGGTGCGCTGGGTGCTGTACGGCTCGTTCTGTCAAATTCACGAAACATTCTTTCAACCTTTTACTTTATCTTACATCACGGCTTGGGGAACGGGCGTCAGCTGTTCACGCGCGGCGGCAGAGAAGCCCGCGTGTCATCCGCCAGCTTCTTGATCGCCCGTGTCGCTGGTGCCCGGTTGGACACGTCCTGCAAGGGAACGCCTCGATCAACGGACTCGCGCACTGTACGCTCGTCCTTTGGCACCCAATACGAGAAGTCTTTTTCAAGTAGCTTGGTCGCCGCGCGGTGATGGGCCGCGGGGAACAAGGGCTTTTTCTCAAGGCTTGCAACCAGTTGAATGTCCAAAGCCGGGTTTTCGCTGTGATAAAAATCAATCAGCTTGCGGGCAGAGCGCACCGACGGTACGGCCACATCCGTAACCAGATACAGCCGGTCCGCCTGAGCGAGCACCGGAGTGATCCACTCGACCAAAGCACGCGGCAGATCAATCACAACGTAGTCGTGAGACCGGCGCAAACTGTCCAGAATAGCGTCAATCTGTTCGGCTTTGATGGCAGATAGCGGGCCATAACGTGATGGAGCTGCCAGAACATCTACACCGCATGGTGCTTTGGCCATTGCCTGATCCAGAAACGCAGTGTCAGGAATGCTTTCGTCCATTGCCATGCGCCACATGGCATCGCTTTCTTCCACGTCCATCAGGGCCGCGATGGAACCAAACTGGAAGTCCAGATCAACCACTGCAACCTCGTTGGCCGCTTTCTTCTTGAAGAAACCTTCTTTCTGCTGCAACTCGTTGGCCATGTTTGCGGCCACAAGCGAAGAACCAACACCACCACGAGATTTTGCCACGGCAATCACTTTGCCCAGCGTTGCATGACCGCCCCAAACCGCAGGCAACTGAGCTTGGCGACGAGTCCGGATCGCATCAACCTGCGGCACGATCTCCTCGTTGATCGCGGTCCGGGGTAAAACGTCATCGACGCCCAATTTCTTAAGCTGTCGAGCTTTTTCAAGCGGCAGATCTTCCGGGGCCAGCGCAATGATAATTGCGTTGGGCATCCGCGCATCGCAGATGCTCTGTGCTGTTTCCAGCATTTTGTCGCTGTCTTCCTCGACGTCGAACAGAACCACATCATTCAGCGCCGTAAGCGAGATGGCCGAACCGTTCACACCCGAGACCGTGTCTTTTCGGCCAGTGAACTGGCAGTTCTCCTGTTCAGCAAGAGACCCTTCAATCGCCGAGTAGATCTCTTCGTCGGGCGAAATCAACAATACTGAAATCTGTTTTCCACTCATTATCTTTCTCCTTACTCTGCTGCCCCGATGCCCAAGTCTTCGGCAGGAACCGAAGTGCTCATCGCGGGAAGGGAAATACTATTTGGGGTGTTTGAAGTTACCGCCGGGCTATTGGAAGCCAGTGCTGCCAGTCCGGCCAGCGGCATTACGAAATCGAAGTCCACATCAATCAATTCGGCCGTAACAACCGGCGTATAAGGGCCACCCAGAAAACCCAAGCGTGGATCGTGAGTATAGGCGAACTGCACATTCGTCGGGGTTGTGCCCGGTGGCAGAAGCGGTTGGATTTCATCCCAGATACGCTCACCGTAGGCAGTGCTTGTGTCCAGACGGCACGGGGCAGGCAAGTTCGGCACTTCACAGATGCCACCTACGCGGCACAAGGTTCCGAACCGAGGAGTGCCTGATGGATTGTTTACCAACTCATGTGACGCAGGCAACGCTCCGCACTGCGCAGGACCGACAGTTGCCAGCCGTGCTGCTTTTTGCATCGCCTTCTGAGCCGTTGTTGTCGACCAGTACAGGCGACCATAATCCACGATGCCAAACATCAGTAGAAGGAAAAGCGGAACGACCAGCGCCATTTCAACAAGGGCTGCACCACGTTCTTGCGTACGGAAATTGCGAAAGATGTTAACCAGACGTGTCATATTCCAAACACCCTGCTTTGATCCGAGATTTCCATGTTCAACGGGCCCAGAGCGCCACCGAACAAGCTGAAAACGTTGCCAAACAAGAACTCGACGCGAACCTGAGCGGTCACTTCCACCACCGAGGCCGGGTTGACCCTATAGGCGCCATCGCGACGCAGGCAGGTGGGGATCACGTCCACGACGGATGTGCCAATCGGCATGATCGATGTGCCGCCAAGCTGGTTTGTGACGATTGTCGTCGCTGTCGTTTCGTAGTCACCGCCCAATGTGACCGGCCCCGTGGCCGTCGCGCACAAGTCAATCGGAGCCGTCCTTGCGATCATCCGGGAGGCGTCGCGGACACCGGCAGCAGCCGCCTGATGCGCCCAGGTGATCCGGCTGCCTTCGATAATCACTGCAATGAACAGCATCAGCAGCGGAAGAACCATCGCGAATTCGACCATCGGTGCGCCAGATTCACAGCGCTTGAGGCGTTGGATATGCGAGATCAAACGTTTCACCGGTACAACCTCACGACATCGCGGAAAATACCGTCATCTTCACTGCCGCCCAGACCGGCGCCGCCGACTTGTTCGACCACTTCAAGGTAAATGTCGAAATCGGTACCCGATGAATTCGCCAGAGGCTGGATCATGAAGCCTTTGACATATTCCTCAACCGGAACATCTACGGCACGGCCTTGAACGTTGTTCGCGGCGCAGTCGATCGCAGCCAGAATAAAGGTGCGGCGGTCGGGATCAGTCGACGCAGGCGTAGAGCACTGCGCGCGCCCTGTTTCCGAGCGATTAGACAGGATCGGACCGCCTGAGAATTGATTGATCTCTTCAAGATACATTTGGTAGCGCGTTGTTCCGCCTGCAGATGGCAGTCCAGTCGGCATGTTACGGATCACATTGGCTCCGTCGGAATTGTTTACCGGCAGCGGATTGTTTAGAGGATCAAGGCCCGCGCCATAGTTCACATCCAGATAATCCTGGCGACCATTGGACCAATCGCCATTTCCAAACCGACCACCGCTGTTGGGGACTAGCGAACCGCAGGTATCATCTGCAAAACAGTCATCCGGCGGGAAAGGCATGGTATCTGTGGACAGCGTGGGCTGACCGCTGATGCAGCTGTTGCCGCCTCCATTGCCATTTCCATTGCCAGTGGGTTGAACCCATCCTGAAATAACCTGCGGCCCCGGCGCGTAATCGGGATCATTTCTTTCGTTGGTCAAGGTCGACGTAAAATAGTCAAAGCGCGAGTTATAGATTGCTCCACCGATGCCCTGGCGCTGACCGGGTTCGGTATCAACACCCCGCTGCACAACGCAACGACCTTTGTTACCTTGGGCAGCGATTAGGCAAATGTACAGGTTCGAGCCGTTCAGTCCCGCACATGGCCCCTCCGGATTGATGCCAAAATCAATCGGATCAAGAAACCCAAAGTTACCCGGACCCCATTCAGCATTGGCCTGACCAGTGCGCAGCTTGATCGTGGATCCGATATTCGCGTTAGCAGTCCAGCCCGACGGGATGCAGAACATTAGCGGAGTGACATCACACGCGTAGGCCGTGAAACCTGCAATCGCCTGTGCGCTGACCTCGGCATCTTGCGGGGTCGCACCAAGCAAAGTTGCCAAAGCGCGCGAGAATGGAAGGAAAACTGTCCGGGGCGTTGCAGTAACCTCAGCCATGACGGCCAAAGTCGGGTCGGTTGTCACAAAACTGGCGACAGAAGCTTCGTCACGCGCGTCATTGGGCAAACCGGTCAAAAACCGAATATCGAAGTCTGCGGCCGAGGCCAATGCACGATCGCCTTCGGCAAAAAACTGTTCGTCCGCAATCATCGCAGCGGCAGCGACCTCAGCCCGGGTAATCGCATCTCCGTTGCCGTCCAGTTCACCAGCGGCAGCCAGCGCAACGTGGTCAGCGTAGGATTGGAGGTCGGTTTGGGTGGAAACGACACGGCCAAGGTCAAAAGTCAGCGCGACAAAGCCGAAGATGAAAACCAGGCTCATTCCAACAAAAACCAGAATTGCGCCGTCTTCTTCTTTCTTGAACTCTTTAACCGAAAACATTGTCAAACCCTCCCAAACACTCCGTGCTTTAGTTCACTGTCCCGGACGTGTCCGTGACGGGGACGTCCTGTTCGGCAGACGCCGCAGTGGGATTTTCCACCCTGAACTCCTCGACCTCGGAAATACCGCGACGTACTTTGACAATCGGCTGCGGTTCACCATCTTCTGCTGGTGACTTTTCCAGAAGAATATCGCTCAGGCGTACTGCTTCGAGCGGCTCATCGTCTTCTGTGTTCAGCGAACGCAGCGAGAGGCTCAACTGGCCTGCCTTTTGCGCCAGGGCCAAACGCTGACCTTGCTGCGGGGTGACTTCAACCGTCACGGTCCGTGCGATACCGGGTTGATCCAGTTCCTCGTCCGCAGTTTGGTCGACGCCGATAATGCGAATATTTTGAAGAATGGTAATGGCGCGCAGCTCATCGTTGGACCCGCGGGTCAACACGATATCTACAAAATCGCCAGGTGTTACGAAACCGCCAACGCCGGTTTGCGCATCAACACTGATGGCAACCGCCCGGTTGTTTTCCCCGATCGTCTGCACAATCGTGACTTTCTCACCAAAGTCCGAGACCTTTGAGGCCAACAAAATCTCACCCTGTGCCAATGCGCGCTTTGCGCGGCGCGGGTCTGCTCCGGGTTCAGGTAGAACATCATCAAAGTTGGTAAACACGCCAGCCGGTACCGACTCTGCCGGCCAATCGATCGTGGTCAGCTTGTACCTTTCGATCGGTGTTCCAAATGGAATGTCTTCGGCGACTGCAACAACGCGGACGATCGATGCGTCTGCAGCAGCTTCCTGATTTCGTTGAATTTGGTCCTGGGCAATAAGAACGGCACCGCCTGCCAAACCGACACCCAAGAATGTCATCAAAAAAGACTTAACGCGCATAGTGCCCTCCAATTTCCGAAGTCGGTTCAGGCCGTCAGATTGGGGCGAATTGCTGTCTTCATTAACAAACCGACTGATTAACTGACGAAAAACCGTTTAATTCTGATGTGACACCCCGACTTTTGGCCGGGGAACCAACGTTTTAACCTATCGTCGAAGATTGGTTAGTTGGACCGGGTCGCAGCACCAACCGCGTCTGAGAAGTTCGAGCTAGTCGTGTCGGCCAAACCGGTCAGAACCACGCCGCCAACAATAATCGCAACAAACAGGGCAATGCCATATTCAACCAATGTTGCTCCGCGCTCATCTTCACGCAGTCTCAAGAAAACCTTGCGGATAGAATTTTTCATAAGTTCATACTCCATAATGTTTAACCGAGTACGAGATTTAAACGCAAACCCGTGGTGGGTGCCTCTACTTAAACTGATACCTCAATGATGTTTTTCTTCAACAACGTATGAGGTATCAGCTGTTCAATCTCGTGTCGCCGCACGGGATTGGTTAGTTGGACCGGGTCGCAGCACCAACCGCATCCGAGAAGTTCGAACTTGTTTGGTCGGACAGCTGAGTGAGCACTGTACCGCCAACAACGATGGCAACAAACAGAGCAATGCCATATTCAACCAGGGTCGCGCCGCGCTCGTCTTCACGCAGTTTCAGGAAAATCTTGCGAATTGAATTCTTCATAATTTGTACTCCAGACTGTTTTACCAAGTGCGAAATGACCGCACACACACGAGGTTCACATCCCCGTTAACAAAATTGATACCAAGCGAGGCGCGATGGAACCTCCCCCCAAACGAAAAGGTTTTCCCGCATAACGGGAATTTTTTTTCAACTTAGGCGGATTTGTGGCCAGAGTTAGGCTGAACATGACCGCCAAACACAAAAATTCACAGATTCGCCACCCACACGAATCGTGCTTTGACAGCTCGCGTAAGCCCTAAAGCCCGACAAAACACCGAAAACCAGTGCACTTTTCCGAAGTTGACCGGAAAACCTAAGCCACAAAATGCAAAACGACCCCTCGCTCGCTCGGGGGCCGTACAGCGTTTTTCGTCTTAAGTTGCTAGACGTTAGACCGTCACGCCCTGTAAAACCTGCTCTCGCGACAAGTCCTGCCTTGCCCCTTCCATCAGGATGGAACCACGTCTGAGCACGACAAAACGGTCGGCAAGGTCGTAGGCAAAGTCGAAATACTGTTCGACAAGAACGATGGCCATCTCACCCTTGCTTCTGAGATGCCGAATGACATCGCCAATCTGTTGGATGATATTGGGCTGGATACCTTCGGTCGGCTCATCCAGCAAAAGCAGTTTGGGTTTGGTGATCAAGGCACGCGCAATTGCCAGTTGTTGCTGTTGGCCACCCGACAGGTCGCCTCCCCGGCGATTTTGCATTTGCTTCAGGACAGGAAACAGATCGAAAATCTCGTCCGGGACGAAATGCTCGTCCTTCGGCAAGCACGCAAACCCGGATTCAAGGTTTTCGCGAACAGTCATCAATGGGAAGATTTCGCGACCCTGCGGAACATACGCCACTCCTTTCCATGCCATCTTATGTGCGGGCAATGGCGGCAACGCTTCGCCATTCAGCTCCAACTCACCGCCCGAACGCGGGTGGGTGCCGGAAATCGCCTTGATCAGACTGGTCTTTCCGACACCATTGGTGCCCATCACGCAGGTCACCTCGCCCAGCGCGGCCTGCATCGAGATGCCGTGCAGGATTTGCGAATGCCCATAGTGCAGAGTCAAGTCAGTCAGTGTCAGCATTGTCTAACGCCCCAGATAGACGTCAATGACGTCCTGATTTGATGTCACGTGGTCCAGAGACCCCTCGGCCAGAACCGCGCCCTCGTGCAACACCGTGACCTTGCAGTTCAGGCGACGGACAAATTCCATATCGTGTTCCACGACTACCACGGCGCGGGTCTTGGCGGCCTGCACCAGCAGGTCGGTGGTGTGTTCGCGTTCCTGCGGGGTCATCCCGGCAGCGGGTTCGTCTACCAAAAGCAAGCGCGGCTCCTGTGCCAGAAGCATCCCAATCTCGAGCCATTGCTTCTGCCCGTGGCTGAGTTCGCCCGATTTGCGGGTCAATTCGTCCTTCAAGCCGATCTCGGCGGCCAGTTCCTCGACTTTCTCCAGATCACCCTTTGAAGGGCGATAGAACAGCACACCCAGCCATCCGCGTTTGTTCTTCAACGCCATCAGCAGGTTTTCCTGCACGCTCTGGTCTTCGAACACTGTAGGTTTCTGGAACTTCCGCCCGATCCCGGCCTGCGCGATCTTGGCCTCGCTCATGCGCAGCAGGGATACGGATTTCTCGCCCCATATGACGCGGCCTTCGTCGGGTCGGGTTTTGCCGGTGACGATATCCATGAAAGTGGTCTTGCCCGCGCCGTTCGGCCCGATCACCGCGCGCAATTCTGCGTTGCCGATCTGGAAAGACAGGTTGTTGATGGCGCGGAACCCATCGAAGGAGACGGAAACGCCGCTGACTTCTAGCAAAGTACTCATTCCGTGGCCTCCTTCTCGCGCAGTGCGCTTTCATCGGGCCCAAGGGCCGCGCCGTGGCGCTGCGGTGCGCGACGATTGGTCCAGAGGTCGAACAGCCCCCCGATCCCCTGCGGGGCGAACAGCGTGACCAACACGAAGGACACGCCCAACAGCACCTGCCACCAGTCGACCCATTTGATTGTATAGAACCCCAGCGGGATGTCCGGGGCCTGCCCGCCGGTGAACCATGTGCTCAGCAGGCTGACGAACGCCGCGCCAATGACGGCACCGTACAAGCGACCGCGCCCACCGATGGCGACCCAGACGGCCAGATAGATCGAAGCGATGGGCGCCATCTCTTCGGGGTTGATGATGCCCGCCTGCGGGTAATAAAGCGCGCCCGCAATGGCCGCGATGCAAGCGGTCAGGGTGAAGACGGCCAGTTTGTAGACCTCGACTGAATAGCCAAGGAACCGCACCCGGGCCTCGTTATCGCGGATGCCGCGAATGACCGAGCCGAACTTGCCCGACACCACCCATGCCGCCAGCATGTATCCCAAGCCAAGCGCAAACGCCGAGGCCCACAGGAACCAGACCGACACCACGTCCTGTGAGGCAGTGACACCCGGCAGGTTTTGCAAGCCCGACAGGCCATTGTTGCCGCGCAAGCCGCTGTCGTTCTGGAACAGATACAGCGCCAGAGCCAAGGTCATGGCTTGGGTCAGGATCGACAGGTAGACACCCGTGACACGGCTGCGGAACGCGAGCCAGCCGAAGATCAGCGCCAGAAGTCCGGGCACCAACACGACCAGTGCCAGTTGCAGGAACAGGCTGTCGGAAAAGGCCCAGATCAGCGGGAACTCGGACGACCCGACGACGCCGAAGATTTGCGTGCCGATGGCGTCCACGACCTCGGATGACGTCGGAGGAATTTCGGCTTGCGACAGTGACTCGACCACAATCAGGCGGGTACGTTCGTACATTAGCCACATTCCGATCATGTAGCCGCCCAGCCCGAAAAAGGCGAAATGGCCAAGGGACAGGATGCCGGTAAAGCCCCAGACCAGATCCATCGCCACGGCGATCAGGCACAGGCACAGGGTCTTGCCCAGCGTCTTGACGAAACTGGTTGAGATCACGCCGATGCCGAACCCTTCGGACAGGACGGTAACGCCCAAGGTGAACAAGGACAGGATGGCCAGAAAGACAAGCACCGAGGGATTTTTGGCGACAAAGCTACGTTCCATGGCTCAATCCCCCGCCGCGCGGCCCTTGAGGGCGATGATGCCCCTTGGCCGGAACTGAATGAAGATAATGATGAAGATGATCATGTAGGTTTGCGCCGCGAGGGTGTTCGACGGGTTCATCCACTCGATCCCCTTTTGCAGGAAGCCGATCATGCCGGCCCCCGCCAGTGCCCCCCAGATATTGCCGACACCGCCGACAACCACCGTCATGAAGCTCTGCACGATATAGTCGCTGCCCAGATCGGAGGTCACCTTGGCGAACAGGCCAATCGCGACACCCGCGATCCCGGCGATGCCCGAGCCCAGCCCGAAGGTCAGCATGTTAACCCGACCCGGATTGATGCCCATAGACCCAGCCATGCGCGGGTTCTGCGTCACGGCGCGCATCTCAAGCCCCAGCCGTGTGCGCTTCATGATATAAAGGAACAGCCCCAGAAAGATCATCGCCAGCACGAATATCGCAATGCGGATATAGCTGATTGAGACCACATCGTTCAGCACCCATGCTCCGTCCAGCCAGCCGGGCGCAGTCAGCGGGCGGGCCTGCGTGCCAAAGATGTTCTTAGCCAGCTGTTGAAGCGCAATCGAGATACCAAAGGTCGCCAGCAGCGTTTCCAGCGGACGCGAATACAGCCAACGGATCACCAACCGCTCCATCGCGACGCCCATGGCGAAGGTAACGGCAAAGGCCATCGGGATTGCGACAATGATCGACAGCGTATGATCGGGGATGAACTGCTGCACCACGTATCCGGTGTAAGCGCCCATCATGATGAACTCGCCATGGGCCATGTTGATGACGCCCATCACACCAAAGGTGATGGCCAAACCGATGGCCGCAAGGAAATAGATCGAGGCCAGAGAAATCGCGTCCAGCGTCAGGTCGAGGGTCTGGTTCAGGCCGACCTTCAGCTCGATCTGCTCCAGCGCCTTTTCCGCGGCGGCTGTGACTTCGCCCGACGGCTCTGCATAGGTTTCAAAGAACACATGCGCGCCCAGCGCTGCATCGATGTCAGTCTGCGTTATCAACGCGGGAACAGTTCCGGCTTCGGCCAATGCCGCATAAGCCTGCGCGCGGGCGGCGTCGGAGTTCAGTTGCGCGACCGGAACACCGCCCACGCGGCCTCCGTCGATATTGGCAGCCAACGCCGCACGGATGTCATCCGCCGAAACACGCGGCGCGGCCAAATCGCTGGCGACCAACAGGTCATAGGCCGCATCACGCGACAGGTCATCCGAGCCGGGTTGCAGAACACCGGCGATATTCACATCCGAAGGTAAGTCTGTCGCCGTTTGCAGCCTGGTCACGACCAGAGGGTTCAAAGCCGCGCGCACGTCCACACCCAGATCGTCAGACATCTCCTCGATCGCGGCCACACGGGCTGCAGTATCTTCGTCGTAGCCGATGGTCAGCAACCGCTCGAGGCGTTGCTTCTGCGCTTTCAGATCGGCGTCGGGTTCTTCATCAATCGACGCGCGCAGCGGCTCAAGCAGAGCGCCCTCGGGATCGCGTTGGATAGATGTCAAAGCAGCCAGACGTTTTGCACGATCCGGGTCGGTCAACTGGAATTGTACCAGCGCCGTGCCGATCATCGCGCGGATGCCGCTATTGGGTTTCAACTGTTTCAGGTCGGATTTCTCAAACGTCCCGACGATCTCTCCGGTGTCGAAATCGGTCAGCTCATACGACCGCCCCTCACCCTTTTTGCCGGCAAAGAACAGGCCATCGGACTTGCGCATCCACACGTTTTTGGCGGCCCACGTCTCAAGCATGACCTGCGCTTGCGGCAACCCGCTGCTGGCAATCGCTTCAATCGCCGGTCCGATCGTCTTGCGCGAGCTTTTGGCGATGATCTCCTGATGCTCTTGCAGGATCGGTTGCAAACCGCCCTCTTGCGCGTTGGCAGTCAGGCAGGCGCACAGGATTGCGAGGCCCGCAAGGAATAGTCGTAGCATGTGGAGAAACCCGAGTGTCTTTAGGGGCAAGGCGGGCGGTCACACCCGCCTTGCGTATCGTTTAGTAGTTCGACAGCGTCTGAACGCAAGTCTTGGTCTCGGTGTTGTACATACCGCAGCCCAGCTCTTTCCAATCCGAGATCAGCACGGCCGATTCCGGCAGGAAGTCGGTCCAGGCATCGCCCGGAACAACGTCGGTCTCGCTGATGATGTCGAACTGGCCGTCTTCCTGAATCTCACCGATCAGAACCGGTTTTGCCAGGTGGTGGTTCGGCAGCATGACCGCAGTACCACCGGTCAGGTTCGGGAATTCCTGTCCGTACATCGCGGCGCGCACATCGTCGACTTCGGTCGAACCGGCTTCGGTCGCGGCGTTCACCCACATGTTGAAGCCGATGTAATGCGCCTCCATCGGGTCATTGGTCACGCGCTCGTCGCCCATGGTGGCTTTCCATGTTTCAACGAATTCAGCGTTCACATCGGTGTCTGCCGACTGGAAGTAGTTCCACGCGGCCAGATGGCCCACAAGGTTCGCGGTATCCAGACCCGACAGCTCTTCCTCACCTACCGAGAAGGCCACGACCGGAATGTCATCGGCTGAGACGCCCGCAGCGGCCAGTTCCTTGTAGAAACCGATATTCGCATCGCCGTTGATGGTCGAGATCACGCCAACCTTCTTGCCATCGGCACCCAGCGCGACAACGTCCGCGACGATCTTGGACCAGTCGGAGTGACCGAACGGTGTGTAGTTGACGAAGATATCCTCGTCCGCGATGCCTTTACCCTTCAGGTAGCTTTCCAGAATGTTGTTCGTGGTCCGCGGGTACACATAGTCAGTGCCCAGCAGCGCGAATTTCTCGACACCTAGCTCGTCCAGGAAGTAGTCAGTCGCAGGGATCGCCTGCTGGTTCGGTGCGGCACCGGTGTAGAAGACGTTTTTCGACGATTCTTCGCCCTCGTACTGAACCGGATAGAACAGCAGGCCGTTCAGCTCTTCGATCACGGGCAGAACCGATTTCCGGCTGACCGAAGTCCAGTTGCCAAAGATCACATCCACCTCATGCACAGTCAGCAGCTCGCGTGCTTTTTCAGCGAACAGCGGCCAGTCCGATGCGGGGTCGACGACAACCGCCTCAAGCTGTTTGCCCAGCAGGCCACCCTTGGCGTTTTGCTGGTCGATCAGCATCAGCATAGTGTCTTTCAGCGTGGTTTCCGAGATCGCCATTGTGCCCGACAGCGAGTGCAGCACGCCCACCTTGATGGTGTCTTCTTCGGCCAGCGCGGCGGTTGCCATGGCAGCAAAGACAAGCGAACCGGCAAGTGTGGATTTGAGAGATGTCATAAAGATCCTCCTGGCAGGGCGCAGGTGAGGGCTTGCGCAGCAGCGCGCCTTTCTTCTACCTGATCCCCGCAACTGTTGTTGCGTTCCGTGTGGCGGTTGTGTCCGAGGTCCAATTCGCGCAGCCGTCACACACCCCCAGGGATCGTCCCCGTGGCGGGCACCCATACGGTTTCTGCATCGCAGAGAATTTAGCAAATGGTTGACAGATCATTTCCCTCGATCCGTCGTGTTTGTTTAATTTTAAGGCAGTCGTTAACGTGATCGCCTAAAAATTAATCCGCCACACCGAAACACCACCCAAATCCGACACGGAAGAATAGAGTTCCGACGCCCAAACGGTGAAACAGGCGGCATAACAACGTGATCCGCAGGTGCCCCATTACACATCATGCCTCGATATTGCCCACGCAGGCCGCGCAACCGCCGCGCGCACAGGGTGCGATTCGGCTGAGTGCCAAACGATTGGGCAAAACCTCGGTTCTGGATGGGTTCCGGCAGTCAGGCTCTTTCAAATGCCTGTTCCCGCGCACCGATGGTGACGCGCTGGACGCGGTGCTGCTGAACACCGCTGGCGGGATCACCGGAGGCGACACGTTCCGCTTTACCGGCCACGCGGGCAAAGACACGACCCTGACGCTAACCACTCAAGCCTGCGAACGCGCGTACAAAGCCAAACCCGGCCCCTCGGGTCAGATCGTGAACCACCTGAACGTCGCTTCGGGCGCGCGGCTGAATTGGCTGCCTCAGGAAACCATCCTGTTCGACGGCAGCGCGCTGGATCGTCGGCTGCAGATAGACCTCGCCCCGGATGCCACTGCACTGATGGTAGAACCGCTGGTCTTTGGCCGCATGGCGATGGGCGAGACCCTGACCGATATCCGCCTGCGCGACCGGATCGAGATCCTGCGCGATAGCACCCCCCTGTTTCTGGACGCGATGCAGTTCACCGGTGATCTGCACGCCCATCTCGCCAAACCGCATATCGCAGGCGGCGCGGGGGCGATGGCGCTGGTGGCCTTTGTCTCACCCACCGCCGAGGGCCAGCTGGGCCCCATCCGCGACATGCTGCCCGACACCGCCGGAGCCTCGCTGATCCAGGACGATCTGCTGGTGATCCGGGTGCTGGCCGAGAACAGCTTTGCCCTCCGCCGCACGCTGATGCCGATGCTACGGCGGCTGAACAATGACACGCTTCCCCGATGCTGGATGATCTGACATGAACCTGACCCCCCGAGAAAAAGACAAACTGCTGGTCGCCATGGCCGCCGAGGTCGCCCGCAAACGGCTGGCCCGCGGCGTCAAGCTGAACCACCCCGAGGCGATCGCTCTGATCACCGACGCGGTGGTCGAAGGTGCGCGTGACGGCCGATCGGTGGCTGACATGATGCAAGCCGGGGCCGAAGTGATCACCCGCGCGCAATGCATGGAAGGCGTACCCGAGATGATCCACGAAGTTCAGGTCGAAGCCACCTTCCCTGATGGCACCAAACTGGTGACCGTCCACAACCCTATTCGCTAACAAAGGAAAACTGATATGACCCGTATGCTCTTCCCCGCCCTGATCCTTGCTGGCCCCGCTGCGGCCCACAACGGCACACATGTCCACGCGCATGGAACAGACTATGCCACTTTGGGCGTCGGTCTGGCGGTTGTCGCGCTGGCCGCCGTCGCATTGATGGTAAAGCTAAACAAATGATCCCCGGAGAGCTGTTCCCAGCCGAGGGTGAGATCACCCTGAACGCGAATGCCGAGGCGATCACCCTCATGGTCGCCAATACCGGCGACCGCCCGGTTCAGGTCGGCTCGCACTATCATTTCGCCGAAACCAACCCGTCACTGGATTTCGACCGCGCCGCCGCACATGGCCTGCGTCTGGACATCGCGCCGGGCACCGCCGTTCGGTTCGAACCCGGTCAGGCGCGCGAGGTCTCGCTGATCCCCATCGGAGGGGCACGCAAGGTTTACGGGTTCAACCAGAAGGTCATGGGGTCACTCTGATGCCAGCAACAATCAAACGCTCTGACTACGCCGCAATGTTCGGCCCGACCACCGGCGACAAGCTGCGGCTTGCCGATACCGATCTGGTGATCGAGGTGGAACGCGACCTGACCGCAGAACGTGCGGGCGCGGCTGCAACCGGGGGGACCGGAGACAACGCGTTGCTTTACGGCGAAGAGGTCAAATTCGGCGGCGGCAAGGTGATCCGCGACGGGATGGGGCAGTCTCAGGCCACGCGGGCCGAGGGGGCCGTGGACACGGTCATCACCAACGCGCTGATCTTGGATCACTCGGGCATCTACAAGGCGGATGTGGGTCTGAAAGACGGACGCATCGCCAAGATCGGCAAGGCCGGCAATCCCGACACGCAGCCCGGTGTTGACATCATCATCGGTCCCGGCACCGAGGCCATCGCGGGAGAAGGGCGTATCCTGACCGCCGGCGGGTTCGACAGCCATATCCATTTCATATGCCCGCAACAGATCGAAGATGCGCTGCATTCCGGCCTGACCACCATGCTGGGCGGCGGCACTGGCCCGGCCCATGGGACGTTGGCCACCACCTGCACACCTGGCCCCTGGCATATCGGGCGGATGCTGCAGGCCGCCGACGCGTTTCCGATGAATCTGGCTTTTGCGGGTAAGGGCAACGCCTCGCTGCCCGCCGCGCTGGAAGAACAAGTCAACGCGGGGGCCTGTGCTCTGAAACTGCACGAGGATTGGGGCACAACCCCTGCCGCCATCGACTGCTGCCTGACGGTGGCCGATGCGATGGACGTGCAGGTGATGATCCACACTGACACGCTGAACGAATCCGGCTTTGTCGAGAACACCGTGGGCGCCATGAAGGGCCGCACGATCCATGCCTTCCACACCGAGGGCGCAGGCGGCGGCCATGCCCCGGACATCATCAAGATCTGTGGCGAGAACCACGTTCTGCCGTCCTCGACCAACCCGACGCGCCCCTTCACCGTGAACACGGTTGAGGAGCATCTGGATATGCTGATGGTGTGCCACCACCTCGACAAATCCATCCCTGAGGACGTGGCCTTTGCCGAAAGCCGCATCCGGCGTGAGACGATTGCCGCCGAGGATATCCTGCACGATATGGGTGCCTTCAGCATCATCGCGTCCGACAGTCAGGCCATGGGTCGGGTCGGAGAGGTTCTGATCCGCACATGGCAGACCGCAGACAAGATGAAGAAACAGCGCGGCCGCCTGCCCGAGGAGACCGGCGAGAACGACAATATGCGCGTGCGCCGCTATATCGCCAAATACACGATCAACCCGGCGATTGCCCACGGGTTGAGCCATCAGATCGGCAGTATCGAAGAAGGCAAACGCGCCGATCTGGTGCTGTGGAACCCCGCCTTTTTTGGGGTCAAACCCGAGATGGTTCTACTGGGCGGCACCATTGCCTGCGCGCAGATGGGCGACCCTAATGCTTCGATCCCCACACCGCAGCCGGTCTATAGCCGACCGATGTTTGGGGCCTACGGGCGCTCGGTCGAGCATTCGGCGATCACATTCGTCTCGGGCGCGGCGCAGGCGGCGGGGATTGGTGATACACTGGGGCTGGCAAAGCAAACCGTTGCGGTAGAGAACACCCGCAATATCGGCAAGCGCGACCTGCTGCTGAACAACGCCACGCCGCAGGTTGAGGTTGATCCCGAAACCTACGAAGTCCGCGCCGATGGCGAATTGCTGACCTGCCAACCGGCCGAGGTTCTGCCGATGGCCCAGCGGTACTTTATGTTTTGACCAAAAATTGTGCTGCGTTGCTGCATTTGCAACGCGGCCATGACCAAAAACCCACTACTCAATGAGGCTGACATGACACATTTTCAAGCTCATGGGAGGACCAACGGAAACGAGGGTCCAAATGGCACATTCAGCAACTCATACCCCGACGCGGTTCTCGCTATTCGGGCTGATCGCAAACTTCGCAACACGCGTCAATTCCATGCTGTTCCGCATGGCCGAAGCTCAGACACGGGTTCGGCAAGTCGAGTTCCTACAATCGCTCAGCGACGAGGAACTGCACAAACGCGGCCTGACCCGCGACCGGATCGTTCACAGGGTGTTTGCGGACTCGATCTGGCTCTGACCGCACGCGCTGCAGAGGGGGCCAAACTATGACCGCCCTGCTCTGCACTGCTCGTCGATACAGTGACCATACGCACGGTGATCCCGCGGATCACCTGTCGCTTACCTACGAGGACCGTTTTCTGCGTCGTAAAGTTCTGACCTGCGACAGCGGCGAACAAATCCTTATTGATTTGTCCCAGACCACATCACTGGACCATGGCGGCGCATTGGTTCTGGAAGACGGGCGCGAGGTTCTCATTCAGGCCGCGCCTGAAGCGCTGCTTGAGGTCACATCCGACGATCTCACCCGCATCGCGTGGCATATCGGCAACCGCCACACACCGTGTCAGGTAGAACCGGATCGCCTTCTGATACAGGTCGATCACGTCATCCGCGATATGCTGTTGAAACTGGGGGCAACTGTGCGCGAAATCCGCGGGCCTTTCACCCCCGAAGGTGGCGCCTATGGCCACGGCAGGACCCATGGCCACGCCCACTGACGCCGATATCCTGACGCTGACGCAATGGCTGTCGCCCACATACCCTGTGGGCGGCTTCGCCTATTCCCACGGCCTGGAATGGGCCATTGAAAGTGGCAGCGTTTCCTCGGCCGCCGAAACGGAGGAGTGGATAGCCGATGTGATCCAGCACGGCTCAGGGCGCGCCGATTGCATCTTTCTGGCCGCTGCCCACGCTGGGTCGGCGGATGCGACTGCTGAAATCGACAGGATGGCGCGCGCTTTTTGCCCCTCGTCCGAGCGTTTGATGGAAACGCGCCTTTTGGGGGAAGCGTTTAGCACTGTCACGGCAGAAGTATGGTCAGTTGACCTGCCATCCCTGACCTATCCCGTGGCTCTGGGCTATGCCGCAAAACTGAACGGCCTGCCTCTGCCGCTGACGGCACAGATGTATCTGCAAGCCTTCATGTCCAATCTGGTCGCATGCGCAATGCGTCTGGTTCCCTTGGGCCAAACCGAAGGCCAACGCCTGATCCGAGATCTGACCCCGTTGTGTCAGCACGTGGCAACGGACGCTCTGGATGCGACACTGGACGATCTGACGTCCACAGCTTTCCTGTCGGACATTGCGTCGATGAAACATGAAACCCAATATTCAAGGATGTTCCGAACATGACCAGCACGAACGGCCCTCTGCGCGTGGGCATTGGCGGCCCTGTCGGCGCAGGCAAAACCACGCTGACTGCAGCACTGTCTGAGGCACTGCGCGACCGGCTTTCAATCGGTGTAATTACCAACGACATCTACACCCGTGAAGACGCCGAGGCCCTGATGCGGATGCAGATTCTGCCCCAAGACCGGATCATCGGTGTCGAAACCGGCGGCTGCCCGCATACAGCAATCCGCGAGGACGCCTCGATCAACCTTGCGGCCGTGGCTGAAATGCAGGCCCGGCACCCCGATGTCGACGTTGTTCTGATCGAAAGCGGCGGCGACAACCTATCTGCCACCTTCAGTCCGGAATTGGCGGATGTGACGCTCTATGTGATTGACGTGGCTGCTGGCGAAGAAATCCCCAGAAAGGGTGGCCCCGCGATCACCAAATCCGACATCCTGATCATCAACAAAACCGACCTTGCGCCCCATGTCGGTGCATCGCTGGACGTCATGGACCGCGACGCGACGAGGATGCGCAACGGGCGGCCGTTTGTCTTTGCATCTCTGAAACATAGACAGAGCGTCGACAGGATTGTGGACCTGCTGGCGCAGATAGGTGGATTGAACCTGTCATCGAGCTCAGATGCCCAACAACCCGTGGTTCAGAATGCGTAACCTCTGATACTGCAAAACGCACGACAGGTGCGCGGTTTCAGAACCTATTGTTCTACCAGTCTTGCGGCGTCTGCCCCAAAAACGTCGGGCCGAAACGAATTCAGCCCGACGTTGGAGCATCAGCTGCCCTGATTGCGAAAGCTCTCTTCGAACTCTTGCGTTTGATTTTCTGCGCTGCCGCCGCTTGGACCTTCGCAGGCGGCCACAAAGAGTATGCTGGCAGTGATGAGGACGGCTCGGATCATTTTGGTGGCCTTTGCATTGAAGACGTGGACATAAAAAGTGTGAGTGCTTTTGCCTAACACAGCGCGGGACGACAGCGGGTCAAACCTGTGTGACCGCTCTGTGAGCACACACGATCCGGCGGAGCCTGAGGTGCTTAAGCTTTGAGTACTAATCCCCAAAGATGTGTGTGCACTGCTCATCAGCTAAGAAAAACAAAAGTGTTCTGGGAAACAGAGGCCAATATAAAAGTGAACAGGCTTTCGCCATCACGGCTTTGTTGACGCTTATTAGCAAAATCGTGATTGCCGCTGGAACAAAGACTCGGAACTCCCAATCTAGGTTGCATCCTTATTCTTCGACTTAGAAGTCCGCTTGATCCTGGCGAATTTTGGTCGATCCCAACAGACGAGCCAAGCCATGTCGCAATTATCAACGTCCCTCCTCAACGTTTTGGAAATCCTGTCCTTGGTTTTTGTCTTTGCTGTCGGACTTGCGGTTCTATGGGTTGTCGTCGCCTACTTTCGGGACAAGACACAAACGGAAAGTACACTGCGACGGAACTATCCGGTTGTGGCCCGGTTCAGGTATTTCTTCGAACATATGGGGGAATTCTTCCGTCAGTATTTCTTTGCCCAGGACCGCGAGGAAATGCCATTCAACCGGGCGGAACGATCTTGGGTTTACCGGGCTGCGAAGAACGTGGACTCCACCGTCGCATTTGGCTCGACACGGGATCTACGCCCCACGGGTACCGTATATTTCGCCAACTGCCCCTTCCCGACACTGGAACAGGATGCGCAAGGACCATCGGATGTTACAGTTGGCCCCTTTGCACGCCACCCCTATACGACGGATTCAATGTTCAACATTTCCGGCATGAGCTATGGCGCGATCTCGATCCCAGCCGTGCGGGCGCTGTCCCAAGGGGCGAAGAAAGCGGGCATGTGGATCAATACCGGCGAGGGCGGTCTATCGCCTTATCATCTGGAAAGCGGTGCGGATGTCGTGTTCCAGATCGGCACCGGTAAATTCGGGGTGCGCAAACCCGAGGGTGGGTTTGACGAGGACAAGTTGCGCACTGTCGCGGCCCATGATGCGGTGAAGATGTTTGAAATCAAGCTGAGCCAAGGCGCCAAACCCGGCAAAGGCGGCATCCTTCCCGGCGCCAAAGTGACCGAGGACATCGCCGAAATCCGCGGGTTGCAAGTAGGTCAGGACGCGATCAGCCCGAACCGCCACCCAGAAATCGACAGCGTGGGCGATCTGCTGGATATGATCGCTTATGTGCGCGACATCACCGGCAAGCCGGTCGGCTTTAAAGCGGTTATAGGGTCGTATGGGTTCTTTGGCGATCTGTGCGCAGAGATTCTGAAACGTGGGCCAGAAAGCGCGCCGGATTTTGTGACCATCGACAGCTCGGATGGCGGTACCGGTGCGGCCCCGATGAGCCTGATTGACAACATGGGGATGCCACTGCGCGAAAGCCTGCCTCTGAGTGTAGATATGCTGAAGAAATACGGGCTTCGCGACAGGGTCAAGGTTTGCGCCAGCGGAAAGATGATCAACCCGTCCGAGGTGGCATGGGCCTTTTGCGCGGGTGCGGATTTTGTGAATTCAGCGCGTGGGTTCATGTTTGCACTGGGCTGCATTCAAGCGTTGCAGTGCAACAAGAATACCTGCCCGACCGGAATCACTACGCATAATACCAAGCTGCAGTTCGGCCTTGATCCAACCAGTAAATCGGAACGTGTGGCAAGCTATGCCCGGAACATGAAGAAAGAGGTTGGCATAATCGCCCACAGCTGCGGTGTGGCCGAACCGCGCCAGCTGAAACGACACCATGCGCGTATCGTGTTGGACAATGGCCGATCCGTTTCGATGCACGAGCTGTATCCCGAACCTGCGCAATTGCAAGCAGCTGAATAACATCGCACCATTCATCTCAGTTCAATTGTGACCTTTGCCACCGCCGGATTCGTGCGCGGATCCGGTGCGCTATCAGGAGACATCATGTCCGATCATTCGCAAAACGCACCGTCTGTCACAAAAGCCTCTGATCTGCTCGTCGCAGCGCTTGAGGCCGAAGGGGTCGAGTATATCTTTGCCGTACCGGGTGAGGAGAACCTGGATGTGCTGGAATCCTTGCGGACCTCAAGGATCGAGCTGGTCCTGACCCGCCATGAACAGGGCGCGGCATTTATGGCGGCGACCTACGGGCGCTTGACCGGCAAGGCGGGTGTTTGCATGGCAACACTGGGGCCAGGGGCCACCAACTTTGCGACTCCTGCCGCTTATGCGCATCTGGGCGGCATGCCTCTGATCATGATCACAGGCCAAAAGCCCATCAAGAAGTCGAAACAGGGCCAATTTCAGATCATTGATGTGGTCGGTCTGTTCGACCCGATCTGCAAGATGTCCAAGCAGATCGTTCATGGCAACACCATCCCATCCCTGATCCGCGAGGCGTTCCGCGTCGCACAAGAGGAACGCCCCGGCGCGGTCCTGCTTGAATTGCCAGAAGATATCGCTGCTGAAGACACAACGGAACATGTGCTCGAGCCGCATCCGCGCCACTACGCTGTCGCGGGCGACACGGTCCTGAACGAAGCCGCTGAAATGATCCGGTCGGCGAAAATGCCTCTGTTGTTGCTGGGCGCCGGAGCCAACCGCAAGCACGCTCGCAGCGCGCTAAGCAAATTTGTCGAAGACACGCAGATCCCCTTCTTCAACACGCAGATGGGCAAGGGCGTGGTGGATGAACGATCCGACCTGTTTCTTGGGACGGCTGCGCTGTCGGATGGCGATTACCTGCATTGCGCCATCGAACGGGCCGATCTGATCATCAATGTGGGCCATGACGTAGTCGAAAAACCGCCCTTCTTCATGGAGGAAGGCGGCACCAAGGTGATCCATGTGAATTACAAGGCCGCGCAGGTCGATCAGGTCTATTTCCCGCAGGTCGAAGTCGTTGGTGATTTGGCACAATCCATCGCGCGGCTGGGTGATAAACTGGGCGGCCCGCTAGATTTCGACCGAAGCTATTTCCAGCGCGTCAAGCAAGAGACCGACCAGCACACATCTGAAGGTGCCGATGACCCACGTTTCCCCGTAATCCCACAGCGTTTTGTAGCCGATACCCGCAAAGTGATGGACGATTGCGATATCATTGCGCTGGACAACGGCATCTATAAAATCTGGTACGCGCGAAACTATCTTGCCTATCAGCCCAATACCGTCCTGCTGGACAATGCCCTGGCCACCATGGGGGCCGGGTTGCCTTCGGCCATGATGGCGGCCAAGCTTTACCCCGACCGCAGAGTCATGGCGATCTGTGGCGACGGCGGGTTCATGATGAACAGTCAAGAAATCGAGACCGCGGTTCGACTTGGCCTCAATCTGGTAGTGACCGTTTTGAATGACAGCTCATACGGGATGATCCGGTGGAAGCAGTCACATGCGGGGTTCGACGACTGGGGGCTGGAATTCAACAACCCCGATTTCGTGCAATACGCGAACAGTTACGGCGCGACCGGCCATCGGATCGCACGTACCGAAGATCTGGTCCCAACCTTCGAAAAGGCGTTCCAGGCGGGCGGCGTTCACCTGATTGACCTGCCGGTGGACTACAGCGAAAACCAGCGTGTGCTGATTGATGAACTGTCTGCAAAGGTGTGCCTGATATGAGCGACACTCTGGACGTTCTCAACCCTTTTGATCTTGAGAAGATCGGTAGTGTTGCGATTAACACGTGGGATGATGTGGATTCCATGTTGGACGTGGCCCATGGTTTACACCGGTCGCGCGACGCGTGGTTGCCAGCGTTTCAGCGGATCGAGATCCTGAAAAACACAGCCCGTATCATGTCCGAAAGGGCCGACGAACTGGCGATGCTGATCGCCAGTGAAGGTGGCAAGCCTTTGGTCGACGCGCGCATTGAAGTGACCCGCGCAATCGACGGGGTCGAGCTGTGCGTCCACGAGATTGGCCATATGGCTGGCAAAGAAATCCCGATGGACCTGACAGCGGCGGGCTCGGGTCGGGTCGCCTTTACACAGCGCGAACCGATAGGCGTGGTTGTCGCAGCCAGCGCGTTCAACCATCCGCTCAACCTGATCGTTCACCAAGTCGCTCCCGCAGTGGCTACAGGCTGCCCGGTGATCGTCAAACCCGCTTTGGATACACCACTGTCCTGCAAGGCATTTGTCGACATTCTGCATGAGGCCGGTTTACCTGAGAATTGGTGCCACCTCGCGATTTGCCACAACGACGTGGCCGAGCAGACGATCACCGATACGCGCGTTGGGTTCTTTTCCTTCATCGGCTCGGCCAAGGTGGGTTGGATGCTACGGTCCAAGCTGGCCCCCGGAGTGCGATGTGCGCTGGAACATGGCGGGGCCGCACCCGTGATCGTGGATGAAAGCGCCGATATTGAGGGAATGATCCCACTCGTGACCAAAGGCGGGTTCTATCATTCGGGGCAGGTCTGCGTCTCGGTCCAGCGCCTTTTCGCGCCCACGGGCATCGCAGAGGACATAGCACAAAAGCTGGCCAAATCGGCGTCCGCACTTAAGGTTGGTGATGCGCGTCAGGAAGATACCGAATGCGGCCCCCTGATCCGTCCCGGCGAAGTTGATCGCGTTGCCGAATGGGTGGACGAGGCCGTTGAGGGTGGCGCAACCTTGCTGACCGGCGGACGAAAGCTGGGTCCGACGACATATGCGCCCACCGTCCTGCTGAACCCACCCGCCAACGCTCGGGTTTCAACATCCGAAGTCTTTGGACCAGTGGTCTGCGTCTATAGCTACGACAGGATCGAGGATGCGTTCGCCGCCGCCAACAGCCTGCCTTTCGCGTTTCAGGCGGCTGTCTTCACCAAAGCTCTGGACACGGCCATGCAGGCCATCAGACATCTGGATGCAACCGCCGTTATGGTGAACGATCACTCGGCATTCCGGGTCGATTGGATGCCCTTCGCGGGACGGAGGCAATCGGGATACAACACAGGCGGCATCGGCTATACGATGCATGACATGACTCAGGACAAGATGGCTGTAATCAAACTTTGAGGACATTGACTAGCGTGAGCAGCTGCCCGTTGTTTTGCCTGATGCGTCAGGAAAGATCAGGCCGCAACTTTTCTGTCTGATGCAGCCGAAAGTGCCTTTTGTGTCGATGATACCTGTTTCTGCTAACCTTGGGGTCGACCAAGTTTTCGCATTCAGGCCCAGTTTTCTTTGCTCTTGCTGCAGCGATGCTGTTGCAACCGATTGCAACCGCGATGCAATATTGCGTAGTATTTCCTCATGACCGCACCAATTTCTTCCATAAAACCGACTAGGCCTACATCATGAGTGTCACACTGAAAGATGTCGCGGCGCTGGCCGGAGTTTCGCGGTCTGCTGTGTCGCGCACCTTTACCGAAGGCGCCTCGGTTTCAGCCAAGACCCGCAGCAAAGTCGAAAAGGCCGCTGCCGAACTAGGCTACAGCCCAAATGCTTTGGCGTCGTCACTGACCACGGGGCGGACCAAACTGATCGGCCTGATCTCGAACAACTTTCACAACCCCATATTCCTTGAGGTGTTTGATCTGTTCACCCGCACCCTTCAGGAACGCGGCCTGCGGCCCCTGATCGTCAACCTGACGGACGAAGTTCAGCCCGCAAACTCCGTCAGGATGTTGCGGCAATACTCGGTCGATGCGGCCATCGTGGCTTCTTCGACGTTGCCGCCAAGTTTTGCCAAGGCGTTCCACGATGCAGGCGTTCCCGTGGTGCATACATTCGGGCGTTCTGCCACGTCGCCCGAGGTTCACGTGGTGGGGATCGACAACGTGGAATGCGGGCGCATGGCTGCACGAGAGTTGCTTGCAAGAGGGTACAGACGTATCGGTTATCTGGGCGGTCCCAAAGACGCGACCTCTGCCATGGACCGCTATCGCGGCTTCATGGAAGAGGTCGAAAAACACCCCGACCTGAACGTTTCGCATTCCTTCGCGGGGGCCTATTCGTTCGAGGCAGGTCGCGCCGAAATGCTGCGTCTGTTGGCGGATACCCCTGCCGAGGGGTATTTTTGTGGCGACGATATTTTGTCAATCGGCGCATTGTCAGCCTTGAGCGATCACGGGATAAAGCCGGGTCATGATATCGGAATCATCGGCCTGAACGACATGGAGATGTCGCGTTGGGAAAGCGTTGACCTCACGACAATTCACCAACCGATCAAGCAGATCATCACGGCGTCGGTCGATCTTGTGGAAGAGATGTTGAAAGACCCCGACCGCTACCCCGAGGCCCGCATCTTTCCCTGTCGGGTGATTGAGCGGGGCACATTGCGCCCCCGCCCCTAATCAGCGAAACATCGGTGGGCGCGCGTCGGTCCAGGCACCATCATTTTTGGACGACGCCACCGCTGCGTGAACGGCTGCGATGGATCGGACGCCGTCGGCAGGGGTTGGCAGCCCGTCTCGGGTCTCTCCTTGGATGGCATCGGCCAGATCGCAGTAGATATTGGCCACCGCCAGCGGGAACCCTTCGGGGTGGGCAATCGCTACGCGCGACAGGCGCTGCGCGTCAACGTGCAAACCCCCTTCGCCTTTTTCGATGATCTGAGTGCGCCCTCCCACCGGGGTATAGACAAGCTGGTTGGGCTGCTCGGATGCCCAGCGCAAACCACCGGTTTCGCCAAAGACCTGAATGTCGAATCCGTGCTGCCGACCAATCGCCACCGAGGATGTCCACAACCGCCCCACTGCGCCACCTTCGGTACGGAAGTTGATCATGGCGTCATCCTCAAGCTCGCGACTGGGGATGGTCGAGGCCATATCCGCCGACAGGGTCTTAACCTCGTCATCGCTGATGAAGCTCGCCATATGCAGCGCATGGATACCGCAATCGGCGAATTGACCAGAGACGCCTGCCATTGCTGGGTCATAGCGCCACCGCACGCGGGGATTGTCGGCGTCAGTTGCATCGCCGTGGTGGCCGTGGCTGAAATTCGTCACCACCAGACGCACCTTGCCGATATCGCCCGCCCGCACCATCGCACGGGCCTGCCGCACCATCGGATAGGCGGAATAGCAATAGTTCACCGCGCAGATCTTGCCCGAGGCTTCGGCCACACGCACGATCTCTTCGCCCTCTTCCACGGTCATGGTCATCGGCTTCTCGCATAGCACGTGGAAACCGGCCTCGAGAAAGGCTTTGGCGATCTCGAAATGGGTCGCGTTCGGGGTGGCAATCGTCACTAGATCAATGCGGTCGGGGCGGTCTTTTTCACCAGCCAACATTTCTTGCCAGTCGCCATAGGCACGGTCCTGCGCCACGCCCAGACGCTGCGCATATTCTCGCCCGACTTCTGGGCGATGGTCCAACGCGCCCGCGGTGAATTCAAACATCCCATCGGCCAGCGCGCCCAACCGGTGCGCGGGCCCGATCTGACTGCCCTCACCCCCACCAATCATGCCCCATTTCAGCTTTGCCATGATCTTAGTCTCTCTGTTATCTTGTCGTTTGTTCGATCAGAAATCACTGACGTCCTGCCATTGCCGCTGGTCCGAGGACGCAAGCACCGCCGCCAGAACGCGGTTCACCTCATGCCCGTCGCGGAAGGTCGGCCAGATGTTTTGGCCTGTATGGATGGCCTGCAGGAAATCCTTCACTTCGATGATGATTTGGTCCTGATACCCGGTGCCATGGCCCGGTCCCTGACAGAAGGGCTCATAGTCCGGGTGCGCCGGACCGGTCAGGATCTTGGTGAAGCCCCGCGACGCCTCAGGCCCTTCTCGGCGGTACAGCCACAGGGCATTCTGATCCTCCTGATCAAAGCGGATCGCGCCTTTGGTGCCAGAGATCTCATAGGCGTACCCCATCTTCCGTCCCGTCGCGACGCGGCTGAAATAGAGGTTCCCCATGACGCCATTTTCGAACCGGCACATCATCTGGGCGTGGTCGTCATTCGTGACCTCTCCGCCCGGTCGATGGCGGTGGACGGTCTCCACATCTGCCATCACCTGTGCGATAGGCCCGATCAGTGCCATCGCACCATTGACCATGTGTGGGGCCAGATCACCGATAGTGCCGTTTGCCATGCCCGTCGTGCGCCAGGTCGCTGGGGCCTGAGGGTCAGCGTAGAAATCCTCGGTATGTTCCCCCCGAAACCAGGTGACGTCGCCAATCTCGCCACTGGCAATCAACTGTCTTGCATATTGACTGGCGGGGGTCCGGATATAGTTGAACCCAACCATATTAATTGCACCGGCCGCTTCAGCGGCCGCCACCATCGCGCGGCTGTCCTCCAGTGACGCGCCCAGAGGCTTTTCGCATAGCACCGGCTTGCCCAGCGCAACGGCAGCCTCAGCTATCTGGCGATGCGTAGACTGCGGAGAGGCGATCACGATTGCCTCGACCTTTGGGTCGGCGACCAGGGCGCGCCAGTCGCTGGTCGCCTGCGCGAACCCATAGGCTGCGCGATACCGCTCTGCGCTCTGCGACGTCGACGCGCAGATCACCTCGAGCCGGGGTCGCAATGCTGTGTTGAACACCGCCCCCACCGCGGCCATTGCGACCGAATGAGCCTTGCCCATATAGCCGCCGCCGACGATTCCAATTCCGATTTCTGGCACTTGCAACCGCTCCGAACAATGTATTTGCAACCGGTTGCAAAATGAGTATCGTGTGAATCGATTCAACGCAAGGACCAACCATCCCTGCCCGCCCTATTTCGCCGGAGGACACGACGTGAGCACCCTGATGGATGGGATCAAAGGAAACCGATTTGCTGTTTTCGGGCGCGCGGGCATTGACCTGTTTGCAGATCCTGTCGGTGTCAAAAGCGAAGATGCCGGCACCTTTGGAGCCGACTTGGGGGGATCTTCAGCCAATATCTGCGCCGGGCTGGTAAAACTTGGCAGTCAGGCATCTTTGGTCACGTCGATTTCGGATGACGCGGTAGGGCGGTTCTGCATGAACAGGCTGACCCATTACGGAGTGGACACGTCTTACGTCCGCGTTCTGGGGGGTGAATATCGCACCTCTCTGGCGCTGTATGAAAGCCGGACCGAGGATTTCCAGAACGTCATTTACCGGAACGGAGCGGTCGACTTTCAGGTCACCGAAGAAGACGTCGACCGAGTAGACTACACTTCATTCACAGCCGTACTGTCAGCCGGAACTGTCTTTGCGGCTGAACCCTCGCGCAGCGCCACATTCCGCGCCCTTCAAAACGCCCGCTCGGCCGGATTGCCGGTGATTTTCGACATCGACTACCGTCCTTACAGCTGGCCGTCTGCGGAAGTGGCGGCAGATGTTTTGTCGCGCGCGGGCGCGGCCAGCGATCTGATTGTCGGAAACGATGAAGAATTCGGCTTCATGGCTGGCGGTATAGAAAAGGGCTTTGCCAAAGCGCAAGAACTGGCTGGGAAACCGGGGCGCGTCGTCATCTACAAAATGGGTGAAAAAGGCGCAGTAACACTGGCCAACGGACAAGAAATCGAAACCGGCATCTACCCCGTCGACGCGATCAAACCTGTGGGCGCTGGCGACAGCTTTATGGCGGGTCTGCTGGCCTCGATCGCGGCGGGGTATCCGCTGAAAGACGCGGTGATGCGCGGGTCGGCCTGTGCGTCCATTGTCGTGTCTAAACCCGGATGCTCTCCAGCCATGCCAACGACGTCTGAGCTGGATGCGTTTCTGGCGTCCCATCCCGGTCCAACGACCTAGGAGGTCTCATGCATATTGCCCCATTCGACAACCAGAACAAACCCATTGTGGATACTGATGACCCGACAGTGCCGTTGAACTATTTCAACATCGTCAAATTGAAAAAGGGCGAGGCGTTCGAATATCAGGTACCCGGATATGAAACCTGCATTGTTCCGGCAACCGGCAGCGTCGATGTCGACGTGGAAAGCGTCCCCTTCCCTGCTTTGGGAAACCGGGGTGAAGACGTCTGGGATGGCGAACCCGAAGGGGCCTATGTTCCCGTGGGTGCCAAAGCGCAAATGGTCTGCGTGTCTGAATCCGCCGAGGTCTTTGTAGCTGGTGCGAAATACGACAAGGTGCTGGATCCGTTCGACGTGCGTGAACATGACCTTGTGCAATATGGCAGCGATGACACCAAGACCCATCGCAAGATCAAACATATTCTGGGTCAAAAGCAGCACGACAAAGTGGGCCGGCTGCTGGTGAGTGAGTTGTTCACCGTCGGTCAAGGCGGCTGGTCAGGGTTCCCCAGCCACAAGCACGACACCAACCGCCTGCCCGATGAGACGCGGCATGATGAGACCTATAATTTCCGCTTCAAACCCAACTGGGGCTCGGGTCTGCAGATGTTACAGCGCGAAGATAACGCCCCTGGCGATGCTTATCACATCGTCGATGGCTCGACTATTTGTATAGACACCGGGTATCACCCCTGCTGCGTCTTGCCAGGGTACGAGATGTATTACTTCACCATCCTCGGTGGCCTGACCCAACGGTCTCTGGTGCAGTACTTCCAACCCACCCATGCCTATCAGATCGAAACGATTCCGGGCATCAAAGACATGATCGCCAAGTTCAAATGACCCTTGTTACGCTGAAAGATGTGCTGCAACCGGCCTACGCGCAGGGCTATGCTGTTGGCGGGCTGGTAGCGCTGGGCTGGGAGGACATGCGCGCCTATGTGGCCGCAGCCGAAGGCGAAAATGTGCCCGTCATCCTGCAAGCCGGACCAAGCTGTCGCGAGCATACGCCCTTACCCATTCTGGGAAAAATGTTCCGGCACCTGGCTGAAAACGCCTCGGTCCCTGTCGTGGCGCATCTGGATCACGGCTATACGTATGAGGAGTGCAAGATCGCGCTGGACAGCGGCTTTACCTCGTTGATGTTCGACGGCTCGCGCAAGCCTCTGCAGCAGAATATTGACGAGACCGCCGCCATCGCCGAAATGGCCCATAAGGCAGGAATCTCCTGCGAAGGTGAGATCGGGTTTGTCGGTTATTCCGGCGGGGAAGGATCGAACGGCACAGACCCCGCCGAGGCGGCGCAATTCGCCCGGCAAAGCGGTGTCGATGCGATGGCGATCTCGGTCGGCAATGTACATTTGCAACAAGACAAAGAAGGCGGATTGGACGAGGCCCGCATTGCCGAGATCGACGCATTGACCGAGGTCCCCTTGGTGATCCATGGCGGCTCGGGCGTGCCGGTGGAACAGCGCGCGCGGCTGTCGCGCGACACGTCGATCTGCAAGTTCAACATCGGCACCGAACTGCGGATGGCCTTTGGGAATGCCCTACGCGCAGCAGTCAACAGCGACCCAAACCGATTTGATCGCGTGACTATCCTGAAAGAAACGCAAGACCCGGTCGAGGCCGCCGCCCGCGCCGTGATCCGCGCTTTTGGGGCACCACCGCAGAAGTAAGACACACTCGGTCAACCGGTCGCGGCCCCCACAAGCCTGATGCCGCGAAAGAGCAGGGTCAGATCGAGCCACCCTCGACCATGAAATTCCCCGCGCTGCACATGGCGGCGTCGTCTGAGGCCAGAAAAACCGCCATCCGCGCCACATAGACCGGGTCAATCGGGTCCGGCAAACACTGGCGGTCGACCTGTTTGGCCAGCGCCTCGGGCGTGACCCACAGGTCCTTTTGGCGCTCGGTCATGATCCAGCCGGGAACTACGGTATTGACGCGTATGCGGTGATCGCCCAATTCGCGCGCCATTGTGCGGGTTAGGCCGTGCACGGCGGATTTCGCCGTGGCATAGGCCGGGAACCCTGCGCCACATTCCCACCAGGAATTCGAACCCAGATTGATGATCGAGCCGCCGCCCGCCGCAATCATACCGGGCGCAACAGCCTGAATGGCAAAGAACATGTGGCGGATATTCGTCGCCATACGTTCATCCCAATAGTCCGGTGTGACTTCGCGCCAGTCGTGGCGATCATCATGGGCCGCATTGTTGACCAGAACATGCGCCGGGCCCAGTTCCTCGGACAGTTGCTCCAGTGCGTCGCGCAGCGCGTCGATGTCGCGCAGATCGCACTGCGCGAATGCGTGCTCGCCTTCCAGCTCGGCCAGCAGTGCGTGCCCGGCATCAGCGTTGATATCCAGAAACCCGACTTTCGCGCCTTGCTGGGCAAACGCTCGGACGGTCCGCGCTCCGATACCACCGGCGCCGCCGGTAATTACGACGGTTTTGCCTTTCAAACTGGGGTAGTTCGCAAAATCTTGGGTCAACTATCTCGCTCCATGATCCATTCGACCTCGGGGGCCGGAACAAACCGCCACTTGCGCAGAGGGCCTGCCATGACGTTCAGATAGTACATCTCAAACCCATAGGGCGCGCCGCAAGGGTGATGGCCCCGCGGCACGGTCACAACATCGCCATCGGATACAGCCATCGTCTCGTCCAACTGGCCGTCATCGGTATAGACGCGCTGAATGCCGAACCCGTTGGCGGGGTTCAGGCGGTGGTAATAGGTCTCTTCCAAATAGGTGATGCGGGGAAAATCATCCTCGTCATGGCGATGGCTTGGGAAAGAGGACCAGTTGCCATTGGGTGTAAAGACCTCGGTTACCAGAAGACTGTCGGCGTAGTCTTCGCCCTCCATCGCGATGTTGTTAATGTAGCGCGTGTTGGTACCCTTGCCCCGTTCGGTCAGAGTAATGCCGTCCGGCCCGATACGACGCGCTTGATGTCCGCCTTTGCCAGGGGCGGAACACACGGCCAGAACGCAATCAGTTTCCGCCACCGCCTGCCAGTCGGTCCCGTTGGGTAGGTACAGGCAATGCGGCGGCGTCCTTTCGAACACGTCCATCCGGTCGCCCAGCACGCCCCAATCCTGCCCCGCCCCGGTGATCTGTGCCTTGCCTTCGACCATGACCAGGATGACCTCGCGGTCGCCAGTCACCTCGGCAGCTGTGTCGCCCGCGCGCAGATGGTACAGGCCAAACCCGACATAGCGCCAACCGGCACTGGCCGGGGTGATATCGTGCACCTTACCGCGCGTGCCGAAGGGTTTTTTCAGAAGGTCTGCCATCTCGTGTTCTCCGTGTTGGGCGGGCATGTTCGCCCGCCCGATATTGCCTTATGCTGCCTGTCGGGTTTCCAGCGCTGCAAGCGTCTGTGCCAGCTGTTCTTCTGTCCACCCTTCGGATACCGCGCTGCGCAGGATATCGGCTTGACTGGCGGGGGCGTTCCCACCAACCGGTGGGTCCGTATCCAGATTGGTCGGAAACGGATAACCCTCGGCAGTGGCCGCAATAGCCGCATCCAACTCCGGCCCCGACAGATCGCCACGCTGCTTCATCGCCACCAGCGCCGGGAACGCCCTCAGCGACATGGCGCGCCGGTCGATGGCCTCCATCGCGCGCCCAAAGGCTGAAGAGACCTGAAGCAGGTTTGCCATCCTGTTGATATCCGCGCTGCGGTTTTCGCCCGCCGCATGGAACAGCGCCGGGTTGAAGAAAACGGCATCGCCTTTGTCCAGTGGCAGTTGGATGTAGTTGGCTTCGAAATGATTGCGATGGGCTGCATCGTGAAACGCCAGATAGCCCGGAGCATAAAGCTGCGAAAACGGCAACAGCTTGGTCGGGCCACTTTCGACCGGCATATCGCAATGAGCCACCGCGCCCTGCAAGGTCAGAGTCGCTGTCACCAAATGCGCATGGGCCGGATACCGCGCGGCGCTTTCGGTGCTTTGGAACCCCAGATGATAGTCCCGATGCGCTTGCTGTGCCTTACCACCGGGGCGAACCTGATTGACCTGTGCAGTCATCTGATAGTTCGGGCCCAGCCACGCCTCACACGCAGCCGCAATCGAGGTGTTGCCGAAGTAAAGCGCAAAGCCTTCGGGATCCGTCATGCATTGCTTTTGCAGCGCATTCCACACCCGGTCGTTGGCACCCGAGGCCGCAAAGTGATCGCCTTCGCCTGCCCCACCTTCGCGCTCTTTGTCGATGATCTGCTGGAACACCTCGGTAGCCCGGTCGATCACGGTGGTATCCGCATAGGCGCCTTTCAGCGCGATCACCCCGGCCGAGCTGTTCAACACCTGCCCCCATTCCGCAAGCAGAGCTTGACGCTGTGCGCTATCCTCTAGCGCAGGCCGCAGGGCATTCATGTCATAAACGGGTACGTTCTTTTCAATGTCCGCCGCATGGGGCACCGCTGACGCCTGTAGGGCCTGAGAGGTCAACACCTTGAATTCATCCAGATCACAGGATTCCCGGTCAAAATATCCGACATATCCAAGTTCTTGGCTTACCATGATTTTCTCCTTTCTCATGGCTTCGGTGTTGCCCATCGGGCGGTGAGTTATGCAGTGATCGTCAGCCCAGCCTCCCCACAGACTTCGACAATGTGCTCGTAACCCTTCTTCGAATATTCGTAAGGTGGCGCTTTGGCTGGATCCTGTTCGGCCTCAACCACGATCCAGCCGCTGTAATCCATCGTCTTCAGCGCGTTTGCGACGGCTTGGAAGTCGATGCAGCCATCTCCCGGCACGGTGAAGGCCCCAGCAATGACGGCATCCAGAAAGCTGCGATTGTTCTCGCGCGTATCTTGCACGACTTGCGGGCGGATATCCTTGAAATGCACATGATGCACCCGGTCGCCCCAGCGGTTCAGGGTGGCCAGCACATCGCCGCCGCCAAACAGCAAATGGCCGGTGTCAAAGCACAGCTTGACCTCGGGGCCCGACCCTTCCATCAGCCAGTTCACGTCATCTTCGCTTTCGATGATCGTACCCATGTGATGGTGATAGGCCATGGGCATACCCTGATCCGCCATCCACTTGGCCAATTCGGTGATCTTGGCGGCGTAGGCCAGAACTTCATCCTTCGACAGTTTCGGGCGGTCGTTCACTGGGGTTCCGATCTGACCTTGAACGGTGTTCGAGCATTCGGCGTATACGATACAGGGGCTGTTCAGCGCCACGAATTGTTCGACCTGTTCGCGTACGGCCTCACGTTCGGTGCCAAAGTCATTCACCAGCGACGCGCCCGAGCACCAACCACCGCAAAGCGCGATGTCATTCGCCTCAAGATAGGCGCGCAAACCTTCAGTATCGCCGGGCATCCGCTGGCCGCGTTCGACGCCGGTATAGCCGATCGCACGCGACTCTTTCAGCGCCTGTTCCATGGTGTAGCCAGCGGTCAGATCCGGCAGATCATCATTCTGCCACGCGATCGGAGAGATTCCGATTTTCACGCTCATTTGGTATTTCTTTCCTTGATCGCCAGCTCGTAAGCCGCGCGTTTTTCGTTCACTTCAGGGCGGATGCTGACCTCGGGCACCGCCACTTCCCACCACGTGCCACCATATTCGGTCGAGGGGTAGGGATCGGTGTCGATGACAACCACATACGGCCCCTTGATATCGGCGCGTTTGGCAAGCGCGTCCTCGAGCTCGGCAATCGAGCCGACCTTGACCGAGGTCGCCCCCATCGCCGCCGCATGGGCGGCAAAGTCGATATTGGACGGGTTTTCATGCACCGCATGGTCCAACAGGTTATTAAACTCGGCCCCGCCGGTGCCCATCTGCAGGCGGTTGATGCAACCAAAGCCCCGGTTGTCGGTGATCACCACGGTGAACGAGACGCCCATCATCGCGGCCGAGGCCATCTCGGAATTGGCCATCATATAGGTGCCGTCGCCGGTAAAGCAGATCACGTCACGCTCGGGCTCGGCCATCTTGATGCCCATGGCGCCCGCAATCTCGTACCCCATGCAGCTGAAGCCGTATTCCATGTGATATGCGCCAGGGCGCGGGGCTTTCCACAGTTTGTGCAGTTCACCCGGCATGGTCCCGGCCGCGCACATCACCACCGTATCGTTATGCGAGGCGCGCTGGACTGCGCCCACCACCTGCATATCCGTCGGCAGAGCGTTCCCGTCGCCGGGCGCGTCCGTCAGCTTATCGACCTTACCGTACCAATCCGCCTTGAGCGTGTCCGAAACCGGATCGGCGCGGTAGCCTTGAAGCGCAGCGCCCAACTCCTCCAAACCCACGCGCGCGTCCGATTGCAACGGCATCGCGCCGTGTTTTTCAGCGTCATAGGCGTTAGTGTTCAGGCACACCATCTCGCGATCCGGGTTCGAGAACAGGCCCCATGACCCAGTTGTGAAATCCTGCAACCGCGTCCCTGCTGCCAAAACCAGATCAGCTTCGGCGCAGACATCATTGGCCGGTTCACCCCCGGTCACGCCAACGGGGCCCAGGTTCAACGGATGGTCCCAGGCCAACGCGGACTTGCCCGCCTGCGTTTCGGTGACGGGGATGTTGTGCATTTCCGCAAAGCTTTGCAACGCTTCCGTCGCATCCGAATAGTGCACCCCGCCCCCCGCGATGATCACCGGCCGTTTGGCCGCCTTTAGCGCCGCCACTGCGCGGGCCAGCTCACCTTCATCCGGGCGGATGCGGCGCTGATACCAGACGCGGGGCTCAAAGAAGCTTTCGGGATAGTCATAAGCTTCGGCCTGCACGTCCTGACAGAAGGACAACGTGACCGGCCCGCAATCCGCGGGGTCCGTCATGGTGCGGAACGCCCGCGGCAGAGCGGTCAGCAGGTGTTCAGGCCGAGTAATCCGGTCGAAATAACGGCTGACCGGGCGGAAGCAGTCATTGGCGCTGACCGTACCGTCGCTGAAATTCTCGGGCTGTTGCAGAACCGGGTCAGGCCCGCGTGTCGCAAACACGTCGCCGGGCAACAGCAAGACCGGTAGGCGGTTCACATAGGCCAACGCCGCCGCCGTCACCATATTCGTGGCCCCCGGCCCAATCGAGGACGTCACCGCCATCGTCTGCGTCCGCCGCTTTTGCTTGGCATAGGCAATCGCGCAATGGGCCATGGTCTGCTCGTTATGGCCGCGATAGGTGGGCAAGCTGTCTTTCACTGCATGCAGCGCCTCGCCCAGCCCAGCCACATTCCCATGGCCAAAGATGGCCCAGACGCCTGCGATAAACGGCTCCCCAGACTCGTTCAATTGCGCGCCCAGATAGCGCACCAAAGCTTGCGCTGTGGTCAGTCGGACTGTTTTGCCCATTGTGATCCCTTTCAACACAAGGCCAATTTGGCCATTCCAGAATTTTCGTTAAATGTTGGACGCTTGAGCCCAGGGTTGGGGGAACGGCGTTAAACAGTTCCGCCCAGTGAGCCTTCCAGCTGAGCCAGTTCCTGACCACCTGCCATCAGGTCCTGTAACTCTTCTGGCGTGATCTCACCACGTTTTGCAGTGCCCAGAGTCTGACCCCGATTGAGAACGGTAAAGCGGTCCCCCACGGCCAGAGCATGACGCACGTTGTGGCTGATGAAGACAACGCCCACACCTTGACTGCGCACCTTGTCGATGGTCGCCAGAACATTCGAGGTCTGACGCACGCCAAGGGCCGAGGTCGGTTCGTCCAGGATCAGAATCTTCGCGCCGAAATGCACAGCCCGCGCAATTGCCACCGTCTGACGCTCGCCCCCAGACAATGTGCCAACGGCCTGATCTGGACCACGCAGGTTGATGCCCATTTTGCGCATCTCTTCCATGGTGATCTCATCGGCTAGCTTCTTATCGAAAAAGTTGATCCCGGCCACTTTGCGCGTCGGCTCGTTGCCCATGAAGAAATTGCGGCTGACGCTCATCAGCGGAATCATGGCCAGATGCTGGTGCACCGTTGCGATCCCAGCGGAGATCGCATCGCGCGGGTCTTCGAAGTGCATAGGCTTGTCTTCGAAGAATATCTCGCCTGCGGTTGGCTTGTGCACACCGGACATAGTCTTGATGAAGGTCGATTTGCCCGCACCGTTGTCGCCCAGAAGGCAGTGACACTCCCCTGGTTTTAGGTCAAAGCTGACACCAGCCAGCGCAATGACCGAGCCGAAGTGTTTCTGGATGTCGACCATCCGAATGATCGGCTTTTGATCCTGCGCGTCGCCATGATGGAACTTGGTATCTTCGGTCATCTCAGCGTTCTCCTGTGATGATGCGACGGATATAGGTGTTCAGGATCACCGCGCCCAGCAGGATCACGCCCAGGAACACCCGGAACAGAGAGCTTTCCACGCCGGCAAAGAACAGTCCCTGTTGAACCACTCCAAAGATCAGCGCGCCGAGCGCCGCGCCAAGGACCGAGCCATAGCCGCCGGTTAGCAATGCGCCACCGATAACCACAGCAATGATCGCTTCGAACTCTTTCAGCAGACCACGATCCGCGCCGGCTGATCCGAACTCCATCACCTGACAGGTGGCGAAAACCGTGGCGCAGAAGGCCGTGAACATGAACATCAGGATTTTGACTTTGTTGACTGGAACACCCGAGTTCCGGGCTGCCTCGGCATCGCCACCAGCTGCGAAAATCCAATTGCCGAATTTGGTCTTGGTCAAAAGCACATGGCCAAAGATGATGATTACGATAGCCCAGATGATCAGCATTGGAATGCCGTCCACCACCGGCTGACCCTGACGCGTACCCCGTTCGAAAACCTCGATAATACCGTTGTCACCCAGCCAAACGAACAGGCCCTGCCCGACCTTGCCGCCAAAGATAGATGCCAGCCAATCGCCTTCGGCTGCGTCCTTGATCCCGCCGATGATGGTTTTACGTTCAATCGTCTGTGGCAGGTAAATCGTGAATCCGCGCAGAATGAACAGAAACGCCAGCGTAACAATAAAACTGGGCAGGCCTGTTCGGACAACGATGTAGCCGTTTAGCGCTCCGATGGCGACGCATAGGACAAACGTGATTATGATAGCCATCCAGACCGGCCAGCTCATCGTGACCGAGAAAATAGCAATCATCATGCCCGCAAACCCGATCATCGACCCAACGGACAGGTCAAATTCACCGGCGATCATCAGCAGGCAGGCCCCAACAGCGATGATCATGAACTGAGCCGAAACGACCGACCAATTCATGACCCCCTGAGCGGTGAACATGCCGCTGTCAAAGGCGAACAGCAGGAAAAAGGTGAATACGGCGACAGTGCCGACCATCCCACCCAATTCGGGGCGGATCAGAGCGCGGCGAAGTGGTGAGATCTCTTTGATCCGTTCGTCGCCGCCTGCCGTGGATTGAACTGACTCAGACATCGTGGTCCTCCCTCGCGCGGGGTTCTGAGTTTTGGGGGTACAGCGGGCACGCCCAATTGGTGCCCGCTGTGATTGAGAAGATCAGCGGTATTCGCCCGCGAACTCTTCGATCTTGGTCAGACCGTCTGCGGTTACGAAACCGGGGCCCGAGTTGATGTTGTTGCCCGGCAGAACGCCATAACGGTGGTAGTTGGTCATAACTACAACCGGCAGATAGGCTTGCAGGAAGGGCTGTTGGTCGATGCCCCACTGGATGGTGCCGTCCTTGATACCTTTGACGATTTCACCGCCCAGATCGAATGTGCCGAAGTAGATGTCACCGGCCATGCCGTTTTCCTGTAGCGCCAGAATGGTCGGATCAGCCGAGGTCGGGCCAAGTGTCAGAACAGCGTCGGTGTCCGGGTTAGCCGACAGATAGGCCAGAACCCGGTTCTTGATTTCGGCAGGGTCCTGCCCCGCGTCGATCATCTGCTCGCCCAGTTCGACGCCCAGACCATCGGCGAAGCCCTGACAACGCTCCTGGCTGGATGGCTGTACGATGTAGTGGTTCACGCAGAGGAACGACCCGATGCCGTCAGCCTTGGCGCGCTGACCGGCAGCGAGGCCCGCGTCATATTCTGGCTGGCCAACATACATCAGAGCGCCCACTTCGCGCGCTTTCTCAGGCGTGCCGGTGTTCATGATGATAACGTCGATACCGGAATCCACCGCAGCCCGGATTGGACCTTCCAGGATGTCTGGATCGGCCAGCGTGGTGATGATCCCATTCGGGCCAGAGGCAGCCGCCTGATCAATGATCCGCGCCATGTCCGCCAGATCGCCGGTCGGAGGGTTACGGTATTCCACCTCGACCCCCATCTGCTCGCCCGCCAAGGCGATGCCGTTTTTGATCGTATTCCACCAGCTATCGCTGTCAGGGGCGTGGCTGACCAGAATGTACTTCTCGCCCTCCGCAGCCGCGCCGGTCACGGTCGCCAGCGCCATCGCACTGGCCGCCAGAGCGCTTTTTACGAACTTATTCATTTGGTTTCCTCCCATAAGAACAGTTTGTCTTTTTTGCCGGGGTCTTAGCCCCAATCATTCGGACGGACCGAATCTCCTCCACTCCGGAAGCTGACGGAGCTGTTCCCAGTTTCCGTATATCGACTCATTTTGCAACCGGTTTCAAAACATCAGATAGGGTAACTGCCCGGCCAGATCGCAGCGAACGGGTCGCGGCCTCGGCCATGGCTAGGGCGGCCACTCCGTCTGCAAGAGTGACCGGAATAGGTGAAGAGTGTTGCGCTGCCCTCACAAACGCATCCCATTCGGCGCGGTACGCTGGCATATAACGCTCAAGGAAAAAATACGTTGGCTTGGCACCTGTGACGCCTTGAGCCGTGGATTTCACCACAGCGTTTTCCAATACGTTGTTGGCTTGCAGTAATCCGTCGGACCCCAACAACTCGATCCGCTGATCATAACCGTAGACCGCACGCCGTGAATTCTTGATGACGGCGATCTGACCGCTGCTGTAAGTCATTGTTACAACAGCCGTATCCACGTCGCCTGCTTGTCCGATTTCGGGATCGACGATCGCGCTGCCAATGGCAGAAATCTGTTCCGGCAACTGCCCCATCAAATAGTTCGCCATATCAAAATCGTGTATCATCATGTCGCGGAACAGGCCGCCAGACACTTTGACATAGCTGATCGGAGGAGGCGCAGGATCGAAGCTAGTGATAGATAGCATCTCGGGCTTTCCGATCTCCCCCTGATCAGCCGCAGCTTTAAGGGCCGAAAAGCTGGGATCGAACCGACGATTAAACCCGATCATCACAGGTTGAGCTGTCTCAGCAACCGCCATTTGACAGGCTTGAGCACGCTCTAGATCCAAATCCACTGGCTTTTCGCACAGAACAGCCTTTCCCGCGCTGGTTGCGGCTTGGATCAAATCGGAATGCGTGTCGGTTGGCGTAGCAATGAGGACCGCATCTATCGAGGAATCAGCGATAATTTCCTCAGAACTGGCCGCTTTGGCGCCGTATTGGGTCGCCAATGTATCCGCCGCCTCGGTCACTGCGTCAGAAATTGCCACCAACTCGGACTGGGGATGCCCGGCGATTGCATCTGCATGCACGCGTCCGATACGTCCTGCTCCCAGTAGTCCGATCTTTAGCATGGGGGCCTCCCGAATCCTCTTCTCAGCGTAACAATGTTCATTTTTGCAACCGGTTGCAATGCTTTTTCTCGCGGTCGGGGCATCCGTATTGCAAGTCACAAGCGCTACTCAGACTCGATTGCAGATCGAAGATCGTATGATACCTTCACGATTTCAAACGTTTCGAAGTCAGAAACCTTTCTGAAACCTGGGTGATTCTGGTGGCGCGCCTTCACGCTCCCAAAAAAGCATGGGTGGTGTAAGATCTTAATTTTCAGACACTTACGTATCACTCACCTGAGACGAAGAATTTTTACAAAATTTATGTCATAATGACCCATTGTTTTGTGGGGTGCTGTCAAAATGTTTGATTATGGAATTACATCGAAATTCAGTTTGGGCGGGTTCAATTTCGGAGAATTCGGCGTATCAACCTGGATCGGTCAAATCGTCGGGAACCCGGTTTTCCTGATCATCACAGTGGTTGGATTGTATTTTCTGGCTCGGCTGGTTTTCGCCAAATAGGCACAAGCCATCGCGACAGTGTTGGCAAATCCCCTTGGCTAGTCGCCAAGGGTTCGGTCTTTTTTAGTCAAGACTCAGCCATCAGATGAAATGGCGCCCACGGGAGGACTCGAACCCCCAACAGCCCGATTAGAAGTCGGATATTCTATCCAGTTGAATTACGTGGGCGCAAGTTCGCTTTTATTGGACAACGCCAACCCATAAGTCAACGCGGTAATTGCGGCCCTGACGCGCGGCCGAGTTTCAAGCCTTTGGGTTAAGGTCCAATCGCATGAACGCGCTATTTGGGTCTGCCTCATATCCGTAAATCGGTCCGCAATATGCGTAGCCCAGAGCTTCATAGAGCTTACGTGCGGCGTCATATTCCCCAAGATGCGCCGCTCCGGTTTCAAGAACCAATGCCGAAACGCCCTCGGCCCGCGCCAAAGTTGCCAGGTGGTTCATTATCTCGCGCGCCAGCCCTTTCCCCCGTTCAGATGAAAGAACATGTACGGACTTCACCTCGGCGGTGCCGTCCGGCAATGTTTTCAGCGCGCCGCATCCGACAGGCCTGCTGTCGTTGTACACAGCCCAAAACCGCATGTCCGGCCCGGCCAGTCCCTGCGCATCCATAGTATGGTTGCTTTCAGCCGGTCCTGCCGTTTCACTATGTGCAAAGTGAGCCTGCACCAGTTGCCGCACACCATCCGAGGTGGGATCAGCCAGGCGAATGTGGACCATTCAGTGCGTCCAGGGCGCGCGCCGGTCGGTAGCGAAGTTCTCGCCATACCCACGTGCACGCAGATTTGGTTTGCGCTTATGCGGCTCGCTGACAGTGGCTTCGATACTGTTGTCTTTGGCGTAGTCCAGCGCCTCTTCCTTGGTATCGAATTTCAGGCGCACCTGTGTCTGCGTATCGGACGACGACGTCCAACCCATCAGCGGATCAACCTCGCGCGAAGACGCAGGAGCATATTCCAGAACCCACTTGCGGGTCTTGGCCATTCCCGAAGTCATGGCATTCCTTGCAGGTTGGTAAATCCGTGCGCGCATGTCGCCTCTCCGTACTCGCTTGGCTAGGGGTGTTTATGCGTCAGACGCGCCGCCCGGACAAGCCCGCAATTGTCGCAATTGAAGCGATTGGAAATGCCCCCTTGAACAAGAACAAAAACAGACCAAAATCAGGCCCGAAAGGAATCCCCCCTTATGGCCTATGCACATTCCGACAAGACGCAACTGATCTCTGAAGATGTCCGCGCCCGCCTGAAGCTTGAAGGCGGCAAGGCATTTGTCATGCACACTGATTTTGCGCCCGCAGGGGATCAGCCAACGGCCATCAAGGAACTGGCGGGCGGCGTTCAGGACGGTGAACGTGATCAGGTTTTGCTGGGCGCGACCGGCACAGGCAAGACCTTCACTATGGCCAAGGTGATCGAGGAAACCCAGCGCCCCGCCATCATCCTTGCGCCCAACAAGACGTTGGCCGCGCAGCTCTATGGTGAGTTCAAAGGCTTCTTCCCCGAAAACTCGGTCGAGTATTTCGTCAGCTACTATGACTATTACCAGCCCGAGGCCTATGTGCCGCGTAGCGATACCTACATAGAAAAAGAATCCCAGATCAACGAACAGATCGACCGGATGCGCCACTCGGCCACCCGCGCGCTGCTGGAGCGGGATGACGTGATCATCGTGGCCTCGGTGTCTTGCATCTACGGTATCGGTTCGGTCGAGACCTATGGGGCGATGACGCAGGACCTGAAGGTGGGCAGCGAGTATGATCAGCGGCAGGTGATGGCGGATCTGGTGGCCCAGCAATACCGCCGCAACGATCAGGCGTTTCAGCGCGGTTCGTTCCGTGTTCGCGGTGACAGCCTCGAAATCTGGCCCGCCCACCTTGAGGACCGTGCATGGAAGCTGTCCTTCTTCGGCGAAGAACTGGAACAGATCACCGAATTCGACCCGCTGACCGGCGAGCGCACCGCGACGATGGAGCAGGTGCGGGTCTACGCAAACTCCCACTACGTGACGCCGAAACCAACGATGCAGCAGGCAATCATCGGGATCAAAAAGGAACTGCGCATTCGGCTGGACCAATTGGTGGGCGAAGGCAAGCTGCTGGAGGCCCAGCGTCTGGAACAGCGCACCAATTTCGATCTGGAAATGCTTGAGGCCACCGGCGTCTGCAACGGGATCGAGAACTACTCGCGCTATCTGACGGGCCGCGCGCCGGGCGAACCGCCCCCGACCCTGTTCGAGTTCATCCCGGACAACGCCATTGTCTTCGCGGACGAATCCCACGTCAGCGTCCCGCAGATCGGCGGCATGTACCGGGGCGACTATCGGCGCAAATTCACGCTGGCCGAACATGGGTTCCGCCTCCCGTCCTGCATGGACAACCGCCCGCTGAAGTTCGAGGAATGGGACGCCATGCGCCCGCAATCCGTCTTCGTCTCGGCCACCCCTGCCAAGTGGGAGATCGAACAGACCGGCGGTGTCTTCACCGAACAGGTGATCCGCCCCACCGGCCTGCTGGACCCCGAGGTTGAAATCCGCCCCGTCAGCATGCAGGTCGATGATTTGCTGGACGAGGTACGCAAAGTCACCGCCAACGGGTTCCGTACGCTGGTCACGACGCTGACCAAACGCATGGCCGAGGACCTGACCGAATACATGCACGAACAGGGCATCAAGGTGCGCTACATGCACTCGGATATCGACACGATCGAGCGAATCGAAATCCTGCGCGACCTGCGCTTAGGGGCCTTCGACGTCCTGATCGGCATCAACCTGCTGCGCGAAGGTTTGGACATCCCCGAATGCGGGCTGGTCGCCATTCTGGACGCCGACAAAGAAGGCTTCCTGCGGTCCGAGACCTCTCTGGTTCAGACCATCGGCCGCGCCGCGCGGAACGCCGATGGCCGGGTGATCATGTATGCCGACAAGATCACCGGTTCCATGGAACGCGCGCTGAATGAGACCAACCGCCGCCGCGCCAAACAGATCGCCTATAACGAGGAACACGGCATCACGCCCGAGACGGTGAAGAAGAATGTCGAGGACGTTCTGGCCGGGCTTTATGAGGGCGACGTCGACATGAACCGCGTCACCGCCACCATCGACAAACCGATGCACGGCGCGAACCTTGAGGCGCATCTGGACGGCCTGCGCGAACAAATGCGCAAAGCTGCCGAGAATCTGGAATTTGAAGAGGCCGCCAACATCCGGGATGAGATCAAACGTCTGGAAGCGGTCGATCTGGCCGTCGCCGACGACCCCATGGCGCGGCAATGGGTGGTCGAGAAGGCCTCGGAAGACGCAGTGAAAGCGCGCGGACGGTCAACGGCTGGCAGGCCGGGTCAGCGGGGTGGGAATGTGAAGCGGAGGAAACGGTAGACCGTTAAAGACGTAATTCAAAGATGCCGCGCGTGGCGAAATTTGATTCTGTCACCTTGCCCAACGGTGTTCTGTAGCTAGGTTCAGGTTATGCGAGCCGTTTTGTTATTAATGATCCTCAGCACCCCTGCCTACGCGTGGGATGTAACCGTTGATGAAATTTGCACCCTGTCGCACGAGACCGACGCGGCGAAAATATTCCTTACCTACGAGCCGTCCAAGCCGCTTTATACAATCACCGTGACCCAAGCGAACTCTGATTGGACACAGACTCCGTGGTTCGCAATGCGCTTCGAAGGATCGTCCCCAATCGAAATTGCCACATCCCGCCATATTCTTTCCGACGACGCAAAGTCATTGACGGTTACAAATACGGGTTTCGGAAACGTGCTTGATGGGTTGGAGTACAACCAAATAGCCTACGCATACACACAGGATCATGTGGCCACATTCTCGCTGGACGGCGCTGCTGACCCGGTGCGGATTTTCCGCGAATGTGCTGGGGCTCAACTGTCATAACCCATCCGGAATATGACCATTCCTGATTTTTGCCTCAGCGCGTTTCCACGGTATTTAGTTTGATTGCATAAGTCTCGAACGCCCATACCCCGCGCGAGTGCTTCTCGCGCGGGTCCGTGCTCACCCCTTATCCCAATGGGCAATCACATCATACCCAACTGGTGAGGGAGGGCCTTCCATAAATTCAGCAAAATGCCCCCAGAGCTCGGCCACTTTCGAGGCGTTCGCGTTCGATGTTTCCTCACTCTCGACCACAGAGATCACATAGCCTGAACCGTCTTCATTCATGACATTGGTAAAGCTGTGCATGCCGGGCATGCCCATAATTTCGGATTTCAGTGCATTCATCTTCTCAGTTGCGGCGTCACGGGTGCCGGGCTTCATTTTAAATTGAGTAATTCGCGCAAACATCATTTTCCTCCCTCATGGGACGAGATTGCGCTGTGCTGGGTTTGTGCAACCTCGCCAAGAACATATTAACACGCCGCTAAATAATCTCATATTGAGAGTTTGTTATTCGAGGTAATTTCAACTTTAAGCCTCAGCAATTTGCGACGGCTGACACTTCACAGTTGCAGCCCAGCGCTCTCTGCTTCACGTTTGAAATCACAAATTGTGATTCCAAACGGTTGCCATGACGAACACCTTGCCCAGCACGCATGAGGTCCAAAGCGCCATTCACCGCGTGCGTGGCACCCGCGTGGTGCTGGCCGAGGATCTGGCACAGTTCTATGGAAAATCCGTCAGCGCCTTCAATCAGGCCGTGTCGCGCAACAAGGACCTGTTCGAGGGCTACCGCTTTCAACTGACCGATGCCGAAGTCGCCGAGTTGCAATCACAAAATGTGATTTCAAAACCCAAGGGGCGCGGTGGGCGGCGGGTCAATCCTTGGGTCTATACCGACTACGGCGTGGCCATCGCCTCGGCCCTGTTCAAGGACCCGCGTGCGATCAGGATCACGCGGATGATTACCGAGGCCTTTGTCGACGGCGCGAATGCATTGGCCGAAACTCCGCGCAGCGCGCCGGAAATCCTGCCGCCCGAGGACACCCCCGCCCCGCTGCTGCCCAATGGTGAGCAGTTGCGCGATCTGGCCGAAAACATCCTCGATTCCGGGCAGCAGAGCCTTGTGGATTACATCGCCAACCCAACCACCAAGCGCCAGAAGGCCGTGGCGGCGATCATGAAAACCTTGGCTGAGACCGCAGGTGAAGAGGTCCGCACCCAACAGGAACGCCTGCGCCTGCGCATTGCCGAGCGTCTGGCTACCGGTGACTACGCCGATGATGATGACCGCAAACAGTTGCTGGAATTGCTGCAGGCGATGAAGGGTTAAACCCCCAGCTCTGCCCGCAACTTTTTAGTCAGCTTCGCAACGACCAGATCATAAGAGGTCACGATATGTTCGCGCAGCGACGCGTCACTCATCCCGCGTTCCTCGTGTACCTGCAGCCATTTCATCCCGCGCGAAGCCAGATAGGGCGCTGGGCGGATACCGGGCTCGTCACTTAGAACTTCAAAGGCGAGATCGGTGGCTTTGAAGGTGAAAGCATCCTGGCCATTGTTCCAGCCGCAGATCGCAAACACCTTGTCACCCACTTTCCAAACATCCGCATCACCCCATTGCACCACATGGGTGGTCGCTTTGAGAGTGTCGCAGAAACGGTTGAACTCGTCGCGGGTCATGCAGGGATCAGGGGCGCAGGAATCTGGCGTTACCGACCTGTTTCTCCGCTTGCAAAGGCGTATCTACCGCGCTTTGTCGGCCAGAGTCGCATGCGATTCCATCTGCATCCGGGTCATTGCGCAAATGATAGCCAGGCTGCCCTTCGTAATACGGGCCGGGCAGGATTTTTTGCGCCGCGTGGCACCCTCCGACAAGCGCCGCAAGGTGAAATACGGCCTCTTCGCGCTCAAAATCCGATGTGCGTATGAACACGCTCAGCGCAATCGCCGCAGTTGTGACCGGAAGCATCAAAATCATCAGCATAATCCGAACCGGTGACAGCGCCCTTTTACGGGTCACTTCCGCACGCCGCTGGCGTTCTGGGCAGGTCGGATCGGTAAAGACCGGACGCAGGGAGGATTCTCGGGTCGTCATACGGCCTGAGTATACACGGTTTGTGGCAATTCCGAGCCCCCTGAGTCCGAACACGAGTGATTAAGTTTTGGTGATCGGAACTGTCGCGAACCGAGACATCAAAGGTTAAAGTAATTTGGACCAGAGCAGGCGGGGCACAGAATGACAGAAACGAACCCTTTTCGAGCCGTAGATGATCACGCCCGAAAACTGGCCTACGACCTTATTGCGTCGGCGACCTTCGGGGCGTTGGCGGTAAACCGCCCGGATACAGGGTTGCCATCTGTCTCTCGGATCGCGCTGGCCATGGCACCAGATGGATTGCCCATGACGCTGATCTCTGCGTTAGCCGATCATACGCGCGCCCTGACCGCATATCCAAACTGCGCCATTTTAGTTGGTGAACCCGGCGACACCGGCGATCCGCTGACCCATCCGCGGCTGACCCTGCATGCTCAAGCCGGATTTGTCGTGCCCGGTACACCTGAACACTTTGACCTACGTAACAGCTACCTAAGCCAACGCCCAAAAGCCAAGCTGTATGTCGATTTTTCGGATTTCAGATTTGTCCGCTTTGCTGTCACTGACGCGCTGTTGAACGGCGGTTTTGGCAAGGCATGGCGCCTTGCCCCTGAAGATATTCGAGCCGATCAACGCACAACATGAACCGCACACGCCGCGTGCCGCACAACGTGGTTCGCCGTAGAGCCCAACAGCAAGTCCTGCATACCTGGGCGGTGCGATGCCATAATGATCAAGTCAGGTTTATGCTCACTGGCCCAATCCAGGATAGTACGGCCTGAATGCCCCTCGATCACGATACCCTTTGCATTGGGCAATTTGGCGGCAAGGCTGTCCAACTCGGCCTGAAGCGCTTTACGCGCCTCGGTCAGATACTCGGGTGGCATGTACGAGATGGCATAGTTGGGGATATGTTCAACCACGTGAAGTAGAGTGACCTGAGCATCTGGCGTTGCCAAAACCTCTGCCAGTTTCAAAGGGCCGGAAATATCCCGTTCTGCATCAAAGGAAATCGGGACCAAAATATTGTGATACATGACGCGTACCTCCGTTTCATTCATCGGAAATTTGCACCAATACCAAGGGGTCGGCTTTGATTTAGGTCACTAAGTACCAAATGTTTCGGCAACGTCATACATCACCGGCTCGAAGCTTTTGCACATTTCGTTTATTCTACGATTGCGGTCGCGCATTTCCGGCGTGCGTAGCATGGCCAGGAAATCCTCGCGCCGTTCCCATTGCGAATAGTTGGCAATCCGAGTTTGTGCATCATTGACATGTAAACCTGCGGCGATGAACCCCGGCTGCTTAGAAATGAACTCGGCATAGGCATCGGTCAGCGCTTCAAGCAGGTCATGACATGTGCCCGGCGTCATCTCGAATGTGGTGATTACGGTCTGGACGCTGGCATTTTTCGCGATGTGCGGCATCTGGAATCTCCCTTGTTCTGGTCGAGCCTAACACAAGTTCTAAAAAGGTCCCGGGGTTTCCTGAACGGTGCGCCACAAACCGGTATTTGCGAAAAAGTAAGAATAACTAACGTTCCGTTAACTATGCTGCCCGATGCTTTGCGCATGTTCCGGCTTGGCTGTCTTTTTGCTCTGTTGTTTATGGCGTCCCCCGCGTGGCCAGGCGCCTGGCTGCGCGCCAAGGACTCGGCATTTACTGCCGCGTCGGTCACAGTTTTCACAGATGACTACGGGTACGACTATAAGTCAGCTCTGTATGCGGAATGGGGGTACCGCGAGAACCTGACACTGGGTTTCGACTTTGAAGAAAACCGTGACATTTATGGGCACGCCACCGTTTTCGCCCGCGTTCCGGTTGCCGATCTGAACAATATAGGGCGCTTCGCAGCAGAGCTCGGCGTCGGAGTGCATCATCGACACCGTGACGCATGGGCCCTTTACAAGGCGACACTGTCCTATGGCAAAGGTTTCCAGACCGGCTGGGGCAGCGGGTGGGTCGCAATTGACACAACGCTGGAATACCGAACTCACGATGCGCTTTTCAGAAAGCTGGATATTACGACCGGTCTGTCCGCACCCAGATTGCTCAACCCGCTGTTGCAGATAGAAACATCCTATCGCTCCGGGGACCCGTTGTATTGGCGTGTGCGCCCTTCAGTCATGATCCGCAAGCAGGACAGACCGACAACATGGGTTCTGGGGTTGGAACGAAAAGATGCCCGCAATGATATGGGCATCAAGGTCGCAATATGGGCGGATTTCTGAAACCCGCAGATCAGACCTCCATTCGGATCATGGTAGACACCGTTCCGCGAAGTGACTGCGACCAGCGAAGGTTGATCACGTCATTGCCTGCACCTTGCTCAAGTTGGACATAAGGCGTGTCATGCACGATTTGCCCAAAACTATTCCTTAGCGGCCCCAGGACTGTGACCGCATCACACCCACGTGCTTTTCCCCCAAATGGTAAACGCCCTTGAGCCCAAACTCCCCACACTTGCGAGTTTGAGTTCTGCGAAAACCGCAAACGCAAAGGATTTTCGACCTTGGTCGTAACGCCGTGAAACGTGTTGTCCCTGACACTTACGTTCAGATGCCTAAAATGGTTCAGCCCCGCAAAAGTCGTGTCCACGCGTTCAGCCCGATCAATAGTCCCGTTGACCGACCGGAATTTGTTCCCAGCAATGACGACTCCATTCAGGAAATGCCCGGGGCCATGCGGGCGGATCACGATATTGCTGAACCACGGCGCAACCTCGTTGCAGTAAAAGATATTGTCAGTGATGGTCATGGCACTGAACGAAAACCCGGCCGTGTAAGTCGGGTTCGCATCCCTCTCGTTCGTCCATTGCACAAAACAGTTGTCGACGTAGCTCTCGGAAATGGTCGAGCTGTTATATGTGCCAATCATGACAAGCCCTGCGCTGCGCACGCCTTGGGCAATACTGTCCCCTTGGAAGAAATGGTTACCAAGCACCAGGTTGTTCGTCCCCGCCAGAACAGCGAAACTTTGGAACCTGACAGCTCGGTTGTGTCGCAATTTGACGTCATTGGCCGTCGCATTCAAGGCAATGGACCTGCGGTCCGGCACATTGAACGACTCCTCGCTCGACAGGAACTGACAATTATCAATCAGCATTCCCTGACATCCCGTTCCAATCGAGGTGATGCCCCGGTCCTTCGGACGGCTTATGAAACAGTTGGCCACCGCAAAGGTACTCCCGGACGGAGCAAGCCGGATCGCGCTACAGCGACCGTTGCACTGAAACTCAATCTCCTCCATGCCGAACTTGCGCAGAGTGCCAAAGCCGATGAAATCCAAAAGATACTTGAACGAATAAAACGTGAAATTTTGGGTGCCAGCGGCGTCAAAAATGGGGGCGTTCAACCTAATTTCACCCGCGCCCACGTTTTTGGACCGGACATATATTTCGCGACCAACGCCGTTTCCCTGAACCAACGCACCAACCGGTATATTGGCCACATTGGCGACATTGGTCAGGCGAGTCGGGTCCGAAGGGTTATAGGTGGCGACCGAAGTGAAAGTTTCGGTATCCCAAGCCGAATTGCTTTTCACATCAAACTGGCCGTTTCGGATGACGCGGCGCGTGGAAAAACCACTCTGTCGGTTTGGAACCGCCGCAGCCATATCTATCGGACCGTTGACCGAAATTTTGCGCCCACCCATGTCTAGCGATTCATGATCCGAATTGTTCAGCAACGCCTGAAACGCTTTTTTAAAGGCCAGCTCTTCGTCCCCAAAAGCCGTGATGTAGGCGGGCAGATCAAAGTTTTTCGTCAATAGCAACATCTTGTCGTCAGGCATTGTGACAGTGCCTTCAAACTCGATTTCAGAAGCGATGGTCGTGTTTTGCGTCAGCGCATATGTCCCTTCTGACACGAAAACACGACGCCCGGCCGCCGCCTGATCAGCAGCCACAAATGCAGCCGTATCATCTGCGACGCCATCACCAATCGCACCGAAGTCACGCACATCCACAAGGCTGATCATATCGCGTAGGAAAACACTTGTGACATCGGTGATCTCGATATCATCAACGCGAACAACGGCACCGTTTGACCCGACCAAGTCCAATCCGAAGTGGCCGTACAGCGCTGCGACGCCCCACGGCATATCAACACCGTTGCGCTGACCCGTGCCAACAATCGCGGTGATTTCCTGAACCCTGCCATATCCCGAAAGCTGGGTTGCGGGGCCTTGTTCGATCACTCCTGTCACATGCGAGTCACCTGCACCCCCTGCCCATGCGGCGATCCGAACTTCGGGCAAGGGACCGCTGATCGCTTTCACCCTCACTTTGATCTGAAGATAACACCCCGGCTGCAAAGGTGTCTGACCCATGTACCGCAGCTTTTGCGTGGCGCTGACCTTCAGGATTTCGAGACAGCCGCCAAAATCCGCATCCGCAGGAACGAACGCGCCAGTGCCCGATCCGTTATAAGTGGGCGACCCCGGTGTGCCGTCTCCGCTGGACCAGACGTTCAAACCGTTTGCGAAAGCAGGCGGCATGAACACAATGCCGTCGGTGATTGCCTTGTTCATAGAAATCCCTTTCCCAATCGCGCCACAGCCAAAAGCTACGCGCATTAACCCAGTGTCCCGGGGAATGCCCCGAACGCATAAGTCTGAGTAAGGAAAAGGAATTAACCGACGCTCATGCCAGCGCACGTTGGTGTTGCATCAGGCCGACGGATCGCCGTTACCCAGAAGCTGCACGCCATTGATCTTCCAGCCGTTTTCACGCTGCACCATCTGATAGTCCAGAATATGCACCCGGCCGTCGACGTCGGTGATCATCACCTTCTGCCACAGCAGCCCTGAGATTTCGCGCAGTTCCAGGAACCGCACATCCGACGGACGCCAAACCATCGGATAGCCGCGCTTGACCATCACGCCGAAATTCTCGGGTGTTTGAAACAGACGTTGGATGTTGGGGCTGGCAAAGGTGAAAGCGGTAGCGAAATCATCCGCCTGAAACGCCTGTATCTGGGCGGCGATATTGGCCTCGATCTCGGCATTCTGGGCAAACGCACCCGTGGCCAGACCTGCACTCAGGGACAAAGCAAGCAATAGTCGACGCATGGGGCTACCTCCTAAACCAAGGGTAGCCCCACACGGCATCAGGTCAAATCAGACCAGTTCTCCGGCCAGAGCCTTGTCGATCAGAGCGATGGTTTCGGGCACGCCATACAGTGCGATGAACCCGCCAAAGCGCGGACCTTGCGACGCACCCAGCAGCACTTCGTACAGGGCCGTGAACCAGCCGCGCATCGGATCAAACCGCTCGCGCCCGATGGAATAGACCACCGATTGCAGCGCCTCATCCTCAATCGGGCCGTCATAAGCCTCAAGCGCAGCTTTCAACGCCTCCAGCGCCTCACGTTCCTGATCGGTGGGTGCGCGGTGCTGACGGGTAGGTTTGACGAAATCGTTGAAGTAGCGAACGGCGAACCCGGCCGCCTGATCCAGATCGGGATGGGTCTCAGCCGTAGCCTCCGGCGCGTAGCGGCGGATAAAGCCCCAGAGCGCCTCTTTGTCCTCGGCACCAGATACTGAAGCCAGATTCAGCAGCATGGCAAACGGCACCATCAGCGTGGATTCGGGAACCTCACCGCCATGGATATGCCAGACAGGGTTGTTCAACTGCGCCTTCAGCTCTTGCCCGGGATAGGCGCGCAGCTGCTGATGATACTCGTCCACAGCCTTGGGAATGACGTCGAAATACAGACGCTTGGCCGTCTTGGGCTTTTGGTACATGAAATACGACAGGCTTTCGGGTGCGGCATAAGTCAGCCACTCTTCCATCGACAAGCCATTGCCCTTGGACTTCGAGATCTTCTGCCCCTGCTCATCATTGAACAGCTCATAGCTGAGCGCTTCGGGCGGCTGTTTGCCCAGCGCTCGGCAAATTTTCGACGACTGCGTGACTGAATCGATCAGGTCTTTGCCGGACATCTCATAATCCACGCCCAGCGCGGCCCAACGCATAGCCCAGTCGGGCTTCCACTGCATCTTGACGTTGCCTCCCGTGACCGGGATTTCGACCTTTTCGCCATCAGGCTCCTGATAAACAATCGTGCCTTTGGCTACGTTACGTTCCAGCGTCGGCACTTGCAGCACGTGGCCGGTTTTCGGGCTGATCGGCAAGAAGCATGAATAGGTCTCGCGCCGCTCGGGCCCGAGGGTCGGCAGCATGATTTCTTGTATCTTGTCGAAGCGCTCCAGCGCGGTCAGCAGCGTCTCATCAAACTTTCCGCTGGTGTAGTAATCAGTGGCCGAGGCAAATTCATACTCGAACCCAAAACTATCCAGAAAATCGCACAGCATCGCGTTGTTGTGCTGCGCGAACCCTTCATGCGTGCCAAACGGGTCGCGCACTTTGGTGAGCGGCAGATGCAGGTCTTCTTTCAGTTCGTCCTGCATCGGCACATTGGTCGGAACCTTGCGAAAGCCGTCCATGTCATCTGAGAAGCATATCAGCTTGGTCGGGATATCGCTGATCTGTTCAAACGCATGCCGCACCATCGAGGTCCGCGCGACCTCGCCAAAGGTACCGATATGCGGCAGGCCCGACGGGCCATAGCCGGTTTGGAACAGCACATACCCCTTTTCAGGCGCACCTTGTCTGTAGCGTTTGAGGACCCGGCGCGCCTCTTCGAAAGGCCAGGCCTTGGACGACATCGCGGTTTCACGCAGTTCAGACATTTTTAGGTGCTCCATCGGGAAATACAGCGCCGGACGCCCCATGCGACCCGACCGGCCCCTCCTATTGTGCCGGTGCAGCATGAGTCAATAAAGCGCGCTGTTTTTCTGAACGGAAACCCGGACTGCGGCTTACTCGGCTGCCGTTACTTTCGGCGGAAACTTATTAGGCAAAAGACCCAAACGCTGTGCCTCATGCACATCAGCCAGCAGATCCCTATCAGCGGCGGTAAACAGTTCTTCGGGGTCGCCCAGTACAAAATACCCCATCTGGTGCATGTCGATCCGATAAGGCGTGCGCAAGATTGTCGGGATATCGAACGGGTCCCGGTCAGGAATGTCGCTTTCCACAGCATAGACCAGTTCCGTGGGCGAGGACGCCAGCCCCGAGCCCAGCGCCTTTATCTGCCCGTCCTGTCGGCGCAATCCAAATTCAATCGAAAACCAATAGAGGCGTATCAGCCACGCATAGTCCTTGTCCCCCGCCTGCACCCCGGCCTTGCCAATCGCATGGCTGAAAGCCGCAAAACGCAGGTCGCTCAGTAGGGGCGTGTGGCCGAAGATTTCGTGAAAGATGTCGGGTTCTTCAATATAGTCAAAATCCTCCCGCGACCGGATGAACGAGGCTGCAGGAAAAACTCGATCCGCCAGCATACCAAAGAAGGTCTTGAACCCGATCAGCGCCGGAACCGGTTGAACCCGCCACCCGGTCAGGTCCAGAAGACGCTCGGATATATCCGCACAGGACGGAACGCGGGTCTTGGGCATCTCCAACCGCTTCAACCCGTCCAGATAGTCTTGCGCCATGTAGCGCTGCACATTTTTCTGCTGGGCTGCATAAAGGTCCGCCCAAACCGCATCCTCTTCGGCGGTATAGGCAATATGGCCGCGCGCGTCGGCCTGTTTGGCCACGTATTTGGTGGATTTGGGCATGGAACGTCCTCCTTGATAGAATTTTAGCCCATACTCGTGGTAAAATTGACTTCATGGCGTGAGTAATTGCTGGATTTTTGACTAAAACATTTCGATAATTATAAAATTATGACCCAAATCCTTCATCCTGCCGACATCGCCATTCTACAAGAGCTTCAGTCAGACGGACGTCTGTCCATGCAGGATCTCGCCGACCGGACCGGGCTGTCGGCCTCGCAATGCTGGCGGCGCGTGAGGGATCTTGAGGCAACGGGCATCCTCGCAGGATATGCCGCGCGTGTGCCCGCAAAATCGGTGGGGCTGAACGCGATCGCCTACGTTCACATCGCCCTGAAAGACCACCAAGAAGACAGCATCGCGTCCTTCCTGCGTCTGGTCGAGACAGAACCCCAGATCGTCGAATGCGCATCGATTACCGGAGATCACGACTTCATCCTGAAAGTCTATGCGCGTACGCCCGAAGACCTTGAGCATTTCATTATGCAGCGCTTACTGAAGTTCGGCCTCGTCCGAGATACGCGCAGCAATTTCGTATTACGTCAGACGAAAACGCGCGGACCTCTACCCATCCTGTGACGCTTTGGCCGCCGAAATGCGTTGAACCCGATCCCGGTCCCTCCTATCGTGCGCCCTCAGAACAGCTTTATCAGGACCCCGCCATGACCGATCAAGTGCCTCACCCGATGTCCCCGCAGGATTGCCTTGTTGCGATCATGGTGGCGATTTCAGCGTCGGACGAAACCATTCGCACGGCTGAATTGGTCAAAATCGAAGGCGCGGTGAACATGCTGCCGGTTTTTGCAGAATACGATGCCGACCGCACCCGGCGCGTATCGCAAATCGTGTTCGACCTGTTCGAGCAAGAGGACGGGTTAGATGCATTGTTCGGCCTGATCCGCGAAAACCTGCCCGCGCGATTGAACGAAACAGCCTATGCACTGGCCTGCGACGTGGCAGCCGCTGATGGGTCGCTGGCGGAAACCGAGCTGCGTTTGTTGGAAGAAATCCGGTACGAGTTGAATATCGACCGCTTGCATGCTGCAGCGATCGAGCGTGGCGCGCGTGCGCGTCACACGACTTAACTGCCGCTTAGGGTTCCCCATCTTGCAATGAGGGCGCGCTGCAATCTGCGCGACCGGCTATTCCAACTTCGTGCGCCTGACGGGCGTTCGCGTTGAGAGCGTGGTATTTTTGCGCGATGATCAACATCGGCGGTAAAGATGGCGAAAGCCAGTTCAGACCCGTCAGGCGTCGTAATAAACCCACCCAGGCCGGACACGAAATTCAAAGTTCCGGTTTTGGCGTCCACCTTGATTGGGTGGTTCTTGACCGGCCGGCCTTGACTGTCAGTTAGATTAAACCGTTTCAGCAAGGGGCGCAGCGCGCCAGATTTTTGCGCCGCGACCAGCATCTTGACCAGAGCGCTCGGGGCAATGCGCGACGCATCCCCCAATCCCGAGTGATCCACCATTGCGACGCCATCAACCCCATAAGTCTCGGCGGCCCAAAGGTTCATCTCATCCGCCGAATCCGTCAGACTCTGCAATTCCGCGCCACGCGCTCTTGATGCCGTCATACCCACCATTTCGGCAGTGATATTGGTCGAGTATTTGAGCATTCCGCGCAAAATGCTGTCCAGCTGATCGCTGTTATGCACAACCAAAGCAAGACCGACTGGCGCTTGGCGCGTCACTTGCACCCGATCCAAGACAATCCCGTTGGACCGGGCAAGCGTCCGAAACACATCTCCCGCATAAAGGGCGGGTTTGCGCACCGGTAGCCATCGCGCTCCGCCGTTGCCAAGGGCAGCGCGCGCAACAGTCCAGCGATCCTGCCGGGCACTGGCTTCATAGGTGTAGATCGGGGCCTTGCGGGCTTCGACCCACATCGTCGCCATGTCCACCGCGGGCTTATACCGAGCGCTGCGCGCATCCATGGTCACATCGTAGTTGGTTCCGGCCCGTTTCCATTCAAAATGAACACGGTTGAAGTTTAGGGATATCCCGCTGATGGCAGGGCTGTAACCCAAATGGTCAGGTTGCCCCGGATCAATGCTGAACACGTAAGGCAACGCCCCATCATACACTTTGAATGCGCCCCGAACTTCGGTGATCCCAACCTCGCGCAGATTGGCTGCCATCGTTGCCAACGCATCTGTATCCAACAATGGGTCGCCGCCACCCACAAGGATCAGGTCGCCATTCAAAACGCCATTTTCAATGGTGCCATCCGCAACCAGCTTTGTCTCAAAGCGGAATTCCGGGCCCAGAACATCCAACGCGTAAAGCGCGGTCAGTGCTTTTGCCACGCTCGCTGGCGGCAAGCCGAGATCTCCTCCAACCGCTTCCAACTCGACCCCGGTCTGCGCATCGGCAACGGCGAAAGCAACCTCACCGCGCAAACCCGCAGCTTGTATCAGACGTTCCGCCCCTAGCGGTTGCGCGCCCCGGAGTTGCGGCCTAAGGGAAACCAGCGGTGCATTTGCCAGGGCAACGCCCGGAGCCATCGCCGCCCCAAGGCCAGCCAAAACAAAACGACGTGTGAAACGATCAGCCATAGCCAATTAAAATCCTACAGATCGCGGGCGAACAACCGGTCAAAAGGATTATGCTCCGGTGGGGGCTATTCCGGCAACACCCCATTCGCCGTGATGCCGCGATTGCGAAGTTCAGTTGAACTCACATCAAGCATTGGGACATTGACAAAACACCACGCCGGGGCCTGCGCCCGCCCCAGAAGATGCCGCGCCTGCCCGTCTATGCGATACGTCGCATAGACCTTGGCCGCCGGAGACATTCGCGCTGAAATACGATCACCTGGGCGTGCGACAACACCGACAGGCACGTTATCCATGATGGTTCGCCAGTCTTTCCAGAGGTGGAACTGGGCAAGATTGTCAGCCCCCATGATCCATACGAACCGTACCTGCGGATAAAATCGCTGCAATGCCGCCAGAGTATCTGCGGTCGCCCGGGTCCCCGTCACCGCTTCGATATCCGTGACCTCGACACGCGGATGTTGCATCACGTTCTGCGCGGCCCGGACACGCTCCGCCAATGGCCCTGGCCCGCGTGCTTTCAGGGGATTTCCTGGGGATACCAGCCACCATACCCGATCCAACCCAAATGCCTTCATAGCCTCTCGCGTGACATGAACATGTCCCTGATGCGGTGGATCAAAAGACCCCCCGAACAGACCGATTACCTGACTGGGCCTCGCGTATGGTATGGCAAAACGTTCCATCCTTTGCTGTTGTTCAGAACTGGGACGGCTTGTCAATCAACGGGCTGCACGACATCGCCCAGCTTGACCCGGCCGGGTTTGACGACTTCAGCACACCAGCCCCCATGGCCGCGCACGGCAGAATAGCCGCCTTTACCGAAAGCATCCTCCATCCGGCTGCAGGGCGCGCAGATCACGGTAAAGCGCAAAATCGCTTCACAGACTTGCACCTCACGCCCCTTGAGAGCGGCCAGATTGATCCCTGAGACAACCAGATTGCGCCGCAAGATTTCAGGCGCGACTGGCCCGCGACCCAGATACGATCCAATCGCGACCAGATGCTCCTGCTGGATCAGCGTCACCGCCCGTTTGCCCGCACGAGCGCGGTCGCCTTCCAAACCATCGGCTGAGATCAAAACGTTATCGACCGGTTGAACGTCGGCCCTGCGATCAGGTCGCAGACCAATCCATTCCAGCCGACCCGGCTTGGCCCAACCTGCAATCAGTGCCGCCAAATCCGCCATGCTTCCCCCTTTGCTACAATCGGACAACTACCGCCGCACATCCGAATGCAAAATTCACAAAACCACCAGCTTGCCCCGCCCGCCCCGCTTGGATATCAAGCGGATCAACCCAATTTCCCCGACCCAGAGGACGCGACATGGCCGCCTATCAATATGTCTACCACATGCAGGGTGTCTCAAAGACCTATCCCGGTGGCAAGAAGTGCTTTGAAAACATCCACCTGAGCTTTCTGCCCGGCGTGAAAATCGGTGTTGTCGGCGTCAACGGCGCGGGTAAATCGACCCTGATGAAGATCATGGCCGGTCTCGACAAAGATTTCACCGGCGAGGCATGGGCCGCCGAAGGTGCCATGGTCGGCTACCTGCCTCAAGAACCGCAGCTGGATGAATCGCTGACCGTCCGCGAAAACGTTATGCTGGGCGTGGCCGAGAAGAAAGCGATCCTCGACCGTTACAACGATCTCGCCATGAATTACTCGGACGAAACAGCCGATGAGATGGCCAAGCTGCAGGACGAGATCGACAGCCAGAACCTCTGGGATCTCGACAGCCAGATCGACGTCTCGATGGAGGCGCTGCGCTGTCCGCCGGACGATGCCAACATCGCCAACCTCTCGGGCGGTGAAAAACGCCGCGTGGCGCTCTGCAAGCTGCTGCTGGAAGCGCCCGACATGCTGCTGCTCGACGAACCGACCAACCACCTGGACGCCGAGACCATCGCCTGGCTGCAACAACACCTGATCGACTACAAGGGCACCATCCTGATCGTCACCCACGACCGGTATTTCCTGGATGACATCACCGGCTGGATTCTGGAACTCGACCGCGGCCGTGGCATTCCTTACGAGGGCAACTACTCGGCGTGGCTGGAACAAAAGGCCAAACGGCTGGAGCAGGAAGCCCGCGAGGACAAATCCAAGCAGAAGACTCTGCAGCGCGAGCTGGAATGGATGCGTCAGGGTCAGAAGGCCCGTCAGGCCAAATCCAAGGCCCGGATCAACGCCTATAACGAGCTGGCCGAGCAGTCCGAGCGCGAAAAGCTGACCCGTGCCCAGATCGTCATCCCCAACGGCCAGCGCCTTGGCGGCAAGGTGATCGAGGTCGAGGGCCTGTCGAAACATATGGGCGACAAGCAACTGATCGAAGGGCTGGACTTCGCCCTGCCCCCCGGCGGCATTGTGGGCGTCATCGGCCCCAACGGCGCCGGTAAATCGACGCTATTCAAGATGCTGACAGGTCAGGAACAGCCCGACAGCGGCACCATCACACTGGGCGACACGGTCGAGCTGTCCTATGTCGACCAGTCCCGTGATGACCTTGCCGACAACGACACTGTGTGGGAGGCGATCACCGGCGGCGCCGAGATCATCCAGCTAGGCGACGCGCAAGTCAATTCCCGCGCCTATTGCTCGTCCTTCAACTTCAAGGGCGGTGACCAGCAGAAAAAGGTCTCGCTACTGTCAGGCGGTGAGCGCAACCGCGTCCACATGGCCCGCCTGTTGAAAGAGGGCGGCAACGTCCTGCTGCTCGACGAACCGACCAACGACCTCGACGTCGAAACCCTTCGCGCGCTGGAAGACGCGCTGGTCGATTTCGCCGGCTGCGCCGTGGTGATTTCGCACGACCGCTTTTTCCTCGACCGTATCTGCACGCATATTCTGGCGTTTGAGGGTGATGCCCATGTGGAGTGGTTCGAGGGCAACTTCGAGGACTACGAAGAGGATAAAAAGCGCCGTCTGGGACCGGACGCGCTGGAGCCCAAGCGGTTGAAGCATAAGAAGTTTGCCCGGTGAGAACCCGAATTTCCAAATGTGTGTTCCAATCGCTGTTCTTGGCGATTGGACGCATTGCAAGGTTTGGAAAGACATCAGACCGCGACCATTGCGTCATAGTCGCAAGCAACGGTCGATCCGGAAGTACCGTGACTTATCTTGCCCTTAGCAAGGCACTAAGAAAAAGAAACCCTTCAGCTGTAGAACGCTCGGCCTTCGTTGCTCGTCTCAAGGACGCCGAATTCAAAGCGCCGTTCATCTACAAGACCCATGATTTTCCGCAGGCGTTGTTAGAGTGGCCGGCCGAAACCAGAGTGGTCTTTTGCTTCGGTTCCACCAAAGATTCGGCCTTTTCCGTCTATTCGGCAAAAGAGCGGTATGGCGAAGATTGGATCCGACAGCATTTTTATCACCTTCGTGCGACTGGCGAATATTGCGATCTGTTTCAGCGGGATATTCTGCAACAAGCCAAGCAGATAAAAGAATGGGCCGTATTTGAGGGCGTCCCCGTTTTATGCGTTCACTATGATGCGATATGGGATCATCAAAACGACATATCGGAATTTACCGGCCTGAAAATGAAGCTCCCGAAACGTGAACGGCGCGCGCCCAAAGAGATTCCGACTGAACTCAGGTCGGCGGCAAGCCAAGTCTACGATTCGATTGATGAAATTGTCGAAGAACTGCCAAGGTGTTTCATAGCATCACCCAAATTCGCTGATATTGTCGCCAAGCTTCCGGTTTAGGTGCAAAGCGGAAGGCCAGCGCAAACCCGCTAACTCGGGCGATCGATGACGCCTTATGAACCGATTACGGTACACAAAGACGATCACCCTTGCCACATCCCTACACCAATGCCATATCCAAAGGGCTAACGTTTTTCTATTTCGACCTACTGTCTCCTCTTTCGGCGCTCAGTCATTCGATCCAGACTACGACGCCAGGCTGCCGCATCCCCGTGGGCAGCACCAAACAGGAGAATACGGATATGCCCGCAGGCACCGTTAAATGGTTCAACACCACCAAAGGCTACGGCTTTATCGCACCCGAAGATGGCGGCAAAGACATCTTCGTTCACATCTCGGCTGTCGAGCGTTCGGGCCTGACCGGTCTGGCCGACAACCAGAAAGTCACGTACGAGCTGCGCTCGGGTCGTGACGGCCGCGAAAGCGCCGACGACATTCAACTGGCATAAGCCATTGAAAGGGCAGAGGCTTTCCTCTGCCCTTTTTCTCAAAGGGCCCGGAAAGTGTGGCCCGTTGACGACATCACATTTCAGTTACTCTTCACCGCAGATTGACCGGATCGGATATCATTCCGACACTCTGTTCAAGATTTTGTTTTTCGAGTGAAGAGATACGACATGTTTACACGCCGAAGCTTCATGACAAGCGCCACCGCCCTAAGCCTTGTGCCGGGCGTTGCATCAGCAAAAACGAAGACTGCTGAATACGACCCGACGCCCCAGTACGTTCGGATCAAGAAAGAATTCCTGCCCGGCCAGCTTCTGGTCGTACCGAGGTCTTTCTACCTGTATTTCGTGACCGAACCGCGCAAGGCGATTCGCTATGGCTGCGGAGTCGGCAAAGCAGGGCTCGAGTTTACGGGAACAGCGACCATCGACGTCAAGAAAGAGTGGCCCACATGGCGCCCCACCACCGAGATGATCGAGCGCGAGCCGGTAACCTATGCCCGTTTCAAGGATAACGACTACGTCCAACCCGGCGGAGGGGACAACCCGCTTGGCGCGCGGGCGTTGTACCTGTTTCAGAACGGGGTCGACACGTATTTTCGCATTCACGGCACCACGCAGCCACAGACGATTGGCACCGCCGCATCAAACGGATGCATCCGGATGCTGAATTCACATGTTGTCGATCTTTACGAACGTGTGCCGATCGGAACCGTGGTTACAGTCATTTGATCTATTCTATGGCTTAATCGGCAAGATTCAGAACGTAAGGCCCAAGGTCCTGAACGATTAACGCAACGCCTTCGGCATTGGGGTGGATGCCGTCAGGTTGCATAAATCGGCGCGCTGCATTCGGGTCTGCGTCAGATGTGAGACCCGTGAAAAAGCTAGGGGCATAGGCGGTGTCAAATTGCTGCGCAAGATCAGGGTACATCTGATCGAAGGCCGCCTTGTATCCAGCCCCGTAGTTGCCCGGGGCCTGCATGCCGACCAGCAAGACCTCAACACCCGCCTCCTGCGCGGTTTTAAGGATGGCTGTAAGATTGGCACGCGAAACGGCCGGGTCGATTCCCCTCAATAGGTCATTTCCGCCAAGCGCGACGATCAACCCGTCAACTTCGGGGGTCAGGGTCCACCCCACCCTTGCAGCACCGCCAGCGGTTGTGTCGCCTGAAACACCGGCGTTGATCAAGCGGATATCAGCATTCTGACCATCAAGCCAACGGCCAAGTTGCGGCACAAACCCATCACGTTCTGGCAGGCCGTATCCTTGCGTCAGGGAATCTCCCAATGCCGCAATCACGACGGTTTCCGCTGTTGCCATGACGCCCCAGCAGGCAAAAAGCATCGTGATCAAAGCCTTGCGCAACATCATAACCGCTCCATATCAATCAACAACGCCCCCGATTTGGATCGCTCTATGACTCTACCAGTTCTGTCCCTTGAACATGCCGCTTTATCGCTGGATGGCAATGCCGGTCGGGTGGATATCCTGCATGACATCACTCTTTCGGTTGCTCAGAATGAAACTCTGGGGCTGGTTGGGCCGTCCGGGTCTGGCAAGTCTTCGCTGCTGATGCTGATGGGCGGGTTGGAACGGGCAACCAGCGGCAAGATCAACGCACTCGGCCAGGATTTGGGTCGTATGGACGAAGATGCTCTGGCTCGGTTCCGTCGTAACACGATGGGCGTGGTGTTCCAGAACTTTCACCTGATCCCAACTATGACAGCATTGGAAAATGTAGCAACGCCGCTGGAGCTTGCCGGCCAGAAAGATGCATTCTCCCGTGCGCAAGCGGAATTGGATGCGGTCGGCCTTTCCCACCGGCACGAACATTACCCTGCACAGCTGTCGGGTGGCGAACAACAGCGCGTCGCACTTGCGCGCGCGGCTGCTCCTCGACCGAAAATATTGCTGGCGGATGAGCCAACTGGAAACCTTGATGAAACCAACGGCGCTGCAATCGTCGATCTTCTGTTTGACCTGAGGGACCGCCACGGCGCGACATTGGTCCTTGTAACCCACAGCCATAGCCTGGCCCGTAAGTGCGACCGTGTGATCCGCTTGCGCGATGGCAGGATTACCGAAGATACACGGCAAGAGGCCGCCGAATGAGCCTGCGCCTTGCGGGGCGGCTAGCGCGGCGCGAGTTGCGCGGCGGCTTGCGTGGTTTCCGCGTTTTCCTTGCCTGTCTGGCGCTTGGGGTGGCTGCCATCGCAGCTGTTGGCTCGGTCAGATACGCAATTCAGAACGGCCTGTCACAGGAAGGGGCCGCGTTGTTGGGCGGAGACGCACAGTTAGAGTTCACCTATCGCTTCGCGTCCGACGATGAGCGTGCTTGGATGGCACAGGCGGCCGAGGCAACCTCCGAAGTCGTCGATTTCCGGTCGATGGCCGTAACCGGGCAGGCAGAGACCGCGCAGCGCGCGCTGACGCAAGTAAAATCCGTGGACGATGCCTATCCTTTGGTGGGCGAAACCGTATTAGAGCCCACCATGACTCTGTCCCAAGCTCTTGAGGGCGATCAGGGTTTGCCCGGTGCGGTCATGGACCCGTCTTTAATGGACCGATTGAACCTGTCGGTGGGCCAAACTTTTGCTCTTGGCTCGCAAGACTTTGTGCTGACAGCTGCGCTTATCCACGAACCCGACGGAGCGGCAGACGGGTTCGGGCTGGGCCCACGCACACTGGTTCGCACCGAGGATTTGGGCAGTTCGGGGTTGTTGGCACCCGGAACACTGTTTTCAACCAAGTACCGGTTGGACTTGCCACGCGACACTGACCTTGCCCAGCTGGCCACGACCGCAGAAAAGACGTTCGACGGCACCGGAATGCGATGGACCGACGCCCGAAACGGGGCACCCGGCATCGCCGAGTTCGTAGATCGGCTCAGCGCGTTTCTGGTGCTGGTTGGCCTGTCCGGACTGGCGGTCGGAGGCATCGGCGTATCAGCCGCCGTACGGGCCTATTTGTCACAAAAAACGGAAACGATTGCGACGCTGCGCACACTGGGTGCGGATCGAGCAACAATTTTCCAAACCTATATGATCCAGATCGGGATCCTGTCTGGTATCGGGATCCTGCTGGGCCTTGTGCTGGGTGGTCTGACACCCGTGCTTCTTGCCCCATTGATCGAGGCGCGCCTGCCCGTACCCGCAGTGTTTTCTTTCTACCCCAAACCGCTGGCCGAGGCGGCACTTTATGGAGTGCTAACTGCGTTTTTGTTTACCCTTTGGCCATTGGCCCGCACTGAACAGGTCCGCGCGGCAACACTCTTCCGCGATGCCCTTTCATCGGCACGCGTTTTTCCGCGCCCTGTATTCCTAGTGGCGACGGTCATCGGGCTGGGATTGCTTGTTGCCTCTGCAGCTTGGTTCAGCGGATCGACCCGCCTGACGCTCTGGACTGCCGGAGGGTTGGTCGGCGCGCTGGCGCTGTTGGCCCTATCGGCATTTGCCATCCGCAAGCTGGCTCGTGTCAGCGCCCCCTGGGCACGCGGTAAACCCGCAATGCGATGGGCGCTGTCTGCCATTTCCGATCCAAGGGAAGGGGCAGCGTCGGTTGTTCTTTCGCTTGGTTTGGGGTTGTCTGTTTTGGCGGCAGTTGGCCAGATCGACGGCACACTTCGCAATGCGATCTCGGGAAATCTGCCGGATGTGGCACCGTCGTATTTTTTCGTAGACATCCAAAAAGACCAAATGCCCGGCTTTCTCGAACGTCTGGAAACCGACCCGGCGGTCAACCGCATCGAGAGTGCTCCGATGCTGCGCGGCATCATCACTCAGATCAACGGCAGCCCTGCGCGTGATGTGGCGGGTGATCACTGGGTTCTGGACGGCGACCGAGGCGTTACGTATTCAGCAACGCCACCAAGCAACGCGCGTGTCACCAAAGGGGACTGGTGGGACGAGGACTATGCAGGCCCCCCTCAGGTCAGTTTCGCCGCAGAAGAAGCCGAAGAGATGGGGCTTAACCTTGGCGACATGCTGACAGTCAACATCCTCGGGCGCGACATCACGGCAGAGCTGACATCCCTGCGCGAAGTCGACTTTTCCAATGCTGGCATGGGATTCATCATGTCGATAAACCCGTCCGCCTTGGCCGGAGCACCGCACAGTTTCATCGCGACAGTCTACGCCGAAGAACAGGCCGAAGGTCCGATACTGCGTGACCTTGCCGGGCAGTTTCCCAATATCACTGCCATTCGGGTGCGCGACGCAATTGACCGGGTGTCAGACCTACTGGCCGGTCTGGCCGCTGCGACCTCTTACGGTGCAGGCGTATCGCTGTTGACCGGGTTTCTGGTTTTGATCGGCGCCGCTGCGGCGGGCGAACCGGCCCGACGATATGAAGCCGCGATCCTGAAAACGCTGGGCGCTGACAGGCGTCGCATCCTGCTCAGCTTCACCATGCGCGCAGCTCTCTTGGGGGCAGCTGCCGGAAGCGTTGCGCTGTTGACGGGTATTCTGGGCGGATGGGCCGTCGCCACCTATATTTTTGACACTCGTTTTGCGGTCATCTGGCCCTCGGCCATTGGCATTGTTCTGGCCGGGGTTCTGGTCACGCTGGGCGCAGGTCTGATCTTCGCTTTGCGCCCTCTCGCGGTGAGACCGGCCCGCATTCTGCGCGCCAGTGACTGATCCTATCGCACGCAGGCCACGGGTTGCAGTATCTGCAACAGTTGGTCGTTATCGCATACCAGCGCGTCCAGCGTGATGTCGTCTAACGACGCATAAAACACTTCGGCAGCATCTTGCAGCGCCAACCGCAAACGGCACGCATCGGTCAATGGGCAAGTGTTGTCTGCATCGGCAAAACACTCGGCCAGCGGCAGGTTCCCTTCGACATGGCGAAAGACCGACCCGATACGAATCTGGTCAGCGGGTCTGGCAAGCGTCATGCCTCCGTTTCGACCCCGTTGCGTGCTAAGATAGTTAAGCTGGCTCAGTTGATTGATCACCTGCGCCAAGTGGTTTTCCGAGATGTTGCACACTTCGGCAATCTCGGATTTGGTCACAAGCCTGTCCTGATGCGCGGCACAATACATCAGCAGGCGCACCGCAATATTCGTCCGTTTGGTAATGCGCATGGTCGCCTCCCAAATTTCAAGATGCGACCTTATTGCATGTCCGGCAAAAAAGCGGTTTGACATACATCAATCGGCGCAAAGGACACAGTGGCACATGGCAGACCCTTACTTCTTTGGCTACGGAAGCCTGGTCAACCTTGCGACCCACGATTTTCCGGATGCCCGCCCTGCCCGCCTGAAGGGCTGGCGCCGCGCTTGGAGGCATACGGACCTTCGCCCGGTGGCATTTCTAACGGCCATCCCTGATCCGAACAGCGAAATCGAAGGCATGATCGCACATGTGCCTCGAAACGATTGGGCCGCTCTGGATGAACGCGAATGGGCCTATGATCGAGTACCCGCAACCCAAGCCGTGACACATCCCCTGACTCATGATGTGGAAATCGCCGTCTATGCAGTGCCTCATGGCCGTCACGCCGAACCGACCAATCGCCATCCCTTGCTGCTCAGCTATATCGACGTGGTTGTACAAGGCTATCTGCGGGCCTTTGGCGAAGCAGGGGCGGACCGCTTTTTTGCCACCACTGATGGATGGGATGCTCCGATCCTAAACGACCGCGCCGAACCTCGCTATCCGCGCCACCAGCAGTTGAAACCGAACGAGACCGAATTTGTGGATACCCGCCTGCAGCATCTTTCTGCAAAACTGGTCCACTCTTTGTAAAAAAGGCCGGGGACGCTTGCCCCGCCATTCTTTGGTAGAAAATACGTGCGCCGCAGAGCGCGTTTATCACCCGCGCGCGCGGATCACTTGCAGCAAGGGCAGCAAAGTCGCCATTTCCGGTCCGCGCTCCATCCCTGTCAGCGCTTTGCGCAACGGCATGAAAAGCCCCTTACCTTTGCGGCCCGTGGCCTCTTTGACGGCCTTGGTCCAGGCACCCCAGGTTTCCCCGTCAAACGGGCCTTCTGGCAGCAGCGCAACAGCTTCGGCGATGAATGCCCGATCCTCGTCAGCGATCAAAGGTTCGGCCCCGTCGCGGCACAGGTCCCACCAGCCCTTCAGATCAGCCAGAGTCGTGATGTTCTCGCGCGCCATGGCCCAGAACGACTCGGCCAGCTCAGCCGGGACACCCGCATCGGCGACCGCATCGGCCACATCGGCCAGTGGCAACGATTGCAGGTGTTTTGCGGTCAGCGGAAACAGGTCCTGCACGTCGAATTTAGTCGGCGCCGCGCCAAAACGGACAATGTCAAACCCGTCTATCAGCTCGGCCATGTCCGAACGCAATTCGACCGGATCAGAGGACCCCAGACGCGCCATCAAGCTCAGCAGAGCCATCGGCTGCACGCCCTGTTCGCGCAGATCGCGCAAGGCCAGCGTACCCAGACGTTTCGACAGCGCCTCACCCTGCGGGCCAGTCAGCAGCGAGTGGTGCGCAAAGCGCGGGCAGTCTCCGCCCAGCGCCTGAATGATCTGAATCTGCGTCGCGGTATTGGTCACATGGTCCGAACCGCGCACCACATCGGTCACGCCCATCTCGGTATCGTCGACCACAGACGCGATGGTGTACAGAACCTGACCATCCCCCCGGATCAGCACCGGATCAGACACTGACGCCGCATCAATCGAGATGTTGCCGAGAATACCATCATTCCACTCGATCCGTTCGTGATCCAGTTTGAAGCGCCACACACCATTGCCACGTTCCGCGCGCAGAGCCTCTTTCTCGGCCGCCGACAGGTTCAGCGCGGCGCGGTCGTAGACCGGCGGCTTGCCCATGTTCAGCTGCTTCTTGCGTTTCAGGTCCAGCTCGGTCGGTGTCTCGAACGCCTCATAGAAACGACCCATCTCGCGCAGCTTGTCGGCTGCTTCGGCATAACGATCCAGACGGTCGGACTGACGCTCGACCCGGTCCCAATGCAAACCCAGCCACTCCAGATCCTGCTTGATCGCGTCGACATATTCTTCCTTCGACCGCTCGGGATCGGTGTCGTCGATGCGCAGGATGAACGTGCCGCCTGCCTTGCGAGCGATCAGATAGTTCATCAGCGCGGTGCGCAGGTTGCCCACATGGATGTAACCGGTGGGCGACGGGGCGAAACGGGTGGTTGTCATAGGTGTCTCCTGTTGGCGCGGCTCTTGTCACAGGATTGGCATTTTGTCCAGCACATGCAGGAAAACGGGGCGGCAGGAAACAAATCTGCCTTCAGATCCGGCGCGGATCGTAACATGAGCAAAAATTAACATGCTATGTTCGCTCACGCAGCCCATTTCACTGATGTGTGAACTGGCAAGTGGCCTTCACCGATCTAGGATTACAACTGGTGCTCTGACAGGGAGAATGAGACATGACCATCAAACTGACACGCCGCGCAGCGCTCGGATCAGCCGCAGCATTGCCTTTTGCCGCCGCTGCAACCCCGGTGCTGGCAGCAACGAACGAAACCAAAGCGAACTCAACAATCGCCAAATCGTTTCAACTGGGCGATTTCACTGTCACCTCGCTTTTGGATGGCAGTTTGCCGCGTGACGGCGCCAAAGAGATTTTCGGCGGCGGTGCCTCGGACGAGGAATTTGCCAAGGTCTCGGCCGACAATTTCATCCCTGCCGACCAAGCACAATTCTTCTTTACCCCGACGCTGGTCAACACCGGATCCGAGCTGGTTCTGTTCGACACCGGCTTGGGTCAGGGGGGTATTCAGGCCGCTCTTGCAGATGCGGGGGTTACCGCTGATCAGATCGACGTCGTCGTACTTACCCATATGCATCCCGACCACATCGGCGGCATGACAACCAATGATGCCCCCACATTTACCAACGCGCGTTTTGTGACCGCTTCCCCCGAATATGATTTCTGGGCAGCTCAGGATGCAGGGAACCGCGTCGGCGATCTGGTTGCCGCCAAGGTCACTCCGCAAGCTGAAAAGATGACATTCCTTGGCGATGGCGGAGAAGTCGCATCAGGCATCACAGCCGTCGCGGCGTATGGCCATACACCGGGCCACACTGTCTATCACCTTGAAAGCAACGGGCAGCGTCTGGTTCTGACTGCTGACCTCGCAAACCATTACGTCTGGTCTTTCGCGCATCCCGAATGGGAGGTTCGCTTTGACATGGACAAAGCTGCAGCCACAGCATCACGCCGTAAGGTTTTGGGTATGCTGGCCGCAGATAAAGTCCCGATGATCGGATTCCATATGCCGTTCCCTGCAGCAGGTTTTGTTGAAACACGTGGGGATGGTTTCCGCTTTGTCCCCGTCAGCTATCAGATGATGGGCTAACCCTTAATATCCTGGGTCCGGCCGCACGCGTGAACCATCGGTAAAACGTGACAGACGAAACGCGGCCGGATCAACACATGGTGTTGTGCCCGCGACCAAATCAGCCATAAGGAGGCCCGCGCCGGGCGCTATGCCAAAGCCGTGGCCGGAAAATCCCGTGGCGATGAACATACCCGGCATCGTATCCACACCCGAAATGACAGGTATGGCATCGGGTGTAACGTCGATCATCCCCGCCCAACTCTGAACCAGTTCACTTGCCTGTAAGGCCGGAATTGCTCTCTGCGCACTCGCCCAAGCGCGGCGAAGAACCTTGCCCGAAGGATCGGGGTCCAGAACGCGGGTATGCTCGAACGGCGTGACATCCGTAGGCAGCCACGATCTGACCTCTTGTGCTTCGACCGCCCAACGTTTGGACCATCGGAACCGGAGTGATCGCCATTCCTGCCGAAGTGCGGGCAGAAAACGCCGGGCCAATCGAAAGCTGTCAGGGACGATATCAACCGTATTCTCATGGCCAGATGCTATTGTGTACCCTCCATCCGCACGTTTACGAATTGCGAAGTCGTCCGACCATAAAGCTGTCTCGGGACCTGCAACCGGAGAAGCCCGTAAAACCGTGTTCAGCACTTTGAGCTGTGGCAAATCTATACCCGCGTTGCCTGCGAAAAGGCGGGACCAGGCACCTCCTGCCAATACCGCGGAATCACAGGCGACACGGCCGCGTTCAGTGAAAACCCCGGCAATGCGCCCATCCTGCACATCCACGCTGCGCACTGCACAGTTGGTCATGAGCACCGCACCCCTGTCGCGGGCTGCCTCGGCGATCGCAGGGGCTGCCCACTGCGGCTCGGCCCGCCCATCGCGAGGCATGTAAAGCGCGTAGTTCAATCCAGTTTCGTGGTCCGGCAACACAGCGTCCAGTTCAGCGCCAGACAGCAATTCTGCGCCTGTCTGCAATCCCTCAACATGCTGCGCCCACCGTTCGAGGTTTTGGGCCCCGCGGCGACCCGAAGCACCAAACAGAATTCCTGACCGGGTAAATCCGGTTTTGCGCCCGACACGGTCATCAAGCCCATCCCAGAGTTTCTGGGCCTCCAGCATCAAAGGAATTTCGCGAGGATCCCGCAAACCCAATCGCACCCAACCCCAATTGCGCGAGCTCTGCTCACCAGCTATGTGGCCTTTTTCGCAAAGTAGAACCCGTGCGCCCCGCTCGGACAACTCCAAAGCGGTTACGGCACCAATAATACCTCCTCCGATCACCACGACATCCACGGATTTCGGAAGGTTCAAATCTGGTTCCACGTGGGTGGGTTTCGGGCCGGGCATCTACCGCTCTTTTATCATTGCTCGGACCGCAATGAATGCCCGTGGCACAACCAGTGGCAATACGACCGAAGTCGTGGTTGTCACTATTTTCGTGATCTGTGTCTATCGCGCACAGTTTCCAAAAACCGCAAGCGCTCAGGCCGCCCCGACCAGTTCAGCCCATTTTTGCCGTAGCGAGGCAGAAAACCCGATGACAGTGTCAGGCGCGGCTTCGTGCGGCTTGTCCGCGGATGCCGGAATCGTTGGAGGTGTTGGCTCTGGTTCCGACTTGACCGAATGCTCTTGGTTCATCAGGTCGGCAATCGCCAGGTCCAGCTTGGTTTCATCCAGGACCTGACCTTCCGATTCCATGGACTTCCACGGTAACGGAGAATGCAGCGGTTTATCGTATTCCTCACGCATGGCGATACCAAATCGTTAACACAGACATCTGAGGCGACGCGCAAACTGACCTGGTCGATTCAACCGTCCGGTTTGTCCAACCCAATTGCGTCACACCCGCCCGACATTGGGCGATAATACAGCTAAAATGTGGCGAAAAAGCGGCCTGTCGACAAGGAAAACTGCCAAACAAAGGCTGTCACCCCGCCCAAAGGGGATTGAGTGGAAACACTTTACCACAGCTAGGGAAATTGGATCGGGATTACCGACAATTTATCTCAGGAGCGGTCGCGCCACCGGTTCGCTATCGGATAGCGGCGATCCAGCCAGAATGCACGACTTGTCAGACGTGTTCCGGGCGCAGACTGAAACCGCTTGTACTCTGAGATATAGATTAGATGCTCGACCCTGCGGGCATCCGCTTCGTCAAAACCAGCAGCAACGCAATCAGCGATCGAGCCGTCCTGATCGACTAGAATATCCAAAAGCGCGTCCAACACCGGATAATCCGGCAAGCTGTCACTGTCTTTCTGATCCGCGCGCAGCTCGGCGCTGGGGGGTTTGTCGATAACCGACGGCCGAATAACTTCGCCATTGGGGCCCTTCATCCAGTCGCGATGATTGGCATTCCGCCAACGGCATGTTTCGAAAACCCGTGTCTTGTACAGATCTTTGATCGGGTTATAGCCGCCATTCATATCGCCGTAGATCGTGGCGTAGCCCACGGCGACCTCGGATTTATTACCGGTGGTCAGCAACATCTCGCCGAACTTGTTTGATATCGCCATCAGCAGCAGCCCGCGCAGACGGGATTGAATGTTTTCCTCGGTCAGATCCTCGTCCCGCCCGGCAAAGAGCTGGGACAGAGTCCCAGTAACGGCCGCCCGGCTATCCGAAATCGGAACATAGTCGTAATGCACGCCCAGCGCCTTGGCGACGGCCTCGGCGTCGTCCAGCGAGGCCTGGCTGGTATATTCCGACGGCAGCATGACACAGCGCACGTTCTCGGCCCCAAGCGCATCCACGGCAATCGCGGCAACCAGAGCCGAATCCACCCCCCCGGACAATCCAAGGACACATTTTTTGAACCCCGTTTTACCCATGTAATCCCGCAGAGACTGGACCATGGCGCGGTAGTCCTGCTCCCATGCATCGGGCTGCGGCACGATATCTGCCGGAACGATACGCCACCCGTCGTCCCCACGCTCCAGATCAACATGAGCCAGAGCCGCGTCAAAAACGGGCATTCGGAAAGCAAGCTCTCCGCCCGGGTTCAGGCCAAAGGTCGCGCCGTCAAATACCTGATCGTCTTGTCCACCGACCATATTCAGATAGATCAGGGGCAACCCGGTCTCGATCACACGTGCAACCATATGATTCAGGCGGATATCGTATTTGTCGCGAAAATAGGGCGAACCATTCGGGATCAGCAGGAACTCGGCCCCGGTCTCCTCCAGCGTCTCGGCCACATCCGGATGCCAACTGTCCTCGCAGATCGGGCTGCCGATGCGCGTATTGCCAACTGAGTAAGGTCCCCCCAAAGGGCCTGAATCATAAAGGCGCACTTCGTCGAAAACGGTTTCATTGGGAAGATGATGTTTCAACACCTTGCTACTGACCTTGCCGCCCTTCAGAATCAGGTAAGCGTTGTATAGGTGGCCGTCTTCCACCCAAGGCCCGCCGATCGCCAGAGCAGGCCCATCTGCACATTTCGCGGCCAACGCCTCGACAGCGGCCATGGCAGTGCGATGAAAGGCCGGCTTCATGACCAGGTCCTGCGTATTGTACCCGGTTATGAACATTTCCGGCAAAGCCACCATGTCGGCCCCAGCGGTGCGCGCTTGTTCCCATGCGTCAAGCGCCTGCGCCGCATTGCCTTCGATATCCCCCACAGTCGGGTTGAGTTGCGCCAGAGTGATGCGGAAACGGTCGGCCATGCTGCCCTCTTGCCCTCGTCAGTCTTATGCCATTTAGCAGATCGCGGCGCGAGTGAAAGGCAAATGCGGCAAAAGCCGTTGCCCTGCCCCCTGCGGTATCTTAGTTTTGCGCAAAAGGATGATAACCGGGCAGGTTGGAACGATCATGAATGCATTCCGCACCTCAATTGCTGTAACGGCCCTGGCCTTGATGGCCGGAACCGTTAGCGCGCAGGAAGGACAGGTGATCACGGCCGATGACGAGGTCGGCGGCGTCTACGAAGGTACGTTTCTGAACGGCCTGCGCCACGGAACCGGCACGTATCGCCTACCGGACGGGTTCGAATACACTGGCCAGTGGTCCGAGGGCGAAATTCAAGGCAGCGGTATCGCCCGATACGCGAATGGGTCGATCTACCAAGGTATGTTTGCAAAGGGTCAGCCCGAGGGGCGTGGTAAGATCATTTATACTGACGGTGGCAGCTATGAGGGCGACTGGGCTAACGGCACGATCAACGGCACCGGCATTGCGACATATGCGAACGGTCAACGGTACGAAGGTGGGTTCAAAGATGCCAAGCGTCACGGCAAAGGCATTCTGACCAATCCGAACGGCTACACCTATGACGGTGATTGGGTCGAGGGCGTCAAGCAAGGCAAAGCCAAAATCACCTGGGCAAACGGTAACGTTTATGAAGGCGACGTCCTGAATGGGCAGCGCCATGGTGAAGGCACTCTGACCGTTCCCGACGGCATGACCTATAGCGGTGCGTGGCTTGAAGGTCGGATGACCGGAAAGGGCCGGCAGGTTCTGGCGAACGGAGACGTCTACGAAGGCGACATGGTGGACGGGCGCCGTCAGGGCATCGGCAAGGCGACCTATGTGAACGGCACGACATACGAAGGCGCGTATGTCGATGACCGTCGAGAAGGCAAGGGCCGCTTTGTTGGCGCAGACGGGTTTGAATACAACGGCGAATGGTCCGGAGGCCAGATCGACGGGTTCGGCGAGATGACCTATCCTGACGGCTCGGTCTATGTGGGGGATTTCAGCGTCGACCTGCCCCACGGCAAAGGCGTACACACTTACCCGGATGGCACTATATACGACGGTGACTGGATCGCTGGCATCTACGAAGGCCGCGGAACCGTCACCTATCCCAACGGCGTGGTCTATTCGGGCCAGTTCAGGAACGGCCTGAGCCATGGCTCAGGTGTGCTGAAATTGGCCAATGGTTATATATACGAGGGCGAATGGGTTGACGGAAACCGCCAAGGCACTGGCAAAGCCAGCTTTCCGGATGGCACAGTCTACGAAGGCGAATTCCTGAACGGCAAGCGGCACGGCCAAGGCACCGTCACCACGGCACGCAATTTCACATATACCGGTGGGTGGGTTGACGGAAAAATCAGTGGTAGCGGTATCGCGACCTATGCCACCGGCGACGTCTACGAGGGCAATTTCCGCGACAATAAACGCCACGGTGACGGCACCATGCGTTATGCCAATGGAGAGGTCGAGACTGGCACCTGGGAAAACGACGTTTTGCCCAGCAGCGGCGAGGCTGAGACGACAGCGCCAGAGGAAACCCCGCCCGCGTCCCAATCGACCGAGACACCCTCGGACGGGTAGCTCAGGCTACCACGGAACGGTCTGACCCGCCCAATCGAAGAAGCCGCCGGTATCAGCATGGGTCAGTGATTGAGCCACTGCCAGCAGGTTCTGAGCCGCCTTGCCCGGTTTAACTGCCGGATGTCGACCTACGTATTTCTCGGTGAACGCGGTTTGAACCGTGCCAGGATGCAATGCCACGCACACACTTTGTTTATGCGTCCGCGCCAATTCGATCGCGGTTGTATGCACAATCTGGTTCACGGCGGCCTTGGCCGCGCGGTAACTGACCCATCCACCCAACCGGTTGTCGCCGATGGACCCAACGCGCGCCGAAAGCACGGCAATCAAGCAGCGCCTGTCACGGGGCATCAGTCTGGCTGCGTGCCCCAGAACCAAAGCGGGGCCTACCGCGTTCAACGCAAACTGATCCATCATAGCTTGTGCAGACACTGCCTTTATCGACTTTTCCGGCGTGGCCCCGTCGATCTCAAGCGCGCCGGACGCGACGAAGATCATGTCATAAGGGCCAGTTAGCGTGCCGAGAATCGCGTTGGATTTGTCCGGATTCATCAAATCGAACCCGTCCGCTGACCGCGACAGGGTCGTGACTGAAACAGATTGCCCGAGTAGCCGCGCGTGAAGGGCTGAACCGATCCCCCCGGACGCGCCGATGATAAGTGCCGTTTGCATGCCTCTTCACCTAGCAGCCCGCCCTCACCAATCAATATTTCCCGAAAAACAAACACGACCGGTAACAAGCTGCAAATTCCGTCTTTTCATTCGCAGCGCTGTCTGTATAACCTCAACCCCATGATCAACCGCGCAGATATCCTTGTTGCCGACACCGCCTTTCGTGGTGCATCGCTGCGTGGCCTACTGATCCTAATCCGCCTCTGAGCGTGCCATCCGGCGCGCCCGCTCAGAGGAGGACGCCCGCGCGCCATAGGCTTTAGGACAGAAGAAGAAAGAGATTCCCATGACCAACGTGACCGACCAAGACCGCGTCTTGATCTTTGACACCACATTGCGCGACGGCGAACAAAGCCCCGGCGCAACCATGACCCATAACGAAAAGCTCGAAATTGCCGAGCTGCTGGATGAAATGGGCGTCGACATCATCGAGGCCGGTTTCCCCATCGCCTCCGAGGGTGATTTCAAAGCTGTCAGCGAGATTGCCGAGCGCTCGAAAAACAGCCGCATCTGCGGTCTGGCCCGCGCCAATTTCGCAGACATTGATCGCTGCTGGGAGGCGGTGAAACACGCACGCCTGAACCGCATTCATACCTTCATCGGCACCTCTCCGCTGCATCGCGCCATTCCGAACCTGACCCAGGACGAGATGGCCGAGAAGATCCACGAAACGGTCAGCCATGCACGCAATCTGTGCGACAACGTGCAGTGGTCGCCGATGGATGCCACCCGGACCGAGTGGGATTACCTGTGCCGCGTGATCGAGATCGCGATCAAGGCAGGCGCGACGACGATCAACATCCCCGACACGGTGGGTTATACCGCTCCGGTCGAAAGCGCCGACCTGATCAAACGCCTGATCGAGACCGTACCGGGTGCAGATGAGGTGGTTTTCGCCACCCACTGTCACAACGATCTCGGCATGGCGACGGCGAACTCTCTGGCTGCTGTGGCGGGCGGAGCGCGACAGATCGAGTGTACCATCAATGGTCTTGGCGAACGCGCCGGCAACACCGCGTTAGAAGAGGTCGTGATGGCCCTGCGCACGCGCAATGACATCATGCCGTGGCACACAGGTATCGACACCACGAAGATTATGCATATCTCGCGTCGTGTGGCGACAGTTTCCGGGTTCAATGTGCAATTCAACAAAGCCATCGTCGGCAAAAACGCCTTTGCGCATGAAAGCGGCATCCATCAGGACGGCATGCTGAAAAACCGCGAAAACTTTGAGATAATGCGCCCCGAAGATATTGGCTTGTCCGGCACGTCTTTGCCGTTGGGCAAACACTCGGGCCGCGCGGCCCTGCGCGACAAGCTCGAGACCTTGGGCTTTGATTTGGGCGACAATCAGCTCAAGGACATCTTTGTTCGGTTCAAGGATCTGGCCGACCGCAAGAAAGAGGTCTTTGACGACGACCTCATTGCCTTGATGACCATGGATCAGCACGACGACTATTTGCAGCTCGTGTCGATGAAGGTGACCTGCGGCACAGGCGGCCAAGCCGAGGCTACGGTCGAACTTGAGATGGATGGCAAGGATATCATCGCCACCGAACATGGCGACGGTCCAGTGGACGCGACTTTCAAGGCAATCCGCGCGATCTATCCCAACAAAGCGCATCTGCAACTCTATCAGGTCCACGCAGTGACCGAAGGAACCGATGCCCAAGCCACGGTGTCTGTTCGGTTGGAAGAGGACGGCATGATCGCCACCGGTCAGTCGGCGAACACCGATACCGTCGTCGCCTCGGCCAAAGCTTACATCCACGCGCTGAACCGCCTGATTGTAAGACGTGAAAAAGCGGGTCCGGGCGCTGATGCGCGCGAGATCAGCTACAAAGATTTGACTTGACCGAACGGCGGCCCGTCTTTGCGGGCCGCTTTTTCGTCGCAAAGGTCAGGATAACCCGGCCTTTTGCATCCCATCCACAAAATGCCGAAAATCTTCATCGCTGGCGTAGTGCAGCATGCCTTCAATATCAGCGATCTTGAACTTTGGCTGGGCCTCGTAAATTGCGTCAACGTACGCTCGCGCTTCGTCCTGGTTTCCCAGCCACGCATGGCAGGCAGCGACATATGCGTTCTGAAGCGAGTCGAGGGCAGGCAACCGGGCGAAATCCTCTAATGCCTGATCATACTTCTTAGCACCGAACCGCGCCTTTCCAAGATGGCTCCAGAACCGTGCAGGGTGGTGAGGGTTCAGACGCATCGCCTTTTGTATCCACTCGGCACCTTCATCGGCACGACCCGACCATGTCAGCAATTCGCCCATCTGAACCACAACCAGATCGTAATTCGGGTTCAGCGACAGCGCGCGTTCCTGATGATACCGCGCCCGGCCAAGGTTGTTTCGCAAAATCTCTACCGCAGCCATCAAACGATGAACATCCGCGTCGTTATCATCCAGAGAAGCGGCCTTGAGGATCGCCTTTTCACACTCACCCAGCATGGCTTCACGATCATCGCACCAACCGTATCCCCAGGCCTGACCGCGGATACAACCGCTCCAGGCATGGGCGTGCGCGTAATCCGGATCCAGTTCAATAGCGCGATCGATCAACTTTGTCGCCTCGGCATTGTCCTCGCGCGTGCTGCGGTGATGCAGGACTTTCGCGGCCAAAACGCATTCATAGGCTGCAAAACTGGAAGGTTTCTTGCGCGTCAGCCCCTCTTGCTGCGAGGCTTCGATACGACCGGGAAGTGTGGCAACCACGGCCGAGATAACCTCGTCCTGTATTGTGAAAATGTCATCCAGGTCGCGATCATACTTCTCAGCCCAGACATGGCCATCACTGTAACTATCAATCAGCTGAACGGTGACACGTACCCTGTTGCCAGCCTTTCGGACACTACCTTCGACGATGTATTGCGCACCCAGCTTAGCACCCACTTCGCGTACATTCACAGCCTGTCCCTTGTAGACAAAACTGGAATTGCGCGAGATCACGAACAGCTCATGCCGGCGGCTCAACTCGGTCAGCAAATCTTCGGTAAGACCGTCGGCAAAAAACTCCTGTTCGGTATCTCCACTCATGTTTGCGAAGGGCAAAACCGCGATAGAGGGTTTGACCACTTTGGTATCGCCATCACCTGCTGGCGCATCGTCTGCAACCGTGCCATCCAAAGCGACCCGATAGGCATGAACAGGTTGAGACAGGTTCTTAAGTGTCAGATCGCCTAGATCATCATATTGCAACTCCAATCGGTCCGAGACTTGTTCATGCACCGCGCCCGAGATCAGAACCTCACCAGCATTTGCAGATTGCTCAAGCCGCGCGGCGATATTGACACCGCTGCCGAAGATATCGCCATCCTCAAAAATGATCTCATCCAGATTTATCCCGATGCGGAAATGAATGCGCTGGTCCTTCGGAACATCTGCATTGCGACGCAACATCCGGTTCTGCACCGCGACCGCGCAGGTCACTGCTTCGCTGGCGCTGGGGAATTCAACCAGCATCCCGTCGCCCGTTGTTTTGATGATTTTTCCGCGGTTCTTGTCGATTGCCGGGTCGATCAGCTCGATACGGTGCGTACGCAGACGGGCAAGCGTGCCTTGTTCATCCGCTTCCATCAGCCGACTATAGCCCACCATGTCAGCGGCCAGAACCGTAGCTAGTCGGCGATCCATCGCGCACCTCCCTGACCAAAGTCTAGGACCGAACACCCCATTTCCAAAACAGATTTTGTAAAAACACCCAAGGCGTGTATCGCGAAGACGCGAATGCCCTGATCAAGTGTATTCAGGCATCTTCAGAGCTTGGCAAACAACGCATCCAAACGGCGCATCTCATCCGCAATTCCGAATGGCGCATTTACAACGAACATCCCTGATCCGATCATGCGATGCCCTTCGCGCGCGGCGGGAAAGCCGACTTCGTGACACTCGACCTTTGGTAAGTCTTGCCCTTGCAGCGCCGCGACCATCGACTTGTGCCGCCCATCCGCAAGGATTGGATACCACAAGGCAATAACGCCTACGTTCCATTTCCGATGCACTTTAGAGATAAAACCCGGCAGCCGGTCATACTCTGACTTCACCTCGTAGCTCGGATCAATCAACAGAACTCCTCGCCTTGGCGTTGGCGGCAGCAGCGAATGCGCCAACTCATATCCGTCATGCTTGTAGGTTTTTGCTCCGAACCGCGACACGGCCAGCGACAAGGCGCCGAATTCTTGTGGATGCAGTTCGGCCAAATGCATGCTGTCCTGATCGCGAAGCAAATTACCCGCGATCAGGGGTGAACCTGCATAGGCGTGCCGTCCGTGTGTCGCCTGAACCTGCGTCAGTGCACGTGACAGCGGATGATCCGCTTTGAACCAACCTTCGCGCTGCACCCGCTTTATCCCGGCCAAAGCCTCGCCTGTTCGCACTGCTTCATCCGCGTCCAAGTGATACAAACCACGACCTGAATGTGTTTCGAGATAGGTCAATGGTTTGTCTTTTTGGGTCAAATATTCCAGCACCCATGCCAACAAAGCGTGCTTTTGCACATCAGCCAGATTTCCAGCATGGTAAATATGTTGATATGAGAGCATGTTGCCTTCTAAAGTCCCTATCAATAAGGCGGAAAGGTGCTGATTTACGCGGAATCAGCCCTTTTACCGGGCGAGATGGCACCCTATAAGACATCCGTCCCGGAACCGTCGAGTCGCGGGCAGTGGAAATTTTGACGAACGGGATCATTAAAAACATGGGAATCTTTGGCAATCTGGGCGGCCTGTTCACAGCGGACATGGCGATTGACCTTGGGACGGCGAACACGCTGGTTTATGTCAAAGGGCGCGGTGTGATCCTGTCGGAGCCTTCGGTGGTGGCCTATCACGTCAAGGACGGCGTCAAAAAGGTTCTGGCCGTGGGCGAAGATGCCAAGCTGATGCTGGGTCGAACGCCCGGCTCGATCGAGGCGATCCGTCCGATGCGCGAAGGCGTGATTGCCGATTTCGACACTGCCGAAGAAATGATCAAGCACTTTATCCGCAAGGTACATAAACGGTCGACCTTCTCGAAGCCCAAGATCATCGTCTGCGTACCCCATGGCGCGACGCCAGTTGAAAAGCGCGCGATCCGTCAGTCGGTTCTGTCGGCAGGTGCGCGCCGCGCGGGCCTGATTGCCGAACCGATTGCAGCCGCCATTGGTGCTGGCATGCCGATCACTGATCCGACCGGCAACATGGTTGTCGATATCGGCGGCGGCACCACCGAAGTGGCCGTTCTGTCGCTGGGCGACATCGTCTATGCGCGCTCGGTCCGCGTCGGCGGAGACCGTATGGACGAGGCGATCATCTCTTACCTGCGGCGTCAGCAAAACCTGCTGGTGGGCGAATCTACTGCAGAACGTATCAAAACCACCATCGGCACCGCCCGGATGCCAGACGATGGTCGGGGCCAGTCAATGCATATCCGGGGCCGCGACCTGCTGAACGGCGTGCCCAAAGAAATCGAGATCAGCCAAGCCCAAGTGGCCGAGGCCCTTTCAGAACCTGTCCAGCAGATTTGCGAAGCGGTGATGACTGCATTGGAAACCACACCGCCCGATCTGGCCGCCGACATCGTGGACCGGGGCGTGATGCTGACCGGCGGCGGCGCGCTGCTGGGCGATCTGGACCTTGCCCTGCGCGAACAGACCGGTCTGGCTGTGTCGATTGCCGATGAAAGCCTGAATTGTGTGGCTTTGGGCACCGGCAAAGCGCTGGAATACGAAAAACAACTGCGCCACGCGATTGACTACGAAAGCTAAGGCGCGCACCCTTTCGGGGTAAGAACTCGGGCAAGAGCAGCACGGGAAGGTAACCTGTGGCAAACGACCGGTCACAGCGCGATGAATACACGGCACCTCTGCGCCGCTTGTTGCTGGGGATTGTTGTGCTTTGCCTGTTGGGCATCTTTCTCGTCTGGCGCATCGACAGCCCTCGGGTTGAACGGTTTCGCGCGCAAGTGGTCGACAAGGTTGTGCCCTCGATGGAATGGGCGATGGTGCCAGTCACAGGAATCGTCAATCTGGCCCGTGACTTCCAAAGCTATCAGCGGCTGAGCGAACAGAACCAGGAACTGCGCAGCGAGTTGCGCCTGATGCGCGCCTGGAAAGAGGCCGCACTGCAGTTGGAACAGGAAAACGCACGCCTTCTGGACCTTAACAATGTACGGCTTGACCCGCGCCTGACCTATATCACTGGTGTCGTTATGGCCGACAGCGGCTCACCCTTTCGGCAATCGGTTTTGCTGAATGTTGGTGAACGCGACGGCATAATGGATGGCTGGGCAACGATGGACGGTATTGGCGTGGTAGGGCGCATCTCGGGCGTTGGCCCCGACACGGCCCGGGTCATCCTATTGACCGATGCCTCAAGCGCTATTCCCGCGACGATTCAGCCTTCGGGCCAGACTGCACTGATCGCGGGCGATAACACATCCGCACCCGCCGTCGAGTTTCTGGAAAATCGCGAACTTGTACGACCGGGCGACCGTGTTGTCACGTCAGGTGATGGCGGAGTGTTTCCCGGCGGCCTGCTGATCGGCCAGATCACGGCCGATCCGGGCGGGCGTCTGCGCGTACGCTTGTCTGCGGATTTCGAACGGCTGGAATTCTTGCGTGTTCTTAGGTTCCACTCGGCTCCTGCCATCGAAGACTCGGGGGATATCGTCGGACCACGACGTCCCGAAGCCGCCCTGACACCAGCAGAGGTCGGAGATGGATAGGAATGCGTCTCAGCTTTGGACCAAGCGTGCATTGTATCTGTTTCTGGCAATGCTGATCTTGTTCATGCACCTTCTTCCGCTGGATACAAAACCGGACCGCTGGCCCTTTCCCGATCTGTTGATCGCGTTGACGTTCGCGTGGGTCATGCGGCGGCCCGAATTTGTGCCGATTCCGCTGATAGCGGTTGTGATGCTGACTGCCGACCTGTTGCTTCAGCGTCCGCCGGGCCTGATGGCGGCATTGGTGGTAATGGGCGCGGCCTATCTGCGAACAGCATCGCTGGGCATGAGGGATGCCGGTTTTCCAAGTGAGTGGATGACATCAGCGGTGGTGATCACGGCAGTTTTTGTGCTCAACCGCGTTATTCTTGCTATTGTGTCCGTGCAACAGGCGGCATTGGGGCCAGTCGTGATTCAAGTGGTTCTGACAATAGCTATTTACCCCTTGATCGTTCTGCTGACACAGAGCGCATTCGGCGTTCAACGCATATCCGCCGCCGAAACCGGCACGATGGGGGCACGCTGATGAAGCAACAGAAGCCCAAGTCGCAAGGATTGGCCTATAAACGCTTACCCCGTCGGGCCTTGATTCTTGGCGGGTTGCAAGCTGCCTTTATCGGGGGTTTGGCCGCCCGCATGCGTTATATGCAGGTCGATCAGGCCGATGAATACCGCCTGCTGGCCGAAGAAAACCGCATCAACATTCGCCTGATCCCTCCGACGCGCGGACGTATATATGACCGAAACGGTCAGATCATCGGGCAAAACTCTCCTTCCTACCGTATCGTGATGGTCCGCGAGGACGCAGGCGATGTGGACGAAGTGCTGACGCGGCTGTCGTCCCTGATTCCGCTGACCGAAGACGAAATGGAACGCGCCAAGACCGAGATGCGCCGTTCGGCCCCGTTTCTTCCGGTGACGTTGGCTGATCAGGTCACGTGGGAGGATATCTCGAAAGTCGCCGTCAATGCGCCTGCCCTGCCGGGGGTGACACCCGAAGTCGGCATGACGCGGCAATATCCGCGCTACGAGGATTTTGCCCATGTGGTCGGATATGTCGGCCCAGTCAGTGATTATGACCTAAGCCAGATCGACGACCCCGAGCCGGTTTTGCGCATCCCCCGCTTTCAAATCGGCAAGGTTGGACTTGAGGCCAAGCAGGAAAGCACCCTGCGCGGCAAGGCCGGGGCCAAGCGGGTCGAAGTCAACGCCACCGGTCGCGTCATGCGCGAATTGGACCGGCAAGAAGGCGAGGCCGGCGCCGATCTGCAACTTTCCGTCGATGCCGATCTGCAGCAATACGCGCAAGCCCGTTTGGCGGGTGAAAGCGCCGCGGCGGTGGTAATCGACTGTGAGACCGGCGATATCCGCGCGATCAGTTCAGCACCCAGTTTCGACCCGAACCTGTTTGTGCGCGGTATCTCGGTTGGGGATTACCGAACCCTCACACAAGACAATTACCGCCCGCTTGCGAATAAGACAGTCCAAGGCACGTACCCTCCGGGATCAACCTTCAAGATGATCACCGCCATGGCCGCGCTTGAGGCCGGAGTGATCGGCCCCGGCAATACCGTTTATTGCCCCGGCCATCTAAAGGTGGGCAGCCGCCGTTTCCACTGCTGGAAGCGCGGCGGGCATGGGACTGTCGATCTGAACCTTTCGCTCAAGCGCAGCTGTGATGTCTATTATTACGATGTGGCGCTGCGGACCGGTATCGACAAGATTTCCGACATGGCGCGTGTTTTCGGGCTGGGCATCAAACATGACATTCCGATGTCGGCAGTTGCGGCCGGGCTGGCACCGAACCAGGCATGGAAAGAGCGGGTACACGGTGAAAGCTGGCTTGTGGGCGACACAGCAAATGCGTCGATTGGTCAGGGTTTCATGCTGGCCTCACCTCTGCAGCTTGCGGTCATGACTGCACGGATCGCCACCGGACGTGAAGTGAAGCCAAGACTTGTTCGTTCGATCAATGGGGTCGAAGAACCCTCGGGTCTGGGTGAACCTTTGGCGGTGAACCCGAACAATCTTGAACAGGTGCGCAAGGCCATGTTCTCGGTCTCGAATGACCGGGGTGGTACCGCCTATCGCAGCCGCATCATTGCTGACGATCTGCGCATGGCTGGCAAGACCGGCACCAGTCAGGTGCGCAACATCACCAAGGCCGAACGTGCCGCAGGCGTGATCCGAAATGAAGACCTGCCATGGGAACGCCGCGACCACGCGCTGTTCGTCAGCTTTGCCCCCTATGACAAACCGAAATACGCAATCGCTGTTGTTGTGGAACACGGCGGAGGCGGCTCTAAGGCCGCCGCACCTGTTGCGCGGGACATTATGCTACAGGCGCTTTACAACGGCACGCCCCCACTCGAAGCCTATCCTGTCGCAGACCGGGAACGCATAAAGGAACAACAGAAACAGCTTGAAGGCGACCGCCGCCCCAAAGCGCGTCCAACCACAAAGGACCGCGCATGAGCTATCTTGAATACGCCGTCAAATCCACGCCATCGGGGTTCCGCAAGTTCCTGTACATGAACTGGCCCCTGACGCTTTTGCTGATCAGCACAGCCAGCGCCGGGTTCCTGATGCTGTTTTCCGTGGCCGGAGGATCCTGGACCCCGTGGGCCGAGCCACAGATGGAACGTTTTGGTCTGGGCCTCACAGTGATGTTCATCATCGCGCTGGTTCCGATTTGGTTCTGGCGAAACATGTCTGTTTTGGCCTACCTGGGCTCGATCGGGCTGCTGATCATGGTTGAGCTTTTCGGAACAATCGGTATGGGCGCGCAGCGCTGGATTGATCTGGGCTTCATGCGGCTGCAACCCTCCGAGGTGATGAAAGTGGCGTTGGTGATGGTATTGGCCGCTTACTACGACTGGCTCCCTTCGCATAAAACCTCACGCCCGATATGGGTTCTGATCCCGGTTGCGCTGATCCTGATCCCGACGGCGCTGGTCCTGAAACAGCCTGACCTGGGCACGTCGATCCTGCTGCTTGCGGCGGGCGGAGGTCTGATGTTCCTGGCCGGTGTCCACTGGGCCTACTTTGCCGCCGTCATCGCGGCGGTGGTCGGCCTGATCGCCACTGTGTTCAACAGCCGCGGGACCGAGTGGCAATTGCTCAAAGACTACCAGTTCCGTCGCATTGATACGTTTCTGGACCCATCGACCGATCCCCTGGGCGCAGGGTATCACATCACCCAGTCCAAGATCGCGCTGGGATCAGGAGGGTGGAATGGGCGCGGCTTCATGCAAGGCACGCAATCGCGCCTGAACTTCCTGCCGGAAAAACACACCGATTTCATCTTTACCACCTTGGCCGAAGAGTTCGGCTTTGTCGGCGGCATCACCCTGCTGACGCTATACGGGCTGATCCTTGTGTTCTGCCTAGTCACGGCGCTGTCGACCAAGGATAGGTTCTCGTCGCTGGTAACGCTAGGCATCGCGTTGAATTTCTTCCTGTTCTTTGCAGTCAACATGTCGATGGTGATGGGGCTGGCCCCGGTGGTGGGTGTACCCCTGCCGATGGTCAGCTACGGTGGCTCGGCGATGCTTGTTCTGATGGCGGCCTTCGGTATTGTGCAAAGCGCCCATATCCACCGTCCCCGCTGATTTGAAAGGCCCCCGATGCCCGTAAACGTTCTGTTTTCCGCGCGCCCTGAATTGTGGCCCGTGTATGAACCACTGCTGACCAAAGGGTTGGAACAAGCAGGCGTGGATGCCCATCTTGCCACCGACCTGCCGGCCGATCAGGTCGACTATGTGGTCTATGCCCCGAATGGAGGGCTGCTGGATTTCACCCCCTATACGCACCTCAAGGCCGTGCTTAGCCTCTGGGCCGGGGTCGAGAAGATCGCGGGCAACGCCTCTCTGATCGTCCCGCTGGCGCGGATGGTCGATCACGGGCTGACGCAAGGCATGACCGAATGGGTGGTCGGCCATGTGCTGCGTTATCATCTGGGGATGGACCGCCATATCACCCTGCAAGACGGCACATGGACACCCGAGGCCCCACCGCTGGCCCCTGAACGCACCGTTTGCATTCTGGGCCTTGGCATGTTGGGCGAGGCATCCGCGCGGGCATTAAGGGCGCTGGGTTTCAACGTCACAGGCTGGAGCCGCTCACCCAAGGACATCCCCGGTGTTTCCTGTCTACATGGCGATGAAGGGCTGCGCAACGCGCTGGCCAGCGCTGAAATCGCCGTTCTACTTCTGCCCGACACACCGGCGACCGAGAACCTGCTGAACGCGGAAACCCTCGCCCTACTGCCCAAGGGCGCATGTCTGATCAATCCGGGCCGAGGCCCTCTGATCGACGACGACGCCCTGCTGGATGCGCTGAGCGCCGGACACATCGGCCACGCTACGCTGGACGTGTTCCGGGTTGAACCCTTGCCAATCGACCACCCCTATTGGGCGCATCCGAATGTGACGGTCACGCCGCATATCGCCTCGGAAACGCGGCCAGTGACAGCCGCGCAGGTGATCGTTGAGAACATTCGACGTGGCGAGGCGGGCGAACCCTACCTGCACCTCGTCGACCGCGCTTTAGGCTACTAGCCCGCGCCCTTTCAGCAACGCCTCAACCCCCGGCAACCGGCCCCGGAAGGCCAGATACAGGTCTTCGGCCTCGCGCGAGCCTCCGGTGGACAGGATGTTTTCCTCCAGCGCCTTGGCGCGGTCGGGGTCGAAAGCGCCTCCAGCCTCTTCAAAGGCGGCGAAGGCGTCGGCGTCCATGACCTCGGACCACATATAGCTGTAATAGCCCGAGCTATAGCCGTCGCCCGCGAACACATGCGCGAAATGCGGCGTCGCGTGGCGCATCCCGATGGCCGGGGGCATCCCCAGACCCTTCAGCACCTGCGCCTGTTTCGCCATCGGATCCGGCGGGGCCGCGCCGTCATGGAACTCCAGATCGACCAGCGCCGAGGCGACATATTCGACCGTCTGGAACCCCTGATCGAAATTGGCGGCCTTCAGCACCTTGTCCAGCATGTCCTGCGGCATTGGCGCGCCGGTGTCGGCATGGGTGGCAAACTCGGCCAGAACCTCGGGCACCTCTAGCCAATGCTCATAAAGCTGGCTGGGCAGTTCCACGAAATCGCGCGCAACAGACGTGCCCGAAATGCTTTCATAGGTCACATCCGACAGCATCTGGTGCAGCGCGTGGCCGAATTCATGAAACAGCGTCCGCGCATCATCATAGGACAGCAGCGCCGGATCGCCCTTGGCGAAGTTGCAGACATTGATCACGACCGGGGCCTGCACCTTAGGAAACTTGGCCTGTGACCGCATAGCGCTGCACCACGCGCCGGATCGTTTGGAGCCCCGCGCGAAGTAATCCCCGATGAACACCGCGATATGCTGACCGTTGCGCGTGACCTCCCACGCGCGGCAATCGGGGTGGTAGAGCGGTACGTCCAGCGGCGCGAACTCCAACCCGAACAGGCGGTTGGCGCAGGCAAAGGCGGCCTCGATCATTCGGTCCAGCTGCAGGTAGGGTTTCAACGCGGCCTCATCCAGATCATGCTCGGCCTTGCGGCGTTTCTCGGCGTAGTAGCGCCAGTCCCACGCGGCCAGTGGGCCATTGACCCCATCCGCCTGCATCATCTGCGTCAGGGTCTCGGCATCCGCATCCGCGCGGGCCTTGGCGGGCTCCCACACTTGCATCAGCAGGTCACGCACCTTGTCTGGAGTGCGGGCCATCTCGGTTTCCAGCTTGTAGGCCGCGAAATTGTCATAACCCAACAGCTTGGCGCGTTCTTCGCGTAGCGAAAGGATTTCAGCGGCGATCTCGCGGTTGTCTGTCTCGCCACCGTTGGCCCCACGCGCGGTCCATGCCTTGTACGCCACCTCACGCAGATCGCGGCGGGGCGAGAATTGCAGGAACGGCACGATGATCGAGCGCGACAGAGTCACAACCGGGCCGTCCGCGCCCTTTTCCTGCCCGGCGGCGCGGGCCGCATCGACTACGAAATCGGGCAGACCGTCCAGATCATCCTCGGACAGGGGCATGAACCACGCGCGCTCATCCGCCAGCAGGTTCTGGGTGAAGGATGTACCCAGCGAGGCCAGCTGCGCCTTGATTTTCTGCATCCGCGCGTCTGCATCCCCGGTCAGGGCCGCGCCCGCGCGCACAAAGCCCCGATGGGTCAGCATCAGAACCCGCGCCTGTTCGTCGGTCAGGTTCAGATCATCTTTTCGGTCCCATAGGTCGGCCACCCGCTGAAACAGCGCTTTGTTAGAGGAAATGCCCGAGAAATGCGCCGCCAGCTTGGGCGAGAAGTCACGCTGCAGCTCTTCACGCGCCGGGTTGCTGTCGGCCCCGGCCACGGTAAAAAAGACGGACAGGACCTTGTCCAACTGCTCACCCGCGGCCTCAAGCGCCTCGACCGTGTTGGCAAAGCTCGGCGCGTCGGGGTCGCCTGCAATCGCGTCGATCTGCGCGTTGTGGGCCTGTAGGGCGGCGTCCAATGCGGGGGCGAAATCGGTGTCGGCAATCGTGTCGAAGGGCGCGATTTCAAACGGTGTGGTCCAGTCGGACAGGATCGGGTTGGTCATGAAACTCTCCTTTGAGCACAACCTAGGAACACGAGGTGGAATGATCCAGTGCGCGCGCTCACTTACCGCAAATCGGACAATCGGCGCGGCGTGAAAGGGTGATCTTGCGGCTTTCCCCATAAAGCGCGTCATAGATCAGCATCTCACCGCGTAGGGCCTGCCCAGCCCCGGTGATCACCTTGATCGCCTCGACCGCCATCATAGAGCCTACAACACCGGGCAGAGGGCCGATCACGCCTGCCTCGGAACACGACGGGGCCAATCCGGGGGCCGGGGCCTCGGGGAAGATGCACTGATAGCAGGGGGCGTTATGAGCGGGGTCAAAGACGCTCAGTTGCCCTTCCCATTGCGACAGCGCACCCGAGATCAGCGGCTTGCCCAGCGCAACCGCCGTGCGGTTGGCCAGATAGCGAGTGTCGAAATTGTCAGTCCCATCGAGGATCAGATCGAAATCGGCAAACAAATCCTGCGCGATCTCTTCGGTCAAACGACGGTGATAGGGCAGAACGATCACATTAGGATTTTGCGCCTGCATGGCCTGCTGCGCCGAGAACACCTTGGGCATCCCGATATCCGCGTCGCGGTGGATCACCTGACGTTGCAGGTTCGCGTTCTCGACCTCGTCATCGTCGATCACACCGATGGTTCCAACCCCGGCTGCGGCCAGATATTGCAGGGCGGGCGCGCCCAGACCACCAGCGCCAATGACCAGCACTCGGGCCTGTTTCATCTTTTTCTGACCCGGTCCGCCCAATTCCCGCAATACGATATGGCGAGCATAACGTTCCAGTTCGGTCTCAGAGAAATGGCCGGATGGCATGGCGGGCTCCTTCGTGGCGGGCGTTGCGCGGTTTCGCAACGCTTTCAGCACCCTTCCATAAACCAGAACCAGAACCGCGAAACCACCCAAGATCAGCCACATCGCTGCAGAGCCGCCAGTCGCCTGACGCAAGGGGTGGCCATCCGGCAGAACCAGTTGCGCCGTGATCACGCCCAACAGCAGCACCCCGACGGATGTCATGCGTGCGGTGCGCGACACGCCCGCCAGATAGCCCACGCCCCACAGCCCGGCAGCCAGAATGAAAACCAACAGCATCAGCCGCGCCCGGTCGAGCCGAACCCACCCGCGCCGCGATCAGTGTCGCTGAGTGTATCGGCCGTTTCGAACGTGGCCTGCACAACCGGGGCCACGACAAGCTGCGCGATGCGTTCGCCGTGGGTGATCTCGAACACCTCTTGCCCAGCGTTCAGCACGATCACACCCAGCGGGCCGCGATAGTCGCTGTCGATTGTACCCGGGGTGTTAGGCAACGTGATCCCGTGTTTCAACGCCAGCCCGGACCTTGGGCGCACCTGCACCTCATAGCCATTCGGGATTTCGATCCGCAGACCGGTGGGAACCAAGGCGCGCTGGCCAGGCTCCAACGTGATCGACGCACCATCCGGTAGATTGGCCCGAACATCCGCCCCCGCCGCGCCGGGGGTTTCGTAGGACGGCAACGGTACTGAGGGGTCAGAGCCGTCCTCGCGGATCACGCGAATTGCAACCATCTTGTTTCCCTTCCCTCACGTGGTCAGCGCGTCGGCGATCTTTTGCGCCAGCCGCTCTGCCACGGCGTCTTTTCCCATGCGCGGCCATTCCTCGGCCCCTGCGTCCGAAATCAGCGTAACCGCATTCTCGGACCCGCCCATGATGCCGGTGGCGGGGCTGACATCATTGGCCACAATCCAGTCACACCCCTTACGCGCGCGCTTCGCGGTGGCGTGTTCGATCACACTATCGGTTTCGGCGGCGAAGCCCACGACCAGCGCGGGGCGATCCGTTTCCAGATGCGAGACACGTTTCAGAATGTCGGGGTTTTCTGCAAATTCCAGCGCGGGCAGGCCGTCACGGGTTTTCTTCAACTTCCGGTCCGAGGCGCTGGCCACCCGCCAATCCGCCACAGCCGCCGCAAACACGCCTGCATCCACGGGCAAGGCGGCGTCCACCGCATCCGACATCTGTTGCGCGGTCTCGACCGCAACCACCTGCACGTCTTGGGGCGGAGCCACATCCGCCGGGCCGGTGACAAACACCACCTCGGCCCCCAGCGCAGCGAGCGACCTCGCCACCGCCGTTCCCTGCGCGCCCGAGGACCGGTTGGCGATATAGCGCACCGGATCGATGGGTTCATGGGTGGGGCCCGAAGTGACCAGAATACGCTTGCCCTGCAAGGGGCCGCCGCCCAGCTGCGCCTCGACCGCCGCGACGATCTCCAGCGGTTCGGACATGCGGCCGGGGCCGTATTCGCCACAGGCCATATCGCCCTCGTTCGGGCCGACAAAGCGGATGCCATCGGCCTGCAGCTGCGCCAGATTGCGCTGTGTCGCCGGGTGATCCCACATCCGTACATTCATCGCAGGCGCACACAGAACCGGCGTGTCGGTCGCCATCAGCAGGGTCGAGGCCATGTCGTTGGCCAGCCCGCCGGACATCTTTCCCATCAGATCGGCAGTGGCCGGGGCAACCACTACAAGATCGGCAGAGCGGGACAGTTGGATATGGCCCATCTCGGCCTCATCGGTCAGATCGAAGAGATCGCGATAGACCTTCTCTCCGGCCAAGGCAGACACGGACAAAGGCGTCACGAATTCTTCAGCCGCGCGGGTCAGAACCGGGGTCACGGCCGCGCCGCGTTCGCGCAGGCGGCGGATGAGATCCAGCGATTTATAGGCTGCGATGCCTCCGCCGATGATCAGCAGAATTCGTTTCGATGCCAGCATGTTCAGCCCTTCCCGTCCCGGTCGGCCCTGACATTAGGCAAGCAGGCCAGACAGTTCCAGCGGTTAATTCTGCGTCTGGAATGCCAGACAGGGGTCTTCGCGTTCGACCGAAGGGCTGTCGATCACCGCGTCAAACTCGCCTGAGATCGCGCCATCCTCGGACTGCCCCAACACAAAGACTTTCAAACCAGGGCGCAGCCGGGACGTGAATGTCGGAATCCCGCGATCCTTGCGGGCATGCCCATTGCCGGTGATCACAGCAATCGGCCCGCCTGTTTCGTCATCGGCACGCAAGATCGAACGCGTCAGAACCGCGTCGCGCAAACGTTGGATGGCCACCATCTGAGGCAGCGCCTCTTTCGGGAGCGCATCGCAATGCGCCGCCAGTTGATCTGCCTCGCGTTCAGCCTGCTCCGCAGCCGAAAGAGGCACGGTCAGCCCATAGCGCGCCGCATCCGCGCCCAGCGCCGTGGCAGCACCCCGTTCCATTGCAGCGCGCGCCGCCGCACGGGGAACCATCGCCCCATAGACCGGCGCATCGGTAGCCTGAAAGACCGGGTAATACATACTGAGGGACGGCCACCCCATCTCGGCCCATTTCAGGATACGGTCCAATTCCTCGGGATTGGTCGCAGCTTTCTGAGCCAGCCGTTGCGCGCCCTCTTCGGTGACCATTTCCCAGACCACGGCCGAGGGGTTGACGATCTCTAATGCTTCTTTTTGTACGATGTGATGCTGCGGGTTGTCGTGGATTTCACCCAGGATCACCACGTCAGCCGCACGCATCGCATCGGCGACGTCATCCGGAATCAAACCGTCAGCCCGGCCTATACCGGCTGTAACCACAAACGCGCACAGCAGAATCGCAAACTGTCTCATGCGATGAAGTGTTGCACCTCGCGCGATTGCGCTTCAAGGTTCTTGCGCATTTTTACGAATGCCGCCGCTTCAAGCTGACGCACCCGTTCTTTTGAAAGACCCAATTCCTGCCCCAGGCTTTCCAAGGTACGCGAAGGCTCACGTAGTTTCCGTTCGCGGACGATAAACCGCTCGCGCTCGTTGAGCGATTGCATCGCGGCGACCAGCCAATGGCGCAGCTGTTCCATATCATGGCTGTTTTCGACCATTTCGGCAGCCTGTTCGCGCTCATCTTCCAGCGCGTCAATCCATTCTCGACCATCCTCATCCGCAGATTGCACCGCATTCAGCGAGAAATCCGATCCCGAAAGACGGCCTTCCATCATCTCGACATCGCGCAGAGGCACACCAATTTCTGCGGCGATCATTTGATGCAACTGATGGCGGTCCAAATCCATTCCATCCGTCGCGGCCTCACGCTCCAGCCGGGCCTGCACACGACGCATATTGAAAAACAGTGATTTCTGGGATGAGGTCGAGCCGGTGCGCACCATCGACCAGTTGCGCATCACGTAATCCTGAATGCTGGCCTTGATCCACCAGACTGCATAGGTCGAGAACCGCACGCCCCGGTCCGGGTCGAACTTGTCGGCGGCTTTCATCAGGCCCAAACCGGCCTCTTGAATCAGGTCATTCATCGGCGCGCCGTACCGTTTGAATTTGGCCGCCATGGAAATCGCCAGCCGCATATAGGCGGTAATCAAGCGATGCAGGGCTTGCTCGTCGCGATGATCCCGCCACGCATACGCCAGTTTCAGCTCGGTTTCTGCATCCAGCAGTTCCGCTTTCATCGCCTGTCGCGACATCGAAAAATCGTTTGTATTATCCAGAGCCATGGAAGCCTCCCATTTTCGCAGGCGTAGCCAGCCTTGCCTTGTCGACTTGAGGTCGATACGCAGGACAAAACCGGGTGGATCACATGGAAGGTAACACCAGTGGGTTGGGATTTGACCTTTGTTATCGGCGGAGCAGCCTCGGGAAAGTCGGCATTTGCCGAACAACTCACTGTTTCCACAGAGAAAAGCCGCATCTACCTCGCGACTTCACAAGTGTTTGATGATGAAATGCACAAAAAGGTGAAGTCGCACGTGAAGCAACGAGGGGAGGGTTGGACGACGATCGAGGCTCCGTTCGACCTGCGCCCTGCTCTGGCCGCTCTGACGCAGGATCAGGTCTGTCTGATTGACTGTGCGACGATGTGGCTGACCAACCATATGATGGCGGAAAACGATCTGGAACAAGAACAAGCCCTGCTTTTGGATGCGCTGAATACCTGCAAAGCCCAGATTGTAATCGTATCGAACGAAGTCGGCCACGGCATTGTCCCCGACAACGCCCTGTCCCGCCGCTTTCGAGAGGCACAGGGACGTCTGAACATCGCATTGGCCGCGCAGGCCGATCTGGCGGTGCAAGTCACAGCCGGGCTGCCTCTGGTACTGAAAGGACAGCTGCCGTGACTCGCCTGCATCTTGTCCGCCACGGCCCGACCCATGCCAAAACCATGGTCGGCTGGTCCGACCTGCCCGCTGATCTCAGCGACACAGTGGCGATCCAGCGCTTGCATGACCATCTGCCGTCTGATGCGGTTGTTATCTCATCCGACCTGTCCCGCGCCGCGGATACGGCCTCGGCCATTCAGGGAGCACGCACCCGCCTGCCCCATCACCCCGACCTGCGCGAGATCAATTTCGGCACGTGGGAGCTGCGCGGCTTCCGCGAGATTGAGGCCGAAGACCCCGACCTCGCCTTTGCCTATTGGGACAATCCCGGTGACGTGCGCCCCCCAAGCGGCGAAAGCTGGAACGAGGTGCGTACGCGGGTAGATGCCGTGATCGACCGGCTGATTGCCGATCATAGCGGGCGCGATCTGGTCGTCGTGGTGCATTTCGGCGTGATCCTGACACAGGTACAGCGCGCGCTGGACGTGACCGCACAAGAGGCGTTCAGCCACAAGATCGACAACCTCTCGGTCACGGAACTGACCCATCACGGGGATTGCTGGTCGGTCGGGCGGATCAATCACCTCGCGTGATGCACCTGCGCACAAATCACTGATTTACCGACGCGATTGTCCACGCCATCCTGCACCTATGACCTATGATCTGTTTATCGGGGACCGACTGTTTTCCAGCTGGTCCATGCGCGGCTGGCTGATGCTGGAAAAGTTCAGCCTGCCTTACAAAACCCAAATGATCGGCCTCTATTCCGGCACCATGACTGAGGATATGAAGCCACTCGCCCCCGCCCGTCTGGTGCCCGCCTTGCGCATGCCCGACGGGACGGTGGTAGGCGAAAGCCTCGCCATGGCCGAAACTCTGGCCGAACGACATCCCGACGCCGGGCTGTGGCCTGCAGATCCAGCCGCCCGCGCCACCGCGCGCTGGTTATGCGCCGAGATGGTGGCCGGGTTCACCGCCTTGCGCGGCGAATGCCCGATGCAGTTGCACCATTGCTGGACCGGGTTTGAACCCTCAGCAGATACCCTGCGCGACCTTGACCGGATCGAGACCCTATGGGCCCATTCTCGCAGCGTATCCGGGGCCACCACCGGTCCGCTGTTTGGCGCCTATTCCCTGGCGGATGTCTTCTATACGCCGGTGGCCGCGCGGATTATCGGCTATGGTCTGCCAGTCTCGGACGCAAACCGGGTCTATTGCCTTGACCTGCTGTCAGACCTGTCCGTCCGCCAATGGCGCGCGATGGGATTGACTGTGTCCTATGACCCTTTCCCCTACGCACTGGGATTGGCAACACAACCCTGGCCAGTCGGCTCGCCCGTAGCCCGCGTTGTGGACGCAGGCCCCTCGGTCAACACCACATGCCCCTATTCCGGCGACCCTGTGACAGATTTCCTTGAACTGGACGGCCGCATCTGGGGCTTCTGCAACCCGTTCTGCCGTGACAAAACCGCCGCAGACCCGGGCGCTTGGCCGAAATTCTCTGCCATGGTCGCAGGCGTTAACGATTCCTAAACCGCCTGCGTGCCAGCAACGACCTGTTAACCAAAAAGGTCGTTCATGGTCGCCCGCTCTCATACCGTCGCTTTCCAAGGGGTTGAGGCCCGCCCGGTCGAGGTGCAATGCGCCGTCGAGCCGGGCCTGCCCGCTTTTTCCATCGTCGGCCTGCCCGACAAAGCCGTGTCCGAGGCCCGAGACCGCGTGCGCAGCGCGCTCAGTTCCATGGCCATCGCTCTGCCGTCGAAACGCATCACCATCAACCTCTCGCCCGCCGATCTGCCAAAAGAAGGCAGCCATTTCGACCTGCCCATCGCCGTCGCGCTGCTATCCGCACTGGAAATAATCCCTCCCGACGCCGCCGAAGGTGCGGTGTCCTTGGGTGAGCTGTCACTGGACGGATCGCTTGTACCCGTGGTCGGCGCTCTGCCCGCTGCCATGACCGCCGCCGCCGAAGATCGCGCGCTGCTGTGCCCCAAAGCCTCCAGCGCCGAGGCGGCTTGGGTCGATGCTACACAGGTTATCGGGGCCACATCACTGGGCGATGTGGTGCGGCATTTCTCAGGTCAGGCCCCTTTATCCGCCGCCCAACCCGGCGAGGTCAGCCTTGCGCCCAGCGCGCGCGACCTGCGCGATGTGAAAGGGCAAGAGCGGGCCAAACGCGCGTTGGAAATTGCCGCCGCCGGGCGACACCACCTGATCATGATCGGCACGCCGGGGTCGGGCAAATCCATGCTGGCCGCGCGTCTGCCGGGAATTCTGCCGCCTTTGGCCCCATCCGAGGCGCTGGAAACCTCTATGATCCAATCACTCTGCGGGTTGCTGGACGAAGGCGGGATCAGCCGCACCCGTCCGTTTCGCGAGCCGCACCATACCGCCTCAATGGCTGCAATTGTCGGAGGCGGCCGGGGTGCCAAACCCGGTGAGATTTCCTTGGCTCATAACGGAGTTCTGTTCATGGACGAATTCCCCGAATTTCCGCGCACCGTTCTGGAAACCCTGCGCCAACCGATTGAAACGGGCGAGGTCATGGTCGCCCGCGCCAATGCCCATGTGAAATACCCTTGTCGCTTCATGCTGGTGGCCGCCGCCAACCCCTGCAAATGCGGATATCTAACGGACCCCGCCCGCGCCTGTTCCCGCGCGCCAGTCTGTGGTGAGGATTATCTGGGCCGTATCTCTGGCCCGCTTTTGGATCGGTTCGACTTGCGGATTGAGGTGCCTCCGGTCGGGTTCACCGATTTGGACCTGCCGCCTTCCGGAGACAACTCTGCCACCGTTGCCGCAAGGGTCGAAGCCACCCGTACTGTGCAGGCGGAGCGGTTTGAGGGCATGGAGCCCCGCCAGAACGCGGATATGGAGGGTAAGTTGTTGGAGGAAATCGCCGCCCCCGACGCCGAAGGCAAAGAGCTGTTGCTGAAAGCCGCCGAACGGTTCGGCCTGTCGGCGCGCGCCTATCACCGCATCCTGCGGGTCGCGCGCACCATTGCTGATCTTGAAGGCGCGCCAGATATCCGCCGACCCCACGTGGCCGAGGCGCTGAGCTTTCGCATCAGCGCCCGGGCGGCGTCTTAAACCTTGGCCTCAATCGCCTGCCAGATTTTTTCGGCGATGTTCACACCGTCGAACCGCTCCAACTCCTGAATACCGGTGGGCGAGGTCACGTTGATCTCAGTCAGATAATCTCCGATCACGTCGATACCGACGAAGATCTGGCCTTTTTCCTTCAGCAACGGACCGATGGCGGCGCAAATCTCCAAATCCCGGTCGGACAGGCCGATCTTTTCCGGGCGGCCACCCACATGCATGTTCGACCGCGTCTCTCCCTTGGCCGGCACACGGTTGATTGCGCCGACTGCCTCACCATCAACCAGAATCACCCGTTTGTCGCCATTGCTGACGTCGGGCAGGAACTTCTGCACGATCAGCGGCTCACGCGAGAACCCGGTGAACAGTTCATGCAATGAGGTCAGATTTCGGTCACTGGCATCCAGCCGGAACACGCCCGCACCGCCGTTGCCATAAAGCGGCTTGAGAATGATATCGCCATGCTTTTCCTTGAACGCTTTGATCGTCTGTAAATCACGCGCGATGGTCGTCGGCGGCGTTAGATCGGGGAAATCCAGAACCAGCAGTTTTTCGGGGTAATTGCGCACCCAGAACGGATCATTGACCACCAGCGCCTTGCCCTTCAGACGGTCCAGCAAATGCGTTGACGTGATATAGTGCATATCGAACGGAGGATCCTGACGCAGCCAGATCACATCGAAATCAGCCAGATCAACCTCACGCTCGGGGCCCAGCTCTGCCGGATTGCCCGCCACGCGCTGAACGGTCATGTCGTGGCCGCGCGCCGTGACCCGCCCTTCCTGATACGCCAACTGATCCGGCCCGTAGAAAAACAGTGAGTGCCCACGCGCCTGCGCCTCTTCGGCCAGTCGGAATGAGCTGTCTGCATTAATATCCACGGCCCCGATCGGGTCCATCTGAAAGGCGATTTTCATGGCGTGTCCCTCGGTTTCACGCCAGATACATGGCCCAGCAGGGCCACGGGATCAATGGGGGTCAGGCCTCGCCAAAGGCGTTTTCGATGATTTGAACAGCGCCCGAGGCGTCCACAAGCGCGGCGTCAAAGCGCACATTTGTCAGCTGCCCATCGGGTTCATGTTCTAGAAACTGCGCCGCCGAGGCACAAATCCGGTTCATCTGTCGCCGATTGATCCGCGCCGCCGCCGCGTCAAAACTGCTGCTTTTCTTGACCTCGATGAACACCAGACCATCGGCGTTACGCGCGATCAGGTCTATTTCCCCACCGGCCCCGCGCCAACGACGATGCGCAATCGAAAAGCCGCGACGTTCATAGTCGGTCGCAACCCGCATCTCGGCGGATTGACCCGCCTGATAAGACACAGAGCTCCGAACAGCGCGCGCGGACATGTCATCCCTTTCCCAGTTTCAGCGCCTTTTGATAAATCGGACGGCGCGGAAGTTTGTACATTTCCGAAACCAGATCCGCCGCATCCCGAACCGAATGGGATTCCAAGGCCCTTTTCAGAGCTTCTTCTACGTCAGATTCGTTAACAGTTTCCGAATGGCTGCGATCCACCAGAAGAACAATTTCGCCTTTGATGGTCTGATCCTGCAGCCCTTGGGCAAGGTCTTTCAGGGTCCCGCGGCGAACCTCTTCGAATTTCTTGGTTAATTCGCGGCACAGGGCGGCATGACGCGACTCTCCCAATACATATGCCAGATCGGACAGGCAGGCCGCGACACGCTTTGGCGATTCGTAGAAAACAAGCGTGCCGGGTATGTCGCGCAACGCCTCGATCCGTGCCCGGCGCGCGCCCGATGCATTGGGCAAGAATCCGGCAAAAAAGAACGCATCCGTTGGCAATCCGGCCAGTGTCAGGGCCATTAAAGCCGCCGATGGCCCGGGCGCACAGGTCACCATGTGACCGGCCTCAGCCGCCTGACGCCCCAGCTCATAACCCGGATCAGCAATCAGTGGCATCCCAGCCTCAGAGGCATAGGCAACCGATTTCCCTTCGGCCAGCGCGTCCAGGATCTTGCCCCGCGCGCCTGCACCGCTGTGATCGTGATAGGCCAGAATGCGCCGTCCCTCCAACGGCACACCGTGAATCTCCATCAGGCGCCGAAGGCTGCGGGTATCCTCGGCAGCGACCACATCAGCCGAGGCCAGCACATCCAGCGCCCTGAGCGTGATATCGCGCGCCGTTCCGATCGGAGTGGCGACAAAATACAGGCCCGCGCCCAATCTGACTTTTTGGTGATTCAAAGCTGGACCCTCGCAGCGTGACGTTTATTATCGCGACCTAATAAAATGGCGTCTTTCAAGTCGCCGGGACAGGGAGTTTTCATTCAGATGTTTACCGTTTGCAAGCCCGTTCGCAAACTGGCAAAAACCGCCGCCGTTTTGGCCACCGCCGCTTTTCTGACCGCCTGTGAGACAACAGGACTGGGCGGAGGGCCATCGATTAACACCTCTAAGCCGGTGCCTGTGGCGCTGCTGGTTCCGGCGGGATCGGCCAATTCGGGCGATGCGGCCTTGGCCCGAAGCCTTGAGAATGCAGCACGTATGGCCATGGCAGATTTGCAAAATGTGCAGATCGACCTTCGGGTTTATGACACGCGCGGCAGCTCGAACACAGCGGCGGAGGTGGCCCAACGGGCCGTGGCGGATGGTGCAAAGGTTATCCTGGGTCCGGTTTACGCGCAGGCAGCAAACTCGGCAGGGTTAGCCGTTTTAAACAACAACGTGAATGTCCTGTCGTTCTCGAACAACACCAGCATCGCGGGCGGGAACGTCTTTGTCCTGGGCCCCACCTTCGACAACACGGCTAACCGACTCGTTAATTTTGCCGGTTCGCGGGGCAAAAACAACATGGTCATCGTGCACAGCAACGATGCGGCAGGCCAGTTGGGACAATCTGCCATCGCCAACGCGCTAAGTAACAGTCGCGTCAACAACGCTGGAACAGTCGGCTATGACCGGTCCCAGCAGGGCGTGATCAACTCGGTTCCGACAATCAAGGCCACGGTGGATGCATCTGCGGCTGACTCGGTGTTCCTTACGGCAACCACGGCTGGTGCGTTGCCACTCTATTCGCAGTTGCTGCCAGAGGCGGGTGTCTCGCCAGCAACGACGCAATATATCGGTCTGACACGCTGGGATATTCCGGCTCAGACGCTTGAATTGCCGGGCGTGCAGGGGGGATGGTTCGCGCTACCCGACCCGGCCAAGGCACAGTCCTATCGTCAGCGGTACAACAATTCCTATGGTGAGGCACCGCACCCTATCAGCGGGCTGGCATACGACGGCATCGCAGCAATCGGAGCCTTGGTCAGCCAGGGTAAATCGGATGCGCTTACGGCTTCGGCCCTGACACAAAATGCCGGTTTCCAGGGCGTGGGCGGCATCTTTCGCTTGCGCTCGAACGGTACCAACGAACGCGGTCTGGCAGTTGCCACGATCCAGAACAAACAGGTAGTAGTGATTGACCCTGCCCCACAAAGCTTCTCAGGCGCCGGTTTCTGATCGACCGGCACTGACGCTCACCCCAAAAGGTGAGCTGATCTGCCCGGCCCAAGACATATTCGACAGCACCACCGTTCTGGCGCAACTGTCGGAAGCCTTTGAAAACGTATCAAACAACACCGCGCGCCGGGCCGAATGCGTGCGCATTCTGCGGGATGCCCAAAAGGCAGGGCGGCAAGCCATCGCTGATGCGTTTTCCCAACACCCGTTCGACGCCCGGCCGCTGACCCATTCTTACACCTATCTGACCGATGGACTGGTCTGCACCGCCATGCAGGTCGCAAGCCATGACCTTCACCCTCTGGCCACGCCGACGCAGGGCGAAAAGATCGCCGTTCTGGCTGTGGGCGGCTATGGGCGGGGCGAGATGGCCCCCGCGTCAGATGTCGATCTGCTGTTTTTGACGCCCTACAAAATCACTGCCTGGGCCGAAAGCGTGATCGAGTCCATGCTGTATATCCTGTGGGATTTGCGTCTGAAGGTCGGGCATTCTTCGCGCACCATCAAGGATTGTCTGCGGCTTGGGGGCGAGGATTTCACCATCCGCACTGCTATGCTGGAGCAGCGTTATCTGGCGGGCGACACGGCCTTGGGCGATGAACTCAAAACCCGCCTGCGGGACGAGTTGTTCAAGGGCACCGAACGTCAATTTATCGAAGCCAAACTGCAAGAGCGTGACGAGCGCCACAAAAAGCAGGGCCAGCGTTATATGGTCGAGCCTAATGTCAAAGAAGGCAAAGGCGGGCTGCGCGACCTGCAGTCGCTGTATTGGATCGCGAAATACATCTACGACGTTCAGGACGTTTCTGAATTTGTACCGCTGGGGCTGATAACAGAAGGCGAGTACAAAGCCTTCGACGAGGCCGAGGAGTTCCTGTGGGCCGTGCGCTCGCATCTGCATCTGGTAACGGGCCGCGCTACTGAGCACCTGACCTTCGATATGCAGGTCGAGGTGGCCGATCGCATGGGCTATGAGGATCGCGCCGGTCGCCGTGCCGTCGAGGTTTTCATGCAGCGGTATTTCCGCGAGGCGACGATGGTGGGCGAATTGACCCGCATCTTCTTGACCAAGCTGGAAGCCGCGCACATGAAGGGCGCACCGCTGCTGGAACGGATTTTCCGCCGTCGCCCACGGGTCAAGGCAGGGTATCAAGTCGTTCATGGTCGTTTGGACGTCGCTGACCCGGACCAGTTCCTGTCCGATAAGGTGAACCTGCTGCGTCTGTTCGAGGAAGGGTTGCGCACGGGCATGCTGATCCATCCGGATGCGATGCGTCTTGTGACAGCGAATCTGAACCTGATCGATGAGGACATGCGCGAAGACAAGGAAGCACAACGTATCTTCCTTGATCTTATGCTGAAACACGGCAACCCCGAACGCGCCCTGCGCCGGATGAACGAGCTGGGGGTCCTGTCAGCCTTTATCCCCGAATTTGAGCACATCGTCGCGATGATGCAGTTCAACATGTATCACAGCTATACGGTGGACGAACACACCATCCAGTGCATCGTCAACCTCAACCAGATCGAACGCGGAAAACTGGTGGAATCCCTCCCGTTGGCTTCGTCGATCCTGAAAGAGGGCGTGAACCGCAAGGTTTTGTATGTCGCCCTGCTGATCCATGATATTGCCAAGGGGCGGCCCGAAGATCACTCGATCCTCGGCGCGCAGATGGCACGCAAAATCGCGCCGAGGCTTGGGTTGAACAAGGCCGATTGCGAAACGGTCGAATGGCTGGTGCGATATCACCTGCTGATGTCTGACATGGCGCAGAAGCGCGATATTTCCGATCCGCGCACGGTACGTGATTTCGCGAAGGCCGTGAAAACAGTCAAACGGTTGGACCTGCTGACAGTTCTAACGGTCTGTGACATTCGCGGCGTAGGGCCGGATACGTGGAACAACTGGAAGGCCACTCTGCTGCGGGCGCTGCACGCGGAAACCAAACGTGCCCTTGAAACCGGGATGGAAGACCTCAACCGTGCCAATCGCGGAGCCGAGGCCAAAAAGACCCTGCGCGCCGAATTGGCCGATTGGTCCAAGGCTGACCTGAAAACCGAGACCGGTCGGCATTACGACCCCTATTGGCAGGGCCTTAACCTGTCGACGCATGTTGAGTTTGCCGAGATGTTGCAAGCGCTTGATCACAGTGGCGACGCGGGCGCGATGGAAATTCGCCTGCAACCGGACGAGGATCGCGACGCCACTCGCGCCTGTTTCGCCATGGGCGATCATCCGGGTATTTTCGCGCGGATCGCTGGCGCGCTGGCGCTGGTTGGGGCGAACGTGGTCGATGCGCGCAGCTATACGACCAAAGATGGTTATGTCACGGATGCATTCTGGATACAGGACGCAGATGGCCGCCCATTCGAAGCCAGCCGCCTGCCACGCCTGACGCAGATGATACACAAAACGTTAAAGGGCGAAGTTGTGGCGCGTGACGCGCTGAAATCGCGCGACAAGATCAAGAAACGCGAACGCGCCTTCAACGTGCCGACGCATATCATCTTCGACAATGACGGGTCCGAGATCTACACGATAATCGAGGTCGATACCCGTGACCGTCCCGGTTTGCTCTATGATCTGGCGCGCACGCTGGCCGCAGCCAATGTCTATGTCGCCAACGCGGTGATCGCGACCTATGGCGAACAGGTGGTGGACACGTTCTATGTCAAAGACATGTTCGGGCTGAAATACCACTCGGACAGCAAGCAGCGCGGGCTTGAAGCCAAGCTGCGCAAAGCCATCACCGAGGGCGCTGAGCGCGCGGAATCATGAAGCAGATCCGGCTGTTCTCGGGCCTGTTCACGGTTGGGTTCTGGACCCTGGCCAGCCGGATATTGGGGTTTCTTCGGGAAATTCTTCTGACGGCCTTTATCGGGCCGGGCCCGGTGATGGACGCCTTTGTGGCCGCCTTCCGCCTGCCCAACATGTTCCGCCGCTTCTTTGCCGAAGGTGCGTTCAACGCGGCCTTCGTGCCGATGTTTTCCAAACGGCTGGAAGGGGACGAGAACGCCGAAGGATTCGCACAGGATGCCTTCAACCTGCTGGCCGTGGCGGTTCTGGGGCTGGTTGGGCTCGCGATGGTGTTCATGCCCGCACTGATCTGGATAACCGCCGAAGGGTTCTATGGCGACGACCGGTTCGATCTGGCCGTGGATTATGGTTACGTGGTTTTCCCCTACATCCTGTTCATGTCACTGGCAGCACTGTTTTCGGGCGTTCTGAACGCCACGGGCCGCTTTGCGGCCGCTGCCGCAGCGCCCGTTCTGCTGAACATCTTTGCCTGCACCGCCATGATCGCCGGAGCCCTGTCGGGCGGCGAAGTCATACGCTGGCTGATCGCCATCATCCCCTTGGCCGGAGTTGCGCAGCTTGCACTGGTCTGGGTCGCGACCGAACGTGCGGGCATCCGCATCCGTCCCGGTCGGCCGAAACTCAGCCCGGAAATGCGCCGTATGGTCCGTATCGCCGTGCCCGCGGCACTGGCGATGGGGGTCACACAGGTCAATCTGGTCGTGGGGCAGCTTGTGGCCTCAAAAACCGAAAACGCGGTCAGTTGGTTGTTTGCCGCGGACCGGCTGTATCAACTGCCTTTGGGTGTGGTGGGCATCGCCGTTGGAATCGTGTTGCTGCCTGACCTGTCTCGCCGCCTGCGTGCGGGTGACAAAGACGGCGCCCGCAACGCCTTTTCCCGCGCCGGAGAGTTCACGCTGCTACTGACCCTTCCGTCAACCGTGGCCTTTGTGATCATGCCGATCCCTCTGGTCTCGGTCCTGTTTGAGCGTGGCCAATTCACCGCCGAGGATACCGCCGCCACCGCGCTGGCCGTGGCGATCTATGGCATCGGCCTGCCGGCTTTCATGCTGCAAAAGCTGTTGCAACCGCTGTTCTTCGCGCGCGAGGACACAAAATCTCCGTTCCGCTACGCGGTGGTGGCGATGGTGGTGAATGCGGGGCTGGCCTTTGGGCTTTATCCGCTGGTGGGCTGGATTGCGCCTGCGATTGCAGCCTCGGTCGCCGGGTGGGCCATGGTCGGACTGCTCGCGCTAGGAGCGCGACGCATGGGCGAGGAGGCGCGCTTTGATGACCGGTTCAAACACCGGGCATGGCGGATCGTGGCCGCATCGCTTGGGATGGGCGTTGGCCTATTTGCCGCGCTTTCCCTGTTCGGGTGGGCATTTCACCTGCCAGGCTGGCGCTATGTAGCACTGTTGGCCCTCATCATCGGTGCGGCAGTGCTGTATTTTGTGCTGGGCCACCTGCTGCGCGCCTTCGAGATCAACGAGTTCAAAAAGGCCCTGCGGCGGTCCTGATCAGTCGCGGCGGATACCACCAATGATCCGGGACCAACCGCCGGGACCAACCACAAATGACAGAACAAAGCCTGTGGCGAACCCGCCCAGATCGGCCACCCAGTCCAGCGTGCCGCCGAAGATCAGACCGAACAACAACTGGATCCCCATCAAAACAGCGATCAGGCTGAAGGCCCGTGACTGGTTTTCGCCTACCAAAGATAACCTACGCCACAAAATCCACGTGAACGCTCCGATCAGGCCGTATACGGGTGGGAACCCTCCGACCAGCGGATATTGCGGGTCCAGCAGCAGCGCATAGGCCAGCGCCCCGCCGATGCCCGACAGCACAAAGATCACCAGCATCTGCACGCTGCCAAAAACCTCGGCCACCATTTTGCCCATGGCCAGAACAAAGACGCACACAAAGATGGCCTGAGTGAAATTGGCCGACACGAACGGATATGTCACTAAGCGGATCAGATGTTCAAACGTCCAGCGCCCGTTTTCCATCATCCAGTCGAAAATGTCCGGCGAAAAGGAATAGTGCTGCAACGCATCCAGCCGCCAGCCCACGGCCGATGGCCCGCCGACCAACCCACGCGAGCCCAGCGTCAGGGCCAGTTCGATCCCGAAGATGAACAACGCCAGCGCCGCCACCACGGGCGGCAGAGGGTTCACGGCGGGTGTATAATGCTCACTGCTCATTGGGCTGGCCTTTCGCGGCTGTTGACGTCCCTTGGCCTCATGGGTAAGCGACGGGGGCTTATTTTTCCAGACGGGAGTTCCCTTCGATGACCGACACCCAGTTCACACCGCGCGTGTTTTCCGGCATCCAGCCGTCGGGGAACCTGCATCTTGGCAACTATCTGGGTGCGCTCAAGCGGTTCGTGGATATGCAGGGCGACGATTTTGAGACCATCTATTGCATGGTCGATCTGCACGCGATCACCGTCTGGCAGGACCCCGCCCGCCTACGCGAAAAGACCCGCGAGGTCTGCGCCGGTTTCATCGCCGCTGGTCTGGACCCGGAAAAATCCATCCTGTTCAACCAAAGCCAAGTGCCCGAGCACACGCAACTGGCCTGGATTTTCAATTGTATCGCCCGGATGGGCTGGATGCAGCGGATGACGCAGTTCAAGGACAAGGCGGGCAAAAATGCGCAGAATGCCTCACTGGGTCTGTTTGCCTACCCGGCGCTGATGGCGGCGGACATCCTAACCTACCACGCGACGCATGTGCCGGTGGGTGAGGATCAGAAACAGCATCTGGAACTGACCCGCGACATTGCCATCAAGTTCAACCATGATTATGGCGTCGAGTTCTTCCCTGTGACCGAACCCGTCATCGGCGGCCCTGCCCCGCGCGTGATGAACCTGCGGGATGGGTCGCGCAAGATGTCGTCCTCGGACCCGTCGGATATGACGCGGATCAACATGACCGATGACGCCGACACGATTGCCAAGAAAATCCGCAAGGCCAAGACCGACCCCGATGCTCTGCCTTCGGATGTGGATGGCCTGTCCGAACGCCCTGAGGCGCGCAATCTGGTCAATATCTACGCGGCGCTCAGCGATCAGACCGCCGAGCAGGTTCTGACCGAGGTTGGCGGCAAGCAGTTTGGCGAGTTCAAACCGATGCTGGCCGAACTGGCCGTGTCGAAACTGGCTCCGATTTCGGGAGAGATGGCCCGCCTGATGGGCGAAGAGACCGAGATTGACCGGATTCTGGCCAATGGGGCAGAAAAGGCGCGCGCTGTTGCCGCTCCGATCCTGCAACAAACTTACGAAATCGTGGGCATGGTTGGCGCAAAACAGGGCTGATTGCTCTGGACGTTACCGCGGCGTCTTCCTAGGTTTGCCGCAAAGCTTGGGAGGGCGTGATGGCAGTCGGCAAGAATATTCGCACCTATTTCGAAGGTCAGTGGCATGACGGTGATGCGCCCATCATGCGGGCAGCCGATCACGGCGCTTGGCTAGGGTCGTCCGTCTTCGATGGAGCCCGCTATTTCGACGGTCTGGTCCCCGATCTTGAGGCGCACTGTGCCCGCGTGAACCGCTCGGCCGAGGCTTTGATGCTGACGCCGTTTGTGACCACCGAGCAGATGGTCGAGATCATCCGCGAAGGGCTGGAAAGTTATGCGCCCGACGCAGCGGTTTATATCCGTCCGATGTATTGGGGCATCGACGGCGACCGAACGGCAATCGTACCGCTGGAGAACAGTACGGGCTTCGCGATTTGCCTCGAAGAGATTCCAATGGCGCCCGAATCTGCGTCGGTGACACTGGGCTACACGCGCTTCCGTCGCCCGGTTCTTGAATCGGCGGTTGTGAACGCCAAGGCGGGCTGTCTCTACCCCAACAATGCGCGGATGTTGCAAGAAGTTCGGTCCAACGGCTTCTCAAACGCCCTGGTCGCGGATGCGCTGGGACATGTGGCCGAAACCGCGACTGCGAACATTTTTTTGGTCCGGGATGGCGAGGTGTTCACCCCCACCCCCAATGGTACGTTTCTGGCCGGAATCACCCGCGCACGCCACATCGAAAACCTGCGTGCAGACGGTGTGACCGTGCACGAAGCGATCCTGAGTTTCGAGGATTTCCACAAAGCTGATGAGGTCTTCATGACCGGCAACATGAGCAAGATCACCCCGGTCACGGCGTTGCAGGATACGCAATATCAGGTCGGCCCCGTCGCCCGTCGCGCGCGCGAGTTGTATTGGGACTGGGCTGCCAGCACGCGATAGGCTTCGGTTGCCAGCGCGCATTTGGTCGGGCATGATCGCCCGAAATGAATGAGGACACCCATGCGTAAGTTCCTGGTGGTATTGGATGACAGCCGCGAATGCCTGAACGCAATGCGTTTTGCAGCCATGCGCGCGGCCCATACGGGCGGCGGCGTGACGATCCTGTCGGTCATTCCCCCCGATGAGTTCAACCACTGGATCGGAGTGGCCGAGGTGATGCGCGAGGAATCGCGTGAACGCATCCACGCCCATTACGAAGTGTTCGCCAAATGGATGCGTGACAAGCAGGGCGTTGATCCGGAACTGGCCATCCGCGAGGGCGAGCCAGTGGCGCAAATCATCGAACACGTGCAATCCGATCCCGAGATCGGCGTGCTGGTACTGGGCGCGGGCGTCGAAAAGAAGGGCCCCGGTCCTCTGGTGACGCAACTGACCAAAAACTCCGGCAGTTTACCGATCCCGATCACCATCGTTCCCGGTGATCTGAGCAAGGAAAAACTGGAAGAAATCACCTAGATGCCCCGCAGCATTCAGTTCTGGTTCGAGTTCGCCTCGACCTATTCCTACCTCAGCGCGATGCGGATCGAAGAGGCCGCCGCCCGGCACGGCGTGAGTGTCGATTGGCAGCCCTTCCTGCTGGGCCCGATCTTTTTTGCACAGGGCTGGACGGATTCGCCCTTCAACCTCTATCCAGCCAAAGGGCAGTATATGTGGCGCGATATGGAGCGTCTGACCGCCCACCGCGGCCTGCCGTTCCAGCGCCCCGATCCATTTCCGCAAAACGGCTTGAAGGCGGCCCGCCTGACGCTGGCCATCGAAGACCCGGCCCAAAAAGCCGCCTTTGTCCGCGCCGTCTATTCCGCTGAGTTTGCCCATGGCCAGAACATCGCTGATGACGCGGTTCTGGTTACTTGTCTGACCGCCGCCGGATTGCCCGAAGAGACGCTGAGCCGGACGCAAAACCCTCAGATCAAAGCTGCGTTGAAAAAACAATCCGAGATCGCGCAGGCCAAAGGACTGTTCGGTGCCCCCAGTTTTCTGGTCGGGGATGAACTGTTCTGGGGCGATGACCGGCTAGATGAGGCGATAAAGCTGGCGGCTGGAATTTAGAATCGTTCCAAATCTTGACTTCCCGCGCGCGGACCCGCATATCAGAGGCAACTGAAACGGAGCCGCGCTATGTTCATCCAGACCGAATCCACGCCGAACCCTGCAACCCTGAAATTCCTGCCCGGTCAAACTGTGCTGGAGGCGGGCACCGCAGATTTTCCATCGGCAGAAGCGGCTGAGAAGTCACCTTTGGCCAACCGGATTTTCACCGTCAACGGCGTAACCGGCGTCTTTTTTGGCAATGATTTTGTGACTGTCACCAAATCTGACGATGTTCAGTGGGACCACATCAAGCCCGCGATCCTTGGCGCAGTTATGGAGCATTACCAGTCGGGCCAGCCGGTCATGGCTGCTGACGCCACAACCGCATCTGGCCATGCCGAACACACCGGCGAAGACGCGGAAGTCGTTAATCAGATCAAGGACCTTCTGGATAGCCGCGTGCGCCCTGCTGTGGCCCAAGATGGTGGCGATATCACCTTCCATGGTTTTGACCGCGGCGTTGTGTATCTGCACATGCAAGGGGCTTGCGCGAACTGTCCGTCCTCGACCTTGACACTGAAAATGGGGATCGAGAACCTGCTGCGTCACTACATCCCTGAAGTGACCGAGGTTCGCCCCGTTGCCGTCTGACCCGCTGATTCTGGCGTTTGATACATCGGCCGCGCATTGCGCGGCCGCTTTGTTACGCGGAGATCAGATCATTGCCGTTCGAGTCGACGCCATGACACGCGGTCAGGCAGAACACTTGATGCCCATGCTGGAAGATTTTCTGACACAGGCCGGATACACGTGGAAAGACCTTTCAGCCATCGGCGTTGGTATCGGGCCGGGCAATTTCACCGGCATCCGAATTTCGGTATCCGCTGCGCGTGGGCTGGCGTTGGGCCTTGGCGTTCCGGCCGTCGGCGTTTCGGGTTTTGAGGCGCTGGCGCAAGAAACTCAAGGCGCGTTACCGGCCATTCGCGCACCACGGGATCAAGTGTATATCTCACCCGAAGGTCAAGACCCGGCCTTGATCCCGCTTGAACAGGCAGAATCACTAGGTCCACTGGCTTTCAACGATGACCCCGAAGTACAGGTTCGCGGGATCGCAAATGTGGCTTCTCAGAAGTGGCAAACCACAAACAGCGCGCCTGCGCCGCTTTACATCCGCGCGGCAGATGCGGCCCCGTCCAAAGACTCGCCACCGGTTTTGTTGGACGGATGACTCCGCAAGCCCTTGCCAAAACCCATTCTGCGGCTTTTACACAATCCCGCCCGTGGTCCGAGGCAGAATTCGCGGATTTACTGCAGAATCGTTTTACTCACGTAGTCGGAATCGCGACGTCCTTTGCTTTGTTTCAGGTAATCGCCGACGAAGCGGAACTGCTGACAATAGCGACGCATCCTGACCTGCAGCGTCAGGGGCTCGCAAGAATCCGTATGGCCGAGTGGCATGCAAAGGCCCAAAGATTGGGCGCGACGCGCGCCTTTCTGGATGTGGCGCAGGACAATCTTCCGGCGCTGTCCTTGTACCATAGCTGCGGCTACCGCCCCTGTGGATTACGCAAATCGTACTATGTGCGCGAAAACAATCAGAAAATTGACGCTCTCGTGATGGAATGTGACTTGACCTGAATAGTCGTCGAATTTTTTCTCGACCAAATGGTCAAAAATCAGTTGACCCCGGCTGTTGCAAACGGCCTTAATTCCCGCCATCACAACAGATATGCTCGCTCTTAGTGGGTGAACGGGGCTATCTTGGCTCCGACCGACAATAACAACGGGAGTAACAAATGACCCTGATGAAATCCTTGATGGGCGCCGCCGCAGCCGTCGCACTGACCGCAGGTGCGGCCTTGGCTGAACCGGCCCTGATCTTTGACCTGGGTGGTAAGTTTGACAAGTCATTCAACGAGGCCGCCCATAATGGCGCGCAGCGTTGGGCCGATGAAACCGGTGGCAGCTATCGCGAAATCGAACTGCAATCCGAAGCCCAGCGCGAGCAGGCTTTGCGTCGCTTTGCCGAGGCTGGTCTGAACCCGATCATCACCATGGGTTTCGCCATGGCCGATCCGCTGTCGGCAGTTGCGGGCGACTACCCCGACACCAAATTTGTCGCGGTTGACGTGAACTGGCTGGACGCTCCGAACATCCGTCAGATCGGCTTTGCCGAGCATGAAGGTTCGTATCTGGTTGGTATGATGGCGGCAATGGCGTCTGAATCTGGCACCGTTGGCTTCATTGGCGGCATGGACATCCCGCTGATCCGTCACTTTGGCTGTGGTTATGCCCAGGGCGCAAAAGCTGTGAACCCCGATATCGAAGTTGTTGCCAACATGACCGGCACCACTCCGGCTGCATGGAACGACCCGGTGAAAGGGTCCGAGCTGACCAAAGCGCAGATCAGCCAAGGTGCTGACGTGATATATGCAGCCGCAGGCGGCACCGGCGTGGGTGTTCTGCAAACCGCTGCCGACGAAGGCATCCTGTCGATCGGCGTGGACAGCAACCAGAACCACCTGCATCCGGGCAAAGTTCTGACTTCGATGCTGAAACGCGTGGACGTTGCCGTTTATGACGCGATGAAAGCGGGTGAGAACCTTGAAACCGGCGTCTTCGCCATGGGTCTGGCCGAAGAAGGCGTGGGCGTTGCCATGGACGACAACAACGCGTCGCTGGTCTCGGACGAGATGAAAGGCGCGGTCGACAAGGCGCGTCAGGACATCATTGACGGCAATGTTACGGTGACCAGCTACTACGAGAACGACAGCTGCCCCGCACTGCAGTTTTGATATCGCGCGGGCGGGGGTTTTAGCCTCCGCCCGGCCTCCACTCTGCCGCGTGCCATGCGGCCCTTTCGGCAATCTGAGGACAAGACATGACCGTCCCCGCCATTGAGCTCAAAGGGATTTCCAAAGCCTTTGGGCCGGTTCAGGCCAACAAAGACATTTCCATCAGCGTCGCCCCCGGATCGATCCATGGGATCATCGGTGAAAACGGTGCGGGCAAATCCACGCTGATGAGTATCCTCTACGGCTTTTACAAGGCCGATAAGGGCGAGATTTGGATCAACGGTGACAAGACCGAAATTCCCGACAGTCAGGCTGCGATTGCGGCAGGTATTGGGATGGTGTTCCAGCATTTCAAGCTGGTGGAAAACTTTACCGTTCTGGAAAACATCGTTCTGGGTGCCGAGGACGGAGGGCTGCTTGCCCCCTCGCTGTCCAAAGCGCGTAAAGAACTGAAAGCGCTGGAAGAAGAATACGAGCTGTTCGTCGACCCTGACAAACGTATCGACGAAATAGGCGTGGGCATGCAGCAGCGTGTCGAAATCCTCAAAGCCCTGTATCGCAAGGCCGAGATCCTGATTCTGGACGAACCCACCGGGGTTCTGACCCCGGCCGAGGCCGATCAGCTGTTCCGCATCCTCGACCGGCTGCGGTCCGAGGGCAAGACGATCATCGTGATCACCCACAAGCTGCGCGAGATCATGGAAAACACCGACACCGTCTCGGTCATGCGGCGTGGTGAGATGACGGCCACAGTCAAAACCGCCGATACCAACCCGCAGGAACTGGCCGAGCTTATGGTTGGGCGCAAAGTGCTGTTGCAGGTGGATAAACTGCCCGCAAAACCCGGCCAGCCCGTGCTTGAGATTGAAAATCTGAGTGTCACCGATGGTGCGGGTGTTGAGCGGGTCAAAGGCATCGACCTGACCGTCCGCGCGGGTGAAATCGTGGGCATCGCTGGCGTCGCCGGTAATGGCCAGTCTGAACTGCTTGAGGTTCTGGGCGGGATGCGTCCGGGCCAAGGCACGATCCGCCTGAACGGCGCATCATTGGCGCTGAGCGGGGCGGGCTCGGATGGTCAAACCCGCCGTGCGCAGGGCATTGCGCATGTACCCGAGGACCGCCAGCGCGAAGGTCTGATCATGGAGTTTCACGCGTGGGAGAACGTGGCCTTCGGCTATCACCGCGACCCGGCCTACAAGCGGGGGCTGTTCATGGACAACGCAGCCCTACGCGCTGATACAGAGGCCAAGATGGAAAAGTTCGACGTCCGCCCGCCCGATGGCTGGCTGGCGGCCAAGAACTTCTCGGGCGGAAACCAACAAAAAATTGTCGTCGCGCGCGAGATCGAGCGGAACCCCGATCTGTTGCTGGTTGGTCAGCCAACACGCGGCGTGGATATTGGTGCGATCGAGTTCATTCACAAACAGATCGTTGCTCTGCGCGATCAGGGCAAGGCGATCTTGCTGGTTTCGGTCGAGCTGGAAGAGATCTTCTCGCTGTCCGACCGGATTGCGGTGATGTTTGACGGACATATCATGGGCGAACGCCTGCCCCATGAGACGGATGAAAAAGAGCTGGGCCTGCTGATGGCCGGTGTTGCGGGAAAGGCCGCGTGAAGCATGGATAAAATGCCCAAATGGGCCGATGTCGTTCTGATTCCGCTGATCAGTCTGGTATTGGCCGCAATCCTCTCGGCGCTGGTGATCCTCGCCATAGGTGAAAACCCCATCGAGGCCGTGAACCTGATGGTCACCGGCGCGCTGGGGTCGACCTATGGCTGGGGCTATACGCTGTATTACGCGACCAACTTCATGTTCACCGGTCTGGCCGTAGCCGTGGCATTTCACGCGCGTCTGTTTAACATCGGCGGCGAAGGTCAGGCCATGCTGGGCGGTCTGGGCGTTGCCATGGTGTGCCTCTATATCGACTGGCCACACTGGAGCATTGCCCTGCTGGCCGCCTGTGTCGGATCGGCCCTGTTCGGTGCCATGTGGGCGGCAATCCCCGCCTACCTGCAAGCCAAGCGCGGCAGCCACATCGTAATCACCACGATCATGTTCAACTTCATCGCGGCAGCCTTCCTGAACTATATGCTGGTCAACGTGATGCGCCCGCAGGGCTCGCAAGACCCGGCAACCGCGCGTTTCCCCGAAACGGTGCATTTGCCAACCTTCCAATCCATGTTCTCAACCGCCGAGAATGCTCTGTTCCGGGGCGCGCCCGCGAATATCTCGTTCTTCGTGGCCTTGCTGGCCTGTGTCGCGGTCTGGGCGCTGATCTGGCGGACGCGGCTGGGTTATGAAATCCGCGCCTATGGCCATTCGGAAACCGGGGCCGTCTATGCCGGGATTTCCCCGGTGCGCATTACCATCATCGCCATGCTGATCTCGGGCGGATTGGCCGGAATGATGGCCATCAACAACGTCATGGGCGAGGCGGAACGTTTGGTCCTGAACTCGACCGAGGGCGCGGGCTTTATCGGCATCGCCGTGGCGCTGATGGGGCGGTCGCACCCGTTCGGGGTGTTCCTTGCAGCGATCCTGTTCGGGTTCCTCTATCAGGGCGGTGCAGAACTTGCGCTGTGGACCTCGATCCCGCGTGAGCTGATCGTGGTCATTCAGGCGCTTGTGATCCTGTTCACCGGAGCGTTGGACAACATGGTACGGATGCCGCTTGAAAAGCTGTTCCTGAGCCTGCGGAAAGGAGCGCAGTGATGGAAGCTTTCGTAACCCTCGTCCAAGTCCTCGACTCGACCATCCGACTTGCAACACCACTGCTGCTGGCCTGTCTGGCGGGGCTCTATTCCGAACGCGCTGGTATCTTTGATATCGGGCTTGAGGGCAAGATGCTTATGTCCGCCTTCTTCTCGGCCGCCGTGGCCGCTGTGACCGGCTCGGTCTGGCTGGGCCTTCTGGCAGGAATCGGGGCTTCACTGATCCTGTCGGCCCTTCATGGCGTTGCGTCGATCACGTTCCGGGGCAATCAGCTGATCTCGGGCGTCGCGATCAACTTCCTGGCCTCGGGGATGACCGTTCTGGTCGCACAAAGCTGGTTCCAGCAGGGCGGGCGAACTCCGTCCCTGTTCGGCGGCGGCCGGTTCGAGCCGATCAACTTCCCCTTTGCCGACGCCATAAGCGGCGTACCCATCGTTGGACCGATCTACTCCGAGCTTCTGTCGGGGCATTCCATCCTCGTCTATGTCGCCTTCCTGATGGTACCGCTGACGTGGTGGATTCTTTACCGCACCCGCTTTGGCTTGCGCCTGCGGGCAGTGGGCGAAAACCCGGCCGCTGTAGATACCGCAGGTGTCTCGGTCGTGGGGCTGCGCTTTGCCGCCGTGGCGATTTGCGGCGTGCTGTGCGGAATCGCGGGCGCCTATTTGGCGACCGCCCTGCAAGCCGGGTTCGTCAAGGAAATGACCGCCGGACGGGGTTTCATCGCACTGGCCGCGCTGATCTTTGCCAAATGGCGGCCTTGGCATGCGATGGGTGCGTGTCTGCTGTTCGGTTTGCTTCAGGCTGTTGCGCTGAGATTCCAGAATATTGATCTGGGCGGCGTTGTCATCCCGGTACAGGTCATGGACGCCCTGCCCTATATCTTGACCGTGGTGATTCTGGCCGGGTTCGTTGGCAAAGCCGTTCCACCCCGCGCGGGTGGCGAGCCCTATGTGAAAGAGCGATGATAAGTCCAGTTTCGGACAGATTTCAGTCCTGTTCGCTGCAGAGCGGCATGCACAGTTGATTTTGCATGCCGCAGACGCTCTAAAGAGGTATGCGAGTGTTTCCTGTGCCAGCCAATTCCGGACACATACCCACCCGGGTAAATTGCCCAATGGGTTCAAAGCCACGCCTCACGCAGAATTCAAAGCTCTTTCCGGAAACGGACCGCATATCATCACCTAACACACCTGTTAACAAGACCTAGTGCCCCATGCAGATTTACCTTCCTATCGCCGAAGTCTCTGTTAACGCTTTTCTGCTGCTGGGTTTGGGCGGTATGGTCGGTATCCTCTCCGGCATGTTTGGCGTCGGCGGCGGGTTCCTGATGACACCGCTTCTGTTCTTTATTGGTATCCCTCCGGCCGTTGCTGTTGCGACCGAGGCGAACCAAATCGTCGCGTCTTCGTTTTCCGGTGTTCTGGCACATTTCAGGCGTAAGACCGTCGACCTAAAGATGGGCACTGTCCTGCTGACGGGAGGTCTAATCGGCGCGGCCCTTGGGGTGGTGGTATTCAACTACCTCAAGAGTCTTGGTCAGGTCGATCTGCTGGTTACCCTGTGCTATGTTGTTTTCCTGGGCGTGGTCGGCAGCCTGATGTTCATCGAAAGCCTGAATGCGCTGCGAAAGTCCAAAAAAGGTGGCGCTGCGCCTGCGAAACGACGACAGCGTGGCTGGGTTCATGCCATGCCCTTCAAAATGCGTTTCCGCACCTCGGGCCTTTATATCTCGGTCATCCCGCCGATTGTGGTAGGGCTGTGCGTTGGGGTTCTTTCAGCGATCATGGGGGTCGGAGGCGGCTTTATCATGGTGCCTGCTATGATCTATCTGCTGGGAATGCCCACCAAAGTTGTCGTCGGCACCTCGCTTTTTCAGATCATTTTCGTAACAGCGTTCACCACGATGCTGCACGCGACAACGAACTATACGGTTGATATCGTTCTGGCTGTTCTGCTGCTGGTCGGAGGCGTCATAGGCGCGCAGATCGGCACGGTGATCGGCGCGCGTATGCCGGCCGAGCAGCTGCGCGTTCTGCTGGCTGCGTTGGTTTTGGTCGTTTGCGGAAAACTGGCGCTTGATCTGCTTTTGGAACCGTCCGAGCTGTATTCGCTGGGCGTGGAAGGGGGGCACTGATCATGCTGAAACGCCTGATCCTTTTGTTTGCCCTGTGCGTGACACCCGCGTTGGCCGAAGAAGAATCCGTTGTTCTTGGCCTTAGCCAGGATCGTGTGGCGATCACAGCCACGTTTGACGGGTCCGAGATTCTGATTTTCGGGGCCGTCAAACGCGAAACACCCATTCCGTCCGGTCCCCCGCTTGAGGTCATCGTCGCCGTTGCGGGGCCATCCAGCCCGGTGACCGTTCGCAGAAAAGAACGCAAGCTTGGCATTTGGGTCAATACCGACAGCGTTCTGGTCGACCTTGCGCCCAGTTTCTACGCCGTCGCAACAAGCGCGCCGCTGGATGACATTTTATCGGATACCGAAGACCTACGCTATCGTGTTTCGATTGAACGTGCGATCCGATCTGTCGGTGCAGCGATGCACATTCGCGGGGCACAGGACTTCGCCGATGCCGTGGTGCGAATCCGCGAAGACGAAGGGCTGTATTCCATTCGCGAGGACACGGTTGCAGTGGACGAACAAACCTTATTTCGGACCTCAATCGACATGCCAGCGGACCTGACCGAAGGAGAGTATGCGGCGCGCATTTTCCTCACCCGTGGCGGCGCAGTCGTGTCGCAGTTTGAAACCATCATCGACGTGCGCAAAGTGGGGCTGGAACGGTTCCTTTATACAATGTCCCGCGAACAACCCGTCTGGTATGGGCTGATGTCTCTGGTCATCGCGATTGCCGCTGGCTGGGGCGCTTCTACCGCCTTCCGGCTACTACGCGAAACCTGAGTTACCCACGCCCAATGTAAGGCATCGTAGTCGCCATAACCGTCATGAACTGAACATTCGCATCGGGCGGCAAACTGGCCATGTGAAGCACCGAACGGGCAGCGTCACCAACGTCCATCGTGGGGTCCAGCTGCTGCCCCGCTGCGACGGCATTGTCTACCAAATCCTGCACCATCTGCGTCCGCGCGTTGCCGATATCGATCTGACCGCAGGCAACGCCAAATGCCCGCCCGTCCAAAGACAAGCTACGTGTCAACCCAGTGATCGCGTGTTTCGTTGCCGAATAATGCACCGAGTTTGGTCGCGGTACGTGGGCTGCAATCGATCCGTTATTGATGATCCGGCCGCCCTGAGGCGTTTGGTGTCGCATGATCCGAAAGGCTTCGCGCGCGCATAGGAACATTCCGTTCAAGTTGACGTTTACACTTTGGTACCAGTCTTCCAACGCGATCTCATCAATGGTGCCGCCGGGGGCAAAGATACCCGCATTGTTGAACAGGACATCCAGCCTGTCCGCCCTATTGGAAAACGTCCGAAAGGCCCGAGATACCGCAACCGGATCCGTCACGTCGGCAGCCAGAACGATCGCCTTGGGGTGCTGTTGCGCAATTTCGTCTAGCTTATCGGCACTGCGGGCCAACAAACCTACGGTCCAACCCTCATTCAGAAACAGCTCGGCTGTGGCGCGCCCTATGCCAGAGCTTGCGCCGGTTACGATGATCGTCTTCATGTCTCTTCCGCCTCCAATGTCAGCGAGGCCGCCGGAACCGCCCTCAGATCATCCACGCGCAGAGGATAAGTCGGCTTGGCCAAACGGTTTCGCACCACCCAAATCAACCGTTCCTGCGCACGCGTGATGGCCACATAGGCCAGACGTTTCCAAAGGGGCTGCCCCGCTTCGGTTCGGCCCATCCGAGCAGCCGCGTAGATATCGGGTGCAAAGACCTGCACCGTGTCCCATTGCGAGCCCTGCGCCTTGTGGATGGTCACGGCCGCCCCATGCAGAAAGGTCGCGCCCATGCGGGCGGCATAGGGGATGAACGGCTCTTCCTCATCTGGCATTTCGATTTTCACGATCGAGGCCGCGCTGACCTGCGGGTCCTCGGCCCCCATGACGTGCAGGCGCGAAAAACCCGGCTTGCGACCCGGCCCCAGATAAACAACCTGCGCCCCTTTGATCAGCCCGCGCGCTTCAAGGTCCAGACGCTTCTTGCGATGCTTCAAGGGCAGTTCGATCCCATCACAGATCAGCGGCTCGCCTTCCAGCAATTCGGTGTCCGGGGCACCATGCACCTGCCGAAACGCCTGAATCAAACGGATACGTGTCGCATTGCGCCACACCAGAACCGGGCTGCGGGCCATCAGATCAACCTCGACCCGCTGCCCCCACACGACGCGGTCATCCTGCCGGGCCGTTTGTTCAACCAGACGCTCGAAATCTTCAAACCCCATGGCAGGGTCCGCCAGCGCATGGGCCAAATCCAAAATGGGGTTGTCTGCAGTCTGGCGGTGCACCCGGTGCAGGATTTGCTTGCGCGGCTCGGGCAGACCGTCAAACACCATGCTGCCCGATTGATTGACCGGAGCAAGCTGCGCCGGATCGCCAAACAGCAACAACGTTGGGAAAATCTCCTGCAGGTCTTCGAACTGCCGGTCATCCAACATCGAAGCTTCGTCCACGAACCCGATATCCAAGGGTTCTTCCCGACGCTTCCAGCCAGTAATGAAATCCGAACCACGTAGCCCCGCCGCGGCCAATGCACCCGGAATGGACTTGTTGTTTTCATAAAACGCGGCGGCACGGTCCAGTGCCTCGTCCGTCAGCCCCTCGATCTCGGGGCGTTCGTCGTTTCCGGCCAGCCACTCGGCAATCCGCTCATATTCTGGGTCATAGACCGGGGTATAGAGGATGCGGTGGATCGTGGTCGCAGGAACCCCGCGCAACCGCAATACGCTGGCGGCCTTGTTGGTGGGGGCCAGAATTGCAAGGCTGCGTTTGTCCCGCGCCTTGCGGCTTTCAAAATCGCCCGAGACGATCTGAACGCCAGTTTCAGCCAGCGCCTTATAAAGCTCGGCCAACAGCAGCGTCTTGCCCGACCCAGCCTTGCCGATCACCGCCATCACACCGGATTTTCCGTTGCCCGGCAGTTTCAGCAAGGCATCGTCATCCAGATCAACGCCTGCCGACCTCAACATCTCTGCGATGTTGTCATAGGCGGCGGCCTGATCGTCCGAGAAGGTCACGAGGGGCGTAGACATGGCGCGACCCTACAAGGCCGCGCCAGCTATCACCAGATGCGGTTTCCGCTTTTCCGCAAGTTATGCCGACAGAGCAAACCGATGCTGCCGCGCGGTTCCGAAAGCGGTCTTGAACCAAAGACGCGACAGTTCACGCGGGATACCGGCCCGTTCGGCCACACGGTTGCAATCGTCAGAAGAATAAGGCCACAGCCCTACCGAAATCTGATTACGCCCCGTTCCTTGCGACCCCAACACCACCGGAGACGACCCGATCAGCCGGTAAATCCTGATCATTCGTGCATCAAACACGCCGGCGATGTGGGTCAGGCCGAACCCTTCCATGATTTCGCCCCCGCTCAGCATGATAGCACCGGCGGTATGCGGGCTAGCGGTGCGCGACAGGCAAAACCGCGTTACTTCCCAGATCAATGGACTGTGGATCGGCTCACCTCCGGTCAAATGTCCGAAGACTTCGTTTACCATGACGCGCCCGGTTGTCGGCAACACACGCATCGAGCCGCCATGACTGCCGTCTTCTTCTTCCCAGATAACATAGAGCGGGTTCAGATCATCATATTGATCCCGCTCTTCCCCCCTTTCATTGACATATACGTCCCAACCCAGTCGGGTTTTGAACTGATCGGCTCGGTCGCGGAACATTCCGTCGGCGAGCTCCGGAAACTTGTTAAGTTCGTCGGCAAACAAATAGCGCAACATGACATTTCCCCTTGTCGTCCTGTGCAGGAACGAAGGGGGTACGAAGTCGTGGTTAATTTACCGTTCGAGGTGCGCGCGGCCGTTAAACCACTATTAATCCCCGGCTTAACGCTGTTGCGATCGCATGGGTCGTGTTCTGTGCCCCAAGTTTGGCACGGGCACTTTCGATATAAACCCTCAGTGTATGCTCAGAGATCGACAGAGAATGCGCCACCTGTGCGCGACTGTAGCCCCGCGCAAGTAGGGTCATGGCGTCCACCTCGCGGGGTGACAATCCACGCGGCGCGTCTGGTTGGCGGTCGGTCTCAAATTCCAGCGCTTTGCGATTGAAATAATGAGCAATCAAAATCAGCTCGCGCCCATGCGCATCAATAAATCTTTTCCAGCTGTTATCGTCGCAGGAATGGTTAACGGTGAACAAGGCAAACTGACCATTAGGACCTCGAATCGGGATAGAATAGCCCTGATTGCCCACCCCGTGTTCGAGCGCATCCTGAAGAAAACTCTTCGCCACCTTGCCCGACCAGTCCAAGGACTTCCAATCCACCGGGTGAAAGCGTTGGAAACAGCCCAGAATTACCGGATCAATACGGTGGTAATTCCGCTCGCGGTATCGTTCTGCCCAGGCGTCGGGATAGGTGGTATAACCGTATTGGTCACCTGCCCCGTCAACCCAATGATATATAAGATGTTCAACCTGTAGCCGGTCGCGCAACCTGACGGCAACATCGCTTAGTTCATCAAGCGCGCTGGTGTTTTCCAAGTCCTCCAGGACCTGAGCCATATCCGGTGTTGTTCCCATTCGCGGGCGTCCGAGCCTCATCCTTCAAGGACGCAATCTCAGCCGCTGCGATCAGCTTGGTGTCATCCAACTGCTCGGCAAGCGCGGTCAAACCGTTCTCAACGGCGAATGCGTTGAGATCCGACAAAACGTCCAGTATCCACTCATTTTTCGCCATCTAGAGTCGCTCCGAAACGGTTAACGAAGGGTTAACACAACCATAACATGTGCAGTGTTTTTGCGACTATTCACTGGTTTCTACTCCCCAAAAATAGCGGGATCGGGTTTTGCAAGTCGTTGAAAACGATCACCCGCGCCCAAAACGCAGCGCACCCGCGAACCGAATTAACGATTCGCGGGCGCAATTTCTAGGAAGCAGGCCGGTTACCCGCGTGCGTCCAGAACCTCTTCGAGGGTGCGCATTCCGGTGCGCGGTGCCTGAACCAGAACCGACATGTTGCCGGGCTTATGCTCGTTGCGCATCATTTTCATGTGGGCTTCGGGCAGCTCGTTCCACGCAAAGACTTCAGACATGCAGGGGTCCAGACGACGCTCGACCATCAGCTGGTTTGCCGCCGATGCCTGCTTCAGATGTGCAAAGTGCGAACCCTGAAGACGCTTCTGGTGCATCCACATATAACGCACGTCGAAGGTCAGGTTGTATCCGGTGGTGCCAGCACAGATGACGACCATACCGCCCTTTTTCACCACGAAGGTCGAGACAGGGAAAGTGCTTTCGCCGGGGTGTTCGAACACCATGTCGACATTCACACCCTTGCCGGTGATGTCCCAGATGGCCTTGCCGAATTTGCGGGCCTCTTTGAACCACTCGGCATATTCCGGCGTGTTTACGGTAGGCAGCTGACCCCAGCAGTTGAAATCTTTGCGGTTCAGAACGCCCTTTGCGCCCAGACCCATCACGAAATCACGCTTGCTTTCATCCGAGATCACACCGATCGCATTTGCGCCCGCCGTATTGATCAACTGGATCGCATAAGACCCCAGACCACCCGAAGCGCCCCAAACCAAAACGTTCTGACCGGGTTTCAGGTCATGCGGCTCGTGACCGAAAAGCATCCGGTAGGCGGTGGCCAGTGTCAGCGTATAGCAGGCGCTTTCTTCCCAGGTCAGGTGCTTGGGGCGCGGCATCAACTGCTGCGCTTGGACATTGGTGAACTGGGCAAAAGACCCGTCCGGTGTCTCATAGCCCCAGATACGCTGGCTGTCGGAGTACATCGGATCGCCGCCATTGCAGGCTTCGTCGTCGCCGTCATCCTGATTGCAATGGATCACGACCTCATCACCCACTTTCCAGCGGCGCACTTTGTCGCCCACGGCCCAGACGATGCCCGAAGCATCCGAACCCGCGATATGGAACGGTTGACCGTGACCGTCAAACGGGCTGATCGGTTTGCCCAGCGACGCCCAAACGCCGTTATAATTCACACCTGCCGCCATCACCAGAACCAGCACCTCGTGGCTGTCCAGCTTGGGCACATCGACCACTTCCAGCTGCATGGCCGTGTCCGGCTCGCCATGGCGTTCCTTACGGATCGCCCACGCATACATTTTCTTAGGTACAAATCCCATCGGAGGGATTTCACCCATCTCATAGAGGTCTTTTTCCGGCGCGTCGTAGGACGCGATACCGCTTTCGGTGTCCAGAGCCATGTTGGCCTCCTTTTATCTAACCCTTCGCCGCGATGCAGAATCGCCTGCGTTACCAGATGAGATATTTGGACCTGAGCAATATTGCAATAGAATTTGAACCTATTTTGTAATTTTATGACCCAGCGGGTGCAGAAATTTCTTTTGCTGACGCAGCATCCCCAAACTCGATATCTTCCCGCGCAGAGGCCGCGTAGTAGTTCAACAGGTCAACCCGTTGACCAGATTGGGATATTTTTCCATCCACCTGCTTCAGGATCCGCCTCTGCACGAGTTGGTCCAGAGCTTGGGTTATCACAGTGTCATCTGGATCTGCCGAAGTTCCGTCGCGTCGCATGGAATCCGAAACAATACGTCGGACGTCATCTTCCAGCAATTCACCACGTTCCTGGATCAGTTTGCAGATCGCCGGCAGAGGGACAAGCGGGATAGCATCTTTAATACGGCCCATCAGGGCACGCGCCAGATCTGTCATAACGTCCCGCTCATGCTCGGTACGAAACTCCCGCAACGAGATCGGTTTCCCATACCGCACCGACGCGAGTCCGAACCGAGTGTACCGCCCGATCAAACGGCGACCGATCTGCTTGAGAATCCAACCCGTGATCACCCCAATACGGGCGCGAAAACGCCTTTCATTCCCCAGTGCAGCCTTGGTCAGGATCGTATCTTCAAGAACCCGGTCGTAATTCAGCGCGACAGGCACAAAGACCACATCTCGTCCATCCGGTTTGGTTCCATCCAGAATATACTTTAGAAGACCCAGCTTAGGGCGCCCCAGAGCACCACTTAGGCTTAGCCCCCCTTCAGGGAACATAGCCTGCGTTACCCCTGCTTCGGTCGCGTGACGCACATAACAGGCCAGGACCTGCCGGTAGAGCTCGCTGCCCGATCTGCGGCGGATAAAGTAAGCGCCCATGGCCCGGATCAGGCGGCTGAGCGGCCAGACACGCGCCCACTCGCCCACCGCATAGGACAACGCCGAGTGCTGCGCGGCCAGATACGTGACCAAAACGTAATCCATGTTGCTGCGATGGTTCATCACAAACACAACGGTTGCGTCGTGGTCGATGTTTTTTATCGCCTCGTCATCCTGATAGCTGAGGCGCACATCGTAGAACGCATTGCTCAGCATGCGGGCGACCCGAATTGCAAAACTGAAATACGCCACCGCCGAGAAAGATGGCACGATCTCACGCGCGTAACGGCGGGCGGTTTCGAAAGCCACCGCTTCGGGGACGCCGGTTTCATGTGCATGATCCTGAACCGCTTGTCCCACTTGGGGGTCGTAAATCAGGCGCTGGATCATGTCGTGCCGCTCGGCCAGCTTGAAAGGCTGAATCGGGCGCTGCAGCCGCGTATTCAGGCGCTTAACCGCACGTTCAAGGCGACGACGAAAGAACCATCGCACGGACGGAAACAGAAAATGCGAAGCAAATGTGACCGCGGCAAACACCAGGATCAGCAAAAACAGCCAAAGCGGAAGCTCCACGGTCTCAGTCATGCGCGCACCCTGACAGCAAACGTTGCGTCCTACAATCACAAGAACTGCATATGCCGCATCGCAGCGAATTGACATATCCCGAAAATTGCGCTTTAGAAGCCTTCAAAGTAATTTTATTGCCCACCAAGGACACGAGGCCCGCCATGACGCAGACGCAGAAAGATCGCCCCTGGCTCATCCGAACCTACGCCGGTCATTCCACCGCAAAGGCGTCGAACACATTGTATCGCGGCAATCTGGCAAAGGGTCAAACCGGGCTGTCAGTGGCCTTCGATTTGCCCACTCAAACTGGTTATGACAGCGACCATACGTTGGCTCGGGGCGAGGTCGGGAAAGTCGGCGTTCCTATCAGTCACTTGGGCGACATGCGAGTTCTGTTCGACCAAATTCCGCTGGAACAGATGAATACCTCGATGACCATCAACGCAACGGCACCATGGTTGCTGGCGCTTTATATCGCCGTGGCCGAAGAACAAGGCGCGGATGTCTCCAAGCTGCAAGGCACGGTTCAGAACGATCTGATCAAGGAATATCTGAGCCGCGGCACTTACGTGTGCCCGCCGAAACCGTCGCTGAAGATGATCGCGGATGTGGCCGAGTACTGCTATACCAACGTGCCAAAATGGAACCCGATGAACGTGTGTTCCTATCACTTGCAAGAAGCTGGCGCGACACCTGAACAAGAGCTGGCCTATGCCCTTGCAACAGCAATCGCTGTTCTGGACGAGCTGCGCCCGCGCGTACCGGCCGAAGATTTCCCCGCGCTCTGCGGTCGGATTTCGTTTTTTGTGAACGCGGGCATCCGTTTTGTCACCGAGATGTGCAAGATGCGCGCCTTCGTGGATCTTTGGGACGAGATTCTGAAAGACCGTTACGGGGTCGAAGATCCCAAGTTCCGCCGCTTCCGCTACGGCGTGCAGGTGAACTCGCTCGGCTTGACCGAGCAACAACCAGAAAACAACGTCTATCGCATCCTGATCGAGATGTTGGCCGTGACTCTGTCGAAAAAGGCCCGCGCCCGCGCGGTTCAGTTGCCTGCCTGGAACGAGGCGCTGGGTCTGCCCCGCCCATGGGATCAGCAATGGTCGATGCGGATGCAGCAGATTCTGGCCTATGAGACCGATCTTCTGGAATACGGCGATCTGTTCGACGGCAACCCCGCTGTCGACGCTAAGGTCGAAGAACTGAAAGCAGGCGCGCGCGCCGAGTTGGCAAATCTGGATTCGATGGGTGGTGCTGTCGCTTCGATCGAATACATGAAGTCCCGTCTGGTGGACTCGAACGCCGAGCGCCTGAATCGCATCGAACGTAATGAAACCGTTGTCGTCGGCGTGAACAAGTGGACCGAAGGTGAACCCTCACCGCTGCAGACCGAAGACGGCGGCATCATGGTTGTCGATCCAGCGGTCGAGCAAGAGCAGATCAGCCGTCTCAACGAATGGCGCTCCGAGCGCGATGACGCGGCCGTTACCGCGGCGTTGGCGTCATTGCGCGAAGCGGCGCAGACAGGTGCGAACGTCATGGAGCCTTCGATCGCAGCTGCCAAGGCCGGTGTCACCACTGGCGAATGGGCCGAAGAAATGCGCAAGGTTTATGGCACCTATCGTGGGCCGACCGGTGTGTCCGGGTCGGTATCGAACAAAACCGAAGGTTTGGAAGACCTGCGCGCCGCTGTGGATGCGGTCAGCGACAAGCTTGGTCGTCGTCTGAAGTTTCTGGTCGGCAAGCCAGGGTTGGACGGCCATTCAAACGGCGCGGAACAGATCGCTTTCCGCGCCCGCGATTGCGGTATGGACATCAGCTATGAAGGCATCCGTCTGACACCCGAAGAAATTGTGACCGCGGCGATGGAAGATCAGGCTCATGTGATTGGCCTTTCAATCTTGTCGGGCAGCCATATTCCTCTGGTGCAGGATGTCATGGCGCGCCTGAATACCGCCGGCTTAGACGTTCCGGTAATTGTCGGCGGGATCATCCCCGAAGATGATGCGGAAAAGCTGAGAGCAATGGGCGTCGCGCAGATCTATACCCCCAAGAACTTTGAGCTGAACGCAATAATGGGGGATATTGTTACGCTGGTTGACCCTCAAAACATTGCCGCTCAATAACAGTCGCATTACCTGTTCTTTTTCAATATCTATTCCATGGTAAATTGGGATAGATATCGCCCGTTGTTGGATTTACGGCATTGCTTTGAAAACGCCGTAATAAAACTTGGGCTGGGAGAACACGAATGGCGATTAACCTTGAAAAAATGTCGCGCAAAGAGCTGATTGACCTGCGCGGACAGTTAGATAAGGCATTAATAAAAGCAGAAAAACGCGAACGGCAAGAGGCTTTGAAAGCTGCAGAAAAAGCTGCGGCAGAATTCGGCTTTTCCTTGTCTGAATTGTCGGATGGCGGCATCGGATCGGGCAGTAAACCAAAAGCAAATGCCAAATATCGCAACCCATCTGAGCCAACTCAAACGTGGTCTGGACGCGGACGCAAACCGCAATGGGTTCATGACGCGCTCAATTCCGGAGCGGATATAGCCGATTTGGAAATCTGATAGGAATTAACTTTGACATGACAATTCATATTGGTGCCGAAAAAGGCGAAATTGCAGAAACGGTTCTTTTGCCCGGCGACCCATACCGGGCAAAATGGGCGGCCGAAACGTTTCTGGACGACGTAAAACAAGTCAACAATGTGCGCGGCATGTTGGGGTTCACCGGGACGTGGAAGGGCAACCGCGTAACCATTCAGGGCAGCGGGATGGGTATGCCATCGCTCTCGATCTACGTGAACGAGCTGATCCGCGATTATGGAGCCAAGACCCTGATCCGCATCGGTTCATGCGGCGGCATGCAGGATAAGGTCAATATCCGCGACGTGATCCTTGCGATGACATCGACCACGCTTAGCACGCCGTCCCGCGGGATCATGAAAGAGCTGAATTTTGCCCCGTGTGCGGATTGGGACCTGTTGCAAGCCGCCGCGACGGCTGCAGCCGCGAAGGGTACGCCGACCCTTGTAGGGGGCATTTACTCGTCCGACGTTTTTTATGATGAGCGCCCCGACTTGAATGAACAGATGGTGCGTCATGGTATCTTGGGCGTCGAAATGGAAGCTGCCGAGTTGTATATTCTGGCCGCCCGCCATCAATGCAGGGCACTGGCCGTTCTCACCGTCTCGGACCACTTGCTGACCGGAGAGGCTCTGCCCTCTTCCGAGCGTGAAAGCAGCTTTGGCGATATGGTCGAGATCGCTCTGCACGCAGCCTTTCCCGCAGCATAGATTCAAGCAGGGCGAAACTGCCCTGCTTGTTTAGCGCTCTCTAAGACATATGTTCGGCGCGTCTTTACCCTCATGCTGGGCGCCGCAAAACGCGCAGACCCAGATGCCTTCCTTTCGATGTTGACGCCACCGGCAATCGCGCGACAGGGACGTCGTTCTGGACCGCCAATAAAGGTAGGCGAAAACACCGGCGGCAAGTAAAAGCAACAGAACAGGCATGGCTATCCATTGCCCATTCCGCCCATCGCATCAAGCCGCGTTCGCGTATTCAAAAAGCTCAGGTTCGCGCAGCTCTGCAGTTTCGGTGGGTTCAGGCATGTAGTAAGCCCACGCCTGTTCCAAAAGCGCCAGCGCCTCAGCTGCGTTCGATTTGTTTTCAGATTCTTGCACTTGCATCGGAGCGATCCCATTCCGGTTCCATCACTCCTCCCTGTGCGGAAAATAGGCTGTCAAGCTGCGGGGGTCACCTCATCTTTTTGCAGTCTCGCCATTCCTCATTTGCATGCAAGGCTGGCATATGGTTTTGCCAACCTTGCGGGTCATTTGATTTACGCGGTGACACAGGCATTCGCTTGGGCGGCCTGCGCTTCGCTAACCCCGCTGCCCGGAACAAACACCTCGGTGTGTTTGCCATCCTTTCAGACAATCTGAGTGGTGAATTGGCCTTCAATCCCGGCTTGATTTGCGCAATCCACCTGTTTGAAAACAAGGTCCGCCCGGCTGCCACTTGATCCGCTGCATGCGGACACAACCGCAAGCGCAACGAGGGGAAAAACCTTTGTCAGCATTCTAGTCATTGAGGTACTCCGATATTTCAATACCCGCATGACACGAAAAACCCCGGGAGGTTTCCATCCCAGGGTTTGTCATTTTTTGAAACTGTGATCAAACTGCCCGTTCGACCATCATCTTTTTGATTTCGGCAATCGCCTTGGCCGGGTTCAGACCCTTGGGGCAAGTCTTGGCGCAGTTCATGATCGTGTGGCAACGATACAGTTTGAAGGGATCTTCCAACTCGTCCAGACGTTCACCCGTGGCCTCATCGCGGCTGTCGATGATCCAGCGATAGGCGTGCAACAATGCTGCGGGCCCAAGGTAGCGATCGCCATTCCACCAATAGCTGGGGCACGAGGTCGAGCAGCTTGCGCACATCACGCACTCATACAGACCATCCAACTTTTTGCGATCTTCGATGGACTGCTTCCACTCTTTCGCAGGGCGGTTGGTCTTGGTTTCCAGCCATGGCATGATCGAGGCATGCTGAGCATAGAAATGCGTCAGGTCCGGTATCAGGTCCTTGACGACCGGCATATGCGGCAGCGGGTAAATCTTAACATCGCCCTTGATCTCATCCATGCCATAGATACAGGCCAACGTGTTGATCCCGTCGATGTTCATCGCGCAGGATCCGCAAATGCCTTCGCGGCAGGACCGGCGGAAAGTCAGGGTTGGGTCAATCTCGTTCTTGATCTTGATCAGCGCGTCCAAAACCATTGGACCACAGTTGTCCATATCAACGAAATAGGTATCAACCCTAGGATTCTGACCATCATCCGGGTTCCAGCGATAGATCTGAAACTTGCGCACGTTGGTTGCGCCATCCGGCTTGGGCCAGGTTTTTCCGGTTGTGATCCGGGAATTCTTTGGCAGGGTGAGCTGTACCATTTCCGACCTCGCTAAATTCCTGCGCATTGATACACTCAGAACCGCTGAAAGCCAACCATTTAGCCTTGAAAACACCCAATAAAATTAGGCAAATTCGCCTATGCACCGGGATTTAGCAATCAGGCAAGACCCCGCAAATGATGAGCAGCATCCGGGACCCTAAATGCAGACCAAAGTCGCCAATTTCCCATACGGCACGAAGAACCCTTATCAGGATATGATGTATTCGGCTTGCAGCCCCGAATTCACTTTGTCCGCCCCACGCGAGGTTTCGTTTGCGCAATTCGCAAACCCCGATTTCAGAGCAGCACACAGGATTATTCATCTTCATTGGGATGACCGCCTGTTCCGTATCGTCGAATCCGATGACACAAGTCCGCTTTTTCATGAAGTCAAACGAGGGCTAGAGCGCTACCGGGAAAACGGCGGGCGTCTGATTTGGACCATCCACAACCAGGCAGCGCATTCGCAGGCCGAGCTTACCGACAATTTTCGGCAGATTCGCCAGCAACTGACTCAGATGTCTGACCTGATTCATGTGCATACACCCCACGCGGCGCGTCACATGATCTCGGAATATGGTGCAGATTCAGAGAAGATTCGATTGATTCCCCATCCAAGTTACCTTGGCGTCTATGAGCCGACAGAGGTCACGCTTAACCGGTCAGCGCCCGCAAACCAACCGATCCGATTCCTGGCTTTTGGTGCAATGCGTGGAAATCGTGACCTGGACAAGCTGCATGAAGTCGCCCGCAAATTGACCAATCGCGGACATTCGTTCGAGCTATCGGTGGTCGGGAAAGTCTTTCGCTCGGGACGCAGGCTAATGCGTCGAATGCAGGTGAATCCGAATGTGACCGTGATTTCCGACCGTGTTCCGGACGACGAAATTCCCACGATTTTCTCGCAATCGCATGTCTACACCTTGCCATCAATGAACACGTTTACGTCGGGAACTGCCATGCTGGCCCAAACCTTCGGGCTTCCGATCATTGGCCCGGACATTGATCCACACAAACACACGACCCCCGAAGCCTGTCATGACCTGTTGTATCCGGCGCAAAACCCGCGCGGATTGATCCGGACGATGATGCGGGTGATGGAAATGTCAAAAGACGAACTGAACGAAAAACGCCGAGCCTGCTTGCAATTCGCTGTTGCCCGTCAACCAGCCCATATTTCTGGTCAGTTGAAGCAAGCTCTTGCAGAACTCACATAGGGAGACTGTCTCATAAAAAAGCCACCCAGCTTATGGGTGGCTTTTTTGTGGTTTTTAAACAAATGCGTCAGAAAGTCCGCGCCTTCGGTGCGATTTTCTTGAGGCTGATTCCGCCTTCGGCTTCGGTCGTCAGCGGGTCCGCAATCACAGGACGATAGCTGAGCTCAACCTTATTACCCTCGACCCGGCTGACGGTGTGAACACGCCAGTTCTCATCATCGCGCTCGGCAAAATCCTCATGGGCATGGGCACCACGAGATTCCTTACGCGCTTCGGCTCCGACGATCGTTGCCAATGCGCTCGGCATCAGGTTGCCCAGTTCCAGCGTCTCCATCAGGTCGCTATTCCACACCAACGAGCGGTCGGTGACTTTCAGATCATCCATCTTAGCCGCAATGGCCGTCATCTTTTCGACGCCTTCGGCCATGGTCTTGGCGGTACGGAATACTGCCGCGTCAGCCTGCATGGTTTTCTGCATCTCAAGCCGCAGGTCGGCGGTCGGAATCGAACCATTGGCGTTGCGTGCCGCATCGAACCGGTCAAAAGCCTTATCGACCGACGCCTGATTCAGCACCGGATTCGCAGCCTCGGCATCTACAACCTTACCGGCCCGGATCGCGGCCGCGCGGCCAAAGACCACAAGGTCGATCAAAGAGTTCGAGCCCAAGCGGTTTGCCCCATGAACTGAGGCACAACCGGCCTCGCCCACAGCCATCAGGCCGGGAACCACGGCGGTTGGGTTATCGGCGGTGGGGTTCAGAACCTCGCCCCAATAGTTTGTGGGGATACCGCCCATGTTGTAGTGAACCGTCGGCAGAACCGGGATCGGTTCCTTGGTGACATCCACGCCCGCAAAGACGCGCGCAGATTCTGAAATGCCCGGCAAACGCTCGGCCAGCGCCTCGGCAGGCAGGTGGCTGAGGTTCAGGTGGATATGGTCGCCATTGTCACCGTGGCCACGGCCTTCGCGGATTTCCATCGTCATCGAACGGCTTACATAGTCACGGGGCGCCAGGTCTTTGTACTGGGGCGCATAGCGCTCCATAAACCGCTCGCCTTCCGAGTTGGTCAGGTATCCGCCCTCTCCTCGCGCGCCTTCGGTGATCAAGCAGCCCGAACCGTAGATGCCGGTGGGGTGGAACTGCACGAACTCCATATCCTGCAAGGCCAGGCCTGCACGGGCCACCATGCCGCCGCCGTCGCCGGTGCAGGTATGGGCCGAAGTTGCGCTGAAATAGGCGCGACCGTAACCGCCGGTCGCCAGCACAACCATCTTGGCATTGAAAACATGCATCGTGCCGTCGTCCAGCTTCCAGCAGACGACGCCCTGACACTGCCCATCGTCGGACATGATCAGGTCGATGGCGAAGTATTCGATGTAGAACTCGGCGTTGTTCTTCAGCGATTGCCCGTACAGAGTATGCAGGATCGCGTGGCCGGTCCGGTCAGCAGCCGCACAGGTGCGCTGCACTGCAGGGCCTTCGCCAAATTCGGTGGTGTGGCCACCGAACGGGCGCTGATAGATCTTACCTTCCTCGGTCCGGCTGAAAGGCACACCGTAGTGCTCCAGCTCGTACACGGCCTTGGGCGCCTCACGCGCGAGGTATTCCATTGCGTCAGTATCGCCCAGCCAGTCCGAGCCTTTGACGGTGTCGTACATGTGCCACTGCCAGTGGTCCGGACCCATATTCGACAGTGACGCGGCAATGCCGCCCTGCGCCGCCACTGTATGCGAGCGGGTCGGAAAAACCTTGGTTACACAGGCGGTGCGCAACCCTTGTTCGGCCATGCCCAGGGTGGCCCGCAGACCCGCCCCACCGGCGCCGACAACGACCACGTCATATTCGTGCGTTTCGTATTCGTATGCAGCCATTTCTTTCAGCTCCGGGAATTAGAGGGCAATGCGGGCGATGGCGAATAGGCCCGCCGCAGCCGCGCCGTAGGACAAGCAGGTGGTCAGGATGATCAGGACCTTCTCGGTCGTGCCGTGGGTATAATCCTCAAGCATCACCTGCGCCCCTTCGGCGAAGTGTTTCATGCCGATCACAAGCGTCAGTGCCGCAACAATTGCCGGGAACGGGCGCGAATAGTAGTCCAGCACCACATCATAAGGCTGCCCCAGCATGGGACCAAAGGTGAAGATGAACAGCGGAACAAGGATCAGCAATGCCACCGAGCTGACCTTCATCCGCCAGAAATGAGCTGTGCCTGCCTTGGCCGATCCAAGGCCACTGGCGCGTTTGCGGTCTGTCAGATAACGCATGTCTGGCCTCCTTTACGCAACGATGATCAGGGTCAGCAGGGTCAGGACAACCGACCCGATGACAACCGCCCAACCCAGCTTCTCCGCGACCTGCAACTCCAGCCCCTTCGCGTTGTCCCAGATCAGGTGCCGAGCACCTGCCAGCGTGTGGTACCACAACCCCCACAGGGACAGAGCCATCACAAGATCACCCAAAACCGATGTCAGCCACCAATTCGCACGCTCGTATGCTTCGGGCGAGGATGCGGCGGCCAGAAACCACCATACGATCAGCAAGGCCGCCACGATCATCGCGTTCCCGGTGATACGGGTCAGAATAGAGGTGACCGAGGTCAACTGCGGGCGATAGATCGACAGATGCGGCGATAACGGGCGATTGCCCCGGTTAACATCGGCCATGGCGGCTCCTTTTCGGTTGGCTACCGAACGTTTTACTGTTTTTTGCGACTCTGTCACGTGCTGCAGATGCAAAAAAGCCTAATATTGGAGCAAAATGACGCATATTTGAGAATTGTGATCACACAAAATAATGACGTGATCACAAATGAATTCAAGTCCATCGAGTGTTAGCGCCGCGACTTCCGAATCTGCATTCACTCAGTCCAGACCTGCGGTTTGCTGCGTCACTTCCCGCAACAATTTCTTGCGAATACGTTCGGGGTAATCTTCAAACCCCGCAGCCGAGACCACAAAGGCCCCTTCGCCCACGATCACGTTTTCAAAGAAGTAGGCGGTCAGGTCTGGTTCGCTTTCTTCGATCGCAATCGCGTTCACTGTTACACCTTGGCTACGCAAAACTTCATGTATCTCGCTAGGCTCAACCCCTTCGTTAGAGGTTCCATCACCCGAGATATCGATAAGATGCCTTTTGCAGGTGGCGACTTCGTCAAAACTCGACAGCGTCATTTCCAGGGCCTCGCCTATTGCGGTCGAGAAATTACGCCAGACGCGCGGGTCAGCAGCCACCTGATCTGCAAACAGATCCAGCGTTTCGAAACTGTCGATATTGGTCCAGGGGATTGTGATCTTCTGCCGCGAGGCGCCTGTCCATTGCACAAGCATCAAGCGGGCCTGACCACGCACCAGTGCTTCAGACACGATGGGATCGCGCAAACCTGCAGCCAACCCGTCCATCTGAATACGGTATTCCGAGGAATCAACCGATCCAGAGACATCCACTGCCAACGCCAGCGCAAGATCGCAGGCCATGGCGGGTGAAGCCAGGCAAAAACTCAAAGCTATAGATCGGAACGCGCGCATGACCGCAGCCTAGCACGAATGACGCGGGCTGCGATCACATGAATGTGGGTAGGTATCAAACAGGCATCAATGCCCAGTAGTCCAGATCAAGCAACACATTGGGCATATAGCGCCCGTCTTCGTTTTTCAGCAGGAAGGGTTCGCCGCACTTTGTTGCGACCAAGCGTAGACGGATCGCCCCCACGCCGGGCACGCCGGTTTCGGCCTTGTCCAGAACCTCGGACCACGCCTTGATCGTATCACCCGCAAAACACGGGTTGGCGTGCGCGCCGCCATTCAGGCCCACCACCATCTGCGCATTGGCCAGACCATTGAAAGACAATGCCCGCGCCATCGAGATCACGTGACCGCCATAAATCAGGCGTCCCTCCGGGCGGAAGGTCAGGTCGAAATGCACTTTGGCGGTGTTCTGCCAAAGGCGGGTGGCCAGCATATGCTCGGCCTCTTCTATTGTGACACCGTCCACGTGGTCGATCTTTTCGCCGATCTCATAATCGCCCCAGCGATGCGCCTCACAGGCTTGGGCAAAATCGTAGTTCGAGAAATTCAAACCCTGCGGAATGACCAGATCACTTGGCTCCAACGCCTTTTTCAACTCGGGCACCACTGCGTCGGGTGCGGGGGCGGACAGGTCTGATTTGCGGACCATCACCCAGCGGACATATTCCATGACCGCCTCATCGCGCTGATTCAGGCCACGGGTGCGCACATAAACCACCCCGGTTTTGCCGTTCGAGTTCTGCTTGACCCCGATCACCTCGGATTCCGACCGCAGAGTGTCGCCAGCATAAACCGGTTTCAGCCAGCGCCCCTCGGCATAGCCCAGATTGGCAACTGCATTCAGAGAGACATCCGGCACTGTCTTGCCGAACACCACATGAAACGCCGCCAGATCGTCCAACGGGCTTTGTGGCAAGCCGGATGCCCGGGCAAACTCGTCCGAGGAATAGAGCGCATGACGCGCAGGATAGAGCGCGTGATACAGCGCCCGCTCACCATCGGTAACGGTGCGCGGCACCGCGTGTTGCAGCACCTGCCCGACGGAATAGTCCTCGAAAAAGCGGCCCGGATTGGTCTTTGCCATTATTGCTGTCCCAGTTTCATATCGGGTGAATAGTCGGCCGCGACCTCTTTGGTCACAGCCTGCGCACAGCGCATCACGTTGTTTGCGGCGTCAAAGGCATAGGACGGGTCACCATACAGCTCCCACCCTTTGGCCAGAGCGTCGGACACTTTGTGGCAAAAGGCCGAGGTGTCCTCCTCCGTCAGCAGACGATAGAGTTTTGCCATTTTATTCCCCTCACGATCCGAACGGAGACGGGCCGACCAGCCCGTGAATATAACCGATGACACCCAGCAGAACGATCGAGGCCACAAAGAACATCGCGTCTTTGCCGTAGGTTCCGGGTTCACCGGGTGTCCAGTCAGGCTCGGACTTGTTGATCACGATCACTTCGACCACGGCCCAGGCCAGCAATCCGCCGAACAGGATGATCGAGGCCAGATCGCCATTTACCAGCAGATGCGCAAAGGCCCACAGCTTGAACCCGCCCAGCATCGGATGGCGCAGCTTGTTCAGCAGGCGGCCTTTCTTGGGTGCGGGGCTCATCAGGAAGATGGCGATCAGCACCAGCAGGTTGTTGACGTGGATCAGGAATGTGGGCGGCGCCCAGACATAGATGAAATCGGTCATGCGATAGCCGAAGATCATCAGCAAAATCGCCGCCACCAGCGCCAGTGCCACCGCACCTTTGCCGCCATTGCCCATGGCCTCGCGCTGCGTAGGCGCGACGCGTTTTAACAGATGTGCGGCCCACCAAAGCGCCACACCAAGGATCAGAAGAACGAAGCCCATGCTGGCTTACCCCGCTTGCAAAGCTGAAATCGCCTCTGCTTTTGCCAGAATTTCGCGGGCGGTTGCAACGTGCAGGTTCTCAACAATTTTGCCATCCACGACAGCAACGCCTTGCCCTTGCGCCTCGACCTCTTCAAAAGCAGCGATCTGACGTTGGGCCAAGTCGATTTCCGCATCCGAGGGCGCATAGGCCGCGTTGGTGATTTCGACCTGAGCCGGGTGTATCAGCGTCTTGCCGTCAAAGCCCATATCGCGGCCCTGCGTACATTCTGCGGCTAGCCCCTCGTCATCCTTGAAGGCGTTATAAACGCCGTCCACGATGATCAGGCCCTCGGCCTTGGCGGCCAGCAGACACAGGCCCAGCGAGGTCATCAGCGGCAGGCGATCGGGACGGAAACGGGTCTGCAATTCCTTGGCCAAATCGTTGGTGCCCATCACAAACCCCGCCATCAGCGGATGCGCGGCAATTTCGGCGGCGTTCAGCATACCGCGCGGTGTCTCCATCATCGCCCAGATCGGGATATCTCCGGTGATCGCCGCCAGAGCGTCTACATCAGCGGCCGAGTTCACCTTAGGCAACAGAACCACATCGGCATCCATGTCCCGCACGGCCTCGGCATCAGCACGGCCCCATTTGGTGTCCAGCCCGTTGATGCGCACGATCTTGACCCGCGCGCCGTATCCGCCCGCGGCCAAAGCGGCCTTGAGCGTTTCCCGCGCGTTCTCTTTTTCATCCGCGGCAACCGCATCTTCCAGATCAAAGATGATCGCGTCGACCGGCAGGGTGCGCGCCTTGTCCAGCGCCCGATCTTTCGAGCCGGGGATATACAGTACAGAACGATAGGGGCGCTGACGGGGGTCCATTGGCCTCTCCCTTAAGAAATAAAGTTGCGCGGAATGGGGCATTTTTTGCCGGAAAGTTCAAGAGCAAAATCGCCGCATTGCAGCATAAGCGACGCAACGTGCGTTGGCTTAACCGGATTTCGGTGCCTCGCCTGCACCCTTTGGGGCAGATGGAATCGAAAGGGTGCACGGATGAAAAAGACGCTGTTCAAGATGACGATGGGGCTGGGCATCATGGTGCTGGCCGCCCAGCAGGTACAGGCCCGGAACTGCGCCCCGCGCGAAGACGTGGTCAAGCGGTTGACCGAAACCTATGGCGAGACCCGTCAGGGCATCGGCATCGCGCGCCGAGGCGCGGTGATGGAGGTCTATGCCTCGGACACAAGCGGTAGTTGGACGATCACGGTGACGATGCCAGACGGAATGACCTGTCTGATCGCGTCCGGTCAGTCTTATGAGGACATGGCCGAGGCGCTGCCGCCCAACGTCTAGGTCAGCGCGTCCCAGATCAGTTTGCTGCCGGTCAGGGTCAGCAGGACATAAGCGATGCCAAAGAACAGGCGCTCTGACAGCATGAAATGCGCCCGGACGCCCAGCCACGCGCCAAGAATGGCGAAAGGGGTCAGTAGTAGATCCGCCAGCGCCGTGTGCCATGTGAACAGGCCCAAATAGGCGAAGGGCACGAATTTCGCTGCGTTGATGACCCAGAAAACCAGCACGGTGCTGGCCTGAAACTCGGTCTTCGTCAGGCGTTGCGACAGCAGGTATACGGCTGCGGGCGGGCCGCCGGCGTGGCTGACAAAGCTGGTGAACCCAGCCACCAGCCCCGCAAACAGCCCGGCCGAGGGTGGCAGCCGGTTGGCAAAGCCGCGAATCCAGCCCTTGCTTTGCGCCACATGCCAGACCACGAACCCGACCGAGATCCCCCCGATCAGCAGACGCAGCAAATCGTCATCTGTCACGCGATACAGCCACGCGCCCAGCGCGATACCAGGCACAGCGCCAAGGATCAGCAGGCGCGAATCCGGCCAGCTCCAGCGTTTCCAATAGGGTTTCAGCGTGGCGACGTCGATCACCATCAGGATCGGCAGCATCAGCGCAAGCGCCTGTCCCGGCGTCAGGATCAGCGCCAGAATCGACGAAGACGCGAAGGCCACGCCCGACCCGAACCCGCCCTTGGAAATGCCGGCGAAGATCACGGCCGGGATCGCCACGGCAAAAAACATCAGGTCCAGTTCGAACATTTAGTCTTCCGAATACTTCAGGAATCGCGCCCCTCGGACGGCACAAATACGGTATGCGGTTGTATGCCACGCAGCACAACCCTTGCACAAATCCGTTTTACCGACTAGCACAACCGCGATTTCTAACCCCATCGGAGATTTTCCACATGGCCAGACCCAAGATCGCGCTGATCGGCGCAGGTCAGATCGGCGGCACGCTCGCCCACCTCGCTGCAATGAAAGAACTGGGTGACGTCGTCCTGTTCGACATCGCCGAAGGCACCCCCGAAGGCAAGGCGCTGGACATCGCAGAATCCGGCCCCTCCGAAGGGTTCGACGCCAAGCTGAAGGGCACCCAGTCCTACGAAGACATCGCAGGCGCGGACGTCTGCATTGTGACCGCCGGTGTACCCCGCAAACCGGGCATGAGCCGCGACGACCTGCTGGGCATCAACCTGAAGGTCATGAAATCCGTGGGTGAAGGCATCGCTGCCAATGCTCCTGATGCGTTCGTCATCTGCATCACCAACCCGCTGGACGCAATGGTCTGGGCGCTGCGCGAATTCTCGGGCCTGCCCCACAAAAAGGTCTGCGGCATGGCCGGCGTTCTGGACTCGGGCCGTTTTGCCCATTTCCTGTCGGAAGAATTCAACGTCTCGATGCGCGATGTGACCGCATTTGTGCTGGGCGGCCACGGCGACACCATGGTGCCGTCGGTGCGCTACTCGACCGTTGCCGGTATCCCGCTGCCCGATCTGGTCGAGATGGGCTGGACCACGCAGGAGAAACTGGACGCCATCGTTCAGCGCACCCGTGACGGCGGTGCCGAAATCGTTGGCCTGCTGAAGACCGGCTCGGCCTTCTATGCTCCGGCCACCTCGGCGATCGAAATGGCCGAAGCCTATCTGAAAGACCAGAAGCGCGTTCTGCCCTGTGCCGCCTATTGCAATGGCGAGCTGGGCGTAGATGGCATGTATGTCGGCGTCCCCACCGTGATCGGCGCAGGCGGCATCGAGCGTGTTGTCGACATCAAGCTCAACGAAGAAGAGCAAGCCGGTTTCGACAACTCGGTCAACGCCGTGAAGGGCCTGATCGAAGCGTGCAAGGGTATCGACAGCTCTCTGGCCTGATCCTTCCACAGCACAAAATTCAAAAAAACCGGTCCTCTTTGGGCCGGTTTTCTTTTGCAATCAAGGCTGATGTTAGACGTGTCGCCAATGTTGGCGCAAACGTCGCAAATCCTTTATTTGTTGGCACCAATGGCCATGCGTATCCAGATATCGAATCAACATACACCGCCCACAAAATTTGTGATCACACCAGAAAATACTGTGATCACAAATGCTGAAAATCTTTGCTAAAAACCGCGTCGGCGGCAAAAAAACCTTTAAACTTGTCCCCTAGACACCCCTATAACGATCTAATCGTAGTCAGACGGGACAATTTCGATGAATATTCACGAATACCAAGCCAAGGCTCTTCTTCGCAGCTATGGCGCTCCGGTCTCCGAAGGTCGCGCGGTTCTGCGCGCCGAGGAAGCCAAAACCGCAGCCGGTGAACTGGATGGCCCCCTTTGGGTTGTCAAAGCCCAAATCCACGCAGGTGGCCGCGGCAAGGGCTCGTTCAAAGAGGCCGACGCCGGTGAAAAGGGCGGTGTCCGTCTGACCAAATCGGTCGAAGAGGCCGCCGAAGAAGCCAAAAAGATGCTGGGCCGCACGCTGGTTACACATCAGACCGGCCCCGCGGGCAAGCAGGTCAACCGCATTTATATCGAGGCCGGGTCCGGCATCGAGCGTGAGTTGTATCTGGCGCTGCTGGTGGATCGCCAGACCAGCCGCATTTCCTTTGTCTGCTCGACCGAAGGCGGCATGGACATCGAAGAAGTGGCCGAGTCCACGCCCGAGAAAATCCTGTCCTTCTCGGTGGACCCTGTGACCGGCTATCAGGCCTATCACGGTCGTCGCATCGCCTTCTCGCTGGGTCTGCAAGGCGCGCAGGTCAAGCAATGCGTCAAGCTGATGGGTCAGCTGTACCAAGCCTTCGTCGAGAAGGACATGGAGATGCTGGAGATCAACCCGCTGATCGTGGCCGAAGGCGGCGACCTCAAGGTGCTGGACGCCAAGCTGGGCTTTGACGGCAACGCGGTTTACCGCCACCCCGACATCGCTGAACTGCGCGACGAGACCGAGGAAGACCCCAAAGAACTCGAAGCCTCGAAATACGACCTGAACTACATCGCGCTGGATGGTGAGATTGGGTGCATGGTGAACGGTGCCGGTCTGGCGATGGCGACCATGGACATCATCAAACTGTATGGTGCCGAGCCTGCCAACTTCCTCGATGTAGGTGGCGGAGCCACCAAAGAGAAAGTGACCGAGGCGTTCAAGATCATCACCTCGGACCCGAACGTCAAAGGCATTCTGGTCAACATCTTCGGCGGCATCATGCGCTGTGATGTGATTGCCGAAGGCGTAGTCGCCGCGGTGAAAGAGGTCGGCCTCAAGGTTCCCCTGGTCGTGCGTCTGGAAGGCACGAACGTTGAGAAGGGCAAAGAGATCATCAACACCTCTGGCCTGGACGTAATCGCAGCGGACGACCTGAAAGACGGTGCCGAGAAGATCGTGAAGGCCGTCAAAGGCTGATGTCATCCCGTTGGATGGGCTTCGGCCCATCTTTCCCAAGATTTCGGTGGGCTGAGGCCCGCCCTACAAAGGAGAACGCCAGATGGCAGTCCTCATCGACGAAAATACCAAAGTGATCTGTCAGGGCTTTACCGGCTCGCAGGGCACATTCCACTCTGAACAGGCCATTGCTTATGGCACCAAGATGGTCGGCGGCGTGACCCCCGGCAAAGGCGGGATGACCCATCTTGACCTGCCCGTGTTCAACTCGGTCCACGAGGCCAAGCATGTGACCGAAGCCAATGCCTCGGTGATCTATGTGCCACCGCCCTTCGCAGCTGACTCGATCCTCGAAGCGATTGACGCCGAGATGGAAGTGATCGTCTGCATCACCGAAGGCATCCCGGTTCTGGACATGATGAAGGTAAAGCGCGCGCTGGAAGGCTCCAAATCGCGCCTGATCGGCCCGAACTGCCCCGGTGTCATCACGCCGGATGCCTGCAAGATCGGCATCATGCCCGGCCACATCCACAAGCGCGGCTCGGTCGGCGTTGTGTCTCGTTCCGGTACCCTCACTTATGAGGCTGTCAAACAGACCACTGACGTGGGTCTGGGCCAGTCAACCTGCGTCGGCATCGGCGGCGACCCGATCAAAGGCACCGAACATATCGACGTGCTGGAGTGGTTCCTGGCCGATGACGAGACCCACTCGATCATCATGATCGGTGAGATCGGTGGCTCGGCCGAGGAAGAGGCCGCTCAGTTCCTGGCGGATGAAGCCAAGAAGGGCCGCAAAAAGCCGGTTGCCGGTTTCATCGCTGGGCGCACAGCCCCTCCGGGCCGCCGCATGGGCCACGCGGGCGCGATCGTCGCTGGCGGCAAAGGCGGTGCCGAGGACAAGATCGAAGCCATGCGCTCGGCCGGTATCGTCGTGGCAGAAAGCCCGGCAACGCTGGGTGAGGCCGTGCTGGAAGCGATTGGGTAAAATGGAACAGGCGCTGATCTCAGAACTGAGGGCAGCGCCCGCCCAAGGGGTGGGCAAGAAGCACCCGCCCTTTGGGGCGGGTTGGGCGATGCCCGGCGGTGCCCACCGTGCGGGTCTCTTAATTTTGCTCTCCTTTCTAGGAACATCTGTTGCATCCCAAAACTCTGGTATTGTTCCAATGGATCAATTCGTTGTTCGAGCTATTCCAGGCCTCGATGGTGCCGAAACAGATTTACTAGAGAACGACAAGATCGCTTTCACCTATCTGAACATTCGAGTTGACGACGCCGAAATGCGTGCAGCGGCCGAATTATGGTGTTCACAGTTTGACGGAAAAGCGCGTTTGGTTTCAGACGTGCAAGTGGGACGTTACTACTGGTTGCTCGAACGTCGTCAAACTACGTTTGATTGCACCGGTGTAAACTAAAGAGGAGGAAGAGTTTAAATCGCCATGACCTTCTCCGATGCCATCCGCACCTGTTTCTCCAAGTTCTTCACGTTCTCTGGTCGCGCCTCGCGGCCTGAATACTGGTTCTTTTTCCTGTTCATCGTGATCTGGAGCCTCATCGCAGGTTTCATCGACCTTCAGTTTTTCACGCAAGTCGCCACGACCGAGACCGAAACGACGAAATCCGTCGCTGCCACATCGAGTCAACCGGTGCAGAGCATTGTCAGCCTAATCGTCTTCTTCCCGCATCTCGCGGTCGCATGGCGGCGAATGCATGATACCGGACGCAGCGGGCTTTATGCTCTGTTTCCGCTGCTCCTGATGGCCGGGGCCGTTGCGGTGCTGGTGTTCGGTATCGGCATGGCGTCCAGCTTCCAGCATGGCGGCAACCTGGATGTCCTGTTCACCCGCGCGACTTTACTGATTGTTATACCCACCCTTCTAATCCTGATGATCTCGCCGCTTCTGGTGCTGTGGTGGCTGACCCGCCCCAGCCAGCCAGGCACCAACAAATACGGTCCCAACCCATATGAGGTAACCCAATGACCGAGCACTCGCCCAACTCCGCCTTTCATGCCTCAAGCTTCATGCAGGGGCACAACGCCGAATACCTGGAGCAGCTTTACGCTCAATACACGCGCGACCCGAACGCGGTTGATGCGGCCTGGGCCGAGTTCTTTCGCGCCATGGGCGATGCCTCGCCGGATGTGCAGCGCGAGGCCGAGGGGCCATCCTGGGCGCGCACCGACTGGCCGCCGATGCCGGCGGATGACCTGACCGGGGCGCTCACGGGCGAGTGGGCCGAGATTGACGCCAAGGCGGCGGGCAACAAGATCAAAGATAAGGCGGCGGCCAAGGGCGTTGAGGTCAGCGAAGACCAGATCAAGCGCGCGGTGCTGGACAGCCTGCGGGCCTTGATGCTGATCCGGGCCTATCGGATTCGGGGCCATCTGGCCGCCGATCTCGACCCGCTGGGGATGCGCGCCGCAACAAACCACCCCGAGCTGGATCCAAAGACCTATGGCTTTACCGAGGCCGACATGGACCGGCCTATTTTTATCGACAACGTGCTGGGCCTGCAGATGGCCTCTATGCGGCAGATCGTTGATATCGTGAAACGCACATATTGCGGCACCTTTGCGCTGCAATACATGCATATCTCGGATCCAGAACAGGCTGCTTGGCTGAAGGAACGGATCGAAGGTTATGGCAAGGAAATCGCGTTCACCAAGGAAGGACGCAAGGCGATCCTGAACAAGATGGTCGAGGCCGAGGGCTTCGAGAAATTCCTGCACGTCAAATACATGGGCACCAAGCGGTTCGGCCTGGACGGCGGTGAGGCTCTGATCCCCGCGATGGAACAGATCATCAAGCGCGGCGGCGCGCTGGGTGTGCGTGACATTGTTATCGGGATGCCGCACCGAGGCCGTCTTAACATTCTGGCCAACGTGATGCGCAAACCCTATCGCGCGATCTTCAACGAATTCCAGGGTGGCAGCTTCAAGCCCGAGGATGTGGATGGCTCAGGCGATGTAAAATACCACCTCGGCGCCTCGAGCGACCGCGAGTTTGATGGCAACAGCGTTCACCTGTCGCTGACGGCCAACCCCTCGCACCTTGAGGCGGTGAACCCCGTCGTTCTGGGCAAGGTCCGCGCTAAGCAGGACCAGTTGAAAGACAGCGAGCGTACCGCTGTGATGGGCATCCTGCTGCATGGCGACGCGGCCTTTGCTGGTCAGGGTGTCGTGGCCGAAGGGTTTGGCCTGTCGGGTCTGCGCGGTCACAAAACCGGCGGCACCATGCATATCGTAGTGAACAACCAGATCGGGTTCACCACTGCGCCGCATTTCAGCCGCTCCAGCCCCTACCCCACCGATATCGCGCTGATGGTTGAGGCACCGATCTTCCACGTGAACGGTGACGACCCTGAGGCCGTGGTTCATGCCGCCAAGGTTGCGACCGAGTTCCGCCAGAAGTTCCACAAGGATGTGGTCATCGACATCTTCTGCTACCGCCGGTTTGGTCACAACGAGGGCGACGAGCCCATGTTCACCAACCCGATCATGTACAAGAAGATCAAGACACATAAGACGACCCTGTCGCTGTATACCGAGCGTCTGGTCAAAGACGGCCTGATCCCCGAAGGCGAGATCGAGGATATGAAAGCCGCCTTCCAGGCGCAGCTGAATGACGAGTTCGAAGCCGGGAAAGACTATAAGCCCAACAAGGCCGACTGGTTGGATGGGCGCTGGTCACATCTGGACAAGAATAAAGACGAATATGTCAGGGGCGATACCGCGATCACGCCAGAAACTATGGCCGAGGTCGGCACAGCCCTGACCCATGTTCCTGCGGATATTGCTTTGCACAAAACAGTGGGCCGTCTTTTGGACCACAAAAAGCAGATGTTCGACAATGGCAAAGGCTTTGACTGGGCTACAGGTGAGGCGCTGGCCTTCGGCTCGCTTTTGACCGAAGGCTATCCGGTGCGTCTGTCTGGCCAAGACGCGACACGCGGGACGTTCAGCCAACGCCATTCTGGCTTTGTCCATCAGGAAACAGAAGAGCGGTACTATCCGCTGAACAACATCCGGGCCGGTCAATCACAGTACGAGGTGATCGACTCGATGCTGTCGGAATACGCGGTGCTTGGGTTCGAATATGGCTATTCGCTGGCAGAACCCAACGCGCTGACCCTGTGGGAAGCGCAGTTTGGCGACTTTGCCAACGGCGCGCAGATCATGTTCGACCAGTTCATCAGCTCGGGCGAAAGCAAATGGCTGCGCATGTCTGGTCTGGTCACGCTGCTGCCGCACGGGTTCGAAGGGCAAGGCCCCGAACACTCGTCAGCGCGTCTGGAACGGTTCCTGCAGATGTGTGGTCAGGACAACTGGATCGTGGCGAACTGTACGACGCCTGCGAACTATTTCCACATCTTGCGCCGTCAGCTGCACCGGACCTTCCGCAAACCGCTGATCCTGGTGACGCCGAAATCGCTGTTGCGGCACAAGCTGGCCGTCAGCACGGCTGCGGATTTCACCACCGGCTCCAGCTTCCATCGGGTGCTGTGGGATGACGCGCAGCATGGCAATTCTGACACCAAGCTGGTCAAGGATGACAAGATCAAGCGAGTCGTTCTGTGTTCGGGCAAGGTCTACTATGACTTGCTGGAAGAACGGGACGCGCGCGGCATCGACGACGTCTATCTAATGCGGATCGAGCAATATTATCCTTTCCCGGCGCACTCGCTGATCAACGAGCTTGAGCGTTTCAAGGGCGCCGAGATCGTCTGGTGTCAGGAAGAGCCCAAGAACCAGGGTGCCTGGTCCTTTATCGAACCCAACATCGAATGGGTTTTGACCCGGATTAAAGCAAAACATACACGGCCCCGCTATGTCGGCCGCGCTACTTCGGCCTCGCCCGCGACGGGTCTGGCCAGCCAACACAAAGCCCAACAAGAAGCGCTGGTGAACGAAGCGCTGAGCATTGAAGGAAAATAATGATGTCCATTGAAGTTCGTGTTCCCACGCTGGGCGAGTCGGTCACCGAGGCCACAGTTGCAACCTGGTTCAAGAAACCGGGTGACGCAGTGGCCGTGGATGAAATGCTGTGCGAGTTGGAGACTGACAAAGTCACAGTCGAAGTTCCTGCCCCCGCAGCGGGCGTGATGGGTGAGATCGTCGCGGCCGAGGGTGAAACCGTTGGCGTTGATGCCTTGTTGGCCACTATCACCGCAGGCGAAGGCGCAGCCGCTGCTCCGGCACCGGCGGCGGCGGCCCCGCCAGCTGAGGCTCCGGCCGCATCGGGTGGCAGCGTTGACGTAATGGTCCCCACTCTGGGCGAATCCGTGACCGAGGCGACCGTGTCCACATGGTTCAAACAGGTCGGCGACGCCGTCGCGCAGGATGAAATGCTGTGTGAGCTGGAAACCGACAAAGTTTCGGTCGAAGTTCCGGCCCCCGCCGCAGGTGTTCTTGCGGAAATCACCGCGCCGGAGGGCACGACCGTTGACGCATCGGCGAAACTGGCCGTGATCTCGGGCGCAGGTGCTGTTGCGGTTCCGGCGGCTGCTCCGGCAGCGGCGGCCCCTGCAGCTGCGGCCACGGGCAAGGACGTGTCCAACGCACCTTCGGCTGAGAAAGCGATGGCACAAGCCGGTCTGTCGGCTGATCAGGTCACCGGCACCGGCCGCGACGGCCGCATCATGAAAGAGGACGTGGCCCGCGCCGTGGCAACCGCTGCGGCCCCTGCGCCCGCCGCGGCTCCGGCTCCGGCCCCTGCGCCGCGCGCGCCAGTGGCCGCTGATGACGCCGCGCGCGAGGAACGGGTCAAGATGACCCGCCTGCGCCAGACCATCGCCAAGCGCCTGAAAGACAGCCAGAACACCGCCGCAATGCTGACCACTTATAATGAGGTGGACATGACCGAGGTGATGGCCCTGCGCAACCAGTACAAAGACCAGTTCGAGAAGAAGCACGGTGTGCGTCTGGGCTTTATGTCCTTCTTCACCAAGGCTTGCTGCCACGCGCTGAAAGAAGTGCCCGAGGTGAATGCCGAGATCGACGGCACCGACATCGTTTACAAGAACTTCGTCCATATGGGCGTGGCCGCCGGTACCCCGACCGGTCTGGTGGTTCCGGTCATCCGCGATGCTGACAGCATGTCCTTCGCGGCGATCGAAAAAGCCATTGCCGAAAAGGGCAAACGTGCTCGTGACGGCAAGTTGTCGATGGCGGAAATGCAGGGCGGCACCTTCACCATCTCGAACGGTGGTGTTTACGGCTCACTGATGTCCTCGCCGATCCTGAACCCCCCGCAATCGGGTATTCTGGGCATGCATAAGATCCAGGATCGCCCGATGGCGATCAATGGTCAGGTTGTGATCCGTCCGATGATGTATCTGGCGCTGTCCTATGACCACCGGATCGTCGACGGCAAAGGCGCTGTGACCTTCCTAGTGCGCGTGAAAGAAGCGCTGGAAGATCCGCGCCGCCTGCTGATGGATCTTTAATCATGGCAACACATGTTCTGTGGCAGGCCGATGTAGCCGATTTCGATGCCTGGCTGACCGTGTTCCGCGAAGATCAGCCTATGCGCAAGGCGGCAGGCATCTACGACCTGCACGTTTGGCGCGACCCCGATCAGCGCGACCACGCCATCGCGATGTTTGAGGTGCGCGATCTGGACAAGGCCCGTGCTTTTCTGGATTCGCAGGAATTGGCGATGCACCACGAACGCGGCGGCGTTGCCCATATCCAGGTGAAACTGCTGCAGCCTGTCTGACTCTGAAACAGCCCGTGTGCGGGACGATCTCGCACACGGGCACGCACATACCTGTGAACCCAGCCTGCCTTCACCCCCGGCGGATGGTAATCGCAAGACCGGACTGAGATTTACAAAAGGATAAACATCATGTCTTCCGAGCTTTCGATACTTGCCCTCTATGGCCTTGTGGTCATCGTTGTGGTGCTGCTGAATGTCCTGACTGCAATGTCTCAGGTCGGGCTGATGACGCTGGGTGGCGCGCGCGATGACATGCCGCCTTTGACCGGAGTTGCCGGACGAGTGGAACGCGCACTAGCAAATTCCGTCGTGGCCATGGCCCTGTTCGCCCCTGCAGTTTTGGTCCTGTCTGCCAAAGACGCCTTTACCGGTGGTACGTTGTTTGCAGCACAGATCTTTCTGCTCGCGCGGATCGCCTTTGTGCCGATCTACGCCTTTGCCATCCCCGTTCCGTTCCTGCGCACCACTGTCTGGCTGGCAGGGTTCCTGGCAACGGCTTACCTTTACCTTCAAGCGCTTTGAGGCGCGACTCGCCGCGCCCTACACAATGGCGCGGCTCTGACACAGTTTGCCGCGATCAGGCTCTGCAACGAATACCGGATGGTAGACATGACCCCCGAAACCACAGTTCTTACCCTGGCCGCCCTGCTTTGGGCCGTTCAGTTCATCGCATATCTGGCCGTCGGCCACGGCAAGATTGACCTGAACAAAGCCATAGGCCCCCGCGACACAGAGGTTGATCGCCCCGGAGCGTCGGGCCGGATGCACCGCGCGCTCAGCAACATGACCGAGGGGCTGACCCTGTTCGCCATTGCCGCCCTTGTCATTACCGTGACAGGACAATCGACCTCATTCACCGCCACTGCCGCCTGGATTTTTCTGATCGCGCGCGTTCTTTATGTTCCGGCCTATGCGCTGGGCTGGACGCCGTGGCGCACAATCATCTGGATGGCCGGCTTTTTAGCAACTGTCGCAATGCTGCTTGCGGCGCTGTTTTAACCGTGTTTCTCAGGTTAGAATAAAACGCCTAGGGATCAGGGCGCACGCCCACACCATAGAACAACAAAGGACCATTTGAATGGCAAACTATGACGTCATCGTAATCGGAGCCGGCCCCGGCGGCTATGTCTGTGCCATCCGCTGCGCCCAGCTGGGCCTGAAAACTGCCGTTGTCGAAGGGCGTGACACGCTGGGCGGCACCTGCCTGAACGTGGGCTGCATCCCGTCCAAGGCGCTGCTGCACGCGAGCCATCAGCTGCACGAGGCCGAGCATAACTTTGCCAAGATGGGTCTCAAGGGCAAAAGCCCCTCGGTCGACTGGAAGCAGATGCAGTCCTACAAGGATGAAGTGATCGACGGCAACACCAAGGGCATCGAGTTCCTGTTCAAGAAGAACAAGATCGACTGGCTGAAAGGCTGGGGTTCGATCCCCGCTGCCGGGCAGGTCAAAGTGGGGAACGAGGTTCACACCGCCAAGAACATCATCATCGCATCCGGGTCCGAGCCGTCCTCGCTGCCCGGAGTTGAGGTGGATGAAAAGGTCGTCGTGACCTCGACCGGCGCGCTGTCGCTGGGCAAGATCCCGAAAAAGATGGTCGTGATCGGCGCGGGCGTAATCGGGCTGGAACTGGGCTCGGTCTATCAGCGTCTGGGGGCCGAGGTGACGGTGATCGAATTCCTCGACGTGATTACGCCGGGCATGGACCCCGAGGTTCAAAAGACCTTCCAGCGCATCCTCAAGAAGCAGGGCCTGAAATTTGTCATGGGCGCCGCCGTGCAAAAGACCGAGGCCACCAAGACGAAGGCCAAGGTCACCTACAAGCTGCGCAAAGATGACAGCGAGCATGTGATTGAGGCTGACACCGTGCTGGTCGCCACCGGGCGCAAGCCATTCTCGGACGGTCTGGGACTGGAGGTTTTGGGCGTCGAGATGACCCAGCGCGGTCAGATCAAAGTGGGGGCCGACTGGCAGACCAACGTGCCCGGCATCTATGCCATCGGCGATGTGACCGAGGGCCCGATGCTGGCCCACAAGGCCGAGGATGAGGGCATGGCCGCAGCCGAACAGGTCGCGGGCAAGCATGGCCATGTGAATTATGGAGTCATTCCGGGCGTCATCTACACTTGGCCCGAGGTCGCCAATGTCGGTGAGACCGAGGAAACCCTGAAAGCTGCAGGTCGCGCCTATAAGGTCGGCAAGTTCATGTTCATGGGCAATGGACGTGCCAAGGCAAACTTCGCCGCTGATGGGTTCGTCAAGATTCTGGCCGACAAAGAGACCGACCGCATTCTTGGCGCCCACATCATCGGCCCCGCAGCGGGTGATCTGATCCACGAGGTCTGCGTTGCAATGGAATTCGGGGCCTCAGCCGAGGATCTGGCCCTGACCTGCCACGCGCACCCGACCTATTCCGAGGCGGTACGCGAAGCGGCGCTGGCCTGCGGCGACGGTCCGATCCACAGTTAAGTTATGTGACCCCGGCGACTACTTTGCCGGGGTCAACCACGCTATCAAATATCCCTCTAGTCGGTCTGTAAACGTGCTGGCCGAGTGTAGCGCGCAGAATTTCAGCGACATCGCTTGCAAGGCAAAGGCCTGAACCCCTTCGGCCTGTAGGTCCGCCGAAATATCCTGACGCAATTGGGCGGTTTTCAACCAATCGGAAACCAGACGGAAATACCTTTCGAAACACTGCGCAATCGGGCCTATTTCAGCGATCGCCGCCGCCCCTGAATAACGCAGTATCAGATCGAACACATAGCGTTCGGACATCATAAAACTGTGTATCGGCTCCAACGCTACTACAATTTGGTGCACGTTTTGCGGGGACGATCCAGCTTCGACAGAATCAAAACACGCGCTTAGCTTTTCGCCAATCAGGATTTCCATCAAGGCGTCCTTGTCCTTGAAATGCGCAAAGAACGTGCCCTTTGCCACGCCGGCAGTCTGCACCACGTCCTCAACGCGCAGAGCTTCAAACCCGCCGCTCTCAACAACTTCTGCCGCAGCAGCCAACAGGCGCGCACGAGTTTTCAAAGTACGTTTTTGCATAAGGTTCTTTCGCACAGTTTTTGACCGTGGTCAAATTTTTTATTGACCGTGGTCATTTTTGATTCTAAATAAATGACCGTGGTCACTTTTAGGAGAAATCAAATGAAACTCAAAAAGATCCTCATCCTTGATGGGCACCCGGCTGAAAACAGCCTGTCCCGGACTTTCGCACAGACCTACGCAGACGCTGCACGCGCCAAAGGACATGAAATACGGATGGTTCATCTGAGCGAACTGCAGTTCGATCACGACTTTGGCCAGGGCAATTACCAGAATTTCAAACCGTTGGAGCCGGTGTTGGAGCAGGTTTTGCAAGACGTCGAATGGAGTGATCATCTGGTTTTGACGACACCGATGTGGTGGGGTGGTCTTCCCGCCAAGCTGAAGGGATTGATAGACCGGATGTTCATCCCCGGCCGAACCTTTGACACCAGAAACACCACCCTGGCAGGCTTGCCCGCACCCTTACTTTCCGGCCGCACAGCGCGCGTGATCCTGACGTCAGACACACCTGGCTGGTTTATGCGGCTTGTCTACCGGCAGGCTCTGGTAAGGCAGATCAAAGGTCAGATTCTTGGATTTGTCGGCTTTAAACCGACCCGATTCACTTATTTCGCCGGGGCGAGCCAACCCAAAGAAGGCCTCGTGGAACAATGGATCTCACATATCGCTAAGATCGGAGCAGCCGCAATTTGATATTCTGCTTACCACATCGTTTGTGCGGCGCGTGCGCCCCACTCCCGGTCATAGCGCAAGCCACCCTCGTCTCCATCTGACGCTTCGGCCAGAAGTTCACCAACTGTGGGCAGATCGGCCGTCTCGTCCCCGTTGTTCCAGGTTCGAGCGCGCATCAAGGCGCGGGCGCATTGCGAATAGATTTCGGCGATCTGAACGACAATCACGGTGGTCGGTCGTTTACCCTGTTTTTCGAACCGAGCTACCAGATTCTCGTCAGCAGTCACTTTGGCGGTTCCGTTCACGCGCACGACGTTGTTGGAACCGGGCACCACGAACATCAGTGATACGCGAGGATCGCGGACTATGTTGCGTAGGCTATCGAGGCGATTATTTCCACGCCAGTCCGGCATGGCAATTGTGTGCGGATCCAATTCAAGAACCACCGGGCCGTCATCCCCGCGTGGACTGCCATCTACGCCTTCGGGGCCCACAGTGCTGAGAACGCATAGGCGTGAGGCCATTATCCACTTGCGATACAATGGCGTCATCCTGTGCACCACCTTGCGCAGCGAAGGTGCCGCCGGCGTACCATACAATCCCTTTAGGGTTTCGATATCCTCAACGAAATTCATCAGGATCAAACCCCACTTCTTTCATCAACGTGTTCGAGCGATCCTCTATCACATCTTCTAGGCGTTCCAAAAATGAACCCCGTTCAACACCCGGTTCGATCCGATCAAGAAAGTCGACAATCGCCAGGCCGGGTTTACGCATGATGCCCGAGCGTGGCCAGAACACGCCCGCATTTGTGGCGACAGGTACACAGGGAAAACCCAGCCCCTCGTACAGGACCGCAGTGCCCACCTTATAAGGTTTCTGCACCCCAGGCGCGACGCGCGTTCCCTGGGGATAGATGACCAGTTGACCGGGTTCGGAGAATTCTTTCGCGACGTCCTTGACCATCTTTGCCACCGCCGCACCTTTTTTACCGCGGTCCACCGGAATGCACCCCAAACGACGCGCGTAAACTCCGATAATCGGGGTCCACATAAGCTCTCGTTTCATGATGAACTTGGCCTGCGGCATCGCGTTGAAGATCATGATGATATCTAAGAAAGACTGGTGCTTCGCGCCTACGACAACCTCATCTACTGGCGCGGTTCCACGCACTTCGCATCGAATACCAACCATCCAACGCGCCAGCCACATAGTAGACCGCGCATAGGACTTGCACGCCTTCCGAGCCCCCTGCTTTGCAAAGATGGCGTAGGGCGCGAAGACGATACCAAGGATCAGCATCCAAACATAGATGACGATCATGAAAACCAAAGAGCGAAACCACTGAACCGCTGTTGCCATCAAGAAAGCTCCTTCAGTTTTCGGCTGGCGGCGCTCCATGTCGCCAGAAACGCGACAGTGGCCCCCAGTATCGGAATCAGGGTTGGCAGTAGCCAGCCGACCCCTTTGAAACCAAGCCCAGTCAAAAAACCACCTTCATCCGAAGCCTCGGGCAACAGCAGAACACCGGTCATACCAAGAAACATTCCAACCATCGCCCCAAAGAACGCACGATACGTGAACCGTCTGACAAACGCATTGGCGATAAACCGGTCCTGCGCCCCAACAAGACGCAGAACCTCGATGATCTGGGCATTTGCGGCAAGCGACGCATTGGCCGCCAGCGTGATCATCGCCGCTGTGGCGCCCCCGATCAGCAGGATCGAGACCCACCCCAGCCTGCGTAAGGACATCGCCGCATCGACCAGAGGCTCGCGCCATCGGGTATGATCATCCAACACCGCTCCGGGCACCTCGGCCCCCAGGCGCAGACGCAAACCTGCGGCATCCATACCGGGCTCGCCTTCGATCACTTCGATCAATTGCGGGACGGGCAGCGTGTCCAGTGGCAGATCAGAACCAAACCAAGGAGATAGCAGGGCGATTTGTTCCTCGGCCGTCAAAGCACGGGCTGACGCCACGCCAGGTGTTTGCGACAGAACGGCCAGCGCAGCCTTGGTTTGGGCCGCAAGCTGATCTGCGGGCGCGTTGATGCGCAGGGTCGCCGCCCCGGCCAGCTCGGTGGCCCAACGATCCGCCAACCGTCCCGAAGCTAGTGACAAAGCCAAGGCAAAAACGGCCAGGAACGCCATAGCGCCTGACACGAACACGGTCAGTTGCGCAGTATAGCCGGTGGGCGGGACAACACGATCAGCGCTGGTGTCCCGCTTCAACAGGTTGCGGATGGCACCGTTGCTCATAGATCCGCCCCCGCCAGTTGCACTTGTCGCTGAGAAATACGCAACACCCGTGCCTGAACCTGACTTTTGGCCGCCCGTATTAGGCTAAGGTCATGCGTAGCGATCAGCACCGTCTTACCCATCTTGTTCAACTCGACCAACAGGCGCAGCAGTCGTTGGGACATTTCCCAATCAACGTTGCCGGTGGGTTCATCTGCCAAAACGACGTCAGGAGACAGGATCACCGCACGCGCCAGTGCCGCGCGTTGGCGCTCACCCCCGGACAGTTCCGGCGGAAGCGCGTCCTTGCGGTCTCCCAAACCAACCCAGTTCAGCAGCTCCGAAAGGTCCTCTTGTTGCGCAGCTTCACCGCGCCCTGACACCATCAGCGGCAGCGCTACGTTTTCGGCAAGGGACATGTGATCCAGAAATCGGCAATCCTGATGCACTACACCAATCCGGCGGCGCAGCAGCGCCATCTGATCCCGGTCCAGCCCGGCAATGTCTTGTTCAAATGCGGACAACCGACCCGACGTCGGCAACAAAGCGCCATAGCAGAGTTTGAGCAGCGTCGTTTTCCCTGCCCCCGAGGGACCGGTCAAAAAGTGGAATGATCCGGACTGCAACCGTAAGGATACATCGCTCAGCAGGGCGCCACCACCATAAGTATAGCTGACATTTTCCAGCTCGATCACGAAAGCCCCCAGTTTGCTTACCGCTCTTCTTGCCCGAGCGTCGTTGTTGTTTCAATGCCTGCACCGGGTCGAATTGGTGACACTTAGTTGGCGAAACCGAAAACACCCTTTGCTGTCAGGTCTTAACGGAATATCATCCCTGAAAAAACTATTATCAGGCCAGTTCCCCGGCCCGGAGGCAGCATGCGTCTTACATGTCCGAATTGCAGTGCCCAGTACGAGGTTCCAGATGAGGTCATTCCCGCCGAGGGTCGGGATGTGCAGTGTTCGAACTGTGAAAAGACCTGGTTTCAAAGCAAACACCCCGTAGCCGATACGGCAGAGGTTGAGCCAAAGGTTGAGCCCGAGACCGTTCCGGTTGCTCCGCCGGTCGACGAACCGGCTCTGGCCCCTGCGCCACAAAAACCCGACGTGGCGGCTGAACAACCGGCCAAATCGGAAGACACGCAGAAATCTGTCCATGTCGATCCTGACGTTGCCAGTATTCTTAAGGAAGAGGCCGCACGCGAGGCTGATCTACGCGCAAAGGAAGCCGAAAACCTTGAGACCCAGCCCGATCTGGGCCTGGATCCTCCGCAAGCGCCCGATCCCGAGGAACGTATCAAGGAACTGACCCGCACCGAGGCAGCAAAGGATGCAGCCGAAGTCGAACCGCTACCGGATGTTGAGGCAATAAACTCGAGCCTGCGCAGCGATGAACCTGTAGCGAAGAAAAATGAGGTTCAGCCTCTGCCACGCAGCTCGGGCAGCGGCTTCAAGCGTGGCTTTGTGATCGCCATCGTCATCGGTGTTGTTTTGCTGTTGCTCTATGCCAACGCGCAGCAGATTTCCGAAGCCGTACCGCAAGCCGATCCGGTTCTGGGCAGCTATGTTTCGCTGGTCGACCAAGCCCGTTTGTGGCTCGAGGCACAGACGGGATCAGGAAGCTAATCCTGCAATCAGAACCGTTCGAGAAGCCGCTTGAGGTATTCCAATTCGATATCGGGGCGATCCGACTCACCCGTACGGCGGCGGATTTCGTCCAGCAACTCGCGCGCGCGGCGATAGACATCTTCGCCCTGCAACAGGCTGTCATCAGTCGAAATCGTGCCTGAAGAACCGGGGCTGCGACCAAGCGGGTCACGATTGTTGGCTTGCATGTCGCCTTCCTGCGAGCCCTGACCCGGTTGGTTCTGTTGGTTCTGAGCCAGCGCTTCACCAAGCGAACGCATTCCCTCGCGAAGAGCTTCCATAGCTTCGGACTGGTTGTCGATTGCGTCGGCCAATTCATCATTGCGCAACGCTTGCTCGGCCTCATCCATCGCGCGTCCAGCGCGTCCCAACGCATCCCGCGCGGCGTCACCCTCGGGCGTTCCTGCACCGGGCAGGTTTTGCTGTTGCCGTCCCAGCTCGTCTCTCAGAGCCTGCTGGCGATCGGCCAGCGACCCTTGGCCCTGCTGGCCCTCACCAGCCTGATCCGAACCTTGACCCTGACCCCCTTGGCCTTCGTGGCTTTCACCGCGGCCCTGACCACCATTGCGGCCCTCGTTGCCCTGGTTTTCACCGGCCTGCGCGCCGGGGTTGAACTGTTCCTGCAAATCCCGGAAAGCCTGGTCGCTGAGGCCCTGCTGCTCGCGCAGAGTCTCGGCCAGACCTTCCATGGCCTGTTGGCCTTCGGATTGCTGCCCCTGACCCTGGCCTTGGGTGACTCGCATATTTTCCATCATCTGCTGGAACTCTTCCAACGCTTGCTGCGCCTCGGCCATGCGGCCCTGTTCCATCAGCTCTTGAATGCGATCCATCATCCGTTGCAGATCGTCCTGCGTCATTTGCATGGTCTCGCCGTTCTGACCTTGCTGGTTTTCACCACCTTCGCCATTTTCCTGCGCCAGGCGCTGCAGCTGGCGCATATAGTCCTGCGTCGCCTCGCGCAGTTCTTGCATCAGCTCGGCAATTTCTTCGTCCGACGCGCCGTTCTGCATCGCTTCGGTCAGACGTTCCTGCGCGCGGCGCATACGCTCCAGCGCATCAGCCAGCGTCCCATCTTCGATCAGAACCGCCAATTCCCACAGCGATTGCGCGATCTCTTCCTGCTGTTTCGGCTTCAGATCATATTCGGTAAATGTTTCGAGCCTGCGCAAGGTCACCCGCAGGCGCAGATATGCGGTATCCGAACGAAAGAACCCCTCGGGAAGATGCGAAATGGCCCGCAACAGCTGGGCCACTCTGGGCGCGTTCTCACGCGACCACAACAGATCTCGCCGCTGCTCTATGATCGCCGCGGCCAACGGATCAAAGAACCGACGAGCTGGCAGAGCGGTCATGTAGGGTTCTGATTGCCCCTCTTGATTCGCAGCGTCACGCGCTGTCAGAGAGATTTTGACCGGAAGATGTGCCCATGGATGCTGTGAAAAATCCTCAATCAGGTCTTCGACAAAATCCGCACGATCACCGGTGATCGGCATGGGGAGCTCGACCTGAATGGATTCGCGCGACTCGGGGTCTGTTGTCAGGCCGTAACGACGATCAACCGAAGCCAGATCCAACTCAATCACGGCCGCACCGGACACGACGCCATAATCATCGCTGGCTGCGAAGGGCAGCTTCATCTGCCCCCCGGCCTCGGCCTCGGCACTGTCGGCAACGCTGATCAGCGGCGGGGAATCGGCAATGACGTTCAACGCCCAGTCCTTGCCCGCAGGGCCTTCGATCTTCAGTTCGCCCGACCGGTCCGCAACAAATTCCTGTTCGGGTTCGGTTGCAGCTTCGGTGCCAAGCGCAGTGGTCGTCTCGGTCAGGCTGTGCGCGCCGACTTCACCATAAAACCGCAGAGTGATGCGGCTGCCTTGTGGAACAGACAGTGTCGCATCGGATTGGTCCGCCAAATAAAGCGTCGGCAATCCGGTATAGCGCGGAGGTTCCACCCAGCCTTCCCACGTCGGACCCTGCCCAGCGACGGCCGCACCGGGCGCCATCTCGGCCACCGACCCAATTCGCCAGAACGACCCGAACAAGGCAGCGACAACCAAAGCCAGCAAAGCAGAATAGCGCAACGCATAGGGGTCGCGATCTGCCAGACGCAGGTTGGGTTTGACCGGATCAGCCTGCGCCGCCCGTTGCGCCATTCGCTGCTGATGCGCATGCCACAACGCCACCGAATCCGAATCCATTGCCCCAATGGCCTGATCGTCCATCAGCGCCTGAATGGGGCGACCAGGCAGAGTCTCGTCCAAACGCGCAAGCGCCTCGGCCCGAGTCGGCAGGTGGAATCGCTGCACCCCAAACGCCAAGGCCGCCATAAGGCCAAGCACGGCCAGAGAACCGATAATCCATACGGTCTCAACCGATACGAGATCTTGCAGGCCCAGCATCAAAGCGGCCAAAACGGCCATAATACCCGAGAAAAGAGGCCAAAATGCGCGCCAAACCCGTTCGGCCAGCATACCCGCATGCGTCAGCCACAGGGACGGTCTTGGGATCGGCAAGGTCTGTTTGGCCATAAAGGCGAGCCTCCGTCAGCAGGCCCGCGCGCCAATCGCGTCAAAGCCACTCGGGTATGGTATCGCGGTTTATGATTTCGTCAAAGCTTGGCCGTTCACGAATAACTGCAAATTGATCCCCATGCACCAGAACTTCGGGGATCAAAGGGCGCGTGTTGTATTCGCTGGACATCACCGCTCCGTAAGCTCCGGCACTGCGGAAAGCGACCAGATCACCAGCGGCCAGAGGCGGCATGTTGCGCTGTTTTGCGAATGTATCGCCCGTTTCACACACAGGGCCCACGATGTCATAGGGTTGCTGTTCTACTCCCGGCGCGGGTTCGTTCACGGCGACGATGTCGTGATGCGCCTCATACATCGCGGGACGGATCAGGTCGTTCATCGCACCATCAAGGATCAGGAAATCGCGGCCCTCGCCCGATTTCACATAGATCACCTTACTGACCATCAAACCCGCATTGCCCGCGATCAGACGGCCTGGTTCGATCTCAATCTCGCACCCAAGATGGCCCAGCGTTTTCTGGATAAGCGCGCCGTACTCCACCGGCAGCGGCGGCGCGTCATTGGCGCGAGTGTAGGGGATGCCCAGCCCGCCGCCCAAATCGAGACGGCGGATATTGTGGCCTTCGGCGCGCAGCTGTTCGGTCAGCTCGGCGACCTTGGTATAGGCCAGCTCGAACGGTGCCAGCTCGGTCAGTTGCGAGCCGATATGGACGTCGATGCCAATCACCTCCAGCCCCGGCAGGGTGGCGGCATGTGCGTAAACCTCGAACGCGCGCGCGATCGGGATGCCGAATTTGTTTTCCGACTTGCCGGTGGCGATCTTGGCGTGAGTCTTGGCGTCCACATCCGGGTTCACCCGCACGGTGATCGGTGCGATCACGCCCAATTCCATAGCGATGGCGTTGATCACTTCCATCTCGGGCTCAGATTCCACGTTGAACTGGCGAATGCCGCCGGTCAGCGCAATGCGAATCTCATCCGCTGTTTTACCAACACCCGAGAACACGATCTTGTCGCCCGGCACGCCTGCGGCTTTGGCCCGCAGATATTCCCCGCCCGAGACCACATCCATCCCCGCGCCCGCCTGCGCCAGCGTCTTCAGAATCGCCTGATTGCTGGCGGCCTTCATCGCATAGCAGACAAGGTGATCCATCCCGTCCAGCGCATCGTCAAACAGCTTGAAATGCCGCAGCAGAGTTGCTGTCGAATAGACATAGAACGGGGTTCCGACCGCGGCTGCGATCTCGGAAATCGGGACATCCTCGGCGAAAAGCGCGCCGTCGCGGTAGAGAAAGTGATCCATACCTGCGCGCTTAGACCAAAAGAGGTCTGCGGATCAATGGATTCCGTGCGACTTGCAACGTTGCCTTAGTTGGATGTCGACACACCCACCCGACCATAACCGGAAATCGAAATGCCCGAACCGCTGGGTTCGGGTTCTGGTTCTGGGCGTGGTGCATAATTCGGGTCACATGCCGCAAGCACGACAAGGGTCAGGATAAGGCCGGTCAGTTTCATTCTGCTCTCATTTGAAAAACGTTGTGCGTCAAGCAAGGCCGTCGCAGTTACAGCCCCAAAAAGACACCAAGGCCGCCTTTGCGCAGCCCAACGCCTACGCCACCATAAGTACCGCTGCTTCCGACACCGATATTCGCGCTCATTGTGGGTTGGATTGGCTCGCCATCCGCTCCGCAGGCCGCAAGGCCGAAACCGGTAGCAATCAAAACCAGAACTTGCACAATCCGCATTACAGCCGCGCCTTCCATCGCTTGATCTGGGTACGAACCTGATCGGGGGCCGTACCGCCGTAGGATTGTCGCGAGTTTACCGAATTTTCGACCGTAAGGACAGAATAGACATCATCGGTAATATCGCCGTGGACCGATTGCATGTCGTCCAACGTCAGATCAGGTAGATCGCAGCCCTTGGTTTCGGCCATGGCCACAAGCGACCCGGTGACATGGTGCGCGTCGCGAAATGGCAGGCCCAGAACGCGCACCAACCAGTCGGCCAGATCAGTTGCGGTCGAGAAGCCCGAGCCTGCTGCAGCCGCCAGACTGTCGCGATTGGCGGTCATGTCCTTAACCATCCCTTCCATCGCGGCCAATGCCAGCATCCAGTTGTCAGCGGCGTCAAAGACCTGTTCCTTGTCTTCCTGCATGTCCTTGGAATAGGCCAGTGGTAGGCCCTTCATCACCATCATCAGTGCGGTATTGGCCCCATAAATCCGCCCCACCTTGGCGCGGATCAGTTCCGCCGCGTCGGGGTTTTTCTTCTGCGGCATAATTGAAGAGCCGGTCGAGAACCGATCCGACAGCGTCACAAACCGGAACTGGGCCGACGACCAGATCACCAGCTCTTCTGCAAAGCGCGACAAGTGAACCGCGCAGATCGAGGCTGTCGACAGGAATTCCAGCGCAAAATCCCGGTCGCTGACTGCATCCAACGAGTTTGCGGCGGGACGGTCAAAGCCCAATGCCTCAGCCGTCATCCGGCGGTCGATCGGGAAAGATGTACCTGCCAACGCCGCCGCACCCAGTGGGGATTCGTTCATCCGGGCACGCGCGTCGCGGACGCGGGACAGATCGCGGCCAAACATCTCGACATAGGCCATCATGTGATGGCCCCATGTGACGGGCTGCGCCGTTTGCAAGTGCGTGAATCCGGGCATGACCCAATCGGCCCCAGCCTCGGCCTGTGTCAACAGCGCTCGGATCAGGGCCAGAAGGCCGGTTTCCGCAGCGTCGAACTGATCACGCACCCAAAGTTTGAAATCGGTCGCGACTTGGTCATTGCGACTGCGCCCGGTGTGCAGACGCCCCGCGGGTTCTCCGATGACTTCTTTCAGGCGCGCCTCGACATTCATGTGAATATCTTCCAGCGCGGTCGAAAACTGAAACGAACCGGACTGGATTTCTGACAAGACTGTGAGCAGCCCTTCCCGAATAGCCTGCGCATCACTATCACTTATGACGCCTGTGGCCGCTAACATGGCGGCATGGGCGCGCGAGCCTGCGATGTCCTGGGCTGCCATCCGCTGATCGAACCCGATCGAGGCATTGATTGCCTCCATGATCGCGTCTGGACCGGCGGCAAAGCGGCCGCCCCACATCTGGTTCGAGGATTGATCGGTCATGTAAGAAAACCCGGAGTTGATATGCGCCTATTTCGTCTGATCCCCCTTTATATGGCCCTTGCGTTAGGTGCAAATGCCGCTTTGGCCGCAGATGCCGAAACCCTGGCGCCGCTGCGCGACGGCACTCTAAAACGCCTGATCTTGCACAAGGAACCCAAGCCCAAGGCCCCCATTGAGTTCCAGTTAGAAGATGACGGCGGCACCGCAACGTTGGCTGATTACAAGGGCAAATACGTTCTGGTGAATTTCTGGGCCACGTGGTGCGCACCCTGCCGCAAGGAAATGCCACAGATTGCTGAGCTGCAGGAAGAGTTCGGCGGCGACAAGTTCGAGGTCGTGACGCTGGCCACCGGCCGCAATTCGCCCGCCGGGATCAAGAAGTTCTTCGAGGAAAACGGCATCGCCAACCTGCCCCGCCATCAGGACGCGGGCTCGGCTGTGGCGCGAGAATTTGGCGTGATTGCCTTGCCGATCACTGTGATCCTTGATCCCAACGGGGATGAAATAGCCCGCCTGATCGGCGATGCCGAATGGAACTCCGACAGTGCCAAAGCAATTGTTGGCGCATTGGTGGGCGGCGAAGGCTAATCGCAGTCGACTTTGAAAATGCGGTAACCGGTCCGTACCTCGCGGGCCGGTCTTTTTCTGCGAGAGGCTTACGCAACGCCACCTTTGACACTGCCGCAAGCGACTTGCACTCTGCCCTGCGGGAGGATGGCCATGCCGCTTGGAATATTGCTGGTTCTGGTGATCGGGGGGATCGCGGGGATCACCTTGATGATGCATCTTGCGGGCAAGTCTCGTATCACGCAGCTAACCCCGGACAGCGCAAAAGCCGCTTGGTTGCGACACGTACCCGGCGACGAGGTTGTTGATGTAACGATCACCAATGACGGCCATACGGCCTTGATCCGAACACCTGCGGGCAACGGCCTTGTCTGGTCGTTCGGCGCCGACACCGTGGCGCGTCACCTTCTGGATTTTGACAGGCTTGACCGCGCCGAAGGGTTTGAAATCCGGTTTCACGATTTCGCCACACCCAAAGTTCTTATCCGTCTTGACGATTTCGAGCGCCAGCACTGGCAAAACCTGATGGAGCCCGTATGACCGACCAAGTAACCTTCCCCGACGCCGTTCAGTGGGCCGTTCCATTCTTTATCGCCGCCATTCTGGCCGAGTTCCTTTGGATCGCCGCCAAAGGCAGAGGTGGCCGGTACGAGACGCGTGACGCGGTGACCTCGTTGATCATGGGTGCGGGGAATATCACCTCGGGCCTGTTATTGGGCTTTATCGCCTATGCGTTCTTCATGTGGCTGTGGCAGGTGACGCCCTTGAACCTGGGCACCTCGATTCCGGTCATCATTCTGTGTTTTGTACTGGACGATTTAAGGTACTATTGGGTTCATCGGTTCGGTCATCGCATCCGCTGGGTCTGGGCCAGCCACGTCAATCATCACAGCTCACAGCACTACAACCTGACGACTGCGCTGCGGCAAACTTGGACTTATACTTTCACCTTCATGATGGTGGTGCGCGCGCCTCTGATCCTGTTGGGGTTCCACCCGGCTATGGTGCTGTTCGTGGGCGGACTGAACCTGATCTATCAGTTCTGGATCCACACCGAAGCGATTGGCAAAATGCCGCGCTGGTTCGAGGCGGTGATGAACACACCCAGCCACCACCGCGCCCATCATGGCCGAAATGCGCGCTATCTGGATTGCAACTATGCTGGTGTCTTCATCATCTGGGACAAGATGTTTGGTACATTTGTACCCGAGCAAGAGGATGATCGCGTCGATTTCGGGCTGGTCCATAATATTGGTACGTTTAACCCGCTTCGCGTGGCCTTCCATGAATGGGTCGGGATCTGGCGCGACGCAACACAACCCGGCCTGAGCCTTCGTCAGCGAATGGCCTATTGCTTTGCCCCGCCCGGCTACAGTCATGACGGCAGCCGTGACAACTCGGATCAGATCAAAGCCAAGCACATCGCATTGCATCCCGAGGATCGTGGAACGCCCGGATTCGAGCGTTTCCAGCCCGAAGCGCCTAATTCTGAGGCAAAACAGGCTTGAACCCGCCGACCGACCTGGGGTCGTTCCTTGAAAACCGGTCACCGTCGCCCATATCACTTTGATATGTAGCTGTCCGACAGGAGACCCGAAATGACCCGTTTAGTGACCATATCCACAGTGTTGGGTTTGACGGGTCTTGTGATCGCCATGATGACCGCTTTGAGCGGCGCAGCGTCTCCGATCGTGGCACTCGGTTTTGCCATGATGGCCCTCGGCTTTGCCGGAGCGGTGATCGGGGCGGCCATTTCGGTCGGACGGATGTCGCCGATCGCGCGCTAACGTAGTCGAGCGGCATTAACCGCAAATTCACAAGTTTGTCCTGAAATCCACCCATGACCGATGACGGTAAAAGGTGGACCACGCATGACGGACAAGAAACTCGCGGATTTGCCAGAAGGGTCCGACAGCCCGTTAAATGCGGCCGTGATCTCTCGAGATGCGTCAACCGTTCAAATGGCAACCGACGCTGTGAAGCACAAACAATGTAAACTGGCTTTTCAACCCGTGATGCAGGCGAACCCTCCGCATGGTGTCGCGTTTTACGAGGGGTTCATTCGGGTTCTGGATGAAACCGGCCGGGTGATACCGGCGCGAGACTTTATGCCTCAACTGGAAAACACGCCAATTGGCCGCGAGTTGGACTGTATCGCGCTGGAAATGGGGCTGCGCGCATTGGCCCGGCATCCGGAGATACGCATGTCCGTCAACATGTCGGCACGATCAATTGGATACAGCAGATGGTCGCGCGTCCTCGAAAGATTCCTGAAGAAAGACACCAGTATCGGAGAGCGGCTGATCCTGGAAATCTCGGAAAACTCCGCCATGACAGTTCCAGAACTGGTCATGGACTTCATGGACCGGATGCAGCCGCGCGGCGTCGCCTTTGCACTGGACGACTTTGGCGCCAGCAATTTCAGCTTTCGGCATTTCCGCGAGTTTTTGTTTGATGCAGCCAAGATTGACGGCCAGTTCATACGTGGGATCAGCGCGAATCCGGACAATCAAGCCCTGGTTCGCGCGCTTATTGCCGTCGCGCGCGAGTTCGAAATTCTGGTTACAGCCGAATCGGTCGAAACCAAAGAAGATGCAGAATTTCTGGTCGCTAACGGCGTCGATTGCCTTCAAGGTTTCTTGTTCGGCGCCCCCACAGTGTCCGCCCCTTGGAAGACAAAAAACGAAATAAAAACAGCGGGGTGAGCTCCATTACCTAGCGGCACCCTACCTGAGACAAGCTGACCGTTGCTGCAGCAGCAGCATTGCGTTATTCCAATATCAGTTGGAGCGGGGGATCATGAGGCGCTCTGAACCGATAGGGACCTTTCCCTGTTGCCTGCGCCGTCACGTTTCCCACAGAACCTTGACGGTAAAGGATTGTCTTAATGACCAACGTAGTAATCGCATCCGCAGCACGCACTGGTGTCGGTAGTTTTGGCGGCTCGTTCGCAAACACACCCGCGCATGACTTGGGTACCGCCGTTCTCGAAGCCGTTGTCGAACGTGCAGGGATCGAAAAGGGCGAGGTCAGCGAGACCATTATGGGTCAGGTTCTGACAGCAGCACAGGGTCAGAACCCTGCGCGTCAGGCGCACATCAACGCGGGTCTGCCCAAAGAAAGCGCCGCATGGGTCATCAACCAGGTTTGTGGTTCGGGCCTACGGGCGGTTGCCCTGGGCGCACAGCACATCCAACTGGGAGATGCCGATATTGTCGCCGCCGGCGGTCAGGAAAACATGACCCTGTCGCCCCACGCCGCAGCACTGCGTGCCGGTCACAAGATGGGCGACATGAAATATATCGACACCATGATCCGCGACGGTCTGTGGGACGCATTTAACGGCTATCACATGGGTCAGACCGCTGAAAACGTAGCCGAGCAATGGCAAATCAGCCGCGACATGCAGGACGAATTTGCCGTCGCCAGCCAGAACAAGGCCGAAGCTGCGCAAAAGGCTGGTAAGTTCGCGGATGAGATCACGCCCTTCACCATCAAGACCCGCAAGGGCGACATCGTGATGGACAGCGACGAATATATTCGCCACGGCGCAACCATGGAGGCCATGGGCAAGCTGCGCCCTGCCTTCACCAAAGAGGGTTCGGTTACGGCGGCGAACGCATCCGGTTTGAATGACGGTGCGGCGGCGACACTTCTGATGTCGGCCGAGAATGCGGAAAAGCGCGGGATTGAGCCTCTGGCCCGCATCGCGTCCTTCGCCACTGTTGGTCTGGACCCGTCGATCATGGGCGTCGGCCCGATCTATGCCTCGCGCAAAGCGCTGGAGAAAGCGGGTTGGTCAGTTGACGATCTGGATCTGGTTGAGGCAAACGAAGCCTTCGCCGCACAGGCTTGTGCTGTGAACAAGGACATGGGTTGGGATCCGTCGATCGTGAACGTGAATGGTGGCGCCATCGCCATCGGCCACCCAATCGGTGCCTCGGGCTGCCGGGTTCTGAACACGCTGCTGTTCGAAATGAAGCGCCGTGATGCGAAAAAGGGTTTGGCGACCCTTTGCATCGGCGGCGGCATGGGCGTCGCCCTGTGCGTGGAGCGCGACTAAGCTTTTAAGCACTGAACATCGAAAGGGCGCCCCGCAGGCGCCCTTTTTTGTTACAGTGGGGCTGACTCAAAGATGCGACGATATTGCCCTATGGGTTTCGACGATTCTCAACGAAACAATATTGCGCAAGATTACCTATCAAAGTAACAGCATTACCAAGACGACTTAAATTGGAGGAAGCCTAAATGGCACGTACAGCACTCGTCACCGGCGGTTCCCGCGGCATCGGCGCAGCAATTTCCAAGGCGCTGAAAGCCGAAGGATACAATGTTGCAGCCACCTATGCCGGCAACGATGAAGCGGCCGCAAAATTCACCGAGGAAACCGGCATTGCCACATACAAGTGGAACGTGGCTGATTATGACGAATCCAAAGCGGGTATCGAAAAAGTAGAGGCCGAGGTTGGCCCCATTGACATCGTGGTCGCCAACGCGGGCATCACCCGCGACGCCCCGTTCCACAAGATGACCCCGGAACAGTGGCATCAGGTGATCGACACCAACCTGACCGGCGTGTTCAACACTGTGCACCCCGTCTGGCCCGGCATGCGCGAGCGCAAATTCGGTCGCATCATCGTCATCAGCTCGATCAACGGTCAGAAGGGTCAGTTCGCGCAGGTGAACTATGCGGCGACCAAGGCCGGTGATCTGGGCATCGTGAAATCACTCGCGCAGGAAGGCGCGCGGGCTGGTATCACCGCAAACGCCATCTGCCCCGGCTACATCGCAACCGAGATGGTCATGGCTGTGCCTGAGAAGGTACGCGAATCGATCATCGGCCAAATCCCCGCAGGACGTTTGGGCGAACCCGAGGAAATCGCACGCTGCGTGGCTTTCCTGGCATCGGACGATTCGCAGTTCATCAATGGATCGACCATTTCGGCCAACGGTGCGCAGTTCTTCGTTTAATCCCTGTGCAAAACGAAAACGGGCCGGTCTTTTAAGACCGGCCCTTTTTTATCCCGTAAGAACGCGCGCGCTGCGCTCAGCGGGAACCGAATAGCCATTTCACCAAGTCACCGATCGCGCGGGACCGTTCGAAATGGGCACGCCGAAAGGCGCGGGCGACAGAGGGGCTGGAGGTTGCCTCGATCATGGAATATCTCCTTTCAGTTCAGCGTTGTTTGACTTGAGATCAATATGAGGCTTATTTTTACGGCTGACAAACGAGCTTTCTTCTGATCTCAGTTAAGATATTCTTACCCTATGAGCGACTACCTACCGCCACTTACCGCCCTACGGGCCTTTGATGCCGCCGCGCGCCACATGTCTTTTTCCAAGGCTGCAGAAGAACTGCATGTCACGCCCGCAGCCCTGTCCTTTCAGATCAAATCGCTGGAGGAGCATCTGGGACGCCCCCTGTTTCGTCGCCTCAACCGGGCGGTGGAATTGACGGAAGCCGGGCGCGCCTTGGCCCCCGGTGCGGCAGACGGATTCGCCACGCTACAAGCCGCGTGGCAGGCGGCCCGGCGGCTGGGCAATGACACCAGCCTGACCGTTACGGCGGGCCCGGCGTTGACGGCCAAGTGGTTGGCTCCGCGGCTCTATGACTTTGCCCGCGCGCATCCAGAGATCGACCTGAAGTTCTCGGCCACACTACGTAACATGGACCTCGAGAGGGATGATGTAGATGTGGCGATCCGCTTTGGCTATGGCGGGGACGAAGGGCTGTATTCCGTCCCCGTTCGCAAGGAGTGGCTGACCCCGGTGATGACCCCGGATATGGCCGAACAATTTCCAACGCCTGAAAGCCTGCGGGAGGCCCCCTTGATCTTTGACGACTCGATTGCGTTTCTGCGGCCCCCATCTGACTGGCCCACTTGGTTTCGGGCCGTCGGGGTAGACTTCAACCCACAGCACGGCGCGCATTTTTCCAACGCGGATCATGCGATTGACGCAGCAGTTGCCGGAGTGGGCGTCGTGCTCGGCCGAAGGGCTATGATTATCAAGGATCTGGCGGAAGGCCGTTTGGTAGCCCCCTTCAAGGTCGCAATCGAGACCATGGGCCGCTTCCGGTTTCTGTGTCTTAAAGGGGCCGAAAACAGACCTCAGATTGCGGCGTTCCGCGATTGGTTCATGTCCGAGATTGAAAAGACTGCGCATTTGTCGGATGAGTTCGAAATCATTCCGGTGGAAGAGGTGCCCGCACCGTGACAAGAACGCGCGCAACAGGAATCGGCTTTGTCGCCGTCCTGCTTTGGGCCCTGCTGGCCCTCTTTACGGTTGGGTCCGCGCCCACGCCGCCTTTGCTGCTGAACGCGTTGTGCTTTTCCATCGGTGGAGCGCTGGGATTGGGTTGGACATGGGCCACAGGCGGATTGAGTCAGCTTCGAGAAATCCCGTGGACGACCTATCTGTTCGGTACAATCGGTCTTTTTGGCTATCATGCGCTGTATTTCTCGGCTTTGCGCATGGCCCCTGCCGCAGAGGCCGGGCTTATCGCCTATCTGTGGCCTCTGCTGATCGTCCTGCTCTCGGGGCTCTTGCCCGGAGAACAATTGCGCATCGGCCACCTGATCGGGGCCTGCCTGGGTTTCGCCGGGGCCGCCGTGATCATCGCGGGTGGCGGTAGCAGCGGTTTTCAGGCTGAACACCTGCCTGGGTATGCCTTGGCCTTGATGTGCGCGCTGACATGGTCGGGCTATTCCGTGCTGTCGCGTCGTCTGGGCGACACGCCAACCAGTTCGGTGGCTGTGTTCTGTGTGGCCACGGCCATCGCCTCGGGCCTTTTGCACATCGCCGTTGAAGAGACAGTCTGGCCAGAAACCATTCTGGGTTGGGGATCAGTCATAGCTCTTGGGTTGGGGCCCGTTGGCTTGGCGTTTTATGTCTGGGATATCGGGATCAAGCAGGGCGACATTCAAATTTTGGGCACGTCATCTTACGCGGCCCCGCTTCTGTCTACGCTTGTTCTGGTGGTCGCCGGGATCGCCGCCCCAAGCTGGGGTCTGGCGATCGCGGCCGTTTTAATCACTGGCGGCGCTTTGATCGCCGCCCGGGCCAGTATGCGTCGTTAACTCGACAATCGCTCAATCTCTTCCTTGAGCCTTAGCTTCTGTTTTTTGAGCTGAGCAATGTGAAGGTCGTCGATACCAGGCGAGCGTTGTGCTTGTTCAACTTCAAGACCGAGGTTTTCGTGCTTTTTCTTAAGTTCGGTCAGGTGTGCGCTCACGCTCATGGCGGTACTCCTCTGTTGATGTCTGAGTTTCACGTAAGAAGTTGAGCACATCGTTTCCACCCTGTCACGCTGCGGGTGCATAGAAAATATAACAAATCCGACAAAATCGGCTGGTTAATGCCTGTCAGCTGGAAAATCCGGGCAAGCCAGCCCCTTCGCGCAATACGGCCGAAACTGGCGGAGTGTAACTGTCACCGTCTACCTCATGGCGCTCACCTGAATGGAGAACCAGCGGGGCATGCAGTTGAAACGCGGCTTTTCCGCCCTTTCTGCCCCTCAGAATAACCAGTTCAGCACGTCGACCAACACGGGCGAACAACGGCAATACTTCGACAGACCCCAAGCACCCCTCACAGGCGGCCAGCATATCTGGTAACCGGTCCGCTTTCTGAATCATGTGCAGATAACCCCGGGGGGCAAGGCGTTTGGCCGCAGTCTCGATCCAAAGGTTCAACGGCGTGTTCTCACCCAATGCGGCGCTACGGCCTTCATCCGCCGCCGGGCTGTGGGCTCCGGCCCGATAATAGGGCGGGTTCGCAATAACGTGATCGAACTGGCGCTGTTTGAGATCGGACGGCAAAGCGGTCAGATCAGCCTCAAAAAGCTCAAGCGAGACGGAATTCTCAGCGGCATTCCGCCGCGCCAGATCGGCATATGCAGGCTGCAACTCGACCCCCACAGCCTGCAGATCGGGTACGCGGGCCATCAGGCAAAACACAGCAGCACCGGCGCCGCATCCCAGATCCAGAACTGTCTGACCGGGTATTGCGGGTACAGATGCGGCCAATAAAACAGGGTCCACGCCTGCGCGATAGCCCATTATGGGTTGCCACAGGCGCACACGCCCGCCCAGAAAGTCGTTTCGGGTCAGGTCGGGGTCAGCAAACAGTGTCATCGACCCAAAGGGATATCATTGTCGTGCATGACACGTTCGGCGCGGGTCAGGTCATCGGCGCGCACCATCAAGCGGCGGGGGAAGATTCCAATGCCACCTTCGAGGATGCTCATATTTACGTCCATCTGAAAGCAGTCTATATCCTCGCCCTCAAGAAGGGCGGATGCAAAGGCCAGAATCGTCGGATCAGTGCTGCGCAAAAGTTCTTTCATGGGGATGGATGTAAGGGCAAGGCGGCCGCGATGTCGAGCCTTGTATCAAGGGTGTGATGAATATCGACACGGTTACAAAACCGCATGAGCGTTTGGCGGAAATCCTGACGGGCGAAATGGGCGCGGTCAACGAGTTGATCCGCACGCGCATGGCGTCAGAACACGCGCCGCGCATTCCCGAAGTCACCGCGCATCTGGTCGAGGCAGGCGGCAAACGCCTGCGCCCGATGCTGACCTTGGCGGCGGCGCGGCTGTTTGGCTATGCCGGAGATCACCACGTACGTCTGGCCGCGACGGTCGAGTTTATTCACACCGCAACCCTGCTGCATGATGATGTGGTCGACGAGAGCGCCCAACGGCGCGGGCGGCCTACAGCGAACCTTCTGTGGGACAACAAATCCAGCGTTCTGGTCGGTGATTACCTGTTCTCCCGCAGCTTTCAGTTGATGGTTGAGACAGGATCGCTGCGGGTTCTGGATATCCTCGCCAATGCCTCGGCCACGATTGCCGAAGGCGAAGTGCTGCAAATGACTGCCGCAACCGATCTGGGCACGACCGAGGCGATTTACTTACAGGTTGTGCGCGGCAAGACGGCGGCGCTGTTCTCGGCTGCGACCGAGGTGGGCGGCGTGATCGCAGGCGCGACCGAGGAACAGGTCAAGGCGCTTTATAACTATGGCGACGCGATGGGGATTGCGTTCCAGATTGCGGATGATCTGCTGGACTATCAAGGCGACAGCGCAGCCACCGGCAAGAATGTGGGCGACGATTTCCGCGAGCGTAAGCTAACCTTGCCAGTGATCAAAGCTGTGGCGCAGGCCACCCCCGACGAACACGCCTTCTGGGAACGCACCATCGGACGCGGTCGTCAGGAAGAGGGTGATCTGGACCACGCGCTTGGGCTGATGGCCAAGTACAGCACGCTTGAAGCAACGCGGGCGGATGCATTCGGCTGGGCAAACAAGGCCAAAGCATCGCTGGAGGCTCTGCCTGATCACGAGATCCGCACGCTGTTGTGTGACCTCGCCGACTACGTGGTCTCGCGCCTCAATTAAGCTGAGTCGCGCGGCACCACCAATCGGGATGGGCCGCACCGATCTCATAAGCCGCGAAATGCGCGTCTTTCATCGTGGGATAAAGCGCAAAACAGGTCGAACCCGACCCTGACATGCGGGCCATAAAGGCCGCTTTGGTGCCTGCCAGTTCATCCAGAACGCGGGCGACCTCAGGGGCCAGGCCCGTTGTTGGCGGCTCAAGGTCGTTGCGTTGACTCCGCAACCAATCGGCGCAGGTTTCGACAGTCTCAAACTCGGGGATATCAGCGGGCATTGGTGGATTGTCGCGGCTTTCCAGCGCCGAGAATACGCGCCCTGTGGGCACCTCGACGCCAGGGTTAACCAACAGGGCTGGCAGAGAGGGCAGCGAAGCGGGCGTCAGATCGTCCCCAATGCCCCGCATTCGCATGGCCCGAGCCGCGACGCAGACCGGGATATCGGCCCCCAGCGACAGGGCCACGTCGGGTAAGACTGTCCTGCCCTGCTCTGCCGCCATCCGTAGTGTCGCCGCCGCGTCCGAGGACCCGCCCCCAATGCCGCCGCCATGCGGTAGCACTTTGTTCAGGTCGATTTGTCCGGTCCAACCCGCCGCCTGTGCGGCTTTCCAAACCAGATTTCGGCTATCTGCTGGTACGCCATCGGCGTGTTCACCCGTCACTGCAATCGTCAGGGCATCGCCAGGAGTGAACTGCAGCGTGTCACCCACATCAGCAAAGACCACCAGAGAATCCAGCAGGTGATAGCCATCCTCGCGGCGGCCGGTCACATGCAGGGTCAGATTGATCTTGGCGGGGGCAAACGCCTCAGCCTTCATTGGCCACTTTCAGGGGCTCGGCCCCTTCTTCGACAAGAACCGCGTCCAGTCCAATTTCCAGCTTGCGGCGGATACGGTCCGGATCGGCCTCGCCATCCGTGTCTTCGGGGTCGATGAAAGACAGAGCACGTTTCCACTGGAACTCGGCCTCGCGCGCACGACCCACGGCCCAATAGACATCGCCCAGATGATCATTGACGACCGGATCAACAGGCATCAGCTCGACCGCATGCTCCATATGTTCGACCGCCTCGTTGTAGCGGCCTAAACGGAACAGAACCCAGCCAAGGCTGTCAACAATATAGCCGCTGTCAGGGCGCGCTGCCACGGCGCGTTCGATCATATCCAGCGCCTCATCCAGCTTTTCCTGACGCTCGACCAGCGAATAACCCAGATAGTTTAACACCTGCGGCTGATCTGGATTCAGCTCCAGCGCGCGGCGGAAATCGGCTTCGGCCTGATCCCACTGCTTGAGGCGTTCGTGCGAGATGCCTCGGGCGTAGTGCAGGAACCAGTTGCCCCCCACACCCGAATCGATCAGTTCGATCGCAGTGTTATAGGTTTCCACTGCAGCCGCGTAGTCTTCCTCGCGGCGCTGCAGATCGGCAAGCGCCACATGCACACTGGGCAGGTCAGGGCTTTTGGCGGCCAGGTTCTGCAGAACTTCGGCCGCGGCATCTGTCTTGCCCGCGCGGCCCAAAACCTCGGCGCGGCCTAGTTCAGCCGCATGGTAGTCGCTGCTGGTCGCTGGCACTTTACGATAGGCTTCGACCGCAAGATCATATTGCTCAAGCCCATCTAGCAATTCAGCACTCAGCAGGATCGCGTCGACATGATCCGAGCGTAGAAAGGCCGCGAGCTGAGCATAAAGCAGGACATAGTTCTGTGCGGCTTCGCGACTGAGAGCTGCCCCGACAGAAAAGAACACTTCGGCCATGCCGTCTTGCGGAGAACCGATATGTGTAAAGGGCAAAGTCTCGCCAGCTTTCAGACGCGCCTCGTACCCTTCGATGGACGGGTCGCTTCCTGCGACAAAGACTTCATCCAAAAAAACCAACGCATCTTCGTTGCGGTCCAGCTGCGACAGCACTTCGGTACGGGCCAGTGCGGCACGTCGGGTAAAGCGCGCGATCGCGCCGTCATTGGCCGCAAAGATCGCCTCGGCCCCTTCGAAATCTCCGATCGAGGCCAGGGCCAGCGCCTTGTGGTAAAGCGCAAATTCGGTAAGCCCTTCTTGCGTGGCAACAGTATCAAACTGCTCCATCGCGTTGGTCATCGCACCCTGGCCGACATAGGCCCATCCCAACAGTAATCCGTCGACGAGCGGCCCTATGCCTTGCGTTTCCGGGTCACGGGACAGGAATTCATCCAGCTCGCCCTGGGCCAGCAGATTAACCGCAATGGCCATACGGGCCGCTTGGCTGGCCATACCGAGCTCTTCAATCGCTTGGGCGACCGGCAACGCGCGTTTTATCTGGCCCAGCGACAGCCGTGCGACCACAACGCTTTCCAGCAGCTTACCGTTCTCGGGGTCGGCACGCAGAGCTTGCGCATAGTATCGTTCGGCCGCGGAGTAATCGTTCTGGAAAATTGCCTGACGTCCGGCCAGATAGGCTCCGGATCCAGTATCCGCAAAACCCGGAAACGAAAAGGCCGATGAAAGAAGCGCGGCAACTGCCGCGCGACGTAAGAAGGATACCACCAAAATCCTGCCCTGCCATTGTTGACTGCTGTCTAAGCTAGGGCTTCGGCCGGAAAGAGGCAATGGCAGAGCCTTCACGACCCTGCCATTGCCCGTTTTTCGCTTACATGTTGGGATAATTCGGTCCGTCGCCACCCTGCGGCGTTGTCCAGGTGATGTTCTGGCTGGGATCCTTGATATCGCAGGTCTTGCAGTGAACACAGTTCTGGAAGTTGATGACGAATCGCGGACCGTTTTCATCCTCGACCATTTCGTAGACACCCGCCGGGCAATAGCGTTGCGCAGGTTCGTCGAACTTGGGCATGTTGACACTGACCGGGATTGCCGGGTCGGCCAGTTTCAAATGACAAGGCTGGCTTTCCTCGTGATTGGTGGCCGCGAAGGATACGTTGGTCAGGCGGTCGAAAGACAGCACGCCATCGGGTTTTGGATAGTCGATGGGCTTGTGCTTGCTGGCTTCCTCGGTCGCCTCGGCATCGTTCTTGCCGTGGCCAACTGTCCCGAACAACGAAAAGCCCAGCGTGTTGGTCCACATGTCCATTCCGCCTAGCATCAGCGATGCGGTCAGGCCCCATTTCGACCAGATCGGCTTGACGTTTCGCACCTTTTTCAGGTCGGAGCCGATGGCACCTTCGCGCACGTCGGTCTCGTATGCGGTCAGTTCGTCGCCCGAACGGTCGGCTTTGATGGCGTCAAAGGCGGCCTCGGCTGCGGCTTTGCCCGACAGCATCGCGTTATGGTTGCCCTTGATGCGCGGCACGTTGACCATACCCGCCGAACAGCCCAGCAGCGCCACACCCGGCGCAACCAGTTTCGGCATCGACTGATAGCCACCCTCGGTGATCGCACGAGCGCCATAGGCCACGCGCTTGCCGCCTTTCAGCAGTTCAGCCACCATCGGATGGTGCTTGAAGCGCTGGAATTCCATGTAGGGATACAAGTGCGGGTTTTTATAGTTCAGGTGAACCACGAAACCGACATAGACCTGATTGTTTTCCAGGTGATAGATGAACGATCCGCCACCCGCGTTGCTGCCCAGTGGCCAGCCCATCGTGTGTGTGACTGAGCCTTCTTTGTGCTTTGCCGGGTCGATCTCCCAGATTTCTTTCATGCCAACGCCGTATTTCTGCGGCTCTTTGCCCGCTGACAGGTCGTATTTGGCGATAACCTCTTTGGACAGCGATCCACGCACACCTTCCGACAGGAAGACGTATTTGCCGTGCAGCTCCATCCCCGGCTCGGTGTTCGGACCATATGAGCCATCGGCTTCCAAACCAAAGACACCGGCCACCACGCCTTTGACTTCGCCATTTTCGCCGTAAACCAGATCGGAACAGGCCATACCTGGGAAGATTTCTACGCCCAGTTCTTCGGCCTGTTCGGCCATCCAGCGGCAAACATTGCCCATCGACACGATGTAGTTACCGTGGTTGTTCATCAGCGGCGGCATCGGCCAGTTGGGGATGCGGATCTGACCGGCCTCACCCAGCATATAGAAATTGTCTTCATGCACCTCTGTGTTCAGCGGCGCGCCCTTCTCTTTCCAGTCCGGGATCAAAGCATCCAGGCCGCAGGGATCAAGCACCGCACCAGACAGAATGTGCGCCCCGACTTCCGAGCCCTTTTCCAGAACGACAACGTTCAGATCGGCATCCAGCTGTTTCAAACGGATGGCTGCAGACAGACCGGCCGGGCCTGCGCCCACGATCACCACATCGTATTCCATCGCTTCGCGTTCAATATCGGCCATCGCGGGCTCCTTAGCTAACTTTCCGAATTGGCGCTTTGTGCACGTGCTCGGCGCAATTTTCTTTCCCTGCTGACTACATGTTCACCAAGTCCTTGGTCAATCAGAACACGGCGTAACAATGCCGCAATGCGGCAGATCACGCGTCCGGGCTGTCCCCCAGCAGGTACCTGGGGCCACTTCCCTTTGACTTGGCCCGGTCATCCGGGTTGTAAAGCGCACATTTGGGCAAGCTCAGACAGCCGCAGCCAATGCATCCATCCAGATTGTCACGCAACCGCGTCAGCGTCTCGATTCGCTGATCCAGATGCGCGCGCAGCCCGACGCTGATCTTTTGCCAGTCTTTTGGTGTTGGCGTCCGATTGCCCGGCAGGCCCGACAACACCTGCCGAATTTCCGGCAGAGACAAACCAAACTGCTGGGCGATCATGACAAAGCTCAGCCGCCGGATATCAGCGCGCTGATACCGCCGCTGCCCGCCCGCATTGCGCCACGGGGTGATCAACCCTTGCGCCTCATAGTAGCGAATGGCCGAAACCGCCAATCCCGTGCGCCGGGCCAAAGCGCCAATGGCCAGCCCCTCGGATAACGCCAACTTTTCCTCCAACAAATACCTTGACCTAAAGTTAGGTTTAGAAATTACAGTGAGTCGCGATACGCCTCAAGATGAAAAAGGAGATCCCATGATGGCGACGCTTGAACACACCAACTTTACCGTCCGCGACCCTCAGGCCTCGGCCAAATGGATGCACGAAGTCTTTGGTTGGAAAACCCGCTGGGAAGGACCGGCCATCGCGGGCGGATATACGGTCCATGTGGGCAGCGCACACACATATTTGGCGCTTTACGCGCCCAGCGATCCCAAACCATCACAAGAAAGCAGCTATGACATCGTTGGTGGGCTTAATCATGTTGGTGTTCTGGTCGAAGATATCGACGAAACCGAAGCCCGCGTTATCAAGGCAGGATTCACGCCAACGTCGCATGCTGATTACGAACCGGGCAAAAGGTTCTATTTTGATGACGACAACGGGATCGAATTCGAGGTGATTAGCTACACGTAGGCTGTAATCCGCGTTGGCGTGATTTAGCCCCCTTGCATTTCACGCGCCATTTGGGTCAGGTACTTGACGACCCAATCATTCGCCCCGGCGCCAATCTCGTGCGGCGGGGCGACTCAATTTATGCGTGGACGACGAGAATATGGAAAAGATTCCCATGACGCCTGCGGGCAATGCCGCGCTCGAGGCGGAGCTGAAAAACCTCAAATCCATCGAGCGCCCGGCGATCATCGAAGCCATCGCCTCGGCCCGAGAGCTGGGCGACCTGAAGGAAAACGCCGAGTATCACTCGGCGCGTGAAAAGCAGGGCTTTATCGAAGGCCGCATCAAAGAACTGGAAGGTATCTTGTCGCTGGCCGACGTGATCGACCCAGCAAAGCTGTCCGGTGCTGTGAAATTCGGCGCCAAGGTCACTTTGGTCGATGAGGACACTGACGAGGAAAAGACCTGGCAGATTGTGGGTGAATATGAGGCCAGTATCGAAAGTGGCCTGCTGAATATCAAATCTCCTATCGCCCGCGCCTTGATCGGCAAGGAAGAAGGTGACAGTGTCGAAGTCCGCACCCCTGGTGGTGTACGTTCCTATGAAATCCTGAGTATCGAGTACGCCTAAGCCAAGCGCCGACAATGTCCGAGTCCACGCCAGAGCACGAAACCGAACGGCCCACACCGATTGGTATGTATGACCGGCCAGCGGAACCCGCGTTGACCGAAATCGAAATCGCGTCCATCGTTCTCAGCCTTATCTGGCTGGTCGTGTCGGTCGTATTCCTAGTGTTGCCCGGCAAAATAGAAGGCGGCGGTTTCGTGGTAACGCTGCTGGCGGTTTTCATGCCGATTGCCATGATCTGGGTGGCAGCCACGGCACTGCGCGCCAGCCGTATCATGCGTGAAGAAAGCGCGCGGCTACAAAGTTCGATCGACGCGATTCGCAATGCGTTGATCGCTCAGCAGCAGCGCGCCTCCAGCGGCTATGAGCCCAATGTGTCCAAGAAACTGGACGAAATTGTCGAGACAGCCAAAAAGACAGAAAGTACCCTGGCCACGTTTTCCACGCATCGGACTCAGCCTGTTCGGGGCAAGACCCCGAATGCAAACGGCGACCAGACCACGCTGGAACTTGGAACACAGGCCGAAGACATCGCGCCTCCGCTTGGGACGGATGTGTTCATCCGCGCCCTGAACTTCCCTGAAACGCAGGAAGACACCGAAGGGTTCAATGCCCTGAGGCTGGCGCTGAAAGACCGCAAGACCGCGCAGCTGGTGCAGGCGTCGCAGGATGTGCTGACCCTGCTCAGTCAGGAAGGCATCTACATGGATGACCTGCGCCCCGACATGGCGCGTCCGGAAATCTGGCGGCAATTTGCGCAAGGATCACGCGGGCGTGCCGTGGCTGCTTTGGGCGGCATAAGGGACCGTTCGTCACTGGCGCTGACGTCAGCCCGGATGAAGCAGGATCCCATCTTCCGCGATGCCGCGCACCACTTTCTGCGCCGGTTCGACCACATGATCATCGAGTTCGAGCCCGAGGCCAGCGATGCCGACTTGACCGCGCTTGGCGACACGCGCACCGCGCGGGCGTTCATGTTGTTGGGTCGAGTGGCTGGAACCTTCGATTAAAGATCAAAGCTGCCGTAGGGGATGAACCGGACCATGTCGCCCGGTTTGATATGGCACGCGCCATCCCCAATCTCGACCAGCCCTTCAGCCCAGCTTAGCCCACTGATCCGACCTGAGCCCTCGGAGGCGAACACCTCAGCCCGGCCATCACGGATGCGGGCGCGCAGATACTCGCGGCGGCCCGGTTTCTTACGCTTTTCAAACGCGGCGGGCAGGTCAAAGCCTTGAGGGGTCGACCAACCCTCGCCCGCCATCAGGCCCAAGGCCGGGCGCGCAAAGATCAGCGTGCAAACCAACGCGGCCACCGGGTTTCCGGGTAGGCCGAACACAGGCGTTCCGTCCCACATCCCAAGCGCCAGAGGGCGACCGGGTTTCAACGCAATCCGCCATTCCTGCATCGCCCCTGCCTGCCGCAACAGGGCCGAGACATGGTCCTCATCCCCGGCAGACGCGCCGCCACTGGTCAGGATCACATCCGCGCGTACAGCGGCTTGGTTCAGACAAGTCCGCAACGCCTCGCGGTCGTCGGGCACCCGGCCCATATCTACCACCTCAAACACCATGCGTTCCAACAAGGACAACAGCATCGGACGGTTGGCATCGTAAATCTGGCCCGGCCCGGCGGATTCACCGGGTTCGACCAGTTCATCCCCCGTGGACAGAACCGCCACGCGCAGCACTTTGCGCACCGGAACCTCGGCCAGACCGGTGGCCGACAATAGCGCCAGATCAGCCGGGGTCAGGCGACGTCCGGCGGGCAGAATCGCGTCGCCCTCAGCCACATCCTCGCCTGCCTTGCGGGTATTTGCGCCGCGTTTCAGCGGCCCGTGAAAAGCGATGTGGCCGTCCTGAACGGTCACGTCCTCCTCCAGAATGACTGTATCCACGCCCGCAGGCAGTGCCGCCCCGGTCAAAACACGCAACGCATGGCCTTCGGGCACAGTGCCATCAAACGGTATCCCAGCCGCCGCGCGCCCCGGATGCAGCGGCATCACCTGCGGGCCGTCAAGTGCGACCCCGGCAAAGCCATAGCCATCCACCGCCGTATTGGGCTGCGGCGGATTCGAACGTTGGGCGATAACCTCCTGCGCCAGAATACGCCCGCCGGTGGCCTGCACCAAAGGCACGGTTTCCACGCCTGCAACCACGGTCAGCCGGTCGCGCAACAGGGCCAGCGCATCTTCGACCGGGGTCCAGTTCACCCCGGCGGGCAAGGCAAAACAATCGTTGCGCAGGGGTGGGGGCGCAATGTCGGGTTTGGTCATAGCCCCACCTCTCGCAAGATGAAATCGGCAATCGCCGCTGTGTCGTTCAGGTCGAAAACCGGTTGCTCTACGCTTAGCGGCGTGTCGCTGGCCACGGCGCGGATCGTCGGGTTTTCGGGGGCCATCAGCGCGTTTCCGGCCTCGGCCCGGAACGCCTCGATCTTTGGATGGCCTTCTCGCTTGAACCCTTCGATCAGCACCAGATCGACCGGAGTCAGGCGGGCCAAAAGGTCGTCTATCGAAGGCTCGGGCGCGCCGCGCAGTTCTTGCATGATGGCGACACGCTGACCCGAGACCAGCAGCACCTCGGACGCGCCTGCCGTGCGGTGGCGATAGCTGTCAGTACCGGGCTGATCCACATCAACGCTGTGATGCGCATGCTTAAGGGTCGAGACAGTAAACCCCCGTCCGGTGATTTCTGCCACCAGACGCTCCATCAGACCAGTCTTGCCGGCGTTTTTCCAGCCGGTGACGCCGTAAGCCCTCATGCCTGCTCCAGCAGCTGTTCGGCCCGCGCGAGATCGTCGGGCGTGTTGACGTTAAAGAACGGATCAAACGGCTCGGCGGGGAACAGCGCCTCGCGCCCGTCGTGCTGGTCGGTCCAGATCACCACCTTGCGCAAACCGTCCTGCAGCGCCGCCCGCAGATCATCGCGCAGCGCCACGGGCCATAGACCAAAGGTCGGGTGCCGGTTGATGCGTTTGCCCCCGCCGGATTTCAGCATTTCGTCCCCCCTGCGCGGCGTGGTGGCCAGCACGAGCGGGTGGGTCTGGCCCTGCGCAGCCTCGGTCAATCGCGTCACCAGATCACGGGGGAAAAACGGCGTGTCGGCAGCGGCGGTGATGATAGAGTCCGCGCCTTGTGTCGCCGCCCAGTCCAAGCCCGCCAGCACCCCGGCCAGAGGGCCCGCGAAGCCGTCAATCGTATCCGGCAGGATCGGCAGGTTCAGATCGGCAAACCGCTCAGGATCACCATTTGCGTTCAAGGCCAGCCCGCCCACCTGAGGCGCAAGCCGGTCGATCACATGCGCCATCAGGCTCTGCCCGCCGATGCGCAGCAGCCCTTTGTCGCCGCCACCCATCCGGGTCGCCAGTCCTCCGGCGAGGATAACTCCGAGGGGTTTGGTCATGTCGCTAGTCCTTTCACAGCGGGCCAGTTCGGAGTCCGAACAAAGGTTACGACCGCGAACAAAACCAGAAGGCCAGCCAACCAGAACGACCAAACGCTGGCGATCAGAAAGACAGAGAGGAATATAGCCAAATTATTTAGCCGGTATCGCCGCGCCGCGGTTAAGGTCGGCCTATCCAGCCCTTTCAACGCGGGCAATCCCCAAAACAAAACACGCAGACGCGTCGACTTTCGCCGTGTCGGGTTCCCAGACACCCGAGAAGCTGCGATCAAGTCAGTCAGAGCGCCCCACCCAAGCTGATCCAGTACTTCGTCGGGAAAGGCTCCAAGCGCCATATCCATCGCCAGTTCATCCGCATATTGGAATTTAATGGAATAGAGCGTTGTGACACAGAGAACCGGGAGGACAAACAACGCCTCCATACCTGCGAGTATTTCAATCATCCCGCACTCTTCCTGCGATGTTTCTTATCCTCGACCGCCACGCTGGCCGGGTCGATATCGCGCAGCAGGCGGTCCTCGCCCGCCAGGCACACGAAACGTTGTCCGCGCATTCGGCCGATCAGGGTCAGGCCGACTTCGCGCGCGATCTCGACGCCCCACGCCGTAAACCCGGACCGAGACGCCAATACCGGGATACCCATCATCGCCGTTTTGATCACCATCTCGGACGTCAAACGGCCCGTCGTATAGAGGATCTTGTCCCCAGCCTCTGCACCCTCGGACAGCATCCAGCCCGCGATTTTGTCGACTGCGTTGTGACGACCCACGTCTTCCATATAGACCAGAGGGCGATTTTCGTGGCACAGAACCGTGCCGTGAATCGCCCCGGCTTCAAGGTACAATGACGGCGTGCGGTTGATCTTGGCGGCCAAATCATACAGCCACGAGGTACGAACCTGCACCTGTGGCAGGCGCACGTCCTCAAGCCCCTCCATCATGTCGCCAAAGACCGTGCCCACGGCGCAGCCGCTGGTGCGGGTCTTTTTCTTGAGCTTGTCCTCATACGAGGTTTCACGCGCCGTGCGCACGACCACGGTTTCCAGATCATTGTCACAATCAACGCGGGTGATTTCATCATCCGCCAGCAGCATCCCCTGATTGCGAAGGAACCCCAGCGCCAGATATTCGGGGTAGTCGCCAATGGTCATCGCCGTCACGATTTCCTGCGAGTTGAGGAAAATGGTCAGCGGCCGCTCCTCAACCACCGAGATATGGCTGACCTCACCATTCTGGTCCACGCCCTCAACCGCGCGGGTCAGGCCGACCGCGCCGGGATCGGGGGCGATGATGTAGTCCGAAAGATCGAGTTCCGTGGCCAATTGCAACCCCTTCGTAAGACAGATACTGCTGCGGGCATCACCATAGGATTTAGCCATGGCAGACACCACATCCAAGTCTTACTTCTGGAAGGGTTTTCGCGACGGGACGCCGTTCATCTTTGTGGCGATCCCCTTCGGCACCCTGTTCGGCGTCTTCGCGACCGAAGCCGGGCTGAACCTGTTGCAAACCATGACGCTGACCGCGACCGTCTTTGCCGGGGCGGCGCAGTTTGCCGCGCTGCAACTGCTGCAGGACCAGACGCCGACGGCAATCATCCTGATCTCGGCTTTGGCGGTGAACCTGCGGATGGCGATGTATTCCGCCTCGCTGACGCCCTTTCTGGGGGCCGCGCCGATGTGGCAGAGGGCATTCGCGGCCTATCTGACCGTGGATCAATCCTATGCCAGCTCGATCATCCAGTTCGAAAAACAGCCCGACATGAGCGTGCCGCAGCGAATGGCCTATTTCGTGGGCTCAGTTACGCCGATCACGCCGTTGTGGATCTTGGCGACCTATCTGGGGGCAGTGCTGGGCACGCGTATTCCTGAAAGCTGGGCGCTGGATTTTGCCTTGCCGATCACCTTTCTGGCCATGATCGGGCCGATGATGCGAACCTTACCGCACGTGGTCGCGGCCCTTGTTGCCATCGTCGTGTCGCTGTTCACCGTCGGCGTCCCCTATAACCTTGGCCTGCTGATCGCCGGATGCGCGGGCATGATCGCAGGCGCTCAGGCCGAACTCATCGCTGAGCGCAGAAAGGCCCGGACATGACCCCGCCAGATCCCGTTACCGTCTGGACCATTATCATCGGACTGGCGATCGGCAGCTATGGGCTGCGCTTTGTCTTTATAGGATTGGTCGGAGACCGACCGATGCCCCCCTGGCTGCTGCGCCATCTACGCTATACAGCCGTGGCGATCATCCCTGCGCTGATTGCGCCGCTGGTGGTCTGGCCAACCGCGACCGAAGGCCAGCCGGACATACCGCGCATGTCGGCTGCGGCGGTCTCAGTGGCCGTGGGGCTTTGGACCAAGAACGTGATCGCCGCGATTTTCAGCGGGGCCGGAACCCTTTACGGATTGCTGTATCTACTGGGCTAGGGCCGTGTCCTGCTGGTTCAGCAGGGCATTGTTCGCTGCCAACCCAGCTTGCAAGTCAGCCGAGTCATTCTCGCGGTATTCCGTCGTCACCACTCCCGGTATCTGGCCGAACTGATCGGACAGTTTCACGGGGTAAAAGGTGGTGCTGATCTGCTCGAACCCCGGCACCTGCTGCAGCAGTTGCGCGGTAGAATTGGTACAAAACGCCCCCGCCACCGGGCCGGATTGTTTGGCCAGTTGCAGCGCGATTTCGGCCTGTTGCGGGGTCACTTCGATTGTCTGGACGCGGGCATAGTGCGTCTCGCGCGCGTGGCTGCTGCGATAGGCGCGCTCCACGTTGGGAGTGATGCCATACAGCACATCATCCTTGATCGGCACCACATCGGCGCGGAAAGATCCTGCGGGGTCAAAAATCACCCGCTCGCTGCCGCTGATCATCAACGAGGTATGAGCCCCCGAACCGGTGCGTGTGCTGATCATCGTATAGAGCGTCAGGGTCGACGGGCCGGGATCACTATAGGACCGGGCCGCAATCTCTGAGAAATCGGCCTGCGGACGTTGAGAGCCCACGCAGCCAGCCACCGTTGCTGCCAGAAGGCAGGCAATCACTATCCTGATCACGATGGACCCCGATTTTAAGGTTTAAGAAGCGAAAACCGCCAAGAACAGGCACAGGAAGGCAATGGCTACGACGCACCACGTGGTCGCCTTGATAAAGCCGTCAAATGTTTTTTCCTGAACTTTGATGTCCATTTCGCCGTGCTTGTATTCAGCCATGTGAAAGATTCCCAATTCGCGTGTTTGAGACGTTGGTAATCGAAAACGCGAGGGCTGTCACCACGTCATTCGCGCGCAGGGGCCGCAGATTGGAACACCGAACAGCCCGGATACCCGAAGCCCCAGCGCCACGGCAGGCCAGAACAGGGTGCGCCGCCGAATCGAACAGCCGCAAACATCGCTTCGGCTGTCACGGAATGGGCGGTGCGAATCTGGTCGGGTGTCATGTCATATCGGACGGAATACTCTTCGGCGTGCTCAGTGCCGTGCTGTTTCACGCAGGCGCGCAGCGTGTCATCCGCTGACAGGCGCGCGTCATAACTGTCTTCGGCGCGCAGGGCTGCACCCGCGTTGTGATAGGCCCGATCATGGGCCACGCAGCAGTATTCCCAGGGTGGGTGCGCTTCATACAAAGCGCGGAACTTCGGGAAGGTCTCGGCCACGAACCGCCAGCTGGTCGACAACCCGCCCGAGCATCCATCAGTCTCGAATACTGTTAAATCTGCTCCCTCGCTTTGCGCGATCAGCGCGCGATGGGCGGGCAGTTCGAGGCTGCGCATGAAATCTTGCGCCGCGACCGGGCTGGCCAGAACCGACAGGATCAGCGCCAGTTTACGGGCTTGCATCGCGCATCGCCTGTTTGTCCACGGACATGCCAAAAGTAGTTGCAAGCCACAGCAAAAGGCGCTCAGCCGGGCCCATCTCGGCCCGGATGCGCAACACCTCGTTTGCCAGCGCCGGGTCATCGGTGATCAACCCGTCTACCCCCATCGAAGCCATGGCCGACATCTGCAGCGGGTCATTCACCGTCCAGACATAGATATCCTTGCCCGCCGCCTGCACGCTGCGGACCAGCCCCGGCGTCGCCATGCCCGTATTGACGGCCACAAATTCACCTTCAAGCCCTGAAAGGTCTCCGACCGCCGTGGCGGCCAGAACACCGGCACGCCAGTCAGGGCGCAGTTTTTCCATTTTCTGCACGGCGGGGTATTTCAGCGACATGGTGGCGATGTCGTCCTGCATCTCGAACTCTTCCACCAGCGCGGCGACGCGATTTTCCAGATCGACGTCGTGACCGTAATATTTCAACTCAATGATGACCTTGGCCTTGCCCTTTGCTGCCTCCAGAACTTGTCGCAGAGTCGGGGTGCGTTCGTCGGCGTATTCAGGATCGAACCAACTGCCGATGTCGATCTCGGCCACGTCTTCCATCGTGGCATCCCAGACCTTGGTGGGCACGCCCGCCAGTTTCATGAAATCACTGTCATGAGCCACGATCACCACGTCATCTGCCGTTTCCTGCACGTCGATCTCGACCCAATCGGCACCGTCCTCAATGGCTTTCAGAACTGCGGCCATGGTGTTTTCCGGCCGCAACGCTGCAGCCCCCCGGTGGCCGATCACCTCGGCCCGGTCGGGGGCATCGACACGGTCCAGCACCTCCTGCCCGACCCATAGCCCCGCAACCAAGGCCACCGCCGCGCCGCCAAGAGCGGCGAGAAGCGGCACGCGCAGATTGCCCGGTTCGGGATGCGGGGGCTCCGAGGTCTTGATCTCGAAAAACCCATCCAGCAGCACCGCCAGCGCGCCCAGCGCCGTTGCGGCCAGAACCAGCCCGGCCAGAGACCACAGCCCGGCTACGATCAGACTGTAGATCAGCGCCATTTTCAGATGAGACGCCCCCTGCAGCGGCACCAGATCGAACAACAACCCCGCCACCGTCGCAATCAACGCGGCAATGACAATGCGCAGGCACAGCCAGATCGCCAGCTCAAGCTTGAGCCGCCCGCGCTTACCCTCCATCCGGGTGGCGCTGACGTTGAAGGCGCTGGCGGGGGCAACGGATTCGAACAACACCAGATGCAGGCCCAGCGCCCAGGCCGAGAGCCTGCGGATCAACACCCAAGCCATGACCAGCACCACCGCGCCGATCAGGCCCACGGCCACAAGGAAGGATGGCGGGCGGAACGTCAGGTAATAGTTGATGTCATATTCGGTCAGGGTCCACCACGCGATCACCGCCGCGACAGCGGCAAATGGCACAACCAACAGCAACACCCGCAACACGAACCGCACCGCGAAACCGAATAGAGCGGGCAGGCGCGATAGGATCAGGCCAATGGCGGAACTGCCCGCGCGCCACGGGTCACGTTCACCCATTCGCAACGAGGCTGCCATGACCGAAAAGACCAGCACCTCAGCCAATAGAAACAGGCTAAGCACCACCACAGCCGCCACGAACCCGACCGGAGACAGGATGAATGCGGCGATGGCCTGATCCGTCAGCGCGGTCTGGTTTGAGAGCGACACCGCCAGATTGACTGTAATCGCCACCCCCGGCGCGATCAGCGCAACCAGCAGCAGGCGCACGGCCAGATAGATCGGCACAAAGACACGTCGTCGCGCCCAGGCGCCGCGATAGGATGTTGTAACGGCTGAAAAAAGGCTCACCAGCGTTCCCCTTGAATGACCAACATATTCAAGGCCGCGCAGAGGTGAATTGCAAGATGTACGCTCAGCTTTCTTCCAGATCGGCCGCCAGGCGGAACCCAATACGGTTGGCTGGCTTGTCCTCGACCGATTTGGGCAGGGCGCGCAGCATCACGTTCAGCTGGCTTACATGCTGCACCAATTGCGTCCGCGCGCCGGGCCCGTCCGAGCCATAAAAGGTGATCATATCAGGGTCGAAATAGCCCATCCCTTCGATCCGCATCACGCCTGCATCGCCACCAGTGAAACCCATGGCGACCTCGTGATCGGCATCCAGCGTTTTCTCGAAATTCTGGATATAAAGGATCAGCCGCTCATAGGCCCATTGCGCCGGGCTTTTGCTTTCAACCGGTTTTTGCAGTGTGTCGGGCAGATTTTGTGTGCCGGATTGGGCGTCAGGGTTGGCATGGACTTCGTAACAGCGGGGCAAGGCCGCCGCTTCTGCTGCCTCGGCCGAGGTTTCGATTTTGTCCATGGCATTACCCTTTGCGTTGAAACTCCCACGCCCCGTCTGCGCGCCGCGTCCGGGTCACCGCTCCAATGTGGTAAAGATGGTTCAGATGTGCAACCGACTCGACCAGAGCCAGCCCATATTCGCCATCGCCGATCTGGCGTTTGAACAGGGGCGGAAAGCACTCGGCGGCGGTTTTGGGCGTGTCCAGATAGTTTTGCAGACGCTCCAACGCACCATGGTGATTGTCGATCAGTTGCTTCATCCGCAGCGGAAGGCCAGTGAAGGGCAGCTTGTGCCCGCCCAACGCCAGGTGATCGGGGCGCGCCAACCCTTGCAGCCGCTCACAGGCCTCAAGCCATTCGGCCACCGGATCGGCCAGCGGCTCGGTCACATAAACCCCCAGATTGGGGCTGATTGAGCTTAGGATCTGATCGCCGGTGATCACCAGATTGTCGTCACGGCTCCAGAAGGTCGCGTGTTCGGGGGCGTGGCCATTGCCCATATGCACGTCCCAATCGCGCCCGCCCATTCGGATCACGCTGCCCTGCTTGATCCGGGTAAAGCCCAGCGGCATCGGATAGACCGTGTCGCAGAAATTGAACGGCCGTTCGGTCATGCGTTTGGCCAAGAAATCCGCATCCATCCCGGCGCTGCGGTAATAATCCAGCGTCTCGGTCGGCCAGGTTTCCTGCACGTCCAACTGCAGCATCCGCGAAAACAGCCATGCGGTGCGGGTTGTCACCAGCTCGGCCCCGTGTTCGGACTGGAACCAACCGGCATTGCCGACATGGTCAGGATGGTGATGTGTCACCACCACCCGTTTGACCGGCTTGCCGCCCAGCGGACCCGCCATCAAACCAGCCCATATGCGGCGCGTCTTGTTCGAGGACAGACCGGTGTCGATCACCGTCCAACCGTCGCCATCATCCAGCGCATAGATGTTGACGTGATCCAGCGCCATGGGCAGCGGCAAGCGCATCCACAGCACGCCCTCGGCGACCTCAGTCGCCTCACCCGGGGCCGGAGCCTCGGGCCAGGGATAACGGATCGTCAAAGGGCTCTCGCCGTCCATCAGGCGGCCAGTTCTTCTGCGCTGAGACCGTAGACATCCTCGGCCCCGTTTTGCGCCTGCGCCAGCAGACCTGAGTATTCCGGCAGCAGTGCGTTGATGTAGAAGCGCGCCAGCTTGAAGCGCGTACCTTCGGGCTCGGCCAGCGCCGCCTTCAGGTGGTAATGCGCGCCCAAAACACGAGCGAAAGCGTGCAAATAGGGAACCGCACCGGCAAAGCGGTTGTTCATGTCAGCCTGCGACACCAACCACTCGGTGGCCTCGCGCAGGCTTTCGGTGGCTTCCCAGACCGGACCGGCCAGTTCCGGCATGGTCGCACGGGCCGTTTCAGCGTGATCCTCGATCTCGTCCAGAAGACGGCTGGCCGCTTCGCCGCCATCCATCATCTTGCGGGCCACCAGGTCCATCGCCTGAATGCCGTTGGTTCCCTCATAGATCGCTGTCACGCGGACATCGCGATAGAACTGTGCCGCGCCGGTTTCCTCGATGAAGCCCATGCCGCCATGGACCTGCACGCCATCTTCCGAGACGCGCATGCCTGTTTCGGTTCCAAACGCCTTGCTGATCGGGGTCAGCAGCGCAGCGCGCGACACCCATTCGGGATCATTGGTGGCCGTCGCCATGTCGATCGCCGCCGCATTGGCCAGCATGATCGCCCGCGCCGCAAACGTGTCGGCACGCATGCTCATCAGCATCCGCCGCACATCGGCGTGATCAATGATCGTCCCCGAGGGCGTCTTGCCCTGCTTGCGTTCCAGCGCATAGGCCAATGCGTGCTGATAGGCACCCTCGGCCACGCCAACGCCCTGACCACCCACGCCCAGACGCGCGTTGTTCATCATGGTAAACATCGCGGCCATACCGCCATGTTCCTTGCCCACAAGCCAGCCTTTGGCACCGTCATACTGCATCACGCAGGTCGGCGAGCCGTGAAGGCCCATCTTGTGTTCTAGCGAAACCACTTTCAGGTCATTCGCCACACCGGGATTGCCGTTTTCGTCCGGTAGGTATTTGGGTACCAGGAACAGCGAAATCCCCTTGGTTCCGGGGACGCCGTCGGGCAGACGCGCCAGAACAAGGTGGCAGACGTTTTCCGCAAAGTCGTTGTCGCCCCAAGAGATGTAGATTTTTTGGCCCGACACCGCATAGGTACCATCGCCATTGGGTTCCGCTTTTGATGTCAGCGCACCCACATCCGAACCGGCCTGCGGTTCGGTCAGGTTCATGGTGCCTGACCACTCGCCCGCGATCATCTTGGGCAGGTACAGCTCTTTCAGCGCATCACTGGCGTGGTGTTCCAACGCTTCGATCTGGCCCTGCGTCATCAGCGGAGCCAATTGCAGTGACAGACAGGCCGCTGACATCATCTCGTTTACGGCGGTTGTCAGAGTCATCGGCAGGCCCATGCCACCATATTCGGGATCCGCGCTCATGCCGATCCAGCCGCCTTCGGCAATCGCTTTCCAGCCGTCACCATAACCCGGTGAGGTGCGCAAAACACCGTTCTCCAGCCGCGCCGGCTCCAGATCGCCGGGGCGTTGCAGCGGGGCCATGACCTCTTCGCACATCTTTCCAGCTTCGGTCAGAATCGCGCTGACCACGTCTTCGCTGGCTTCCGAAAACTTGTCAGTGGCGGCGATCTGTCCGAAATCGACCGCGTGGCGGAACAGGAATTCGTAGTCAGAGACTGGTGCGCGATATGGCATGGCTTCACCTCGGGGCTGTATAAAGGTCTGCAACGGCGGGGTTGGAAAACCCAGCGCCCACCGTTATTCATCTGGATTTGGACGATTACGTACCTGTCCCCATGATACAAGCAATCAAAACGCGGCGTCACCACCCATGATCCCCAACGGAACACACGAACTGTTCGCCGACCCAGACGGAATTGCGCAGGCAGCGAACCTGCTGCGGCAAGGACAGCTTGTCGCTTTCCCGACCGAGACTGTCTATGGGCTGGGCGGCGATGCCCGCAACGGAGAGGCCGTGGCCCGCATTTATGCAGCCAAAGGCCGCCCCAGTTTCAACCCATTGATCGCGCATGTCGCATCGGTCGACGCCGCAAAACGATTTGTGACATGGTCCGATCAGGCACAGGTTCTGGCAGATGCTTTTTGGCCCGGCCCGCTGACTTTGGTTTTGCCATTGCGCGCTGACCATCAAGTGTCGTCTCTGGTGACCGCTGGCCTCGATACGCTGGCCGTTCGCGTTCCGGCCCATCCTACGGCACACGCTATTCTTGAAGCCTTTGACGGGCCCGTTGCGGCGCCGTCAGCGAACCCGTCAGGGCAAATCAGCCCGACAACCGCTGATCATGTGCGGGCCGGTTTGGACGGACGCATTGCCGCTATCATGAACGACGGCCCGTGCGGGGTCGGTCTGGAATCGACCATCGTCGGACTGGCCGGTGAGCCAACCTTGCTACGCCCCGGCGGCGTCGCGCTGGAAGAGATCGAGAGCACCCTGAACACCCGCCTCCATCTACATCAAACCGGAGATCTGCTGACAGCACCCGGCCAGTTACTATCCCACTACGCGCCCGATGCCCCGGTTCGCTTGAATGCTGACGCCACTCAGGGGGACGAGGTGCTGTTGGGTTTTGGGTCTGTTCCTTGCGACCTCAACCTGTCGGCTAAAGGCAATTTGGTCGAAGCCGCCGCTAACCTGTTTGCAGCGCTGCACCAGTTGAATACCACCGGTCGACCGATTGCGGTTTCGCCAATCCCGGATCACGGCCTTGGGGCAGCAATCAATGACCGTCTGCGCCGCGCCGCTGCACCGCGCGATCGCTGATCAGGCACGCCCGGCGCTGGCCGACAAAGTCAACGGATCAACACCCAAAGTGGCAAGCGCGGCCTCCCATTTCTCGTCATCGGGGACGTCGAACACCAGTTTCGAGGACGCATCCGTGGTCAGCCAGCCATTCATGGCGATCTCATCCTCAAGCTGGCCCGGACCCCAGCCGGAATAGCCCAGCGCCAATGTCGAATTGAGTGGACCACGACCCGAGGCCAGATCTTCAAGGACGTCCAATGTCGCGGTCATGCTGAAATCATCCGAAATTTTCATCGAATGAAGATTCGCATCATAGTCTGAACTGTGCAGAACAAAGCCGCGCGACATCTCGACCGGCCCACCAAAATGTACGAGGCGTTCGCCCACGACAGGGATTCGGCAGGCGATGTTGAGCTGCCCAAGCAAAGTCTTGATCCGCAGGTCTGACGGCTTGTTGATGATCAGACCCATCGCCCCATCATCTCCGTGGCTGCACATATATACCACCGAATGATCGAAGCGCGGATCGCCCATACCCGGCATCGCAATCAACAGTTTTCCGGTCAGGTCCATAAGATGGCATCTCTTGCTTGGTGCCCTTCAACAATGGCCCCGAGCGGCAGCGATTGGCAAGAGATCAGCGCAGATTTCCGCAGATTTCATTCGAGTGACCTGAACGTGACTTGGAATCCGCGTCGGGACCGCGCATTTATAGGTTATGAACGTACATATGACAGTCTCAGCGGTCGCATTGACCTTCGCCCTTGGATTTGTTGCCCCGGCATCCGCTCAGGTGACTGGTACCGTGGCAGAATTGGATATTCTCGACGGTGGTCGCACCACGCAGGGAACCTATATGACAGCCGTGCGGGTGACGTTGGATGATGGGTGGAAAACCTATTGGCGCGCGCCCGGTGATGCAGGCATTCCACCGCATTTCGATTGGAACAGTTCGGACAATGTTGGGAACGTGTCGATCACCTGGCCGACCCCTGAAGTCTTTGTCCAGAATGGACTGCAATCCATCGGGTACGAAGACCAGCTTGTTCTGCCGGTTGAGATTACACCGAAGAATCCCGGCCAACCAGTGCACCTGAAAGGCACGATGGATCTTGGCGTGTGCAAGGAAGTCTGCATCCCGGCACAACTGGACTTCGATCACAAGCTGAACGCCGATGCCGGGCGCAACCCGGCCATTGCCGCAGCACTCGCGCAGCGCCCCTATTCCGCAAAAGAGGCAAGGGTCGCTCAGGCCAGCTGCCGCCTGACACCGACATCGGACGGGATGCAGATCGAAGCTCGGGTGACCATGCCCTCGGCTGGCGGTCAGGAACTGGCAGTGATTGAGCCCGGCAATCCCACTCTTTGGGCATCACAACCCGACACTGAGCGCCAGGGTGACACGCTTGTTGCCACGTCCGAAGTGATCAGCGCATCCGGGGCGCCCTTTGCGTTGGAGCGGTCCGAGATCAGAATCACCGTTCTGGGTGCAAATCACGCGGTTGACATCAAAGGGTGCAGCGCAGGCTGATCCCGATGGTTCAAACGCCAAAAATCGGGGCACTGGCTGTCGTCATACACGACGCGCAGGTTCTGCTTGTGCAACGCAGCAAACAGCCAGACGCCGGATTGTGGGGCTTTCCCGGCGGTCATGTGGAATGGGGCGAAACGGTTCTGCAAGCCGCACAACGCGAATTGCATGAGGAAACTTCGGTCACGGCGAAGCCTCTGCATTATCTGGACAATCTGGATCTGTTGCGACGGGACTCGCACGGTGCTGTAGTGTCGCATTATCTTTTGGTTGGTGTGGTGTGCGCATACCAGTCCGGGCAGCCTGTTGCAGGCGACGATGCGTTGGATGCGCGTTGGTTTCCCTTGGAACAGATACGGCGCGGTGACCTGCCCATGAGCAATCGGGTCAACGATCTATTGGAGACGGCGCTGCGCCGAAACTAGGCCGAGCGGGCCTTGAGACGTGCGAAAAACAGGCCAGACGCGGCGATGCTGAGCACAAGAATGACAACCGCCCCCGCAATAAATGCGCCCAGCCCCATTTGCAGGGCTACGAGGCCGTCCGCAGACCCATAAAGCCCAGACAATATACCCAAAGGCGCACCCGTAATGACCGGGAGCACCATGGTTATGCCGAACCAAACCAGCAACGCTGTACCGGTGGCGGCAAGAGCGCCCTGCACCACACGGTCAGGCGCGCGCACCGCGCGCCGCATAGCCGTGATCGGACGCGACAGGTCGTTCAGAATGCCCAACAGCGCCGGCACCAGAACCAGCACCAAAATCATCCCGAAGGCCAGGCCATAGACCAGAGTAATCACCGTCGGTTTGAGGAATTGCGCCTGTTGCGACCCCTCATACAGCAACGGGGTCAGGCCAAGAACAGTCGTCAGCGTTGTCAGCATAACCGGACGCAATCGGTCTGCGGTTCCTTCGATGATAGACGGCACCAGCCCGCGATCCTGCTGATAAGCATCAATCGTCGTCACCAAAACGATCGAGTCGTTGATGATAATCCCGGTCATCCCCAGCAGCCCTACAACGGTGAACATGCTCAGTGGCACCTCCCAGATGTAGTGGCCCCAGATCGTTCCAACCAACCCAAACGGAATAATCGCCATAACGACCAGAGGTCGCGTCCAACTGGCAAAGACCCAGGCCAGAACAAGATAGATGCCGGTCAGACACAAGATCAGACCGGTGCGGGCCTCGGACAGAAACTCATCCTCCTGCTCGCTCAAACCCGCCATGGTCCATTCGACCTGACGTTTGGCGGCGATGTCGGGTAGAATTTCCTCGCTCATCGCGCGGTTTATCTCTTCGGCGCGGGTGGGGTCGTCTTCAGCGATGTCGCCATTGACCGAGATGACCCGCAGGCCGTTTTCACGGCGGACAGTAGAAAACCCTGACTTGCGCTGAACTGATACGATATCGGCCAGCGGCACATACACGCCATCCGGGGTCCGCATCAGTGTGCGTTCCAGGAAATCGGCAGTCAGCTCGTCTTCGGGCAATTCAACCCGGATTTCAGCGCTTCGGGGACCGTCGGGGAAGGTCGCGGCCTCAATCCCGTTCAAACGATCGCGCAACACACGGCCAAGTGTTTCAATCCGGAAGCCCAGTGCTTGTCCCTGCGCCGTCAGATCCAGAATGAACTCTTCCTTGTCATAGGCAAGATTATCCTCCAGCGCCGAGACTTCGGGGTATTTCGAAAGCTCGGCCTGCAGGTCTTCGGATGCGGCCTTAAGCGTGTCTACGTCTGCCCCATAAAACTGAACGTCAATCGCATCACCGCCCGGCCCCGAACGCCAGCCACGGAAACTGAGCAATTCGACCTTGGGATGACGCGGGACGAAATCCTGCAATTCGCCAACGAATTCAAAACTGGAATAAGGGCGCAGATCGGCATCGATCAACTCGATCGAGATGCCGCCGAGAAGATCTTCGTCCTTGCCATCCGCCGCAGACAGTCCGCGGCCTGCCGATCCGCCAATCTCGGACAAGACATAGTCAATAGGATTGCGCCCATGGCGTTCTTCGTAAATTTGCCCCAATTCGTCCACGGCAGTCTGCAGCTGGCGCATCATGGCCAGCGTGTCCTGACGCGTCGCGCCTTCTGCCATGATGAAATTGCCGGTGACCGAACCACGCTCGGGCGCATTGAAGAATCGCCAGTTCACATCACCTTTGATGAACAGCGCCGCCTGACTTGCCAGGATCAGGATCATCAGTGCCACAACGACATAACGCGCCCAGATGACCCATGCGATGAATGGGCGGAACAACTGATCGCGCACCCAGCGGAACCCGCGATTGACGACCCGGTTAGGCCAATCATACCAGTGTTCTTTCGCGGAATGTGCAATGGCGTGGGCCATATGGTTCGGCAGGATCAAAAAACACTCGATCAACGAGGCGATCAGAACCGCAATCACAGTGAAAGGTATGTCCCGGATCAACTCACCGAACCGACCGCCAATCGCGGTCAAACCGAAAAAGGCAATGACCGTTGTCAGGGTCGCGGCAAAAACCGGCATCGCCATGCGCCGCGCCGCGCTTTCAGCTGCCACCATCGGGGCCTCGCCCAAGCGACGAGCACGGAAATCGGCATGTTCACCGACAACAATTGCGTCGTCCACAACGATACCCAGCGTGATGATCAGACCAAACAGCGACACCATGTTGATCGACAACCCGCCAATATACATGAAAGCAATCGCCGCAGACATCGCCACCGGGATCCCCGCCGCCACCCAGAACGCGATACGCGCATTCAGGAACAGAAACAGCAGACACACAACCAGCCCCAGGCCCATGAGGCCATTGTCAATCAGGATGTCCAGCCTGTCGGTGATCGCCTGCGCGCGGGTTCGGATCAGCTCGACCGACACGCCTGCAGGCAGGCTGGCCTGCATCTCGGCTACGACCTCCTCGACAGTGCCCTGAATCTCGATCGCGTCCCCTAGGTTCGAGCGATCCACCCGCACTGACATCGCTGGATCTTCACCTACGAAATAGCTGCGAATTCGGTCAACGCCCTCAAGGCGGATCTGCGCCACGTCGCCGATCAGCAACTTGGACCCGTCAGGGAAATTGCGCAGCGGGATGCCTTCGATTTCCTCAGGTGTTCGCTTCTCGGTGCCGGTGCGAATGCGGGCATTGGCGCCCGTAACATCCCCGGCGGGGTTAGCCGTGGCTTCGGCCGCAACGGCGGTCGCGATCTCGGACAGTGTGATATCGTTGGCAATCAACTGCGCGGTCGGAACCTCGACCACCACGCGCGGTGCAGCCAGCCCCCGGATGGTCGTCCGTGTAACACCCACGGCAAACAGGCGGTTGATCAGTTCATCGGTGAATTTGGCAAGCTGATCCGGGGCAACAGGCCCGGTTACCACCACATCCGTTACCCGGTCCCGCCACGCACCGCGTCGGATCGTAGGCTCTTCGGCATCTTCTGGCAGGTTGGTCACGCCATCAACAGCTGTTCTGACTTCTTCTACTGCGCGGGACATGTCCCAATTCGGCTCGAATTCCAGCCGGATGCTGGTCCGCCCCTCGCGCGAGGTCGCCTCGGTACTGGAAACGCCCTCAACCGCCAGCAGCGCAGGCTCAAGCGCCTGAACGATGCCATTGTCCACATCCTCGGGGCCCGCTCCTTCCCACACGACGTCGACGTCAACACGTTCAAGGATGACGTCTGGAAAGAACTGCGCCCGCATGTTGGGCAAAGCCGCCACACCCAGCACCAGCAAAACCAGCAGCAACAGGTTCGCCACTGTGCGATGCCGGGTGAAATAGCTGAGTATACCGCTTGCCGCGCCGGGGATCTCGCGCATCATAGCGGTTAACCTCCGGCCCGGTTTTCAATGCGACGCACCAGAGATGCCGGAACTTTCGCCTCGCTGAGCTGCCCCAGGACGCGGTCTTTCATATCCTTCGGCATCTTGTCGCTGGCCTCAACCTGCGCGACAAGCTGCGCGCGCTGCTCGTCCGACAGCTCGACCAAATCGGGTTCAGCCCCGGCATTGGCTTCGATCCGCAAGGGGCGGACACGAACACCAGCACCCAGCAACGGCGTGCGCCCGATGACAACCTCGCGGCCGTCCAGACCTTTACCCCGCAACAAAACCTCGTCGCCCTGACGACGGATCAGTTCGACCGGCAAAGCTTCGAGCCGGTCATCCGTGCCCAGCACCAGAACCGTGCCAACCGCATCCAGAACCGAAGATGGCAGCCGCACTACATTGTCCAATGGCTGTTCCTGCACGGTCACTGTCACGAAGTCACCGGGTTTGAAACCCGACGTGTTGTCCATCCGCGCATAAAGCAAGCGCCCCGTTTGCCCCTCGCCGGCTGATCCACTATCGCGGCTTATTCGACCAGTAGCGGCCAGATCAGTGCCCGTGACCTCAAGCGAGACCGTGACAGGTGCGTTGATCAGATCGCCCTCGGCATCCAGCAAACGCACGAATTGCGCGGTCGAAACGCGGAACGCGACTTCAAGCGCATTCGGATCGACCAGTTCTGCCAGTTTTTCGTTGGCGGATACCAAACGGCCTTCGACCAGCGTTACATCCGTCAATGTCCCGCCAAAACGGGCGCGGACGGTCATGTCCTCCAAATCACGTTCGGCGGCCTCAAGCGCGATACGGGCGCGTGACAATAAAGTTGTGGCTTGATCCACCCGCGACTCGGCCTGCGCCAACGCGATCCGGCGGGCCAGAACGGCCTGCTGCGCTGCAGCTTCGGCCAATTCGGCTTCTTCTACCGATGCCGCGGCGCCAACACCCCGGCTTTGCAGGTCTTTTTGCCGTTGCATGGCACGCCCACGCAGCTCTGCCTGTGCCTCGGCCGAGTTCAACTCATCCTGAGCAAGCAACAAAGACCGCTCGGCGTCGCGTTCTTCGAATTGGGCATCCAGCAGATCTGACTTGGCCCGATCCAGCGCCGATTGCGCATCGGCGGGGTCCAGTTCGACCAAAACCTCGCCGGCACTAACGGAACCGCCATCCTCGAAGTCATCCGACAGAGACACTACGCGCCCGCCTAGTGCCGCGCGCAGTTCCAAGCGTCTGCGGCTTTGTACTTCACCAAATGCCTCGAGATAGGGTGTCACGGTTTCCAATTCGGCTGGACGAACCGTAACAGCAAAAATACGTTCACGCGCCTGCGGGGCCGCGTCTTCACGCGTCAACAAATCCTGAACCGCGCCCGCAATAATCTGGGCGGCCGCAAACAAGAGAGCCAGCGTCAAAGACGCTAGAAACACCCCGACAAGGCTTTGCCTCAGAAAACGCATATTGCACTTACCCCGGTTGCATCAGGCTACCTGCCGCAAAAGGTAGCTGTGCGGTCAAAAATGCCAAGCCACAAAGCGGTTATGAACAGTTGAACGTGCGACCAGTCTACTTCCGTCGCAGATGTTCGTCCAATCTTGGCATTATTTCCACAAAATTGCAGGGACGGTGGCGGTAGTCGAACTGCTTTTCAAGAATCGCGTCCCAAGCATCCTTGCAGGCGCCAGGGCTGCCGGGCAACGCGAACAGATAGGTGCCGCCGGCCACGCCCCCCGTGGCGCGGGATTGAACGGCCGAAGTGCCGATCTTCTCCATCGACACGATCGTGAACACTGTTCCGAAGGCTTCGATCTCTTTCTCATAGACGTCCCGATGCGCCTCGACCGATACATCGCGCCCGGTCAGACCAGTGCCACCGGTCGAGATCACAACGTCGATATCGGGATTGGCGACCCAATCGCGCAACTGATCAGCAATCTGAGCGCGCTCATCGCGGATGATCTTGCGGTCCGCCACCAAATGACCTGCCTTTTCGATTCGCTCCACCAGTGTCTGCCCCGAGCGGTCCTCGTCCAGCGAGCGGGTGTCCGAGACGGTCAGAACCGCGATCCGTACCGGAATGAAGTCTTTGGTTTCGTCGATGCGTGACATCTTGCGTCAAGCCCTTTCCATAATGGCTAGCCGGATGGCGAGGGCGGCGAAAATCCCTCCTGTCACCCAGCCCATGATACGCGAGGCGCGCGGGTTCGAGATCAGAACCTTGCCCGCGCCACCGGCAAACACCCCGACCAGCCCATTCACCACGAACCCACCCAGCGCGATCACCACGCCAAAGATCAGGAATTGCGGTAGGATCGGGCCAAGGGCCGGATTTACGAATTGCGGGATAAAGGCCAGCACGAACAGAATGACCTTGGGATTGGTCAGGTTCACCACCATGCCATCCCTGAAAGCGTGATGTGCGGGTCTGGCGGGTGTGTCTGCAGATATAGCCCCGTTTCGGATCGCACCCCAGGCCAGATACAGCAGATAGGCCACGCCCATCCAGCGGATCACGTCAAACAGCCACGGCAGCGCCGCCACCGCAGCCCCCAGCCCCAGCCCGGCCAGAAGAACATGCACCATCAGCCCGACCGAGACGCCAGCGCTGGCCACCAAGGCCGGTTTAGACCCCGATTTCAGACCCTGCCCGAAACAGAACATCATATCCGCGCCCGGCGTGAAGTTCAGCGCCAAAGCCGCCGGTATGAAAGCCAGTAAGGTGACAGTTTCAATCATGCCGCACCCTCAAACCAATTCACGCGCGGCCCTAGATTGGCGATCTGAGTGCGTCCCAGCGTACCGCGATATCCCCAACTGTCGTGGATATGCCCGTGCAACGACAACTGTGGCTGTAGCCGCTCAATAGCGTCACGCACGGCGGTAGATCCTACCGCATCACCGGTCGACGTCACATCTCCATAGCCTTTGGGCGGAGAATGCGCGATCAGGATGTCAGTCCCATCGCAGCGGTCCAGCAGCTCGGTCGCCTCGGCCTCGGTCAGGTCGCAGGACCAGTCTCCGAACGGTGTGAGCGGCACGCCGTAACCCAGACCGAACAGGCGCAGGCCGTCTATCGTCATGCCCGAGCCGTGCAGGACATGGACACCCTGCGGCGCGGCTTGTGTTAACTCCTCGGCGCTTTCGGCATTGCCGGGTACCAAAACCAAAGGCGAGGCGATGCTGGACAGCATCTCCATCGCTTCGTCCAAACCTTGCCGCATCTTGCAGAAATCCCCGGCGCCAATCACCAAATCAGCTTCTGCGCTAGCTGTAACCAGTTGGTTGGCGTGGTTGCGGGACATATGCAGGTCAGAAAAGGCCAGAATGCGCATTACTTGCCCTCCAACCGGGCTTTCAGCTCCAGCAAATCGGCCCAGGCTTGCCGTTTGGCCTGTGGCTGGCGCAGCAGATAGGCGGGGTGGAACATAGGGATCACCGGTAGGTTCATCGCCTGATCCCAGTGACCGCGCAGTCGGGTTATACCGCGTTTGCCCAGCACCGCCTGACAGCTGATATTGCCCATGACCACCAGAACCTCGGGCTTGGCCAAGGCCACGTGCCGTTCCAAAAACGGCTTCATCATCCCGATCTCTTCGGGCTTGGGATCCCGGTTTTGCGGAGGCCGCCATGGCAGCACATTGGTAATGTAGACGTTCTTGTGACGATCCAGATCAATCGCGGCTAACATCCGGTCCAATAACTGACCCGCGCGGCCGACAAAGGGTTTACCTTCGCGATCTTCCTCGCGCCCCGGAGCCTCGCCGATGATCATCACCCGCGCACCCGGCGTGCCATCGGCAAACACCAACTGCCGCGCACCGCGTTTCAGCTCGCAATGGTCAAACGACTCCATGGTCGCGCGCAATTGATCCAGCGATCCCGCGCCTTGAGCCGCAGCCTTGGCCACCGCAGCCGGATCGACCTGTTTGGGTTTTTCCGGCGCCGCCTGCGCCACGGGTTTCTTGACCTTGGGTCCAGTGTCGGGCAACGCGTAGCGGTCTATCGGCACATCCCCGATAGACTCTGTCGCGCCCAGTTCGATCTGCCAGTCCAAAAGGGCCCGCGCCGTGTGATAATCCAAAGCCGATTCCATGCCTCACAATCTAACCAGCTTTTGACCGAGGGAAAGCGAATAGCACTTGATCGACCCGGCAACCGGGCAGACCATGGCACTATTCATGCCGAGCCTTATTCGATTCTTTCTGGTCATCTTGCTGCTGATCCCCGTCAGTACCTCTGGCTTTGCGCAGGTGAACGACCGTTTCGGCGTTCAGAACCGAGGTATCCAAGATCGCAACGGCTTCCAACAGCGCAACCGTATCCAGAACCAATGCCGCGCGGGGCAACTCAGATGTGGACGGAATTGCTGCCCCGTTGGACAGCGCTGCAGTTTTGACGGAAACTGCATCCCGCCCGGTGGCACCTATTGCGGCGGCGGCTTTTCCTGCGGTCCATTTGAACGCTGCGTCGGCAATCGTAGATGTGCCCCAAAGGGCGAAAACAAGTGCCGGTCCAGTCTGGACTGCCCCAGCGGCACCGCCTGCAACGGGCGTGGCGAATGCGAAGCGATCCAGCTGGAATTCACTCTGCCCCGGCCAAAATGCGACGATGGCCGCACCTGCGCCAGCGGCACAAGCTGCCTGCCCGGCGGTGGATGCACCCGCCCCGGCTGGTTCCTGTGCGAAGAGACCGGATCACAATGTCGGCAGGGTTTCAAATGCTCGACCAATCAGGGCTGCGTCCCGGTCAAAGCGGTCGATTGCGGCAATGCCAAATGGTGCAGACCCGGCGAGCGATGCCTGCCCGAAGGCGGATGTGAGAAACTGCCCGAAGGCTCTGAACCATAGGTTGCTTTAGCCCCCACAGGTTTCTATAAGCGGCTCGATTGTCAGACAGGAGCCCGCCCATGCGTTTCGCCCATCGTCACCTTCTTGGCATCGAGCATCTGTCGCAGTCCGATATCACCGCCATTCTGGATCTGGCCGAAAAGTATGTCGACCTGAACCGCCAATCGACCAAGCATTCCGACGTGCTGTCGGGGCTGACGCAGATCAACATGTTCTTTGAGAACTCGACCCGCACACAGGCCAGCTTTGAGCTGGCAGGCAAACGGCTTGGCGCGGATGTGATGAACATGGCGATGCAGGCCAGCTCGATCAAAAAGGGAGAAACCCTGATCGACACGGCGATGACGCTGAATGCGATGCACCCCGATCTGCTGGTGGTGCGGCACCCGCATTCCGGCGCGGTGGACCTGCTGGCGCAAAAGGTGAATTGCGCCGTGCTGAATGCGGGCGACGGCAAGCACGAACACCCCACGCAGGCGCTGCTGGACGCGTTGACCATCCGCCGCGCCAAGGGTCGTTTGCACCGTCTGAACATCGCGATTTGCGGGGACGTAGCGCATTCGCGTGTGGCACGGTCGAACCTGATCCTGCTGGGTAAGATGGAAAACCGTATCCGCCTGATCGGCCCGCCGACGTTGGTGCCCTCGACCTTTGCCGAGTTCGGGGCCGAGATCTACGACGACATGAACGAGGGCCTTCAAGACGTCGACGTCGTCATGATGCTGCGCCTTCAGAAAGAGCGGATGGATGGCGGGTTCATCCCCTCGGAGCGCGAATATTACCACCGCTACGGGTTGGATGCGGCGAAACTGGCGCTGGCCAAGCCCGACGCGATCGTCATGCATCCCGGCCCGATGAACCGCGGCGTGGAAATCGACGGCACGCTGGCCGATGACATCAACCGATCCGTCATTCAGGAACAGGTGGAGATGGGCGTCGCCGTCCGCATGGCCGCGATGGAACTACTAGCCCGCAACCTGCGCGAGGCCGCATGAGCGACCTGACCGTTGCCCCCCATGAACGCGGTGTGATCCGCCTGTTCACGCTGGACATGCGCCCCGAAGAGGCCAAGTTCCAGCGCGAACCCGGTGCCGCCGATCAGGTTCTTGGGGTCGATGGTCTGGATATCGGGCAGATCGATATCTTTCCGGTCTCGGACCTCGAAGACCTCGGGCTCTATGGATATTTGCATGAAGGCGGCGGTGTGTCCGAGGATCAGCTAAACCGCACAATGCTGGATGCTATCGAAGGCTGGGTTATGGCCGTCCGCAGCGCAGCTTTTCGCGGCCAAGCCGCGACACTGAACCCCGACCCACGGGTACGCCTGTTGGGCCTTTTCACCGAGGAAGCAACAAACTGGACCGGCGGCGTGATCGAGACCGAAAGCGCCAAGCCCTTCTCGGCCCCCCAGAACCCCGTAGAAAACAACGCACCGCGCCGCATCGGGTCCGCGATCCTAGCGGTGATCGCATTGCTTATTGTCGGAGGTGCCCTATGGCTGATCTTGTAGTCTTCACGCCACATCGAAATGCCTATATCCAGACCAACCTGACCCTTGCAGCTATTGCGATGGCCGGGGCGATGATCGTGTTGTGGCTGATCGGCAATCCCTATGTCTGGACCGGCGCACCTGCAGGGTTAGCCGCCATCGGGTTTCGCGCGTGGTATCTGGCCTCGGAAGAGCTGACAAACACATGGGAGATGTCGGACACCACCCTCACCGGCCCCGGCCCGCGCACCGTGGCGCTGAACCAGATCGAAGCCGTCAACACGATGGGCAGCTTCGTGCAGGTCGTCACCAAAAGCGGCGACAAGCACCTGATCAAGTACCAAGCCGACCCCGCCGCCACCAAAGCAGCCATCGAAAGGGCCATGGGATGAGCGACGACTGGTGGCGCAAGAAAATACCCGACACTGAACAGGTGCTGTGGCATGGGCGGCCTTACCAGGGGTACTTTCCTCCGCGCCTGAGATGGGCATATGGCATTCTAATTGCCTGCCTTGCGCTCGGTTGGATTGCCAGCCCTTGGCTCGCGGAGACTTTGCGCGACTATTGGAAGCTTATCGGATGCACGCTGCTGCTGGCGTTTTTCATGTGGTGGGAACGGTTAATCCGCATGCGGCGCGTCTATGTTGTGACCAATCGCAACGCCTGGTGGATCAGCGAGATATTTAAAGCAAAATCCTTGTCCATTAATCCCGACCTGAAATTCTATCGCAACGGACACAACATCGTGTTTTCGCAACTGCGTTTCCTGGTATTCGAATACCTCCCCGCCCCTGACACCGCCATGGAAGCCCTGACCAAAGCCCGAGAGGCCCAGACATGACCGCCCAGATTTTCACCAATGCCCGACTGATCGACCCCGAGGCGGGAACGGACGCCCTCGGTTGGCTTCTGATTGCAGACGGTAAGATAAAAGACCACGGCAAAGGCGCAGCCCCTACAACGGACGCGCAGATGATCGATTGCGGCGGGCAGTGCCTCGCCCCCGGCATCGTGGATATCGGCGTCAAGGTCTGCGAGCCAGGCGAACGGCATAAAGAAAGCTATAAATCTGCAGGTCTGGCCGCCGCTGCCGGAGGTGTGACCACCATCGTCACCCGACCTGACACCAGCCCAGCGATCGACACGCCGGAAACACTTGAATTCGTTACCCGCCGCGCACAAGCAGATGCGCCGGTGAATGTTCTGCCAATGGCAGCGCTGACCAAAGGGCGCGAGGGTCGCGAGATGACCGAGATCGGCTTTCTGCAAGACGCAGGCGCCGTGGCCTTCACCGATTGCGACCACATGATCGCCAACACCAAGGTATTTTCCCGTGCTCTGACCTATGCGAAATCCTGCGGGGCACTGGTGATTGCGCATCCGCAGGAGCCCGGCCTCAGCGCCGGAGCGGCCGCTACCAGCGGCAAGTTCGCCTCGCTGCGTGGTTTACCTGCCGTTTCGCCCATGGCTGAGCGCATGGGTTTGGACCGTGATATCGCCCTGCTGGAAATGACCCGGGCCAAATACCATGCCGATCAGATCACTACCGCCCGCGCCCTGCCCGCGCTGGAACGCGCCAAACGCAACGGGTTGGACATCACCGCAGGCACATCGATCCACCACCTGACGCTGAACGAGTTGGACGTGGCCGACTATCGCACCTTCTTCAAGGTGAAACCGCCTCTGCGGTCCGAGGATGACCGGCAGGCGGTAATCGAGGCGGTGCGGACCGGACTGATTGATACAATCAGTTCCATGCACACGCCGCAGGACGAAGAAAGTAAACGTCTGCCTTTTGAAGAAGCGGCCTCGGGGGCGGTTGCACTGGAAACGCTGTTGCCTGCCGCATTGCGCCTTTACCATGCCGAACAGCTTGATCTTCCGACCCTGTTCCGGGCGATGGCTTTGAACCCGGCAAAACGGCTGGGGTTGGACAGTGGGCGTCTGGCCCCAGGCGCACCCGCCGATTTGGTCCTGTTCGACCCGGATGTGCCTTTTGTGCTGGATCGTTTCAGCCTGAAATCGAAATCGCAGAACACACCGTTTGACGGCCGGCGCATGCAGGGTAAGGTCACCGCAACCTACGTCGCAGGTCAAGAAATCTACCGGAGACCCTAATGCCCCCGTTCGACAGTTCCATGGCCCAACTTATCCTCTGGGCTGCAGTGGGTTACCTGATGGGGTCTATCCCTTTTGGTATGATTGTCGCCAAAGTCATGGGGCTCGGCAACCTGCGCAATATCGGATCGGGCAATATTGGCGCCACAAACGTGCTGCGCACCGGGAACAAGCGCGCCGCCGCGCTGACGCTGATATTTGACGCCGCAAAAGGCGCAATGGCCGTCCTGCTGGCCCGGATCGTGGCTGGCGAAGACGCTGCACAAATCGCTGCGCTGGCCGCCTTTTTGGGTCACTGCTTTCCAGTGTGGCTTGGCTTCAAGGGCGGCAAAGGTGTTGCAACCTTCCTTGGGCTATGGCTGATGCTGGACTGGAGGGTTGGTGTTGCCTGTTGCCTGACATGGCTGTTTGCCGCAGCAGTCTGGCGAATCTCGTCTTTGGCAGCGCTGAGCGCTGCCGCGATGTCGACGATATGGGTGATGTTTCTGACCAATGGCACGGCGTTTGGATTGGGTGTGGCCCTGACCTTGCTGGTCTACTGGCGCCACGGGGCAAATATCGCCCGCATCCGGGCCGGAACGGAACCCAAAATCGGAAAATCTTGACCGCGCTGGCGCCGTTCCTGACGGCGGTTTTCCGCATCCCGCTTGGAACGTCAACTGGGCGCAGCCACGGGCGTCGCTATGTCGTGAGCCGAACCGCGCTGGCAGGCGGCAAGTCCATAAAGCTGGTAGCACACGAGCTTGGCGGGACCGATTACATCAGCCTGAACCTGTACATGACGGCAAATAGTGGTGCATTGCTGCGCCCGTGTGAGATGCCGGCTGATAAAGTGATTGAATTCGTTGTTGGTTTTGCGCCCGATTCCTAACCTCTACTCTGCATATTTGCACAAAACCTATTCTACTACGCACAATCACAATTGATTGTTTTGAACGTGATCACAGCATTACCCACTTCGGTGTCGTGACGGCCAATTACCGACCGCACGGAACAAAATCGAAAGGGCCACTCAGGCACAATTCAGAGTGTCGTCCGGTGGCTCAATTCACGAAAGGTGAAAACCATGAACAAGATCAAATCCCTCATCGGCGGCGTTGCGCTGTCTGTTGCAGTTGCAAGCACGGCGATGGCCGCAGGCGTTGACCTGAACGCAAGCTCGACCGGTCTGGCGCTGCAGGGTTATGACCCGGTTGCCTATTTCACCGTTGGCGAAGCCACCAAGGGCGACTACCGCATCACCGCGCTGCACAATGACGCTCTGTACCGCTTTGCAAACGAAGAAAACAAAGTCGCGTTCGAAGAAAACCCCGAAGCGTACCTGCCCGCATATGGCGGCTACTGCGCATTCGGCACCGCGATGGGCTTCAAGTTTGACGGCGACCCGAACTACTGGAAAATCGTTGACAACAAGCTGTACCTGAACCTGTCGGCCGACATTCAGGAACGCTGGGAAGGCGACATCCCGGGCTTTAACGAGCGTGCGGACGCCAACTGGAAAGACATTGCCGACAAAACTCCGGCAGAACTGCAAGCGCAATAATCCGCCTACGCACTCCAACACAACGGCGGCAGAGCATTCTGCCGCCGTTTTTCTTTTGTTTTCAATTCACTCGCATACTTTCCCTTAGCGCCTCTGCTTCGGATTGTCCGGAATGCCCGTGCTGCAGATGCCCGCGTCGACCTCGCGCTTTAACCCGTGAATGATCCAGCCTCTCGCTCAAACGTAATCAAGTATGTGAGCGCACGATCATCCATGGGTCGGCACAAAAAACCAATTTGAGGGAAAGGAACACAATATGAATAAACGTCTTTTAGCAGCAACAGGCATTGCATTTCTGGCCGCAGGATCCGCTGCTGCGCAGTCTTCTGGCAACTGGACGGGCTTCTACGGCGGTCTGCAGGTTGGTTATGCCGATATCGACACCAACGTCTCTGGCATCGACGGAGACGGCGCGATCGGCGGCATCATTCTGGGTTATGATTACGATCTGGGGGATTGGGTCGTAGGTGGCGGCTTCGACTATGACTGGACCGATGTTGATCTGGGTGGCGCGGCCACGGTCGAGGATGTCTGGCGCATCAAGGCCCGTGCGGGCTACAAGGTCACGTCAGTGGGTTTGCTTTATGGCATCGGCGGATATGCCGAGGCTGGTACCGACAATCTGAGCAGCGATAATGGTTGGTTTATCGGTGCTGGTTACGAACAAATCGTGGCACCCAACGTCAGCATTGGCGGTGAAATCCTGTATCACGAGTTCAACGATTTCAATTCATCCGGCGTTGATGTTGACGCCACGACCTTTCAGGCCCGTGCGGCCTATCGGTTTTGATTTAACGCCTCCAAAAACGGTCCCGGCACAGGTCGGGACCTTGCCAGACTACAGCTCCAAGACCGTACTTCCTGTCGTCTGACGGGCTTCAAGCGCGCGGTGGGCGTCGGCGACCTGTTCAAGCGGAAAGCGCTGGTCGATGTGGATTTTCACCTCATTCCCCTGCACCTTGTTGAACAGGCGCCGCGCCATGGCCTGACAGACGGCGTGATCAGCGGTGTGAGTAAACAAAGTCGGTCGCGTGATCTTGAGCGAGCCTTTCTTGGCCAGAATGGCTATATCCATCAACGGCACCGGCCCCGAAGCATTGCCAAAGGAAATCATCATACCCAGAGGTTTCAGGCATTCCAGAGACCCGGCGAATGTCTGCGCACCAATCGAATCCATCACCGCATCGACGCCCTTGCCACCCGTGATCTCGGCGACCCGCTCGGCAAAATTCTCGGTCCGGTAATTGATGCAATGTGTCGCCCCGTTGAACTGAGCCAGACTGCATTTTTCATCCGTTCCAGCCGTACCGATCAGCTTGATCCCCTCGGATTTGGCCCATTGGCACGCAATCAGTCCGACACCACCGGCGGCGGCGTGGAACAGAACGGTGTCACCCCGTTTCAGCGGGGTCGTGCGGTGAAACAGATACTCGACAGTCATCCCCTTAAGCATCATGGCCGCAGCCGCATCAAACGAAATATCATCAGGTAAAGGGCAAACCTGTGCGGCCGGCATCACGCGCGCCTCGCAATAGGCACCAGAGGGGTTAGCCGCATAGGCTGCGCGTTGGCCCGGTTGCAGATGGGTGACGCCTTCGCCCACCGCTTCGATCACCCCAGACGCCTCCATTCCCAATGCGTGCGGCAGGTCCATCGGATAGAGGCCCGTCCGCTGATAGACATCAATGAAGTTCAACCCACAGGCTTGATGACGAATGCGAACTTCGCCCGGTCCAGGATCGCCTATCGGACGGTCTTCGATCTTCAGAACCTCGGGGCCGCCGTGTTCGTGAATGACGACGGTACGTGCCGTTTGCTGCATACTCACCTCCTGTAACCTGGGGCCAAGCTAACACGCCTGCGATCCAGAGCAATCGGCACAAGTAGGTCCAAGGCGACCCAAACGCAAAAAATTATGCTATACTGGTGTTTGAGCGTTGCCGGCTGGTCCGGCCAAAGGCAACTCGTACCGGATCATCTCTGCGGCGCTGATAGGCAAACGCGAGGGGATGACGATGGTCAGGACGATAGGAAATCCGATCAGCTGGGCGGCCCAAACGCTGGGAGCCACCAGTGATCATGTTGCAGAGAGCGTCACCGGAATTGGCGGCGCTGGGACACCCAAAATGCCCAAGGTTCAGACGCTAAGTTTCAGCGACCTCTGGGCGTGTCTGCGAGCCGGATCCGAAGATTTCATGGAAACCCGCGCAGATGCGGTCTTCGTGGTATTGATCTACCCTCTGGCGGGCTTGCTGATGTTCCGGTTCGGCCTGAACCGAAATATGATACCTTTACTGGCCCCCTTGATCGCAGGTTTCGCATTGATCGGGCCTGTGGCGGCCGTGGGTCTTTATGAAATCAGCCGAAAACGCGAGCAAGGGGCCGAAGCCCATTGGCTGGATGCACTTGGTGTATTCCGGTCACCCTCGTTCGGGGCCATTTTGACACTGGGCTTCTATCTGGTGGCGCTTTTGCTGATCTGGTTGATGGTCGCGCAAAGCATTTATGTTCAGACATTGGGTCCTGATCTGCCGACCTCGTTCAGCACCTTCTTAACCCAAGTCTTCACAACAAAGGCAGGCTGGGTCATGATCCTGTCTGGTATCTTGGTCGGGTTCTTCTTCGCCCTTGTCGCACTGGCCACAAGCGTTATCAGCTTCCCCCTGCTTCTTGACCGCAAAGTCGGGGTGCCGCTCGCCGTAGTGACATCGGTTCGCGTTCTGCGGCACAACCCATCGGTCATCCTGACCTGGGGTCTGGTTGTGTCCAGTGCGTTGATACTGGGCGCGATCCCAATGTTACTGGGGTTGATTGTTGTCATTCCGGTTCTGGGCCACGCCACATGGCACCTGTATCGCTGCGCCGTGACCTGAACCGGAAGACGGTGCCTAGCCGCCGATCTTAAGAACGATCTTGCCGATATGACCCGAGCTTTCCATCCGCGCGTGGGCCGCTGAGGCCTCGGCCATGTCAAACTCGCTGTCCATCACCGGGGCAATCTTGCCCGAATCCAGTAGCGGCCAGACCGCCTCGCGCAGGTCTTGGGCGATTTTGGCCTTGGCCAGATCGGATTGCGGACGCAAGGTGCTACCGGTCAGGGTCAAGCGTTTCACCATCATCATGGCAAAGTTCAGCTCGACCTTGGGGCCCTGCAGGAAGGCGATTTGAACCAGCCGCCCATCCTCGGCCAGAGCTTTGACGTTGCGCGGGATATAGTCACCGCCCACCATATCGAGGATCAGGTTCGCCCCGCCCTCGGCCCGCATGGTGGATACGAAATCCTCATCCCGGTAATTAATCGCCTTCTCGGCACCCAGTTTCTCGCAAGCGGCGCATTTCTCGGCCGATCCGGCAGTGGCAAAGACCCGTGCGCCGAACGCATTTGCAAGCTGGATCGCCGTTGTTCCGATCCCGCTGGAGCCGCCGTGAACCAAAAATCGCTCGCCCGCTTTCAGACCGCCGCGTGTGAAGACATTGGACCAGACGGTAAAGAAGGTCTCGGGCAGACACGCGGCCTCTTTCAGGCCCATCCCCTCTGGCACCGGCAAGCAATGGGCAGCGGGCGTGGCAACGTATTCGGCATAGCCGCCGCCGGGCAACAAGGCGCAAACCTGGTCACCAACTGAAAGCCCTCGAACGCCGGAACCTAGGGCCACGACCTCACCCGATGCCTCAAGCCCCGGCAGATCGCTGGCACCCGGAGGAGGATCATACGCACCCGCCCGCTGCAGCGCATCCGGACGGTTTACCCCGGCATAGGCCACCTTTAGCACCACCTGACCCGCAGCAGGTTCAGGCACGGATCGGTCCGTTATCTGCAGAACCTCGGGCCCGCCGGGTTTGGTGATTTCTACAGCGCGCATTGTCTGGGTCATGGGCAATTCTCCTTTGCCCAATGCCTAACAGGCGAAAACGGAAAGGCCCAGACGCTTACTTGCGCGGGTTCAGCATTCCCGGCAGATCAGCCCGCATCTTCATCGGAGCTTTAACCTGACCTGCCAACCAATTCGGCACCGCAAGAAAGGGCTTGAACAGTGGGTTGCCATTGACCTGCGCCTTGAGCTTTTCGAACTGCATGACGTTGTCGATGCGGCGGTCCAGAAACTCCCACGTTCTCTGTTGGTCAGGCGAATCATCCCCCAGCCAGAACAGCACTGTCGAGGAATAGACCCCCGACAACGTCGCCCGCTTGGTGTACCAGTTCACATCGTCCGATGTATCGCCAAGCGTGTCCCAGATCAGATCGCAGGTCTGCCACATCGCCTTGGCCCCATCAGCCGCGTGCATCGGCAAAGAAAACAACGTCATCCCACGACGCACAAGTTCCTTGTCCTCTACCGCCTGAAGACGGAACCGGACAGCAGCAGCGATCCGGTCACGGAATTTCAGATCGCTCAGATCTTCGGTTTTCAGACGCTCTGCCATCGCCGCGTCCCCGCGGGCATGAAAAGCCAGGGCCATATCAACCGCACCACGAGGACAGATCGACCGTGCCAACGTTTCATCAATACCGCAGTCACTGATGGCCATGCGAAAGCTGGTTTCCGACCAGCCATCAAACGGCACATGGGCCAGCATAGCGTCCAAAAGCTGGGTTTTGGCGTCTTCGTAGGATATGGTCATGGCGGTTCTCCGGGTTCTGGCACCAGTACTAGACAAGTTAGAGCGGCTTTGCTATACGGCCACCTCCTGCAATTTCCTTGCAACTCTATCTAGAAAGGTGGTGACAACCACATGCAGGTTAGTGTTCGCGACAATAACGTCGATCAGGCGCTTCGTGCCCTGAAGAAAAAGCTGCAGCGCGAAGGCGTGTTCCGTGAAATGAAGCTCAAGCAACATTTCGAGAAACCGTCCGAGAAAAAAGCGCGCGAGAAAGCTGAAGCGATCCGCCGTGCCCGTAAACTGGCACGCAAGAAAGCACAGCGCGAAGGTTTGCTCTAAGCACCTGATGCTCGTCCAGCTTTGGATGACACTATTTGACGACCCCCGAGGCCCCGCCCGGGGGTTTGTCGTTTTCTAAGAGGGATTTCGCCAGTCCCGCCTCTTAGCGATCGCAACAACTCGCCGAGACATTGATTTGCCATTTTCTCGGCGTTATCCAGCGCGGCGAATCTCTGTTTCGGTGCGCCCTCCCGCCGAAATGCGCCGATCTTTCCGACCTCACTGTTCATGTCTTTTGCCGGCTCTCTAAGTGGGTCCGTCCATTCGGACACAACAACTTAAGGAGGCAAAAATGTCTGCAGCAAGTCAAGTAGAACGGGAAATGCTGGCGTTGATCAACCAAGAGCGTACGTCCCGTGGCTTGGACCCATTACAGCTTGAAACGCAGCTCAACGATTCGTCGGAAGATCACAGCAGCTGGATGCTGGATACGGACACGTTCAGCCACACCGGGTCAGGCGGATCAAGCGCCACCCAGCGGATGCAGGCGGCCGGGTTCGATCTTGAAGGCAGTTGGCGAACTGGCGAGAATATAGCCTGGCAATCGGAACGCGGCGCGCCAGGGATCAGCGACGACGTGGCGCAACTGCACCAAGGCCTGATGAACAGCCCCGGTCATCGCGCGAATATTCTGAACCCCGATTTCAAATACATCGGCATCGGTATCGAGACCGGCGATATGCAGGGATCTGACGCCGTGATCGTCACGCAGAACTTTGCCACAACTGATGCGGCAGTCATGCTGGACAGCGGCGGCACTGCTATGACGCCTACCCCACCTGCAGAGCCAGACCCCGCACAGCCCGATACTGATGTGACCGAGACCGAAGACCCGGTCACCGAACAGCCGGACACTGACGTCACAGAAACTGACAATCCTTCTCCGGAGCAGCCGGATACTGACCTTACCGAAACCGACGACTCAGCCTCGGAGCAGCCGGGTACTGACGTCACCGACAACGGCGATCCGGCCCCTGAACAGCCGGACACCGAAGACGCTGATGCAGATTGCTTCGATGTTGCGGCTTTTCTTGCTGAACTAGACGCATTCATTCAGCAGCTAAAAGAAGATTTCGATCAATTCGCGTGGAATGATGACGACATGACCCCGCCTGAGACCCAGGGCGACATGGATTTCGTCATAGTAGATGAATCAGCCCCGGTTGCAGACGAACCAATCTGTCCCGAGATGACGTCTGGCGGAGCCGAAGACTTCTTTTCGCTCACCTTCGTCAACGTCGATTGCATGATGGACGCGGCCTGACGCGCCAACCTGATGCGAAGCAGATCGCTGCTTCGCATCCTTTCGGACCGATCAGTATATTTTTGGCACGTGCAATTCGTCTGGCAGAACACGGCGTTCGTATTCCGGGTTGTACTTGCGATCCGGCAGGTTGACCTTTTCCTGCGGTACATCCGTGTAGGGGATCTTGGTCAACAGGTGTTCGATACAGTTCAGACGCTCGCGCTTTTTGTCATTGCCTTCGACGATATACCATGGCGCTTCCGGAATGTTGGTGCGGAACAGCATGTCTTCTTTGGCCTTAGTGTAGGCCTCCCACCGGATACGAGATTCCAGATCCATCGGCGACAGCTTCCACTGCTTCATCGGATCGTGGATGCGCATGAGGAACCGCAACTGCTGCTCTTCATCGGTGATCGAGAACCAGTATTTCAGCAAAATGATGCCCGAACGTACCAGCATCCGTTCAAATTCGGGAACGTCCTGAAAGAACTGTTCAACCTGATCTTCGGTCGCAAAGCCCATGACCCGTTCGACACCCGCGCGATTGTACCATGACCGGTCGAACAGCACGATTTCGCCCGCTGCAGGCAGGTGCGGAACGTATCGCTGGAAATACCACTGGCTTTGTTCCCGACGGCTTGGCGCGGGCAGAGCAACGACACGCGCAACCCGTGGGTTCAGGCGCTGCGTGATCCGCTTGATCACGCCCCCCTTACCCGCGCTGTCGCGACCTTCGAACAGTATACAAACCTTGGCCCCGGTATGCTGCACCCAATCCTGCACTTTGATCAACTCGGCCTGAAGACGCAGCAGGTTCCGGAAATAGACCTTGCGGTCCAGCATCTCGGGGTGCTGATCCTTGTAGATCTTGCGGATTTCCATCGACAACATGGGCTCGCTGAACTCGATCTCGAAATCTTCGTCCAGCGTGTCTTCCAGCTCGGCCTCAAGCCAGTCTTTCGAGGCGTCGTTATATTCGTCAGCCAAGGTCTGCTCCTTACAAATTCCCGGGTTCGGACCGTATCGGGCGCATGTAACCGCCTGATGTCATCGGATGAATTGATGAAGGTCTTTTCCTAAGCCTAACAGCTTACGGCGACAAGATCACTGTGACGCAAATCCGCAGCCCGTTCGCTGGTGAACTGTCTTGCCAGAACGCGCCCAACCACGGCATCAAGGCGCAAACCGAACTGCAAAGGCGCGACTTTGACCCATTTTTTCGCATTGCTGCCCACGATCTGGCCGTGGCTTTTGCTGATCACCGCCATGGTCAGCACCGTATCAGGCAAACAGGTTTTGGGTATGGGATTATTGGCGGTTTTCGGAGCGGTCTCGCTGACATTGGGGCTGGTTACGCCGATCGCCGCAGGGGTGGTCACTGTCGGTTTTGCAGGCGCGTTGATACTGCGCAACCTGTCCGGGATGTGGGCCGCGCTTGGCCATGTTACACTCGTCATATGGTGCATCGCGCTCGGGGCGCATCTGGTCCCGGGATTTCACAACCCTCTGGTCCTTGATCAGGTTCAATCTGGCCCTTTAAGTCGCGATTTCACGATGTACTTGAACCTGGACAAGCCCATGGTGCTGTTCACCGTGGCTTTGGCGTGGCCCAGCATGATTGGTGGGGCGGTGGCACTGCGCAAAATCCCGTTGGCAGTTGGTTTCGCCTTGCTGCCTGCGCTGTTGGCAGTGGGTTCTGCCGTCAATGCCATCCGCCCCGAGATCAGCCTGCCCCATTGGTGGGTGATCTTCGCGCTGTCCAATCTCTTCCTGACCTGCCTGACGGAAGAGGTGTTTTTTCGCGGCTATTTGCAATCGTTGATCTCTTCCCGTTTTGGCGCGGGTCTGGGGATAGCTGCTGCAAGCCTTCTGTTTGGTTTGGTTCACGTCGGCGGAGGACCGGCATTGGCAGGTTTCGCAACCATTCTGGGCGCGGCTTGCGGGCTGGGTTATTATGCAACCGGGCGTCTGTGGGTTCCTGTCCTCATGCATTTCGGCTTCAACGCCGCGCATTTGGTGCTGTTCACCTATCCCGGACCGGCCTGATCAAACCGGTAAGGCCGTGGTTTTGAACACAGTTCGGAGCGCAAACGAACTTTGCATCTGCGCCACACCAGGTAGTCGCGACAAGTATTGCCGATGGATGCGGGCAAAGTCCTCGGTGTTTTCGGCGACGACTTTCAAGATGTAGTCCGCCGTTCCCGCCATAAGGTGACACTCCAAAACATCCGGAATACGGGCAACGGCCTTTTCGAAGGCATCCAGAACCTCTTCGGCCTGTCCTTGCAGAGTGATCTCGACAAAGACGGTCGTCGGCACGTTCATCTTGCGTGCATCCAACAGGGCAACGTAGTTGCGAATAAAGCCCTCAGATTCCAGCCGTTGCACCCGTCTGTGGCAGGCCGAAGGCGACAAATTGGCCTGTTCGGACAGTTCTGCATTCGACATACGACCGTTACGCTGCAATGCCGCCAGAATCTTTCGATCCGTCGTATCAATGGCCATCTGCGCAATCCTTTTGCAAGTTTAGGCCAAAATACCGAAAATTTTTCGGAATTAAAGCGTTCACACGGGCAGAGTTTCACAGAAATTGCGCGCAAAGTTGCCCATTATTTAAGCAGTTTACAAACGGAGAGACCAAATGAAGATCGGTTGCCCCAAAGAAATCAAACCGCAGGAGTTCCGCGTCGGAATGACCCCGAACGCTGCGCAAGAAGCGGTCGCGCGCGGCCACGAGGTGATCATTGAAACCGGAGCCGGTCAGGGCTCGGGTTTTGACAATGCCGACTACGTCGCAGCCGGAGCGCGCATTGTCGACACCGCAGCCGAAGTTTTCGCCACTGCCGACATGATCGTCAAAGTCAAAGAACCGCAGGCAGGCGAACGCAAGATGCTGCGCGAGGGACAGCTGCTGTTTACCTATCTGCACCTTGCCCCGGACCCAGACCAGACCCATGACCTGCTTGCTTCGGGCTGTACGGCTATCGCGTACGAGACTGTAACGGACGCCAATGGGGGGCTGCCTTTGCTTGCACCCATGTCCGAGGTTGCAGGTCGCCTCGCCCCGCAGGTCGGGTCGTGGACCCTGCAGAAGGCCAATGGCGGGCGCGGTGTTCTGATGGGCGGCGTTCCCGGAGTTGGTCCAGCGAAAGTTGTTGTCATTGGCGGTGGTGTCGTGGGAACACATGCCGCCAAGATCGCCGCGGGGATGGGGGCAGACGTGACGGTTCTTGACCGGTCGCTGCCGCGCCTGCGCTATCTGGATGACGTGTTTGGCGGGACGTTCAAGAACCAATACTCGACAGCTGGCGCAACGGCCGAGCTGATCCAATCCGCCGATATGGTGATCGGCGCGGTGCTGATCCCCGGTGCGGCTGCGCCAAAGCTGGTGACCCGCGCGCAACTTTCTACCATGAAACCCGGAGCAGTCCTTGTCGACGTTGCGATTGATCAGGGTGGGTGTTTTGAGACATCGAAAGCGACGACCCATGCCGAACCGATCTATGATGTGGATGGCATCATGCACTATTGCGTCGCCAACATGCCCGGAGCTGTCGCCCGCACATCGACCATCGCGCTTGGCAACGCCACCATGCCCTTCATGCTGGCGTTGGCCGACAAAGGCTGGAAACAGGCCTGTCAGGACGACCCTCATCTGATGGCCGGACTGAACGTACATGCGGGTCAGCTGACCTACTACGCCGTCGGCAAAGCTCTTGGGATCGACGTGGTGTCCCCCAACGTCGTCATCAAGGCCTAAGATACTCCCGCCCCTGAAAGCGCCCTCTGACGAGTGCATTTACAGCGTTGGGCGCACTGCCGCGCTGATCGCGCGGCGCGGTCGAATCTCTGACCAACGTTGCAACAAACGAAAATGCGCCGCGCGATCAGCGCGGCGCTGGGCCCAACCGGAAAAGGGCATTTCAATGCCCGTATGACGGGCGTGAGCGTTATGCCTGTTTTTGGATCTCGACCGAATGCGGATAGGGAATCGATACACCCTTGGCATCGAACGCTTCTTTAACGGCTTTCGTGATTTCAAACCTCACGTCCCAATAATCTGCAGTGGCGCACCACAGCCGCGCCGTCAGATCAACCGAGCTGTCGCCCAGATTGGTCACGCGCACCCAAGGCTCGGGATCGTTGTGAATACGCTCATCGGCCTTGGCCACATCCAGAATGATCTGCATCGCCTGATCTGCGCTGTCGCCGTAATCAATCCCGAAAACCAGGTCCACGCGTCGCGTGTCATGGGCCGAGTAGTTGGTGATAACCGTTCCCCATGCCTGACCGTTTGGCACGATAATCTGCACATTATCCGGCGTTACCAATTCGGTCGTGAACAGGTTCAGGTCTTGCACTGTCCCTGCAGTACCGCCGATATCCACATACTGACCCAGCTTGTACGGCCGAAACACCACCAGCATCACGCCCGCCGCCAAATCGCTGAGCGTCCCTTGCAACGCCAGACCGATGGCCAGTGATGCCGCACCCAAAATGGCAACAATACTTGTGGCCTCAATCCCGAAAATCCCTAGAACGGCAACCAGAACCATCGCTAGGATAGCCCATTTCACTAGGCTGGCCATAAAGTTGCCTAGGGTCGGGTCAATCTGCGGGGTCGCGTTGATGCGCCGGCGCACCATACCGCCTATCGCACCGGCCACGATCCAGCCCAAAATCAGAACAATCAGTGCCTTGACTGCATTCATGATAAGCGGAGCAAACGCCCCTACCTGAGTTACGACCTCGTCCACGCGCTTCTCCTTCTGCTAGCTATGCAAAACCCGCGACACGCGCGCGGGATGCACAAGATTGTGAGCGAGAATACCCCTCTGGTCTAGGTGCGGAATGAACCGGTTTTCCCCTCTGTTGCGAAATGCACAAGAACTGACCGGGAATGCACAGCTGCTCTACTGGTAACACATTTAGCCAGTGCTTACCTCAACTCGGAACCGCATTCAGGAGCGCACCATGCTTGACACCTCAACTCATCCAATTACCGGCCGCTGGCCTGCCCAGACACCCGACAGGTTGCAGCTTTATTCCTATCCAACGCCAAACGGTGTCAAAGTTTCGATCATGCTGGAAGAGATCGGCCTTCCCTATGAAGCGCATCTGGTCACGCTGGCGGATTCAGATGTCAAAAGCCCCGAGTTCCTGTCGCTGAATCCAAACAACAAAATTCCTGCGATTATTGACCCCAACGGCCCGGATGGCGAGGCTGTATCCCTGTTCGAGAGCGGCGCAATCCTGCTATATCTGGCAGAGAAAAGCGATCAGTTGATGGGCGCGACCGCAGCGGACAAAGCCCGCGTGACGCAATGGCTGATGTTCCAGATGGGTGGTCTTGGCCCGATGTTCGGTCAGCTTGGCTATTTCCACAAATTCGCCGGTAGCGAGATCGAAGACCCTCGCCCCCGCGAACGCTACATCAACGAAGCCAAGCGCTTGCTTAATGTGCTAAACACCCAGCTTGAAGGGCAGGAATGGATCGCGGGCAGTTATTCAATTGCCGATATCGCCATTGTACCGTGGCTGCGAGGCTTGGACTATTACGGTGTGAAAGAGCTGCTTGGATGGTCTGATTTCGCCAACCTTCAGCCATATGTGGACCGCTTTCTGGACCGCCCAGCGGTCCAGCGCGGATTGGTTATCCCTGCGGCTAGCTAAGGCAGATCGGGGGCGAGGCATTGCCCCGCCCCATCGACCGCTATCCGGGCAGTTGCCCGGTCAGAACATAGCGCAGAACCTCGACTACCTGCGCCGGGTGCTCGGCCACGGCCAGAGCTGCGGCGTCGACCTCTTTCAGCGCGTGCTGATGGTCGGGGCCGTGCAGCACGATCAGGGATTTGCCCAGAGCGGCAGCGTACCCTGCGTCGAAGGCCGCATTCCACTGCTTGTATTTCTCGCCAAAGCGGACCACGACCAAATCCGCATCCGCGATCCCCTTACGGGTGCGGATCGCGTTGACCATCGCGCCCTTGTGATCGTGCCAGTATTTGTTCGGCTCAGCCCCCAGAATGGCCACGCCGCAATCGTCACTGGCCGCGTGGTCGGTCACCGGGCTGTTAAAGGTGATTTCCAGCCCCTGCGCGCCTTCGATGATCTGGTCGCGCCAATCGGTGTGAATCTCGCCCGAGAGGTAAACGTTCAGCATGTCTTGTTCCTCCTGAAATGAAAAAGGGGCGCGTCCGGCCCCTTTGTCTTGTTAGCTTGTCGCGCCAATCAGCCGCGCAGAAGGCCGCCCGTGGCCTTGGACACTTTGGCGATGATCTTCTGACCAACCGCCTCGATATCCTCTTCCTTGAGGGTCTTGTCCGTCGGTTGCAGACGCACGGTGATGGCCAGCGATTTCTTGCCCTCACCCAGGCTGCCACCGATGAATTCATCGAACACGCGTACATCGTCGATCAGCGCCTTATCCGCGCCTGCTGCTGCGTTCACCAAGGTCAGAGCTTCGACATCCGCATCAACCACAAAGGCAAAGTCACGTTCCACCGCCTGCAGATCGCGCAGTTCAAGCGCCGCGCGGGTGGCCCCGGATTTGCGCGGCAGAGGCACTTCGTCCGGCCAGATGGTAAAGGCCATCGCCGGACCCTTGATATCCAGCGCTTGCAGGATGCGCGGGTGCAGTTCACCAAACACGCCCAGCACCTTTTTCGGACCGAGACAGATTTTGCCATGACGGCCCGGATGCCACCACGCATTACCATCGCGCAGGACCTGCACCTTCGCGGGCGCTCCGATCGCGGCCAGTACGGCCTCGGCATCGGCTTTGACGTCAAACACATCTACCGCGCGCGCGGCCCCGTGCACATCTTTGGGACCATCGCGGCCCACCAGCAGACCAGTGATCTGGGTTTTCTGGTTGCCGGGCTCGCCGCCGTGGAAAACAGGGCCAACCTCGAACAGGGCAACATCGGCAAAGCCGCGCGCCTGATTGCGGGCGGCCGCCTGTAGCAGGCCGGGCAGCAGATCGGGGCGCATATGGCTCATTTCCGAGGAAATCGGGTTTTCCAGTTGCGTCGCGGCATCGCCGCCCCTGAACAGGGCCGCCGAGGCCTTATCAATGAAGGTATAGGACACACATTCATTGTAGCCCAGCGCCGCACAAGTCCGGCGGGCCATCGACTGACGGCGCTGCGTCGGTGTCATCACCGCCTTGGGGATGCCATCGGTCACTCGCGGCAGCGGTTTGCCCTGCAGCTTGGTCAGCGAGGCAATCCGCGCGACCTCTTCCACCAGATCGGCCTCGCCCATGACATCGGGGCGCCAGCTGGGCACATGGGCCATCTCGCCTTCGAGGCGGAAACCCAGACGGGTCAGGGTCTGGCGCTGTTCGCTTTCGGGTATGTCCATCCCGACCAGCGACTGCACCCGCGCCGCATCCAGCTTGTAGGCGCGCGCGTGGTTCGGGGCCTTACCGGCCTCGACAACCGAGGATACCTCGCCGCCGCAGATATCCAGAATCATCTGCGTCGCCTGCTCCAACCCTTCGCGGGTGAATTGCGGGTCAACGCCGCGTTCAAAGCGGTAACGCGCGTCCGAGTTAATCTTCAGAGCGCGGCCCGTCAGGGCGATCTGCACGTGATCCCAAAAGGCGCTTTCGAGGAAGACATTGACCGTTTCATAGGTACAGCCGGTTTCCTCGCCGCCCATGATACCCGCGATAGATTCCGCGCCCTTGTCGTCCGAGATCACCATCATACCGCGCTGCAGGGTGTATTCCTTCTCATCCAGCGCCACCAGCGTTTCACCGCCCTTGGCGCGGTGAACCCGCAGGTTGCCCTGCACCTTATCCGCATCAAACACGTGCAGCGGGCGGTTCTGGTCAAAGGTCATGTAGTTGGTGATATCCACCAACGCCGAAATGGGACGCAGACCGATGGCCTTCAACTGATCCTGCAGCCATTGCGGGCTGGGGCCGTTCTTGACGCCCCGGATTACACGACCGGTGAAATGCGGCGCGCCGTCCAGGGTGTCGTCGTCAATCGTCACCTTGATCGGGCATTCGAAATCCCCCGGCACTGGCGCGTGGATATGCTCTTTCAGCGTACCCACACCGCGCGCTGCCAGATCACGTGCGATGCCAGCCACACCCAACGCATCGGGGCGGTTCGGCGTGATCGCAATCTCGATCACCGGATCGACCTTGGACGGGTCATTCTCGGCCAACCAGTCGACGAAGCGATCACCGACCTCGCCCGAGGGCAGTTCGATAATGCCATCATGCTCGTCCGACAGCTCCAGCTCACGCTCGGAGGCCATCATGCCAAAGCTTTCGACGCCCCGGATCTTGCCGACGCTGATGGTGATATCCAGACCGGGGATATACATGCCCGGTTTGCAAACCACGACAGTGATGCCTTCGCGCGCGTTGGGCGCGCCGCAAATGATTTGCAGATCGCCCTCGTCGGTTTCCACTGTGCAGACCCGCAGTTTGTCGGCGTCGGGATGCTTTTCCGCGTGTTTCACATGGCCCAGCGTAAAGCCTGCCAGCCGGTCCGCCGGGTTCACAATCTCTTCGACCTCTAGCCCGAGGTCGGTCAGCGCCTCGGCGATCTCATCAACCGACGCGTCCGTGTCGAGGTGGTCTTTCAGCCAGGACAGAGTGAATTTCATTGCTCGGGGCCTTTTTTGGCAAACATCCAGTCAGCACAGGCAATGACAAAGAATGCGCCAAGGTGCAAGCGCTGTGCGTCACGGATAGGTGGGGGTGCGGCCCAAAAGCTCGTCCAATTGCCGCCCGATCCAGCCATGGGGGATAAAATGCCCGCCCGGATGCGTGTCCAGCGTCACCTGCCCGCGTGCGCAATCGGTCCACTCCACTCGGCTGAGGGTCAGGATCGGCACCACGCTCCAATCGCCGCGCGGGGTGGCATCGTGGCACTCATACGCCGCCCGCCACAGCGCCACCGGGTAGGTCGTGTCCCCATTGAAGCCATAAGGGAAATCCATCACCGTATCGCTGAGGCCGTGTACATGGCGCGCCTCACGCGGGGCTTCGGGGCAGTCTTCGGTCTGGCGGATGCTGCCTGCAACAGCGAGCAGCGCGGCAATGTCATTGCCCGACTGGCACACATAGCGCCACGCCATCGCGCCGCCAAAGGAATACCCCGAGACGTAGATACGTTCAGGATCAACCGGATAGCGATTGGCCACATCCTCCAGCACCGCATCGGCAAAGGGAACGTCACGCGTGTCCGATGTCCAGAAGTCCCAGCTTTTGCCCAAGCCGTTGGGGGCCACCAGCAACACGCCGCGCAGTTTTGTGGCCCCGGCGATGCGCTGATGGTTCACCACCACAGTACCCTGCCGCGCCCAGCCGTGGAAATGCAGCAACACGGGCAGAGGCGTTTCGCCGTCCCACCCCTCAGGCTCAAGCACATGATACGAGCGGTCGCCGAGCTCGCAGGCGGTGTCGCCATGGCAATCGGATTTCCACGGACCCAAGGCGAATGCAGGGGTGGCGGTCATCAGCAGGAAAAGCAGTCGGTAAATCATAGGCCGGAGCCTAGCCGCCTGACGCGGACTGTCACGTCACAACCGTGTGGGAAACTGTAACACGCGCAGATTTCAGCCCTCCGGACAGAGCGCAAGTAGCACTATCGCCAGACCGCGGGATAGCGATCTGCCAGCTGTGCTGCCCACTTTATGCTGGCCAAATCCGCGCACTGTTCGAGCGGTGCGAAGGCGGAGACAAATCGCCAGCCCGTCCGGGCGGTTTCGTCCATTGGGCTCGAACCAATGGCGCCATAATGAACGACCGATAGCGCGGTGGCCTATCGGCCTTTGCTCCGCGCTAATTTCTTGAAACGGCCAAGCAGTTTCTTGGTTTTCCAAAGTTGATTGCGTCGACCACTTTTAACTTGGTCCCGTTTCTCCCAGACCCGATGAAATGCCAGCATAAAAAGCCCCTGAAATGGCGACATTGCAAGCAAAATCAGAACACTCATCCATCCCAGCAAAAAGCTGTCCAACACACAGAAAACAAGAAACCAGGAAAACAGAAGACCCGCGCCAACCCACCTGCGGTTACGCCCAGAGAACGCATAACACCGGTCGTAGTATTTCGAGAAATACACGCCGAGCAGATACACTTACCGGCTCAAACCACCATGCAGGTTCGGCATATCCAGCGCCGCGAACCCATAGTGGCGCAGCCAGCGCAGATCACTGTCAAAGAACGCTCGCAAATCCGGAATGCCGTATTTCAGCATCGCCAGACGGTCGATGCCGATCCCGAACGCGAAACCCTGATACACCTCGGGGTCGATGCCACCGGCGGCGATCACCTTCGGGTGGACCATGCCGGAACCCAGAATCTCCATCCAGTCGTCGCCCTCGCCGATCTTCAGCTGGCCGTTATCCCAAGAACAGCGGATATCGACCTCGGCCGAGGGCTCGGTGAAGGGGAAGTGCGAGGCGCGGAAGCGCAGCTCGACGTCGTCGACCTCGAAGAAGGCTTTCACGAACTCTTCCAGAACCCATTTCAGGTTCGCCATCGAGATGTCCTTGTCGATGGCCAGCCCTTCGACCTGATGGAACATCGGCGTGTGGGTCTGGTCATAGTCGGCGCGATACACACCGCCCGGACAGATCACGCGGATCGGCGCGCCCTGTTTCTCCATCGAGCGGATCTGTACCGGAGACGTATGGGTACGCAGCACATGCGGCGGACGGTCGTCACCTTCGGCGCGGTGCATGTAGAACGTGTCCATCTCGGCCCGCGCGGGGTGGTGGCCGGGGATGTTCAGGGCGTCGAAATTATACCAGTCGTCCTCGATCCGGGGCCCTTCAGCCACCGAGAAGCCCAGTTCGGCGAAGATCGCGGTCAGTTCCTCGGTCGCCTGGCTGATCGGGTGGATCGAGCCCTGACGGCGCGAACGGGTCGGCAAGGTAACGTCCAGCCATTCGGTGCGCAGACGTTCATCCAGCGCGGCATCGGCTAGCGCGGATTTTTTGGCGGCCAGCGCCGAGTTAATCTCATCCTTCAGAGCGTTCAGCGCGGGGCCTGTAACCTGGCGTTCCTCGGGGGTCATTTTGCCCAGCTCGCGCATCTTCAGCGCGACCTCGCCTTTTTTGCCCACGGCGGCGACGCGGATCGCCTCAAGCGCGCTCTCGTCGCCCGCTTCGGCGATTTGGCCCAGATATTTTGCCTTAAGATCGTCCATGACGCCCTCTGAATTTGGTCGCCAACCTGCTATCGGCCCCGCCCCGCGAATGCAAGCGGGACGGTGCTGATCAATAGCTGTATTCGGGATAAATCCGGGTCAGATCGCCATTCCAGTCGCCATTGTAGTGATCCAGCAACTCATCGGCGGGGACTTTCCCTGTGTCGATGCTTTCCTTCAGCGCGTTCAGGAAATGCGTCTCGTCCGGCACCAGACCACCTGCGCCGGGGAAGGCGCGGGATTTCAGACCAGCCTCGGAGATCGCCACGACCTCGCGTGCCAAATCGTGCATTTTGATGCCGCCAACCTGTGCCTGAAGACCCTGAACGGCAGCCTGAACGCGCAGTTCTTCGCGGGTGTCCGCGTCCCAGCCTTTGACCAGATCCCACGCCGCATCCAGCGCACCCTGATCGTAGGTCAGACCGACCCAGAAGGCAGGCAGCGCGCACAGGCGTCGCCACGGGCCGCCATCGGCGCCGCGCATCTCCATGTATTTCTTGATGCGAGCCTCGGGGAAAGCGGTGGTCAGGTGGTCGGCCCAATCGCTGAGCGTCGGCGTCTCACCGGGCAGCGCGGGCAGTTTGCCCTGCAGGAAGTCGCGGAAGGACATGCCCAGCGCGTTGATATACTGCCCGTCGCGATAGGCGAAATACATCGGCACATCGAGCGCGTATTGCACGTAACGCTCGAACCCAAAGCCCTCTTCGAACACAAACGGCAACATGCCCGTCCGCGCATCATCTAGATGCCGCCAGATATGGCTGCGCCAGCTTTTCTGGCCGTTGGGCTTGCCCTCGAAGAAAGGCGAATTGGCAAACAGCGCCGTCGCCACCGGCTGCAGGGCCAGCGCGACACGTAGTTTCTGGACCATGTCGGCCTCGGACCCAAAGTCGATATTTACCTGAACAGTACAGGTACGCCGCATCATGGCGCGGCCCATGGTGCCGACCTTTTCCATGTAGTCGTTCATCAGCCGATAGCGGCCCTTGGGCATCAACGGCATCTCGTCATGGGTCCAGATCGGAGCCGCACCCAGACCGATGAAGCCCACGCCGATCTCATCGGCGATATCCTTCACCTCGCGCAGGTGGGTGTTCACCTCATCGCAGGTCTCGTGGATCGTCTCCAGCGGAGCGCCCGATAGTTCCAGCGCACCGCCGGGTTCCAGGCTGACATTCGCGCCGTCCTTTTCCAGACCGATCAGGTTGTCGCCCTCGCGCACCTCGGCCCAGCCATGGCGGTCGCGCAGACCCTCAAGCACCGCAACAATGGAACGCTTGCCCTCGAACGGCAGCGGTTTCAGCGTGTCCTTGCAATAGCCGAACTTTTCATGCTCGGTCCCGATGCGCCAATCGGCTTTGGGCTTGCAGCCCGATTCCAGATATTCCGCTAGCTGTTCGTGGCGTTCGATCGGCCCGCCGCCGGACTGGGGGATGGACATGAACCGCTCTCCGATCCTGATGTGTCTGTCTTTGGGTCAGTCGTGGGGGGAAATGCCGCCAGTGTCAATGCAGCCGCAGATGCGCCGGGCGCATCGGGCGCTTTTCCCAGATCACTACAGGATGCACCGCACCGCCGTTCAGTTCGGCCAGCATTTGCTCGGTTTTCAGCCCCGGCAGGTTCGAGAACACATCAAACAGCGCCTCTGCACCTTCGGCATTCACGGGAATGTGAAGCGTTGGCTGGCCCGGCTGAGACAGCACCCAATGCGCCGGGTTCGAGGTCGGGTCCAGTGCCAGCCGTTCGATCTCGCGTGCGGCGACCATGCCGCCGTCCAGCGGGCCCAGATAGGTGATCTGACCTTCGTCGATGGTGACAACGCCGGGGCCGCCTGCCCCAGTACGGAATCGCGCGCGCTGAAAACCTATGACGGCCAGCGCCACGGCCACGGCAACCAGAACCCAGCCCATCCAGCCCAGCAATCCGCCGGGGCCGCTGATCCAGCTAAGGCCAACGAGCAGGACGGCCACGGCAACCAACACTTCGCGCCAGCGCCACAGGGCCAGTTTGGCTTCGGGTCGGATAAAGCTCATGCCGGGTCCTTTGGGTCTTTGAACAGGATCAGTGAAAACTGCCCTGCCGGTTTGAATCCAATAGCCATATAGGCACGCGCTGCGGAATCAGAAGCCGCAAACAGAACGGCACGGGACACACCACTGGCGTTTGCCTCAAGCAGATGCAACCCAACCGCCAAGCGGGCATACCCCCGCCCACGCAGTTCGGGCGGGGTATAAACCCCTCCGATCTGGACAACGTCAGGCAAGCGTGCGTTGAACCCGGTCATGGCCACGGGCTGCCCGTCGATCAGCAATATTCGATGTGAGTTGCGCTGAGTATAAGCGACAAAGTCCTTACGCGCCTGTTTGCGTGCGCGGGCGGGATCGAAATCCATCGCCTCGATCAAATAGTCGGTCCGCCAGCCTTCGGCAATGTCCCCGTAAAACCCGCTTAAGGGTTCCAGCATAGCGCCCGTCGTGTCCGGCACGACAAGCTGTGTCAGGTCCAGCGTAAAGCCCGGTTCATCACTGTTGAGCGTCGCGGGTCTGCCGGCCCATCCCGCCATCTGCATGATACGCCGCGCCTGAGCCGCCTCGGCGGCGATGCCGAACAAGGGACGCCCCCGGATCAGGTCAATCGCGGCCATAAGCTCGTCATCGGAACAGTCCGGGCACTGGGTCAGGACCATGCCCTCATTAGTGATCGCGAAGACCGCGCGAGGGCCGTCACCCAAAGTCCAGACGTTCAAAGCACGAGGGTCCGTGCCCCTCAAACCAAAATCCCGCAGATTGGCCAGAGGAAACATCGAGGTCTGAATGTGGTCGGACAAAAACCGGGTGATGCGTGGCACGTCCTCTTGTTGGGCCTGTTGCCAGCTCATGACCAATCCCCCAGTGCCTGCTGCCACATGGTCAGCGCCGCCACCGCTGCTGTATCCGCGCGCAGAATACGTGGCCCAAGGCTGACCACATGTGCGTAGGAAAGACCAGACAAGCGGGCCCGTTCGCGATCCGAAAACCCACCCTCGGGCCCGATGAGAATGGCCCAGGGCTGGCCCGTTTCATTGGCTGCCAATCGCAGGACCGACCCAACCTCTGCCTCGTCGCAGAACATCAGTTGTCGGTCTTCCCACGCATCCAGCACGCGATCAAGCCGCTGCAGATCGGAAACCTCGGGCACGTAAGTTCCGCCGCATTGCTCTGCCGCCTCAACGGCATGCGCCTGAAGGCGGTCTTGGCGGATACGCTCGGAATTGGTGAATTCAGTCTGCACGGGCAGGATACGCGCAGCCCCCATCTCGGCTGCTTTTTCGACAATGAAATCGGTGCGCGCCTTTTTGATCGGCGCAAACAGGAACCACAGATCGGGCGGCATTTGCAGTGGTTTGGTCTGGCGGGCGCAGGACAGCACGCCGCCACGCTTGCCCGCCTCGGCCACGTCGGCAAGCCACTCGCCATCTTGGCCGTTAAACAGAGCCACCTGCCCGCCCACGGCCAGCCGCATGACGCCAAACAGGTAGTGGGCCTGATCACGCGTCAAAGGAACCGATTGCCCCGGACCCAAAGGGTGCTCTACATACAGTCTGATCTTTGCACTCATGAGACCTTAATATGCAAGGCAATGCCCCAACACCAGACGGTCAGGTCGCTGATGCCGTAAGCGGCAACTGGGTCGACACCCATGCGCCCGCCTTCACCCGCCCCTATCTGCGCCTAAGCCGCGCAGACCGGCCCATCGGCACATGGCTTTTGCTGATTCCCTGCTGGTGGGGTCTTGCGCTGGCCATCCTCAGCGATGGCACCCCGCGATGGGAAGACCTTTGGATCGCCGTTGGCTGCGCAATCGGCGCTTTTCTGATGCGCGGCGCGGGCTGCACGTGGAACGACATCACTGATCGCGAGTTCGACGCTCAGGTCGAGCGTACTCGGTCGCGTCCGATCCCATCAGGTCAGGTCACGGTACGACAAGCGGTTGTCTGGATGGGGCTGCAATGCCTGTTGGCGTTGGGTATTCTGCTGACCTTCAATCAAGCTGCGATCGCGATGGGCGTCTTGTCGCTGTTGCCGGTGACAATATATCCGTTCGCAAAACGCTTTACATGGTGGCCCCAAGTGTTTTTGGGACTGGCGTTCAACTGGGGCATTCTGCTGGCCTGGGCAGCGCATACCGGAACGGTCGGGGTGCCCGCGATCACGCTCTATCTGGCCGGAATCGCCTGGACGCTGTTCTACGACACGATCTATGCCCATCAGGACGCCGAAGATGACGAGTTGATCGGCATCAAATCCACTGCACGCCTGTTTGGTTCGGATACAGCCAGATGGCTGAAATACTTCCTCGTTGCAACCGTGTCGTTGATGGGGCTGGCGATAATCGACGCGGCAACGACTCAGGCCTCGATCATGGCGCTTTTTGTTGCGCTGGCCGGGCCTTGGGCGATGGGGTGGCACATGGCGTGGCAATTGCGCGGACTGGACACCGAGGACAACGCCAAACTGCTGCAGTTGTTCCGCGCAAATCGCGACACCGGCCTTATTCCGCTGATCTTCCTTTGCGTGGCCTTGCTGGTCTGATTGCACCTCGGGCCGGGCCTCTGTAAGAGTCCGGCTCAATCACCCGAGGAGTCTTCTGTCTGCACATGCGCCTGCCTTATCTCCTAGCTGTTGCCTTTATCTTCCTGGTTTCTGCCGGGCTGTCTCTGCTGGCCGCCAGTTACTCGGTCACCAAGGTCGAAGAGGCATCGGAATTCGCGGTGCGCCGCGCGCTTGATCTGAAAGGCCATGACTGGGCCGAGGTCGAATCTGACGGCTTGCGCGTCATACTGACTGGCACCGCTGCTGACGAAGCCGCGCGTTTCAGCGCCCTGACCGCTGCCGGCACCGAAGTCGACACCTCGCGCGTTATTGACGAGATGGAAGTCGCTCCAACAACCCAACTGGCACCACCCAAGTTTTCAGCCGAAATTCTGCGCAATGACAGCGGTATTTCGGTGATAGGTCTGGTCCCGCTCAGCCAGGACCGCGAGGCATTGATGGAGCGTTTGCATCGGCTGGACGGGGACAATGTATCGGACCTTCTTGAGACCGCCGACTATCCCAAGCCCAAAGGCTGGGATGAGGCACTAACCTACGCGATCGAAGCCCTTGTTCGGCTTCCACGCGCCAAGATTTCGGCCAGTCCGGGGTTGGTGAGGATTACCGCTATCGCCGACAGCCAGCAGGAAAAGGAACGGCTTGAACAGGATTTGACGCGTGCTGCGCCACCCAGCCTTAGGATCGGATTGTCGATCACGGCCCCGCGGCCGGTGATCACGCCGTTTACGCTGCGCTACATTGTCGATGCCGAAGGCGGTCATTTCGACGCGTGTTCGGCGCCTGATCAGGATTCCCGAAACGCTATCATTGCCACGGCTGAAGCGGCAGGGCTGACCGGACCCTACACCTGTACGATCGGGTTGGGCGTTCCATCACCCCGCTGGTCCGAGGCCGCAACGCTCAGCATCAAGGCGTTGGCTCAGATCGGTTTGGGATCTGTGACCATGTCTGACGCCGACATCACGCTGGTCGCCGAGATGGGTACGAACGCCGCCACTTTCGACCGCGTGGTAGGCGAGCTTGAGAATGCGCTGCCCGAGGTCTTCGCCCTTCACGCCGTCCTGCCCGAGCCTGAAACCGACGAACCCACAGGCCCGCCCGAGTTTTCTGCCACGCGCAGCCCCGAAGGGCTGGTCCAAATGCGCGGACGCTTGGGTGATGAAACCCTTAGGGACATGGTCGACAGCTATGCCCGCGCGGCGTTTGGCTCGGAACAGGTTTATACCGCAACTCGCGTTGTGCCTGACCTGCCCACCGACTGGGCCGTGCGCGTCCTGGCCGGGCTTGAGGCGCTGTCATTACTGCACAATGGTGCTTTGACTGTGACGCCGGACGATGTCATGCTGATCGGCGTCAGCCATGAACCCGACACCAGAGCGCGCATCGCTGGCCTTTTGTCCGACAAGCTAGGCGAAGCGCAGGAATACACACTTTCGATCACCTACCAGAAACCTCCGGAACCCGAAGACGCACTGCCAGACCCCGAGCAATGCGAAGACCGCATTGCCGAAGTTCAGACGTCCAGCAAGATCGCCTTCGAACCTGGCTCGGCCACGGTGGCGGCGGATTCGCGTGATACTGTGAACCAGATCGCCGACATTCTGCGCGAATGCGGCCCAATCCGGATGGAGATCCAGGGCCACACCGACAGTCAGGGCCGGGAAGAGATGAATCAGCAACTCAGCCAGGCTCGGGCACAGTCCATCCTAAACGAGCTGCGCGGACGGCGCGTTCCCACCGCAAGCTACACTGCAGTGGGATACGGCGAAACGCAACCTATCGCCGACAATGGCTCCGAGGAAGGTCGCGAGGAAAACCGTCGGATTGAATTTCGCCTGATCCGCCCTGAACCCGTCGCCAATTCCGAGACGGGTCTGGAAGCGCTGGAACAGGACACACAGCCGTCAGAAGACGCACAAACAGACGCCGAAGAAACCGGCGCAGGGGACCAGTAAGTTGAACAGACTAGAATTCATCATCGCCACCGCCGTCATTTTGTTTGCAGCGTTTTGTATGGGGTGGTTCGCCAACTGGCTGGCCCATCGCCTGTCCCGCGTGCGCCAAAGCGACGTAGCCGATCTGGACCGCATGAGCCAGGAGTTGCATGAGGCCGAGGAAACCCGCGATCAGGCCATCACCTATCTGCAGCAGCGCGAGGCCGAACTGACCAACCAGCTGACGCAAACCGAGGCCGAGCTGTCCGCGGCCATGGATGGGCTGCGCGCAGCGAGGCAAGAGGCCGAAGAGCTGCGCGGGCGGATCAACAACGCGGATTAAATCACCAGCGCGTCAGCGCGTCCTCGTCCTCGTCCTTGGCAGCGACCCAGTCAGCACCGGAATTGGTGATCTCTTTCTTCCAGAACGGCGCGCGGGATTTCAGGTAATCCATCAGGTATTCTGCCGCCTCGAACGCGTCCTTGCGATGAGGCGAGGCTGTGGCCACCATCATGATCCGATCCCCCGGAGCCAGCCTTCCGTGGCGATGAATCACCAGCACATCGCCCAGCGACCAGCGCGACTGTGCTTCTTCGGCGATCTTGGTCAGGGCGCGCTCGGTCATGCCGGGATAATGCTCGATCTCCATCACGTCCAAATCGCCCGTAGCTAGATCGCGCACAACGCCGGTGAAGGTTACGATGGCCCCATTTGCGGCCTCATCTCCGGCAGCAAAGGCGTTGGCCTCGGCCCCCATGTCGAAAGGGGCTTCTTGTACGACGATCCGCATCTTAGCCACCTGTCATCGGCGGAAAGAACGCAACTTCGCGCACGCCCGACAAAGGGGCGTCAAAGTCCGACAGTTCCTGATCCAGCGCCACGCGCAGCGCCGACAGGTCGGCGAAAGCGGCGGCGTAGCGATCTTCGCGCGCGGTCAGTTCCGCGACCAGCTCGGATACGGTTGCGGCCTGTGTTTCGACCTTTTCCTTGGGCAGACCGATGCGTTCGCGCACCCATGCGAAATACAGCACATCCATCGCTTAGCTCTCCTTCAGATGGGGCATGGCTTTACGTAGGTAGTCATAGCCGGTGATCAACGTCAGCGTCGCCGCGATCCACAACAGCCACAAACCGATCCGGCCCGACCAGAACATACCTTCCAGATGCCAACGGATGTGGTTTACGTCCTCAAGCTGTCCAATGAGAACCTGATCAATGGTCGCAGGGTCCATGCCAAACGTGGCCATGACAAAGTAGTGTTCAAAAATTCCCTGTGAAAACAAAACCGCAATGGCAAACATCTGCGCTGTGGTCTTCCATTTGGCCAGCTTGGTCACTTTCAAAGTTCCCGCCACATCGCCCAGATATTCCCGCAACCCCGAAACAAAGACCTCGCGGAATAGAATCACGGTGGCGGGCAGCACCAGCCAAGGCGTCCAATGCTCGGTCGAATAGCCCACAAGTATCATCAGCGCGATCACCACCATCGCCTTGTCAGCAATCGGGTCCAGCATCGCTCCGATCTTGGTTTCCTGTTTCCAAGCACGGGCCAGATACCCGTCGAACCAGTCGGTGATCGCCGCTGACATGAACAGGATCAGGGCAAACCAGTCGGCATAGGGCCGGGTGAAATACAAAAACATCACGGCCAGACCGGGGGCGGCCAGAAGGCGCAGTACGGTCAGGATATTGGGCAAGTTCCACTTCATGAAGAAAACTCTACATCGCCGGTTCAGGACATAAAAGATGGGCCATTGAAAATCTGCCCCGATCACAGGCAGTTGTGGCCTTCGGGGTCAAAGGGTCGCAACCCCAATCACACGGCTTGGCGCGCGCGGGCTTTGCGGTCAGATTGGCGACTGGCCAAGACAGAGCGATACATGACCCGTCACATTCAAACCGACCCCCGATCGAACCTGATCGGCAGCGCATGGATGATCGCCGCAATGGCACTGTTCGCGCTTGAGGATGCGCTGATCAAAGCGGCCTCGGCGGCGATTCCGATCTGGCAGGTGCTGGTTCTGTTCGGCGCAGGCGGCGCGGTGATCTATGCCGTGGTGGCCCTGCTGCGCGGCACACGGCTGTTTCAAGCCGATGTACTGTCGCGCCCGATGAAGGTGCGTGCGGTATTCGAAATCCTGGGGCGGTTGTTCTATGTGCTGGCCATCGCGCTTACTCCGCTGTCATCGGCCACGGTGATCCTGCAGGCTACGCCCTTGGTCGTCGTCGCCGGGGCCGCACTGGTTTTTGGCGAAACCGTCGGCTGGCGCCGGTGGAGCGCCATTCTGATCGGCCTTGTCGGCGTCGTGATCATCATCCAACCGACCGGGGACAGCTTCTCGGCCCTGTCCATCCTTGCGGTGCTGGGGATGCTGGGCTTTGCCGGGCGCGATCTGGCCAGCCGCGCCGCGCCCGCGTCACTGGGGACCGAGGTGCTGGGGTTCTACGGGTTCCTTTGCATCATAATCGCCGGTCTGGCCTATCGGTTCTGGGAGGGCACACCGATGCAGCCCTTAAGCCCGCAAGTCAGCCTGCATATGACCGGCGCAGTCATCATGGGCGTCATGGCCTATGCCGCGCTGATGAAGGCGATGCGCACGGGTGAGGTCTCATCCGTCACGCCTTTCCGCTATTCCCGGCTGCTGTTCGGGATCGGGTTGGGCGTGGTCATGTTTGGTGAGCGGCTGGACCAGACCATGTGGATCGGGTCGGCGCTGATCGTGGCCTCGGGGCTGTATATCCTGTGGCGCGGGCGGCGAGCCTAGCCCTTGTCGTGGAAGAAATCATAGACCTTCTGCGCCAACCCGGCTGAAATCCCGTCCACCGCCCTGAGATCCGCCAGATTGGCCCGGCTAACCGCTTTGGCGCTGCCGAAATGGGTCAACAGGGCGCGTTTGCGCGCCGACCCTACGCCGGGGATTTCGTCCAGAGGTGTCGCCCCCACCGCCTTGGCCCGTTTGGCGCGATGGGTGCCGATGGCGAAGCGGTGCGCCTCATCCCGCAGGCGTTGAATGAAATACAGCACCGGATCGTTACGTTTCAGCGCAAAGGCGCGTTGGCCGATGCGGTGGAATTCCTCTTTGCCGTGGTCGCGATCCACACCTTTGGCGACGCCGACCATCGGGATGTCTTCGACACCGTGTTCGACCATGATCTCATGCACCGCGCTGACCTGCCCAGCGCCGCCGTCGATCAAAAGCAGGTCGGGCCAATGGCCCTTGTCCCGGTCTGGGTCTTCTTTCAACAGACGAGTGAAACGGCGGGTCAGGACCTCTTTCATCATGCCAAAGTCGTCGCCCGGCGTCAGGTCATCGCCCCGGATGTTGAACTTGCGATAGGCGTTTTTCATGAACCCCTCGGGGCCCGCTACGATCATCCCACCCACCGCGTTGGTGCCTTGGATATGGCTGTTATCGTAAACCTCAATCCGCTCGGGTGGCGTGTCCAGATCAAACGCCTCGGCCACGCCACGCAAAAGCTTGGCTTGCGTGGCGCTTTCCGACATGCGACGGGCCAGCGACTCACGCGCGTTGCGCAGGGCCCCGGCGACCAGTTCTTGTTTCTCACCGCGCTGCGGCACAAAGATTTCGACCTTGCGACCGGCCTTTTCCGACAGCGCGTCCTGCATCAGATCAGCGTTCTCGACCCCGTCCGACAGGATCAACTGACGCGGCGGCTCCTTGTTGTCGTAGAACTGACCAAGGAAAGCCTCCATCACCTCGGCCGGCGACACATCCGCCCCGACCCGAGGGTAAAAGTCCTTGTTGCCCCAGTTCTGGTTGGCCCGGATAAAGAACACCTGCACACAGGCTTGCCCACTATCCATATAGAGGCCGATCACATCCGCCTCTGCCACGCCGCGCGGGTTGATGCCTTGGCTTGTCTGCACCTGCGTCAGCGCCCGGATTCGGTCGCGCAGGCTGGCGGCGCGTTCGAACTCCATCGCCTCGGACGCGGCCATCATCTGTTCGGCCAGTTCTTCTTGCACCTTGGTCGACCGGCCCGACAGGAAACGTTCTGCATCCTTGACGCTTTCGCCGTAGTCGCTTTCCGAGATCAACCCAACACACGGCCCAGAACAGCGCTTAATCTGATACAGCAGACAGGGCCGCGTCCGGCTGTCGAACATGGAATCCGAGCAGTTGCGCAGCAGGAACGCTTTTTGCAGCTGGTTCAGCGTCCGGTTAACGGCACCCGCACTGGCGAAGGGGCCAAAATAGGCGCCCTTTTCTTTCTTCGCCCCGCGATGTTTCTTGATCTGCGGAAACCCATGATCCTTGGCGACCAGAATGTTCGGAAAACTCTTATCGTCGCGCAGCAGCACATTGTACTTAGGCTTGAGCTGCTTGATCAGGTTCTGCTCCAGCAGCAGCGCCTCGGTCTCGGTCCGCGTGGTCAGAAACATCATCGAAGCCGTCGCGGCGATCATCTTCTCGATCCGCCCCGAATGTCCAGGCCGCGTATAGTTCGACACCCGCGCCTTCAGGTTTCGCGCCTTGCCGACATAAAGAACCCGACTGTCCGCATCCAACATCCGGTAAACGCCCGGAGAGCTGTCCAGCGTTTTCACATATCGCTGTATACATTCGTATCCAACGCTTTGGGTTTCGGAGTTCGATTCGTTCTGGACGGTCATGTGTCTGAAATATGATTCCCTGACCATGGCTGCAATCTTGAGCGCCTCAGATCAAGAGAAAACAAATCCACGGTTTCTGTGGATAAGTATGAAGATAAGTTTCCGGGTATCGCGATTTTCCCTTAATTCATTAAGGATTCCTTGGTTTGCACAAAAATTAGGCAATAACCTAACCAACTGTTTTTCAACGTTATTTTTTATAAATCAAGACAAGTGCATGAAAAACAATACATTTTTGTAACGTGTTGGTAACGGAAATGAGAGCGGTGCAAAACTTATCTGAGAATTACCTATTCAACGCCCAAAACATCCGGAGTTTGCCAGCCAAGATGCTGCCCCCCATCCACACACAAAAGCTGCCCTGTGACCGCCTGTGCATCCAGAAAATACCCCAGCGCGGCAGTGATGTCCGAAGGGTTCGCGCCGCGCTCCAATACCGTGCTCCGCCGTTGCGCATTAAAGTGATCGACGCTTTGGCGGTGCCCCTGCATCGTGGGACCGGGACCGATTGCGTTGACGCGGATCGCCGGGGTCAACGCTTGCGCAGCAGTGCGGGTCAGCGCCCACAGGCCCATCTTGGCGATGGTGTAGGACATGAACTCGGGGGTCAGCTTGCGTACCCGCATGTCGACCATATTGACGATAAGACCGGTTGCGACCGGTTCGCCTGCCGCATCGGTGTCGGGCTGCAACCCTTGTTCAGCCATCGCCTGGGTCAGCACAAAAGGCGCGCGCAGGTTACTTTCGAGGTGCCGGTCCCAGCTTTGCCGCGTGGCCGTTTGGATATTGTCGTATTCAAAGATCGAGGCGTTGTTGACCAGACAGGTGATCGACCCGCCCAATGCCTCGGCCGCGCGGGGCAAAAGGGCGTTCACCTGCGCCTCGTCCAGCAGGTCGGCTTGTAGGGCAACAGCATTGCGACCCGTTGATCGTATTTCGGCCACGACATCCGACGCCGGTTGTTCGGACGAAGCATAGTGGACAGCTACATCATATCCACGCTGCGCCAGATACAGGGCCATGGCCCGGCCAAGGCGAATACCTGCTCCGGTTACAAGGGCTCGGGTCATCGGGGACTCTCCGTCACATTACGCCAGCAATGTGACGATGTAGACCGCATAGAGCAGGGTCAACAGCAAGCCCCACACTCGCGTGATATCTTTCTTGAAAAACACGAACGGGATCAGCAGCAATGATGCGCCCAGCATGACCCACAGATCGAATTGCAGGAACTCGGGATCAACCGGAATTCGTCCGACCAATGTCGCGATACCGACAATGGCCAACAGGTTGAACATGTTTGACCCGATCACGTTACCTAGCGCAACGTCTGCCTGACGCCGCAACGCCGCCATAACAGTCGTGGCCAATTCGGGCAGAGACGTACCGACCGCCACCAAAGTCAGACCGATAATCGTTTCACTGATCCCATAGGTGCGCGCGATCACGGTTGCGTTTTCGACCAGCAGATGCGCGCCCATCGGCAATCCGATCAGACCCAGCAGCAGATAGATCGCGACCTTCCAGTACGGCATATCCGGGTCGGCCTCTTCGAGACCATCCAGTTCTTCGTCATCGTTGCAAGCCTCACCACAGGCTTTCCGATGGGCATGGGCCTCGCGGAAGGCATTCCAAAGGACCAGAGCCAGTGCAGCCAGCAGGATACCTCCGCTGACCAGATTGAATTCGCCCAAGAAAGCCAACCCAATAAACAACACTGTGGCCATGATCATGAAGACATAGTTCTTGCGGCTGTCGCATTCGCTTGTGTGCAAAGTGGCAAGCAACGCTGGAAGGCCCAGTACCAGCAGGATGTTGGCCGTGTTCGACCCGACCACGTTGCCGAGCGCAATACCCGGCGCGTTTTCCTTGATCGCACTGATAGCGATCAACAATTCAGGCGCCGAAGTGCCAAAGGCCACAATCGTCAGACTGACGATCAACGCAGGTACGCCCAGACGCAGGCTCAGGTTTACCGCACCACGCACAAGCGCATCCCCTGCCAGCAACAGGATCAGCAATCCGAGGCCGGATAACAGCCATGCCGTCATGTACGGCCTCCTTTTTTGCAGGCGCAGGGGCCTTTACCGATCCTGAACCGCCCGCAGCGCGGACACCGTGCCGATTGCAACCTTTTCTGTCCGGGAAAACGCAGCTTACCAAACATGGCCAACACGCCCATGGCGATCAGGAAGAGGGTGACAATCTTGATAATCACGTCACAACCCAAAACGCGCATACGCCGCGCGTTCCTCAAGCCCTGCAATCGCATCTTGTGCCAAAGAAGCACCGAACCGGGACCACAAAGGTTTCCGCAAACCATAGCGCCGGAATTTTACCTTGTCGCCGAACCGCTCTTGCATCTTGGGTTTCAGATGAGCAATCCCGTCGATCAATCCCAATTCCTGCGCGCGACGCGCCAGCCAAATCTCGCCGGTGAACAGGTCCTGACTCTCATCCAGTTTTCCATCACGCCGGGTTTTGACATGGGCGATGAAATTTTCGTGAATATCACCCAAAAGGCGCTCTAGCCGGGCAACGTCCTCTTTCTTTTCGGGCGAGAACGGGTCGAGCATGGATTTCGACTCTCCGGCCGTATGCACGCGCCGCTCGATCCCCTGACGTTTCAAAAGTACATGCGCGCCAAAGCCGGATGAGATCACTCCGATGGACCCCAGAACCGAACTGTCGTCTGCATAAATCTCGTCAGCGGCAGCTGCCAGCCAATACCCGCCCGAGGCGGCGACGTCTTCGACAAATGCTATGACAGGAACGTTTAATTCCTCAGATAACCGCCGAATACGCGCACCGATCAAAGAACTTTGAACCGGTGAGCCACCAGGCGAGTTGACCTCGAGCGCGACGGCGGCGGGTTTGCCTTTGCGAAAGGCTTTCTCAAGAACCGGGGCCAGCGACGTGTCGGACATCGACCCTCGGCCGGCCATTCCGATGGCTCCGGACAGACGCACAATGGCCACGCATGGCTGCTTTTTGACAAAGGGCAGGCTGAGTTTCATGGGAGCCGATGTAGAGTGCGCCATTGTGCTAAACAAGGGACCGTTTGAACGTTAGATGCAGCCGGATCACATTTCCCGGAGTTGATGGGCAAAAATGCAACGCCAAACGTACCCTAGCTGCGAATGCGCCAGCCGGTTTTGAAAATCCACCAGATGATGCCAAGGCAAATGCCTGTAAAGACCACGATTGCCAGTAAGCTGAAGCCTATCGGCACATCCGCCAGCCCATAAAACGACCATCTGAAACCTGAAATCAGATAGACTACCGGATTGAACAATGTGATCGTTTGCCAAACCGGCGGCAGCATCGAGATCGAATAGAATGTGCCCCCCAAAAAGATCAACGGCGTTACCACCAGTTGCGGCACCAGTGACATCTGCTCGAAGTTGCCTGCCCAGATGCCAATTATGAATCCAAGCAATGAGAAACTGAGGCAAGTCAGCACCAGAAAAGCCACCATCGCCAGCGGATGTTCGATCCGTAAATCCACAAAAAACGTCGCCGTGATCAGGATCACCACCCCTACAAAAAGCGCCTTGGTCGCCGCCGCCCCCACATAGCCGACCACGATCTCGATAAAGTTCACAGGGGCCGAGAGCAGCTCGTAGATCGTGCCAAGGAATTTGGGGAAATAAATCCCGAAAGACGCGTTCGATATCGACAACGTCACCACCGACAGCATGATCAAACCCGGCACGATGAACGCGCCATAGGATACGCCCTCAACTTCTTGGATACGACTGCCGATCGCAGTACCGAAGACGACGAAATACAAAGAGGTCGACAGAACCGGAGACAAAAAGCTCTGTGCCAGCGTCCGGAAGAACCGGGCCATTTCGAACCGGTAAATAGAAGCGATTGCGGACCAGTTCATGCGGGCTCTCCCGACACCAGATTGACAAATATTTCTTCCAGGCTCGACTGGCGGGTCTGCACGTCGCGCAGAATGAGCCCGGCTTGCGCCACATCGTTCAGCAACGTGGTGATGCCGGTGCGGTCGGCATGGGTATCGTAGGTATAAATCAGGGCATCGCCATTGCCATTCAGCGTCAGGTTATGCGCTGCAAGACTGTCGGGGATCGACGCGATGGGATCGGTCAACATGACTTCGATCTGCTTCTTGCCCATTTGCGCCATCAGAGTGTTCTTGTCCTGAACCAGCAGCAATTCGCCTTTGTCGATGACACCAACGCGGTCGGCAATTGCTTCGGCCTCTTCGATGTAATGAGTGGTCAGAATGATCGTGACGCCGGCCTGTTTCAGTTCGGCCACGATCTCCCACATATCCTTGCGCAATTCGACATCAACACCGGCAGTGGGTTCATCCAGAAACAGCACGCGCGGCTCATGCGCCAACGCTTTTGCGATCAGCACCCTGCGCTTCATCCCGCCCGACAGCTCTTTGATGGCGTTGCGGCGCTTGTCCCACAGGGACAGCTTGCGCAGGATCTCTTCGATCCGCGCGTCATCTCGGCCCAAGCCAAACAGCCCACGCGACAAACGTACCGTGTTCCAGACTTTTTCGAATGGCTCCAGCGCGATCTCCTGCGGGACAAGGCCGATCATCCGGCGCGCAGCGCGAAAGTCGGACTGGATGTCATGCCCTCCGACCGTAACTGTACCCGAGCTCGGCGTGGTAATTCCGCAGATGGTTGAAATCAGAGTTGTTTTGCCCGCGCCATTCGGACCCAGCAAGGCCAGAATCTCACCCTGCCGAATGTCCAAAGTCACGCCCTTAAGCGCTTCAAACCCGTCAGCATAGGATTTTCGCAAATCCCTGATCGAAAGAATGGTGGTCATGCTGTTTCCCTGTCCTGACGGCGACCCTACCCCGGTGGGCGAGCGCAGAACAGACCCATTCCGCACCGGCCGTTACGCGGATTTTGCCGAACCCTGCTCGGGCTTGCAATTCGCCGGCATTCCCGAAACCCTGCGGCGATACTTATAGGAGCGGCAAAATGCTGAACGGTTTTCGGATCATCGAATTCGAAGGGCTGGGCCCCGCGCCCTTCGCCGCCATGTTGCTGGCAGATATGGGCGCAGATGTGATCACCATCCACCGCAAGGGAGGGGCAGGAACACCCGGAATGCCCGAGCAATCGGTGCTGGATCGCGGCAAACGGTCGATTGCGTTGGATCTGAAAGACTCGGACGATCTGGACATCACCCAACGCCTGATCGCTTCTGGAGACGCACTTATCGAAGGATTCCGCCCAGGTGTCATGGAAAAGCTGGGCCTCGGCCCGGCTCCTTGCCACGCCCTGAACCCCAAACTGGTCTATGGCCGCATGACTGGTTGGGGCCAGAACAGCCCGCTGGCCAACACCGCGGGGCATGACCTGAACTATATCGCGCTGTCCGGCGCGCTCTGGTACGCGTCGCAAGCAGGTCAGCCACCACAAACTCCCGCGACTCTGGTGGGCGACATCGGCGGTGGTGCCATGTATCTGGTGGCGGGCCTCCTGGCCGGCCTGCTACATGCTAAAAAGACAGGGGAAGGCACCGTCGTCGATGCCGCCATCTACGACGGCTCGGCCCATATGATGAACCTGCTGATGAGCCTGCGGCAAACCGAAAATCTTGATGAAATCAGAGGTCAAAGCCTTCTCGACGGCCCCCATTGGAGCCGCACCTACAGCTGCGCCGACGGCGGCTTCATCACGGTGCAATGCCTGGAACCCAAATTCTACGCCACATTCCTGCAGCTACTCGGCCTGTCAGAAGACCCGGACTTTGAACAGCAGTATGACATCACGCGCTGGCCCACGCTCACCAAACGCCTTATAGCGATTTTCGCCAAACAACCGCGCGACCACTGGGCACACCTGTTCCACGGCTCAGACGCCTGCGTCGCGCCGGTCCTCAGCCCCGAACAGGCACTTGACCACCCAATGAACCAAAGCCGCCAAACTTGGACAACTCAGAACGGCACCCTGCAAGCCCACGCCGCCCCACGATTCTCTACCCATGACTGGCAACCAAAACCCAGCCCAAATCGCGATGAACACCGGGCCGAGATTCTCGTCGACCTCGACACCAAAGACTGATCCGCCCTTCATCTGGCCAAAAATATCTCGGGGGATGAATTGGCCGCAGGCCAAGAAGGGGGCTGGCCCCCTTCCACCCAGCTTAACGCGCGCGCACCGTGTCAATCATCAGCTGCACATTCTCAGGATCCGCATCCGGCGTGATCCCATGCCCCAGATTGAAAATATGCGGCCCCTTGGAAAACGCCTCAACAATCTTCCGCGTCTCATCCACCAAAGCCTGACCACCCGTCACCATATGGGACGAGGCCAAATTGCCCTGCACACAACCATCCACCTGCACATGGGCCGCCGCCCAATCCGGCGCGACCGAATTGTCCAGCGCCACACAATCCACACCAGTCGCCTTGGCAAACCCAACATAGCCCTCTCCGGCCTCGCGCGGGAAACCGATGACCGGAATTCCGGGATGACGTTCTTTGATGGCCTGAGTGATCACACGGCACGGCTCGACCGCATATTTCTGGAATGCCTCGCCCTTCAGGGACCCGGCCCAGCTGTCAAAGATCTTGACCACCTCGGCTCCGGCCTCGATCTGGGCCGACAGATATTCGATCGTCGCCAGCGTAATCCGATCCAGCAGGGCCTCGAACAACGCCACATTGCCCTCGCGCAGCGCATGGGCCGGGCCCTGATCCGGCGTGCCGCGCCCGGCGATCATATAGGTGGCCACCGTCCAGGGCGCGCCCGCGAAACCGATCAGAGTCGTCTCGGACGGCAATTCCCGCGATAGGATTCGCACGGTTTCATAGACCGGCGATAAAGTCTCGTGAATCGCATCCACGGGCTTCAGCGCGTCAAACTCGGCCTGTTGGGTTATGGTCGACAGGCGCGGGCCTTCACCGGTGACAAACCACAAATCCGCACCCAGCGCCTGCGGCACCAACAAGATATCGGCAAACAGGATCGCCGCGTCGAACCCATAGCGACGGATCGGCTGCAATGTGACTTCGGCCGCCAGCTCGGGGTTATAGCACAGCGACAGGAAATCCCCCGCCTGCGCCCGCGTCGCGCGATATTCGGGCAGATACCGCCCAGCCTGACGCATCATCCAGATCGGCGGCACATCCTGCGCTTCACCTGCCAATGCGCGCAGTATCTTCTTTGTCTCGACCATCTTTGCCCCCAATCATCTGGTTTGCGCCACGGGTCGGCCCTCAGTGGCAATTTGTCAAGCTCTGCCCCCATTGTCAGGGCAATGTGACGCGATTAAAGCTGAGGCCATGACATTGACCCTGCCCTCCCCCGCCCAACCTCTAAAGATCGGCACCCGAGGATCGCCTCTGGCGCTGGCGCAAGCCTATGAAACCCGGCAGCGGCTGGCAGCGGCGTTCGATCTGCCCGAAGAGGCGTTCGAGATCGTGGTCATCAAGACCACCGGCGACAACCGCGCCATGATCGACGCAGACCGCCCTCTGAAAGAAATCGGCAACAAGGGTCTGTTCACCAAAGAGATCGAAGAGGCGATGCTGCGCGGCGATATCGACATCGCGGTGCATTCCACCAAGGATATGCCGGTAGAGCAGCCCGCGGGTCTGGTGCTGGACACCTTCCTGCCGCGTGAAGATGTGCGCGACGCGTTCATCTCGCCCAGCCTGAAATCAATTCACGACCTGCCGCGGGGTGCCACCGTCGGCACCTCATCCCTGCGCCGCCGTGCGCAGCTGTTGAATCGTCGGCCTGACCTGAACGTAGTGGAATTCCGAGGCAACGTGCAGACGCGGCTGAAGAAACTGGCGGACGGCGTGGCCGATTGTACCTTTCTGGCCATGGCCGGCATCCGCCGCCTGAACATGGAAGACGTCCCCGCCACCGCCATTGCACCAGAGGACATGCTGCCCGCCATCGCACAGGGTACCATTGGCATCGAACGCCGCAGCGACGATTCCCGTGCTGCGGGTATGCTGGAAGCGATTCACCACATTAAAACGGGGCAGCGTTTGGCCGCCGAACGCGCATTGCTGGCTGCGCTGGACGGCTCCTGCGAAACGCCAATAGCGGGTCTAGCTGAGATCAATGCAGGTCAACTTCACCTGAGGGGCGAGGTTTTGCGCCCGGATGGGTCTGAGGCGATCACCGAAGATGTTGAAGGATCGATTGAAGACGGCGTCGAAATGGGCCGCACTGTTGCTAAAACCCTGCTTGCACAGGCGGGTGCCGGATTCTTTGATTGGCGAAACTAAAAAAAATCCACGCAATGTGAACTACTTCACTGCCGTCGCCTGATGAGTCAGGCATAACGCTTGCATACCGGTTGTGAAGTCGGCTCGGTCTCAAATAAGTCGAAAGTTTTGTAAGTCTGTACCGTTTTAAGTGGTGTTCGAGGGGGTGAGACCCGATCCTGAGATCCGATCAGTTAGGGCCGTTGTCATTGATTTGACAGCGGCCCGTCCCTTTTTTTCGCAGCGTGCGGTCATCTATTGGCAATCAACTCGACCGCCGTATTGACCGCTTCCCTTGTCATTTCAATATCCGTGTCAGTTACCGCAAGGGAAGGGTAGAGCTTTCCGGGCGATTTAAAGATGCCACTCGCCCGTAAGCTGTTGTTGTAATCCACGTTGCGTCGGGGGTCATCGTGCCGAGAGCTGCGATAATCGCGACACGGGGCATTGGTGAAATAGATATCAAACAGAGTTTCATCGCCACAAACCTGATGCGGGATACCGGCCGCTGTCAGCGCATCAACCTGCATCTGTTGCAACGCGGCCCCTATGGTCCTCAGACGCTCATAGGTACCTTCACGGCGTAGTATTTCCATCGTTTTCAACCCTGCGGCAGAGGCAACCGGATTGCCCGACAATGTGCCCAGTTGCATCAGCCAGCCGTCTTCGCCGACCTGCGCCTTGTCGAAATGCTTCATGATCTCGGTGCTTGCGCCCAGCGCGGCCAGAGGGAAGCCACCACCGGTAATCTTGCCCAGCGTGCAGATATCGGGCGTCACGCCGTATTTCTCTTGCGCGCCGCCATAAGTGAGGCGGAAACCGGTCACGATCTCGTCAAAGATCAGCAGGACATTGTGTTTGTCGCACAGGTCGCGCAGCCCTTGCAGATATCCGGGCATTGGCGGAATGATCCGTTGCAGCGGCTCGACCATGATCGCGGCGATATCGTCATGTTCGTCCAACAACGCCGCAACGGCCTCAAGGTCATTGAACGGTGCGATCAGCATCTGCTCGGCCACGCCCGCCGGGATGCCGGCGCTGTCGGGCACCGCCTGTGGGAAGTTCACATGGCGGCTGGGGGCGAGGCTCATCTGCGCCTCGGCGCTCATGCCGTGATAGCCGCCTTCGAACTTCAGGATCTTGTCGCGCCCGGTATAGGCGCGGGCCAAGCGGATGGCGTACATGTCGGCCTCGCCACCCGAGGCGACAAAGCGCACCTGTTCGCAACACGGCACGGCGTCGATGATTGCCTCGGCCAGCTCGATGCCCTTGGCGTTGTTGGCGAAAAAAGTCATGCCCTTGGGCAGTTGTTCCAACACCGCCTCCATCACCTCGGGGTGGCCGTGGCCCAGCAGCATCGGTCCAGAGCCGATCAGATAGTCTATATATTCGGTCCCGTCCTCATCCCAGACGCGACTGCCTTCGCCACGGGCAATGATGATGCCGGGGTCGAAATTGCCAAATCCCCCGGCGGGCAATGCGGCGTTGGCGCGGGCGATCCATTCGGATTGAGTGTTGATCTTGAGCATCTCAGGCAATCTCCAATATCGGGGAACCAAGGGTTTCCAGGTCGGGCGTCACGCCCAGACCCGGGCCTTCGGGCGGGGCGATGCGACCGTCTTTGCGGCTGGGTGCATCCGGGCAGAGGCGCGGGCCCACGTATGAGGACAGATCGCAGGTGTTCATCAACGAGCCATGCGGAGTCGAAGCCGCGAAATGCAACGCGGCGGCGGTGACGATATCGGATCCCCATGTGCATTCGGCGCAGATTTCGGCCCCCAGATGCACTGTCAGATCGCGCGCGCGGCGCATGGTCGACAGACCGCCGAACTTGGACAATTTCAACGCCACCGCATCCATGCAGCCCAATTCATGTGCACGCAGCAACGAGGCCAAATCATGGGCGTTTTCGTCGATCTTCATCGGCAGGCCGGTGGCTTGCCGCACGGCGGCACAATCCTCCAGAGTTTTGCAGGGTTGTTCCAGCATCACATCCAGATGTGTGACGGCGCGGCCCGTGCGTGTGGCCTGCAGGCGCGATGCGCCGCAGTTCCAGTCTCCGTAGACGATTGGCCCCGGCCCCACAGCTTCGCGCACTTTGGTCAGGCGTTCGGCATCGGCCTGCCAGTCGGCTTCGACCCCCAGCTTGACCTGAAACTGACGTATGCCGGTCTGATAGGCGGTCTGCGCGATGCGGGCCATCTCATCGGGGTCTATGCAGGTGATCGAGTGATAGAGCGGCATGTCCTTGCGCGTGCGCCCGCCCAGCAACGCATAGACCGGCTGGCCCGTGGCTTGGCCGAATAAATCCCACAGGGCAAGATCGACGGCGGATTTTGCGTAGCGGTGGCCTTGTAGAAACCCGTCGAGTTTCCGCATGGGGGCATCGGCCCCGAAGGGCGACATACCCAGGATTTCCGGGGCCATTTCGGTGATCGCCGCCGGGACGCCATCGGCATAGGCGGGCAGATAGTTCGGTATCGGGCAAACCTCGCCCCAGCCTTTCAGCCCAGTATCAGTTTCAAAGCACAGGACATGGGTTTTGACAGTGGCGCAGGTTTTGCCCTCGGCCATGCGGTAGGTTTCATGGCTGGTGAGGTCGACGGACCAGAGAGTGATGGCGGTGATTTTCATTCAGGCCGTCCTTGGGGTGTTGATGTTGTGCAGTCAGAGGGGCCAGCCCCCATCTTGGCCTTCGGCCAATTCACACCCCGAGATATTTCTAGCCAGATGAAGGGGCGGATCATCACGGGGCCTCGTAGGTTGCGATTGGGAGGCCGAGGGTGTCTTCGTCGGGGTGGACGCCAAGGCCCGGGGTTTCGGGCAGGTGGAGGTGTCCGTTATTGTTGCGGGGACCGCGACCGTTGGCGATGTCGATGGTGATCATATCCTGGCAGGCCCAGACGGCATGGCAGTTCTGATCGGGGATGGTGGCGGCCAGATGCAAGGCCTCGGTATCGGCAAGAACGGTGCCTCCGGTGGCCATGACAAACATGTCGATCCCGTGGGCCAGCGCAATATCGCGCATTCGGGCTGCCTTGGTCAGGCCGCCGACGCGGTTTAGCTTGATGCCAAAGACCTCGGCAAGACCGTCGCGCGCGATGCGGGTGGCGTCTTGCAGGGTGACGAGGCTTTCGTCCACTGAGACGGGTGAGGCGTGGCGACCCGAGATGGCGGCGATGTCGTCTAGGGATTCGCAGGGTTGTTCGAAGATCACCTGCAAAGGCTCGCAGGCCTTCATCACGCGCAGCGCCTGTTGGCGAGTCCAGCCCCGGTTCACGTCATAAAGAACAATCTCGCCGGGGCGGCGGAAGCTTTTAACATCTTGAACGCGGGCTATGTCGCGTTCGACGTCTCCGCCGATTTTGACCGAATGGGCGATGTAACCACGGTCGCGATAGCGGGTCATCACCTCGCGCGTTTCTTCAGCGGTTTTGGCACCGACGGACGAGGCAATCGGGCGTGGGGTGCGGGAACCGCCGCCCATCAGATCAGCAATTGGCAGGCCCGCTGCTTGCCCGGCGATGTCCCAACAGGCCATGTCGATCGGACTTTTGGCATAGAGGTGGCCGGGCAGCGCCGTATCCATGGCGCGTTCCACATCAAGCACGCGGCGCGGATCCAGGCCCAGAATAAACGGGGCCATGGTCTCGATTCCCGAACGGATACCCGGACCGTGGGCCGGCACATAGGTATGGCCCCAGGGCGTGCCCTCGCCCCAGCCGATCAAGCCAGTATCGGTTTCAATCTTCACCAGCGTTGCGTCCAACGTTTCGAATTTCAAACGCCCGCCAGACAGCCAATAGGGATGCTCGAGCGGCAGGTCGATTTGGTAGACGGTGATGGTTTTGATCTTCATAGCGCGTACTCTGCCACGGGCGCACCGAGGCTTTTGAAATCCGGGGTGACACCTAAACCTGGCGCATCTGGCGTGTAGAGCTTGCCGTTTCGCGACACAGCCCCGCCGCATCCGGTCGAGCGGGTGTTGTAGTTCATCAGGTCTGTGGTGTTTTGCAGGTATTCCTCGGGCGTGGAGGCGGCAAAATGGGCGACGGTGGCAGTGGAGATTTCGCCGCCCCATGTATCCTCGGCCACCACGGGAATACGGTTTTCAATCAGATAGTCACGCACCCGTCGCGCCTTGCTAAGCCCGCCAAGATTGGAAAGCTTCAGGCAGCAGATCTCGGCCCCCCGATCCGCGACGATACGCTGCGCCATGTGCATTCCGGTCAGGCATTCGTCCAGCTTCATCGGCTGTTCGGCCACGCGGCGAACCTGCTGGCATTCCTCGTACGTTCTGCAGGGTTGTTCGAGGATAAAGTCCAGGTCGCGCGTCGCCCGAGCCACCCGGATCGCGTTGTCCACGCGCCAGCCCTGATTGGCGTCGGCCATGGCGGTCTCACCCGGTTGTAGCAAAGGGACCGTGGCCCTGATGCGGTCGATGTCCGTGGCCCAATCTGCGCCCACCTTGATCTGGAACTGGCGGTAACCCTGATCGCGATAGGTTTTCATCTCGGCCACGGTCTCATCCACTGCCTTTTGCGGCGCCACCCGATACATCGGGGCACCATCCGTAAGCTTGCCGCCCAGCAACATCCAGATGGGCTGCGCGCAGGCTTGCCCCAGAATATCCCAACAGGCTGCATCAAACGGTGCTTTGGCATAGCCGTGCCCCTGCACCAGATGGTCCATCAGCTGTTCGATCCGCCCAACCTGCCGGGGGTCCTCACCCAGCAGAAATGGGGCCACCAGACGCGCCAGCGCTGGCACGCCTTGGGAATGCGCGACCATGTAGTTTTCGCCGCAGGGTGTGAACTCACCACAGCCCTGCAACCCAGCATCGGTGTCGATCACCACAACCGAGGCGATGGCCGACTCAATCGCATTGCCCGCACCCCAAACGTAGGCCCCGCCGACATAGGGCAGCCCGGTCTGATAGATGCGGATGCGGGTGATTTTCATGCGGCGTCCATTCGGGGCAAGGCATCCAACCCTTCGCCGCGCCACAGCACGTAGGTCAGGATGGGGCTGTCGGTGGTTGTCATTGCGTGGCTTTGCCAACTGGTGTGCAGCCGGGTTTGGTTGGGTGTTAGTTCGGCGTCATTACCTTCGACCCTAAACCTCGCCCGACCCGCGGCGATGAGGTAAAGTTCCTCGGCCTGATGGCTGTGCCAATCATAGACCAACCCCTCGCCCCAAAAAGCCACGTAGCCCCGCAGCTTTGTCGAGTGGAAATGGCCCGTGGGACCGAGCAGTTCATAATAGCCAAAACGGTTCAGGAAGTCGGCACCGACTTCGTCTTCGGTGTAAGTCAGCTTCCAATCGGCGAGATGCGCGGTTGCGCAGATCGCCTTCGTAAGGGCTTGAGTCGGCCCCGCACCGGACTGGATCGCCTGCACGAGAGGAACCGCCGGGATCGCGTTTGGCGACACGTCAACGGCGCACAGATCATCTGGCCAATCGCCGAACGCAGCCAGATCAGGATGCGTTTGGTGCAGCTGTCGCGCGGCGTTCAGCACATCATCCAATGTCATGGGATCACCACGATATTGCCAGTGTGCTGCTTGGCGATGAAAGCCGCCTGCGCCTCGCGCAGCTCCTCCAGAGGATAAGTCGCGGCAAGAGCCGGTTTGATCTCACCCGCCTCGATATATTTCACGAGGTTCTGCATTACCTGCGGGTCGATGACAGTCGAGCCGGTGAAGGTCAGGTCGCGCAAATAGAAGGTGCGCAAGTCGAACTCAACCATCGGGCCCGCGATGGCTCCGGAGCAGGTGTACCTTCCGCCGCGCTCGAGGATGTCGATCAGGGACGGCCAGTAGGAGCCGCCGACCACATCTGCGACCACCGTGATCTTTTCACCGTCCAGCACTTTGCGCAGGTTTTCCGGTGCGCGCGGCAAGATCATGTCAGGACCAAGCTCGGCGACGTCGGCATGTTTCGCCTCGGACGCCATTGCGATAACGCGCGCGCCACGCCGTTTGGCCAGTTGCACCAAGGCGCCGCCGACACCGCCCGAGGCTCCGGGCACCAGAACCGTGTCTTTCTCGGTGACATTGGCGCGGGTCAGCATCCCTTCGGCGGTTGAGTAGGAGCAAGAAAACGTCGCCAATTCCGCATCCGACAGATCGGAGGTGATCGGCACCGCATTCACGGCCAGAGTGGTGGCATATTCGGCAAACCCTCCGTCCCGCTCCGAGCCGTAATAGCCGGTTTTGTCCATATTTCCGGGGTCATCCGGGTCGCGCAGCCAGCCATCTGTGATCACACGCTGACCGATGCGGGCGGGATCGACGCCCGCGCCGACGGCAACGATATGGCCGCAGATATCCGCCCCCTGGATGCGCGGAAAGGTGATCGGGTTGCCGCCCCAGGTGGGGTCTTCCTCACCCACCTCATCAAACGCGCCGCCGGTTGTCGCGTCGGTGACTGTCTTGGAATACCAACCCGACCGCGTGTTCACATCTGTGTTGTTCAGACCGCAGGCGGCGACCTTGATCAGCACTTCATGGGCCGCAGGTTCGGGGCGAGGCCAGTCCGGGTGAAGCACCATCTGCTCCAACCCGCCATGGCCCATCGTGACCATGGCTTTCATTGTATCAGGCAGAGTCATTGCGCGGCCTCCAGTACGGCGTCAGCGCGAGGCAGCAGGCTTTGCGGATCATAGGCCGGTTCGCCCAGCACCCGCGCTGCACGGGATTGACCGTGGATCACGACCTGCAATGCGGTGCCGGGCGTGGCGGCCTCGGGCTTGATATAGGCAAAGGCGAGGATCTTGCCGACGGTATGCCCGTAGACCACCGAGGCGGTCGAGCCGACCACGCGACCATTCAGCATCACTGCCTCGCCACCATGGCCGTCAATCTCGCCATCCTGTTCGATTTCCAGATAAGCGCAAATCCACGGAAGGTCGGTGTTCAGGGTTTTGTCCTTGCCCAGATACTCCTTGTCGGCGCGCGCAAAGCGCAGCACATCCGCCTCGGCCAATGTCACTTCATTGGTTAACTCGCCCGCACCTTTGAAGCCTTTCTCCATCCGCATCACGTTCATGGCAAAGCTGCCGTAGTCGGCGATGCCATGCGGCTCACCCGCAGCCCAAAGTGCGGTGTAAACGTCGAGGCAAGCAGCATTGGGCATATGCAATTCCCAGCCCAGTTCCCCGGCATAGGACATGCGGAACGCCCAGACCTTGTGGCCTGCGATTGTGATTTCCTGCGCGGACAACCAGCGGAACCCGGCATTGGTCAAATCGGCATCGGTGCAGCGCGCCAGCACGTCCCGCGACCGTGGACCGTTCAACGACAAGGCCGACCAATCGGACGAGAGGGCGGCAATCTGAACATCCTCCTCTGCCCGCTGTTGCGTCAGGTGATCCAGCAAGCGCTGTTCGAAGAACGCGGCGCAAACCAGATAGAAGCGGTTTTCGGCCATGCGGACGATGGTTGTCTCCAACTCGATCCGGCCCCGGCGGTTCAGCATATGGGTCAGCGTGATCGAGCCCACTTTTTGCGGCATCCGGTTGGCCGTCAGCCGATCCAGCAGGGCGTAGGCATCCGGCCCCGAAACCTCGACCTTGGTAAAGGCGGTGACGTCCATGATGCCGACGCGTTCGCGGACCGCTTTGACCTCGGCCGCGACCATGTCATCGGCAGGGGTACGGCGGAAGGAATAGTGGTCGCGCTGTTCCACCCCATCGCGGGCGAACCAGCGGGGGCGCTCGAACCCATAGACTTCCTCATGCACCGCGCCTTTGGAGTTTAGCAGTTCGTACAGCGGCGATGGCTTGATCGGACGCCCCTCCAACCGATTGAAATGCGGAAAGGGGATTTCGTGGCGCAGGCAATAGTCTTCCTCGGCCTTGATCACCTGCCAGTCCTTCGTGGCATAGCTGCCGAACCGGCGCGGATCGAATTCGCGCATCGAGATATCGGCAGCACCATGCACCATCCAGCGCGCCAGCTCACGCGTCAGGCCCGGCCCCCAGCCAATGCCGATCTGCGTGCCGCAGCAGCACCAATAATTCCGCACGCCCGGCGCAGGCCCGATCAGAGGGTTCCCGTCCGGCGGATGCGAAATCGCACCGTGCACGTCACGCTGAATGCCCAGTTCGGCAAAGATCGGCATGCGGTTCAGGCTTTCCTCCAGCCACGGCATCACCCGGTCGTAGTCCGCATCGAACAGCCAGTTTTCGTATTCCCAGGGGCAGTGATCATGCCAGACCGAGTTCGGGTTCTCTTTCTCATAAATCCCGATCAACCCGCGATTTTGCTCCATCCGGATATAGCCCGAGACCTTGCGGTCATCGCGGATCACCGGCAGTTCGGTGTCCAGATTCTGAAACTCGGGCACCGGTTCGGTCACGAAATAATGGTGCGTCATCGAGGTCATCGGCAGTTGCAGCCCCGACCATTCACCCATCTGACGGGCATAGGTGCCGCCCGCATTCACCACATGCTCGCAGGTGATGGTGCCCATCTCGGTCTCAACCACCCACTCACCGTTGCCGGCCTGCGTGATGTTGGTGGCGCGGCAGTTGCGGAAGATTTGCACCCCCTTCTGGCGCGCGCCGGCAGCCATCGCCATGGTCACATTGGTCGGGTCCACATGCCCGTCATCCGGCGTGTGCAGCGCGCCCAGAACACCGTCCAAGTTATAGAACGGATGCAGTTCGGCCACCTTCTCAGGCCCAACCAGTTCGATATTGAAACCCAGCGACCGCCCCACCGACAGGGTATGGCGCAGCCAGTCCATCTCATCCTCGGTATAGGCCAGGCGAAACGAGCCGCAGCCGTGCCATGTCACCGGTTGACCAGTCTCTGCCTCCAGCGCCCCGGAATAGAGACCGATATTGTAGTCCACGCATTTGCCCAGCCCAAAGCTTGAGGTCGAATGCGTGATCTGGCCCGCCGCGTGCCACGTGCTGCCGCTGGTCAGTTCCGCCTTTTCCAGCAGGACGGTATCCTCGCCCCACCCTTCATGCGCCAGATGATAGGCCAGACCGACCCCCATGACGCCGCCTCCGACAATGACCACGAGGGCGTGGGTGGGCAATTTCTTCTCGGACATGACATTTCCTCTTCCCGAGTCGCTTTTCTGCTCGACAGGCTAATTCCACATTTGTACCATCGTCAATCATGAATGACACAAATGTATCATCAATCGTTCTCGACCGCCTTACGGAGGAATGGGAGGCGCTGACGCCCGAGGCGCAAAAGGCTGCACGCTATGTGCTGGAAAACCCCACGGATGTTGGGGTTTCGACCGTGCGCGAAATCGCCGAAGCCGCCAAGGTCAAGCCCAACACTTTTGTCCGCATGGCACGGCAGGTGGGGTTCGAAGGGTACGAGGATTTCCGCGCCCCGTTCCGCGACGCGATTCGGCGCGGGAATGTCTCGTTTCCTGATCGGGCCAAGTGGCTGCAAGAAATCGGCAAGTCCGGAGAGCTGGGCGGCCTGTACGCGGATATGATCGGTGCAACAATACGCAATATCGAAGAGACCTTTGCCGGAATCGACGCGACACGCCTGAAAGCAGCGGCCGATGATATCTGGAATTGCCGTCAGATTTTCACGCTTGGCGTCGGCGTAAATAACGCCAATGCAAGGAATTTCACCTATCTCGCCTCGACGGGGATGAAGCAATTCCACGCCATACCGCGCCCGGGATCGACGCCAGTGGATGATCTGGCCTGGGCTGACGACCAAGACGTCCTGATCGCGATGACCTGCCACCCCTATCGCACTGAAGTCATCGAGGCCGTCAAACTAGCCCGCGAACAAGGGGTGACCGTGGTCAGTATATCCGACAGCCCCGCCAGCCCGGTGATCCTTAATGCGCATCATGGCTTTGTCATTGCTGCCGACACACCGCAATTTTTCCCGTCCTCTGTCTCGACCATCGCGCTGCTGGAGACGTTGCTGTCCTTCGTGATCGCCGTCGCCAGCGACGAAATCGTCGAACGTGTGGAACGGTTTCATCAACGCAGACACCAGCTTGGCATCTACGCGGAGGAGCCCGAATGAATGCCCCCCTGACCCATTCACTGGACGCGCGATACTATACCGACCCCACGATTTTCGCGCAGGAAATGCAGGGGCTGCTCGCCAGAACCTGGCAATTCGCGGGCCATGTGGCGCAGGTGCGCGAACCGGGAGATTACTTCGCGTTCGAAATTGCAGGCCAGAACCTCTTCTGTATTCGCGGGCGTGACGGAGAAATCCGCACATTCTATAACGTCTGCCAACACCGCGCGCACGAGATGGTCAGTGGCGCGGGCAACACGCGCGTTGTCGTCTGCCCCTATCATTCCTGGACCTATGAACTGACGGGCCATTTGCGCGCCGGCCCGAATATCAAGTCGGTTCCCGGTTTCGACCGCAGCGCGATCTGCCTGACCTCGGTGCGGACCGAAGTCTTCAACGGTTTCATCTTCGTCAACCTCGACGATGACGCCGCGCCCATGGACGAATGGTACCCTGGCGTGCGGGAAGAAATCCGCGCCTTTGTTCCGCATATCGACGATCTGGAACCGCTGGAATGGGTCGAGATTCCGGAACACTGCAACTGGAAGGTCAGTATCGAGAACTACTCGGAATGCTATCACTGCCCGACCAACCACCCGACCTTTGCCGAAGGCGTCGTCAAGCCCGAGACCTATGACATTCAGCCCGACGCCAGCGGCGGCTATGTCCTGCGCCATACGACGGAATGCCAGAGCCTCGACAAGATGACCTATCCGATCGACATGTCCGTGCCTCACGCGGGCGACTACCAGTCGTGGTTCCTGTGGCCGATGTTCTCGTTCCAGTGCTATCCGGGTAACGTACTGAACACCTATCACTGGCGCGCGAATGACGCCGATCACTGCACCGTCTGGCGCGGCTGGTACACCGAGGGCGGATCGGAAAGCGCCGTCATCCGCCAACTGGCCGTGCAAGACCGCGAGACAACGGTCGAAGAGGATATCCGTCTGGTCGAATCCGTCCACCGCGGCCTGAAATCCCGCGGCTATCGCCCCGGACCGCTGGTGCTGGATCCCGGCTGTGGGGTTATGTCCGAACATTCAATCGCACGGTTGCAACAATGGATGCGCGACGCCATTGATGGCTGACCTGCCTAAAGGCTAGGAAAATACGTCGAATTTTCTTAGCCCGGCGCTTAGCGTACAAACAAAACTTCAGAGGTGAAAATGTCAGACCTGTTCAACGAAGATCTGTTTCTGAAAGGCCTGGAACAACGCAAAAACACTCTTGGCGCAGAATATGTCGAAAAGAACCTCGCGGCGGCTGACGACTTCACCCGCCCATTCCAAGAAGCAATGACAGCATGGTGCTGGGGCTTTGGGTGGGGTGATGATGTCATCGACGCCAAAACACGGTCGATGATGAACCTGTCGATGATCGGCGCCCTGGGCAAAATGCATGAGTGGGAAATTCACTGCAAAGGCGCGATCAACAACGGTGTTTCACCAGAAGAGATCCGCGCCATCATCCATGTCATCGGTATCTATTGCGGCGTTCCACAGGCTCTGGAATGTTTCCGCGTCGCCCGTAAAGTCTTGGGCTATTCCTGAACGACCCTATTCCGCGCCTCACGCTTCGAAATTCAGCACCGTGCGCACGTACTGGATGTGCCGAATTTTGGTTTGCCTTGCGCCAGCTTTAAGCGCGCAGTGATTTGGGACTGCGACAAAGCCCCAACCGCCATACTGCTGGGCTAAAGCAAAAAAATCGCCCGGCCCTTTCGGAACCGAGCGGTAGAGGGAAAACGAAAAGGAGCACATCACGTGTGCTCCTTTTGCATGGTTACTGAATCAGCCGCAGCTTCTGGATGGAACCGGCAATCGACACGAACGAGTCGATGATCTCTTCGCCGGTAACCTCGTAGTAGTGCGAAGGAGACGAGGCGCATGACTTGACCTCGGCCGCCGCCTGATCTGAAGTTTCAAACGCAACCGCGTAGATGATCACGTTGTTCGCCTTGGCCAGCTCACACTGCTGTTTGAACAGCTGCAAGTTGGTAACCTGTGACGATGTAATGGTCGTGTCTTCGGACGGGCGCGAGACCAGCTCGGTCAGACCGTTTTCTTCTTCCATTTCGTCAGCAGGGCGAACCTGCGGGCTGGTCCGGCCGTCGGTCATGAGGACGATGTATTTCGACGTGTCCTCATGATCCCAGTTTAGGGGACGGTTCGCGAATTCAGCCGGAACCTCACCCATGGTGCTGAGATAGGCAAAGGCATCGCGCGAGGACGGGTCCAGCAGAGCCAGCGCATATTTCAGGCTGTAATTGGTGCCGGTGCCGTCGAACAGACGCAGGTTGTCAATAAAGCTGTGCAGAGTGACCTCGTCGTTCTGAGCGTATTTGATGCTCATCTCGTCATCCGGGCACCAACCCCAGTTCTGCGTGGTCTCGTCATAGTCCCAATTCACGAAGTACGGCACCTGCTCGGTCGAACCGGATGGCAGTTGCGACGTCATGAAATCGGAATATGAAAGTTCCAGACAGGACGATTCATTGTTCGGGATGGTCTGGTAGTATGAGTGGAAATCATTGAACTGCAATTCAGCATCGACATTGTTGAATTTAGTTTCGCTGGCTTCCACGTCACCCGTGATGCTGTAGTATTCGGTTGCTTGCTTACCACCCTTGATCGAAGCACCAACCAGTTCTGCGTCTTCGGTCAGGACAGAGTTCTCGATGGCGAAATCCTTGACGTAGTAATAGTAGGTGTCGACGTCGTCTTTGTCGAAACCATCCACGTCGTTGTCCGGAAAGCTGTCAATCTTTACAGAGTAATCCGGTGAACCGTCGCCGCTGGTGTCAAACCAGAAGACAACGTTGGAAATATCCTGCTTCCAGGTCGGGAAATACCCCTCTTCTGTGGTCGTGCCGAACCGTTCACCACCCAGGTATTCGAACATCGTCGACCCCGGGTTTGTTTGACCCGCGAAAGGAATGACATTGATCGAAGTCTGCTTGTCCGCCTTGGTACCCGTAGTGGGGTCTTCATTTCGGCTAAGGCTTTTGGTGATGAACGCCTTGGCGGCAGCTTGCATCAAGTCGACACGGTTGTTGCTGCCCATACTGCCCGAAATATCCAGCACCAATGAGATCTCGGTATGGGGCGCAGCTTCATTGGCCGCGGCTCCGATACCCAAAGGAATAGAGTCGATACCACTCAGGCGCATGAATTTTGTATCGTATTCTGCCCCGATCGCTGCGGCGACCGTCCGGTCCTGAAACGCCTCTTGAACAGCTACTGAGCTTTGGTACTCCGACAGCCCCTGCGCCGCCAGATGCGCATTAACCACTTCCTCTGGTGGCAGTGTCTGCTCGAGGTTGGCGGCGGCAAGCACCGCATTGTCAAGAACCCACTGTAGCTTAACGCGGTCGCGCTCATAGTTGGCGACATCAACTGCGATTCCCGTCGCGGCCAACAACATGAGAAAGACGAAAAGCGCAAAAATCGTCAAAGCGCCTTCTTCGCCAGTGGCGAAACGTCCCTTTTTAGAAGGACCACTTAAAATTGAGTTCAGTTGTCTTCGAGTCCGAATTCTGGGCATTTGAATCTCCGGGGCAACGTAATTTTTTTTCACCATTGCCTGAGATTTTGTCCCCAATTTGCCACAAATCGGGTGTTTAGATTACAATAAATGAATGTGAAATGAACTGAAAATTAACGAATATTTTCTACAGAAAAAGGCTCTAAATAGTCGTTCAATAACAATTAGTTAAATAAATTCATACTGCGTTGAGAATCCCCCTGATCGGTTCATTTTCAATTAATACTCTGAAAAAATAGCTTGAAAATTGCGGTATTTGGGGCGGACTGGAACAATTGGAAAACTCCCGAAAACCAAAGCCTATTTGCCCACGCTGGGAACGGCTACGTCGATTCGGCGAACTAAAGTGGCGTTGTTCTCATTTTCGCAACAACTTTAACGGAAGTTGAATAATGTATTCGCACTTCATTCAATCAAGATTTGGCACAATTCGTATTAATTGAATCTGAACACCTTAGTCGCCCCGAGATTCTGCAAAGGGAATAAAATGACAAAGTCTGCCATATTGATTGCAACACCGTGGTCTTCGGTTGAGCGATACACATTTAAGTCGGTCAGGTGCAGCAGCAGCCCTGCGGTGGGAATGCGAGGTCGTGAACGTTTTCCTCCGATCAACATTACGCTTGCGGGCATCGTCAGAGAAATGCGGTTTCAGGAAGAAAATAAACCCGCCGCGCCCAAGTGATTTCGGACCAACATTCTGGCGCTGCTCGCCCCAAAAAAGGGAAAAGCCCGCTCATAATAAGAGCGGGCTTTAATTCGCGCCTAGAGTGAGTACGGGTGCGCGATCCTTTTCGTCTTCAGTTCACATCCATTAGTCGATTACCGGGCCAGCCAATGTTTTGTAGGTGGATGATAAAGGCTGGCCCGGCTCTCGTTGCCTCCGTGAGATTCAGGGCAATGAGATCATGTCTTATTCGAGCCCGAGCATGGCTCGCACCGTCGCCTCCACTTCGTCGGTTACAGGTTTGTTCGCCGCATCTTCAAGCGCCTCACGCTCCAGGTCTGGCTGCTGTTCAACTTGCTCAGTTAGATCTTCAACTTCTGCAACCGCATCGTTGTAGTCGACAGCATCCTGCAGCTCATCCGCAATTTCCTGCTCCTCCTTTACGGCTTCCGCAAGCTCTGCTTCTGCAATGCCCAACGCCTCTTCGATTGCTTCATCCTCACCACCGGCATCCGCCAGGTCTTGTTCCAGACCGTCGACAACCTCTTGTTTCTCGTCGACATTTTGCTGCGCTTCATCAAGCGCATCTTCGATCTCATCGGTTGTACGATCGGGCTGTTCCAGGCCCGCAAGCGTTTCGATCGCTTCTTCCAGATCCTCTTCGAGGGCAAAACCTGCCAGCACGGTATCACGATAGATTGCGATCCGGCCGACACGGGAATTCGGAGAGGCATTCAACAACGCTGTCGGGCTGGCATTGGCCGCATTCAAGGCACCAAGTTCAGAAGGATGGGCCTGAAGAAGCTCGGACGCTTTGACCTTTTTGCTCCGGCCCTGTGGCCGAACAGATGTTGTCACTTCGGTCACGGCATCTTTCTGCTGAGAGCCAGAGGATACGGAACGGCTGGACTTGGACGATTTCTTGGACGACTTATTGCCTTGGAAAAAATCCTTCAAAGAGAAGCCTTTTCCCCCAAGCGACTTACTTCCCGACCCCGCGGTTTTCTTACCGCTACGGTTGAGTCCCCCTTTACCCTTTGCGCCATCATTTTTGCCTGCGCCTTGGCCGCCATTCCCTTTGCCGCTGTTACCTTTTTCTCCACCGTTACCGCCGCCATTGCCTTTACCGCCACCGTTGCCCCCGCCATTGCCTTGCCCCCCTTTGGCAAAGGCGGGTTCAGGCACCGCGACCGTCATAACAACAGCAGCAGAGCCAACTAAGGCCACGGCAACAGCAGAAGCTTTCAGGAGGTTTGTCGTCTTGATCTTCATGTTCATTTACTTTGGCCCTCGCGGATCGAAATATTCCGAACGACAGCCCCCACTTAGTCGCCAGAGGCAGAATCACCCCTTTGACTGCATTTGACATGATGCACACTGAACACACGAAAAACTGTTTGTTCATCACTAGTTCACATAGAATTAATTAATCTTTAGGATGATCTACGCAAAGACAGTGACCGTGATGTTAAAGCTTGTAGCAGTAACGCTTTTTGCCACCCTTCTCATGACTGGTGAGGGGTTTGCTGACGCGCGCGAACTTAAGCAATCCGAGTTACGCCAGGCGACAAAGACTGGCAGTGCAATTCGGTTGAAAAGAGTTATTCGTGGCGTTGAAAAAGTGTTTGGCGGCACTCCTGTGGACGCACGCGCGTTTCAGACGGACAGGGTCTACTACCGGATTCTGGTCAAAAAACCCAACGGCAGCATTATAAGTGTTATTGTCGATGCCCAGACCGGCGTTGTCGTGTCGAATCGATCTAGTGTTGGTCGGCAAATACGAGAAGCGGCTCAGGCAAATAACGGCAAATCGGCCAATTCCAAAAGCCAAGCTGGAAACCGGGCCAACAGCGGAAACAACAATGCCGGTGGAAACGGCAAAGGCAACTCCGGTGGCAATGGTAATGGCAATTCCGGCGGCAACGGCAACTCCGGCGGTGGCAATTCCGGTGGTAATGGCAATTCCGGCGGCGGTAACTCCGGCGGCGGTAACTCCGGTGGTGGCAACAGCGGCGGCGGTAACTCCGGTGGTGGCAACAGCGGTGGCGGCAACTCTGGCGGTGGCAACAGCGGTGGTGGTAACTCCGGCGGTGGCAACAGCGGCGGTGGCAACTCCGGCGGCAACGGCAACGGAAATGGCGGACGCGGAAGATAACCGATGAACATTTCGCCGAAGCATTGTAGTTTTCACCTATGAGAGTATTGCTTGCAGAGGATGAGCCGCATCTTTGCGCTCAGATCAAAAAACTTCTGAACGCCGAAGGCCGGGTTGTGGACGTAGCCCACAATGGGCTTGAGGCGCTTCATCTTGGATCAACTGAACCGTACGACGTGATCGTTTTGGACGTCGGTCTGCCGGAACGGGACGGTATCTCGGTTTTGCGGGAATGGCGCGCAAACGGCGTCAAGACCCCAGTGCTGATCCTTACTGCACGGGATGGCTGGAGCGAACGGGTCGACGGTCTGGATGCTGGCGCCGACGACTACATGACCAAACCCTTCCATATGCCCGAGCTGGCAGCCAGAGTGCGTGCGATCCTACGGCGACAAAGCGGACAGCTTAATCCCCTGATCGAGATGGGGGGTGTGTCACTGGATACCAAAAACGGACGAGTAACCGCGAAAGATGTTCCGGTTGATCTGACTGCACAGGAAATCGCTGTGCTGACCTATCTGGCGCATAACCGCGGCCGTCTGATTTCGCGCACCGAGCTTTCCGAGCATATTTACGAATATGATGGTGATCGGGATTCGAACACGATCGCTGTCTTCATCACACGTCTTCGAAAAAAGCTGGGTCCCGAACTGATCAAAACCGTACGCGGGCGCGGCTATATGATCGACAGCGCCTGATGCTGTCACTACGGGAACGAGCCCTGCTGGGCGGCGTTGCCACGGGTGCCATCTCGGTTGCGGTGGGCACTTTGGCAGTTCTATCCTACATCAACTCAAGGGTCTCGGATCAATTTGACTCCAATCTGCGTGACCGCCACACGCAGCTCGTTGTCGGGCTGAGTGTCACGACAGACAACCCGGATGCATTGCAGGATCTGATGTTCGATCCGGCCTATGGCACACCTTATTCAGGGCGGTATTGGCAGGTGACCAACGGAAGGGATGAGGTTTTCACCTCGGCTTCTCTGTTCGATGAAACCATCGCGGAACCTGTCGTTGCCACGGCGTCCGCAACCTTCTGGAACACAACCGGCCCTGAAGGTGAGGCCCTGCGCAGTATCTATCAGGAAATCTCGTACGAGGACGGAACCGTATGGGGCGTCAGTGTAGCCGAGAGTCGCAACGAGCTCATTGCCGAGCGCCGGGCCGCGCAGCGCAGCCTGCTGCCGGTGTTTACTCTGGTGGGCCTGATTGGGGTCGCCGGATCTTTGCTTTTGATGTCTGCGATCATGGGCCCTCTTCGCAAACTTCGCACGGATGTTGCGCATCGCTGGGACACGGATGAGGGGCTCAAGCCTGACGACTATCCTGATGAGGTGTCGCCATTGGTCGACGACCTCAACAAACTTTCAAGGCGTAATCGGGATATTGTATCAGGGTCGCGTCGACAAACTGCCGACCTCGCGCATGCGCTCAAGACGCCGACAGCGATCCTTCGCAATGAATTGAGCAGCCTTGCTGAACATGGCGCCACGATCGACACCGCGCAGGAAGCACTGGACAGGATAGACGCTCAACTCAGTCGTTCATTGGCACGAATGAGGGCTATGAACACAGCCGAACTTAGCCATTCGCGCGCAGATCTGTCCAATTCGGTGGACCGGTTGTCGCGCCTGTTTTCTCGCATGGCCGAACGTGACGGCAAGGAGCTCGAAGTCATCCGACAAAAAAACCTTTGGGTACGGATGGATCCCCAGGACATCGAGGAAGTCCTGGGTAATTTGATGGACAACGCTGTCAAATGGTGTCGTCAAACTGTGCGTGTTTCGGCGATGGCCAAAAGGAACAGTATTGAAATTCATATCGAGGACGACGGACCGGGTATCCCCGAGGATGACCGGCGCGAAGCTCTTCGATCAGGCGGGCGACTAGACACCTCTGTCGCTGGAACGGGACTAGGTTTGGCGATTGCGGTCGATTTGCTCAACGCATACGGAGCCAAGCTGGATCTGGGCAGATCAAAGGTGCTGGGCGGGTTGGAATGTCGTGTTGTGATCAACTCGATCCACAAGAAACCATCAAAATAGGCGGAAGAGCACACAAATTCTGTGTTGATGGCGGAGACGAAGGCAGTATAACTAATTCATTAAAGCACTATTAAATATAAACAATATTTAATACTCTTTTGGAACCACCACCAAATGTACCACACCGATCCTAATGTCAGGCGGAGCTTAAACCGAGGCTCAAGCAAAGCAGATGATCCGCTTGCTGTCTCATAGAAGCCACTCATGCAGAGCTCAACGTATGCCGCCGATGAGCTCAAAACGGCTATCGCCGCGATAGCCAAGTGCAGTCGATCCTAGAAAAAGCAGATTGCGCATAGTCCACTTACGAGACGAAGCAGATTAGAAAGCTTGCGTTGAACAACGACCACATCGAAGCATTACAACCCGCCTATAGAAGGCAACTCAATCCTCACTCCGCCACAAGTGCAACAATATCATTGCAGGGCTCAGAATGGTCGTGATTGGCCGAATTTATTTTGTTGAATGTTCCTCGATACACCAAAGCGAAAACGGGTGGAGTGAAGTAAAACGATACAACGGTTGACAACAGAACGCCTCCGGCGATTGCCACGGCGAATGGTGGCCAAAATGCACCTCCGCCCAATATCAGAGGCAGGAAGCCGCCAAATGTTGTGACCGTGGTCGAGACAATGTGACGGCTGGAACCAATAACGACGCGAGCCATGGCCGCCTGATCGCCCTGGCTGGCCTGCCGGTCTTGTTGCAACCCGGTCAAGATAATGATTGCAGCGTTGATCGAAACCCCGATTGAACCAATGACCCCAATTATCGCGTTTATTCCAAATGGGAATTGCATAACTGCCAGCGACAACATTGAAAGGCCTGCGGACAGAACGCAAACGACCAAGGTCACAAGTGTCAGGCGAAACGAGTTAAAGGTTAGCACGATGGTCGCGATGGAAAGTGTTACGATCAAACCCACGGACGCGAGCAGATTACCCACGGCATTGGATCGAGCATCACTGTCGCCGCCTAAAGTCATCTTGTAGCCTTGCGGCAGATCAAACTCCGACGCGTCAAGCGCTGCTAATACGTCCTGCAATGCTTCTTCAGGCAAAACACCGGGCACTATAAACGCCTGTAAAGTGTTCTCGCGCGTGCCATCCGTTCGGGTTATGACGCTTTCGGCCGGTTCGATCACTGGCCGGGCTAGTTCTGACAACGGTACGCCGGGAAAAACTCCGATCGCAGATATTTCAGCAGCGTTCGGCAAAAGGATCGGCATACTGACAATTGCGCTAAGATCTGATCGTACCTCGTCGCCTAAGCGAACGCGTACTGGCAGTTGTTCTGTCCCTTCGATCAGTGATCCGCCGGTAATGCCCACAAGCGCCGAGTCCATCTGGCCAGCTATATCCGCTACGTCCAGCCCCAGCAGACGGGCTTTGACCTCATCAATCTCGAACCGAATTTGGGGATTGCCTCCGTTCACACTCGCACGCGCCTGGGTCACCAAATCGAGATTGGCCATGACCGAACGCACTTCGTCGCCAAGATCGCGTAAAACCGTGATGTCCTGCCCCTGAATTTTGACTTCAACCGGTGCGGCGACTGGGGGGCCCTGTACAAGATTGCGAACGATGATCTGGGCGTCAGGAAAGTCGACATCTAGACGGTTCTGCAACGCTCCAACAAGGCGGGCAGCGTCGTCGGCCGTGTCGGTCGTGATCATGGCTTGTGCAAACCCAGGCTCGCGAGAACGGTTACCAACGATGTTGTAGTAGAATGCCGGGCCAGACTCACCCACAGTCCAGTAAACACTCTTGACGCCATCATCGGCCAGTAGGATTTCGTCAATCTGTCGCGCGGTTGCTTCGGTGGTGGCGATTGAAGTTCCACCTGGCATGTCGACCTCGATATAGAACTGGTTTCGGTCGACGCCCGGAAAGAACTGCGCAGTCAGGGTCGGAAAGGCCGCAAAGCCAAGCACGGGCAAGACCAATGCCAACGCGATGGATCGCACCGGATTAGCAACGGACAATCGAATTGACGCCTCAAACAAGCGGGCAAGCGGTGGGATACTGATACCACGGCTCAGCATTCCTGCGTCAGGGCGATCGGATAGTAACCAGCCGGCAACGGCTGGAGTGACTGTCAACGCCACAACCAAGGACCAGACAAGCATAAGCACGACGGCTATAGCGATAGCACCGACAAAGTCGCCAGCGGGCCCCGGAAGCAAGATCATCGGCGTGAAGGCAAGCGCCGTTGTCACGGTCGACGCCAGCAACGGTGTGGCCAACCGGCGAACAGCATCTCGCACGGCCGCAAGCCGTTCCATCCCATCCTGCAGACGGCGCCGAATTTCATCGGTCATTACGATCGCTGCGTCGACCAGCAGACCGAGTGCAACAATCAAACCCGTTACGGACATCTGATGAATTGGCAATCCAATCATGTTCATTGTTGCCAAAGTTGCCAATGAGACAACCGGCAACACCAAAGCGACAATCGCTGCTGCCCGCACCCCCAAGGTAATGAACAAAACAGCCACGACCAGAGCCACGCCAATAGCCATGTTGATCGCAACCTCTGACAAACGATCCGTCGTGTACTGGCTTTGATCAAACAGCAGTATTTCCTTCATGCCCAAAGGTACCGATGCGGTCCCGGCCTCAAGCTCATCCCGAAGAAAACCGGTCCAGCGGTCGATCTGTACGCCATCCTGCGCCAGTACCCCGACTAGAACGGACGGATTGCCGTTGGCAAACGCGATTGAAGACTGCGGTTCGCGCGCGCCACGGTCCACGCTGGCAATATCTCCGAGCTGCACAACGGCACCTTCCGCGTTTTCACGCAGGACGATGCTCCTAATACGGTCCAGAGTTTCAATTTCACCGCTGATGCCTATGGTCAGGTCGACATCGGACTGCAACCGCCCAGACTGAACCTTTCCATCTGCTTCGGCGATTCTCTGCGAAATTTCTGCGGCGCCAAGCCCAAGCGCAGCGGCCTTGTCCATATCGACACTTACGAGCACCTCTTCTTCCGGCTGACCGAAATAGTCCACTGCCCGCGTAGCAGGTATCGCGCGCAATCTGTCACCCAACGCTTCGGCATGACGCGAAAGCAAAGTTATCGGAAAGTCAGGCTCTTCGGCCGCGACCGCGATAACAGCAGAATAGGCAGAAATACCCTCGGCATCGATTTCCGGCTGCCCGACTCCACTCGGAAAGTTTTGTCGAGCGTCTTCAACCGCATCCCGAGCCTCGGCCCAAACCTGCTCAATCGTGGCCTCGTCCAGCGTCTCGAGCAATTCCACCGAAACAACCGAAACGCCCGAGCGGGATACAGAACTGATTTCATCCACCTCGGCGATTTTCCGAAGCTCTTCTTCGATTTCTGCAGTAACCAACGCTTCGACCCGTTCAGGGTCTGCACCCGGGAACTGCGTCGTAACAGTAGCGAAGAGGTTGGTAATCGTTGGGTCTTCCTGCCGCCCCAGTGATAGGAACGAAGACAGGCCTGCAGATACAAGCACCAAAATTATGAGGGCGACGAGCCGGGGATGGCGAAAGGTAAGGGTTTCCATCGTGTCGCTCCGTCACTCGCCAATGCTGAAATCGACGCGCTGACCGACGGTAACGCGCTGCGGCCCTTGATCAATCAGGACGGTGCCTTCAGGAAAAACGCCTCGCACAAATACACGGTCATCTTCGGCATGAAGCACTTCGACCGTTGTCAGTCGCACAGTCTTCTGCGCGTCGGCAACCAGCAACGTCCATTGCCCGCGCGTCCCCTCTTTAAGTGAAGTCGTGGGCACCCAGGTTCCCGCGTTCTGGACGGGATCAAGTACATGCACCCGGGCAGTTTGTCCGAAGGCAACGTCCGGTCTGTTCCTAAGATCGAAAAGCGCAGTTCGGGTTCGGGTTACCGGATCAATATCGGGTCGCAAAGTTGCAAGGTCAGCCCTATAGCTTTGATCTTCTATTTTAATTTCAACGTCGGATAGCAACGCAGGGTCAACGTCGAGCGGGATACCGATCCGGACCTGCGGCGACACGACCTCGACTATTCCCAAAACCAACTGGCCCGAACGCAAAGTCTCTCCGCCGTCCACGTGCCGAGCGGTTATTTGACCCGCAAAAGGTGCCTCGATGCTAGATTTCGCGATCCGTACCGTGACGTCGCGCAATCCCGCATCCAGTTCACCAATTCTGGAAAGCAATTCATCTTGCTGGGAAACTGCCTCATCGAGGCGGGCCTGACTGGTAAAGCCTTGCTCGATGAGTTTAGCGTTTCGCTCGACGGTTTTCTTTGCGAATGCAAGTTGGGCTGCAATGGCATCGCGTGATGCTGACAGTCTTTCGCGTTCGACCTCCAACAAAGCTACGTCCAGTGTTGCGAGAAGCTGGCCCTTAGCGACCTCGTCACCCTCATCCACCAGGATGTGGTCCAGCGTACCATTCAATTCGAAAGAGATATCCGCTGAACGCTGAGGTTCGACTTGTCCGATGAATACACGGTCGACCGTGTAAGCGCTCTCCGACGTGATGAGCGTTGCTGAAACAGGGGTCACTGCGGCCGCTTCCGGTGAAGGAACAGCATCTGCCCTACGATTAAGCTCTGAAGCGCCTAGGTAAACTGCAGCAGCTGCGACGGCTATAAAACAGATAGTTACCAAGAGACGCACAATACCGCGCAGCATACGCGAAAACAGGTTCGGCTTGGTCGTTTCAGTTGATAAATCCGCAGGACTCGACATTTGGGGACCTCATCAAGTTAGCATCTCTAACATATGTTAGAAGTTCTCACTTTGACAAGGAATACGTGATCTGGCACATGTTGGATCATGAGCAGCACAGAAAAATATCACGCAACAACCAGCCATTCAGTAAGCAAGAAAGCCTACCATCACGGCGATCTCCGCGCTGCGCTGATCGAGGCAACGCGGCAGTTGGTTGAAGAGAAAGGACCAGACAGGTTCTCCGTTTCCGAGGCCTGCAGACGGGCGGGCGTATCGACTGCGGCACCGTACAAACACTTCAAAGATAAGACAGAAATGCTGGTCGCGACAGTTCTGGAAGGGATGGACCGTCACCGAAGCAAAATGCTAGCAGCGCTTGACGGCATTCCTGAAGGATCTCCCGAGCGCATTACTGCAATCGGTATGGAGTATATTGCTTTCGCCTTAAGTGAGCCCGGGATATTCAGATTAAAATTTGGCGGCTTTACAGACCGCATCGCGGATCCCCGACTGGAAGAAGGCGGTCAGCAAAACTTTTCGATTCTGCTAACTGAGGTTGCAAAATGCCTTGGGGAACCGGGAATCACAGAAGAAGTCCGTCGTCGTGGTTTTTTGTTGTGGAGCTTCGTGCACGGGCTGTCTTTCATTCTGCACGATAGGAGACTTGCGGAAAAAGGCGAAGAGTTTGATCTGCACGCTATTCTTGAGGACGTTTCGGAAAGAATGCTGAATTAATCGTTCTTTATCGAAAAAACGTGACTAGCCGCTGATAGGATACAATCTAGAGCATTATCACGCAGACTTCGACGCGACTGCCTAGGTTCACAAAAATAGGCATTAACATTGCGTACCGAATGTCCGTTCTAAAGCCAAGGTACTTCTGCGCCAATGCTAAGTACTAAGATCCGCTGTTCAAACAAAAAACGCTACTGACAGGAACGTTGGCGCAGCGGTCACTGAGGAATTACGCACAGAACGTCTTCTTCGGGCCGCTAGTTACCGATGCAGCGCGGTCAACCGACGGCGACTACGCATGGAAAGCTGACTTCGCAAAGCCTCGCGCTCGGCCCGCAGATCGGGAACACCACCTGGCAAATTCCTGCCGGGGAATAAACTGGGCTCTTTTCACAGGCCGAAAGATCGCTTTAAAACTCTAAAACCACTCATACCGGCAATGTAGTTTCTTGCAAAACAGCGACAGCAAAACGAATGCCAAATGGCAGCGCCTACCCGGCGCTGCGCGTACTGCGTTTGCGATGGGGTTTTTTGTTCTTGTATCTGCCTGTGCTCAGAGTTCAAACGACGCGGATCTCGACCCAGAACGTCAGTCCATGGCGTTGCTCGATTTCTCACAAAAACAAGCTCGAGGACAAAGGGTGTGGTGCGTACCCTACGCACGCAACCTCAGTGGCATCGAAATTCGCGGAAACGCCAAGGACTGGTGGGGCAAAGCGCGCAATAATTTTGAGCGAGGCAGTGAACCGGTTGTCGGAGCGGTCATGTCCTTTAGAGCAACCCGAGGGATGCCCCTTGGTCACGTGGCTGTCGTATCCGATGTTATCACCGACAGGGAAGTCATCGTGAACCATGCCAACTGGCACCGCAACAAGGTATCATTGAAAATGGGCGTCAAGGATGTATCCAAAAACAATGATTGGACGTTGGTCCGGGTTGAAAGCCATCCGGGGAAATATGGCAGTTTTTACCCGGTGAACGGTTTCATTTATCCCAAATTCGGCGGTTAGCCTTCATCAATTATACGTCGCATCGCGCGCAAATCCGACGGATGCGTCACAAGCGGCCGGCGGGCGCAAGCGGGTCAAGGACAGAAAAGACGGCTTACCCTTCCAGCATTGTTTTTTGGTGTTGGCTGTATCCACCTACCGCTAGACTACGATCATGCTAAGGTCAGCCGCCTTCAAAACCATCATGCTTGCGCTTGTTATCGCGCTCGTCATCATTGGAGTTTGGCTCACGTTTCAAAAACAAAGCCTTCCCTGAAACTGGGCAGAGCTTCAAAACTCTCGTGAGAAAGAAATACCCATCCCGTTGGCGGCCGCTTTCCGGGATGACGTCGGGTTTGTCTGCATAAACACACCTTACTCTGACCCGACACAACTACCTAAAGACAGCTCTACGTCACTTGTTGATCAGCTCGACATCTCTTGGGTGCCGGAGAACGCCATTCGGTTCTCGCTGTTCAACCCGGAAGTGAAGCTTATTCATGAATACGACCAGCCTTTTGTTACCGACCAACTTGTTTTTTCCAACACTGAATTACGCGGCTTTTGCGGGCAGGCTGGAGCGCTCAGGCTAAGAGTTCATGGCGCGCCCGAGCGGCTTTTGATCGAACTGTTGTACCCTGACTAACGGGCATCCGCCTTCGCGATTAGAAAAACAAACCTTGGTTCAAGATCGGCAAGCTGCAGAAAAGTCCGCAAAATAGGCATTCAACCTACTTGGCCGCGCCAGAGGGAACCGCAAGCGGCTGCTTTGGATTCGCGTTGGACCTAGTAGTGGACAGGTCGCCTCCGATTGATACTCTTCTTGTTCATACGCGCAAAGGAGCTTGGCAATGCATCCGACCGAAAAGATCGTAAGGCAATTCCACGAATCTTGGGACATGCGTGATCCCGAACGCGGCGTTGCTGTTATTGCGAGCGACGGCCAGTTCGAGGATATCCCACGAAGCGAGAGCCAGATCGGACCTGAGGGCTACAGAATGGACTATGAACGCTGGCGACGCGCGTTCCCCGATGGAGAGGTGAAGGTCACAAACGTAGTAGTAGATGGCGACAGAGCAGTGGTTGAGTTTATTAATCGCGGAACCCATACCGGCCTTCTTGAGTCTTCGCTTGGATCGTTCGAACCAACTGGTAGGTGGCAAGAGACGCGCTATTGCAGTGTTATGCGGGTCAAGGATAGCAAAGTAGTAGAAGGTAGGGATTACTACGATGCTGCTTCTATCGCTCAGCAGCTGGGTCTCGTGTCATGACGAAATATCTCAAGGCATACTGGCCATCTCGCTAGCTAACGTTGAACGTCGGCTTGATCTGCACAGCGGTCACCGATGCACTGCGCAGCGAACGACTGCCTTGAGCCCAAAGCTGGCCGGTTTAATTCCAGCACCAGCGCCTAAACGAATGATTGCCAATCGCCTAATGCAATTGAACGTTATGTGAAAATTTCGTAAGAAAAAACCTCTAAGTCTTCCTCAAAACCCCGCAAAGAATGCCGCCCCAATTTTTTCGGCTCTTCAGATACCAAGTTCACAAAATCGCCTGTTGCTAAAAGCCGCGCCTCCAGTTTTCGCGTCAGGCCCTCTAACCTGCTGGCTATCGCGACTGATGGGCCAGTTACCGTAAAGTCCAAGCGCTTTTCAGTACCAACATTCCCGTAGACAGCCGCCCCAGTGTGCAAACCGACCCCAAATTCAGCACGGTCTAATGGATCAAGTTCTTCATTCCTTTGGAACGCTTCACGCGCCGCGGACAGGGCAGCTTCGCACATGTCTTCGGGTAGTCTTCGTTGACCATCAAAAGGAAAGATCGCAAGCAATCCATCGCCAACGAATTTAAGAACCTCTCCGCCGTGATCGTGTACCGCCCCACCGACACAATCGAAGAATTGGTTGACCGTCGCGACATATTTTTCCGATGACAAGCGCTGGCTCAAAGCCGTAGAGCCGCGCATATCGCTGAACAAGAGAGCACAGTCAATTATGCTGACATCTCCCCGGGCTATTTGACCGTTCAGAACGGATCGACCGGACAACTTGCCTAGATAGACCTCCATCAACTCAGCTGCCAAGAACTGCTCCGACAATACACGCGCTGCACCAAGCAAAGGTAAAGATAGCCGCGACAGACCATCTACCTCACGGTCTGTGAAACCAGAACGACGCTTTGTAGCAAAAGACACCGACGCGCCCAAAGCCCACTCCATATCTCCGTCAAAGACAACGGTACGATTGCCGAATGGTGCACTGCATACGACATAGTCGGTAACACCTGCTTCAGCGAGTTTTCGGAAAAGCGGAAATTTGTTACGGGTCGCTTGGTCTGTCAGATTTGCTCGCATGAAAGGAAACTTGATTGTGCCGTTCGCAAGTCCATCCGCCAAGTCCCAAACTTCCTCATTAAAGTGCTGTTTCGCAATCTCATTGGCCAATTTCGAATTCTCTCCGAAGGGTGCTTTGTCGAAGAGATCAGCCGTTACTGAGCTGCGTGGAAGAACAGTCCATTCAATACGATGGTTCGATGCATCCCACGTTGCATCGAGCAAGCCAATTACAGGGTGCATCATCAGGCGGCCCAAGGAAACACGCGTGACCGGCACGCCACCATCGATCAGCCTGTTACTTAACTGCTCGACTAGTCCACCAAGATCAGCATCAAAAAAGGCCAGCTTTTGCAGCCAATCTGCAATGCGATCGAAAACATCCGCCATAACTTACACCTCCACCATCATCTTGTTACAGCCGAAGGCTCGTGTCATTCGGTTTGTCTTCGAACGCTCAATTCTCTAGCGATGGGTTTGCAAATTCTCACGCGCGTTCGCTCGCGATATTGGCCAAAGCCCGTCAATTTTTCGGCCTTGGAAAAAGTGCCAGGCACAACAGTCGATAGAGAAACGTGACTATTCAACTTTAAAGTACTCTTTCCAAGGTCCTGTGCAGCGGTGCAACTAACGGCCGCTTTGTCCGCACACCGGTCGTTCACTGAATTTTTCTGAGCGACCGCACTGAGCCCAAAGTTGTCGCTTAAAATGGGAGCAAGGAGATTTGAGAGCCCATTGGGTAAACCGCTATTCCTAATCGCGCAGAAGCACTTCTGAGAGTAGTGTCATCCTCCCGTCATGCCAGCTACGTTGACATAAAGGGCGTACACAGAATGGCTTGCTGCCATGAAAAGCCGGCTGTTGGCACGGCCTCCAAAGCAGAGATTGGCACATCGTTCAGGCAAAGCGATGCGACCTATGGGAGTTCCATCAGGGGCAAAGACCATCACTCCGTCCAGTTCGGCATCACCCATGCCCCAACCGCACCAGAGATTACCGTCCACATCCACGCGGAACCCGTCAGGCGTGCCAGAACCTGCATCGATTAGCACACGCTTGTTCTGGATCGAGGCACCATCCGTGTTCACGTCATAAGCCAGTATCTTTCGAGACGGTTCACCACGCGATTCAACAATGTAAAGCACGGTCTCATCGGGGCTGAAGGCCAAGCCGTTTGGCCCTAGAATGTCATCGGCTACGACTTTCAGTTTTCCGGTGTCGGGGTCCACTCGGTATACGTTCTGGCCTAACTCTGGTTCGGCGCGATGACCCTCATAGTTGCCCGAGATGCCAAACGGTGGATCGGTGAACCAGACACTGCCGTCGGATTTGACGATCACATCGTTGGGCGAGTTGAGTCGCTTTCCGTCAAAGCTCTCGGCTAGCACAGTGATTGAGCCATCATATTCTGTACGCGTAACCCGTCGTCCACTGTGCTCGCACGTTATCAGACGACCTTGCCTGTCCCGGGTCTGACCATTGGCGAAATTCGACGGCTGGCGAAACGCCGATGACTGTCCGGTAACCTCGTCCCAGCGCATGATCCGGTTATTCGGAATATCACTCCATAGCAGATAGCGCCCGTCACCGAACCACACTGGCCCTTCACACCAGCGACAACCAGTTGCCAATCGTTCGACGCCGGCCAACGGCAGCTTGTATTTATCAAACCGAGGATCGAGTGTCACAACGGAGGGATCTGGATACCGTTGGGATGGTTGCCAGCTATTTTCGAAGTCATTTTTGTCCGTCATAGATCGTCCTCAGTCTGGCGCCTGCTCAAGCTATGTGACTGGTCTTGAATTGAACAGGGCAGGCTATGCACTCGGTCCAAAGATCGACCAGCCTGTCGCACGAACTAACTCCTGAAATGCGATAGTCGCCAAATGGGAGTTGCCTTTTTGATCTAGCCCGGGGCTCCAGGCGACTACAGATGCGATACCAGGTACAATGCACAAGATTCCGCCACCAACACCGCTTTTCGCTGGAAGGCCAACACGGAAGGCGAACTCACCCGAGGCATCATAAGAACCACACATCATCATCAGTGCGGTTACTCTTCTGGCTCGCTGTGCCGACAATACTGTGGCACCGTTGGCCGGATTTTGACCCGCTGCGGCGAGAAAGCGGCCCGCCAATGCTAGCTGTTCACATGACATTGCGATGCTACATTGGCGAAAGTACAGAGACAAAACATCCTCTACCGGCGCGTTTAGATTTCCTTCCGCCTGCATAAAATGCGCAAGAGCGCGGTTTCTGGACCCAGTTCGCATCTCAGACTCTGCAACTGACGCATCGACCTCGGTCGAGTTGTCCTCCGAAAGCTCTTGGCACAATCTCAAAAGGTCGTTGACTGCTTCATCAGAAGAACGGTCTTCAAGCAGAACATCTGCCACTATGATCGCACCCGGGTTGATAAACGGGTTCCTTGGGATTCCGCGTTCGTGTTCAAGCTGAACGATTGAATTGAATGGATCGCCGGAAGGTTCCCGACCGACTCTTTGCCACAAAGTGGCACCAACCTGTTGAAGCGCCAATGTGAGCGAGAACACTTTTGAAATGCTCTGAATCGAGAATAGCGTGCTCGCGTCTCCAGCGGAAATTAACGGGCCGTTGATTGGTGCAATGGCAATACCGAATTGGTTCAGATCAACTGTGGCGAGTTCTGGAATGTATTGCGCCACTTTCCCCCTTTCGGACATGCCGGCAATGCGATCTGCGATATCGTCCAAGACTTCCTGAAGCCGTTCGCTATCGGTGGTTTTGAGTATCGGCATGGATCTCCTCCGTCCAGACAGTGTGATCTACGCCCTTACTAAACTCGGGAAATTTGCTTGCGACAAAGCGAGGTTCAAGGTTCTGTCGGCGTTGCGAAAAATAGTCCATCGTTAATTTGTATACGGTGCCAGACAGGAGCACTATTGCCACCAAATTGATGGTTGCCATTATTCCCATGGCAGCATCCGCGAAATTGAACACTGTGGCAACAGCTTGCACAGCGCCCCAAACAACCATTGCAAGGCAGCCCAAACGCAAGATGTAAATCGGCAGCTTCCCTTCCAATTTTAAGAACGTCATCGCGTTTTCGGCATATGAGTAGTTGCCAAGTATGGATGTGAAGCCAAAAAAGACGATAGCAATCGCGATAAAGTGGCGACCGATTTCGCCGAGATGGACCGCCGCCGCGTCTTGAGTCAGTCGCATACCCGTAGGACCATCAATTTCGATTGCGCCCGACAAAAGAATTAGCAATGCAGTTGCCGTCGCGACCAAAATTGTATCCACAAAACACCCGAATGCCTGAACGAAACCTTGGCTGGAAGGGTGGTGGGGCTCAGGTGTGGCAACCGCTGCAATGTTCGGTGCTGAACCCATGCCCGCTTCGTTGGAGAAAAGTCCCCGTTTTATGCCGTTAAGGGCAGCAGCCATGACGCCGCCTGTCACGCCTCCGGCAGCTTCTTGAAGGCCAAATGCCCCTGCAACAATCGACCACAACATAGCGGGTACTTCGGAAATGTTCAGGACTACCACAACACAGGCAAGCAAGAGGTAGAGACCTGCCATGAGCGGCACGACAATCTCAGCGAACTTTGCGATGGTCCTTATTCCACCGAATATGACCACGGCTGCGGCTGAGGCCAGCGCTATGCCAACGATCAATTTGTTCAACCCGAACGCGCCCTCGAAAGCTTCGGCGATCGAGTTGGATTGGACGGCGACAAAAACCAAACCAAAGCTAACAATCAGGCAGATCGAAAAAATGACTCCGGCCCAAGGAGCATTCAAGGCGTTGGCCATGTAGAACGCTGGGCCTCCTCTGAATCTGCCGTTGGACGATGTGACTTTATAGAGTTGGGCCAAAGTACTTTCAGAATAAGCCGTGGCCATTCCAACCAATGCTACGATCCACATCCAAAAGATGGCGCCCGGACCTCCTAAGGTCAGGGCCACAGCTACGCCAGCCAGGTTTCCAGTGCCGACGCGTGAAGCCAAGCTTACCGTCAGCGCTTGAAACGGAGTAATACCTCTTTTGTCCGTGCTCTTCGAAGACGTGAGTACGCGCACCATTTCCCCAAAATGAAGAAACTGAAGTGCGCCAAGACGAATTGTAAAAAAGATACCGGTTCCAAGAAGTCCGTAAATTAATGCGTAGTTCCAAAGAACCGTGTTTATGCCATTAACCAATACTACCATAGCACGCCTCTTAATAATTCAAACACTTCCCGGAAGACAAAAAACAGCCTGCCTAGTTTTTCATCATGCACAAAGATGCGAAAATTGTCAGGAATAAGCTGCGCGGTATCAATAAAAGGTTGACGTGGATAGCACTGAAATTGAGGCACAGGCATATAGCTACGTATCCATTTGGCAATTCGCTCAGCAGTAGTTCACGCCAAGTGCTGCGAACGACAGCGTCGAACCCAAAGAGGCAAATGCTGCGCTTTATGCGACTGTCCCATTTGATTGGATTCTTCGGAAAGCGGCAAAGCGTTCGTACAATCCCAGTGCAGCCGACGGCTGCTACTAGCACAAAGCAGAAATGCTTGAAGGGCAGCGTGCTCTTAAGTTGTCCCGCGCTTTTTCAACTATTTGCAGATAGGCAATTCTAGTGGCCGTTGTTTAGGCAAGGAAGCTCTCCAACTATTTATGATCGGTTGGAGGCTACTTTTGGGCCAGAACTTTGGTGCGCCTATTGCTTGCAAGCAAGCTGCGTTCCAATAAACTCCTGCCCGCGATAGTGATTTCCCCTTTTTCACAGCCTTAGCGACAGCATTGATATCCTTGGACTCCGGGTAGATATACAGGGTCGTCGGATTCCCTTCCACAAGCGCCAATATCTCTTTTGAGGCCGACTGTGACCAGGTTGTGCAGCCATTGCTACGGCCGCCAGTGTAGTTCACAAGTTTTCCGTAGGGGACATAGCCGTCGTTGTCTGCATGAGTGCTTCGAGGACTTTTGAATCTACATTGCCACTTAAGGAAAACAGCGGGATGGCCTCCAATGGCGCGCTCGCGAGCATTGCTCGTTTCTCCTTCCCCATCAAACAAAAGAAAGGTGCGGTAGAACGGCTGCGTTTTGCCGGAATGACTGTAATAACCTTTGAAGGACTTGCGGGTTTCAGCCGTCACATAGGCACCTCCGGCGGTAAGTTTAGATCCTTCTGCATTGCTGAAGTTCTTCGCGCATTGCCGACCATTCGAAAAATTGGCGCCCCTTAGTTTTCGGCCATTTCCATAGCCGGACGAAACCGCTCGGAAAGAATTTTGTGACTCGCAGATGACGTAAAACCGCTTCGCGGGATTGCCGTTTCTTGCAGTGCTGGGGCGGGTTGCATCCTTGGCAAAGTAGCAGGGGTTCCTTACTTCGCCTCGTCGTACTTTCTCTATGTAAAGCGCTCGCGCCCTGTTCAAAACGATCGGCGCGATTTGGCCGTCACCCGTACCCACGTGTTTTTGTAACCACACTGGGACATCTTGCGATATCGCCTCGACGCGGTCTGGGAGGACGCCCGCCGAGATGGCAATTGTAGTGGCAGTGAGAGCGAGACGGAGTGAATTCGGTAGCAACTGGAGATCTCCTGCTAGAATGTCCTCCTGGCCAGTCTAACACAGTTCTTATACTTCACGACGCCAGCCAGGTGTACCAACGAAGCTTCGTGTTGCCACAAATCCCACACTACGTTTATTTGGGGGGCTAACACTTTGCGCAATTAGGCTGCCATGTAGCGTAGAATTCTGGACATTCAGAGTTTTGCTTCCAAATAAGTGCTATGACCACACGTCGAAAGTTCCTGTTCTTAACCGTAACCGCAATGGCTGCTCCATACATAGCGCGGGGACAAACGGTAGCGCTGAATAATGTGATAAGCGGTCTGCCGCAGTTGCATTCACTTCAAATTCAACGCGGAGATGAAGTCATTTTCGTTAAGACTCAACAGGGTGCAGGCCTAGACAGGCCAGCTAACATAAAGTCCTGTTCGAAAAGCATTGTGGCTCTGTTGCTTGGGACGGCGATCGATCGGCAGGAAATCCCATCTGTAGACGCCACCCTGCGGGAGGTCGCTCCGCAGCTCTTGCCTGCCAATGCTACACCCGGCACCGAAAGCATAACCATGGAGGACCTAGTGACGCTGCGAGCCGGTCTCGAAAGAACCTCTGGCAGTAACTACGGGGAATGGATCAGCTCTCCTAACTGGGTCGCGGATGTATTGACACGGCCGATGGTTGCTGAGCCAGGACAACAGATGCTCTATTCCACTGGATCAACTCATGTTCTTGGTGCAGCGTTGACCGAGGCTGCCGGCCAAAGTCTTTTGACTCTCACGCGTGAGAGGCTGGGAATACCTCTTGGTATTGAGATACCTGCTTGGACGAGAGATCCACAGGGTTACTACCTAGGAGGCAATGAGATGGCAATTACTCCAAAGTCGATGTTGAAGATCGCGGTGTTGCTTCGGGACCGCGGGGCCTTTGCTGAAAGGCAAATTATTCCTGAAAGCTGGGTCTCGGAATCGACCAAGCCATATGGCCGCTCGGCTTTCTCTGGGTTAGACTATGGGTATGGTTGGTTTCTGACCCCTTCGGGTTATGCTTTGGCGCGTGGGTACGGAGGGCAAATTTTAGCTGCTCATACTGACCGAAACTTAGCCGTAGCAATCACATCTGATCCTACTCGTCCTGCTCGTTCCGGAGGATACTTTGGAGAATTGGTAAGATTATTGGACGGTCCAATCTTGAACGCCACCTAATTAGAACTTTCTGTGAAAGTCGCCGAGTGCGTTACAAGGGTCAATATCCGCAACGGGGGCGTAGCGCATTAATGTCGTCGATTTTCCTTGATTGAGCCCCATCTAGTTGAGGAAATCGACGTGGAATTTAATGGCCACGTCGACAACACGGTCATACCCAGATTGGATGGAGCTCGCCGGATTTCCTCCTCCAAGTTCGGCGAGCAATTGAAAAAAACCTTTCCAGAAACAACTATAACTGAATGGCTCTCGCAGCCAACATTAACCAAGGCTGTACGATCACAGTTAAAAGTCGGCTTTGTCCGCAGAGCGGTCATTAGCGAAAAATCTGCGAACGTCTGCACCGAGCCCTAAGTTCAAATTTCTGCACCTTGCATCGATGCCGGAAGTTAAGAAGAAAACTGTCGTTGAGAGTTCTATTCAAACCGGACCTTCTTCACTTTTTGGGTTGTGCTTTTGCTCCCAAGGGGTGTCTCATACAAATTGTAATGTGATCATTGGATCTTAGCCGTGTTCGACGCGTCGACATACCTCGCGATAACATCGATTGCAGTCATCGGCACTGTTCACGTCTTCTGCGTGTCTTTTTACCGGAGATTCCCCGCCCTAGCAGGCTGGCTTTCTGATTTTTCATCTGGGATCGGACTTGGCTATGCTTTCCTTTTCTTACTGCCAAAAATCGGTGAATTGTCGGCCGATTTGGCTGCAAATGGGAAATGGGAAAACTCGCTGTTCGGTTATTCGCTCCTAGGATTTCTCATTTACTACTTGCTGGAAGCCAGTCGCGACACGGGGGCCGATAACAGGTTGTCGCTTGGCTTGGACACAGTGGCACTTGGAACCTATAATTGCTTGCTTGCCATTACCGTCATGCAAACGACGGGAACATCACCTGAGCTGTACGCTGTTGGAACGTTGGCCTATTCATTGCATTTGTTTGGGGTGAATATCTTTCTCTATAAGACCCACCCCGGACACATGTCTGGATGGCTACGCGCATACTTTGTCGCGTCGCTTGCAGTCGGCATATTGATCGGCCTCAACGCGGACAAAAGTAGCATGATCTATTCAATTGCGACTGGGTTAACAGGGGGTGTGATCATAGCCCTGTCTCTTCGGGTTAAACTACCCAGCCTTTCGGCAGTGAATACAAAAGCTCTGTTGATTGGTGTGGTGTTTGCTGCGGTCGCAGTCGAGGTCACCCGGTACTAACCCGACACTGTTAAGTCTTTTCGTAGTATAAGCCGAGCCATTTGGCTCAGCTTACTAGATTAAGATAATCTGAAATTCATTTACTCAAAGTCTCTGCAATGCCTTTCATCGCAACCATCGAGTCCAGATACATAGGCGTATTTTGAACGTCTGGCTGGCTTGATAGCTTCACCATAACCACATTGGCTTTTTGGTTCACATACAACAGCTGCCCATAGACACCAATGCCGTAAAACGCACCTTTTTCTCTATCTTTGACCCAAACTTGATTACGGTAGTGGAAGCCTTCAAACACCTCTGCGTATGCACTTTTCTCATAAGCTGCGATGACGTCATCATTTGCTTGAATCGTGTCAGCTATCCAATCTGGAGGAATAACCTGAGTGTCGTTAACCTTTCCGTTGTCCAGCATCATTATGCCAAATCACAATAGGTCACGAGAGCTGGTAAATAACCCACCACTCGTTTGCACAATCCTTTTGGGCCCTAGTTCGCTATATGCAGGGTCTTGAGCACCGATGTCCTGCCACAATTCGGCCAGTACATCCAAATAGCTCTCGCCGGTCGCCGACTCGATAACCATACCCAGCAGCGCAGATAGCACTGAACGGTAATTATAAACTTCACCGTCTTCTACCAAGGTCTCGCGATCACTCAGAGAAATCATGTATTCCTTAACGCCAGACTCTGTATCACAAACTTCTACTTTTTCTGAGAGGTCCTGACCAAACGCACAGAACAGATCACCGGCATCGTCTAAGTAGCCGCTAGACGCATCTTTCCAATCAACAGAAGCGGTCATATCAAGGAGATGTCTAACCGTTGTATTTTTGAATGCTGGGCCTTCCAACTCTGGCAGGTATTCGGTGATCAGCTTTTTCGGATCTAGTTCTCCCGCCTCAACCGCCAGCCCTGCTGCCATACCCAACACTGTCTTGGTGATCGAGTGAATGCGGTGAGGCGTATCAGCTCTCATGCCATTGAAGTACTTTTCAGCGACCAATTTGCCATCGTGATAAATCAAAAAGCTATCTGTATGCGTTTGATGCAACCAATCGTTGATGTTCTGTTCTTCATTATTGCTAGCTGTGAAAACAAAAGTCTCAAGCTCAGTTGGGTATGACGCTTTTTCCAAAGTGCGTACCCAATCTGACGGTGGAACTCGTGCTAATTCGCCAAATACATTTGTGCCTTCAAATATCCAAGGGCTTCTATCTACAGACTCAACGGTTTCATCCCAGAAATATCCAGCCTCTGCGCTTGCTGGTTGTGTAGAAGCAGTAAATACCGCACCGGAAGCCAAAAGAGCGATAGCAATAGCGGAAGTCGCTAACAGCTTGTTTGCACTTCTTTTCATTTTGGGGATCTCCGTCCGACTAGACAATTTCTAAGCAATCCAGCCACGCTTCAGCTCTGGTGTCTAGCCCCTTGTGTTTGGGCCAGAGGCTGTCAAAGGACTGCTAATTAATCTCAGGTAGGACAGTTTATTAGTCGCAAACGACGGATGGCAGATACTGTGCGTTAGTCGCCTTGAGCAATGCCCGCTTCGTACGCATCTCGGAGGATGTATAGCTCGAAATGAAGGTCCGCTTCGGTGTGAGACCGGTAATTGGAAAGCGATGAGCATTAGGCGGTTTTGTCCGCAGAGCCGTCATTCGTTGAAAATTACTCCATGTCTCATGTGCGAGACTTAGCGGCCATTCGCTGCTCTGCCACAATTTGTGTCTGTCCCAACTCACAGGATCAGGACTAATCTGCCATATAGAAAATCGGGTGACTTCCCCATCTACTGATATCCGTCTGGGTCGTTAGGAGTGTTTAGTAATGTGCCTTCAAACGCGTCGAGATTATCATTCATTTGAAGCCAAGGCAGCTTGCTTTGCTTGTTTACATGAAAAGTCGGTTTGAAATCTTCCGGGTTTTCGAGTGACGCAGCATAAAGGTGCATACCACCCGGATAGTGATCGGCTTCAAATCCAATGGGTGACCCGCAAAACCCACAAAAGTGCCGGAAAACGCCTTTGGAACTTTCGTAAGTGCGGGGTTTGTCACCGGTCCACTCAAAGTTCTCTATCGGCACACCAAGCCACGCAACCACCGGCGCCGCACAATTCCGACGACAGTCATCACAGTGGCAATAGCATGCCCATGTTTGATTACCCTGGAAGACCCAGGTTGTTTTTTTACACAGACAATACCCGCGCGTCGCCATTCGTTTTGCTCCTAACCTCCCTAAGCATAAGAATCTGTTGTTTTTTTGATGAGTAATTTTGGACGTTTCATCAGCAGAAAACGTCGGAGCTCAAGGTCAATTCGGGCTTGAAACAGACGTCCGACAGCGTTGGTTGGATGGCCGGTACTATGTTCCATCGGGAACCTCTCAAGCGGTGTCTGAAACCTCGCGAGGCCGAGTTGGGGATAGTTTAGCGCACGCGAGGCCCCACTCAGACAGCGTTAAAAGCCGTGCAGACTAAGCTGGCTCAACGTCACTCACTACCGACGAACCAGCAACGTGGGTACCTTACTCTTGGACCGCAAGTGACCGTAAAGGTAAAGTGTTAGATCACAAAGGCAGTCTGCTTTTTGCAAGGGTAGCCAACGAATTAGACTGCAGATTAAGAGCGTCAATACTGTTTTTTCGGCCGTACGTTGCCTCTCCATCTCTGAAGTTTGCTTTGGCTAATGGCAGCGATACCTTGCAGAGCGGCAAAACGACATCCGATGAGTGTTCGTCATGGGCTCGAAGCAGTTTTTCTCCACGTTGCATGCTAATGACTGAACCAAACCCGGTTTTGACTTCCAGTTTTCCTGGTTCAATGCGGTCGAAAATATCTTGTGGATACCTACTAGAGTGCCAACTCACAGATAAACACGTTGGCTATCTGCTGCTTCCACTAGCGCCGTCGTAACTGCGTCGATCATTTTGGAGTGAGGCGACGCCGTCATACTCGCCAAGCCAACAATGCGTTCTGGTCCATTCTGTTCAAGGGGGATCCTTTTGAGCCGCAGATGGTCATATGCAGCTAAACGGCTGTCTGGTATGATTGATACGCCAAGTTCAGCGGCGACCATACTTGAGATTGCTTCAAGACTTTCAAGCTCCATAGCGTCTTTGACTTCAATGCCTTTCCTTTGCAGCCAAGTCTCGATTTGCCTTCCCACAACCGCATCACGCGTAAAACGAATAAACGGTGAAGCACTAAGCAGTTCTCTTGAAGATAAATCTGGGGTGTTTTCCGAGACAAGCAGGACCAATTTTTCGGATACAATTTCAGAGAATTCCAACGTGTTTGGCAGAATATCCGGTCGGGAGATGATCGCCGCTTGGATCTGCCCGCGGTCTAATTGTAGCAAAAGCTGATTGGTCAAACCTGGAACAATCCGTACAAGGATATCCGGATGCACGGACTTTAGCGTCGCTAGCGCAGTCGGCACTAATCCAGTCAGGGTCGTTGGAACGGCACCCAAAGTTATTTCACCAGAGAGTTCGTTGTTCGACTTCACCCTTTCCGCCAAACCGTCATATGCGGCCACCACCGCAGCAGCCTCACCGACGAACGTTAGCCCGGTATGAGTAAGTTTGGGCGACTTGGATGATCGGTCAAATAAATCGAGCCCCAACGCGACTTCCAGATTCCGCATCTGGTGACTGACCGCCGACGGAGTTAGATGCTCCGCCTCTGACGCGGCACGGAAGCTACCATGTCGATGAACTGCGATTAGAGTTCGCAGTGCCCGAATGCTCATTCCGATAACCTCGCCACCGCTTAAATCGTGATCCATACGTGAAAGTATTTCACGAATTTGTCAAAGATTTTTCGTTTTTGTTCATTTTTGTTGATGTGTACCATGCACACAGCACGCCTTATGAAACCAAACCCAGAGGTGCTTATGGTTGCTCCCAAATCCAACACCTATACTTCCATCGTCGCCAAACCCTTCGCTCCAAACCTCGGGGCTGAGATCTACGGGGTCGACCTAAGCCGGCCTGTGCCTGACAACCAGTTTGCAGAGATCTGCGACGCTTTTCACACCTACCAGGTGCTGTTCTTCAAAGAGCAAAAGGAAATACCACCAGCGCAGCACATTGATTTTGGGAAACGCTTTGGGCCGCTTCACGCTCACCCCGCCGCCCCAACGATGGACGGGTATCCGGAGATTTTCGAAATACATGCAACTAAGAATTCCAAGGTAGCAAACGGTGAGTTCTGGCACTCTGACGTCTCTTGCGATGAGACACCCCCCCTTGGAACTATGCTGCAAATCCATATCGCCCCTCCTTGTGGCGGGGACACTATGTTCAGTGATATGTATGCGGCCTACGACGATCTTTCTGAACCGATAAAAGATATGATCGACGGGTTATCTGCACTTCATAGTTCCGAGCATATATACAAAGGCCGCTATAGCGACCGGGGGCAAAAAGACAGCGAAATTGACTGTCCCGAAGCAGTTCATCCGATCGTTAGGACTCATCCGGAAACGGGCCGGAAATCGCTGTTTGTGAATCGAACATTTACAACAAAGATTTTGGGCTTGTCGGCCAAGGAAAGCAACGCGATCCTCAACATGCTTTTCGAGCATGCGGAGCAGATCAACTATCAAATCCGGTTCAGGTGGTCGCTGAACGACATGGCCTTTTGGGACAACCGGTGTTGTATGCATCGTGCGATCTGGGACTATTGGCCCGCAGAGCGAAAAGGGCGACGCGTAACCGTGAAAGGCGATAGACCTGTCTAGACTCGACCGAACCGAATTGCTCGATCAAAGAAACCAGATCTTTAGGAGCGCCAAGTGCGAGCTGCAGTCGTAAGAGAGTTTTGTGAAGACCTTTCGATTGAGACGGTCCCGGACCCAACCTGCCCAGACAATGGAGTGGTCCTGGAGGTCGCAGCCTGTGGAGTATGCCGCTCGGATTACCATGGATGGTCTGGCGCGCACCCCAAAGTTCAAAATGGCTCGATCTTAGGGCACGAATATTGTGGAACTGTGGTAGAGGCAGGGCCTCAAGCGCAGCACAGTGTTGGTGACCGCCTCATAGCGCCATTCATCTTGGGGTGCGGCAGCTGCAGCGCTTGTCAAACAGGCGTATCAAACACGTGTTCTAACCAAATCGTTCCAGGATTTGGAACGCCAGGTGCCTACGCAGAATATGTTGCTGTGCCGTTTGACCATAACTTAGTTCACTTGCCAGAAACGCTCTCTCCTTCATTGGCGGCAGGGCTCGGGTGTCGTGTAACCACTGCTTGGCATGCTTTGACAGACCGTGCAGATGTCGCAGCTGGTGAATGGGTGGCTGTCCACGGAACAGGAGGTATTGGCTTGTCCGTTCTTCTATTGGCAAAAATGCTTGGATGCAGAGTTGTCGTAGTGGATGTGGTTGAAGAGAAACTTGAGCATGCAAAGCTCAACGGTGCAGAGGCGAGCGCACACGGTACGCATTCGATGAGGCGGACGAAGATGACCCAGATTTACAAGAAGACAGGCAATCTTCGCGCCGTTCAGCTCCTGTTGGGGCATACGAAGATGGACAGCACCGTCAGGTATCTCGGCGTCGAGCTGGAGGATGCGCTAGCAATCGCCGAAGACATTGAAATCTAGCAACTTCGGGTCGCCTTCGGGGGCGCCCAAAGCGGCCATTTGCGTGAGCCGCATCGAAGGTCTGGTTCGAGCCCAAAGCGATCATTGGGAATTTACGAAATCCGGACGACTGTGGGATAGGATACCGCGAGAAGCGCGGCAATTTCACACAGCTTTCAGAGGTCAATGTTTGGTGCCGACAGATGGCTATGGTCTTTGGTGCTGATTGGCGTTTTATCGGCTCAAGACTTTGAAAACGGCCTGTTTGTCCAGAAATCAAGCAACATTTTCGCTATCTTGGTCTGGTGATGGGCATAGACCACCACGTCGAGCTTTTCCTGGCCCAGTTGGTTGCGTAGGGAGATCAGCTCGCCGCTTTCAATTTCCTTATGCACCATACTGAACGGCAGCCAACCAACACCGAGACCGTTCAGGATCATTTCCTTTGCTCCACTTGAAAAGGCCGTCTGGCAAACAGGGTTTTTGCTGAAATCGGCGGTTCCGAACGGGAGTTTGCTCTTGTTCAATGCTTCGCCGAAATAGCTGTTTTCGGGATAGACGATCGCTGGCGTATCCAAAGGCACGTCGCCGTTTCCGCGCACTGCATACCGCAATCCGCCACCGATGACCGGAATAAGGTAGTCGTGACCCCAAGTGCCGCGACGTATGCCTGCTCCGAACGGCATTGGGGCGACGGTTTGCGCCTCGTAACATAGCAGCATGTTGGTATCGCCGCGCAGGAACAGAGTGACGCAATCGTTCAGATTGGCAGTCCTGAGGCGAAAACGGAGCCCCTCGAACGTGGCACGTGCACGCAATGCCATATCAGGGAAGGTGGAGACGACCGATGCGTGTGTCGCGGCGATCGTCACAATCGAAACGGTGGGGCCATGTTGCGCAATTTTTGTGCGAAGGTCATTTAGCCTTGCGATCAAAGAGCGGATTTCGGCCTCGTTAGAGGCCAGTGCTGGACTGATCTCGACCCGGTTCGATTTGCGATCAAGAACTTCAATCCCCAGCCACTCCTCAAAACTGCGAATACGCCTTGAGAACGCTGGTTGTGTGATGTTTCTGCGGGCCGCAGCCCGTGTCATGTTCCGCTCTTCCAGAAGGGCCAGAACATCGTCAAACCACAGCATATTCATCCGCATCTCCCGAGTACCCAAAGAAAATGTATGAGCAGCCTGCGCAATATGCACTGTTTTTCTTCTTTTTCTTTTGAAAGTGTTTGGCTGTTGGCAAACGCAAGGAGAGTGTGGTGGCGGAGACAATTCAGATGACCGGCGGTGACGCGATGGTCGCGCCGGAGATGGTTTTGAGCTTGTGCAAGGAGCTATCGCTGACACTGGCGAAATTTCCCCGGGTATCGCTTGGTCATCTTCCTACGCCTTTGGAGCCGATGGATCGCCTGAGTGAGTTTTTGGGTGGTCCACGTTTATGGGTCAAAAGGGATGATTGCACCGGCCTCTCGTCGGGTGGGAACAAGACTCGTAAGCTGGAATTTCTGATGGCTGACGCTGTCCAGAAAGGTGCAGATACCATCATCACGCAGGGGGCGACGCAATCCAATCACGCGCGCCAAACAGCAGCGGCGGCCGCAAAACTTGGCCTTGCGTGCCATATCCTGCTTGAGGATCGCACGGGTTCTAATGATCCGAACTATATTCTGAATGGAAATGTCCTGTTGGATCGTTTGCATGGCGCCAGTGTCTCCAAGCGTCCCGGTGGTGCGGACATGAACGCAGAGATGGAAGCCTGCGCCGCGCAGATGAAGACAGAAGGCAAAACCCCTTACATCATTCCCGGCGGTGGATCGAACCCGATCGGGGCTTTGGGCTACGTGAATTGCGCGCGCGAGTTAAACGAACAGGCCGCCCATGCCGGGTTGAAAATTGACGCGTTGGTACATGCAACCGGTAGCTCGGGCACACAAGCCGGATTGGTCGCCGGTCTTGCCGCACTGGAAAGTGACATTCACCTTTTGGGCATCGGCGTGCGTGCCCCACAAGACAAACAGGAAGGCATGGTCCATGATCTGGCCGTACGTACTGTCGAGTATATGGAGACGGGTACGCCCATTGCGCGCGAAAATGTACGCGCAAATTGCGACTACGTCGGTGCAGGATATGGTCTTCCCACCAAGGGGATGATTGACGCGCTTAAGCTGTTGGCCTGCACCGAAGGACTTTTGTTCGACCCGGTCTATTCCGGTAAAGGATTGGATGGGCTCATCGACCAAACCCGCAAAGGCTATTTCGATGGTATGGACAATGTCGTTTTTCTGCATACCGGCGGAAGCGCAGCCCTATTTGGCTATCCCGAAACTTTCGAACTTCCTGGCTACGTGGCCTGAAAATAAACAACAAACCAACAAGGAGATATCAAATGAAACTAAAAAAATACTTGATCAGCGCGGCTTTGGTTTCAGCTCTCGGCGCACCACTTGCCGCTGAAGAGGTTAAGATCGGTGTTCCTACTTGGACCGGAGCGCAGGCTATTGCCCATGTCTTGGGTGAGATCGTGACCACCCGCATAGGCGGCACGGTGGAGTATGTGCCCGGTAACAATGCCACGATCTTTCAAGCGATGGATCAGGGTAAGGGCGATATCGACGTTCACCCCGATGTATGGCTGCCAAATCAGGAAGCGTTTACCAAGCAATATGTTGATGGTGCTGGCACAGTGACGTTGTCATCGAACCCATATCAGGGCAATCAGGGCTTCTGCGTCTCCAAAGACTTTGCAGCAGAGATGAACATCACCGACATCGCGGATCTTGGACGCCCCGATGTGGCGGCTGCGATGGACAGCGATGGCAATGGTAAGGGTGAGATGTGGATCGGTGCGCCCGGCTGGGCCTCGGCCAATGTCAACGAGGTGAAGGTGCGCGACTATGGCCTGTTGGATTTCATCGATCCGATCCGCGCCGAGGAAGCTGTGAAGACCGCGCGCATCAAGGACAGTATTGCCAAAAAAGAAGGATATGCCTTCTACTGCTATGAGCCGCATGCTGTTTGGTACATGTTTGACGTAGTGATGCTGACCGAACCGACTTATGACCCTGAAAAATACGTGATGGTGCAACCCTCCGACGACCCTGATTGGTACAACAAGTCGATGGTAGCCAGTAAGGACGCTCTGAAGGAAGTTCAGATCGCCTGGTCCAACTCGCTTGCGGATCGCTCGCCGGCGATTGCGGAATTCTTCGCCAACTTCGCGCTGACCGCCGATGACGTTAGCTCGCTGGCCTTCGAGATCAGTGCCAATGGGCGCGATGCTGAGGAAGTTGCGGCCGAATGGGTTAACGCCAATTCCGAGCGCGTAGATTCGATGCTGGGTCTCTGAGCCAAGCCAAAAAACAACGGGCAGCACCTAGCGGTGCCGCCCCACTTGAAGGCACGCACAGGTGGGCGGATGAGCGACGAGACTGTAATCGAAATTTCCAACATCTGGAAAATCTTCGGGGCAAAACCCGAGGCCGCTCTTGAAGCCATTCGTGCGCGGGGGCTGACCAAGGCTGAAGTCCTTGCTGAATTCAACGCGGTGGTGGGTGTTGCCGATGTCAGCCTCGACGTCAAACGCGGTGAGATCTTCTGTATCATGGGCCTATCAGGGAGCGGCAAATCCACGCTCGTGCGCCATTTCAATCGCCTGCTCGAACCAACGGCCGGCAAGATCGAGATCGAAGGCACGGACGTCATGGCACTCGGCACAAAGGAACTTCAGGCTTTCCGCAACCGGAAAATCGGGATGGTCTTCCAGAATTTTGCGCTGATGCCCCACCGTTCAGTCCTTGATAACGTGGCTATGCCGCTGGAAATCCGCCAAGTCGCCAAGAACGAGCGCATGCGGCAGGCGGCCGCCATTCTCGACATTGTCGAATTGGGGGCTTGGGGGTCAAAATTCGCTCACGAACTCTCTGGCGGCATGCAGCAACGTGTGGGACTTGCCCGTGCGCTCGCAGCCAACCCTGATGTTCTACTGATGGATGAGCCCTTCTCCGCACTTGATCCCCTGATCCGGCGGCAGTTGCAGGATGAGTTCATCCGGCTGTCAAAAATCCTCAAGAAGACCACGATCTTCATCACCCATGACCTTGATGAGGCCGTCCGCATTGGAGACCGGATTGCGATCATGCGTGACGGCAAGATGGTGCAGATCGGCTCGGCTGAGGACATTGTGATGCATCCCGCTGATGACTACGTCGCCGATTTCGTGGCCGGGATATCGCGCCTGAAGGTGGTGCATGCTCATGCGGCGATGCAGCCCTTGGACAGCTATCTCGCTAAGCACGGCCCACTGCCGGCTGACATCGACAGGGTCGACCACAATGAGACACTTTCCGCTTTAATTACACGAGCCATCGACGACGAACGGCCGGTTCTGGTGTCCGAAGGCGGCGAGGACAGAGGTGTCATCACTCGCGCAGATCTGTTGCGCACCGTGATTGAAGGGACGGAAATGTCATGAGCGAAGATCTTGGTGTGAACCCCCTTGAAGACACAGAAAGCGAAGCCGCGCAGGCCTATGCCGAGGAACGCCGCGAGAATATCCGCACTTTTGTGCGCACAAGCCCCGATTACTACATCCGCAATTTCGACAAGATCGGGGCGTCCGCACGCTTTACGGCAACCTTCAATGTGATGGCCGGGCTCTTTGGTCCAATCTGGTTCGGCGCACGCGGCCTTTGGTCATGGGCATTGGCCTTTCTTGTCGTCGAAGCGATCGGCTTTGTGCAGATCGCGCGGGGCCTGTTCGGAGATCTGGGAGCAGACGCGATGGCCCGTGTGACCTCGATCGAAGGTACGCTCGATTTGCGCTACCAGCAACTCGCGGCCGCGCAAGAGAGCGGCTCGGATAGAGCCGCAGCCATCCAGCGCCAGATCGAAGGTCTAGAGGCCAATATTGAGGGGTTCCGCGCTGAGGCAGATTTGCTCGCTGCGCAAGGCCCATCGATTGCACTCACCGGTGTCGTCATCTTGCTTGTGGCCAAGCTCATACAGGCTGTGGCCGCCAATTGGGCGCTGGAGGCCCGCTTTTCTGACTGGCTCTCAGATCGCACCATTCGCTCCGGCATGCCGGTCAGCCAGATTGTTTTCAGCGCGGGTTTCATGATCCTGTTGGTCGCGACTGCAATGGTCCACTACAGTTTCCCGGGCCGTTTTTCATTTCTTAGCGAATTCCCGACAGATAACTCAATCCGCCTGGCCAGTATTGACAGCGTAGAGGGTTTTATCGCTTGGTGCGTCGCCAACAGTGTGGCGTTCTTTGACGGGCTCACCGCGGCCATTCGCTGGTTGCTGGATGCCATGGAGGTTGCGTTAGTTCAGACCCCTTGGATCGTGGTGGCCGCGCTGATCATTCTTTTGACCTGGCTTACCGCTGGCTTGCGCATGGCTATATGGTCTGGCGCCTTTCTGGCCTACATGGGTCTCCTCGGCTTTTGGGAAAAAGCTATGACCACATTGGCGCTTCTCGGCACTGCGGCGCTGCTTTCCATCGTGATTGGGATTCCTTTAGGCATGTTCTCTGCGCGTCGACCGCGGTTCTACGCGGTCATCCAACCGATCATGGATTTCATGCAGACCATGCCTGCCTTTGTCTTCATGGTGCCTGTGATTGCATTTTTCGGGGTTGGCAAGCCAGCGGCAGTCATCGTCACCATGATCTTCGGCGGGACCCCCGTGGTACGCCTTACCGTTTTAGGCCTGCGTGGTGTTCCTGAAAGCGTGCGTGAAGCCGCGATCAGTTTTGGCGCCAACAAGTGGTACCTTCTCACCAAGGTCGATCTGCCGCTTGCCAGCCCCTCCATTCGCGCAGGCATCAACCAGACAATCATGCTGTCGCTGGCCATGGTCGTGGTGGCCTCGCTTATTGGCGCGAAAGGGCTGGGCGAAGACGTTCTCGAGGCGCTGCAATACGCCAATGTAGGCCAGGGTATCCTCGCAGGCTTTGCCATTCTCTTCTGTGCGATGATCCTTGATCGGATCGTTCAAGGTCAGCGAAAGTGATCCCCCTTGTCCTTGTTCATGGTTTCATGGGGGGCAGCGCACAATGGGATGGGTGTCGCGATACACTGCAGCAGCATGCTGATGTGGTTGCCGTCGACCTGCCTGGGTTCGGCGCAAATGCCTATCTGCCGCCAATTGACAGTATTGGCGGATATGCGGATTGGGTCGTCCGGCACCTCCGCGGCCTTGGAGTAGAGGAATACCATCTGCTGGGTCATTCCATGGGCGGTATGATCGCTCAGGAAATTGCCTTGCGCGACGGTGAAAGGATTAACCGACTTGTGCTTTACGCGACTGGCGCGGTCGGTGTTTTGCCGGGGCGGTTCGAGACTATTGAGCACAGTAAAAGGCGCGCTGGGAAAGACGGCCCGGCGGCCACCGCACGTAGAATCGCAGCGACTTGGTTTCTGGATTGTGAAGCTGCAACAGGATATGAACACTGCGCTGGGATCGCCGCTAAAGCCAAACTGGCCGCCATAAATGCTGGGCTTGAAGCCATGCAATCCTGGTCAGGAGAGCAGAACCTTAGCCGGATCCGGCAGGAAACTCTTGTGCTCTGGGGCGATCAAGATCGGACATATCCGTGGAGCCAAATTCAAATGCTTTGGGAAACAATTCCCAATACTTTGTTGGCAGTTGTGCCAGGTTGCGCTCACGCTCTACATGCCGAGAGACCTGATTTTTTCACACGTTTAATCTCCGACTTTTTGGACCGCTGAGCAATACCAACAACTTGGACTTTTGCAGGGCGGCAGCCAAGATCAGCTTTGTCCGCATAGCAGTCATTCACGCCGAGTGCAGCGAACGACTGTTCCAAGCCCATAGCAGAAATACAGCTATCCACTGAATACGAAACCGCACTAAATATTTATGTTACGATACCATCACGTTGTACCGGCCCGATGCCGAAGGACTCGTCCCATCCAGAGCGACGAAGTCCTTGACCAAATCCGATACGGTGATTTTCAATGCGAAAAAAGAGTTCAAGTGCGCGGAAATTGCGACTCAGTAAACCGCAACGACCAACCGGAGAAAGGGATGCATGCTGGTGCATCGCAGGTGATAGTTCTGCAGCCGCCGCACGCGAAAGGATCAAATGTCTGAAATCTCGCGTTGGCTAGAGAAACATGGCTTGTCCAAGTATGCTGGGTCGTTTGCAGAGCATGAAATCGAACTAGGTGATCTAACCGAATTAACTGACAAAGATCTCACTAAAATCGGGCTTCCCCTAGGTCCGAGGCGCCGTTTCATGAAAGCTGTTCGAGCTGAAGCAAAGGGAGAGACTTACCCGCACAACACTGCGTTAGGTCCCGCGATTGTCGCTGAGCGCCGGCAGCTTACCGTCATGTTCATAGATTTGGTTGGATCAACGGAAATATCCCAGCGCGTCGATCCGGAAGATTTGGCGGAAGTACTCCGACTGTTCAAAGAAACCTGCGCTGCGTCGGTGGCAGCTTTTGATGGCCACATCGCAAGTTACTATGGTGATGGGATAATGGTCTTTTTCGGGTTTCCTTATGCGCACGAAGATGACCCTGAGCGAGCCATTCGCGCAGGTCTTCGTATTATCGAGGAAATTCCAGCTATCCGCACTCATGCGAAACTGAATGTCCGAATTGGGATCGCAACTGGGTTGGTTGTTGTCGGTGACTTACGTGGTGAAAAAATGTTTGAGGACGGAACGGCGATGGGGGAGACGCCGAACCTGGCCGCACGTCTACAAGCAATGGCTGAACCTGGGACATTGATCGTCGCTCCCAATACTCATCATTTGGCGGGTGATGCTTTCGAATACGTTCTGCGTGGCGCATTCAAGCTTAAAGGTTTTGCCAGAGAGATCGAAGCCTGGCAGGTGACAGGAGCACGGGAAACAGTCAGCCGTTTCATGGCAGAGGAAGACGAGTTACTGAATCCTTTGATCGGACGCGCCGCAGAATATGAAACTCTCAATGAAAAGTGGAAGTTGGCAAGTGATGGTCAAGGACAAGTTGTGCTGGTGTCCGGTGAGCCAGGAATTGGCAAGTCTAGATTAGTCGAAGAATTAAGGCAGAGCATTCCGAGGATGTCGCATACTCAAACGCGATATCAATGTTCTCCCTACCATTACGCGAGTGCGTTTTATCCGGCCATTCGCCAAATTGAGAATGCTGCAGGCCTTCGTTCAGACGACAAAAACGAATTGAAACTCAGAAAGATATCCTCTGTTCTAAGTGACCAGTCGGATCACACACTGAAACTGGCCGCGTCCCTACTTTCGGTTCCTTTTGAAGACCAATTGGGTGAACTGAATCTGACGCCACAGCAACTCATGAATCAGACCTTAGAAATGCTGTTGGGCAATCTGACTTCGCAGGCTGAGGAAAAGCCAGTGTTGCTCTTGTTTGAGGACGCGCATTGGATTGATCCGACAACTAAACTGTTGCTTGACCGAGTTGCTGATCGGATTCGTGACCTTCCAGTATTGGTCGTGATGACGTTCAGACCTGAATTTGACCCAGGTTGGGCATTGCAATCCAACCTTTCTAAATTGGTCTTGAAGCAATTGGACTTTCACCAGGTCAAAAGCATTGTGGACGAAGTTGCAAAAGGGCATTCGATTTCTGACGAAATGTACAATGTCGTCGCTGCCAGATCCGATGGCGTCCCGCTATATGTCGAGGAAGTGACAAAAGATCTATTGGAATCAGGGGTTTTGACAAAAGGAAGGGACGCATACTCGAAGGGTGGAGCGTCCCCGGCAAGCTCGGTTCCAAGCACGTTGCATGATGCACTTATGGCGCGGCTTGACCGACTGAGTTCCGTCAAGGAGGTCGCCCAGATTGGGGCGGTTATCGGACCTCAATTTTCTTTTCCGTTGATCGCCAAGGTCGCTCGGATCAGCGACAAGGCGTTGCGCACGGGATTGGAACTTTTAGTCGACGCAGGCATTGTGACAGTTTCTGAAGAAGAAAACCTTGAAACTTTCAGCTATCGCCACGCCCTAATTCGCGACACAGCTTACAACAGTCTCTTGAAGAGCGAGCGCAGGGTCTTGCACGCACGTGTTGCGCGAGCGTTAAGTGGTAAATCGACCCATATTGGCGATGCCAGTCCGGAAATACTTGCGCACCACTACACGATGGCAGGTATGAGCAAGGAGGCAATCGACTATCGCTATCTCGCAGGCCAACGCGCAGTCCAACGTTCTGCCAATATCGAGGCGAACACACAGCTTTCCTTGGCGATCGAGCAGTTGAGTCAACTGTCTCATGGTGTTGAGCGGGATCAGAAAGAAATTGAGGTTCAGGTTCTCAGAGCGGGTGTTCTACGATCGACTGCAGGAATAGCCGCCGATGAAACAGGGACCGTTTATGCAAGAATACGCGACTTGTGTGAACGGGTGGACGAAACAGAACATCTGTTCCCTGTTTTGAATGGCTTGTATTCCTTCCATTTGGTGCGTGCTGAGTATGATTTAGCCAAAAGTGTTGCAGCGCAGTTGCTGAATTTGGCAGATACAACGGGCGAGACACACCATCAGATGGTAGGGCATCGAGCCATGGGCGCAGTGCTGTTTCATATTGGAGAACTAAACCCTGCATACGAGCATTTGAGCAAAGCGCTAGAGCTTTACAGTCGGAAACGCGATGGGCACCTGGCCTACATATACGGTTCGGACCACGCAGCGATAACGTCGTGCTTTTTAAGCATGGCTGTATGGATGCGCGGTGCGCCAGACAAAGCACTTGAGATACAAAAACAAGCGGTTGCTGCAGCTCAAAAGCTGGAGCATGCGCACAGCATAGCACAGTCGCTAACTTACCTGTGCATGCTCTATCTTCTGCGCCGCGAACCTGGAAAAGTCATTGAAGCCGCAAATCAGTTGGAGGAACTGTCTTCAAAACATTCGTTCACCTTCATGTCGCTGACTGCAACGCTCTGGCGAAGCTGGGTGGATGCCTACCTTTCCCCTGAGCCCGAAAACATCCACGCATTGCGACAAGCATCGGAAGCGTGGTGGGCCAGCGGAGCTGGGAATTACAAACCTTTCTTTTTGACGATGATTGCGGAACTCACGTTGAAAACGGGTGATCGGGAAAGTGCCTTGCAGTTGTTAGCCGAGGCCCGCAGGTACCAAAGCCTTACAAACGAAGGATGGGCGCAAGCTGAGACCGACCGCGTATATGCGCTCGCAATTTCTGAAAGTCGGTTCGCCGAAGTAGAGTTTTGTGAGGCTTTGAACACGGCAAAACGACAGCAGGCAAGGATGTACGAACTTCGGATTGTTATAGACTACATAAAGAGTTGCCAAAAATTTAGACAGACCCCCACTCCCAGCTTTGGCTTAAATGCTGTCTTAGAAACTATCATAGGAGGAGAGCTAACAGTCGACGTGAACAACGCCCATAATCTGCTTGATCAGACTACTTTTGACTAACTCTCAAAAATTCAGAGCGGTGCAGTTAGTTAGGTTGGAACTCATACTCGTTAACTAGTTGTTCGTCTCTTCGAGCGTTCGACAGAAACTGTATCCAGGATTATCAGACCCGCGTTTCTTCCTAAGTTGTTCCCTAACGGACAGTACTCAATTTCGCTCAATTTATTCGCTGCCAAAAAAGTGGACAATCATACCCAGAGCAGCGAATGACCAAATCGTCCGCAACTCGGACGTAGGTCCCGCTCAAACCTATGACCGGTTCCAATCGCGCTATGGGCATTCGACAATGATGCTCAGATTGCCGCGTCGAGCCGGCCCGCTTCTGGGTTTGAAATCGGAACTCTGCTAAGTCCCCAAGAGCAGCGCAACAAAGGAGCACATCATGGAGATTCACCGCGCCGGGGACCGGCCCTCTCAATTCCCCGGTAATGAGTATTTCACCGGCACCGTCCGCTTTGATCCTGTTGTAACAGGGAATGATCCCTCGCCAGTCAAGGTCCTTACTGTGACTTTTGAGCCTGGCGCACGGACAGCTTGGCACACGCACCCTGCCGGTCAAACGCTGCATGTTTTGTCAGGCTTGGGGCTGGCTGGATCTGAGGGGCAGCCAGTGCAGGTGTTGCGCCCTGGCGATACGGTGTGGTTCGCGCCAGGAGAGCGGCATTGGCACGGCGCGTCGCCAGACTGTGCGATGACCCATCTGGCTGTGCAGACGTCTGTCGAGGGCAAGACTGCGGATTGGATGGAGCATGTTTCGGACGAGGATTACGGCTCAGCGCGCGCAGAGTGAAGCACTTGAACCTTACCGAGCGGGTCGCCGCGGAGTGATCCCTCTAGGGCTTTGTCCTGACCAATTCTACGCCCATTTAAATGGATGCAGCAAATCTTTCGCCTCCAGAGCGCGGCCGTCGTTTCGCCCCTGAAAGACCCTTACTGCGTGTTTTAACTCTTCCGGCTTTCTGGCCTCATCAGCCAGCAATTTACCCTGCAAAATCCCATCGCTGCAGAACGTCTCTCGCCCGTGCCATTGTCTGCGCGTTGGCCACAAGGTCATGCGCTCCGTCGCGCAACTCCTCATCGAACAGAAAAGGCTCCTCGTACCCACATGCATTACAGGGGGCTTTCTCACCTGTAATCAACGTATCCGGCGATCCGCATTCTGGGCATCGTGCCTGGACGTCATCGTTGAACATATAGCGACCCCTCCTTTGTTTACCGATTGCCAGAACCGGGTCCGCCCGCCAACATCGCTGATTGGCGCATCCGCTTAAACTCGTCTGGGGTAACGGTCCCACTGCTGACATCGATACCTTTTGGGATGCGAGCTCTCTTGTGTCCGATCGCGCGAACGCTGCCCCTTGTTATCTCCAGACAGGTCGACTCGTAACATGTAAGCCCGCTTGTGTTGATTTGGATGGCAGTCTGACCGTTCGCATCAGTTACCAATGGGGCCTGGGACGGTGGGTTGCAGGCTGAAACCAGCAATGCGAACCCAGAATAAATCCATCTGTTCATATGAAATTCCCTTTTTCTCTAAAATAGGCTGGCAGCGGTTCAGTCAAATCTGTCGGGTGTCAGCTTCGAGCGCATAGAAGCCTCTCACGAGTATCATCGCTTGACCGAATGGAGTCCACTGTAGCAGCCTGCGGTCACACTTGCTCTGGGGTGAGAAGGTCACAACAGATTCCATGTAGAGCTTGTACATCGGGCAATGGACAAGAGAAGGCTTTCTGGCTCCCCACCAAAATTTGGGTTGGTGATGGACCTCTGAAGGTAACCCAGTTGCGATTATCAACGTGTCGTAAAGGCTGAAGCGCTCCAGTTGCGATATCGATCCAGGTGCGAGACCGAAGATTGACGGGATATGAATTACTCAATAATTTTCTGATAAAACTTCCACACAGAAAAACGTGGAACAGTCTGCCTAACTTTTGGTGCTGCTTGTTGATCAAAAGCTGCTTTCTGCGAGAAAGCAGCCTCCAATACTGAATATCCGTTACGCTTTTGCTCTACGCGAACCGATCAAATGGATTGTGTTCCTCCTCTGCTTCAGGAACCTGAATATTGCTGCGGTTGGTTGGGCTCCCGCCCAATGCGCTGACGTGTAAACGAAGTTCTCTCAACAGCGCCGCGCTGAGGTCCTGTTGGACCTGTACTCGAGCCCTCAGGATCCACGCCGATTCCAACAAGGCACGGTCGCTGTGAACCAACCAGGGCAATTCGTCTGCAAAGGCACGCCAGACGACCTTTTCAGTCTCGTTGAGATAATTCGGCGCCCCCCCCCGAGCTCGCCCAGACCTTCCGTTTCGTTTCGTTCTCTGTACCGCTGGGGGTCTTTCTTTGCGGCGCCTATCAGGATCGCCTTGCCAAGTGGTGTCTTTGGTCTGGGCATTCTGTGCCTCGAATTTCTGAATTGCGGATATGTGTAAACAGCGGGTGGGTCGGTGTGCAGAGCGAAAGCGATGATGATTGACCTACCCCCCCGTTAAGATGGTGCGCTGGCCTGCTCCTCAGTCGACCTTCATTGTTCCTTCGTATGTCTCTTTGCTTCTCACAGAGTGGTTAGTATTAGTGTTCCAAATCAGAACCGACCGATCGGAGAGAAACCGGCCTGACGGGTTCTGGTTTGGAACCATGGGAGGTCTTTGGGTTCTCAAACGTAACCACACAGGATGCTGACGGGTCCGTCTCAGAACCGCGTTTGTTTTTTGGGCTGCCAGAACCGCCAGTCGTTGGTGGCGGCTTTCTTGCCGGATCGGGTTTGCGTCGCCTTGGTCGTCAACCGCCACTCGTGGGCGCGCCGGTGATACCAGTTGCCTTCGCGCTCCAGCACAAGGAAGCCTTTGTCCTGCAACTCCTCGAAAGCACGCTGAACCGTGGCCTTGCCCAATCCCAGTATCTCTGCTGCTTCATTCATCGACAGAAAAACCTTGCCGTTGTTGCCGCCGTTGTAGCGGGAGTGAAGCTCCAGCCAGAGCTTCACTGCAGGACCGGACAGAGCCCGCCACGCCGGGGACTTGATCATGGCGTAGGGCAGATAGACGAACTGGCCCTCATCCGACCGTTTGCCATTGGGAGACCGCCGCTGGAAAATGCTCGGGCAAGGCATCCAGTTCGGGGATGTGACAGCCGACATGTACCCGGACGAGCCGGGTTAGGCCGGATTTGGACGCACAGCACCCAAGCGTGTCTCATGCCGCTCCACCGGTCGGAAATTGGGGTCTCTGACGCTCAAACAGCCATTGGATACCATCCCGGCAGACAGAGACGCAGTAGATACCATATCGAAAGAGTTCACCCTGGTAGTTCTCAGCGGTTTGGACTTTGCCACGTCGAGCACCGTCTTGATCCGCTGCGACAGTCGCTTTGCGGTTTCGTGTTTCTCGGTCCAGATGGGGGACAGGCACATCAGCACTTCAGGCTGATCAATGCTGTCCACGGGCATGCGACCGATCTTGGGGAACGCATAGTCACGCAAGGTATTGAGCTATTGCTGGCCATGCTTGGCATTCTTCCACGTGGGCAGGCGGTCAATGTGAACCTGGCGGCTGAGTTCTTCGAAAGTAGGTATTTTACGTTGGGCATTGAAGCGCGGGCTCAGTCCGGACTTTGCCATTCTTCGATATTCGAGGGCTCTTTCTCGCGCTTGGTTCAGAGTGACCACATCAGCGCCGCCTAAACCGAAGTCCGTTCTCAACGGTGCGCCCTTGCGGTTCTTTTGCCCTTTGACCGTTACACGCACAATACAGCGCCGTGCGCCCGAGGGATCGACAACAAGGTAGAGACCAGACCCGTCGCCATGACGACCCGGACAGAGATTCTCCACCAAATTCTTTGTCAGCTTCCCGCTTAATGCAGCCAATAAAATACCACAAATATACCACTTAATGAATCACACTGAAGGTAATTCAGTAAAATTCAAGCCTGCGCTAAGAGACAATAAATGCTTATTATCTATTAACTTACAGTAAGTTAAACATGCCACACTAACTCATCAAAATGGGTAGATGGCGGAGACGAAGTCTGCCGACTTGTGATCCAACTAGTTCCGATAAACTCCAAATAACCTTTTATATATAGCTGTTTGGTTCTTGCGGGTTCCAACACAATCCTTCATATTCTAGAAATTAATGGGGGACGATATGGCGGACGAAACCGGCACCATAAACGAGCAACGGCTGAAAAGCGGCAAGCATCCCGAGAAAGCTCTGTCTGCTGCGTTTGTTCGCACTGTATCTGAACCGGGGAAATATAACGACGGTCACGGTTTATTTCTCCGCGTTGACAAAAGCGGTGCAAAACGTTGGGTGCAACGTATCGTCATCAAAGGCAAACGCACGGAGTTGGGACTAGGCCCGTTGGCGCTCGTACCTCTTGCTGAAGCCCGCGAGGTAGCACTCGAGAACCGCAAGATCGCACGTTCGGGTGGCGATCCGTTGCGTGCGAAGCGAGAAGCTCAGTCGGTGCTGACATTCGAAGAAGCAACACGCAAGGTGCACGAAATACATGAGCCGTCATGGAGCAACAGAAAACACGCTGCACAGTTCCTCTCGACACTACAAACGTATGCTTTTCCGCGCATGGGTCGCATCAGGGTTTCAGAGATCAGCACGGCGGATGTTCTGGCGGTTTTGCAGCCCATCTGGTTGGAAAAACCGGAGACCGCGCGACGCGTGCGCCAACGCATCGGAACTGTTTTGAAATGGGCGATCGCACAAGGTTGGCGTCAGGACAACCCCGCGCAGAACATTGGATCCGTGCTGCCACGGCAAGACAAGACGCAGGCGCACCGCAAATCGATCCACTACAACGAAGTTGCTGGTTTCCTCGAAGCGGTGAAGTCTTCGGGCGCATTAATGTCGAGCAAGCTGGCTTTGGAGCTCATCATTCTGACAGCAACGCGATCCGGCGAAGCGCGGTTCGCTCGCTGGGATGAGATCAACATTGAAAATGCTGTCTGGACGATCCCTGCTGATCGAATGAAGGCCAAGAAAGAACATCGAGTTCCTTTGTCGCCGCGTGCTTTAGTTATTTTGGAACAGGCAAAGCAGCTTGATGACGGGTCCGGTCTGGTCTTCCCGGCGACAATGGTGGGGCGGCCGTTATCAGACAACACGCTTTCCAAGCTGACACGAGAACTGGGCTATGATGCGCATGTTCACGGGTTCCGCACATCATTCAAGACATGGGCGCAAGAACGCACGAATTTCCCACGCGAGGTTTCCGAAGCAGCACTCGCGCATACCATCAGGGATAAGGCTGAAGCAGCCTATGCCCGCTCGGACTTATTCGACAAGCGGCAAAAGATGATGGAAACCTGGGCAGCATTCTTGTCTGAGAGAGAAGCAAAAGTGGCGAGGATTGGATAGTGTTTGCACCTACAGGTTATAGCTCATTGTTCGATTTCTCTAACAGGCTTTATGCGAAACACATGTCGGAATTCCGTAAGACGGAGCAACGGCAGAAAAAAATCAAATTGCGTGATCTGGGCTTATCCGTCGAAATCTCCGCGCCTCCAAAGACACGAAACGACGCGTTGATGGAGTTTTCTGAGGCTGCTTGGGCGTTTATCGAGTACGAAGTTGATGTAGCTGTTCTTTCTCCGAGCGGCGCGGTACTACCTGCCGAGCTTTGGTTGATGTCAGTTTTTGATCCAACCAGCCCAACGGGCGCTTATGTTGATCTTCTAATTGGCACTGTCGGCTCTGGCGGTTACCCAAGTGAGTTTCACGGGAGGCCAGACGAGGAGTTTCCCATTAGTGATGAAGAGAGAAAACGCGAGAGACTGAACAAAATGACCAATTTGTTTGGCCCATTTCTCTTTTGTCCCATCTTAGTTCCCGAAAAGGCGGCAGACGATTTCATCGGAGACCCTTTTTTTGAAAACCCGAATTCAAACCAGGATCCAAAAGATTTGGATTTACATGTAGACGAGCCAGAGTTCTCAACTGTCTGGGAGTTCGTTCAAGAAGCCTTTCCGGACGGGAAAGGTTTGGCAACCTGGAGCTACGTAGAGGAAAAGGTTGGCTACTCTCGCCGGCATATTGTTCGGGCTGTCAAGGCAAACACAGACTACGAAACTTGGGCACGAGGTGGGCACATCCGTTAAATTGTTGAACGCCCACCCTGTGCCCATTTGCCCATCTGGTTGATGGGCAGAGAAAGCGACACCTTTCCAGCATGTTCCGCAACAACACAAGGACATGCGACATGGCATTGAGCAGCACACAGACACACGAGCGCTTCCAGCGCCGTCCGATGGTGGAGGAAATGACGGGTCTTTCCCGGTCATCGATTTACGCCAAGATGGATCCGCGAAACCCGCATCATGACCCGGATTTTCCAAAACCGGTTCGGCTCGGCAAAAGAGCGGTAGCGTGGCGCGAAAGCGAAATCCTCGCCTGGATGAACGACCGCGAAAGCACTGCCGCATGAGACATCCATCCGAAAACCCGCTCATCGAAATCTCTCCTTTTGTCAGCGACGGAGGTCAGTTGATCGGTCGCGATCCACGAGACATACCGGCCGAAGACTACATGGACAGACCTTTCCTCATCGGGCTTGAAGCAATCCGGGCAAAGTGTCTCGATTGCGCCTTCGATCCCAAAGAGGTGCGCAAATGCGTCCAGACGGATTGCCCGCTCTGGCCGCTGCGCATGGGGCGCGTACCAAAAGGCTACAGAAACGCCGCCGTGAGGGCCAAAACGTTGGGCAATCCATCCGCGGCTACCACCCTAGCCGAGCAGTTCGAAGCTGAACAAAATCCGGACGATGAGGCGGAAAATGATGCGGAGCGGGCGATATGACGGTCGTTATGCCTCTGTCTCCAAAGCCCGAACCAGCTGGCAATCATTTGCTCGCGAGAAAGCTCGCCGGAGCCGGTCTGCCCGTGTTTCCTTGCCTGGAAGAAGATCGCGGCACAAAGAAAGCCAAAGCACCTTACACGTTACGCGGCTTCAAGGATGCCACCACCGACGTAGCCACCATTGATCAATGGTGGCAACTTTATCCGGGCGCAGTCGTCGGTTTGCCGACTGGGGATATCTCCGGGCTGTCTGTCGTAGATGGCGATATCGACAAGGAAACTGGAGAAGCCGTTGGCGAAGACCAGATCGAGCAACTGTCGCTGTCGCATCCGGATGCTGTGAAAGTGCGCACGCAATCCGGAGGCGTTCAGTACTTCTTCAAACATGTAGAGGGCGTGCCGACTTCCAGCAAGAAGGCCGCCAACCACGTCGATACGCGCGGCGACGGCGGATACGTCATCGCGCCCGGATCCGTCATGGCCAGCAGAGCGGTGTATACCTACGAGGGCCGAAACCTATCGGCCTCCCTTGAGGCCAAAGACTTGCCCGATTTTCCGATCGACGCTTATCGTGACGCTGTCTTAGCAAAAGCGGCGACAACAAAGGGTCAAGATTCATCGACGCCGAAATTCGAAGTCATTGATTTCAGCCGAGCCCAAGCGACGGATGCCGAAACGTTGGAAGTGGCGCGGGCATTGCTTGCTGCCGCCCCGAACACTCTGATCCGAGAAGACTGGGTAAAGCTGGCCGTTTCGTTGCGAGTCGGTTTCGGCGACACGCTGCGCGATGACTTCATCGGCTTTTCTATGAAATATGCCGGTGGCGATTGCTCCGCAAGGGACGCCACTAGAGTTTGGAACTCGTCCAACAACCCACACAGCGTAACCTCCATCGCACCCGCACTGGCCTTGTTGAAACAGGCTGTCGGTGAGGCGGAAAACAAGGCAACCTGGCGCAGGGTTCTTGGCAATCGGCCTTTGGAAACATCTGGTTTTCAGGCACACCCTGATGCGCCTGAAACAGTCAACCTGAGCCACGATACCCTAGCGATCGCGCTCGGCGAGAGCGGATGGAATGAGGATGCGCGTTACGTTGCAGCCTGGAACAAATGGCTTTTCTGGACTGGCACGCACTGGGCGATTGACGATCGGCTGCAGCATATGACATTGACGCGGAAATTCTTGCGACAGCGTGCGGAAGTGCTAATCGAGCAAGCCGAGAGTGACGGTCAGCGCAAGAGGGCAGAAAAACAGGCCGACATCATTCGTGGAAAAACCACCGTTGCCGCCGTCGCAGATTTTGCCCGCTCAAACCCCGCAAGCGCAGCCAGCCCCCACGATTTCGACGGCACCCGAATGCTACTCGGCACCCCCGGCGGAACCGTCGACTTACGCACTGGCAAAATACACGCGGCACGCCGGGACAACATGATCACCAAGCAAACCGCCGTGGCACCAGCTCCTGATGGTACAGAACCGTCGCTTTGGTTGCAGTTTCTGCGTGACGTTTTTGACGGCGACACGGATGTAATTTCTTTCATACAGCGTGCGGCCGGTTATGCGCTGACGGGCATGACCAGCGAGCATAAGATGCTGTTTCTCTACGGCACCGGGAGGAACGGCAAATCTGTGTTTCTTAATACGCTCTTCGATCTCTTCGGCGACTATGCGCGTCGCGCCCCGGCGTCGATTTTCCTTAACTCTAGGTTTGAGCAGCACTCCACTGGTATCGCGGGACTACAAGGCGCGCGTCTCGTCGTCGGATCTGAGCTGCCAAAGGGCAAAAGCTGGGATGAAGCAACGATAAAGGATCTGACCGGTGGCGATAAACTGACTGCACGCCTGATGAAGCAGGATTATCTCGACTTCGATCCGCGGCTGACGCTCTTCATCGCCGGAAACAACTTGCCGTCTTTTGCTGGCATCGACGAAGCAATTCGAGCACGTGTCGTGCTGGTGCCGTTTACTGTGACGATCCCGCCCGAAAAACGCGACAAGACGCTGCCGGATAGACTGCGCGCGGAAGCCCCAGCCATTCTGCGGTGGGCGATCGACGGAGCTCTGCAATGGCAGCATCGCGGGCTCGATGTGCCAGACAGCATCACCGCGGCATCCAACGCATATTTCCATGACGAGGACATTCTAGGCCAGTTCCTAGAAGACGAGACCGACGCCGACACCGGTAGCTTCGTCACGAACAGCGCGTTGCATCAACGCTTCGTGCAATGGTGTGAGCAGCAAGGCCTGCAGCCCTGGACACAGCGCACGCTGCAAAAAGAGATGAAGAGCAGTCAATTTGTGAGCACGCGGCGCAACACGGGTCGCGGGTTTCTGCACCTCAAATTGAAATTCGGGTGACGAAAGTGATGGAAGTGACGCTATTACCTTTTTGCGACGTACGCGCGAGATCTCACATGAATCTCAGATACGTCCTACATAGGTAGAACCGTCACTTCCGTCACTTTTGCCAATTACTGGAGAACAGACGATGAGTGAGATCGAGAAAGACCGACCGCCAAAACACGACCTGTTCAGTTTCAGCCATGACGAAGACGGCGTTTTGCACGTTGCACAGCATGGCGAGGACGCAATGAAAAAGATCCTCGGCAGCGAGAGCCCTGCCGTTAACGAAGGCCTCTTCCTTCAGGGATACATGACCCTCAAGCCTACTGAAGTCGAAGACGGCACCACAGACATGCGGGGATCTATGCCCGCGATCGTCCGAGAAATCGCGCCGCGCGACGGTGTCGAACGAATGCTGGCGGTGCAAATGGCAACCACGCACGTCGCTTTGATCCGACAAGGTGGCCGCATGGCGAATGCCGAGCAACTCCCTCATTTCGAGGCGCACGAACGGGCATACAACAAGCTTGCTCGAACCTACACGTCTCAGGTTGAGGCGCTCCGCAAATACCGAAATGGTGGAAAGCAGACGGTTACCGTACAGCACGTCAACGTAGAAGATGGCGGGCAGGCCATTGTCGGTAACGTTGAGACCCGGGGGCGGGGCGCACATGAAAAGTGACGGCAACCCCGTGAGCAAGGCACATGCAGCGCCAAGATGCACGGCAAAGTCAAAACGAACTGGAGAGCGATGCAAGGGCCCCGCAGTAAAGGGGTGGACGGTATGCCGGTTCCATGGTGCCCGCGGCGGCCACGGCCCCGGCAAGGCCAACCCGGCTTACAAACACGGGATGCGGACGCGAGAGTGGGAAGAGATGCGCAAGGCGATCAACGATTTGGTGCGGATGAAAAAAGATATCGAAGAACTGATATCTGAGTGATCGCAGTCATTTAATGTCGGCTTCTTGTTCCAAACCCGTCATCTGACGAAATGAATCAGATGTCGCCTTCGAGCCCACTTGGACCGATGCTGCGCGATGCCCCAATTGCAGCAATGCGCAGAAAGCGGACTTTGCAAAGTCTCGCCAAGGCACCAAAACGGACGCTTATCGCTGTCTCGTATGCAGCAGGATAATTTCCCAAAAATGATCGTTAGTCTTCTGTGCCGCTGACCCAAGCCACCTTCAAGTTTGGATCGAAGAGCAACGGTTTCACCTCTACTTGCCTAGTTCTAAGCCAGACAGGCTCAAATTCTCTGTTGTCCGCCAAAGCATCAAGGCTTGTATCGTGCGTAGTCGAAGTCCATATACACGAGGCTTACGTTTTTCTTTTTCGACCTGCTGTCTCCCCAATTCGGCGTTCAGTCTTTCGATTCAGACCGACCACGCCGAGTCGCCGCAATGATGCGGGCGGCACGTATTAGGAGACTTCCACCATGGCAAATGGCACAGTAAAATGGTTCAACTCAACCAAAGGTTTTGGCTTTATCGAGCCTGAAGATGGCAAGCGCGACGTGTTCGTGCATATCTCAGCAGTTGAACGTTCCGGCCTTAGCGAATTGAAAGACGGTCAGAAAGTTACTTTCGACGTCGAAGCTGGCCGTGACGGACGCGAAAGCGCCGCCAATCTGGCACTCGCCTGACCTTTCACGGGCACCCATAAGGGTGCCCGTTTGAACAATGGGCGACTATAAGCCGTCGGAGACCAAGTAAGTTGCAACCTAAAGACTGGACGCGGGTGCTCGCGCAGTACCGTGTGCCCGATGCGAAGCGCAGTGTTTTTGAACTTGCGATCACTGTTTTCCCCTTATTCGCGCTATGGGCCCTAGCGTGGTTTGCGTTGTCATTCAGCGTCTGGATCGCAATATTTCTGGCCATCCTGAATGCCGCATTTCTGGTCCGTATCTTCATCATCATGCATGATTGTGGTCATGGATCTTTCTTTAGAAGTCGCCGCGCATGCAATTGGATCGGCCGGGTTCTGGGTGTTCTTACCGTTACTCCCTATGACGTTTGGCGGCAAAGCCATGCGATTCACCATGCCTCAACCGGTAACCTTGATCGGCGTGGTATGGGTGACATCCCTACATTGACCATTGAGGAATACCTGAAACGGAATTGGTTCGGGCGTGCCGCGTATCGTCTGACCCGGAACCCCGTCTTCCTGTTCGGTGTTGCGCCGATCTATACGTTCTTTATTCAATACCGCTTACCTGTTGGCTTCATGCGGTCGGGCTGGCTGTATTGGGCAAGTGCGATGGGAACAAACGCCGCAATTGCAGGGTTATTGGCTCTGATTTTATGGGCCGGAGGCTTTGAGGTGTTGGCGTGTGTTTTCCTGCCAACCGTGATTGTCGCATCATCCATTGGTATTTGGCTTTTCTACATTCAACACCAGTTCGAACACACGACTTGGGATCGGGAAGAGGGCTGGAACCTTCAGAACGCCGCGTTCTATGGCAGTTCTCACTATGCCCTGCCAGGCATCCTGCGGTGGTTCTCTGGCAACATTGGTGTGCACCATGTTCACCATCTCGCCAGCCGCATACCGTTTTATCGGCTAAACGAGGTTTTGCGTGACCATTCTGAGTTGGAAGATTGCCAGCGTATTACTTTATTTGAGAGCCTTCATTGCGCACGGTTGCATCTTTGGGATGAAAAAAGTCAACGTCTGCTGACATTTTCCGAGGCTTTGTCGAACGCCAATTCCAATAGGTATTTAGTGTAGTCTGGCGCGGACCAGATAGGCTTCGACGGTATCACCTCCTAGGGCGCGAATGGCCTCTAATCGGTGAAGGCCTTCAATCAGCACGAACCTCTTGTTGTCCGAGCGTATCTGGATCGGGGTCTTCTGGCCGTTCTTCAGAATATCTTCGGCCAGCGTCAGCACTTTTTGCTGATCAAGTGTTTTTGCACGTTTCACAGGTACATAGATCAATTCAAGCGGATATGGTCTTTTCTCCAACATAAGCTACGTGAGTAACCTTTCGTGCACTTGTTCCGGTTCGGGTTTCGCTTCAAAAGCAGGCGCTGGAACGCACGTCATAGAACCGAACGAACAGCGTCGCGCAGTTCCTGATGCATGATCCAAGTTGCTGGCTCATCGTCACTTTCGATGTGAGAAAAGGCCAGGACCTGGGCGGCGCCATCATTCTGTGCCGATCCGGCTTCGGGAAGTTCGAGTTCCAGATATTCAGCAATTAATAGTCCGATTTTCTTGAAGACCTTGATGCAGGCCTCGCGCGATTTGTAACAGGCTGCCTGAGACAAGTGACCAATAGTCAGACCTTCCTTGCCTGCGATTGTAAGTGCTTTGAGCATTGTTACCTGCGCAGGGGTGAGCCTGATCTGGCGTAATGCCTCTGCATATTCTCTTTCACTGGGAACGAAGGTGCCGGAGTTTCCCTCCAAACGGCGTTGACCGCTTCGCTTCCTGTCTCGTTCTTCGAGAATTTCTTTTAAGGCTTCAATGGCCAATGCTGGTGTTTCGCCAACTGCATCGGCAATCATTGCCTGCGTTTTAGCCGGTGGCTTAGGAAATGCCCGTGCAACACTATTGCCGCTCAGAACGCCAGCCTTAATCAAGTACTTTCCAAATTCTTCTTCAATCACTCCTGATACGTCAGCGTTCCGCGACTTACGAACACTGCGGTCCTGAAATGCTCTTTGTTCCAGACCATGAGCTGACATCTTTGAACCGGGAAGAGTTACTTGAGGGGCATTTTTACGCATCAGAGAAACACCACGGTAATTATCGCCACAACACACACCGCTGACGCAATAGATATCTTAATCCTGTAGGACCGGCGACGCGCCTTTTCGGCTTTGAGACTTTTACCCAGGTTTTCGTCAATCGAGTTATAGTTCACGGCTTAGTCCTTCCGGATTTGTCAGGCGACTTTGGTTTCCACTAACTTATTGTCGCGGCACATTTTCGGTGCACTGGTCGTTCTGTCTCGTGAACGGCCGGTTACATTCCCAACCATCACCTCTTCGATTCAAATGAGCGTTTGAAGGGACAAGGATCGCAACGCACTTGTCCCGGTTTGCGCGAAAACCACGTTCGCATTTCCATCCGGAATAAGTTTCAGGCGCGAGGTATGCATGCTGTGGAACTGCCACGGGCTCACAGCCGCTATCCGCTGCCCTATAACCTCTGATGCACACCCAACCATCCGCGCTGTTTTTGTCAGTCAGGCGGCCGTTGCTCGGGACATTTATCGCAACACAATCCTGGTTCTCCTTACGAAATCCCCAGTTGCAGTGTATTTCCTGCACGCCAAACCGGGTTTCGACGTATCCATTTTGAGGTGCCATCACTTCTTCACAGAGTTCTCCGACACGCTGGAACAGCCGATTGCACTCCCACTGATCTCCGGTTGATGCAAGATAGGCATTTTCAGGAACTCTTATTTCCTCACAGAGTTCTCCAACATTCTGGAAACCGTGATTGCATTCCCAGCCGCTACCATAGGAGCTACCCGTCAAATATGCGTTTTCTGGTACGTCTGTTCTTTGGCACGATCCGTTCTTGTTTTCGAAACCTTCGTCACAAACCGATCCATCGGCATTGCCTGCGACTTGGGCAGGAAGCTGCGTTCCTGAGAGCAACACCAAGAGTGTCGGGATCAGACAAAGAATGCAGCGCGTAAACACGATGAACGACTGATTGAAACTGAGCCTGAGACCTGATCTATCGGGCATCAAGCACGCAATTTAAGAGCCATGTGCTGTTCATACGGCGCCTTCTTTCATGGGTCACGCGATGACTGGAGCACGTCAGGTGACAGTTGCAAATGCTTGCGAGGAACGAGCTCATAGCGAAGACCCCAGCGGAACCCGTTCCTATGCTGAGGCACATGCTACAATTAGTCTGAAGGCCATTGGATTATCGTAACCGGCAGCATCGCGGCAGCGAGTAATTTTTTACCAATACACACTTGTCGTTCCTAGTCTGTGAAGAGTCAAGGACGCACGCTCGTCAAGAAGCGTGTGCTGCGGAATGGTCAATTTTTGAGACCGGCGAGTTATTAGGTGGTTAAGAGAGTAACTGAGAGGCAAAATTCACTTTGGGGCAATTTAGGTTGACAATTCATCTGTGAAATCGCCGGATTTCTTGGGCAACAATCTTGGAGGTGGTGAACGCTCGCCGCTCCAGCCTATTGCCGACACCGAACTAGGAGATTCGCAATTTCTATCGACAGTTTTGCGGACACTGAGATTGGAAGACACCTGGCCGACGCTGCACGTCGTTGCCGCATGGTTTTCTTCACTGGATTACCAGCATCAGGAAAGTCATTCCTGTTGCGTCAGCAGATATCCATTTCGGTCTCCTTGGGACGTCGCGTGCATATTATGCGTTGGGATACAGGTCTCGCGGCGTTTCAGACCGAAGACATACTCGCAAAGTATCCAGATGTTTCGGATGGAACTCATCCGTTGATCCGAAAGGCAGCCGGGCTGTGGGGGCGGAAAGCCCTGGCGCGATGGCTGGCGAAGCATGCCGACCCCACAGACATGATTGTCGGTGAAGTCCCTATCATCGGAAACAGGTTTTCAGAGTTCATCCAGACGCAGCCGGATCAGATTGAGCCTGCCTTAGCTTCAGAGGAAACCAAATTCATTTATCCGGTTCCCACAAAGGGCTTGCGTGCCAATCTCGAAGCTATTCGAAGGTCTACGTTTGCGAACCCTAAACATCCTGATGAGGCCAGGGACGCGCCACCATCCACAATGGAACTGGCTTGGCGTTTGACGTGTGCCAAGGTCGCAGAATTGGGTTTGATCTCTGAAGCGGACAGTCATTCTCCGTACGAGGAGATGATTTATGTGCGGTTTTTTGAGCACCTACTGCAACACCGAAACGCTATCAGAATTGGGGTTGATACAATTTATTCAAATGCCGGTTCAGCCCATGACCTAGATGCGAACGTCTTAGAAATCAGTGCTAGCTCAGGCGATGTAAAGTACGCAATCGCAGAGGTAGAGACTACTTTTACAGCCGAAGAAGCCGCCCGAGAAGTTGAAAACTGGTATCGGGTGTAGCCCTCGTGCGAAAGTTCGCTCTTTGGCGTTTTGGAAACTGCAAAGTCTAACTGTGAACGTCCGGTTTGGGCTGCCTCCAGTCACTAGTGCGAACAGTGGTGAACGCGGCTTCGAGCCTAGCGCCGGTAACTCGCTGGAGCGGTAAACCCTCCATTCCGAAGTTTTATTGGGCCGCAGCTAGCGGTGATGCCGCCACGGCCCACGTGGTAAAACGTCAATTCGTTGGGGTCACATCGATTAACGTTGGTTCGCGATCACCGCTGGTTTCAAAGACGATCATCTCGCCTCCCATAGCTCCGAAGTCAATCTGCTTCATATCAACCATGTGCACCGTTCGGTCGTACATCGTGTGATAGTAGTAAACGAGGTTCAGGGAGTCCGCAGCGGTTGTGATCTGTGTTGCGCTGTAAAGTAGGTCATCCGACTGCACATCGTCTTGAGCGCCCTCAGCGGCATCGGCAGGAATGTTGAAGTTGTCCAGTATTCGGAATGCCTCGCGTACGGTGTCATAGCCACCTTGCGTCTCCCGCGCTGTCTGGGAAAAGGCGACTGCGCGGACAAACCGGGATGGGGGTGTGAAGTCGCCTGGCAGTCCTATCATACCGCTCCCAGCGCCCAGGGGCGCGAAAGTAACGCCGCTTGCCTCAACTTCGGGAAGCCCAAGAGCCGACAGGTTTACATAGTTGTTTAGGTTCGTCATGTGCCAATCGTAGTTTGGCGAATTGGTGATCACGCCAAGCGGGGCATCGAAAACCGTCAGGTCACCATCAATGTACTCGACGACGATCCTTCCGCCGAACCGGTCAGCAACCAACATATGAAACGGGAATGGAAATCCTAAGGTCTCATCCACGACCCCGACGACACGGACATTCGCCAACCCTGTGGCAGCCTCTTCAACTGTCTCAAATTGGGAAAGGACATAGCTGGCGAGCAAATCGCCGGGAATCGTGTTGCCGGAAAGGTCAGGGTCGTACTCCTGATACTCGGTGAAGCCGGGCAGATAAAACAACCCGGCGGTCAACCCAGCTTCGTTGATCCCATCTGCGGGAGCCCCATGATCCAACATGCTGATACCGACCATTCCAAATCGGCCGGTCCAGTTTGCTCCGTCTTGCCCATCTGGCATTTCGCCTGCGGTGTAAGTGAAACCTCGCGGAATAATGTTGATCTTTGTCTCAAGATCGAACGGCCCCCATTCGGCGGTCCTTGCGCGAACGATGCTTCCATCCTGCCCTGTCAACATGATGCCAGTGCATCCCCAGGCCATCGATACTGAAGCCACAAAGGCTATGGTCGCTTTTGGTAATATCCGAAATAACTCGATATGACGCATGGTCGTTCTCCAATTGGACTGATCTGATCTCATGAACTCACTCGACCAAGCTACCACACCGGTTCTCAAGTTGAATGAAGTTTGCATGATCTTCAAATAGGCAAGAAAGTCCGCCTATTCCGTCCGCCGGACTTTGCAAAGTCCGACTCTGAATGTCTGGTTTGGGCTGACTACGGTCCTTTGGAGAAAAAATGCGGATGGCTGCAAAGTCCACACAGCGGTCGCTCGCGACATTTCGGCGAATGTCCGCACCGAGCCCGAAGCAGACCTTCTCGACCAGTAGACCACGCCGTTGCAGCATTACTGCTCGTTAACCGGAGCGCCGCGGCGCAGATTAAAGACCAAACACTCATGCCGGCTGCGGCGAAATTCGGAGGCACTACGTCTCCATCGCGGACAAAACACTCGTTGTCTCTGGGGCCGCTGCATGGACTAAACCCACTCGATCGGATTCGTCTTTAACACCGCAGCGAATAAGCCGTCGTTGCGCGAAACAGCGGCTCACTGTAGACTTCAAACAGGGGAGGTAGATCCATGCGTTGGATTATTACCATCTTTACAACGGCATTCTTTGTACTTGGGCCCGCTCAAGCAGGTCAGTTATTCGATGCAGCAAAGCAGGGTGATACAGCGACCGTTAAGGCTCTGTTGGAAAGCGGTATCTCGGTTGATGAGCGGGGGCCGAACAAGGCTACGCCCTTGATCGCTGCTTCGTTGGCGGGAAACACCGAAACCGCTGCGGCTCTGATCGAAGCAGGGGCTGACGTGATGGCGCGTAACCACAGCGGCTTCACTCCACTTCACGCGGCTGCCTTCGGCGGTAAGATTGAGACAGCACAGCTGCTTCTCGCTAAAGGCGCAGACGTGAATGGACGCATCAACAGGGCCGAAAAGTCACCCATCTTCATGGCGGCCGATGAGGGTCATATCGAGATGATCGAGCTACTACTCGACAACGGTGCGGATATTGTGACACTCGATAACGATGGCTTTTCGGTTCTAATCCGAACGATGTTCCGTAAACACTATGATATCGTTGGGCTGCTGAAGCAGAACGGAGCCACATGCCCGCCGCCAGACGCCTTCGGCCCGGAATTTCACCGCCTGTGTTTGGAGGCAGGCACATAAGGTAAGGTCAAAAAATGAACATTCGACTTCTGATGAGCGGGCTGGTTATTGCAGGCATGACCACGAGTGCGCTGGCGGATGAGCCCATCAACACTGGGCCTTTCGGCGATGTTGCAATCAAAGGTTATGATACTGTTGCCTATTTCACCGAAAGCCGAGCGGTAAAGGGGTCAAGTGAGTTCGCATATGATTGGCTTGGCACGCCGTGGCACTTCAACAGCGCGGAGAACCGCGAACTGTTTAAGTCTGACCCAACCAAATACGCTCCGCAATACGGCGGGTATTGCACATTGGGTGTCGGCCTTGGGGCCAACGCATCTGAAAATATCGACCCAGTAAATTCCTGGCGGATCATCGATGGGAAGCTTTACTTTATATCGGACCCGACCGGAGCAGAAATGCTTGACCACCCAGAAGGGGAGGCGGTGATCGCCAAGGCGGATGCGAATTGGGAGAAGACCAAGCCGCTGGCAGCCAAGGATTACTCCAACTGACGCGCACCTCGGATGATGGTCATCCGCCAGGTCTAAAGTGAAACAGAATATGCGGGTTGATGTAGCTGTAAGGCGCGCTCGCCCCGACCTCTTCTTCGGCATTTTTGTAGACCATGCCACAAGCCGGGCGACCAAGCGAAAGACCGGGTTGTTGCAAGCACAATATGTCATCTTTCACAAATGCCGATCCAGTGACAAACAATGTGGATGCGCGTAAGGCCATACTTCCGTTCTCTGAAATCTGCATCAAGCCGGGTCCGCGGCCTTCGAAGTTTCCCTGCCATACGTTGCCATCGATCAGAGCAGTAATCGCGTCGGCAGATAGCTTTTCGCGCGCGCCAGGTTGAAAGTCGAAGGGCCATTCCTGCACGCCCGCAGTCAACATTGCATCAATGATCCGATCGAGTTCTTCCTGCTTCCGAAAATGCGCAAACAAGACCTTGTAGAGTTGCGCCGAAGTATGTGGAGCAAATTCGGCCACCTCGTCTGCAGTTGCTTGCGCCTTTTGCGTCTGGCCAGCCTCTCCATAGGCGGCAGCGAGGATGTTAAAGTAGTCTTCAATGCCTTGAGAATTGCCTTTTATCTCCTCAAGGATTTCTACGGCACGTTGGGGACGCCCTGTCAGAATATAGGACAAGCTTGCGATCTGACGTGCATAGCCCGGCAATAGTGGGTTGAGACGCAGAGCCGTTTCGAAATTCTCGATCGCCTCTTCATGTCGTCCGTAGAATGTTTGCGCAAAGCTCAGGGCAAGATAGGCAGATGCTTCACCGGGGGCCTTCTCGACAGAAAGCTGCGCCGAGCGCATCGCTTCCTCATACCTTCGATCCACAGTCTGCAACTCGCTTAATACTGCAAAAGGCATCGCCGCATCGGGATCAATTTCTAAGGCACGACCGGCATGTTCGTAGGCGCGTTTCCGGGCGACAGGAAAGGGCAGCACATCGTCATAGTTGCGGCGCATGATCAATGCCTCGGTGCGGGCCTGTGCCGCGAATGCCCTGGCAAAAGTCGGGTCGATTGCGGTTGCTTCCGAATAGAGGCTCAACGCTTCGCGCAGCTTGGGCCGAAAGCCGCTGCGAGCGGCTTCTTCGGCTCTGAGAAAGAAGTCATATGCTTCCAGATCCGTTGTAGGTAGGCGTTCGATCCGCTCCTTTTCGGACACACTCACATCCACACCAAGTTGATCAATGATCTCGTTTATCAGGCCAGCCTCCATGGAGAAAATATCGGCTTCGTCTCGCTCCAACCGCTCGGCCCATACTGTCTGCCCGCTGCTCACATCTGTCAGCCGCGCGTTGACCAAAAGCCGAGTTCCCGCTCTGCGCACGCTGCCTTCGAGAACATAGCCCACCCCCAACTCGCGACCGATAGACCTGCTGTCGATTGTCCGGTCCCGATAGGAAAACGCGGTGTTGCTGCCGATCACCATCAGCCCGGCGACTTTCGAGAAATCTGTAATCAGATCGTCCGTGAGCCCATCTGCGATGTAGCGTTCCGCGTCTGGCAGCCCGAGGTTTTCAAAGGGCAACACGACGAGAGAAGGCAACCCGTCCTCTGCCGCGATGATTTCACTTTCAGCGCCGCCGAAAAGGGCAACTATGCCATCACGCAATATAAAAGCGGCACCTGAAAGAACCGCTATTACCACCACCGCCGTGACAGCGCCTCGAACTTTGAAGCGAGACAGTGAAGTGTATTTCGAGCCATTCGGGTCCGCCATCCGAAATACCGTGAGAGGCTCAGGTATGTTTTTGACCCGGTGGACTCCCGCAGATTCAAATGGCTTACTGACTTTGCCGCGCGTGTGTTCGTAAACCTCGCGCGAGATGCAGATGCCTCCGGGCGTAGCTAGGGGTTCCAGGCGCGCCGCAATGTTAACACCGTCTCCGTAAATGTCGTCGCCATCGATGATTAGATCTCCCAGGTTGATACCAATCCGCAATTCGATACGCTGGTGGGGATCAATGGTGTCGTTTCTGTCCTTAACCGCCTCTTGTATCTGGATCGCAGCCTCGACTGCATCAACAACGCTTGCAAATTCGGCCAGCAGTCCGTCGCCGATAAGCTTGACGATCCGCCCGTTCTTTTCATCTATCAAACGGGTGAGGATGTCTTGGCGCACCGTGGTCAAACGTTCGAAAGTGCCCACCTCATCCTCGGCCATCATACGGCTGAAACCGACTACGTCTGCGGCGAATATGGCGGCAAGCCTGCGTTCCAAGGTTTGCCCCTCTCCTCCAAAATGCGGGCAGCACTGCGAAGTTAACACTAAAAAAAACGTTACGGAAACTGCGCTCGCTAAAAATATTTGGCTGGGCGGGTGCTTGTCTTTCAAAGGTACAGTGGCGCAACAAGCCAGTTGTCTCCGCAGCAGCATAAGGCAGCTTGCTCCGCATTTGAAACAATGTATCCGAGCGAAGCGAACGGCCTGATAAAGTTTTGGCCTATATGCATGATTTGAACGTCCGGTATCGAGAAATCGTGCTGCCCGTCGCGGGCGATACCGTGACACTGTCGAGCAATCGATTTGATTTCCGCTGCGCCAGCATCGGGCGGCTTTGTCCGCAGAGCGGAACTCCAGTTAGTTTTCAAAAATGCCCGCTTTCGGAAGAAGCAGACATTCAAGCCGCTGAAATTGGGGCGACGCTACGTGTTGTCTGCTTTCAGCGAGACCGGACGTTCAGAAAAATAGGCTCTAGGTCCGAGTTGCGGACAAAGCTGCCGATAAGTCATTTTGTCGGGATGTGTGACAACGGCCCATTGCGGACATTTAGGACGGAATTCAAATGCTGCGGTGGCATACCGGTCTGCGGACATCCGCAACAGTGGCGCAAGCTCTTCATTGTTCACTGATTCCGCCAAGCCACGTTCGTGTCGCTTCAAGCCCCTTGCGCAAGATAGAAAACATCTGCTCAATTTCACTTTCGCTGATGATAAGGGGCGGTGAAAGAACACACATGTTGATAATAGGTCGAACTAATAACCCACGTTTTTGGCATTCTATATCGATCTGGCCGCCAATCTCGTAGTCGCATCCCAGATCACTCCGGGGATCACCATCGACTGAGCATTGTACGCATCCCATCAACCCCATCCCGCGCACATCGGCAACGATATCAATCTGTCGCAAATGCTGCAGCTGATCCTGAAAAACCGGAGCGACCTTTTGAACGTGTTCGAGAAGTTTTTCCCGCTCTATGATCTCAATGCTCTTCAAACCCGCAGCCGCGCTAACCGGATGACCAGAATAGGTGTAGCCATTTGAGAAGGTCGCATCTTTTCCTCCAACGTCTGCGATCAATCGGTCAGAGATAACCGCGGCACCCATCGGCGCATACCCAGATGTCATTCCTTTGGCACAAGTGATTATGTCAGGCTGAATGCCGAAAACAGCATCTGACGAAAACCAATGGCCCAATCGCCCAAATGCCGTCACCACTTCGTCGGAGATATATAGAACATCATACTTCTTGCAGATGTTTAGGCAGCCTTTGTGGTATCCATTCGGCGGCACGATCACGCCGCCAGATGCCAGAACCGGTTCGGCGATAAAAGCGGCAACGTTTTCGGGGCCAAGAGCTACAATGGCGTTTTCAAGATCGGAAATTTTCTCCTTTAGAAAACTCTCGTCGCTTTGACCAGGTGAACGGTAGAGCGGATTCACGTCGGGCAGGAAATGTGCGAGGTCATCCGCCTTGTCTAGCCAAAGCCTGTCACGCTCTTTTCCACTGACGCTGGCCGCCAGATAAGTGCTTCCGTGATAGGCTTTTTGCCTTGAAATGATCTTCTTTTTCTCGGGCCGACCCAAAAGGTTGTTTCGAAAGTGGACAAAGCGGATGGCCGTATCCACCGCAGTCGAACCGCCGGTGGTAAAAAAGACATTGTTCAAGTCGCCCGGCGCACGTTTGGCGATTTCGCGTGCGAACAGCGCGGCAGTTGAGTTGGCGTTGTTGAAGGGAGAGAAATAGGCGAGGTTTCGAGCCTGCTCAGCCATGGCCTCGGCCATCTCCTCTCGCCCATAACCGATCTGAGTGCACCACATCCCGCCTGGTCCGTCGATCAAGCGTTCGCCTATTTCGTTAACCACATGGATGCCGCTGGCACCTTCGATAAAAGTGCGGTCGCTTTTGCCCAAAGTTGCCATTCCTTCCCACGGGTGCAGGAAATGATCGTTGTCCCAGTGCTTGGCGTTAGAGTTATCCACGGCGGGCCATGCTTTCTGCGCTCATCACAATTGGGAACTCTTCGCGCACCTGAGCGTCTGAGGCGCCGAAGTAGTTGGGGAAATGGCTGTCGAGAATGGAATTGGCCTTGTCACGGGCGCGGTCCAATAGATCAGTTTTGCCTTCGTTTTCCCATGTATCTGTACGCTCACGATCCATGAGCCGCGGGTAGACAAATTCGGTGTTCATATAGTTCAGCGTGTGAGGGTTACCGAGGAAATGACCTGGGTCGATGGCACACTGGTGGATCACATCTACCGCCATGGTTTCATCCGTGACCTCTATCCCGCGCAACGATCGCAGGATCATACCACCCGCTTCGTCATCGATGACCATACTTTCAAAGCTGCATCCCATCAGGCTACCCATCATACCGCCGAACTCGCACAAACGATTGGCACCGGCATGGGCGGCAAGCGTGAAGGTCAGTGCTTTTTCCAACCCGTATTGCGCGTCGGGTATTTTTGCATCGGTCATGCCTGCGCCAACGGATGTGGGAAGGCCGTAGAAATTGCCCATCTGAATGGCTGCCGCCCCGATGAGAGCCTGTTCACCGCTGCCGCCGGTGAACGATCCGCTACGCAGGTCTGTGATGAAGGGCCAGGCGGCAAAGCAGACCGGACAGCCCGGTGTGATGAGGTTTACAATGGCAACACAGGCCAGCGTTTCGGCCACGGTTTGCACCAGTGTTCCCGCAAGCGTCGCGGGGGCTGTGGCCCCGGCCTGAGGAGGCACGGCCAGATCGACAGTTAGACCAAGTTTGGCAGTATCAATCAGGATTTCCATGTTCTCCTTGCCGATCCGCAAGGGGGAAACCATTGGGCAGCCGCCAAATATGACGCTTGGCTTCTTCATGAAAGCCCCTTCACCACCGTGAGCCAAATCAAACATGCGGATGGCATGCGGGATATGGCTGCGGTCGCGAAAGGTCAGACAGGCAGGCTTTTGGCTGCCTGCGAGCATCGCATATATGGTGTTCATGTCGTGAGCGAAATTATCGGTCACGTCGGTGGCCAAAACTGTGTCGCCCAGCATATGGATGTTGTCCAAGCGGTCCACTAGTCGGGTGAAATCATAAACGTCGCGCAGAACCGATGGACGATAGGACTTGGTCTCGGAATCGAAGGTTGTGACGGCGGTGCCAGAGTTGGCGAAATAGACACTCTCGGCCGAGCAATGCATGTCGTCTTTGCCTGCACGCTCACCGCGGGCATAGACATAAAACTCTCTGGCGGCAACCGCCAGGATGTCTTCCATAAGGGCGCGGGGGAAGCACAGCCTATTGAGGTCATTCAAAACTGCGCCTTTGGGAAGCACCAGATCAAGCAATTCCGGGAAATGGTCGGTAACGCCCGTGTTTTCCACAACGGTTAAGGCCGCTTGATGGATGTTCTCCATATCTGCTTGGGTCAGCGGTTTATAGCGGCCGCCACTTAGGCCTCCACGTACGGCCTCATTGCCCGTGGTAGCCTGTTGAACCTTGATGCGCGCGGCGCGTCCGCCGCCGCCGCGACGGCGTGATTTTGCCTCAGCCATGACCGGACATCCTTTGTTCTGGGTCCGGGCTGATCATGTTGAAATAGAAATCGTAGAAGTCCTGGATCGAGGTTTCCATCTCGCCCAAGGGGCCCGGTTGGAAGTATTGAGAATTTACGCCGGACTGGTTGTGGCGAATGATGCGTTCGTCATCCAAAGATGTGACATGCCAAAGCCAGGTCAGGTCTTCTTTGTCGTAGTCTTCGCCTTCTTCGGCGTCAGCGCGAACCAGCCAGACCACCTGAATGTCGGTTTCCTGTAAGCCTCGTGGAATGAAGCGGTAGCCGACCATGTGATCCGAATAAATCAGGAACCAATTCAACGGACCAACATCAAAGTCTGTTGCGCCACCGTCGAAGCCTTTGAGCGTTCCAAGCAATGGTGCAAGTGCCTCGCCCGATTGGCTGCCGGTTTTGTAGCCTTGGTAAAGCGGATAGCGACGATAGTACCCGCTGGTAAATGGGGTCAGCGCAGCGTCGCCGACAAGAGTCAATTCATTGGGTGACAGCCCGGCTTCTACAGCCCTAGCCTTTAGCGGTTCGACCAAACCAGCCATGTCTTGCGGTGATTTCAAGCTATGGGATCGAGAATACTCTTTGTGAGCTGGCCCGCAGTGGTAGCATTCAAGGTAGTTCTCAACCGCTAGTTTCCAATTCGCGGGAACAGGAAATGACGCGGTATGCGCTACTTTCAAATCGTTCAGGCCATAGGGTTCGACGAGTGGCTCAAGTTTGCTGAGGACAGGATCAAGTGATGGGGTGTTTGCATCGGCACAGACAAAGATCAGGCCCTTTAAGACACTCACCTGAACGGGAAGAAGCCCAAACTTTGACGGGTCGAATTGTTCCCCCATATTGTGACTTGCACGAAGTTTTCCTGATAGCTCATATGTCCATGCGTGGTAGGGGCAAACAAGAACGCGGGCGTTGCCGGATTGTTCAGTGCAGACGCGAGATCCGCGATGGCGGCAGACATTCAAATGAGCACGAATGTCGCCATCGCGGTCGCGAACAACGATAATGCTCTCCGGGCCATAGTCTAACAGGAAGTAGTCACCGGGGCTTGGGATTTGACTGACGTGACCTGCCCAAAGCCAGTTGCGGTTCCAGACCCGGGCGATGTCATAGTTATAGATGTCTTGGGAGGTATAGAATTCGCGCGGCAGGGCGTGGCCGTACTGGTGCGAGGCTATCAGCGCATCCAACTCAAACGGTCGGCTGTTCATCTCGTTTCCTCCAAATCGATTATCTCGCGGCGAAACCAATCCTGGTCTGCTTCTGCCTTGGGGCGTTCAAAATCACGGGCCGCGCGGTGGCCCGCGAAGACTGCGTCGACGATCAGCCCTGGAGAAGCGGCATCGCCAATAAGTTCGACGGTTTTCAACCTGAGCCCGCGCAAGCTGTCATATAGCGTCGTCCCACGCTGACGTTCAGTGACCAGAATTGTCGAGGCACATGGAATATCCATTTCGCGACCAGTAAAGGCACAACCGATGCGGGCCATGTCACCTTGAACCGCCGTCAGCACCTGATTGCAACGAATGTCGATACCAAGCTCCATCAGACGGGCCTGAATGCGAGGCTGCTCCAAAGTATTGATGGAGTAAGCTGAAACCAAATTCTCCGGCGTGACAAAGACCACCTGGTATCCTGCCGTCGCCAGTTTTTCGGCGATCACTCCTGCCAGATAGATATGATCGTCATCATAGATCATGACCGGGCCATCAGGCGGTAGAACACCATTCATTATGTCATCAGGCGTCAGCACATTGGCGCTTTGCTCGATCTGTGGCACATGGCGCTGGGTGTTACGGCCCATGCCGTCGGTTCGCCAAAGGCTGCCGGTGGCCACAAAGACATGTTCGACGCCCAGCTCTGCCACTTGATCGCCATCAAGCCTGCTGTCAGTGAAAAGCTGAACGTTGCCGCGTTGCTTTAAATCATGCAGACGATAGTCGACGACGCGGGACCAAGCTGCGAGGCCGGGAAGTTTGCTTTCCTTCGTAACCCGCCCGCCCAATTCGGCTGACGCTTCGGCCAAGGTCACCTGATATCCTCGCCTTGCCAACTGCATGGCGCATTCAAGACCGGCAGGGCCACCGCCAACAACCAAAGTATCCGCGTTGCTCTTTTTCGGCGCGATGATCTCGGGGTGCCAACCGCGTCGCCATTCCTCACCCATCGTAGGGTTTTGAGTGCATCGGATTGGGATACCCAGATTGTCCGACGACACGCAGATATTGCAGCCGATGCATTCGCGGATTTCGTCGATCCTGCCTTCCTCGATCTTTTTTGGTATGAAAGGGTCCGCAATGGATGGCCGCGCGGCACCGATAAGGTCGACAATTCCTTTTTTGACCATCGACAGCATCATGTCGGGGGATGTCAGGCGACCGACACCAACCACAGGTTTTTGGGTGATCTGCTTAACGTCGGACAGAAACGCGTTCTGATATCCGTCCTCTGGCTGAAAACGAGTCGTGGCACTGTCATTGGACCAGTCAGCCACATTCACATCCCATAGGTCAGGAAGATCGGCCAAAAGCTCGACAACGGCGCGGCCTTCTTCTGCTACCTGCATGCCCCCGGCACCCATCATCTCATCAATAGCAAAACGGAACGCCACAGCGCAGCTGTCGCCCACGGCTTCGTGAGTGTCTTCCAGCAGTTCACGTGTCAGACGCACGCGATTTTCGAGCGACCCACCATATTCATCGCTACGCTGGTTCATATGCGGCAGCATGAAATGTTGCGCCAATGTCATGTTGTGCCCGGCATACACATAAATGATGTCAAATCCGGCATCTTTCGCGCGCAAGGCGGCCTCGCGGTGCCAACGGCGAAATTCCCGAATGTCGGCTTTATCCATAGCCCGCGCCTGCTTGGGGTGTGTAGTGTCGACAGACATTTCGGAAGGTGCAAGAACCGGGGCGCGGGTAAGCAGGTTTTGCGCATGATTGCCGTTATGAACCAGCTGGATAGCCGCCAGCGCACCATGTGCATGCACTGCGTCTGTCATCAGCCGCAACGCGGGCACATCGCGCGCGTCCCATAGCCGCCCTTCGGCGTAAGGAGAAAGGTCAGAAGTCGGGTGAATCTCGGTCTCCTGATTGGAAACCACCGCCCACCCGCCTTCGGCCTTCATTCCACGAACGGCAGCATCCGCCCTTGGTCGGAGGTGCCCCAGCCCGGTGCAATGAGGCACCTGATAGAAGCGGTTCCTGGCAGTGACTGGCCCGATCTGAACCGGTTCCAAGAGCATAGCATATGGGTTCGCGTCTGACATGTTCACGCGTTTTCCTGTGTTTGTGTTCCAGGGCTGGTTGGCCCCGGAGATACTGTTGAATCAGAAGCCGGCTTTGATCCGTTCAAACTCCGCCAGCATTTTTGCCTCAAGCTCGGGGTTCACCGCATCAAAGAACAAACTGCCCTCGAAGAAGCTTTTTGGATCGGAGAAACCATAGGCTTCGATGTTGGCCTGATCGGCAACTTCGAACGCTTTTGCGTTCGAATGCGGGTAGCCCCAGTTGTCGATGATGTACTGACCGCTGGCCGGGTCGGTAAGCGCGTTCAACAGATCATAGACCTGATCGACCGGTGTCGTGGATGATTTCAGATGCACGTAGCCGCACGCCCAGGTCGCGATACCCTTGTCGACGTCTCGCATCATCGCGGCAGGCACCTCATTCCAGATCAGGTTTAGTTCTGACTGGTTCCAGGCCCAACCGAATTCGATCTCGCCGCTGGTCATGGCCTGGTCAAACTGACCTGCGTCGGACCAGTAAAAGCGCATGTTCGGGTGGATCGAGCGCAGGAAGTCAGACGCTTCCTTGAACTGCTCATCGCTCAAGTTGGTGTAGTCGTCAGCATTTCCAGTAGCCAGCGCCGCTAACGCATAAGCAGATGATGCGGCATCCGGGATAGCGATCTTACCGGCATAGGCCGGGTCGGCCAGCAATTGCAGTGAGATATCGTCCCCCGAGATCTTGTCGGTGCGATAGATAAGGCCCGTGTTCCCCCATTCGAACGGCAACATGTAAAGCTGGCCGTCCAGAACGATGGCGTCGACCTCCTTGATCTCGGGCAGCACATCCGCCCAATTGGTCAGCTTGCTTTCGTCCAGCGGCTGAATCAGATCGGCTGCGACCCATTTTCTGACCGCGTCGGAACAAGGATGCGCTAAATCAGCTGTAAATCCGGAGCTTAGCTTGGTAAAGGCTTCTTCCTGGCTACCGAAATAGGAATAGCTCGGTGCTTCATTCCCGTATTTTTCCATGTAGCTGGCAAAGAATCCCGGGTCTTCATATCCCGACCAGTCAAATACCGTCAGATCAGCTCCACCAGCGCTGGCGCTTCCTGTACTTATTGCCGTCGCACATGCGAAGGCCGCAATTCCCTGAAGTTTCAATTTTTTTCCTCCCATTTTCTTATTCTGTGTCAGTGCCAAGATCGATCACGCTGGCGCTTTGGACTCCCAGCCAAACTGCGTCGCCGCGATTGAAATCAACCGTGTGAAAGTAGTTCGGAACCGAGACCGAGATCGGCTTGTCGGTTTCCGCAACCTGAATGTGGTAGTGAATGTTCTCGCCATAGAAGGCGACGTTGCTGACTTTGCCCTGAACAGTTGATGGATAGTCTTCGGGTTTTTCAGAGGTGATTTCCAATTGTTCGGGTCGAATACCGATGTTCATATCTCGGGCGCTGGTTGCGACGTTGGGGTTTTTTTCAATCTCCATTTGGCCAAAGGCCTTCGCGTCGATTGAAAGCGTATCGCCATTTTCCTCAAGCAACTGGGCAGGCAAAATGTTCATCTCACCGATGAAACTGGCAACCTGCTGATCGCAGGGCCGGGCGTAAAGCGTTGTTGGCGTATCCACCTGCTTTAGCCGCCCATTGAACATCACGCCAATGCGGTCAGACATTGTCATCGCCTCGTATTGGTCGTGTGTGACCATCACAAAGGTTATACCCAGCGATTGCTGCAGATTACGCATTTCAAATTGCATCTGCTCGCGCAGCTTCTTGTCCAAGGCCGACAAGGGCTCATCCAGCAACAATACTTTGGGTCGCATGATCAGCGCACGGGCGAGCGCCACCCTTTGCCGCTGCCCGCCTGACAGCTCACTTGCGCCGCGATCCTCAAGACCGCCCAGCTCGACCATTTCCAAGGCTTCGGCCACACGCTGGTCGATTTCGGCCTTGGGGGCCTTGCCACGTAATCCATAAGCCACGTTGTTTCCAACATTCAGGTGCGGGAAGATGGCGTAGCTCTGAAAAACCATGTTCGTCGGGCGGTTGTTGGCAGGCACACCATCCATATCCTGACCGTCGATCAGTACGGTGCCTTTGGTCGGCTCTTGGAAACCAGCGATCATCCGCAATACCGTGGTTTTGCCGCATCCCGATGGGCCGAGGAGTGAGAAAAACTCGCCTTCCTTGAGATCGAGGTCGATCCCGCTAGCCGCAAGAAAAGTGCCATAGCGTTTCTCGACGCCCCTGAGTTCGATGATGTTTTTTTCTGTCATTGGACCCCTGATGCGGATGAGCGGCGCCGGAAATACTCGGCCAGCACCAAAAGTAGAACCGATGAAAGCAGCAGGATAGAGCCTAAGGCCAAAACGTTTGGAAGCTTGGCGGGGAAACGAATCTGGCTCCAGATGTAGACTGGCAAGGTTGGTTGGTTGCCGGACAGGAAAAAGGCGAGCACGAACTCGTCGAAGCTGACTGTGAAAGTGACCAGCAAACTTGCGACGATACCCGGGGAAACGACCGGAAGCGTCACGCGGCGGAAGGTGTCGAACACGCCGACACCTAGATCGTATGATGCTTCCTCCAGCGACGCATCGAAGTCATCAAACGCAGACTTCAGGATCGAGACGGAAAACGGCAGCGCAAGAAATGTATGACCCAGAACGACGGTCAGCAAAGACGGCTTAAGACCGATAAACAAAAACAGAACCAGCATTGAAGAAGCGACGATAATGCCCGGTATAACCAAAGGCAGCATCACCAGACCTTCGGCAGCACGCTGACCCCGAAAACGGTACCGAACAAAGGCGCGGGCGGCGAACAATCCCATAGCGGTAGAAAGAAGTGCCACGACGGTGCCGACGCCAAGCGAATTCCAAAGGGCCTGGATCAAGGTATCCTGTTCGCCCAGCTTCCGATACCAGTCCAGCGTCCAGCCCTTGATGGGAAAGGCAACGATTGTGCCGCTGTTGAATGAAAACAAGGGCAGAAAAAGGACCGGCAGGTAAAGAAAAACCAAATACAGAAAGGCGTAGGCTGTCAGGGTCGAAGGGCGTCTCATCTTATCCGCCTCCCTAGCCGGGTGGCGGTAATTACAAACACTATAGCGACAAAGCCAACCGATAGCATCGCGATCAGTGAAAGGGTGGCGCCGAGTGGCCAGTTGTTGGCGGCCCCGAACTGCACCTGAATAAGGTTGGCGATCATCTTTCCATCCGACCCGCCAACCAGTGCCGGGGTCACATAGTCACCTACCGTGGGAATAAATATGATCAGACAAGCAGCAATGATCCCCGGGATGGTTAGTGGCAGCGTCACCCGCATGAAGCGTTGAAAAGGGCTGTTACCGAGGTCGGTGGCGGCTTCTAGTAAGCTCGGATCGATCTTCTGCAATGAGACATAGATCGGCAGGATCGCAAATGGCGCCCAAGCATGGGCAAGCGTCAGCACGACTGCAAATTCATTGTAGAGAAGGAAGTCGAGCGGTTCGTCGATCAGACCAAGCATCAGCAGTGCAGAATTCATTACGCCGTTGAACCCCAGGATGAGTTTCCACGCAAATACACGCAGGAGGTAGCTAGACCAGAATGGAATGGTGATGAGCAGAAGCCAGATGGTCTTTTTACGGGCCTTCATCGCGATGAAATAAGCGATGGGATATGCCAGTGCGACAGTAACTGCTGTAACTGCTCCGGCAATCCAGATCGACCTGAGCATTAAGTGTCTAACCAGAGGATCAGCAAACGCGTCGCTATAGTTTTTTAGTGTCGGCGTCTTGTCGAGCGTTACGTAGGTTTGCGTCCAGAACGAATAGGCGATCAGGATCAACAACGGAGCCGCCACCAGAAAGCCCACATAAGCCGTGGCTGGTGCGCTGAGGGTATAGCCCCGGGATGCTTCGCTACGAAAGATTACCCAAACTCCCATCCGGATTTTCACGAGTCACTAATGGACGATCGTCCATTAAATGTTGCGCCAGAACGGTCTTTCGTGTCAATCTTCCTGTGAGAAAGACTTGAGTGATGCTATCAAGTAAATGGAATTATTGAATAAAGTGGAAAACGTTAGAGGAAGAAAACGTGGCTCGAAACGTGATCCAGATGCCAGTAAGCAACTTCTGATCAAGGCGACTCTGGACTCTATCGCGGATATTGGAGTCACCGAGACGACGGTCAGCTGCATCTGCGAGCGTTCTGGTTTGTCACGCGGAATGATCCATTTGCATTTCGGCGGGAAAGACAATTTGTTGACGGCAGCAGCCCAGCATTTCAGTGCCCAATATTATTCCGAGATGGACAAAATGACCGATCTGGGCTCGGATGCATCGCCCGAAGACCGAGTGATGGCTGTGATCGAGGCGGATCTGTCCGAAGCACTGCTCAATCCAAGAAGTACAAAAATCTGGCATGCATTTCGCGGCATCGCGAGCTCACACCCAGGCATTGCCCGCTACAGCAGCACTCAGGATCAAAAACTTGTCGAGACATTGCGGCTTGCGTTTAAGGAGATAGCTCAAAAAAACGAGCGTGACCCAAACTTGGTGGACGATGCCACTGCCGGAACGCTGGCTTTGCTGGAAGGTATGTGGGTCAATTACCTAACAGATATGCAGGGTTTTTCACGACGACGCTCTGTTGATCTTATCAGACGTTTCTTGTGCGGACTTTTCCCCGAAAAATTTAAATTGTGAGATTTCGGGACGCTCAGATTTGAGACGGAAAAACAGCATGTTCTTGGAAAGCCGACTGCTGGTATTGGCGAATTCCCTGGCGTCTAAATGCAACACCCCCGTGCATTGGACGAAATCCAACGCCCGCTTTCCCCCGAAGAAAGGTTTCCATTGCACGTGCAGCGAAAGACCGCTTTCCGCCCAAAACGACAAATGCTGCGCCCGTAGCCTAAGTCGCCTTTGGGCTCGAAGTAGACATTCGCTGCACTCGGTGTGAAAGACTGCTATGCGGACAAAACGGCCTTTCGCAACAACACTCTTAAGGTACAAGCAGGCCGAGGTAACTCCGTTCCTTCCAGTATGAAAGTATCGTGCAAGTTTACGCAAAGATCGTTTCAACGGATGCAGCTAAACGAACTAAAACTTCAAGATTTTTGCGCGACAATATAGCGGCTCTGGAGCATTGAGGCTTGATCAGAAGTATAATGCACGTCGAAGCCTGCGGACGCGATTTTCCTTTCAAGCACTGATCCAGACACAAAATGCACAAACGGGGCTTTCCCAAGAGCCTGCATGATTGGGATGGCGATCCGACTGATCATCGCATACTTGAAACCACCGCTCTCAGGTGCGCAGACGGTTTTGGATATGAAAAGCCCACCGGGTTTTGTAAGTGCGGAAATGTGCTCGAGCGCTTGGTCCAAATCGGGCAGAAGATGAAGCAAATTATGCGCCAAGATCGCATCGTAAGAACCTTCATCTAAACCATGCTCAAGAACTTCAGCCACCTTGAAAGTGACGTTCTCCAATCCTTCTTTAGCACGCTTCTCATCGGCAATCTTGATCATGCCCGGAGCGAGATCCGTGGCAGTGACATGGGCGACATGCGGTGCAAGCAGCAGCGCGGTTGAACCCGTCCCGCACCCGATTTCCAGTATGTTGTCCTCCGCTTTCAGATACGACTTCGTGAGCTCGAGTGTTTTCAGATACCCTTCCATGTTGCGGATTGGGTCTGCCGCATACTTTTGTGAGATATTGCTCCAGAACGCGGCATCCTTGGACAAAGCAGTCATTTCATTACTCTCAAAAAAGGTTGTCGCCGTATCCTTTACTTCCAAACAATCATTTATGGAATTGCCACAATTTGCAGAAGTGTTATTCAAAAATGCATGAACTGGAAGGCAATCAATTTCGACTGGAACCAGGTACGGTCCTTTCTTGCGACAGCCGAAGAAGGCTCGTTTTCCGCAGCCGCACGCGTTCTTGAGCAAACTCAACCCACTGTTGGCCGTCAAGTTGCTGCGCTGGAAACGGCCCTTGGCATCACTCTGTTTGAAAGAGTCGGCAAGTCGCTTAATTTGACGACTGCTGGCGCCGAGCTTTTGTTGCATGTCAGAGAAATGGCGGATGTGGCGAACAGGATTTCTCTTACTGCGACAAGCCAGTCGCAAGCTGTTGAAGGGCAAGTCAGGATTACTGCGTCCGATGTGATGTCTGCCTATCAGCTGCCACCTATACTGAAAAAGATCCGACTTGCGGCACCGCGACTAGAGATCGACATCGTTGCTGCAAATGACATACGAGACATACAGCGACGTGAGGCTGATATCGCCATCCGACATGTGCGTCCAACTCAGCCGGATCTGACAGCAAAGCTTGTCGCCGAGGCCACGGCCCATTTTTACGCAGCACCTTCGTACCTTGATCAGGTGGGACGGCCGAAAAATGAAAACGAAATTGCGAAATTGGACTTTGTCGGGTTTGGGGACATCGACACGATGATCGGTTTTCTCGATCCGGCGGGCATTAAAGTAACCCGAAAGAGCTTCAGGATTGGCTCACAAAGCGGGATTGTATCCTGGCAACTGGTGCGCCAAGGTTTTGGCGTAAGTGTAATGTCGGATGATGTGGCTGCCTTAACACCTGGTGTGGAGCGCGTGCTCCCCGACCGCGAGCCGTTTAAGTTCCCGATTTGGCTGGCGACACACTCCGAGTTACATACCGCACGAAGGATCAGGTTGGTATTTGATCAACTAGCGGACCAACTTAGCGCAGGGACCATCAGGTAATCCGGGAGTTCGTTCTATGTCACAGGCTATTCCAACGCTTCACTTGCTATGCGGCAAAGTCGCTTCTGGAAAATCTACTCTGGCAGCGGAACTAGCGGAAAGAGACGCAGTCGTGCTCATTTCAGAAGATGAATGGCTTAGCGCCCTGTTTGGCGACCAGATGAAGTCCCTGCAGGACTACGTGAATTGCGCTTGGAAACTGCGACCGGTCATGGGGCGTCACGTGGCTTCTTTGCTGAAGGCTGGCGTTTCAGTGGTTCTCGATTTTCCAGCGAACACAATTGAAAATAGAGCTTGGATGCGCGACTTGCTGAAAGACACGGCTGCGCAGCAGCACCTTCACTTTTTGGATTTGCCAGATGAAGTTTGTCTGCACAGGCTGCATAAGCGCAACAGAGAAGGCGCGCATGCCTTTGCACCAACAGAAGATCAATATCGCCGTATTGCGCGGCATTTCGTGCCACCATTGCCCGAAGAAGGTTTCAACATCATAACTCACCGTCAGTAGCGGCGGCACCAAACATGTTTCGAGCACCTGCTCTGCATCGACGGATGCACGACTGCTTTGGGCTCGAAGCGGAGCTTCGCTGCAATTGAGTCGAACGACTGCCATGCGGACATAGCTGCCGTCCACTTGGCACAAGGCAATAACCGCTCGCAGTCCACAGAGGGCACCAAGATGTACTGCGCTAAGTAGGCTCGCGCACAAAACGCAAAGCTGGCCTCAGGCAATTTCTTTGAAATCACAGTTGATTTTGCAGCGAATGGCTCGGCAATAACGCAAAAGATCCAGTGTCAAATTTTGATTCAGCTGCTTTTCTCAATAGTGTTGGAAAGCAGAAAATTATTGATCGCAAGTCGCCAATCATAAGGGTCAAGGTTGCAGAATGAAACTCTCGTATCTCCTTCACGGTCACGTAACCCATCAACTTTACTGGCAATCACATTGCGCTTCGCGGCAAGCGCTTCGTCCAGCACAAGTCCGTAAGCCTCCCAACGCGACGGAATCGCAACAATATCGACGGCTTGATAGGCCTCTGCAGGGTCCTCGGCGTGGCCCCGAAATTCTATGCGCGGGTCACCCTCTGCCAGTGTCTCAAGGTATAAACGCTGACTGCCTTCGCCAAAGATCAACAAACGCGCGCCCGGCGTTCGGGTTAACCGAAAGCCTTGGATCAGGATGTCGAAGCCTTTCTGCTGCTCGAGCCGCCCGATGGCACCAATTGTGGTCTTTGACTTGGGAGGCATCGTGTTGCGCGACAACTGCTCAAGATCAACGGTCGGAGGAATGACGGTCAGTTTTTCCGAGGCGGCCAGGCGTCTTTCCTTCATCCAGCCCGACTGCGAATGGCTGACCGCGACCACCTGATCGAAGAAGGAATAGATCACCCTCAGCATTGCAAAGAACCGACGTTTGTGTGGGACATTCAGAGTGGTGAATGCCCGGGTGTAACTGTGTTCGACATGGACCAGTCGAGTGTCCAGATGCATTGCGCGAAGCGCCGAGAACGCGGGTAAGCTTCTCCAGCTTGGTACGACGTGGGACACGATGACATCCGCATTCAGTTTGCCCCAAGAAAATGCAGTCCGTTTAACCTTCAACACCTTTTGATCGACCGTTTCGGACAGATCTGATTGCGCCAAAAGATGGTCGAGCATCCGCATCACGCCGCCCGCTGTCGTGTCGTCCACCAGGTGGAGTATCTTTTTCTGTTCCATGATGACGCCTCTCTCAGATCGATTGCAGTTTGGATTTCATTTGTCCCAGCCGGGTGATCGGGCCGGGTCCGAACGTTTTCAACACAAGGGCTGCGGCGAAAGTGCTGAACGTTTTCACAGGTTCCTCAAACACCGGGCGGAGGCTTTCCTGGACGCTGCGTGCAAACAACTCCCAAGCTTTGTCCCGATCGAGGTTGGTGATAGCCCGCCGCGCCAGATAGCGCAGCTGATAAGCACGGGACGAGGGTTCGTGCCGGGCAAAGAATTCAGGGTTCAGCGGGCGCAGCTTCGCGATCATCCTCTCCCACGCCTCTAACTGGCGATCTAAAGCCGCCGAAAGCCCGCCTGCATTGATCCGGTAGTGGGTCAGCAGCCCCGGAACACCTTCGATCTGCCAATCGGTCTTCAACATCAGCCGCATCCAGCATTCGATATCTTCGGACTGCCGGAAGGTCTCATCGAAGACCCAATCCCGCTCGGTTTCAAAGCTCGGGCGGTAGGCCAAAGCCTCCAGCACTGTCTTTCGAATAACGGCCGCCGATCCGTTGCCGATCGGGTTGCGGTTCAGAACATGTGCTGCGGTCACATTCTTCAGGCGGGGTGCTTGTTTGATCCCCATCATGCACCCCGCTTCGTCGATCAAGGCACTGCCGGAGTAACTAACCCCCACGTCCGGTTCGGCCTTGAGATGGTGAACATGAGCCGCCAGCTTCTCGGGCATCCACAGATCGTCGGCGTCGCAAAAGCCGACTAATTTACCCCGCGCGGCAGCGATGCCAGTATTTCTTGCCCCCGCCAGCCCACGATTGGCTTGCCGGACAAGTCGTACGCGTGTGTCGCCTTGGTGCGCGCGAGCAATCTCGGAGGTCGCGTCCTGCGATCCATCGTCGACGATGATGATTTCGAAATCGTCATAGGTCTGCGCCTGCAGTGAGGCGAGCGTTTCGGCCAAGGTTGCTTCGGCATTGTAAGCGGGTACGACGATGGATGCTGTGGGCATGGTGATCTCCTTCAGAATTCTCATGAAAACAACGCGCTTTTGAGTGCTTGCGGCAGGATCGGAGCCAGTGCGGCCCCTGCTGCGGTGGGCAGACCTCGGCGCAGGGGCAGCAGGAAACTGCGCGCATCCAGACTCAAACCGTTGCGTGTGTAAGACAGGGCCTGATCTTGATGCCCCAGCCGCAATGCCCGACGCGCGAGATAACGCAAATAGACGGCCTCGGACGATCGGGACGGGAACACGCCATAAGACGCAGCCGTTTTGACCGCGTAGGCCCGCCCAGCGCGCATTGCGGCCAAATCCGAAGACAATCCCCCGGCACTGGTGCGATACCAGACCTGAAAATGATTGACCCCTTTGATTGTGAACCCTTCGCCTGCGAGGCGGATCAACAGCTCCAAGTCTTCGTTATGAACCGTTCTGGTGTCCAAACCGCCCACTGCGTTGAAGACTTCACCGCGGATCGAAAGATTCGACATGGTGCAGACCGGGTTTTCCGCCAACAGGTCCTGAACGGTCAGGGGGGCACCAGGAACGGTCGAGTATGTCTGAGAATCTCCGGGCTGATCGGCAAAGAACCGGATCTGTCCGAAAACCGCGTCCGTAGAGGAAGGTTGGAAGGCTTCGTTTAGTTGCGCCAGCTTGTCCTTGAGCCACAAGTCGTCCGCGTCGCAGAATGCCAGTATGTCACCCTTGGCCAGTTCCGCCCCATAGTTACGCGCGGCACTTGGGCCATCGAAGGGGTTACTTACGACCCGGATACGGGGGTCTTGCGCGATGTGGTCCAGCACGGTGGACAAGCACACGCTTGAGGGACGATCGCCGACGCAAATCGCCTCCCAATTCGTGAAGCTTTGCGCGCGAATGCTGGCCAGCGTTTCGGCAATTGTATCCGCGTCGGTGTGAAACGGCACGATGACGGTAAAGCGGGTCATTGGTAGCGGAGCCCTTCTGTTGTTTGGTGATCCCGAGGCAGCAGCAACCAAGAGGCTGTCAGCATCAGAGCAGTGCTCGTCAGCAAGTATCCGATCGCCACTGGCATCAGCCCGAACGGCGCCATGATCGCGGTGTTAAGGATCAGTGCGAAAGCCAAGGCTGCGCTGACCCGTAGCTCGATAAACGCGCGGTTTTCGGACCGCAGCCAACCGGCCACGGCAGACCAGATAACACTGGGCAATGCGGCAAGGCACAGCACCGAGACCACGGGTGAAATCTGGTGCCACTCGGCTCCCAGCAGCAGTGGCACATAGACCGGCGCGAGCGCGGCTTGCAGCAAAACCAGCGGGCTCAGCACCAGGAGGGACGTGCCGAGCCCGTGACGCAGCGCCTTGGTTTTGTCCGGGGCTACGCACAGATGTGGGAAAAGAACGACTGAAAAGGCCTGGGTGAACGAAGTCGCCAAGCCGAGCCCGGCGTTGAAGGCCATGAAGTAGATACCAAGGCTCTCAGCCCCCAGCATCACGCCGACCACAAGCTTGTCAGCTTGCAGACGCAGAACTTTGACAACCTCAACCCCCAGTACAGCACAGCCGAAGCCAACAAAGGGGCGAAGGGCGGCAAACCCTTGTTTGGCGTCAGGTGCCCAGGGACGCAGGCGGCGCATCAAGACCAACCAGATCGGCGCCGCCAGCAAACGGGGCAGTACCAAAGCCAATGGCGAGGCCCAGAGCAGCGCCAGTAGCGCCGCCGTGACATTCGCACCAACCACCTGCCCTCCGGCAATGGCGGCGGTCTGTTGCAACTTACCCTCGCGCATCGCGAGCGCGGCCTGCACCAGACCGGCAGGCATGAACAGGTACTCTCCGGCCAGAAAGGCGAGCAACAGTGCCAGCGTCTCGTGCCCTATCGCGTAGAGGAACGCAGCGATAGCCAGTTGCAGCAAAAACAACGCTCCGCACCAGACCCAGAAGATACGATGCGCGCTGTTGCAGCGTTTTTCCAGCTCGGCCGGCGGGGCTTGGATGATCATCTGCCCCACGCCGTTTTCGGTCAGAGCCTTTAGGATTTCCCCCGCTGCAAGGGCAGCGGCAGCCAGACCGATCGCCTCGGGGCTGAGGCTGCGGGCCACGACGACAACGACCACAAGACGCGACGCCTTTGCAGCCACTTCGGACGCAGCATAGGCCAGCAGATGCCGCAAGAAACTGGTATGTGCCAATCGCTGAGTCATGTCGCCAAATGTCCAAAATAGTGTCGGGATCAGTTCTAATTGGTCGCGGCATCCCTGTCCCAGACGCGGGAGAACAGCTGGGCGCACCATCCGGCGAGCGACCTATCCGAATGGGATAAACGGCAATCCCAATGCCGGTCTGACGCACATCAAGACACTGCTGTAGCTGTGGATGCAGTTCAGGAGAGTTCAAAATGACACGACATTTCAAAGTATTGGTTTTAGGGGCCGTCAGCGCGATCGCTCTGTCGGGTTGCAGCAGCATGAAAACCCCGCGCAACATCGAATCCGTTGCGAAAGGCGATAGTTATCAGGCGCAGTACCGTGCCCCATCGCGGCGAAGGGCAAATACGGCCCTGCTACAAGCGGAAAATCTGAACGGGCGCGCCTGTATACCTCAAACCGGGGATCAGGGCGCAAGCGCCTTTGCTAAATGGTCACAGCCAACGCTGAGCCCTCTGCTGGGCGAGAAGCTTTCGCGCAATGACATGGTGCAGATTACCATCGACGGGGATGAGCTTCTTAGCGACACTTATGTTGTATCCCGCGATGGCGACCTGAAACTGCCCTACCTGCCGCCGGTGCGCGCGCAGGGCAGAACAACCGAACAGGTGGAGCGGGATGTCGCCCGCGTTCTGGTGGCGGCGCAGTTCTACGACAGCTCCCCACGCGTCACGGCACGCATCAGCGATTTCGCCTCGGTCACTGTCGGTGTGAAAGGCGCAGTGTTCGAACCCCACTCGGTCGAGATCGGAGGCACCCCCGGCGATGCGCTCGATCGAGGGCGCCAAGGCGCGCTTGGGGCGTCGACCGAGGCGCGCAATCTATCGGTCGCCATTCGCGCCGCCGGAGGGGTACGCCCGGATGCGGATTTGTCAGCGGTCGAGTTGCACCGGCAGGGCACGATCTACCGGATGGACCTGCGCGGAGTGTTCGAAGGCTCGGACCCGACTGACATCATGCTGCTGACTGGGGACCAGATCGTGGCCAATAGCCGCGGGTGTTTTCAGGACGATCTGATGCGACCCAGCCCGATCAGCCCGCCCGGTGTGACGCTGTACATGTCCAACCTTACGCAACCAGCCGCGGGCAACGCGCAATCCGCTATTGGACGCGACGTGCGAGAGGTTCCCTATGGCACGCGCTATCTGCAGGCCGTGGTCGACACCAACTGCGTCGGCGGGGCCAAGACGACCAATGCCAATCGCAGTGCGGTCCTGTTCACCCGCAACCCGATGACCGGGAACTCGATCGTTATTGAACGCAATATCGAAAAGCTGCTGCGACGTGGGGATCGCGATGACTATGACCCCTATGTTCTGCCAGGAGATGCGATTGCATGCTACGACAGTAAGGTTACCGGCCTGACCGAGGTCGCCCGCGCAGTTGGCATCGTCGGCGCAGCGGCGCTGCTGGCGCCCTAAGTCAATCCCAAGCGGGCGATGATTTCGCCCGCTCCCAAGCAGTGGAGACTGCAGCGAGTTTGTTAGTGATGTCTTTGTGTTCTTTGGCTGCAGTCTCTACCGCAACTAACGCCTCTCGAAACTCTTCCACGCCGAAGGTTGCTGCACTCCCAGCCAGTTTGTGACAGGCCTGAGCTATTTGACTTAAATCTGTCTGGTCAAATGCCCCGGTTTCTAGCTGTTCAACCAATTCATCCCCTTCGGCAATGAACTTGGCATGCAGGCGGGCAAAGACTTCAGGGCCGAGGCTGCCTTTCAACTCCGCTAACGGATCTGGCTGCGCATGCTCCGAAATCTGCCCGTCGGTGCGCGTGACCACTGAAAGCGCCCTGCGCAGGGCACTCAGCGAAATCGGTTTTCCAATGAAAGCCGTCATACCGGCCGCGCGAAAGGTCTCAACCGCATCTGGCAGGACATTGGCCGACACAGCGATAATCGGCACATCGGTCGACTGACCCTGACCGCCACGAATATGGCGCGCAGCAGTTGGCCCATCCATCACTGGCATGCTGATATCCATCAGGATCGCATCGAACCTCTGACTGCTGGCCTTGTCGACGCCAACCTGCCCGTTCTCCGCCGTAGTTACACGGTGCCCGTCCAGCGCAAGCATATTGCAGATGACCTCGAGGTTGATCTCGTTGTCTTCGACCACCAACAAGTTCAGCGGGAGAGCGGTCTCGGTAACGATCTGAGCAGCTTCTAGCAGTTGGTCGCGCGCTGACGGCTGTAACGGTATCCGCAGCCAAAAAATGCTTCCTTCGCCCAATGTGCTTTCCGCCCCCACCTCACCACCCATGGCCTGCGCGAACCTGCGGGCAATTCCCAGGCCAAGCCCGGTTCCTCCGACCGTTCGACCGATAGAGGGATCGCTGGTGTGGAAGTCATCAAAAATGGCGTCGATCTCATCCTCGGCGATGCCAGCCCCGCTGTCGATCACACGCACTTCGTAGACATGCGCTTTACCCTGACCGCAAGGTTCACATCTTTCGACCTCGATCGACACACGGCCATTTTCGGTAAACTTGATCGCATTACCCACAAGGTTCAGCAGAATTTGCCGCAACCTTTGCGCGTCAGTCGCGACATACGGATAAGCTCCGCCCACCCATTGCCACGAGATTGAATTGCCGCGCGAGGCCGCATTGCCGCTTTGACCATCCACAAGGTCCTGCAACATCGCGTTCAGGTCGGTTGGCTCGTGCGCGACAGACAGCTTGCCGGCCTCGAACCGAGCAATATCCAGCACTGCATCCACATGGTTTTGCAGAACCTGGCCCGAGATCTCCATGTTGCGGACAAACTGAGACTGCTGTTTGGTCGTGCGTGTATTCTTGAGAAGGGTGAGGTTGCCCAGCAACCCGTTCAACGGGGTTCTGATCTCATGACTCATAACAGTCAGAAAATCCGACTTGGCCTTTTCCCCGGCAAGGGCACGGTCGCGGGCCGAGACAAGCTCTTTCTGATCCGCAACGCTTTGTGAGATATCGCGGACAAAACCGATAACAATTTCCTCGTCCCCGGCCTGAGCGGATTGCAAGGCGAGTTCGACGGGAAATACATCGCCATTCTTGCGCAACGCCTCAAGTTGAACGCGACCCTTGCCAACCACGTGGCGGTCGCCCCCGCTCTGCATCCGCTCCATGCCTGCATTATGCGCCGCGCGTAGATGCGCGGGAACAATCAAGTCGCCGATCGAACGCCCTTTGGCCTCATCTTCGGAATACCCGAAAATCGCCTGTGCAGCTGGGTTGAACTCCAGCACTTCGCCGTCGGCGTTCACCACGATCACGGCATCCAATGATGTAGAAAGGATCGTATTCATGCGCTGGTTGGCTTGCTGGATTGCCCCACCACGTCGATCTGCCTTGCGATTGACCACCAAGAGATAGGCGCTGACCGCAGTCAGCGTCAGAAACAATCCCCCGGACAAAACGGCTAGTTGAAACAGGCTGAGCGCGGTTTCTTCACGGCGCTGATCCGACTGGCTTGCAAAGTACGAGATCGCCGAGACCGAAAGCTCTCGCACTTTTTGAGCGATCCCCTGCGCGCCGTCATAGAGAACCGGCAGCCCCGCCTTCAACCCAGGGTCCTCAGCATCGATTGTAGGCACCGAGACCTCCAGATATGCGGAGACGTCGTTCAGAGGTTCAGCGAATTTCGGGTCACTTCGCAGCGTTTCAAACAGACGCGAGGTGTCTAGAATTTCGATACGGCTGTAAAAAAGATCGAAACGGCGCCGGACAAGGTCCAGGTTTTCTGTGCTTGGCTCTGCGTCCGATACACCCGTCTCAAGCGCGTTGAGGTAGAACAGGAACTCGACCTCGACCTGCGTCAACGTCCATTGCACGTTATCTGTCTGGGCTGACTGCCGGTCGCTTAGGTCGGATATCACCTTGACGGACAGCAACACGACCAAAGCAAGGGCACCCAAAACGGCGATACCGATGAGCCCGAGAGCCCACCGGCGACGCGAGTGGTATTGGAAATTTCTTGTCAAAGTCTGGCCCGTATCACCCACTTCACACTGTGTTTTAACCCCACGCTATTTTACGATTTCCAACCTGTCGAGTTGCCAAATGCTGCGAGAGTAAATCACCTCGGTCTGGTACTTGGTGTCACTGTCATATGGATATACGATCCATAGCGGTCCTTTCTGCCGCCGGGACATCGCCGCGCCGTCCATCTCATAGGCGACAATCGGGTCTTGCGCCGATATTGAGCCCACAGGTATCTCAACCGCGTAGTCGTTGATCGCCGTTGCCCGGATCGTAGCACCTTCTGCTTCGACCTTTTCCAGCAAGACAGAGAGGGGAACGCCGACAAAAGTGGCCTCGCCTTCAGTCCAGATCGTCGAGGTTTCAAAGCTGCGCTGCGGTAGCGCCTGCAACATTTCCATATCGAACTGCGCCGCCCCGTCGGGGCCGGTCTGTGCAATGTTGCCCGAAACGGTCAGGACCACTCCTCCTGTCGGAGTGCCCAAGTCTGCGGCTTGCGCAGGCGTCAGGCAAATGGTGAACGCCGCTGTGAGGATCGCAAAAAACATACGCATCGTAGTCTCCACTTCATTGACCTCAAGAAACCAGAAAGAGATCCGCCGCGACAGATGGGCATGGGGATACGCACCTATCCGAACGGATAGGTGCGCAGGTCTCATGCCGCGGCAGACAGGAGGTTCATGCGCTGACGCAACATGGATTTGAAACCGTCACGCAGCTCGGCACGTTCCAGCGCAAAGACGGTCGTTGCCTCCAGATATCCGGCGACTGACCCACAATCGAAGCGCTCTCCTTGAAAAGCGAAACCGCAGCATCCGGTCGCTTCGATATCGGCCGCAATCGCATCGGTCAGTTGAATTTCATTACCCGCGCCGGGTGCCAAACCGTCCAGCTGATCGAAGATCGAAGGGTGCAGCAGATACCGCCCGACAATGCCAAACTCAGACGGAGCCTGATCGGCCGCGGGCTTTTCGACCAACCCTTTCAGATGCTGTACCTGCCCTGTCCCATGCGCGATATCGACCACGCCATAGTCGCTGATCCGGTCGGATGGAACGGCCTCGGTTGCGATCATGTGGCTGCCTTGAAAGTTCTGGACCATTTGCGCCAGGACCGGGCGCCGCGCGTGGATCACATCATCCGGCAGGATCACCGCGAAGGGATCGTCACCTACAAAGTCGCGCGCCAGAGACACCGCGTGGCCCAAACCACGAGGGCTGTCTTGTTGGATAAAGTTGTATGTCTCATCATCAAGATTCGATCGGCGCAAACGGTTCAGCAGGTTGGTCTTGCCACCATCCTTCAGTTTGCGCTCCAGCCCTGAGTTGCGCCCGAAATACGCCTCGAGCACGGATTGTCCGGTTGAGGTGACGAAGATGAATTCATCAATCCCCGCGGCGCGAGCCTCGTCCACAGCGTATTGGATCAAAGGGCGGTCGATCAGCGGCAACATTTCCTTTGCCACAGATTTGGTGGCGGGCAGAAACCTTGTGCCCAGACCCGCGACCGGGAAAACAGCTTTGCGAATACCTGTCATTTCAATGCTCCTAGGTTTGATCAGTAAGCGCCGCGACCTGACACGACGGCACGTGCGGTCATTGCAATGAGGATGAGGTTCAGAAGGGGCGAGCGGGAGCGGACATAGGCTGCATCCAGCGCGATCATGTGGTCAAAGCCGATGCCGGCGCGGCCCGAAACCTGCCAGAGGCCGGTGATGCCGGGACGCACCTGCAGGCGCTCCAGCGCTTGTTCGGGATAGGCAGCAACCTCTTCGGGCAAAGCTGGGCGCGGGCCGACCAGCGACATGTCCCCTTTTAGCACATTGAAGATTTGCGGTAATTCATCCAGCGAGAACCGGCGCAGAACCTTCCCAACGCGGGTGATGCGTGGGTCATTTTTGGCTTTGAAGCACACGCCCTTACGATCCGAATGGGTGAGCAAATCCGCACGTCGCGCTTCGGCATCCTGCGTCATCGAGCGAAACTTGTACATCGTAAAGGGCACCCCGTTTCGACCAATACGTGTCTGCCGAAAAAAGGCGGAGCCGCGACTGTCCAATCGCACCAATGCGGCGATTGCGGCCATGGGAAGGGCCAGAAGAGACAGCGCGACCACCGCCAAAGTGAGGTCCAGCAGGCGACATGCTGAGACCTTGGGAACAGAATTGTGCGCGACACGCACGAGGAATTCGAAATTACCCACTAGATATCTGCGGGCCATACGGCGGGGCTCCATCGCCAACCGCCATGCCCATTCCATCCGGGCGCGCCGAACGATGCGCGGTGCCCGACGCACATTCCCGGCCAGGAAGTCGAACAAAGCACCCACGCCAAGCGCGATTCCAGGGTCAAGCCGGTGACGGTTCTGCGTAATCCAAAGCTCCTGCAGTGGGACGCCCATAGCGATCAACAGAATGTCCGCGCCAGATTGGTTGATATCGTCGATCGCCTCATCAACCCGCGCTGCCCCTTCATAGCCATCGCGCGTACCAACCACGACCAAATCGGGGATCATGTGCTGCAACCGCGCCGCCGCAGCCTGAGCTGTTCCGGGACTTCCCCCCAACAGGTAGACCGACTGGCCAAGACGCGCGGCACGTTTTAGTAGTTTTGGAACAAAATCCGTACCGTTCAGATTCTCGGCCAACGGGACGCCTTGCAACTTCGCAGCGACCTCCACCCCAATTCCGTCAGGTAGGATCATATCTGCCCGAGCCAAAGCTGCTCGATATGTATGGTTGCGGGCCCTTATATTTGCGCAATGTGCATTCAGGAAAAACACAGTCCGGCGGGTCCCATCCAGCAGTTTTGAGATCACCTGTCCGGATCGGGCGTTCACAACTGGCAGACCCAAAATCTCAGGCTTTTCCAAAGTTGGTTTGGGTGTTGGCTGCGCGCCTTTATGCATATCTTGGACTGACAGGAACTGCATGGAACTCTCCGATCAACGATGACAATCTGTGGCTTCAGACTGCCAATGAGACCCTGCAACCGATAGGCGAGCATCCGGAGAGGGATCGGAGAATAGGTCTATTAAAACGACCCCGCAGCACATAGCGTGGTGAAAACGGCCGGCTGACCTATCCGATTGGATATTCACCTGTCCGTCAGGAAGGCTTCATGCCATGGGTTTAATGTTTTACTGACGCATTTGGGTGTGGTTGGGGGCAGACGGAGATTTGAGATGAAAGTTCTTATTGCTGACGACCACGACCTTATTTTGGATACGCTCGTTGCCTTCATAGATGCAGCAGGCGGGATCGAGGTGGAGACCGCGCCGGATTTCCCAGCCGCGAAAACTTTGATTGAGAACGACGGAGCCTTTGATCTGGTTCTTCTGGACCTGAACATGCCCGGCATGAACGGGTTGGCCGGACTTGAAACCTGCATCGCTTTGGACGGTGCCCAGCATGTGGCCCTGTTTACCGGCGACACCTCGCGTGATCTGGCGCAACGCGCGCTAGAGCTTGGTGCAGCCGGTTTCGTCCCAAAAACTTTACCGGCTAAATCTCTGGTCAACGCGATCCGCTTTATGGCGATGGGGGAACAATACCTTCCTGCGGGTTTCATGAACGCAGAGCAGCCGGAAGACTCCCACCCCATGGCTCAAAAACTGACAGAGCGTGAGCGGCAAGTTCTGAAAGGGCTGACTGAGGGCAAATCCAACAAGGAAATCGCTCGTGATCTGGATCTGTCAGAGCCGACGATCAAACTGCATATGAAGACTTTGTACCGAAAAGTTGGTGTCAGCAATCGAACGCAGGCTGCCCTGGCCGCGCGCGAGGCTGGGTTGTTCTAGGCCTAACTATCCGAAGGGATAGGGGACGCTCCCAATCCCCTCGGCCCCTAGCCTGCTGAGCGAATGATCAGCAATCAGATGCGGTGTATCACCCTTGTAAGAAAGGGTTTTTCCATGCCGCAACAGATTTCGAACTCCTCTGAGTCCACGCGCGACATGCAATTTCTGCATTGGGTGCGCATTACCCGATCCAATTTCAGAACGCTCGGGTGGCGCCGCATCGTAAAGGGCGGGCGCCTTAGCGATGTAGGCCGCCTGCCTCGTTACGTGGCATTATACCTTCTTGGTGCGAGTTGCATCTGGGCCCCGATCAGCGGCCATTTGGCGACCGCGCCTGTCAAATACACCTCTCACGCATCATTAATCCTGCCAGGATCTGGCGCTTCGGCATCGGTCAATCTGGCCAATATCGGTCAGGCATCCTCGTACGCGAATTCCGCCTTTGCCAACGGGTCAATCAGCCCGACCGAGACGTATAAACGTTTGTTGTCGGCCGACCGTATACTCGACGCGGCAGCCAAGGCGGTAGAGGCTGACCGGGACGCGTTTGGAAAGCCGCGGGTGCAACTGGTCGATCAAACCAGCCTGATCCATATCGAGCTTCAGGCGGCCTCTCCGGCAGACGCTCAGCAATATGGAGACGCCTTGGTGGCCGCCTTTTTCGCTGAGATTGACGCCCTGCGCGCCGATGAAATTGCCACCCGTGAGGCCAGCAATACCGGCGCGATCGAAGACTACACGAGCGCGATTCAGGCTACGCGCGCCGAGATCAAACAGCTGCAATCGCAAAGCGGTCTGATATCAGTCGCGCAATACCAAGAGCAGGTCGCCGCTAATGACCGTGCAAAGCAGGAGCTGCGAACGCAGGAGAGCGAGCTGGCACGCCAATCGGAACGTGTCGCCGCGCTTCAAGTCGCGTTGAATCTGCCCTCTGACGCAGCGGCGGCAACGCTGAAACTCTATGCTGATGCGCAGTACCTATCGTTGCTTGCGGATGTGTCGGTGGGGGCTGCAAAGCTGGCGCAAGCCGACGCGACCTACGGATCGCGCCACCCAATCTATGTGAATGCCCAAAACGAATATGAAGGGGCGCGTTCGGTTGCTTTAAAACGCGCGGCGCAGGTGACTGGTCTTGAGGTCGAGCAGCTCGGTGGACTGGATCGCGCGCCGGAAGGGCAACGGGCGCAGTTGCTCAGCGAGTTGGTGCGCGAAGATGCCTTGCGCGCCGGATTGGAAGAGCATGTCGCGACACAGCGCGCGCAAGTTCGTTTGGAAACCCTGCGCCTGTCAGACCTCGCCCCTATCGCCGCTGAATTGGAGGACCGGCAGAGAGATTTCGCCGTGGCAGAAGCCGTGTTCGCCTCTGCCATCGCGCGGTCCGAGTCGAAAAAGACCGATGTCTATGCCTCCTATCCCTTGATCCAAGTGCTGGAGAACCCGTCTCTGCCGACTCGCCCGTCTTCGCCGAACAAGAAGATCTCGATTGCCGCCGGGATCGTTGCAAGCCTTATGCTGCTGATGGGTTTGGTTCTGGCATGGATCCGGAACCCGCTGATCTCAAAGCTGCTGAAAGACCAGAAAGAGGCCGCAGTTTGACGCGTGTGGCCCCTCAAACGCCAGCCGAAAAGATCGTCTGGTGTACGCTGATCTGGACATGGCCGTTCTACGGGCTTGGCGCGCTGTATGTTGTCGGTCCGGTGCTAGGTTGGATGTTGGCTACGATAGCCGGGGTGTCACTTTATCTCGGCCCGGTGATCCGTTTGGATATGCGTGCAACGGGCCCTGTACCTGCTTTGGTCTGGATCTGGAGCGTTGGCATGCTGGTGATGCTGGTCTCACTTTGGGCAGGCCATGCGGATTGGAACCTCGGCACCACCAAAACGATCAAATCGACTATCGGATGGGCAAAGGGTTGGGCGCTGATCCCGTTGTTTATCCTAGCAGGGGCGGTTTTGCCAATACGGCGCGAGGTTTTGGTCAGAGGGCAATGTGTGGTAGGCCTTTGGACCTTGTGCCTTCTGCCGTTGCTCATTGCCGCCCCGTATGCCGGTCTGCCGCATCTGCTGTTTACATCTCCCCTTAAAGCAGTGGGCGGCCCGGGACCTGAATATTTCTCGGTCTACCTGTATACAATCGACCCCGCCAGCGGCACGCCACGGTGGCAGTTCTTTGCGCCCTGGTCGCCATTCGCAGCCTTGTTGGGTGTCTGCATGGTCCTATTTGCCCTGGAAGAAAAACACAGCAGCTGGAAGGTCATCGGCTTGGCTGCCGGAGTTCTGATGATCCTTATGTCCAAGTCCCGAATGGGTATGGTCGGATTGGTGATCTGCTCGCTGTCACCCCGCCTCTTGCCACTTGTCGCCCGCAGCTTGGGGTGGATTCTATTGTCTGCAGTCACCACCACCGTAGCCGTTTGGAGCGCAGTCTTTGTCGAATTCGGCAACCGAGCCCTTTACAGGTTCAAATCCGCGCGCGCCGATAGTACCCGCGTGCGCGAAACTCTGCAGCGTATAGCTTATGAGCGCTGGCAATCGGATGCGATGGTTTTCGGGCACGGCACAGTCAGACCCGGTGCGCATCTTGTTGAGTACATGCCGATCGGCAGCCATCACACCTGGTACGGATTGCTATTCGTGAAAGGGCTGACCGGATTTGCCGCGTTTCTCGTTCCTTTCCTCGGTCATTTAGCAATCGTCACCCTGGACGCCATAAAGTCGGAACGCGGGAGGCTGCCGCTCGGGCTGTTGCTCACAGTTCTCCTGCTGACCTTTGGAGAGAACGTTGAAATCCAAACCTATCTACTCTGGCCGACCTTACTGATGCTCGGATTGCATTTGCGAGAGGTCAAATCAGTGTGTCTGGGAAGCTGATACGCCGCTAGGATTGTTGCGACACCAGCGTAGTGTCAGACGTCACTCTTTTGGGTTGGTTCTTCACTGCTGATAGGGACATTTTGACCTTGTAAAGTGAGTACTTTCACATCGGGCAACCAACGAATTGACCGTGAAATGCTCTTCAGCCCGGCATTTAGTGGCACTAGTCGCCGACTAGAGCCGGCTGAAAGGAGCCGCTCGTTGTCTCTCTACTCAAAACTCTTCGGCGGCGTTGAGAAGTCCAAGCCGGACCCGCTCTCTTACAAAGGGTTCGAGATCTTCCCCGACCTGATGGCGGAAGGCAGCAAATACCGTCTGTTGGTCCGTTTGGAGAAGACCATCGACGGAGATCGAAAGACCCATACTTTGATCAGGGCGGACGTGTTTGACAGCCGGAATCAAGTCGAGAGCTTTAGCATTGCAAAGCCGAAGCAAATGATTGGTGAGCAGGACGAAAACGTTTTCGACTTGGCAAGCCGGTAGCTTGAAGCTCGATCTATGATCGGGAGCACTATATGAGCGGCACCGTGCGCGCGCCGCTAGGCATGCTTCTACGTCCAAGATTGAACGGACGGCTTAGGTTATCATTGGTCAACCATTTGTTGGGCAAAGGAGACTGTTTATCCGTCCTGTTGGTTTGTTAACGGATTCCGCAAAGCGCGGAAAGCGAACGTTCGCGTAAAACACTGTAAGACAGGTTTGTCCCGCATCGCAGTCACTAATGTACTGCAGAGAGAATGGCTCCTTTGCGGACGGAGCAGACAAGCGTACTCAATCACCGTTTTTTGCAACACGAAGCTCAAGCACCGACACTGAAAGCCAATTGCTGAATGCGGTTATTCAACTTGATGAGCAAGCTTTCCGTCCCATTCTTCTGTCGAAACCTTGGGTTCCGGCGGGTCTGCAATGTAGGACGGTGTCATTATCTGTGTTCCGTTTTCATTAAACACATCGACAATGTTTTCGCGCAAATCCGACAAAATCTTGGGCAAGCTCGATCCGCGCGAAGTATATGCGTTAATCTCATAATTGATTGCGTAATCAGCAAGCTGCGTCCATAGGACAAAAGGTTCGGGGCTCTTTCTTAACCCTTGGGTTCGCTGAGCAGCTTCTATCAGCATCGCTTTAATCTTCTTTGGTGGCTCCTCGTATCCGATCCCTACTGTCGTGTGGACCAACAGCCCTCGGCCATCCACTTTGCGCGAATAGTTTACGACCTCGGAGTTGAGCAGCTGTGCATTTGGAATGCTTATCATCTCGTTCTTTATCGATTTAATCAGTGTTTCCATTAACTTGATCTCTGTTACGTCTCCGATCTTGTCGCCAACCTGAATGCGGTCACCGACGTTGGTACTGCGTCTGTAGATGACAAACAGGCCGGCCATCATGTTTGAAACAACGGTGTTCGAACCGAGCGAAACCATAATACCCGCCAAAATCGTCAAGCCCTGAAAAGCCCGGGAATCGGAACCAGGGATATAGGGGTAGGCAAACACAAGCGCGATGACGATGACCAACGCTCTGAACAACATGTTGGTAGGAGCGATCCAATGATCTTCAAAGTCTTTGAGTTCGAAAGCACCATTCTCGAGGTTTTCAAAGAACAGATCGAGGCCGCGAATTGCCAACCGTGTCACAGCTGCGATGATTGCGAGCATGACTAAGTTGGGGACGTATCCAACAATCGCCAAAACAACAGTTACGAGCGGCTCGCTTACGTACTTCAAGAGGATCTGGGCTATGCCCTGCGTTTCAGCAAAGGAGAGCAGCACTAATGAAAGGTAGTAATAGAAAAAGAACAGAAACAGGACCCACATCAAAATGTGGATTGAATAGACGATAATCGACGCGATTGCCCTGCTTCGTAAGATCGATTTTGTGGCTTCCTCAACGCCTTCAGCTCTCTTTTCCAAGTTGTTTCTGATGTAGTCCAATAGCTTTCGCCGCTTCGCAAAAAACGCATACGAAGCGAGGGCAAAGACTGCCGTCCAAGCAAATGCAGCCATCGCACTATCTACTCTGCCCTCATTGGACCGAGCATCTCGGTATTGAAGGATCGCAGTCTCAATCGCTTCAGCCTGAAGCCCAGCCAGAACCTCAATAGCCATTTGTTCGTGCTCGGCGTCAGCTTGGGTGGTTATTGTAACCATTTGCCCGTCGACGCGTATCATTTTCCCAAATTCGGCGTCCGAAACCTGAACCTGAACCGAAGCTTTCTTAGAAGCATCGGCGACCTGAGCAATCCGTTCCTCGATCTTTCTCGCTCGTTCGGTAGCGGGCAACGCACTTGATCCGCGAACCAAGAATAACTCTTCGCCATCCACAATCACTGGCGCAATAAATTCGGGATCCTCTCTCCCTTCAGCCGGTGCGACAATTTCTTCAGACTGAGCAAGCGCAACAGTGCAGGCAAATAGAAGCGGCAGTAACCATAACGTAAGAGCCCTCATGATTTTGCTCCTTCTACGGGAATTATGTGCACATCGCGTTGCGGGAACGGTATGGATATACCTTCCGTGTCAAACCGTTCTTTTGCTTGACCAGTAAGGTCCCAATAGACAGTCCAATAGTCATCGGATTTGGACCATGGACGGCAGAAGATGTTGACGGAGTTGTCTCCCAACTCACCCACGAAAATTTCTGGTTCTGGTGTCTTCAGACAAAGCTGGTGACGCGCAACCAAGTCCTTGAGGACCTCAATTGCTTGGGCAGCGTTGTCCGAATAGGCGATACCAAAGACCAGATCGACCCGACGTTCTTCGGATGCACTTACATTAGTAATCACATCCCCCCAAATCTTACTATTTGGAACTATGATAATCTGATTGTCGAAAGTTCTGATCTTGGTCGAAACCACCGACATCTCATCCACAAACCCAGATGAGCCGCCTACTTGGATATAGTCGCCAGTGTCGAATGGCTTGAGAACCATGATCATCAGACCGCTTGCGAGGTTTCCCAGCGTTTCCTGCAATGCAAAGCCCAGGATGAACGACAAACCGCCGAGCACGGCAAAAAGCGGTGTAACGTTAACTCCGAACAAAGCTAAAACGACGAGTATACCAAGGACGAAAACGGCCCAATATACGGCGGTGGCAATGAAGCGTTTCAGCATTCTGGAGATAGTTGGAATTTTGTTCAAACCCCGTTCAGTGACCCGGCGCACCATTCGAGCAATGAACATCATGGCCCAAACTGCCAACAAAACACCCAGACCGGCCATCAGGAGACCGACGCCCCCATCCCACGAGAACAACCACGCCCAAGCGTTCTGAAAAAGCGTTTGAAGGTCGGTAGTTTTTAGGGCTCCCGTTTTCAACGCGAGAATATAGTTAGTATGCGGTTCTAGATCTTCCGCCTTCGCGCCTTTCAGGGTCCATGCTTCGAGTACCAGGCGATAGTTGTTGAGAATTTCTGATCCAGAGTCGTTCAAGGAGGACAACTGAGACCGCAAGGTGTCTTCCCGAGTTCCGCTCGCCGACCGAAGTTGCAAGTTTACTTGCGCGACTTCTTCGAGCCGAGAGCGCACATAACTCTGCCAAGTACCAGCAATCTGGGAAAGCTCTTCCGCAGTTAAGGGAACAAGTAGGATCTCGAGATCGTCGGCCGCAATTATCTCATCTACGACTGCATCCATAAGATCGTCGCTTTTCGCCTCCGAAACTTCTTGGTCCGCCACAGTTTCTTGCGCGCCGGCAGGAAAAGCGCCTGATAACGCCGCAAACCAAAGGAATGACCAAATCGTCAACGTTTTCAGTGCTCGTCTCATCTATCTGTCCCCCACCTATTTAGCAGTCGAAGAGAGCACACTCAGACGCAACAAATCCAGAATTATGTTTATGTTTGAATGTTTCACTGTGACCAACAGATACTTTGTGTGGGTCTAACTCTAGATCTGATCACTCACCCGGATCAGCCGGAAATCTGTACTCTGCTGGAAACGCTCACGCCAGTTTAAGTAGGTTAGCCGAAAGCTTGAAGCCTAGGGCCAAGAGGCAAACACAAACAAAAGAAGGACCCCGCAAACAGCGGGGTCACGACACGGTTCGAAATCACGATAACTCAACTAACTCGCGTTCTAGTAAGAGGCTATGTCAGCTAGCAAGTGCAAGATTGCACTTTCGGCCTTCTTCCATTGCTTTCTTTGTACCGGTCAGATCCACAACGAAATTTGCGGATTTCTTTGGAAACGCAATCAAGGTCTGTCCCTCAGCTACGGCAGTCGCCATATTTGCGTCCTTTACAACAATATAACCACCTGAGTAGTCGTCCGCTAGCTTCTTGCTTTTAATACCTTTTGCACGGCCTTCATAAACGAAATCGTCAATTGCTATCTCGATTTTCTGGCGATTTTTAATGTCGATGTCAGCCTGCGTGAATACTCCCAAATAACCGTGTTTTTGGTTTTTGGTGAGACCCATTTGCATTACGTTTCCGCTCTCGAAGACCTTTTCAATAAGGCATGTACCAGAGTCGTTGTCAGCATATACAGTCCAGCCTTCAACCTCACTGTAGATCTCGAAGTTATCACTACTTGCCGGTATCGGATCTTTGGCAGCGGCAACAGTTGCACAAGCGGAGATTGCCACGGCGGCAAATATGGCAGCATATTTCATGTGTTCCTCCCAAAAGATTACGCATCACGAAGCTTCTCTCGACGCAACGAATCCAAATATCGCGATGTGAATCCATTTCAACGTGTACAAGGTTTTCTCGTCAAAATTCCTGCAAAACGCTCTATGGGTCTTTGTCTGATCCCATCCTCTTTTTGTGGCATAGATATAGGTTAGTGAATGCCCATCGCCTGCGCACGGAAAAGTCGGCTTTGGGCTCGAAGCAGTCATCCGACGGCACTAGCGATGAGACTGGTTTGTGGTTGCGAGCGGCATTGGGGCCGCTCTCAGGATTGGTCCGACATCGGCCCTCCCCGCACTATTCAACGAGTTTTCAAGCTTGACGCTGAGGTTCTACCGCCGTCTGACCCTCTCTCGATTGCGCTCCCGACGTTCGATGTTGATCCGGTGGTCCCGGCCCAATGCCCGGTAGAATCCCAGTCCCTTGGACCAGTTCAGAAAATGGGCAAAGCTGTCGACCTGATCGTCGTTGCGCCCGCGTGGAAAGGACTGAAGCTCTCGTTTGAATACCGGCAGCCAGGGTGCGTCTGCAGGCAGATACACCTTGCCCTCTTCGACAGGACCGCAAGCGGACTGGAACCGGGTTTCCTTGTCCTTGTCGGGTTTAATGCGTTCGTAGCGCCGACGGTCATCACGAAACAGCTCGTCCAAAAGAGGTTTGCCTGAGGCAGCATCTTCGATCAGAACGCGATCCGGTTCCCAACGGTGAACAAGCTGCAGTGCCTTGGCTTTTAGGTCTGGGTAGTCTACCTGCCCGCGCCAGACGTCGATAAGATACCACGCATTTTCGCGGAACCCCCAGGTTGTACAGGCCGAGAAGTCGGACCGGGGATCCGCTGACATGCCCGTATCCCAGCTCTGAACGACCAGCTGGAACCAACGACGATCTTCGATGGTCTCGTAGGTGCCAAACCACTCCCAGCGCAAGGGTGATCCGTCTGGCGCAATGGGGTTCTGCTGATACTGGCAATTGAACACGGCTGCGCCCATTTCACGACGCTTGGTATCCAGCGTGTTCTGATCCAGGCGCGACGGGCACAGCAGATCACCCGGCTTGCGGCGCATGACCTTTCCACGCCCAAGAGGAACCGTTTCATGGTCTTCGGCGATGGCAGGCAGATTCAGATGCCGATAGGTGCCGCGTTCGAGCAGATAACCCGGCGGATCCATCTCGTGCAGCCGCTGTGCAACCATAACCACACGCCCTTCGGCCGGGTTGTCGAAGCGCGACAGCAAGGTCCCCTCAATGAACTCCTGTGCCTTGACCAGCTCGGCCTCGGAACCCGCATCACCAGCTTTCAGCAGGTCATCGATGATGATGTAATCGGCGCCATGGCCAGTAACAGAACTGCCGATGGAGACAGCCTTGCGACTGCCTCCCTTTGTGGTGCGGATTTCTTCTGAGGTGTTGCCCTTTTTAGCCAAGACAGTTTCAGGGAACATTTCCCGGTACCAGCGCGCAGACATGATCCGACGACAATCTTCGGAATGCTTGCGCGCCAGATCCAGCCCGTAGCTGGCAACAATAATCTTGGCGCTCGGTGAGTGCCCAAGAAGATAAGCGACATATGCAACGGCCGCGGTGACCGATTTCAGGCAACGCGGCGGAATGTTGATGATCAACCGCTTGTTCTCGCCGACGCGAACGTTGTCCAACTCATGGCACATGGCCCGCACATGCCAGGCCGGATCAAAGCTGCGGTCACTCCCCTGGTGCAGCGTGTCAAACACACGCCACACGAAGGGAAAGAAATTGTCCCGGCAAACCTCGCGCGCGGCTTGCTGGACCATTCTGGGATCAGGAGCCGTCATCTTCCGCCTCCTCATCTTCAGGACCGCCGTCACTGCCCAGTTGGCCGGAAAAGAAATCCCGGAGGATATCAAAGTCAACACTGTCCGGCTCAACCGCACAGGCGCTTTCTTGCGGCTCCATGTCACTCGTGTTGAACAGATCTGTGTCCAGCTTCAGCAGCGCCATCAGCATTTTCGTGTCACCCTTCAATGCGCTGGCCGTGACCCGCTTGGCAATTGCCTCCGCCTTGGAAATCCGGACTTCCCGGTTGCCTTCGCGGACGGTGATCTTGGCTTCCAATTCGCGTTTCAGGCTGGCATTAACCCCTTTAGCACCTTTCGGGCGCCCTTTTGGATTGCCGGAGCGGCCTTTCTTGAACTGGGTTGCTTTGGGCGGTTTGCCGTAGCCCACCTCATAGTCCTTCGTATCGTCAGACATGATCCGCCTCCAGCTCTGAGGTGGCATTGGTTGCCGCAGAACGCGCATCGAACGTCTCGCCTGTCACCGCGTGCACGGCGTTCTCACCGGTCATCTTCTGCCAACGGCGGATCGCGACATCGACATAAGCCGGATCGAGCTCAATCAATCGCGCCCAGCGTCCGGTCTTCTCAGCCGCCAGCAAGGTTGCACCGGACCCTCCAAAGGCGTCCAGCACGAGATCGCCACGATGGCTCACATCCATGATGGCATCTGCAACCAGTGCCGTTGGCTTTACTGTGGGATGATCTGAAAGATCGGCCTCGCGCTCTGCCCCAAAGCTGTTCACTCCGGCATAATCCCATATATTGGTGCGGTTGCGCCCGTGTTTGCCCAATTCGACATTTTTGATATGCGCAGCACCGGGCTTCTTAAAGATTGCGACCAGCTCGTGCTTGGAGCGGTAAAGGCTGCCCATGCCTCCGTTTGTCTTGTTCCAGACGCAGAGGTTGATGAGGTCCAATCCACCTGCCTTGCCCGCCGCAATCAACTCTTCAATGTGACGCCAGTCCATGCAGATCATCGCAATGCCCCCGTCTGGCAGACGGCCAAACAACTGGGTAATCATGCCTGAAAGAAAGCCGCGGAACTCGCTATCCGACATTTCTCCCGACGCCATGGCAAATTCGCGATGAGCGCCATCGGTGCCACAGCGGACATGCCCATTGACCGGTACGTTGTAAGGCGGATCAGTGAAGATCATCTGTGGTGTCTCGCCTTCCAGCAAGGTGTCGTAGCTCTGGGCGTGCAAGGCATCTCCGCAGAAGATGCGGTGATCTCCGAGAAGCCAGAGGTCGCCTGGCTGCGTGATGACAGGTGCCGCAGGGTCCGGGGTGTCTACAGTTTCAGCTTCGGTCTCCGCAGCCTCGCTCGCAGCGTCGATGATGATGTCGATCTCCGGCGTTTCGGACCCGGTGATATCCAGATCAAAATCGAGCTCGCCATCAAGGCTGAGATCCATCAGCTCGGCAAATTCGATCTGCAGAGCAGCTTCGTTCCAATCCGACAGTTCCGCCAGCTTGTTATCCGCGATCCGCAGGGCGCGCACTTCCGCTTTTGACAAGTGATCCGCGACAACAGTCGGCACGGACATCAACCCCAGGGCCTTAGCGGCCTCATAGCGGCCATGACCCGCAATGATTGTGCCCGAACCATCCAAAAGGATCGGAGTGACAAATCCAAACTGAGCCACCGACGCCTTCAGCTTGTCAATACTCTTGGCCGCGTGCACGCGGTTGTTGTTGGCGTATGGCATGATCTGGCTGATCTGAGATTGGACGACTTTGTCCGCCATCCAGATCGGTGTGTTGGACGCCTTGGCGTCGCTCTGTGTTTTTTTGGCAGACATAGCCGCCTCCTTTCGTTTGACGCTCGTTAGCGTCGACAAGAAAGGATCGTGTTGGGAATTCGGAGAGAGCACGATTAACAACTCTCCGGACCAATCGATCCGGTTCGTTGCCCCTTCGAATGCTCTCTGCGGAAACCTGTGTTTCCAATGAGTGCTGCCTGCGGGAGCAGTTTCCCGCCCTGATAGTCCGGGCGATTGAGCCAAATGTAGGTGTCATCAATACGAGACGCAACCCCCAAACCAAAAGTAACCAAATCGTAACCAATTAAGATTGTTGACGAATAATCGGGGGGTACAACAGCAGCGCCCTGCAAAACACACCCCTTCTGAGGCTGCTCCAGAAAGGGCTGGACTGTTGCTATAAACCACGCACCAATGGTTCTACGCCCGAGCCAATCGAGCGCTCCTCGGTACCGGGGTTCGGCATCTCGCTGACCCAAGATCAGAGGAGACAGTTCATGGCCAAGCGGAAGCAAACCAAAATTGACAAGGTAAAAGCCTTGTTGCGCCGCCCGAGTGGCGCCAGCCTTGAGGCGCTCTGCAAAACAATAGGGTGGCAGCCTCATTCGGTCCGAGCGGCATTAAGTGGGTTACGGAAGAAAGGTGTCACAATTGAACGGCGCGCATCCGACAAGCCACATGGTTTTTCCACATATCACCTCACAGCAAACAAGGGCGGCGAGTCATGACCAAGACGAGCGATGTCGCCGATCTCGCCGCCATGGGTCGATCGGATCTGGTCACGCTTTGGCAGCAACTGTTTGATCAACCCGCCCCCACCATGCTCAGCCAACCCTTCCTGCGCCGTTTTATCGCCTTTGAGATGCAGTCCCGCCGTCATGGCGGGCTACCCCGGCAGGTCAAAGCCACGCTGGAAAAGGGCTCTAAGAAGAAGCCCCGGCCTACATGCCCTGCTCTTAAGCCCGGCGGGCGCCTGCTGCGCGAGTGGAATGGCGTGACCCATATGGTCGATGTGACAGGGGATGGTTTTACCTGGAACGGTCGATCCAATCGCTCGCTCTCCGCCATCGCCCGAGAGATTACCGGCGCGCATTGGTCAGGGCCGCGTTTCTTCGGACTCACCGGAAAGATCGCCAAATGAGCCCGCGCCGTAAAATCCGATGCGCCATCTATACGCGCAAGTCCTCAGAAGATGGTCTGGACCAGGACTTCAATTCCCTGGACGCGCAATATGAGGCCTGCGCGGCTTATGTCGCCAGTCAACGACACGAAGGTTGGACCACTTTGCCAGACCGCTACGATGATGGCGGGCTGTCCGGCGGCACACTCGAACGCCCCGCCCTTCGACGGCTGCTTGAAGAGATCGATGCAGGGCGTATTGACATGGTGGTGGTTTACAAGATCGACCGGCTGACCCGGTCGCTTGCCGACTTCTCGAAGCTGGTCGAACGGCTGGAACAGGCAAACTGTTCCTTTGTTTCGGTTACACAGGCGTTCAACACCTCATCTTCCATGGGCCGGTTGACCCTGAACGTACTGTTGTCCTTCGCTCAGTTTGAGCGGGAAGTCACCGCCGAACGTATTCGCGACAAAATAGCGGCGTCGAAGAAAAAGGGGCTCTGGATGGGTGGCAACCTGCCCCTGGGCTATGATCGCCACCCCGATCCGAAGGCAAGAACGCTGGTGGTGAATGAGGAGGAGGCCAGAACGGTCCGGCATCTCTTTCGGGTTTATGGCGAACTGGGTTGCCTGCGCCAAGTAGAAGAACGGGCAACGGCAGCAGACCTGCGGTCAAAACGCGTTGTTCGGACGGATGGAAGCGTGAAGGGGAATTGCCCACTTTCACGCGGCCAAATCTATTACCTACTGCGCAACCCGGTCTATCTCGGAAAAATCCGCCACAAGGATAAGATCTGGAACGGACAACACCCGGCGATCATCGACCAGGGCGTTTGGGACCGGGTGCAGGAGAAAATGCGCCAAGCGTCGCGGCGATCCCGTGCAGACCCTACACCCAATGAGCGCCAACACTCCACTGACCCCGGGGCTTGGCTCACCGGTCTGCTGCAGGACGAATCTGGTGATCGATTGACGCCAACCCACACCACGCGCACAGGCCGACGGTTGCGCTACTACATCTCCAATCGGCTGATCTCGGGCGGCAAGGATACCTCCGGCTGGCGACTGCCCGGCCCGGCGCTGGAACACGCAGTCATTGATGTCATCGCCAGACATCTGCAAGACGCCGCCGCCGCGCATCAGGTACTGGCGCAGCCGGAGGCCGGGTCAGCGGAGGCGGTACAGACTTCAGTTGCGGATTTAGTAACCCGGCTTCAACGCCAAGCCGGTCAGGTCGGCGCTGCTCTTCTGACCAAAGGCAAAATTGCACGAGGACACATTGATCTCGAGTTAAACCCCAAAACTCTGGCAAGCGCAATTTGCATTGCTGCCGACCATCTGCACCCAGATCTCACCCACATCACAGCATCCTTCGATCTGCGCCGCCGCGGCGTCGAGACCAAGGTCATCGCTGGAGACATGGCACCCCAACCTGATCCCCACCTCCGGTCCATGCTGATCCGAGCCCATGGCTGGGCGCGCGATCTGAAAGCCGGAGTTCAACTGATGGAGATTGCACGCCGCAAACGCGTCCCCGGCGCCTTCATCCGCACCCGTGCTCAGCTCGCGTTTCTTTCACCGAAGATTCAAGCCGCGATTCTCGACGGCACACAGCCGCCCGAACTCACACTCAAGCGCCTGGTCAGCGTGGCTCACCCACTTGACTGGGCCGAGCAAGAGCGCCTGTTCGGCTTCTAACACCTCCAGATCCGGCGTCCCTGATACGGGGTTCGCTCTCCCTGATCCGTCGGCACAATTCTCTGTTCCCGCAAGAAAATTCCCTGTTTAACGTTTTAGGGAATTTGCAGCATAAACCTCTGTAAAATATGCAGTTCTGACCCGAGAAATGACGGAACTCAGAGCCTTTTCGCGAAATTTCCCTGTAAATTGCCGGGTATCAGGGAAATTCGCCCCAAAGCGACCCCGCCAAAATGCACCACTGAGACCAGGGCCGGAATTGCGCCCTGAGTGTACGGTCTGCTCTGTCTCTGATTGAAAGCACATGCGCCAACGCACGGGAATTGCGGCACAATTCCGGGTCAGAAAACACAGCTGAAGTGAACCAGGTATGAGTGGCGGGGAGACAGGGATTCGAACCCTGGGAACGCTCTCACGTTCAACGGTTTTCAAGACCGCCGCATTCGACCACTCTGCCACCTCCCCGCGTGATGCTGGGTCTAAGGCGAACGCAAACCGGTGGCAAGACCAAATAGGGAATTCTTGCCGAAGCTGTCGCAGCGGTCTTTCCTTGATACCTTGCTCACGCTATGATCAGGCCACAAACCGTACCAGACCGGCGTTGCAGAACCGGCGAAACGCGGTGGGGTTCAGGAAACCGACCCCTTACAGGCAAGGGATAAAACGATGGATCGAGCGACCGAAACACGCGCAAAGCCGCTGGCGTTGGCGGTTCTGGCCGTGATGTCTTTGGTTCTGGCCGGATGCGAAGAAGCACTTGAAACCGGCAACGAAGCGACCGAGGCGTCTTCGGACAGCACGCAGAACTCAGCAAAACGAGAGATTTTCCCCGAAGCGACCGGAAACCCCCGTGACGATGTCGAGGCACCTGAGGTGTTTGCATTGACCGAGGCCGGATTGTGGGATGGCCGTCCGTCTCTTGGTGGAATCTGGATCGCACATCCTGATGTCACCCAGCCAGAGCGCGTTCGCATCAAGAACACCGCAAACAACAAGACAGTCACAGGCGCTTTGTTCCGGCGGGAACGCAACTTGCCGGGCCCTGCATTGCAGCTGTCGTCTGACGCAGCAGTAAAGCTTGGCATTCTCGCCGGTTCTCCAACACGGGTCGAGGTCGTCGCCCTGCGGCGTAAACCCGTCGAGCCTGCACCAAAAGCAGAACCCGAAACCACTCCGGAACCCGAGGTCGCAGAACCAGCTACAGGCGACGCTCCGACCGAAGATCAAACCGCCGAGGTCGAAGATAAACCCAAGCGGAAGTGGTGGCAGAAAAAGGAAACCGCCGCTGCTGCGGGCACCGCCGCTGTGGCAGCGGATGCCGCCGCCGAGACCACGACCGAAGTTGCCGAGACTGCCGTGGAAGCTGCGCCTGAGGTGGCGACTTCCACTCTGTCTGATCCCGAAGTCACCCCGCCTGCGGACGCGTCCACCAAGAAGAAATGGTGGCAAAAGAAATCTTCTGACGAAATCACCCAGGCATCGCTCGACCCGATTGAAGGGGCTGCGGCGGCGATTGAGGCGTCTGAACCAACCCCGCCCACCGCTGCGGCATCGGCAGAATCCGATACTGCTTCGGTATCCAAACCATATGTTCAGGTTGGCACATTCAGCGTCGAAGAAAATGCTGAAAGCGCTGCTCGGAAAATTCGCCGCAATGGCCTGACAACCGAAGTACGCGAGTTAAAAACCGGCGAGAAATCCGTCTGGAGAGTTCTTGTAGGCCCTGCCAAAACCCGGGGCGAACGCACCGCTTTGCAGCGCGACGTCAAGGATCTGGGCTTTACCGACGCTTTCGTCGTCAAGAACTGAAAAGCAGGAGGTTACTGTGCTGTCCACTTTGCGATCATCCGTTCTGGCAATGGGGTTGGCGCTGACCGCTCTGCCCGCCTTCGCCTTTGATACATCCGCCCGCGCAGCCTATGTGATGGACCAGACAACAGGCACTGTGCTTTTGTCGAAAGACGCCGAACAACCCTTGCCCCCTGCCTCAATGTCGAAGCTCATGACCCTATATGTCGCATTCGAGGCGTTGCGGGATGGACGACTTACCCCGAACGAAACCCTACCCGTGTCTGAACACGCCATGAGCTATGGCGGCTCGACGATGTTCCTGAACACACAAGACCGCGTGTCGGTCGAGGACTTGCTGCGCGGCATCATCGTTCTGTCCGGCAATGACGCCTGTGTTGTCATCGCCGAGGCGCTCAGCCCTGACGGAACCGAGGCGGGTTTCGCTCGGTACATGACACAGCGCGCGGAACAGTTGGGTATGGACAATTCCACTTTTGCCAACTCGAACGGCTGGCCTGCAGCCGGGCACATGATGTCGGTTCACGATCTTGCCATACTGGCCGATCGGTTGATCACAGATTTCCCAGAATATTATCCCCTGTTCGCCGAGGAAGAGTTTGAATTCGATGGCCGCGCGCCTTCGAACAAGCGCAACCGCAACCCGTTGTTGAAGCTGGGGATCGGTGCGGATGGTTTGAAAACCGGCCACACGCAAGAGGCCGGCTATGGACTCGTTGGCTCGGCCAAGCAGGGTGATCGCAGGGTGATCTTTGTGCTCACCGGCCTGGACAGCACCGGCCAGCGCGCAGAGGAGGCTGAGGCCGTGGTTAACTGGTCGTTTCGAAATTTTGTCGAGAGGACAATTGCCAACAAAGACGCGCCGATAGCCGAGGCAGAGGTTTGGATGGGGGCGCAAAAGACGGTTGGCCTTGTACCCGAAGACGATCTGAACATCCTGCTGCCGGTTCTGGGCGACGAAAACGTGGCTGCCGAGGTCGTCTATGACGGCCCGATCAACGCTCCGATTGCCAAGGGTCAGAAACTGGCCGAACTGGTCATCAAGCCTGAAGGTCTGCCCGAAATTCGGCGCCCTCTGGTTGCGGTACAGGATGTGGCCGCGGGTGGTTTTCTGGTTCGGATGATGACCGTTGGAGGGATCGTTCTGACCGATGTGATCGGCAACCCTCTGGACGCTTTTTGACAAGGGCACCGCGTGTTTCTGACATTTGAAGGCATTGATGGGTCGGGCAAGTCCTCGCAGGCGCGTATGCTGGCCGATCACTTGCGCGGATTGGGTCGCGACGTTGTTCTGACCCGCGAACCCGGCGGTTCAGCCGGGGCCGAGGAAATTCGCCGGCTGGTACTGGAAGGTGATCCGGACCGTTGGTCAGCCGAGACCGAGCTGCTGCTGTTCACCGCCGCCCGCCGCGACCATATGGAACGCACTATTGAACCAGCGCTGGCGGCTGGAAAGGTCGTAATTTGCGACCGCTTCGCCGACAGCACCCGCATGTATCAGGGCATGTCGCGCGGCAATCTGCGCCCTCTGGTCGATCAGTTGCACAAGCTGATGATCGGGCGCGAACCCGACCTGACCGTCCTCATCGACATGGACCCGGAAATCGGCCTGTCCCGCGCCAAAGGGCGGCAAGGCACAGAAGAACGGTTCGAGGATTTCGGACTGGAATTACAACAGAAAATGCGCTCCGGGTTTCTGGCGCTGGCCGATGAGTTCTCGGACCGCTTTCGCGTGATTGATGGCAACCGAGACATGGACAGTGTAGCCCGCGATGTGACAGATGTCGTCCTGCAATCCTTGTGACGGACGACCCATGAGCGACGACAACCCGACCCCGGATCAGGCCCCCGGTGCCCCGCACCCGCGCGAAACTGCGACCTTGTTCGGGCAGTCCGAGGCTGAACAGGCGTTTCTGAACGCCTATAACTCGGACCGCTTGCATCATGGTTGGCTGCTGACCGGACCCCGCGGGGTGGGTAAAGCGACTCTGGCTTGGCAGATCGCAAGGTTCCTGCTGGCGACCCCTCCGGCCGAGGATGACGGGCTGTTCGGTGCCCCCCCGCCCCCTGAGACGCTCGCGATCGACCCCGACCACCCCGTCGCCCACCGCATTCAGGCCGGGGCCGAGCCCGGCCTTGCCGCAATCACCCGGTCATTGAACGATCAGGGACGGTTGCGGACCGAAATCGTAGTGGATGACATCCGCAAGCTGGGCAAATTCTTCGGCCTGTCTTCGGCCGATGGCGGGCGGCGCGTGGTGATCGTGGATTCAGCCGATGAGATGAATGTTAGTGCAGCCAACGCCCTTTTGAAAATGCTGGAAGAACCGCCCGCGCGTACGACGCTGCTGTTGATCTCACACCAGCCCTCACGCCTTTTGCCGACGATCCGCTCGCGCTGCCGAACCCTGCGCCTATCCCCGCTAGGGGCTGACGACATGCAGTCTGCACTGGCCCAAACCGGGACCGAATTGCCCGCGCAGCCGGATCATCTGGCCGCCCTCGCCGCTGGCTCTGTCGGGGACGCGGTGCGCCTGATCAACCTCGGCGGTCTTGAGATCTACGCCGAATTCACCGCCATCCTCGGCACCCTGCCCCGCATGGACCGTCAACGCGCCCTGAAACTGGCCGAGGCCGCCGCCCAGCGCGGCGCGGCTGAGCGGTTCGAGTTGCTGTTAACCCTGATCGACGTGGCCTTGTCCCGTCTTGCCCTGACCGGAGCGACCGGCGCAGCCCCCCTGCCCGAAGCCGCTCCACATGAGGCCGAAATCCTGTCGCGCCTGTCTCAATCCCCCCATCAGGCCCGCAAATGGGCCGAGGTGGCTGCGACAATCACCGCCCGAGCACGACATGGTCAGGCGGTGAACCTTGACCCTGCCGCTCTGGTCCTAGATACGGTGTTCAAGATACAGGAAACCGCCGGTCAGAGCAGATGAGCGACACTCCCCAAATCACTGACAGCCATTGCCATCTGGACTTCCCCGATTTCGAAGGCCAGTTGGACCAGATCGTTGCCAATGCGATTGACGCGGGCGTGACCCGAATGGTCACGATCTGCACCAAACTGCGCAACGAACCAAGCGTCCGCGCGATAGCCGACGCCCACGCCTCCGTCTTCTACGCCGCGGGCACCCACCCCATGAGCGCTGCGGATGAGCCGATGGCCACCGTAGACGAACTGGTCGCACTGTCCCGGCATCCCAAGTTCGTTGGTATTGGTGAAACCGGGCTGGATTACCACTACACCGCCGACAGCGCCGAAGTGCAAAAACAATCTCTGCGCGTCCATATCGAGGCGGCCCAGCGCACCGGCCTACCCCTGATTATCCACGCCCGTGCAGCGGACGAGGACATGGCCCGCATTCTGGCCGAGGAACATCAAAACGCGCCTTATTCCTGTGTGATGCACTGCTTTTCGTCGTCGGCGGAACTGGCCAAAGCCGCGCTGGATCTGGGTTTTTACCTGTCCATGTCCGGCATCGCGGCCTTCCCCAAAAGCCAGGAGCTGCGCGATATCTTCGCCACCGCCCCGGTCGACCGCATTCTGGTTGAAACCGATGCGCCCTATCTGGCCCCGCCCCCGTTTCGCGGCAAACGCAACGAGCCCGCCTATACCGCCCACACCGCCCGCAAGGGGGCCGAGGTGTTCGGCATGGACTATGCCGATTTCGCCGTGCAGACCCAGTTGAACTTCGAGCGGCTGTTTACCAAAGCCGCGACCTACAAGGCGGCTGCATGACCCAGCTGCGCTGCACCATTTTGGGCTGCGGATCTTCCGGCGGCGTGCCTCGGCTGGGCGGGCACTGGGGCGAGTGTGATCCCGAGAACCCAAAGAACATCCGCCGTCGCTGCTCGATGCTGGTAGAACGGGACGGGCCCGAGGGCACAACTTCGGTCCTGATCGACACTACACCGGATATGCGCAGTCAGTTACTGGATACGGGTACTGGGCGGCTGGACGGGGTGGTCTACACCCACAGCCATGCCGACCACGTCCACGGCATCGACGACCTGCGTATGATCGTGTTCAACATGCGCACCCGTGTGCCCGTCTGGGCCGATGGCGACACTCAGAACGACCTGCTCGGGCGGTTCGGATATGCGTTCATCCAGCCTGACAGCTCGCCCTACCCGCCGATCCTTGATCTGAAAACCATCAGTGGCCCGTTCGAGATCGACGGCCCCGGCGGCCCGATCCCGTTGCAGCCGTTCAAGGTTAATCACGGCTCGATCGACGCGTTGGGCTTTCGGATTGGCGGACTGGTCTATCTGCCTGACGTGGCCGAGATCTATGACGACGCATGGCCTGCACTGCAAGGGCTGGACTGTTTGGTCATCGACGCACTGCGCCGCACGCCGCATCCAACTCACGCGCATCTGGAAAAGACGCTCGGTTGGATCGAACAGCTCCAGCCCAAGCGCGCGGTGTTGACCAATATGCACATCGATTTGGACTACGCCACGGTCGAGGCTGAAACCGCCGACCACATCACCCCTGCCTATGATGGCATGGTGATCCATCAGGCCCTTTAAATAGCCCATGGTGCCTGCCGCAATACTCCACAGGATGGCACCATGCTGCAAAGCCTGATCGACGTTATCCTGCCAGTATTTCTGGTGATCGGAGCCGGGTACACAGCCACCGCGTTGGGCTATTTCAAAGAGGCCCATATCGACGGGCTGATGAAGTTCACTCAGGGGTTCGCCATCCCGTGCCTGCTATTTCTGGCCATCGCCAATCTGGACCTCGGTGCCAGTTTCGACCCGCGCCTGCTGTTCAGTTTCTACACAGCTGCGGGTCTATGTTTCTGCGCCGGCCTGTTCGGTGCGCGCCTGATTTTCCGGCGCGAGTGGGAAGATTGCGTCGCCATCGGCTTCTGCTGCCTGTTCTCTAACTCGGTCCTGCTGGGGCTGCCCATTACCGAGCGCGCTTATGGCCCCGAAAACCTCGCGGGGAACTATGCAATCATCGCCTTCCATGCGCCATTTTGCTATGGCATCGGCATCACGGTGATGGAGGTCATTCGTAGTCGCGGCCACGGTGGCATACGGATGGTGCGCTCGGTCTTGTCAGCTATGTTCCGCAATGCACTGATCCTGGGGATAGCGTTGGGGTTTATCGTAAACCTATCCGGGATCGGTGTGCCCGGAGTGGTCGATGACGCTCTTGGCTTGATCACCCGTGCGGCCCTGCCCGGCGCGTTGTTTGCCTTGGGCGGCGTACTGGTCAAATATCGACCCGAAGGCGATTTACGCACCATTGCCTATGTCTGCGGCGTTTCGCTTATGCTGCACCCCAGCCTTGTGTGGTTGTTCGGCTCGACTGTGGGATTGCCGCAAGACTTGTTCCGCTCAGGCGTGCTGAACGCTGCCATGGCACCCGGCTTTAACGCCTATATATTCGCGAACATGTATGGCCGCGCCAAACGGGTCGCGGCCTCCTCCGTTTTAGTCGGCACCGGCGCCTCGATCCTGACGGTCTGGCTGTGGCTTACGTTGTTGGGTTAATACGTTCGCAAGGCGCATTGACTTCGCCAAAACACACGCCACCTTTGTTAGAACCAAGCAGGATCGCACCTATGCCAAACGCTGTAATTGTCGCCCACGGTCAACCGTCTGACCCCGATCCAGCCGAAGCGGCCCTGGCGGCTTATGCGGCCGAGGTGAATAAAATGTGCGGTGGGGTGAATGTCACTTCTGCAACGCTCGCTGCGCCAAGCAGGCTAGAACATTGCCTGGACGACTTACCTGACGACACGGTGATTTACCCATTGTTCATGGCCAAAGGTTGGTTTGTCACTAGCGCTTTGCCAAAACGGCTGGGGGGAAGAGAATTGCGCATCCTCGATCCTCTTGGCGTTGATAAAGCCCTTCCAGCCATCGCTGCCGATGCGATTGGATCGGCCATCCAAACACACACTTGGTCAACAGACCAGTGCAACTTGATCCTCGCCGCACATGGGTCGGGTCGCAGTCGCAATCCTTCGGCTGTCGCCAATCAGTTCGCGGAACTTGTGAGTGAGAGGATCAAACTGAAGTCCATCCGGGTAGGATTCGTTGAAGAGGCCCCTTCGATTTCTGAGGCAGCAACAAACTCTGGGCAAATCGCGCTTTGCCTGCCTTTCTTCGCGTGCCGCGGCGGTCATGTGTTGGAAGATGTACCTCAGGAATTGGAACAAGCTGGATTTCAAGGAAAAGTCATGCCTGTAATAGGCGAACTGCCCGGAGTAAAACGCCACATCTCGGCTGTTCTGGCGCAGGCTTTCGAAAAAGTTTAAGTCGTGAAAGCTTAGTGCGGCGAGGCTTGCGACTGCGCAGATTGTACGCGCTGACCCAAAAATGACGAATACAGGCAATGCCTTGATCGCCCCATTCGCTTGGCCTCATAGAGGGCCTGATCTGCCGCATTCAAAATCTCGGCTGCTTTCGGCGCCTGAAACTGCGTCGACAACGCAGTGCCAATACTAGCTGATATCTGACACACGGAACCCTCAAAGATCATGGGTTGTCGCAACCTGTCAATCAGGCGGGACGCAATTGCGGACAGAACAGATTCGTCGATCAGGTGTTTGAAGATGATGACAAATTCATCGCCACCAACCCTTGCGACAGTATCGTCGTTTCGGGTTTCTTCGACCATAATACAAGCCGCTTGTTGCAGGACATAGTCGCCCGCCGCGTGACCGTATCTGTCGTTCACTGACTTAAAGAAATCCAAGTCCAGATGCATCAAGGCAAATGGCGCGTCACCAGAAGCCAAATGCCCAAGCAACACATCCATGGCCCGGCGGTTTTTCAACCCGGTCAGCATATCCGTGTATGCCTGTTCCTCGGCCGCCAGCATCGCGCCCTGCAGGCGCAGGTTCAAAGATCGCGACGCCTCCATCGCGGCAGACTTAGCCTCGACCAGATAAAGTAGCTCGATCGCGAGATCCGTTCCTGAGAAATCCGCACTGGTCAGCGCATAGTCACGAACCGCATCCAAAATAGAAATTCCGAAGGACAGGTTTATCACCGCCCCCTGCCCGTTTGGCAAAGGAGCGATCAACCCCTTGAGCGCTGTGTGTGGCTCACCCTTTATTCTCAGGTGCAACTTCGCTCCGGCCAATGACAAGAGCGCTGCGAGCGTCGACACTTTGCGAAGTCTAACAAGCTCGAATACTTCCAAAAAGTCTTTTCCAGGCATTGGCTGATCTGGACGCAATTTCTGCAGGGTCGGACCGACCTGAGCGATTCTACCCCCACCATCCACAAGAACAAACATCGGACACAAGGTCCCAAGCATACCCGCAAGATCATCGATTTCGATCATGGCTTCCTGGCCCCCAGATCGAAATTCCGCCCGGCGGAAAATGCGCTTTCAACGAGTGCAATCGTGATGACCTCGACCTCACCTTGCTGTCCTTCATGTGTTAGGAAGGCAAGCGCCCCGTAGTCGTCGGCCACAGCGCGCAATACCCCAACCATGACACTGGCATACCCTGGCAAACCCGAATAGCAGTGCAAGTGATACTCTGACGAAGAGACCTCTCGCAGCTCCAGAAGAGGCAACCGCAAATCGGACACCGCCAATCTAACCCGATCCGAAAGATCATCCAAAGAATGCAGGAACTCTACATACGTATCGCCGCCAAATCGGAGTAGACGACGCAAATCCTCCATATTGGGGTGCGAAACCAAATAGGTTCCCAGATCTTCCAGAATCTCTGCTCGTGGGCGCTTTAGTTCGGCACAAAGCGCATCCAGAACCCGCGTGGTCATCGCGTCATCGTAAACCAGCATTGCCTCGAACTCGGTAAAACCAAGATCTGCGGCATCGGTCACCCGCATCCAGCAAGATTGCCCGTATGTCGCGCTCACAAAGGACTGTACTGCCCGGTTTATCAGACCATGCATGGGAAGCCTCGGTTTGGTTTCCGATGCACTGTGACTCAGAAATCCTTAACAAAACGCGAAAATGAAAGTTCCGAGACGCAAAACACGCACAAGTCTCAAAGTGGAAGTCATTGGCTTTGCACTAAAAATCAGTCGGAGCGCCCCCTTCGGCTTTACGACGCTCGACAAAGTCTGCAAGTTCTTCACGAATGCCCTCATCTATTTCCGGGGGCTCAAAACTGGTAATGATTTCCTTGAACATGTGATGGGCCCGTTCAGCGGTCCAGATTCCGCCCGCAACGTCCCAGCCTTCATAGTTCTTCCAGTCACTCAGAAACGGTTGGTAGAACGCTGTGGTATAGCGATCCTGAGTGTGCTGAATGCCAAAGAAATGACCGTCATTCCCGACCGCACGGATCGCGTCCAAAGCAATCTCATCCGGTCCCGTCGCCGTGATTTCGGGCTGCATATAGCGTTGGATTTGCTGTAAAATTTCGCAATCCATGATAAACTTTTCGGGGCTGGCGATCAGCCCCCCTTCCAGCCACCCGGCCGCGTGATAAACCATATTCGTCCCCGACTGCACAGCCGCCCAAAGCGAGTTCGAGGTTTCCCAAACCGACTGACCGTCGGGTACGTTGGCCGCGCAGACCCCAGATGACCGCATGGGCAAGCCATAAAACCGCGCCATTTGCCCGGTCATCTGCGTCGAACGCATGTACTCGGGCGTTCCAAACGCGGGCGCACCGGATTTCATGTCTACATTCGATGTGAACGTCCCGATCACGCAGGGTATACCCGGCCGGACGTATTGGAACAGAGCAATCGCACACAGAGCCTCGGCCAGCGATTGCGCCACCGCACCCGCCATTGTTACCGGGGCCATCGCTCCGGCCAGCGTGAAGGGAGTTACAACAATCGCTTGCCCACGTCGCGCCAACCTCAAACACCCGTCGATCATCGGGTGGTCATGTTTTAGCGGCGAGGTCGAGTTGATGTTGGTGTACATCCGGGGTTCCGCCTCGAATTCTTCGTGGCTGTGCCCACCAGCGATCCGCACCATTTCCATGACGTCTTCGACACGTTCCTTACCCAGCGAATACGCGTGCATCGCTTTGTCAGTTAGGGTCAACTTGTCATAGAGTACATCTAGATGCCGGACACTTGCGTGGATATCAACGGGCTCGACCGGGTATCCGCCCGCGAAATGAATACAGTTGAAATACTGAGTCAGTTTCAGCAGATTTCGGCACATTTCACGGTTCCCCGGAACCTTGGTACCGATCTCCATATCCCAATAATTCGGAGGCGATGACACATTACCAAACAACAGGTTGCGACCACCGATTTCGATCCGGCGATCCGGATTGCGCGGCGTGATCGTGAAAGATGATGGTGCCTTGCCCACCATCTCCATAACAAAATCCCGCCCCATACGAACGTTATCCCCTTCGATGGTGCAACCGGCCTTACGCAGGATATCGATAGCTTCTTCATTGTAGAATTCGACACCGATCTCTTCGAGAATGCGCATTGCGCCCTCGTGGATCGCTTGAATTCCCGCCTCGTCCAGAGGCTCGGTCGGCTTGTCGATATTGATCGGTGGGCTCCACGGCATCTGTTCAATAACCGCGCTGCCTCTGCGTTCGGCTGCTCCTGCCCGCCCGCCACTGCGACGTTTGCGTGTTTTCGCCTCTGCCATTGAATCCTCCGCGAGCTTGTCTTTTGTCAAGCAAGCCTCGAAGCAAGGCATGTGGCCGCTCTGTCTGCGACACCTCTTGTCGGTTTTGAGGTCCGATGCGCCGATTCTGGAGCTTAGGCGATCAGTTTCGTGTCAACCATTCCGGTATGTGGCCGATATTTGGTAAGACGACATCCGCCATTGGCTGCAGAACTTCAGCCGGAGCCAAGCCCGTCAGCACACCGATTGTCGTCATACCCGCTGCCCGACCCGCCTGAAGATCATGGAGACTGTCACCAACCATAGCGACGCGCTCAGGCGGCAGATTCACATGCGCGGCAAAGGCCAGCAACTGGCCCGGACCCGGCTTGAATCCATGGCCGCTATCGTAACCAGCGACAAAATCGAAATGATCCCGAATACCGGCTGATGCCAAATGCTCCAGCGCTGGCGCTTCGCCGTCATTTGTTGCAACACCCAGCTTAAGTCCCGCCTCCCGCAACCCGTCAAGAAATGGGGTCAACGGCACCGCTTGCGCCTGTGGGGCCGAGGCTGATTCTGCGTTCAACAGGTCGATCAGGGCGTCTCGTGGCATCTCCGCCAAGTGTGGTGCCAACGTCTCGGCCACTTCTTCGACTGTTCCCGCAATCACGATGCTGTCTTCCGAGTATGTGACTTGATCCAGATCGAAGCCAATCACACGACCCAGCACCCTTGCCCTGTCATGATCCCCATCGGTCAGGCGCAGCAACATATTGCGCCCGAAAGCACCCCAGGTATCGGCAAAATCGAACAGAGTTCCGTCCTTGTCGAACAGAAGCGCGTCTATCGGCATCTCAAGCTCCAGAAGTGTTTTCATCAAGTCCAATGCATGTCTGCCGTCCCGGACAAAACCGCACGCGCCTGTCCGGGAAGATCATAAGGCACAGAATTGGCGTCACAGAATTCCACAACCCACGAATCGTCAAGCATGAGGAATTCAAGAATCGAGCCAAGGAACTCCGGCTCTGCAGCCCTGTCGCGCAGATCCTGAGCCGAAGCGCCAGTTGACCCAAGAAATACAGGCAGCAATTCCTCATTTCCCGCAAGCCAAGCCAGAACATTCAGCGCCAGCGTTTCGGCAGATTCAGCAGAGATTGGCATAAAGAGACCCCGGAATTGATCTTGGAAAGGGTTTGTTAACCAGACTCATAAACACTTTGACAACGCATGCAATCAACGGTGACAGATATGTCCGTGCAGGGAACTATCCTTGTCCTCGACGGGACCTCGACCAATCGCATCATGCTGAAGGTTCAGTTGACCGCAGCATGGTACCACGTCGTGCAAGGTGAAAAACTGGAAGGGCTGGCTGGGCTTTTACGGCGAACACGGCCTGATCTGGTTCTCACGGCCCAGACTCTGCCGGATGGAACAGCTACTGATGTCAAACAGCTTCTCGCGGCTGATCCGGACTTAGCCGATGTCCCTGTTGTTGCGATAGCGGCGCAAAACGACAAAGCCGCCCGGCTGAAAGCCCTTTCGGAGGGGCTGGACGACGTGCTGGTGCATCCTTTTAAGGATTCGCTTTTGCTGGCGCAGGTCCGCAGCCTGTTGCGCGCTCGTGCTGAAACACAGGATCTGAAGCTAACTACAAACGTTCAACCATTGGGTTTCGCCGAGCCCGCAGTAAGTCTGATCGCGCCACCCAAACCGTCGCGCGTGGCCGTTTTGGCCAGAACCGCGCGATCGGGTGCCGCGTGGCGAAATTTGCTTGCGGATCAGACAAGACATAACGTCTCTGCGCACACTTCTTCGAACCTGCAGGGCGTTTTATCAGGGCCGGTTCCAGACGCAATTGTAATAGAAGTCGGCACAACACTGGCGGGGCTCAATGTTCTGGCGGATCTGAAGTCCCGAGCGGCCACACGTCGCACAGTATTGATCGCGGTACTTGACCGCAATAACGCGACGCTCGCCGCCGAAGCACTCGACCGGGGGGCTGACGCGGTTTGCATGGGAGGCTTCTGTGTTGAGGAGGTTAGGCAGCGACTGACCAACAGGCTTGCCCGCAAAACCCAGATGGATCAGATGCGCGCATCGCTTCACAGGGGAATTGCGGAATCTTGGATTGATCCTCTGACCGGTCTGCACAACCGCCGATACGCCATGCGGGCTATGGATCAGATCGCGCGCAAGTCGTTACAGCTAGGTCAGGGTTTTGCCGTTATGCTGGCTGATCTAGACCATTTCAAATCCATTAATGACCAGTATGGCCACGCTGGCGGGGATATCGTTCTGACCGAGGCGGGAACCCGGATGGAACGTGCAATCGGATCCGATGGTTTTGTCGCGCGGATTGGTGGCGAAGAATTCATGATCGGGCTACCTCATGCCACTGAAACGAGGGCGGTCAATGTTGCGCGATCACTGTGTAATTGCATCAGACAAAAACCGTTCTCGCTACCGGACAATACAGAACCCGTTCCAGTCACTATCAGTATCGGTCTAATCACAACCCAGCCCACTCCATTTCAAACTGAGCCACTAGATGACCTGATCAAGTCCGCCGATACGGCGCTTTATGCTGCCAAAAAGGCAGGGCGCAACCAAGTCAGGGTCAGGCAATGCGCGGCCTGAGGCACTAATTCTTCCTCTTCTTGCCATGAGGACCATGACGCACAACCTCGTCCAGGCGGTCGGCGTAAAGCGCGCGTTCCGCGTCAGTCATGTCGGTGACCTGCTCCAGCCATTGACCTTGCAAGTTTGACTGCAACTCCGCCAAAGACTGTGACTGCTGCAACAAGATATCTTGCACCGTCTCGGGGTCAAAAGGGACTTCCCTCAAAGCAGCACTGAGGATCTCGAAATTCCGGACCCGATCCTTCGATCCGGCTTTATGGCGCGATGAAAGTTGCCCACGCAGTGCCTTTCGGTCCTCTTTCGGCAAGGCCCGGTACAGCGCCGATCCAAATCCCGGAGGCGCCTTGGCGTGATCTCCGCCCTTGACCCGCAGCACAGTTCCTACGGCGACACCAACCACAAGAAGGTTGAACCCCAAAGATACGGCCAACAGAACCTTCACCCATCTGCGTTTTGGTTTAGGATTGTCGCTCATTCCGCGCCCTCCAGAAATGAAGTGTCCAAATCGGCCAGAGCAAGCCCGGCTTCTTGCTGGTAGATATAGGTCGCAGGGTCCGGCAAAAAGTCGGGCGCAGCAAAGCCGATCCAAACGCCGGCCGCGCTGGCCGCCACCAAACCACCAAAGCTGTGCCAGCCGCCGATACCATCTAACACCCTAGCCCAATAAGAACGTCGGGGCCTGTCAGCAGCTTTGATCTGATTTAGGCGTACCTGCTCTGCATCTGTCAGGATACGAACCGTCAGATCATCAGAAAGCAAAGGCCGGTTCTCACGGGCCGTCGCAAACATCTCGTCCAGATTTTTTTCATCTTCGGTCATCGTCATACCCCAATTCCTCGCGACGCCCTGCCAGAATCCCGGCCAAGGCCCGCTTGCCACGTGCGGTCAGGCTTTCAACCGCTTCTACCGAAATCCCCATGACACCGGCGATCTCGGGGTTTGGCAGCTCTTCTATGTGCCGCAAAATAACTGCCTGACGTTGCCGTTCGGGCAGCTGCTCCAGCGCCAGTTGAAGCGCATCCTTGCGGGCTTCGTCCTGCATACGGTCCGCTACACTCGGACTGCCATCTTCTGGCTCGGGCACGTCAGCAAGCCGGTCAGGTTTGTTCTTACGCAAGTGATCAACGCACAGGTTCATCGTCACGCGATACAACCACGTCGACACTTTCGCCTGCCCCGACACCCAATCCGGCGCAACTTTCCACAGACGCATCATCGCATCTTGGGTAACATCTTCGGCCTCGGCCCGATTGCCCAGCATGCGCATGGCGACCGACAAACACCGCGGCCCCAAACGGTCCGTCAAAATACGAGCAGCTGCAGCATCACCCTGTGCGAAAAGGCCCAGCAACGTATCGTCGCTGGGCATATCCGCAGCACGTGACTGGCTGCGGATGGAAGTGGATGAGGACGTCAGAGCCTCCATCCTGCATCAGCTGTCGTCAGTGTCCGACTTTGCCCGCTTTTTGTGGTGCCGGCCCATCTTGTCCTTCGCATCGGCAAATTCCTGTTCCGAGATCGACCCATCACTATCCGCGTCTATTCGATCAAACATCTTGTCAGCGCGGCGCGGTTTCGGCAACTCGTCCTGGCTCAGAGAACCGTCCTGATTGGTGTCATGCTTCTCGAACATCTTGGTCACACGGTCATTGACCCTTTTCTGGCCAGCGGCCTGCATCTCTTCAATGGTCAACTGCCCATCTCCGTTCGTATCCGCATCAGTAAAGCGTTTGCTGCGATGGGCCAGCATTTCTTCTTTCGTCACCTGGCCATCGCTGTTGGCATCCAGTTCCTGGAAAGTCACAGGTTCGCGATCACGCGGCCCTGCGGCCAGTACAGAGGTGCCGGTGACGGCCACAGCCGCGATCAGGACTACCGGGATGAATTTGGCGCTTTTCATATCGTTTTCCTTTGTTTTCGCGGCCCTTTTGCCGCTGCTTACATGGGTTCAAACGATGCGGCGCCCGGGTTCCGTCGCGAAACTTTTAAAATTCCCAGAAAAAAACAGCGATGCAAAGCGACGCACCCCCCTTTTAAGTTGCACAAAAGATGCGCAATATCCGCTTTATTCAAACCCGCGAGTATCGAAATGACAGATCAAACGATAAACACTCTGCCCGAAGCGGAACGTGCCACCAAGCCAGCGTTGCTCAAAGGTTTTCGCGGTCGTTGCCCAAAATGCGGCGAAGGCAAACTGTTGAAAGGGTATCTGACGGTAAACGACAGCTGCTCGAATTGCGGGCAAGAACTGTTTCATCATCGCGCCGATGACGGGCCAGCATACCTGACAATCCTACTTGTGGGTCACCTTCTGGCCCCCGCCCTGCACGTAACGTATGTCGAATTCCGCCCAGAACCGCTGACCATGTTTCTGATCTTCGCAATCGGGTGCACCGCGTTGTCCTTGTTCCTTTTACCTCGCTTAAAAGGGGCCGTTGTGGCCTATCAGTGGGCACGTCGGATGCACGGGTTCGAGAACGCGTAATGCTTGTTTCCAACGAATTGACCCGCATATGATTCAGGACAAGACCGCAATCCGCAACGCGGCCACGGTTATTGTTCTGCGCGACCGCAAGACCGCCCCGTCGATCCTGATGGGTCAACGGGGGGCCAAGGCCGCTTTTATGCCCAACAAATTTGTCTTTCCCGGCGGAGCTGTTGACCCCGAGGATGCCGACATACCGCTGGCAAGCGAGTTGCCACCTGTGTGTTTTGATCGGCTAGGTGAACGCTCGGAACTTGGGTTGCAAGGTGCCCTTGCGGCGGCGGCAATTCGCGAGCTTTGGGAAGAAACAGGTCTGGTCTTGGGCCAGCCGGGTAATTGGCCTGAACCCGCGCCATCGGATTGGCGCGGATTTGCCGAGCTGGGGTTTCGACCTTCGGCTGAGGCTTTGCAGTTCGTCTTTCGCGCGGTGACCCCACCCGGTCGCCCGCGCAGGTTTGATGCCCGTTTCTTTCTTGTTGATGCGTCGGCGATATGCGGGGACTTGGACGATTTCAGCCGCGCCTCGGATGAGTTGTCGCATCTGCAATGGATCCCACTCGACCGCGCGCGCGAGTTCGACCTTCCCTTTATTACCGAAGTCGTCCTGGCTGAAATCGCGGCACGGGTTTTGGATCCGGCGCCGCCCAGCTCGGTCCCCTTCCTGTTGAATCAGGAAGAGGAAAGTCTGTTCTTGAAACTCAAAGGCTATCCGATACCTCTGACCGACTGAAGTCGGGCTTATTTCATCCGGCTGATAACAGTCGTGACTTCGGGTTTTTTACCAATCTCAGCTTTTGCGGTCTGACGCACGATGCGGCGCATGGCTTCTTCCAGCTTGTCATCATCACGCAGAGTCTTGGTATCCGCGCGCATCAGGAATTGGTTCAGATCTTCTTCTAGAATTTCAACCAACCCGGCACGAGACGATCCCATTTCGGGCAAGCCCATCGTGTCGCACCACGGCTCGCCCAGCGGCTCGTCTTCTTCGTCCAGAATAACCGTTACCGTCACGTGGCCATTCAGCGCCATGCGGATACGGTCACGAACAACACCGTCCAGCGCGCCGACCTTGACAGTGCCGTCCAGATAAGTCCGACCCGTCTCGACATAGTCCACCACTTTCGGTGCGTTGCCGGTCAGATCCAACATCGTGCCATTAACAGCCAGAATTCCGGTGCGCCCTCCAGCCTCGGCCAGCTTAGCATGCTCGCGCAGGTGGCGATGCTCACCATGCATTGGGATCACGATCTGCGGGTTGATCAGTGCATGTACCCTCTCAAGATCGGGACGGTTGGCATGACCCGACACGTGATACAGCCCCGAGCTGTCATCGACCACGTCCACCCCTTTTTCGCTAAGCTGGTTGATGATGAAGATCACGCCCCGCTCGTTGCCCGGAATAGTTTTCGACGAAAACAGGAACAGATCGCCCTCTTTCAGTTCCAGACCGCGATACTTGCCACGTGCAAGCTGCGCGCTGGCGGCACGGCGTTCGCCCTGGCTGCCAGTCACGATCAACATCAGGTTTTGGCGTGGAACGTCCACCGCCTCTTCTGCACTGATGACTTTGGGGAAATCCGACAGGATACCCGTTTCGGTCGCAGCTTCAATCATGCGGCGCATCGCGCGGCCCAGCAACACGACCGAGCGTCCGGCCCGCTGCCCAGCCTCGGCCAAGGTTTTCACCCGAGCGACGTTGGACGCGAAGGTGGTTGCAACAACCATCCCCTCGGCGCTTTCGACCAGCTTGGTGATCTCGGGGCCAACCTCGGATTCCGATCGTCCGTCATGGGGCGAGAATACATTGGTGCTATCACAAACCAGCGCCTTGACGCCCGGTTTGGCAATCTCGGCCCACAAATCGGCGTCGAAAGGCTCGCCCACCACCGGGTTGGTGTCCAGCTTGAAGTCACCCGAATGTACAATCCGTCCCGCTGGCGTATCTATTACCAACGCCGCACTTTCCGGGATCGAATGCGAGACCGGCAGGAAACCTACCGAGAACGGCCCCACCTGAACCTGCTCGGGCCAGGGCGAAACCGTTTGAACCGCATCCTCGGGATGGCCATGCTCTTCCATTTTCCGGCGTGCGATATTGGCAGTGAAAGCACGCGCATAAACCGGGGCGCCCAAAGCCTCGTAGCAATGGGCCACAGCACCGACGTGATCCTCGTGCGCGTGGGTCACAAAAACCGCTTCCAGCCGGTCGGCCCGCTCTTGCAGCCAAGAGATATCGGCATGGATCAGATCGACACCCGGCGTCGTATCCATATCCGGAAAGGTCACGCCAAGATCGACTAGGATCAACCTTTCCTGCCCGGGCTTTCCATAGCCGTAGACATAGGCGTTCATGCCGATTTCACCTGCACCGCCCAGCGGCAGATAGATCAGTCGTTCACTGCTCATGTTGAGCCATTTTCCTTGTTATAGCGATGGATCACGGTCAGTCCGTGCATCGTCAGATCATCTTCGATCGCGTCAAACCCTACATCCGCCTGATCAAACAGCGGGGCAAGCCCCCCGGTTCCGACAACCTTCATCGGATGGCCGTACTCGGCCTTGATCCGCGCAATCAGTCCTTCGATCAAGCCGGAATACCCCCAGTACACGCCGGATTGAATGCAGCCAACTGTATTCGTACCAATGACTTTGTCGGGGCGCGTGATATCAATATGCGGTAGAGCCGCAGCACCTTGGTGAAGCGCCTCAAGGCTGAGGTTCACACCCGGCGCAATAATACCCCCAACGTAGGCACCATCCGAGGCCACAACATCGAAATTGGTGGCAGTCCCGAAGTCGACCACCACAACGTCTCCGCCATGCCTGTAGAAGGCCCCAACCGCATTGGCCAGCCTGTCCGGTCCAGGAATAGTGCCCTCATCAATGCGCGGGGCCACCGGCAAAAGGCATTCAGGTTTGCCAACGACCAACGGGCGGCAACCAAAGAACCGATCCGCGAAAATACGAAGGTTGAACACCACACGCGGCACAGTCGAGGCGATCACTACATCGGTGATGTCCGCCTCGATCCCGTAGTGTTTCACCAATGTCGAATACCATGTGAAATAGGCATCTGCCGTGCGGGAATGATGGGTCGAGGTTCGCAACGTGCACAGAAACTGCTTGCCATCCCAGATCGAAAAAACAGTGTTTGTGTTGCCGCAATCAATAGCCAAAAGCATTTGCGTTCCTCTCAAAAATACACGTCGGCGGCTGGGATCGCGACCCGGCCTTTGGCGGTGTTTAGGACAAGGTTGCCGCCGGCGTCCACCGTTTCAAAAGTGCCCATCGTTTCGGATCTCGCTGTTTTGGCTGTAATCACTTCGCCCAAACGCGCGGCCCGATCCAACCATGCAGTACGGATCGGCTCGAACCCATAGGTCACGAACTGCGTCTCATAGCGAGCAAACGCGGCGGCCAACTCTGTCAGGAAATCCTCGGGCATGACGTCTGCGCCGGTCTCGGACAAAAGCGAAACGGGTCGGACCGCACCCTCCTCCAGCGCGTCGGTTGGTGGGGACTGAGACAGATTGACCCCGATCCCAATCGCCAAGTGAGACAGGTCGCGCCCTTGGCCCGTACCCTCCAGCAGTATCCCCGCAAGTTTTCCGCCGTTCAGCAGCACATCATTTGGCCATTTCAAAGACAGCCCATCGGACCGCCCTGAGACGGCAACACAGGCATCACACAGAGCGAGGGCTGCAACAAAGCTCCGCAACGCTGCTTGTTCGGGATTACCACTTGGTCGCATCAATAAAGTGGCAGCCAGGTTTCCAACGGGATTGGCCCATGCACGTCCCCGACGTCCACGCGCCGCAGTTTGGTTATAGGCCATGATCCACACTGGCCCCGTCGCCGTTGGTGCGATGCGCGAAGCTTCGTTCAACGTACTGTCAACCGTTTGCAACACATGCAAACCGTAACCTTGTGGCCAATCCGTCATGGTAAAAAGGCCCGGTCCAACGACCGAGCCCCTCTGATGTGTGTGATTTCAGGGTTAATTGACAAGCGTCGCCGCAGCAGCAGCTGCCGCGCCTTCAACACCAAATTGATAGAAAATTCCCACCAGCATCAAAGCAGCCGACCCCATCAGGGCGACCCACAGAACAGGCGTCGAGCGCGTTTCAATCGGGTCTTCGTTTTCTTCGCCGAAATACATGTAGAACACGATCCGCAGGTAATAGAACGCACCGATGACCGATGCGATGGCCGACACGATCACCAGACCCGTCAGGCCTGCGCTCACACCGGCCTGCCAAACGCCAAACTTGGCGAAGAAGCCCAGCATCGGCGGGACGCCGGCAAGGCTGAACATCAGGATCAGAACCGCAAGCGCCTTGCCCGGGTCACGTTTGGAATACTGCCGCAGCGCGTCAATATCCGTGACGGGCTTACCGTCCCGCTCCATCATCAGGATGAACGCAAAGGTGCCGATATTCATGGTCACATAGATCGCCAGATACATCAGCATCGCCTTGACGCCCATTTCCGTACCCGCCGCCAGACCGATCAGCGCATAGCCCATATGCGCAATCGACGAAAACGCCATCAGTCGCTTGATGTCACGCTGCCCGATCGCAGCCACTGCACCCAACAGCATCGACAAGACCGAGAGCAGAACGATCACCTGCTGCCAGTCCTTGATCACGCCGCCGAACGCGTCATGCAGCAGCCGCGCAAATAGCGCCATCGCCGCCACTTTCGGCGCGGTAGCGAAGAAAGCGGTGATTGGTGTCGGTGAGCCTTCGTATACGTCCGGCGTCCACATGTGGAACGGCACGGCTGACACTTTGAAGGCCAGCCCCGAGATCAGGAAGATCAGGCCAAACAGCAGCCCGACCGAGACGTCTCCGTGATGGACCGTCTGGATGATGCCCGAGAACAGCGTGGTGCCCGTGAAGCCATATACAAGCGACGCACCGTACAGCAACAAGCCCGAGCTTAGCGCGCCCAGAACGAAATACTTCAGACCAGCCTCGGTGGATTTTGCACTGTCGCGGCGCAGAGCGGCCACGACGTACAGCGCCAGCGATTGCAGCTCCAACCCCATGTACAGGGACATCAGATCACCAGCGCTGACCATCATCATCATACCCACGGCGGCCAGAGCGACCAGCAACGGGTATTCGAACCGCAACAACCCGCGGCGCGACATGTAATCCTGGCTCATCAACAAAACGGCTGCCGCTGACAGCAGGATCGCAACCTTAGCAAAGCGTGAGAAACCATCGTCAACGAACATGCCGTTAAAGGCCACGTTGGTGCCGTCGCCATTGGTGGCGATCCAAATCGCCAGCAGCGCCATCAGGCCCGAGGTCGCCCAGATCAGAACCGGGGCCAGCCCGTCTTTTGTGGTGTAGACAGCCCCAATCAGCGCCGCCATCGCATAAACGGCCAGAACGATCTCTGGCAGGATGATTGTCAGATCAGCTTGGATCATCTCCGAAGCTCCCTTAATGCGAAGCGGCTGTCTGGATCACGGCCTCAGCCGCGGCCAGAGCCGTGTCATAGTTCGAAATCAGTGCGGCGGTCGAGTCGCCGATCACATCGGTTACCAGCGACGGATAGACACCTAGCAGGATGGTCATCACGATCAGCGGTGCAAAGATCAGCCGCTCGCGCGAGCTCATGTCCGTCATCGCCTTGAGGCTTTCCTTGATCAGATCGCCAAAGACCACTCGACGGTATAGCCACAGCGCATACCCGGCCGAGAAGATCACCCCGGTCGCAGCCACTGCCGTTACCCAAGTGTTGACCTGGAAGGCTCCCATCAAGGTCAGGAATTCGCCGATAAAGCCCGAGGTGCCAGGCAGACCGACATTCGCCATGGTGAACAGCATGAAGACCAGCGCATAAGCGGGCATCCGGATCACCAAGCCGCCATATGCGTCAATGTCGCGGGTGTGCATCCGGTCATAGATCACGCCGACACACAGGAACAACGCCGCCGAGATGAACCCGTGGCTGATCATCTGGAAGATCGCGCCATCAATCCCCTGCTGGTTCGCCGCAAAAATCCCCATGGTCACAAAACCCATATGCGCGACCGAGGAATAGGCGATCAGCTTTTTCATATCCTCCTGCACCAGCGCCACCAGCGAGGTGTAGACAACCGCAATCGCCGACATCCACAGCACCAGATCGGTCATCACTGCCGACCCCACTGGGAACATCGGCAAGCTGAACCGCAAGAAGCCATAGCCGCCCATCTTCAGCAGGATCGCCGCCAGAACGACCGAGCCGGCCGTCGGGGCCTGCACGTGCGCGTCTGGCAACCAGGTATGCACCGGCCACATTGGCATTTTCACCGCGAAAGATGCAAAGAACGCCAGGAACATCAGCGTCTGCATTCCGCCGACGATGTAGACACCCAACACGCTGAAGCTTTCAGACGAGAACTGATGGCTCATCAGTGCTTCGATATCCGTGGTGCCTGCATCCGCATACATCGCGACCATCGCCACCAACATCAGCACCGAGCCAAGGAAGGTGTAGAGGAAGAACTTGAAGCTGGCATAGATGCGGTTCGCCCCGCCCCAGATACCGATGATCAGGAACATCGGGATCAGACCGGCCTCGAAGAACAGGTAGAAAAGCACCAGATCCAGTGCCATGAACACGCCCAGCATGAGCGTTTCCAGCAGCAGGAAGGCGATCATGTATTCCTTGACCCGGTCGGTCACGTTCCAGCTGGCCAGAATGGTCAGCGGCATGATGAAGGTGGTCAGCAGCACGAACAACACGCTGATGCCGTCCACGCCCATCTTGTATTTCAGGCCCAGCAGCCACTCACCCTCTTCCACCATCTGAAAGCCGGTGTTCGAGGGGTCAAAGCCCGTATAGATGCCAATCGAGACAAGGAACGTCACCGTGGTCGCCACCAGCGCGACCCATTTCGCGTTGCGCTGCGCGGCGTCGTCATCTCCGTGCAGGAACAGGGCCAGAATGGCCGCTGCCACTGCGGGGATGAAAGTAACGATCGAGAGGATATTATCCATTAGTGTGCGCCTCCGCCGATCGACATCCAGGTGACAAGGGCTGCAATCCCCAAGACCATCCAGAAGGCATAAGTAAAGATGTAGCCCGTCTGCGCCTTGCCTGCGAGGCGGGTTAAGAAGGGAACAACGCCCATGGCGATCCCGTTCAGGAAGCCGTCAATGGTGTTGCCATCGCCGCGTTTCCACAGGAACCGTCCAAGCGCCACGGTGGGTTTGACGAAGATCACATTGTAGATTTCGTCAAAGTACCACTTGTTCAGCAGGAACAGGTACAGCGGCCGCTGGTTCGCTGCCAGACGTCCTGGCAGAGACGGGTTCACGATGTAGAACCAATAGGCCATCGCAAAGCCCAGCAGCATCGCAACAAAGGGTGAAAACTTGACCCACTTAGGCGCCGCATGCGCATCGTCCAGCACATGGTTGTCCGGCGCCATATACAGCGCGCCCTCGCCCGGCTCACCTGCGAAAACATAGTGATGATCGCCATGAGCATCCTTTTCACCATGACCGTCATCCGCGTGGTCATCGCCGTGGCTATCATCGCCATGCGCGTCGGCTTTGCCATGATCACCGGCCTCGGCATGTTCCGACGCCTCAGCCACCGGGATGCCATAGAACTTGCCGACCGTGTCCGCGTGGCCGAAGAAATTGCCGTACCAAATCATGCCCGCAAAGACCGCGCCCAGCGAGAGAACGCCCAGCGGCACCAGCATGACCATCGGGCTTTCATGCGCATGGTCATGCGTATGTTTGTCGCCGCGCGGCGTGCCGTAGAAGGTCAGGAAGATCAGACGCCAGCTGTAGAAGGACGTAAACGCCGCCGCTACGACCAACAGCCAGAAGCCATAGGAAGACCCACCGGCATAGGCGCTCTCGATGATCGCATCCTTCGACAGGAAGCCAGCGAAACCGAAGGTCGTCAGCGGAATGCCCACACCTGTGATGGCCAGTGTGCCAATCATCATCGCCCAGAACGTATAGGGGATCTTTTTGCGCAGCCCGCCATATTCAGTCATCTCTTGTTCGTGGTGCATGGCGTGGATCACGGACCCCGCGCCAAGGAACAACAGCGCCTTGAAGAACGCGTGTGTGAACAGGTGGAACATCGCCGCCGAATACATGCCGACACCTGCGGCCACAAACATGTAGCCCAGCTGCGAACAGGTCGAATAGGCGATGACGCGCTTGATGTCGGTCTGAACCAGACCCACGGTCGCCGCAAAAAACGCGGTCGAAGCTCCCAGCACGGTGATGAATCCGGTCGCACCCGGCGCGAACTCCATAAGCGGCGACATACGGCATACAAGGAACACTCCCGCCGTCACCATGGTCGCGGCGTGGATCAGGGCCGACACAGGCGTCGGGCCTTCCATCGCGTCGGGCAACCATGTGTGCAGGATCAACTGCGCCGATTTCCCCATCGCGCCGACAAACAGCAGCACGCAGATGACCTCAACAGCGGTCCATTCGCCCCACAGGAAGTGCAGCTTCTCTTCGGCCAAGGCGGGCGCCGAGGCGAAAATGTCCGAGAAGTTGATGCTGTCGGTCAGCAAGAACAGCGCGAAAATCCCCAGCGCAAAGCCAAAGTCGCCGACACGGTTCACGATAAACGCTTTCATCGCCGCCGCATTGGCCGATGGCTTGCGATAATAAAACCCGATCAGCAAGTAGGATGCGACGCCCACGCCTTCCCAGCCAAAGAACATCTGCACCAGATTGTCCGCCGTCACCAGCATCAGCATCGCGAAGGTAAAGAAGGACAGATAGGCGAAGAAACGCGGCTTATAGCTCTCGCCCTCGCGCCATTGCGGGTCGTGATCCATGTAGCCGAAGGAATAGAGGTGCACGAGCGCCGAAACCGTCGTCACCACGATCAGCATGATCGCGGTCAGACGGTCCAGACGGATGGCCCAGCTTGTCGACAACGATCCGCTCTCGATCCAGCGCATAATCTCGATCTGTTGCGTCACCCCGTCGAAGGCAAAGAACACGATCCACGACAGCAGACAGGCCAGAAACAGCAGGCCCGTTGCGGTCCACATGGCGGCTTTCTCACCAATGAACCGCCAGCCGAAACCGCAGATCAACGCGCCCACCAGCGGGGCAAAGAGGATGGTGGTTTCCATAGTTCTCTTAGCCCTTCATCATATTGACGTCTTCAACCGCGATGGTGCCACGGTTGCGGAAGAAGCAGACCAGAATGGCCAGACCAATCGCCGCCTCGGCGGCCGCAACTGTCAGGACAAACAGCGTAAACACCTGTCCGACCAGATCGCCCAAGAAACTGGAAAACGCCACGAGGTTGATATTCACCGCCAAAAGCATCAACTCGATACTCATCAGCAGGATGATGACGTTCTTGCGGTTCAGGAAGAGACCGAAGATGCCGATGACGAACAGCGTCGCCGCCACAGTCAGGTAATGTTCAAGTCCGATCATTTTCTTTCGGTCCCATTCGTTTCCTGTTTTTCGCGGCCCTATACCCGATCCAACCAAGTACAACAGGCACCGCAATTAGTATTTTTAGCAGCCAGTACTCCATTGGAAGTACCAGCGGCAATTTCACAACCCCTGCCCCGGTTTCACGTCCTTCAGCTCCATCGCCTTGGCCGGGTCGCGCATCATTTGGCCGATGATGTCCTGACGTTTGATGTCCTGACGGTGGCGAAGGGTCAGTACGATGGCGCCAATCATAGCCACCAGCAGGATCAGACCCGCCAGTTGGAACAGAAGGAAGTATTGGTCGTAAAGGATGACACCCAGCGCCTCGGTGTTGTGGCGGTCGGTCGGAACCGGTTGGGCCAGATTGGCCTCAACGCCTTGCGCGCTGTCCCATGCACCGAACGCCATGACGAACTGCATCAGGATGACCAGACCGATCAGCAATGCCAGCGGCATATAACGCGCCATCTCGGCCTTAAGCTCGGCAAAGTCGACGTCCAGCATCATCACCACGAACAGGAACAACACCGCGACCGCGCCCACATAGACGATGATCAGCAGCATCGCCACGAACTCGGCCCCCAGCAGCACGAACAGCCCCGCCGAGGACAGGAAGGACAGTATCAGCCAAAGCACTGAGTGCACCGGCTGGCGGCTGATCACCGTGAACAGGCCGCCGGTGATGGCGCTGATGGCAAACAAATAGAAGGCAAAGACGGTCATTGATCCTCATCCTTGTTGTCGTCCATGACCTCTTGCGCCAGATCCAGCGCACGGGTCATGGCCGGGATGCCAGCAAACACCGACATCTGACCGATCGTTTCCACGATCTCTTGTTTTCTGGCCCCGGCTTCCAGAGCGTGACGCACGGTTTGACGCACCGCGGTATCGGCCTGCGCGCCCTGACAGGTCAGCCCGGCCAGCGTCAGCAACAGGCGGGTTTTGGCGTCCAGTCCGTCCTTGTTGACGGTGTTGCCGAACATCATCTCCATGATCTCTTTTGGCATGGTCGGCCAAAGCGCCTCGAACCCTTTGGGCGAGAAGTTCTCCATCGCCGGGTTCATCGCCTTGGCCATGTCCTGAGCCTGACGCATCATCAGCTCGAACGGATTTGTCGGCGTGTCATTCATCGGTACGGCGCATCCATTTCCAGATTGCGGGCGATCTCGGCTTCCCAGCGTTCACCGTTGTCGAGCAGTTTTTCCTTGTCGTAGAACAGCTCTTCGCGGGTTTCCGTGGCGAATTCGAAATTCGGACCTTCGACGATGGCATCGACCGGGCAGGCCTCCTGGCAGAAGCCGCAATAGATACACTTGGTCATGTCGATATCATACCGCGTGGTGCGGCGGCTGCCGTCTTCGCGCGGTTCGGCGTCGATGGTGATGGCCTGGGCCGGGCAGATCGCCTCGCACAGTTTACAGGCGATGCAGCGTTCCTCGCCGTTTGGATAACGGCGCAGGGCGTGTTCGCCACGAAAACGAGGGGACAGCGGTCCCTTTTCATGCGGGTAATTCACGGTGGCCTTCGGGGCAAAGAAGTACTTCAGACCCAGTTTCATCCCGACCCAGAAGTCCTGCAGCAGAAAGTACTTAGCGGCGCGGGTATAGTCGATTTGGGTCATATCAGCCTCCTACGCTCCAACGGGCGAACGCGCCCCAGAACCAGTCGAATTTCGCCGCAAAGGCCACGAAAACCACCCATACCAGCGAGAATGGCAGGAACACCTTCCACCCCAGACGCATCAGCTGGTCGTAGCGGTAGCGGGGCGTGATCGCCTTGACCATCGCGAAGAGGAAGAAGAAGAACGCCATCTTGGCGACCATCCACAAAACGCCATCCGGCAGGCCGGGGATTGGCGACAGCCAGCCACCAAAGAACAGCAGAGAGATCAACGCGCACATCAGGAAGATGGCGATGTATTCCCCTGCCATGAACAGCAGGAAGGGCGTGGCCGAGTACTCGACCTGATAGCCTGCGACCAGTTCCGATTCCGCCTCGGGCAGGTCAAAGGGTGGTCGGTTGGTTTCGGCCAACGCCGAGATGAAGAACAGGAACACCATCGGGAAATGCGGCAGCCAGTACCAGCTAAAGAAGCCAAACCGACCGTCCTGTGCCTCGACGATGTTTCCAAAATTCATCGACCCGGTCGAGATGATCACGCCGATGATGATCAGGCCCAACGAGACCTCGTACGAAATCATCTGCGCGGCAGACCGCAGTGACCCAAGGAATGGGTACTTTGAGTTCGACGCCCAACCGCCCATAATCACGCCATAAACTTCCAACGACGATACAGCAAAGACGTAAAGGATCGCCACGTTCAGGTCGGACAGAACCCAGCCATCGTTGAACGGGATCACCGCCCAGGCGATCATCGCAAGCACGAAGGATGTCAGCGGCGCCAGCATAAAGACCGTGCGGTCGGCACCTGCCGGAATGACAACCTCTTTCACCACGTATTTCAGCGCATCCGCCACCGATTGCAGCAAGCCATAGACACCCACCACGTTGGGCCCCCGGCGCATCTGGACCGCCGCCCAAATCTTGCGGTCGCCATAGACGAGGAACAACAGAGAGATCATCACAAAGGCAACGACTGCAAGCACTTGCGCCAGAATGATGATGGCTATTCCGCCTGGGGTGTTAAAGAATTCAGCCATTGGTCCTCACACCGTGGGTATTCCGTTTTACGCGCGCGATACGAAGGCCAGATGCCTGCGCATTTAGCGGCTGGGTCGGCGCGTTGGTGTAAACAGCATCTGTCGCCATTGCGCCACCCTTAATCTTGAGTTTCACACACAAATCAGGCGCGGCGTACTGCCACCCGGCAGTCGCCTTACCTTGCGATATGAAACAGTTCTGGTTCATTCCGCTGCAATCTTCTCGGATTTAAGAGCCAGCGCCTGCGCCGAGAGCTCGGCCATCAACTGCGACGCCCGGGCAATCGGGTTGGTCAGATAGAAATCCTTGATGGCATAGCGGAAGGTTGCCTTGCCTAGTGGACCTGCATCCAACACCTGAGCTTCGTTCTCGATCACCTCATCAACGCGAGCCAGATGTGGAACCGCCTCGATCAGCGTGGTGCGCAATTGCGCCAGCGAGTCGAAAGGCAATGTGGCACCCAGCTCGGCCGAGAGCGCACGCAGGATCGCCCAGTTTTCCTTGGCCTCACCGGGCGCAAAGCCAGCACGCATGGCCAGTTGCGGGCGACCTTCGGTGTTGACGAACAGGCCGTTTTCCTCGGTGTAGGCCGCACCAGGCAGGATCACGTCGGCACGGTGTGCACCCCGATCTCCGTGGCTGCCCTGATAGATGACAAAGGCACCCTCACCAATCTCGACCTCATCCGCGCCCAGATTGTAGATCACGTCTGCAGCGCTGACTGCGTCCATGCCGCTGTCGTTCGTCGCGTCCACGTCCATTGCGCCGACACGCGATGCTGCGGTGTGCAGAACGATCAGGCCGCTTTCAGTGTTGGCGGCAATGGCTTGCGCTGCGGCCAGAACGGCGGCCCCGTCAGCCTCTTGCAGCGCACCCTGACCAACGATCACCAGTGACGGCTTGCCCTTGATCTCATCATCACCGCCCATATCCACGGCAGCCTGCAGGGCGGCGCGCTCGTCACCCATATGATGGTAGGGATACGTCAGTTCGGCGGCGGGCCCGACCAGGGCCACTTCGGCCCCATGCGCCCACGCTTTGCGAATACGCGCGTTCAGAACCGGCGCTTCGTCGCGCGGGTTGGTGCCGATTAGCAAAATGCGTTCCGCCGAGTCGATATCTTCGATCGCGGCGGTGCCAGCATAAGCCCCGCGATTGCCCGCAGGCAACTTGGCACCGTCGGTACGGCATTCGACAACACCGCCCTGCCCTTCGATCATCTGTTTCAGGGCAAACGCAGCCTCAACCGGGGCCAGATCTCCCACGATACCGGCGGGTTTCTCGGCTCCTTTCAGCGCTTCGGCGGCTTTGGTCAAAGCCTCGGGCCAGGTCGCCGGGCGCAATTTTCCATTCTCGCGCACGTAAGGCTTGTCAAGACGCTGGCGGCGCAGCCCATCCCATACAAACCGCGTCTTGTCGCTGATCCATTCCTCGTTCACGCCATCATGGTTGCGCGGAAGGAACCGCATCACTTCGCGTCCCTTGGTGTCTACGCGAATGTTCGAGCCCAGAGCATCCATGACATCGACGCTTTCGGTCTTGGTCAGCTCCCACGGACGCGCGGTAAAGGCATAAGGCTTCGAGGTCAACGCCCCAACCGGGCACAAATCGATGATGTTCCCCTGCAGATTCGATTGCAGAGTCTCGTTCAGATAAGAGGTGATCTCGGCATCTTCACCGCGCCCGGTCTGGCCCATCTGGGTGATCCCGGCGACTTCGGTAGTGAAGCGCACACAGCGCGTGCAGCTGATGCAGCGCGTCATCGCGGTGCCGACCAATGGCCCCAAATCCAGATCATCAACCGCGCGTTTGGCTTCCTTGAAGCGCGAGCCCGAAACACCGTAGGCCATCGCCTGATCCTGCAGATCACATTCGCCACCCTGATCGCAGATGGGGCAATCTAGCGGGTGGTTGATCAGCAGGAACTCCATCACCCCTTCGCGGGCCTTCTTAACCATGGGCGAGTTCGTCTTGACCACCGGCGCCTGACCTTCCGGCCCAGGACGCAGGTCGCGCACCTGCATCGCGCAGGACGCCGCCGGTTTCGGCGGTCCCCCGACGACTTCGACCAGACACATCCGGCAGTTTCCGGCAATAGAAAGACGCTCGTGGTAGCAGAAACGCGGGACCTCGACCCCGGCCTCTTCACAAGCTTGGATCAGGGTCATCGAGCCATCAACTTCGATTTCCTGCCCGTCGATATTCACTTTGCGGAGGTCAGACATGGCTTTCAGTTCGCCCTCAAATACACGCCAATGGCGCTGTTTCTATCGATTTCCTTTTTGCCCAACGAGCAAAAGGAAGTGGGGTTGTCGTAAGATACGCCATTGGCGGCCAGATACGCTTCGCCTTTGGCGCGCATACGGTCCTTTTCGGCGTCCGAGTCCACATAGGCCCGGATTTCCGTGTCCGAATACCCCAGTTTGTTCGCTTTGGACCTAAGGTCCCACATCACACCAATCGCCTTCAGACGGCGCCCGCTGATCGACGGGCAGAGTTCCGAAATCTCGTTTGCGATCGCGATGTAATAGAGTTCGTCGTCAATCTCTTTGACTTCGCGCAAAGGCGGTTTCGCCTCAGCCAGGGCAGGCATGCCCAATACTGCGAGAACCGTCAGAGCTTTTAGTACTTGCATGACATATCCTTTCGTCTTGGTTCCACCAAGACGACCTGCGGGCTGGACGTTATGCAATAACGCCTGCCGCAACCCAGCATGATATGTCTGCATCTGCATCATGGACGGCGACACCGCCCTGCAAAGGTCAATTTATCGTCTACCACGCGCAACTTTTCAGGCTCGGTGTCCGGACCAACAGCCCAGTCGATGCGAGATGACCCAAAACTGGTGATACAGAACTTTGTTCCTTCAAAACGTCCTGCCTCACGGGCCCCGTCCAAGGAAGCAGAGACGCCGTTGACCACCACTGTGAATTCTGTAGGTGACCTTTTCTTGTCGACCGGCTTCACCTTGGTGCGGAAATACTGGCCATCAAACCTAACCTGATCCGAAGATGGTGTTATCAGTCCACAGGCCGAGACCGCAAATAACGCCCCAACGGCGACCGACCGGACTACGCCTGCCCCAAGGGTCTTGTTCCGATGCATCCGACTTGCCGCCATCAGAACGCCGCCACCAGTGCAATGATGCCCATTACGACCATGCAAGCCCAGGCAATCACGTAGAGAACAGACCTTAAGCCACTGTTTGGGCGACCAAATCCACGAATATGGACAAACAGCATTACCAGTCGTGCAACCAGGGCAAGCGAAGCCAGTAGGTTTACCCAGAATGGATTGGCACCCATCAGAATAGCGGCAAACGTTACGGCCACATAGGCTGGCAGTGTTTCGGTCCCATTCAGATAGGCACGGTTCAGACGATACGCCTTATCCGAGTAGTCCTGTTCAGGCGTTGCACCGGGCGCAAGTCCTTTGCCCTGCTTTGCCAGGGCTGTGAACGGAGCCATAAACAGCACGACCAGGGTGAAAATCACCACCGATGCAACAGCATGACCGTATTCTGCAAAGGTCTCCATCAAAAGTTACTCCGCCGCCATCGCGCCGGTGCGACCGGATTTCTGCGCCTTTATGCGATCCTCGATCTCTTCGCGGAAGTTACGGATCAGACCCTGGATCGGCCACGCGGCCGCATCACCAAGGGCGCAGATGGTGTGGCCTTCGACCTGCTTGGTGACGTCGAACAGCATATCGATCTCTTCCAGTTCGGCCTCGCCACGTACCAAACGGTCCATCACACGCATCATCCAGCCGGTGCCTTCGCGACACGGCGTGCACTGACCGCAACTTTCATGCTTGTAGAACTTAGACAGCCGCCAAATCGCCTTGATGATGTCGGTGGACTTATCCATCACGATCACAGCGGCGGTTCCCAGACCAGAACCCAAATCATTGCGCAGATGATCGAAATCCATGATCGCATCGCGCATATTCTCACCGCGCACGCAGGGCACTGATGAGCCGCCGGGGATCACCGCCAGCAAGTTGTCCCAGCCGCCGCGAATGCCACCGCAATGGGTCTCTATCAATTCTTCAAAGGGGATCGACATCGCCTCTTCGACGACACAGGGGTTGTTCACATGGCCCGAGATCGCGAACAGCTTGGTGCCAGCGTTGTTCTGACGACCAAAGCCGGCGAACCAATCCGCGCCCCGGCGCAGGATGGTCGGAACCACTGCGATAGATTCCACGTTGTTCACCGTGGTCGGGCAGCCATAAAGTCCCGCGCCGGCCGGGAACGGAGGTTTCATCCGCGGCATGCCCTTCTTGCCCTCAAGACTTTCGATCAGGGCTGTTTCCTCGCCGCAGATATAAGCCCCTGCCCCGTGGTGCAGGAATAAGTCGAAATCCCAACCGGAGCCTGCTGCGTTCTTACCCAAAAGGCCCGCGTCATAGGCCTCGTCAATCGCGGCCTGCAGCGCCTCACGCTCGCGGATATATTCACCGCGCAGGTAGATGTAGCAGGTATGCGCATTCATCGCGAAAGAGGCGATCAAGCAACCTTCGATCAGGGTATGCGGATCATGGCGCATAATCTCGCGGTCTTTGCAGGTTCCGGGCTCGGACTCATCGGCGTTCACAACCAGATAGGCCGGGCGACCATCGCTCTCCTTTGGCATGAACGACCATTTCAGACCGGTTGGAAAGCCCGCACCGCCGCGCCCCCGCAGCCCCGAGTCCTTCATCGTCTGGATGATCCAGTCGCGGCCCTTTTCGATCAGGCCAGCCGTGCCGTCCCAATGCCCGCGCGCCTGTGCGCCCCGCAATGTGCGCTCATGCATCCCGTAGATGTTGGTAAAGATCCGGTCCTGATCCTTCAGCATCGCGTGTTACCTTCAGCTGTCCTGACGCATACGCCAGAGTTGAAATATGTTGACGCCCGCATAGATGAAACCCGCCAGAGCAGCGAAATCAAACAGCAGCGCATACCGAGCGGTCAAACCCAGCGCGGGACCGATGAACAGGTTCATGGCAAGCCAAATCACCATCGTCACCGCAATGACAATGCCGATATGTCGGCCCTTTCGGGCTATGGCCAGTTCCTTGTCCTTATCCATCTTACCCTGATGCCCGACTGGGCACCGTCATCTAGTCTTCGTATGTGCCATCTTCCTTGGCACGTTTGGCAAATTATGTCTCTTGGCCCGAGGCCAGACTTTTCGCCTGTTCAATCCAGCCGTCGCGTTCGATCCGGCCTTTGAACTTCAGCCGCGCATCGACCCAGGCCACATGTTCGGGTGTCCAGCCTGCGATCTGGTCGTAGTGATAGAAGCCCAGCCCGTTCAGCGTTTCTTCTAACTTCGGTCCGACCCCTTTGAGCAGCTTGAGGTCATCTGCCTTGCCACCGCGCGGGTCGGTCAATGTCTCGGGTTGTTCCTCGCCAACTGTCTCTGCCTTGGCCTTCGCCTCTTCAGCCTGCTTCACGGCAGGTTTCGGCGTCGCACGCTCCTTCGGAGGTTTCGGGGCCGTTTTGGTTGCCGCCGCCTTGCCATCCTTACCCAGCCAAGGGGTCAGGATGGGCACTTCGGTTCCGTCGATGCGTTTGACAGTGTCCCCCAGATCAGAAGCCAGTTCGACACTCGCATTGTATTTAGGCTTGCCCGCCTCATACTCGGTCAAGCTGCTTAAACCGCTCAACGGTTCCGCCGCATAACGCCCGTTCTGCGGGCCCGGAGTCGGAACCTTGCCCGCCACCAGATCATCGATGATCTTGCCAAAGTTCTCGGCGGTCAGGTCTTCATAATAGTCCTTGCCGATCTGCGCCATCGGCGCGTTGGTGCAAGAGCCGAGGCATTCCACCTCTTCCCAACTCAGCTTACCATCTGCGGACAAAACGTGCGGCTTGGCGGCGATCTTGTCCTTGCAGACAGCGATCAAGTCCTCGGCCCCGCAGATCATGCAAGAGGTTGTGCCGCATACCTGAATATGTGCCACCGATCCAACAGGTTGCAGCTGAAACATGAAGTAGAACGAGGCGACCTCAAGAACGCGAATATACGCCATGCCCAGCATGTCGGCGACGGATTCGATCGCCGGACGGGACAGCCACCCCTCCTGCTCTTGCGCGCGCCATAGCAACGGGATAACCGCGCTGGCCTGACGACCTTCGGGGTATTTGGTGATCTGTGCTTCGGCCCATTGCTGGTTGGCAGCCGTGAAGGCGAAAGCATCGGGTTGTTCGGGGTGAAGACGGCGGAGCATTAGCGGTCAATCTCTCCAAATACGACATCCATGGTGCCGATGATGGCGGCGACGTCGGCCAGTTGGTGTCCTCCGGCGACGTGATCCATGGCTTGCAGGTGCAGGAAGCCCGGCGCGCGCAGTTTGGCGCGGTAGGGTTTGTTGGTGCCGTCGGCGACCAGATAGACGCCGAACTCACCCTTGGGGGCTTCGACGGCGGCGTAAACCTCGCCCGCAGGGACGTGGAAGCCTTCGGTATACAGTTTGAAGTGATGGATCAGGCTTTCCATCGAGGTCTTCATGTCCGAGCGTTTCGGCGGGGTGATCTTGCCGCGCGCCAAAACGTCACCCGGACATTCGCGGATTTTGGCGATGGCTTGGCGGATGATCAGCAGTGACTGACGCATCTCTTCCATTCGCACCAGATAGCGGTCATAGCAGTCGCCGTTCTTGCCGACGGGGATCTGAAAATCGAACTCGTCATAGCATTCATAGGGCTGCGCGCGGCGCAAATCCCAGGCCAGACCCGATCCGCGCACCATCACGCCCGAGAAGCCGTATTTCTGAATGTCATCCTCAGTCACAACGCCAATATCGGCGTTGCGCTGTTTAAAGATGCGGTTTTCGGTCAACAGGCCGTCGATGTCGTCCAGAACGGCGGGGAATTCGTGACTCCACGCCTCGATATCATCCAGCAGTTCGGGCGGCAGGTCCTGATGGACACCTCCGGGGCGGAAATAGGCCGCGTGCAGGCGGGCTCCACAAGCACGCTCGTAAAACACCATCAGCTTTTCGCGTTCCTCAAAGCCCCAGAGCGGCGGCGTCAGTGCGCCTACGTCCATCGCCTGCGTGGTCACGTTCAGCAAGTGGTTCAGGATGCGCCCGATCTCGGAATACAGAACCCGGATCAGCGAGCCACGGCGCGGCACCTCAACCCCGGTCAGTTTTTCAATGGCCAGACACCAGGCATGTTCCTGGTTCATAGGTGCCACGTAATCCAGACGGTCGAAATACGGCAGGTTCTGCAGATACGTCCGGCTTTCCATCAGCTTCTCAGTACCACGGTGCAGCAGACCGATATGCGGGTCGCAACGCTCGACAATCTCGCCGTCAAGCTCAAGAACCAGACGCAAAACTCCGTGCGCCGCAGGGTGTTGCGGGCCGAAGTTAATGTTAAAGTTGCGAATCTTCTGTTCTCCGCTCAGCGCGTCTGTGCTGCCGTCATCGTATCTTGAGCCGTCCATCAACGCCCTCGTTTCTTCTTTGCTTCGGCCCGAACCCGGACCTTTTCGGCCTCAGCCGCCTTGGCTGCGGCCCCTGCAAGCAAGACGCCCAAAGCGCCCAAAATGATCAATTCGCCCATCATGTCAGCGTCGCTCCATCTCTTGCAGCTTCATGGCCATCATCCACAACAGGACAATCACAGCCGGAGAGATAATGCAGGCAAACGCCCAGTTCTTGTTGATCCCGAAATGCGGCAGCAGCTTGATCATCGGTACGACCGTTGCGACCACCAGAATTATCCAGATCAGGAACTCAAACATGACGGTTACTCCTGTTTTTCATCCCCCGGCAGAATGTAATTCGCACCTTCCCAGGGGGACATAAAATCGAACTGCCGGTATTCCTGTACCAAGCTCACCGGCTCGTAAACGACGCGCTTTTCGGCCTCGTCATAACGAACCTCGGTATAGCCCGTTGTCGGGAAATCCTTGCGTAGCGGATAGCCGCGGAAGCCGTAGTCGGTCAGGATGCGCCGCAGATCGGGGTGACCCGAGAATAAGATGCCGAACATGTCGAACACCTCACGTTCGAACCAGTTGGCCGAGGGGTGAACATCGACGATCGAAGGCACCATGTCTTCCTCGCGGATCGACACCCGCAGGCGGATCCGCTGATTCTGGTACATGGACAGGAAGTGATAAACCACATCGAACCGCTTGGCGTGTTCCGGGTAATCGACGCCGGTGATATCGACCAGAGACGAGAACTTGCAGTTCGGGTCGGATTTCAGGAATTCGACGAATTCAACCAGGCTCGACGGGGCCACATCCACGTTCAGTTCGCCATGAGTCACGTCCCAGGACAGAACGCAATCAGTGCGCTTGAGTTCCAGCTGTGCGCCGAGTTCTTTGAGTGCTTCGCTCATTCAACCTCTCCTTCAGCGCACAATCGTGCCGGTGCGGCGGATTTTGCGTTGCAACTGCATCAGGCCATAAAGCAACGCCTCAGCGGTCGGAGGACAGCCAGGCACGTAGATATCCACCGGAACGATGCGGTCGCAACCGCGCACGACAGAATAGGAATAGTGGTAGTACCCGCCCCCATTGGCGCAGGACCCCATCGAGATCACATAACGCGGCTCGGGCATCTGATCGTAAACTTTGCGCAGCGCCGGGGCCATCTTGTTGGTCAGCGTCCCAGCCACGATCATCACGTCCGACTGACGTGGGGACGCACGCGGCGCGATACCGAACCGTTCCGCATCATAGCGCGGCATCGAGGTGTGCATCATCTCAACAGCACAACAGGCCAAACCGAATGTCATCCAGTGCAACGATCCGGTTCGCGCCCAGTTGATAATGTCCTCGGTCGAGGTCAGCAGGAAACCTTTGTCCTGCAACTCGGCATTCAGGGCCTGGGTGGCGACTTCTTTATCGACGCCGGCGGTGTTTGCACCCGTCATCACTCCCATTCCAAGGCCCCTTTCTTCCATTCATAGGCAAAGCCAATGGTCAGAACGCCCAGGAACACCATCATGGACCAGAAGCCCACATCGCTGATGTCTTTAAAGCCCACGGCCCATGGGAAAAGGAACGCGATTTCCAGATCGAAGATGATGAAAAGAATCGAGACCAGATAGAACCGGACATCAAACTTCATCCGCGCATCGTCAAAGGCGTTGAAGCCACATTCATATGCGCTGACCTTTTCGGGGTCGGGATTGCGGACAGCCAGAACCACAGCGGCCAGAATCAGGACGATTCCAAGGCCCACGGCAATGGCCAGAAACACCAGAATCGGGAGGTACTCCCGCAGCAGGTCTTCCACGTAAAGCTCCTTTCCTGCGCATGCCCCCAAAGGGTGCGCCGTCAATTGGCGTGTTGACTGGACATTCTCTATCCCTGCCGGGTCAGAGGGTCAACCGAACACAAACGCGCAGGGCGTGAAATATCTGCTTGCCATCAAAGGTTATTCCGGAAGGGTGATTCCTATCACCACGGCACGACGGCTATCGTCTAATCCTTACTAATCCAGGTTGGTTTTCGTTTCTCGAAAAAGGCGGCGATTCCCTCTTTGGCCTCGTCGGTTTCCCAACGGCCAACCAAAGCGCGGATCGTCTGGTCGATTACCGTGTCATCTATTCTTGGCCCCAAATCACGCACCAATCCCTTGGCCGAAGCGACAGCACCCGGCGCGCAGGACAAATAGGGGGTCACTTCGGCTTCGACCGCCTCGGGCAAATCGACGGCTGCAACCACTTTCGCCAACAAACCAAGCTCAACCGCCTCACTGGCATCGAAAAGGCGTGCAGACATAAAAACCCGCCGCGACCGTGCCTCGCCCATGCGCGCGATGACATACGGACCAATCGTGGCCGGGATCAGCCCAAGCCGCGTTTCGGTCAGCCCCATGGTCAATGTGTCGACCCCGATGGCCACATCACAGACCGCGGCCAGCCCAACACCGCCCCCGAACGCATTGCCCTGCAGCGCCCCGATCAGAGGTTTCGGCAGTGTATTCAGCGCCTGCAGCATCTCGGCCAGCTTGCGCGCCTCGGTGAACCGCGTTTCGGGGTCGGCTGCCATCTGATCCTGCATCCAGCCCAGATCACCACCGGCACAAAAGCTCTTGCCCGCGCCAGTCAGGACCACAACCCGCACCGAGTCGTCCGCCCCCAACTGCCCTGCCGCTTGCGTCAGTTCGGAGATCATCTGCGCCGACATGGCATTATGCTTGCCGGGGCGGTTCAGCGTCAGAGTGGCAACACCGCGCGTATCATTCGTGACCGAAATCGTTTCGAACATCGTTTATTCCGCTCGCATAGCGCGCGCCATCTGGGCGGCCTCTTCCACGATCGCGACATCAATGCCCGTCTGATATCCTAGCCGATCGAGATGGGCGACTACAGATTCAGTGGCGACATTCCCTGCCGTCCCCGGCGCATAAGGGCACCCTCCCAGACCGCCGACCGCCGAATCGAATGTCCGCACACCAAGCGCCAGAGCTGCGTCGATATTGTCGATGGCACGTCCCGTAGTGTCATGAAAATGCCCCGACAAACGCGTCACAGGCACCCGTTCGCGCACGGCCAAAAGCATATGAGCGATTGTGTCAGGCGTCCCCTGCCCGATCGTGTCGCCCAGCGAGATCTCATAGCAGCCCAGCGCGAACAATGTGTCGGCCACCTCGGCCACCTTTTCGGGCGAGGTCGGACCGTCATAGGGGCAGTCGGTCACGCAGGACACATAGCCCCGCACCGGCAGGTCGATATGGCGCGCGGCCTCCAGGATGGGTGTGAAGCGTTCAATGGATTCCGCAATCGTCGCGTTGATATTTGCCTTCGAGAAGCCCTCGGACGCCGAGGCAAACACCGCAATCTCATCGGCTTTGGCGGCCAGCGCGTCCTCGTACCCGCGCATATTTGGTGTCAGCGCAGCATAGCGGATACCATCGGCCCGGCTGATCTCGGCCAGCACCTCGGCACTGCCTGCCATCTGCGGCACCCATTTGGGCGAGACAAAGCTGGCCACCTCGATCCGGTTGAACCCGGCGCGGCTCAGGCAATCGACCAGAGCGACTTTTTCCGCAACCGGGATTTCCCGCTGCTCGTTCTGCAGCCCGTCGCGCGGCCCCACTTCGAATATCTCGACCCGATCGCCCATCTTACTCCTCCGCTAAGCTGTTGATCCGACTGTGCCACGGCTGAGGCGGCAGGAACAGATCATTCCTCCTCTAGCCGGACCAGTGCGGCCCCGGCCTCGACCTGAGCGCCCGCCTCGACCAGTACTTCGGCCACAGTGCCGTCGCGGGCGGCCAGCAGAGAATGCTCCATCTTCATCGCTTCAAGGACGGCCAACCGATCGCCTTCGGCCACGGTTTGTCCGGCCTGTGCAAAGACCGCCTTGACCAGACCGGGCATCGGGGCCTCGATGACATTGGTGTCACCGGTGGCGCTGGTATCGCGGTCCAGCGGGTCGATCATCTCGAACACCTGAACATACGCCTCGAACACAGTGATCCGAGAGCCTGCAACCGATACAGGCGGCATCGCTGTGCTGTCGATCATCCAGCCTCCGGGACCACGTTCAGCCACTAAAGTATCGCCGCCGAGCTGCCAAACCTGCCGGTTCGGTCCTTCGACCTGCACGTCCAGATCAATCACCTCATCCGCCATCAGCTGAACGGCACGATGCAGAGGCGCCCACAGCGAGAACCCAGTCTCTTCGGATGTGTCCACCAAACCAACAGCGGTCATGGCCGCCGCGACGGTCGCAAGGGTTGAGGTCGCCGTAGTCTGAACCAACCCATCCAGATCACGCCCGATCAGCCCGGTATCCACATCACCCGACGCGAACCCCTGATGCCGCGTCAGCGCACCCAGAAAGGCAAGGTTGGTTACAGTGCCCGCAACCTCTGTCTGACGCAGAGCACGGTGTAACTGTTCCAGCGCAATGTCGCGCGTGGGGCCGTGGACGATGACCTTGGCGATCATCGGGTCATACCACGGACTGATCGTATCCCCTGCCCGCACACCGCTATCGGCGCGGCAATGCGCCGGGAAGTGCAGATACGTCAACGTCCCCGTGGCAGGCAGGAAGCCTTTGGGCACGTCCTCGGCATACAGCCGCGCCTCGAACGCGTGACCCGAGATAGAAAGGTCACTCTGCTGTTTCGGCAGCGTCTCGCCCGCCGCCACGCGCAACTGCCATTCGACCAGATCAACCCCGGTAATCGCCTCGGTCACGGGATGCTCCACTTGCAGGCGGGTATTCATCTCCATGAACCAGAACCGATCCGGTCGCAGCCCGTCCGAGGCATCCACGATGAATTCAACCGTACCCGCGCCCTTATAGCCAATCGCCTCGGCGGCGCGTACACCGGCCTGCCCCATCGCTTCGCGCATTTCAGCCGTCATACCGGGTGCCGGAGCCTCTTCGATCACCTTCTGGTGCCTCCGCTGCAACGAGCAATCGCGTTCGAACAGATGAACCCCATGGGTGCCGTCGCCGAAAACCTGCACCTCGATATGGCGCGGTTTGGAGACGAATTTCTCGACGAGAACGGCGTCGTTGCCAAAGGCCGTGCGCGCCTCGCCTCGCGCACTGTGCAGCGCGTCTGCGAAATCTTCGGCACGTTCAACCAGCCGCATACCCTTTCCGCCGCCACCTGCAACAGCTTTGATGAGAACAGGGTAGCCGATTGTGTCCGCGGCACCGGCCAAATGCTCCGGGTCCTGATTGTCGCCATGATAGCCCGGCACCACAGGCACGCCCGCCTGTTCCATCAAGACTTTGGCAGCATCCTTGAGGCCCATCTTGCGGATCGCATCCGCCGAAGGCCCGATGAAGGTAAGGCCTGCCGCCTCGACCGCATCGACGAAATCGGGGTTCTCGGACAGAAACCCGTATCCCGGATGGATCGCCTGCGCTCCGGTGTCGAGCGCCGCCTGAATGATCGTTTCGCCCTTCAGATAACTCTCCGCCGGGGCCGCGCCACCGATATGCACGGCCTCATCCGACATCTGCACATGCTTGGCCGAGGCGTCCACATCAGAATAGACCGCAACGCAGGCCACACCCATCTTCTGGGCGGTCTCGATCACCCGACAAGCAATCTCACCCCGGTTGGCAATCAGGATTTTGGTGAACATGACTTACCCCTCAACCGTCAGATCTTCGACCAACCGGAACCGCTCGCAGAGCAGCTCCATCTCGGGCTCGAACCCGCCATTTCGTTCAAAGTACCGGCGGTGATCTTCGCGCCACCCCTCAAGCGTCTCATTCTCGCCTTCGGCCAACGCAAACTCCTCGGTCACATCGCAATAGCGGCAGATCGAAACTTCGACCGTTTCGATGACCAAAGCTGGGCGATCATCCCAATCCAGAGCGATATCGCGCCGCCCCACAACCGGAGTGTCCGCGCTGCCCTCAGGATAGTCTCGCAACGCGCCGCAGGTCGCGGTTTTCTTTCCCGCGCGCACCAACGCCAACAACTCGGCGCTCAGCGTTGCGTTGTCTCCAAACTTAAAGGTCTGCGCACCGGGGTAGCGGGATTTCAGTTTTTCCGGATCGACCATTTTACATCCTGAACACGCCAAAGCGTGTCTCCTCGATCGGAGCATTCAACGCCGCACTCAGCGACAAGGCCAACACATCCCGCGATTTGCGCGGGTCGATGATGCCGTCATCCCAAAGCCGCGCCGAGGCATAGAGTGGATGCGATTGCTCTTCGAACATGTCCAAGGTCGGGCGTTTGAATTCGGCCTCTTCCTCGGCCGACCAGGTGCCGCCCTGCCGCTCGATCCCGTCGCGTTTGACGGTGGCCAGAACGCCCGCCGCCTGTTCACCGCCCATCACCGAGATCCGCGAATTCGGCCATGTCCACAGGAACCGCGGCTGATAAGCCCGACCGGCCATACCGTAATTACCAGCGCCAAATGACCCGCCCACCAGCATCGTGACCTTCGGCACCGAGGTCGTCGCCACCGCCGTCACCATCTTGGCCCCGTGCCGCGCGATGCCCTCGTTTTCGTATTTGCGACCAACCATGAACCCGGTGATGTTCTGCAGGAACACCAGCGGGATGCGACGCTGAGAACACAGCTCGACAAAATGCGCGCCCTTTTGCGCCGCCTCGGAAAACAGCACGCCGTTGTTGGCGATGATCCCAACCGGGCAGCCTTTAACATGAGCAAAGCCGGTTACCAGCGTTTCCCCGAAGCGCGGCTTGAACTCATCGAAGCGCGAGCCATCGACCAGCCGCGCAATCACCTCGCGGATGTCATAGGGCGTGCGCAGATCGGCAGGCACAACCCCGAGGATTTCCTCGGGGTCATAGGCCGGGTCCTCAGGGCTGGCCCAATCCACCGTCTGCGGTTTGCGCAGGTTCAGCGACCCTACGGCGCGGCGCGCCAAAGCTAGTGCGTGCGCATCATCCTCGGCCAGATAGTCCGCCACGCCGGACAGACGCGTGTGCACATCGCCGCCGCCCAGATCCTCGGCGCTGACCACCTCGCCCGTCGCGGCCTTGACCAGAGGTGGACCGGCCAGAAAGATCGTGCCCTGTTCCTTGACGATGATCGTCACATCCGACATCGCGGGCACATAGGCCCCACCTGCCGTGCACGACCCCATCACCACAGCGATCTGCGCAATCCCCTTGGCGCTCATCCGCGCCTGATTATAGAAGATGCGGCCAAAGTGGTCGCGATCTGGGAACACCTCATCCTGATTGGGCAGGTTCGCGCCGCCGCTGTCGACCAGATAGATGCAGGGCAGATGGTTTTCCTCGGCAATCTCCTGTGCCCGCAGGTGCTTTTTGACCGACATCGGATAGTATGTGCCGCCCTTCACGGTGGCATCGTTGCACACCACCATGACCTCACGCCCCTGCACCCGGCCAATGCCCGCGATCACCCCAGCACAGGGCGCGGCGTCGCCATACATCCTGTGCGCCGCCGTTGCGCCGATTTCCAGAAACGGCGACCCCGCGTCCAGCAGGTTCGCCACTCGGCGCCTGGGGAGCATCTTGCCCCGAGACACATGCCGCGCACGAGATTTCTCACCACCGCCCATGCGGGCTGTTTCGGCAGCTGAGGAGATTTGCGCCAGCGCGTCGAGATGGGCGGTTCGGTTGGCCTTGAAGGCTTCGGACTTGGGCATCGCTTTGGATGTGAGTTTCATTCTATTCCCCTAGTGCCAGTCTCAATCGCGAGAAGTCGGGTTGGCCCTGCTTTGAAATGCGCCACGCATCAAATCTCGGGTTCGGATACTCTTCGTTTCTGACTTTGGAGCGTCCGTTCATCCAAACACTTCGGTTTCCGGTGTTTTTTCCGGAGGACGTGGTCACGCAATTCTCAATGAAATCCGCTGACGACATGAGCCACATTTCGTCGAGTCGTTCTGAATAAAACATAAAATAAAATCCATCTCGCTCTTCCGGATGGGATTGGCCAACACCGAACAAAGCGGAAGATCCAAATTTCACCTGATTGGAACGAGCTTTGATTTGCAAGTCGAGCTTTTGTCCCGCTTTGCCCCTGACGATCGCATCAATACCATCATCATCAACAAGCGGCACAAATACATCGAAGCCATCTTTTAACAGCAGACCGATAACCCAATACTCAATTCGCTTTCCAAAGGACGCGGAGTTTCTAGAGCTCATCGCCTCACCTCCGCCGCTGCCCGCGCCTTCAATTCCTTCCGAACAACCTTTCCCGTCACCGTCATCGGCAATTCCTCCAGAAACGCCACCTCGCGCGGATAGGAATACTGCGCCAGACGAGCCTTGACCCACTCCTGCAGCTCTGTGCCCGACGCTTCGACCCCCGGCTTCAACACCACATAGGCTTTGACGATCTCGGTCCGCAGCTTGTCGGGTTTGCCGACCACGCCCACGGTTGCCACCGCCGGGTGGGTCAGCAGGCAATCCTCGATCTCAGCTGGGCCGATCCGGTATCCGGCTGAGGTGATCACGTCGTCATCGCGCCCCACGAAGCGCAGGTACTCGCCCTCCCACACACCACGGTCGCCGGTGATCAGCCAGTCGCCGCGGAATTTCTGCGCGGTCTCCTCGGGTCGGTTCCAATATTCTAACAGCATCGAAGCCGAGCCACAGCGGATGGCCACGTCGCCCTCGTGATCGGTCGGATGGCCATCCTCGTCGATCACCGCTACCTCATGCCCCGGCACCGGTTTACCAATACAACCGGGGCGCACCGGGAAATCCTCGGCGCAAGAGGACACGACCATGTTGCATTCGGTCTGGCCGTAGAATTCGTTGATCGTCAAACCGAACGCCTGCTGCCCCCAGGCCAGCATTTCGGCCCCCAGAGGCTCACCGCCCGAGGCGACCGAGCGCAGGCCGGGGATGGCCTGATCCGCCGCTTTCAGCATCCGCAGCGCGGTGGGCGGAAAGAACACGTTACGCACGCCGCCACGCGCGACCACATCGGCGCAGGCCTCGGGGGTGAATTTCTCAAGCCGCGCGGCGACCACGGGGATGCCTAGCGCCAGACCGGGCATCAGCACATCAAACAATCCCCCGATCCAAGCCCAGTCAGCGGGGGTCCACAGGCAGTCACCGTCGCGCAGGTGGTTGTGACTGATCGAGACGCCCGGTAGATGCCCCGTCAGTACCCGATGCCCGTGCAGCGCGCCCTTGGGGCTGCCAGTGGTGCCCGAGGTATAGATCAGCACGGCAGGGTCTTCGGGGCCGGTATCAGCAAAGGGCAGTGGCTCGTTTGATGGCGCAATCTGATCCACCAGAATGGGCCGCGCCAGATTGGCCAGCAGCGCCGCACCCTCCTCATCCGTCAGCACGATCTGCACGCCCGAGTCGCCAATGCGCGAGGCCAACGCGTCCTGCTGGAACAGTTTGAACAAAGGCACGGATATCGCGCCCAGCTTCCAAATCGCTAGATGTGCCCCTGCGCACCAAGGGGATTGGCTTAGCAGAACCCCTATGCGATCGCCGGGCTGTACCTGCTGCGCAAGAACCCGGGCCAAACCATCCGTCATTTGTCGCAGCACCCCAAAACTGACACCCTGGCCTTCTGCGGCGGTGAGGTCGATGATTGCTGTTTGGTCGTCGGGTTGCGACAAGCATTGCAACGCCATGTTGAGGCGCTGAGGCACGTCCCACCCCCCTTCTGTCAGCAACCCAGGTATGCGCTCAGCGGGACGCATATTCATCATCCTTTGTTTTCAACGAAGTTACCCGGCGTCGCGAATTTTCGCGGGTCACAGAAATTTGACACAGATCAGAGTTTGCGCCCCGAAAGGCGGGCAAGAACGCCTCATCAACAAATTCAAAGGCTGTAAAATGACCAAAAAACTCGCCGCTTTGACCGTCTCCACTGCGCTTGTCGCGCTGGCCGCCCCCGCATTTGCCCAGAACCAGGGTGACTGGACCGTTGGTATCGGTGCCGGGTATCTGAACCCGAAATCCGACAACGGCACGCTGGCCGGGCTGGATGCCGACATCGATTCCGACGTCAGCGCCATCTTCACTGTCGAGTACTTTATCCGTGACAATCTGGGCATCGAATTGCTCGCCGCAACGCCGTTCAACCACAACATCGCGCTTGGCGGCACCGATCTGGCCAGCACCAAACACCTGCCGCCCACCCTGTCGCTGAACTACCACTTCGACACCGGCAGCGCGTGGAAACCCTATGTTGGTGCGGGTCTGAACTATACCATCTTCTTTGACGAGAAGACGCCGCTGGGCAATGGCGACCTGGACATCGACAACTCGTTCGGCGTCTCGCTGCAGGCCGGTATCGACTATCAGATCACCGAGAAAGGCGCCGTGCGCCTGAACGTGCGCTGGTTCGACATCGACTCGGACGTCAAACTGGATGGCGTCGACATTGGCGAAGCCGAAATCGATCCCTGGCTGGTTGGCGTATCCTACGTTCATCGCTTCTGATCCTTCAATTTCAACGCCCTGCAATCACCCGGATTGCGGGGCGTTTTTCTATCAGAGCATTTCGTTCATCATTTCCCGCCCGATCAGCATCCGACGGATTTCGCTAGTTCCCGCACCAATCTCCATCAGCTTCGCGTCACGGAATATCCGGCTGACCGCTGAATCCGACAGGAACCCGGCCCCTCCCATCGCCTGAACAGCCTGATGCGCCTGCGTCATCGCCTGCTCTGACGCGTAAAGACAGCACGCCGCAGCATCCTGACGAGTCACGTCACCCCGGTCACAGGCCTTGGCAACCTCGTACACATAGGCCCGCGCAGAGTTCATCGCGGTGTACATGTCGGCGATTTTGCCCTGCATCAACTGAAAGCTGCCGATGGGTTTGCCGAACTGTTTGCGCTCGGCCAGGTACGGCATGATTTCATCCAGACAGGCCGCGATGATCCCGATCCCGATCCCGGCTAGAACCACGCGTTCATAGTCCAGACCGGACATCAAAACGGCAACACCCTTGCCCTCTTCGCCCAACACGTTCTCAAAGGGCACCTCGACGTCTTCAAAGATCAGTTCCGATGTGTTCGACCCGCGCATCCCCAGCTTGTCGAAATGGGGAGACGTCGAGAACCCCGTCATTTCCTTCTCGATCAGAAAGGCGGTAATCCCCTTCGATCCAGCCTCGGGGTCCGTCTTTGCATAGACGACCAGAGTGTCTGCATCCGGCCCGTTGGTGATCCAGTATTTGCTGCCATTCAGCCGGTAGTGATCGTTGCGCTTTTCCGCGCGCAGCTTCATCGACACCACATCCGATCCGGCACCCGCCTCGGACATGGCAAGCGCCCCCACATGCTCGCCGGAAACCAGACGCGGCAGGTATTTCGCCTTTTGTTCATCGGTTCCGTTCAGCTTGATCTGATTGACGCACAGATTCGAATGCGCCCCGTAGGACAACGAAACAGAGGCCGACGCCCGCGCTACCTCTTCAACGGCGACGGTATGCGCCAGATAGGACATCCCCACCCCGCCATATTCCTCGGGCACCGTAATTCCCAGCAGCCCCAGATCACCCATCTCTCGCCATAGCGCATTTGGGAAGGCATTCGTGGCGTCAATCTCGGCGGCCATCGGCTTGACCCGCTCCTGAGCCCAGCGATGCACCGATTCCCGCAGGGCGTTTACATCCTCGCCCAGGTCAAACTGCATGGTGGCCGTGAACATCTGCGATTTCCTCCCCTCGCATTAATGAACGGTTGTTCAAATAACTATCAGCGAATCCTTTCAGCGTCAACGACGGCCACACACAAACACAGCGCCGACCCGTCAGGGCGGCGCTGTGTTTACATAGAGCGTGCGCTGCAGGCGCACTCGATTGGATTACGACTGATAGACCGCGCCAACCTCGGCCCGGATGATCCGCGCAATCAGGCGGCAATCCTCCAGCGAGAATGTCAGCGGCACCCGCATATCCATGATCCCCGCCAGGACCCGGTCACTGGCGGGCAGAGGCGCACTATCCGCATAGCGCCAACTGTCGTATCGCGAGGTAAAACCAGTGGGCTCGGCCCCACCGAACCACTTCAACTCGACCCCACGCGCAGCACAGCGGTGGATCACCTCGGCGATACGCTCGGGCGACCAATCCAGCAAGAGGAATTGAATGGATGAGCCCACATAGGTCTCACCTTCGGGCCGTTCGACAATAGTTAGGCCGGGCGTGTCGCGCAGACCATCTTCGATCTCAGCATAGCGTTCGTTCCAGCGCGAAACCTGCTGGTCCAGATCCCGCAGTTGAGGCCGCAGGATCGCCGCCCGCAGGTTATCCATCCTGCCCGAGACATTGGGGGTGTTATATTTGATCCGCTCAAACACCTCTGGCCCCGGTGCGGCCAGATGACGTTCGTACAGCATATACGAGCCCGACAACATCGTCGCCTTCGCTGCAAGTTCCTCATCATCGGTGACCAGCAAGCCGCCCTCACCCGAGTTCACATGCTTGTAGGTCTGGCAGGAATAACACCCAATGGCCCCCTGCCGCCCCGACAATTGCCCGCGCCACGCTGCCCCCATCGTATGGGCGCAGTCCTCGATCACGATCACTCCTGCGGCGTCGCACATCTGCATCAGCCGGTCCATGTCGCACAGATGCCCGCGCATATGGCTGAGCATCAGCACTCGCGCCTGATCCAGCTTGGCTTCAAGATCGTCCAGATCAACCACCAACCCTTCGGTCACGCCCACGAACACAGGCCTCGCCCCGACCGAGGCGATTGACCCCGGCACCGGCGCCAGCGTGAAAGCATTGGTCAGCACCGGATCACCCGGCTGCACCCCAACTGCGCGCAGGGCCGCGGCCAGCGCATATCCGCCCGAGGATACCGCCAGACAGTATTTCGCCCCCATCTGCGCCGCGAATTCCTGCTCCAGCAACGCGGTTTCGCCCAGTTCTCCGGGCACCACGTTATAACGGTGCAACCGCCCATGGCGCAGTACAGCGAGCGCGGCCTCGACCGCCTCTTCGGGGATGGGTTCCTGCTGGGTGAAGCTGCCAGTGAATATCTCGGTCATGGCTCTGTTCTGGTCCTCACGCCCGCTCGGGTCAAGAGACTAAGCCGCCGCACCAATCAACCCCTCGACCACGCGGGGCAGATCATCGAAATGATGCAGCAACGCCTCGGGCTCCAGCGCGGCCATATCGTCACCAGAAGGGCCGAATGTAACCAGAACCGAAGGCACGCCCGCCGCCTTTGCCGTGTTCCGGTCGGTATCGGAGTCGCCGATCAGAACACACAGGTCGGGATGACCACCTGCCCGCCGCGCAGCCTCGCGCAGCGGTTCGGGGTCGGGTTTGCGCACGGGCAACGTATCCGCCCCGACCAGAGCGGCGAACTGATCCCGCACTCCCATCTGTGACAGCAACTGATGCGCCAGCGCCTCGGGCTTGTTGGTGCAGATGCCCACGCCGTAACCGGCCGCTTTCAGCGCCTCAACCGCGTCCAACGCGCCGGGATAGAAGGTGGTATGGGTGTCGATGGCCTGCGCGTAGGCCTCCAGCAACATCGGGTAATAGTCCGAAATGGTCTGCTCTTCGAATGCTCCAACACGCTTTAACCCGTGGGTCAGCATCATCCGACCACCCCGAAGTGCCACGCCCGCGTCCTGCCCGTGGATCAGCACATCACCATGGCCCATATGACGAAAACAATGGTTCGCGGCCTCCAGCAGATCGCCGGATGTATCCGCCAAAGTTCCATCCAGATCGAAGATTACGGTACGCATAAAGCCTCCTGCCTCGGCGGGTTTTCGCCACGTCGTGTTGCAAACGGCAATCTAGTTTGATGCCCGAACCGCTTGCGCCTTTGCCCCCAGCGGATAAAACGGTCGCCAACAAAACACAAAGAGAAAACGAATTCATGAGCACCGCCCTTGTCATCCTCGCCGCCGGAAAAGGCACCCGGATGAATTCGGATATCCCCAAAGTTCTGCATCCCATCGCGCAAGCTCCGATGCTAGTCCACGCCATGCGCGCCGGGGCCGTGCTGTCGCCCGAACGCACGGTGATTATCACCGGCCACGGCTCCGAGGCCGTTGCCAAGGTCGCCACAGCCGAGGATGAGACCGCGCAGATTGCCGTACAAGAGGAACAGTTGGGCACCGCCCATGCCGTCGCCCAGGCCCGCGCCGCGCTGGAGGGGTTCGAAGGCGACGTGGTGGTCCTTTACGGTGACACGCCGTTTCTGCAGCCCGACACGCTGGAACGGATGATCGAGGCACGCGCACAGAATGATTTGGTCATTCTGGGGTTCGAGGCCGCCGATCCCGCTCGCTACGGCCGCCTTGTCATGCAGGGCGACACGCTGGAACGGATCGTTGAATACAAGGATGCCTCGGATGAGGAACGCGCGATAAGCTTCTGCAATTCTGGACTTTTGGCATGTGACGCGCAGACGTTGTTCTCGTTGATAGACGCCGTGGGCAATGACAATGCGTCCAAGGAATACTACCTGACCGACGTGGTCGAGATCGCCCGCAGCCGGGATCTGAAAGTCACCGCCGTTGCCTGTGACGAGGCGCAGACGCTGGGTGTGAATTCACGTGCGGATTTGGCGGCCGCCGATGATGTCTTCCAAGCTCGTGCCCGCGCTGAACTTCTGGATCTAGGCGTCACGCTGATGGCCCCCGACACCGTCTATCTGGCCGCCGATACGATCATTGGGCGGGACACGGTGATCGAGCCCAACGTGGTCTTCGGCCCCGGCGTAACCGTCGAAAGTGGCGCGACGATCCGCGCGTTTTCGCATCTGGAAGGCTGCCATGTCAGCCGCGGAGCTATCGTCGGCCCCTACGCCCGCCTGCGCCCCGGCGCGGAACTGGCCGAGAACACGCGCATCGGGAATTTCGTCGAAATCAAGAATGCCGAGGTCGCCGAAGGGGCTAAGGTCAACCACCTCAGCTATATCGGGGATGCCTCCGTTGGCGCCGCAACAAATATCGGAGCGGGTACGATCACCTGTAACTATGATGGCGTGATGAAGCACAAAACCACGATTGGCGAGAATGTCTTCATCGGATCAAACACCATGCTGGTTGCCCCCGTGACCGTCGGCGACGGCGCCATGACGGCGACCGGCACGGTGGTCACGCGCAACGTGGAACCAGACGCACTGGCCGTGGCGCGCGCCAAGCAGGACAATAAACCCGGTTATGCGCGCAAACTTTTTGAAATGCTCAAGGCGAAGAAGGCTCGCCGCGATAAAGGAGCCTGACCCATGTGTGGTATCGTAGGCGTATTGGGTGAACACGAGGTCGCCCCCATTCTGGTCGAGGCGCTGAAGCGCCTTGAATATCGCGGTTATGACAGCGCCGGGATTGCGACCGTGAACAACGGCGCGTTGGGACGCAGACGGGCAGTGGGCAAGCTGGTGAACCTCAGCGATTTGCTGGTACATGACCCCCTGCCCGGTAAATCGGGTATCGGCCATACCCGCTGGGCCACCCATGGCGTACCCTCGGTCACGAATGCGCACCCGCATCAGGCGGGCCCCGTGGCCGTGGTTCATAACGGAATCGTGGAAAACTACCGCGAATTACGGGCCGAACTGGCAGAACATGGCGTCGATTTCGTCACCGAAACCGACACCGAAACCGTCGCCCTCATGGCCGAGCATTTCCTGAATACGGGCCTGTCGCCGGTTGACGCCGCATTCAAAACCATCGACCGGCTTGAGGGGGCTTTTGCGTTGGCGTTCCTTTTTGACGGTCAGGACGATTTGATCGTGGCGGCGCGCAAGGGCTCTCCGCTGGCCGTCGGTCACGGGGATGGCGAGATGTACGTAGGTTCGGACGCCATCGCATTGGCCCCGCTAACCGACCGTATCACCTATCTTGAAGAGGGTGACCGCGCCGTGCTGACCCGCACCTCGCTGGAGATCCGCAACGAAGCCGGTGAGTTGGTCAATCGTGAGCTCCGCCAGATCAAGATCGACCAATCCCGCGCCGACAAGGGCGGGCACAAGCATTTCATGGCCAAAGAAATCGCCGAACAACCCGTTGTCGTGGCCGAGGCGATCCGATCCTATCTGCGCACCGGCGGGGACGAGATCACCCTGCCCGGCAATTTGGATTTCACCAAGCTGGACCGTCTGACCATGGTCGCCTGCGGCACCGCTTTCTATGCCTGCCTGACCGCGAAATACTGGTTTGAACAACTGGCGCAAATCCCTGTCGAGGTCGATATCGCCAGCGAGTTCCGTTATCGCGAACCGCCCATTCCCGGTCGCACAGCAGCGCTGTTCGTCAGCCAGTCGGGCGAAACCGCCGACACGCTGGCCGCGCTGCGCTATTGCGAGGGCAAGGCCGACAAGATCGTCTCGGTGGTCAATGTTCCCGAAAGCTCGATCGCGCGGGAAAGCGATATTGCTCTGCCGATCCATGCGGGGGTTGAGATCGGCGTCGCCTCGACCAAAGCCTTCACTTGCCAGCTGAGCGTGTTGCTAATGCTGGCGCTGAAAGCGGCCGCTGATCGCGGCACTCTGACTCCCGAGGAACTGGCTGATCACGCCGCCGCCTTGCGCGGCCTACCATCTGTGCTGAACACCGCGCTGGAGCAAAACGATGCCATTCGCGCCGCTGCCCAACGCCTGTCCGAGGCGCGCGACGTTCTGTTTCTGGGCCGCGGCCTAATGTTCCCATTGGCAATGGAAGGCGCACTGAAACTGAAAGAAATCAGCTATATACACGCCGAAGGTTATGCATCAGGTGAGCTGAAACATGGGCCCATCGCCTTGATCGACAAGCATATGCCTGTGGTGGTGATGGCCCCGCGCGATGCGGTTTTCGACAAGACGGTGTCGAACATGCAAGAGGTCATGGCGCGCAAAGGTAAAGTCATCCTCGTTTCCGACGATGACGGCATCGCCGAGGCCAAGGACGGGGTGCAAAGCACCATTCGAATGCCGCATATCCACCCGGGCCTTGCGCCCATCCTCTATTCGGTTCCGGCGCAACTACTGGCCTATCACACAGCCGTGGCAAAGGGGACGGATGTGGACCAGCCGCGCAATCTGGCGAAGTCCGTCACCGTCGAATGATGCAAGCCGCCACATATCTGGACCAGATCAAAACATTTTCGGACACTGAGCGCGCGCAGCAGGCCGCCGCCTATCACAAGGCGGACCGTCCCTATCTGGGCGTGCCCAATCCGGTTCTGAATGATTTGACCAAAAGCTGGCGACAAGAACTGGTTGTGTCGGATCGCGTCGCTCTGGCAGATGCGCTTTGGCAGACGAATATTCACGAAGCCCGTATTGCTGCCGCGAAATTACTTACACAAGCGCGCATCCGATCAGACGACGCGGTTTGGGACTTGCTGCAAAGCTGGTTGCCCGACTTCGACGCATGGGCGATCGCCGATCATGCTTGCATGGCGATGCAAAAACGCCTTTCCGCAGAGCCATCCCGGCTGGATCAGGTCGAAGCATGGACGACCTCCGAGCATATGTGGACGCGCCGCGCGGTTTTGGTGGCCACTTTGCCATGGACCAAGCAAAACCACCCCAAAGTCGATGATCTGCACCGCCGCGACCGCATTCTGAAATGGGCCGCAGGCTATGTCCCGGATCGGGAGTGGTTCATACAAAAGGCAATCGCATGGTGGTTGCGTGATCTGTCGAAACACGATGAACCCAGGGTCGTTGCCTTTCTGGACGCGCACGGAGAAGCAATGAAGCCCTTTGCCCGTCGCGAAGCGGGGAAATACCTCAGGGGTCAGTTGGAATAGACTTCCAACTCGACTAATTCGTCAAACGGCAGCAACAAAGCTCGCATGGCATCCAGAGACAACTGGCTGCCCCCACCTTCCGGTCCCGGTGAGGGAACCAGAGTGATGTAGGCTTGTGCCCCGGTGCGTGGAACGACCACCCGTCCGGTAAACTCGGTATCGACCAGAGGTGTGCGCAACCACCGGCCCGGCGTAGTCGGATCGCCTAAACTGGCAATGGTCGTTTTCGCCCCAAGCCACCCAGCGGCAGTCGCGGGCAAAGGCTCGTCGTCGGCTGTTGCCTCTTCGACTTGGGTTTCATCTGCCGAAACGGGTTCAGGCTGGGCAGTGGCATCGCCACGCTTCAACAAACGATCGGACGTCGACCGAACCGTCTCGCATCCTGCCAGGAAAACACAGAAAACCAAAAGCGCATATTTCATCCCTGAACCCTATCGTCCTGCGCGCATCTGCACCAGCGCAAAGCGCAGTTCGCCCTTGCCGCAGGCCCTGCGCCGCTTTAGTTAAGAACCATGACAGCTCCACTTATCGACCCGTTCGCTCGTGCCATCACTTACCTCCGCGTTTCCGTCACGGATCGCTGTGATTTCCGCTGCGTATACTGCATGTCCGAGGACATGAAATTCCTACCCAAAAAAGACCTGCTCACGCTCGAGGAATTGGACCGCATGTGTTCGACCTTCGTGAACATGGGGGTAGAAAAATTGCGCATCACCGGGGGTGAGCCGCTTGTACGCCGCAACATCATGACGTTTTTCAACGCCATGACCCGCCATCTGGATAGCGGAGCGCTGAAGGAGCTGACCCTGACCACAAATGGCTCGCAGCTGCATCGCTTTTCGGAAGACCTCTATGCTGCGGGCGTGCGCCGGGTGAATATCTCGTTGGATACGCTGGACGAAGACAAGTTCGCGCAGATCACTCGCTGGGGACGCCTCAAACAGGTGCTGAACGGCATTGATGCCGCGCAAAAGGCCGGGCTGCGGATCAAGATCAACGCTGTGGCCCTGAAGGGCTTCAACGAGGAAGAACTGCCGACCATTACAAAATGGTGCGCCGAGCGCGATATGGACCTGACATGGATTGAGGTCATGCCGATGGGCGATATCGGCAACGAAGACCGCCTGGATCAGTACTGGTCCCTGAAAGACGTGCGCAAGGAATACGAAAACCACTATACCGTGACTGATCTTGCCGAACGCACCGGCGGACCCGCTCGCTATGTGCGGCTGGAAGAAACGGATCAAAAAATCGGCTTTATCACGCCCATGTCGCATAACTTCTGCGAAAGCTGCAACCGCGTGCGCCTGACCTGTACCGGCGAGCTGTTTATGTGCCTTGGACAAGAAGATATGGCGGACCTGCGCGGCGCTTTGCGTGACCATCCGGACACCGAGCAACCACTTGAAGAGGCGATCCGCGCAGCGATCAACCTCAAACCCAAAGGGCACGACTTCGACTACTCCCGCCAGGCGGTGGACGGCAAGATGAGCCGACACATGAGCCATACCGGCGGCTGACGTGCCTGCCCCTGTTGACCGACCGACACTGCTCTACCACCTGTATTGCAGCCTAGCCGCAGTTGCGGCACCGTTTGTCTGGCGGGCAGTTCGCAAAAAGCTGCTTGCTGCTGACGTTCCAACACTTCGTCAGCATGAACGCCTCGGCCATGCCAGCCAGCGACGGCCAAAGGGGCAACTCATTTGGTTCCACGCAGCAAGCGTGGGTGAGACTTTGTCGGTCATCAGCCTCATAAAACGCTTAGGCGAACGACTGCCAAGCGCCGAGTTTCTGATCACATCGGGCACGCCGACTTCGGCTTCGTTGATTGAAAAGCGGATGCCGCCCCGCACGCGTCACCAATACCCCCCGCTTGACGCCGGCGGCCCAGTGAAGCGTTTTCTTAACCATTGGCGCCCCGATGCGGGCATCTTTGTCGAAAGTGAGATCTGGCCACAACTGATAATCGAGGCTGGAAAACGCGAAATCCCACTGGCCCTTCTGAATGCGCGCCTGTCAGATAAATCAGTAGCAAGTTGGAAAAAGCGGCCTAAAACAGCGCGATTCATTCTGAATCACTTCCGCCTTTTCCTGACCCAGAATGATCGGACTGCGCAAAACCTGATCCAGATGGGCGCGCCGGAAACACGCGTGCAACCCGGAACCAACCTCAAAGCGATGTCCGACCCGCTGCCGGTAGATCAAGCAACCCTGGGCGATATGAAAGCCCAGATCGCTGACCGCCCCGTCTGGATTGCCAGTTCCACCCATGCCGGTGAAGAAGAGACCGTTCTGGCCGCCCATGCCGAATTGTTGAAACACTGGCCCGATCTGCTTCTGCTGTTGATTCCCCGCCATCCCGAACGCCGCGGCGACGTTGCTGAGCTGATCGACCAGACCGGACAAAAAGCCGCCTTTCGGTCCGCTAATGACCAGATCACCCCCGAAACTCAGGTCTATGTGGCCGACACGCTGGGCGAAACCGGCACATGGTACGCGCTCTGCCCCATCGTCTTTCTGGGCGGCTCGCTGCGCGAGATCGGAGGCCACAACCCGTTCGAACCCGCACAGGCGGGCGCTGCCGTGATCACCGGCCCTGGCTATTTCAACTTCGCGGAAACCTTCGCCCCCCTGATCGAAACCGGCGGCGCGATACAGGTCCAGTCCGCACCCGACCTGACCGCAGCCGTCACCGAATGGTTGTCCGATCCGACTGCGCTGACCACTGCCCGCAAGGCCGCGCAATCCTGCGTCAACACCCAGAAAAATGCGCTGAGCGCTATCGTTGACACTCTCTGCGATCAACTTGAACTGGGCGCGCAGGATCACTCTTCATCTGACTAAAAATATCTCGGGGAGCGCGAGGGGCTGGCCCCTCGCTGCCGCAAACGGTCAAGCCGATGGCATCCTCTGTTCAACGATTTCTGCCCACCAGCTGCATCCGGCTGGGATCGCCTCGTCATTGAAGTTGTATTCCGGGTGGTGCACCGCAGCAGTGTCGCCGTTGCCCAACAAAATATACGCCCCCGGACGCTCTTCCAGCATGAAGGCGAAGTCTTCTCCGCCCATAATCAAGGGTGCGTCATCGCAGTCGCCAGAAACCGACCGTGCGACCTCGGCAGCAAAATCCGTCTGCTCATCACTGTTAACCATCACCGGATATCCCCGGTAATAGGTCACGTCTACAGCCCCGCCAAAGGTCGCAGCGACCCCGTTACAAATCTCGCCAATCCGTTTTTCCGCCAGATCGCGCATGTCAGCACTCATCGTGCGCACTGTACCGCGCAGTTTGACAGTTTGCGGGATCACGTTGAAGGCGGTTGAAGAAGTTTCAAACGAGGTAACCGACACCACCACCTGATCGACCGGATCTGCATTGCGCGCCGCAATCGTCTGCAGCGCCAAGACCGCCTGCGCGGCCATAACAGTCGTGTCCACGGTCTCATGCGGTTTGGCTGCGTGGCCACCCTTGCCTTCAAAAACGATATCGAACTGATCCGTCGCAGCAAAAAACGCACCCGGGCGAATGGAGAAGCTGCCCACAGGGCGGCCGGGCCAGTTGTGCATCCCATAGACCTCTTGAATGCCCCAACGGTCCATCATCCCGTCTTCGCACATCTCGCGACCGCCGCCGCCGCCTTCTTCAGCGGGCTGGAAGATCACCACGACAGTACCATCGAAATTGCGCGTTTCGGACAGGTATTTGGCCGCGCCCAACAGCATCGCCGTATGTCCATCATGACCACAAGCATGCATTGCGCCCTCGGTCTTCGAGGCATAGTCAAGCCCAGTTGCCTCAAGGATCGGCAAAGCGTCCATGTCAGCGCGCAACCCGATGACCTTGCCCTTGGTATCCGCTTTGCCCTTGATCACACCGACAACACCGGTCCGGCCGATCCCGGTCACAACCTCATCGCACCCGAATTCAGCCAGTTTTTCAGCGACCAATGCACTGGTCCGATGAGTTTCGAACAGGATCTCAGGATGCTGGTGGATATCCCGCCGCCATTCGGTGATTTCACTTTGCAATTCGGCGAAGCGGTTTTTGATCGGCATGTGTTTCTCCCGGTTCAGTTATTTATTGTGCTGGCGGGACGCAAGGCCCCTGACAACAAGACGATCAGCACCGCCAGCGGTAGCAGAGCAGTAAACGCCAGACGCAATGTAAGCATCTCTGCCAAAAACCCAATAAGCGGAGGGCCAATGAGCAACCCGCCATAGCCCAGCGTTGCCACACTTGCGATGGCTTGCCCGGGCGGCACGTCAGGGTCGTTGGCTGCTCGACTGAAAGCCAATGGCATGATCACCGCATATCCAATCCCCATCAAGGCGAATCCAGACAGCGCTATTGTAGCCTCGGAGGCGGTCACAACTCCTAGCACCCCTAGTGCCGCGCATATCCCGCCAAATCGAGCTGTAGCGGCTGGACCAAAACGTGAAATGACGACCCCTCCGGCCAGACGAAAGGCGACCATCGTCACCGAGAACACGGCGTATCCCAGTGCCGCGACGCTTTCTGCGGCACCTGTTACGTCCCTTAGAAAAATCGCGCTCCAATCCGCCACTGCTCCTTCGCCCAATGCGCCACACAACGCCGTAAAGCCGACCAGAACCAATGCCCCGGATGGCAGCGCAAAGACCTTACCACTTGAGCTTTCGGTACGACGTGACGTCCAACGCACCATGGACAACGCCAAAGCCAACCCCACAACAACACCCCCTGCCAATAGAAAGTGTTGCATAACCGTCAACTCAAGTTGAACCGCTCCGTAGCCACTGAGCGCACCAAGACCTGCGCCCAGACTCCACATCGCGTGAAACGAAGACATCACAGGTTTGTCGTAAGCCTGCTCGACCTCGGCGGCCCAGGCGTTCATGGCAACATCCATCGACCCGTGAAACGCGCCGAAGACAAACAGAAATGCCGCTAGTGACCAGAAGCCATTCGCAAAGGCCAACAGGATCAGCGACAGCGTATACAAAACGGCAATCACCCTCGTGATTGCCACCGCACCGAACCTGTCGGTCAGTCGGCCTGTCACGGGAAAGGAACACACCGCCCCCGCAGCCATGAATAACAGGCCAAGCCCCAATGCCTCATGCGTGAGGTCCAGCCGGTCCCGCACGGCAGGAATACGAGAGGCCCAGATGCCAAACAAAGCACCGTTCAGAATGAACATGGCGGCAACGGCTCGCCAAGCGGTTACGATGCCAATCACGCAATCCCCTTTCCGCAGTTCAACCCCGCCAGTACTACAGGCGTGGGGCGGATTGGCAATCGGCGACTATTCCAACCGCTTGCGGATCCTTCGCACAGCCACCCAGACTGCCAGAACAACTGGAACGGTCACTGCAGCTGTCAGCATCCCCTTGCTGATCCCGGCCTTGGTCAATGGGTACAAAAGATAGCTGGCCAGCGACACGGCGTAATAACTGATGGCAACAACCGACAAGCCCTCGACCGTGTGTTGTAACCGCAGGGCCAGATCGGCGCGGCGGTCCATGCTTTCCAGCAACGCCTGATTCTGCGCGCTTCGTTCGACATCCACACGGGTTCGCAACAACTCTCCTGCACGAATGGCCCGATCGGACAGAGCTTGCAGACGACGTTCTGTGGACTTCACAGTACGCATTGCGGGATCGTAGCGACGCATCATGAAATCGGCAAAGCTCTGGCGGCCCTCGAACCGTTCCTCGCGCAAAACCTCGATCCGCTGGTTTACAATGGCTTCATATGCTCCAGTCGCACCAAACCGAAACGAACATTGCGCCGAAAGAGTTTCAAGCTGGGTCGAGGTATGCAGCAGATCGGGCAACAACTCATCCGGATGAGCCGAGTTGTCTGTCATTTGCCGCATCAACCGTGTCAGTTTCCCGTCCAGTTCGCCAATGCGGGGCGTCAATTCCTTGACCCGGGCAAATCCCAACATCGACATTGCCTTGTAGGTCTCAATCTCACACATACGCTGAATGATGCGCCCTATCCTGCGTTGGCCTGTACCTTTCGAGATAAACAACGCGAATCTCATATGCCCGGCTGGGTCGATGCGAAAATCGCTGGCGCAAATGGCGGTATTGTCCAGCATACGAGATACCGCAAGGCTCTCGGGCTCGAACCAATCCGCCAAAGCAGATTTCACCGTACCATCATCCGCACGGTCAATCACACGGATCATCGCCGAAGTCACGCGCTGACCGGGGCTGGCGGCCAGCCAGTCCTGCGGGAATACTTCAAAATCGGCGGGGTTAAACGGGCGGTCACTGACATTCTGCGTGATCGCAGTATAGGTGACAAATTCCGTGTGCTGCTCCCACTTCAGCCAATGACGGCCGATCTGCCCGGCAAAATGCGTGGCAGCAGGCTGCGGGTGCTGTGCACCGTGGCGGTCCAGCAAATTCACAAGATGCGCCATATCCTCTTGGCGATCCCGCCCGACAGCGACTTCCGATTTCTTGATCGCCAGAAACGCGACCGTGCACGGACTGTTCGCCACAGGAAATGGTCGGGCGTGCAGCTCATTGGCCAATGCGTATCGCAGTGGATGGTCGTCAATCGGTGTCATTTAGGGCTCCGTCTCATCCGACGCACTATACGACACAATTTTCCAACATCAATTATCTTTTTATTTCATATACTTACGTGAATGCAATGGTATACACTGGACCTATCTCATTGATTTGGTTGCCACAGCTCGATGGGATTGCCTTCAGGATCGTGGATCCGGGCAAAAAGCCCCACCTCACTGTTCCATTCCGGGTTGGTCTCAACAGCGATTCCCGCATCCTCCAACTGGGCCGTCATTGCAGCCAGATCATCGACCCTAAAGTTAATCATCCACTGTTGCTCAAGCCTGCCAAAATACTCAGTTTCCTGCGCAAATGGCGCAAAGACAGTATAGCCTTCACGCTGTTTCCACGGCAGAGGGTTAAGCTGGTTTACGCCCAGATGCTTTTCGTACCATGCGGCCAAAGCTTTGGGGTTTTCGGCACGAAAAAACACACCGCCAATTCCGTTTACAGTCTCCATGGGATACCTCCTGATGTTCAACCTACCGCGAAACGCGGAAAGGCGCCCGTTTGGGCGCCTTTTTGAGTTTTATGTGCCTTGGATCAGTCGATCATGGGCAGGAGCTTGTCCAGCGACTGCTTGGCGTCGCCATAGAACATGCGGGTGTTTTCCTTGAAGAACAGCGGGTTTTCGATGCCCGAATATCCCGTGCCCTGACCACGCTTGGACACAAACACCTGCTTGGCCTTCCAGCACTCCAGAACCGGCATCCCGGCGATGGGGCTGTTGGGATCTTCCTGCGCCGCTGGGTTCACGATGTCGTTCGAGCCGATCACGATGGCCACATCCGTTTCCGGGAAGTCATCGTTGATCTCGTCCATCTCCAGCACGATGTCATAAGGCACTTTGGCCTCGGCCAGCAGCACGTTCATGTGACCCGGTAGACGACCGGCAACGGGGTGGATCGCAAAACGCACCTCTTTGCCCTTGGAACGCAGCTTGCGGACCAGTTCGGAAACAGACTGCTGTGCCTGCGCCACCGCCATACCGTAGCCCGGAATGATGATCACGCTGTCCGCGTCGTTCAGAGCTGCGGCAACGCCATCGGCGTCAATCGCCACCTGCTCGCCCTCAACTTCCATCTGCGGACCCGAGGTGCCGCCAAAGCCGCCCAGGATCACGCTGACAAAGTGCCGGTTCATCGCCTTACACATGATGTAGGACAGGATCGCACCCGACGAGCCAACCAGCGCACCCACAACGATCAGCAGGTCGTTGCCGAGGCTGAAGCCAATGGCCGCTGCGGCCCAACCCGAATACGAGTTCAGCATCGACACAACCACCGGCATGTCCGCGCCACCGATGCCCATGATCAGGTGATAGCCGATGAACAGCGCCGCCAGTGTCATCAGGATCAGCGGGAACAGACCACCCGAGGCGGTGTACCAGATCAGGC